>CAWCJV010000006.1:0-727591 GCA_963795845.1 uncultured Acidobacteriaceae bacterium | reverse complement strand
CGACAGCTGCGAGGAGCCGAAGAATTCGCGGATGGCCGCCATGACGGGCTTGGCGTTGATCAGGTCGTGCGGCATGGCCGTCGACATTTCCTGATAGACGCTCATCTTTTCCTTGATAGCGCGCTCCATGCGGACCAGGCCGATGCGGAACTGGTTTTCCATGAGCTCACCGACCGCGCGCACGCGGCGGTTGCCAAGGTGATCGATGTCGTCCACTACGCCGATGTTCTTGCGCAGCTTGAGCAGGTAACGGATGGTGCCGTAGAAGTCTTCCGGGGTCAGGGTGCGCTTGTCGAGCTGGGTGGCATCCTGATTCTCGTAGAGCTTGATGTTGAACTTCAAGCGGCCTACGCGGGAGAAGTCGTACTTGCGCGGATCGAAGAACATGCCTTCGAACAACGCAGTGGCGGTATCGAGCGTTGGCGGATCGCCTGGGCGCAGCTTGCGGTAGATCTCGATGAGCGCTTCTTCCGGCTTGCGCACGGAGTCGCGACGCAGGGTGTTGGTGATGATGTTGCCTACGTCGTCGCGATCGGGGAAGAAGACCTGGAACGAGGTGACTCCGCTCTCGATGATCTTGTGGATCTTGTCCGCGGTGAGCTCGTGGTTGGCCTCGAGCAGGACTTCGCCGGTGGTGGTGTCGACCACATCGGCGAGGGTCATCGCGCCATCCAGCTCGGCGGTTTCGATTTCGACCGAGGTGACTTTGTGATTGCGCAGCGCCTTGAGGATGCTGGGCGTGACCTTGCGGCCGGAGTGAGCGATTTCTTCACCCTTGACCACGACGGCGTGCGCGGGCTTGGCTCCGAGCAGGTGCGTGGGCTGGGTGAGGTCTTCGCTGATCTGCCAGGCCAGCTTGCCGTTGTTCACCTGGATGGTGTCGGCGAGGTAGAAGGTCTTGAGGATATCTTCGTCGGAACGCAGACCGAGGGCGCGGAGGAAGATGGTGCCCAGGAACTTACGCTTACGGTCGATGCGGACGTAGAGGGTGTTCTTCTGGTCGTATTCAAACTCTACCCAGGAGCCACGGTAGGGGATGATCTTGCCCAGGAAGTAGGTGCGATTGCTGGCCGTTTCAAAGAAGACGCCGGGCGAGCGGTGCAACTGGCTGACGATGACGCGCTCGGTACCATTCACAATGAAGGTGCCGTTCTGGGTCATCAGCGGAATGTCGCCGAAGAAGACTTCCTGTTCCTTGATATCGCGAATGGACTTCGCGCCGGTTTCGGGGTCTTTGTCGTAGATGGTGAGGCGAACGGTTACCTTGAGCGGCGCAGAGTAGGTCATGCCGCGCTCTTCGCACTCCGCCTGGTCATATTTCAATTGCAGACCGACTGGGTCACCGCACTTGTTACAGAAGTCGGGGGTGTTCTTGTTATAGGTGCCGCACTTCTGGCAAAGCACTTCGCCGGGGTGGAAGGGGTCGGTGATCACCATGGCTCCGCAATTGACGCAGGCGGTACGCAGGTGATGGAGACCCTTGAGGTGACCGCACTTGCACTCCCAGTTGCCGATGGAGAAGTCCACAAAGTCCAGCTGAGAGATGTTGCGGAAGTCGGTGATGGGGAAAACGGAGACGAAAACGGACTGGAGTCCGTTGTCTTCCCTTTCCGAAGGCAGTTTATCCATCTGCAGAAAACGCTCGTAGGAGCGGCGCTGCACTTCGATCAGGTTAGGGATCTGGATGGCGGTTGGAATTTTTGAAAAGTCGAGACGGCTACGAATGGCGCGGTGCTCGTTCGGCATGCTTCACTCCTGAGACTCGTGAGACGCGAGGTGGGGCAATGTGGGGTACCGGCCGAGTCTCGCGGGTTCCCCAGATGTAACTCACTGGCGCGATAACGTGTTTTCGCCGCCTCGTTTCGGCGAAGACACAGCGCTTTTACTTGCTAGGCAACTTTGCCTGACGGGTTATCGTCAGAAAGCATTGCCGGTGTATTCTGGACGGCATGCGGGGGCATGAATCGGGGCCTGGGGTTGGAGCGGGAGTCTGACAGGCACACAAGAAGCGGCGCTCGAGAGACGCCGAATGCTCGCAGGGACAGAACTACCCACGAGCGTCACAACCGAATTGTGCACTTGACAAGATAAGAATTTCCGAATCCCGCTGAAACCAATAAGCCGCGTGTGCGCCGCCCTACAGCAGATCGTTCACCACACCACGAAGTCCGCCGCCCATTTCGCAGGTGTGTGCCGGTGCAGAATGCACCGGAGTCGTAGATCGCATACAAAGTGCCATCTCGATTGTGAGAATCGTATGCAAAGAACCGCTCGGTCAGGTAACAAGTCTAAGCCTGGCAGAGACGCGCTAAAAATAATGATAGCGCGTCCTGCTTTGGCACGCAACTTGCTAATCGATAAATTTCGATTATTTACTTGACTTCGACAGTAGCCACGCCCTCGAACTTCTTGCGGACGGTTTCGGCTTCTTCCTTGCTGACGTTTTCCTTCAAGGGCTTGGGAGCGCCGTCGACCAGGTCTTTGGCTTCCTTGAGCCCGAGCGAGGTAACTTCACGTACGGCCTTGATTGTATTGATCTTGTTGGCGCCGGCATCCTTGAGGATGACGGTGAACTCGGTCTTTTCCTCAACTGGGGCTGCCGCTGCTGCGCCAGCTCCGCCGCCTGCCGCGGCTACCGGGGCTGCGGCCGCTGCCGAGACTCCGAGCCGCTCTTCGAGCTTCTTTACCAGAGCCGCCGCGTCCAACAGGCTCAAGCTAACAATTTGATCTTCCAACTGCTGCAAATCCGCCATTTTTCTCTCCACTGTTCCTAAACTTTGGTAACCAATAGCTTTACTTACTTGATACTGCTGAAGAACCCTTGCGGACCTTCATTTCCTACAACTTGTGTAGCGCAACCCTCAGGGGCTAAAGCCCATCGATGTTCATTCGCTTTACGTCCCGACTAAAGTCGTGCCCTGATACAAAGCCTAAAACCGTACCTTGGGGGCTAAAACCCCGTATTCCACCTGAACTCAACGGCACGGCTAAAGCCGAGCCCTACCCTTGATTTAGCCCTCGGTCGGCGCTTCGGTTGCCGCCGCTGCGGTTTGCGAATCTTCGCCGGTGCCGGTGGCTTCTGCTTCCGGCGCCGTGGTGGCCGCGGTTTCTGCTACTGGGGCGGCCGCTTCGGTTACGGTGGCGGCTGCAACCGGCTCTTCCTTTGGCGCCTCCGCTATGGGTGCTGGTGCCGCGGCGGCGACTGGCTCTGCCTTGGGTGCTTCTGCTTCCGTCGCGGCCGGCGGCTTGGCCGGCTCTGCGGCGGCTGCGAATTTTCCTTGCTCCACTGCCTGGTTGATGACGACCGCAACGTCGCGGCCTACCGCGTTCATCACTGTGACCAGGCGCTGGGCCGGGGCATTGATGAGGAACAGGAGCTTGGAGAAGATCTCCTCTTTCGAGGGCATGGTCGCCAGCTGCTTGACTTCTTCGACGTTGATGACGTGGCCGTCGACGATGCCCAGCTTGAAGGTGAATTCTGCGTTCTCCGTCATCCAGGTGGAGAGGGCTTTTGCCAGGGCGACGGGGTCGCCGCTGGTGTAGGCCACCGAGGAAACGCCCTTGAGGCCTTGCAGTGCCTGCTCGATTTTGGTGCCCTTGGACGCCCGCGCTGCCAGCTTGTTCTTGAGCACGCGGTAACGACCGCCTGCGCCGCGGACTACCTTGCGCAACTCGAAGTCCTGGGAGACGGTGAGCTTGGAAAAGGTGCCGACGATGGCGCTGGTCGAGCCTTCGAGCTCATGCGTGAGCTGATCGATCTTGACTGCTTTTTTCGCTTTGGTGAGTGCCATAAAAACCAACCTTCGTTGCCGATGCGCGGCTTAGCCGGCGCGATCGCGAACTTGATGAATTCTCTGTTAGGGCTTAGCGGCCGCTTCAGCGACCTGGCTGTCGAGCAAGATCCCGGGACCCATGGTCGAGCTGAGGGTGATTCCCCGGATGTACTTGCCCTTGGCAGCCGACGGCTTGGCGCGGACTACGCTGTTGATCACCGTGGTCGCGTTGTCGATCAGCTTTTGCGGATCGAAGGAGAGCTTGCCTACCGGGACATGCACCAGGGCTGTTTTGTCGGTGCGGAATTCGACTTTACCGGCCTTGATTTCGCGAATCGCGGCGGCTACATCGTTGGTGACGGTGCCGGTCTTCGGGTTGGGCATCAGGCCCCGGGGTCCGAGTACTTTGCCCAGACGGCCGACAGATTTCATCATGTCCGGAGTGGCGATCAGCGCGTCGAAGTCAGTCCAGCTTTCCTTCTGAATGCGCTCCACCATGTCTTCGCCGCCCACAAAGTCGGCTCCGGCGGCTTCTGCGTCGCGCAGGCGGTCGCCCGAGGCGATGACTGCAACGCGCTTGGTTTTGCCGAGCCCGTGGGGGAGGACTACTGTTCCGCGCACCATCTGGTCAGCGTGCTTGGGGTCTACGCCGAGACGCAGGGTCAGGTCGACGGTTTCGTCGAACTTTGCGTATTTCACCTTTTTGAGGAGGGGGACTGCATCATTCAGCGAGTAGGGGCGGTCTTCCACCTGGGCGCGCACCTTCGCCATGTTTTTGCTGATTTTCTTTGCCATGCTTCCTCTGTCTACCACCGCCATGGACTTTGTTGCTGTCCTGCCGTGGTGTTGGCCGTTCGTATTGCTACTTGTGGCCGTTGACTGCGTCTGGGTATTGCTCAAGACGCATTTTTGATTATCTCACAAAATTCTTCCCTGACAAGTTTGCGAGGGAGAAAGTGGGCCCGCAGGTCCCTCCGCTACGCTTCGCTCCGGTCGGGATGACAAGGGGGAGAGCAACTCCCTCCTTGGACTCCGCGATGCGGACTGGAAACGCTACGCTGTGACTTCGATGCCCATGGAGCGGGCGGTGCCCTTGATGCTCTTGACGGCGGACTCGATGGTGACGGTGTTCAGGTCAGGCATTTTCTGCTTGGCGATTTCCAGGACCTGGGCTTCGCTGACTTTGCCTACCTTGTCTTTGTTGGGAGTACCGGAGCCTTTGGCCAGGTTCGCGGCTTTCTTCAGCAGCACGGCTGCCGGCGGCGTCTTGGTGACAAAGGTGAAGGTGCGATCCACGTAGACAGTGATCACGACGGGAATGATCAGCCCCGCCATTTCCTTGTTCTGCGTACGCGCGTTGAATTGCTTGCAGAACTCCATGATGTTGACCTGGGCCTGACCCAGAGCCGGACCGACCGGAGGTGCAGGGGTCGCTTTCCCCGCTTCAATTTGGAGCTTTACCTGGGTCTGTACTTTTTTAACTGGTGGCATTGCAATTACCTTTCCCTAAACTACCTTTTCTACTTTGCCAAACTCGAGTTCTACCGGGGTCGAGCGGCCAAAAATGGTGACCATGACTTTCAGCGTTTCGCGGTCTTCGTTGACCTCGTCGACCACGCCGTTGAAGTTGGCGAAAGGCCCATCGGTGATGCGGACCGATTCGTTCTTCTCGAACTTGATCTTCATCCGCGGCTTGTCTTTGGAGACGTCGGTGCGGAAGAGGATGGAACTGACTTCCTGCTCACTCAACGCAACCGGCTTGTCGCCAGTGCCCAGAAAGCCTGTGACGCGCGGCGTGTTCTTCATCACGTGCCAGAGATCGTTATCGAGATCCATCTCTACCAGCACATAACCGGGGAGAAACACCCGTTCGACGGTACGCTTTTTGCCGTTGAAAACTTCGGTGACCGGCTCGGTCGGGATCATGACCCGGCCAATCCTGTTTTGCAGTCCAAAGGCTTCCACGCGTCCCTCGATCGATTCCTTCACTTTGCGCTCGAACCCCGAGTACGCGTGAATGATGTACCACTTGAAGCGATCGTTTGCCGATGGCGGGAGCCCTTCCAGGGGGTTGGCAGGCGGGATTTCCGGCCCTTGGTTTTCTTCGGTCATCGATTTCTCTAATTTCTCTTTCAACATTTACTGAACCCCGCCCAGCCAGTGCAGCAGTGACTGGATTGCCCGGCTGAGAACGGCGTCCACGATATAGAAGTAGGCAGCAAAGGCAAACACGGTGACGATCACGACCGTCGTGGTGGTGCGCACTTCTTCGCGCGACGGGGTCGTTACCTTGCGCATTTCGCTGCGCACATCCCGGAGAAAATCCGCGGCCCTGGTGAACATTCCGGTGAACTGATTGCCCTGCCCGGAATCCTGCCCTCGTTCGGCCAACTTGTCCGCGACTTTTGCCTTAGTCACAGCTCTCTCAGGCTGTGGGCTCTGTTTCTCGTCGCGAATTGCTGTGGTTGACTTCGCCATAACTTTCCTTCTTCCCGAGCCTCAGACTTCGGGGCCTATTACGCGCAACTCACGAACTGGCAGGGGCGGAGGGATTCGAACCCCCAAGTTCGGTTTTGGAGACCGACAGTTTAACCGTTGAGCTTACGCCCCTAAAACAACTACAAAAATCTCTGCCGACGCCAAAACGATGAGCCGTATGACCAGCGAGCACGTACCAAGGAGCCAGAGGCAGCAAAAAAATAGCAGTATTTAAGTCCAAAAAGGCCTAACTACTTGGTCTCTTTGTGCGGGGTATGCTTGCGGCAGCGATTGCAAAACTTGGAGAACTCGAGACGGCCAGTGGTCGTCTTTTTATTCTTCGTCGTCGAGTAATTCCGCTCTTTGCATTCCGGACACTGGAGGGTAATTATTTCACGCATAATCTATCCTAACCGATCCCGGGGCTCTTGACGCCCCTGAAATTTTACTTCCTTATTACTTGATGTTTGGGGTATTTGCCCACTCAAGCCAACAGCACGGCTTGAATGGGCCACCCTCCTGCTTTTTTGGGCAACCCTTTGCTTGGGTTACTTGATGATTTCGCTGATGGTACCGGCGCCGACGGTGCGTCCGCCTTCGCGGATGGCAAAACGCAGACCCTTTTCCATCGCTACCGGGGTGTGCAGCTCGATTTCCAGCTGTACGTTGTCGCCCGGCATCACCATTTCTGTGCCTTCCGGCAGCTTCGCCGTCCCGGTTACGTCCGTCGTGCGGAAGTAGAACTGGGGCCGGTAGCCGTTGAAGAACGGGGTGTGACGGCCGCCTTCTTCCTTGCTCAGAACGTAGATCTCGCCCTTGAACTTGGTGTGCGGGGTGATCGAGCCAGGCTTGGCCAGAACCATGCCGCGCTCCACGTCTTCCTTGGCGATACCGCGCAGCAGAAGACCCGCGTTGTCTCCGGCAAGTCCTTCATCCAGCTGCTTTTTGAACATTTCTACGCCGGTGACGACGGTCTTGCGGGTGTCGCGGAAGCCGACAATTTCGGCTTCTTCACCGACCTTGATCTTGCCCCGCTCGATCCTGCCCGTCACCACCGTGCCGCGGCCGGAAATGGAGAAGATGTCTTCAATCGGCATCAGGAACGGCTGGTCAATGGCGCGCGCCGGCAGGGGTACGTTCTTGTCCACCGCATCCATCAACTCGTCGATCTTGGCTTCCCACTGCGCTTCGCCGTTCAACCCACCCAGGGCCGAGCCGCGAATCACCGGCACGTCGTCACCGGGGAAGTTGTACTTCGACAACAGTTCGCGAACTTCCATCTCCACCAGGTCGGTCAACTCTTCGTCTTCGACTGCGTCGCACTTGTTCAGGAACACCACGATGTAGGGCACGCCTACCTGGCGGGCCAGCAGAACGTGCTCCTTGGTTTGGGGCATGGGACCGTCGGTCGCCGCCACTACCAGGATCGCTCCATCCATCTGTGCCGCACCGGTGATCATGTTCTTGATGTAGTCCGCGTGGCCGGGGCAATCGACGTGCGCGTAGTGACGGTTGGCCGTCTCGTACTCCACGTGCGCGGTCGCAATCGTGATGCCGCGCTCCCGCTCTTCCGGCGCGTTGTCGATCGAATCAAACGAACGAAACTGGATCTTCGGATTGTGCTTCGACAATACCTTCGTGATTGCCGCCGTCAGCGTCGTCTTGCCGTGATCGATGTGCCCAATCGTCCCCACGTTCACGTGCGGTTTGGACCGGTCAAACTTTTCCTTCGCCATCTCGTCCCTCTCTCACTCTTTGTAAACAAACTGGTTGGGCCAGCGATTGCCCTAAAGTCCGGCGGGAAAGCCGCCGATGCGGCGCTCCCACACGGTAAGACTGGTGAACCGCCGGTCGAGCACATCGTAGGCGGTTGCGTTGGCGGACATGAACATATCCATCGCCGAGGCCGAACGCCACTGATCCAGGGTAAAAAACCGGCCGGGATTGCCTACGCTCTCCAGCAACTCAACCCCCAGGAACTCTGGAGAGCGGCGGAAGAGCCGGGCCCATTCGCCATCCGGCCCGTAGGCCGCCGTAAATTCTGCTTCACACTCCGCCTTAACCTGGAATTCCCACACGACGATATAGGTGCTTTCCAGCACCGTGGGCAACACCATTTCAGTAGTAGGCATATACCTTTAAAAACCTGCTTCGCAGCTCCAGCGGAACCCGTTCCACGAGGGACAGGTAGAGTTCGCGTGCCTGACCGCGGTCGGAATCGCCCAGCGCCTGGTAGGCCTCGGCAGTGGCTGCACCCAGCAAGCCGCGCTGGAGCAAACCTTCAAAATCCCGTACTCGCAGCTTGGCTCGCTGCACTTGCTTCAAATATCCAGCAACTTTGCCGGAGGCGAACAAGGGTTCGAGCGACGCCTTTACGGCGGCGAAATGGGCCTCGTCCTTAACAGGTAAGACTGTCTGCACAAACATTCGGAGCTCTCACACACAAAAAAGTTTGGAGCGGGAGACGGGAATCGAACCCGCGACCAACAGCTTGGAAGGCTGTGACTCTACCACTGAGTTACTCCCGCGGGTCTTCCCCGTTTATCCCGTTAAAAACGTACCTCAGGGGCTAAAGCCCTAAGGATGCCAGACTGCGCGGCACGGCTAAAGCCGTGCCCTTTATACGGAGGTTCTGCTTGTGTCTAACCGGAAAAAAACGTAGTTGCCAGGTTAAGAGCCAGAACCAAAATCTGGAGCTGATGACCGGGATTGAACCGGTGACCTCTCCCTTACCAAGGGAGTGCTCTACCAACTGAGCTACATCAGCCCTGAAAAAAATTACTTCGGTCATGCTAACGCGAAGCGAGCCCCATGAGCGCGATCCGCACAGCGAAAAAAGCCAGCAACACCAATACCACCGTCCGAACCTTGCCCGGATCAATCGTTTTTACTGCCAAACCACAGAAGACCACAAGCAAGCCCAGAGCTATCCACATACGCCCCGGCGATCGCGGTCCTAAATCCATCATCAATTCCATGGTGCACAGGGGAGGATTCGAACCTCCGTAGCTCCAAGGAGCGGCAGATTTACAGTCTGCTGCCATTAACCGCTCGGCCACCTGTGCACATCTCAGGCCGGAAAATTCCGGTCTGACCCAACAAATTCCACGGAGTGGTCATCCACACCAACCCATTCCGCAGACGCTTTCCCGCGCAGCCAAAGGAAACCAGGACGTCAGTTTGGAATGATTGCGGCGGGATACTCGTGGCTAAAACTCTGGAGCTGGCGAAGGGACTTGAACCCCCGACCGTCTGATTACAAATCAGATGCTCTACCAGCTGAGCTACGCCAGCCCGAACAGCCGTGCTCCCTGCCCCCAAACGGCAGGATCACAATTGCCAAGGTTACCACAAAGTGCGGCCTAATCGAAGGGGTGGTCGAGGTGAATCCGGATGCTATCATTCCTCGATTGATGAGGGTGGTAAACCGGACCTTGCATGCCCAGGCGGACTAAGGCGACCATCATCATTATTTTGCTGATTCTGCTGCTGGTGGCGTTGGCGGCGTATCTGCGGCGCAAGGCGCCGCCCGAGGTAGCCCGGCTGCTTCCGGAATCAGACTGCATCCTTTATTTCAACCTGCGGCCGTTACGTGGCTACACCCACTTCGACCGGACCCAGGTGCCGCATGACCCTCAATACCAGGCATTTATCGACGCCACCGGGTTCGAGTTCGAACGCGACCTGGATGAGGTAGCCTTCGGCCTGCACCGCATGTCGAATCCTCTGGGACCAAATGGGGCGGTAGCGTTTTCCGAGGTGTTTCTCGGCCACCTGGATGGCCATCGTGTGGCGAAGTATCTGGCTTCGATCGCGACGCAGACGGAGGAGTACGCGGGGCACACGATTTACGACATCCCGAGCCAGGGCCGGACAGTGCGGGTGGCATTGCTTGGGTATGACATGGTGGCGGCTTCGAATACGCCGACCCCGGAACAGATCCATTCCATGCTGGACCGGTATCGCACCTCGGCCCTGCCGTTCTCCGGGTCTTCCCTGCTTACGAATCACTACGGCGAGGTTCCCTTGCTGTCTGTCGCGTGGGGCATCGGCAAGATCAGCGTGCCGCTCAAAAGCGACGGAATTCAGATTATGGGTTTTCATTTTCCGATCGCGCTGGACACTACGTTCATCGGGTCGCTGCGATGGACCGGGGCGTTGCACCTGAAGATTGAAGAGATTGCTCCGACGGAACTGGCGGCTACGGTTTCCGCCGACGCATTGAACACCATGGTCGCCATTGGCCGGGCGGCGGAAAATAACCTGCCTTCTGCGATGACGAATGCGGATATTCGCGACCTGCTCAATTCCACCGACATTGAGCATAAGAAAGACCGGGCGGTGGTGACGGCGATTTTGCCGCCGGCTTTGCTGCAGAAGTTGGTGACGGCGCCGAATTCGTTGCGGTCGTTGCCGCAGCCGTCAGGCCGGCAGCCTGGGCCGGGACAATAGGGATCAGGGGTTTTCTAACAACGCTTGCAGAAGCGGGTGCCTGGTAAGCCCGAAGGGATTGGCAATCGTAACTCCACGCCAAACGAATCCATCTTGCATGTCTTCGGACAGAAGTAAGTGACAATCTGCTTCCGCGGCGGCACTCAAGATGACGGCATCCCAGATGCCAAGTTGATGGGTGACGGCAAGGTCGGCAGCAGCCAACAGGGTCGCCGGCGAAGTTTCAAAGAGATAAAAGGCATCGCGCCAGCTAAGAATGGCAGAGCGGGCACTTGGCCGCGAACGGCCTGCCTTGCGGACGAGCACCTGAAAGAGTTCGCCAAGGGTTTGCACAGGCAGGACTACGGAGGCCGAGGGGAGGCCGGCCAGCAACTCGAGCGCCAAGGCTTTCAAGGATGCTCCGTTGACCCCTTCGGCGTAAGCGAGAACATTGGTGTCGAGCGCGACTCTCATGGCTCGTCCTGGTAAAGTTCCTCTCGTGACCAGCGACCGGCCTGCACGGCTGGTTGGCGTCGAAGTCTGGCAAACAGCGTTTCGCGGGCACTCGCCTGGGTCTTTTCAGATTCCTCAACGGGCGAGATCTTTGCCACGGGCTTCCCGTGACTTGTGACCACGTAGCTGCGACCCTGACGAACTCCTTGAAGGAGTTGCGAGAATTTCCGATTGGCCTCCGCCGCCGAAATTGCCTTTTCCATGATCATGCGCCACAGGGGAATATAGTAGTGATATTCACTACTATAACAAGTTCCACTGATCGGCCACCCAGGCGCATGAAGTGAAAGCATTTGAGAAGCTCCGTTTTCGGCCCATGTACGCGGGGGCGAACATGGGGCACCCGTCCAGGACCGAAGCTCCGTTGCAGGGCTTAGAGGCGCAGGAGTCTTTCGAAGATCAAGTGGAAATAGGCTTCGGCGTCGATGGTGCGCAGTACGAGCGCGTTTGCGGGCTTTCCTGTGACGCTCCACCAGTCAACTACGCTGGCGCCTGCGGTGAGGGGGCTTAGACATTCGATGTCGACGTGGACGGTGCGGCCAGTGAAGAGTTCCGGCGAGAGGAGATAGGCGGTTACGGTGGGGTCGTGGAGAGGGCCGCCGGGCCAGCCGTACTTGGCTCGGTCGAAGCGCTTGTTCCACTCCAGCAGGTGGTAGAAGGCCGTTCCCACCGGCGTTCCGGCGTTGCGCAGGATTTCCAGGCGCTCATTGGTGATTAATGCCTGGTGGGTGCAGTCCAGGGGAATCATGGTGAGGGACGCACCGCTCGAGAAGACTTTGGCGGCGGCCTCCGGGTCGACATAGAAGTTAAACTCGGCAGCCGGGGTGATGTTGCCTCCCTCGGACAAGGAGCCGCCCATCAGCACGATTCCCGCCAGGTGACTCGCGAGCCTCGGTTCCTGTGTCATGGCCAGCGCCACGTTGGTCAATGGCGCGGTACAGCACAGGGTCACCGCATGGTGTGGGCGCGACATGACCAGTTCGACGATGGCGTTGGGAGCAAACCCGGGGTGCAACCTCATCGCCGGTTCGGGAAGGTCGTATCCATCGAAGCCGGTGCGACCGTGGACGTGCTCCGCAGTCACCAGCGGACGCACCAGGGGAGCGGCGGCGCCAGCGTAGACAGGGATGTCAGTTCGCTTGGCCAACTCCAAGGCTTTGCGCGCGTTCTTTGCGGTCAGCTCGACGGGCACGTTTCCGGCCACGGTGGTGATGGCCAGGACGTCGAAGTCTTCGGGCGAGGCGAGTGCGGCGAGGAAGGCCACGGCATCGTCGGGCGACGGGTCGCAGTCGAAGATGACTTGCCGTCTCAACGGAGCGCCTGTAACAGAGACTGTTTCCATCCGAGAATATCCATTTTCCAGATGACCTTGTGCTTGCGTCCTTGCGCAAGGACCTCGCTCCAGGCGGCTTGGTTTCTTGCATCGTGGGCGACGTTGAGCCGGTCGACCACGCTCATGCCCCGGGTGATGCTGCTGTCTACCTGTACATCCATATAGTGATCGGAAGAAAGCAGGGATAAGGCCGGATCGAGGAGGAGGGCCATCGCTGTGGGGTCGGGGAGGGCGATCCCTGTTTCTCCGGTTTGGGTACGATAGGCTCGCGCGGCAGTGTCATTGGAGCGAATCGCGAATTCCGCGAACTTAGTCTGCAGAGCCAGAATATTTTCGATCTGCTGTGCGTTGATGACGGCGGCGCCGCGGGAGAGCTGCCAGCCTACGAGTTCGATGGGCAGTTGCGAGCGAAGAACCACGCGTGCGGCCTCCGGATCTACCCAGAAGTTATATTCCGCGGCCGGCGTTACATTGCCTTCGCAACAAGGCGCGCCGCCCATGACCACGCACCGGCTTACGTTGGCGGCGAGATTCGGCGATTGATGCAGGGCTAACGCGAGGTTAGTCAAAGGTCCGAGGGTGATGAGCTCTATGCCCGGATTGCTTTCGATGATGCGCACCATGGCATCGACGGCGAAATCGCGTTCGGCAGCGCGCGTCGCAGGTTGATAGCCATGATCGCCGAGACCATCCTGGCCGTGAAACCAGGACGCGTCTTCCAGGGGCCGGGCCAGGGGGCCTGCTGCGCCGGTAAACACGGGAACCGTGGAGCCGCAAAGTTCCACGGTGAACAGAGCGTTGCGCGTGCCCTGCTCGACCGACACATTCCCGGCAACGAGGGTGATGGCGAGCACGTTCACTTGAGGGGAACGCAGGGCCATGATGAGGGCCACTGCATCATCCGAAGCGGTGTCGGTGTCGATAAGGATCTTTCGGGTGGGATTCGCACTCATAAGACTGCACTCAGCCTACACAAAAGCAGGGCGTAATACGCAATAAGTGACGGCATCATAGCCAGCGGAGAGTTATCATCGAAGAGCAACTTACGCGTACTTTTCATCAAATCGAGAGGACAATTCCCATGGCTACTACTGCTCCCGCGGAACCGAAAACCGGTGCTCCGCAGTCGTTCGAGACCGTTCCCAACTGGATAGGAGGCAAGGCGGTTGCAGGTCAGGCGAAATCGTTCGCTGACGTGTTCAATCCGGCCACCGGCGAAGTGAAGCGCCGGGTTCCGTTGGATTCGACGGTGGAGTTGGAACAAGCCGTCGCCGCAGCGACCGCGGCATTCCCGGAGTGGTCGAATATGCCTCCGCTGCGCCGGGCGCGGGTTTTGTTTCGTTTCCGTGACTTGCTGGAGAAGAACACTGACCGGATGGCAGCGGCCATTACTGCAGAACATGGCAAGGTTCTGGATGACGCGCGCGGAGAAGTGACGCGTGGTCTGGAAGTGGTGGAGTTTGCGACCGGCATTCCTCACTTGCTGAAAGGTGAATTCACCGAGCAGGTGGGCACGGGAATCGATAGCTGGTCTTTCCGGCAGCCGCTGGGCGTCGTGGCCGGCATTACGCCGTTCAACTTCCCGGCCATGGTGCCGTTGTGGATGCTGCCCATCGCTCTTTCCACCGGGAACTGTTTCATTCTCAAGCCGAGCGAGCGTGATCCCTCCGCTTCTCTGATTCTCGCGGAACTGCTGAAGGAAGCCGGCCTGCCGGATGGCGTATTCAATGTGGTGCATGGCGATAAGCGGGTGGTGGATGCGATTCTCGATCATCCTGGCATCGCCGCCGTCAGCTTTGTGGGCTCGACGCCGATAGCGGAGTACGTGTATCGCCGCGGCACGACCGCGGGCAAGCGGGTGCAAGCATTGGGCGGCGCGAAGAATCACATGATCGTGATGCCCGACGCGGACATGGACCAGGCGGCAGACGCACTCACCGGCGCGGCCTTCGGTTCGGCAGGCGAGCGTTGCATGGCGATCTCAGTGGCGATTGCTGTAGGCGACGGCACAGCGGATGCACTGCTCTCGCGCATGAAGGAGCGTATCTCGCGCCTCAAAGTCGACGACGGCACTGCGGCGGGCGCGGAGATGGGACCGCTGGTGACCGGTGTCCACCGCGACAAGGTTGCCGGCTATATCGAACTGGGGGTCAAAGAAGGCGCGAAACTCTTTGTCGATCCGCACGCCAAGGAAACTTTGCCCAAGGGGAATGGCTTCTTTATTTCGCCTTGCCTCTTCGACAACGTCACCGCGGATATGCGTATCTATCGTGAGGAGATTTTCGGTCCTGTGCTCAGTGTGTTGCGCATCTCCAGCTTCCAGGAAGCGCTGGACCTGGTGAACGATCACGAGTTCGGCAACGGAGTTTGCCTCTTTACGCGTGACGGCGATACGGCGCGCGCGTTTGCCAACCAGGTGAAGGTGGGCATGGTGGGGATCAATGTTCCGATCCCGGTGCCGATGGCGTTTCACAGTTTTGGCGGATGGAAGCGCTCTCTGTTTGGTGATCACAATGTGCATGGCATGGAAGGGGTCCGCTTCTATACCCACGTGAAGACCGTGACCGCCCGCTGGCCCAAAGGGATTCGCGCCGGCGTGAGCACGGTTATGCCGACACATGGCTGAGCTGGTTTCGAGGTCCTCGATCAGCGACCTATGTTTTCTGGTCGAGGACCTCGATCGCGCGATTGCGTTCTATCGCGACCAGGTGGGTTTTAAGCTGCGCCGCCTGGCTCCAGGTTTTGCCGACTTCTTTACTGCCGGGGTCACGCTGGCTCTCTGGCAGGTCGGACACATGCAAAGTCATTTGGGTCTGCCTCCGCAGGTTGCCGCACGCGGTGGATGGCGGACGATGGCAGCCATCCAGGTGGAGAGCAGCGAGCGGGTGCGCGCGATGCATCAGGAACTCTCCGCGCGGGGTGTACCGTTTGTGGTGGACCCGCAAGCGTATCCGTGGAACGCTTATGCCTGCTACTTCACGGACCCGGAAGATAATTTGTGGGAGATCTATACGTGGCTCGAAGGCGGCCATGCGAATCTGATGTTCAGTGGTGAGGGGTCCCAGTAACGCCCGATGAGCATCAGCGACCCGGATTTCCTGTCCCTCTGCACCAGACAAGGCAGCGAGTGCGCCTTTCTGTAAGGAAAGGCACATGAATTCCGCCAGCGCCATCAAGCTCCACAGGAAACCCGGGGATCGATGACCATCTCGTATTGATTTGATAGAGACTGGAGCGACGCAGCATGGAAGCTACGGAAGCGATTGATACCCTTACCCGCTCTGGCGCGATTGAAGGCTACGCCATCGAGCCCATTCCCGACAGGCTGAAGACGGTACGCTGGCCGGATCTTTTCCTGCTGGTGAGCAATTTCCTGATCAATCCTTCGACCATCCTGATTGGCGGGCTGGCGGTCGCTTCGGGTCTTTCCTTCTGGGCGACGATTTTGAGCAGCACGCTGGGGATCGTGGCCGCGTTTGCGGCGTATATCGTCATGGCCACGGTTGGGGTGGACTATGGCATCACCGGGCAAGTGGCTTGCCGCATGGTGTTTGGCATTCGCGGGGCAAAGTGGCTGCCCTCGGTGATGCGCACGATCGCTTCGGCTTACTGGTTTGCGATGCAGACCATTGTCGGCGCCACCGTGATTGTGGCGATTGGGCATCAGTGGACCGGGCGCAACTTCTCCGTGGTGCGCACGGGGATGGTTCTGGCTACGCTGCAGGTGTTCTTTGCCCTGATTGGTTATAACTGGCTCAAGCTCATCTCCCGTTTTGGCCTGCCGGTCAAGGTGGTGGGGATTGTGTATTTGTTCTGGGTGTTAGTGCACACCCCGGCGGCGAGTTACCGGCCTGTGGCCGCGTTGCATTTTCACGAGCATCCTGGCGGTGGATATGTTCTGGCTGCGGTGTGGCTGAACAGCTTGACCGGAGCGTGGCTCACCATGATCACCGATGCAGCTGATTTTTGCCGTTACACGCGCAGCCGTGCCGACATGTGGTGGGGCACGATGCTGGCGGGTGTGCTGGCGACGGGGTTCTCGGTATCGTTGGGCGCGTATGGAGCGGCTGCTTCGTTGGGCCGGCAGCCGAATCCTTTTTCGCTGGCGGCGGATGTGCACCCGCAGTGGTTTACGTTGCTGGTGCTGCTGGTGGTGATTGCGCTCGATGAGATCACGATCAATGTGATGAATCTCTACACCGGGGGGCTTTCGCTCTCCAACCTGTTTGAGGGTCCGGGGCGGTTTTGGAATACGCTCTTCGTGGGGATTGTCAGCACGTTTCTTTCGGCGTTCCCGGTGCTGCTGGATCGCCTGGTTCCTTTGACCACGGCGCTGGGGAATTTATTTGCTCCGGTGGCGGGGGTGTTGCTGTTTCATTACCTTTTCGTGGCGCATATGCGGATCGATGTACCGGCGCTTTTTGATCCGAAAGGGATTTACCGGTATTGGCATGGGGTGAATGTCACTGCGATTGTTTGGTGTTTCGTGGGCGGTGGGGTTTATTATTTGCTGCCGGTGGCGGCCCTTCCCGCGGTGATCGTGCCTTTGATTACGGGTGTTGGGTATTTGGTTACGATGCGGACGATGGAGAGAATGCAACCGGATGTAGTGCTGCGGGAGTACAAGGTTGAGGATCCTGGGGCTGAGGAGTCTGCTTGAACCGCAGCTCTCTCCACTGCAAACAAACTTTTCCATGAAGGGATCGCGGAACCGCAGGTCCCTCCGCTCCGGTCGGGATGACAAGGAAGGGGTAAGCGCTTCCATTGAGGGTGGGTGCCGCCGACGCGTTTGACTACCTTAGGCGGCCCCCGGGTGTGGACTGTTCGCCCACTCAAGCCAAAAGAAGGCTTGAATGGGGCACCCAGAGCAGTCGTGGGTGGGTAGAGAACTTCACACTAGAGGAGTCGTCTGTGGGTAGAGAACTTCACACTAGAGCCGTCGTGGGTGGGTAGAGAAACTTCACACCAGGGCAGTCGTGGGTGTGTAGAGAAGTTTGCACGCAGCGCCCGCGGTTAGGGTAGGCGTGCGTAGAGTTCGCAGATGAGGTCGTAGTAGCCGTCGGAGTTTCCGTCGCGGATGTAGGTTACGTTGCGGGGACGATCGGTGATTTGCCAATAGTCGGCTATGGATGCGCCGGCGGTGAGGTCATCGCTGCATTGCACGGTGACGTTGATTTTCCTTCCGGAAAATAAGTCCGGACGCAGCATGTAGGCGGGGACACACGGGCCATGCAGGGGCGCACCCGCCCAGCCGTATTTCTTCAGGTCGAAGGCTTCGGAGAAAGTCAGCATATCGGCGATGGCGATGGCGCAGCGAGTGCCTACCGCGCGCATGCGGTGGAGACGCTCGGGGGTGCTGAGCATCCTGTGGGTCACATCGAGGGGCAACATGGTGATGGGGACTCCCGAGCGGAGGACGATGTCCGCGGCCTCGGGGTCGACATACACGTTGAACTCGGCGGAGGGAGTGATGTTGCCGCACTCGAAATAGGCTCCCGCCATCATCACGATGCTGCCGATGCGCGGGGCGATGTCCGGCGCCTGGACAAGGGCCATGGCGAGATTGGTCATGGGGGAAAGGGAGGCGATGTGCACTTCGCCGGGTTGCGCGGCGCGCAGAGTCTGCACGATGAAGTCGACTCCGTGTTGATCGCGCGGTTTGGTTGCCGGCAGAGGCAGTTCGTGTCCATCCAGACCGGTAGGGCCGTGGACGTGGTCGGCGATGACCAGCTTGCGGCGGATGGGTTGCGGACATCCGGGGAACACGGGAATCTCGGCGCGATTCGCGAGTTCCAGAATCTTCAGCGCGTTGACGACGGTGTGGTCCAGGCCGATGTTGCCTGCTGTGGCCACCAGGCCCAGGATCTCAAAGGATTCGGGCGCGGCCAGCATCATCATGATGGCGGCGGCTTCGTCCTGCCCGGGGTCGGTCGTAATAATCACCTTGGTTGGCATCCAAGGATTCTCTCAGATTGACCGCACGCATGGCCGCGGGAGCGAAGCCGGCAAATTCGCACTAAACTGAATGAAGTCGCGTGTTCGGAGGAAATATCCCATGAATTGGAAGCATCTGCTTGCAACCCTCGCCATCACGGTTTTCGGTGCCGGTCCGCTGCCTGCTGTCGCGCAGCAGACATTGACTGGCCAGAATGCGTTTACTGACTACACCAAGGAGCATCCCGGCGTTCGCCGCAAGGTCACGGTAGGCGACTTGCCTCAGCCGTATGCCACTGAGTCCGCCAACAACGCGGCGGCGATTGCGCCGCGCCCGGATGGGGTGTGGCCACAGACTCTCCCGGGTTTCAAGGTGGAACAGTTTGCCACTGGCCTGGAGAATCCGCGCCTGATGCGGATGGCGCCCAATGGCGACATCTTCCTGGCGGAGAGCTCGGCCGGTAAGGTCATCGTCATTCGGGGTATAGGAAAAGACGGTAAGGCCGGGCAGATGGAAACGTTTGCCACGGATCAGAAGGGCGTGTTCGGGATCAACTTTTATCCCAGTGGACCGAATCCCAAGTGGGTGTATGTAGGCAACACCGCGTCGGTGGTGCGTTTTCCCTACCAGGTTGGCGATATGAAGGCACGCGGCCCGGGAGAGACCCTGACGGAACTGCCCGGAGGCGGTGGGCACCGGACACGGGACATCGTGTTCACTCCAGACGGTAAGCACATGCTGGTATCGGTTGGATCGCATTCCAATGTCGACGATCCGGACACCACGCCGGCCGAGTTTCATCGCGCCGACGTGCTCGAGTTCACGCCGGAAGGCAAATTCGAGAAGGTGTATGCGTCGGGCATTCGCAATTGCGTTGGAGAGACCATCCAGCCGGCCACCGGCGAGCTGTGGTGCTCGGTGAATGAGCGGGATGCGCTGGGCAACAACCTGGTTCCCGATTACATTACCCACGTGCAGGAAGGCGGATTTTACGGCTGGCCGTGGTACTACATGGGGGATCATCAGGATCCACGGCTGGCGGGAAAGCATCCTGAGTTGAAGGGCAAGGTTCTCGTTCCCGACGTGCTGGTAAATCCGCACATGGCCTCGCTCGAGGTGCTGTTTTATGAGGCTTCCCAGTTCCCTGCCAGTTTTCATGGCTGGGCTTTTGCCGCGGAGCACGGATCTTGGAACCGCGATCCTCGGGGCGGCTATGAAGTGATCGCGGTGCCGATCAAGGACAACAAGGCTACCGGCGAGTATGAAGACTTCCTGACCGGGTTTGTGCTTCCCGATGGCAAGGTTTGGGGCCGTCCGGTGGGGGTGGTGGTGGCGAAAGATGGATCCCTGCTGGTTTCCGACGACGGCTCGAACTCTATCTGGCGGGTGACTTACACCGGAGGGAAAACAGGCGCCAGCGGCGAATAATCGCCGTCGAGGCGTACATCCGTTTGTAACTGAAGTGCTGTAATCTGGTAGTGTAACCGTTGTTGTTTCTTGAAAGCGAACGGATGCGGACTTCGGAGTGGATCCAGATCGGGTTTGCCCTTGTGCTGGCAGCGGCGGCCTGGATCCAGCCATTTTTTGGCCGCCCGCTGCCGGTGCGCCGCCGGTGGAACATCACGCTCTTTGCTTTGGTCCCTGTTATCGCCGTGACGCTGGCCCGGGCAAGCGCGCGTTTTCTTCCTCCGCTGTATGTTTCCGTGCTGCGCGACTGGCTTACGGTGGCGCTCTTCCTGGTGCCGTATTGGCAGACCGGACAATTTTTTCAGGGCCCGAACCACGTGCTCGAGCAGCGGCTGCTCACGTTCGATCGCTGGTTGATGCCGCGGACGGCGCGCACCACCGGCACGGCGCGCACCGGGGTTGGCCTGATTCTCGAAGTCGCCTACTTATTCTGTTATCCGCTGGTGCCGCTTGGCTTGCTGGCCATGTATGCGGCCGGTGAACGCGAGCACGTGGCGAGCTTTTGGCTGGTGGTGCTCATCGCGACCTATCTCTGTTATGCGATGACTCCGTTTGTGCCGGCCTATCCTCCGCGGGATCTCGCCGGCGGCCAGGCAGCCCCGGCACAGGCGGGCAAAGCGCGCATCTTCAATCGCTGGATTCTTAAGCATGGCAGCATTCATGCCATCTCCTTCCCCAGCGCCCATGTGGCTTCCACCTTCGCGGTGTCGCTGGTGCTGCTGCGGTTCGCGCCGTTACTGGGCGTGGTCTTCTTGTTTGTTTCGGTATGGATTGCGCTGGGCGCGGTGGTGGGCCGCTATCACTATGCGCTGGATGTGTTGCTGGGAGCGGTGACCGCGCTGGTGGTCTTCCTGGTGTTTACCCTTCACCTTATTTAACGCCGAAAATTTTCATGGCTGCGCCGGCCACCATCTTCTGCGTAGCGCTTGGTGGCTTGCCATCGGCCGGTGGCAGAAACACGGCTGTCAGCACCTGGATGCCGGCGGGAAGCTGTGGCGGGCCGCCCGGCGTGGCCGGCGGGAAAAAACGGGTCAGGGCTTCGCGTGGCTGGTTGCGCATGAGGTCGAGCATGGCCACGCGATGCACGCAGGAGACGGTGCAGAAGGGCGCGCAGGGCTTCACGGTCGAGTACTCGCGATCCAGGTCAACCTGGGTGTAGTTTTCGAGAGGAATGGCGGGATATCCCCGTTGCTGGGAGCAGTAGTGCACGAGGCCCTGCTCGCAGATGTAGAGATAGCGGCTGCCGGCGCGGCATTGCCAATCATTGGGCTGGCCGAGCGCCAGGTTTTTGTGGAACAGGTTGTCGTAGGCGAAGGCGAACATGGCCGGCTTGCGTTCTTTGAGGATCTGGTCGTAGACCGCGCGCTCGTTGGGCTTTAACGGCTCGAGCTGGCCGGTGTGGTCGTGGATGATGCCGACCGTGGTTTCAAAACCCAGTTCAAGGGCGCGGCGGGTGATGGTGAGGGCGTCTTCAGGATGTGCCATGCCGCCGCCGAGCACGGAGTTGATGTTGACGTCGAACTGCGCGTGTTCGGCCAGCATTTCCAGTTTTCGATCGAGCACTTTCAGGCTCTTCTTGGAAACCTCGTCCGGCATGACGTTGTCGATGGAGATTTGCAGATGTTCCAGGCCGGCACGGTTCAAGCGTTGTATTCGCTCCGGGGTCAGCAGGTAGCCATTGGTGATGATGGTGGAGATGGCTCCATGACTGCGGATGGCGCGGATGATTTCGTCGAGGTCGGGGTGAAGGAGAGGTTCCCCGCCGCTGATGGTGATGATGCCGGTGCCGAGTTTCGCGAGGAGTTCGATACGGCGCAGCATCTCGGCGGTGGGTACGGGGTCGGAGACTTTGTCGTACTCGTTGCAGTAGGCGCAGGAGAGATTACAGCGGCGCATAGGGATGATGTGCGCCAGGATGGGGTGGTGTTTGGATTTGATGGCCCGGGCGACCATGCGCGACTGGCGCATGCGGCGTTGGTAGGAACGGAGCTTGCGGGTGACGGTCATCTGGGCACCTTGCCGAGTTCCAGTCTACTCTGCCCGTTCGAAACGGCTTTCTTACTGATTCTTCGTTTTGGATTAGGAAGTCGTGGGTGTAGTGCTGTGGTATCCCACATCTCGCGAAAAACGAGCGAGATATGGGGCACCCGGTGGTTCGAGGGAAAGAAAGATGCAAAAGCGATTGTGGGGCTTCGCCAGGGGTTTAGGTCCCGGGGTTTAGGATGTGCTGCATAGGATGCCTGGAGGCAAGGATGAAAATGGTTTCGCTTCGCGGAGTTGTCGTTTTGGTTTTGGTTTTGGCGGCGGTTGGGGTGTTGCGTTCACAGAATAGTGTCACGCAGACGCAACGGTTTCCTCAGTTTGAGAATGAGGATGTCAAGGTTTGGAAGTCGGTGGTGATGCCCAATGCTCCGCTGACTATGCATCGGCATGAGCATCCGCGGGTCATCATTGCGCTGAGCGGGGGCACGATGAAGATCGTGCAGTCGGACGGCAAATCGGAAAGCCATGTTTGGGAGACGGGGAAGGCGTACTGGCTGCCCATGAACACGCCCGGCACCATGCATGCCGACGTCAACGCGGGCGATAAGCCGATCGAGGTGATGGTGGTGGAGCTGGAGAAAGAGCACTGAGAGCCAGTTTAGCGATAGGCGGCGGCCTGGATGCCGTACAGCTCCGCGTACTGGCCGCGCTTCGCCATCAGCTCATCGTGGGCGCCCACTTCGACCAGGCGGGCTCCGTCGAGCACTACGATCAGATCGGCCATGCGCACGGTCGAGAAACGATGCGAGACCAAGAGGGTGATCCGTCCGCTGGTGTCGTCACCGCGGGCGGCTGCCGCGTAACGCTCGAACAAGGCGTGCTCGGTTTCGGCGTCGAGGGCGGCGGTGGGCTCGTCGAGAATGAGTAACAGTGGTTGATCGCGCATGAACCCGCGCGCCAGGGCCAGCTTCTGCCACTGGCCAAACGACAGCTCCGTTCCATTCGGCCAGGTGGGACCGAGTTGGGTATCGAGCCCCGATGCCAGGCGGGTCACCACGTCCGCGGCACCGGCGCGGTCGACCGCCGTGGTCACCGCCGGCTCGTCGTCGAGGCGCGGAACGTCGCCCAGGCCGACGGTGTGACGGGCGCGGAATTCGAAGCGGAAGAAATCCTGGAAGGCCCCGGCGAGGCGTCCCCGCCACTCAGCGGCGGACATGCGCGCCAACGGAGTGTCATCCGCCACGATCGAGCCGGACGATGGCTCGTACATTTTCGCCAACAGTTTGACCATCGTGGTCTTCCCTGCCCCATTCTCACCGACGATCGCCACCACTGCACCTGCCGGCAAGGTCAACGACACGTCGTCGAGCACGACTCGGGAAGTCCCGGGATAGGTGAAGGAGACATGGTCGAGGCGGATCCCTTGTTTGAGATTCTTGGGAACAGGGAGATCACCCTTCGCGGCCAGGGAGGCAGCATAATCTTCGAGCCAGGCCAGGCGGCGCGAGCCGTCCATCCAGAAACCGCGCAGGAATCCAATCTCGCCCACGGTTGCGCCGATGTAGCCCGATAGCCGCGCCCCCGCGGCCAGCACCAGCAGCACAGAACTGGCAGGCGCGCGGAGATAGGAGGCAACAAAGACCACCGCGCCGGCATAGCCGAGGCCGAAGACCGCCCAGCCGAGCGCCAGCCACCAGGCCGAGGCCCAGCGCGCTGCAGCCACCGGCGCGTAGCCGCGATCCCATGCCGCGCGACGGTCATGGATCAGGCGCTCTCCGATGCCGGTGACCCGCACCTCTTTGCCCGGGGCCGCTGTGGTGGCGATGGTGAACAGGTGCCGGGCCAGCCGATTGCTTTGCGCTCCGCGCTCCTGGGCTGCGCGCTCGACCGCTGGCCGCCAGCCCGAGGTAAGCACCGTGGGGACGGCGAACACGGCCAGAAGCAGCAGCGCGGGATGAATGGACGCCAGCAGCGCCATGGTCACGCCCAGGCGGAGGATCCACCCCAAGGTGGAGAACAGAGACATGTACATGTGGTCCAGCACGAACACCTGGTTGCGCAACATGGACAGGCGGTCGAGATATTCCGGACGCTCGTGGTGCGCCACGGTCTCCACCGTGGCCTGCAGGCGAGCGACATGCGCTTCGAGCGCGATGGTGACTTTGTCGCGGAAACGGCGCTGCACCCTGGCGCTGAGGGTGCGCAGAAACCAGGTTGCGGTGGTGGAGATACCGAGGCCGACAGCCGCGATCTCAATCCACGCGATGTGGTGTTGGAGCACGCCCTTACTCAGCAGCCACAACCACAAGGCGAGCAAGGCATCGGGCAAGGCCGCCAATTGTGAAAGGACAAACGACACCAGCATCAGGCGGGGCTCATGACGATAGCCCAGCTTGCACAAGCGCCACATCGACAGGAGCGCCGGCGGCAGGGGCTCCAGCCCGGGATCTGTTTTAGGCGAGGGCATCATAAGTCGCGCCCTCCTCTTCGGGGAGATGGAAGCGCTGCGCCTGGAGATCGAACATGGTGCGATAGCGGCCGCCCAGGGCCATCAATTCCTCGTGCGTGCCCAGTTCGACGACCCGGCCTTTTTCGAGGACGCAAATACGATCGGCGTGGCGAACGGTGGAGAAGCGATGGGAGATCAGGATGGTGGTGCAATGCCGGGTCGCCGCCAGGAGGCGATCGAAGATTTCTGATTCGCCGCGGACGTCGAGTTGTGCCGTGGGCTCGTCGAGCAGCACCACACCTGCGCCGAGCGAGACCGCTGCCAAGGCTCGGGCCAAGGCAACACGCTGCCACTGGCCGCCGGAGAGGTCGGTGCCTCCGGTATATCCGCGCGCGAGGATCGTGTCGAGCGACGCCAGCTTATCTGCACCCGCGGATTCGAGCGCCGCCAGCACGGCCTGATCAGGCGCCCCTGCCGGGGCCACGTTCTCGCGCAGCGGCAATTCCAGGCGAAGGAAATCCTGGAACACCGCCGTGACCCGCGAGCGCCAGGAGACCAGATCGAGTTCCCGCAAGTCAGTACCGTCGATGGTGATGGCTCCGGACTGGGGATCGTATAACCGGCACAGCAGCTTGGCGATGGTGGTTTTGCCGGCGCCGTTTTGCCCCACGATGGCCAACGACGATCCGGCAGGAACCGTGAGATCGAAGTGCTCAAGCACCGGGACGGCGGCAGCCCCGTTCACCGCCGGATAGGCGAAGGTGACATCGTGCAGGCGGATTTCATTCGCCGGCATGGCATCTGCGCGAAGCGTTCCCAGAGTCCAGGGCGCCGGCGGGACGCATAGCGGGTTCCAGGCGGAGCACCGCGGCCACCGGAGCCGCCGAACTATCCAGCGCCCAACTGAAGCCGCCGAAGGCGATCATCGATACCCCGATCGTGCATTGCACGTAGATCACCGCGTCTCCCAGGGAAAGGCGGCCGTGGGCGACGTCCATGGCCAGCACCCAGAAGACGATGACGTTGGCCGCGACCACCAGGAGCAAGCTGCCAATCACCGGGCGCTCGCGCAGACGGGTGGCGGCATATTGCAACTGGTGCAGGCGGGTGCGCCGAGCGACAAAACGATCGATAGTCCACGGGGCGAGGCCGAACAGCCGCAACTCCTTACTCGCCGGCGGATCGACGGCCATGCGGTAGGCGTAGTCAGCATCCCGCTGCGCGGCGCGGACTTCGGGATTCTGCCGGTCGCGCCAGACGCCACTTTCGCGCAGCAGCCAATGAGTGGCCAGCCAGGCGCCGGCCAGCAGGAGCGGAGCCCACCAACTGTAGCGCAAGAGGATGACGGCGGAAGCAATGCCGCCGATCATCTCGACCAGGCCGTTGCCAATAAAGTCCATGGAGATGGAGAGCGGCGGCCCGGTCATGCCCAAATCAAAATCGCGGGCCACGGTGAGGTCGGCGTTGAGGGTGGGATCTTCCAAATGCCCGATGCCGGGTGGGCGCACGCAGGCTTCGGTTAACCGGTCATAGAGCCAGGCCGCGGTGCGGTCGCCGAGGTTGGCGCTGAGCGCCTGGTGAATGGGGCTGAGCACCTGCAGCAGGACGAAGATGGCGCAGGCAAAGGCGAGCGGCACGGTGAGCGAATGGCCGCGTTGTACGGCGCCGACGAGCACACCCATGGCGATGGCAAAGGCCGCAGGCAGGATGCCGCGCAGCAGCAGCACCGTTCCCCAACCAGCAGCCAAACCGGGAGCTGCTTTGGGGAGAACGGCGAAGAATTTCCATTCCTTGCGCGCCGTCAATGATGGCAACATGGCCGCATTCTCCGTCAGCGAAGGGCCCGGAAGAGCTCCACCTATAATACGGAAACTCTGTGAGGCGGCTGATGGGTGAGATGCGTGGCATGAAAGATTTGCTGGAACGACAGATCGATCAAGCCCTGGGCCGGGCGCCGGCAGACCTGGTCATCCGCAATGCCCGGCTGCTGAACCTGGTCACCGGTGAGTTGGAGCCGGGCGACATTGCAGTGTGCGGCAGCACCATCGTTGGCACGCTCAACAGCTACCGGGGAGTCGAAGAGATCGACGCGCAGGGCCGGGTCGCGGTTCCCGGGTTCATCGACAGTCATGTGCACTGCGAGAGCACGCTGGTGACCCCAGGCGAGTTCGACCGCTGTGTGCTGCCGCACGGCGTCACTACGGCCATTTGCGATCCGCATGAGATCGCGAACGTGTTGGGCATCGTGGGCCTCGAGTATTTTCTCGCGTCCGCGGAGAATACCGCGCTCGATCTGCGGGTGCAGCTGTCTTCCTGCGTGCCGGCGACCAACCTCGAGACCTCAGGCGCCCGGCTCACCGCTGCCGACCTGGTTGCGCATCGTCATCATCCCCAGGTGATCGGCCTGGCCGAGTTCATGAACGTGCCCGGGGTGCTGAATAAAGATCCCGAGTGCATGGAGAAGCTGGCCGCCTTCCACGGTCAACACATCGACGGCCATGCGCCGTTGCTTTCCGGGCATGCACTCAACGCCTATCTCTCCTGCAGAATTCGTAACTGTCACGAAACCACAAACCTGGCGGAGGGCCGGGAGAAGCTGGCCAAGGGGATGCAGGTGTTGATCCGCGAAGGGTCGGTATCGAAGGACCTGGCGTCGTTGTGTCCGTTGATCACGGAATTTACCTCGCCGTTTCTCGGCCTCTGCACGGATGACCGCAACCCGCTGGATATCTACGAAGAGGGCCATCTGGATTTCCTGGTGCGGCGGGCGATTGCGCTGGGAGCGCCGGTGGCAGCGGTGTACCGCACGGCGAGCTGGTCGGCTGCCAGGGGCTTCGGGCTCACAGACCGGGGACTGATTGCGCCGGGTTACCTGGCGGATTTCTTATTGCTGGACGATCTGGAGAGCTGCGCGGTACACACGGTTTTCCGTCGCGGCCGGCGGGTGACGGCAGACACGTTCACGGGACGGGTGCTGCCCCCGCCTCCGGGCGGAAACACCATCTACCGTTCTCCCGTCACCGCGGAAGCTTTTCGCGTGCAGGCCGCTGGGCCGTCGACGCCGGTCATCGGCATCATCCCGGGCAAAATCCTCACCCGGCGTTTGGAGGCGAATCTGCCTTATCGCGATGGGCTGCGGCATGCCGACCCGGAGCACGATCTGCTCAAGATCTGCGTGCTCGAGCGCCATGGGCGCAACGGCAATATTGGCCGCGGGTTTGTGCAGGGCTTCGGCTTTCGCGCGGGGGCGCTGGCCTCCTCGGTCGGCCACGACAGTCACAATCTGTGTGTGGTGGGCGCGAACGACGAGGATATGGCGGTGGCGATCAATCGCCTGGTGACGCTGGGCGGAGGATTTGTCGCCGTGCAGGGCGGACGCATTCTCGCGGAGTTGGCTTTGCCCTTCGCCGGCCTCATGAGCCTGGATCCATTTGAGACGGTGGCCTCAAGCCTCTACGCATTGCGGGCAGCCGTCGAGGCTATGGGGTGCGGGCTCGCCGAGCCTTTCCTGCACCTGGCGTTTCTGCCCCTCCCGGTGATTCCTCACTTGAAAATCACCGACTTCGGACTGGTCGATGTGGATCGCTTCGAGCTAGTGCCTTCCTGAACAAGTCTCATGCCCTAAACGTGTTACCGCAACCTACCCCGATTGCCCAAGTAAGCCGCTTTGGTAAGGGAACGTGCCCGAAGTTTGCTTGCCACTGTCCGGGAGCGCCTGCGATGCTTTGCTTGCTGCTGACAGAAGCCCGCAGGACAAAAGGGACCGATGCAGCACAAGAACTGGTCGCAAGGCGAACGGGGAGTTATGAAATTCTGCCAGGTGGTTCTCATCATGACGCTCGGTCTGGCTGCTGAGCCGTTGGTCGAGGCACAGACGGTGCCCGACGGAACAGTCCTGATTGCCAGCGAAGCTCTGCCGGAGGGAATTTTGCCCGACTTGTTGGCGGGCGGCGGTCATGACTCCCTGTTGCAGGGCATGGCGATGACCCCGGAGATCAGCCAGGCGATTCCGAAGCCGCCCGCCGCACCGGTACCCGTGCACCAACTGACGAAAATGGATCGGCTGACGCTGTTCTGGAACGACACGTATGCATCGCCCGGCGCGTGGGTGGGCCTTTCCGCGGGTGCTTTTGTCGACCAGGTACGGCATACGCCGGCCAAATGGGACGCGGACGGAAGTGGTTATACCCGGCGTTTGGCCAGCGAATATGGCCAGCTTGCGACCGCAATGTGATCCACGAGGGTTTAGCGGGCATCGCCGGGCTCGACCCGCGCTACACCGTCTGCAACTGTAACGGGACAGCGCACCGCGGCGCCCACGCCCTGAAGATGACCTTCACCACCTACCGGCAGGACGGAAGGCTGGTGCTCGATATGCCGCAGATCGCGGGCGCCTACGGTTCAGGCATGTTCTCTACTTACTGGTATCCGCACCGTCTCTACAATCCCCTGGTGCAGGGGGTTCAGTTTGGCCATGAACAAATGGGCGAAGTCCTGATCGGCAACCTGATTCAGGAGTTCGGTCCGGACCTCAAGCGCGGTTTGCATCTGCATTCCATTGCTTCGCTCACCCGTCAGCGGCCGGCCGACGACAACTAACCGTTCTATCCCGTATCCCCTCGATTAACCAGACCTGTTCCTAATGACACATGCAGGCAGCAGAAGTGCTCTAATGAACTGGCAGCGCTTCGCGATCGGTTTACCAGGCCCGCAATCGGAGCAGAGGGAGGTCCTATGCGACCAGGACGGTTCTTATCAGCCACGATTTGGCTTTGTCTCATCATGGGCGCCATCGGCACGGCTGCGGCGCAAGACCCCGTTTGCCGGCACCTGGAAGCTGAATCAGGACAAGAGCCAAATGGCTGGGGACACGATGAAATTCGGCCCAGCGCAAGGCGATTCGATCGAGTTGAAGGCCGGGGGTGTTACCTACTCCTTTCGCGTGGACGGCAAGAATTACGCTTTGCCCTCGGGCAATATCGCCATCTGGAGACAGACCAGCCCGACCAGTTGGACCACCGAGTATCGAAAAGCGGACGGCAGCCTGCTCAGCCGGGACTCGTGGCAGCTCTCCGCCGACGGCCAGAAGCTTTCTGTCACCACCAGCGGCGTCAAGGCGGATGGGGATTTGTATACCAACACGGCCGAGTATGCGCGCACCGCAGGTTCGAGTGGGTTGATGGGCGCGTGGAAAAGCACAGACGTCAAGCTCAGCTCGCCGAATGAATTCAGCATTGCAGAGTCGGGCCTGGACAAGTTCGTCTTGAAAGTTCCAGCGCTGAAGGCTACGTGCGAGGTCACGCCTGACGGTAAAGAAGTGGCGGTGGAGGGACCGGATATTCCGACCGGGCTTCGCTTATCGCTCACCCGTACGGGACCCTACACCTTCAAGCTGGTGCAGAAGTTGAACGGCAGCGTGGTTTCGTCGTCGGTCTACACGGTATCGGAAGACCGGGACACCATGACCGAGGTGGGTGGGGCTCCTGGAGATCCGCCGGCGACCATGGTTTGGGAAAGGCAGGCGCCCGCAGCGGCGACCGCGCCGCCCCAGCGCCCAGCTGGGCCTGGTCCCGCCGCAGGCGTACACTAAAAGCAGTGCACCTGCTTCCTCGCCTTTAGCTGTTTCTGCTCCAGACGAGCCATCCAGTCCAGTCACGGCAGTCCATGGAGCCAATCATGAGTTTGATCAAAGCAGTGGATGTACCCAAGCATCTGGCCGATCGGCTAAAGTCCCGCCGCCTTTCTGGGCGGCTTGCCGGCCCGGGTGTCAAGCCGGTTGTTCCTGTGAAAAAAACGGGGGCGGCGCCGCCGGTTACCCCAGTGCCCGCTAGCTAAACGGTCCGAAAACGCACGGACGCAGGGCATGGGTCGAGCAGGGCCGGAATAGTCCTGTGGGAGAGCGTTAACCGCAGGTCGCTCCGCTACGCTTCGCTCCGGTCGGGATGACAAGGTGGGAGAGGGCTCGCACCTGAGCGTTGGTTTCCCTCGGGACGGTTCGTGAAAGGACGGTGCAGGACCATCCCCCGGTCCAGCAGCTGCTCTGTATACATCCAGTACCCTTCCTGCATCATGTCTACTCCCCCTTGTCATCCCGGACCTGCGGTTTCCTTCTAAGGTCTCGTATCCACCGAAAGGTCGAGCCAAAATCCCTCCCCTGGGTCCAAGACTTGAGTTGCCGGGGAATCTATCTTGGGAATCGCAATCACATACCAATTCTCCATGCGCCCTGACTCAGGGCGCATTTTTTTGCGGCCGGCATGGAATTTCGCAGGGTTGATACTGGAGCCATCATGATCCGGGCAGTCTGGCGATGGAGTGGTGTGTGGGCACTGCTGCTGGCGTGCGCGCATGGCGCCGTGGCGCTCGATCCGCAACGGTCGCTGGACCACTTCGGCCACCAGGCTTGGCGCACCGATTCCGGGCTGCCGCAGAACACCGTCCACGCCATTCTGCAAACGCGCGACGGCTATTTGTGGCTGGGCACGGACGGGGGCCTGGTCCGCTTCGACGGCATTGACTTTGTCACCTTCGATGGCGAGAACACGCCGCAGTTCAAGAGCGACACCGTGTAGTGACCTGCTGCAGGATGAGTCCGGTGCGCTGTGGATCTCGACCACCGCCGGCCTGCTGCGCTACCACGACGGCAGCTTCGCGGCCTACACCGCGGCCCAGGGATTGCCTGCCGACACGGTTTGGTTCACCCATGAGGACCGGCGCCACCGGTTGTGGGCCATCACCGCGGCCGGCCCGGCATGGTTCGACGGAAAAGGCTTCGTGCCGGTGGCCGGCGCCCAGTCTGCAGGCCCGCTCCATCGCCACGGCCTGGCTGAGGACGCGCACGGGAACACTCTGGCTGGGCGGCAGCAGCGGCGTCCTGGCGCTCGACACGACGCTGGCCGCCCCGCGGCTGGCGCTGCACCTGCTCAACGGCGTGCCGGTGGAAACCATCGAACTCGACCGCGGTGGAGAGGTGTGGATCGGCACCAACGAGGGCGTGGAACGCTACGCCGGCGGCACGCTCGCCCCGAGCCCGCACCTCCCCGGCAAGACCGAGGTGACGGCCCTCTATCCTGATGCCGAAGGGGGCATGTGGGCAGGCACGGCGACGGGCATACTCCACCTGGCCGGTGACGGTGCAGCGGCTTCCGCTGGAGGCGGGCGGGCTCGCGGGCGTGCGGGTCGATGGTCTTTACCGGGACCGGGAGCGCGTCCTATGGATGGCTACTGAGCGCGGGCTCTTCCGGCTGGAAGGCGACCAGTTGCAGTCGTTCGCCCCCGGTTCCCCACTGGCCGTAAACCGCGTGTTGTCGATCTACGAGGATCGCGAAGGCGACCTGTGGCTGGGCACCGACTCCGGCGGCCTGCACGTGCTGCGCGACCAGAAGTTTACGACTTACACCACGGCGGATGGGCTTTCCGGCAACTCTCGTGCGCTGCGTCTTTCAGAGCAGCAAAGGCGAGTTGTGGATTGGCACCGACGGGGCGGGACTGAACCGGCGCACCGGCACTGGCTTTGCCCACTACTCCACCGCAGAAGGGCTTTCCAGCAACGTCATTCTTTCGCTGGCCGGGGGCGCCGGCGACGATCTCTGGATCGGCACCCCGAACGGCCTGAACCTGCTCCACCAGGGAAAGATCAAGAGATTTACTTCGGCCGACGGTTTGCCCGACGATTTCATCCGCTCGTTGTACTCGGATCACGACGGCAGTTTGTGGATTGGGACCCGGCACGGGCTGGCGCACCTGGTCGGAGGGCAGGTTCACCAGTTTCTCCAGCATGGACGGCCTGGGCAGCGACTTCATTGGCGCCATCCTCGCAGTAGCGGCTCCGCAGCGTCGTCATCCGGTCCCCTTTGGGTGGGACGTCCGCCGGCCTGAGCCAGTTCAAGAGCGACACGTTCACCAACATCACGGTGCGGCAGGGGCTCTCCAACAACACCGTCACCGCGATTCATCAGGGCACGCAGGGGACGCTCTGGCTGGGCACCAACGGCGGCGGCCTCAACCGCCTGGGCGAGAAGGGGAAGATTCAGGCCTTTCCCTGGGGCTCGCAGGGTTTGCCGGGGACGATTTACGGCATGCTCGAAGACGCGGCGGGCCGGCTGTGGCTGAGTTCGAAAACCGGCATCTTCCGGGTCTCGCTGGCGGCCCTGGACGCATACGCTGCGGGGACGGCCCACGGCATTGCGGTGGATGCGTACGGCACAGCCGACGGCATGAACATCCGCGAATGCAGCGGAGGCGGTCACCCGGCCGCCTGGAAGCTGGCGGACGGGAGCCTGTGGTTCGCCACCCTGGATGGGGTGAGTTTCATTGACCCCGCGCATGCGCCGGAGAATCATGTGCCCCCGCCGGTCGCCATCGAAGAGGTTCTGGTGGATGACCAGGTTCGTCCTCTGGATGGAGAGCTGACGATCAAGCCGGGCGCCAACCGGCTAGAAGTTCGCTATGCGGGGCTGAGCTTCGTGGCTCCGCAGAAGGTCCAGTATCGCTACCAGCTGCAGGGCTTCGACCGCGACTGGATCGAGGCCGGCACCCGGCGGGCGGCGTTCTACACCAATCTGCCTCCGGGCAGGTATCGCTTCCGTGTGCTCGCCGCCAACAATGACGGGGTCTGGAACAGCACGGGCGCCGCTTTCGGATTGCGCATGATGCCCCACTATTACCAGACCTGGTGGTTTTATTCGGCGCTGGCGCTGGGCCTGCTGGCGCTGGGGTATCTGGTTTATCGCTGGCGAGTGCTGGCGGTCGAAGCCCAGTGGGGCGCGGTGTTGCGGGAGAGGGGACGCCTGGCGCGGGAAATTCACGACACGCTGGCCCAGGGCTTCGTCGGCGTCTCGGTGCAGCTGGAACTGGTCGCCCGCCTGCTCGCCGGATCGCGGGAAGCGGCGCCTAAAACAGCGCTGGAACCGGTGGTCGAGCAACTGGACCAGGCGCGCGCGCTGGTGCGGGCCAGCCTGGCCGAAGCCCGCACTTCGATCTGGGATTTGCGTTCGGGAGCCGCGGGCGCTCCAGACCAGCCGCAGGATCTTCCCTCCCGCCTGAGCCGGAGCTGCACCCGCATCGCCGGCGGGTCTTCCGCCAAGGTGTACCTTCAGGTGAAGGGAACGTATCGCCCGGTGTCCGCGAAGATCGAAGAGGAGTTGTTGCGCATTGGCCAGGAGGCGGTGGCCAATGCGGTACGGCATGCATCGCGCCAGCCGGATCGATGTGCAACTCATCTACGAGGCGGCACGGGTGTCTCTTGCGGGTCGAGGATGATGGACGGGGATTTGCACCTGCCACGGGTACAAATGGGCTGGAAGGCCACTATGGAATCCGCGGGATGCAGGAACGAGCGGGTGAGATCGATGCCGCCCTGTCGCTCGAGAGTAGGGCGGGAGAGGGGACGCGGGTTTCGGTCGAGGCTCCGCTTGGCATGAAGAGGAGAAAGCAGGCAGGATGAGCGAGGCTAATTCGCATCATGATTGTCGAGGACCACGCGGTGGTGCGCCAGGGACTGGTGGCGCTGTTGCGCACGGTGCCGGATTTCTCGATCGTCGCCGAAGCTGCCGATGGACGGGAGTCGATCGCGTTGTTTCGCCAACATCAACCGGACATCACGTTGATGGACCTGCGTCTGCCGCAGATGAACGGGGTGGAAGCCATCACCAGCATCCGGGCGGATTTCCCCCAGGCACGCATCATCGTGCTCACCACCTTCGATGGCGATGAGGATATCTACCGCGCGCTGCAGGCGGGGGCCCGCGGTTATTTGTTGAAGGGCATGACGGGGGAAGAGCTCATGGAGGCCATCCGCTCGGTCTATGCCGGCAAGTCGCGCATCCCGGCCTCGGTGGCCGAGCGCCTGGCGGAGCGGATGAGCGCGCCCTCGCTCACCACGCGCGAAACCGAGGTGTTGCAACTGATCGTAGGCGGCAACAGCAACAAGGAGATCGCGGCCGCGCTTTTCATTTCGGAGGCTACGGTGAAAACCCACATCAACAGCCTGTTGAGCAAACTGGGGGTGACCGATCGCACCCAGGCAGCCACGACGGCGCTGCAGAGGGGAATCGTGCATCTTGACTAAGCTGCGGTGGATTGCCCGTGGTGTGGCTGGTGCTGGCGCTATTGGCCCAGGCGGCGCACGGCGCAAGTGGAGCCTGGCATAGCGCGAGCGAAGAAGAGTTGCACGCGTTGATCCCGGCGCGCGCCCCGGTGATCAGCGAACGCATTGAGACCGAGTTTCGCACCGCTTCCGGGATTACGGATGGCAAAGGCCACGCGATCGCGGGCGTGGTGCTGATCACCGCCGGGCTACTCCGCGGATGGCAAGTACTCCCATTACTTCGTTTCCCAGGTGCCGCTGAAAGTGGGGGATTTCCTGCTGCCGCCGGGACAATACCTGATCGGTTGGGTGCGGGGACAGGACTCGCTGAAGGTGACGTTTTACCTGGCGCAAAGCGGCAAAGCGATCGGAGAGGTGGAGGCCACGCGCAATCTTTCCATCACCCGGGTGGAGTCGTTCCGCATCTGGCCGCCAGCCGACAAACCGCTGATCCAGCTCGGCCGGTTTACGTTCAGTTATGCCTTAACGGAGTAAGACCCAGTAAGGGAGAAGGTCCGTGCATCCGTTGGCGAACGGACGCCGGATGCGCCGGTTTTGCGCTACCCTTATTATCGAAGCCGATGCTCGCCTTTCCCAAGCCGATCGCTGTCGCCGCGTTTGCCGGCGCTTTGCTGCTCAGTGCAGCCGGGGTGGGATGCCGCCAGGCGCCGGTCGAAACTCCGGCGGTCGAGGAGCCCGGCCAGGCCGTGATCTACCCCGAGGGAGCGCAGGCCGAGAAAGATATTGCGGTGGCGTTGGCCAGGGCGGCCAAGGAAAAGAAGCGGGTGCTGCTGGACTTCGGCGGCAACTGGTGTGGCGACTGCCAGGTGCTGGAAATCTACTTCCACGACCCCGCGAATCGTGGATTGCTGGAACAGAACTTTGTGCTGGTCCCGGTCAATATCGGCCGCTATGACGAGAATATGGACATTGCCGCCCGGTATGGGGTTCCTGTGTCCAAAGGAGTACCCGCGCTGGCGGTGCTCGATGCGGGCGGGCAGTTGCTCTACAGCCAGCGCAACGCTGAGTTCCAGGCGATGCGGAGAATGGATTCGGCTTCGGTGACCGCCTTCCTTCTCCAGTGGAAGGGCTAGCATGGTGCGAGGCTGGACAGATTCCGCCTCGCCTTGATGACCTCGTTTTCGCACGACGTGTTCGGCACCGCCAAAGCCGCCGCGTATTCAGCCATCCTTTGTTTGTTCCCCACGCTTCTGGTGATGACGACCCTGCTGGCCCTGGCCCCTGAATCCGACACGGTCCGGGGAGAAATGCGGGCTGCGTTCGCCGAGGTGCTGCCCGTCGATACCATGACCCTGCTGCACGACTACTTCACCACGCAGAAGGTGCGGGGGGTGCAGGTGCTCTCCTCCGCCATCGTGGTCAGCCTGATCGCCGCCATGGGCATGATGCTCTCGCTCATGGGAGGCTTTCGCCGTGCCTATGATTTACCCCGGCACGAGTGGAACTTCTGGATCGAGCGCGGGGTGGCCCTGGCGCTGGTGCCCCTGTGCCTGGTGCCCATGTTATTCGCCACCGTATTGGTTGCATTCGGCCACCAGATCGAGCAGTGGGTGGTGAGCAACAGCTATCACGTGCTGGGCCCGCTGGTATTGTTCGTCTGGCGCATGGTGCGCTGGGCCATCGGATTGTTTACGACCATCGTGATGCTGGCGGTGATCTACCAGTTCGGCACGCCGCGGCGGCGGGCCTGGAAATACGTGTTACCGGGCGCCTCTGGCGCCGCGCTGGTGTGGTTTTTGACCACCCTGGGCTTTGGCTTCTATCTCACCCGCTTTGCCGACTACTCCGTGGTCTACGGACCGCTGGGAGCGGTGGTGGCCACGCTGGTGTGGCTCTATATCGCCACCGTCAGCGTGCTGCTGGGGGCCGAGTTCAACGCCCATCTCTTTCCCAAAACCCAGCTGGCGTTGCTCGAGCCTGCGCCCGCAGAAGAGGAAAAGATGGTGACCGCGGGCAAGAACCAGAGCGCCAGGTAGCCCGGAGACGATGCCTATCTGGCCGCTGCTGTACGATGCTTTTCAACCACAAAGCCCGACAAGTAGATCCCTTCTTGCGGTCTGCGCTGGAGAGGGTCACGCACGACTCATGGGTGTGTTCTCGGCCCGATAAATATCGTGGCTCCGCAAAGTTGGAGTTCGGGTTGGAAAAGGCGCGAACGGCATAGGTTGGATCAGCATCCCTGGGTGTTTCGACTCCGCGCTACACCGTCGTATCGCGAATTGCGCTTGTCACGCGCTTCGCTCAGGATGACGGATTTATCGTGGGGTGAGACACAGTGGTTTGGGTAGGTTAAAGACGAAGATCGAAGAAGTCACAGGCTTCAGGATGACGGCTTTGTCGGGAGGCTGGAAACAGCTGTTGGGTACGCTGAACACGAGATACGAAAAGTCACAGGCGATGATTGCGGAGAGGTGTAAAAAGGGCGTTTTGAATAAAAGCATCCCGCGCATGGACTTCATTCCCAGGCTAATTTGGACAAGCGGGGGGGAGGAATGACCCAAGCTAGAACATTAAAATCCTGCGTTCCCCCGGCTCCACAGCCCTTTCGTATCCTGGGCGTCAACAAGCTCCAGGACCCGGGCACGAGAGTACGCGTAGAATTGATCTGCCGGCGATGCTGAAGCGTCCCGGCTCAGCAGTATGGGGGACGAATGAGTTTTACCCTGATGGAATCGAATAATCTTCCCGCGGAGCAAAGCCGCCGGGCCAAAATTGTGGCGACCCTTGGCCCTTCGTGTAGCACCGAAGTGGTTTTCCGCGAGTTGGTCCGCGCCGGGCTGGATGTGGCCCGGCTCAACTTTTCCCATGGCACCCATCCGGAAAAGCTCAAGCTGATCGAGATGGTGCGCAAGGTTTCGCGCGAAGAGGGCAAGCCGATCTGCATCCTGGGTGATTTGCAGGGACCCAAGATTCGCACCGGCCGGTTGAAAAACCGCATCCCGGTGCAACTCAAGGCGGGGCAGAAGCTGACCATTACGCCGCGCGACATCGCCGGCACCGCAACGCTGATCGCGACCACGTTTCCGACGCTGGCGGAAAATCTGGAACCTGGCGCGCGCATTCTGCTTTCCGATGGGCTGATTGAGCTCTACGTGACGGCGGTGCACGGCCAGGACACGGAATGCGAAGTGATCAACGGCGGCACGCTGGGCGAGCACAAGGGCATCAATCTGCCCGGCATCCCGGTGCGGGTGCCATCGCTCACGGCTAAGGACGAGGAAGATCTGGAGTTCGCCATCCGCAGCGGAGTGGACGCGATCGCGGTTTCGTTTGTGCGCACGGCGGAAGATATTCGCCTGGTGCGCCATCGCGTCGCGGCCATGGGCGCCGAGACCTGGATCATTGCCAAGCTGGAAAAGCCGCAAGCGATTCAGCACCTGGAAAGCATTCTCGAAGCGGCGGACGGGGTGATGGTCGCGCGCGGAGACCTGGGCGTGGAGATGCCGCCGGAAAAAGTGCCGGCCATTCAAAAGCATGTGATCCGCCGGGCCGGGGACTATCGCAAGCCGGTGATCACGGCCACCCAGATGCTGGAGTCGATGATTGAGAATCCGCGGCCAACGCGGGCCGAGGCCTCGGATGTGGCCAATGCCATTTACGACGGCACCGACGCGGTGATGCTCTCGGCAGAAACGGCGGCGGGCAAGTATCCGGTCGAGGCGGTGAAGATGATGGCCAAGATCGTGCTCGAGACGGAGAGCCAGGAGCCGCTGTTGCGCTCCGCGGAGCGCAATCCGTCGGGGCATGTACGGTTGTCGGTGGCCGAGACCATTTGCGAGTCCATGGCGCACGCTGCCGAAGATCTGGACATCAGCGCCATTGCGGTCTTTACCGAAACCGGAACGACGGCTCGGCAGCTTTCCAAGTACCGGCCGAAATCGCCGATCTTCGGGTTAAGCAGTGTGGAGCGCGTGATCCATCGCATGACGCTGCTCTGGGGGGTTCATCCCCTTCTCTGCAACAAGCTGGCCACGGCGGAACAGATGGTGGAAACGGCCGAGCGCTTGTTGGAGGAGGGAGGGCACGTGCAGCCGCGGCAGATTCTGGGGATTGTCGCGGGGACCCGCACCAAATCGGGCTCCACGAATTTTCTTCGCCTGCATGTGTTGGGGGATACTCTGGCGGAACCCGCCTCGTCGCGCGAAGAGAAGCTGGCCCACCCTCGTGGCAAACGGCTGGCCAAGAGCAAACGGCCATCGCAGGCCCTGCCCCGCCGAGTTCGCAGCGGCCGGTAGGACTGAAGCCGTTATTTGCGGATGTAGTCCCGTAGAGCCTGCCCTGAGCTTGTCGAACGGGGACGGCTGAGAATAGGCCGCAACCCAAGCCTGGACAAATTTCAGCCGTCCCTTCGGGACTAATTCCCTGCGAGCGCGCGGATCCGTGGTCTCAAACGCGAGACCTGGGGCACCCCTCGGTTCGTTTCCGCGAGGTTTGTTTCCGAAAGAGCCACGAGGAGGATGAGTTCTTTTGCGGTCCTCAGGTGCGGTAATTAGGGCCGGTTCGGGAAAGGGCCAAATGAGGAATCCGGCGACACCATGGCAGGCGTGGTCAGGTCTGCTAGGTTTAGAAGGGTGAAAAAGGAAGATGGGCCGTATTCATATACTGGCCGACCAGGTGGCCAATCAAATCGCGGCCGGGGAAGTGGTCGACCGGCCGGCGTCGGTGGTCAAAGAGCTGCTGGAGAATTCGCTCGACGCGGGCGCGCAGCGCATCGTGATCGTGGTCGAGGGTGGCGGCCGCAGGCTGATACGCATTGCCGATGACGGGTGCGGCATGGTGCGGGATGATGCCCTGCTGGCGTTCGAGCGGCACGCTACTTCCAAGCTGCGAACGAGCGACGACCTGCTTTCGATCGCGACCCTGGGTTTTCGCGGCGAAGCGTTGCCCTCGATCGCATCGATCGCGAGGGTAGAGCTGGTCACGCGGGCCGCGGAGGAAAGCGCGGGCACGCGGATCGAAATTGCCGGGGGCAAGCTGCTGCTGTGCGAAGAGACGGGAGCGCCCGCCGGCACCACGCTCAGCGTGCGCGACCTGTTCTTCAATACGCCGGCGCGGCGAAAATTCCTCAAGTCGGAAAACACGGAACTGGCTCACGTAACCGCGTTGGTTACCCATTACGCGCTGGCTCATCCGGACAAGCACTTCGAGCTGCATTCGGCCACGCACGCGCTGCTGGTGGCGCCCCCGGTACAGCAGCCGGCGGAACGTATCTTCCAGATCTTCGGCCAGGACGTTCTCGATCAGCTGCTGCCGCTCACCGCGGAAGTGGAGCTGGCGCGCGCCGGTCTGCCCGAACCTCCGCCGTGGAGACGGCCCGCGGACTATCAGGCACCCCCTCCCGGATGGCTGCGCATTACCGGCTTCACTTCGAAACCGGAGCTCGAGAAACTGAACCGCAACTCGATCTACTGCTTCGTCAATCGCCGCCTGGTGCGCGACCGGCTGCTGATGCACGCGGTCAGCGAAGCGTATCGCAATATTCTGGCGCCGACGTCGTTCCCGGTGGTGCTGCTGTTTCTCGACATGCCGCCGGAAGAGGTCGATGTGAACGTACACCCGGCCAAAACCGAGGTTCGTTTTCGCCAGGCCAGCTGGCTGCACGATTTTGTGCGCGACACCATCCGCAACAAGCTGACGCTGGGCCGGCCGGCCGCGGGGTTTCTGCACGCGCTCACGACGCACCCGAGCGCGACGCCGGCGCTGGTGGCGCAGGCATCGCCTGAGATTGCGCCGCGGGAAACACCCACTTCCGACGGTTGGATGGCTGCCAGTTGGCCCGCCGATGAGGAACCGGCGAACGCCGACTTTTCGTTGACTCCACGCCCCATCGTGCCTACCCCGGGTGTGCTTCCCTTCGCCGCCGCAGAGAACCCGGTGGTGCAGGAGATGGCAAAGAACGGTCTGGCGCATGGCCGCCGGCCTTCGCCCGGCTGTGTTTCCGCGGCGGCATGGAGCCCGGAGGAGGAACCGGTCGAGGCCGCTGACAGCCCCTCTCTGCATGGCCTGGCATCGCTGCGGCCGCTGGGGCAACTGCGGGAGTCGTTCATCCTGGCGGTGAACCAGGAAGGCTTGTGGATCATTGACCAGCACGTGGCCCACGAACGAATTCTGTTCGAGCGAGTATTGCGCCAGCGCCGGGTGGCGCAGGTAGAGCGCCAGCGACTGCTGATGCCCATGCTGGTCGATCTGCTACCCGCGCAGATGGTGACCTTTACGGGCATTGCGGAAGAGTTGGAGGCCAACGGTTTTGAGGTGGAACTCTTCGGGCCGCGCACCATCGCCATCAAGGCCGCGCCCGCCGGGCTCGACGGCTCGGAGTTGGAGCGCATGCTGGTCGAGGTGCTGGAACAGGCGGGCAACCCGGAGCAGGCAGAAAATCTTGAAGCGGCGCGTACCCGGATTGCCGCTTCCATTGCTTGCCACGCGGCCATCAAGGTGAACACCCCGCTCGATCCGGCGCGCATGGAATGGCTGTTGGGGGAGCTGGCCAAAACCGAGCACCCGACCAGTTGTCCGCATGGGCGTCCCATCGTCCTGCGGTATGCTTGGAAAGAAATCCAGCGGGCGTTTCACCGGATCTAGAGCCGGTAACCACACTCCTCCAGCTTGGAAAGCGCGGAACCATCTTGAAAGCAGAGCAGCTCCAGGCAGCACGAGCGGCGCACTGGCGCCAGAAACAGAATCCCCTCCTCACCCTCGAAGACGCAGAAGGATGGCTGGAACAGCATCCGCTATGCCTGTATCTGCCGCGGCGCGCGCAGCTGCCGGCGCCGGCGCCTTCCTTTGTCGAAGCCTGCCTGGGCAGTACGCAGGCGACACCCAACGCAGCGGCGATCGAGCAGGCGCAGGGGTTGTTGACCCGATTGGTCGCGTCCGGCAATGTGATCGCCCTGAACCTGTTCGGCGCGGTGAGCGAGCAGCCGGATTTCCTGGTCCAACGCCAGGCTCTCCCCTACGTGCTCTGTTTACGCGCCGATGCGGACTGGAAGCATGCGCCGCAAAAATCGTCCGGGCACAAGGTCTCTCCCCTGGTGCTGGAGTTGTGGAAGGCGCTGGACAAAGACGGCGTGCTGAGCGCCGCCCAGGCCAGGGAGATGCTGGGCCGGGAACTCACCGAGGCTGCCGTATTGCGCGGCTTGTGCGAGCTTTGGCAGGGATTGCGGGTCACTCCGGTGTTCGCGGACGCTGGGCAGCCGGCGCAGTGGGAGCTGCTCCGCATACGGCATCGGGACGCGCTGACTACGGCCGCCGGCACCTCGCAGGTGACCGCGCTTTCGCTGCTGGTATCCATGTACCTGCAGTCGGTTTACGCCGCATCGAGTGAGGAGATTGAGATTTTTCTCTCCCCGGTGGCGTCGCGTTCACGGGTGCGGGAAGCGGTGCGCGGCCTGGCCGCCACGCGGCAGATTCATTCGCTTTCCATGGATGCCCAGACGTATTACTTCCTGGAAAATGGCTTGCCTGAATTTGCCGGGCTGGTGGAGCCAGCGCCGGCAGATGCGGCGGGTGTAGAAACCGCAGGTCCCTCCGCTCCGCTGCGCTCCGGTCGGGATGACAAGGAAAGGTCCGTAGCCAGAGTGGAAATTCCGCGGCGCTTCGGTCGAGATGACAAGGAAAGGGCAGCGGCCAGGGTGGAGTCCCCCCGGCGGCCGATGCGCCCCGCGCCCCCATCAGGCGGTCCGGTTAGGCCGGCTGCGTTTGCTCCTCGACCTGGCGCAGGTCCAAGATCGGGCGCAGGTCCAAGATCGGGTTTGGCTCCTCGATCCGGCGCGGCTCCTCGGTCTGGGGCCACACCTCCCGCAGCGCGAACGGAGTGGACCGGTCCGCGCCGGCCAGCAGCCAAGCCAACCGGGTCGCGGCCCTATCGGCCGGAAAAGGATGCGGGAAAACGGCGCTCTGGTCCGCCGGGACGCAGCTTTTCCCCCAGGCCGACGGGGGAAAGAGGCAGGGTGGAAGGAACCCCACGGCCAGGAGCGGAGCGGGCTCCACGACGCGACAAACCAACGTCCGCATGGACGGGAACACCCAAGCGGGAAAGGCCGGCCCCGGGGTCACGCCCGCCGGCGCGGCGCACGGAGGGATCCGGTGTGGCGCCGCGTCCGCCGTATGCCGGAGACCGCAGCCGTCCGCCGTTCCGGGAAGGACAAAAGCCTCGGCCCCAGGCAAAATTTGGATCGAGAAGCGGGCCCAGGACTGTATCGGGCGGGGACCGGCCAAGGAGCGCAGCTCCTGGCCGCCCTGCGAGTGGGCAAGGATTTACGCCACGTGCCGGTGGTGATCGACCTCCGCGCGCCGGTGGTAATCGCCCCTGGACAGCCAAGCGGCCACCTGCTGCAGGCGGGCCCCCGGGCAGAACTCCCAGGCCGTTTCGTAGCGGTAGCAGCTCAGCGGGCCCCCGGCCGAATGACAGCCGGCCACAGACTCCAAGGTCCGGCCCGCCGCAAGGCGTGCGGCGAGGTCCAGCGGGCGGTCCACCCGGAGGTTCTGGCCAGCGGACGTATGACCGGCCGCGGCCTGGAGGTTTTGCGAAAGCTGGCGGCCCATCCGGCGCCAATGCCAAGCCGGGACGGGCGAATCAAGGGCCGCGTCCGCCGTTTAGTTCCAGCGCGCGACCCTCTCAATCGCGGCCGCGACCCGGTTCGGCGTCCGGTAGGCCAGGGGCGAGGCCGGGTGGAAAATTTAGCGGGAAACCCGGTAAGCCGCCTTCTCGCTTCCGGAGCGGGAAACCGGGCGGGAAACCGGGCGGAAAGAAACCAGGAGCATGACAGCCAACCTTAATGCGCCTCTCGTAGTCGCCATCGACGGCCCCGCCGGCGCCGGCAAGAGCACGGTGGCGGCGCGCGTGGCCGCCCGCTTCGGGTTGCTGAACCTGGAGAGCGGCGCCATGTACCGTGCGTTTGCGCTCAAAGCGATTCAGACCGACAGCGATCTGGACGATCGGGAAGAGCTGGGTCGGCTGGCCGAGCGGACGCGCATCCGGCTGCTGCCGGCGGCGCTGGGCAACCGCGTGTTTCTGGACGAGGTGGAGGTCACCAAGCGCATCCGCGAGCCGGATGTCACGGCTGCTGCCTCACGGGTCAGCGTGCATCCGGCCATTCGCCAATGGATGGTCTCCATGCAGCGGCAACTGGGCGCGAGCAGCGGGATCGTTATGGAGGGGCGGGATATCGGGACCAAGGTTTTTCCGGACGCCCAGGTCAAGATCTTCCTCGACGCGGCTGCCGAAGTCCGCGGGCAGCGCCGTTATCAGCAGAATGGCCCGGACACGCTACCGGCGGAATCCGTATTGGAGCAATTGAGGGAGCGCGACCGGCGCGACCGCACCCGCGCGGAATCACCGCTCGAACCCGCAGCCGACGCGGTGATCATCGATTCCACCCACCTGTCACTCGACCAGGTAGTGGTCCAGGTCGAAGCCATCATCAGCCAACGGCTGGCCGCCCGTGATTAACCAGGTATTACCCCGCTACTGAACGACCGGTTGGCCGCCGCTATCCCCACCCTTCCCAGCATGCAGATGGCGGATCGGTTTATGCCCCGTGCCGGGCGGTTCCGGCGGTGATGGGGGCTCCGGCGGTGATGGCGGCTCCGGAGGAGACGGCGGCACGTCTGTGGCGGTGATCTCGATATCGCCGTGATCGGCGACCAACTCCACTCGTGGGCCGCCACCGCCTACCTTGCCCGTAACGGTATGCCCCTCGCCGGCGCTGGTCACGGGCAGGTCGAGCTTGGAATCAATATCCCCGTTCTTCGCGGTAGCCTTTATCTCAAATCCCACGGCACGCGGCACGGTCAGGTTGATGGCGCCATTGCGGTTGTGTACGCCAATTTCTCCCAGGGGCGCCAGCGCGCCGACAGAGATGTCCCCATCCCCATCTTCGACCCGCAGGTCGCCGGTGATGCCGGTGCATTCGACATCTTTGGCGCTGGTAGAAATTCTCACCGGCCCGGCCGCGCCGTTCAGCGCCAGGTCGCCGCTGTCGATGGTCAGCGCGCCCGCAATCGATACCGCTTCCACGTTGGTGCGGCTGGAGCGGAAATGCACCGGGGCCGAAATGTGGGCCACACTGGTGTCGCCGAAGAAGTCTCCATCCAACGCCACCCTGCCCTGCACCTCCGAGATGGACACATCATCCAGCCGGCCCTTGCAGGGTTACATCGCCGGCGATTCGCGTGAGCGCTGAAATCGCCTTTGCCCATGACGTGCGTGGATGCCGCCGCCGACGTTATCGGCCTTGACGTCGCCGCGGTCTGCGTTGACATTGGCGGAACCGGTCAGATCCTTCCAGGGTCACGTCGCCATGGTTGGCGGTCACGGTGGGCACGCTCCCCTTGGGAATTTCCACGGTCAGGTCGGCGCGCCCGTTGTTGCCATCCGCAGCGCGCAGGGTCACGTTGCCGCCGTTCACCACCAACTTGGTGCCAGAGCCTCCAGGCTGCGCCGGGCTGAGCGATCATTGGCGGCGTACACCACCAGGTGCGCCTGCACATGGATCTGATCATCCCCGGAGGGACTTATCGTCACATCGCCATGCGGCACCTGGATATCGACCGGGGCTCCAGCGGGAATGGATTGATTGAGGCTGCGGTCATCGTTATGCTCCTGACCCAGAAGATGGGAGAAGAAATCGTCCTGGTCGGAGTCGTGGCGGAACACGTGCATGCCGTGCAGGCCGCGGGTGGCGGAGCCGGCCATGTAGCCGACGACGGCGAACACGATGATCAGCGCAATCAGTCCTCCGTGAGAGCGGCGCACCAGTTGGCCCCGCTGCCGGTCGAGATACCATTCGCCCAGAGACAGCAAGCCCACGGCGATCAGCAGCAGAGGCCACCAGCGCATGTACCAATCCCACACGTGGACAAAACTCAGGGTATTGGTCTCGACCAGCAGCGCGAGCACCCCAACCACGATCAGCACGACTGGCCCGAGCATGGAAGGGCGGCGCAGCGAGCGCTGGTAGTAGCGCTGGGCACGGGCGGCGTCGCGCTGCGAATAGGGAGGAGGCAGGGTGGCCATCACGGCCTCCTGCTGGGATCGGAGAAGGGATCATTCGCGGATCCCGTCGTCCCCGAAACCGGAACATTGGTGTAGGGCGGAACGGGCGGCGCTTGCGGGTAGGCGGTGGAAGCATAGGCCCCGGGGTAGGCGGGAGGGACGGGAGGAGCAGTCAGGATGGCCGCCCGTTCGGCCAGCCCGATCACGCCCGCCAGAATCAGGTAAAGCGGCCAGCTGCGGCTGAAGCTGAGCACCCCCCACTGGTTTAGCAGGGCAGTAATGCCGAACAGGATGAGGAACGCCGGTCCACGCAGGCGGCGGATCAGCAGCCAGGAATTCATCGCGCACCTCCGCGGGGCATATCCTGGGTTCTCCGGTAAAGCAACCAGGCGCCGATTCCGATGAGGATGATGGGCCACGCCCGGCTGATCCATTCATCTTCAAAGATACCCAGGGTATGCAGCAGCAACACCAGACCAATGACGATCAGCACGACGGCCCCGAAAGGGTGCCGTTGCCGGGGTTCGATAGCGAGCGGCTCGCTGTAAGGCGGCAGACCGGGCGCTGGAGCCCCGGCGGTTCCCGGAGGCGGCACAGCGTAGGAAGCGGTGTAGGCCGGTGGCTGCTGGAAGGGATCACCTGGATTCGAGGTTTGCCCGGCGTAGGAACCAGGATTGGCATTCGTACCCGGGGCGCCTGCGCCCGGAGGCGGGGGAGGAGCAAGCCGGCGGCGTAGGGTGCGGCCGGAGGTGCTATGCCCAGCTTATTGCCCAGATCATTCAGACCGAAGGGATTGGGCAGAGGCAATCCATCGCGGCGCGCTTTGGCCGTCTGGGCAGCGTCAAAGACCTGGTAGAAGACCCACGCGGCAATCAGCAGGCCGAAAACAAAGCTCTTATCGGCAAGGCTGACGAACACGGCAAAAATCAGCACGTGGGCGAGGGCTTTGACGAATTGGCCGTTGTACATGGCGCCTACGCCGGGGATGAACCCCAGCAGGCCCGCCAGCACCGGGTGAGCGTGCAAGCCGGTCAGGTTGGCTTCGGCGGCGCCCGGTTGCGGCGACAGCCGGGCGGCGAGACAGGGTTCGCAGTAGACCACGCCTCCCACGGAACGGATGCAGGCGGTACACAGCGGTTTGCCGCAATTCTGACAATACGCCGCAGCCGCGACATCGGGATGATTAAGGCAGTTCATACCAAGCTCCTTTGCGCTTCCCCGAATTTTGTGTGGAACCTGGTGGGGTTGGCGAACTTCACGCGGCTTTCCTTAATGAAAGGCGCATCCGCGGCGATGTCCACCGCAATTTGGTCTTCAAGGGTGAAAGGCAAAGCCCTGAAAACTTCTTTCTGAAATTTTCCTCGCCTCCCCGCAGGTGCAAACCCGGCCGGCACCATTTCCGCCGGGGGGGCATTGCGCCGGGACTGGCGCGGACTGTTGTCGGTCGCTGGGGGCACTTGCTGTCCCTTGGGGGCGGTCGAGCTGGGGCTCCCGCTGCCGTCGCGCGTGGGCGCTTTGGGGGCCTGCTGGGGTGCGGGTTCGGATTCCGTGGTGCGGCGCAACTCCCGCACGCGCGACTCCATCTCGTACACCAGGCGCAGGTTCTTGTAGTACTTGGTCACCTGTTCGTTGGTGGAGTAGTAGCTGCGGGTAAGGTTGGCGCGCAGCCGTGAGGGCTGAAGATCCGCCGCGCGGATATCGGTCACCTTGATACCCGGCCAGGTTCAGGGTCAGGGCTATGGAGAAGAAGGCCATCGCCGCGGTCATCATCAACCTCGGCTCCAACACCTGGCGGACCGCCGGGAGCATCACGCGATGCCATGCGGGGCGCGGAGGCAGCGAAAGAGCGGGGGCGGCGACCCCGGGCTGTGGGCCGCTAGTCCGGGCAAGAATCTTGTTGCAGCAGGCCGGCGGGCACTTCCGGTTCCTCAGCGAGGTATTGCATCCACGACCTGCCCTGCTCGGTTTCCTTGAGCATCTGGGCACACAGAGCGCATTCACGGTGATGGCGGGCGAAGGCCGCTGCATCGGCGGCGCTCAGGGATCCGTCCAGCGCATCCGCGAGGAGGTTTTCCCATTCGTCGCACCGTAGCACCCGGCCGGGCTCGCCAACTGCTTATTTTGTTCGCGCTCAGACATTTACATCACCTGCCCTTTAGTACGTTCCAGCAACCGGGCTAGTTCCGCCCGGCCGCGGCTGATACGGGACTTCACAGTTCCCTGTGGAATGGCCAAAACCTCCGCAATCTCTTTGTAATCCATATCCTGCAGATCGCGAAGAATAACCGCTTCGCGCAGCTCCGGCGACACCTTGGCCAGGGCGTTCTGCACCATGCGTTCCAGCTGATTCTGCACCGCGTGATCGTGGGGCGTGGTGCGCGGGTCGACCAGGGGTTCGGCCCGGGGAGCATCATTCCCCTGATCCCAGCCGGCGTCGATCGAATCAGTCGCCCGCTGCTGGCGGGAGCGGCGGAAGTGATCCACCAGCAGGTTGCGGGTCAGAGTGGTGATCCAGGTGTGGAAGCTGCCTTTGGCCGGATCGAAGCTGCGCAGGTTGGCGTAGAGCTTGATGAAAACGTCCTGGGTCAGGTCTTCGGCGTCGTGGGAGGAGGCGGTAAAGCGATAGCAGAGGCCGTAGACCCGGCGCTGTTGCGCCACCACCAACTCCGTCCATGCGGCAGTATCCCCGTCGAGGCAGCGCCGCACCAGAGCGGGCCAGTCCATCTCTGGCGCTTCGGGCCGTCGCTCACGCAGGCGCTTGCCGGCGCGCGCCACCATCGCGTGTCAGGCGGCGGGTTCGGAGATGGGTTCAACGCGGGCGTTCCTCGGCCAGTAGAATAGCGCCTCCCGTAATCGGCCTGAAAGCGCTCACCTTGCGCCCGGACTCCCGGGTTGTTCAAGGCGAGCTGTGGCTGCCAGACTCATGGGTGGTGATACGCACCAGGGACCGGCGTCGGTTCCATTGGCATTAGAGCGGACGAGCAGGAGTATAGCCGCAAAAATCGTTTAGGGAGAAAAAGGTGAGAAGTCGCTCCCTATGACGAGAGGATTGGGTGGGGGCATACTCGCCACTCAAGCCAAAAGAGGGCTTGAATGGGCCACCCGGGCATGGTGGCTGTGTAAGGTGGCTCAGTGCCACAACTCCAGGACATAGCGTTCCAGCAACCAGCCGAGGCCATAAAGCGCGGCAATGATGCCGGCACCCCACCAGAAAATCATCATGGGCAAAGTCCCGATCACGGTGGCGTCGCGCTTGCCGGCCCTCTGGTCGCCCAAGTGAAAGATATACCCGCTGGTGAGGGAGATCGCGGCGGCCACGAGCAGTAGATCGAGCGAAGGCAGCAGACGTTGTTGCAGATTGCTCCCCGGCTCTAGAAAGGCGGAATGAAGCACCGCGTCGAGCGCCAGGATGCTCGACAGCAACGAAGCGAATTTAGCCAGCTCCAGAAACATGCGCCGCAGGCAAGAGGATCTACTTGCGATTATCCCGCGTTCTGAGATCGTGACGACCGAAGAAATGTCAGGCTTCCCGGCCCCAGTATTGACCGCGCAGGCCGGCGAAAATCTTTTCCCGCTCGGCATCGAGCGCAGCCAGGTTCTCTCGCACTTTCTCCTCGGTGTCCGGGACCGGGTGTGGGGCCGTTCTGTAGGTCACCACAATATTGCGCGTGGCATCCATCGCTGCCCAGCAGAATATGACCCGGGCGCGTACCGAACCGGCCAGCCGTAATAGGGTTGGACGAAGCGGGCCGCCGATATCAGCATCCAGCATGGAGGCAAAGACTCCTCCCTCGGCCAACAGGGTGCGAACCTGTCGCAAGAGTGAGGGTCCCGGCGGGAGTGCTTTAAATCCGCTCTCCTTACCTGTGGGCAACCATTCCCCGTTTTCATTGATGTTGTGCGGCGCGGCCAGCAGGCAATCCGGGGGAGCCCCCAGTTCCATGAGTCCACGCATCATGACGCCCGCGAGGGGCACATGCACAGTGCAGTAAAGAATTCCGGATTTATCGCCGGAATCCCGGACCAGATGGTGCGCGCCGTCCACATGGTATCTAACCGGAAATGCACCCCAGTGTGTAAGCTCCGCCAACCATCCATCGAGGGTCGACGCCTCATAGCGTGCACACTCCCGGAGACCCGCGAGGCGCGCGATCGCCGCGAGGCACCGGGTTAACAGCAACATGCCCTGAAACCAAAACCGTTTCGGGACCACGGTCTGAAAGAACCAGGCCCGGCGCCGGAGGGGAAATGATTTCTTTAGAAGTGTGGCGATTCTTCTCCTCACGCCATCAGTATCTGGTGAGTTGGGTCCAATGAATATAACCACTTGGTTGGAGTTGCAATGTAGGCCACTCGCCCCAGCTGGTAAATGAGCCAGGCCGGCTGGCCGCTGGACGGGCCCGAAAGCGCCGATTGCAGAAGCAGCGGCTGGACTTACGGAGAGACCCACTGGGTCTTGTGACTCCTCAGCCACCAGCAAGGCGCCGCCGAGCTATGGGGAAATAACGAGGGGACACAGGGCTGCTGTACCGTGCCCATGTAGTCGAACTCCTCTTTCTGGCCTTTGAGCCGGGAGCGCAGGAATTGTTCCACCGGCACGGTTGAGGACACCTGGCCGCCCGCGCGCAGGCGAAGAACGGCCCAATCTCCCAGGTAGAGGACGAACACAACGGCGAGAAACCCTTGCAGGATGCGTACCCACAGGCGGCTCATATTGACAGTCATCGTACGCCCAAACCTGGAGCGTGGCGGCTCAGGATTGCTGCATGAAGTCGGGCGATACCGGATTCTCGTAGAGCGAGTAGTCGCGCGTGACCACGGTCAGCCCGCTTTGCGTCACGAAGTAATTGCGACGGTCTTCTTCCCGGTCGTAGCCGATCACGGTGCCTTCGGGCAAATGCACATCGCGATCGATAATGGCGCGCCGTATGCGGCAGTGGCGGCCGATATCGACGTGGGTGAAGATGATGCTCGACTCCACCTCGGCATAGGAGTTCACCCGGACGTCCTGAGAAAGGACGCTGTTGCGGACCACTGCGCCGGAGATGATGCAGCCGGCGGAAATGACCGAATTGATGGCCATGCCAGTGCGGCCCGGCTCGCCGAAGACGAACTTGGCCGGCGGGTATTGCCGCTGGCGGGTGCGCATGGGCCAAGCTTTGTCATACAGGTTGAAGATTGGGGACACGGACGCCACGTCCATGTTGGCGTCGAAGTAAGCTTCGAGAGTGCCCACGTCGCGCCAGTAGAGCGCGTTCTGCTTGTTCTCGTCGACGAAGTTGTAGGCGGAAATCTTGTAGCGGCCGAGGATGCCGGGCAGGATGTTGTGCCCGAAGTCGTGCTTGGAGTTGGGATCTTCGGCATCTTTCATCAGGGCCGGCAACAGCACATCGGTGTTGAAGAGATAAATGCCCATGGACGCGTCGACCATGGTCGGATTGAACGGCGAGCGCAGGTTGGTGGTCTTGGGCTTTTCCTGAAAGCCGATCACCTCGCCCGTGCGGCTGACTTCCACTACGCCAAAACGGGATACTTCGTCTGGGCGAATGGGCAGCGTCGCGAGGGTGACGTCGGCCCCGGAGTCATTGTGGTGCTCGAGCATCAGCCCGTAGTTCATTTTGTAAATGTGGTCGCCGGAAAGAATCAGCACATGCTTGGGCTGCTCGGCGCCGATGGAGTAGATGTTCTGGTAAACCGCATCCGCCGTGCCCATGTACCAATTGGCGCTGACCCGCTGCATGGGAGGCAGGATCTCAATGAACTCGCCCAATTCCTGGGCCACGATGCCGGTCCAGCCCTCGCGGATATGGCGGTTGAGAGAGAGCGCCTTGTACTGCGTCAGAATGTAGACCCGGCGCAGGTCAGAGTTGATGCAGTTAGACAGGGTGATATCGATGATGCGGTAGTTACCGCCGAAGGGAACCGCCGGTTTGGCCCGATCTCGCGTCAGGGGAAAAAGCCGCTCACCCGCTCCCCCGGCCAGCAATACTCCAAGTGTGTCTTTCATTCCGTCACCGCGACGCGTGTACTAACTCTTTATCCTGAGGTGAGATGCTGTACGTTTACCCTTCCTCAACGGAGATTCGCAAGGAGCGCAGAAAGTGTACATCCTGCGCATTAAAAGTCTCGTCCCCCTGCACATTTTCGCTTGGCGGTGCCTCAAGTTCGGAGACAGGTTGTTGTTCTACCTCGTTCAATCCAATCGTCGCTTCCAGCATGAGCAGCACATCGAAGCCCTGCTTGCGGATATCCTGCACTACTTCGGAGATCTGCTCGGACTCGGAAACCGACTCATGAATGGCTTCCCCCAGTTGCTGAATCAGACGACGAAGTCGTTGGTTCAATGATGTACCCCCATTCGCCACCGTCAGGCGCGGTTTTACCTACCTTACTTGTGATGTTACAGCGGAGCAATCTGAATCAACCGGCTGATAAACTTTTGCTATGGAGCCGAAGAAAGTAGGCCGCACGCTCGGAATTGGTGTCCGCGTGGCCTCAAACATGCTCCGCGAACGGGTGGAAAGGGCATCTGCCGCCCAATCCGGCCCGGTTGAGACCGGAAATGGGCGCCCGGCGGCTCCGGCCACGCCCCGGCCCGGCATCAAGATTGACAGCAAGGTGGCCGGTGCAAAACGGGGCGCCAAGGCGTTTGGCCAGAGCCTTTCTGGGCCCATTCACCCACGCTGGCGGCATTCTCTGGCTGGAGATCACTGGGTTGTTTTTTGCGCTTTTTGCACTTTTTTTTGTGCAAAGTGTGTACCGGGTCCGGAGCGCCTGGAGCCAAGGGCCGGAACATGCCCACCTGCTGCTGTATGTCGCTCTAGCGGTTGGCTTTGCCTGGTTTTCCTTCAGTTCGTTCCTGCGTGCGTACCGCAAAAGCAAGCACGCGGGAGCGTAGCCGACCAAGCAGCGCCGTTAGGGCAGGTAGCCGGCCCGGTTCGACAGGCTCAGGCTGCGGACTGGTCTACGATGGTCGCCCCTTTTACGAGCTGAAGGATTTGCGTGACTTCGACCCCGATCGCGACCTTGGCGAGCCGGGCCAGTTCCCATTTACCCGCGGCATCCGGCCCATCATGTACCGGGGCCGTCTGTGGACCATGCGCCAGTATTCCGGGATGGGGGATGCGGAACAATCCAACCGCCGCTATCGATTTCTGCTAGCCCAAGGCAGCGACGGGCTCTCGATCGCGTTCGACCTGCCCACCCAAATCGGCTACGACTCCGACTCCCCCTGGGCGGCGGGCGAGGTGGGCAGGGCAGGGGTGGCGATCGATTCGCTGGAAGATATGGAACGGCTGTTCGCCGGCATCCCTCTGCACACCGTCTCGACCTCCATGACCATCAACGCCACGGCGACGATTCTGCTCGCCATGTATGTCGCGGCAGCCGACGCGTTCCGGTTGTGAGCGGACCCAGCTCACGGGCACGGTGCAGAATGACATTCTGAAGGAATACATCGCACGCGGCACCTATATCTATCCCCTTCGCCACAGCCTGCGGTTGATGGCCGACCTGTTTGCCTGGAGCGGCCAGAACCTTCCGTCGTGGAATCCCATTTCCATTTCCGGCTATCACCTGCGCGAGGCCGGGGCGACCGCGGTGCAGGAGCTCGCCTTTACTCTGGCCAATGGCTGCGCGTATCTCAGCGCCCTGGGCGATGCCGGGCTCGACTATCGAGCAGGCGGCGAGCCGCGGTTCTCGTTCTTTTTTGCCGCGCACAATGACTTTTTTGAAGAGGTGGCCAAGTTCCGTGCCGCGCGGCGGCTCTGGGCTCGTCTGCTGGAGGAGCACTTCGGCATCCGCGACTCGGGCTCGCGGCATGCTGCGCTTCCATACCCAGACTGCGGGCTCTACGCTTGACCGCGCAACAACCGGAGAACAACCTGGCGCGCACGCGCCCTGCAGGCGCTCTCCGCCGTTCTTGGCGGAACCCAGTCGCTGCATGTCAACGGCTACGACGAGGCGCTGGGGTTGCCCGGCGAAGAAGCTGCCCGGCTGGCGCTGCGCACGCAACAGATTCTGGCCGAGGAGTCCGGCGTCGCCCAGACGGTGGATCCGCTGGCCGGTTCCTATTACGTCGAATCGCTGACCACCGCCATCGAGCAGCAGGCGCGCGGATATCTCGATCGGATCGATGCGCATGGGCGGCATGGTGGCCGCCATCGAACGCGGCTGGGTGCAGCGGGAAATTGAAGACGCCGCTTACCGGCAGCAGCAAGCCGTCGACTCCGGAGAAAGACGTGGTGGTCGGGGTCAACCGGTTTACCGGCCCGAACGCAATCCGGGAGCCGCCGCGAGGAGCGTCGCCGAGGGCACGGTGGAACGGGACCAGATCGAGCGGGTACGTGCGCTCCGCATCCGCCGCGATCCCGTGCGCTGGCGCGCTGCCCTGGACCGGGTCACGGACAGGCCTCGTTGCAGCAGCTAACCTGATGCCGGCGATCCTCGAGGCGGTCGAGAGCTGCGCCACGGTGGGGGAGATTGCTGCCAGCATGGGCAAGGTTTTCGGCGAATATCAAGCCGAGCTCGGGTAAGCGTCTGATCGATCGACGGTATCAGGCTCAGAGGATGTTCACCGCGCGCGCCGCCAGCAAAGCCAGGGTGGCGAGCGAGATGCTGGACTGCATCATCATGGCAACCTTGGCCCAGCGGGAGAGCACCGGCGAATCCGTGGGCGAAAAGGCCGTGCTGGTATTGAAGGCCAGGAAGAGATAGTCCACAAAGCCGGGAGACCAGGCCGGATCGACCGGTCTTGCAGTTCCTGGGGCCAGCGTCATTTGGGGAAAGAGAAAATCTCCCTTGGTGTGGGAGACGCTGATGTGGCGGGCGTGGGGTCCGCCCGCGTCCAGGCGCCAGTACCACGAGGCGAACACCAGGATGTTGGTCACCCAAAGCGCGGCTGGCGGAGCGCAGCAAAGCATGGCGGCGGCAGCGTATGCCGGGGCAGGGACCAGACCAGCAAGGTACAGCGACCACAGCATCGCGGCGGTGACCACGGCCAGCAGGACGTAACCGAGCCTCTGGTTGAGATCAAACGAACCCCGCATGCGGGCCACCAGCACCGGCACCAGGAGCACGGCAACCACCGCCAGCAGCAGCCAGGAGGGGCCAAAGGTTAACGGTTCCGGCAGAGCCAGATGCAGTCCGCCCACCGCCAGAACAGCGACGACTGCCGGCCAGACGGGTTGGGGCTTGGCCGATGTTTGCACTGGGGGTTTGGCAGCTGGCCTGTGTCATGAGCGGGTCTGAACCCAGCTTATTCTTTCACTCTCCGCCGAAGTGTGGCGCTGGCGGATATAATTCTTGCGCCATGAACATGAATAAGACTACCGTTCTGTACATATTTTCCGCGCTCTGCCTGGTTCTGCCCGTGAGCCTCCTCTATGATCGACGCCTCCGCTATCCCCGACTCGCCGGTAAAGCCGATGCTGGTAGCCACCAACCAGGGCGACCGCGACCTCAGCATCATCGACCCGCCTCGGCGAAGCAACTGGCCACCGTGCCCGAGGGAGGCATCACCGGCCACGAGGTGGCCACCTCTCCGGATGGCCGCACCGCGTATGTGCCGATTTACGGCAGCTCCGGGGTGGGCAAGCCGGGGACCGACGGCCACGAGATGGTGGTGATTGACATTCCCAGCCGTGAGGTCACGGGCAAGGTTGACTTTGGCCATGGCGTGCGTCCCCACTGCCCGGTTTACGATCGGGCGAGCGGCCTGCTCTACGTGACCACGGAACTCGATCAAACGGTGACCATTATCGACCCCAAGACCCTCAAGATCGTGGGCACGGTGCCCACCGGGGCAGAAGGAATCGCACATGCTGGTGATCTCCAGCGACGGAAAGCGGGGTTATACCTCGAACGTGGGCGCGGGCTCGGTCTCGGTGCTGGATTTGCCCGGCCGCAAGACCATCGCGATGATCCCCATCTCGTCAGAATCGCAACGCATCGCGATTTCCAACGACGACAAGATGGTCTTTACTTCGGACCAAACCAAGCCGCAACTGGCGGTGATCGACACCGCCACCAACAAGATCAAGACCTGGGTGCCCTTGCCGGCGGTTGGCTATGGAACGTCTCCCACGCCGGACGGCCGTTTCCTGCTGGTCGCGATTCCCAAGGCTAACCAACTCGCGGTGGTCGATCTGGGCACGCTCAAGGTAGTGCGCACGGTCGATGTTCCCGAGGATCCGGTCAAGGTGCTGGCCCGCCCTGACGGCAAGGTCGCTTATGTCTCCTGCTCCAAGGCGAAGCAGGTAGCGGTGGTCGATCTGTCGCAGTGGAAGGTCGACTCGCTGATCGATGCCGGCAAGGGGGTCGACGGGCTGGCCTGGGCCGCGCCCGCGGCTCCGGGCGTTCCACCACTCTCATCGCCAGCAAGCCGTATTGAGACGGCGATCCGGAGAGTAGCGCAAGAAACTCCGCTCGATCCTTCGCTGAAGCCTCGACGCACAGAGTGGGCGGGAAACCTGCGCCGCCGCCGTGCTACCGTGAGATAAGCCATTTCTCGGTAAAGGACTTCACTGTGTCTGCTCCCCCCGATTCTGTCTCCCCTGCCGCTCTGCGCAAAACCGCGCTCAATCAAGTCCACCGGCAGCTCGGCGCCAAAATGGTCGATTTCGGCGGCTGGGACATGCCGGTCGAGTACTCCGGCATTACCGCCGAGCACATGGCCGTCCGCACTGCCGTGGGTCTGTTTGACGTCAGCCACATGGGCGATATTCAGTTCCGCGGTCCGGGCTCGCTGGCCGCGATCCAGGCCCTCTCTATGAACGACGCCTCCAAGCTGGCCATCGGCCAGGCGCAATACTCGGCCATGCTATATCCCCAGGGCACGTTTGTCGACGACATCCTGGTGCACAAATTCAGCGACAACGATTATCTTCTGGTCATTAATGCCGGCACCCGGGAAAAGGACTATCAATGGATTCGTTCCCAGGTGGGATCGTTCGCCGGCGTACACATCAGCGACTACAGCGATCACTACACCCAGCTCGCGATCCAGGGTCCGCGAGCGCAGGACACGCTGGCCAAGCTCACCAAAATGGACCTGAGCGCGATCAAAAATTACTGGTTCACCTGGGGTACGGTCTGTGGCATTCCCAACGTGCTGATCGCGCGTACCGGTTACACCGGCGAAGACGGATTTGAGATCTACCTGCCTTCCGACGAGCCCACCAGCGCAGCGTGTGTGGCATGAGGTGATGGAGGCGGGCAAGGAATTCGGCATGCTGGCCTGCGGCCTGGGAGCACGCAATACCCTTCGCCTGGAAGCCGCGATGGCTCTCTACGGACACGAGATTTCGGAGGACATCAACCTTCTCGAAGCCGGGCTGGAACGCTTCTCGAAACTGGGCAAAAGCGATTTTGTGGGCTCGCAGGCACTGTGGCTCTGCAACAGAGCGGCGCCCCGAAGCGCAAGCTGGTGGGCCTGGAGATGATCGATCGCGGCATCGCGCGCGATGGCTACAAAGTCTGCAGCCTGGAGGGCGAGCCGATCGGTTATGTCACCAGCGGCTCCCCTTCGCCCTATTCTGAAAAAGAATATTGCGCTGGCCTATGTGCCGGTGGAGCACATCGCGCCGGGAACCGAAGTGGCGGTCGAGGTACGCGGGAACCTGGTTAAGGCCAAAGTGGTGCCGACCCCGTTCTACCGCCGAGCGAAAAAGCCGGCTGCAAAACCAGCGTAAGGTGAACCTAGAAAGCTATCAGGCCGCGCACAAGAATCGCTGAACAATTCACGAACCCGTAAAATGAAAGAGGAGATCAGAAGGATGGCATATCCAGGACGTACCGCTACACCCGGGAGCATGAGTGGATCGACGTAGGGAGCGGGCAAAGTGGGCATTACCGATTACGCGCAGAACACCCTGGGAGACATTGTCTTCGTCGATCTGCCCAAGGTGGGGGCCACGGTGGAGAAGGGTAAGGTCTTTGGCAGCGTGGAGTCGGTAAAGGCCGTTCGGATCTCTACTCGCCGGTGACCGGCACCGTGCTTGAGGTGAACGAGGAGCTGGCCACGGCTCCGGAAAAGATCAACACCGACGCCCACGGAGCGTGGATGCTCAAAGTGGAGATCGCCGATCCTCCGCAGTGGATCAGCTGCTGATGCAGAGGATTACGAAAATATCGTCAAAGAAGAGACCCACTGAAGCACGACTAGAGGGACGCTAAGCATGCGCTATTTGCCAAAATCGCCGGGCGAACGGATCGAGATGCTGCAGCAAATCGGCGCCGGCTCGATCGACGATCTGTTTTCCACCATCCCCCAGGAATACCGCCTGGAACGGGATCTGGATGTTCCCCGCCAGATGGCCGAGTCGGAGATCGTCGAATACTTTCGCAAAGCGTGCAGCGAAGAACGCGGCCGGCTACACCAGTTTCCTGGGCGCCGGCGCCTATCGCCACTATCGCCCCGTGATTATCGATTCGCTGGTACAGCGGGGCGAGTTCCTCACCTCCTACACGCCCTACCAGGCGGAGATCACCCAGGGCACGCTGCAGGCCATTTTCGAATTTCAGACCATGATCTGCGAGCTTACCGGCATGGACATCGCCAATGCCTCCATGTACGACGGCTCGACCGGCGCGGCCGAATCGGTATCCATGGCTGTTCGCATTACCCAGCGCAGCGGAGTTCTGGTCGCCCGAACGGTGCATCCCGAGTATCGCGAGGTGATGCGCACCTACGCGCAGCACCAGGGACTGGAAGCCGCAACCGTTCGCGCTTCGGAGACGACGGGCGGCTCGACCTGGCGGCGCTGGAACAAAGCGTTAGCGAAGAGACTGCCTGCGTGCTGGTGCAGTCGCCGAACTTTTTCGGCGTGATTGAAGACATTCCGGCCATTGCCGAGATTGTGCACAAGAAAGGCGCGCTGCTGATTGTCTCCATCGCCGAGGCGATTTCGCTGGGCGTGGTGAGGCCGCCGGTGGAAGCGGATATCGTCTCCATGGAAGCGCAATCCTTCGGCGTCGCGCTCAGCTACGGCGGCCCCTACTGCGGGGTGATCGCCGCCAAGGAAAAGTATCTGCGGCAAATGCCGGGCCGGCTGGTGGGGGAAACCGTCGACACCCAAGGCCGCCGCGGTTTTGTACTGACTCTTTCGACGCGGGAACAGCACATCCGGCGGGAGAAGGCGACCTCAACATCTGCACCAACCAGGCACTGGTGGCGTTGATGGCGACCATCTTCCTGGTGGTTTACGGCAAAGAGGGCATGCGCGAATTGGCGTTGCACAACCTGGCCAAGGCGGACTATGCGGCCAAACAGTTTTCGAGTGTGGGCGGCGCCCGGCTGCTCTTCGCAGGATCGCCACGCTTTCATGAGTTTGTGCTCGAGACCCCGGAAGCGCCGCGAACAGCTGAATGCGAAGCTGCTCAAGCAGAAAGTGATCGGTGGCTTGCCGCTGAGCCGCTGGTACCCCGAACTCGGCAACGCCAGCTTATGGTGCGTCACCGAACTCAATACCCGGGAGCAGATCGACCACGCAGCCTCGCTGCTGCAGCATGATTCCGAAGAAGCCCTTACCCGGGCCTGAAAGGCATACCGTCCATGGCAACCACCACTCAGGATCTCGCCCCCAGCAAGCCGTTCGAAGGCACGCGGCACAAAGTGCAGTCGCACCTGAGCCAGAACGAAGCCCTGGTGTTTGAAAAATCTTCGCCGGGCAAGAAGGCTTACAAGATGCCGCCGCTCGATGTGCCGGAGGTGGACCCGCAATCACTGCTGGGCAAAGCCGCGCGGGCGGATCTGGGACTGATGCCGGAGTTGAGCGAAATCGAAATCATCCGCCATTTCACCCGCCTCTCCACCTGGAACTACGCCATCGATCTGGGCATGTACCCGCTGGGCAGCTGCACCATGAAGTACAACCCGCGCGTGAACGAATTTGTCGCCCGGCTGGAAGGCATCGCCGAAGCCCATCCTTACCAGCCGGAGTCGCTCTCCCAGGGCGCGCTGCGATCATCCAGCTGCTGAAGTCCTGCCTGCTGGACATCACCGGCATGGACGCCATCACCCTGCAGCCCGCGGCGGGCGCGCATGGGGAGTTCACCGGCATCCTGCTGGTGCGCGCTTACCATCAGTCCAAGGGAAATCCGCGGCACAAGATCATCATTCCTGACTCGGCCCACGGCACCAATCCGGCCACGGCCGCCATCTGCGGCTACCAGGTGGAGAACCTGCGTTCCAATGCGTTGGGCATGGTCGATGTGGCGCAGCTGGAACAGATGGTCACCGAGGACACGGCGGCGCTGATGCTGACCAACCCCAGCACCATCGGCGTATTCGAGAGCGAGATCCACAAGATCGCGGACATCCTCCACGCCAAGGGCGCCCTGCTCTACATGGACGGCGCCAACATGAATGCGCTGGTGGGCAAAACCCGGCCCGGGGATTTCGGCGTGGACGTGATGCACCTGAACCTGCACAAGACGTTCTCGACCCCGCATGGCGGCGGTGGTCCCGGCTCCGGCCCGGTGGCGGCGAAAAAAATACTGGAGCCGTTTCTGCCCACGCCCGTGGTGGTCGAGGGCGAGCCGGATGAGGATGGCCGGCGGACGCTGCGCCTGGATTACGACCGTCCGCAATCCATTGGCCGGGTGCGCATGTTCTATGGCAACTTCGGCATGTTTGTCCGCGCGCTGGCCTACATCATGGCCAACGGCCCGGATGGCCTGCGCCAGACCACGGAAGACGCGGTGCTGAATGCGAACTACATCCGCAAGAACCTCGAGGATTTGTACGAGCTGCCTTACCGGACGCCCACTCTGCACGAGGTGGTTTTCAGCGATCGCCGGCAGACGCAGAAGGGCATCAAGACCGGGGACATTGCGAAACGCCTGATTGACTATGGTTTCCATCCCTACACCACCTCGTTCCCGCTGATTGTGCCGGGCGCCCTGATGATTGAACCGACGGAGAGCGAATCGAAGGAAGAGCTGGATTTGTTTATCGACGCCATGCGGCAGATTGCGCGCGAGGCGGAGGAGAACCCGGAGCTGGTGCTCAATGCCCCCCATGCCACGCGCATATCCCGCCTGGATGAGACCCGGGCGGCGCGTAATCCAGTGCTGCGGTACACCCCGCCGGCTTGAGGCCGCGAGGAGATCTGGCCGAGGCAAAGGGCACAGAAGGTCTCTCCGGTCCGCTTCTTTCGATTTTCAGTTAGGTAGCTGTCCCGAAGGGACAGCTGAATTTAGCCCCGGACGCAGTCCTGGGTTGGGATTGGCGGAATGAAAAGCCCCGTAGGGACGACTGAAACGTACCTAGCGAAGTATCAAAGCAAGTGAAATTTCTGATTTTGACAATTTCTCAGTCGTCCCTGCGGGACTTTTCAAGTGGCACGTCAACCCAGGACTACGTCCTGGGCTAGTTCAGTCGTCCCTTCGGGACTCCTACCTACTGAAATCCGGGGGTAGCTCAGGCCTGTAGTTCCCTTGCCCGCATACGGATTCCTCATGGCTTGCTGCCAACCTTAGCCGCACATAGATTTAAGGCAGGGGCCTTCCTAAACTCAACCACCGAAAGCAGGAGAAATGCCCGGACCTCAATCCGCGATTGCGCAACGCAGCGAAGATCTGGAGCGTTTCGAGTTCATGATGGGGGCCGAGCGCGGCCGCCTGGCAGTGACCCTCGATATGCTCACCGATGCGCTGATTCTTATCGGCCAGCACGGAGTTTACTGTGCGTCTACGCGCAATCCCGCCAAGCCCGCGCTCGATCTGGAAGCGGTTCTGGCGGAGATTGGCGGTGCGAAAGAGTTGATTCAGTCGGTGATGGAAGGGCTGCGTCTGAAAAGCGAGGGCTCGCAACCCTAGCGGATGGCCGGGGTTCAAACCGCCTGCGCCACGGGCAATCCTCATGTATCCTTAGGATTGCGCGCCCGTAGCTCAGCTGGATAGAGCGAACGCCTCCGGAGCGTTAGGTCGGGAGTTCGAATCTCTCCGGGCGCACCAGCCTTTTTCCACCTCACGACATACATACATGGATTTCATATTTCGAATTTGCAAATTTGAAATATTTTTGACACCATAGCCATACCCATGCTAGGCCAAGACGTAGCGCTGCTTTTGAAGATCTGCCTTGTGGAAAGTCCCAAAATCCTGTCAAAAACGCTGGCGGATGAGCTTTTCCTCCCTCCCGGAGAGGTCTCCAAAGCCTTGAACCGATGCAAGGAATCCGGGCTCCTTTATTGGTCCGACCTGGAGAAAAGGGTCAATCGTTCGGCATTTTTGGACTTCCTTGCCTACGGGATGAGACATGTGTTTCCTGCCAGGAGGGGCGCTTTGGTCCGCGGGGTCCCCACCGCTGCGGCGGCCGAGCCCTTGAAGTCGCACTTTCTGGACGATGGGGAGCCACCGCCGGTCTGGCCCTACCCGGAAGGGTCCGTCCGCGGCTTATCGTTCTTGCCCCTGTATAAAAATGCGCCGAAAGCTGCCTTGTTCGATTCCAGGCTTTATGAACTTCTGGCACTTTGCGACGCGATTCGCGGTGGGAGAACCCGGGAACGTGTACTCGCTGTTGAATTGCTGCGCAAGGCCCTGAATGCCTGATCCTAATTTGAGCCTTCTCGAAGAGGCTGCCACAAAACTCGCTCCCTTTCTGGACGAGATTGTTTTTGTCGGCGGTGTGACCCTGGGACTGCTCATCACCGATAAAGCGGCTGCGCCTATTCGCAGCACGGATGATGTGGATGTGATCGCCGAAATCCTTACCTATGTCGACTACATTGCGTTTTCAGAACGCCTGCGGAAAGCACATTTCACCGAAGACACGAGCGAGGAGCCACTCACCTGCCGCTGGTTCCATGGAAAGCTGAAGCTGGATGTATTGGCGCTCAGCAAAGAAGTTTTAGGCTATACCAACCGGTGGTATCAGAGCGCACTCCATCACGCGATCTCGTTCGTTTTGCCGGGTGGCCGGTCGATCCGAATGATCACAGCTCCTTATTTCCTGGGGACCAAGATGGAAGCATTCCGCGGGCGTGGACAGATGGATTTCCTGGCAAGCCATGATCTGGAAGACTTTGTCGCGGTGATCGATGGCAGGAGCACGATACTCGAAGAGATTGCCGATTCGCCGAGTGACATTCGCGAGTATCTCGCGGAAGCGGCCAGGAGCCTGTTGCGCGAACCTCGCTTTCTCGATGCGGTGCCGGGATTCGTTCTGGACCAGGGCCGCGTGCCGCTGATTCTGGAACGCCTGCATCAACTGACGCAGCTGAGCGTGTAACAATCACCCTTCACCACCTTCCAGCCTACCGTTCTCATTCGGGAAATCGCGACCCTCAGCAACCAGCGCCACCGGCTTGCACGCTATCCTTCTTCCGTTTACTGAAATTGAACAGGCTCCGGCCAGTCCCCTAAACATCACCCTCCATCCGTCGATAACGTTCAGCAGTGAAGTGACTGCAGTCCGGCGCGGGGAGGTGCAGTGCGTTCAGTGAGCATGCGCAACCGCCGGCATAGCCGGGCGCTATCTCGCTTTGGGACAGCATTGCGGTTGGCCACGCTCGGAAGGCATAAGCAGCACCAGGACGATAGAAAAGGCAGTCAAGCAACAGCACAGGAACGTTGAAACCGGCTGATCAGAAAGGTATGCAACAACCAATGTGGCGAATCAGGCTCTGTGTTGTCTCCTCCGCTCTTATGTTGGCCGGTTGGCAATCGGCAGCCGCGCAGCAAGCCCCCGCGGATGCATCCCCAGAAACGACAGCGCAGCTTCTGGAGCAACTGAAAGCGCAGGATGCTCGCTTAAAGGAACTGGAAGCGGAAGTGGCCAAACTGAAGGCGGCGCAATCCGGAGCACCGGCAGCCGCGCCCGCCGCTTCTGCAGCCCCGGCAGAGGGGGCGCCCGCGACTGCCGCGCCGCCCGCAACGGCAGCGCCGGCGACAGAAGCAGCCACGCCGGCCCCTGTGCCTGAGCCTGTTGCCGTCGCGCAAACGGATACCGACATGGGCGGCCACAGCATGTCGATCCCCGGCGGCCCGGTGGTGAAATTCAGAGGATTCTTCGACTTCAATTTTGGCGTGGGGTCGATTGCCAACCCCCTGGTGTTTCCCATCGTCGACGGTGGATGCGGAACGTGCGGCAATCCGGTCACTCCTCCGCACACGACTTTTCAGGCGGGCGAATTTGACCTGTTCCTCACCTCCAAGCTCTCCGATCGCCTGAGCTTTCTGGCCGAAATTGTCCTCGGGCCGGATACGACGAACGGCTTCGGGCTGGACATCGAACGTTATCAGCTCACCTACAAGGCAAGCCCTTATTTTTCCGCCACGGGTGGCCGCTTCCACACGTCCATCGGCTACTACAACACCGCCTACCATCACGGGGTTTGGTTCTCCACCGCGGAGGGCCGGCCGATCATGTATCTGTTTGAAGACAGCGGCGGCATCCTGCCGGTCCACATGGTTGGGCTCAACTTGACCGGAGCCGTGCCCCACACCGGCAAACTCGGGCTGCACTATATCGCGGAGGTAGGTAACGGTCTCAGTTCCAATACCAACAATCTCTCTTCCGAGTCGGTACAGAATTTCAACTCCGACCGCAATACCAAAGCGACGAACGTTGCTGCCTACATCCGGCCGGAAATGATCCCCGGATTGCAAATCGGCGGATCGTGGTATCACGATCGTCTCTATCCGACGGGAGTTGCGCCGGTCACCCAAAACATCGAGAGCGCTTACGTCGTTTATCTTTCCCCCAATTGGGAGTTCCTGAACGAAGCTGTCCTGCTGAATAACAATCAGGACGGAACAGTCAGCCCGTTTCGCAGCCCGATGAGCTACGTGCAGGCAGCCCGTAAGTTCGGTATCTACAAACCTTATTTTCGCTATCAATACGTGCGCGACCACGTGGGCGACCCTCTGAACCTGTTGCAAGGAACCTACTACGGTCCTTCGGCCGGGCTGAGAATCGACTTCGCGGAATACGCTGCCTTCAAACTGCAATACAACCATCTGTATCAAAGCACGCGTATGGCGGGGAACGGAGTAAACGCACAGGTAGCGTTCACGTTCTAGATTGTTTTTACTTTGAGTGCGGCTGTTGAACCTTGGCTGAGGGGGATGCGAACTGACATGGCAAAGCACGGCTTGCACGTCGCGTTTTGGATTCTACTGTTCTGTGGCTCCGCACCCGCACAGTGCGTGCCGGGCGGCCTGGCCGTGGTGGTGAATAAAGCGAACCCGGTCGAGAGTCTCTCCATGGCTCAGCTTCGCAAACTCATCCTGGGCGATGTGCGCGCCTGGCAGAACAATAAAAACGTTGCTCTCATTGCCCGCGATCCCAACACCAAGGATTTTCAATGTGTGCTCTCCAGCATTGTTCGTCTTTCGGTGGCCGAGTACCACCGCTACATCATCAGCGCCGAATTTCGCGGGGACGAACCCATGGTGATCCAAACCGTGGATTCCGACGCCACTGCCGGCAAATATGTAAGTGGGTCCGCGGGCGGCCTGGCCATCGTCGAAGCCAATTCGCTGCCGGCGATGGGGACATCGGTAAAAGTTGTCCGTGTCGAAGGAAAAGCGCTGGGCCAGCCGGGTTACCCGCTCTAGCTGTGGAACGGAGAAAGGAGCCATATGAGACCTACGATCAAAAACAAGTTAGTGGGCGGCTTCAGCGCCGTACTGATTCTGATGGGAGCGGTCGCAGTGATCGGAATCTACTCCGTGCTCAGCCTGCGCACCAGCGCACTGGAAACCGCGCGTGTCGGCGACCGGCTGAATTCGATCTCACTCGAGATCCAGGTTCACAACCTGGAAGCGCAACGAAAAATCAAGAGCTACCTGGCCGAGTTCAAACAACTGGGAGCAGAAAAAGCGCGCGAGACCTATCTGGACGAGGCCCAGTTCGAAATTCACGAAATTGTATCGCTGGCAAAACGGGGGGTAAAAATTGCCCCTACCGAAGAGAAGCGAGGGAAATTCGAATTGATTTCTACCGCGGCTACAAATTATGCCGCCGCCGTCGAGACTCTGGCGCAGGGTGTGGAGAAGAATGGAGTTGGCGGTGCGGCCGACATCACCGCCTACGAGGCGGCGGCTGCACACTTGAACGAGACCGCGGAAGATGGCGAGATGGCCGGGAGGGATTCCAGCCAGTCCTCCCAGGAAAACATAGAACGCGTGAGCAAACGCTCGGTACCGGTGGTCCTTGGCGTCTCACTCCTGGGCCTGGTAATTGCCCTGGTCATGAGCATCGTCTTGTCCAGAGCCGTCCTGCTGCCGGTAGAGCACCTGAAGGAAGTAGCGGAAAACGTCAGCATGGGAAATCTGCAAATCACAGTGCGCCGCTTTTCAGACGACGAAATCGGCGATCTTGCCGACTCCTTCTCACGCATGGTGGTCGCAGTCCGATATTTTCAGATGGAGGCTGAGTCCGCCAGGGCTCTGCCGATTGAGGAGTAAAGCGACAGATGAGCGACCTCAGCAACAAAGTGATTGCTGTCAGCAAGCCCTACCTGGGACCGGCTACCGAGGCCTTCCTCGGCCGGCAATGCAAATTGTTTCTCAAGATCGATATCGCCGCGCTGACCTCCGCCAACCTAAAAGACCTGGCGGGCTGCTGCGAGGTTGGCGGACGCGCTATTATGGAACCCGCCAAGGCGACAGAGTTGGCCAAGAAAATCGCCTCCTTGTAGGGATCGCGCTCAGCTCATCCATATCGAACCCGCATCAATACTGGAAGAGGGAGGACATTGCCATGTATTGGCTTCCCCAAAGTTCCAGCCTGTCTACCAGCTTCCCGTCTACCCCCGCCGCGCGGAATCGCGATGCCGACTCCCACACCTTGCCACCCGAAATCGCCCGCAACTCCTTCGGCGGTTCGTAGCTGCCGGGCAATTGCGCCAGGCGGAAATAGGTCACCACAGGATAACTGGTGCACTTCTCCAGCCACGCACGCAGCCAGGCCTGCGCGATCGCGCGCCGCTCTCCCGGAGCCAGGCTCACGAAGGTCTCGCTCCACTCCGGAGCAACTATCATTCTGGGATCGATGTTTTGGTCCGGCCGCCAGCCTCTTGCGTTGTCTTGCGGTCCAATCTTTGGGTCCGACGACTGTGTCGCGGCGATCGCGGTTAGCAGCACTCTCCCAGGTTCCGGCACACCGCTCCACCGTTCGAGCTCCCGCTCGTGGCCGGCCACATAGACCCAATCGACAGGCTCGCGGCCGTGGCGTTGATGCCCACCGTCGTTCAACAGCATCTGCAGTTCGTACCAGGCGTTGTTGAAGTACTCGTTGGTCAGCCCGCTTCCGGCCATACCATTGGCATTGTTGGGAATGTTGACAGTTGCCGGCGCGGTCGCAGCCGCCACCACGTTGGCCCACACCACGTCCTCACCGGCATCTTCCATCCCGGAGAGATGCGAAATTTCCCACGTCTTCACCAGTTGCCACAAGAGCGTTGCGTAAAGCGATTGAGCTAACCCCGGCGACCATCGTGCTGCATCGGTCATCCGCGGCGGGTCCAGAAATTTCGACCGGGCCTTGAGCCACGCGGCAAAGAAGCTCGCTCGCTCGCTATCGGAGAGTTTCGCCGCTACGTTCCGTGTCTCATACATGCGGCTCACCTGGCTCACCGCGAATTTATCTCCCCAGGCATCGAGCGGATTCACCTGGGGTAGCCAGTGATTCCAGTCGGGCATCTGGAAGGCAATCGGAATCTCTCGCAGCTTCAGATCGCCGTCGGGCGCAAATGCAGCAGCCGGCGCCGCCGTGGCAACATGCTCGCCGAACACGCTCCGCAGGGTCTGGCTATCCTCATCCAGCACCGCATCCAGACCCGCTCCCGCGGCTAAGTCTGCGCCAGGCCTGGTCTGCATCCCTGGGCCGGGTTGATAAGGAGGATTCCACGGACGGCCCGGGTGCGGCGCATCCAGAGCGCGAATATAACTTGCAATCTCCTTGCCTTCCTGCTCGGAGAGGCCGTGGAACTGGGATCGCGCGATGATCGACTGGTTGGAGTAATTAAAGTACTTTAGATCCCTTCCATCGCGAGCATGACAGTCGCCGCAGCGTGCCCGGATGGCCGGCGCATCGGCCAGACTGCTGGCGCGCAGAGACGCGCTCTGCCACAGCCGCCGCCCTTCGGCTATTTCTTTCTGCGTCATCAGGGGTGGGGCCCATTGTTCCGGATCCTCGGCGAGAAATGTTTGCGGCGGCAATACCCGTTCGCCATCCATTTGAAGGAAGTTGAACGCCAACACCCGGAACCCACTGACCACCCCATTGCTGCGATTGAACCGAAATTCAAGCCTGTTTGCTCCGTCCACTACGGAACCAGGCGCCAGAGCTAAGGTCATCTTGAGCGTCGCGAAGGCTCCGCCTATACCGCCGTAACCGCGCCCCGGTTGTGCCACGGTCACCGACTGATTGTTCAGTGAAACCCAGGGCCCGTGATTCACGCGCACGCTGGCGAGGTCGGGATATTCCAGACCATGTATCTGCAACCATAGCGATTTGATTTGCGGTACGGATGCTTGTGATAGCTCGACGGTGACGGCAGCCGCGGTGCCCTCCGGGCCCATGACCTCGACCGGCAGTGTAACTGAGGCTTTCGCGGATTCAGCAAGGGTTGGGATGGTCCACAAGGTCGAGACTGCGAACGCACCAAGCATACAGGCGCAACGTAACGTGACCGGTCTGCTCAACGACACTGGCATGCACGTTCTATCGGCAAAGTTCTTCAGTTCATGAACACTTACCAGCCTAAATGTCACATAACTGACCATTTAAATCATATTTATGGATAATTTCTTCATTTTCGTCTATCGTTCCTCTGTGGCGCTAGACGGCGTCACGCTCGATCAGATGAACAGCGAGGGAAGAGGCCGCGATGCCGCCCACATCCCGCGCGAAGGGGTTCCGTATGAACTACATTCAGCGTTTGGCCAGCTGTGCGCTCATCCTGTTAGTCAGCACTTCCCCACTTCTTGCTCAGACCGTAACCGGCTCCATCACGGGTGTGATCACCGATCAAACCGGCGCTGTCGTGCCCAACGCCGAAGTCACCGCGGAAAATACCGCGACCGGCGTAAAAACTCACGAGGTGACGAACAACACCGGCACCTACACTATTCGCTTCCTGCCAGTTGGCAGCTATCGCATCACGGTCGCTTCGCAGGGATTCTCTACACAGAATGTTCCGGTCTTCGCACTGGAGATCAATCAGACCGCCAAGATCGACGCTACGCTGCAGCCCGGCAATACCACCAACACGGTGGAAGTGAACGAGACGGCCGCGCCGATACTGAATACCAGCGATGCTTCGTTGGGAATTTCGCTCACCACCAATGAGATTGCGAACTTCCCTTTGAATGGCGGCAATTTTTCATCGGTCACTCTCTTTCAACCGGGAGCGGTGTCCACCGACCCTCAGGGGTTTACGGGCAACAACGCGATTGAGCGCAGCACCTATAACAATGGCATCGCCTCTATCAACGGCAATCGTAACCAGGCAAACAATTACACCCTGGATGGCGCCGACCAGAACGAACCACAGAACAACCTGATCGCCTACAACCCGGCGCCTGAAGCATTGGCCGAAATCCACGTTGTCTCCGCCAATGCACCCGCCACCTACGGCAACGCCAATGGTGGAGCGGTGGTCTCGATTCTCAAATCAGGCGGCAGCAACTTTCACGGCTCGGCCTACGGTGCGGTAGAAAACTACAACCTGGATGCGAACACCTGGGCCAACAAATTCTCTTCTCCGATCATTCCCAGAAATCCCTACACTCAGAGCCGCTTTGGGGGCACGCTGGGCGGACCCATTCTGCACGACAAGTTGTTCTTCTTCGTGGATTACCTGGGCAATCGACGGCATTCAGGAGGTCTGGTCAGCGCCAGCGTACTTCCCGCGGCGATGCGCAACGGAGACTTCTCTGCCCTTCTCTCGCAGGGAGATAACAGCATTCAGCTTTACGACACCCAGAACAACTTCGCTCCCTACGCCGGCGATAAGGGCTTGCCCGTCGTCAGCAAGGTGGCAGCGTTTCTCATTGCGCATCCCGAGCTCTACCCTCTCCCGAATGCGGCGCCCGTCGATGGGCTGCTGCAGAATGACTACCAGGGCTCGCAGCGCAAGTTCGTGGTCAACGACCAGGGCGATGTGAAGATCGACTGGAACCCCGGCGCCGCCAACAAGTTCACCGCCTTCTATGCGCAATCGAACGCGCATGATTCGTCCACTGCGCTCATCCCGGTCACCTTCCCTTCGACAAATATCTATCCCTCTAAGCTGGGCGGCGGCAGTTGGATTCATACGTTCTCCACCGCGATTGTCAATGAAGCGCGTATCGGGTTTACCCGCGTCCGCTGGGATAATGGAATTCCCACCGACCCCTCCGGCAATTTTGGGGTCACCGGCAACAGCAAAGTGGGCATCCCCTTCGGCAAGCAGCTCTATCCCGGCTTCTCGGAACAGGATTTGAACTTTAACGCCAGCGCAATTGGGACCAGCGCCAACACCCAGATCCTGCGTGACAACACGTTCAATTACTATGACAACCTGACCTGGCAGCGCGGCCGGCACCTGCTTTCGCTTGGGGTGCAGGCAACGCGCTATCAGCAGAACTATCTCAACGCCTCCAACTTCGGGTTCCTGGGAAATTTCAATTACAACGGCAGCTTTACCAGCAATCCCAATGTGACGACCGGCGGAGGAGGCTATGGTCCGGCAGATTTCATCCTCGATCGGGCCAATGAAAGCAGGCTAGGCTCGACCATCGGGATCGTCGGCAACCGGCAATGGCGCGTAGCAGGCTACGTTCAGGACGATTTCAAATTCACGCCGCAGCTCACGCTCAACTTTGGCCTGCGTTACGAATACGATCAACCCTGGTATGAAGCGCATGACAAGACGGCGAACGTTTTGTTGGGTAGCGGGATCGTCGAGTATGCGGGGAGCGTTCCCGCTGGAGCGGTCGCGGGCGCAGTCGTATGCCCCACGCGTGCCTGCTACAACGCGACCTATGACCAATTCATGCCGCGCCTCGGGTTCGCTTATCAAGCAGCTGCGCGGTTTGTGATCCGCGGCGGTTACGGAGCAACCAGCTTTTTTGAAGGTGACGCCTTCAACCAACGTCTGACGTCAAGCCCGCCGTTCGCCCTGGGTAGCGATCTGAAGGCGTTGACTCCGGCAGGAAACAGCGCAGGAACACCCTTCGCGGTGGAAGATGGTTTCACGCCCGAGTTTGACGCCACCAGCTCGTATTCTGTATGGCCGCAGAATCAGCAACCCGCATACGTTCACGAGTACAGTCTCACCACCGAGTACGCCCTCTCCAATACTCTTTCGTTGAGCGTCGGTTACCTGGGGGAAACCGGCCAGCATCTCGCCGATTATCGCAACGCGAACCAGTTGACCCTGGCGCAAGCCACGACCATCGCCAATCTACCCGATGGAGCGCCGATCCCTGCTTCAGCGGTCGCGCCTTATACGAATCTCGTTGGCCAGAATGGCGGCCTGCTGGTCACAGAATCGAGTGCGGGCATGAATTACAACGGTGGGCAGACGACCCTCCGCCAACGCGCCAGTCACGGCCTCGAATACACGGTGAACTACACCTATGCCAAGTCGTTCACCAACTCGTCCGGCAATTACGGCCAGCCCAACATCATGGGTTCCAATGGAGCCTTCCAGGATGGATACAACGGCCGCGCCGACTACGGACCAACCGGACAGGATGTTCACCATAACCTGAGCTTCTTCGGTGTGTATGCGATACCGTTCGGACGCGGGCAAACCTACGGCGCAAAGATGAATCCCTTCCTCGACCTTCTGGCGGGCGGGTGGAAGGCCTCCGCATCGGCGGTTCTCTACTCTGGTTTCCCCATCACCATTAATGGGCCGGGGACCAGCAACACCAATAGCTACGGTCAGGCGCGGGCCAACTTCTATCGTCCATTTAAAATTCGCAACCGCACCGTAGCCAACTGGTGGGGAACGGATGCCTCGGCCATTCCCTGTTCGGCCGGCGGCGATAATGGCAGTTGCGCTTATGGCGCGGCCGCGCCGCTCTCGTTCGGCACCGCGTCGATTGGGAGTGAGCGCACCCCTGGATACCGCCAGGTGGATTTCTCGGCGTTCAAAGAGTTCCACATTACCGAGGCCCAGGCGGTGGGATTTCGTGCAGATTTCTTCAACGTGTTCAACATTGCGAGTTATGGCAATCCTGACAACAACATCACTGACGGCAATTTTGGACAGATCACAAATGTCCGTTCCCCGCAACGGCAAATCCAGTTCAGCGCACAATACCGCTTCTGAACTTATGCAGGGAGCAGCCGTAGTTATTTGCGTTCAGTAGGGTCGTTTGTGCAGCGAAGGTTCGAGATCACAGATAGCAAGTTCATTCATGTCTTCAAAAACCGACCAACGTGCGCAAGAGATATTGCGGCTGCTTCTACGCCAGGGTAAGACGTCGATCGAAGAACTTACCCGAATTCTTGGTAAATCACCGGCCAGCGTACGGCGAGATCTGATCCGGCTGCAGGAACGTGGTCTCGTCCATCGTATCCACGGCGGCGTAATGCTGGCTGAGCAGGTGGTCTATGAGCCTTTTCGCTTCGACGCCTCCTTCCAGGTGCGCGAAGACCGGTTTGCTGCGGAGAAGCAGCGCATCGCCCGGGTAGCCGCCGGCATGATCCTCGAAGGCGAGACCATTGGCCTGACCGCCGGCACCACCACCACCCAGGTAGCCCGCAGTCTCCGCCAGCGCAACGGCCTCCGCATCATCACCAACGCAGTCAACATCGGCATGGAATTGAGTAACTGCGCGGGATTGGGAACCAACCTGACGGGCGGCAGTATGCGTTGGGCGGGCGCATTTTCTCTCGTTGGTCCGGCAGCGATCGAGTCGATAAATGCCTTCATCCTGGATCGGGCGTTTATCGGGGTATGCGGAGTCGACCCGAAGCGGGGAGCAACCACCATCGAGCCCGATGAAGCTGCCGTCTTCCGGGCGATGACCCGGCAGGCCAAGCAAGTGATCGTTATTGCCGATTCGAGCAAGGTCGGCATGATGAGTCCTGCTGTCATCTGTCCACCGGAAGTGGTGAATGTTCTGATCACCGATGAAGGCATCTCGAAAGTTGCGCTGGAAGCATTTACCCGGGTTGGCATCCGGGTGCTGGTCGCTTGAACCAGATTGGGTAAAGCGAGTCCCGAGGGGACAGCCCTGAGTTTATCGAACGGGACGGCTGAAGATTGACCACTTCGCCATGCTGGACGAAGAGCACCGGTTTAGCCGTGCCGCAAAGGCCGCCCGAATCAGGGCTTCAGCCTCTGAGGCACACTTTTGTTTCAGTGCTCATTTACTGATCAAAATCCAGTTTGGGCCGGCCTACGTCGAGCTAGCGGTGAGAAAGGTCGCGAATCCAGATGTCTTTGAACTCCATGTTGCCCTGCCCGCCGGCGTGCAGTTGCAGGGCAATTTTGCCGTCGAACGACGTGGGTTTGGGATCGGTGAAGTCCACCATGGGCACGCCATTGAGCCGGGACTGGTAGCGGTTCCCAATCACCTCGACCAGGTAGTCATTCCATTCGCCCATGCGGACGACGCCTTCGTTTTCCGGCGCCGGCCAGACCACCCAACCGCGCCCGTCTTCTGCGTACACCCCGGCGGTGTGATGCATCATTTTGCAGTCGATCTCGAACTGCATACCTTGGGTTACGTCCGCGGTTCCCGGCTTGAATGCGCTGTGGAAGAAGACGCCGCTGTTGCCATCTCCCACGCACTTGAAGCGGAGCGAAAGCTGGAAGTCTCTGTAGTCTTTTTCCGTTTGCAGATAGCCGTAATCTTTGGTGAGGCCTTTGCCGTGGATGAGCCCATCCTCAGCCGTCCAGCTCTCGTTGCCGATTTTCGTCCATCCTTCGAGGTTGTTACCGTTGAACAGCGAGATCCAATCGGTTCCCGGAAGTTTTGCCGCTTCCTGGGCTTTGACGATACCAGGAACAACGATCATGATGGCCATGATCGAGATGACTGCCAAGACGGGGATTGAGCGGTAACCAGGATAGTCAGTGCGAGGCATGTGCTTTTCTTTCCGGGGCCGGGAGATGCGCCACGCAAAATTCTATCAGCCGCCTTTTATTCAACAACAGAACCGGAGATTTCCGCATGAAGCGTTATGGTCAAGTGGTTCGATTAAAGCCGGAGTGGAGAGACGAATATCTCCGCCACCACAGGGCCGCCTGGCCCGGCGTGTTAAAGACGATCGCGGCGTGCAATATCCGCAACTACTCGATCTACGAATACGGCGAGTTGTTATTCGCCTACTTCGAATACCACGGCAACGACTTCACCGCGGACATGGCAAAGATGGGAGGTTGCCCGGAGACCCGGCGCTGGTGGGCTCTCATGTTTCCCATGCTGGAGAAACTGCCGCCGGAAATCGAGGGCCAGCGGTGGACCGACCTGCCGGAAATTTTCCATTTCGATGGAGAGCAGATATGAAGAAGTTCGGCGGAACCTGGACATTCACGATCGTTCTGATGCTGGCATCGGTTTTTGTGGTCGCGGTTGCGCCCGCGCAGAAATCGCGATACGCCGCGCCGGAGCCCCTGGCGCCGAGTTCCACGCAGTATCAGCAGGTACAAAAAAGGCTGGCGGCTGGATGGAACACCTGGGACGTCCACAGTGTGACGACGCAGGTGCTGTTGCCCGATGGATTGGCGATCCATGTCGGATGGAAGCATAACTCGACGTTGTACAGCGACTCGTTCCTAGGCGACGCCCTGATCGGGCGACAGACTGCAGACGCAGAGCAGGTGTTTCCCGGCGCCCACTCCTGGGAGGGCAGCTACACGGACCTGCGCCTTTCCTGGAAGGGTCACGATGTGCGCCTGCAGACGGCTCATGACGGCGCGAACCTGGTCATCCTTGCGACCCCGCTTCCGTCATCCCGGCCTGCCGCGGTCCCGGCGACCATTGTCTTTTCCGTGAACTATCTCTGGGATCGGCCGGGCAACACCATCAGGCAATCCGGCCATATCGAAGCGCGTGGACCGCTTCACACGATCACGGTGTATTGCACCTGTAAGAACACCACTGGGGGAGAAGATGTGAACCTCCCCGTAGGCGGGGCTTATCTTTCCACGGATTTTGTGGAGCCGGTGGGGATGAGCACGGGCGCTCCACTTGCAGTAGAGAAGATCAAGGCCATCATTGATCGAGCGAGCGAAGCTTATCACCAATCGGTCGCCGCAAGCGGCAAGGCCGCGGACGTGGCCGATGCGATTCAAACAGTTCTGGGATGGGACACGATTTACGAGCCGGAAGGCCGCCGCGTCCTCTCGCCTGTCAGCCGGGTGTGGAGCGTGAATTGGGGCGGTTATGTCATCTTTGATTGGGACACCTTCTTTGCCGCGACCATGGCGTCGATCGGTGACCGCGACCTGGCCTACGCCGACGCCATTGAGACCTTGCGCAGTGAGACGCAGCAAGGCTTTGTACCGAATTATGCTCGTTCGGGTGATTGGAAAAGCTCGGATCGTTCCGAACCGCCCGTCGGATCGATAACCGTGCTCGGCATCTATGAACGATTCCACGATCGGTGGTTTCTCGAGGAAGCCTTCACTCCGTTGTTACGCTGGAATCGTTGGTGGGCGAGGAATCGCGACGTGCAGGGGTACCTGGCGTGGGGAAGTGATGGGAAGAATGCGCCAGAGGACCTGGACGACAATGCGCGGGGGACGCGCGCGGGCGCCATTCTCGAGTCTGGTCTGGATAACAGCCCCATGTACGACGATGCTGCTTACGATACGGCCGCCCACACGTTGGAATTCGCTGACGTCGGCCTGATGAGCATGTACCTCGCCGATTGTGACGCGCTCGCCACCATTGCAGACAACCTGGGCGAGGCTGCGGCCGCGAGCGAAATTCGTGAGCGAGCCACACGCTATCGCGGCAAGCTCGCTACCTTGTGGAACAACGATGCGGGGATATTTCTGAACAGAGACCTACGCACCGGGCAATTCAGTTCCCGGCTGTCGCCGACCAATTTCTATCCCCTGCTGGCGAAAGCGGCGACATCGCAACAGGCAGCAGACATGATCAAGAAGCACTTGCTCAACCCAAAGGAGTTCTGGGGAGAGTGGGTGATTCCGTCAATCGCGCGCGACGATCCCGCGTTCAAAGATCAGAACTATTGGCGCGGTCGCATCTGGGGACCGATGAATTATCTGGTGTATCTAGGACTGCGCAACTATGACGAACCGGAAGTCCAGCGAGAGTTCGCTGAGAAATCGTACGCACTGTTTCTCCTGGAATGGAAAAAGAATGGTCACGTGCATGAGAACTACAACGCCAGCACGGGAAACGGGGACGATGTGACCAGCAGTGATCGTTTTTATCACTGGGGCGCGCTGTTGGGGTACATCCAATATCTGCAGCAGACGAATTAGTACCGGTACCGCTTACACCAATTGCGGCTCGCGTGCAGGCCGTTGCAGCTTCATGGCTTCTCCGGTGACGTCGGTGTACTTGAGACCGGCCCCGGTATTGAAGAGCACCACGCGATCGGACGATTTGAGAAAGCCGCTTTCCAGCAAGCGGTCGTAAGCCGCCGTGGCCGCCGCTCCTTCGGGAGACAGAAAGATTCCCTCGTTGCGCGCCCAATCGAGAATCGAATTAAGAATCTGTTCGTCGGTCTGGGCCAAAGCCACTCCACCCGAATCACGCAGGATCTTGAGCATGATCGCATCGCCATAGGGCTTGGGAACCCGGAGACCGGCAGCAAACGTCGCCGCATTTTCCCACATCTGGCTTACCTCGGCGCCTTCTTCAAAGGCCCGGGCAACGGGCGCACATCCAGAGGCTTGCACCGCGATCATGCGCGGACGTTTGCCCGGCTTGACCCAGCCGAGTTCTTCCAACTCATCAAACGCCTTCCACATGCCGATCAGGCCGACGCCCCCGCCAGTTGGGTAGAACACAGCGTCGGGGTATTCCCATCCGAGCTGCTCGACCAGCTCGTAACCCATGGTCTTTTTGCCCTCGATGCGGAACGGCTCTTTCAAGGTTGAAATGTCAAACCAGCCTTCCGCCTGCTTGCGCTCGGCCACCATGCGCGCGCAATCGGAGATGAGACCGTCCACCAACGTAACCTTGGCTCCGTAAGCCACCGCTTCGAGATAGTTCGCAAAAGGAACGTCGCGTGGCATGAAGATGTGGGCTTCGATGCCCGCTGCTGCAGCGTACGCAGCCAGCGCGCCGGCCGCATTACCGGCGGAAGGCACTGCCAGCTTACTTAACCCGTAGTGCTTGGCCATGGTGACGGCCAGGGCCAGGCCGCGGGCCTTGAACGTTCCGGTTGGGTTGGCGCCTTCTTCTTTAAGAAAGGCATTGGGATAACGTTTGCTGCGCAGCATGGGGGTCCAACCCTCGCCCAGGGTCACCGGTTGGACCTCTGGGAGTACGGACCGGTAGCGCCACATGCCCACCCACGGGGCCCGGGCGGCATCGCGGCCGATCACTTCAGCCGGGGATGTACCGTGGAGATGGCTCAGGTCGTAGCGAACAAACAGCGAGCCTGCGGGCGGCTGGGGACACTGGGTGCACACCGTTTGGGGTGAATCTGCACTCAGGTGCGCATGACATCGGGAGCATTCCAGGAAGCCAATCGGCGGCACTCAAACTCCAACAATTCCTATTGATATCTCGTATACCATACAAGTTTGCCGCGGCTTTATGCAAAAATGGGCTGCATGGGGTCAAGCATCCGAAAGCTGACTGCGCCGCAAAACCTGACCGCGCTCGCCTACGACAGCATCAAGCGTCACATATTGGAAGGAAAGCTCGATGAGGACACGCGCCTCACGGAGGAATTTCTGTCCAATCGGTTGGGCATCAGCAAATCGCCCGTTCGCGAGGCCCTGAACAGTCTGCAGACCGAGGGCTTGATCCATATTGAACCGCGGAGAGGGGCCCGCCTGCGGCAATTCTCCGTCAAAGAAGTGAAAAACCTTTATGATTTGCGCGAGACGCTGGAGGTATTCGCGGTGTCCCGCGCGCAGGTGACCCCGATGCTGCTCGCCGACCTGGCCAAAAGTGTCGAACGCACCCGCAGGTTCGTGAAGGCGAACGATAAAACAAAGCACATTGAAGAAGACACCCGGTTTCACGCGGCCATTGCGGGCGCCACCGGAAACGACGAACTCTGTCGCGTGCTCAAGAATATTCAGGATCAGATCTGGCTCTGCCGATGTAAGACCTACAACCTCTCGTCTTCCAGCGCCTCCGATGCCCACCTGACCATTCTGAGAGCCCTCGAAGCCAACGACCGCAAAGGCGCCCAAGCCGCGATGCGCAACCATATCGACCATGTACGCACCCGCCTGGTCGACTTTCTGCAACAGAACTCCCCATTGGAGCCAGCCCTCAATCACGCCTAGCGCGCGATAAGCAGGATTCACGAATCCAGTCCCGAAGGGACGACTGTACTCAGCGAGTGCGAAGGCGCTCCGTCATCCCCTTATGAGAAAACTAGACATATGGGTTTTGGGTTGGAAATCAGGTTGGGGCAGCAAGTTTGGTGGAGTTTCATCGGCGCAACGAGGTGGAGCAAAGAACAAAGCCCTGTTCCCTGGACGGGTGCCCCGTGTTCGCCGCGGCGTACGTGGGCCGAAGATGACGGGGCGCAGCCCCTCCGAACGCTTTTGCTCTAGAGCGAAAAGACTACGGCGAGAGTCCTTGCACCTGGAGTGAAAGCATTGGAAAATTCCATTTTCGGCCCATGTACGCTCAGGCGAACATGGGGCACCCGTCCAAAACCCTCGACTGTAGTTTGGAGCCTAAATTCAGCGACAAGGTGCTCACCTAATTTGGACGAGACTGAAGTTCAGCCTTCCTACCGGACTAACTTACGATCGGCCTGATTCACCCCGCACTCGAATCCATATCGATCCCGTCAACCCAAAACCGCAAAACAATATTTCTTGACTCGATTCTGATATGTGATATCTTGTCATTCAAATGATCGGTGATTCGCCTAACTCGCGTCGCGAAGGCCTTGCCGGTCAGATGCTTGCCTCGTTCCAACCTCGATGTAGCTTCAGGGCCTCCTAGCCAGTCGCGTCGTTCAGCGAGCCGTTCCTATCGATGGACTCCGTCGTCCATTCTTAAGCTATATTCCGCCCACGCAGTGTGCGCGCGGTCTCCCATTTGGGTCGATAACTCTATGAGTGCACACACCTGCCCTTCTCTCCTCGCCATAAACGCCTGTTGTTGTTGCGGGGAACCTCGTCGTGGCGGGAGCTGATCATATCCAGACGCTGGAGAAGTCAGCACTGGAAGCGCCCACCGCCGAAGCATTTCGAAGCTGGTGGGCTTTCTATTTGGGGCCGCCGAAGTATTGAAATAGGAGAAGAGACATGCGCTTCACCCGACATTCCTGGCTGATGATATTTGTCGCACTTATTCTCACTTTCACCCCCTGCGCCCAGGCGCAGTCGACCACCTCGGGATACGTCACCGGAAGTGTTACTGACGGAAGCAAAGCCGTGATCAAGGGCGCGGTGGTGAAACTGGAAAACACCGGCACCTCGCTCGGCCTTACAGCCACCTCGGGTGACGACGGCGCCTACCATTTCGACTTTGTCCCTCCCGGCAGTTACAAAATCCACGTGGATGCAAACGGATTTGGCCCCTGGGAACAAACCCTGACAGTCACAGTCGGACAATCCGTAACTGCGAACGCGCAACTCTCCATTGCATCGGCAGCGACGACGGTGGAAGTGGCAGCAGCAGAAGCTTCGCTCGAGACCGAGGATGGCAACGTCTCTACCAACTTCAACGAAAAGCAGATCCAGTACGTGCCCAATCCCGGCCAGGACCTGACTTACATCGCACAGGTCTCTTCAGGCGTGGTGATGAATACCCAGGCAGGAGGGGGCAACTTCTCCGCCTTCGGCTTGCCGGGCTACTCCAATATGTTCACCATCAATGGCATGGACTATCTGAACAGCTTTGGAGACAACAACAAGTCCGGAGCCACCAACGACAGCCTCGGCGCCAACGAAATGCAGAGCGTCACGGTGGTGAACAATGGGTACTCGGGAAACTACGGCAGGATGGTCGGGTCGAATGTCAATTTCGTCACGAAGTCCGGATCCAACCAGGTTCACGGCAATGCGATCTACGAGTGGAATGGATCTTCGCTCAACGCCAACAACTTCTTCAACAATCGAAACGACACGCCGCGGCCGTTTGACAACGTAAATCAATGGGCTGCTTCGATCGGCGGCCCGATATGGAAAGACCGCACCTTCTTCTTTGTGAACAATGAAGGATTAAGAATCGTGCTGCCCACCTCAGCGTCGGCCAATATTCCGAGCCCGCAATTTCAGGCAGCGACCCTGGGCAATCTGCAGTTGGTGAATCCTGGCTCTGTCCCCTTCTATCAAAAAATGTTCGCCCTTTACAACGGAGCGCCGGGGGCAGCCCGCGCCACCAATTCCTTGACCTACGGTGGATGCGGGAGCGCCGCGTTTGAACAGACAATTGGCGGGCCATGCGCACTGCAATTCCAGGCCACGCCCGGCAACTTCACGGGCGAATGGCTTGTCTCCTGGCGTATCGATCAAATCCTCAGCCAGAAGGATCAGATGTACGTGCACATCTTTACCGATCACGGGGTGCAAGCCACGAATACCGACGTGATCAACCCGGTTTTCAACGCGACCAGCCCGCAGCCGGAATGGCAGGGTCAGTTGAATGAGACGCACACGTTTCAAAGCCGCGCGGTCAATCAATTCATCGCCGCTTTCCAATGGTCAGGCATTCTGTTTGGACCGGCGAATTATCCCGCCGCTCTGGCCGCCTTTCCTGCCAAGCTGACGTTCTCCGATGGAAGCCTGCACTACCTGGGCCAGAACCAGGCCGACCCTGTGGGCCGCCACATTACGCAGTACCAGTTTGTCGATGATTTCTCCATGACTTTCGGCAAGCACACACTGAAGGCCGGCATCGACTTTCTCCGCGATGATCTCAATGTCTTCCAGTACGGCAACCAGACGGCCGGCACCATCACCACTTCCCTCGCCGACTTCTACAACGGCTCGGGCGCGGCCACGTCCTTCAACAAGTCATTTCCCCTGGCGCTCCATCGTGGATTCGCCGCCTATGATCTTGGCTTTTACGGCGAAGATGACTGGGCCGTGACCCCCGGTTTGAAACTCACGCTGGCTTTGCGCCTGGATCGCCAATCGAACACCAGCTGCCCAAGCAATTGCTTTGCCCGGCTGGCCGCCCCATTCGAGTCGACCGATCACAACCCGGATATTCCCTACAATGCTGCCATTCAAACAGGGGTCTCGCAGGCGTTCTACGGCTCGACGCCGATCGCGATCGAGCCTCGTTTCGGCTTTGCCTGGTCACCCCTCGGCAGCACAACGACCGTGGTGCGCGGCGGCATCGGAAACTTCCGCGATTTTATTCCGCAACAGTCTCTGCAGGGGTTTGCCCTCAACTCGCCCAACGTCAATTCGTTTAACGTGACCGGCAATCTTTCGCCCGATGTTGCCAACAACATCTTCTCCAATGCCAGCACGTCGAACGCCACGTTCCTCAAAGGATTTTCTGAGGGAGCGACGCTGGCTGACTTGGTGGCAACCGACCCGGGATTCTCTCCTCCATCGGTCTACGGCGCGCAGAAGCAGACCAGAAATCCGACCTACCTGGAATGGAATCTTGAGCTACAGCATGCTTTTGGCCCGGCAACGACGATGAGCCTCAACTATGTCGGCAATCATGGCGTGCACGAGATCTTCATCAACCCCAGTCTGAACGCATATGCTACCGCTGGGTTCGCGGGCTTGCCTTCGACGGTTCCCGACGCGCGGTTTGGTCCAGTCACCGAGTTGCAATCGGATGCAACCTCGCAGTACCACGGCCTAGTCGTTTCCGTCCGGCATAACTTTGCCCACAGCTTCATGGCGACGGGCTCCTATACCTGGAGCCACGCGCTTGACGATGTGACCGACAACGGATTCACGGCGTGGGGCTACGGAACAGCGGCGAGCCTTCAGTATCCGCAGATCCCTTCTAACCCGCATGCCAGCTACGGCAACAACGACGCGGATGCGCGCAGCGTATTTACCGGTAGTTATGTGTGGACTCCGTCGTTCGATTCCTGGACCGGGAACACTCCCAAAGTATTAACCGCGGGATGGTCGCTCTCCGGAACATTCATCACGCGCACCGGATTTCCCTATACGGTCGTCGATGGCGGCACAACCGGTAATCTGACCGCGACCAACTATGGAGCGACGGTGTTTGCCAACTACCTGGGCGGGGCGCAACCCGGCTGCGGCAATCCCAACCAGAGTTGCCTGGTCTCCGCGGACTTTGCACCGGCCGCGACTGGATTCGGGCAACAGACACGGAACCAGTTCCGGGGACCAGGCTATTTCAACAGCGACCTGAGCGTTTTGAAGAGCACCAAGGTGCGCCTCTTTCAGGAAGGACAATCCTTCGTCTTCGGAGCGAGTTTCTTCAACGTGCTCAACCATCCGAACTTTGATCAGCCAGTCAACAATCTCTCCAACGCCGGTCAGTTCGGAAGGATCATCGCCACGGTTTCCCCACCCACCAGCGTGCTCGGCTCAGGGCTCGGAGGCGACTCGTCGCCGCGACAGATCCAGTTGATTGCGAAATTCATCTTTTAGCGGCTAAGGAAATGAAACATGAAGGCCAGGAATGCTCCATGGATCGTAACTGTCGTGGTTTCCTTAACCGTGGCCGCTGGTGCTGCGGTGGATTCCTCGACGCCGGATGTCGCCGCTAAACGCTGGTGGGCCCACGTTCAATTCCTGGCCAGTGATGCGCTCGAAGGCCGCGAGACCGGCAGTCACGGCTTCGAACTGGCCGCGACCTATGTGGAGGATCAATTCAAGCAGGTAGGATTGAAGCCCGCGGGCACCGACGGATTCTTCCAGAACGTCGACTTCCATGTCTCTCAACCCGATCCGGCCCAATCGAGCTGGGAACTGGTAAAAGATAACGAAACGGTTCCGGTTGCCGTTGGCAAGGAAGCGGCGATCAACATACGGGGAGTGGCTGGCGGCCCCCTGGAGGCGCCGGCCGTGTTCGTCGGTTACGGATTTGCCGTTCCAGAACGGGGCTTCGACGAGTTGGCCGGGCTCGATCTGCGGGGTAAGATCGCGATCGCAATCAGCGGAGGTCCAAACACCATTCCCGGTCCGATCCGGTCTTTCTATCAGTCGTCGGGCGAACGATGGCAACAGTTGCAGAAGGCTGGAGCCGTTGGCCTGGTGATGATTGCCAACGCAAAGACTGACATCCCGTGGGACCGGGCCCAGGCCAGCAAGCCGAAGACCACCGTGGTAATCGCCGATCCGGAACTTGACGGTCTGCGGGGACTGCAATTCAGCGGGACAATCAACCCAGCCTGCGCGGACAAGTTCTTTGCCGGCAGCGGTCACTCGTTCGAGGAGCTGCAGGGCTTGGCGGACGAGGGGAGACCTCTGCCGAAGTTTCCACTTGCATTCCGATTTCGTACTCGAACCGGAATCACTCAGTTGCCTGCCATCCATGCAACGAATGTCGTGGGGCTGCTGCCAGGCAGTGATGAACATCTAACAAATGAGTACATCATTCTCTCCGCGCACCTTGACCATCTTGGCATTAGCCGGCCTATCGGCGGGGATAGCATCTACAACGGAGCGATGGACAACGCCGCCGGCATTGCATCTCTGATCGAGGCTGCCAAAGCGATCGCAGTAGCACCGGTCAAAACGAAGCGGTCGATTCTGTTCATCGCCTTCACTGGAGAGGAAGAGGGGATGCTTGGCTCGCAATTCTTCGCCGCGCACCCGACCGTGCCGCTGAAAGAGATCGTTGCGGCCATCAATATGGATATGTACCTGCCCTTGTTTCCCCTCCATTTCCTCGAAGTGCAGGGTTTGGGAGAGTCCACATTGGGGAATGACATCCGGGCTGTCGCGCAGTTGAACGATGTGGAAGTGCAGTTCGATAAACAGCCGGCGCAAAACCGCCTGATTCGCAGCGATCAGGCGAGTTTCGTACGCCAGGGGATCCCAGGATTAGGTTTCAAGTTCGGCTGGACACCCGACTCACCCGAACAGAAGATTTTCAACAACTGGATTCACGATCGATACCACGCACCGTCGGACGATCTGCAGCAACCGGTTGACACGGCGGCCGCGGCGCAGTTTACGCACATACTCGCCCAGTTGGTATTGCGGGTAGCCAATGAACCGGATAAGCCGTCCTGGTATCCGGAAAGCTTCTACTACCATCTGGCGGAGAAGCCCCATTCCTTTGCGGCAAGCACCTATTAGTACGCCTACTTTGCCGACACCAGGCGCGAAGTATCGACGAATTGTCCGCTGGTCTTGACCACAATCCGCGGCACACCGTGATAGTAGTTAATCAACCCGGTCACGCACACGCGCGACCCGGTGCGAGGAAGCTCTCCTACGCTGGACCTATCGTCGTCCCACACCAGGATGCTGAAGATTTGGTAAGGGAACGAGGAATCCAGATCAATGAAGGTTGGCTTGCCTCGAGTCGTGCTGGCGGTGTGTTCGTTTTGCGCAATTCCGCAGACCGTCGCTGTCTGTCCGTCATGCTCTCTCGCCTGGGCGGCCGTGATCGTTTGGGACTGTCCGATAGAAGCAAACAGCAACAATGCAGCTGCGAACGGTGTTGATCTCACGGCGCCTCCTAGGTCGATTCACCAGGGCATTCAGCTTAACGGGGTCACGGAGAATTTCGGTGGTTCGATCGTCCGAGAATCTTCTGACAACCTGAGGCAAAGGATACAGCGTCAATGGCCCTTTTGCATCAGCCTGCCGGTGGATTGCAACTTTCGTGTGATCCCCTGATATAACTGCATCGTGGAGAGGGCATTTATGAAATCACGGAAGCAGTGCGTCGCCGTCGTTGCGGCATTTCTGGGCTGCCTGGCACTGGTTGCACTGGCTCAGTCCCGGACTAAAGTCAGGATCGGCTACTGTGGTCCGTTGAAGGACATAGACGCGGTGAAGGCGGCGGGGTTCGACTACATGGAGGTGCGCACTTCAGAAATAGCCGCCCTCTCCGATGCCGACTACGAAAGCGCCGCTGCCAAATTCAAGCAGGTGGGACTTCCGGTATTGGCCGCCAACTTGTTCATTCCCGCCAGCATTAAGGTCACCGGACCCAACATCGATAAGGATCGTCAGATGGAATACGTCCGCCTGGCGCTCGATCGCGTGTCCCGGCTGGGTGTGCGGTTGGTGGTTTTTGGCAGCGGCGGGGCACGCCAGGTTCCTGAAGGGTTTTCCAAACAAGAAGCTTTCCAGCAACTGGTCGATTTTGGAAAACGCATCGCACCGGAAGCGCGGTCACGCAACATCACCATCGCGATTGAGCCGCTGCGCCAGCAAGAGAGCAACATCATCAACACCGCCACCGAGGGGCTCGCCTGGGTGAATGCGGTGAACGATCCGAATATTCAACTAATGATTGACTTCTACCATTTCTCGATCGAGAAAGAAGATCCCTCCGACATTTTGAAGGTCAAGGATCATCTGCGGCATCTGCACATGGCGAACCCGAACGGCCGCGTGATGCCGCTGAAATGGGAAGAGTACAACTATGGCCCGTTCTTCGCTGTTCTGCGGCAGATCCACTACGACCGGCTGATCAGCCTGGAAGTCTCGAACGCCGACCTGGCCGTCGAAGGGCCACAGGCGATCGCGTTGCTACGCCGGGCGTTTGGAGAGTAACGGAAGATCCCGGGAAGCCAAATGGCCAACACTCTCGATCCCATCGTGTGCGCTCCTCTACTGCGCAAGGTGGACGAACAACTGATCGATTTGCTAAGCGTGCTCGCGCCCCACGAGTGGGAGTTGCAAACGGTTGCGCCACTGTGGAAGGTACGTGATGTGGCAGCACACCTGCTTGATACGGCGCTGCGCAAGCTTTCCCTGGTGAGAGACGCCTGCTACGTCGAAGCTACGAACATCCACTCTCCGCAGGATTTAATCGCATTGGTCAATCGGTTAAATCGAGAGGGCGTCGCAGTGTACCGGCGTCTCAGTCCGCAGATCCTGATTGCCATGATTAAATTGGCGACAAAACAATCTGCCGAATTTCATGAATCCCTCGACCCGTTCGCCGTGGCAGCCTTCAACGTCAGTTGGGCCGGAGAAGATACCTCTTTGAATTGGTTCGATACTGCTCGCGAACTAACAGAACGCTGGCATCACCAGCAACAGATTCGCTTGGCCACTCACCGGCCCGGCATCATGACCCCCGAGTTGTATCATCCGGTGCTCGATTGCTTCCTGCGCGGGCTTCCCCATACCTTCCGCGAAGTTGAGGCATCGCAGGGAACCGTCATATTCGTAGAGGTCTCCGGCGATTGCGGCGGGGAGTGGTTTCTGGAGAGAGGTGCGGCCGGCTGGAATCTTCTACGAGGTTCCGGCAATGAGGCTGCCGCCCGGGTGATCGTGCCTCAGGAACTGGCGTGGCGACTTTTCACCAAAGGTATCGATCCTAATTCGGCTCGTGGGCAGATCAGCATGGATGGAGATCAAACTCTGGGCGAGAAGATTCTCAACCTGACAGCGATCGTTGGCTGAACCGCTCTGCCCTGAGAATCCCGGTGGTCACCCCGAGTCGACATTGTTACTAATGGGTTGCAATCCACGAGCAAGAGTAACGTAGGCAAGCTCTAAGTCGCATTGACTGTGGTCATTTGTGGCAAACATAATCAGCCCAGAACCGCAGACTCACGCCGGTTCAGGGGGTTCCCTTTGCCGTCAAACGCTTTCACTTCTGCCCGTAATTTCGTTGTCTCCGAATTGCCCAGAGAAGACAAAGAGATGCTCCTGCGGGAGCTTGCCCGGGAATGTGGCTACCTTCTTGAACCTACGCCACGGGCCCCCGAAGATTTCCAACGAAAGCTATTCGCGGATAATAACGAATAGAGGTTTCTGCACCTACCGCGGTGCATGCAGGACCATCCCCTGCATTGTGGATAACTGACCGGTTAAGGCGAACAAAAGACGAATATAATCGGGGCATGCATGGGCAACTAAAGCTGACCCCTATCCAGGTTCTTGAGCGCTTGCAGCTCCGTCTGGAGCAGCGCATGGAATCCTTACAGCGCGTCAAGCTGGACGGATACCATGTGGTCATCAGCGAATTGGAAACCGAGCTCGATCTACTGAGGCGCGCGCAGCGCTACCTGGAGGATTGAGATTCAGGGAGTCAGATCGGGGTGATTGCGAATCTCGGCGAGAAGGTTGGAAGCACGTTCGAGGTATACCCGCTGCTGTTCTAAAACTTCTTGGCTGTGCCTGGCCAGATAGACCAGGTTTGCCACCATTTCTATGCTCACGTACAGCGGCCGACGGTCAGCGGCCCCACTTTCCGGCGCATCAGCAGTAGCCATTTGAAACCTTCCCTCAACGAATGAACGCTGTAAAGGTCTTGACGGATCTATCGAAGACGAGTGATTCTTCAACACTAAACAACTATCATCAAGAAGCCGGATTTCTTTTTATCTGGCAACAAAACGGTTACCGGAAACATCAATTGTCGTGAGATTATCAGCCTTGAGGGGCTACATGCTCAGCAGTTCAACACGCATACTGTGCATAGGCAAAGACTCTGGCTTACTGCGGAGCCGGTGCGCCGTTCTGGCCCATGCCGGCTACCATGCGGAAGCTGTCATGTTTGCCGATGCGGAGCATCTGTTGCGAACGGAAGAGTTCGACCTCATCATCCTCTCCGCCATTCTGAGTAGCGAAGAGCGGGAGCGCATCTCCGCATTCATCGGAGGAACGGTTCCTATCCTGGCGTTGAAGAAATTGACGTTTGCGTCCGAATTGCTTGCCGACGTAGAACAGCGGCTCCAGCAAACCAAGCAGGATTCCGTAGCGTAGGTCCGCGCGGGAGGGCTTGTCGCTAGTCCGGCAAAGCGTAGGCCAGCAGTTCACCCGGGTACCCCTGCCCGCTGACCGCGACCACAATATATTGTTTGCCCTTCAACATGTAGGTCATGGGCGAGCCAGTTTGTCCCATTGGCATATAGACCGCGCCCGCATCCCTACCCGTGGCCTTGTCGTAGGCGCGCAAGAGTGCTCCTTTTTTGCCTTTGGTATTGGTGAACGTTCCAGATTCTCCGGCGATCACCAGCGTCTTGGTCGTAAGAACACCGATGATTCCAGGCCGGCCAGTGCGCGGGATGTCGAGCCCCTTGAGCAACGGGTTGGTACGTATCTCGTCCGGCGTTTCACCGTGCGCCACCCGCCAAAGAATCTCACCTTTGTCCAGATTGATCGCCGTGATCTGTCCGTAGGGCGGCTTTTGCAGCGGGAGTCCATGGAGAGTCAGCCCCCAATAGCGCGTGCCATCCAGGCCGTCGACTTTGGGGAAGCCGACAACATATTTCATGTCTGACTCGCCAGGATCTGGAGGCACCAGGCCATCCGCACCAATGGTGCTCTGAGAGAAAACGTAAAAGGTGTGGGTTTCCGGATCGTAGGATCCGCCGGCCCAGTTGGTGCCGCCATTTGGATAACCCAGGATGAGCGTGCCCAGAGGCCCTCCGGGGCTGCTGACCACTGGCGGGGTGAAGACCGGTCCCCACTTATATTTCGAGGCTATCTTGAGCGCTTCTGCTCGCAACTGTGGAGTGAAGTTGATGAGTTCGTCTGTCGAGAAACCGTTACGCCCGAAAAAGGGCGGCTTGGTGGGAATGGGTTGCGTGGGGGAATACCATTCACCCGGCGTGTTTCCCTGAGGCACCGGGGTTTCCACGATCGGCCAAATGGGTTTTCCAGTCTCACGGTTCAGCACGTATAAGATCGACTGCTTGGTCGCCTGGGCGAGTGCTTTTACCGGCTGGCCATCGATAGTGAGATCCACCAGTATGGGTGCGCACGGAATGTCGAAGTCCCAAATGCCATGGTGCACCAACTGGTAGTGCCATTTCCGCTGCCCGGTTTTCAGGTCGACGGCTACGATGGTTTCGCCAAAAAGTCCGTTGCCATGGCGATAGCCTCCATAAGAATCCCCAGTGGGCAACTCGACGGGAAGATAGGCGAGGCCCAGGTTCTGATCGACGCTGATCTGGGTCCAGACGCCGGTGTTCCCGGTGTATTCGGCAGAATTCCCTTCCCAGGTGTCATGCCCAAATTCCGTGCGCATCGGGATGGTATGAAAAATCCAGAGCCGCTTGCCGGTCTTCACATCGAAACCGCGCACATACCCTTTCACGTTTATCCTGCTTCGCGGGCTTTCGCCGGAACTATGCGCGGCGCCGATGATGATGGTGTCGCCGGCGATTACGGGCGCAGACTGCAACCCAATGTCGGAATGGATCAGGTCTATTTGCTGGTCATCATTCAGCTTGAGATCGACGACTCCTGCATCGCCGAACGCGGAGACCAAAGCGCCGGTTTTTGCGTCAAGGGCAATCAAGCGGTAGCCGGGCGTCACATACAAAATGCGCGCTTCGGTGCCATCGGTCCAATAGGCTAAGCCGCGGCCCGAAAGCACCCGAGGCGCCTCCTGCCCACGCAGGCCCTCGTGTTCGCTGTGGCTCCAGAGCACCTCACCAGTCGCAGCATCCAGGGCAACGGCCGTGCGGCGTGTTCCTGCCGTGGTGTAGACCACTCCACCTATCATCAGGGGTGTGGATTCGAAGCGATATTCCGGCGATGGCCCGAAGTTATCTGTCTTGAATCTCCAAGCCAGCTGAAGCTTGTTGAAGTTGCCGGCGTTGATCTGCTCGAGGGGGGAATAGCGTGTGTTGCCGAGGTCACCACCGTAGGTGGTCCACTCGGTATCTGCCGGTACCGGCTTCGCTGTTGGTGGGGGGCCGGCGGTTTTTACAGGGCCGAAGTTGTCCGTCAGGTACTGGACGATGTGCTCGAAGTCCGCCTCGCTGCCGCTGGCTCCGCGGCCGCGCATGGTCTCAACCGTGCCCTCCCAACCAGCGTGAGTTCTCCTGGTCTGGGTAGCAACATTCAGCGCATGGCACGTGCTGCAGATACGTTCGAAAGGTTCTTTGCCCGGCCCTTGAGGCAATTGCTGCGCTGCGCATAGGGAGGGGCCAACCATAAGCACGAGGAAGAGATACATCCAGAATCTGCGTTTATTCGTCATCGGACGTGTTCCTACGCACATGGCCTTATCGACTCTATCTGAAGGTGCGGACAAGTAACACCCGGCAGTATTTAAGTCTGCAACAGTTACCGAAGTTCGAAACCTTCGCCGCGGGAGGTAGTCGAAGACCATCCTATTTCATATAACTGTTGCAGGAGGTAGAACAATGTCTGCTGAGCGATGCAAACAATGCGGCGAGACGATGACGGAGCAACCGGCTGCCTACGAAACGGTAGACCTCCCAGGCGTACCCAGGCATTCCGACCGCTTCTACGAGCAGTGGTTTGTTTGCCGAAATGGCCATCGGAAGGGATACATTTCCGGTCATGGGCGTGCGCCGGGAGTTGCGAGAGTAATCAGCGAAACCAGCGTCGTCACCGTTCGCACCTAGAGCCTTCGCACTAGAACGTTGAAAGAAATGCCCCTGGACCCTCGGTTCGGGGGCATTTTCTGTTTATAGATGGAGTAACTCTGAAGCTTAACCGGGCACGGACAGGCTTTTGCGGCGATGGGTTGCAAGTGTTGGGTTTAGGCTGAGTCAAGTGCGCGGGAATGTGGGGTTGGTGGGATGAATCGTGGTCACAAGATAGGTGCGGCGGTGGCGCTGGCGGTGGTCATTCTTTGTTTCGCCGGGACGCTCATGACCATGGGCGTCATGGAGCACCTGCCTTTCCTGCATGGGCAAGGAAAGGGATGGAATGCGACGCCGAGGCCGACTGGAATCGTGGACCAGCGTCCCTGGACGACGGCGAAAACGCTGGCTGCGTTAGCCGTGTCGGCTGAAGAACTCGATCTTGCGCGGGAGGCGGAACGGCTGGCCGATCACGAGGTGGACCAGGCCTTTGCGCAATCTCTGCGCCAGGCTACTGCGGAGACCAGGCACCTGACCGGCGACGCATTGGCTTTGCAGCAACGAGTCACCGAGCTGCAGCAGACAGTCAAGGAGGACCAGGAGCGCGTGGCGGCGCTGACACCGAAGAGCGGTCCCGCCGCAGCTGCACCGGCCGGTTCACCCGTGACTGCTTCGCCGGCGGGTGATGACCTTGACGTGGCCAAGGCGCAGATGGGTCTGGACCAGGACGAGCTGACGGATTCGATGGAAGATTTGGCCCGCGCCAGCGGAGACCATCGAGGAAAGATCCAGCAGGAGTTATCGGCGCGCGAAGCGGCGATGAAGAAGTACGACGAGCAAGCGAAGACAACCGAGGGACAGTCGGCCGTCGTCTCGGCCGGCCAATACACGACGCTGGCGGGGCAGATCAAGGAGTGGTGGGCGCAACGCAACCGGATGCAGCTGATCCAGCAGGCCGAACAGTTGGCGAGAGCCGACGTGGCGGCACTCACCGACGACCATGCCAGGCTGGAGCCAGAAGCGCAGGCAGCAGAGGCCAAGGCGGCCGCACTGCAAGCCGCCGGGGAATCAAAATCTGCTCGGGTGAAAGAGCTGGAAAGCCTGGCGGCGCAACGCAATATTCTGAGCATTCTCGACGACCGGCTCGGAGCGCAGCAACAACTGGTCGCACTCTACGTTCGTTGGGGCAGCCAGGTAGAGCTGCAACACAAGATCATGTTCCACCTCATGCTGCAGTCGCTGACCATGATCGCGACGATCGTCTTGCTGACCATTCTGGCCGGCTGGGCATTGCAGGTCGCCTTCGACCGGATCTCGGGGGACCGTCGGCAGCGGCAGGCTCTGCGGACCATTCTCAACCTGATCACCCAGGTGATCGGGTTGTTGCTGGTGTTGCTGGTGGTCTTCGGCGCTCCACAACAGACGCCGACCATTCTGGGGTTGGCGACGGCGGGACTCACCGTGGTCTTCCAGGATTTCATCCTGGCGTTCTGTGGTTGGTTTGTGTTGATGGGAAAGAACGGCATCCGGGTCGGTGACTGGGTCGAAATCGACGGAGTTGGCGGAGAAGTGGTGTCACTCGGAGTCTTCCGCACCTGGCTGCTGGAAACCGGCAACTGGACAGCAAACGGGCATCCGACCGGACGGCGGGTCTCGTTCCTGAACGGGTACGCCATTCATGGGAAGTACTTCAACTTCACCACGGCGGGACAGTGGATGTGGGATGAGATCAAGGTCAGCATCCCGCCCGGCGCCGAGACCTATCCCATGATCGATAAGATCCGCGAGGCCGCGGTCAAAACGACCGAGGCGGATGCGCAGATGGCGGAAGAGGAATGGAAGCGGGTGACGCACGAGCAAGGTTCGCCGCAGTTCAGCGCCAAGCCTTCCGTCGATATGAGGCCATCAGCTGGGGGAGGCGTGGACATCGTGGTGCGTTACGTTACCCGGGCAGGCGTACGGCTGGAGACGCGCAACCGGTTGTTCGAAACGGTAGTGGAGTTGATGTTGGGATCGCGCGAGGTAAGCACCAAGTAGGGGGCTGCCAAGCGCGACAGGGTTGGCTCGATTGTCTTGCCTGCGTTCCCAATAGTGGCCCGCGGAACCGCAGGTCCCTCCGCTCCGCTTCGCTCCGGTCGGGATGACAAGGGAAACGGTAACGATGCCATGTAGAGTGGTCGTTGGCTTAGGGAAATGGTAACGATGCCATGAAGAGTGGTCGTTGGCCGAGGCGTTTTTCAAATCCAATTCATCTAGGTCTTAAAGCGTACCTGTCGATGTTCCGTGAGAAGTACTGTATCTACGACTTGCCGGCGAAGGCGCCGTATTCCCAGTCGTAGGGCACTCCGGTGTCTCCCAGGATGAAGCGAACCAGGTCGGCGAAGCCTGCTTCTGCGCGGACGTCGTTCGACAGGATCACCACGCATCGGCGGGAGGTCTCGAGGCAGACCATGGTGTTAGCCGTCTGGCCATCGTGGCCGCCTTTGAAGAACCCGTGGCCTTGCGGACCGTCGAAGACGACGACGCCGAGCCCCGCAGCCAGATCCTTTCGCTGTTCTTTGGCCGGGAGGTCCGGGCCGAATGGGGGGAACTCGTGGGCAGTGGTGATATGCAATTGCGGCTTGGTCATCTCCGCACGGGAGGCAGCACTGAGCCCATCGCCGGTCACCAGGGCGGCAGCAAATTTTGGTAGGTCGGAAATTGTGGTGTCCATGGAGCCTGCGGCGCGCACTTTTTGTCGCTGGTCATGTTCCTTAGGCTGCCCCTGGTCGTTCCATCCGTCGGCGAGATTAGAGGCGAACTCGGGACGCCACACCAGGCTGGTGCGGGTCATGCCGAGACGGTCGAAGTTGGCCTTGGTCAGATCGCCGACATCGAGTCCCAGGCCTTGCGCTTTACGGCCGTGTTCGATCACGAATTGCAGCAGGATGAAACCTTCGCCGGAATAGCTGAAGCGCGTACCAGGGTCGAAATGGATGTGCAACTTCTGGTCTGGTTCGATAAACCAGAAGTTGTGAAAGCCCGTGGAGTGGGTGAGGCACATGCGCGGCGTGATCTTCTCCCAGCGTGGATCGTTGGCCAGATCGGGATACGGACCGTGCTTGTCCGGGAAAACCGGATCGGGCCCATAGGTGGTCAGCGGATGGTCGAGATCGTCTTTGAAGGGAGTATCGAGATTGAGCTTGCCCTGGTCCACCAGTTGCATGGTGACGTAGGCGAGCACTGTTTTCGTGATCGACGCGCCATACATGACGGTGTCGATGGTGAGCGGATCGCCCTTGGCGTTGCGGATGCCGTAAGCCTGGACGTAGCCGACCTGGCCCTTGTCAACGACTGCTACGGCCATGCCGTTGGCGTGGGTGTTGCCCATGATCTTCTTCACCTGGGCGTCGATCGCTGGGCCGCTGGGAATGGCTTGTCCGAGGGACACAAGGGGAAGGCACAGCAGGGCCAGAGCGAGTCTTTTCATCATGATTGTTTTGCGATGCGTCAGATGTGTGGAGCGATGTTCCGGGCGAGGAACCCGGCGAAGGCGTGCCACGCAGTTGTCATGCCGATGGGCACCGCGAGGGCTCCACAGGCAAAGGTGAGAGGAGCAGCCCAAGCTGTGGACCGGTGAATGCGATGAAGCGAAACGAGATCGTAGGCGAGCACCAGCAAAATCAGGAGACCAAGCCCGGTGACCGCGCCTGCGGCCGGCGGGAGCCCCATCCGGCTCCAGGGAAAACGGCCGAAGGCGGCCTCGGTCAGGCCGATGGTGGCGAGCAGGATCAGGCGTTTGTGAGCGGCAGGGTTTCTGCGCGCACGCCAGGACGCGAAGATCACGATGGTAAACGCTACGATACCGACCAGCGGGATGGCCGAAGAGACTGCTGGATCGAGAGGACCAATCGATACTTTGCGGCCGAGGGCGTCGATAGCGGCGATCACCCCGAGAATGATCATGATCGGCGGAAGACAGAACGCGATCGTGCCCAGGGAACGGTGCCAGGCCACACGGCGAGCGGAGATGAGAGATGTCTGCACCACGAAGAGCACCATCCACAGGGTAAATACGGCTCCATGGACGTGAAGGATGGGACTGGGTAGGGGCGCGCGAAACATGCCGGCGCGGAAGTAAGTCGCCGAAAAACCGATGAAGACTACCACGCAGAGCAGGATGGCCATGCCGCTAAAGAAGATGCGCTCGGCATTGCGGTTGACTGGGCGGTGGATGGGTAGAGTCTCTGTTGCCATGGTCGTACTCCTGGTTAAACGAGACAGATTTTGGCGGGGGAAATCGTTATCGGAAAACTATCACAGTGAGGCGTGTAGCGGATATTGGATTCGGTGCTGGGAGTGATGCCGGGCACGGGCAGTTGGTCTCGCAGGGAGGGCTGAACCGCAGGTCCCTCCGCTTCGCTCCGAATGGCAAGGTGGTTGGGCGGCGTCGTTGCCCACTCAAGCCAAAAGAGGACTTGAATGGGGCACCCGGGATATTGGTGGATTGTAGGAACCCGTGACCTTTCTCTTGTAACTTCCCGAGTGCGGCGGCGAATCCTCCGGCTTCCCTGGAACATCCATTTGAAAGCCGGGGCTTAATCCAGTGCGCATAGTTTATTTTTCATGTTTTTTTCTGGCGATGCTTGGCGGCTCGGCGGCTTATGGTGCTTCCGCTCCCAATGTTGCGATGGGGGCGGTCAACGCCGACCTGATGGCGGGCAAGGCGGATGATGCTATTTCGCGGCTGAGTGCTTCGCTGGCCACGGACCCCGCTGACGCTGAGGCGCATAACTTGCTTTGCCGCGTTTACTACCAGGAAGAGCGGTGGGATGATGCCATCCGCGAATGCGAGAGCGCGGTCAAGCTTGTGCCTATGGATAGCGGATACCACCTTTGGCTGGGCCGAGCTTATGGGGAGAAGGCCGATAGCATTCATTCCATCAAGGCTTACGGACTGGCAAAGAAGGTGCGGGACGAGTTCGAGCGGGCGGTCCAACTCGATGGCGGCAATGTCGATGCGCTCTCCGACCTGGGGGATTTCTACACGGCTGCTCCCGGCATCGTGGGCGGGGGAAAGAAGAAGGCGCAGGGTGTGGCCCAGGCGCTCGAGCAATATGGTCCGGTGCAGGCACATCAGCTCAAAGGGCGGCTAGCTGAGAAGGATAAGAACTACGCGTTGGCAGAAACGGAATTCAAGGCTGCGGTCGAGGTCTCACACCACGCTGCCGATGCGTGGATGTCGCTCGCGTCTTACTACGCACGCCGCCGGGAGTGGGACCCGATGCAGGAGGCGGTGCATGCAGGGATTGATGCGGATGCAAAAGCTGCAAAGCCGCACGGGCCGGCCCTGGTAGACGCGGCTTCCCTGCTCAATCGCAACCATCAGGAGCCGCAACTGGCGATCCAGTTGCTCAAGCTCTATCTTGAATCGCCCAATCAATCGGCAGATTCGCCCGCCTTTCAGGTCCACTCGCAATTGAGCCGGCTGTTAGAACAGCAGGGCGACCATGAGGGCGCTGCGCAACAACTCGAAGCTTCGGCCGCGCTCGCACATCAGTATCATCCCACTCCTCCGCATGCGGCTTCCCCATCGCCGTAGCGATGATCGGTTAGCATAAGCAGCTAGAGATGCTTATCTTCCGTCGATACTGCTTAGCAACTGCGATGGTGCTTGCGGTCTCAAGCGCAGCACTGGCGGCTCCCACCGAGCCGGGGGTTTCCCACGAGTTGTCTGTGGCTCGGGCCGCGCGGGTTTCAGATATTCGCTATCGCCTTTCGTTCACGCTTGAAGGAGCATGAGTCCGCGGTGGCCGGCAGCGAAACGGTCAGGTTCGAAAGCAGGACAGCAGGCGATCTTCCTATCGATTATCGTGATGGGGTGATTCAGTCGGCCAACCTCAATGGCCAGCCGATCGCGACTGCACTGACGAATGGCCATCTCAACCTAGCGGCCATCGCCGGCCAGAACACGCTCACGATCGCGTTCGTCAGCAATGCGGCTCCCGCTGGTAAGGCCATTACCCGGTATGACGATAGAGATGATGGCAATGAATACTTCTACACCCTTTTTGTGCCCATGGATGCGAGCATGGCTTTTCCGTGCTTCGACCAGCCAGACCTGAAGGGCAAGTTCACGCTTGATGTCGAACATCCGGCTGGCTGGACGGTGATTGGCAACACCGCGCCGATGGCAGCCGAGGCTGGGCACGCGCGTTTCGGAGAGACGCGGCCGATCAGCACCTATCTGTTTGCGTTCGCGGCGGGACCGTTTTCCGCGGTGCACTCCAAGAGTCCAAGCGAGCCGACGGTGTACGTGCGTAAGTCGCAGCTGGCCCGGGCAGAGGAGGAGGCGCCGCAGGTACAGCAGATAGCCGCACGCGGGATTACTTACCTCAGCGACTACTTTCAACAGCCGTTTCCCTTCCCCAAGTATGACCTGGTGCTGATCCCCGGATTTCCGTTTGGCGGCATGGAGCATGCGGGCGAGACCTTTCTGAACGAAGATGGTGTTCTGTTCCGCTCGACTCCGACGCAGAGCGATTATTTCCGGCGCAACATATTGGTGCTGCACGAGACCTGCCACCAGTGGTTCGGCGACATGGTGACGATGCGCTGGTTCGACGACCTCTGGCTCAAGGAGGGCTTCGCGCAATACATGGCGTACAAGGCGCTGGAGCAGTTAGACCCGGCCTCTAATCCATGGAAGCACTTTTACGAAGAGATAAAACCATTAGCGTATGGGATCGATGAGACGCAGGGCACGACGCCGATCTTTCAAAACATTGCCAACCTCAAGGATGCGAAATCCGCTTACGGTGCGATCGTTTACGAGAAGGCTCCCGCGGTCCTGAAGCAGTTGAATTACTTTCTCGGCGAGGACAACTTTCGCCAGGGGCTGCGGCTTTACCTGAAGGAGCATGCATACGCTAACGCAGAGTGGGCCGACCTGGTGCGGGCGTTCGGGACAGCCAGGCGACCAGGCTGGTCATCACCAGGACGTGCAGGCATGGGCCAAATCCTGGATCACGCGGCGCGGCATGCCCGAGGTCACGGTCGATTATTCCTGCAACGGCGGGAAGATCGCTGCTTTCACCATCAAGCAGCGGGATGTGCTCGAAGATGGATATGTCTGGCCCATGGCCAACCAGATTCTTCTTATCTCTACCGCTCCGAAGAAGACCAGCGCGTCGATCGAGACGATGAAGGTGGAGTGGAATGCTCCTGCCTTCGCTGTGTCTTCGGCCGTGGGGAAGCCTTGCCCTAACCTGGTTTTCGCCAATGAGGGCGACTACGGCTACGGCCGCTTTCTGCTGGATGAAGCGAGCGAGTCATTCACGACGTCGCTGTTCGACCCCGGCTCGCCGCTGGAGGCGAATGCAAGCCTGTTAGCCAGCGTTTCCGATCAGGCGGCTCCGCTTCGCCGCACAATGCTGTGGGGAGCGCTCTGGGATTATGTCCACGTAGCGAAGGCGCCTCCGCGCGGCTACGTGGAGTTGGCGCTGAAATCTCTTCCGGAAGAAACGGATGAGTCGTTGTCGCGGATTCAGGGCGCACGCGTGGCCGAGGCGCTCCATTCCTACCTGCACGAAGGCGGGCGGCAGGCATTGGCGCCGCGGGCAGAGTCGGTGATTAGCGATCGCATGCTCAAGGCGCCGACGCTGGGTTTGCGCATCGTCAACTTCCGCACGTTCCGGTCGATTGCGGAGACACCCGCAGGTTTGCAGCAGGTGAAAGATCTCCTCAGCGGCAAACTGGTTGTGCCAGGACTGACGTTGAAGCGGCTCGATCGCTGGGAACTGATTGGGCATTTGATCGCTATGGGCGATCCCGGAGCTGAGGCCATCCTGGCTGAAGAAAAGGCTCGCGACCAAAGCGGCGAAGGCCAGAAGTATGCGTACGCCGCACAAGCCGGAACACCTACCGCGGAAAGCAAAGCCCGTTATTTCGACGAGTATCTTCACTCGCAGACGATCCAGGAAGACTGGATCACGGAGAGCCTGCAACCGTTCAACTTCTGGAAGCAGACCGCGCTCACCGAGCCGTATTTGATCCAGTCACTGAACGAGTTACCCGACATCAAGCAACACCGCAAGATTTTCTTCCTCGGAGCCTGGCTGGGCGCGTTCATCGAGGGCCAGAACAGCGCCGAGGCGCAGGCCGTGGTGCAAGGGTGGCTGGACAGCCAGAAGATCGACCCCGACCTGCGGTTGAAGGTGCTGGAAGTGTTCGATTCGCTGCAACGGACTGTTCTTATTCGTAAGAAGTACGCCGACTAGGGGAAAATGGTGGCGGAAGGCTGCTTATGAGCGAAACTCTACACACCGCAGTTTGTATCGTAGGCGGAGGCCCTGCAGGCGTTGTGCTTGCTCTCCTCCTCGCGCGCCAGGGCATCGACGTCATCGTGCTGGAAAAGCACAAGGACTTCAACCGCGACTTTCGGGGGGACACTATCCACGGGGCTACGCTCCGCGTGATGCAGGAGCTTGACCTGCTCGATACGCTGTTGCAGATCCAACATCAGCAATTCGATCATGCTTTCGCTTCACTGGGCGATCGCAGCTACCTGATCGCAGACTTCACTACGCTTCCGGCACCGACCAACTTTATCGCGCTGATGCCGCAATGGGATCTGCTCGACTTCTTATCCGGCGAAGTGCGCAAGTATCCGAATGCCCGCATTCTGATGGAGCACAAGGTTACGAGCCTGCTGACGGATCCGCAGAGCGGGCAGATTGTAGGCGCGCATGCCGAGAGTCCTACCGGCCCGGTGGATATTCAAGCGCCGCTCACGGTTGGTTGTGACGGCCGACACGCCACCACCACCGACGCGGCACACTTCCAGCGGATAGAGCACGGCGCACCGATCGATGTTCTCTGGCTGCGGTTGTCGCGCCGTTCGGATGATCCGGAGACCGCGCTGGGAAATCTGAACTTTGGCAAGATGATCGTCATGATCAACCGGAAAGACTACTTTCAGTGTGGCTACATCATTCGCAAGGACAGCTTTGAGACCCAAATCAAACCTGCCGGGTTAGAGGCCTTCCGGCAGGGTCTGGCCATGCTTGTTCCTTTCCTGGGCATACCCGGCCCCGACGGTAAGTCACGCGCCGAGGAGATTCAGTCGTGGGACCAGGTCTCCCTGCTTCCGGTGCAGGTGAATCGCCTGCGGCGGTGGTGTCTTCCCGGCCTGCTGTGCATCGGCGACGCGGCCCATGCCATGTCGCCCGTCGGCGGCATCGGCATCAATCTTGCGATTCAGGATGCTGTGGCTGCTGCGCGCATTCTTGGTCCTACACTGCGCACGATGCATGCCGGGGATTCGCCTGCCAGTGAAGAGTTGCTGGCCCGCGTACAACAACGGCGGGAGTTGCCTACCCGCATCACACAGACTTTCCAGACAACCGTTCACGGTTTTCTTGACCGGTATCTAGGCAAGCCCGGGCCGCTGACGGCGCCGCTGCTGCTCCGCGTGCTCAGCCGCAGCCGAATTTTCCATCGGCTCACAGCCCGCTTTATAGGACTGGGCGTGCGTCCGGAACACGTCCGCTAGTCCCGAGCAATGGAGTTTATCGACCATACCAAAACGGGGCATGGGATTTTGTGGTTGGACTCGTTTACACTATGCTGTCTCCGGCTTCCCGATCTATGCCAAGCGAAACGTCAAGTCATATCCAAAAAGAGCGTAAGCCGGAGGGCCTGATTCGCGGAACGACCGAAATGGCTGGGTTAGTGCGAGCTTACGATTGGAGCTCGACTCCGCTCGGCCGTATCGAAGACTGGTCCGAAAGCCTTCTCTGCAGTGTCAATCTCATGCTTGCCTGCGCCTTTCCCTCGTTGATCTTCTGGGGCGAGGAGCTGGTGCAGCTTTATAACGATGCCTTCATCCCTTTGCTTGCCGAACGACACGCCTCGGGGCTGGGACAACCGGCGATGGAATGCTGGTGGGACGCGTGGGAGATCATCGGCCCTAACCTTCGACGGGTGATGGAAGACAAAGAGACGGTGTATTACAACGACGCCGTCGTCCCGATTATCCGAGATGGCAAATTGCAGGATATCCGGTGGACCTACAGCTATAGTCCCGTCTTTGGGTCCGGCGGGGATGTTCTGGGGGTTCTCGTGATCTGCCAGGATATTACCCTGCAAGTGGATTCGGCCCGGGACCTGCGCGAGAGCGAGGCTCGCGCGTCACGGGTATTGCAAAGCATCGGGGATGCGGTAATCGTGACCGATGCAGACGCACGCGTGATCCGCATGAATTCCGTTGCCGAAGGGTTGACTGGATGGACCATGGGAGAAGCCAGAGGCAAACCACTGACTGATGTCTTTCGGATCGTGGATGAGAAGACCCTCCAGCCAGTAGAGAATCCCGCGGACAAGGTCAAACGCTCAGGGACCGTGGCTGGTCTTGCAAACCATACGATTCTCATCTCCCGGGATGGCAAGCATACCGCGATTGACGATAGTGGGGCGCCTGTCCTCGATGACGATGGAGAGCTGACCGGCATCGTTCTTGTCTTTCGCGATATCGAAGAGAAGCGTGCGGCGGAACGGGAACGAGACAGGATCACGGAGCGGCTTTCTCAGGTCCTGGGCGCCACCAGCGACGCCATCGTGAGTGTCGACCGCAATTGGGTCATGACCTATCTCAACCCCAAAGCGGTTGAGCTTTACGCTGCAGGGCGGGAGATCCTGGGCAAGACAGTTTGGGAGGCGTTCCCGGACGCGGTCTACGAGGGATCTCCTTATGTGGAACATTACCAGCGGGCGATGAACGAGAGGATGGTGAGCGGGTTCGATGCCCACTACCCCGCACCCCTTAACCTGTGGCTGCACATTGATGTTTATCCAACGCCCGAAGGGATCGTTACGTTTTCCCGGGACGTGACCGGCGAGCGCGCAACCCAGCAGGCGTTGAAGGAGAAATCAGAACAAGCGGAACGGCAGCGAACCGAGATTGAGACGGTGTACAGGACTGCGCCCATCGGCCTGGCGTTATTTGACACGACGGATTTCCGCTACCTGCGGCTCAACGATCGGCAGGCTGATTTTTTCGGGCTCAAGCCGGAGCAGGTCGTGGGCCGCACGCTTACCGAGATGGCTCCCATCGGGGGACTCAAGGAGCTGTTTGAACAGGTGCTTGACGGCAAGCCAGTGGTGAACTACCCACTCGAAGGCGAACTGGTGACGCGCCCCGGGGAGCATCGTTATTGGACGGTGAGTTATTTCCCCGTGGTCGCCGCGGACGGCACGGTTCAGGCGATTACGGCCGCGTCGCTTGAAGTCACTCAGCAGAAGAAGGCGGAGCTGGCGCTGATTCAGAGTGAAAAGCTGGCGGTGGTGGGCAGGCTGGCGGCTTCGATTGCGCATGAGATCAATAATCCGCTCGAGTCCGTCACCAATCTGCTGTACCTGGCGGAACGGTGCGACGACCTGGCACAGACTAAGGTTTTTGTTCAGAGCGCGGAGCGGGAACTTCGGCGCGTGTCAGCCATTGCCAACCAGACGCTTCGCTTTCACAAGCAATCGAGCAGCCCGCAGGAGATTTCTGGAGAACAGCTGATCGAGAGCATCGCATCGATATTTCAAAGCCGGATTATGAATGCCGGCATTCGGGTGGAGAAGCAGATTCGGACGGACAAGCCAGTTCGGTGTTTTGAAGGCGAGATACGGCAGGTGCTGAGCAACCTGGTGGGCAATGCGATTGACGCGATGCATCCACAAGGGGGCGGGCGGCTGGTGCTACGCAGCCGGGTTGGTCGGGACTGGAGTTCGGGAAGAGCGGGGTTGGTGATTACGGTCGCGGATACAGGGAGCGGCATACCGCCTGCGGTTCTGAGTCACATTTTCGAGCCGTTCTACACGACGAAAGGGGTTAGCGGAACCGGGCTGGGTCTCTGGGTAAGCAGTGAGATTGTGGCTCGCCATCATGGGAGCTTGCGATTGAGGAGTGGCCAGAGGGAAGGACGTAGGGGAACGGCGTTTGCGATGTTTCTTCCGTTCGAGGCGGTGAATAGGTAGGGGCAAAGGGTTCTAGTTCGATACCTTAGCGGAACAACTGTTTTCTTGACGATGCAGGTCGGGATGACAAGGGAGAGGGCTTGTTGCTGGTGTAGGTTTGCGATGGGGATAGAAGTTCTAGGTTGTTTGTGTTCCTGTGGTTACGTCACGAGTGTCCATGAGGTATGGGTTGCAGGGATCCCAGGTCTCAAAAGCGAGACCTGGGGCACCCTTCGGGTTTTTCCTTTGACTCTGGTTGGTGTGGAGGGTGGGCTACGCGCCACAGAGCCTCCGTTTTAAATAGGTCTCTGCTGCTGCGTGATCAGTCAGAAGCCAGGTCGGCCAGGAAGTCGGCGTGGGTGATGATTCGGGCGAACATGGGCAGGTTCTTTTCGAAGGTGAACTTTTGTTCTTCGGCGGAGAGGGTTGCGGTGCAGTCGGAGAGGGCAATCATTTTGAAGCCCTTTTCGTAGCCGGTGCGGGCGGTTGATTCGACACAGCAGTTGGTCAGGAAGCCGGCTACGGCTAGTGTCTTGATGCCGCGGGAGCGAAGGATGAAGTCCAGATTTGTGCTGGCGAAGGTGTCGAGCCCGCGTTTACCTTCGACCAGGATGTCTTCGGGAGCTGGGGCAATGGCGTCCGCAATGGCGGCGCCCCAGGTGCCGCGCACGAAGGCATTCGAATCGACCACGCCTTTGAGGATGCCGTAAGGATCGGGAGTGATCTCGCCGTATCCCCGGACAAACGAAATAGGGGCATACATCACCGTGACCCCGGCGGCTCGCGCCCGATTCGCAACCTCAGTTGAATTGGCGAGCATGTTCGTGCTCTCCATCACCGCCTTTACGCCTCTATGCAGTGCGCCGCCTTCGGTGGTGAAATCGTTCTGGTACTCGATCAGCAACAGGGCCGTGGTTTTTGGGTCGATAGGCATTGCATTCGTCTCCAAGCACAATGGGGTGATTGTTTCACAAACGTGGCTCAGGCTCGGTTCTGCGTGACCTGGCGGAAGACGCGCAGCAGGTTGCCGCCCCAGAACTTGTCGATGCGCTGCTCGGAATAGCCGCGGCGCAGCATGGCATCGGTGATCATGGGCAGGTCACGCACGTCGCGCATGCCGCGCGCCAGGGTGGGCCCGCCATCGAAGTCGGTGCCGATGGACACGTGATCCTCGCCTACTAATTGGATGGCTTTGTCCACGACGGCTACCCAGTTGTCTACGGTCATCATGACCGAGTCCGGCACCTGGGCACCAGGCATGGGGAACTGTGGAGCGACGAGCTGGTCCACCTCGTAGATGGTCTTGCCTTTCACCCGTTCCGGGATGCTGGTGGTATCCCAAAAGGTTTTCTTCGCGTGCTCGGTGACGTAGGCGAACGCTTTGGGATAAGCGAACTCGCTGCCGATCTGGAAGCCAAAGACTCCGCCCTTGGCGGCAAGCTTTTTCAGCAGCCAGTCCGGCATATTTCTGGGGATGTTGTTGACGCTGCGTAGGCCGTGGTGGGTGGCGACGAGGGGAACATCGCTGATGTCGATGGCCTGGGATATGGTGTCGTCTGAGGAGTGGGATACGTTGATCACCATGCCCAGCTTGTTCATCTCGCGGATGACGTCGCGGCCATGCGGGGTGAGGCCTTTCCACTTGGCCGGGGAGCAGCAGGAGTCGGCGTAGTTCTGGTCCCAGTTGTGGGCGGAGAGCTGCGCCGAACGCAATCCCAGGCGATAGAGATCGCGCAGAACTCCCAAGTCGCCGTCGAGGTCGTAGCTGCCTTCGATGTCGAGGATCGCCGCCATTTTTCCCTGGGCATGGATGCGTTCGACATCGTCCGCGTTCAGCGCCAAGGCGACCAGGCCGCTGTTCATCTGCAACTGGCGGAGCGCGTGATCGATGCGGCGGAACGCCTGCTTGGTCTCGAAGCGGCCGGGGTAGTACTCTTCGGGAATGAACACTGAGAGGAAGAAGGCGCTGACTCCGCCTTCGCGGGCGCGCTGCAGGTCCCACTGTCCATCGGGCAGGCGGGTGCCCATACTGCCACCGTGATAGAACTCGCGGTCGAGTGCGTGGACGTGGCCGTCGAACACCAAGGCCCGCTTGTGCACGGCCAAGGCGCGCGCAGAAATCTGCGGGGCCGGGTTTTCGGCCCAGAGGGTGGAGCGCAACGCCGCGGGAGCCAGCGCGGAGTAAAGAAGAAATCGGCGGCGGGTTAACATTCGCTTCTCGACAATATTGATAGGGGCATCTTTGCTACACTCGCCTCGCAACCATCGCTTGTAAGGAACATGCCATGCCTCAGGATACGACCTCTGCCAAACGCCCCCGGCTTGCTGCCGTGATCACTGCTTATAAGAGATTACTGCACGGCCAACACGTAGTGGACCGGTTCCTCGACGGTTATGGATGGGCCGGCACTTACCACCATCCAGCGATGGACGTGGTGTCGCTCTATGTCGATCAACGGGGCGAGGGCGATTTGACCCAGGAACGGCTGGATCGGCATCCCACGATGAAGCTTTATCCCACCATCGCGGAGACGTTGACCCTGGGCACGAGCAAGCTGGCGGTCGATGGAGTGGTCGTGGTGGGCGAGCATGGGACTTATGCTTACACCGAAACGGGGATCATGAAGCATCCGCATTTCGAGTTCTTCGAGCAGATCACGAAGGTCTTTCGAGATAGCGGGCGATCGGTTCCCTACTTCAACGACAAAGAGCTCTCGTACACGTGGGACTGGTCGAAGGCGATGGTGGACACATCTCACCAGCTGGGCTTCCCTCTGCAGGGGGGGTCGAGCCTGGCTGTGACGTGGAGGCTTCCGTCGGTGGAGTTTCCGCTGGGGGCCACGGTGCGAGAGGCTGTCTCCGTCGGCTACGGAGGCATGGGGAGCTACGATTTTCACGGCCTGGAAACCATCCACTGCATGGTGGAGCGGCGCAAGGGGGGCGAAACCGGGGTGGAGTGGATTCAGACTTATCGCGGCGACGCATTCTGGACGGCCTGGCAGCAGGGGGTGTGGCCGGAGGCGTTGGTGAAGGCCGCGCTGTGCCGAAGCTCCACCCTGATGCCGGGACAAGCCACTTTTACGGATACGTTTCCCACAATCGAGCAGATGCGGGCCCTGGTGCCCGATCCGGTTGCCTACCATTACCAGCATCGCGACGGGCTGCAGTGCACCATGCTGCTGATGAATGGCCTGGTGCGCGACTTCACGTTCGCGGCGGCCATCGAAGGCCAGGCGAAACCGTTCTCCACGCAAATGTATTTGCCGATGCCGGACGGGCGCACCACTCTGGCGAGTTTCTTCAGCCCGCTGGTGTACAACGCGGAGCAGATGTTTCTGACCGGGAAGGCGCAGTATCCAATCGAGCGAACGCTGCTGACCAGCGGCTTGTTGATTGCCGGCGTGGACAGCGCCTTCCAGGGGATGAAGCGCCTGCAGACGCCGAACCTGGCGGCCGTACACTACCAGCCCAACCCTGAATCCACTTTCTGGAGGAGCTAATGCTGACCCGCCGCCGTTTTGTAGAGTACTCCGCGTTGTCTTCGGCGATGTTGGTGTCGCGCCCGCTGCTGCGCAGTGGGTGGGCACAGACGCCTGGGCGCCCGCTGCGCCTGGCGATTCTGGGGAGCGTTTATCGGCCCCAGTCGCATATGCAAACGCTCGCGGATCGCTTCCTGGTTGGCTACCCGTATGACGGCGAATGGCACATGCCCAATGTGCAAGTGGTGTCGATGTATGTGGACCAGTTAGAGCGCCAGGCCGATGCTGCTCCCTCGCCCTACCAGCTTGCAATGACGGGAACCAAGGTTGCGCCATCAAGCTCCGCTAAAGGAATTGCGGGCGGGCTGGGCAGGGACCGCACGGTGAAGGCGCAGCCAGCGGAGGAAAAAGCGGAACCAACCGGCGATTTGAGCGGAGCGCGGTCGAAACAGTTCGGGTTTCGCCTGTGCAGCAATATTCCGGAGGCGCTGCGTTGCGGCGGTGACAAAATCGCCGTGGACGCGGTGCTGACAATCGTGGAGCAGGATGACTACCCGAGCAACGACCGGGGGCAGATCCTGTTGCCGAGTTACGACTTCTTTCAGCAATGCGTGCAGGTGTTTGAGGATGAGGGACACGGGGTGCCGTACTTCAACCACAAGCAACTCGGGTTCAGCTTCGAGCAGGCGGAAACCATGGTCAAGACGGCGCAGCGCTTGAAATTTCCGCTGCTGGCCGGGTCTTCGCTGCCGGTGACGTGGCGCTTGCCAGGCGTGGACATACCGCTGGGCGCGAAGGTGGAAGAAGTGGTGATGGTGGGCGTGGGCGGAGTCGATGGCATGGATTTCGACGCGCTGGAAGCGCTGCAGTGCATGGTGGAGCGGCGCAAGGGCGGCGAGACGGGAGTGAAGGCGGTGCAGTTGCTCGAGGGCGATGATGTTTGGACGGCTGGGAATGCGGGCCGGTGGTCCAAAGATCTGTTGAGCTCCGCTCTTTCGCGCAGTGACACGCCGATGGGGTTGACGGTGCTGGACGGGCGCACGCAGGACCTGGTGGCTTCCGGCGTTTTGCCGCAGTTGGTCAAGAATCCTGCTGCGTATTGCATCGAGTACAACGACGGAACGCGAGCTACGCTGTTGATGCTCAATGGGGCCATCATGGATTACAACATCGCGGCGCGGGTGGCAGGGCATGGGATGGTGTCGACGCAGTTCTTCCTGCCGCCGGCTCCAAACGTTGTCTACTCCGCGTGCCTGGCGGCAAACATCGAGCAGATGTTTCAGAGCAAGAGCGCGGCTTATCCGGTGGAGCGTACGTTGCTGACGACCGGGGTGCTGGAGGCGTGCCTGCAGTCGCGGCATAGGCTGAACCAGCGATTGGAAACGCCACAGTTGACGGTTAAGTATCAAGCGCCGGCGGAATCGCAATTTGCTCGCGGCTGACGGGGCCTGATCCGAAAAAAAGTGTGCGCCATAAGCGCCCTATGCGCCATAAGGGTCGGTTTCGGGTGGTCTCATATCTACTGGTTTGTTCCAGACGGTTGCAGAACGTCCGCGGCCGGCGGTGGTCCTCCTATGAATCAGATCCAGGGCCATTAGTTGCTCAAGGGCCTGGTCGATGCGGTCTTTGCTTACGTGCCGGTGGAAGAGCGCCCTGATTTGAACCCTGGACAAGCCCTGGGGATTTACATCGAGGGCCTCGCTGATGCGGCGTGCGGTGGGATCGCTGGGAGCAGTGTCGAAGAGCAGGCGCGCACTGTCGCGGCAGTAGTCCCACACAGCCAGTGCGGCCTGGAGATGGCAGGCGTCGACCACAGGACTGCGGTCGAGCGCGGCGTAGATGGCGCTGAGGCGCAGGACCTGAGCTTCGGCGCGGCTGGTGGCGGCGCCGAAGGCGTCCTCGCGTCCCTGGCTCAAGACATCGTAGCGGTCATTCCATAGATCTCGCGCGGCGGGCGTGCGAGCGAAGAGGAGATCGTTCTCGGCTTGCACCCAATCGAGAGTTTGGCGTAATTCGCGGACCAATGTGGCGTGGTGTTCGGGCGAAAGGCTGCCGCCCTCGGGGAGGGATTTGCTGCGGCGGACGCTGGCCCAAAGACAACGATTGGCAAAACCGTTATGCGAGTCAACCCGGCTGAGATGTTGGGCCAGGTCGCTTTGGGTGATATGACCGACGAGGCTGAAGTGAGGCGCGATGGTATGGAGCGGGTGATGAACGTCGTGCGCAGAGAGGTCGCCGCCGTCCCAGGCGCAGCGGAGGAGAGGAGAGAGCTGGCCGGTCTCACGGCCGAGTTGATGGAGCACGGAGGCGAACTCTTCAGAAAGGACGAGGCGGCGGCCGGTGACGGATTGTGGATCACCCGGAGTGTGGAGGATGCTTTTGACCGTGGGACGGCCGATGGTGACGCAGTGCCTGGCCCAGCCTGAGTCAACTTCGGCGAGGAGGTTGTCGATCTGGCGCCAGCTGGTTCCTTTGCGAGCCTTACTTGATTCGCCAACCAGGACGACGAAGAGATTGAGTCCGTGACGGGTGGCACCGACGCGGCAGTGAGGGCGCGGAACCGACAAGATTGCCGAAGGCGGCGAGGAACTGCAGCAGGACAGCGGCGGGATCGGCTTCGGTGTGCGGGGCAAGGCTGCGGACGACGCGGCCGGCGAGTCCGTGGAGGGCCAGGTCTGTGAGCCCAGGCGATGGGGGCGCGAAGGGTACCGGTGGAGGAGACGGCCGTGGATCGCCGGTGAAATAGGTTTGCCGGAACTCCTCTGGTAGGTCTTCAACTTCTTCGTCGAAGATATGAGTGGATTGTTCTTCGGGGTAAGCCTCTTCCCCGCAGTGGGGCTCGTCTGAGAGCGAGCCGGGGCGGGTTGCTCTTGCTGCCTGGCGAGCGGCTTGCAGGGCGAGCAGTTCACCGCTGCGGCGGTGGATGTCGGCGAGCGTGGGTAGTTTGGGGGAAAGGTTGATGGGGTTATTTGCGATTGCCATGATATGACACTCGCACGGTTCCTTTTTAACGTCCATAGTTGGGGCGGATTATTTTTTTATTTATTTTGGTCCGAGTGGGCAGTTACTGGCGCATTATTCTGGCTGTCCTCTGCTAATGGTTACGTTGTAAGTGTGGAGTTACCTGCGGCAAGCGTATTCCGGGTCACGGTGAGCTTAGGTGTGGCCTTGAGCTATCTATTGGCAAACTGAGCTATGAGCGGGCAGCTCGTAGGATGCCGGTCTGGGGGCATGGTTCAGGCTGAGAAAGGCAGTAGGGTAACCATTCTTGTATTTTTGACGGTGGTTACCATGTCGCGGCGCCTGATCACGGTTACGATTTCAGCTTTGGCTGTCACAAACTAGCCGTTGCCGGATGACTTGCTTAGTCCAGGTCGATATAGCCGCGTTTCAGGGCGATCGTCACTGCGTGAGTCCTGTCATTGGCGCCGAGTTTGAAGAGAATATTCTGGACATGGGTCTTCACCGTAGTCTCCGCGAGCGAGAGTTCGGCCGCAATGATCTTGTTCGAAGTTCCGCCGGCGATCAACTTGAGCACCTCGATCTCCCGTTCACTGAGCTCGTCGTCGATGACGTGCTCGCCGAGTTCCCTTGCAATCTCAGGCGGGATACGCCGCCGGCCGGAGTCAACCACGCGAATGGTGTCTAACAATTCTTTGCGAAGCATGTTCTTCAACAGGTAACCGACGGCCCCGGCTTTGAATGCCCGCAACGCCTGAATGTCGCCTTTATAGGCAGTCAGCACCACAATGCGGGCTCCAGGAAACTCCTTTCGTATCGCGGTGATTGCTTCCGTCCCATTCATCGTAGGCATCTGCAAGTCCATTAGCGTGACATCAGGACGAAACAAGCGAAATTGTTCGACGGCTTCCTGTCCATTGCCTGCCTGGCCGATCAATACCATGTCACTCTGGCTATTGATGGCTCCCACGATTCCCTCACGCAGAAAGGGGTGGTCGTCTACAACGAGTATTTTGATCTTTCTCGTCTCGCTCATCGCTACCCTCTTTTATGTCCCAGCAGTTTCCTGACAAAGTGCAGACGAGGACCTCGAAGCCCGTTTTGATAGGCTACGTGCGCCGGTATTTCGAGATCGATTTCCGTTCCGGCACCCGGACGGCTCCTGATGACCAGCCGGCTGCCGATGGTTTGAGCTCGCTCGCGCATCCCCACCAGACCATAGTGGCCCGGTTTGCCTCCGTTCACAGTTTGTTGGCCGATGCCGACACCGTCATCACGGATCCTGATACGGAGCAGGGTACGATCGTAAGTAAATTCGGCCTCAATCCTGGTCGCGCCCGAATGCTGAAAGGCATTTCCCAGAGCTTCGCGCCCAATGCGATAGGCCTCATCACGGACAAATGCGTCCATAAGTTTGGGAGACCCAATAAGCGTTACCGAAAATGATATTGGGCGGTCCTCAGCAAGCTCATTGCCATATGAGCGCAGCGCTTCTGACAGTTCGGTTACCAGGGTTGCTTCTGCTCGCAGCGCTTGCACACGCTGGCGCCCCTCAGACATGACCTCATCCGCGGAATCAAGGGCTTTCTCGATCATTAGATGGCTTTGTTGGGGATCGGATTGGTCGAGAGCTGTTTGCAGGCGGAGCATCAACCCGTCAACGCTTTGAATCAAGGTATCGTGCAGCTCGCGAGCGATGCGTCCTCGCTCTTCCAGTCGTTCTCCCAAGCGAGCCTGCATCTGCGAAGTAGCCTGTCGTAACCGCAGAGTGTGCAGCAGCCAGATGAGTCCGAGACCAGAAAGTACCAATAGGAGCTTGAACGAGAGAGTCTGATAGAACGCAGGCGTGATCGAAAGGTTTAGCGCCGCTCCGTTTTCGTTCCATACCCCATCGTTATTACAAGCGATAACTTTGAATCGGTACTTGCCCGGCGGCAAATTGCTATAGTAAGCCTGCCGCCTCCCACCAGCTTCCTGCCAGCTCTGATCATAACCGTCGAGCCGGTAGCGAAAGCGCACCTTCTGGGGAGCGACAAAGCTTAACGCGGTGTAATTGATTTCCACGTCGCGCGTGAGCGAAGGGAGGCGGAGATCCGGCAGGGCGGAATAGCTCTTCCTGTCGGCGACAATCTCTTCGATGTGAACCGGTGGGGCCAGGGGGTTACCCGCGCATTTGCCCGGATCCACCATTTGCAAAGCAACGCCATTAGGAAACCACAGCCGCCCATCCATCGATCGAGCGCTCACATTGAACAGCGCGCCACCTGCCTGGACTCCGTCGGATGTATCGAATACTTTCATCTGCAAGGTGGAATCCGACTTCGTCCACCACTTCGCTAGTTCCGCGCCAGGAATCTGAATCAGTCCGCACTGGGTGTACAGCCAGAGGGCGTGATCACGATCCGTCATCATCGCGTTAATGCCATTACACGGCAGACCGTTGCGAACCGTAAGTATCTGCTTCTTGCCCTCCTTCCATCCGACGAGCCCAAATGCGGTCGCGCCCAACACTGAACCATCCGGGCTTATAAAAACCTGGTCTACCCGGGAGTCCGATTGATGCGGGTACGCAACCACCTGCAGAACACCATTTCGATAGCGAGCCAGATCGCCACTCATCAGCCCTAACCAAATACCTCCCTGAGGATCAGCGGCTAATTTGCGGGCCGCGGGCAGTTGCGGGACCGGAAACTGGTCCTGCACGTTCAAGTCTTGTATACGAAACAGAGTTCTGGGAGGGCCGATCACCTCGACCCAGATGTTATGGTCTGTATCTTCTGCGATGCCGGCGGCCAGTCCCAGAGGAGTGCCGTCGTGCCTGCGAATCTCGCGAACGCGTCCTTCGCTGTAAAGCAGCATGGAGTTCTGCAAACCAACCCACAATCGGCCTGCATGGTCTTGCAAAAGAGCTGTCACCTGGCCCTTTGGCAGGGCTCCCCCGACGGGAACGGGAGAGAGGCTTTTGGGATGGAGAACATCTAAACCCGCAATACTTCCTATCCAGATGGCGCCATCCCGTGTCGCCAGGACGGAATGGACTTCGTCCGCGCTTAACCCTTCCCGAGTGGTAAAACTGATCACGCGTGTGTCGCGGAAATTATCAAGACCTCTCGAAGTTGCAACCCAGAGATTGCCCTCCCGGTCTTCGAAGAAGTTATAGACATTGTCACTTGATAGACCGTCGGCGCTGCCAAAATGATCCACGTGTGTGTCATGGATCCGATAGAGGCCCTGCTTGATAGTACCTACCCAGAGATTGTTCTCTCGATCCAGATACAGACTTTGAACATCCAGAGTTTTTGCGTTCAGGTCAGGGGTGACGAATGGTTTCCACTTCCCCTGTATAAAGGTCTGTAAGCCGCCTGTTCCAGGCATAGGTGTACCAACCCATAGAGTACCGTCGGAAGCGGCCGCTAGAGCGTCCACACCATCCAATCCCAGGCCGCTCTTTAGCCCGGCGACCGGGAAGATGTTAGAGGAGCCCGGTTTCCAGTGGAGAATCGCGGTGTCACTGCCGGCCCATAAAGCCCCTTGCTGATCCACGACAAGAGCTTCGCCGTCGGGAACTGAGAATCCGTCGTCCTCCCCGTAGCACCGTGTTTTTGTGTCACCCACCTGGCAAAGAGGCTTCGCTCCAACAGGCAGACGCGTTTGCAACACCCAGATGGATCCGTTCTGATCGCGCTGAATCGCGTTCACGCGTCCGAGTATGTTTGAAAAGGTGGTCCATGCCCCATTTTTCCGATGGATCAGGCCGGTCTCGGTTCCAATCCACAAACTCCCGTCTGGGTCAGCCAAGAGAGACACGACCGGGGAGAAGGGCAATCGGCTCTGCGGCATTTGCGGGACGAATCGCACTCCGTCAAAGCGCACCAGCCCGGCCTGTGTCCCTATCCAGACATATCCATCCAAAGTCTGCGCGATCGCGTTGGGGTACCCACTGAAGAGTCCATCCTGTGTGCGCCATGCGGTATGAGCGTACTGAGATATTCGCCGGCCGGGGTCAAGAGCCCGCGAACCGTGGGATTGCAGGATCAATCCCAGACAAACGCCGACGCGACAGCAGAAAAGCGAGAAGTAACCGCTCTATCGGTGATCATTTTTCTCACAGCCGCCCCTGTCGATACGCCTATGGCTTGCAAGCATAAACCTTTGCTGATTGTTCATCGGCTCCAAAAGAAGGATCGCACGATACTCCCATCGGATGTTTTCGGGCGGCGTGTACACCAGTACCATTCATGAGCTCTCGCCTGGCCTTCGCGCTCGCGAGTTCCGGCTGTCGCGGTCCTCTGATGAAAAGCTCCACCGAAGTCAGTATCAGCGCCTCCTCCCAATGGCGGTTTATAGACCACCGCCGGCACGATAAGTTCAACCTATCAACGATACTTCCGTTGGAAAGGAGGACAGACATGGCTTATGCACCTTATTTGACCGAAGCCCAGATTGATCGAATCCGCGTATTCGCAAAACCACGGCAAGTGGTCGCGGGCGAACTCTTGTACCAGCCGGGCTCTGATACTCCACCGGTCTACGTGGTCATCTCTGGGGCAATAAGGATCATTGCCATCGGGGGAAAAGAAGAGCGCACGGTAACGACCTACCGGCCGGCGCAGTTCTCCGGAGAGTTGCTCATGATCTCCGGCCGGCGCTCGATCTATGGCTGCCAGGCAATGGAGGACGGGGCTCTGCTCGAACTCTCTCCCAGCGATCTGAGAACGTTGATCGCTAAGGATGCGGAACTGAGTGAGATCATCATGAATGCGTTCCTGACCCGGCGACTCTCGCTGAAGGAGACAGGACAGGGAAACGTGGTGGTACTGGGATCAAAATATTCCGCAGATACGCTTTTATTGCGGGAGTTCCTGACCCGCGACGGACACCCCTTCACCTATCTGGATCTGGATTCTGATTCGTTAACGCAGGATCTGCTCGACCGATTCGGAGTTGCCGTCGGAGATATCCCGGTGGTGATTTGCAATAACTCCCAAGTGCTGAGGCATCCTTCCACTAAAGAAGTCGCAGAGTGCCTGGGTTTCAATAGCCATATCGATGATTCCCAAGTGAGAGATCTGATCATTGTGGGAGCCGGTCCCGCCGGCCTCGCAGCCGCGGTCTACGCTGCGTCAGAAGGCCTTGATGTGCTGGTCGTGGAAAGCGGCCCCCGGCGGACAAGCGGGGTCCAGTTCCAAAATTGAGAACTACCTGGGATTTCCCACGGGAGTGTCTGGCCAGGAGCTCGCCGACCGAGCGATTGCCCAAGCGGAAAAATTTGGCGCTCGGATCATGGTGGCACGGTCTGTGGAACGACTGAACTGCGATCAACATCCTTATAAGATCACGCTGGATGATGGGCAGGAAATCCCTGCTCGCACTATCGTTCTCGCCACTGGCGCCCAATACAACAAACCTGACCTTCCTAAATTGGAGTCTTTTTACGGACAAGGCATCTACCACAACGCAACGTTCATGGAAGCCCAGCTGTGTGCGAATGAACGGGTGATCGTCATCGGTGGCGGCAATTCTGCCGGGCAGGCGGCGGTTTTTTTAGCACAAAATACGGCGGGTGTAACGATGCTCGTGCGATCGCGCAGCTTAGCTACCACAATGTCTCGCTATCTCATCCAGAGGATCGAGGAGAACCCCCTGATTCAGGTGCACTATAGCAGTGAGTTGAGCCGCCTTGAGGGAGATGGGCATCTCGAACGTGTGTCGTGGATAGAGAAGTCGATGGGCAGAGCGATGGGAGAGTGCGTTACCGAGCCCATCAGGCACGTATTCATCATGACGGGCGCGTCTCCACAGACTGCCTGGCTTTCACAATGCCTGTCACTCGATGCCAAGGGTTTCGTTCTTGCCGGCCGTGACCTGGATAGTGTGACGCCTCCCGTTCCGTGGCCTCTCACACGAGCCCCGCACATGCTCGAAACCAGCCTCCCGGGCGTGTTTGTTGTGGGAGACGCGCGCTCCGGGAACGTGAAAAGAGTTGCTTCCGCTGTCGGTGAGGGCTCCATTGTGCTTCATCTCGTCCACCAGGCACTCGCAGAGCCTTAGTCAGGCCTAGTGGCTGGTGCGTGGAACATGATCAACCAATGACACAACGAACGCTAGGAGAACACGATGACGGTAAGCAGCGAAACCGGCTTGCAAGCTATGCAGTACAAGACCATCAACGGGCTGCAGATTCGCTTTGCGACAAGTAACCAGACGAAGGGAGATCCCATCCTGCTTCTGAGCCCGTTGCCTGAGAGCATACTGGCCTTTCTACCCACCTGGGACATGTTTGCCGCGGTGGGTCCGGTGGTCGCGGTGGACCTTCCTCCCTTTGGGCGTTCCGAGGTTCGCGCGGAGGCGAGAACTCCGGAGAAGGTAGGAGACTTTGTGATTCGCATCGTGGAAGCGTTCGGACTCGACCGGCCTCATGTTATCGCACCGGATATCGGTACACCTGCGTGCCTATTTGCTGCCGCAAATCACCCGGGAGTATTCAGGAGCCTGGTAATTGGTAGCGGAGCGACCGACCACACAGACATTCTCGGGGACCTCGATCGCATCGTGAATGCTCCCTCGCTGGAGCCCTTCAAGGACCTTACGGGAGAGCAATTTGTTCGCGCAGCTGTCGCGGACATGAAGAAGTACAAACTCCCGGAGGACGTGCTGCAGGATTACATCGCTTCCTATTCAGGCCAAAAGTTTTGGGACGCCATGACCTTGTTCGCGATTATCCGCACGCTCTGCCTCGCCTCGCCTCGCGGCTGGCGGAGATCACGGTTCCTTGCCAGTTGACTGTCGGCCGCCACGATCCCTTTGTTCCTGTTTCCAATGCTGAGGGGCTGCACAGAGGGCTTCCGAAAAGCAAACTCAACGTGGTCGATTGCGGCCACTTTGTGTGGGAAGAGGCACCTGAGGTGTATGGCGGCCTCGCGTGCGACTTCATACAAGGTGGTTACGGACGGCTCTAGGGACACTTCGCCGACAGTCTTTCAAGGTGTGTCAAGCAGGCGAAATTTCACACAAGCACAGAGCGCCACGGAGGGCGCACGCATGAAGACAGCAAAAGAACTGCTCCAGGCCTATATCGACGGTTCCGCGGAACAATCCGCCGCCTTATTCGCGGAGAACGGCGCCCTTGAACTCCCTTATCTAGCAGACCTGGGTGTGGAACCGAGATACGAGGGACCCAAACAGGTTGGGGCCTTTCTTTCGTTCCTTCACGAGAAGATGTATCCAGACTTCAAATTTGTGGACGTGAAGATCTACATCGATACGCTCGACCAGGCGTTTGGAGAATACACGATTCGCCAAAAGTCGGGCATCTCCGGCAAGGATGTGCATCAGCGCTTCTTTGGCCACTGCGTCGCCGCGGATGGCAAAATTACCATTCTACGCGAGGCCCTTAACCTATTCGCTGCCGCCGACGGCATGTTTCCGAACGGGCTTGCCGATGTGCTCAACAAAAAGTAGCTGTGCATGTTTTCGGGGCCACGCCAGCGATCCTAGGCCAGGGAAGGACTCTATGTTGAAGGATGACACACTCTCCCTCTCGACGGTGATGGCGACAATCCATGCACCGATCGAGAAGGTAAATATCGCCGATTGGGTTCTCCATCTTCCGGACGCAGAGTATCAGCGGTGCTCGACGGCTCATATCGCCGCGGGTTCGACGATCGCCGACGATGAGCGACCGATGTCTATCAACGTGGAAGTCATCGGAGATGCTCTGGTTGTGCAGCACTACGTTGCAGAAGTTCGAGAGCCGCATTTTTGCCGTATGGTTTCCCTCTCCGATTCCATTTCCCCTGCGGGACGCACAGTGCTGCAGGTGGTTTGGGGACTCAGTGCCAGGAAAATCGATGAACAAACGTGCGAATACGTGAACCATATTCATTCGAGGGCAACAGATCAGACGTTAGTTTTCTTAAACCAGCGTGGCATTCCCTTGGAGGAGGCACGTGCAGCCAGGCAAGAGGCATCGCACGCCCACAACCAGGAGGAAACGCCTTACTTCGCAAAGAGTATCGAGCGACGGGCCCTGAATCTGCACTGAGGCCACGCAAGCCCGCATTCCAAAATCTTTTTCTGGAGAAGAGAAATGAAAGTACTGTTCGTTATCAGCAGTTCCGATACAGCGTTCTGGTTGTCAGAAGTCACGCATCCCTATTGGCACCTTACTGAGCGGAATGTCGAAGTGGATTTTGCCAGCCCAAGCGGCGGCAAGGTGGTCTTTGATCCCTATAGTGATCCGTATTTTGAGAAGTCACTTGAACCGGATGACTTGGTAAGCAAAGGTTTTTTGTCGGATAAGAAAGCGGTTGCGAAACTCGAGACGACTTTGAAATTGAAAGATGTCGACCTGAGTCCCTACGACGCGATCCACGTAGCCGGGGGCAAGGCGCTACATTTGACTTGTTTCCTAACGAGGATGTCGCGAGGGCCCTTGAGTACTTCTGGGCTAGAAGTAAAGTCGTTGGGGCCATCTGCCATGGCGCGGTCGCATTGGGTAACATCCCCGGGCGAATTCGAGGCCGTCAAGTGACTGGCTTCACCCTGGAGGCCGACAAGCAATTACAGGCAATGTTCGGCAAGGATTTCGTTATACCGCACTATCCGCAGAAGGTTCTGGAAGACGCGGGCGGAGTCTATTTCAGCATCCAGCCGTATACGCCGAAGGTCGTGATCGACGGCAAGCTCATCACCGGCCAGGATCAATCCGCAGCCTCAGAATACGCGATTGCCCTGCTGCACCTCATGACCGGTCACACCCCGGTCTCGATGGTCTAAGATCGCGATCTTCGGAGGAAGCATGCTATTTCATGTGAGAATGGACGTTCGCATTCCCTACGACCTGAATCCTGAAACGCTTGCGGAGTTGAGTGCCAGAGAACACGAGCGGGCGAAGGAACTGCAACTGCAGCGTAAGTGGACACATCTCTGGCGTGTTGCAGGAAAGTATGCCAACTTAAGCATTTTCGATGTTGAAAGCGCCGCGGAGCTTCGCGAAGTCCTCACTTCCCTGCCGCTCTATCCATTCGTGGAAATCGAGTTAGCCGCGCTTTGTCACCATCCCGGCTCATTGGATCTGAATTTGTAACGAACAGGAGGATCGGAAGTATGTCCGAACAAAACAAGAAGATTGCGATTGCCTTTTATAACAAGCTGATTAACGAGTTCGACGCAGCCGGGGCATGGGCGCAATATGGCGGAGAGACTTATACACAACATACGCCGGTTATTGAAGACGGCCCCGAAGGCGTGGCAAAGTTTATCTATGGCTCCGCAACAACTATCCGGAATCGCACATGGAGATTAAACGGGCATTCTCAGACGGCGACATAGTGATTCTTCATTGCCACTGGATGCGGAGCCCCGGTGATCGCGGCGACGCGGTTGTGGACTTTTTTCGAGTGAAAGATGGCAAGGTTGTCGAGCACTGGGATGTGATTCAGTCTATACCCGCTACCGCAGCGAATACCAATACGATGTTCTAGGCGCCTAGAAATTATGGTGGCGCTATCGCATCGAGCCCGCGATTTCCGGGACAAACGAAATCATTCCACTTGAGCCGTAACGAGAACCATTCGCGGCCTCCCCACACTCACGAGATCCCTTTTCCACCCACTCCATCCCGCTGACAACGCGCCCTCCAAACTCGAGTGGCTTTCGAGCTGTTGCTCCTGTGTGAAAAAGATTTATCCACCCACACTCCGTAGTTGGTTAAGATATCACCGTGTTCCTTGCTGTTACCCTGGAGGTCGGCATATTTCAGCCGTCCCTGCGGGACTGGGCCGCGAATTACAGGTTTAGCTTTAAGGTTATGGCTTTGTTTATTGAATGACGAATGGCCTGGGCCTGAACCGGTTGGTTCACTTGTTGTGTTGACAGGCCCGCATATGCTTTGATCAGCTTGCGAAAGCCTGCTAGCTCATCGTTCCCAATGCTCTGGCAAGAATAATGCAGCGATACTGATTCTTTCGCAGTCGCTTCTTGAATACTCCGCCTCGGGCGGCACTCGGATGTGATGTCCGCGCGGAGATGTACCGGGTTACTGCGCCAGTCATGTACATTCGGGCGAAGCAAGATCGTCTCATCAGTGCCATGTGTCTCAGAGAGCTCCGTGTGGAAAAGATTTCATCCGGCCATGCTCCTTAGCTGGTTAACATATCACCGTGTTCCCTGATGTTTCCGCCGGAGGCGCCGTGGATCCCGTTCTCAAGGAGTACGACATCGCTACGAATGGCATTTCCTTGCATGTAACTGAGCAGGGAGCGGGGCCGGCCGTCCTGTTTTGTCACGGGTTTCCAGATACTTCCTATACGTGGCGGCGACAGATGGAAGCCGTCGCGGCGGCCGGATACCGGGCAATCGCTCCAGACATGCGCGGTTATGGCCACAGCTCGGCTCCGGCGGACGCAACCTTGTACACGCCCCTGCATACGGCCGGTGATCTGGTTGGATTGCTCGATGCGCTCAATGTCTCGAGCGCCGTGCTGGTGGGCCATGACTGGGGTGCAACGCATGCGTGGAACTCGGCGCTGATGCGTCCTGACCGATTTAAAGCGGTGCTGTGCATGAGCGTTCCATACGTTCCGCGAGGGGATGTCAGTATTTTCGAGCGTATGCGGAAGTCCGGCCATCAAAACGATTTCTACATGTTTGCACTGATCCGGGCAGAAGCCGATGAAATCTGGGCGGATGCCGCGGTCACGATTCCAGGGGTTCTGTATTGGGCATCTGGTTCTGCTCCCGCCGAGACGCGTTGGAGCCCTATGGATCCTGCCCGAAGCCTTGACCGACCAGCTCCTGGGCCGTTGCCGTCATGGGCGGAGCCGGATTACGTCGCACATAACGTTGCAGAATTTCAGCGCACCGGCTTTCATGGCGCGCTAAATTACTACCGCGCCGCCGAACCGTATTTCTGTCTGTCCGGCGCCTACAAAGGGGCAGCGATTCGCCAACCTTCCTTCTATATTTCTGGAAAGGCGGATGGCCTCGCAGAGCTCTATCCACCCTTCGAAAAACTCGTTGCCGGCCTTCCTGGTCTCGTGGGGCATGTCGAAATAGACCATGTGGGCCATTGGGTTCAACACGAGGCCTCGGCCGAAGTCAGTGATCAGATTGTGAGGTTTCTGGGAATGGTGAACAGAGGCTAACACGCAACGGAAGTGGCGGCGCGACGAGAAATCGGGCATTCGGAACTCACCCTGAATTGGTGCGGTTATTCACCTCGAGGATTGCAGAACAACGCGAAGGAGCCGCCGGGAGCTTCCGTTCTGTTGTCATCCGCGCCCACACAAGCCAAAAGAGGGCTTGAATGGGTCACCCCAGCCGTTGCTGAATCGTTAAATATCGAGATCGCAACCGAGGGAGAAGCGTAGTGCAAAACAGATTTCCTTCATCCGTAAGGCGGGCAGCTTAGCAAGACGCCTACCCAGCCGGTGCTGAGCAACAGTGATCGTATTGTGAAGGTTGACCGCGCAGGCCGCCTTCATGCCATCGTCTTCACCAAGGAGGACTTCGGAAGGAACTCCGCGAATGGTGGAAGTTATGGGGGCGACACTGACTGTAGACAAGTACGAGATGGCGCTGTCGCGCGTTAATACCACTACCGGCCGCTTTTTGTCAGGCGGAGCAAAGGAATAGAAACGGACATCTCCCCGGGCTATTCGGCTGGCCACGCCGCCTCCGCCTCCCAGAGAGAAGTTTCGTCAATCGTCTGCGGACGGCTGGAATATCCAGCTCGGTCGCGCTGCTCTCTGGTTAGGGTTTCTAATTTCTTCAAGTGCTCCCGGAGCGCGTGACGAATAAAAGCCGAGCGATTCTGTTTTATGCGACGTGCGGCTTTATCCGCCGCTTGCAAAAGGTCCTTGTCGAGAACAACCTGGATTGTTTCCATATGTCGACTCTACTCCACAGTATACTCCACAGTTTTGGCTGTACTGGCGAGGCGGTTCCCACCCTGTGCGGGGGTTACGGCATCAGAGTGGGGCTCGATTAGCATTTCGCACATTTGAGGGTCAGCTGATTTGTTGGACCCATTGGGTGCGCCAGGCTGGTGCTTCGAAAGGGTCGGCGAAATATTGTGTTTCGTGCACGACTTTGCCGTTGCGGAATTCCATGATGCTTACGGTGAATGCGGGGCGGCCCTGGTAGGTGATTGTGTATTCCGTGATCCACAGATCGCCTTTGCCGAGAATTCGCTTTACGGTGAAGCCGGAGGGCTTTCCTGGATGATGACTGCGCAAGGCCTGCAGATTGTTTCGCCCTAGGATTCGTTCGCCGGACTGCGGATAGTCACAAATGGCATCGTCCGCATAGATATCGTGTTCCGCGTTTGCGTCGCCGGCTGCCGAGGCTTGCCAGTGCTTATTCAAGGCTTCCCGTATTTGTTCTTCTTGCATGGTCTGCTCCTTCAGCTACCTTGTGGGATGAAACCCGGGCTGCCGGTTTTCACCACTTGATGCTTTGGGTTGGATGACGTGGTGATACTTTGGTTCCGCTAACCTTGAGGCCGGAAGGCTGCCACGATGGGTCCGCGGAACCGCCAGGTCCCCCCGCTTTGCTCCGGTCGGGATGACAAGGAAAGGGCAAGTATTCATGAGGGATTGCTCTCCCCTCCGTCATTCCGACGGAGGCGTTGCCGGATTTCCTGCCACGTGGCAATTGAAAGCAAATCCTTTACCCGGTCTACTCATTCCCTGCGACAATCCTATAAATGTCCGGTTGCGAAAGGATTCGTGTGAGGGTATTTCGTGGTGGCGTAGTGGCGTCTCTCTTCGTGTTTCTGGCGGTCTGCGCGGCATGGCCGCAGAACAACAATATGGTGCAGACGGGCAGCGATATTCCCGCGAAATGGCAGAAGCCGGAAACGGACTATGACTACGTGAAGCGGGAGGTGATGATCCCGATGCGCGATGGGATCAAGCTGCATACGATTATCGTGATTCCCAAGGGCGCGCACGATCTTCCCATGCTGCTGGAGCGCACTCCCTACGACGCCAATTTCTTCACCAAGATGGACAGTCCCCATCTCAAAGACGCGGTGTGGGCGGCTAACCGGGAGTGGGTCGACGACGGGTACATCTTTGTCTACCAGGATATTCGCGGGAAATACGGGTCGCAGGGAGACTACGTGATGACGCGGCCGCCGATGGGGCCTCTGAACCCGTCCAAGACGGACGACACCACCGATGCATGGGATACGGTGGATTGGTTGAGCAAGAATGTGCCGGAATCGAACCATCGGGTTGGGATGATTGGTTCCTCGTACGATGGATGGACGGTGACGATGGCGCTTCTGGGGCCGCACCCCGCGCTCAAGGTAGCTGCGCCGGAGAGCCCGATGATCGACGGGTGGATGGGCGACGATTGGTTTCACTACGGCGCGTTTCGCCAGGTGAACCTCGACTACTTTACCGAGCAGTCGAGCAAGACGGGTAAAGGAGAATCCGTTCCGCGTTGGGGCGCGGACGATTATCAGAATTTTCTCGACGTGGGTTCGGCAGGCGCCTGGGCGGATAAGAATGGCTTTCAGCAGCTTCCCTTTTGGAACCGGCTCTCGTCGCATCCCGCCTACGATGCTTTCTGGCAAGGGCAGGCACTCGACAAGGCGGTGGCGGCTCATCCCTCCACTCTTCCCACTTTGTGGCTGCAGGGATTGTGGGACCAGGAGGACATGTATGGAGCGATCAACACGTGGGAGGCTCTGAAGGCCAAAGGAATGGCCGCCAACAATCACCTGGTGATGGGGCCGTGGTGCCACAGCCAGGTGAACGGCGCGGCGGAAAACCTTGGGCCGCTCAAGTGGAAGGGCGACACGGCCGCGGACTTTCGCAGGACGGTCCTTATTCCGTTTTTTGATACCTATCTGAAAGATCGCAAGCCGGCAGAGCCGACTCCGCAGGTGCTTATCTATAACCCGGCGGAGAATCATTGGGACAAGTTCTCCGACTGGCCGGGAGCTACGGAGCAGCACCTTACCCCGCTTTATCTGCAGGCCAAGAGCGGGCTGGGCTTTCAGGCAGCGCCGGCCGGCGAGGATAGCTACGTTTCTGACCCAGCCAAACCAGTGCCGTTTGTCGAGGTTCCTTTTGGGTTCGACTCCTCATCGCGGTGGAGAACATGGCTGGTGCAGGATCAGCGATTTGTTTCGACTCGTACGGATGTTGTCTCGTACCAGACTTCGGTGCTGACGGAGCCGGTGTTGGTGGAGGGGGCTCCGTTCGCGGATATCTTTGCGAAGACCACGGGCACGGATGAAGACTTCGTGGTGAAGATTATTGATGTGTATCCGCCGACCGTGCCCGCGCAACCTGAGATGGGCGGCTATGAGCTAGCGGTCAGTATGGATATTTTTCGCGGCCGTTACCGCAAGAGCTTCGCGGAGCCGAGCGCGATTCCCGCAGGCGAGGAGCAGGAATACAAATTCCGGCTGCCTACGATGAATTATGTGTTCAAGCCTGGGCACCGCATCATGGTCCAGATTCAGTCGAGCCTGTTTCCTTTGTATGACCGCAATCCGCAGACCTATGTGCCCAACATTTTCTTTGCCCAGGCTCAGGATTATCAGAAGGCGACTGTTTCGATTGAACGTGGAAGTGGTGGGGCCAGCGCGGTGTTACTGCCTGTGGTGGCGGCCAGCACAGCTGTTCAGTAGGGGACGTGACGCGGGAACGGCGCCAGGCCCCTCAGGCAAAGAGTTTTCTTTCGAGCGAGTGCAGATCGTTTGGATCGAAGTAGCGTAAAGACCAGGCATCGTTGATGTAGAGAAACATTCCTGCCTGGACCGCCGCTTTTGCCAGCGATTGCGGGATGCCGGTGAGTTTCGTTGGTTGTGCGGGGGTGGAGACGCGCAGAGAGGCGGAGCCTGCACCGGTGCGCTGGATCGCCGCCAACTCCTTTTTGGCCGCGCTCTTCGGGGTCTTCGGGGCATTGGACGCCGTGGTTTTCGGCGGGCTGGCGAAGCGATCGAGGAAATTGTAGTGATCGACGAGCAGCAGGGCTTCGATGGCAAAGGTCATGGCCACATCTGCGTCATGAATTTCGAGCAGGTTATCTCCGTTATCTTCCTCGCCTCCGGTTGCCAGGTTTGAGGACCCGCACCACACTACGGGGTCTTTGCCGTTTACGCCGCAGACGACAAACTTGTCATGAATCTCATGTCCGGGAGGGCTGGGGACGCGATCGAACGGAGGAGGCAAGAGTACCTGGCTGGGTTTGCCGGTCACCAGGACGCCGGTTTTACTGCCCGGCGCGTAGAGTTTCACGCCGCCTGGGGAATCTGAGATTCCATAGCTGAAAAGGCTTTGCGTGCTATGCAGGTTGATGAGCGTCTGGCAGACGGGGGAGGCGGTGCGAGTCAACTGCATCACCGCGAAGATTACGTTGCCGTTGGCTGCAGAGGCTTCCGACGTGATCCGTTTCTGAATGGCAGTCAGGATCCTGGTGGTGTCTGCGACCGTGTGGGGTGAGACGTTGATGGACATTTTGGGCAGGTTCGCGGCTCTGCTGGTGAAAGCTTTTGTGGCCAGCGCGCTGCTCGCAAAAGCGGCCGCAATAGTCTTTGAGGGTTTGGGAGAGGTCAGTACGGTCCAGCTTTCCTGAAATACGCTTGCGTAGTATTGGGCGATCGCCGCCTGGTCGAACACCAGGACGTGATTGGCGTTGACGTAGAGCCCATTCACCGAAAAATTGGTTGCGCCGGTGAGCACGGTCGAGGGGACACCGTTCCTGGAGACGATGAAGATCTTGTCGTGGGAGAAGCGGTCAAAACATCCGCGCTTGAGCGCTGAAGGATCTGCCGCAACCCTGGCAAAGGCCTGGGCAAAGTCTTCCTCCAGGGGCACGACTGTTGTCTTCGCCCCGGTTTTCTTGTTTGTTTCCTGATGGGTAATGTGCAGTTGAGCGCTATCGAGAATGATGCGAATGCGGCCAAGGGCGGCCAGCCCCAGGAATGCCGTGACCAGGTCGGGCTCATTGAGGTCGTATGCGAATACGTCGAGATGGAGGGTTGCATCCTTCACCACCTCTTCGAGCACATCGAAAATCTGGGCTCTTGCGGTTGCTCCCATCCAGCTATAGATATCGGCAAAGGTCACCGGCTTCCCCGCTTTGTTCGTGCCCGCCTTGGCTGCGGTTGAATACTGCAAGGGGCGATTGGCCGGCTGAATTGGGGTGTTCCCTCCGAAGTTACGGGCGTACGCCTGAGATTGCATGTAGCCGCGGGTGAATCCCAGCTTCAGGGCGCCGCTCACGAATGGGCCGACCGCTATGGTTACAGAAACGCTTTTGGTTTTGTCGATGGCCAGCATGCCGGCATTTGCGTCGAAATATCGTGGGGTTACGGTGTAGGTGTAGTTGCCGGCAACCAGGCCGCCTCCCTTCTCCGGGGCATGGGCGAAATCGACCCAGCGGTATTTCTGGATTGGGGCATTCACGGTAGAGGTGGGTAGCTCCCCGGCGACTTGCGCATGCTTGCCGGGGTTCTGGAATTGAAGGAAGTTAAAGAGGAAAAAGGCAGGCTGTTTTCCGGGCAACTTGCAGGCGATGGTGAACCCGGCAAGATTGCTGGCCAGAGTCGGATCGTCGAAGTCGAATGCCAGGAGTGTTTTGTTGTCGCCGGAATAGGCGGTTACGGAGAAGTGCTTCGCGGATTTAGAAGCGACCGTCATAGAAACCTCAGCAGAACGAAGTCAGAGTACAAAATCTACGACTGATCTCAATCTAAATAACGAGATTCATAGGTATTTGCCTGCAATTGCGGTTGGCTGTTTGCGTAACCAAAGAATTGGCTGCCGACTGCCTTGGTCCGGACGGCTTTTGTGCCTTTGGATTCTTGCCCACTCAAGCCAAAAGAAGGCTTGAACGGCCACCCTGGGCCTCATTCACGAAACAAGAGCGTACACCGCCGTTCCAGCCGGATGGTCAGATCTTTCAAAAACCGCAAAAAAGACTGAACAAAATGACCGGGAAAAGAATATTCAAGCATACCGGTCGTGAGGGAGTGGAGCCCGCGTCACTCTTTCGACTACGAATGCCAGGAATCCTCAGAGAAAGCCCGAACAACATTGCCCTGCTCTCTATGTTCGACAAGGTTTAGCCAGCAGAACCAACTCCACTAAGGCAAAAAAGGCAGGCGCATGGTTTTCAGTATTCGATCAAAATTGTCCCGTTATCTTGGGGCAGGTTTTCTTTTGTTTGTCTCGCAGCTGGCAGGAACGGTTGCTTATGCGCAGAGCACGGGTGAGATCCGGCTGCAAGTGAACGATCCCACCGGCGCAGCGTTACAAGCCAGCGGCCATGTATGGGGCCCATCCACAGACCGTACCTTCCGGACCGATGCCCGCGGAGCCGTTTCATTGGGCGGCCTGGAGTTTGGGCAGTACCGCCTGGAAGTTTCGCGGCCGGGATTTGCTTCCCGTTCCCTCACGATTGATGTGAACACGCCGGCTGCTGTACCGGAAGTGGTGACCCTGCGCATCCAGAGCGCTTCCGCCAGCGTGACGGTCGTTTCTCCTACCCCGATCGGGGAGGCAGATCAGTCTCTGGATGAGATTCCGGTCCCAGTCCAAGGGCTGACCTCAAAAAATCTGGAGGACAGCAACGCGCTCGACCTTGCCGACCTGATGAACAAGCGGCTGACCAGCGTGTATGTCAACGAGAATGCCGGCAACCCTTACCAGCCGGACATCAACTATCGCGGATATACGGCTTCTCCCCTGTTGGGAACGCCGGAAGGGCTTTCTGTTTACCTGGACGGCGTACGGCAGAACCAGCCCTTCGGGGATATCGTCGCGTGGGATTTGATTCCGAAAGTAGCGATTCGGGATATGGCGTTGATTCCTGGGTCCGATCCGGTTTATGGGCTCAACACCCTGGGCGGGGCGATCTCCGTACAGACCAAAGACGGCCTCAATGCTCCCGGCGGGTCGCTTCAGTTGACTGGCGGCAAGTTTGGCCGGCGGGCCGGCGAGGGGGAGATGGGCGGCGTGCTGCCCAAAGGCTTCAACTACTACCTGGCAGGCAATCTTTACCGCGAAGATGGATGGCGGCAATTTTCACCGTCGGAGGTGCGGCAATCGTTCGCCAAGCTGGGGTGGATGGATGCCAAGACGAGCGTCTTTCTGAGCGGCGCCTATGCAAACAACTGGCTGACCGGCAACGGCACGTCAGACTATCGCTTCCTCAATGTGCACTGGGGCGACGTCAATACGATTCCCGACGTAACGTGGGATCATTCCCCTTCCCTGACGCTCAATGCTACGCACGCTCTGAACGATCAGCTGACGGTCTCGGCAAATTTGTACTATCGGTATGTTCGTACCGACAGCTCGAATGGTGACCTGAACGACGATTCGTTCGATCAGGATCTTTACGATCTGGGAGACGATGACATCGCCGCGCTTACGGCCGCGGGATATAGCGGTTTCCCGACCACAGGCGATTCGACCACGGAACCGTTTCCTTACTGGCTCTGCCTCGCCCAAGTGCTGCAGAACGATACTGGCGGTGATCCGTCTTCGACTTGCAATGGCGTGATCACGCGTACGCAAGATAAGCAGAACAGCTATGGTTTGTCGGGATTGGCCACTTGGCGCACCAAGCACAATCGGCTCTCTGTGGGCGCCGGTTGGGATCGGGGCACGTCCACTTACCATCAGCTCACGCAACTGGGCTATCTGAACACTGACAATGTTTCTTTTACGCTGGTGCCGATCTTTCTGGACGGGACGACCTTCTCTGGTGGCGCCCCGGTGGACAGCCAGGTGCTGTTGCACGGAACCGGAAACACGCCCAGCGTATATGCCACCGATACGCTTACCTATGGGCCCTGGGCGGTGACGTTGTCTGGCCGGTACAACCACACATCGCTGGACAATCTTGATTACCTGCCGCGGTCGGATGCACGGGGCAACCTCACCAGCAACAACGTGTTTCAGAGATTCAATCCGGCCGCCGGAGTTACCTATCACGCTTCCCGGTTATTCAACACATACTTCGACTACAGCGAGGCCAGCCGCGCGCCCACCTCGATTGAGCTGGGCTGCTCCGACCCGACGCAACCCTGCAATCTACCGAACGCCCTGGTCAGCGATCCTCCGCTGAAGCAGGTGGTTACCCGCACCTTGGAAGTGGGTATCCGCAGCAACGACACGGGTACGCTGCACTGGAGCGCCGACTACTTTTTCGGCCAGAACTACAACGACCTGCTATTTGTAGCCTCGCAACAGACCGGGTTCGGATATTTTCTGAACTTTGGCAAGACGCGCCGTGACGGCGTCGAGCTGGAACTCAGCAAAGACTGGCGGCAATGGAGCTTGGGGAGCAACTACACCTTTCTGAATGCGACGTACCAGAGCGCGCAGACGATCGATGGCGGCAGCAACAGCGCGAATGATAGCGCGCTCGCCGGCATGCCGGGGATCGACGATGACATCCACATCACTCCGGGAGATTTTATCCCGCAGGTACCGCGCAATATGTTCAAGCTTTATGGTCAATACCGGCCTTCTTCGAAGCTGACCGCGGAGATGGATATTCGTGCGGTGGGCTCATCGTTTGCCCGGGGCAATGAGAACAATCTGGACGAGCCGGATGGGGTGTTCTATAACGGGCCAGGCAGATCCGCGGGTTATGGGGTTGCGGATCTGGGAGCACGCTACCAGCTCACGAGCCGTGTCGAGCTGTTCGCTCAGTTGAACAACCTGCTCGACAAGCACTATTCGACCGGCGTCTCAGCTGGGCACCACTCCGTTCGACAATAACGACCGGTTCGTTGCCCAGCCGTTTGGAACACCTTACGGCACTGATGACGGCCAGACCCCGATCCGCTCTACGTCGTTCCAGGCGCCGGGCGTTCCCTTCAATATCTACGGCGGGTTGAAGATTACGCTGTGGAAGCGCTGAAGGCAGTGAGTGGAAGCAGCCTTTCATGAGCGCGCATAAGACCTGCTCAGGGCAGGCTCTGCGGAAATCGGTTTGCGTAGTGAAGTTTATGGAGCCCAGAAGGGCTCGCCGGTTCTGACGAGCTCAACGGGCACCTCAGGCACGAATCCCTTGATCCACTGGGCCATTTCCATCATGCCCTGTTCTTCCGAGATGGAGTGGCCGAGCATGATCCAACCTTTTGGAATTCCCAGTGTTGTGGCGTCGAGGACGTATTCCGGGCTGTCGAGGAAGCCATCGCTTTCCTGCTGTTCGCCGCTTGCCACTACATCTACGCCGGGGTTGTCGATACTCGGCGTCGCGTAGCCCACGCCAAGCTGGAGACGGCTGACTTTCGCCCTGGGGTCGCCTACGACGCGCAACGCCTTATCGCCCAGTCGCTTCTGGAAGATCGCGGCCAACTCTCCGAGGGTCGTCTCGGGAAGAGTGAAGTGGTGCGACTGCGGCGCGGTCTCATATTGAGTAATCTCGAGCGCGCGCGCCAGGCCGATCCAGATAAAGTCTGGTTTCTGCGCATGCATGTGATCGTGCATGCGGAAGATCACGATATCGTGCCGGCGCATGAAATCAACCTTGAGCTTGTAGCCTGGGTCGCCGCTCACGATCGTTATGTCGTCGTGGTCGTTCCAGTAGGTATCCTCATGCGGGACGATCATGTTGCAGCCTGCCGCTATGGCGCGCCGGATGGTGTCGTAGGAGCAGAACATGGTGGTCGCGATTCCCTTGACGACGGTATCGGGGCCGCCGAACTTGAAGGTGTCGCGGTAGGTCGTCTGCCGCCAGGGGAAACCGAGATGGGATTTGATGCGGGCAACCACATCGCCTGCGGTTAATGGGGCGCTCATCGTTATGGTCTCCAATAGGGATCGCCGGCGGAAATCCAGGTGGATGTAACCTCGGGAACGATCGTCTTCAACCATTGGGCGCAAAGCTGCATCCCTGGGTCTTCTGAAACGATTCGCCCGGTGAGGATGAGAGCTTTCTTGCCGCCGAGGTCGTTGGTGTCGCGCACGTACTCGACCGACTCCCACTCACGTACTTCGCCGGCAATGATGGCGTCCACGGCGGGAAGCGCTGCAAGCGATGCGCCGATGGGGCTGGACCCCGGCAAGAGCGCGACTTTACGCACGCGCAGGTGCGGGTCGCCCACCACGCGCAGGCCGCCGCGAGATTTCAACGCGTTCTTTGTGTGCGCGACCAGTGCTTCCAGCGAGGTGTCAGGGATCGAAATATGTTTTGGATCGCCGGCAAGCTTTGACCAGCCGAGCGAATCTGCGAACCCCTGAGCGAAGGGATCCGGATTGCGCAGGCGCCAGTGATCGCTCAAGCGGAAGACGACAAGATTGTGCTTCTTGAGGAAGGCCCCCTTAGCTGAGAAGACCGGATCGGGAGACGGCGTTGGGAGAGGGGCGGTAGAGGGCTGACCGAAGGGGCGCCTGACGGGAGGCGTCGGGCTGTCGGCCCTGGAGTAAAAAGTTGGCTCGCAGGTGATGATGAGATTCGCGCCTGCGTTCACCGCACGATTAAGGACGTCGAGCGAGGGGAGCGAGGTGGTGACGATGCGGGTTACGACCGTCGACGGATCGCCGGCCTTGAAGGTGTCCACCGTGTCTGGTTTCCAGTCGACGCCAATATTGTTCCGGATGCGATCGGCCACTTCCTGCGCGGTGACGGTGGCGCCGATCGAACGCGCCATGAGCGGTACGGCTGCGGCCAGCTCAACGAATTTACGCCGCGAGAGGTACATGAGCTCCTAGCTCCCTCGGGCCAGTATAACGGCGGCGGCACTTTTTTTTAGCGAGCATCGTGAAACCTGGACGGGTGAAGACCGTTGGCGGCGAATGCTTTCCGAATCTGTTTAGGGATAAGGGCGGTATCTTCTTCGGCATGCGCGTCTGAGATCGCGCCCGCGGAATCACAAGTTATTCACAATTCCACCTATCGAGGATTTGGAGACCGGCACATCAAGTAACAACCTTTGGTGTTTTCCGTAACATCGAAACTTAGTGTATTTAGCGCCATATTTTTGTTAGACTCATCGCGCGTTTCAGAGAAAGACATGTACGACTTAGAGGACTGTCTTCATGTTTGCCGACCCCCGGTTCAGCTTTTCGCGCTGCCTGCGATTCTTCCTGGTTTCCTGCTTGTTCTTACCGCTATTTCCCGTTAGTGCTGCCGGACAGACCCAACAGCCGATTTTTCCCCTGGATAACTTTACTTATCCGGGTGGCGTATTAGTGTCGCCGCTGGCCACAGGGGATTTTAATGGAGACGGGCAGCCGGATATCGCTTACCTATGGGTACCAAGTGCTGGAGCCCCTCCGCCGACACTGACCGTAATCCTTAACCAGGGTGCAAACAATCCTCCGCTTGCAGTCACGACGACTTCGCTGACCGGTTGTTCGTTTAGCTCTTACCGTTATTGGTTGGTCGCGGCCGACTTGAACAAGGACAATAAGCTCGATGTGTTACTCACCTGCCCTAATGGATATGTTGCTGAGTTGACGGGTAATGGAGACGGCAGTTTTCAAAGCCCGGTTTATTATGCGGTGGCGGCGCCCGTATCGCTGGCAGTCCCTGTCGATCTGAATGGGGATGGGTTCCCAGACGTGGCGGTCTCCACGCTTCTGAGTATTACTTCTGGCTTGGCCGTGTTGTTGAACCAGGGTAGTGCGGCGCCGGGAAAGCTTTCGAATGCCGTGACCTATGGAGGACCTTCCGGGGTAAATCCCGAGTCGACGAGCGCGGGCGACTTCAACGGTGATGGGAAGCAAGACATCGTCGTCGGTGGGTCATCGCTCGCTGTTTATTACGGGAACGGGGATGGAACCTTGCAAGCGGCCCAAACCACTCCGGGTGGGCCGAACCTGGTTACCGCGGACTTTAACCATGACGGGTTGACCGACATAGCCTTTATCCAGGGACAAGCGAATGTGGGGCTCATCTCGTTGCAGGTGTTGCTCGGCAATTCCAGCGGGAAGTTCACAACCGGCATGAACGTGCCGCTGGATTCATGGCTCGGAAACCCGGGACTCTTTCTTGCGGGGACAACCAATAGTGGCAGCAATGTGGACCTCGCCCTGATCGGCAACTATACGTCGATTCTCCTGGGCGACGGCCAGGGTGGCTTTCGGTATGGAAACTCGTATGACATCGGCGGATTTCCGGCGGGCACGGAAACCGGTACGGATGGTGAGACGAGTCTCGTTTCCAACACCGGGCTTGGCTTCTCTACGCTCGCGGGCAATGGCGACGGCACGTTTCAGGGGACGCTGAGGGTACTGCTCGGACAGGGAAACTTCAGCACCACGAATGTCTATGGGCAATACGTCACCTCCGACCTGAACGGGGATGGATTTACTGATGTGGTGGGAATAGGCGCGACCGGCAACCTGGTGAGCGCGCGAGGACGTGGCGACGGAACATTTTCTTCGGTTTCTACGGTCGCCGGTAGTTCGATCAGCAGTCTTGGCCAGGGCGACATCAACGGAGATGGGAAGGTCGATGTCGTAGGCATTTCCAGTATCAACCAGGATTCAGCACTCGCGTTCTTTGCGGGAAATGGCGATGGCACGTTCCAGGCGAGTCTGCCTGGCGTCGAGCTGACGACTCCCGGGGCGCTCGTCCCTGTGACCGGTGATTTCAATGGCGACAACCATGTGGACGTTGTCGTTCCGTATGCGCTTCGTTACCCTGCGTCGGGAAGTGGGCTTATCTATGTTCCGGGTAAAGGAGATGGCAACTTCGGCAGTCCGGTTTTATTCTCCCAGCAGAACAGCTCGGTCATCCAGCGGGTTCTGGTTGGGGATTTAAATAACGACAAGAAGCTCGATCTGATCTGGAATGGCGCGGCGTACCTTGGCAACGGAGATGGGACCTTCCAGCAGGCGCCTCTCGGCATTAGTGGTGGCACACCCCTGGCGATTGCCGACCTGAATGGAGATGGAATACCTGACCTGCTGATGGACATGGGGGGCGCCGCGGGCGCCAGCATCTACGCGGGAATCGGCAATGGCGCCTTCCAGTCGACGCCGTTCTACACGGTTCCTTTGCCTGGTCAATCGGTGACCGGAGGGTCGGCCTCGATTGGCGATGTGAATGCGGATGGCCACGCGGACATCGTCTTGCAATACAACACGACCGTAAACATCAACGTCATCAATGTTCTTTTTGGAGATGGGACAGGAAAGTTTGTTCTGGACGGCAATACGTACAACACCAGTTTCTTCAACGATGGATCGACGGGTGGTGTGCTGGCGCGATTGAACAACCAGGCGCCCAAGTTGCCGAACGACAACGCCCTGGACTATTTGAGCTTCTCCTCCGGGGCCGTGATTCCCTTAGTCAATCAGACCAACCCCAAGCCAGGGGCGCCAACTTTGGCCGGGTCGAGCACCGTTCTTGCCGTTTCTGCCAACACTGCCGGTGAGAATCAGCAAATCACGTTCACTGCGACTGTGACGGGGTTCACGCCCACCGGCCAGGTGACATTTGTTTCCGGTACGACGACACTGGGAACAGCGACTCTCGCCAACGGAATTGCCACCCTCTCTGCCTCATTCGCTGCGGCGGGGACTTATCCGGTCACCGCCAGCTACTCCGGCGACGGGGAGAACCAGCCGAGCACGTCGAATGCAGTGTCGATTGTGGTTGCCGGAGCAGATTTCACTGTGGCGATCTCGCCGGCGACCGAGACGATTACGGCAGGGCAGTCAGTAGCGGCTACACTTACGATCACTCCGGTTGGAGGATATACCGGCACGGTGAGTTTCTCCTGCGGCACGCTGCCGAGTTTAGCCACCTGCACGTTCGCCCCTTCTTCCGTGACCCCGGGGAATGGGGCAGCTGCCAGCACCAAGCTGACAATTACCACCACGGCGCCTTCCGCAGACACGCACCGGCCTGCAGTAAAAAAGCTTGCGAACGCCGCGTGGGTGAGCCTTGCGTTTCTTTTGTTGCTCCCGGGCCGTGGATCGAGACGTTATCGGCGATGGATGAGTTTTGTCCCTGTCGTGCTGCTGGCTGGCAATTTGATTTTTCTGTCAGGGTGCGGCGGATCCAACACATCCGCTGGCGGTAGTCATACGTCTGGCGCCACAAGTTCGCCGGGTACGCCAGCGGGCACTCAAACGATTACCATTACCGCCGCCGGCCCGACGGGCAGCCTGTCTCATGCAATCACTCTTCAAGTTGTGGTGCAGTAAATGGCGCAAGGCGGGATCTTCGCGGCGCGTTGGCACTTTGCCATGGGCCGCGGAGCCCCCCTGATTAATTCAAGTGCTGGGCGACCATGAGTTGGAGGAACTCTGGGGTCGTGCGGAGCTGGGCGAAGCCCTTGTCTTCCATGAGGAGCCTGCGATTGTTGAAGCCAGCGTCCATAGCTTTTCGCAGGTAGATGAGAGCCTCTTCGTTTTTTCCCGTCATCGCGTAGGTCTTAGCCAGGCAGTAGTCGATGGCGACCCGTTGAAGAGGTGAGATCTTCTCCTCTTTGACTTCGGTCTGGTCAGTATCAAAGCTATGTGGATTCAGGTCCAGGGCTTTGCGGTAGGCCTTTGCCCCGTCGTTGTAGTCCCCCTGGCTAAAGTAGGCCGTACCCAGATTGCGGTAGGTGACGGCAGAATCCGGGCCATATTTAAGGGCCCGCTTATAGGTTTTTTCCGCCTTCTTATATTTGCGCTCTCCCTGGTAGACGGCAGCGAGGTTGTTGAGCGCGTCAGGAAATCGCGGATTGAGACTGAGCGCCCTGCGGTAGTTCTTACGGGCCTCTTCCAAGGCGAAGAGATGATGATAGGCGATCCCGATTTTGTTCCAGGTGGCGGCGGATGGAGGCGAGCTTCGCCGGTAGGCCTCGATCGCGGCGACATAGTTTCCGTTCACCATTAGCCGGTCGCCTTGCGCCTCGGGCGAGATGGTACCCACAGCCTCCGTTTGGGGCGAGGATTTCACGTTTTCTGCGAGGACGGTGTGCGAGCCCACCAGGAGGAGAATTGCCAGCCAGACACAGATGCCTAAGGACGAGCTATGCCGGCGGTATCTCATGAAGCCCTCCTTCCCCACCAAGGTCTGAAGAACGAGGGCCCAATCATACTCCTTGCGGCTGTCACTATCAGCCAGGCAACGAGCACCAAGAGCCGGATGTCCAAGAATTGGTGCACCAGGATTGGACCTTCTGGACTACACTAAGCACGCCGTACTCGGGGTCAGCCAGTGCCCCTCAAAAGTGTCTAATCAAAAGCGAATTTGGCGCGCGGTACTCCCGATCGCGCTACTCATGCTGGTGATAGGTACTACGCTCAGAGGAGTGTGGCATCGCCATGCTATTTCTTCGCCTGACGCGTGCCCGATTTGCGATCTGAGCCACCAGGCCATTGAGGCAACGCCGGCGGACGCTCGCGTAGACATTCTGGTTCGCACAGGACCTGGCCCAGAACCGCAGCACTACAGCTTTATTCTTAGCCCCGCGACCGGGCACATTCCCGCGCGGGCGCCTCCCGCATAAACGGCCTCTTCTTTCCATGTGCCGTTCCAGGCACACACGTCCGTGCACCCGTCGCTTAAGAAGGCTGACCTGCCATGCGTTTACTGTGTTTGCGGTTTCCAATTTTGATGGTCGCAATGTTTTTTTGCGGAGCTGCAGGTGGGCAGTCTCCACCTGCGCAGACTCCGCCACCAGCGCCCCCGGCGCGCGCGCTGGCCCAGAACCCGGGATCGGTGATGATTTCGCTGGAAGACGCCATCCAGATGGCGCTTCGCCACAACCACAACATTCTGGCTGCGCGCACCACGATCCAGCAGAGCCAAGCCGAAGAGATGACAGCAAATCTGCGTCCGAACCCGGTAATTTTGAGCGATTGGCAATTCTTGCCCATCTTCCAGCCCAGCCAATTCAGCGCGGATTACCTGGACAACACCGCGCAGTTTGACCTGGGCATAAGCTACCTGTTCGAGCGAGGCAAGAAGCGGCAGCATCGCCTGCAGGCGGCGAAGGATGTAACCGCTGTGACCCGGTCGCAGGTTGCCGACAATGAGCGCAGTCTTACCTTCAGTGTTGCCGGGCGGATTCATCAACGTGGAGCTCGCGGAATCGACGCTGGAGCTGGCCATGCAGGACCTTAAGAGCTTCCAGAACACCGTAGATATCAGCGAAGCCCGCTACAAAGCAGGCGACATCAGGGGAAGGCGACCTACTGAAGATCAAGCTGCAAATGCTTCAGTTCCAGACTGACGTGTCGTCAGCGCAGCTCGCCCGGGTGCAGGGACTCTCAGATCTGCGCCAGCTGCTGGGCTACGAATCGATTGCGGCAGGACTATGACGTGGCGGGGACATTCGATTACCAGCCGGTCAAGGGCAACCTGGACGACTTTCAGGCGACGGCCTTGCAGAACAGGCCCGATTTGCGGGCAGCCCAGCAGGGAGTCACGGCCGCCAACAGCCACACGCGTTGCAACAGGCCATCGGCAAAAGAGACATAACGGGAGAAGTCAACTACACCCACCTTGGCTATCTGAACGACATTTCGCTGTTCGGGCAAATGCAGATGCCAATTTTCGATCGCAACCAGGGCGAAATTGCCCGCGCCGCGCTACGCTATTACGCAGGCGCAGGAGCAGGAGAGATTCGCGAACGGGCAGGTGCTGACGGACGTGCGAGACGCCTTTGAGAATCTGCGCACCAACGACCAGGTGGTCGGACTTTACCGCTCCGGATATCTGGACCAAGCGCAGCAGTCCCGCGACATCAGCGAATATGCCTACCGGCACGGCGCAGCCAGCCTGCTCGATTTTCTCGACGCGGAACGGAGCTACCGGGCCACCCAACTCGCCTACCGGCAGGCGCTCGCTTCATACCTCTCGCGCTCGAACAGCTTCGCGAAGCTGTAGGAACCAGGAGCCTGCCATGACCACTTCCTGCATCACGCTGCCCAGCGCTGTGGCGCTCGCCTTCAGCTTGACGCTCACGGCCTGCAGCTCCGGCGATCGCAAGGGGGCGGGGCAGATGACCTCCTATTCCGCCACCGGCTCGACGTCTGCGACCGCACAGCTGTTTACCATCCCGACATGACCAAATGTCACACGTGCAGGTGGTTACCGTCGCACCAACGAAATTGACCCGCACGCTCCGGCTTACCGGGGCCGTGGCCTACAACGCTTTTAACACCACTCCGGTCATCACCCAGGTGGGGGGCCCGGTCAGCCGGATTCTGGTAGTGCCGGGGCAGCAGGTGAAGGCCGGCCAGCCGATGCTGGATGTGAGCAGCCCCGATTATTCGCAGTTGCTGGACGCTTATTTGAAGGCCGCGGATTCCTTCCGGCTGGCGGACAAGAATTGGGCGCGCGCGCAGGACTTATACCAGCATCACGCCATTGCCCAGCGCGACCTGGAGCAGGCCGAATCAGACCGCAACCAGGCGCAGGCAGACCTGAACGCGGCTGAACAGGGTATGAAGATTCTCGGGATCAAAAATCCGGGTGACCTGGCGAAGGCGCCGAGTTCAGCGCTGATTCCGGTACTTGCTCCGATCAGTGGAGAGGTGGTGGAGCGCCTGGTTTCACCTGGCCAGGTGGTCCAGGCCGGGCAAACCCAGGCCTTTACGATCTCAGACCTGAGCACGGTTTGGGTTCTGGCCAACGTGTATCAGGCCGACCTGGCGGACGTGCGCACCGGCGACGACGTGGTGGTCGAAACAGACGCCTATCCCGGCACCTTCCACGGAAGGATCTCCTATGTCTCCCCTGCTCTCGACCCCAACACCAGAACGCTGCAGGCGCGCATTGTCGTAGACAACCCTGGCGAAAAGTTGAAACGGGATATGTATTGCACGGTGACCGTAACGGCAGGCTCCATTGCTAACGCGATCGCGGTGCCCGACTCGTCGGTTCTGCGCGACGACAACAATCAGCCGTTTGTTTACCTGGCCATCGGCGCCAATCAGTTTGGCAGGCGCGACGTGGAAATCGGCCAAAGCCTCGAGGGGAAGACGCAAATTTTACGGGGCCTTTCCCCGGGAGAAAGGGTTGTGGGCGATGGCAGCTTGTTCCTTCAGTTTGCTAATTCGCTGCAACACTGAGGAGCCGGCTTCCGATGATTCATCACATCGTCCATTTTGCTCTGCGGCAACGGCTCCTGATCCTGCTGCTAGTGGGGTTCATTGCGGTGGGTGGCGCCATCTCATTCCAACACATGCCGGTGGACGCCTATCCGGATCTGTCGCCGCCGATGGTCGAGGTGATTACCCAATGGCCTGGACACGCGGCTGAAGAGATAGAGCGCCTGGTTACCATCCCGACGGAAGTCGAAATGAACGGCGTGCCGAAGATGGCCGTGATGCGTTCGATCTCGTTGTATGGCCTTTCGGATGTCATCATGACCTTCGACGAAGGGACGGACGACTATTTTGCCCGCCAGGTGGTTTTCCAGCGGCTGAGTGAAGTGACTTATCCGACCGGCGTGACCCCTACCCTTGTCTCCGCTTGCGAGCCCATCCGGGCTGGTCTATCGATATGTGATCGAGAGCCCTGACCGCACTCCGCAAGAGTTGAAGGTCTACGAAGACTGGGTCATCGAGCGCGAATACAAGCAAGTTCCCGGAGTTGCGGACGATTCCGGCTTCGGGGGCACGGTGATGCAGTATCAGGTGCTGCTCGATCCGGCCCGGCTTTACGCTTACCACATCACGGTGCCGACCGTGCTGCAGCAGCTCTCGGTGAACAATTCCAACGCCGGCGGAGGATTCTACTCGCAAGGCGGCCAGTTTTATTATGTTCGCGGGCTTGGCCTGGTGCGCGATACGCGGGATATCGGGGACGTGATCGTGGGCACGCAGAATGGGGTGCCGGTACGTATCCGCGACATTGGTGACGTCACCATCGGAGGCGCGCCACGCCTGGGCGAGTTCGGCTTCAACAAGCAGGATGATGCCGTCGAAGGCGTGATCATGATGCGGCGCGGGGAGCAGACGCAGAACGTGCTCAAGGGCGTGGAAGAAAAAACTCAGCAGCTGAATGAGCATATTCTGCCGGCGGACGTGAAGGTGCGGCCCTACTACGACCGCAGCGACCTGGTGCAACTAACCATCGATACCGTTGAGCACAACATGATGGTGGGCATGGCGCTGGTGCTCATCGTCCTGATGGCTTTTCTGGTGAGCATTCGCGCCGCGGTGATTGTCGCGCTCACCATTCCGCTGGCGCTGCTTTTTTCGTTCATTTTCCTGCATGCGCGAGGAGTTGCCGCCAACCTGCTTATCGATTGGGGCCATCGATTTTGGGATTCTCATCGACGGGACCCTGGTGATGGTAGAGAACGTGTTCCGCGAGCTGGGCGCGCGCGAAGGCCAGACCTATGACCTGCAAGAGGTGATTCTCTCGGCAGCCAAGGACGTCGATCGTCCTATCTTTTATTCCGTCGCCGTGATTATCGCGGGGTATCTACCGATCTACGCGCTTGGTGGGCCTTCGGGAAAGCTGTTCAAGCCTATGGCAGACACGGTGTCGATCGCACTGGTCGGCGCTTTGATCCTGACGCTCACCTTCGTTCCCGTGATGTGCGCTTACTGGTTCAAAAACGGGGTACGCGAGCGCGTGAACAAGCCGTTTGAATGGCTACGCGACAAGTATGCGGTTGAGCTTGACTGGTGCCTCGACCACCCCAAAATGACCATCTTCGTCGCCGGCGTTATTTTCGCGCTCACACTCCTGCTCATCCCTTTCATTGGCGGAGAGTTTATGCCCCATCTAGACGAAGGGGCGCTGTGGGTGCGCGCGACCATGCCCTACACGATCTCGTTTGAGGAGGCGAGCAAATTTTCTCCCCAGGTGCGCAAGATACTGATGAAGTATCCGATGGTCACCGACGTCGGCTCCGAGCTTGGGCGTCCCGACGATGGCACTGACCCTACCGGTTTCTTTAATGACGAGTTCTACGTGGGGCTCAAGCCTTATAATGACGCCGCGTGGAAGAGCGGCAGTATCCACAACAAAGCGGAATTGGAGGAGGACATCCGCAAACAACTGAGCGGATTTCCGGGAGTCATCTTTAATTACACACAGCCGGCCGAGGACGCGGTGGATGAAGCGCTGACGGGCCTGAAGAGCGCGCTCGCGGTAAAGATTTATGGGCCTGACCTGAACATTCTGCAGAGTAAGGCGCTCGAGATCAAGCGCCGGCTTTCGCAGGTACCGGGATTTACCGAACTGACCGTGGTGCGTGAGCTGGGCCAACCCAGCCTGCTGATCGACGTCGACCGCGACAAGATAGCCCGCTACGGGATTAATGTCGCCGACGTAGAAGCGGTGGTACAGGCGGCTGTGGGCGGGCAGGCGGCTACCCAGGTTATCCAGGGCGAAAAATTATTCGACCTGGTGGTGCGGATGAAGCCGCAATTTCGCGAGAATGCGCAGGAGATCGGCAACCTGCTGGTGGGCACGCCTACAGGCCAGCAGATACCGCTGAGGGAGCTGTCGAATATCCATGAGGCGGGCGGCGCGTCGTTTATCTATCGGGAAAACAACTCCCGCTACATCGGGGTGCAATACAGCGTGGAAGGACGCGACCTGCAGAGCGCCGTGCTCGCTGGGCAGCGAGCAATTGCCGATCTGGAAAAATCGTTGCCACCAGGGTATCGGCTCGCCTGGGGCGGGGAGTACAGTGAATTCCTTGAAGCCAAGCACCAGATTGAATTTATCGGCCCGCTGGCGTTGCTGATCATCTTCATGATCCTGTTCGCGCTTTACGGCAATTTCAAATTCCCTCTCAGCATTGCGCTCGGAGTCGTTCTGACCGAGCCTGTGGGCGCCCTGATTGCGCTCAAGCTGACGCACACGCCGTTCAGCGTCTCCTCAGCGCTGGGCTTGCTCGCGCTGATGGGCGTTTCGGTGGAAACGGCGGTGATCCTCGTCTCCTATATCAACAAGCTGCGGTTGGAGAATCGCGACATTCGTACTGCGACCCGGGAGGCTTCGCTCCTGCGGTTGCGGCCTATTGTGATGACCGCGCTGGTCGCCTGTCTGGGATTGTTGCCGGCGGCGCTTTCTACCGGCATCGGCTCTGACACGCAAAGGCCTTTTGCCATCGTGATTGTTGCCGGCCTCATCTCGCGCCTGTTCCTTGGGTTCTTTGTCAACCCTGTGCTGTATGAGATGGTCGCCCGCGATGGGGATGTGTTGCAGGTGTGATCGAATGTCGCCACCTGAGTGCGTCGCAGCACGGACAACGCTGACCGTGCTGCGACGGACCAAATAGAAAGCCCTCGGTTACTCTGCCTTTAACGTCACCAGGGCGTTGTCGACGACCTGGCCCCACCTGGGGTCCTGTGAGCCACTGGTGGCATATTCGTCGTGCCAGTTCCACCACTTGTACGGCACGGTTTGCGGATAGCCTTGGGGAGAATCTTCCCAGTTCTCCTGACGGCCCAGTGGGGTGATGTCGAGATAGCTCCAGGTGCTTCCCATTGCCTCGTCACCACGGTTGTTGATGAAGTACGTGCGGAAGATGCGATCGCAGCTGTCACGGAAGAAGACGTTGGTGCCATGCCACTCGTCAACACCGAAGTCGATGTCGAAGCTGTCGGTGATGGTGTACCAGGGCATCTCCCATTCCATGCGCTTCTTGAGCCGGGCGATGTCGGCCTGGGAAGCGCGGGACGCGTAGGCAAGCGTGGTGTCGCGAGCATTGAGATGCGAGAGATGGGCGACCTGATCGGCGCCCAGGGAGCAGCCGCGGCAGGCGTGATCGGGCCAGCCGAAGACGCCGGGCTCAAAGAAGGCTCGATAGAGGACCAGTTGGGTGCGTCCTTCGAACAAGTCGAGCAGGCTGGCTTTACCGGCGGGGCCTTCGAACACGTAGGGCTTCTCGACGGCCGACCACGGCATGCGGCGGCGCGCGGCCGCCATCGCATCCCGGGCGCGGGTCAATTCCTTTTCCTTCACCAGCAGTTTCTGGCGGGCATCTTCCCATTCCTTCTGCGATACGACCGGTGGTGTTTTCATGTTCTTCTGAGGTTCTTTATTCGTCTCCATTTGCTTCTCCTTCTGTTACATTTGTCTTCCCGCGTTCCTTCTTCGCAGCGCGGAACTTGCCGATGACAAGCGCGGAAACGCCGCCGGTCGAAGTCGCACCCGCTGCGATCCATCCAATATTTGCGACCATGGTTTCCAGACACAGAGGACACATGGCTAGCTCCTTAACGTTTGTTCGCTGCTGCGGCGCGAATGCGGTTGATCAGGTCGGTCCAGCCGGCGTCGACTCCACGATCCGCTTCACCAATCCAGCCCATTGCGCGATGCACAAAACGGAGGTGGGTCACGCCGTTCTCTTCGCTGAGGCGGTATTGGATGTTGGAGACGGCCGGTGTAGACATAAAGAGCGGACCAGAGATTTCGAGTAGCGACGGCGGTTTGATGGCCTGGACCACGCCCCAGAAGTGTCCCGCGTTGTTTCCCAGGTCGCGGAACCAGCGACCGCCCGGCCATGCTTCGAGCTTCATGGGCATCGGCTTTTCCGGTGTCGCGTTCAAGGGGCCCATCTGCTCGAGGATGGTTTCGAAGACGATGTCGATGGGCGCTGCGATCTGTTCCTCTTTGACGATCTCGAAGGTCTGCACTCCTTGTTCCTGTATGGTGGCTGCCATTACTCCTCCTTTTTACTGCGGTTGATTGCGATGGTTCGCTCGAGAGCCTTACGCTCCGCGCGGTCTTTGATCTGGCCTAATTGATGCGTCCAGTAGCGTTCGAAGGTTTTGACCCAGTCATGCACCGGTTTGAGCGAGGCTGCATTCAGGCGGTACATGCGGTGCTGCCCGCGTTTCACGGTCGACACCACACCTACCTTGCGTAACACGCTGAGGTGTTTCGAAACGGCCGGTTGCGGTATGCGCAAGCGCAGCACTACTTCATTGACGGCGTACTCCCGCCCGTCTGCCAGGACAGCGATAAGTTCTCGGCGGCGGGGCTCGGCGATGGCGTTGAAGACATCGGTTGTGGTTGCGGCTCGTGCCATTCCATAAATATATTCCTATATTGGCATATGTCAAGTAGGGGTGGGATCGAGAAATGGAGCACCCGGCCTTTGTCGTCGGTATAGGTATCAGGGTTTGCATCAGCGCCCACTCAAGCCAAAAGAGGGCTTGAATGGGCCACCCTCGGCTTTTTCTATGAGTTCAGGGATCAGTTTATATACCTTGACACGCATATACCTGGTGGAGTATATCGGGAGAGTGGAATCTGTATTCGAAATTATTGCGGAGCCGAATCGACGCGCGATATTGAGTTTGCTGGTTTCGTCGGAGCAGTCGGTAGGCGAGATCGAGCGGCAACTTCGGATGTCGCAGCCGACAGTGTCAAAGCATTTGCGCGTACTGCGGGAGGCTGGTTTTGTGGAATCGACCGTGGATGCACAGCGACGTCTCTACCGGCTGCGACCGGAACCATTCCAGGAGTTCGATGTTTGGCTCGATCAGTTCCGGCGGTTCTGGTCGGCTCACGTAGATGCCCTTGAACGCCATCTGGACCGCATGGAGCAGTTGGCGGCACCGAAAAGGAAGACACGGAAAAAGCGACCGCGAACGTGACAAAGGAGAAACGAAATGAAAATTAAAGTGACGAGTGTATTCGTAGACGACCAGGAGAAGGCCCTTCGCTTTTATACCGAGGTACTGGGCTTCGTTAAGAAGACTGATTTCAGCCAGGGCCCCTATCGTTGGCTGACGGTCGTCTCTCCCGAGGATAAGGACGGAACGGAGCTGCAACTGGCGCTCAACAACAACCCGGCGGCGAAAGCCTATCAGCAGGCGATCTTTCAGCAGAGCCAGCCGGCGGCCATGTTTTTTACCGATGATGTGCAGGCCGACTACGAGCGGATGAAAACACAGGGGGCCGAATTCACGGTGCCACCAAAAGATGTGACGGGTTCGAAAATCGCCATGCTGAACGACACCTGCGGCAACCTGATTCAGATCACGCAGCTGATGCGCTGGTAGTGGAGAGAAGACGATGAGCGATCTCGGACAATACACACCTGGTCCTGCAAGCGGCGCGGAGGTAAGGAAGGATGGAGACAAGTGGACGCTTATCCTCGTCCGCGAGCTGCGTCACCCGCCGGAAATGGTCTGGGAGGCGCTAACGGATCCCGCACACCTGGGCGCATGGGCGCCGTTCGACGCAGACCGGAACCTGGCGACTGCAGGGCCGGTGAAGCTCTCGATGGCCGGCCCGAAGCCGCAGGTGTTCGAGAGCGCGGTGAAGCGGGCTGAGCCGCCGAGGCTGCTCGAGTACAGCTGGGGTGGCAATGATCTCCGGTGGGAGCTCGAAGCGCTCGGCGGCGGCACGCGCCTCACGCTATGGCACAACATCGATCGCCGCTTTATCTCGTGGGGCGCCGCGGGCTGGCACATCTGTCTCGATGTGCTTGACCGGCTCCTCGGGGGCGAACGGTTGGGACGCATTGCCGGCCCCGACGCGATGAAGTTCGGGTGGCAGCGATTGAACATCGAGTACGCAAAGCAGTTCGGCGTGGAGGCCCCTGGTTGGTCGCCCGACGCTACGAAGCCTAAGGCATAGGAGAGAACAACATGGAATCGACCCTGCAGAAAACGGCCTTCGCCGGCGCCGTCACCACGCCTAAAACCATGACCGTTGCCTATTGGATAGTCACCGCGCTCTTCTGCCTGCAGATGAGCTTCACCGCCTACAACGAGTTGGCGAGCCCGCTGGTGGTAGCAGAATTCGGCCGCCTCGGGTTTCCGAGCCACGCATTCCAGGTGGAGTTGAGCGTCGCCAAGATCCTGGGTGTGCTGGCTCTGCTGCTGCCGTTCGTGCCGGCACGGCTCAAGGAGTGGGCCTATGCGGGCTTCGCTATCAACCTTGTCTCGGCGCTCATTATCCATTTCTCGTTGGGCGATGGAGTCCTCGCATGGTGTTGGGCGGCAGGGACCGGCGTGCTGTGGGGGTTGTCGTACTTTTTCTGGCGGCGCCTGCAGGTCGCGGGAGAATAATAGTCCCGCAAGGGACGCCTGAAAGTCACCCCGGTCCGATGGCTTCTTCAGTCGTCCCTAGGGGACTTGCCGGATGGGCATGCTACCCAGGACTGCGTCCTGGGCTAAGTTCAGCCGTCCCTTCGGGACTCACTTTGCATTCAGTCCCTGTGCAGGCGGTGAGATTGCAGGTTGCGCGGAGCGCAACTAGATTAGGTGCGAGAGGAACTGGCCCGATGGAAAGTGCTGCTGCATTGATTGACCAGAGAATCAAGGAGCTTGGGGACTGGCGGGGGAAGATGCTTGCGAAGGTGCGCGGCATCATTCACCAGGCAGACCCCGAAATCGTGGAAGAGTGGAAGTGGATGGGGACTCCCATCTGGTCGCACGGCGGCATCGTGTGCACGGGCGAGACATACAAGAACATCGTCAAGATGACGTTTGCCAAGGGCGCTGCGTTAAAGGACCCCTCCGGCCTGTTCAACTCCAGTCTCGAGGGGAATGTCAGGCGCGCCATCGACATTCACGAAGGCGACAAGGTCGATGAGGCGGCGTTGAAGAATCTCATCCGCGCGGCGGTGGCGCTTAACCTCGAGGGCAAGAGCAAGCCCAAGCCACGGCGAGCCAGCAGCAAACGGGCCGACTAGTCTCACATCGCCGAGAAATCCACAGGGGAACGAGAGCCGGTTGTAACGTTTTGAGACCCGCCGGCACTATCTGAGTGTTCGATAGATGAGTTGGAACCGAGCTGGTTCCACTCTATCTTGGGCGACTCTCATTACAGATACTTACCGGGTCTTCGGGGGGAGGCATTGGTAAGGCTCTGGATGAGAGTCGCCTTTTAAATTTTGGCTCTAGGGATAGAGCGTGACTTTGGGCGTAACCCGAGGGTGGATGGAAGTGGCTTCTCCAGAGCCGTTGATGACATGGCTAATTTCGCCAAGATCACCCAGAGCCACCGTGATCATGTGGTGGAACTGCACGTCAGGGGTCTTCGGCACTTCTATGGCCCGGGTCAGGACAACGTGCGGACGCAGAAATACGCTGTAAGTCCCGAGTCCCCAAGCCTGGTGGCTGGTCACACTATCCGACACTTTGTAGGAAGCCCAACCGTTGGTGCCGGGCGCGCTGGTGTAGCTGGCCTGGTCGGGCGGATCATAGGGAATCTCGGATTGGTAGAAATATGTCCTTCCGTGATTTCCATTCCAAAGCACCTGAAATTGCTGATGATGTTCTACGAATAGCCCGTAGACGGTAACGTTCTCTCCGTTGACGACCAGGCCGTTCGCACTCGTGTTGCTCGTCCAACCTACGCCAGAACCATGATCGGCGCGCCAGATCCAGGTGTGATCGATGATGGTATCGCTGCTGTTGATTTTCAGATTGACCAGCGTCCGGCCGACACCCGCCCCACCGACACGAAAGAAAACGTCATGCAGAGAGATAGGATTCTGTGCGTGCCGCGCCTTGCTGCCATCGGGTCCCACTTGTAATAGCACCGGTGACTGTTGCGCTCCGGCATCGAACAGAAGGCCGGTTACGATCACTCCATCGACGTCTGCTGTGGTCATCGCAGCGGTGCCGCTGACCGGCTGCAGGGTGGCAAAGCCAAGCCCCAGAACTACGGTATTCGGGCGCGTGATGCGAATCGGCTCTGTCAATTTGTAAATGCCTGGGGTTAGCAGCAAGTTTTTGCCTTTGGCCAGTGCGGCATTGACCGTCGCGGCTGTATCTACCCCCGGCCGGGCTATATAAAAACGGCTGATCGGTAGGGTTGCTCCCGGTGTCGTTCCCCGGGACCAGGTGATGCCCACGCTTCGGTAGCGCAGGGATGGAATGCGGACGCTCATGCCTCCGGTGGCGTCGACCTGAAGAAAAGGCTTCTCACGCACGATCGGGGTTTCTGCGACCTCGGTATAAGGAGGCGTTGGCCATTCCCCGGCGGGGGGATGGGGGACGCCGACGAAGACCATATTCCAATTGGAGCCGCTCCAACTGCTCCACTCTGTATTCCTGGAAATAAATTGCTGCTGCGGCCCGGCGTCGACTTTGCCGTCAATGAGGGCGTCGGACATCCATCCCCCGCTGGCCCAGCCGTGGTGTTGATGGAGCACAATATCCCCACGAATGTGCATGCGCCGCAGAGGCGCGGCCTGGGAAACAGCCCATTGCATCGCGCCTCCGGCGGGGGAGACGGAGAAGCCCTCAATGCCTCTCCAGAAAGTGGTGGTGGCGTTGTTGTTCGGTTCGCTGGCATCGGCATGCACGTTGCCGGTAATGTGCACGCCGTCGGGAGAGGCTCCCAGGCCGATCACCTGGGTGTAGAAGCCGACCGGGATATCCAACTTGTAGTTGCCGGGTAGAAACAACAGGGCGTTGCGTTGGCTACCGAACTCGTTGTGTTGCTGGGTGGCGTAGATGGCGTCGATCTGGCGTTGCATGGAGGTGGGCGCCATCGAAGGATTGAAGAGAAGGACGTTCGGGCCGAGATCAGGCTTTGCCGGGTTTGCGGCCATGGCCGGAATGGCAAGACATGCCGATAGCACCGCCAGCCAGCTACCAGACATAGGATCCCACCGATTCTTCGGGCAAGGTGGTGGTGAACCAGCGGCCGTGGTATTTCACGTTGAAGGTCCTGGGAAAGTTGGCGGTGTTGGAAGCGACCAGGACGATCTTGCCTGCGGGAGTAAGAAATGCGACGGACGCAAGCTGCTCCTGCTCCGTCGTTCCTATCCGTAGCGAGCCCGGCGGCACAAACTGAGAGAAGTGCGCGACCGCGTAGTAGGCCACGTTCCGGGTGGCATGGCTGCCGTCGAGGGTGATGGCGCCCTGGCAGCCGGTGCAGCCTCCATCGCTGGTATGGGGGCCGTTGTTCGGGTCTGCGGCGAGATTCCAGAGCAGGACGTTGCGGCTCCAGTTTCGGGTTGCGGCGATCAGCACGTCGCTGACTGCGGCGGCAATGGGAAGGGGTTCGTTCGCTCCACTGGAGATGGATTGCTCGGTCATATAAAGATTTTTGTTGGGATAGGCCGTATGCACCTCGGTCATTGCGGAGGCCGTGCCGCCATACAGATGAAAGGCCGTTCCATCGACGTACTTACTGGCCGCGGGATCTGCAAGGATCGACAGCGCATAGGATAGAACATCGGGATTGTGATCGTACAACAGGATCCTGGTGGTGATTCCCGCGCTTTGAAATGCGGGACCCAGATGTTTGGCGATGAACGTATCTTCTTCTTCCGCGAGCATGACCATGCTGGGCGTGTTTTTGGGGTTCAGGGGTTCATTTTGTACAGTCACGGCGGCAATGGGGATGCCTTCCGCCTTCATCTGCTGGATATATTTCACGAAATAGGCGGCATAGGCTCCGTAGTATTCCGGCTTTAAGTGGCCGCCCTTCACGCGATCGTTGGTCTTCATCCAGGCGGGGGCGGACCATGGGGAGCCCAGGATTTTGATCGCGGGATTGATGGCCAGAATCTGCTTGAGGACCGGAATGACGTCGGCGCGATCGGGCCCGAAAGTGAATTGGGCAAGATTCCCATCGGTCTCGCCTGGCGCCAGATCGTCGTAGGAATATACGCGCTCATTCATATCGGAAGCGCCGATGGTGACTCGGAGGTAGCTTACGCCGGCGTGGGCGGGATCAAAGAGCTGCTTGAGCAGGTCAGCCCTGGGCCCGGGGTCCATGCGCATGAGGAGCTGCGCGCTGCCACCGGTCAGGGCGAAACCGAAACCATCCATGGATTGGTATTGCTGCATATCGTTTACATCGATCGTGGGAGCGGCATTCGACGGCGAGGAAAAAGGCAAGAACTCTTTCTGCTGGGCCAGGAGTGCGGAACGATCCGCGGTGGTGAGATACTCCCGTGCGCCTGCATCTTGCTGCGCGATTGTGGAGAGAGGAGAGATGATCAGGAGAGCAATTGGTAATAGCGCCGCTACTTGGCTTTTCATGGACTTTTTCCCCGGATAGATCATAGTCAAACGATTGTCTAAATGCGAGGGGTTGTATTGTCGGTGGGCATGTTTGCCCACTCAAGCCAAAAGAGGGCTTGAATGGGGCACCCTAAGCGTTGGTGGCGCTGACGAATGTCAGTTGGCGGGGTTTTGCCGGGATTGAGGACTAAAGCGATTTCAAGGGCGCCAGATTGAGTGGATGTCACCTGATTCTCATCCCGCGCTGGAAGGCCCGCGCCTACAATGAAGCGTGGCTATGCGAACTGCGCTCATCCTGCCGCTTTTGTTGTCCCTTTTCCCTGCCGGCGTTTCCGCGCAACAAGTTTCCGCTCGCTCAACAAGGGGACACGGGGCAAGCCACCCTAAGCGTGCGCTCAACCCTGGTGGAAGTGCCCGCGCTGGTAAAGACGAAGGCGGGCGAGGTGGTCTTTGAGCTTACGGCGGCAGATTTTATCCTTACCGACGACGGGGTACCGCAGCAGCTTACGCTCGATCCAGACACGGATTGGCAACCCCTGGCGTTGGCCATTTGCGTACAGACGGGCGGAGCGGGAGCCCGTCACCTGGCGGATTATCGAGAGCTGGATGCGTTGGTCGACGCATTGATCGGCAACGTCGAACACCAGGTCGCGGTGATCGGCTTTGATAGCAAGCCACATCTGCTGCTGCCTTTTGGGTCCGATACGGATGGCGCTTCACGGCAACTGGCAAACCTGCAGGAAGGCGATCCAGGAGCCGCTGTTTTAGATGGAGTGGCATTCGCGGTCGCGCAACTGCGAACTCAGCCTACCCGGTATCGCCGCGCGATTCTGCTGCTCAGCGAAACCCTCGACCAGGGCAGCACGACCACGCTCGAGGAGGCGCTGCGGCTGATCAGCGACACGAACACCACCATGTACAGCTTTGGTTTTTCGAGCACCCACGCGGCCGTCCACCATGAGGCATCCAAATTCAACCGCCCCGGGGAGCCGGGGCCTACGCACGGTTGCTTTAGCCGCGACGGCGCCGATGCCGAGGATGCAGGCCACTACAGCAAGCAGGTGCTGGACTGCCTGAGCGAGTTGGCTCCGCCGATTCGCCTGGCCACCATGGCGTTTGTTGCCTCGCGCAATGCCCTGCGCACTAATACCGCCGAGTCGATCGCGCAGCTGACCGGCGGCGAGTATTTTCACTTCCACGATGCCAAGGACCTGAAGGCCGGCCTGGTAAAGATGTCGAGCGACGTGCCGAACTACTATGTGCTGAGCTTCCACCCGACATCGCCGACCCCTGGCTTGCACGCGCTGCATCTCGAGCTCAAGGATCGACCCCAGCTGGAACTGAAGTCGCGAAGCGAATACTGGATTGACAACGACGCAGCGCACTGAGCGCCGGTGACTACCCTTTAGACCTCGCCGCGCCGTAAGATATAAGATATCAGCAGTTGGATACGATTCAGTTCCCGCTGACGGCTTGTACGCAGAGCCGCTCCAACCAGAAAGTCACCTTACTCGAAGACTTGCAGACGGGCGCCTTCCTTTTTGGGCAGCTCGTGACCCCGGGGCACTTCCCTACTCTTCCTGGAGGCTTACTTTGCGCTACATCCATAGACTGGCAGCGTTATTCGCGTTTACTTTTGCCGCCGGCGTCACCGGTGGTTACGCTCAATCAACCGCAACCCTCACCGGCAGAGTTACAGATCCGTCGGGGGCCGTCGTACCGCAGGCGCGCGTCACCGCGCTCGGGCTGGCCACCGGCGTCAGCCGCGCGACAACCACCGACCCTGCAGGAAACTACTCCATTCCGTCATTGCAGCCTGGCAACTATGGCGTGAGCGTCCAGGCAACGGGCTTCGCCGATTACAAGCTGGCGAGCGTGACTCTCCAGGTGGATCAAAGTGTAACCGTCGACGTGAAGCTGGGGATCGCTTCGACTGGCGAAGTGGTTCAGGTCGATTCGGCTGCGTCGATACTTGACGCGGCGACCATGACGGTAGGCCAGGTGATCGACCAGACGACGGTGCAGCGGATTCCGCTCAATGGCCGGCACTTTCTCGACCTGACAAACCTGACCCCGGGCACGGTGGTGCCCCCCGTTGTCGGCAGCCTGACCAGCGCCAGCCGGGGCCTGGGCGCGAATTCGTTCGATACCGCCGGGCAGCGGGAAGACTCTGTCAACTTCATGATCAACGGAGTCAACCTGAACGATCTTTCTCAGAACCAGATCACGTTCCAGCCGTCGATCAATACCACGGCGGAGTTCAAGATTTCGAACTCGACCTATTCCGCGGAGTATGGCCGCTCTTCGGGCTCAATCGTGAACGTGGCTACACGATCCGGGACCAACAGTTTCCATGGCGAAGCATTCGACTACCTCCGCAACAACTATTTCGACGCTCGCAACTACTTCAACCGTAAACCTGCACGGCAGAACTCCTTCATTCGGAATAACCCTGGCGGCGCTTTCTCCGGCCCCATCTGGAAAGACCACACCTTTTTCTTTCTGAGCTACGAGGGCCTGCGGCAACACCAGGCTTTGCTCTTCAACGGCAATGTGCCGAGCCCAGCTCAGCGCGCGGCATTCGCCAACAGCCCGGCCGGCCCTGCGTATGCCCAACTGATCAACCTGATCCCCACGGGCAATAACGCAACCGGCACGGTTTTCCAGGGCTCCTCGCCCGGACCGGTGAAGACAGACCAGTTTTCCGGCGACCTGTTCCACACGCTCACCACAAAAGACAATCTTCACTTCTACTACGCCTGGCAACAGGACGCTCGCACCGAGCCCAATCTGCAGGGGAATACCATTCCAGGCTTTGGCGACCACCGTACCGCACACCGGCAGATCGCCACGTTGAACGAGGTGCACATCTTCTCGCCCAACATCGTGAACGAGGCGCGCCTGGGCTTCAACCGCATTGCCATTTCGTTTGTTCCGAACACGGCGGAAAACCCTTTGAGCTACGGGATTCAGAACGGCGTTACTTACAACAACGCGCTGCCGCAGATCACAGTGCAGGATATCGGCCTGAACTTTGGGGGCCCGTCCGGATTTCCCCAGGGCCGTTTTGATACCGCGGGCGTGTTCTCTGACACGCTTTCGTGGAACCGGGGAAGGCACACGATCAAATTGGGCGGCGAATTTCGGCGGTTCATCGGAGATTCCTATGCACAAACGCCGGGCACCATCGCTTTCAGCTCTACGGCCAACTTTATTAACGGGACAGCCAGCACCTTTGCGGTGACACCCACTCAGGTGAACAGCCGCATTTTTGAGAATGCGGCCGGCGCCTTTGTCTCCGACAACTACAAGGTGACGGCGCGCTTTCAGACTGGAAGTCGGGTTCCGATACGAGTGGAACGGTACGCCGACGGAAGGCGGCGGCCGGCTTGGTGAACTTCGACCCGAACACCAGCAGCCTGGTGCATGTGAGCCAGGCGTACAACCAGAACTTCAATTACGAGCCGCGTGTTGGCTTTATCTATGATGTGCGGGGCGACAACAACACAATACTGCGCGGCGGCTACGGCATCATGGCTGACGAGCCCGTAAGTGGCGTCGTGACAGGCCTGGCCGGCAATCCGCCCAATGCCAACCCGGTGAGCGAGAGCGGCTCACTGCCCGTGGGTAGTCTCTACTCCAATGCGGCGCTGGCCTCTTTGGCTCCCAGCGCGACCAACCCCAGGTTGACCAATGCTTATACGGAAAGCTACAACCTGAATCTGCAACAACAACTGAGCCAAGGCCTGGTGATGGAGATTGGGTACATCGGCTCGCAGGGCAAGCATCTGCGGATCCAACGCAACCTTAACCAATTTATCTATCCGAACGGCAAGGCGATCAGGCCCTACGGTTTCCTGTCCGCGACCAGTCCCGTTCGTCCAGGTTCGGGTTTGGGCAATATCGCCTACATCGATTCCGATTCGCTTTCCAACTACAACGCGCTGTGGTTCACCATGCGAAAAACGCTCGGGCATGGGGTGCAGATCAATTCAACGTATGCCTGGTCGAAGTCGATGGACCTGAACTCGCTTGGTTCCCAGGGCTCATATACTTTGCAGGATAGCTTCAACCCCAAGGGAGACTACGGCCGGTCGGATTTTGATGCGCGCAATCACTTCGTCTTCTCCGGTACCTGGAATCTTCCGTTCCATGGCAACCGGTTGGTCGAGGGATGGCTATTGGCTAACATTACACAACTGCAGAGCGGCAACCCGATGAATGTGGTCACCACTTCCACGTACAACGGCGTGACGTCTAATCCGGGCACGATTCGACCGACGCTGGTGGGTCAGTACTCCACCGGGCGCGGCGCAACCCTGGCCAATGGCAACGTTTCGTTTATCCGAGGCACAGCATGCGCTACCCGGGTTGCGGGTTGTTCGTTCTATGCGCAACCTACGGGGTTCGGGAATCTGCAGCGCAACGCGCTTACCGGGCCGGGATTCGCGGATTCTGACGTGTCGCTGGAGAAGACTACGCGGGTTACGGAGCGAACCTCCGTGATTCTGCGTATCGATGCCTTCGACTTGTTGAATCATGCTAATTTTGCCAATCCTACGCTGGCCGCGACGGGAGCCGCGACCAGCACGTTCGGACAGATCTCCGCCACACGCACGGCGGTGGGTGACGCGGGATCGTCGCGACAACTGCAGTTTGCGATGCGCTTCGCTTTCTAGGGGTGAACGGCTACGGGCAGGCGGGTTCGCCTGCCCGTGACTTTCGGTGTGGGTGCCTGGTCTATGAACGCATCCTTGACTCGGGAGTTTTCAGTCGTCCCTACGGGACTTCTCTTGCCTGAATTTCTACCCAGGACTGCGTCCTGGGCTAAGTTCAGCCGTCCCTCCGGGACTCGATTTCTTGGTTATCTTGACAAAGTTCTCTCCTCGGCTTACTTTGCATTGTAAAGTGAGTCCGAATGAATGACCTGAATCGAGCCCTGGGCGACATCAGCAGCATACGCAGACAGATGGCGCGCAGCACGGAGTTTCGCGGCTACGGCCCAGCGACGCTCGCTGCTACGGGCCTGATCGCGATTCTGGCGGCAGCGTTCCAGGCGATGTTCCTGCCGGATCCGGCAGCTCATTTTCCAGCGTATCTGAGCATCTGGATAGGCACTGCGGGGCTTTCAGCTGCGCTGACGGGAGTACAGATGTATACCCGGACTCGCCGTATGCATTCTGGTATGTCACAGGAGATGATGCACATGGCCGTCGAGCAGTTCCTACCGTCGGTGGGGGCTGGGCTGCTGATGACGCTTGTGCTGGTGCGCTACGTGCCCTCCGCCCTTTGGATGATCCCTGGCATCTGGCAGGTTATTTTCAGCCTGGGAGTATTTTCGTCGTGTCGCTTTCTCCCACGGCCGATGCTGGCTGCGGGCGCGTGGTACCTGCTGACGGGCCTGGTGTGTATCTCGCTCGGCGGCAACCGGGCTCTTTCTCCCTGGGCCATGGGAATTCCGTACGGAGCCGGACAATTGCTGGTCGCGGCGATCCTGCTCTTTAGCGCTCACGAGACCAATGATGAAAGCTAAGGCCGGGTCCAGCGAAGGACGGTTTGCCTATGAGGGGCTGGATCGTGTGATCCACGAACGCGCTCGCCTCAGCGTGCTCACCTCTCTGATCACCAATCCCAAGGGGCTGACGTTCGGCGATCTTAAGCAACTGTGCGGGCTCACCGACGGCAACTTGAGCCGCCACTTGCAGGTTTTGGAAAAAGAAGACATGGTTGACATCGTCAAGGGGCACGATCGCAATCGGCCACAGACGATGTGCCGTATCACGGTATCGGGCCGTAAGCGCTACCTGGAATATCTCTCCACTCTCGAACAAGTGGTTCGCGATGCGGCTAGGGTGACCAAGGACGAACCCGCGTCCGGATTAATAAGGGGACTCGCGCCAACGCGGGCTTGAACTTTTTTTTGCGAGGTAACTTTACAATGCAAAGTACGATCTCTGTACCCCAGAACTTTATGATGCAAAGTGAGCAGCCTGCGGGACTGCATGTGGCCATCATCATGGACGGCAATGGACGCTGGGCGTCGCGGCGCAACCTGCCCCGAGTGGCGGGACATCGCGCCGGCGTTGCAGCCGTAAAACGCATTGTGGAACACGCGCCGCAAGCAGGCATTGGATGCCTGACCGTGTACGCTTTCTCATCGGACAACTGGCGTCGGCCCGCAACCGAAGTGCAAAGTATTTTTTGGTTGTTGCGAGCTTTCCTGCGGCTAGAGCGAGCGAAACTTCGACAGGCTGGTGTGCGATTGGAAGTCATCGGCCGGCGCGACCGGGTGCCAAAATTATTACTGCGCGAAATCAATCAGGCAATCGCTGCGACCGCCGGTGGAACGCAATTACTGCTCCGCGTTGCCATCGACTACTCTTCGCGCGACGAAATCACCACTGCAGCCCTTCGCGTGTCTCACAACTTTCTCCATGGGCGGCTTCCCGGAGCTTCCGTTCTGCGCGACCTGCTCACCCAGGAGCTGACCGCGGAGGGCAACGAAGTTGACTTGCTGATTCGCACTGGCGGAGAGAAGCGCCTTTCTGACTTCTTGTTGTGGGAATGCGCGTACGCCGAACTTTGGTTTACCGACCGCATGTGGCCAGACTTTGAGCCCAGCGACCTGGACACAGCACTAGCAGAATTTCGTAAGAGGGATCGCCGCTTTGGCGGTGTTCCCTCGGCATCGGCAGTCCCAAACTCGTATTTGGAAGGCCAAATGGCAAAGAGTAGTGAAGACGTTGTGATCTGTCAGGAGGCTAGAGGATGAATAAGATGCTGGCACAAAAGGCGCTCACGATCTCAGCTCTTGCGTGCGTGATACTGATTGCCCTGTATATGGTGAATGGCGTCATAGAAGACAGGGAGAAATACCGCGATGAGGCGGTACGCGCGATCGAAGCTAGTTACGCCGGGCCGCAGATGCTGGTTGGACCTGTGCTGGTACGACCCTACACTCAGACTGTGACGACGACCGAAATTGGCGACAAAGGCACAAGGAAGACGAATGTACGCAAACAGGAATTGACTGCTACGACCTTTCCGCGAGAACTGGATGTACGCGGAACCATCATCCCGAACGAGCGCCGGCACGGCTTATACAAGGTACAAGTATATGAGTTTCAGGGGCAGCTGAAGGGCCGTCTCGACGTTATAGATCCTCCGATGGATGGGGCCGTAGTGTGGGCTGAGCCATATCTGGAGCTTTCACTGGCCGATGTGCGTGGAATCGTGGGAACACCCAAGATCACGGTGAACGGAGTTCCCAAGACGATGCTGCAGGGGGCGCCGGACAGGACCGGGTGGCAACCCAACCTGCGAGTTCCTCTTCGCGGGATGAGTGGGCTGAAGGGTCATTTAGATTTCGTACTCGACTTGAACCTCGCGGGAACGGAGACGCTGGGCATTGCTCCAGTTGCAGATTCAAATCATTTGGAAGTCACGTCGAGTTGGCGATCGCCACTCTTCGGCGGACAGTTCTTGCCCAGAACGCGAGATGTAGGAAACGCCGGGTTTCACGCCGTGTGGGACGTGTCTTCACTGGCGAGTGCAACACAAGTGCAACTAGAAGCGAACCCGTTGAAAGCGATCGACGTAATGAATGTGAGTTTGACTACGCTGGTGGATCCTTATTCTCTCAGTAACCGCGCAGTGAAGTATGGGATACTTTTTGTGTTGCTCACCTTTGGCGGGTTCCTCATGTTTGAGCTAATGAAGGAGTTGCCGATCCATCCGGTGCAATATCTTCTCGTGGGCTTTGGACTTGCGATTTTTTTCCTTCTGCTGGTGAGTTTCTCAGAACATATGCCATTTGGATTCGCATACACGGTCGCCAGCACCGCTTGTATAGGACTGCTAACGTTCTACCTGTCCCATGTGCTGCGAAGCTTGGCACGCGGGCTAAGCTTTGGAGCAATGCTCACCATGCTTTACTCCGCAATTTATGGCTTGCTCATTTCTGAGGACAACGCTCTGATCCTGGGATCATTGATGCTGTTTTGCGTGCTCGCCGCAGTGATGTTCGTGACACGGAAGGTCGATTGGTACAGGGGTGGAATCGGGCTGATGCAGGGCAAGACTGGCTTAACACAGAATCCCCCGCCGCTCGCTTGAGCATGGGAACTCTTCGACATATGACCGATTCGTGTTCTCGCACATGCGGCTCACCCTTGTGTCTACGATGACGACGGCAACATCATGAGAGGAATTTTGTCCGGTGCGAAACTCTGAGCATGTACGTGCCATCCGCTTCTGGCTTCTCATCGTAATTGCAGGTTTGGCTCTGAGCGGAGTGACGGCGTTTCCGATAGAAACTGAACTCCACCGGCTGCTCTTGATTCTGCGATCTACCCCCCTGCGGCCGTTTGCCGAATATACCTATCTGCTTCCCTGGATTGACCGTGTCTACAGTGGGTTAGCCACTACGAACAAATACTATCCGTTCCTTGCATACGGAACTGACTGGCTGGCATTCGCTCATCTTGCCATTGCCGTTGCGTTCATCGGCCCGTATCGCGATCCCGTCCGCAACGAGTGGGTGATCACCTTCGGTCTTATCGCCTGCGCTGGTGTGATCCCGCTCGCGCTCATCGCCGGGCATATACGCGGAATTCCGATCGCATGGCAATTGCTTGACTGCAGCTTCGGAATCTTTGGAGGGATTCCGCTTCTACTCTGTAGACGGCATGTCCGCGCAATTGGACAATTAGGAACCAGCTAAGAAGGGAGACAGGTAACTCTGTTGTCGCACGTCTCCGACGTAACAAACCAAAGCAGTGACAGCAAGCCGAGGCTCGATAGCTAGCGCCTTCTCAAGACGGCTCGAGACAACCCGCCCCGTCTAAATCTCCTCAATTCGGCGATCGACGTCACGAAGCAAAGTGAGTTCACTCCAGTCCAGGTGTTCCTGCAGGCCCAGGTAGCCGTCAGGGCCAATCCTGTCTTTGTCACGAAGCGTCTCCAATTGTTCCCGCTCCGCTTCGATGGCTTTCAGCCCGAGCTGGCGATAGCGCTCCATGGACTCGATACCAGTTTCGCGGCGGCAGGTGCGACGTATGAGCGAGAGACGAAACCGCAGATTTTCGGCTTCCGGCCCGTCTTGCCCTTCGAGGCTCACAAGGGCCGCCTCAGCGAGGGTTGCTCGGGCGAACGTCAGTTCGAGCGCGGCATAACCGCTGTGATCGAGGTTTAGCAGCTTTACTAGTGGCGCGAGGGTAAGGCCCTGAAGGACCAGCGTGGCCAACACCACGCAAAACGCGGTCAGCACCACCGTGTCCCGCTGAGGAAAATTGTCCGGCAACGCGAACGCGGTCGCTATGGTCACAAAACCACGCATGCCGCACCAACCGACGAAACAGGCTTCGCGAAGTTTGGCGGGAGCCGGCTTGTTTCCCGAAGACGCCCACCAGGCCTCGAAACGATTGAAGCCGATGACGACGACCAGGCGCGTGCAGATTACCGCCGCCACAACAATCACGGCGAAACGTAAAGCTTCGTGGAGATGCGCGGGCTGCAGCCGGGCGAGGATGGATCTCGCTTGCATACCCATGAGCAGGAAAGCAAACACGTTCAAGGTGAAGACTACAGAGCTCCACACCGCGAACGACTGCACGCGCATGCGGGCATCAAACGCCACGGAGTCGTTGATGCGCGAGAGGGTCATGGCGAAGGTGATGACGCATAACACGGCGGAAAGATGGAGATGATCGGCGGCGATCCACAAAAGATACGACAGCACGAACTGGAGCAAATTGCCGCCCAGCGTATCCTTCACCAGCGGGTTCACGTACCGCACCGCATACGCGCAAACAAAGCCCAGCAAGACACCCCCGGGAACAGCCAAGCCAAGGCGCAGACCGACACCCAGGCGAAAGCCTCCGCTGGAAAGGAACGTGAGTGCACCGCTGAAAAGCAGCAGCGCGGTTGCGTCATTGAAGAGGCTTTCGCCCTTGAGGACGGCATCCATGTTCCGAGGGATAGAGAAGTTTCTCAAGACTGCGGTCGCTGCCGCTGCATCTGGCGGGGCGACGATGGCGCCCAGGACGACGGCAGCAGCCAGAGGTAATCCGAGCATGGAAGATCCAATCCACGCTACAACCCCGGTGGTGAGGATCACGGCGAAAACCGCGAACGCGATCAGAGGAGCCAGAAAGCGCCGCGTCGCCCCGGGTGGGAAGTCAAAGGCGGCATCGACGAGCGCGGGGGCGATGAAAAGTGCGAGATACGTGGAGGGCTCAATGGGAATGTTCGGTGTACCAGGAATGAGCGCGACGATGACACCCGCTCCGGCAAGCATGGCAGGGTACGGGAGAGACAAACGCCGTGCCACCTGCAATAAAACGATTGCGGCCAGCATGAGCAGAAGCAGGCTTTCAAAGAAAGTCATCAGGATTGTCACCCTCGAGGATTCATCAGACCAGACACATGCGCCATTGTAGAATTCCTGGCGGCCTTTATGAAAAAGCCGATGGCACTGGTAATGCAGTATCTTCTATGAGCGTGGATACCGCTTCGTCACAGCCCGGCGATCTGGTGCTGCCCAGCCAGGCAGCGGAGCCATCCGCAGCTATTTCCGCGCTCGAGCCAAATTTGGCGCAAGAACTCTGGCTTGCTGCCGAGGGGTCGAGTTGCGGACTCACCTGCGAGGAGTTCGACAGCGTACTCACTTCTATCGGACAAAAGGCCAATTATGGCCTTGCCGCCGGCAACCGTCCTGACGCTGCGCAAAGAGCCACTTTCCTCCGCTCGCTCCACCTTGCCGAGCTGGCCCTGGCTCATTCTTGCGCACTGGGACACGATGCGGCCTGGCAAAAGTTCCTTGGCACCTATCGCTCGTCGTTAACGCAGGCCGCGATTGCCATCACTGGATCCGCCACGCTTGGGCATGAACTCGCCGATTCGCTTTACGCTGAACTGTACGGACTGCGGGAGCTGGATGGGCAGCGCCGTTCTCCGTTGGCTTCGTACTCGGGCCGCGGTTCGCTTCTCGGCTGGGTGCGCACTACGCTTGCCCAGCGCTATGTCGACTATCATCGGCGCACGCGGCGTGAAGCGCCGCTCGACAATGTCGATCCTCCCGCAGCCGAGGCTTCACGCTCACCAGCATCCGCCGAGCTTCTCCGCCTGAAGGATGCAGTCAGCCGTAGCCTGCAGGACCTCCCTGCGGAGGATCGCTTCGTGCTCTCCGCGTACTTTCTCGATCGTCAAAGCCTGCTCGAAATCTCTCGTGTGATCCGGGTCCATGAGGCGACCGTCAGCCGCCGGCTTAAGCGGCTGACCGGCGATCTGCGCAAACAGCTGGTACACCATCTTCAAGCTGGAGGTCTTAGCAAGCGTGCCGCAGAAGAAGCTCTGGGCATTGACCCGCGTGATATTGAATTAAATCTGCGGGCATTACTGCAAACTTCACAAACCCCGCCGTTCTCGGATAAGACGGCTTCGGTCCGGATCGCAGCATCCGACAAAATATGAGCGACCTACTCCAATCCGGGCAGCATCCAGACGCAGATCAGCTCAGCGCGTTCATCGAACGCGCTCTGCCCGCCCACGAGCAGGAGGCGACGCTCGCCCATCTGGCCATTTGCCCCCATTGCCGCAGCATCGTCGCGCTGTCGATGCCTGCGATCGAAGAATTGCCGGCTGCGCCGCCGGCAGCCGCTCGCCGGCCATGGTTTTCTGGCTGGATGATGTTGCCTGCAGGCGCCGCTCTTGCGGCTCTGATCCTCGCCGGCATTTATATCCGGAGCGGTTTCGTTACGGAAAAGCATGCAAACCCGATGCATCCGCCCGCGGAGTACACTGCCCCCGTTCCTCACAGGCAGTCATCGCCGTCTATGGCTCTGAACCTGGAGAAACCAGGAGGAGCCGCGCACACGGCTAACCGAGCCTCTGGACGTACCCCGCAATCGCAGGCCGCGGATCGGTTGAGCGCTGTCCCCGGCGGCGGTGGGGCTGTTGCGGCTTCGGGTGAACCATCCACTGCGCAGTCTTCCACGGTCTCGGTTGCTGCTGCGAATCAGGCTTTCGAAACAGAAGGCCCTGCAGCAAATATTCTTTTGCCGAACGATGCGCGGATACCGCATGGCTTGCCCAGTGGCCTTCCTGCGCTGTCTACGGTTACGAATGCCCATGAGGTGGTCTCGATTGACGCGCATCACACCCTTTTTGCCAGCAACGATGGCGGAGAGCACTGGAATACCGTCCCCCAGCCGTGGAAGGGCCACGCGGTAAAGGTTGAGTTTGTGTCCGCCTTGTCTCCAACCAAAACCCTCAATCGCGCCGTGGCCGCGGCGCCAGCTGGCCTACTCGGTGGGGCGGCGGCGCGTGATTCTGCGGAAGAGGCGAAAGCCACACTCAGCGGTGCCATCATCGACCCCGCGGGCGCGTCTATTCCTAATGTGTCTGTGGTTGTTATTAATTCCGTGACGCATGCAGTTCACAGAACAGAGACGGATGCAGCTGGCCGTTACATGATCGGCCAGCTCGATCCGGGGAGCTACACTCTTCAAGCCGAAGCCCCCGGGTTCACGCCCCAGCAAGTCTCTGGGCTCACATTGACGCCCACTCAGCAGACTCAGACAAATCTGACCCTCGCCGTGGGTTCCCTGGCCCAGAGCGTTGAGGTGCAAGGGGAAGCGAAACCGGTGCTGAGTCCGCCTTTGGTCCAGAAAAAGATCGCCGTCCCCCGGCGCTTTGAGATCACGACTGATACCGGCGAACACTGGACGAGTATCGATGGCCGGTCGTGGCAGCGCAAAGAAGAATAGGGGGCAGTGGCGGTTAGGAAGAATAAGTCTCTTATCCGGGTTCCCGAGTTCATACCTTTTATCGGCAACAAATCCAGGGAGCCCCATATCTCGCTCGTTTTTCGCGAATTGATACCACGGATTTATACCTCAAGTGTTGATGTGAATCGAATGCCTTCAAATTGAGCATTCGGTAGTATCCCATTTCTCGCGAAATACGTAGCGAGATATGGGGCACCCGTCCGGAGTTCCTGACCTTCCGGAAGCCCGGCTTCGGCAATAATCAGCCCTTAGCGGATTAAATATTTCTTTATTTTTCGTGCAAGATTCTTGAGGATGCACGTTCTCCGGTCAGACGAGCCGCATTCCCTCCGTTGGGCGGCTTGCCAGGAGAAGGTGCATGACCCATTTCCGTCGTTCGCTTCCCTTTCTGCTGATCGTTCCTCTTATGCTCCTGCTTGTTTGCGGCGCATTTCTGCCTCCCGACACGCACGGCAATCTCTCGGTTACCATCCCGTATCACTCCACCCGTTCGGGGAGCGGCCGGTTGGTCGCGGAAATTATTGATCCTGAAGATCGTGTTCTTGGCCGGGTCGAACATACTGCGGACATCGGCGTTGGCGATAGCTCCTGGCAGCAGGTGATCAAGCCGGAGAAGCCCATCCCGTTCGAAGATATCGTGTGGCAGCGGCTACGGTACCGTTTTGAATATGACGACAATCAGGCCGGGGCGATCGAGGGTATCGAGCCCATCTCACAGATCCTTCGCCGGCCGGTGGTGCACATCGTCGGCCAGAGTGAGTACCTCGCAGGGAGCCATGCTGCTCTTCGGGTGATCGTGTCCGACGCCAGCAATCACGACGTCGCCGAGCCAGGAACGATCCGGATTGAGTTGCTCTTACCCAATAAGAGTGCGCGGCTACTCTTCTCCGGCAAAATCAATAAGCGCGGCACCGCCGATGCCCAGTTTCGCTTCCCTGCCGGCCTTACGGGTAGCTACCAACTACGCTTCACCGCTGACACGCCCATCGGCTCGGCGGGATACACCCAACCTGTTGATCTCAAGAGGTTGGCCTCCATTCTCTTGACCACGGAGAAACCTATTTATCAGCCCGGCCAGACCATCCATGCCCGTGCGCTGGCTCTCAACCGCGCCGACTATAAGGCCGATTCGGACAAGATGACCTTCGAACTGGAAGACTCGCGCGGCAATAAAGTTTTCAAGAAAGTAACAGCGACGGATGGTTTCGGCATAGCCTCGGCCGAGTTTTCTTTGGCCGATGAAGTCAACCTGGGCGCTTATCACTTGCGCGCGCTGATGGGCGATAGCTCTGCGCCCTCGGATGCTGCCGAGCTCACGCTCAACGTCGAACGTTATGTGCTACCGAAGTTCAAGGTCGCGCTCGAGTTCACCGAGAAGGACGGCAAACCCAGACGCGACTATCGCCCCGGCGACCACGTCACCGGCACGGTACGCGCCAACTATTTCTTCGGCAAGCCGGTCGATCAAGCACGCGTCACGATGAAGGCATCCAGCATGGACGTGGCTGTCTTCGACGCGGCCTCGTCCCAAGGCAAGACCGACGACGAAGGGACTTACAGATTCGACCTGAAGCTGGCCGGCTACTTTGCCGGGCGGCCGCTGAGCCAGGGCATGGCGCGCGCGCTCATCGAGGCAACGGTGAAGGACTCGGCTGCGCACAGCGAAACCCGCGGCGAACCGATCACCATTAGCCAGGAACCGCTGCTCGTGACTGCTATTCCAGAAGGCGGAACCCTGATACCGCGCCTGGATAACCAGATTTTCCTGCTCAGTTCCTATCCGGACGGAACCCCGGCGAAGGCTTCGCTTACCGTTCACCTGCCCGGAGGCCACGAGCAACGGACTACGACCGACAGCAGCGGCGTCGCCCTGGTCCACCTCAACCCAGGAGACGCAATGGATTCACTGCAGGTCGACGCGAACGATCATCGCGGTAGCCGGGTTTCCAGCAGCATTCCTCTGGACACCCGATCGGGCGCCGACCAGATTCTGTTGCGTACGGATCGTGGTGTCGTCAAGGCCGGCGAGCCGATTCAATTGAAGTTACTATCCACGCGGGATCGTGGCTCTGCGTATATCGATATTGTCAAGAACGGCCAGACCATTCTCACTCGCGATGTCGATCTCCACAACGGTCAGGCGGAACTCACTCTGAACGCGACGCCCGCCATGGCGGGCACCCTCGACATCAATGCCTACGTCTTTGGCCGTGACGCGCAACCGGTCGCCGACCACCGCCTTCTGTTTATCCAGCCTGCCGATGGGTTGAAGATTGAAACGACCGCCGATGCCGGCGTTTACAAGCCCGGATCTGACGCGCGGATCCATTTTCACCTTACCAACTCACAGGGGGAGGGCGTCAGCGCTGCGCTCGGGTTGCAGGTCGTCGACGAGGCCGTCTTCGCGCTGGCCGAGAAACAGCCAGGCTTTGCCAAGGTGTTCTTCTATCTGGAGCAGGAAGTGATGAAGCCGCGCTATGAGATCCACTCCATTTCCATGCCGGAAGTTTTGGAAGAGCGAGGTGAAAACAGCCATGAGGAGGGGCAGCAGCACGATCTGCACGCGCGCGCCCTTTTCTCCGCAACCGCGATGAATAACCCGGCAAGGCTCGAAACCGAGTTCGGCCGCAGCCTGCCGCAAGGTCATTACGAGGAGTACGCACAGCGTTATCGCACGGCCTTCATTCAGCAGGTGGAACGTATAGCCACTCGATTAAACCGCAGGACCCTGGAAAGACTTAGCACCACGCAAGATCGGGCATTGCGCGATGCCTGGAACACGCCGTTGCGCTTCGAGCAGGCTTACTGGAGTCGCGGCACTGAGCGTTTCTACCTGGTCCGCAGCGCGGGCCCGGATCGAGAATTCGACAGCGCGGACGACCTTACCATCTACCTTGAAGACCGAGGTGACAACGTTGTCAGCCAGCCGGGAGTTCGCCCGGGCCACGACGGCTCACTCACCCTCAAGATGGAACATGACCGAGGCCCGGTCAACGGCCTCGCCGAGGTTACCGGAACGGTCATCGACCAAGCCGGGGCCGACATCGCGGGGGCCACTATTTCGCTTCGCTTGCTTTCCAACGATGGAACCCGCACCGCTCACGCTGACGCCGCCGGCGGATTCAGCCTGGCTGCTCTTCCCGCCGGGCCCTACGAAGTCCAGATCACTTCTCCCGGATTCGTGTTTCTTTCCCGCCGCTTCGCCTTACAAGCGCGTGACCGCGCGACCATCTCCGCGACGCTTGCTGTTGGCAGCGTAACCCAGACGGTGATGGTTACTGAGCAGACCCCGCCCATGGCAGCGGACAGGTTTGAGGCCGTCGTCAACGGAGTCTTCCTGAGAAAGGCGCCTGGGGGAATGGAAGTTGCCTCGCCCGCCCCTCTGGGCATTGTCGCCGGCGCTGCGAAAGCTTTGAATAGCCGCGCCTCTGCTGAATTCACCAAGTCTGGCGTGGCAGCGGCGCCGCATATCCGTTCTTACTTTCCCGAAGCCCTCTATAACAATCCGGAGATCATTACCGACGCAAACGGCAACGCAGACATATCCATACCCGTAGCAGACTCCATCACTACCTGGCGCATGGCCATGCTTGCTTCCACTCGTTCCGGCGTGCTCGGGACCGCTACGTCGAGCCTGAAAGTGTTTACCGACTTCTTCGTCGATCTGGATCTACCGGTCACGCTGACCCAGGGCGATCGCGTATCTATTCCTGTTGCCGTTTATAACTATTCCGGCAAAGCCGGCAAGGTGTGCCTAAAACTGCAGCCCGGAGCAGTGGTACGGGCTGGATGATGACAACCCCGAAAAGACGGTCGACGTCGATGCAAACCGCGTGGGCTCGTCGCAATTCACCCTTCAAGCGAACCGCATCGGCAAATTTAAACTTACCCTGACAGCCTCCATGGAAGGCGTTGGTGGCGAGACGCGCAACGATGTTGTGGTGCGTGAAATTGAGGTGGTCCCCAATGGCCGCGAGCAGAATCTGGTCTTCAACGGCCGTCTCGAAACCAGCGCTCAACACGATCTGCGTTTCCCGGCAAACGCGATCCCGGATGCCACCACGCTATTTGTCCGCCTTTATCCCGGGCCGCTCAGCCAGTTGATCGAGGGCATGGACAGCATCCTGAGCATGCCAGGCGGCTGCTTCGAGCAGACCTCTTCGAGTACCTATCCCAATGTGCTTGCACTCGACTACATGAAGCGGACCAAGAAGCTTACGCCCGAGGTTCACGCCAAGGCAGAAGGATACATTGCCAACGGCTACCAGCGGCTGCTGACGTTTGAGGTCCCCGGCGGAGGCTTTTCGTGGTTCGGCCGGGCGCCCGCGAACAAAATCCTTACGGCTTACGGCTTGATGGAGTTCAACGACATGGCGAAGGTTTCGGATGTCGACCCGAGGCTGATTGGGCGCACGAGCGACTGGCTCGCCGGCCAACAGCAAGCCGACGGTAGCTGGAAGCCGGACACTAGCTTCATCAACGAGGGGGCAACGAATCGCTACAATTCCGATGTTCTGCGCATCACTGCTTATATCGCCTGGTCGCTCGCCAATACCGGCTACAAGGGTTCCGCGGTTGAGAAGGCTAAGACGTACATTGAATCGCACACCGGTGGGAAGCTGGATAATTACACGCTGGCCATCATAGCCAACTTCGCACAGAACTACGGAAAGGACCGTGACTTTACCCGGCGCGCTATGCAGGCCCTCGTCGCCGCTCGCACCCAGAAGGACGATCAGGTCTTCTGGACGGTGGAGGAGACGAGTGTGTACTCCACCGGGCAAAGCGCTGCGATCGAGACCACTGGCTTAGCCGCCCAGGCGTTGCTGAAGTGGGGAGAAGCGAACGAGATCGTTCGCAAGTCTCTCAACTTCATCACTTCCAGGAAGGATGCCTCCGGTACCTGGGGCACGACCCAGGCCACCATCATGGCTCTGCGCGCGCTCTTGCTTGCTTCGCAATACAGCGCCTCTGATGTCCACGGCTCGGTTGTGGTCATGCTGAATGGCCAGCCCGTCGAAACTCTCAAGCTGTCCCGTGAAAACAACGATCTGCTCCACCAGTTCGTTTTCAAGGGCACCGCTGCGCAACGGGCGAACGCTGTACAACTCAAGTTCGAAGGCACGGGCGGCCTGGCGTACCAAGTCGTTGGCCGCTACTTCACGCCGTGGGAAGAAAAGCCCGTCGCGGAACCTTTGTCGATCAACGTCGCATACGACCGCACCCGGCTGGCGCAAAATGATATTGCTACAGAAAAGGTGACAATCCGAAATAATCTCAATAAGACCGCCAACATGATCATGGTCGATCTCGGCATCCCTCCGGGATTCGACCTGCTGAGTGAAGACCTGGAAGCCATCAAAGAGAAATCATCTGGAACAGCGTCCGGGCGACTGGAAAAGTTCAGCCTGACTGCGACGCAGGCCATCCTGTACTTCGATGGGCTTTCGCCGCGGCAAGCGGTTACGCTTTCGGTGCGCCTGCGCGCCAAGTATCCGATCCGCGCCCATACCTTCCAGTCCAGGGTCTATGAGTACTACGACCCGGCAAAGAACGCGACGGCGCGCCCCGTTTCGCTGGAGGTGATGGGACGGAAATGAAGCGGGTCCGTTTTAGCGGTGAAGCAGGACGTCCATAAGATTCCATCGCGGTTCGCGGGCACGGCGATGATTGAGCTGCATCCAGTACGCGATCTGCTCGGCGCGAAACCCGTCGGCGTTTCGCAATTGCAGCCACCGATCGATGTACGTGCCCAACTCATCAGCGTCGGGCGCCATGGCATACGCGGCTGGGATCGGGCCGGAGAGGTTATCCGGCGCGACCGCGGTGAAACCGGAGTGCTCCGCCGCCCAGGCAGTGCCCTGCTCCAGGGTCCACACAGCTCCATCCACCCGCATCCCTGGCAATGAATCATAGTTAGGAACGACGACCAGTTGTGCCTTGGGAAACAAGCTCCGGCTGAGCGCCACCAGGACAGGGTCGTCATATACCGCCAGCTTCAACCCGGTGCGCGAAGCGGTAGCGTTGCCATCAAGGAACTTTGCGGCGTTGCCCGAAGGTACAACGAGGGCTACCGGGCTTTCGTAGTAGGCCGGCGACATGGTGAGAGATTGCAATCGTTGGTCGTTCTCATAGATTCCCGACATCGCTATGTCGAAACGATGAGCGGAAAGATCGCGGGCCAGCGTGGGCGCAATGAAGGGAACGAACTCAATGGCTACACCCAGATCGTGAGCCAGGCGGTAAGCGTAGGAGATGTCGTAACCAATCAGTTCTCCGTCTGCGTTCTTATAGCTGAAGGGAATGACGTGCGGGTTAACCCCAACGCGCAGCACGCCCCTTTGGCGGATGCCGGCGATCGAGGGAGCCGCCGCGTCGTCCGCGAAATTTCCTGCAGGGCTCTCGGCATTCTGTTTCACTTCCCTGGTGAGGAGCGGGTCCAGTTTCAGCGCGGCGTAGGGACTGGCCGCCTCCGGGAAAAGCTTCGGCCGCAGAGCCACGCCACCGAAAGCGATGCCGGCACACAGCAGCGCAGCACCACCAAGCCCAACGGCCAGGCGAACTGGGCGAATCCGCACTCGTTTGAAATAGACCAGCGGGACCACGAGAGTAATGAAGTAAAACCCCGCCACAGAAACGAGTACCTGGGCGAAACGAGTGATTGCAGAAGTCTCGACATACAGGTCGAAGACGGAAGGGGGGAGATGCAACCACTTGCTGAGGAAAGCTACGGAATCATACGTTGCGCTTGGTGACCCGAAGCACGATAGGAGTGTCATCAGCGGGAGAGTTGCCTTCTCGACCAGTTTCAAGGGTGCAGAGGCAACATAACTCGCGTAAAGAATAAGTAGATAGACAAAGTAGTTACCGAGCTGGGCAAAGACATAGCTCAACGACAGACTGGTCTGCAGCACGTTGTCGCGTTCTTCCGAATCGGCACAGCCTGCTTCGTCGAGAATGTTCTCCGCCGCATGTTGAACAAAAGGGAGTGCTACCACCGTCAAAGTTGTGGCCACGGCAAGGATCATTGCCGGACGGATCTGGCGCAGTATGTCTCGATAGCTTTGTCTGGCCAAGGCCGATAGCATTGCGGGTACAACGACGAGGCCGAGCATGGCGGCGCCGGCGAGGTAGGTTAAGACATAGAATGCGAGGCCGGCTAATTGATCCAGGCGCACCGTGCCTGCCGTGGCGGCAAGCAGGGCAAATACGCCGATGGGCGCCAGCTTGACTACCCAGCCCCATATCTTGACGCTTGCTATCTTGATGGCTTCAAGGATGTCGAGGAGCGCCTGGTTCTTGGCCACACCCTGGAGGGCGACCCCATAGATGACCGCAAAGACCACCACCGCGGGCACATAATTTTGTCGCAGGGCGGCAAAAGGGTTTGAGGGAATCAGCAGCTGCATCAGGTTCGATTGGCCGCCTGCAGCGGAAGCGGTCAACGAAAAAGGAGGAGGCGCCGAAGGGATGGCGTACGCGAATACCCAGATGGCAGCAAAGGTCAGGATCCAAAGAGCTACAAACGGAGCCCAGCCGGCGCGCAACAGCCGTCCTGACATCGCCGGGTTCAATCTGCCCAGGCTATGGATGAGAGATGAGAGAAGGTAGGGAAAGACTGCTATCTGCAGCATGGCCCCATAGGCGTCGCCAATCGGCTGCAGCAGGGTCGCGCGCTCCCCGAAGACAATGCCGGTCGCGATACCGAGCACGGCGCCCAGCGCAATTTCTTGGGGGAGGTTGACGGAGAGATGTTTCGCTGGATGAGTCCGTGCCTCCTTTGCGATTAACTCCGCCATGCGTTGCCCCTAGGATGAGTGTGAGAGAGTCATCTTACCAGTAGGGTCCTTCGCCCACTCGAGCCAACAGCGGGCTTGAATGGGGCACCCCAAGCTTTGTTGAAGGTTGAACGGTGGGGAAGGCGGGGTAAGGCCCGTACTGGAAAAAGTCCCGCAGGGACTTGTCTTGTCGTCTGTTTTCACGCACTCTCGGTCGCCCCGAGCTTTGTGGCGAAGGATGAATTGTTGGCCAATTCAAGCCCTCTATTGCCGGTTTTCTAATGCCGGTCAGTAAACAGATCCTTCGGTTTGTTGGTGCTAAGCCGGGGATCCCGTGCGGTGCCGATATAGCCTTCGATGAAGTCAAGGAATACCTTCACTTTGGGGGTAAACCTGGCGGTTCCCGTGTAGAGCGCACAAAGCGTGATTGGCTCCGGGCGCCACAAGGGAAGGACAGGCGAGAGTACCGGTTGCAGCGCCGGCCGCAGTGCCATCCACAAAGGCAGAATCGCTATACCAACTCCGTTCGTAGCGAGTTCGAGGTGCACACCGGGATCGCTTCCTACTACTTGAAACGACACCTCCGGGATCACCACCCTGGCGCCTTTTGTCAGCTTCCAAACACCCGCTCCAATACAACGATGGGCAGACAGTTGCGAGGGTTCGGTTGGTGTGCCGGCGTGAGCAAGATAAGAGCGACTGGCAAAAAGGCCCCGTCGCGTGCCCGGATAGTTGCGGACTCGCCAGGAAGAATCCTTTGGCGTCCTCACCTTGAAGAACACGTCAATCTCTTCGCGCGGCTCCTGATTCCATGCCGAGGAATAGGGTTCAATCTCAATTCTCAGGTGCGGGTAGAGGTCGATAAAATCCTTCAAAATGGGCGCGAGTAGATCACGAGCCATCGTGATGGGGCAGGAGACGCGAATCAGGCCCCCGGGATTGCCGCGGTGCTTCTCCATCTGGTCGCCGCCATCGCGCAGCGCCCTTAATGCCCGCTTGCAGGAGAAGAGATATTCCTTACCGGCGTCGGTGAGGAGAAAACCCCTGGGGCTGCGCTGGACGAGAAGCAGGCCCAGGGCCGATTCCAGGCGAGTGATCGCCCGGCTCACCGTCGAGGCCGGCACTGCCAGTTCCCTGGCAGCCCCGCTGAGCGTCCCGGCCTGGGTTACTGCCACAAACGTTCGAATGTCGTTCAAATCAAATTGTGTCTTCATGCGTTCTTATCTAGGTGTTGCGCACGCGCAACGGTGTTTTGCTTGAATGATTGTATCGATGATCTCAGTGTCAAGCATCTCATAGAGGCAGGAACAGAGAGGATCCCCTATGAAGGTTCTGGCAATTGGCGGTGCAGGTAATGTTGGTTCGGAAGTCGTGAAAGAGCTTTTAAAGCGAAACGTACAAGTGGATGTATTCGTGCGCAAACAGGATGCCCGGGTTCCCGAAGGAGCCCGAGCGGTCACTGGAGATTTGCTGGATCCAGCTTCAGTGGAAAAAGCACTTGGCGGAGTCGACAAGCTATACCTTCTCAATGCGGTGACGCCGGATGAACTCACCCAGGGCCTGATCGTCTACGATCTGGCGAAAAGAATGAAGTTGAAACAGGTGGTCTATCACTCGGTCTTCCGGGCCGAACATTTTAAAGATGTGCCCCACTTCGCATCGAAGGTCGCCCTGGAGAGCGCGATCCACGGATTCAACCTTCCATTCACGATCATCCGGCCAAACTATTTCAATCAGAATGATCTGAGCCTCAAAGATCCGTTGATGAAAGCGGGAATCTACCCCATGCCGCTCGGCCCAGTGGGAGTTTCGCCGGTCGATGTGCGGGATATCGCGGAAGCCTCAGCGATCGCGCTGACGACCGAAGGACACGACGGCAAGACTTACAATCTGAATGGCCCGGATGTCATCAGCGGCGACGCGGCTGCCACGATCTGGAGTAAAGCGCTGGGCAAAGAGATCAAGTATGCCGGCCATGACATGGACGCCTTCGAGAAGCAGATGAGGGAAAGAGCGCCGGCGTGGTCCGCGTTCGACATTCGCATGATGTTTCAGGGCTACATCGAGCGCGGCTTTACCGCCGAAGATGGCGATCTGGCGACGTTGACCAAGCTGCTGGGGCATAGTCCCAGGAAGTATGCCGACTTTGCCAACGAAACAGCTCGCGCGTGGAAAAACTCCGAAACAGCGCGAGTAGCCTGAAGATTTCGAAAGCGAGGAACACAGTGGCAGAGTCAACACCCACGACAACGCGAAAGCTGGCAGTTTCCCTGCCCGGCGATCGTACGAATGTCTGCATCGGCGCCGACACCTACTCCATCGTTCTTGCAGGGCCTGACACCGATGAGAAGCTCTCCTTCATCGACATGCACATCCCGCCCGGCGGTGGGCCGATTCCACATGCCCACGAGTGTGAGGAAACTTTCTACGTGGTGGAGGGAGAGGTGACTGTCTTCTGCCAGGGTAAGCGCACAGCAGCGACAGCGGGATCCGCAGTCAACATTCCAGGCTGGGCGCCACACTGTTTTCTGAACCTCACCAGAGTACCGGCGCGGCTTTTCTGCATCGTCTCGCCCGCGGGACTGGAACGGCAGTTCCTGGAGATGGGGCCGCGCGTCGCCACGCGAGTGACGCCTCCACCTCCGCCCGATCCCGTGAAGCTCGCCGAACTGAGGAAGAATCTGCCCGCAATTCTGGCGAAGTATAAAGGGAAGCTTCTGCCACCTGACACCTTTCAACACCTGATGACCGCTGCGGAGATAAAGCTGGTGCAGGAAGCAAACGGCGAGTGATCGGCGATCAGGGCCTGGGCTTGACCGGTAGAATATTCCGATCATGCCCACGCTCGAACCCCTCTCGCTGCAACTGGTTGAACAATACAAAACCGTCCGGCTGCGAGCCCTTCAGGACACTCCCACTGCTTTCGGAAGCACCTATGCGAAAGAATCTGTGCTCTCGGAAGCCGATTGGGCCAAGAGGGTCGATACGTGGAATGGCCCGGGCGGCATTTGCTATCTCGGCATGGAGAACGGTGAGCCCTGTGGCATCATCGCAGGCTATTTCGACGAACATGCCCCGCCAAGGGTGTGGGTTGCATCCATGTGGGTAGCTCCTACACATCGCAGAAGTGGCCTCGGAACCATGCTTATGGATGCCGTCAAATCGTGGGCAGCCACCCGCGAAGCTGCCGAACTTTACCTGATGGTCACCAGCAACAACTCGGCCGCGGTGCGTTTCTATGAGCGCTGCGGTTTCCAGTTCACCGGAACGACAGGGCCTTATGAAAACGACCCTGCTCTCTTCGAGCACGAGATGGTGACATTCCTTCGCAGCGACTAGAATTTGCCTAGGGATGAATGATCAGGCCTTTGACGAAGCAGAGCGAAACGCCATCTACCGGGTGATCCGCGCGCGCCGCGACGTGCGCCGCGGTTTTCTGCCGGAACCGCTGCCCGATGCACTGCTGACCCGATTGCTGCGAGCGGCCCACGATGCGCCCTCGGTCGGACTGATGCAGCCGTCGCGCTTCATTGTCATTCGCTCACTCGAGGTTCGGCGGCGAATTCATGCGGTATTCCAACAGGCAAACCAGGATGCATTGGCGAAGTATCAAGGCACGCGCCACGACCAATATGCCGATTTGAAACTTGAAGGCATCCTGGAGGCGCCGCAGAATCTGTGCATCCTGTGCGACGCAGAGAGCCAACAGGGCCACGGCCTTGGACGGCAGACCATGCCCCAGACGGCGATCTACTCAACGGTCTGCGCGATACAAAATCTGTGGCTCGCCGCACGCGCTGAGGGTGTAGGAGTCGGCTGGGTCAGCATCCTGTCGCCAGACGCACTTCGCTCAGTACTCGGCATCCCTGCCCAGGTTGAGCCCGTGGCCTACCTGTGTCTGGGCTATGTAGATAATTTCGGTAACAAACCGGAGCTCGAACGTGTCGGCTGGGAACGGCGAGCTTCCCTGGAGAGCGTGGTTTTTGACGAATCCTATCCTCCCACGGTGAAAGGCTAGCTCCCGCTGAAAGTTTGCTCTATTGAGCAGCGATGCCCGCAAGGTAGACTGCAGTCCATGTTTACGAGACGAACGTTGCTCTCCGGACTCAGAATGCTTGCTCTGGCTGCGGTCGCGGCCATCGTCTCCTCTCAAATTCAGGCCGCTGTTCTTCCCTCTTCGGCTGCCGGCACAGAACCGGGAGTGCTCACCATCGACGGTCTGGGCAAGGGTGTCGCGCCCCTCGATGGTCCCTGGCAGTTCCATCTCGGCGATGACCCCGCGTGGGCCAATCCAGAGATGGATGATGCGACTGGCCACAACGGCTGGGAGCAACTGACGGCCGCCAGACCCTGGGGGACGCAAGGCCACCCTAGGTACACCGGCTACGCCTGGTATCGCCGCCAACTGAACTTTTCCCCAGCGCCTGGTGCATCCCCGGATGTGACACTGCTGATCCCCGCCATTGATGATGCCTACGAGGTGTTCTGGAATGGCGCCTCGATTGGCAAACTGGGCAGCTTCCCTCCCCGCGTGGACATGCAGTTTGGGATAGCGCCGCAGACCTATGGGCTTGGGGCCGCCCGCAGCGGAGTGCTTGCGGTGCGTGTATACAAACTTGCGTCCATGTCGGTCGATGATGGGACAGCGGGCGGCTTTGAAGGTTTGCCTCTGGCCGGCAGCCCGGAGGCGATTGGGACCAAAAAGGACGCACTCAATTTCCATTGGCTGCGCGGCCGCCAGTTCGTCTTTGGCCTTACGTCACTCTACGGGCTGGCCTCCATACTCAGCTTCATTGCCTGGCTTCGCGATCGCAAGCAGCGGCTGCTTTTCTGGATGGCCGCATACACGTTCATGCCGATTCTGGAACTGGTACTCGGGGGCCTGCGTCTTCCCGTCTCCGGCATCTGGCTTACCTTTTTCATCCAGACAGGGATTTCGCTGAGAGAACTCAGCCAGTGGTTCCTGTTGGTCTATCTTCTTCAGCTCGATACGCACACCAAACTCCTACGTGCGCTGCGGATCGCTGCTTTTATCGGGGTGTTGGTCGGATCTCTCGACGGCGCCCTGGCGTTCGCCTTTCACTTCAACGTGGCCGCGGTTCCGATTCAAATTGCCGACGCCATGCTTACGGCGGTCATCCTTCCCCTGGAACTGGTCCCGGTTCTGCTGGTGATCTATGCCATCCTGCAGCGGCAACAGCTCGATTCCGCGCGCTGGCTGGTGGCGATCTTCGCTTTGGTGAGCGGCACCTGGTACTCCTTCGGAAACATTGTCGGCCAGGGGATTCGATTCACTCACTGGACCCTTGGGCCAAAAATGCAGGAGCCGGTATTCACCCTGCTGGGGAACAGGTTCGGTGTCCAGATCCTGTTGCGAACCCTGCTCTTTCTCTCCATCGTCTACGCCGTCATTCGCTATTCGATGGCCAACCGGCAACGGCAGATGAACCTTGAGCGGGAGTTCCAGAACGCTCGCGAACTGCAACAGATCCTGGTGCCGGAAACCCTTCCCGCGATCCCTGGCTTTACCCTGACGAGCGCCTACCGTCCGGCGCAGGAAGTCGGCGGCGACTTCTTCCAGATCATTCCCCTCGAAGGCGCCCTGCAGGGCTCAACCATGATCGTGCTGGGAGACGTGAGCGGCAAAGGCCTGCAGGCAGCCATGACTGTATCGCTCATCGTGGGCGCCGTGCGTACCCTGGCTAAATTTGCGCCCCAACCCGCCCAGATGCTGGCCGAGATCAATCAACGCCTGCATGGGCGACTGCAGGGCGGTTTTGCCACCTGCATCGCGGTGCTGCTCAATCCTGATGGGAGCTGTATCCTGTCCAGCGCGGGTCATCCCGCCCCGTTTCTCAACCAGCGCGAATTGGAGTTGCCGGGCGCTCTCCCGCTAGGGCTCGACCTGGCCGCCTCCTATCAACAGGTCCCCGTTCAGTTGCGCGAAGGCGATCATTTCTCCCTGTATACCGATGGCTTGCTGGAAGCGCGCAATGCTTCTGGTGAGCTTTACGGCTTTGAGCGCCTGCAGGTCCTTTTCGGGTCCCGGCCCAGCGCTTCCCAGGCATCACAAGAAGCGGTGGCATTCGGTCAGGAAGATGACGTGACCGTGCTGACGCTGACCCGGGTCGCGGCGGGCAAAGAATCTGTCACCTTGCTGAGCGCGCCTGTGCTGGCGGGTTCTTAGGCCGGGATATTGAGCGGGTCTTTGGTGTTCACTTCGCCCTTGGCAAGCAGAAAATAAAAAGACACGGCCACCAGCAGGAAGCCGGCTCCCGCCAGGGCCCTCGATACCCCGAAGATCGGGATGAGCTTCCCCAGCGCGAGGCTGCCCAGGGGTATTCCCGCGCGAAACGCCAGGTTGTACACGCTCATCACTCGCCCGCGCATGGCGTCGGTGGTAATGAGCTGCACCAGCGACAACATGAGTGAGGCTGACGCCATCACAGCAACGCCGGTGAGGAAGATCAGCAGGCAAGACAGGGGAAGCCACTTCGACATGGCAAAGGCGGCGATGGCGAATCCGAGGAAAGTGAGGATGAGCACGGTGAGGCGCTGCTGCCCCTTGAACTTTTCCATAGCCGCGACCATCAGCGCGCCACAAATCGATCCCGCTCCAGAGAACACCAGCAGCAGGGTATAGGTCTCGGGGCCTTTGTGAAAAATGGTCTGTACAAAAACGGGCAGGAAGCCCGTGAGCGAAAAGCCGAATAATGTGGTGCAGAATGCCAACACGACCAGTGGAGTCATTCCGTCGCGACATCGGATAAACCGGATGCCCTCTGCCATGCTGTGCATGACCGGCTCGCGCGATTTAGCCGGCACGAACTTCACGTGGATCATGAACAGCGAGGCGATCACCGCCAGGTAGGAAATGCCGTTCAGGGTGAAGCACCAGGTGGCGCCGAGCCAGGCATACGTAAACCCTCCAATGCTCGGCCCCAGAATGCGTGCCAGGTTGAACTGGATTGAGTTCATGGCAATGGCATTGGCCAGATCTTCAGAATCAACTAGTGTCGGCAGCAGCGCGGAATAGGCCGGCCCGCCAAAAGACTGGCCCAGTCCTACGAAGAAAGAGAGAGCCAGAATGTGCCAAATCTGGACGACATGGGTATAGAACAAAAATGCCAACAGAAAAGCACAGGCCATCTGGATGTACTGGGAGGTCAGCAACATCTTTCGCCTGTCCAGGCGATCGGCGAAAACGCCGCCGAACAGAGAAAACATGATGATGGGCAGCTGCCCGAGGAAGAGATCAAGACCCAGGTAGAAGGGGTCTTTGGTCATGTCGTAGACCAGCCAGCTTTGGGCAAATTGCTGGACAAATGTGCCGATGGTGGAGGCGCACGCTCCAAACCACATGAGGCGAAAATCGCGATAGCGAAACGCTCTGAAGATGCGCGCGAGGAATGGCGAGGATGCGCCCACTAGAAAAGTGGCCCCGGCCTCGGGTGGGAAAGCCCCCTGAGGGTGTTTGCTCGCAGTGTCTTAATCACACACACAAAGAGATGTGATCAAGTGTACTTGGTTGCACTTTGTTCAGGCGAACTCGGGCTTTGGGACCATAGACATGGCCAAATTGGATTTTTCAATTGGGCTCCGCCTGAATCGTCCCTGATCTTAAGAGACTGAAGAAGTTTGACCCAAAGGCGCAGCCGAAGCCGCGCCCCCGGGTGTGTTTACAGCATTTGAGGTTATGGCGCCGGCACCTGCAAAAGTACAGAGACGGTGCCGTTGTTCATATCGTTGCGGGTGGCCAGGTCCAGCCGGCCATCCCCGTTAAAGTCCGCAGCGACTGCCGGACCACTTCCGTTGTTGCTGACGTCAAACGTGGTTGTCAGATGAAAACTTCCGTGCCCATCTCCCAAGAAAAACTCATAGACATTGTTCGGATAGCCCCCGGTGGCGGCGTAGTCAAGCTTGCCATCTCCGTTTAGATCTGCCAGAAAGCCCCCACTAATGCCGTTGTCCACCACTGGTGAGGGTGGCCCCGGCGTGAATTGCCCATTCCCCTGGCCCAGCGCGACGGATAGGGTGGTCTGCGCGAAACCGGGGGCGTTGCCCTCGGCAAAGAAAAGGTCCAGCTTGCCATCGCGATTGACATCCATCACAGTCACAGGGCCGGTTGGCGCAGCCGGTGAAGTCGGTGCGCCGAAGGTCCCATTCCCGTGACCCAGCAGGATGGAAACATAGGGACTGGTCCCATTACCCAGGACGAGGTCTAATTTGCCGTCCCGGTTCAGGTCGACCAAAAACACGCCACCCGGCTGGCTCCCTACTGTAGGTGGAGCGATGGCGGTGAAGCTGCCATCCCCCTTTCCAAGCAGGACGGACAAGGTGTTGTAGCTGCTGACCACAAGATCCAGCTTGCCGTCGCCATTCAAGTCACCGACCGCAATGGAGTTGGGGTTGCCGCCTACCGTAGGGGTGAGAGGCGCGGGGGTGAAGGTGCCATCGCCCTTACCGAGAAGAACCACAACCGTCGCCCCCACGTATGTAAGGACAGCGAGGTCGGGTTTGCCGTCGCCATTGAAATCGCCGACCGCGAGCGCACCGGGATATTGGTCCACAGCCGGGGAGGGGGCCGCATGGAAGGTCCCATCGCCCTTACCGAGAAGGATGGCGACGCTGCCATGATAGGTATTGCATTGGGTATCGGTGCCGCAAGGTTCGGTAACAGCCAGGTCCGGTTTGCCGTCCCCGTTAAAGTCCGCGGTGACGATTGAGTTCAAAACCTCCCCTAGGGTTGTGTTCTTCTCAGTGAAAGCCAGGCCGGTTGTGGGAATGGTGATGGGAAGAAAAACGGGGTTGGACTTGCCAACCAGGGGCGGCGCGTCCGGATTGATCACAGTTACGGTGGCTGTTGCCGCTTTGGCGACCAGGGAATAAGGAATCCAGGTGACAATTTCTGAGGGGCTGCAGACAAACGCGGCCAACCGCCGCGTCGTGGCGCCTACTTGCCAGCCGATTTCAGCGCCTGGGCGAAAGCCCGCGCCTCTTAATGTGAGGATGAATCCGCCGCCACCCAACCGGGCCGCAGTGGGTGAGATGTCATCAACCAACGGTGTAGGGCTGTGAAAGCCGGGGTTTTCTCCCCAGGCGCTTGCGCTGAGCGTGAACATCCCCAGCGCCATAAGGCACACGACCGCTACCGTAGTGGCGGTCCAATACCGATTTCTCATCAGAGAACCTCGTCGAACTTGGCAGATCTAAATGCTTTCAGCTAAACCTCGACCCGCGTGGCTACAGGGGGGTAGCCTCCGCAACAGGGACAAGGCTGATATATCCATCCCGGCCCTCCAACGAAGTCAAGGGACCGCGGACTGCTCATTCACGGAGCTCAAGAAAGCGCGAATTACGCGTCATTTGTGTATCACAGGCATAAACCGTGTAGCAACTGTTATTTGCAGCTTGCCGCCCAGCGGCCGCCGTTGCCTATAACGACAGGAGATAATAGCCAGTGCTTTCACCCCCGGACCGGCATTCCCACCCCAACCGGCGAACCCGCCAGGAGAAGACCCGTCGTGAAATTGTTTGCCTGGATTTTTGTAATGTCCTGCTCGCTTTTTGCATATGCGCAGACGACGCCCACGAAACTCGAGCCGGCGGAACACACATTTGTGATCCACAACTTTCATACCGAGAGTGGAGTCACTTTGCCCGAAGCGAAGATCGTCTACGGCACTTACGGACACTTGAACGCCGCCGGCGACAACGCCGTTCTTCTGCCTTCGCACTACATGGCGGATATGCGGGGTTATGGTTTCCTCATCGGACCGGGAAAGGCACTGGACCCAGCCAAGCAGTTTCTCATTACCTCGGAACTGTTCGGCAATGGACGCTCTTCATCGCCCAGCAATACACCGGAGCCATTCCACGGACCGCGTTTTCCGGTGACCACCATCCGCGACAATGTGGAGGCGGTGCATCAATTGCTCACCCAGGAGCTTGGCGTGCGCCATCTCCAGGCCGTCATTGGCTTCTCCATGGGCGCCCAGCAGGCGTTTCAATGGGCCGTTTCGTATCCCGATTACATGGACCGGATCGTTGCCACTTCGGGCACGGCCAAGACTTACGGGCACGGGATCGTGCGCCTGGAGAGCGAGATTACCGCGCTCACCACCGACGCGGCTTTTCAGGGTGGGGATTACAAGGACGAGCCGGTGAAGGGTATCCAGGCATTTTCCCTGGTGTGGACGGCCTGGTTGTTTTCTCAGGAGTGGTGGCGCCAGGAACTATGGAAATCGGAGGAGCCTGCAGGGACCACCTTCGCGCAGGTGGTGGATCATTACAAAACGAATTTCATTCCCGGCGCCGATGCGAACAATCTCATTTTGCAGATGCACACCTGGGAACAACACGACGTCGGCGGCACTCCCGCTTTCGCTGGAGATCTCAAGAAGGCGCTGGGATCGATCAAAGCGCAGGTGCTCTATATGCCGTCAGCAACAGACCTGTACTTTCCTGTAACCGACGCACGCTATGAGGCGCCGTTTATTCCCCACTGCACTCTGCTGCCCATCCCTTCTCTTTGGGGACACCCGGCCGGAGCCGGAGCCAGCCCGGCGGACGAGAAATTTCTCAACGAGAATATTGCTGCATTTTTGCAGGGACAGGTGCTGCGTCCGTGACCCTGGTCGCCTTTTGGCCTGAGTGGGCCTGAAACACTGGCGGACACAGGCCGCCGGCGGCCAGGTGAGTTCTTGATGTGGCCTAGAGTAAGGGAACTTTAGAGATAGGCATGCTAGCCCACTCAAGCCAAAAGAAGGCTTGAATGGGGCACCCTCGGGCTTTTTGGGCCAGGACGGAAGTGCCAGTCATACCACACAGCTTGGGGTGGCCCATTCAAGCCTTCTTTTGGCTTGAGTGGGCTAGCATGCCCTGGCGGCGTAGGGTCCGAAAGGCGTTGGGAGGAATCAAAGCGGCATGATCATCCGTTGCCTCGTGTCAAGACGTTGGAAGGTTCCGTGGTATTTGGCCAGCCTTAGCCTGCTTTGCTGCATGCAGATCACGGCACAATCAACGGTCTCCGATCCGCCAACCACCGGCTCGCCGTTAGTATTAACCGCCGTCAATGATCCCCGCACCGGCAAAGCCGCCTTCTCATTCGATGGGCGAGAAGATGCTCCGATGATTCGCGTCAAGCCCGGGAATTCTATCCGGGTGACCTACGTGAACGCGATGTCGACCCATTCCCGGGAACATTGCATCGACGGACCGTGCATGAACATGACCAATCTCCACTTCCATGGTCTGCATGTGTCGCCCGACGCGCCCCAGGATGACGTGATCACGATGATGGCCATGCCGGGTCAATCGCTTCACTACACGGTGGATATTCCGCGCGATCAAGCGCCGGGCCTGTATTGGTATCACACCCATCCGCACGGAGAAAGCTATCAGCAAGACCTCGATGGCATGTCGGGAGCAATTGTGATTGAAGGCATGGAACGCTATGTTCCGGAAATACGGGGCATGCGGGAACGGGTTCTGGTCCTACGCGACCGGCTCATCGAGGAGAATGACCCGGCCGGCCCGGAACTCCGGAGGACCGTCGACATTCCTGCCACCCGTTGCAGCGCTTCGACTGATACACCGGAGCATCTCTTCACGGTCAACGGCGCGCTGCGCCCCGGGATTCCCATCGCCCCAGGAGAGCGTCAATTCTGGCGCATAGTGAACGCCTCCCCCGACCTGTATGCAGATCTGGAAATCGATGGCGAGCCACTGAAGATTGTTGCGCTCGATGGAATGCCGCTTTCTTTTCACGATCCAAAGCGGCGTGTCGAAATGGCGACGCACATCCTGGTGCCGCCGGCGGGACGAGCGGAAGCCATTGTTACCGGGCCCCGGGCTGGAGCCAGAGCGTCGCTACGGACACGTTGCTTCGATACAGGGCCAGATGGAGATCCGAATCCTGCCATGGTGGTGGCGGACCTGGTAGACGCATCGCCCGGCGCTCGCAAAATTTCCGACGTTTCACCAACTCAGCTCCCCGCTCCGTTGTACAAGCGCGTACCGTCCACGACGATAACCCGGATCGAGAATAGACCTTCTGACTATGTGGTCACCTTCACGGAAGACAAGCATGGGTTCTACATCAACGGGAAGAAATATGGCCCGTCGGATCCTCCGATGACGACTGTATCCATCGGCGCTTTTCATCACTGGCGGGTGGTGAACGACACCGACGAGGTCCACCCATTCCACATCCACCAGGTTCACTTTCTCGCTTATGCCGAGAACGGGCGCCGTCTCTCAGATCCAGAGTGGTTGGATACAGTCAATGTTCCAGTACAGGGGAACGTCGATTTGATGATGGACTTCACCGACCCGATCATCCGCGGAGTATCGCTCTTCCACTGTCATCTGCTGAGCCATGAAGACAAGGGTATGATGGCGAAGATACTTTTCAAATGAAACTTCATGACATGACGGATCGACGAGTGTTCCTCTTGATCGTTGCGGCAGCAGTTTTCGTTGGGCCCGCGCTGCAGGCGCAGCAGCCCTGCAACAGTCTTAAGGATCACGGATCTTCGACCGTCTCCATTACCCTCGCGACGGAGATCGCGAAGGGCGCCTTTACGCCCAGCGGAAGCACCACCGCCCTTGAGAACCTACCCGCCTTTTGCCGGATCACCACGACGCTCAAGCCTACTTCGGATTCCGATATTCATGCCGAGATCTGGCTTCCTACGGCGACCTGGAACGGCAAGTTTCTCGCATTAGGCAGCGGCGGCTGGGGCGGCTCCTTCGCCTACCAGGAAATGGCTGCGGCGCTCCGCCGCGGCTACGCTACCAGCGCTACCGATGACGGTCATACCGGCAGGAGCGCCGCCTTCATCATGGGTCATCCGCAGAAGCTCGTCGACTTCGCCTACCGCGCGGAACATGAAATGACGGTCGAAGCCAGGAACCTCATCAAGCTGTTCTATGGCCGCGATGCGCGCTATTCCTATTGGGACGGTTGCTCCGGCGGCGGACGCGAGGGCCTGCTGCAGGCTTTTCGATATCCCGATGAGTTCGATGGCATTATTGCCGGCGACCCGGCCAACATACGCCGCAATGCCTGGGCCCTATGGCTGGCAACACAAACTTTCAAGGACCCAGCCGCCTACATCCCGCCCGAAAAATATCCGATGATTCACCGCGCTGTACTGGACGCCTGTGACGCGAAGGACGGCCTGAAGGATGGCCTGATCGCGGACCCTGAAAGCTGCCATGTCGATTTAAAGGCGCTAGTGTGCAAGGGAGCCGACGGGCCTGGATGTTTGACGCCGCGCCAGTTGCAGACCGCGCAAACCATTATGAGTCCCGCGGTGGACGCCAACGGGAATGTGCTTTTTCCCCGCCTTGAGCCCGGCACTGAGCTCAGATGGGCTCGCCTCGCAGGCGGACCGCAGCCGGCTGACCTTTTTCTGGATGAGTTTCGTTACGTCGTGTACCAAAAGCCCGATTGGGATTGGCGGACCTTTGACCTGCAGCGCGATGCGGCAAAGGCCCACGGCATCGACAAGGACGTCGACGAACTGGATGCCCATCTCGGGCCTTTTGCGAAGCACGGTGGCAAGCTGCTTCTTTATCACGGCTGGGCCGATCAACAGGTCGCCCCCGGTTCCAGCGTTGCATTCTACAAATCCACGTTGAGCGAAAGCGCCGATGCGGCGCCGGGCGCAGACTGGGTGCGGCTCTTCATGTTCCCTGGAATGGGACACTGCTCAGGTGGAGAAGGTCCCGACACCTTCGACGAAATCGGCCTGCTGGAACAGTGGGTTGAGCAGGGCAAAGCTCCGGCGCAGATTATCGCGACCCATTCCACGGCAGGCAAGGTCGATCGCACACGCCCGATTTGCCCTTATCCTCAGGTCGCTCGCTATAACGGCCACGGCAGTATCGACGATGCATCGAGCTTTTCTTGTAGCGCCTCCCAGTAAGACCTTCGTTATCGGCTGGAATGGCCCAACAACGACGCAACCCGTTCGGTGCTGGCGTGCGCCCACGCGGTCGTGGATGCCCAGCCCAGCAGTAGAACGATGGCGCTGCAACCAGTCATGATCCACCAGATGGGATGGGTCGCCTGCGTGAAGTCCGATCCTTCTGCCCTGCTTGCGGTAACCACTGTACCCGCCACCGCGACCCCCAGCGCCGCGCCCACTTGCCTGCTGGTGGATGCAATGGCCGCGGCCACGCCCGCTTGCGTGAGGGGCATACCGGCAACCGCGTTATTGGTGATTGCCGGGTTGACCATACCCAGGCCGATTCCGAACAACGAGTAGGCCACCATGATGAGAACCATCGGAGTGCTGACCGTGAGGCCGGTGAGCATCCAGGTGCTTAGCAGGAAACCCACGCCTGCGGCCAGCAGCGAGGGACGTGGGCCATGGCGGCCCACGAGCCTGCCGGAAATCGGCGCGCAAACCATCATGGCAATCGCCAGCGGCAGAGTGCACAGGCCGGTATGGAAGGCTGAAAAGCCGCGGACTTGTTGGAGGTACAGCGCGTTCAGAAAGAGAAAACCCGCAAAACAGGAAAAAGCGCACACCGCAAGCAAAGCGGCGCTGCTAAATGGCACGCTCTGAAAAAAGCGTAGATCCAACAACGGCTGCTGGCGGCGCGGCTCATAGAAAAGAAAGATCGCCAGGGCTGCAGCCGAAGTCACAAACAAACCAATAATCTGCGCGGATTGCCAACCAGCCTGCGGGCCTTCAATCACCGCACACGTAAGCGATGCCAGGCCAACGAAAACCAGCAACTGTCCGATTGGATCAAATGCACGGGCCCGTGGCGCTTTGGATTCGGGAACGAACCGCGCGGCCAGCACCACGGCCGTGAGACAAATAGGCAGGTTGATCCAGAAGATAGAGCGCCAACCCACGGATTGCGTCAACGCACCGCCGATGACCGGGCCAAGCGCGAGCGATGCGCCTGCAACGGCGCCCCACACACCGACTGCGCGGGCCCTGGCCCTGGGTTCGGGAAACGCGTTGGCGATGATCGACAAAGCTACCGGGTTGAGCATAGACGCGCCGAGTCCCTGGAGGGCACGAAAGGCGATGAGCTGGCCGATGGTGTGGGCCAGGCTGCAGAGCAGCGATCCCGCGGTGAAAAGAAGCAGGCCAAACTGAAAGACGCGGCGTCGTCCCACGCGGTCGGAGATCGAACCAGCCAGCATGAGAAAGCTGGCGACAACCAGCGTATAGGCGTCGAGGATCCATTGCAGTCCCGAAACGGTGGCGCGAAGATCGCGTTGGATGGACGGCAAGGCAACGTTGACGATGGTCACGTCCATGCCGACTACCAGCAGGCTCATGCAGCAAATGGCCAGGATGAGATTGGGATGAGTCTGCTTCCGGCCCGCATCCACAGCACTGCCGCTGGGAGATATTGTAGGTAGGTTCTTAATCGGCAAGCTGCTCCAGCAGTTTTGGATGCGGTATCCGCGCCACGGATTCCTTTTCACTGCCGCGACGCTAGGGAAGAGGGAAGATACGCGGCAGTCTCAATACCAGTCCGGTGCTGAGCGATTTAGGGCGATAGTTGTAATTATTGATCGTGGACAATCCGCCATAGCTGTATTCCGCGACACGCCAATCGAGGCGGGGCAGGATGGTGTAGTCCAGGCCGCCCAGAACCTGGTATTCGAGTTTCGTGTCGCTACCAGTGGATGCCGTGAAATCAACGTGCCCCAGCCCGATGGTGCCCTCGATGTAAGGATGGATAGGCAGGATGTGCAAATTCAAGCCGATGCGCGGCCCGATCGACCCGGTGTCGAAGGAGGCTCTGTCGTTTTTTGCAAATGACCCTCGAACGTCCACGCCCACGCTCAGTATCGCCAGGCGGCCACTCGCCAGGTAGGCTCCAAACGTGCCGCCGTAGAGATCGTAACCGTTGTTATTTGGGCCGCCCAGGTTCTGCGCGGTGAACGCACCGTAAAGCCCAAGCTGAGCGTGGAGGCAGAGCGGAGCGAAGAGGAAAAGAAACGGAGCGAGCAGCCGAGACAGTTTCATGGGCGAAGCCTCCTGTCACAACCGTACGATTCAACCGCACACCATGGTCCCACAGATTCGGTCTTGCGCGGCGCCTAGTTTCGGGTTTTCCCCGTTCCCACTGTTTCCGTCTTCTAAAATGAGGCGGGAGCCGTCTGGTGAATAAACTTAATAGGGCCTTGTATCTGTTGATGCTTTCCGCCCCAGTTTGGGGACAGGCTGCTTCCGCCCCAATGCAGAATGCAGATCAAAGCCAACCGCCCGTGGTCACGCTGAAGGTGGTTACCGGTTTGGTGGCAATCTCCGCCGTCGTGAAGAGCAAGGACGGGGAGACGAAGACGGGCCTGACTAAAGATGATTTCGTGCTCAAGCAGGATGGCAAGCAAGAGCCGATCCAGTTTTTTTCTCGCGGCTCTGATCTCCCCTTAAGCCTCGCCCTGATGGTGGACACCAGCGCAAGCCAACGGACCTTCATCGACGATGAAGCACTGGCAAGCGATGTCTTTTTCGAAACCATGCTGAGCCGCAAAGAAGACCGCGCGATGCTGGTGCAGTTCGACAGTACTGTCCTGCAGCTCAAAGGCATGACGAATTCCCCGAGCGCCCTTCATTTTGCGCTATCGCATGTGAGTCAGCGCGGCTCCGGCACAGGAGGCACCCTTCTCTACGACGCAATCTACGTGGTTGCGAAGAACGCTCTGGCAAGCGAGACGGGACGCAAGGCAATGGTGATTCTCAGCGATGGCGGAGACAACGGCAGCCGCAGGACGCTCCCCGAGGCCATTGAGCAGGCGCAGCGCGCAGACGTCCAGATCTACTCCGTTCTTTACAGCATGCGAAACAGCCTCAGCGACCCAGGCAGGGCGCCCGCCTTCGATCCGGGCCTGGGAGCATTGGAGAAGCTTTCAGAGAGTACGGGCGGGCGGGTCTTTACCGTCTCCCGTACGATGAGCCTGCGAGAGATCTATGATCAGATCGGTCGAGACCTGCGATTGCAGTACGAACTGGGCTACAAACCTCCCCCAGGCACACAACCCAACACCTACCACAAGCTGGAGTTGAAGGCGAAAGACAAGAAGTTGACCGTGCAGTCTCGTAAAGGATTTTTCGAGAGACAATATTGACGGCAGTTTACGAACGTGAAGAGGTCTCATGCGGATAAGGCTTGCAGTTTTCCTGCTCGTCGCTTTTTTATGCTGTGATCTCTCGGCATTGGATGCCCCGAGCGCGGTTCGCTTTGGACGGCTGATCGATGGCCAGGGCAAGACCTGGACGAATGCAGTGGTGCTGGTGCGGAACGGCAGAATCGAGAAAGTGCTCACAGCGGACGCCGCCATCCCTGCCGATGCAAAAATTATCGATCTCCATCAGTACACGGGCGTGCCCGGCTTGATCGATGTCCACACGCATATGACGTTCTGGTGGGACGCGAAGGCGGGAACGGCCCCTTTTGAGCAGATTCTTAAGCAGCGTTCTGCTTTCCTGGTTTACATGGCGCAGGAAAACGCACGCAAAACGTTGGAAGCGGGCGTCACAACCGTTCGTGATCTTGGCGCAGATCACTACGACGACATCGTGATGCGCGATCTGATCAACCGCGGAGCCATGGTTGGCCCCCGCATGTTCGTGGCGGGCTGCGGGCTCACCGTGACCAGCGAGCCATTTAAGGAAGAGATGCGTCCCCAATGCGGCCAGGCCGACGGTGTGCCTGAAGTCTTGCGCGCGGTTCGTGAACAGGTCGCCGCTGGAGTGGACGTCATCAAGATCTACGGTTCGACCGGAAGCGACAAGGATGTGTCCGGATACCAGACCTTCACCAGCGACGAGATGAAAGCGGCCGTCGAGGTGGCGCACAAGTTTGGAAAGCGCGTCGCGACCCACTCCTACGGCCCGGATGGCGCGCGTGACGCCGTTCTTGCGGGAACCGATTCCCTGGAACACGCCATCGATATCCCGGATGACGTATTGGCCGAGATGGTAAAGCGCGGTACTTATTACGTTCCTACCATTGATCACAATCGTTATTACGTAGACGCGCGCGAGGAGTACAAGTACGACGACAAGGTGGTCGCGGGACTCAATGCTTACATCGAGAAGAACCTGGAAACGGCTCGCCGCGCGCACAAAGCCGGGGTGAAGTTCGCCATGGGCTCGGATGCCGTGTTTACCATGTTCGGACAGAACACGCGCGAGCTTGGGTGGTTCGTGAAAGCGGGCATGACTCCCGCAGAAGCATTGCAAACGGCCACCACGAATGCCGCGGCGCTGCTCGGAATGTCCGGCCAGTTGGGAGCCATCGCTCCCGGATACTTCGCTGACCTGGTAGCGGTTGAAGGAGATCCCCTAGCCGATATCAACGCGGTGATCGATCACGTCCGGTGGGTAATGAAGGACGGCGAAGTCGTCGTCGACAAACGCAACTAAGCCCACTCAAGCCAAAAGAAGGCTTGAATGGGGCACCCGTGAGCTTTTGTGAAAGAGCGTCAAGGGATGGAGTGGGCAAGCATCCTCATCCTGGTATACAGTCATTTATACCAAGTTGTTTAGGGTTATAAACCATGGCGAAAAACGACCTGCAGGGAGCCCTCGATCTCCTGGTTCTCAAAACCCTTGCTCAAACCGGGAGAATGCACGGCTACGGCATCGTCCTGCATATTCAGAGAGCCTCCGATGAACTGCTGAGTGTGGAGGAGGGTTCTTTGTACCCGGCCCTGCACCGCATGGAGCAGAACCGATGGATCTCCTCCGAATGGGCGACTACAGAAACCAACCGGAAAGCAAAGTTCTACAAGCTAACCACGGTGGGTCGAAAGCAATTGCTGGAAGCTGAGAAAAATTTTGAGCACCTGGTCAAGGGTGTTCGGGCGATCCTCCGCTTCGCATGAATAAACCTATGTCGATCTTTCGCCGGATATCGAACCTGTTCTCCCGGTCCAGCCTGGAGCGAGAGATTGAAAGCGAACTGCAATCGCACATCGCAATGCGGATTGAGGACAATGTTGCCCGGGGAATGTCTCCCGAGGATGCCCGGCGCGATGCGCTGGTGCGTTTCGGCAACCCGGCCGCGACAAAAGAACGGGTTGTTTTCGCGGATGCCGCCGTTGTCTTTGGCGGCATTTGGGACGATACGCGTTACGCCCTTCGCCAATTGCGCAAATCGCCTGGTTTTGCAATCACTACTGTACTTACTCTGGCCATCGGCATCGGCGCCAACCTGGCAATTTTCCAGCTGCTCTATGGAGTGCTGTTTGCGCATCTGCCGGTCAAGCAACCATCAGAACTCTACTCCTTGCACGCCGTGCCATCGCCATTCGATGGCCAGTGGTTCTTTTCTTTTCCAGCCTACCAGCGTCTCCGGCAGGCTACGCATGAGAACGCGCCGGTATTTGCCCGCTCAGGGTTTGGCATAGGAGTCCTGCAGGAGAAGGATGGAGCGAGCAGCCGCATCCACTTTCAACTGGTTTCCGATAATTTTTTCAGCGTGCTTGGCCTCACTCCGTCGGCCGGCCGGTTCTTCCTCGACGGCGATGACCAGCGGGAGCAATCGGAGTGGCCCGTGATCCTGCGCTATGGATATTTCCAGGAACACTTCGCCGCCGATGAGCTGGTGCTCGGTAAGCGCGCCACCTTCAACGGAATTCCCATCGTGATCGTCGGGGTTGCCCCGAAAGACTTCAGCGGAGTCGTGCGTGGAGAAGCTCCTGACCTTTGGCTTCCACTCGCTGCACAAGCGACCAACCGTTTCGGCACCTGGTTTGACTCGCTGGGTCCAGGATATGACGTCAACCTCGACCGGTCGTATCTAAACCAGGCGAGCATTTACTGGTTGTGGGTATTGAGCCGAACTCCCGATGGCGTAAAGGCTGGCGCAGAAGCACACTGGACGTCGGCCCTGGCGCCCGACCTCTCAGTACGGGCACGCGCGTCCAAAGACGCTGAAGGTCGCACACGTATCCTTCGCTCGCAGGTGACGTTGATACCGGCCCAGAACGGAGAGGGTTCGCTGGCGAAGGTCTATTCCCGGCCGCTCATCATCCTGATGGCGATGGCGGTCGTCGATTCTCCTGGTCGGCTGCCTGAACCTGGCCAACCTGCAAATGGCGCGGCTGCAGCAACGCGAGAGAGAGATCGTTACACGGATTGCGCTGGGAGCCAGCCGAACGAGAGTCCTTCGCCAGGCGGCCATTGAAGCTTTGATGCTCGCCGCCGTGGGCGGAGTGCTAGCGTTCGCCACCGGCCGTGCAGCAAGTTCCCTTCTTTTGCGTTGGGCGTCCAGCCGGGGTGAATCGATTCCGATCAACCCCCAGATAGGAGCCGCAGCAGCTTTGCTGGGGACAGCACTGCTGCTGGGCGCGTTGATGGCTTTTGGCTTGTTGCCTGCGTGGCAGATGACGCGCAAAAGTTTCTCCGCAGCATCGAAGGCGAGGATCGGCCAACTATCCGGTCAAAGCAAAGGCGGGCGCCGATGGTCGAATCTACTGCTCGCCAGCCAGGTGAGTTTCTCGCTGCTGCTGCTTTGCGCCGCGGGACTTTTTGCGCAGACCCTGCGCAACCTCAGCCGCGTGGATGCCGGCATGGATCGCGAACACGTGCTCACGGTCCACCTGGATATGAGAAACACGGGCTTTGCCAAACAACAGGAAAATCTGCCCTCGTTTTATGACACCGTGATAGAACGCCTGAAAGCGTTGCCCATGGTCCGCGATGCCGCGGTACACATGTGCACGATTCCCAATTGCGGCTGGAATACCGCAGTGCATGTGTTTGCAAGCCCTGAGATGGCGGAAGCACAATTGCATGGCGAGGAGGATAGGGTAGGAGTGGGCTATTTCCGCACCCTGGGCATTCCGATTCTGCAGGGCCGCGACTTCGCCAAAGAGGACAGTCAAAGCTCCCAGCAAGTCGCGATTCTTAGCCGCTCCTATGCGCGAAAACTCTTCGGCGACGAGAACCCTCTCGGCCACTGGGTTGGCTACAGCGGGCCGCCGCACGATCATCAATTTCTCGTGGTAGGTGAGGTGGCCGATGCACGTGTGGATGGTTTGCTTGCCGCAGCGCCCGCGGTCGCCTACTTCCCTATCGATCAACGGCCGGAGCCGGTGCAATCAATCGAAGTGCGCGCCCGTGGGCCGTTCACCAGCCTGCCCGCAGAAATTCGTCAGAGCCTCTACCAGCTCGCTCCGGCTCTGCCGGTGACGGAGATTGTGCCGCTCAATCTCCAGTTTGACGATGGTCTTTCGACGGAGGCGTTGCTCGCCCGGCTCACTAGTATTTTTGGCGCTCTGACGCTGGCGCTTGCAGCCCTTGGATTCTACGGTTTGTTCTCGTTCCGCGTGGCAAGAAGAACGTCTGAGATCGGTGTCCGCATGGCATTGGGAGCAACGCGCTCACAGGTGCGGTCGCTATTTCTCATCCAGACGCTGCGGATCATGGTTGCCGGGCTGATCCCCGGCTTAGCGCTCGCGCTCGGCGCCGCCTATTTCGCGCGCAAGCTTCTCTACGGCACCGGCCCCATGGACTTCTGGGCACTGAGTTTTGCCGCATTCATTCTAACCACAGTCGGCCTTCTGGCGACCCTCGTGCCCGCCCACCAGGCTGCGTCCGTTGACCCAATGCACGCCCTGCGCAGCGAGTAATGAGTTGTTGCGCCTCGAGTGAAAGCATTTGAAAAACTTCGTTTTCAGCCCATGTACGCTTTGGCGAACATGGGGCACCCGTCCAGAACCGAGGACCGCGGTTGGGGAGCGAGTGAATGCCTGCGGATCGCCCGGCTTACTCGGCGTCAAATCGTGGTGATGACGCCATCGCGAAAGATTTTCCAGCGCTCGCCGGAACCTGGTGGTTTTGGTTTGGCTCGGCATTCCTCACCTTGAAGGGCGGTTTGCTTTCCGAAAAAGTAGAATCCGCCGGGAAGCGCCGCTTTGCTTCGGGACCGACCAGGTCAAGACCCTCCTGGTAGTTGTTTTCTTTGAAGGCATGCCAAAGCGCCTGGAGCTGCGTTTGTTCTATCTTCGTTGGAAGAAGCTGCTTCAGGCGGAGCTCGATTTCCTTTTCTCTTTCCGGTGCGTTTGCTGACGTCTGCATGGCGCCTTCCAGTGCAACGATGTAGGCGGTGTTCGCAGCCTTGGATTCCGGTTCGAGGAGTGTGATGGTTCTGGCCAGATCGACTGCTTCCTCGGCCTGGCCCAGATCAAGCTGTGCATAGACGGCTCCCCACAAAGGAGAGGGTTCGGTGGGCCGTAGCTCCAGTGCCCTGGTGTACTCCTGTACTTCTTCCGTTTCTTTCGCGGCGATCCCTGCTAATTCTTTGTCGTTCTTTTTCATGATGGCCACAAGATGCATCAGAAAAATGGCGCGCTGCTCGTACAGGCCGCCATTCTCGGGCACCCTTTGAATGGCCTCATCAAGGGTATCGATTGCCAGTTGAGCCCGTTTGCCCGGGAGCGGAGAGCCCGGATTCAAATCTGATTCGATCCGTGCCTCGTGATCGAGGATCTTAGCCCGTTCGATCCGGTAGTTCACATTGGAAACGTCGCTATCGGAGAGACGCTTCAATTCGAGTTCGTCCTGGTGCAGGCTATCCAATTTGTTCTCTCGTTCAGATGGCTCGCTCGCCGACAGGACAACCTTCGCAGTGGTGGCCAGGTCAGACGTGAGCGCTTCCGCGGAACGACGCGCCTCGAGAGGTGCTTCAGAACCACCCTTCTTCTCGCGATTCGCGATATTGTGGGACCAGCTGGCAAGATTGCTGGCTTCCTGTTTCTTGTTTTGATATCCGTAGGCGAGGCTCAGATAATAGCTTGGCTTCCAGTCTCCAGGATTGTCCCGCTCCCATTGACGAAAGACCTTAGCTGCGTCTTCATATTCGCCTTGCTGCAGGTAGGACTGTCCCAGCAGCTCGGGACTCACGCTGGTGAGCATGATGTAGGTGGCGTCGCGGATAAGCTCGGACGGGCTGGCATGGGCGGAGGGAGCGGTCTCCCACGACTTCGCGGTATCGCCCTGGTTAAGCCGTATCCTGCCGATGAGGCCCTGGGGAGAAGAGAGAACGTCTCCGCCAATCGTCCATTGCTGATATCTTGCCCTGTTGTAGATACTCATGAGGTTATCAACGGATATGCCGTTCAACTCGATGCCATAGGAAGTCTGAACCGGAATCTGTATCGCCTGGTGCACGGCTATTGGCTGGGTTCCGTCGTTGTCATAGCGGTAATACTCGGTTCCGTGGAACTGAGAAGCATGAGCCGAAGCGTCATTCAAAGTATCCACGACGATATCGGCAGCGTTTTTGCCCGATAGAGAGGCGTGGCCGGCGATCGCGGGCGGGATCTCGAACGGCTGAACGGTCACCATGTATTGCTGAGACATCTTTCCTTGAATCCATCCGGCGGCTAACGAACCCAGGTAGAGGACGGGCACCAATACTCCTACGGAGAGTGTTAGTTTTTGCAGGTGAGCGAAGACGCTTTTGAAGAACGACCCATTGGGTTCCTTGGGGGTCGACACGGGCGCATGGGCTTCGAAACGTGTTTTCGAACGGTGCAGGCGGCGTCTTTCCCGCGAAAGTGGCTGGTGGGTCGCTATGCTTGCAGTCTGGGCATTCATGTTGGCTCTCCCTGTCACGCGGGAGTATTGCAAGCGCCATGCCAAAGACCCACTTTACGGCCGGCGGTTCGAGTTCGCCGGCGTCGTCGTTCCTTTCCAACAAGATACGAGGGGCACAGCACCGCGGGTTTAACCAGCACTGCGGGAAATTCGATCTTTGGGTATCTGAACGGATACCTAAGAGGAATTGATTGGCTCCAATTTAACCCCGGCTATCACTCAAGCGGCCGCAACTTTCACCATCTCAAAAATCGCTCTCATTTCACGTTCCCCACATGGCCACGGCGTAGACTCTGCGCGAGGAGGCCGGGGTTTCTACCGGCCTTTAGAGACAGCGAGCGGAGAGGTTCGAATGACGATCGACAGGAAAGTACTGGTACACGCGCTGCTTATTTTTGCTCTTGGTGGGGTGTCGCTTGCGGCGAAAGCCGAAACCGGTCTTGCGGCTGTATACAGCCATCGGCTCGATGGGCATAAAACCGCAAGCGGAAAAACCTACAAGCCCACCGGGATGACAGTGGCTCACAAGACGCTTCCGTTTGGCACGGTCGTCCAGATCACGAACAAAAGCAACGGCAAGACGGCAAAAGCAACGGTAACGGATCGAGGCCCAATGCAATCCGGCCGCGTGCTCGACGTCTCGCCTGCGGTTGCCCACAGCCTGGGAATGAAGCATGGCGCAATGACCGAAGTCGAGGTTGAGAAGCAGTAACTACCAACCAAAGCTGAGGGTGGCCCATTAAAACCCTCTTTTGGCTTGCATGGGCAAGCACGCTTAGTCTTGGCCGGGCGCGCAGCAACAGGCGCCTTCGCTGGCCACCATCGCCCCTTTGACAATCCATAGTCGAATGTCTACCATCAGTCTTCATCGGGGGTAGAACGTCTTCCATGGCAAAGCCGGCACCGCAAAAAGCCAACCTGTTGCAGGGCACTCTTGACATGCTGATCTTGCGTACCCTGCTTTACGGGCCAGCTCACGGTCATCACATCGGCAAGCACATTCAGCGAACCACCAACGACTTTCTCCAGATGCAGCACGGATCACTTTATCCCGCATTGCATCGCCTGGAGCAGAGAGGGTGGGTGACTTCCAAGTGGGAGATGGCCCCCGACCGCAACCGCGAGTTCAAGTACTACCGGCTCACCGAGAAAGGCAAAAAGCAGCTCGTGGTCGAAGAGTCGGCATGGAAGCAGATGGCTGAAGCGGTGGCGCGCGTGATGTGGCCGGCCGCGGAGGAGAACTGAGATGCAATGGTTCCCGACTAAGAAAAGGAAGACCGACCTGGAACGAGAGCTGCAATCTGATCTGCGATTAGAAGAAGAAGAACAACGCGAGCATGGACTGCCCGCGGAAGAGGCCCGGTATGCCGCTCTGCGCGCTTTCGGCAACCGCACGGTAATTCATGAGCAGACACAGGCTACCTGGTCGTGGAGCTGGCTTGAATCGCTGATCAGCGACATAAATTATGGATTTCGCGGAATGGCTCGCAACGCCGGCTCTACCGTGTTCGCAATTCTTATTGTCGGCCTCGGCATCGGCGGCGCATCGACCGTCTTCAGCGTGGTAAATGCCCTGCTGTTGCGTCCGCTTCCCTTCCGCGACCCGGGACAGCTGGTTTGGATTTCTAACGCGGAAAACTACAGCACCCAGGCCGAACACTTTTCCGATCTTCGAGACCAAAATCGGTCCTTCTCCGACCTGGCGGGCTGGGCCGCGTTCCACAACACGGGCGACCAGGAATTGACTGGGTCGGGCGAGCCCGAACGGCTCACGAGCATTCCTGTCACGGGAAACTTCTTCGCCTTACTGGGCGTGCAACCCGCTATCGGACGCTCTTTTACGAAGCAGGAGTGCGAAGGCAAGTTCTCTGCCCCGCCCGCCATGCTGCTGAGCGACAGTTTTTGGCGCAGGCGGTTTGCCGCCGATGCAAAGGTGGTGGGACAGACGCTGACGTTGAATAACCATCCGGTGACCGTCGCGGGTGTTCTCCCCGCGTCGTTCGACTTCGCAGGTGTCTTCGCCCCGGGCACTCCAATCGATGTCTTCATTCCCTGGCCAGTCGCAGACCAAACCAAACCCGCCGGAAACACCACGAACATTGTCGGCAGGTTAAAGCCCGGGGTCAGCGTGGCGAGTGCTCAGGCTGAGTTGAGCGTCCTGGCGAAGCAGCTCGAGAACCAACACGCGGACCGGAATCCCGTTCTGCCCAGGCTGGTTCCGCTGCAACAACACGTGAGCGGGCAAGTGCGTCCGGCCCTCGTAGTGCTCGCGTGCGCGGTGGGCGTTGTGATGTTGATCGTCTGCGCCAACCTTTCGCATCTGCAAATGGCGCGCATGGGCGCCCGGCAAAAGGAAATGTCGATCCGGGCAGCGTTGGGAGCGGGGCGATTTCGGCTGCTGCGGCAGGTGCTCACCGAGAGTGTCATGCTCTCGTGTTGTGGCGCTGCGCTGGGCCTGCTCCTCGCCGTAGCCGGCACCCGCGGCCTTTCGCATCTGCATGCGTTCGAACTTCCTCTCTTGCAAGGCATTCGAGTCGATGGAAGCACCTTTGCGTTCACCCTGTTGGCGGCAATCGCTTCAGGCGTGCTGTTTGGGTTGGCGCCCGCGCTCCAGGTCCCGGATGGCAAGCTTAGCCAGGGGCTGCAAGACGCTAGCCGCGATTCGAGTAGCCGGCATGGATGGTTTCGCGACGGACTCGTTGTCTCACAGTTCGCCCTGGCCTGCATGCTGTTGGTGGGCTCGGCGCTGCTGCTCAAGAGTTTTATGCGCGTGCTCGATGTGGACCTCGGGTTTCAACCGATGCACACAGCCACCTTGCGGGTCGACCCGGGTTTTCATATCGCGAGCGTGGCGCAGGAGAACTCGTTCATCGACGATGTGTTGCATCGCACCCGTTCGATCCCCGGCGTTACGGCGGCGGGCATCAGCGATGTTCTGCCGCTTGATGGGGATAGAGGCTGGCAAGTATCGGGCAAAGGACAGGTCTACGGCAAGGACCACCATCCTGAAGCCTACATCCGAGTGGTAAGCGACGGATATTTTGAAGCCCTGGGAATCGCGTTGAAGTCGGGAAGGCCGTTCACGGAGAGCGATCGAGCGTCGGGTGAGCCCGTGGTGATCGTAAATGAGACCTTGGCGCGGACCCTGTGGCCCGGGCAAAACGCGGTGGGACAGATGGTCACACAAGACGGTGGACGGCGAGTGGTTGGAGTGGTTGCGGATGTCCATCACGGGGGGCCCGAAATTGTTGGCGGCTCCGAAATGTATCTGCCAATGCGCCAAACAGGAGACTTCGCGGCGATGAGGCTGGTGGTGCGCACGGCTTTGCCGCCCGATAGCCTTGCACCGGCCATCCGAACGGCCCTGCGGCCCCTTGATCCCAACCTCCCGGTCGCAGAGTTTCAAACGCTACAAGATTTGGTGGACAAGTCAGTGTCGCCACGCCGCTTTCTGGTGCTGCTGCTTTCAGGCTTTGCCGCCTTCGCCCTGTTGCTTGCCTCGCTCGGGATTTACGCGCTGATTTCGTACTCGGTGAACCAGCGAACCAAGGAAATAGGCATCCGCATGGCATTGGGAGCAAGCTCCTCGCGGGTGCGGCGCGCCATTCTCACCCGGACGCTGGTGCTCGCCCTCGCCGGAGTGACGCTGGGAACGATCGGTTCCATCGCCTGCAGTAAGTGGATCGAGTCTTTATTATTTGGCACAACGCCGACAAACCCCGCGGTCTTCTCAGGGGTAAGCCTGCTGCTCTGCGCCGTCGCCCTGATTGCGGCATATGTCCCGGCGCGGCGGGCCTCGCGCATTGAGCCATTGCAGGCACTGCGTACAGAGTGACTTTGGGTGCCCAAAACAGCAGCCGATTAATTGGTGACGACCGCGCCCTTGATGGTTTGCTGCCCACCATGAACGGCATCCACAGAGCCATGAACGGGCGGCTGCTGCAGTCTGCGAGATCGAGTCCTGGGCGAAGGTTGTCGTGGATGAGCCGGGATAGGTGCAATGATAGAGCACGATCAGATTCTCTCCGCTGTAGCGCCTCGGGAGATGATCGAAGGTCCGGATACGCTCCACGGCCCGCAGGCAGGAAGCATCGAGCGACGGATACCCGCTGGATGTTTCCATCGTCGGGACCTCATGAGTGCCGCGCTGCCGTATGGCGAATTGAATATAAACCGTCGCGCCCGCCGGGGTGCCGGCGGCAACTTCCGACGGGCTCCATTTCTGCGCGACCTGGTTCTTCGCCCCTTCTATGTACCGGCCTAGCTGTACGCCAAGATTTTCTCCCAGCTCGGACCTTGGCACTACGGGCGCCGTCGTTTGGAGTGTCTTAGCCGGGCGCGGGCTGTCTTTCACTACGACCGGTGGCGCCTGGGACTGAGCGGTCGCTGCGCGAGCTGATTGAAAGAGTGGATTATTCCTGGGACGACCGTCGAAAAGACTTATCGCGATCAGGATCATTCCACTGGCGACTGCCGCCACCCATTTTGCTTTGTGGCTGCCCGGCAACCTCGACCGCTTCGTGATCCACCAGAGCACAGTGACGGTGAGCATCACCAGGAAAGCGAAGGCCGTGTTCCGCCCCAGAGTTTCATGTAGCACGTCCACAATCACATAAAGCAGAAGGCAAACGACGGCGCAGGCAGCCCAAAGTATGCCAACCGCCTCGGGTTCGTCCATGGGCGAGCGTTTCGGCGACAGCGCCGGCGTTACCGGTTGCGTGAGCTCCTCACCCGGTTCTCCGCCCTGCTCGTCGAGCGCCACGCCGGGACGAACTCGATTGAGAATCCGAATCCATAGCCCCTTGAAGTCTGGTAGGGTCACCGTGAATGAGGTCACTTGGCATCTCCGTTTTGCAATACATTACGAGCGGGGATGCGAGCCCAGGGGCCTGGCTCAGTGGCTGCCGTGGCAGCGCTCGGGACTGGATTCTTCTTCGACACTAGTGTTCGTGCCTCCCCGGCACATGTGCTCCCAGTGTCTGCCTTACACACTGAACGAGAGCCCCCGAGTTGTAACATGGGTATCCTCTGAGGCTGGTTGTATTTGACCAGTGACCAGCGGCTCACACCATTACCCTTTCCGGTACGTTCAACCTGCACCTGTACCCATATCGTTCTGCAAAGTCGTAACGGTTACGTTTCATTTGGCTACGCTTCTCGTGAAGGATTACTGAAGTTGTATGAATGATAAGTTCGCGTCTGGCATGGAGACAAAGGTAACGTCTCTCAGTGCTTTTTAGTTTCCCGAATGGCACAAGCGGTGGACAGGATTTTGAAATTCGCGTTGCTATACTTTGCTCACTTGTAAACGCCAGAAAAGGGTCCGTCCCCTCGTCTCTCACTCCTGAGACCTGGCCGGAGACGAGAGAACATGCCTGGTTGCACCTCCTGGGTTGGGCGATGTTTCGCCATTTTGATCATGCTTGCAGTCTGCGGCCGAGGCAGCATGGCTGCAGCGGCAACCTGCAATGTCATCATCGCCCACCAGCCATCAGAAGCTGAGGAGGCCTTCCTGCGCAGCGACTATGATCGCGCGGTTGATTTGTACCAGGCGCAACTGCAACAGAAGCCTGGCGATACTGCTCTGACCGCAGGCCTTGCAGAAGTATTGCTGAAGCAACAAAAGGTAACCGAAGCTGAGGATTTGTTGCAGAAAGCGCTGATTCAAAATCCTCAATCCACGATGCTTATGGTCGCGTTGGGCGAAGCGCAATATCGGGCTGGGACACCCTGGCTTGCGTTGGCAACGGTCCAGGCTGCCATCAAGTTCGGCCCATGCAACCCACAGGCGCGGCTGTTGGATGCCAGGATTCTCCGCCTGAATTCCTACTACGCCGGCGCGGCCGCCGAGCTCAGCACGGCGCACTCATTGGATCCAACCAATCCGAGGATTCGCAGCCGCTGGCTGCAGACGCTGCCGATGAAAGAACGGATCAGCGAACTCGAGGCCTACCTGGCCAGCGCGAATGGCGAAGATCCAGAAACGCTTAAGCGCCTTCACTTCTATCTTGATTACCTGAAGCAACAGGCGATCGAGCCGCATCGGGCCTGCAGGCTGGTGTCCAACATCGACACCGCGACGATACCGTTCGCCTACCTGATGAGAGATGCGACGCACATCCGCGCCTTTGGACTGGACGTGAAGTTGAATGACCACGATGCCCGGCTGCAGATTGACACCGGCGCCAGCGGTCTATTAGTCAGCCGTTCGGTCGCCGAGCATGCCGGGCTCAAGCAGTTCAGTCGAACCGAGGTGGGCGGTGTAGGCAGCCAGGGCAACAAGGACGCCTACACCACGTTTGCAGACGATATCAAAATCGGTTCGTTGGAGTTCAAAGATTGCGCCGTCGAAGTCATCAACAAGGGAAACGTCGTGGACACAGACGGCCTGATCGGCATGGATGTGTTCTCCCGTTTCCTCGTCACCCTCGACTATCCCATGCGTAAGTTGCTGCTGGCGCCTTTGCCACCACGGCCCAACGACACCAGCGGAAGCAAACCGGCACTTGAGACCCGTAGCAACGCAAATGAGGACGACTCCGCGGGCACCGGCGCCGCGGCGCCCACACCCGCGGCCAAACCGGTTGCGCATGGACCTTACGACCGCTACATCGCTCCCGAGATGAAAGACTGGACGCACGTCTATCGTATCGGGCACAACCTATTGCTGCCCGCTGTCCTCAACAATGGCTCTCCCAAGCTTTTCATCGTAGACACCGGAGCGTTCGCCACCACGGTAAGTCCCGAAGTGGCGCGCGAGGTCGCCAAGGTGCATAGCCAGGACAACGTCACAGTGCATGGAATCAGCGGCAAGGTAGACAAGGTGTATACCGCGGACAACATCACATTCAAGTTCGCTAACGTGTCGCAGAGAGTGGATGAAGTGTTTGCATTTTCGACATCCACGCTGAGCAAGAACCTGGACACAGAGGTGGGAGGGTTTATCGGGATCACGGCTCTCGGTCAGATGACCATCAGTATCGACTACCGCGACGGCCTGATGAAATTTGCCTACGACGCCAACCGCGGCTTCCGGGCGGGGCATTAGGCGCCGCGAATTCTTCTTAGAAGGGCATTTGTTCGGGCACGGCTTCTCCGTCGGCTCGAGGATCCGTCGCACCATAGTGGACTGGAGAGGCGTCGCTCGCTTCCACCGCATTCCCACGGCCCATTCCCTGGAAATAGCGCGGCCAAACTTTTACATCGTGACCCTGGCTGCGTAGCCCCGCGATCACGTCGGGCGCGACTCCATTTTCCACCCACACGCCACAGCCATCAAAATCACGCTTGGTGAAGCGGGCTGCTTCCAGGGCAGCTTCGATGTTCATGCCGAAATCGACCACATTCGAAACAAACTGCGCGTGCGCCTGTGCCTGGTTAAAGCCGCCCATGATGCCGAAGGCGATGCGCCGGTCGCCGCTCTGCATAAACGCGGGAATGATGGTGTGCAGTGGACGCGTTCGTGGCCGAAGCGTATTTGGCCGGCCCGGTTCGAGCGTGAATCCGCCGCCCCGATTCTGCAGCGGAAAGCCGGTGCCAGGGGCCACTAATCCACCGCCGAACGCACCCGAATTGCTCTGGATCAGAGAGACCTGGTTCCCGTCACGGTCAACCACAGCCAGATAGGTTGTGTCGCTCGATAGATGTGATAATTTTTGCTGCACATCCGAAGGCAATACGTTGCACGCGGCCTTGTCCGTGATCAGCTTTGCACGCTGTTTCGCCAGATCTTTGGAGATGAGCGCTTCGGTCGGAATGTGCGTTGCGTGGGGATCGCCCACATAACGCCGCAGGTCGGCATAGGCGAGTTTTTTGGCTTCGATCTCAACGTGCAGGGACTTCTGGCTGTTGTGGCCCCACTGCTTGATGGGGAACTGCTCCATGATGTTCAGCATCTGCAGGGCCGCAATCCCCTGCCCGTTGGGCGGCATCTCGTACACCGTCCAGCCATGGTAGTTGGTGCTGACTGGATCCACCCATTCCGGCTGAAATTCAGACAAGTCCTCCGCTTCCATAAAACCGCCAAGCGCGCGCTCCAGCTTGAGGATCGCGGCCGCCGTCTCGCCCTCATAAAACCCATCGCGGCCATGTTCCGCGATGCGCTGGAGTGTCCGGGCAAGCTCCGGGTTGCGGAATAACTGCCCTGCGGCCGGCGCTTTGCCGCCAGGAAGAAAGACCCGGGCAAACTCAGGATCATTGCGGAATGGCATGCCGTAGATGTTCCAGTTGTCCGCATCCGTCTCTGTGACGGCAATGCCTTTGTCCGCTAGCGCAATCGCGGGCACCATATCCTCGGCCAGCGAGAGCTTTCCCCATCGCTGATGCAAAGCGTCCCACCCGGCGACTGCCCCGGGCACCGTCACCTCATCAATGGTGCGCAGCTTGGTAATTCCTTTAGCCTGCAACGCTTCAGGGCTTAGAGTTTTTGGCGCCCAGCCACTGGCATTGAGACCGTAGAGATGCTTTGCTTTCGCGTCATACACCACGGCGAAGAGATCTCCGCCCACTCCATTCATCATGGGCTCAATCACCGCGAGCGCGGCGTTGGCCGCAATGGCGGCATCCACCGCGCTGCCGCCCCTGGCCAGAATGGCTGCACCCGCCTGTGAAGCAACCGCCTGCAGTGTGGCCACCACGCCGTACTGCGTCATGACCATGGAACGAGACTGTTCCCGTGCAGGATCGTCGGCAGCATCCATGCTCGGCACAGCCAACAACCCAAGCAGGACGATCGAGAGAGCTTTCTTCATGCAGAGACCTCGTTCCCCATCGTGAGTGGACGTCATTGGATCCATCAGTATAATCGGCTGGCTCATACGTCTTCAGCCAAACTCATGACGAAAATCATCGTACAAATCTCGCTCGACTTCACTTCCATCGCCAGGGCTCTCGAAACCGCGCGGGTCGCGGTCCGCGCAGGGGTCGATTGGTTAGAGGCAGGCACTCCCCTCATCGCTTCCGAAGGAATGAACAGTATCCGTGCGTTGCGCGCCGAGTTTCCCGAGGTTCCCATCGTGGCTGATATGAAAGTCATGGATGGCGGCGGACTCGAGGCGCAGATGGCGGCGAAGGCGGGCGCAACCCACGTGGTAGTGATGGAGCGCGCTCATCCGGAGACGATCAAGGCGATGGTGCAAGCTGCAAAGGATCTCGGCGTGAAGGTCATGGGCGACAACCTCGCTGCCGACGACCGGGTGGCGGCCGCCAGAAGGCTCGAGGATCTGGGCTGCGATTACGTCATTCACCATATCGGGTACGATGAGCGCCGCGGCCTTGCGGCGATGGGAAAACCATGGCCCAGTCCGCTCGATCAATTGCGCGAGGTCGTTGCTGCAGTAGAGGTGCCGGTCCAGGCGGTTGGTGGTCTCTCAGTGGAGCAGGCGATCCGCACTCCTGAATACGGAGCACGCCTGGTGGTTCTCGGCGCTCCTCTCATTGGGGGTGACTCATCCGCGACTGCGTTAGTCACTCTCGAAGACCAACTCCGTCTGATTTGCGACAGAGTCCGTTAGAATTCTGTCGCATGCTCGCTCCGTGGATACCTACTTACCCTGTCCGGCCCGACCCGCCATTGCTGGAGGTCTTTTCCATCGGCGCCGCCGTGTTGGTGGTTGTCACGGTGGTGCACGGCTCTGTGCTGGGACTCATCGTTCGCGACTATCGTCATGGGGCGAAGGTTCTTCTTGAACATGCGAGCCACCCGTTCTGGGCATCGATGCGATTTGGCCGCGCGGTGCTCCTTATGTTGGTTCTCCATATCGTCGACATGACCATCTGGGCCAGCGTGCTCACCCGGCTCACCCTGGTTCCCGATCTACGGACCAGCCTTTACTTCACCGCTAACAGCTACACTACGCTGGGCTATGGAGGGGTGCCGCTTGGTTTTGGGTGGCGCGAACTTGGCCCCATGATGGCAATCTGCGGCCTGTTCACCTTTTCCTGGACCACGGGCGTCATGTTTAATGTCGTCGGCTATCAGCGCCAGGTGACCGAACAGTTGACTGAAGAATTTGCCCGCAAAAAGCACCTGCATCGAGACCTGGTGGCCGAACTCAGTGCGCTCCGCCGCAACGAAGCAGAACAGGAAAAAACCGCCTTGGCCGCCGAGCACCAAAGCGAGGAGGGCCAGCCTCTCTTTCGCCGATTAAATAAGCGGTGGGCGGAGCGAAAAGAACTTTACGACATTCGACGTAAAGCCATGGCCCAGGCAAAGGACGCGTTGGAGAGAGAACGCCAGGCTAGAGCCAAGATCTATCAGCCTCCACCCCATGTGCCTCCGGCACCCTGAATTCGTATCCAAGGACAGTTCCGCGGAGCCTATCCTCAGCCTGTCAAATGTGGGAGTTGAACTTCGGTGCTGTCCAAATTTATCTTTCAAAAGCCCCGGTCTATCAACCGCTCTCCATGAACCGTGGCCATTTCCTTTTTGTCATCCCGAGCGAAGCCGAGGGATCTGCAGTTCCGCGGACCTCTCCTGGAAACGTGAAATTCGACGCTAAACAGACGTCCTTTCGAACCTAATCCAGCTTTAATCAGTGGCGGCACTCGGCGATCTGCCGAGCAGTTCGATCTCTCCTGTGATTACGTGGGCATGCAGCGAATACTCGCCGCCCGATGCTTCTTTCGTAATGCCTGGGAAGAAGCCGCCTTTCTGCGTGCCGTACACCGGGGCTTTCACATCTCCGATACTGACCGATGCGTCGACGCTGCGGTAGTCCCAGGGGTGAGTTGAGGAGATCGCGATCCGGCCTGCGTATAGATCGATATCCTTGTCTCCGTCAATCTCCTCCACCTTTATTTCCCCTGCGGACATATCGACCCGCAGGTTCGTCTTTCGCGGCACTTCCACGCGAACTCTAAGATTGTTTCCGTGGAGCAAATCGCCGGTGATGTCCAGGGTTTTGTCATCCTCATTTCCCTGGAAACGGATGTGGATGCGGTGGGCGTCCCCCTCGTCGCGTAACGTGCACGAAACATGAATCTCCGCTTGATCGGTGCCTACAATTTCGAGGCCCGCGGGCCGTGAATGAATCGTGAGTGTGGCCCTCGGCCGCAGAGGAGCATCCAGCGTTTGCGCGCAAGAGGTTTCCGCTCGCGCCAAACCTGTCAGGTTCCAGGCAAACAGTGCCGCGCAGGCGATGGCGGGTAAAGGCCTCATGCAGATTGTTACGCAGGCGGCCAAAGAGAGGTTCCCAGAAAGATTGAATATTCATGACGAGGTCGTCGGGTGGCCCTTTAAGCCTTCTTTTGGCTTGAGTGGGCAAGGCTTTCCAAGCAGGCGCCGGTCCTGCACAGCGAATGTTAGCGCTAAAGTTTGAGAAACTGCTGCATCTGCTGCAATGCCTCATCGAGCGCCAATCGAAAGGCTTTGCCCCGCGGCCGGGGACCGGCAAATCCTAACTCGTGGTGCAAGCGCCCATCGGCCACCTTCAGATTGGCCCAGCCGAGAACTTGCTCGCCCCAGAGCATGGGCATCGCGTAGTGGCCCATGCGGCGCTTGTGTGCCGGCACATAGGCTTCGAACTTATACTCCCAGCCCCAGAACAACTGGAAGCGCCGGCGATCCCAGACCACAGGGTCAAAGGGCGCGAGGAAGCGCAGCCTCTCGTCGACCGTGTGCCGGGTAGAGACGGGTTTCTCGCCTTGCGGCCAGAACCACAACAAGCCATCGACCTGAGCATGGGGGTAGCGAGACTTCGCCTGGTTCTGGATCTGCCGCACCTCGGCAGCCAGATGCGGAACTCCAGAGCGCAGCAGTCCGCACAGATAACCCAGGCTGGCCGCAGGCAGCGGCGCATAGAGATGCACCACCATGTCCAGCAACCGTCCGGCGCGCACGAGCCGTGCCTCGGGGCTTTGGTCCTGCGGCGGGTGCTCACTGGCCTGGTAGACGCGGGCGCCGGCAGCGCGCCGCGCTACGCGGAGCAGTCCGCTATGGTGCAAACCCTCCAGCAAATGCGAACTGACATTCAAATCGGCGCCCCAGCGCTTGATGCGGCCATGGTCGAAATGCGCCTGCACCTCCCTGGCTTGGGTGGGTCCACGCCGGCGCACGAAGGCCAGCACCTCCTGTGCGTGCGCCTGCATCGCCGCATCCCAGGAGCGCGGTCCCGTGCGCGGATGCAGCAGAAGCAGGGTTTCACGAGATAAGAAACCGTAGTTGAAGAAGAATGCCTCTTCGATCCCCAGGCGCGGGTAACGGCGCTCCAGATCGCCGGCCCGATAATCCTTAACACGCTGCGCGAGGATCAGATCCTGAGCGCGAGCGGGTGCGCGGATGGGGTCGGCCTGGATAAAACCCAGACGTGCAATCGCCCGCGGCAGGCTGGTGGCCTTGAAAAGGCTGCGCGCGATCGCATAACGGCGAAGCTGCCCGAGACTGGGAGCCTCGCCGGCCGCGAAGCCGCACGGTACTTTGGGGTCACCCGATCATTCTATCTGCGCTCAGAACTCATCTACTTTGCAGGTGGGCGCTGACTGCGTGCGCCTAAAGTAATCCCCGAATCAAGAGTCATCTCATTGACAATCTGCTCCTGGCTTTCTTTCGCAGATTGTTTTCCACATCTTCCGCTTCCCCGCACCTTCTGATTTGACCCGAAAGTGGAAAGGCCAAACCTGAAACGGTCTGTAATGCTGTCCCCACACCTCAACGCAGTACGAACCGAAGGAGAGGGATCATGGAACTGGAAACGCACGGAGCGAACGGCGTAGAAATTCTTCCCGAAGTAACAGCCGAAGTCACAGATTCACCGGAGTGGCCAGAACGGGCCGCACAAGGCAAAGCCAAGAAGTCAAAGCTGACCTGGTCGCAAGCCAAGGTTTCTCAGCTGCTGGACACCTTAGGCGAAATCGACGCGAAGCGCGTTAAATTAGACGCCGAGCGAGACGAAATCAAAAAGCAACTGGCGACCGCCGTCGCAAGCCTCTAAACCCCTTCCTTCCACTTTCAGTTCTTCCTTAAGGCTCCGGGTTAGGGTGCGCTCTGGCATTTCCCTTCCCCGGGGTCTTTTTCAAAAGCTGCTCCTCCGCATCCCCACCTTTCGCATAAAGAGCCGTTATGCTGGAACCTGCCCGTCTGCCAAACTGACTGCCGCTTTGGCTATCGGGACGGAGGTGTGCATTGATTGCTGTTCGCGATCTCTTCGAAAGTCATCTGAACGTTGCTGACCTGCAACGCTCGATGAATTTCTATGAGCAAACCCTGGGATTAGAACTCGCGGAAGTCATTTGGAAGCGCCGCGTGGCCTTTTACTGGATTGGAGGAAGAGGCAACTCGATGCTCGGCTTGTGGGAGGTGGGAACAAGCCCGCAGAGACTAAGCCTGCACATCGCTTTCCGCTCGGATCTTGCCGGCTTGCTCAGCGCCCCGGCACGTCTCCGGGCGGCGAATGTCTTGCCGCTCGACTTCGACGGAGCGCCCACCGAGGAACCAGTGGTGATTGCGTGGATGCCCGCTGCGTCTCTCTATTTCCGAGACCCCGATGGAAATTTGCTGGAGTTGCTTTCAATGCTGCCAGATTCGCCTGAGCCGGATTTAGGAATTGTCAGTTGGAGCCACTGGAGGCAAAGTCACGACTCTGCTGAAGGAAGTGCCTGAGAATTTCAACTGATCGGTGTGTTTCCAGCTACCCTGGTTTCTCCGATCAATGCCTTGGTCGACTCCAACGACATTCTGAGCTGCTGATTTTTGATAAGAAGTTCTCCTATCAATTGCTGCAAACTCCGCAAACGGTCCTGCCAGTCCTCTTCCTGTACCTGGTCAGGGCCGGCGGGGGCCGGGGCGAAATATCCTTGATATTGCTGAGCCTTCATAAGACCTCCGGCGCGAAGCTGGTGAACTGGCGTCTGACCGTTCAGTGCCGGTCAGTGAAGGTTTCCGGGTCAGGCGACAGCGTGGGCCTTTTCCCAAAGTATTGCCATCATGAACCAGGCCCCTTGGGGGGGCCAGCCCCATTGGGGGTTGTTGCCGCTGTATCAATGTTGGCGGCGCCGGCCACCCCTTAAAGGGGGGGATTGGATGGCTCGACCAAACCGAAAATTGGTGGGGCTAGTCAAGAAAGAGCGCGTATCGATAGGCGGCAGCCTATATACGGCGCTCTGAATCCGTTCCCTTCTTCGATGGTCTTCCCCAACCTCCTACGGTCCAGGTCAAGGAATGGAAACGAGACTGGGATAGGGTGCATTTGGCTGGTGCTGATTTGCCAGGCGCCAGGACTGATAGATTCCATGAACCATGAAGAATTGCGTCCCATCGCTGTAGCGTTCGTCCCGAACGACCCGGGCCGAAAAGAACGTGTGACTGCCCAGGTTATGCGTAGTCTCGATCTGCATCTCGACCACGCGCGAGGCGAAACTGGGCACTGGAATGTTGAATGCCGCCGATGGTTGAGTGGTGAAGGGTAGTTCGTTCCAGGAAATGGTTTCCCGCTTGTGATTCTTTCCCAGCTGCCGCGCCGCTTCAGAGTGCTCCATGGGGATGCTGCTTAACGCGACCGCCCTGGCCTCGGCCACCAGCGGCGCAGCCAACCTGGTGCTATCCAGGGCAAAGGCGAAGTAGCCGTCGCCGAGGTTGCCAAGCAAATTCATAGGAAATAGGTTGCTGCGATTTCCGGAGACAGCGCTCACCAGCACTACCGGGCGAGGGCAGATGAATGCCGCAACCATAGCGTGCGAGTCGATGCTGGACATTCGAATGTGCGACGCGCTCCGAGCCTGTAGATAGCCCAGGTGCACATAGTGAGCCCAAAGCCGGCCTTTGGGCAGGCAGAAGTTTTTGCAGCTTTCTACATGGAAAAGATGCAAGAGCGGTCCCTGCGTGAGCAGGGTATCCGCACGGCGAAGCGTTAATTCAGCTAACAGCTGCTTTTCGTCATCACGCCGGCGGAACTGTAGAGTCAACTGCGTTTCAGGACTTCGACCGCCTGGCCATGCTTCGGATCCAATGCAAAGAGTGAACGGTGATGCGCACGCGATCGAGTGGCGAAAGGTCACATCGCGCGGAGCCCCGATTCCGTGCAGCCAGACGCGTATCTCCGGCTGCGGATCCGGTATTCCGACGTTGCATTGCTGGGGCTGGTTCAGCTTACCGAGAACGGTTCGCCTGACCGCCAGGGCAATGCGGTGCTTCACCGTCATCGCGTGCCTTTCTGCGGCTTTACACAAGCGAATTCCATGACCACGCAATCAGCCATCCGGCGAAACAAGGGAAGGTCCTCGATCAAGTGGTCGATGGCGGCCAACCCTTTGATCAAGCGGGGAAAGTGTTGCATTCGATTCTCTGTATAGGTAGGCGGCACAGCTATGCCAACCCCACTCCATCTCCGCAGCCTGAATGCCGGTGACATGAGGCGTGCGATTTCCCTCACCGATGGACGCTGGATGCATACGGTGCCCGGGCCGGAGGGACGAAAGCTGTTCCCGCGAAGCCGGCGCAACGCTTTCCCCGGCTCTCCATGGGCCAGGAACCAGGCAATTTCCCAGGGCACGAAGCGCCCCACCATGCAGAGAAGAACCGGAGCTCCGGGCCTTACCAGGCGTGCGAGCTCGCGCACCACCGCAGGAAGATCCTCTACACAATTCAATCCGCAAAAGTTTGAGAAGGCGCCATCGAAAAGGTTCTCTCCTTCGAGAGATCCAATCTCCTCGTTGGGTAACACCCTGAAATCGATGAGCTGGCTGGTGTTGGTCGAAGCCGCGAGGTGCCGGGCATGATCAATCATGCGGGAGGAAATGTCGCAGGCGACGAGTTGCATTCCCCGTTCCGCGAGGTGCACGGCGTCGATGCCCGTGCCGCAGTTCAGCTCGAGGAGCTTCTGGCCCGGAGAGAAGATCTTGTCCAAGCGTCTCCACACCGCCTGACGGCGTGCTGCCCCGATACTCGTGCCGCTGAAGTCCTGGACATAGGTATCCGCCGCTTGATTCCAGTAGGCCTGTGCGATGTGGGTTGGATCGGTACTCATCCTATGCGCGCTCTGCAACTCAATGCTGTCTCCCAGTGTCCGACGGAAGCAATATCTGAATTGTCCTTACATTGTCATTTTTACGAACGGGCAAAGAGGACAATTTGGTGACAACCTTGTGACACTACGCGATGGGGTAAGACGGTAGTCTCAGGGCGTGGGAGCTCCTCAACAGCTCGAAGCTGAATGCCGGTTGGGGACTACCAAGCCGCTTCGCGACTTTGATGGAGCTGCGCTCAATTCTGTCGATGTAAGAGCGCAGATGGACACGCATGGTTTTGTTTTGCTTCGAGGACTGCTTTCCCCCGGGTACCTGCATCCGTTGCTGGCGGATATTACATCGGTATTGAACCAGGCGGGTTGGTTGCGTTCCGGCGGCAACCCGCTGGATCGCATCGCAAATCCCGGCGCGGCTTGCTGCGAGGATGACTCGGTTTTTAAATCCGTCTACGACCGGGTCTTCTGTCTCCCATCGTTTCATGAGTTACCGCATCATCCCGTGTTGCAGCAGGTGATGAAGGTGCTGGTAGGCCAGCATCTGCTGGTTCATCCCAAACCCGTCGGGCGCCTGATCTTTCCCAATTTCGCGCGGGCGATCACACCTGCTCATCAGGATTACACCGCGGTGGCCGGAGACGAGGAGACCTTCACCGCCTGGCTGGCGTTGCACGATTGCCCTATAGAGGAGGGGCCACTTCGCGTGCTGGACGGCTCTCACAGATTTGGCCCACAACCCACTGCCGGACAGACTGGTTGTATCCCTCCGGGAACTGAGCGTGGCGGCGCGTGGGTTGGTGGCGAGATCAATGCCGGCGATCTACTGCTGTTTAGTAGTCTTACTGTTCACGAGGCAGCTCCCAACCTATCGAGCCGGTTGCGGATCTCGTTGGACTGGCGATTTCAAAGTTATGAGCGTCCCATTAATCCAGGCGTGCTGGTATTTGCCGGGTCCGGTAGACGGTCGTGGGAAAAAACCTATGCCCACTGGCCTTCCGATGCATTGAAGTACTACTGGGACCGGCTGCCGCTGCAACTCAGGCCTTCGAAGGTCGAATTGGCGGAACTTGCTCGTACCTCCGAGTCGCCAGAGGAGCGCGCACGCTATGCCGGCATTCTGCAGGCAATCGAGTCCCCGACCTACAGCACCCAGCCGGATTGACAGACCTAGCGCTTTGTATCAGGGCGCGACTTTAGTCGGGCCGTTACCTCACGACAAGATCGGGGCTTTAGAGTTTGCGTGAGAACTCGCCTGCGAAGGGTACGGCCCTTAGGCCGTACATCTCATCGTCAAGATGGATCGGCTTCAGCCGCCGAGGGCTGCTTAAGCCAGCACAAGAGATGGCCTCAGAGGCTAAAGCCCTTCGTACCCTGGGTGGTCAATGTACGGGCTGAAGCCCGTACCCTTCAAAAACAAGTTCTCACGCAGACTCTTTAGCCCCTAGCTGCTGCTGCCTCGGTACCTATACTCGAATTTGCTGCACCGATAAAACCCCAAACATGTTTCCCGAACCCGGCTTCCCATGCATTTTGTCCAATAAAATCACCGACACGTCATCGACCGGCCAGCTAATTCGGACAGCTTTGAGATTCAGCCGTCCCTACGGGACTGACTGGGACGGCTCCTGGGGGATGGCTGCTCCGTCAGAGCGGGGATCGCCGGCGGCAAAGTTGACGTCCCGGCTGCTGTCGCGGACAACAGCCGCGCCCTGACCGACAGAGAATGATAAAGGCTCGAGCAGCTTGATCTGATGGCCGCGTTGTGCGAGGCCGGCGCGAACCTCGGCGGGGACTGTCTCTTCCATCTCCAGGTCGCAACCCTCGAAGGTGTCTTTGGTGAAACGGGGCTGCTCCAGCGCGGCCTGGACATTCATTCCGTAGTCCACAACGTTAGCTACGAACTGTGCGTGCGCCTGCGCCTGGTTCCAGCCGCCCATGATGCCGAAGCCGATATGAATGTCACCCTTCTCCATGAAGGCCGGGATGATGGTGTGGAGCGGGCGCTTGTGTCCGGCAAGTGAGTTCGGCAGGCCGGGAGTGAGCTGAAAACCGGCCCCTCGATTATGGAAGGAAAAGCCAAGTCCCGGAGCGACCATGCCGGTACCGTAGCCGGCGTAGTTGCTCTGAATGAGCGAAACGATGTTCCCGTCTTTGTCGATGGCGGAAAGATAGATGGTGGAGTTACCGTGCTTGTTGAGTTCCGCCGAGACATTCGAGGGAACGACCTGGCACGATGCTTTATTCATGTCGATGAGCTTCGCACGCTGCTCGGCGAGGTCCTTGGAGAGGAGCTCCTTGACCGGCACCGGGGTGAAGCGTGGATCACCGACGTACTTATACATGTCAGCGTAGGCGAGTTTCTTGGCCTCGATCATCACCTGCATCGCATCCACGGAATTGTGGCCGTATTGGGCCATGGGAAAGCGCTCCATGATGTTGAGCATGGAAAGAGCGGCGATGCCCTGGCCGTTGGGCGGAAGCTCGTAGACTGTCCAGCCGCGGTAGGTGGTGGATACGGGCTCGACCCACTCGGGCTGGAAGTCGCGAAAGTCTTCCAGGGTATGCATGCCGCCGTGGGCGTTGAGGAACTTGACCATGGTCTCGGTCATGGGCCCGTTGTAGTAAGCGTCCCGGCCCTTTGCCGCAATTTGGCGGAGAGAGTTCGCCAGGGCAGGATTTTTGAACAGATCCCCCGGTTGCGGAGCGGCCGGCCAGATGTCGTAAGTTTCCTTCCAGCCGGGTTGGTCCATGAGCTTTTTGGCGATCCAGTAGCGCGCGTTGCGCTCGGCGAGGGGAAATCCGTTCTGCGCGTAATAAATGGCCGGAGCGAGCAGTTGGTTGAAGGGCAAAGACCCGAATCGCGTACGCATCGCATCCCATCCGGCGACCGCGCCGGGCACGTCGATGGTCTCGACGCCGATAGGGTTGATCTGCGAGACGCCCTTGGCTTTGAGGGCTTCAATGGTGAGGGCCTTGGGAGTCCAGCCGCTGGAGTTCAAGCCGTAGACTTTCCCAGTCTTGGCCTCGTAGTACACCATGAAGAGATCGCCACCGATCCCGTTGACGTAGGGCTGAACGACGCCCATGACAGCGTTGGCCGCGATTGCGGCGTCGATGGCATTGCCTCCCTGTTCAAGGATGTGCGCACCGGCCTGAGACGCCAGAAACTGGGGAGTTGAGACGATGCCGAACTTCGACACCACCATCGAGCGGCCTTGCCCGGGAACCGAAGAAAACTGCTGAGCCGGCATAAACACAGAATAAAGAAACAAGGCGGCCAGACATAAGAAATGCTTCATATCACCTCTTGGTCGTATGGTAATGCGGCAAGGCGCGACTGAGACCGTCTTTTTTTGGTGAGGCATGGGTGCGTCGTCGGTTTCGCGAGTCCGCTGCAACAACCTTGCTCCCTATGTTCCTTGACAGTCACTCGCATTGCGCTCAAGATGGCTAGCCAGACCAGAGTTGACAATCTGTTTTTAAGGCAAGACCCATGAGACGTTACGGCACGTGTATTTGCGCCTTTGCATGCTTTCTTTCTCTGACTGTCCCCAGTATGGGACAGGAAAACCCGTGGAATGGCTCCTGGAAGATGGATCGATCCACGCTTAAATACGACGGGCCCACTATGACAGTTTCGACCGACGCCAGCGGGTACACCATCACACGCGGCGGGAAGAAGAGCCCCAAAGTCGTTTGTGACGGGAAACCGAACCCACCGGACGCCGGGACGGTGACCACCTGCACCAAAACCCCCACGGGCTATGCACTGGAGAACTCTCGCGACAACAAACAAACCAGCAAGGTGAAGATCGAACTCTCTCCCGATGGCAAGACGATGACCAGAACGGCGAAGATTACTCCGGAAAAGGGCAGCCCGTTTACGATGACCTTCGTGTCGAAGCGAGTTTCGGGAGGTGCGGAAGGCCCGGCGGTGTGGAAGGAAATCAGCTTTGGCGAGTCGCAGGACACGGGAGTGCTTACAGTCATGGTGAAGGGTGACAGTATCGCGATCAAGGAAACGGATGCTGACGAACCCGTAACCTGCAAGCTTGATGGAACCGCGACATCTGTTGGAGGAACGCGCACCATGTCGGCGAAGATGGCGGGACCGCACACGCTGAAGGTGACTTACAGCAATCACGGCGAAGTGCAGCGGGTGAATACCTTTGTCCTGAGCCCGGACGGCAAGATGATCAAGGAGACGGACGTCACCCCAGCGCCCTCACCCTCCACGATGTCGGTTTCGTTTCATAAGTCTTAAACGGAAGGAAAGTGGGTATCACCGGTACCCACTTTCTACCTGATAAGTCGAACCCTCTAAGGGGACGGAACGAGACTCGTCTAATGATCGCAGCTGGAAATACATATCCCGATCTGGTCTTCGCCGCGCCTTCCGGCACCGCATCTGCGCCGTTCCCCCTGGTAGCAATCTCCAGCCTCGCCCTTTGCTGTACATAGCAGCAACCCAACGGTGACCGTACCCTCGGGGCAGAGCGGGAGCGTTGCGCTCAGCGTAGCTGGAGGAGCCAGTTACACCGGTAGCATCAGCTTGACGTGCACAGGATTGCCGACAGGTGCTTCGTGCGCCTTCCAACCGGCGACGTTCACACTGACAGGGGGCGCCCCACGATCGTCGACGTTAACCGTCTCCACAACGGGCGGCAATATGGCAGGCATGCTCGAATCATTTCCGGGGGCCGGTATAACAACCCTCAGTTGCGGAATTTGTGCCGGGAGTCTGCTACTGCTTTGGCCGAAACGCCGCCGGGCGCAATGGATGATGGTTGCGCTTGCCGGTTTCACTTTGATTCCATTGGGTTGTGGTGGCAATTCCTCATCCACAAATCCCAAATCTGGTGTTACACCCGCAGGTACCTATAACTTTCAAGTGGTTGCTACGGCAGGTATGACGCAGGCCGTAACCGCCTGCACCCTTGTCGTGCAATGACATGAGCTTGACTTTCTGGACCGCGCTGAGACGAACTCTCTGAGACCCTTATCCGAAGGTGAAGGAAAAGGCCTCAATCCCCGGATCGAGAAATTCGATTTCGAAGGTTCGATCTTTGATCGGACCCTTTTGCCGGATGAGCTGATAGAGACGGGCGCCGCGGACCTCACCGGCGCCATCCGGGGAGGAATCAAGTCCACAGTCGGCGCCGGGCGCCGAGCCGTTCAAGGTCACCCGAAAGCGCACTGGCTTACCGTTCTTCGCCGGCCCTAACACCATGTGCAAGTCGCGGGCGTGGAAGCGGAACAGGATCTTGCCCGGCGCAGCTTGCAGGGCACTGCTCTCGGCGCCTACGTTCCACGATCCGCTCAGTCCCCATTGATTCAATGAAGGACGAGACGGTGCGGTGTAAGTCTTTCGTGCGTCTTGCGCCAATCGTTCGGGTGAGGCGAAACGCTCGGTGCGCGCGTAGCCGGCATAGGTTTCAGGAGATTGCAGATCTTCGCTGGGCGGCGCCTCCACCCCTTTTGCCGACAGATTTACCGGGCTCAGGTTCAAGCCTGTGGCTCCATTCTCCTGCAGGAGTTCCTGGATCACGCGCTCGGACTCGGCATACTCGCCCTCCCCGAAGTGGTGGTAGCGAATGCGTCCTTTCCCATCGATGAAGTAGTCCGCCGGCCAGTATTCGTTGTTCAACGACTGCCAGATCGCGTGGTTGCTGTCGATGGCAATGGGATACGTGAGCTTTAGCTCGCGCACAGCATTTTCCACGTTTGCACGGTCTTTCTCAAAGCCGAACTCCGGCGCATGGACACCGATCACAACCAGACCCGCACCCTTATATTTTTCCGCCCAGCCCTTCATGTAGGGCAGCTGGCGCAGGCTGTTGATACAGGAGTAGGTCCAGATGTCGATCAGCACAACCTTGCCTTGTAGTGCCTTACGGTTCAAGGGCGCGGAGTTAAGCCAACCGACGGCGCCGCCCAGATCAGGGAGACGGCCCTCGTCGGCAAGGGAAGGCTGCGGTTCGATGGTTGTTACGCTCACGGATTTTGCTCCTGGGATAACGACGATTCCCATGATGGCTGCCATGCATAGCAGGCCACGTTTCTTTCGCAAAGATCGTGCGGTACGCAATAAGGATTCGTAGAAGCGCAAGGTTTTGTCCGATCTTTCCATCAAGGCGCGTAGCGGTTGAAGACAAAATCGCGAGATTTGACAATCTCGTGGCATGCAAAGCATTTGCTGTGCACCGCTTCGGCAGCGGGTTTGCCGTTATCGAATTGAGCAAATCCCCAGCCGCCCGTCGATGCGTATCTTTTCGAGTCTTTGACCATGAACTGGACGTTGGTCGGTGATCCAGCCACGAAAGACTGCGCGTGGCCAAAGGCCTGAGCGCTTTCCGCCAACGGAACGTAAGTCCAGGCGACCCGGGCAATGATTGCGCCATCGGGGAGAGGAAGCTTCCCTTCCCGATAGGTCTTGATCGCTACGTCGTTGCCCAGAATAGCGCGCAGATCATTGAGGCTGCCTTCTTCGTGAGCTACGGAGATTAATTTCCAGTCGCGGTATCCCGCAGGAATTTTGACTCCAAAGAGCGGAGCGGCTACTCCCTCGTCGGAACTGGATGCGGGAGCCCAGGAAGCTGCCATGCCTGCCACCGCTGCAACGGCAACGAGCAACACAATCATTCGTTTCAGGGCTGCCCTCCTTCGCCTCTGGTTACGTGTTATCCCTCGAGCAGTTGCTGGCCGCCGTCGATGTCGTAGGTCACACCGGTGATCGCGGTGTTGACCATGAGATGGATGGCGAGCGAGGCGACGTCGGCCGGGCCGACCACTCGCCGGATGGGCAGGGTTTTTCTGAGCTGCTCGCGACGCGTGTCCAACTGGTCGCCGAGGATCGATGCCGACAGCGGGGTATCGACGAAGCCGGGCGCGATCAGGTTTACCCGGATGGGCGCCAGCTCAAGCGCGAGCGCCCTGGTCAGTGCCGGCGTCGCCGCAGTGAAGGTGGTGATGAGCGGGCCCGCAGCCGGTCGTCGCCCGCCGACTCCGCCGATGAACAGGATCGTTCCGCCGGCGCGCACTTTCCCGGTAGCGAAACGGGCGACGTGAAGCGGCAGCCAGAGTTCCTCCTCGACGTTGCGCCGCGCCTGGGTGAAGTCGATGTCCGCCAGGCGTGCGTAGTAAGGGCCGCCGGCAGTGACCATGATGTGGTCGATCGGCTTTGGCAGCTCCTCGAAAAAGCTTCCGAGACGCTTGAAATCGGTGGCGTCGAAAGCCGCGCTGCTGAGTGCGCCGAGATCGCGTGCGGCGTGCTCGACGTGCTCCGGGTTGCGGCCGGTGACGACAACATTGGCGCCGTCGGACCTCGCCTGCTTCGCTGTTTCGAAGCCCATGCCGGAGCTGCCGCCGATCACGACGACCGTTTGGCCGGAGAGCTGCGGGGCACGGTTGCCGTTCATTTGGGCAGCTCTTCGCCAGACTGCTCGCGGACCATATACTCGGCGTACCAGTCGGGCCAGTTGGTGTCGCGTTGACCTGTCCGTTTCTCGTGCTCCCCGTGCGCGGCTTCTGCGCGACGCAGTGCCTGCGACAATTCGCTCACCGATGGGTACATCGTGTCGCCGGTGACACGGCCGGGCAGCCGCGTCGTGATCTCCTGAAAGAGCCAGCCGTTGCCGTCCGGATCATGGAAGGATGCGAACGAACGGTAGCTGCGATGATCGGGATCCGGACCGGCGACGCGGAGCCGCCCAAACAGGAAGGGCTCATCCGGACCGGCATAAACGCCGCCGGCGTCGTGGAATACTTCGCTGACTTTGATACCACGAGCAAGCAGTTCTTCGCGGGCAGCCGCTACGTCGGAGACGACGAGGTACAGCCCTTGAGCCGAGCCGGGTGCTGCCGCGGTTACGTTCCTGCCGAAGATGACCGAGCAGCCCGATCCGGTCGGTGTGAACTGAATCACGCGGAAGTCGCTATGGTTGTCGTAGTCTGCGTCGAGGCGCCAACCGAGATTCGCGTAGAACTGCTTCGCGCGGTCGACATCGGAGACGGGAATAACCAGCACTTCGAGCTTATGGGCGACCTTCGCGGGAGTCGTGTCGCTGGCTGTAGTCTTGGTCTGGACTTCTTGCTGCACTGTTGCCATGATGTTTTCCTCCTAAACGTTTGCTCTATCGAACTGGGAAGGTTGAAGCTTCTCCAGCATTCGCTCGCGGCCCATTTTTTCAGCCGTCCCTACGGGACTGAGTCGGCCTCTAACGCAACCCAGGACCAACGTCCTGGGCTAAGGTCAACCGTCCCTTCGGGACTCAATTTCTCACGCAAACTCCAAAACCATCATCCGCCCGAATCTTCTACGGCTCGCCCCTTCGTCGGAGTTTGTTCCGGAGAAAGAGTAGCGGAGGCGCAATCGCTATTCTTTGCTGCAATTGCTGCGTTCTTGCAGTCTTTGCTAAAAACCAGCCAACCCCCCGCTCCGGCTGGCGGCCTCGCACGCACCGTCTTTACAAAGCTTCATACGACTTAACCAATCTTTATCGCCTGCGCTGCCCCTGAGTGCTGGAATCGAGGAGTGATCTACAGAGGCGGCAAGGGAGGGTGCAGATGAAGACAAGACTTACGTTTTTGACAAAGCTTACCGTTTGCGGACTGGTGACTGTTGCGGTTGCGCTTTGGATGCAATGGCTTTCCGGGGACCCGGCGTATCCGAGGTTTCCGCCGGGACCCGTCTTGTTTATCCTGGTCGCTGCCATCGTGGTTTTTGGGGCGCGCTGGTGGTGGACACCGCTGATCGGCGCACTGATTTCACTGTTGACCACATCAGGATGGGTTGTGCGGCTGCCCGCGGAGATGTTGCGCCTTACCCATCCTGGTCAAGTTGGCAAGTTTGCCGCCGGCATTTTTATCGGGACGCTGTTGCAGATCATCGCGCTGCTGGTGACCGATATCGCCGGACTCGCTGCCATGATCCAGAATTTTCGCCGTTTACCGGCTGCACCGGACAGCGCCAGGATGGCGTGCCGATTCTTTGGCGGCATCTTCGTATTGATGGGCGTCCTGGCCATCGTGGGCGGTGCTCACGTGGACAAATATCACAACCTGATGCACCTGGTGTGGGGTGCATCTGCCCTGGGCTTCAGCTTCCTCAGCGAGAGTGCGGCCAAGCGTTTCTGCATCGCATCCGGCGGCTTCTATGTCTCGTTGGCGGTTCTCGGTTTGACGATGGGTAACCCGATGCTGGGCAGAGCCTGGTATTTTGGCCCCATACTTCTGCACACTGGGGACCACATCTTCCACCTGGTGCTGGGCTCCGTCTTCCTGGGGATGGGATTGGTTTCCGGGCGTTCCCGGGGGCATCGTCAGAGTGCAGGGGTAGTAGCGACGCCGGGCAGCGGTCTAAATTCACGAAGACAAATTTCATGAACGGGCTTAAAGTTGAGCGCATCTAAGGTTGGCGGGAGTTTGTTTCGTCGCACCGCGATCAATCGAGCTCCACTCCGATGCCGGGGGGCGCCTTGTACGCAATAGCTGTTCTGATCGCGATACCGACTGGGCTCTTCGTGGTGGGCGTCATCGCATTCATCTTCCTGGCCGCCTTCTTGTTATCGGGTATTTTCGCACCTGCGCCAAAGTACGACATTGTGAACCGGGACCAACTGCCTTCCAATGATTCGCCAGAGTTCCTCCTTCTGGTCGAATCGATGGTTGATGCCAAGGTCAACCGTACAGGCACCCTGGAAATATTGAAGAATGGACCGGCCTTCTATACCGCCGAGTTGGATGCGATCCGCAATGCGCGCCGCAGTGTGAACCTGGAAGCCTATATCTTTCAGAAAAGTGAGATTGGAAGACAGTATCTCGAAGCCATGGCGGAACGGGCGCGTTCCGGTGTGGCGGTGAACGTGGTACTGGACGCATTTGGAAGCGCCGGCGCGACCGGAGCCTTCTTTCGCCCTCTTCTCGAGGCCGGCGGCAAGGTCCGCTGGTATAACTCTCCGAGATGGTACCGGATGACCCGGTTAGACAACCGGACTCACCGGGAGCTGCTGGTCGTCGACGGTCAAGTCGGTTTTATCGGCGGCGCCGGCATCGCGGACCAATGGTTCTCCGGATCCCACGGACAGCCACGTTGGCGCGACACCGTGGTGCGGGTAGAGGGTGAGGCCGTGCCCAATCTGCAGGCAACCTTCGCGGAAAACTGGCTGGCGGCTTCGGGCGAGTTGTTGACCGGGAATGCGTATTTTCCTCAAATTACGTGCCCAGCGAATACGGCTGCGATGGTGATCAACAGCACGCCTACGATCGGAGGGTCCACCCGGGCCCGCGTCCTGTTTCAACTGCTCCTGGCCTCGGCCAAGCGCAGTATCTCGATCACCACACCGTATTTTCTACCCGACAAGAGCCTGACGCGGGAGTTATGCCGTGCTATCGAAGAGAGGGACGTGAAGCTGCGCATCCTGGTGCCGGGACGAAAGAGCGACCATCTGCTCACGCGGAGCACCAGCCGAGGAGGATATGGTCCCTTGTTGAAGGCCGGGGCCGAGGTTTACGAGTATCAGCCTTCGATGATTCATGCCAAGATCTTGTGCGTCGATGGGTTATGGGGTGTGGTGGGTTCCACCAATTTCGATAACCGCTCCTTCGGAATCAACGACGAGGTGAATCTCGCGGTCTGCGACGCGGCGTTCGCGGAGCAGCTGGACCAGGACATGACGGGCGATGTTGCGCAGAGCCGCCGGGTTTCACTCGAGGAATGGCGCGCCCGGCCGGTGAGCGAACGCGCGCCGGAACTGCTCGGGTGGATCTTCGAGCGCCAGCAGTAATGAAAGGCACGAGCCGCTTCCGGGTGGCGACCTACAACATCCACAAGTGCCAGGGCTTCGATCGACGGACGTCGCCGGAACGCATCAATGCGGTCATCGAGGAGCTGCAGGCCGAGATTGTGTGCCTGCAGGAAGTTGTCGACGCACCGGAGGGTCCTCGGATCTTCGATCAGGTCCGAGAAATTGCAAGAGCCTTCCCCAGGTATTCCTGGTGCTTCGGAAGCAACCGCACTCTTCGCGGCGGACACTATGGAAATATGACACTGACACGGTTTCCCATACGCGGCTGGCGGAATCATGATCTGACCCACGGAAAGCGCGAGGAGCGAGGCGTGCTGCAGGCGGACATCGAGATGGGCGGGCCCCAGGCACTCCACGTATTTAATATCCATCTTGGTACGAGCTATACGGAGCGGCGTTCTCAGGCTGCTCGCCTCCTGGGCCCCGAGGTGCTTGGGCAGGAGGCCCTGAGCGATCCCCGATTAATCGTGGGTGATTTCAACGAGTGGACGATCGGATTGACGACCAAGCTGCTTCGGGGGCGCTTCCAGACCTTCCGGCCGCAACACGGTTTGCGCTATCCACGTACCTACCCGGGGATGCTACCGTTCCTTTCTTTGGACCATTACTACTACGAGCCGCCACTCGAACTTGAGCAGGCCCAGCTCTGGCGCAGCCGAAGAGCCCTGGTCGCGTCGGACCACTTACCCCTGATCGCTGACTTTCGCATCAACGAGGTGAGCGGCCGAGATGCGAATGGGAAGGGGGGAGAGTGCCGCAGATAAAGTGAGAGCGTCGGCGTCGCGTGTCCCATTTCCCTGGTTCCATGACCGTACCTGGGCTGCTACATTCATCTGGTGCGCGATTGGCAACGGCTATCTCTTACGCGGGCGGCATCGCTCCTCACTGTCATGTTGATCGCGCAGATTGGCTTGGCCCAGGTTGCGGATTCTCCGCCGCAATCAGAAGCGCCTACCATCCACGTCGACACCCAGTTCGTTCTTCTCGACGCCCTGGTGGTAAACAAGAAGTCCGGAAGTCCTCTGGATACGCTGTCCGCTAAGGATTTTGAGCTCTCCGAAGACGGGGTCCCGCAGACCATCAGCTATTTCAGCCGTGATCAACTGCCCCTCTCCGTCGTGTTTCTTTTCGATATGACCGAGACGGTGCATGCCGCCCTCCCTCCCCTGGCAAAAGCGGCGCTCGAGGTGCTCGGTCACCTGAAGCCCGAAGACGAAGTGGCGGTGATGACGTTCTCTTCGCGTGCAGATCTGATGCAGGGCTTTACCACCGACCGTAAGCTGGCGGCCGAAGGGATCAAAACCGCCTCCTGGATGGCCGATGTGGAGGGCACCTTCCTCGATGAGGACATGTTTGAAGCCGTGGAGCAAGTGACCAAAGCAAAAGCGGGCAACCGCCGCGTACTCGTTTGGCTCACGGACGGCACCGCGAATGAAGAAAACGGTTTTACCCGGGCAACGATCGGGCAGCATGCCCCGGCGCATCTGCATTCGCGCCAGGAGTCCATGACCCACCTGCTCCAATCAGATGCGATGGTGTCGGTGCTGATGGATAAGACCGCGGAGACCTACCGTGCCATCACGTCGCCAGGCGGAGGAGGAACACGTTTGGGTGACATTGATGAATATGCGCGAACTACGGGCGGACCCGTCTTGAACACTGGGACGAAGGACGTTCCTGAGAATCTTGCCCTGCTTCTCGATCGGGTACGAGGGCGCTACACGCTTGGATACAAACCTGCTGCCGGGGCGTCGCAAGGTAAGTTTCGCAAGTTGAGTCTTCGCATCAGACCGGAGTTTCTCAGCGAGCATCCCGACCTGCGGAAGCAGGGGCTCATTGTCATGACCAGGTCAGGCTATTACCGCTAGCTTTCCGTGCCTAGTCGAGTGGTGGAACGGAGAGTTGCCAGAGATAACTCGCGGGCTAGCTCAACGCACAAGGGTCCCGCGTCGATCCACAACCATGCATCCAACCAAGTACCAGCGACCAAAGCTGTGCGAGCCAGTCTGGGGGAGGCACGATGAAAGCAGTAGTACTCCATGAGTATGGCGGTCCCGAAAAACTGAAGTTCGAAATCGACGTTTCCGATCCCGAGGTGCGCGAGAATACGGTGTTGATCGCGGCCACCGCGGCGAGCGTGAATCCGATCGACTGGAAGGTTCGTTCCGGCGCCAGACAGAAAGACTTCCCCCTGTCCTTTCCGGCGATTCTCGGCCGCGATGTCAGTGGCATCGTGCGCGCGGTCGGTGCAAATGTAAGGACCTTCAAGCCAGGTGACCGCGTCCTTTCATTCACGAATGCGACGTATGCCGAACTTGTAGCCGTAGACGAGTCGGCGGTTGCCCATCTGCCGGATGGGGTCGAACTCGCGCATGCGGCGGCGCTTCCGCTGATAACGGCGACGGGCGATCAACTGGTCCGGCTGGCAGCGAATGTGCGTCCGGGGCAGACCGTAGTGGTCACAGGAGCGCTGGGCAGCGTTGGCCGGGCCGCGGTGCACGCGGCGAAGAAGATCGGCGCGCGGGTGATCGCCGGTGTACGCAAGAACCAACTGCAGGACGCCGCTCTCCTTGACGTCGATGGCGTGGTTGCGGTGGATGACGACGAAGCAATCGCAAACGTTGCCCTCGTGGATGCGGTCGCGGACACCGTTGGCGGGGACGTTGCGGCACGCTTGATGAAGAGAGTGAAGCAGGGTGGCTCCTTCGGATACGCGTCGGTCATACCGCAGGGCACAGAGGGACTGTACCCGACAGTAAAAGTTAAACGGGTGTTCGCGCAGCCTGATCCATCAAAGCTGCGTGAATTCGCGGATGACATGCGAGACGGCAAGTTCGTCTTGCCCATCGGCCGTCGTCTGCCGTTGCGCGATGCGGCCGAAGCACACATGCTTGGGGAGAAGGGCGGTGTGGGAAAGATCGTCCTGCTTGTGGAGGGGGCATGAGGTCATATGAAAGTTTCGGTCACAGATAGCTAGCCCCGTCCACAAACCGGCCTCATCTGGGCATCGAGGCATCCTTAGCAGAGGTTCACCCGTCTATCCAACCTAGCCACATCTGCAATTTGTTTAGAGGTGCGCTGGGGTGGGACATGAGTGATCCATTGGGTACTAAGCCTGATAGCGAAGAGATCGAACTGGAAGAGAAAGAGCTTGAGAAAAACGGACTGCACTTTGAGCTGAGCCGGCGGCGCTTCATGCAGACCGCCGGGGTGATTTCAGCCGGCATCGCCGCAAGACTGCCGAGTGCTGCCGCTGCCGAGACTCCGGGATCGAAGACCCAGCCAATCACCTTAAAGGTGAATGGGCAGTCAAAAGCACTCTCGCTCGACACTCGTACTTCCCTGCTGGACGCTCTGCGGGAGTCTATGGAACTTACTGGCAGCAAGAAAGGCTGCGACCACGGACAATGCGGAGCATGTACTGTGCTGATCAACGGACGCCGTGTGAACTCTTGCCTTACGCTGGCATTTGCGGCCGAGGGCTCCGAGATCACCACCATCGAAGGGCTGGCCACCCACCCCGACCCGAAAGAACCAAGCGAACTACACCCCATGCAAGCCGCTTTCCTCGAACATGATGGCTACCAATGCGGATATTGCACACCGGGACAGATTTGCTCAGCGGTCGCAGCGGTCGAAGAGCATAAACGCGGGGCGCTCTCGATCGTGAGCTTACATACTGGTAAGAGCGAGCATCCGGAATTGACGGATGATGAAATCAGGGAACGCATGAGTGGGAACATATGCCGCTGCGGCGCCTACCCCAACATTGTGGCTGCGGTTCGCGCAGTGGCAGGAGCGTCCGCATGAAAGCTTTTACCTACGAACGCGCGACAGCGACGGAAAGCGCGATTCGTGCCGGATCGACGCGAGGAGCTAAGTTCCTCGCCGGCGGGACAAATCTCGTTGACCTGATGAAATATGGCGTCGAGTCGCCGACGGCACTGGTCGATATCAATCACCTCTCGTTGAATGAAATTGTCGCAATTCCGGATGGCGGAGTCAGGATCGGCGCCCTGGTCAAGAACTCCGACCTGGCTGATCATCCTTTGACCAGGACCCAGTATCCGCTACTTTCGCAGGCGCTGCTCAGTGGCGCTTCCCCGCAGTTGCGTAATATGGCGACGACCGGGGGCAACCTGCTGCAACGGACGCGCTGCTATTACTTCACCGACGTCAGCTTTCCGGCCTGTAATAAACGCGAACCAGGCTCAGGGTGTGCGGCAATCAAGGGCTACAACCGCATTCACGCGATTCTGGGACAAAGCGATAAAGGCCCGAAGAGCGGCGAGAGCTGTATTGCGACGAACCCGTCGGATATGAATGTAGCCATGGCGGCGCTGGGCGCCTCGGTGGAAGTGGAAGGTCCGAAAAGCAAACGAACTATTCCCTTCGCCGAGTTTCACAGACTACCGGGTTCGACGCCATGGCTGGACACGACGCTGCGGCCGGACGAATTGATCGTTGCGGTCACCTTGCCTCCAGCCAGGTTTGCGAAGAACGCGTATTACCTGAAGATTCGCGATCGTAACAGTTACGCTTTTGCGCTGATCTCTGTCGCCGCCGGCCTGGAGTTAGACGGCGGCCAGATCAAAGCGGCCGGCCTCGCATTGGGAGGTGTCGCGCTGAAGCCGTGGCGAGAGACAGAAGCCGAGAAAGCGTTGATCGGCAAGTCCCCGGGGCCTGAGGCATTTCGTCAGGCAGCCGAGATCGCGCTCCATGGCGCAAAAGGCTACGAGCACAATTCTTTCAAGATTGAAATGGCCAAACAGGGTGTGGTGCGGGCACTCACGCTCGCCTCGCAGGGTACGACAGAAGGGATGCACGCGTCATGACGACCGAGAACGCAGTCACGCCGGCAAAACAACTCGGCCACCGTTATGAGGGAATTGCCAAGGTGACCGGGAAAGTAAAATATGCAGCAGAGTTCTCGCAGCCCTTCCCCAAGGCAAACCTTGCATACGCCTACGTTGTGCAGGCCACGATTCCACATGGAACGATCGCGTCAATCGACCGTTATGCGGCAGACCTGGCCCCCGGGATGATCGCGATTCTCACCCCTTTCAATGCACCGAAGCTGAACTCGGCCCCGCCCGAACCACCCGCGCGACGGAACCTCAGCCTGCTCCAGGATAAGGATGTTCACTACAACGGGCAGCCAGTCGCGGTCGTGGTGGCGAAATCGTTGAACGAGGCGAAGGCCGCGGCACGGTTGCTCAAGATCAAGTACGTCTCCAAACCTGCGCAGGTAACTTTCGTGGAGAGACCGGGAGATGCACGGTGGCCGAAGAACCCGGGGAAGGAGCCGCCGGGAAATCATCGGGGAGATGTGCAGGCAGGATTCGCGAAATCCGCTGTGACCATCGACCAGACCTATATCACTCCCATCCAGCACCACAATCCGATGGAGCCACATGCAACGATCGCGTGGTGGGAGGGCGAACGACTGAATGTTTACGATGCTACCCAGTACATTTCTGGCGTCAAGATGTCGCTGGCCAAGACCCTCGATATTCCGGTTGACTATGTCCGGGTCATAGACCCGGTGGTGGGTGGCGGCTTTGGGTCGAAGGGCTCCATGTGGTCCCATGTTCCGCTCTGCGCTATGGCGGCGAAGGTGACGGGAAGACCGGTGAAGCTTGTTCTGGAACGGGAACAGATGTTTGGGCCGGTAGGCGGGCGCCCGTCAACGGTAAACAAAATCAAGCTGGGTGCGAGCGCAGATGGCAAGCTGTTGGCGATGCAGCAGGACGTCATCATGAACGCATCGGTGATGGAGGATTTCACGGAGCATTCTGCCGGCCCCACGAAAAATCTGTACATGAGCGAGACAAACTCCGTAACCGAGAGAGTGGTTGAGGTCAATTTGGGAGTTTCGACGTTCATGCGCGCGCCGGGGGAGGCGCCAGGAACGGCTGTCCTCGAGATTGCGATGGATGAGCTTGCGGAGAAGCTCAGGATGGATCCGGTGCAGCTTCGTCTGGTGAACTATGCGGAGAAGGATCCAAGCCACGATCGCCCCTGGAGCGGTAAACATCTCCGTGACTGTTACACCGAAGCGGCGCAGCGCTTTGGCTGGTCGAAGCGGAGTGCTACCCCGTGCACGGTGACGGAAGGCAATGCGATGATCGGTTACGGTATGGCGACCGCTACCTATCCCGCAAATCGAAGCGCGGCGCAAGCCGTGGTACGCATGCTGCCGGGAGGCAGGATGTTCGTAGGATCCGGTACGCAGGATCTGGGCACCGGCACTTACACCATCATGGCTCAACAGGCGGCCGCGGGGCTGGGGATCGATCCTTCGCTGGTCGAGGTGAAGCTCGGTGATTCGACGCTTCCCAAGGCTCCGGTGTCAGGAGGGTCACAGTCTTCTGCCTCTGTGTTGCCTGCCATCCAGGACGCGACCACGCAGTTGAAGTTGAAGTTGGCAGATTTAGCTGTCGCCGATACTGCCTCCCCGTTGCATGGGCTGAAGACTCTGGATATTGAGGCCAGGGACGGCAAGCTGTCGAACAAGAACAATCCCGCTCAAGCGGACAGTCTCGTGGATCTGATTGCGCGCAACGGTAATAAGCCGGTCGAGGCCAACGGATCGGCAGAACCCTCGGAAGACGAAGGACGCGATGAGTTCGTATTCCTGGGGCGCGGTCTTCGTGGAAGTAGCGGTGGATAAGGACACCCACATGGTGAAAGTGCGCAGGGTGGTCGGCACCTATGACATCGGGACACTCCTTAATCACAAAACCGGGCTCAACCAGCTGATGGGTGGGATCGTCTGGGGCATTTCCTTTGCGCTGTATGAAGAGGCGCATATCGATCCTGTGTATGGCCGGGCTGCGAATCAATCCCTCGCGGAATATCACGTCCCGGTGAACGCGGATATCGGAGAGATCGACGTGACCGTGCTCAATATACCGGATGTAAAGTTCAATCCCATCGGCTCGCGCGGCATCGGTGAGATTGGGATTACTGGAACCGCGGCCGCGGTGGCAAACGCCATTTACAACGCGACTGGCAAGAGAATAAGGGAATATCCGATAACCCCGGATAAGATCATGATGGCTTAGTACCGGCGGCCGGACTCATGTCATTGCTTCGGCGGTTCCGGGCCTTCCTGCGACCGCTCGGACAGGTGAAGAATTGCGCCCTGCGCGTGCAGTAACTGTTGCAGTTGCACAATGTCGACATCGGCGACTGGCTTACCGGACCGGATGGCGAGGACCGCGGTATCTCCGGCTGCCTGGCCGATCATCATGTATTGCGGCTCCATGCGTACAGAAGAGTAGGCGACGTGCGATGCCGAAAGACAGACAGGGACAAGAAGGTTCTCCGTCTGTTGCCGCTGCGGAATCATGGTGCCGAAGGGAATCTCATAGGGGCGGACAGCAACCTGCACGTCACCTTCGTTTCGCGCCGAACCATCCGGCAGCGCCACACGCTGCACATTGTGCGAATCGCTGTTATACGAGCCCATGGCAATGGAGTCCGGCTTGGTGCGATTGGTTTGCAAGTCTTCCTGGCGCATGACGTAAAGGCCAATCATGCGCCGTCCCTCACGAACGTACAGTTGCGTAGGCCAGTTGTCATTGTCGGTGAATTCGTCTTTGGCGCGGCCCCAGGTGTTGACCTCATCGCGCAGAGATTTCGGCACTCGCGGATCTGAAGCCAGAAACCAGAAGAAGGACTGCGTATAAAGCATGTGGTCATCCCAGATGCGCCGTCTTTCCGCATAGCTCGCATCCGGATAAGCCCAGCTTTTGCCCAGGTAATCCGTCGAGAACGCGCCATTGTTGTTGAAATCGGCCTCGTGGTGCGGAATCATGACGGGGTTCGCCACATCGCGGAAGCCCGGTTCCTTTCCCTTATGCTCCTTCCACTGCCGCAGATAGAGGGCCAACAATGCAAACCTTTTGCCGTCATACCCCTTGGGTTCACTCCAGGGCAGCCGGTTAGCGGGATCGTCGGTAAGGATAAGGCGGAAGTTGTAAGACTGGACTTTCTGATCACCGGCACCCTGGGCGCCCATTGGCTGGGAACCAACCTCAGGGAAGAGCTTGCCCTTCTCCTCGTAGCCGGAAATCTTCCATTGAAACTGATGCAGCGGCGTTTCGGAACGAACGCCGGCGAGGCTCTCATGGTAAACGTCGACGCCCTCACGCCCTACGGTGTACTGTACGTGAGCCTGCGCCATCAGGTCGCCCTCGTAGGTGCAGTCGGCAAAAATCCTGGCGCTCCAGAGTTTTCCATCTTCAGTGACGATGCGGGCGATACGAGCGCCGTCCCGGCTGACGCCATCCGTTTCCTTCAGCCGCTCATGGAGGTGCACTTCGACACCCGCGTCCTTCAGCCAGCGTTCAAAGATGGCTTCGCCCACATGCGGCTCGCTCAGCCAATCGTCGTGATGAGCCAGGGAATGATTGCCGTAGTGCGCGGCTGCCTCACGGTAAAACTCCCGCGCATATCCACCGATAATCGGGAAGTACGCAACATCGGTAGCGGAGAGCCCTCCGGTGACCATGCCGCCGATGTGCGCGCCCGGCTCCAGCAGCACTACTTTGTACCCTTGCTTGGCCGCGGTATACGCGGTGACGACACCCGAGGCGGTCGCGCCATAGACAAGAAGATCAACGGACGGCGTCGGCGACTGCCCCTGGACGACAGACCCCATGAACGCGAACAGGACCGCGGAACACAACCGGATGGCCAGAGCTTTGTGGATCATGACTTTGGATATTTCCTCGAACTTTCAAGCGGAGTTAAATGAATAGACGTTCCAATGCTTGCCACCCTTCTCCACGGAAACAGGATGGATGCTCTCACCTGTAAATGTCGAGAGGGCACGCTGCCAAAAACGGTCGGCCGAAACATTGGACTGCATCACGCGGATCTCCCAAGGGCCAGGAAGCTGTTTCCATACCTGGTGCGCCACCTGGGTTCCGATTCCGCGCCTCCGGCATCCACGAAGGATGAAGAATTCAGCCATATCCCAGATATTCAGACCGGCAGAGACTTCCGACCCGCGCTTCACCAAAACGAATCCCGCCAGGTTGCCACTCTCTTTTACAAGAAAAGGAAATCGGCCTGGTTCGCTCCAATAAAGTGGAAGAAGGGGATAGCCAAACCTGCCGGCACCATCCATCTCCAGACGATGGAATTCGCTGAAATCGTAAGCGTACAGTTCCAGAAGATTTGCCAGCGTTGGCGCTTGTTCCGCGGCGGCGGGGATCACTTCGATATCCGGGGATAATCTCTCCGGCGGCTTGGTCATAGGGATGGACGCGATCTTCCTACCCAGTATGTCATTGACCCGGAGGTGCGGTACTCTGGCGCAATGCGACCTCTTCGATATTCCATCAACATCACCTTGGACGGGTGCTGCGATCATCGTGCCGTAACTCCAGACGAGGACTTGCATCGTCACGCGGTCGAGAACCTCGAACAATCCGATGCCCTTCTCTTTGGCCGGGTGACTTACGAAATGATGGAGGCGGCGTTCCGCCCAACGGGCCAGACAGGAGCGAGGCCTGATTGGATGGACCCCTTCGCGAGGACGATCGACGCGGCCAGGAAGTACGTCGTGTCGAGCACCCTGGACCACGTCGATTGGAACGCGGAGCTCGTCCGCGGAGATCCAGGACCGGCCGTTCAGCAGCTCAAGCGGGAGCCAGGCAAGGGGCTGTTCGTGGGAGGCGTAAAGCTCCCGCTGGCGTTGGCGGAGCTGGGACTGATCGATGAGTACGAGTTCGTGGTGCATCCCAGGCTGGCGGGCCACGGACCGGCGTTGTTCGCCGGGCTATCGAAGCACCTCGACCTGAAGCTCGTGAACCGGCTGGAGTTCGGCTCGGGAGCGGTGGCGTTGCGCTATGAGCCGCGAAGATAAGCTGAATCCACAAACCGTCCTGTATGGAGCCAACCCGGCGGCGGGGCACTCTCTCCACGTCGACGACGTAAACATTTACTACGAAACGTATGGCCGTGGAGGAACTCCAATCGTGCTCCTGCACGGCGGATTGTATGGATACATCGAGGAGTTCGGCGAACTGATTGGAGAGCTGAGCAAGCACCATCGCGTGATTGCGATCGCCACTCGGGGTCACGGCAAATCGGACATCGGATCGAAGCCGTTCTCATACACGTTGTTTGCCAGTGATGCGTTCGCCGTGATCCGCCATGAGACCGTCGACATGTTTCTTGATCAAAAGGAGAAGTGAGACTGTGCAGCACAGAAACTCAGTTTCGAACGGCGCCTATCGTGTACCCGTTGCGCGGCCTTGCAAATCGCGGCTCGGGGCTGCCGAAGATTCACTGGAGGGAAGGCTCACACCTGAGTCCGGAACAAGTTCCCCCCCGGTCTCCACGTCAAGTCCTAGCCTTCTACGAACTGTCTCGCCCAATTGCCTCTTTGCCGCGAGGAGGTCCGGATAGTGCATATCCCGAATGTCATCGAACTCGCCTTGTTTAAGGCTCTTACGCACGCGATCGAATATGGTGTCAATTTTCTGAAAATGACTGCCAATCTCACTGCCGCACACAATTTCGATTGCTAATTGCGTTCGCCAGAAGTTGTTGAGTCTCTCGGCATACTTTTCGTTCGCTTCTTTGCGTCGAGTCTGCCAACCCTGCGGCTGATCTTTGGTATCAACGAATGTCTGTACCAAGCGCACCAGAAACGTCTCGGCGGTAGCGAGGTCTTTCAAGCTATCTAAAAGCGCCGTCTTTTGAATATCCCACCGTTGTTGTTTTGACCATACGCCGACTGAAATTCTTGCTTCGATCTCTTTTGTCGTCTGGGCGAGTATTTTCGTTTGCCGGGCCAGTTCCTGTACATCTTCCTTTGTGGCAAGGTTCTTGCCTTTCTCTCGCATGTAGCCGGGCAGAAAAGCCCAGGTAAACAGACCCGCTACAAAGGCAAGAATGCTGTAGAAGGCTATGACGAGGAAATGTTCCATGTAAGCCAGTTTCTCATTGTTGACTACCAGCCGAAAACTCCACCTTTGTTACGTGAAGATGCTACCGCTACCCTCAAAGCCACTAGCTTCGTGTAGACATGGAAAGGTTCCTTTCGCCACCGGCCTTTCCGCTTTCGATCACGGAAGCATAACCTTGGCATCGACCCTGTCATCCTGTCTGCGTCTGATTTGGCTGAACTTAGGGCCTTTTTTGCGGCGCCCGGACGTGAACTGCTCAGACAGGTTGGCGACCGAATGGCACCACAAAACTACGGCAATGATTGCCCCCGATCTGGTGTGAAGACACTAGTCCCTCTCGAAGAGTGCGGGCAACGGTTACGTTTCATCTTCCCCAGGTTTCCCCGATGCGACCGGTCGCGAAGATGGGACGTCCGGGGCTATAGTGAATCGTGCGCTCGGGAGGAACGACGGTGGGCGATTACATTAACATGCTGATGGTGATGCTTTTGTCGGTGGGGGTGCTCGCGGGGCAGGGGCAGGCCGTAGGCACGCAGCCGCAGTTCCACGGGAAGTATGAAGAGTTGAAACCGGCGCAAAAGCAGCTCATCGACGAATGGTATGCGGAATATAACCGCATGACCAATGACCACTCGGAGCCCACCGAGTACAACCAGTTCTCACTTTCGACGCGCACCACGTACGAGGCGGTGACGCACGCGCTGATGACCACCAACCTGACGGACAAGTCGGGAAAGCCGGAGGGCACAGCGTTGGATCTGGTACAGGCCATCGAAGCGATCAATGGCAAGGTGCCACGTGCGCGCGGCGATCTGCAGTTTCGCATGTACGTGCTTCTGAAGCCCGACGCGCTGCAGAAGCTGAAGGACTCGAGCGAGTTTTTTCGCGACCGCGACAATACGATCTATCACCATGGCTTTCCGCTGAACTACCGGCAAGATGGCACGCCATCGATACAAGTTCTCGATGGCAAAAGACGGCAGGCACGCCGACATCGACGTCGACTACCGCTCATCCGGCTTTCCAACGGGGCTGTTCAACGGTCACCTGACCTCGGCGAATTCGGATGTACGAGCAGGAAACAACACGCAGATCCACCTGCAACGCTGGCAGGGGTTGCCGGACTGGTGGCGCAGTTTGTTCGGACTGCCGGGTGTTGTGGACGACCCAAAGGCCGATTTGCTGCCCGGCGATGTTCCCCCGATACCGCGGAAGGCTGAGGGAAAACTCGAAGACGCGGTGCAGGATTTTCTGCAGGCGTGGCTGGTGGAACGGAAGCCCGAGTTGTCGGCGTCTTATCTTTCGGCACGCTCTTTCGCCTGCCTGGAAGAATACGGCCCGCAATCGGGTACGGAGATCAACGCGGGGGTGGCTCCCTATGTGGCGGCGCGCGGCCTGGCGGCCACCAGCCGGGCGGTCGGCACGGTTACAACTTTGCCGGCGGCAGTGCAGCCTGCAAGCCTGGATGAACGAGACATCAAGCCCATAAAGCAGCCCTATCAGGCGATGTTTTCTCTCTACCAGGTGCCCAACGGAGTGGCTGCCGACTTTGAGTGCGATCCGGCGAAGGCTTTTGACGATTTCGACTCCTCGCGGGTCTCGGGGACAGCCGCGAAGTATGGACGCTACTTCGCAGCTGTCTTCCGGCTTAAAGCAGTCAGTGGTAAGAGCGACGCGATCACCCTGCTTTGGACCAAGGAAGACAAGTACTGGAGAGTGGTGGCTTGGGAGATTGAGGCGGAGGAGGCCAAGCCGGGGGTGACTCCCGACACCCGGCGACGCAAACGGCTGGCGTCTCCGCCGCCGGCAAAAGCGCGCGTTGCGGCTGATCCCGCAGTGCTCGAGGCATCGCATGACTTTCTCCACCTGTGGCTGGTGGACGACAACTTCGACCGCGCGGCCACGTATCTTTCACCACGTTGCCATGAGTGTGTGAATTTGTACCTGGCGGAGGGAGAGAAGCCGCCGGCGACGACGGAGGAATACTCGGCCTACATTCGCAAGGTGCTGAGCACCATCAGCAAGGATGTGGGTAAGGTGCCCCACCTGCATGACGCGCTGGAGCCGGTGCGGCCGGAGCACGACGATCTGCAAGTCGTCGAGCACGCGGGAGAACACGCTTACACGCTGGTGGCGGTCCCCGACTACCTGGCAGGTTCGTTCCTGTGCGACAAGCGGTCGTCGAAGAACCCTTATGCACCGGCAGACGGGTCGGCCCAGCAGAAGGAATATGGAAATTACTATGCGACCCTCTTTACCTTGCGCACGCCGGGGGATCATCCGGCAGCGCTGACGTTGCTGTGGGGAAAAGAAAACCAGAAGTGGAAGATCATCGCGTATGAAGTGGTGGCGCCGTAGAGGTAGCTGATAACCTTTCCCGCCGGGAGAAACGCCGAGCACCCGATGGTCACAATTTTTGTGTTACCCACGGCTGGAAAACCAGCCCTGAAACCACCGGTTTTCTGAGCAAGCGTTGTAGAGTTTTGAGCACCACCCTATGAGTTTATCGAATCCCCGCATAAAAAGTGCCGTTAGGCGATGAGCGAACTTGAGTCTAAGACGTTGAAACAACTTGGGATCTGAAAACTGCATCTGTTTTTAACTAGGCTGTTCAGGCAATGAAAGCGGCGCTCATGGAGATGGAACGTGCCTAGGGATTTCGATTCATATCCGAATAATAAGGATGGGGCTGGCCAGCGGCCTCCCAGGCGCACGGTCATTCCTTTCTCTTCCGGGCGGCGAGGCAGAGACGACTGGCCGCCGATCGATGCACGCAAGGCAGAACCCGCAGTCACATGGCCGGGATTTTGGCATGGAAGATTGGCAAGCACCGGCGCCAAATTCATACTCGTAATCGCTTTTCTAGGTATCCTCTACATCGGTCTGCACCACGGGAAGTCGAGCGCCACCGCTCCGCGCCCCGATCAACCGCTCCGATCAGCCCTAACAGCTCAGTCACCCTCGGCGGTGCCGTCTCCCGCAAAGCCATCTCCCATCCCCGCGGTCGTGGCGCCGCCGTCTGAGGCTTCGCTTCCCGGCCGGTCCGCGAATGCGGCGTCGAGCCCTCGCGGCGTTGTGGCTGGCCATTACCAGGCGGTGAAATATGAGGCTACCCATAAGAAGGCGTTCGGCGGGTGCACAGGCCAACTGGAACTTACCAGTTCCAGGCTTCATTTCAAATGCTCGCACGAGGCTGATCTCGACATTCCGGTCAGCTTTATTGCAAGCGCCCACAAAGATGGTGTGGTTCTTGCCTCCGGAGAGAAGTACCACTTTGTGATTGCCAATCACACCAAGGGTCAAGCGGAAATGATTTTCAACTCGTGGCTAAACAGGGTCCGGCAGTCTGAGCCGGCAAGCCGGGAATCATCGTTTTGAAGCGGTAACGTGCAATTAGAAGAAGAGTTCCGGGGAAACGCGAAAGCGCTTGCTCAGGCGAGAGATATGGTCCTTGTTGAGATCGCGCTTCCCGCTTAAAACCTCAGATACGATACTCGGGGTTCCAAATACATCTACCAGGTCCTTTTGCTTCAAACCGTGTTGTTCCATGAGGAAGGTAATCACCTCGAGCGGCGACGCCTTCGGGAGCTGATAGTGCTTCTCCTCAAAGTCCTCGATCAGCAGCGTCAGCAAGTCTGCCAAATCCTTCTCTTCGGGGGTTGGGGTGCCATTCTGCTCTATAGCGAGAAGCGTCTCGATATAACGATCGTTTTCCTCTTCGGAGTGAATAACCCTGGGAAGCGCCTTCGCCAGAAGTTTGCCGTAAACAGGGTTTGCGGTTATTGAATTCATCTTTTCCACCTTCCCTTGTCGTACTCGGCGTGTGTGATCAGGTCACGAATGAAGATCTTCCTGCTCCGGTAAAAAATCAACGCTATCAACCGATACTCATTCCCTTTGATATTAAAGACTGTGTACTTGCCGACCCCATCTGCTGATGGAAAGTGCCGTCGGACAGCTTTTAAAGAACTCCAGTCCGCTCTCTTCGCGATCCGATACCAGACATCCAGCGGACCAGCCAAGTCTCCATGCTCCTCAGCCGCAGTTAGCAACTTTTTTCGACTGATCACGTGCAAAGCAAACAGGACCTCTTGGCTCGCTTATAGCGTACTTCGCAAAATGCGAACTTACAAGATCATTCTTCGCACAATGCGAACTATTGCGTCTATGAGGGAACCGCACGAAAGCCCATTTCCGGGAAGCGAGTGTCCGGTCGCCAGTTTCGCTCACCAACCGCTTACTTCGAGCAACTAACCGTCGCGGCGAAACGTCAACTTACAATGAGCCGCTAGAATAAGGGCTCGGGTGCGCCGATGCTCTCGGTCAAAACTGCCGCTTTCGTACTCTGTTTCAGCCTTGGGTTCGTCGCCTTCTCCCATGCCCAAACGCAATCCGGCATGACGCCATCTCAACCTGGATACACCATCCAGACAGGCGCTCGTGTAGTTCTTACCGACGTTACGGTTACGGACGGAAACGGCAACCCGGTTCGCGGACTTCCCCTCTCAGCATTCCAGGTGTTCGATAACAAGAAAAAGCAGAGGATCGCATCCTTCGAGGAGCACGCCGGAACATCGGCTGTGCCTTTGCCTGGCTCTTCGTATGGGGTTTTCAGCAACGACTACCTCTTACACCTGCCCTCGGTGCTGAACGTCATCGTGATCGACATTGCCAACATCCGGATCGCAGACCAGATGTGGCTGAACTACCAGCTCACCGGTTTCTTGAGCAATCTGCCTTCGGACCAGCCAGTCGCGATTTACCTGCGTGCCGGGTCCGGGTGTTTTCTGGTACAGAATTTCACCACGGATCGCGCTCTCTTATTGGCTGCCCTGCACCGGGCCATTCCTCGTATTCCGCCCCTGGGACCGGAATACCTCAGCGACCAGCAAATTCTGAGCGAGGTCGCCTACACTCTGCGTTCGCTGCCGGGACGGAAAAACGTCCTTTGGTTTTCCGGCGGCTCTACAGCGTACCTGCTGCCCAACGCCACGGATTTCCAAAACCAGGTGGCGATGCGGGCCATCTACGATTCGCTGGAGGAGGAGCGCATTGCAGTCTACCCCATCGATGCTCGTGGGCTGACAGTCGCGAGCGGCATCGCGATGATACAGCAGCATGGACAGATGGAAGATGTGGCCCGGGCAACCGGCGGCCATGCTTTTTATGACAACAACGGCGTCGCCCTCGCTGCCGCGCATGTGCTGGATACGTCCGGCAGCTTTTACACGCTCACGTACGCGCCGTCGAATTTCCAAGTCGATAACAAATGGCACAATGTCCGTATCAAACTCGACGGCGGCTACCACCTTAGCTATCGTACGGGCTACTTCGCGGATGGAAATAATGGCGCTGCGCAAAAAACTGCGTCGCCAAGGACCAAGCTCTTGACCGGCGGGGACACGGTACAAACCAGGACGCAGCGTGCCACGCCTATCATCTTTCAAGCAGCCATGTTACCCACGGCGGATCCGATTCTGGCTTCATTGAGTACGGATGCCGAGGGGCTGCCCGCTCCACCACCGAAAGGGGGAGCAAGGCGGTTCACTGTGCGCTATTCGGTGCCTGTTGACCAGGTCACGTCGCAAACCCTCAATGGAAAGCGAACCTTCGACATCGGGTTGGCGGCGGTGACGATCGACCGTGACGGCGACGTTTTGAAACGCCATTTCGAGCAGGTAACGATGTCGTTCGACGAAGCTTCTTTTCCTCACCGGTTGCACGTTCCCCTGGTGGTGGATCAACAGCTCAACCTTAGCGGCGCTGACCAATATCTTTACTTAGCCGTGTGGGATGTTAACAGCAACCGATTTGGAGAGCTGCAGATGCCTTTGAATCTGCCGACGGCAAAACGCCACTAGCGCCCGCATTTCCACGGCTCCCCTGGGTAATCGCCGGTAGCGAGATCTCTATTTCTAACGAATGACGGGTGCCCCATATCTGCCCGGTTTTGGCAGATGTGGGATTCCGCGGCTGTCCACCGGCCACTCTCTACTGGCAACAGGTTTTGATCATGGGTTATCGTTACCCAACAGACAGCGAGAAATGCGGGGAGAAGTCCGGCCGGCGAGGCGCCTGCGAATCAAATTTCAAGCTGGCTGTCCAGCGGGAAATTAGAGGACGTAGAGTCGCAGCATCCACCATACGAGGAATAATGCGACGATCGCGCCCGCGACATGAACGATCCAGTCACCCGTTGTTTTCGGTTTGCCAAAATTGAACACGCCGCATGGTAGCACGCCGCCCTCCGAGAACAGCGCATTGACTGCAGCGGCGTATGCCAAAACCGGCGAGCTGATACGTATTCACTGTCCTGGAGTGTTCATCTTGCTTGCTGTTCAGATGGTGATTCCTCATTTCGATCCAGGCCCAGGAGGAGCGAGCAGGCTCTGTCCAGAAATGCATCGAAGGCGCAGCTGGTCCCGTCGGGCAGCGAGTTCGAGCTTACGGACTTGAGGAAAGCATTAAGAACGCCGGGCGGATTCAGCTCCAGGGTGGGGAACGATATTTGGACACAGGAGTACAGGTTCGCAGGTTACTTTTGGGTTGGTCGCAACACGGCGGCAAGCCGCCCCAGATGTAAAAATCTTGGCGAGAAAGCCTCAGCCTTCAGGTTCAAGGCGATTTGTTACTATCGCTGGAAATGCATCTTGATCCGGAAGATATCGCCGCTGGGTATCGCAAAATGTTCGACGGCGAATTGCTGAAGCTGGCACAGTCGTACGACCAACTTACGGACGCGGCACAGACCGCATTGCGGGCTGAGTTTGCACGCCGCGGCCTGGATCCTCCCATCCTCGAAGAAGCAGAGAATCCGACGGAACTGCGCGATCTGATAACGATAGCCAGATATCGCGATCTCTCCGAGGCTATTGTCGTTCGGACGATGCTTGAGTCCGCTGGAATTGACGTGTTTCTTCGGGACGAAAATCTGGTCCGGCTGGATTGGCAGATGTCAAACCTTATCGGCGGCATTCGACTCGAGGTCGAGGCTAAAGACGAGGCGAGAGCCGCTGAGCTCCTGCGTCAGTCGATTCCTGCGGTCATCCCGTTCGATGATGAGGACGACTTTCTCCAGCCTCGCTGTCCGCAATGCACCTCGATCGATATAACCTATCAGGGCTCGTCACGCGGAGCCGCGCTGGCGTCGCTCACCGTTTTTGCCGTGCCGCTTCCGCTTGGGCGCGAGAGCTGGATTTGCAACTCCTGTGGCGCGCGATGGGAAGATACCGAGAATGATTCCGTCTGAGGGGCCCCGCCAAGTACCCGCTCGATAGAACCTGCTGCATTCGGTATCCTGTCGCCGTGTCTTTCCCAACGAGAAAATCAGTGTTTGGATGTGCGACTGCAAATTCCGGACGATGTCGAGCTCGTGATCCAGGGCCAGCAGCCAGACCTAACATCTGTTGCCGTATTAACGCTCCGAGGTCCGTTACCCCTAGACCGCTATTCATCACGGGTGACGACTAAATTTGATGATCATGCATACACGAGAATGGCCTTCACGGGCCGGACTCTTCGCCCAAAAAATATAGGCCACGCACTTTACATGCGTGGCCCCGCTGTCTTTGGAAACAAACCAGAGCAATCACTCAAACCTTCAGCAGAAGCGACTCTCTCGAACCGTGTCCGGCTAAAAGTTCGGAATCAGCGTGATCAAGGCTCCCATCTTTGGCGTTCCGATACCGGTTGCCAGATCGTATCCGGGAGTCGTCGGGTACAAACCATTATTGCCGGTCGCTTGATGGACGCCGGTGATGTCGTTGAAATATCCGTTTGCATCGAGGTTAAACAGCAGGTAGAGAAGCGGGTTCGCGTTCCCAAGCCGGGAGTGATAGCGGCTGTCGTGGTCAGCGATCACCGCCGACCATAAGGGCGACGAAAGGCTGGTGCCGCCGATGCCGAACCAGAACGGTGGAGTGGCGCACGCGCTATAGGGCAGAGCCGCGGTGCCCGAGCAGTATTCGGCATATGGCGTGTAGGGGTCCGCATTGGCTGAGACGTCCGGAACCTCCCGGCACGGTTTCCCCTTCGCTGCCAGCGCGCACTGCGTTGTGCCATTGCCATAGGTGGTGTAGCGGTTGGTGACGCCCGGCCCAGTCTGGTAGCTCGGGCGGCCCCAGAACTGGCTGCTTCCCCCGCCCCCGGCGCCGGTTGCGCCACACCAGAAAACGCCTGGGGAACCGCCCTCATTCGCACTGGTGTTGCATAGGCCGTCGACATTCCACACCGTCTCCACTCCTTTTGGATAGTTCGGAAATGGGTTCCTGTCTGGATTGAACGACTCGAAAGAACTACCGCCGACGCTCGTCACCCATGGCTGCGAGGGAGGGTCATCGACATTGACGACATTCGTTCCATCGCCGCGAATACAGTCGAATGCTCCCGTGTCCCCGGCGGCGCCGAACATGCTCTGGCCTTGAACAGCCATCTGCTGAAAGACCAAATTTTCGGCTTGGACGAAGGCAGCCCCAGCGTCGTTCTCACATTCGCCCCAACTGGAGCTGATCACATCCGCGACATCGTCTTTTGCGATCCGGGTGTACTCATCCAACACAGTCTGCCCGGTAAGATCGTTCGGCGCGTTGTAAACGAGAATATGTTGCGCGTTTGGTGAGATCGCGAGCTGCGTCTCGATGTCGGCGACCACCTCGACATCCCCGGAGTACCCATTATATTCCGGTGGACATTGATCGCCCATCGGGCAGATGGGAGCAAGCGGGCCGCCATCCACGGTGATGTCGACCAGCGGGGCCTTGTACCCCGGACCGTAGAAGTATTCCGTCCACGTCGCGATATCGGAGTGCTGGTAAGCGGAGAGCTCAAACACGGCAAGATTAACCCCGGCTCCCTTGGCCGAGGGTCCCAGGTCCGGCGCACCGTAAATGGAGTTGTCCTGCGACGGTGTCAGACCGACGCATCCCGGTCCTCCGCCATAACCGTAGGGGAAACTCACCCCGTTATTTACGGCGTCGTAGAGCTGTAGCCGGGTCACGTAAGGAGTTTCGCAGCTGCCGGGCCCCGAGGAACTTTTCTGTCTCGCGGAACGCACGTGCTCTGTGTGCAACCGCACCGTATTGGATAAACCCACAACACCGAAAACCGCGGGGGCCACGCCTTCCGGCATCTGAACGTCGGAAGCATTCGAATAATAGGCGATTCCGTTCCGATTGCGATACGAATGCAGGGTGGTCTTGAAGGTCCTCTCGATCATGCTGCTCGGCCCACTTGCGCGCAGCAGGAAGGGAGACGACGATTCCTCGATGTCCAGTCCGCTCTCCCGCAAATAATTTGTGACTGCGGCGATCTGCGCTGGGTCCGGAGCAAAACGGGTGAGGAACTCTCCCTGGCCAAGCCAGTGCTGATAGTTTTTGCTTTTCGGGTCATACACATCCGCCAAAAGGGCGTCTAGCTGCGCGCTGTTGCGTGGCGCCAGAACAACCTCGACCGACATCCGCGAGCTGCTGAACGAGCCTGTGTCGGCGTCAATCGTCTTTTTGAAGCTTCCCGCAACCGCGGCGAATCCGTTCTCAGCCGCCGCGCCGATGGTTGTAGACAAACTCAGGAACAGTGTAAGCATGGCGAACGCACCACCCAGCCTTCTTGCTTTGCAAGTCATCGTAGCCTCCAAGAGTCATTTGGGCCCAGATCGTGCCGAGACGATACCCGGCATTAACGCGAACCGATGCCCTTGGGGGTTGGGGGCGCGACAGATCAACTGGAAGTATTAGGGGTATCCAGTTGAAGAATTAATCGTTCGTGGACCATAATGCCCACGGTTCGAACCTGTCAAGACGAAAATCTTTACACCAGATCGCTCTCCGACCAATCTTGGTGAGAGACGGAACCGATCTTGCGATTTTTTGCGGGAGGTCAGGGAGGTTAAGTTTGGTGACGAAATAACTCTCGTATCTGCCGGCGGGGGTTACCTAGTATGTCTCAATTTAGACGAAGGACGGCAAAAGGCGGGGAGCAGTTAGTCCGGGGAACAGGCGGGCGAACGCTGATGAGTCGGTATCGTGGCGAGGTATTGATCGAGAGAATGGGCGCCCGGGTCGCCACCAATAATCTGAGGTAGATCGAGGGCAGGTATCACCGCGGCCCTGATCTTCATTCAGATGGGGATAAGTACCATGTCCCCTTACCTTCCCCTGCAGCACACATCCTGTCGTCGTGATTTCATTTCGGAGATAATGAGATATGCAGGATAGTTTGCTGTACAGGATCCTGGCAAAGCTTACACCCGCAAAGAGACCTGATCGCCGGTCGATGTACACCGATCCTCCAGAGTCTGCGGCAGAGACGTTCCCAGAGGTCCCTCTTCCTGATGAACCGCTCTCGCCCCCTTTGCTCGCATCCCGCTGGGTGAGTGGCGATCTCCACGGCGAAGACATGCCAGGCATCGCTGCCGATCTACTGGAAGCTGGTTATGACAGTCACTCCTTAAGGCGCTTGGCGGGTGAACTGGAAGCGTCCAATTCGGCTGCGCTCGAGCCGCTCGTTGGCGCGATGTTTAGGGAACTTGACGTGAATTATCCAATGTCGGAAAGAGAGGCGAAAATCATCGTATCCCGGGAGATTGCACGTGAGGTGATCGCCGGAAAACGCAACCCCTGGGCGGCGGCAAATCATCTGGAAATTGCCGTATGGGATTGGGTGCCCGAGACCGCCGAATTGGAGCTCATCTTTTCGATCAACGATGAGGTGGATTGGAACAGCAACGAGAAGCGCACTCTTCCTGAGCTAAGGGCCGCCCTTACGAAAGCGTTTGCGCAACTCGCTAGCTTAACCTGAGTCCCGCCGTCTCAACCGAGGAGTCCATACCATCCTGTTGCCGCATCTCTTCCCCTCTTTCGCAGCTAGTCCAAGTGAATGCTTATTGAACGATGAGAGTTACGGGCGACGCGTGGGTAACGGTGACACCGTTTTGCATCGTGGTCGCGGTGATGGAAATGGTCGAGGTCCCGCTTGGGGTACCGGGGACGGTGTGTTTCGAACTGCCTCCGCAGGCGATCGGTCCCCAGGTCAGACTCAGCAGGAAGAGGGGCAAGACCGCCCAGAGATGCCTTCTCCGCTTCAAGCCATAAAGAGAACCGCAGCCGAGCAGGAGGCAGGCGTAGGTTATGCCTTCGGGGGTGATGCCCTGTGCTGTGGTGGCTGCCGTTGTGGTTACCGTAACCGTCTCTGTGGCGGTTGGTGTGCTGACGGTCAATGTGGGTGCGTTGCAGGTTGCCAGCGCAGGCAGGCCGGAACAGCTGAAGGTTACGTTCCCAGTAAAGCCGGCCACCCCGGTCAGCGTGAGCGGATAACTGGCGGCAGAGCCTGCCGAGACGGTTTGCGATGTAGTCCCCAGGGCGAGCTGAAAGTCGGTAATGGACTGGTTGAGTGGAGCGGATGTTCCCGCGGCATAGTTTGTATCACCGGAGTAGGCCACCGTGAGGGTATGTACGCCTGCGCCCAGATTGGATAAGTCGAAATCAGTACTGGCAGAACCATCCAGCGTTTGCTGTGCGATCTGCGTGCTTCCGTCCAGCAGCGAAACCGTGCCAGAGGCGGCCGTTGTCCCGCCGGTGACCGCCGCCTTGAAAGTCAGCGACTGATCCCACGATCGCACTGCCAGCCGAGGACGTGAGAGCCACGGTTGGTTTGGTGAGGTTTTTCACCGAGAGCAAGAACGAAACCGTCTTGGTATTCGCGTTCGACACAACGATATCCGGCAAACCATCGCCATTGAAGTCCGCTGCAGCCACGCCGTAGGATTGGGCGGCGAACTGGTAGGTGTACGGAGTATTCAGAGTGGGCGGAAATGCTCCGGTACCATCGTTGAGCGACAACGATAGCAGGCCAATGGTAGCGTCCAGGACGACGGCGTCCGGGTGACCGTCTTGATTCAAGTCTGCCGCCAGCACCAAGACGTCATCCGCAGATGTCGCGTTCGGCGGGGCGTCCTCTGCGTAGATGGGGATCAACTGGTTCGCGGCAAGCTGAAAGGTGCCGTCACCGTTACCAAGAATGCCACCTGCGGCTCCGCTTCCGGAAAGCAACAAATCAAGCTTTCCGTCATTGTTCAGGTCTGCAACGTCTAACGTTGCAGGGTTCTGGAAAAATGGCGGTTGAAAGATGGTGGCATTTCCCAAAGAGTTGCCATCGCCAGGGAAGAAATCCAAGGAGCCAACGCCATTTCCACCAAAGTCTGCCGCGATGCCATCCAGCTTCTTATCGCCGTTGAAATCGCCGGCGGAAACACCCGTGTACTGTCCGGGAAAGGAACCCTTGCCAACGGATCCCTGGGTGAAACTCCCGTCTCCCTTACCCAGGAATAAATAGGGTGAGCCGTTACCGCCAAGGAAAAGATCCGCGTGCCCATCGCCATTGAAGTCAGCCACCTTGCCGCTCAGAAAGCCAAAGGATCCCGGGATGGGCGGCTGCACGGCGAATGTGCCGTCTCCGTTACTCAGCAACACGATGACGCACCTGGTCGCCAGAGACTGTGGCTACCGCAAGATCGGCTTTTCCATCCTCGTTGAAATCACCGGAGACCATTGCCCCCACGGTGTTGTCGATGGAAAGCGTGGTGACCACGGGCGCGCCAAAACTCGCCCCTCCTTTGTTCAAGTAAATTGAGACCGTCTTGCCCGCGAAATCGGGTACGGCAAGGTCAGGCTTTCCGTCAGCATTGAAGTCCCCAACGGCGACGTAATGGGGGGCCACCGTGCCCGTGGACATGTTGACGATGGGCTGATAGGCGAGCGTGGAAGCGTGAGAACTGCCGGCGGAAAGGGCGAGAGAGAGCGGGAAGGCAGCAAGGCGTAGAAGGCGGTTCATCGAGCAGTCACCAATCGGCTTAGCATTATAGAAGCCGTCAATGTGGCAGATTATAGCTGCGTGAGGGTAACGGATTGCCAGGAACGATAGTTGTAGTTCTTGTTCCTGCTTAGTGCTTTCGGGTGGACCGGCGTGAGTATCTGTCGCCATCGCTATACCGATAACGACAAATGCGTTCGAATTCCTGCACGCTTCGCAAAAATAAATGCACCGCCTGTTGACAATCTAAGAGGAGACTAGAGGGGGCCGGGCTTTCGACGAGAGGATAGCGGAAGGGACAGATGATTCGGGATAGACGGAGTGGCTTTCTCTAGTGCGGATGATTCCGTATGTCAACGCCTCTAGCGCCCTTCGAGCGAGTCTAAAAGGTGGGGAACGTCCCGTCTGTCGACTGGTTTAGCACACGGCTCCTGACCTTGGATAAGGATGCAGGACCTGAGGACGCGGTATCCATCGTTCGAAGGTTGGTCGGATGCGTGGCCAACTCGGCCGGCCGCGCTGGCCACGACGCCCAAGCACGCAGCGCCCCCAGATTGCAGAGTCGATCGCGGAAGCGACCCCAACGCCCAGGCGCGCGTTCCCTGCTTTACACTCAGTGAACGCCCTCTACTGTTTTCAAACTGAGTAATGTCGGTTCGTCGTTAGCTTGGGGATTGAACGGCATTTCGGATGGGGGTTGAGCTATCCGTCCCCGAAACTTCCCCCAGATTTCAGAAGAGTAGGACCCCAATTCGCGCTTAACATGTTTGCTCCCCCGTGACTGGAACCTTGAAAAGTGGCATTCCTTGCGTGAGAATCCGAACAGAGAAGACGTTCGGGATTACGCGTTGTTGCTCTAGGCATACAAAGCTAGTAAAGAGGGGGCGACGGCAGATTCATTTCTACTGCGCCGGGTTTTCTGAGCATGCCACTGCAATAGCGGGGCGCTACCTGGCCGACAACTGGAAGGACCTGTGGAAGGACTATGTGAGAGGCAAGGCTAAAACGAAGCGGAAAGGTCTGGGTGATTTTCTTCTACTTCTCGAGGGCCCATCACATCCGGGTACAGCGTCTGACTGGTCGCCGGACGAACACTTTAAAGCGATTACCCCGGAAACATTGGCTTCAAAAAAAGTCCGTTGCAATTGGGAAGAGCGCCTGCGAGAGAACGAAGGAAGCGACACCGGTTCGCTGTTAGCTTAGGGATTGAACCGCATTTCGCATGGGTTAAGCTATCTGTACTGGCCCCCTCGGTTGAGACAGCGGAAAGTTGGGGTTCACTGGATCGGTGTCCCCGAAACTCCCCGAATGTTATCTAGCGAAGGAGTTTCTTTATTTCTTGGTGTAATTCGGCGACGGTGTAATTCGGCGACAGCATACCCATTGCAGCAAATAAGCAATGTCATTTTCAGACGGTGAATAGGTATCATGTCACCGGATTAGGCCTCCACCGGATTAGGCCTCAGTCATCAGGCTCCTCGCGGGCTTGTCCCAGGACACAGCATCCCTCCTGGTTTCGACGTTTCGACAGCACTTGATCCGTTAACGACGCGTCCTTGAAGCGTTTGCTTGCGCTGTCTTCCCGACACTCACCTGCCCCGGGTCTCGCCCGGGACTTTTCACCCGATGCTCACCACCACGGCTCTTTACTGCAGCACTCGGGCTGGTTTGAGACCTGCTCCTGAAAGCCGATCTCGAGGGGCCGACCCTCATCCTCTACGCAGCTTTGCGACACGGATTTCATTTCACCCTCGACTCATTCCGTGCTTTTGCAGCACACATGCTGTCGCCGACTCCTCCCTGGGTTCTCGCTTGATTCGGATACTGAGTCGGTCGTCGTTTGCTTGGGAATTGGAACGGTGGACTAAGGTCAAAACGTTGAACTGAGAAGTTCAAGGGCTTGGTATCATGGATGTCACCCAGTCTCCGCTAAGAGGTTTTGGGAATCTTCCAATATTTCCACCGGTTCTCGGCGAGTTGTCATATATCGAATAGATATAAAGATGTTCATTTTCGGAAAGTTCAACTTGGACGAATGGGTCAAGTCATAGATCACGTTCTGCCCTTTATGAACTACTAAGTGACCAGACGTCGCGGGCTCCGCGGATCGCGGCTGACAAAAATGATGGTATCAGATTCCCTCCCTTCATCAACTTGCCCTGGATAGTGTAGATATCTCCGTCATATTTCAGACTGTTGACTTGAGTTGAATCCAAGCGCCCTTAAAGATGCCAGCTCATTCAGTATTCTTATCACTTTCCGGGTACGCACGGGCCATAAAGTCGTTCGCCTGTGTAGAGCTCAATGTCGATCCATGACCAAAGTTCTCATTTCTACTATTTGTTAGCTCATCGAAATCTCGTCTCAAATGACCTAATCCTCGCAGTCAAGATCGTTCGTCAGGCTTTTTCCCTGTTGCCTTGCAGATATTGAAGGGGAGCCCACGTGAACTCCGACGTGGGTCGCTTGTAAGCCCATTTGACCGGATATAGCTATCCGGGGTTACGTTCTGAGAGCGGTCTTTTCCGCATGGATTATAGAGGTGATTGTTCGGACCGTTGCCTCGAAAAGATCAATCAGTCTTCGCGCTCGAATATAGGGCACATTCTCCCCCAAGAAAGAGTGGTGCAGGTATCCGATGATCGACGGTAGCTGCTCAATTGCGTATGGACTGCTATAAAACGAGTTCGCCCAAGCCGGAAATTCGTCCTGGAAGTTTTCTTTTTGAATGTAGTAGTTTGCTCCGAGCCGAATAGCCTTGTTGCATTCCGCTAATGAGCCTTTCCCCGACGCGACCAAAATTGGGATCGTGGTGTCAGACTCCCCGCCTGTGATGAGCTCAAGCCCGCCAATTGCCGGGTGGCATCTGCAGGTCCGTTACAATCAAATCGAAGGTTCGTGATTGCAGTGCATTCTTAGCCCCAACGGCGTCGTTTACTATTTCAATGGTAAAACCCGAGGCCTTGAACAACCCATAAACGGATTGCACGAATTCTGGTTGATCGTCAGCTACCAGCGCGATCATTTGGCCTCGGCCCTTGTCAAAGGTAATGCAACTAAAAATGTCGTTCCCAAACCTGGTTTCGACTTGACATCCACAAATCCACCGAAAGCGTCGACTATTCGTTTAACCGTAGCCAAGCCCAACCCCATACCTTTCTTGGTTGAGCGCATACTAGAAAAGATAAACGGCAATCGATCCTCGTCGATTGCTATTCCTGTATCTTTCACCTTCAAATAGAGAGAGTCCTTGTCCGAGGATGCAGCCAGCTTCAGTGTTCCACCATTTGGCATCGCGTCTAGCGCGTTTTGTAACAGGTTGTTTAGTAATGATGATAGAAGGTCTTGATCCATGTTGATTTGTTTAGAACCAATTGCTACTTGAAATGAGAATTGAACTAATGAAGAAAGTGTCATGAGATGCTTTAGAGCCACTTGCCGCGACTCGTCGCCAGGGTCGCAGGATTCTCCGTGACCGGCGAGAAGCCCAGCGTTTAGGAATGCAAGCAATGCTGTTTTCCTCTCAAGTAGATCCGTTCGCGTTTGTTCTAGTTGATGCTAGGAGTGCATAAGAAATCTTTCCGTTTCGCAGTGAGAGCGCGGCTTGATTGCGAAGTGCTAGTACTTGGTTTTTTAGGTCGTGGACAATACGGTGGAGCGTGCCCACCCATTCTTCGCGATTTAGGAGCAGCTTCATGATTGATAAGAAAAGCTGCTGACCGTCCGGATTTCGCGTTTCCGAAAGGGTCCTAATTACATAGACTGGTGCCGACCATATTCCTTCAATGTTATCGTGACAGCCACTAAAGAATGCTCCTCCAACAAGAGCAGATTCGTGTATCTAGAATGCCCGCCGTTTCGATATACCCTTGGAAGCTTAAGCGCAATTCATGTTCCGAGCTAATGTTTGGTTTTTGGATTGAGACTCTAAGGGGGCCTTTTGTCGAGCGTTCATCGATTGCCTCTAAAACGTTTATCAAGTGCGAGAATGCTGATGCTGACACCGAGGCCCCCTGATCAAGTACCTCCAGCGAAAGGTTGGCGAATCGTGTTGTCATGATTTGCCCAAGTACGACGGTCGCTTCCATGTCGTTGAGGGAATCCGGCGGTAACTTTACCGTCGCAGTTGAACTCCGAAAAGCCTGTTCATCCAAGCCGTGACTTCCGCCGACAAGAATCGATCGACGGTTTCGGGCTTGATGGAGGCAAGCAGATCTATACCCTCTAGCGCGCAGCGGCGAACAGGATCGGAGCGGAATGGAACGATGGGACCAATTGACCTCACGACGAGATTCGTTAATGGCCCATGTGATATTCATGAACGAGGTCCGAGAGATGAGTGCAGAAGTTATTAATGCTGGTGAACGCGCCAACTACATTCAAGGATCGGAACTCCGATGCCCAGCCCATGCGGTAGACGACTGTAATCTTGTTGAAGTAAGGGAGGCAGAATTCGACGCCAGAACATCTCGAGGCTCGACCGCTCTGACGGGGATTTGGACCGACCCGGTAAGACTGTCTCAAGTGCTCGCTTTGATGCTTCGTGCTTCTGCTTCGGCGATTGTCCTTCCACGTCCGAGCGAAACTCGACCTTGGCTTGGTGAGCCGAAATCTATAAATAGAGAGCTGGTGAAGAGGGCTTTATTGTCGAGTCCGGACTGGAGATTCTCGTAACGGAGCCTGACGTTGGGCTGAGTTTGGCAGAGTTCAAGCAGTACGCCCTTCGGATCGTGTCGACCTCGCATCCCTGCGGCGATAGACAGGGTATTTGAGACCGCAATCCCGAAGTGCTTCTGCGCAAAGGCAAAAAATGCTCCAAAGCTACCCTTAGCAATGTAGATCGGAACTAGAAGCGCTTTGATCATGCCAGACTTAACGTCGGCGGAAAATGTATGCTTGTCCTCAGCTACGACGAAACGAGCGAGTAAAAGAGCATCGAATAACGCCGCATGGGAATCGTTTCTCGTGGCCGCTGCGATCATGTAAGTGACGGACGTCCCGCTCGAGAATTCCAAACCGTAAATGCCGTGGAAGTGAACGGCGACGGCAAGCCTTTCGAGGGCAGAACCAAGAACTCGAAAGGGTGCATTAATGCCATAACCCCCTTTCGTGCCGTTCGTAAGGGCTACCGCCACAGCTTCCGCATTAAGTTCAGGCATTTTGAGGATTCTGCATAGTTCCCGAGCCCGTGGAAGTCCACCGGGCACCGGGTTCAACTTGTCGTATCCCGGGCTCTTTGCCCCAATGTCCATATCAGAAACGGCCTCATTGAGAGGACTACTCGACCTAGAGATTGGGATAGAAATGAACGTTTCGATAAACGCCCGAGCAGCTTCCATCTCCGCACGCTTCTTTGATGAGCCGTGGCCCAGCGAAGCCCGGGAGCCGGCGGCTACCCTCACGACAAAGCGTTTTTCATGGTCTGGCCCAGCTTCTTCGATGGTCGAGTAACGTGCCGATAGGTGCGACGCTTGGAGGTGTTCTTCTTGTAAGATCGTCTTGAAATCAAGGGGGCTAATTTCCTGAAGATCTGGAATGGTTTTCCAGGACGATCCGCCGACAGGTTTCATACCCTCTTGTCAAAGTTACGGCACCCAGAAAGCGGAAAGCCATCGTGCGCAGAGTTTCGAGTTTGTGACTAGCCGGAACATTTTTTCCGTACTTTGCTCTTGCGTAGCAAACTTGTAACTTTCACCCACCTTATCTGCCACCGGCCCCACAAATCGGGAATTCTCGTTTACCTCGGAGGCTGCCTGTTTTTTTGCAGGATAAAGTATTCGACCAAGGCAAGCGTCACCGCACTACTTCCCACACTTTGAATCAACTGCAAGGCGTTTCGTCGATCTACGCCCAGGACCCTGCTATCGTGGGCGGATTCGTGTTCTAAAACAACTTGAACCAACGGGTCCAAGAGCAAGGTCTTGTGGTGATTCGATGAATGGTGAAGACGATTTGGACCCGAAGAGCACCTACGCCTCTTATCAATAATGCTTTAGGATGGACGATGCAAGTACGGTACGATTCAACGGCACTTTGGGAACAAACGTCGGCTTAGGACGACTCTGGGGGGCGAGCACTACCTCCTGCTAGAAGTTTTGGGGTCACCCCATTCGTCACCGTTCACGTCTGTCCCGCCTAGTCTTCACGGCCTGTCCTCAGCTACAGGCCAACCACCTTGTTCCAGTCGGCTACATAAAGATAGATCCTTTGGAATTCACTGGGTAGCAGCATTCGATTGTGCGCGATAAAGTTTCGTGCCTTTTAAGCTCATCCATTCTCTGTTTCAACCAGTGCTGGGATGGCACGATGCTTCGAACCCACTCCAATTTTCCACGATTATCGAGCCAAGATGCCCGAAGTCTACGAAACCTAGCAAATCCGATTTATCACCCTCTAACCAAGAATCTGCCAAAGCGGTATTTTGGCGGTTAGTTGCGTAATCTTTGATCTTGGCTGGGAGTTTTTGGGCCGAATCCTGGCCTACCTTTTCCTGGAGTGTTTCCCTTATCAATGTGCGAATCTCATTCTCGAAACAGTGCAGTACGGCATAGAGCCTGGCCATTTCCAAAGCATTGTTGCGGATTGAAACAGCGAAAGGGAATAACGCCTCTGATAGCAAACGCTCTTCAGCTTGCGCAGTATCAGCACCAACCTGTATGCCGGACAACTGAAAAGCCTACCGCCTCCGCCTCGAACATAAGTCCACGGAAGAGGAAATCTCTGAGGTTTTTTCGATCATCACTCAAGAAGGTGTGCCCTCAAGGATTTGAAAATGGCATTGAATACCTCGACGTCCTTTGTGGCCGGCAGGTGAATCTGAATGTTGTAATGAAGAGACGGGCTTACACCGAAACGCCGTAGGAATTTCAATCTTTTTCGGGTTTGGTGCTGCGTCGAATTCTTGCTCTTTCACTGGTTCTACTGTCTTTTGATCTGGTCCCGTGGCGAGATCAGCCATCTCCAATAGAGAAAAGAATGTACTCGCCATGAGCTTTGCGGTAAGCGCAGAGGCATTGTGTACACTCTTGAACTTCCCTTCTAATAGCTTGCGGTCGGCGGCAATTGGAGCTGCTTTTATAGTGAATAAATCGCTATACGCCTCGCGGATGGCATTTGCCATTACACGCTTTGACAGTGCAGTGTTTCTGTACTCGTGATACCGACTGGTAGGCACGCCCTCTTCCGAGAGGAATCCGAGCGCTTTTAGTAAAGGGATAACCGCCCGAAAATTGGCTGACGTGAACCCCAAATCTTTTAAGTATTGAACGGTGAACTTTTCGGTGTCTGAGCTTGCGCGAGCCGATTAAATACCTCGCCAAGCTGACCATAGACTTGTACGTAAGCATTTGTCAGCGCCACGGCCATACGATACCACTTCTTACATGGATGGCTGGATCTAAATTATTTGGATTTGGACGACCGATACGACTTCGAGGAGAGATCCCAGAGCGGAATTCATCGAAGACGTCGTCGGCCGCGGTGCCTATCCCGCCGGATCATAGTCAAATTAGGCCCCAGCCAGCGCTCGACCTCTTTCACGCTCATCCCTTTGCGTTCGGCGTAGTCTTCCACTTGATCGCGGTCGATCTTGCCCAGGCTGAAGTAGCGGGATTCCGGGTGGGCGAAGTAGAGGCCGCTTACGCTTGAGCCGGGCCACATGGCGAAGGACTCCGTGATCAGCATGCCGGTGTTCTTCTGCACATCGAGCAGGTTCCAGAGGGGGCCTTTCTCTGTGTGATCCGGGCAGGCTGGGTAGCCCGCGGCTGGCCTTATGCCGCGATACTTTTCTTCGATGAGATCGGCGTTGCTCAGGCCTTCTTGCTTAGCCGTAACCCCATTCTTCGCGCACCCGCTTGTGCAGGCATTCGGCGAAGGCTTCGGCCAGGCGGTCGGCGATGGCTTCCGCCATGATGGCGTTGTAGTCGTCGTTCTTCGCGCGGTAGCTGTCGCAGAGCTCCTTTAAACAGATGCCGCTGGTGACGGCGAAGGCTCCGATGTAGTCCTGCAGGCCGGTTTCTTTGGGGGCGATGAAGTCGACGAGCGAGCGGCAGGGCTCGCTGCCTTCCCGGTTGGCTTGCTGGCGGAGGAAGTGAAAGCGCTGCTGCACCTTGGTCCGCGTGTTGTCGGTGTAGAGCTCGACGTCGTCGCCTACCGCGTTGGCGGGGAAAAAGCCGTAGACGCCGCGGGCGGTGATCAGCTTCTCCGCGATGATCTTGTCGAGCAGGGCGTTGGCTTCGGTGAAGATCTGCTTGGCCTGCGCTCCGTATTCCGGGTGCTCGAAGATGCGGGGGTAAATGCCTTTGAGTCCCCAGGTGTGGAAGAAGGGCGACCAGTCAATGAAGTCGCGCAGCGTCGCCAGGGGAAAGTTGTCTAATGCGCGTACGCCGGTGAACGAAGGCGTGGGGATGTCTTCCGCTTTCCACTCGATCGGCGTCCTGCGTTTGCGCGCGGTCTCGATGCCTACCAGCTTCTGCTTGGGCTGGGCGTGGGACTTGCGCAGCTTCTCGTACTCGTCGCGATGCGCGACCACGAAGGCGTCTTTGCCATCTTCACTCAGCAGGCTGGTGGTGACCGGCACGGCGCGGCTGGCATCGAGCACGTGGACCACCGGCTGGCTGTAGTGGGGGGCGATCTTGATGGCGGTATGGGCGCGGCTGGTGGTGGCTCCGCCGATGAGCAGGGGCAGCTTGAATCCCTGGCGCTCCATCTCGCGGGCTACGTGCACCATCTCATCCAGCGACGGCGTGATGAGGCCGCTCAGGCCGATCAGGTCCGCGTTCTCGGCCTTGGCGCGCTCCAGGATTTTTTCGCTGGAGACCATGACGCCCAGGTCGATGACCTCGTAGTTGTTGCAGGCGAGCACGACGCCGACGATGTTCTTGCCGATGTCGTGCACGTCTCCCTTGACGGTGGCGAGCACGATTTTTCCCTGCGCGCGGACTTCCTGGCCGGCCGCGGCCATCGCTTCCTTCTCCGCCTCCATGAAGGGCGTCAGGTGGGCGACGGCTTTCTTCATCACGCGGGCGGACTTGACCACCTGGGGCAGAAACATCTTGCCCGCTCCGAACAGATCACCCACGACGCTCATGCCATCCATCAGCGGGCCTTCGATCACCAGCAGGGGCCGGCCCGAGCTTGACGCGGGCTTCCTCGGTATCGGTCTCGATGTAGGTGTCAATTCCCTTCACCAGGGCGTGGGACAAGGCGCTCCTCCACTGTGCCGTTGCGCCATTCTTCGGCTTTCTTTTCGCGTGACGACCGTGCCTTCGCCCTTGAGCTTTTCGCCGAAGTCGACCAGGCGCTCGGTGGCGTCGGGACGGCGGTTGAGCAGCACATCCTCGACCAGCTCTTTCAGCTCGGGCTCGATTTCTTCGTAGACCTCGAGCATGCCGGCGTTGACGATGCCCATGTCCATGCCGGCGGCGATGGCGTGATAGAGAAAGGCGGAGTGCATGGCCTCACGCACTTTGTTGTTGCCGCGGAAGCTGAAGGAGATGTTGGAGACGCCGCCGCTTACCTTGGCGTGGGGCAGGTTGGCCTTGATCCAGCGGGTGGCGTTGATGAAGTCGACGGCGTAGTTGTTGTGCTCCTCCATGCCGGTGGCGACGGTGAGGATGTTGGGATCGAAGATGATGTCTTCGGGCGGGAAGCCGACCTCGTCGACCAGAATGCGATAGGCGCGCTCGCAGATGCGGATCTTCTCTTCGTAGGTGGCGGCCTGGCCCTTCTCGTCGAAGGCCATCACGACCACGGCCGCTCCGTACTTGAGCACGGTGGCGGCGTTCTTGCGGAACTTCTCTTCGCCTTCCTTGAGCGAGATGGAGTTGACGATGCCCTTGCCCTGCAGGCACTTGAGGCCGGCCTCGATCACCTCCCACTTGGAGGAGTCGACCATGAAGGGGACCTTGGCCACTTCCGGCTCGCTGGCCAGCAGTTGCAGATAGCGGGTCATGGCGGCGACGCCGTCGATCATGCCCTCGTCCATGCAGATGTCGAGGACGTTGGCGCCGTTCTCCACCTGCTGGCGGGCTACGGAGACGGCTTCTTCGTATTTGCCTTCCTTCACCAGCTTGGAGAATTTGGGCGAGCCGGCTACGTTGGTCCGCTCGCCGATCATGATGTAGACGTTGGGCTGCCTGGGTGAAGGGCTGCGAGCCCGACAGGCGGAGGGGCTTGGGGTCTGCGACGGTTTCTGGGGCCTCGGCTCGGCTACGGTCGGATTGCAGGGTCACGCTGCGCTCCCATTATGGTGGGCGTGCGCTCCCCACTTGCGCGGAGGCTGGCCTTCGAGGGCTTTGGCGATGGCGGCGATGTGCTCGGGTGTGTTGCCGCAGCAGCCGCCGGCGATGTTGATGAGCCCTCCCTTGGCGAACTCGCCGAGGTAGCGGGCCATGTCTTTCGGGTCCCAGGTCGAAGCCGGTCTCGGAGAGCGGGTTGGGCAGGCCGGCGTTGGGGTAGCAGGAGATGGCGACTCCGGCTTTCTCGGAAAGCTCTTCGAGGAAGGGATACATGAGGTCGGGGCCGAGCGAGCAGTTCAGGCCCACGGAGAGCGGCTTAACGTGCTCGACCGCGTTCCAGAAGGCTTCGGTGGTTTGGGCGGAGATCAAGGTCTCGCCTCCGCGGCCTACGGCGGCGGAGATCATCACGGGAAACTTGACGTGGTCTTCGTCGAAGACTTCGCGGATGGCGACCAGGGCGGCTTTGGCGTTCAGCGAGTCGAAGATGGTTTCTACCAGGAGCAGGTCGGACCCCGCCGGCGATCAGGGCGCGGACTTCGTGCTTGTAGGCGGATTTGACCTGGTCGAAGGTGACGACGCGGAAGCCGGCGTCATCCGCATCGGGAGAATTGGAGAGGGAGACGGTCAGGGGTCCGATGGCTCCGGCTACGAAGCGCTGGCGGCCGGTTTCGTTGGAGACGCGGTCGGCCCATTGACGGCATTGCCGGGCGGATTTTTCGTTGATCTCCCAGGCCAGGCCGTTGAGGAACGGGTCGTCGATGACCTTCTGGTAGAAGGCGGGGTCTTTGCGGCCGCCGTGCTCGCGGGGGTCTTCGACGAAGAATTCGCTTTGGGTGATGCTGGTGGCTCCAAAGGTGTTGGTCTCGATGATGTCTGCCCCGGCTTCGAGGAAGCGGCGGTGAATGTCGCAGATCATGTCCGGCTGGGTCAGGGAGAAGAGGTCTCCGTTGTTCAGCAGGTCTTTTTTCGAGTCCTTAAAGCGGTCGCCACGGATGTCGGCTTCCTTCATGCCGTAGGTGCGGATGGTGGTGCCCATCGCTCCGTCGATGATGGCGATTCGGGTTTCCAGGATTTTTTGTAGTGGGTGTTGAGGATTTGTCGTCATTTTTCCCCGGGGCGTGTGAAGCAGGTCCATGCCGTTGATCGGTCATAGCTCGCCTCCATCATTATAGCGAGGCCGTCAAATGCGGGGCCCGGGGGGACCTGCAGGGAAAACGCTGGTCTTACCACGCACTGAGGTGAAATCCAGCACGGCAGGCGGGTCGGAGATCAGGCGAGTAACAATTTTTTGTGGGGTTCCTCGGCGTCTCCACGGTGGAGCAAAGAACGAAGTCCTTTTCCCTGGACGGGTGCCCCATGTTCGCCCGGGCGTACATGGGCCAAAGATGCCGGGGCGCAGCCCCTTCCAAAGCTTTTGCTATATAGCGAGAAGATTGCGGCCAAGAGGACAAGAGTCCACGCACATGGACTGAATGCATTGGAAGAACCCATTTTCGGCCCATGTACGCTTGGGCGAACATGGGGCACCCGTCCAGAACCGACGACCGTGGTTGAGAGTTCAAGTCCCGCCAGGATCCGCGGCCCTAGTTGAACAGGTTTGAAGTTCAACCGACCCTACGGGACTCAATCCCAACGCCCCCAGCAGGAGCGAATGGGTGCGCTCGACCGTGCCACAAACAATTTCAGAACTATTTCCAAACTAAAACGCGACGAAATGGGTCAAATCCGCATTTAATACGCGAGAGGCAAATTGCCTTCCGAGGCGTCCGGGGGGCCTATCTCTCTTTTCTCGCTATAGGGCCTATTTTCCGCACGAACAACGCGCCGGGGGGCCGGCCCTTTTCGGCCGGCCTTGAGTCGCTACTTGGCTAGTTCAGTTTCCAGGGTTTTTACCAGGGCCGGGTCGTCGGGAGTGGTATTGGGGGCGAAGCGGGCGGTCACATTGCCGCTGCGGTCGACGACGAATTTTTCGAAGTTCCAGAGCAATTCCGGTTCTTTATTGGTTTCGATCCCGTAGCGCTTCAGGTTCTCGCTGAAGTGCTCGGCGGAGGTGCTGGTGGCTTTGGGCTGCGCGGCGATCAGCTCCTTGTAAAGAGGGTGCTTCTCTTCCCCGACCACGGTGATCTTTTCAAAGAGGGGGAAATCGACGCCGAAGTTGCTGGTGCAGAAACTGGCGATCTCCTCATTGGTGCCGGGTTCCTGGGCCTTGAAATCGTTGGCGGGGAAACCGACGACGACCAGGCCGCGGTCGCGGTAGTCCCGATACAACTTTTCCAGGGCTTCATATTGCTTGGTGAGTCCACACTTCGAGGCAACGTTGACGACGAGGAGGACCTTGCCGCTGTACTCCCCGAGGTTGGTGTCTTCGCCGGTGATGCGGCGTACGGGAATTTTTTGTATGGGAGTGCTCATGCACCCCATTGTAGAGGCATCGGCGGTATTCTCGTACCGGACCAATCGGCATGGCAATCAAGAGGCTTCTGTTCACGGCGGGAATTTTCGGGGTTTTGCTGGGCGCTGTACCGTTGTGTCCGGTGCAGGCGCAGACGTCGATCGAGAAGTTGCAGGCGGACTTCGCCCACCCCCCGGCTGGCGCAAAGCCCATGATGCGGTGGTGGTGGTTCGGGCTGGCGGTCGAGAAGCCGGAGATCCGGCGCGAACTCGAACAAATGAAAGCCGATGGGATGGGCGGGGTGGAGTTGGCTTTTGTCTATCCTCAGGTGGTCGATAACCCGGCCAAAGGTTTGGTGAACGAGCCTTTCCTGAGCGGGCCGATGCTGGAAAACGTCAGCTATGCGGCCAGCGAAGGCCGGCGGCTGGGTCTCCGCGTGGATGTGACCCTGGGCAGCGGATGGCCCTACGGCGGCCCGTCCACCACGCTGACCGAAGCTGCGGGATGTCTGCGGGTAGCAGAACTGCCGATCGCTCCAGGAGCCACGAGTTGGCCGGATGTTCCTTTGAAGGAAGGCGAATCGGTGGTCTCGATTTCGCTGGTGGAGGGTGAGCCGCAGCATTGGAAAGCGTCGACCGAACAGTTACTGGTACGAAATAAGGAGTTTCCGGCGAGCGAGGCGCCTCGGACTGCGTTAGTGTTTATTGCCAGCCACAGCGGGCAGCAGGTGAAACGGGCGGCCGTGGGGGCGGAGGGATGGGTTCTGGATCCTTTCAGCCATGACGCTGTCGCCACCCACCTTCGTACCGTAGGAGAACCGCTGGTAAAGGCGTTTGGGGCTGCGCCGCCGTATGCGATCTTCTCCGATTCGCTCGAAGCCTATGGCGCCGATTGGACTCCGGACCTCCCGGCGGAATTCAAACGCCGCCGCGGTTACGATCTGTTGTCCCACTTGCCGGAGCTGGTGGCCGGCGGCAGTCCGGAAGCGGAAAGAGTTCGCCACGACTGGGGCAAAACGCTAACCGAGCTGGTCGACGAAAACTACCTTAGCCAGATCAATACCTGGGCCGGTCTCCACCACACCCAGTTCCGCTCGCAAACGTACGGAGAGCCAGCCGTGAGTCTATCGAGCGAGCGCCTGGTGGACCTGGCCGAGGGCGAAGGGCCCCATTGGCGCGCCTTTTCCACGCTGCGGTGGGCGACCTCTGCCAACCACGTCTTCGGCCGAAACGTCACCTCCGCGGAGACGTTTACCTGGCTTCACTCCCCTGTCTTCCGCGCGACGCCGCTGGATATGAAGGCGGAGGCGGATCTGCAATTTTTGATCGGGACCAACCAGATCATCGGGCATGGGTGGCCGTATTCCCCTCCCCAGGTGGGCGAGCCGGGCTGGTCGCTTTACGCCGCGGCGGTGTTCAACGATCACAATCCCTGGCATCCGGTGATGCCCGATGTTACGCGCTATATCGAGCGCACCAGCTTCCTGCTCCGCCAGGGTCAGCCAGCCAACCAGGTGGCGGTGCTTTTGCCCACCGACGATGCCTGGGCCCGGTTTTCTCCGGGCAAGGTCAGCGTGACGGCGGAGATGGAGAAGCTGATCACGCCGTCGCTGATGTCTTCCATTCTTTCCGCAGGCTACAACCTCGATTACATCGACGCCGAGGCTATCGATAAATCTGGTATCCACTATCCGGTGCTGGTGCTTCCGCCCACTGACCGCATTCCGGTCGAAACTTTGCATGCGATTCAGCGCTACGTGGCTGGTGGCGGGAAGGTCATCGCGGTGGGACGGGCTCCTTCCCTGAACGAAAATGGACAGAGCACCCCCGAGTTGAGTGCGCTGTCCAAGCAGATTTTTGCGGCGTCGCCATCGAGCCTGGTCGCGGATTCTTCCGCTTTGGGGGAGGCGCTGCATGGCGCGGTGGCTCCGGACTTCAAGCTCGACCGCGCCAACGGCGATGTCGGGCTCATTCGCCGGACGCTGCCCGATGCGGACATCTATTTTGTTGCCAACACGGCGAACCATCCGGCCAGTATGCAAGCAACGTTCGCGACCACGCACAAATATGGTGAGCGATGGGATGCCGATACCGGGAGTGCAGTTTCGATACCAGGATCGGCAATTCCTTTGAGCCTTGCTCCTTATGAGTCCGCCATTTTTGTCTTTAGCGATACGCCTTCACGCTCGGGCGCGTTGCCGCAGCCGGGCGCACAGATTGCCGATTTGAGCAGCGGTTGGAAGGTGACCTTCACCGGGACGCACAAAACGATCTCCGCGAATGTTCCCTCCGATTGGGCGAGCGACGCCGCGACCAGGTTCTATTCCGGTGAGGCCGTGTATGCGCGGAGCTTCGCGTTCCACAAGGGTTCTGGCGGCGCAGTTTTTCTCGAGGCGGAAGGCGGCCTGCCCGTCACCATGCCGGACGTGATCAAGGGACCCGGTATGAGGGCCTGGTACGATCCGCCGGTGCGCGAAGCGGCCGTTGTCTTCATCAACGGCCATCGCGTGGGATCGCTGTGGCATCCACCCTACCGGTTGGCAGTGGGCAGTTATCTGAAACAGGGGCAGAATCAGATTGTCATCAAGGTCTACAACACTGCGATGAACGCCTGGGCTGCCTTGCCGCCCCGCGACTATAAGCCGCTGATCGCGAAATACGGAGATCGCTTTCAGATGCAGGACCTGGACCAGGTGAAGCCGGTGCCCTCAGGGTTGTTGGGCACGATCCACCTGGTGAGTGGAGAGGCGCAATGAAACCAGTCGGCACGTTACCGGTTCATCTCATCTGAGTCGAACGGTCAAGCGATCGACTCTTTCTCCCCGGCGGATTCGTTTCACCTGACGCATAAGTTGGCGGGTAGGATCGTCGGGTCCGCCATCCCCGTCGTCTTCCATATCCTCATCGTATTTCTCTTGCAGAACATGTGCGACCGTGGGCCGCGTGAAGGTTTGCAGGCTGTGGAATGCATTGCCTAGCGAGGAGGCTGAGGGATAAAAACCAGCATATTTTCGGCTCGCTCTTCTTCTTAGCCTCCAGTAAATGCGCCGAAGATAAAAGGTGAAGAGCAACACCACCACCGCCACATAGGGGGTGGCCAAAAAGACTGCGATAAGGCTCATACGAATCCTCACGGAGCGCAAGAGGAAAGGACGCCAGCAGCTCAGATGGAGCTGTCATGGTTACGTTATCGGCGGAGAGCTAAGCGAGGAAAGGGGGAGGGGGTCGCTGAAAAGAGGAAGGCAGAGCAGGAGCTTCGGGTAATTCGCCGACCCGCAGGTAGGCCATCCGCGACAAAAGCCGAGGGGGTACCGGTATCCCGAAAAACAGCTCCGGAATAAGCAGGAAGCAGACTGCAGCCCCCGTAAAGTGGGAATGCGGAACCAGAAGGAGCACAAGGCAGAGGAGGATCGCAACCGCAACAACATATCGCCGTGTGCGCTGGTTCATCCTCTTCCTTCCGGTGCCGCGATTATAGCCGATCAGTTGTCCCTGGGGCCGTAATGGGGCAAAGGTTGGCCCAACTCCAGCGCGCCGAGATCGGGCGCGGCGCCGGCGTATCCATCGGTCACCTGCGGAATCACAATGCCCTTGTCTACCGCGGCTGACCCGGGCTTCAGACGAAAGTCAAAGTCCTCGGGTTTGTAAAGAGTTTGGATGGTCTTCACGTCTTTGGCATCGAGATGCTTTACGTTCTCGAAAACGTCGTAGTCCACCTCGACGCTGTGTTGATCCTGATGGGTGCCGGCGCTGTAGGCGGCAAGGGTCGGATATTCTCGCGACACCAGGGTCTTCTTAAAGCCCGCGGGCACAGGCGCGCCGTATCCGCCGCCACCTTCGAGCAGATCGTGGTAATCCCGCAGCATGCCTTCGGCCGGCGAGTTCCAACGGAAGGACGCCTTTTGCCCGGGGTTGGGACGAAAGCCGTTGTAATCTGACTCGCTGTAAGTGGTGTAGGTGTTGACGGAGAAAATCGCCGGGAAGGCGTTCTCGCCCAGGATCAGGTTGTTGAACATATGCAGGTTTCCCGAGGTGCCGGCGGCGAACTCGGTCAGGATGGTGTTGTTGAGGAACACGACTCCGGGCGCACCTTCGGTCATGCGCGCCGCGCCGAAGGGCGCGTTGTAAGCGATGTTGCGGATCCAGTAGACAGGGCCGCCAATCGCCGGCTGATTGCAAAACGGTTGCGAGGCCGAGTTCATCATCAGGTTCCGCATCACGCGCACGTTGTGCATGGAGCCGTCGATTTCAAACGCGTTGTCGTGGAAATTGGTCATGTAGTTGTTATAGAAATCGATGCTCACAGGACGGCGATCCCAGTAGGCCCTGGGCGGGTAATACGGCCCGTGCGCTGCGTCTGAACCATCAGGGTTGCCGTAAGTTTCTACGTCAATGCCGTCGTGAAAATTGGCGACGTAGTTGTAGGCGACCACGTGGCCTCCGCCGTACACGCGCACGGCAGTATACGAGACCAGGGGTGCGGGAAACTTCTGCCCGTCGACTCCATTGAACTGGAGCCAGAAATCGCCGTTCCATCCCTGCAAATGCTTAGGGTCATCGCGGCCGACAAAGGTGTTGTCGGTAATGGTGAAATCGCGCGAGCCAGAATAGCTGGTGTTGATGCCGATGCTGACGTTTTCAAAGCGGCAATGTTTGACGGTCAGGCCACTGGAGCCGGCAATGAATTGCACGCCGGCCTGGATGGCGATATCCGTATTGCGAAAGGTGATCCCGTCGAAGTAGTTGTAGTTGGCGCCCTGCAGGTTGAACAGGGTGAAGTTGCCCAGGCCGTCGAAAATCACCTCGCCATCGCCGGCCGCCTTGATCACGATCGGCTTCTCGGGCGTTCCGTTGCCGAAGAAATAATACGTGCCTTCGACCGGGCGGGTGGTGCTGTCCCTGCCATACCGGTCGTGCAGGGATGGGTAGACACCGGCATGCACCAGGATGATGTCGCCCGCCTTCACCCGCGGGCGGCCGGTGAGCGAGGTGTCGCCACCACCACAGTAATAGTTATAGGCACAGTTAAGGCCGGTAAAAGAGTTTGGTTCGCGGGAGCCTTTCCATCCCACAGGGTAGACGTGATAGACAGTGCCGCCCTCGGCTGGCTTGGGTTCAGGCCTCGTTTTCACGGTCAGCAGACGGGTGGATTTTCCGATGACGCCGTCGGGATCGGTGAGGACAAAGCGGGCTTCGTATGAGGTGCCCGGCTCCAGATCGAGAATGCTGCCGGCAAACATGTTCGGCATCACGACATTGAAGATGTATTCGCCTGCCGCGGCGCGCCCCTGGTAGACGTGTTCTTCCTGGAGACGCATAAGGGGCATGGCCTTGTGCCATTCGGCCGTGCCCTTCTTGCGGAAGGAGACTTCGACCTTCGCATTGCGGTTATCGTCACCGGCGATCGGCCACTCGAAGCCGAGGTTGATCAGGGTAGGAGGATCGATCACAATTTCGCCGGGAGTGACAGCGAGGTTTTTCACCGGCGCCGCTTCGAGGTTTGCGACTAACAGGCTCAAGACACCGAACAGCAGCGTAGCTCTGGCTCCCCGTAGTTTCATTGCGCCCTCCCCGGCACAAGACATCCTACGGCATGGAAAAGTTTCAACGTAGAGCAATTTATGTAGTATCCGACGATGCTGCCGCCGGATTCGCGGATGCGCTTGCTTGAACTCAGGTGGGTCGTTCCCCTTCGCGGCAGCCGCGCCGTCCGGGTCACGTTGGAAGGCAGGAGCCGCCTTTGGGAATTGCTGCGGCTCCCGATTGGGTAAGGCCTTGTTGAGCCAGTGACAGGATGAAAGCAGGCTCGCTCCTGTCCAGTGCGACGCAGAGGCGCTTGGAAAGTTGCAGAGATCGAGGTGCGGCATCCCACATCTCGTGAAAAACGAGCGAGATGTGGGGCACCCGGGCTTCGTCGCAAGGAGAAGAGGTAAAGCTTTGCTATGGGCTCACGCGGACGAGCGGGAAACCGGTGCCCTCCGGGTCGTGCTCGCTGGTGCGGAATAGCTTCGCGTGGCCCCCGTCAACGAGCTCGACGCGGAAGCTGACCAGCGAGCCGTCTTTGCGGTGCATATCGAAGGTCATCTTTTCCGGGGTGTAGTTCAGGTTCTCCATCGGGCCGGTCGCCTGGCCAAAAACATATGGCTTGTCACTGTTATGGTCACGTTTAATCATGTAGAAAACGGCGGTTCCGGCGTTCTGTTCAATGTTGAGATCGATGGTTGGAAGGTCGTTCTCGGTCCCGTGCCATTTGCCGGCCAGAGAAGTCTGCGCGTAGCCGGCGATCGAACCGCCCAGCAAGGATGCGACGAGGATGCATTGGTTGAGGAACTTCATGGTGAGTACTCTTCCTTTCTGATGGGCGGCCTAACGCTCGCGGCCGATCACGGAGGTAGCGAGGGTTCCGCCGAGGCCCATGGTTTCAACAGCAGTTGAGGGAACAATGACCATGGCTCCTTTTTCTTTCATGGCTTCGTAGAGCATGTTCATCGCGCGTAGGTGGAGTGCGCCGGGATTGTCACCGTAGATCCTGGCAGCTTCGGCGAACTTGATGGAGACCTGGGTTTCTGCATCGCCAAGGATGAGACGCGCCTGGCGTTCGCGTTCCGCCTGGGCCTGCTGGGACATGGCATTTTCCAGGGCCTGGGGGATACGGACGTCGCGAATTTCCACCGATTGGATGGTGATGCCCCAGGGATTGGTCTTGGCGTCGAGGATCAGCTGTAGTTGCTGGCCCATGCTTTCGCGCTCGGTGATCATTTGCGCGAGTTCATGGCGGCCGATGGATTCACGGAGCGCGGTCTGGGCACTCATGTTCACGGCGTCGGTGAAGTTCTCGACCTCGAGGATGGATTTTTCGGCATCCCAGACCATCCAGAAGATGATCGCGTCGACGTTGACGGGAACCGTATCCCGGGTAAGCGTGGATTCGGCGGTCACGGTCGAGACGCGAACGCGTTGATCGACAAAACGGCTGAGTGTATCCATGACGGGCACGATCAGGAACATACCGGGGCCGCGAAGGCCGCGGTACCGTCCAAAACGGAGAATGGCGACGCGCTGCCATTGCTGCACGATCTTGATCGAGAACATGAGATAAATGCCGATGGCGATGCCGGCAAGCAGCGGAGCGGGCGAATGAAGCAGTTTGCTCGCGGCAAAGCCGGCAACCAGGCACACGATAAAAGCTGCGATTCCTGGCCCGCTGATATCCACTTCCAAGGTTCTGCCCGTGTTGCTCATCGTTTGTCTCCTTTTGGTTTTGGGGCTCTTCCCTGCTTGCCTTCTGCGATGCGATCGCGCAGGGCGGTCATCAGTTCTTCGAGATGGAAACCGCCCGAGCCGGCCCTGGCGGCGAATTCTTCGACTAATTGCTCCAGTCCGCGGGAGTGCTCGAGGGCGTCTCGATCGATGGTTTGCTGGGCGACAAAGGTACCGGTGCCCTGCTGAGTGTCGAGAATGCCCCGGATTTCCATTTCGCGGTAGGCGCGCATGACGGTGTTGGGATTGATCTCGAGATCTACCGCGACTTGACGGACGGTGGGGAGTTGATCGCCTGGGTGGAGAGCGCCGGCGGCGATGGCAGCCTGAACCTGGTCGATGAGTTGGCGGTAGAGAGGGACGCCGCTCTGCATGTCGAGGCGGAAGGTGAAGGGACGCCGGAGTGGAGGCGGGTTCTTCATGCAGATGAATAATGTACTAGTGTACTAGTACATGTCAAGGAGGAATTGTTATCTTCGCGAATTTGGGGAGGGGTGGGGGCGCACCGCAGGTCGCTCCGCTACGCTGCGCTGCGGTCCCACGGCACGCCGGGGCAGGCGGGATGACAAGGTGAGGGGGTGCTTTACAGTCACAAATGGTCGCATGGATCCCAGGTCTCAAAGGCGAGACCTGGGGCACCCATCGGGTTTCACCTGTGCTCTTTGGGTTGGGATACAGTTGCCACGAGCAAGCCTGCCAGCAGGGCGAGATTCAGCCAGGCGAACCAGTCGCCCCAGCGGGAGTAAAGGGTTACGTCGTGATGCACGGGGACGGAGGTGATTACGGTGGCGAAGGGCAGAAACATGGTGTTCTGCTCACCCAGGATGCGTCCGCGATCGTCCGTCGCGTAGAGAATGCTTCGCTTGGCGGAACGCGCGATGCTGAATCCGCCTTCGACGCCACGCATGACGGCTATGCGGCCGTGGGACCAGCCGTCCAGGCTGAAGTCAAAGGCGGGAACGATCATCAGGCCTACGCCGTCGTTGGCATACTGCCTGCTCAAGCGGGGGAAATCCATGTCTTTGCAGATTTCCAGTCCCCAGGTGCCCGACGGCTCTTTCACGCTGGAGCGGGTGGTCGAGGGCGTGAACTGGTCCTCCCAGTGGGGTAAAAGATGATGCTTATGGTAGGTGGTGACCAGCTTGCCGTCGGGTGCGTAGAGTCTCTCCTCGTTCCAGGAAATATTCGGCCGGATGCGATCCACGCCGATGGCCACGAAGGCGTTGGCTTCGCTCGCGAGCGCACCAAGCTTCTCGTCGGCTGCGGCGAGAGAAGCATCTGTGATGGAGCCGCTGTGCTCGGGCAACACATACATCTGAATTCCCTGCCCTTCGAGGGTGCGTATCTTTTTGGCGAACTGGTCGTACATCCAGAAGGTCTGCTCGGGCGTGAACGCGAGCACCATCTGCGAATCGTCGGAAGCCAACAGAGCCACCTTGATCCTCGGCGCGTTTTTGGGTGATCTCGCGAGGCGCGAGAAGCCGTAGCCGAAGACGCAGAGGAAGAACAACGCCGCCGTGGCTGCTAGAAGCTGCTTTTGCCGCGTTGGCCCAGGGGAAAGAAGGACTGCCACGGTTGCCGCGAACAACAGAATGGAGAAGCTGATGCCCCAGATCCCGGTGATCGCGGCCAATTGCAGAATAGGCACGAAATTCATCTGGCTGTAGCTGATATTTCCGATGGTGCCGTGAATCGATACCAACGAGGTCACATACTCGAAGGCCACCCAGAATGCGGGAAAGATCAAGGCCGCCTGCCAGAGCCAGCCGCGGACCGCGCGGTGGCGAAATAGCACCACGGCGGTTCCGAATAGACATGCTGGGACAATCCCATTGAGCAGGGTGACCCAAATCGGCGTCACCAGCGACATGTAAAACCAGATGTTGAATCCGCCGAGCATATAGGCAGCGGCTGCGACGAGAAATGCCTGCCCGGCGGGGAGGCGGGGCGCGAGCCAGAGGACAGGAATGGGCGCCAGCCACAGCAGCACCCATATCGGAGTGAGTCCGGTGCCGAAGAAGAACAGGGCCGCCGATGCGGTAAGGCACAGGGCGACAAGAACATTCAGACTAGGCTTTGAGGCCATGAAGCATCCTCCTGATGGAACGGCGCACCAAGGCGCGAAACTCTTTCTCGGAAAGAGAGAACCGGCCTCCGCGATAAAGGGAGATATAACCGTGGGTATGGGCCCAGAGTTCCATGGCCAGCTCCCACACGTCATCTTGTTTGAGGTAGCCGGCTTCCATGGCCTTTTGCAACAGATCGGCTACTGGATTCAGGGTGGGGGAGCGGCGCGCGCGAAAATCCTCGGGAAAGCGGCGTGCACCTGGACGGGGCTCGGCAAAAACGTAATCGAAGATACGCGGGTGAGTGAAGGCGTAATCGATGTACGCATCCATGCAGGTCAGGATCTGGGTTTCGTAGGCGCCGCGCCGAGGAGCGGCCTGGAGGGACTCAGAGTATTTTGTAAATTCGCGGTCCACAACGAAGTTCAGCAGCGCTTTTCTGTCGGCGAAGTGGTGGTAGATCGCCATCGGGGTGATGCCTACGGCAGCCGCCACCCGTCGCATGCTGACCCCGTCTTCTCCTCCTGCTTCCAAGAGCCGGAGGGCTGTCTCGGCTATTCGTTCTTCGGTCGCCTGGTCCATTTCCTGTACAGTGTATATCTACCAGGTATACGCTGTATAGCAGATTTCGCGAAAAATCTGCGTGAGATACCCACGTCTCAGACGCGAGACCACACGGCGCGCCGGGCAGGCTGGGGCACCCTTCTTTTACTTTCGGGAAGAGAGCGTTGACGGCTCGGCCCTACTTGAAACCGATGACCATGGAGTCGGGGCCTACCAGGTGCTCTACCTGGGTTTCGCGGAAGCCGGCTTCTTTCATCCAGCCGCTGCAATCGCTGCCGGTGTAGTCAAACCCGCCGGGGGTTTCGATCAGCATGTTCAGACTCATCAGCAGGCCGAAGACGTTGCTGGAACGATCATCGTCAATGATGCTTTCATAGACGACGTACGCGCCGCCTGGCGGCAAGGCTTCCCAGGCTTTGCGGATCAGCATGCGCTTGGTATCCAGATCCCAGTCGTGCAGGATGTGGCCCATCATGACGACGTCCGCTTTGGGTAGTGGCTGGTCGAAGAAGCTTCCCGGGGAAAACTTCACCCGATCGGAGAGGCCGTTTGCCGCTACATATTCCTCAAATATTGGAGCGACGGCCGGTAGATCAAAACCGATGCCGCTGAGATGCGGATTGGCCAGTGCCACCTGGGTAATCAAGTCGCCTTGTGCGGTACCTACATCCACAGCGGTGCGGTAGCGGCTCCAGGGGAATTTGTGGGCGATGGCAATGTTTCCTCCGTGGCTGACGCCGGTCATGGCCCGGAGAAACTCCTTCAATCGGGCGGGATCGGCGTAAAGCGCCGCAAAGGGATCGGGGGAGCCGTCTTTGGTCTCGTTTTGGGGCAGGCCGGTGCGCAAGGCGGGGGTGAGGTGGCCCCAAAAAGGATAGAGCCGGTGATTGGCCATTTCCAGGATGCCGCCGATGTAGGACGGCTTGCGCTTGTCGAGGAAGAAATCGGTCGATTCGGTGTTCGAGTATTTGCCATCTGTTCGCTGGAGGAATTTGAGCGCGACCAGCGCGTCGAGAAAATCGCGTGCCGAGCGCCGGTGCAAGCCAAGGCGGCCGCGGAGAGTTTCAAGGTCTTCGGGGCGTTGGGCCAGTTCAGTGAATAGCCCCATTTCAACAGCGCTCAGGAGGACCTTCGAGGCCCAGAAGCCGGTACCTACCTGCAAAATTTGATCGGGTTGTGGTCCGCTCATACGAATCGATCCTTTAGTTTGCTGCCGAATTCTACATGACAGGGGGTGGGTGCAACCCCGGCAAATGGTTTGGGATCTTAAACGGTGATACCGAGCGCTAATTCCTTGTGGCGGACCAATGAACGTAAACGAGCGGAATGGCGAGTCTACTCATGCAATTTCTTCACGCGGACCCGACCGTATCCCAACCGGAATTTCGGGGCTGGACGACATCCTTAACGGCGGTTTGCCTCAGGGCCACCTGTACCTGGTCGAAGGTGATCCGGGAACGGGCAAAACTACACTGGCCCTGCAATTTCTCCTGGCCGGGATAAAGGAGGGGGAGAACGTCATCTACGTGACCCTCTCGGAGTCGAGGAAAGAGCTCGAGCAGGTTGCTCGCTCTCACGGATGGTCTACCGAGTCGTTGCAAATCTATGAGATGGCTCCCGCCGAGGACGACCTGGGTCCGGAAGCGCAGTACACGGTGTTTCATCCATCGGAAGTGGAGCTCGCCGACACGATGACGGCGATTCTGCAACAAGTGGATGCGACACAGCCAAAACGAGTGGTCTTCGACTCGCTCTCAGAACTTCGCATGCTGGCGCGAGATCCGTTGAAATACCGGCGGCAGATTCTGTCGCTGAAGCGTCATTTCGCAGGCAGAAACTGCACTGTGATGCTGCTGGATGACCGCACGGCTGAAGGCAGCCACGACCTTCAACTGCAGAGCATCGCGCACGGGGTGGTGATGATGCAAAGCCTGGAGCGCGATTTTGGAATCAAGCGCCGGCGAGTCGAGGTGCGCAAGCTCCGCGGATCCGCCTTTCGAGAGGGTTTTCATGACTATACGATCGACACGGGCGGGCTTTCCATCTATCCGCGGCTGATTGCAGCCGAGCACAAGCCTGGCTTTGAACGCAAGGCTGTGCTGAGCGGCATCGAGCCGCTGGACGCGTTGTTCAACGGAGGGATCGACACGGGGACCAGCACTCTGTTCATTGGTCCTGCGGGCTGCGGAAAGTCGACTCTCGCCCTGCGCTATGCTGTCTCTTCTGCCCAGCGGGGTGAGAAGGCGGTCATCTTTACGTTTGATGAAGCACTGGCCACGCTCCTCGAGCGGGCCAAAGGCCTGGGGATGGATGTTGCCCCTCTGCTGGCCGATGGCCGCATGGAAATTCAACAGATTGACCCGGCGGAACTTGCTCCGGGCGAATTTGTGTCTCGTGTGCGCCGGCTGGTGGATAACGAAAAGTTGCGGGTTGTGGTGTTGGACAGCTTGAACGGCTTTCTCAACGCGATGCCGCATGAGCAGTTTCTTTCCATGCAGTTGCACGAGCTGCTGTCTTACCTTGGCCAGCAAGGCGTGGCCACCATTCTCACGCTGGCGCAACACGGATTTATCGGAAACATGCAGTCGCCGGTAGACGTGAGTTACCTGGCGGACAGCGTCCTGCTGTTTCGCTACTTCGAACACCGCGGGGAGATTCGCCAGGCCCTTTCCGTGGTAAAGAAGCGAAGCGGTCCTCACGAGCGAGCGATTCGGGAACTCTTCTTCGGCAATGGAGGAATCAACGTTGGAGAACCTTTGCGTGACTTCAAGGGAGTACTTACAGGAGTTCCCAACTTCGTCGGGAAAGGTGTTAGCGTGGAGGATTCCGCTGGCTCCTGAGACCGCCCCTGCAGCGAACGATCATCGAACGATCATCGTCGCGCCTACGGGGAAAGATGGGCGACTGATTTCGGGCTTGCTGGAACGTCTTACCATTCCATGCCACATCGCGAGCTCGATCGGGGAAGCCTGCGCCATGATTCGCGAAGGCGCCGGCGCGGCCATCATCTCTGAGGAAGCATTCTTTGGGGACTCGATCGGGGAGTTGCTGCAGGTATTGCGCGAGCAACCCTCGTGGTCGGATTTTCCGCTCATCCTGCTGACGGTCAGCGGGCGGGTTACGGTGGAGAGTGAGCGTTTGCGGGAAATGCGGCGGCCCCTGGGGAATCTATTTCTTCTGGAACGGCCGCTTCGCCCGGAGACCTTGCTCAGCACACTTGAAATCGCGCTGCGGGGCCGGGAAAGGCAATATCAAATCCGGGACCAGATCCAGCAGTACGCGCTGGCGCAGGAGGCATTGCTGCGGTCGGAGAAGCTGGCGGTGACGGGCCGGCTGGCTGCGAGCATCGCGCACGAAATCAATAATCCTCTGGAAGCGGTCACCAATCTTCTTTTCCTCATGCGCGCAGAAGCCTCGCCCGAACAACGGAAGAAATACCTGGCGCAGGCTGAGCACGAACTGGCACGGGTGGCCGAGATTACCAAGCAGACGCTACGCTTTTATCGGGAGCCCAGCCAGCCCACGGCCACGAAAATCGTGAGCGTGCTCGATTCCGTATTGATGCTGTTTGGCCAGCGGCTGGTAAGCGCAGGAATCCGGGTAAAACGGGAAGAACGCGCGCTATCGGCCACCGTTCTTTCCAGCCCGGGGGAACTTCGGCAGGTGATCGCAAACCTGGTAGGAAACGCTATCGATGCCATGCGGACTGGGGGACAACTGAGAATCCGGATCTCCCAGTTCCGAAATCTGCAGCAAAACCGGAAGCTGGTTCGCCTGACCATCGCCGATTCCGGCATGGGAATTCCGCCGGATGTGCTGCCCACGATCTTTGAGCCCTTTGTCACCACCAAGGGTGAGACAGGGACCGGCTTAGGACTGTGGGTGACCACCGAGATACTTAAGCGGAACGGATGGAAAATTCGCGTGCGCAGTTGTACTCATCCGGGGCAAAGCGGGACTACGTTTTCCATCGTGATACCTGGTTTGGAGTGATTTCTACAGGTCCCGTTGCGATTTGATGTCCTGAACTCGGCCACGGAAGGACGCTTGATTCGTGTTAAGTATACCTTTACACTCCGAAGTAGGCGGGCCGACACGGCAAAACGGGCCAATGGTTTGGCTGAGGCGAATACACCCTGTGTGAGGGAGCGACGCTATTTCGAACGTGATGAATGTTTCTAAGACGATGACAATCAAGGAAGCTGCCGCCGTCTGGAATGACCCCCGAGCCGATTTTCTGGAGCGGTGGGGAGACATGTTTGACGTGCGGCTCGAGGAGATCACGCAGTATCACTTGATGAGGTACCAGGTGCAGCGCTTCACCGAGTCGCCGCAGCCTATCGTCGACGTGGAGATGCGTTCTCTGATTGCATTGCTGAAACATGCCGGACTCAGCCGGTGGCAGTCAGCTTAACTGTTCTCGCCCGACCTTCCGGGACTAGCGCCAATATCCGTTGACCCAGACCCAGCCACCACCGCGAGGAACCCATCGGCCGGGCACCCAGATGGCGCGAGGCCGGGGTGGAGCGGCCCACCGGCCAGGAACCCAGAGATAGCGTCTCCCGTTCCAGCGGTAGTACCCCGGTATCCATACCCAGCCTGCGTGCAATGCCCGTCCCGGCCGTTCGACCACGACTGGCGGCGGAGGTCCGATACGCACAACCACCTGCGCCTCGGCCGCGCCCACGCACAACATGACCCCGCATATCGCGACGAACAGCCGTCTCCTGATGGACATCCAATCCTCCGGTATCGCCGGACAACAGCTTATACGAAATCGCCGGTTCTTATAAAGAATTACAGCGATGGCCGGGTTGCGGTCTACGGTCAGGCGGGGTCAGTACAAGGCTTATGATCAACTGACGAACGCTGACAAACGAAAGGCTGCCATGGTGGCACAGCTCGAGGTGGGTCCGGATGAAACTACTCGTGTCGTTACTGATTTCTTGGCTAGTGTTATCGCCGGGCGCGCTGGGGGCGGACGTGAAGCCAATCGTGGATGCTGATCAAACGGCCGTGGCCGAGGGCAACAATGCTTTCGCCCTAGCGCTCTACGGGCGTTTGCGTAGTCAGAAGGGCAACCTCTTCTTTTCGCCGGAAAGTATTTCCACTGCGCTTGCCATGGCTTACGCGGGGGCGCGGGGCAGCACAGCCTCCGAGATGGCGAAAACACTGCACTTCACCCTGCCCCCGGATAAGTTGCATCCGGCGATGGGCGCGCTACTCAAGGATTTGAACGCCGTGCACGAAGGCTATCAGCTGAGTGTGGCGAATGCTCTGTGGGCGCAACAGGGATATACCTTTCTCGATGCGTTTCTCAGTCTACTGAAGTCAGACTACGGCGCGGGATTGAACCAGGTGGATTTCAAGAGCGCGACGGAAGCGGCGCGATTGACGATTAATCAATGGGTGGAGCAAAAGACTCAAGACAAGATCAAGGATTTGCTGCAACCCGGCGCGCTGAGATCAGACACACGGCTGGTGCTAACCAACGCTATCTATTTCAAAGGTAACTGGGAGACGCAATTCGATAAGGCGCAGACTAAGAATGAGGATTTCCATTTGTCCCCGTCGCAGACGGCGACAACGCCGCTGATGCACCGCGAAGGCCGGTTCAGTTATTTCGATGGAGGGAGCTTTCAAGTTCTGGAAATTCCTTATAAGAGCAAGGAACTGTCGCTGATTGTGCTTCTCCCGAAAGATCCCGGCGGGCTGCCCGGGCTGGAGCAATCCTTGAGTGAGTCCAGTTTGCAACAATGGCTACAGCAATTGGCGTCAGTCGCCAAAGTGATCGTAACTCTACCCAAGTTCAAAGCGACGCAGGAGTTTACGCTTGGTTCTACGCTTAGTGCGATGGGAATGCCGCAGGCGTTTGCTTCGCATGCGGATTTTTCAGGGATGACCGGGCATCGCGATTTTGCTATCTCCGAGGTGATCCATAAGGCCTACATCGATCTGAATGAAGAAGGAACGGAAGCAGCGGCGGCCACAGCGGTGACGATGAGGGCGTTGGCCATGCGCGCGCCCGAGGGGCCTCCCCCTGTTTTTCGTGCTGACCATCCGTTTGTTTTCATGATTCGCGACAATCGTTCTTCGAGCATTTTATTTATGGGCCGCGTAACGGATCCTCGGAACTAGACTTTTCAGGGTGCTGTTTCTTCGCTATATGGCAAAAGCATTCGGAGGGGCTGCGCCCCGTCATCTTCGGCCCATGTACGCTCAGGCGAACATGGGGCACCCGTCCAGGGAAGAGGGCTTCTTTCTTTGCTCCTCCTCGGCGACCCCGATGAACTTCGACTATTGGGTTCGTTGGGCATCTTACCGTTAAAGGTTCCGGGCGGCTGCTGGACCTTCCTCGAAGACCTACTCGCAAGTTATAAGACTCTATGGGAATTGCGTTCCGAGCTCGAATAGTCTTCGGCTGTTTGTTCATGGGTGCGGCAACGTTCGCGCAGGGGTCGGTGGCTCTTCTTATGGAAGAGCCTTATGGTGAGTTTGGGGCGATGAACCCGACCGGGCATGCAGCTGTTTATTTCAACCACATCTGCGCCGATACGCCTACCTCGCTTCGGCCCTGCCATAACGGCGAATATGGCGTGGTTATCAGCCGGTATCACAAGATCGACGGCTATGACTGGCTGGCTATTCCGCTGGTTGGCTATCTATACGCGGTTGATTCGCCGAAAGATATTCCCGTGATCGTGGACAAAGCGGAGGTCGCTGCCCTCCGCGACGCGTACCGCAAGAAGCATCTGCTCGCGCTCGCGCCGGACGACCGGCATGGGGGCCCACCCAAAGGCGAGTGGACCGAACTGGTCGGCGAGTCTTATGACCGGACCATCCATGGCTTCCAGGTGGACAGCACGCCGGCACAAGACCGCCGCTTCATGGACATTTTTAACGATCGGCGCAATGTCGGGCACTTCAATATTCTCTTCCATAACTGTGCCGACTTTTCGCGGGTGGTTCTGGATATCTACATGCCTCACGCGATCCACCGCAATTTTCTCGCCGACATCGGTCTGATGACCCCGAAACAGGTTGCACGGTCGCTGGTCAGCTACGGCAAGAAAAATCCTGAGCTCAATATGAGCGCGTTTGTGATTGAGCAGGTGCCAGGCAATATTCCTCGCAGCCATCCAGTGGATGGGGTCGCCGAGTCGCTGGTCAAGAGCAAGAAGTATCTTCTCCCAATGGCGTTCCTGGCGCCTGAGGTCGCGGGCGGAGTGGTGGTTGCTTACATGGTGGACGGCCGTTTGAATCTGCCGAAAGGCACGCCGATTTTCAATATCGGCGATGAGGAGACCACGAGGAAAGGCACGCGAAAGACACTTCCGGTTCCGGCACAGGAATGCAAACTCGAGCCCTGTTCAGTGGGCAAGGTCCCGGCATCCCCTCCTCCAGCCAGCTAAGGCATACTCAGCATTTGTTACCGGGAGTATCTAGGGGAGACGCCATTTGGTGCGGGTGTAGGCAATGCGGAATCCCTGGCGTTCGGCGTTGCGCTGCGATTGGCTGCCCGCCTCCGTGACCATCATGGCTAGCGGGTAGCCGTGCTCGAACGCATAGCGCATGCGGGCTTCCAGCAGAGCTGCCTGCAGGCCGCGCCGGCGCATCTCCGGTACAGTGGCGGCTCCCCCGAAGAGTGCGATGCCGTCATGGAGACTCAACGCGCCCGCAGCTCCGGGTTGGCCATCCAGTTCGGCGATGAAGTGCACGCTTTGCCGGCGAGCAAACGCGACAGCGCCAAATTGTTCAAGAAAGCCACGCAGTTCAGGATTGTCGTGCGCCCAGCCGCGCGCGCTGACTTCCGTCCAAAGTGCGGATTCTTGCGGGGCAGCGACCCGCACCGTGACTGCGCTTTTTTCTTTCGCGTCTTCGACAGGGCGGTACATCACGCTGCTGAGTTCGATCGGGCGATAGCCGCGCGCGCATAACAAGTCAAGCGTTGGGATACCTGCCAGGGGGCTCACCTCGTGAACTATGCCAGCTCCGCGGTCCCGAAAGAAACGCTCAATCTCGTCCAGGGATTCCGGGATCAACGGCTGGAAGAGGCCCAGGCCGAAGGTTTGCGTCACCGGCGAGTCGATGCCATCGAAGACGACGTTCGCGCCTGCGCACTCTATCCAGGCGGCCCCGCTTCCCGGTTCAAGGCGATGGCGCGCTTCAGCGAATTCCCGGCACGCCTGCCCTTCGGCGCGCTCGAGTTGCCGGGACAGATCGAGATCGGCAAATGCCATGGCACGGGTAACGGTACACAGGTTCGGTAGACTCTGCAACGCCCGCTGATGTCGCGATCGGATAAGAGGTGTCCGCTGGCGAACAGGGTTTTGTGATTTCGCACATCCTGCCCGCGAGCTCAAAGCGCAGCAGCCGGGCAAGTCGCTGATACCACGCCAGTTTCATCTGCCACGGGATCAAGGCGGCTTGGCATTTGAATTGCTTGTGTGCGGGCACAGGAACCAGCGATCCAAGAAAGGCTTAGCCATGGCGCATTTTGAGCGGATACGCGATGTTATTTCCGGGCCATTCAGCCCGTCCCTGATGCAGCAACGGACGGCCGCCGGATGGCAATTGGTGTCGATCGAGTGGCGGCGGGAGCTGCCCGGGGATGAGGCGCCGAGTGAGGGCGCTTTCAGTGAAGACATCCCGTATGGGCTGCGCATCTCAGACGACTGCCAACGACTGGAATTTCATCCCGGCGAGCGTATGGTGCTCACGCAGATGATGGATCTCATCGTCCAGGACTTCCCCTTTTCGAACATATCGAGTGATCTGAATGAGAAGGGATTTCGTACGCGCGAGGGAAAACTGTGGAGTCCGGTTTCCGTGTTCAACATGATTCCGCGCCTCATCGAAATTGGACCCAGCCTCTTCTCCACCGACGAGTGGACAGCGCGGCGCGCCAAGCTGTTTCCTTCGCGAGCAAAGTCGCGTTAGTAATGCGCGATGACAGACGCGCGAACGCGCCAGAGGTCTTAACCGTCTAAGAGTTTTCATCGGATTTTCACCTTCCCGCAACGTAAATGACCTCCCGGGTCTAGTAACCCTTGATCCCGGAGGTAGTAATGAAAACAGCGATCGCTGTACTTTCCCTCGCAGCAGCGTGTTCAGCAGCTTCTGCGGTCGCACAAGACAATATCGGCCAGGGGCCCATCAAGCGGGTTCTTCTGGTCAGCATCGACGGCATGCACGCAGCGGATTTTGAGAACTGCGCCAAAGGCATCAGCACGGTCAATAATGGTGACCCCTACTGCCCGGCGCTTGCCGCCCTGAGCAAAACCGGCGTCAACTACGTTGCGGCCAGCACTTCAAAGCCATCAGATTCATTTCCCGGACTGACCGCTATCGTCACCGGGGGAAGCCCTGCATTGACCGGCGTTTATTACGACGTGGCCTACTCGCGCAACTATGACGCTCCCGCCACCACCACGGGTAATGGTGTCGCGGCCGGGCCCTGCACTCCGTACGCAGCCCCGACCGGCACCACCACCGAGTATGAGGAAGGCATCGATATCGACAAGACCAAGCTTAACGGTGGCGCCCCCGGCGCGTCGTTGACGGACGGAGGCCTGAACTCGATCGATCCCAAGAAACTTCCCCGCGACCCCAACAACGGATGCAATCCTGTCTTTCCCTGGGTCTTCGTCCGCGCCAACAGCATCTTCAGCGTCATTCACAAGGCCGGCGGCTACGCCGCATGGTCCGACAAGCACCCGGCTTACTCCTCCGTGGCCAGCGGCCTGGGGCCGGCCGCGCTCGACGATTTCTACGCTCCTGAAATCAACTCCACTGTAGTCGGTCTTCCCAGTGTGAAAACACCGACCGGCATTTCCTGTTCCACGGTGCCTGATCCGAGTTCGGACACGACTGCCTGGACGAACAGCTTCCAGAACATCCAGTGCTACGACCAGTTGAAAGTGAATGCGATTCTGAACGAAATCGACGGGATGGATCACCTGGGTAGGAAGAAGACGGCGGTGCCCACCATTTTCGGCATGAATTTTCAGGCCGTAAGCGTGGGTCAAAAGCTGATTGAGGCGAGCAACAGCACCACTGGCGGCTATCTGGATGCTGCCGGTACGCCTACCGCTGCTCTGCTGGGCGAAATCAAGTTCGTCGACGCCTCGATCGGCGCATGGGTGAGCGAGCTGAAGTCGCAAGGGCTTTACAATTCGACCCTGATCGTGATCACCGCCAAGCACGGCCAGTCGCCTATCGATTCGAGCCGTTATGTCTCGCAACTCATCAACGGAACGTCGCCGGTCACCCTGCTTTCAAACGCGGGCTTCATCCCCGACTCTGAATCCACCAACAACCCGACGGGCATTGGCCCCACCGAAGACGATGTTTCGCTGATCTGGCTGAAGAGCTCCGCAGATACAGAAGCCAGCGTCAAGATCCTCGAAGACAATGCTTCCGCCACCGGGATTGGCCTGGGACAGATCTACTACGGTCCCACGGTTGCCCTTAACTTCAACGACCCAACCGTGGACCCACGGACCCCGGACATCATCGTGACCCCCAATATTGGTGTCACCTACTCCGGCAGCAAAGCGAAGCTGTCCGAACACGGCGGCTTCTCTCATGACGACACCAATGTGATGCTGCTGCTGTCGAACCCATCCTTCCGTTCGAAGACGGTTCACGCAGAGGTAGGTACTGCACAGGTGGCTCCCACGATCCTCAAGGTCCTCGGCATCAACCCCTCGGAACTGAACGCCGTTCGTGTACAAGGGACCGGCGTTCTTCCTGGCGCAAACCTGCAGTAAGCTACGCACACTCAGTGGCTCGGCGGAAAAAGGCGCTCCCTTCGGGAAGCGCCTTTTTTGCGTTACATTCGCAGTAGTGAGGTGATCGCAGGTGAGATTCACTCGTTGGATGAAGGTTTTCGTTGCCCTGACACTTGCCGGCGGAGCCGCCCTGGCACAGAGCACTGACTGGAATGCTTTGGGCAAGCAGTGGTGGTCCCACGTTCAGTATCTTGCCGATGATAGCCTCGAAGGCCGTGATACCGGGAGCCGGGGCTATGAGAAGGCCGCGACGTACATGGCGGAGCAGTTTCGCGCCGCGGGCCTGGAGCCGGCCGGAATCGACGGCTACCGCCAACCAATGGATTTCGAAGTGGTGAAGATTGACGAGTCCCGCTGCTCTCTCGATCTGTCACGCAATGGTAAAACGCAACCCGTGAAGCTGGGGGATGATGCCATTCTTGGGGTAAGTTCGCATGCGGCAGAAGACGTGAAAGCCGGCGCGGTATTTGCCGGATACGGGCTGACCGTCCCCGAATCACATTACGACGATCTGGCCGGCCTGGATGTGAAGGGAAAGATCGTGGTGCTGGTGACAGGCGGCCCGAGCGATATGCCTGGCCCGGTGAAGGCCCATTATCAATCAGGGGAAGAACGCCGCAAAGCTTTGGCAAAGGCTGGAGCCATTGGCACGATTGTTATCCAGAATCCCAAGAGCGCCGAGATACCGTGGTCACGCATTGCGGCATCGCGGTTCCAGCCGCGCATGGAACTTGCCGACCCGGGTAAGGACGCCCCGCCTCCGCTTTCCGTGGGCATCTTGTTCAATCCCGAAAAAGCGGAGATGCTTTTCGCCGGGAGCGGCCATACGTTTCAGGACATTCTTGGCGCACTGAACGAGGATAAGCCACTGCCACACTTTCCTTTAGCAGTGGAGATCCACGCACGGGTTGGGCATGACCCGGTCGCAGGTGAAATCAGAGAATGTGGTGGCGGTTCTGCCGGGCAGCGATCCACAGCTGAAAAAGGAGTACGTCGTGGTCAGCGCGCATCTGGATCATCTGGGCATTGGAGCGCCGGTGAAAGGCGACAAGATTTACAACGGTGCGATGGACGATGCCTCGGGCGATGCATCGCTCATCGAGATTGCGCGCGCGATGAAAGGGTCTAAACCGAAGCGCTCGATTTTGTTCCTCTCGGTCACTGGTGAGGAGAAGGGCGAGTTGGGATCCCAGTATTTTGCCGCGCATCCTACCGTGCACGGGCCGATCGTCGCCGACATCAACATGGATATGTACCTTCCGCTGTTTCCTTTGAAGTATCTTGAAGTGCAGGGACTGGGGGAGTCGACCCTGGGCGACGACGTGCGCGCCGTTGCCGGCGAGGCAGGGGTGCAGATACAGGCGGATAAGGAACCGGAGCACAACCGCTTTATTCGCAGTGACCAATACAGTTTTATCAAGAAGGGCGTGCCGTCATTGGCGTTCAAGTTCGGGTGGGTGAAGGGTACGCCGGAGGAGAAGACCTTCAAGGCGTGGTATGCCGAGCGGTACCATGGGCCCGCGGATGATTTGAGCCAGCCGGTTGATTACGCGGCTGCAGCGCAGTTTGATGCGATCCTCGCCAAGCTGGCGTTGCGGGTTGCGGATACGGATCAGCGGCCGTCGTGGAAGGGGGACAGCTTCTTTCGTAGGTTTGCGCAATGAAGAATAAGAAACTGCAGATCCCTCGGCTAGGCTTGTCCAACTTAGGGTGAGTAGCTTCTGGCGGGATTTCGACTCGAAACTACGGCCTTAGGTTCTGGACGGGTGCCCGCATGTTCGCCACAGCGTACGTGGGCCGAAAACGGTGTCTTCCAATGCTCTCACTTCATGCGCAAGGACTCTTGCTCTCGCCCGTAGTCTCTTGGCTATATAGCAACAGCATTGGGAGGGGCTGCGCCCCATCCTCCGCGGCCGATGTACGCTTGGGCGAACATGGGGCACCCGTCCAGAGAAGAGGGCTTCGTTCTTTGCTCCACCTCGGCCACGCCGATGAAGTCCACTAATCCTGCTATACCGGTCTGATTTCCGACCGCTAGGCCGCAGGTCTAATTTTCCTAATAAAGCGATAACAGAGCGCCCTCCGCACTCGCTAATTTGGACAGCTCTGAAGTTCACCACGTCCCTGCGGAACTCACAGCCGATCACGGAATGCTTAGCGGCGTACCAGTGCGACTGCGGTCAGGTCTTCGCTGTTGCGCTCGCGGCTGGTGAAGAGGAAGTCGTAGACCCGGGACCAGGGGTGGTTGCCGAAGTCATAGGCCTCGCGCAGGACGTTGTCGCAGATCTGAGAGGCGGAATCGCCGTTGGATTGTTCGAGCAGGCGCTCGATACGCTTCACGCCAAACTCAGAAGCTCCGCGCCGGCTCTCCGTGACTCCTTTGGTGACCAGCAGAAGCTTATCCATCGATTCAAAAGCCAGGATCGCGGGTTCGTAGGTGACGTGGGAAAAGAGGCCCAGCGGCACGCCGCCGCGCTCGAGAACACACGCGCCTGTTGCATCGCGAAATATGGCGAGAACGCGTCCAGCGTTGCAATAAGTCAGAATGCCGAGAGCTGCGTTGAAACAGCCTAAGAACGTCGGCGCAAAGCGCACGCCGTTAGCTGCCTCCATCAGCGATCGATTGACATCATGGGCGAGAACGGCGATCGCGTCCGACTCGTTAGCGTCGGCAGACTCGAATAGCTCCTGAGCCCGCTGCCGGAAACCAACCTGCGCCTGGGCTGCGATGGCATGCGTTTCCGCGCGCGGTCCGGCAATGTCAGTCAACAGAAATACGACGCGGAACCCGATCGTCAGTCCGTCGAAGAAGTCGCCGCCGCAACGGTCCGAGTGGTAACGCGCGCTTATATCCAGGCCATTCAGCCGGCTTAGGTTGACAGGACACGGAGTCGTGCCCGTGACGCCGAGTGGGCGGGTATCCAGCTCGGTCAGCAAAGTGGCCATCGTTTCCTTCCCCATGCGAGGGACTGGGACTCAACACTTGCGTGAGACAATGCGCAAGAAGTGAGAACCCCACATGGGCGCGTAAAATTCCTGGCAAGGTACTTATGTAATTAGGCGGCTCAAAGCGTGCCCGAACAATACACCAACTGTGTGATTGCCGCTGATCGAGCATGAAAAGAAAGGCTTTGGGGGCTGCCCGGCATGGTACTCCGCAGAGAAAAAACCGAAGGATAAGCCGATGACTGCCGAGATCAAGATCCCACCCATCCTGAAAATTGGGGGTGGATCCTTCGCGAGCGTAGCAGCGCTGCTCCCCCGCCTTCGCTCGAAGCGTCCGCTGATCGTGACGGATCCCTTCCTGATGAAGAGTCACCTTGCCGAAAAACTGGCCACGCCAGATTCGGGACGCGGGGTTGAGTTGCGAGATTTTCCACGAAACCGTGCCCGATCCCACAACAGCGGTGGTGGATGCGGGGGTTCGCCGCTTCGTGGAAGGCGGACATGACAGCCTGGTGAGCCTGGGCGGCGGCAGCCCGATCGATACGGCGAAGGCCATCGGCATGCTCGCCGCCAACGGGGGCAGAATACGCGACTATCGAGTGCCGCATGAGATCCCGTTGGTTGGCCCTGCACACCTGGCGATACCGACCACTGCCGGAACCGGATCGGAGGTAACACGGTTTACCGTGATCACGGATGTGGAACGGGGAGAAAAGCTGTTGCTTGCCGGCGACGCTCTCTTGCCCTCGGCGGCGGTGGTGGACTACGAGTTGACGCTGACGATGCCGGCTCGGCTGACCGCCGATACAGGCACTGATTCATTGACCCACGCGATCGAGGCGTTTGTCAGCCGTAAGGCGAACCCGTTCACCGATGGGCTCGCGCTGTCGGCGATGAGGACTATCTGGAGAGAACTGCCAACCTGCTTCCACCAGCCTGGAAACGAAAAGGCACGGGAAGCAATGATGCTGGCAGCGACACAGGCGGGCATAGCATTTTCGAACGCAAGCGTGGCGCTGGTGCATGGAATGAGCCGGCCGCTGGGCGCTCATTTCCATATTCCGCACGGTCTGTCTAATGCCATGCTCTTGCCGGCCGTCACGGCCTTCTCAGCAGAGGCGGCACTGGAACGTTATGCGGAATGTGCCCGGACCATGGGCCTGGCGCAGCAAAAGGACAGCGATCAGACGGCAGCCGACCGGTTAGTGCGCGCCCTCTACGAACGGAACGCCGAATTGCAGGTGCCATCGCCTAAACAATTCGGCATTGTGGAAGAGAGATACGCAGCGCTGATCAGCACCATGGCAGCCCAGGCCCTCTCCTCAGGATCGCCGCAGAACAACCCTCGCATTCCGACAGCGGCGGAGATCGAACACATTTATCGGCAGGCATGGGACTGAACCAACAGCGAACCCTAAGCTACGCGACTTTCGCTGGCGCTGGAAACGTCTTCTGCTCCGGTCCTTTCGAGGATCGCTTTGGCGCGGGAAATCCACTCGTGGTTATCGGCATGTACCGAGAGCAGGATGCCGCCCTTCTTCAGTCGAGTTTCGTAGCGCTTAGCCTCGAACTCTGGCACGCCGAACCCAACTAACGCGCCGGTGATTCCCCCAACCGCGGCGCCTACACCGATACCCGCCAGCGCCGCCATGATTGGGCCTGCAGCCAGGAATGGGCCGATGCCCGGAATCGCCAGCGCGCCAATGCCCACCAACCATCCGAGCACTCCGCCGACCACTGCTCCAGATGTCCCTCCGGCAGTGGCGCCCTCGGGAGCTTTTGTACTCTTGACGGTAGCAATATCGCGAATGTCGCCGAGGTTTTCCGGGGCCAGGACGGATATGTCTGAACTGCGGAAATCGGCATCTCTGAGTGCCTGTACTGCTTCTTCGATACCCTGACGGCTGGTGAAAATGCCAAAAATCGAGTGCCCTGCCATATTAGTTCTCCTTGATTGCCGGCTTCTATTGAGTGGTCAGCTGGTCGTCGACGTTTCCCGCGCCGGCAACGCTTGCCGCGGTCGTCTCGACGGTCTGCTTTTCCGCGTCTGACTTGACGCGGCCCTTCAGGGTGACCTTGCCGTCTTTGGTGATAATGGTCACATTGTGCGCGGAGATCGAAAGAGACTTATCCTTCACCAAGGCCCGGCGGATGTTTCGCGTGATCGCAATGTCGCTCGATTGGTTCGATTGCTGTGCTGCGCCCGCGGTAGACGATTGCTCCGCTTTAGCGGCAAACGATGGCATGGCGGTGGACAAAGCCACCACCATCCCCATCGTCAAAATGCGTGCAAGGTTGTTTGGCGTTTTCATCGGCTTCCGGCTCTATCCACGACGGCGAACGTCGCCAGGGAGGTCTTCGCCGGCTGCTGTCCTCTTCGCGTTGTCCAGGTCAGAGTCGACGCGAAGTTCCTCATGACGCACCTCGTCGCCTACTCGAGCGACGTCAGAAATCTCGCGCTTTCCGACCATGACTTCCTCCCGCACCACGGGTTGCTTCTCCACCCGGACAGAATCCTCGCTCAATGGAACGCGGATCTCCTGGGGCCGGCCAATGCTGGCTGAAGAGGCGGGTGTGTCGGGTGAAACCGCTACTCGCTCCAGAACGAGCTCCTCACGAGTTACCGGCACTTCGATGGTCTGATTTTCCGAGACGACGTCTTTGCGGACCCTTACCTCACCACGGCTGATACGTTCCTTGTGGACGCGCAAAACTTCGCCGAATAATTGCACCCGGTCGCCGGAAAATTCTCCATCACTCGCAGGCCGACGGCCAACATAGCCGGTGTCTGTGGCTTCCCGACCAGTCGAATCGGCGGCATCGATCTCCGCGGGCTCGAGAGCGGTCTCACTTGTATCAACCAAATTACGGCCGGTGTAGCCGGTTCGGGCAACGCCCGGCTCAACGACATCTCCCCTGAAGTCCCCTATGGCGGAATTGTCACCTGCGACATTGGCGCCCGCCAGGTCCGCGGCCCGATAGTCACTTCCCGTTAAATTGGTTCCCGTTGTGTCTTCATAGCGTACCTTGCCGTGGTTTTCCGACAGAATCTGCTCCGCCTCCGCAGCCCGACTCGCATCACGCACGGTGACAATTGCTCCGCCGGCTCGTAGATTGTGGGTCAAATAAGCAGCCCGATCCGACGGGATGCCGGCACCCTCAAGTGATCCGTGGAAGTCCTCGCCTGAGTAATCGTATTCGTATTCACCTTCTGCATACGGATCGGCTTGAAGAGCAGAATCGGCAGCTACCTCGCGCCGAGTCTCGACCTTTTCGTCACCGCGAAAAGCGTCCTTAATTTTTTCCCACCAATTTTCGTGGTGGACAGTATCCGACGGCGAAGTCGCGTTTCCGCGTTCCGTGTAGCGATCGATCGATTGACCGCGAAAGGCTGCGCCAATTTGGTTGGAGCTGAATCCGTTGCCGCGCAGCTGGTTTACTGCCTGATGAGCGTCCTTTGCATTGTCAAAGAGTCCCACTATTACCTGGGTAGTCGTACCCACGTTACTTGGGTCGGTTGCATAAGCCATAAAGTGTCCTTTGTGCTTCGGTTTTAGAGGTTGCGGTGGTCCGCGTGAGTAACTCTTGCTACTTACCCCTAATAGGATGCAAGCTATTCCTCAACGCGTGCTCGCTTGTGAAACTTTCGTGAGTACCTAACGCCGCTCGTCGCTTTCGCGTGTGCTATTCCTAGCGGACGCGTCATCGATCAGGAGGCGTTCCCGGCGGACGCGGTCACTGACCGATTCGTTCTGCGTTACTTCGCGCTTACCGACTTTGTACTCTTCGCGTAGAACGGTGTCTTTGTCGATGTGCACTCGTTCCTCACTCAAAGGAACACGGATAGAGTCTTCTGGTGCGGTACGGCCATCCTCATCGGAATGCTCTACCACCAGTTGCTCTCGTGTAACCGGGACCTGTACCGTCTCCATGCGTGTGACTGATTCCTTGCGGACGTGCACTTCCCCGCTGCCTACCTTCTCTTTACGAACGCGCAGTACTTCGCCGAAGAGTTGTATGTGCCCAGGGTCCGCTTGCTGCGGCGGGATGAAGGGCGTGGAAGTGACGACTGTTCCCTGTTCCGCGATTGCCTGACGGTTAGGGCGGTGGCTGTGCACGATACGGGCCCCGAACTGCTCCAGCACGGTAAGTGCTTCCGCATTGCGGGTGCCTGCCGTAACCGTGATGATTGCAGCACCGCGGTCGAGATCGTTATGCAGGGCCAGCGCGTCCTGCGATGAGAGTTCAAGCTGTGACAGCATGGCGTCGAATTCGGGAGAAGACCCTGGTGTGGCTACCCCTGGTTGGGTATTTTCAATGCGATCGTCTCCGTGGTAGATCTGTCGTAGCTGGCCGAACCATTTACCACTCCCGCGGACTTGCTCGGTCTCGACGCGGGCTGGAGCGGGGTCGCGGAATGCGGCAGCCGCTTCGTCCGCCGAGAAGTGATGCTCGCGGAGCACATTCAAAGCACGGCGAGCATCGCTCGCGCGCGGGAAAAGACCAATGACGGCAGCTTCAAGATCGGTGTGACTGCGGGGCATAACGCATCCTCATTTTCATGAGATGACAGATTCCTCTGCGCCGTGCACCCGAAAGAGGAGATTTCTTGAACGAAAGCGCGATGATCGAGTTTTAGACTGTAGAAGGGAATTTCCCCGCCAGCCATAATTTCTCGCTGAAAAAGGATTGATGATCAACCACCTGATATGGGCCGCTGGACTCCTCGGGCACTTGCTACTTCTCGCCGTACTTTTCTTCCGCAAGCGTGTGGGCCGGTTCCCCTGGTTTACGCTGCTCATCATCTTTTATGCGGTGCGCTCGGTGGGCTTAGTCACTGCGCTCCGAATCTCGCATCACCCAGCGCCATTGTTTGCATCGATGATCATCGACCTCACGGATGTACTCCTGCAGTGTGCGGTGCTCGCCGAACTTTTCTGGAATAGCCTGCAGCCGTTGGGTGGCATTCGTCGGTTTACGGTGCCGCTGCTCCTGGTAGCGAGTGGGATTCTGATTGTAATGAGGTTGGCGCCGTCGGGACATATTTCCCTGCGCACCGTGCTGGTTTTGATGCACTTTCTGCTTTCTGTGTTGATGGTGGAGTGGGCGATCGTGTTGGCGTTCCTGCTTCGTCCGTTCCGGCTTTCCTGGCGCAGCCATGTGGCTGCCATCAGTTTCGGATTCGGTTTGTATTCCGCTGCCCTGCTGGCAGGAGGCGGCTATTTCACCACCGGCCGTGAGATGCGGGACTACGTGTTCTTTTCGTACTTTCGCATTGTGGTTTATTTGTTGATTTTGCTTTTCTGGTCGATCAGCCTTTGGTTCGAAGAGCCCGGACCCAGGAGTGTGCCGGGAGCTGAATTGCGTGCGCGGCAACCGATCGCACAATGAGTTCCGCAGGGCTGCCGCCGAGCTGGAGCAAAGAACGAAACCCTCCCTGGACGGGTGCCCCTTTCTTTTCCAATACAAACGCAAGAACCGGATAGCTGGCCCGGCAGGTCCGCTTGATGCTGAGAGAATGCATATCAACGTTTCGCCTTCGATCCTCTATTTTGGCACTCCGGTTGTTCTCATTAGCACCCGAAACCCTGATGGAACCACCAACGTGGCTCCCATGTCGTCGGCCTGGTGGCTGGGCTGGAATTGCATGCTGGGGTTGGGCGCGCGGTCGCATACGGCGCAGAACCTGATTCGGGAAAGGGAGTGTGTTCTGAATCTGCCTTCCGTGGCGGAGGTGGCCGCCGTGAATCGGCTGGCGCGGCTTACTGGCTCCGATCCAGTGCCGCCGCACAAGGTGGCCATGGGTTATCGCCACGAGAAAGACAAGCTAGGCGCAGCCGGCCTCAGTGCCGATGCGTCCGACCTGGTCAGCGCGCGGCGAATTTCAGAGTGCCCGGTGCAACTGGAAGCCGTATTGGAAACCACGCACCCATTCGGCAATCGGCCAGACAAGCCCACCAACGCTATCGCATTTGAAGTAAGAATCGTGCGCGCGCGGGTGGACGAACGCCTTCTCATGGACGGAGAAAATAACCGCATCGACCCGGATAAATGGCGCCCGCTCATCATGAGCTTTTGCAAGTTTTACGGGCTGGGCGGGCAGGTGTGGGAATCGACCCTGGCCGAGATTCCCGAGGCAGCGTACCGTCCTGTCCCAGAGATGGCGCGATGACACTAAAGGCCGGCTAATGCGCGCCCCGCAGCTGCCCCTGAGGCCCATGCCCACTGGAAATTGAAGCCGCCGAGATGCCCGGTGACGTCCACCACTTCTCCAATGAAATAGAGCCCTGGAACCTTACGGCTCTCCATGGTGCGCGCGCTTAGCTCAGCGGTGTCCACCCCGCCGGCCGTGACCTCGGCCTTCTCGTAGCCTTCGGTTCCGGCAGGATAGAGAGTCCAGCGGTGGAGAGCGCTCTCTGCGTCCGCCAGCCCATGGTTAGTCCACGCGGCGGGAGGTTGCAGCGCCAGCCAGCGATCGGCCAGGCGATGAGGAAGTACAGCGTGGAGCGCCGCGCGGGCCATCGAAAGATCGCGCTGCGATATCTGGGCTCGCAGCGATTCAGTCCAGATCCGACCAGGAGCAAGGTCTATGGAGACTGGCTGGCCGGGCCGCCAGTAAGAAGAGGCCTGCAGGATGGCCGGCCCGCTGAGACCGCGATGAGTGAAGAGTAGCTTCTCTCGAAAGCGCGCGGGGCCGGCGGAGACGACTGCTTCCGCTGATATTCCCGCCAGGGAGGCATAGCGGTTGAGATCGTCCGCAACGAAGGTGAGCGGCACCAGCGCGGGGCGGCACGGTTGCAGCCCTAAACCAAACTGCTGCGCGACCTGGTAACCAAACGGGGTGGCGCCCATCTTCGGGATAGACAAGCCTCCGGTAGCGATGACCAGAGACCGCGCGGAAAAGTCGCCTGCGCCGGTGGCTACGTGAAAGCCGTCGTGGTGTGTTATTTCATGAACCGGCGTGGCTACCTGGATGGTCACGCCGGCCTCGACGCATTCCTTTTCCAGCATGGAAACAATGTCGCCGGCGGCGCGGTCACAGAAAAGCTGTCCCAGCGTTTTCTCGTGCCAGGGAATGCGGTGCTTTTCTACCAGCTCCAGAAAATCGGCAGGGGTGTAGCGAGCCAGCGCGGATTTGGCGAAGTGCGGGTTTGCGGAAAGAAAGTTATCTGCTGTGGTGTGGAGATTGGTGAAGTTACAGCGGCCTCCGCCGGAGATGAGGATCTTTTTGCCAATGCGGCTGGCATGTTCCAGCAGCAGGACAGTACGGCCGCCGCGGCCTGCGTGCATGGCGCAGAAAAGGCCGGCAGCTCCGGCTCCCACGATGAGCACGTCATAGTGGGTCTGCGCTACCGGCAACCATTCCTCCGAAAGACGAAGCTACGAACGCCGGGCGCGCTTGCGGGCCGGCCTAGGCAGCGTGGCAGGGCCTGATCGAGGACGGCGCGTTGGCTTGACAGACAGGTCTGGAGATGCGGTTTTCTTGCGCGCGGCCCGTCTAAGCTGGCTCACCTCCGCCTCATCAAGCTCGCGCATTTCGCCTGGTTTGACGTCGAGAATCAGGGGCCCAAAGCCCACCCGCCTGACCTTCTCGACAAAATGGCCTACTTCTTCGAACATCTTGCGGATTTCCCGATTCTTGCCTTCGGTGAGGATCACTTCATACCAGGGATTGTCGGTGTCGCGAACCAGGGTAATGCTGGCGGGCTGGGTCATCACGCGGCCTTCCCGCTCGCCACGGCGGCCACGCTCAATCATCACCCCGCGGCGCAGCTGCTCCAGCTCTGCCTCGGTTGGCCGGCCGCTCACTTTCACCAGGTAAGTCTTTTCCACCTTGGAGGCCGCGCTGGTCAAAACATTGGCCAATTCGCCGTCGTTGGTCATCAGCAGCAGGCCTTCGCTCTGGTAATCCAGCCGGCCGACAGGGAACACACGGGCTCCAGCGCGAGAGAAAAACTTCATCACCGTGGGGCGGCCTTCAGGATCGGAAACCGTGGTGACCACACCTTTGGGCTTGTTGAGCATGAAGTAGCGGAATTTCTCGGGCTTCTTAAGCAGCTTGCCGTCCACGCGGATGTGATCGCGATCCGGGTCGGCTTTCGAGCCCAACTCGGTCACCTTTTGCCCGTTCACCTGCACTCGGCCGGAGGTAATCAGCTCTTCCGCCTTGCGCCGCGAGGTGATGCCGGCAGCGGCAACAATCTTCTGCAAGCGCTGCTCGTTGCGCTCTTCCTCTTGCTCCGGGATGGCGGTCATACCTGGTGCTCTGTTTCGTGTTCTGGTTCTGGCTCTGGTTCGGCGGTGGCTTCCTCGGGCGACGGCGCGGGCTCTTCAGAAGTTGCAGCCACCTCTTCAGAGGATTCAGCGGGGGGCTGTTCTCCTTCGGCCGGAGCAACTTCCTCCGTAGGAGTCGCCGCTTCCGCGGAAAAATTGATGGCGTCCTGGGCCTCGCCCTCCGCTTCCGACTCAGCCAACTCGCCGGCCATCTTCTCGAACTCCTCCATGCTGGGCAGATCATTCACGTCTCTCAGCCCGAAGCGGAGGAGAAATTCCTTGGTGGTTTTGTAGAGAATGGGCCGGCCGATCACCGGCTTTCTGCCCGCGGTGGTAATCAGCTTCCGGCTTACCAGGCTACCGAGAACGCCCCCGGAGTCAACACCCCTTATCTCGCTCACCTCAGGCGCCGTTACCGGCTGCTTGTAGGCGATCACCGCCAGCGTCTCCAGGGCCTGCAGGGAAAGCTTCATGGGAGGCTTCAAGCTCTTGACAAAGCCCCGCACAGCGTCGTGGTATTCCGGTTTGGTCGCCATGCGATAGCCGCCGGCAATCTCCCGGATTTCCATGCCGCGGTCGCTGTTCGCGTAGTCCGCGATCAGCTCATTGAGTGCCTGTTGCAGAAATTGCCGGATCCGGCGATCGCGCAGGCGGGCCGCTTTTTTCTCGTCGCCGGCTTCCGCCGCAACTGCGGGCTCTTCCGGCGCAGCGCCGTTCTCTGATCTTGAGGGCTCGGGGGTTGCCGCCGGGGTGTCGGCTTCCGGAGCCAGGCCTTCCAACGCAATCTGCTCCGCCTCCGGCTCGGCTGCCTCGTTCAATAATGGCGCAACGTCCTCAGCAAAGATGACAGCGAGCTGGGCAAGGGTTACTGGCTCCTCGGCGGCGTATACGACGGCTTCTAATTTGGCTTTTAGACTCATGAACAGCAAACGGACCCCGGAAAAGAAAAGGCTCCTCGCACCATACTAACGAAGCACTCATATTTTCGCTTGTGAATGCCGCGGCGGTCGCCCCAGCGTATAGGGGTTCGAACATTTGGTTGCGACCTTTTTCAAGAGAGAGGCGCCTCGAAGAAGAAAGGGGGATTCGGGGCCCGGGCTTAACGAAACCCTGGCCTAGAAGGACCGGGGCTTGCGAATAAGTCCCGTAGGGACGACTGAACTTCAGACCTGTCCAAATAAGCTTTTCTCGATTGGTCGGGACTTAAACGCTAGACAGGCCGAGGGAAAAGCGTCTCTGCACGAAGGGCACGGGTTTAGCCGTGCCGTAAAAAAGCCTTCCCGCGTCAGAATTCTGTTTCGAAGGGTACGGGCTTCAGCCCGTACATTCACCACCCAAGTTACGAAGGGCTTTAGCCCCTGAGGGCATCTCTTTTGCTGGCTTAAGCAGCCCTCGGCGGCTGAAGCCGATCCATCTTGACGATCAGATGTACGGCCTAAAGGCCGTACCCTTCGCAGGCCGGTTCTCACGCAAACGCTATTGCCCTCATCGGTTCGAGCGTTATGTGGCACTGCTGATCCCGTGCCCTTCGTTCATCAACACAATCCAAAGCTTGGGGCAATTTACGCAGTGGTCGATTCATTGGACCAACCAGATTCTGTTCGGGCTAAGCCTCTTCAAAACAATCAATAAGTTACATCGTCAAAAAACCAGTTCTTCCGCTAATTTGGACAGCTCTGACTGAACTTAGCCCAGGACGTAGTCCTGGGTTGGCGGGCATCCTTGAAGAGTCCCGTAGGGACGACTGAAAACGTTTTGATACATGGTCGGGCGGAGAGTGGATAGTGGATATTTTCAGTCGTCCCTACGGGACTTTTCGTCTCTCAAATCTCTACTCAGGACTGCGTCCTGGGCTAAGGTCAGCCGTCCCTACGGGAGAAGATTCCCTCGTAAAATAAAAGCGCCTCGATTCGATCGAGGCGCTTTTGTCTTTCCCGTTTGTGTTACAGCAACCTATCCCTTGGGAGCGAACTGCACAAAGACCCAGAAGAGGCCAGCAGCCATGAGAGCCGCCACCGGTAAGGTGAAGACCCAGGCTGCCGCAATGTTGCGAATGGTGGACCACTGCAATCCGCTCTTGTTGGCCATCATCGTTCCGGCTACACCAGAGGAAAGCACGTGGGTGGTACTGACCGGCAAGCCGTAGCTATCCGCAGCCCAGATAGTAAACATGGCCACAATTTCGGCCGAAGCACCCTGGCCGTAAGTGAGGTGTGTTTTACCGATCTTTTCGCCGACCGTCACCACAATGCGCTTCCAGCCAATCATGGTGCCCAGGCCGAGAGCGATGGCCACCGCTACTTTCACCCACGGTGGGATGAACTTGGTGGAGAGATCGAGCTTCTTCTTGTAATTTGTCATCACCGCGGTTTCCTCCGGGGTGAAGGCCGGGCTCTTTGACTTGGCGAAGAGGCGGAGAGCCTCGCTCGAGATATACATGTCGTTGCGGATGTTCGACTGCTGACCGGGCGGCACGGCCTTCAGCGTCTTGTACTGGTTCACTTCATGTTCGATCTCGAGGATCATCTGGCGTTCCGCCAGGATCGTGGTCGGCGTCTGTTTCTTGGTCTGCAGATATTCGGTTAAGTCAGCACGGGGATCGTCGATGACGGCGCTCGAATCAACGTGGGCGCTCATTACCTTGGCGGCCTGTTCCGATACGGCGGCGAAATCCTGAACCTGGCTGTAGCCAACTGCGTGATTGAGCGCGTAGGCGGTAGGTACGGTGCCGATCAGGATCAGCATGATGAGTCCCATGCCTTTTTGACCGTCGTTCGAGCCGTGGAAGAAGCTCACACCGGTGCAGGTCAGCACCAGCAGGCAGCGAATCCAGAACGGCGGCGGTGCGTCGCCCTTGGGCGCCTCGAAGAGCCGCGGATCCTTGATCACGAACTTCAGCGCGAGCAATAACACCGCGGAAAGAACGAACCCGACGATAGGAGAAACAAGCAAAGAGCGGAAGACGTTGCCTACCTGCGACCAATCCACACCCGAGGTGCCGTTGGCGCCCTGCATCAACTGGTTGGCGACGCCGACCCCGATGATCGATCCGATCAGGGTATGGGAGCTGGAAGCCGGCAGTCCGTACCACCAGGTACTGAGGTTCCAGAGGATGGCCGAAACCAGCAGGGCGAAGACCATGGCGAACCCGGCGCCTGATCCCACCTTGAGGATCAGCTCAACCGGCAGAAGAGAAACCACGGCAAAGGCGACCGCACCGGAAGAGAGCAATACCCCGATCAGGTTCCACATGCCGGACCACATCACGGCGATATGGGGTTCAAGAGAGTGGGTATAGATCACGGTAGCGACTGCATTGGCGGTGTCATGAAACCCGTTTACGAACTCAAACCCCAGCGCGATCAACAGCGCGACACTGAGCAGGACGTAGGCCGCCACCGACGCGTTGTGCGGGACGGAGAAAAGGTCGCCCAGGAACTGGGATGCGGCCCATCCGATACCGCCAACCAGCACAAGCCCGAAGATGATCATCGGGATCTTGCCCTGCTTGCGGTTCATTTTGTCGTGCACAGAACCTTTGGTAGGGGGAGTCAAAACTGCAGATGAAGCTTCTTTCACGCGCGCACACTCCGGCTTTGGTAGGTGTTGGCAACGGTACCAAAGTGCGTCGGTTGGGAGTATGAATTGTGGTACGCCGGGGTGTTAAAGTTCCGTGAATTGGCTCTGGTGCGGGATGCCGTTTACACCGCTAGCGCCAGTCGTCCTTGGCTTGCAGGCCTTGATTCACGACCGACTCGAACGAGGCGTGCTTCTTGATGTAGACCTCGCCGAAGTTGTGGTCTTGCCGCAGCAGAATCGCTTGTAGGCGCACCAACTCGAGCAGAGCCAGAAACATGCAGATGAGCGCCCGCTCGGAGCGCGTGTTTTTGAGCAGGCTGCTCAAAGCGACCGGCCGCTCCTCCATGATCAGCCGGCGGCGGACGTAGTCGAGCATCTGGGAGACGGTGACAGCCTCCTCGTCGACGTTGAGCACCGGCCTCTTGCGGGCACGGTCGAGAATTTCCCGGAACACGCGTACAAGGTCGACGGTATCCGCCGCGATCTCAGGCTCGGTACCTTCTTCCGTATTAAATTGCCGGATCGCCGGGTTGGTCCAGGTGGCGGCTTCGATCTGCTGCTTCTGCAGCAGCATCTGGGCCGCATTCTTGAAGCGCTCATGCTCCAGGAGCCGCTCCACCAATTCCCGCCGTGGATCCTCCGGCTCGCCTTCGGCTCCTTCGGCCGTAGTCCGGGGAAGCAGCATGCGGCTCTTGATGTGGATCAGCAGCGAAGCAACGTAGATGAAATCGGCCGCGGCATCGACCTCGGTCTGCTTCAGACCCTCGACGTAAGCCAGAAACTGAGCCGTGATTTTGCCGATGGGGATGTCGTAGATATCGATATCCTGCTTGCGAATCAGGTCGAGCAGCAGATCGAGCGGGCCGTCGTACACGGCGCCCACGCTGATGCTGTAGGGTGAGGCGCTCTCGGCCTCTTCCCGCTTTTTCGCCTGTTTCTCCGTTTCCGGGGCCGCGTGGTCATTCATTGTGCGCGCTCTCCCTCTTCGGGTTTCAACAGGTGCATCACATCTCTCACCTGCTCCATGGTTTCCTCCGCGCGAGCCCGCGCGAGTTCCGAGCCACTATGCAGGATGTCATGCACCAGGCCGGGCTGCTCCTCATATTTCTTTCGCCGCTGCTGCATGGGCTCCAGTTCGGCAACGATGGCGTCGGCTGCCCAGCCCTTGCACTCGATGCATCCAATGCCTGCCGACCGGCAGCCGGCATAGACCTTCTCTAATGTCTCTGGGGTGGAAAAGACCTTGTGCAGATCTCCCACCGGACATACGTCTGGATTTCCAGGGTCGCTCCGCCGGACTCGCGCCGGATCGGTCACCATGGTCTTGAGCTTCTGCCGCACCACCTGCGCCGGATCGGTCAGCAGGATGGTGTTGCCGTAGCTCTTCGACATCTTGCGGCCGTCGGTGCCCGGCAGCTTGGGTGACGGGGTTAACAAGACCTGGGGCTCGGGAAGGATGGGGGCGTTTTTCCCCGGATAAAAATGATTGAACCGCCTGGCTACTTCGCGTGTGACTTCGACGTGCGCCACCTGGTCCTGGCCTACCGGAACAAAGTCCGCCTGGTAGATCAGAATATCCGTTGCCATCAGCAGCGGATATCCCAGGAACCCGTAGGTGGTCAGATCCTTCTCTTCCAGTTGTTGTTGCTGCTCTTTGTAAGTCGGCACGCGTTCCAGCCAGCCCAGCGGCATGATCATGGAGAGCAGCAGGTGCAACTCCGCGTGCTGGGGCACCAATGACTGCACGAAAAGGACGCAGCGCTCGGGGTCCAATCCTGCTGCCAACCAGTCCAGGGTTACATCGATGGTATTTTGCCGCACGTGCGAAGTGTCGGCGTAATCGGTAGTGAGGGCATGCCAGTCGGCGACGAAAAAGTAGCAGTTGTAGTCGTGTTGCAGGCGTACCCAGTTGTAGAGGGCGCCCATGTAGTTGCCGAGATGCAATTTGCCGGTGGGCCGCATGCCACTCAGCACGCGCTTCAGTTGCTGACGATTCGGGTCTTGATTCACTGCTTCGATTGTACGGAAAACTTCAGAGCGAGAGCAGCAAAACGCGGAAGAAGCCGAGCACAGGATTCATCATTGCCATGGTGACGCCACCACCGAAAAACAACATCAGGAAGAGGCTCAGGATTCCCAGGCGGTCGTAGACCGGTAGCCAGCGTTGCGGCAGCATGTGGCGGAAGATGTGGCTTCCGTCCAGCGGCGGCAGGGGAAGTAGATTGAATGCGGCTAGGAACAGGTTCAGCAGAACGCCGATATAAAAAATCAAAGACAGCGGATAGGCTACCGGGCTGAGTGCCAGAAGCTGCGGATCAAGGCCACTGATGCCGCGCATGGCGACCGTCTTCACCGAGACCAACCCCACCGGAGACGTCTTGGCGATGACAATCAGCACGAGCAACGAGACCACGGACCCAATCAGGTTGCTGACCGGACCGGCCAGCGTGGTGAGGATATCGTCGCGCCGGTAGTTCTTGAAGTTGCGGGTGTTGACCGGAGTCGGTTTGGCCCAACCGATCAATGGGATGTGGGTCACCATAGCCACCAGCGGCAGCATGATGGTTCCTACTGGATCGATATGTTTGATGGGGTTGAGGGTAATGCGGCCCAGCATGCGCGCCGTCTGGTCACCCAGACGCGAAGCCATCCATCCGTGTGCTGACTCGTGGAGACTGAGCGCGAACAACAACACCACAAATTCGCAGATCCCCAGGGCGATCTCAGGAGTTCCCATTGGAGCCTGATGGTAGCACGTCAGGCGGGGCTAAGTGCCTCTGCAATGCTCGCGGTAGAGGCCTGCCTGCCCCTATCTTTTGGCTAGATTTCAAGGTTTGTTTCTAAGTTTGTTTTCGCGCTTTGATCTCGCGCGCCGGAACTCCGCCCCAGATGGAATGCGGTGGTATGTCATGCGTCGCGACGCCCATCGCGCCCAGCATCGCGTCCTCGCCCACTTTGACCCCGGCCATCACGGAGGAGTGATAGGTGAGGCGCGTGCCCGGTCCGATCTCCGTGGTGCGGTTCTCGATGTCGTAGTAGTCCGTTGCCTTGTGCCAGTGGGAATAAACCGCTCCGTAGTCGGAGATGGAAGTGCCCTTGCGGATGATGAGCTCGCCGCGGTCGTCGAGCATGACGAATTTGTGAATGGTGCAGTCGTCTTCCACCGTGAGGTTGTAACCGAAACTGAACTCGACCCCGTGGAAGATCTTCACGTTCTTGCCGACGTGCTTGAAGATGTGCTTGGCCAGCATCTTGCGAAAGCGAAAGCCGAGCCAGTGGTTCATTCCCAGCGCCGACCGGTCGAACATCTGCCAGAAGTAAATCAGCGGCTTACGCTCGCAGTATTTCTCCACGTCTACGTCGCCGTAGTACTCCGGTTCGAGAGTGACATTGGCTGGGTCCAGCGAAAGCTGCAGGACGTTACCGGGCAGCTCGGAGATGAGCGAGGTATTCAGCTTGCCGCCGTGGGGGCGGCCCAGGTAAATCTGGTGCAGCGCATCGCGGACGATTTCGCCCCGCAGCCGGGATTCCTTATGGCGGGTGAACTCTTCGTCCAGATGGCACAGCCAGCGGCGGTAGAGCTCTTCTGCTTCGACCGTCGGTTTTAAATCACGATACTGGTATCTCGCCATGTATGAGCGTCCTTTTGTCCAGCATACGACGCAACCCTATTGAATGCTGAAGACTGCATAAACCGTAGCGGAAGCGGTAACCCTGGGGGCGCTCACGCTGAGCGGCTCAACTTCCTTTGGAGCCGGCGCGGCGGACATCATGGCCTGGGCCCTCATCAAAGGCTGGGGTCCTCTGGCTGGAGCCTCATTGCTGGCGTACACCAGCGGGCCGAGGGTTGCGCTGAGGCCGGCGGCCATCTGCTGGGCGATCTGCCGGGCGCGATCGAGCGCCAGCTTGGCTGCTTTGGCCTGCAGGGCGTCCTGGTCGGCCACGCTCCAGTTCATTTGGCCGCTCTGGTTGGCGCCTGACTTCACCGCGACGTCCAACACCTTGGCGCCATTGGCGGCAGCGGTCTTTACGTTCCAGCTTTGCTGTATCTGGAACTTGCGCTCGGCCTTCTCGGCCGGGGTCCAGTCCTGGTTGGTGTACTGCTGGACCGGGCTGATGCTTTGCGACTCACTCTGGATGGCATCCTCTGGAATCGAGGCTGCTTTCAACGCTGCAGCGATCTGATTGGAGATCTTCGAGCCTTGCGCATAGGCGGACTCCTGGTCGGCCCCATAGGCCACAAAGCCTACCTGGACAGTCACCATGTCTGCAGGGGCGTTGGCATCGGCGCTGGTGGTGACAGCGATGGTGCGGTTGTCTTTGCTGACCACGATTTGCTGCGCGTGGGCGGCCATCGCGGTCGCCGTCAGAAGAATAGCGGCAACGCTTTTGATTGGGAGAGGCATGGTGCAAACTCCTTACGCGGCAAATTTACGCAGGCGGGCCAGCAACTGCAGACCAGCACCTGAGTCTATCGCGTCAGCGGCGCAGCGCACACCACCGGCAAAATCAAGCGCGCGGCCGGCGATGACCAGGGCTGCGGCGGCATTCAGCAGAACCACATCGCGCCTGGGCCCGGTTTCCCCCTGCAGAATTTCTTCAATTAAGGTGGCGTTGCCGCCGGCGTCAAAGCCCTGGAGAGCGCTGAGTGGAGCTTGCTGCAACCCTGCATCGCCTGCTTCCAGGGTGAAGTTACGGACAGTGTGTTCCCTCACCTCGGCCACCTCGCTTACGCCGTTCAAGGTGAGTTCGTCCAGGCCATCTCGGCCGTGCACCACGAATGCATGGCGGACGCCCAACCGGGCCAGGCTTTCGGCTACCAGGCCTACGCCGGCGAATACGCCGACCACCTGGGCTTTGGCTCCGGCGGGGTTGGCGAGCGGGCCGGCCAGATTGAAGATAGTGCGAAAGCCGAGCGCCCTTCGCAGCGGCTTTACCCGCTTCATGGCCGGGTGCAGCGATGGAGCGTAGAGAAACATGAAACCCGTCTGCCGCAGGCACTCCACGGCGCGCTCAGGCGATAGCTCCACCGGGACGCCGAGGGCTTCGAGCACGTCTGCTGAGCCGCATTTGGAGGTAATGCCCCGGTTGCCGTGCTTCGCTACTTTCACCCCCGCTGCTGCCGCTACCAGGGCGGCGGCGGTGGAGATGTTGAAGGTTCCCTGGCCGTCGCCTCCTGTGCCGCAGGTGTCGACCAATTCATCCCGCTCCGCATCGTTTAACGGAACCGGCTGGCCCATTGCCCGTAAGGCCTGGACGAAACCAGAGAGTTCATCGACGGTGGTCCCGCGAGCCGCGATGGCGGTCACCAACGCGGCAATCTGAATATCGGATACATCGCCTTCGAGCATCTCCCGGAGCACTGAGCAGCCCTGTTGTTGGGTAAGGGTGCCGTGATCTTCGACCACGTGCTTAAGGAGATCTGACAGTTGGGACATGGGTGTTTTTATCCTAGTGCATCGGGGAGCCGTGAAGTCGGCGTCTACGTGCGATGGGCAGGGTCGCGTCCCAACCTGCCGGTTGCCAGATGAGTCCCAAAGGGACGGCTGACCTTAGAGGGAGCGCTGTCAACGAAAGCACGGATTTCGAGGGCGCACGGCGTCCACGAAAGAACGGCTCTCCCATCTGTCTAGAATCCCTAACAAACACGATTCAACGCAGCTGGCAAATGTCGCGCCCTTCACAGACTCGCGGCCCCGCTGTTTTGCCCTCTGGCGCAATCCCCTTTAGTATGGAAGTTCTGTCCGAAGACCAAACGAATGAAAATTCACGAGTATCAGGCAAAAGACATCCTGGAGCGGTACGGCGTAGCGGTTCCCAAGGGTGAGGTGGCAAATACGCTGGAAGAAGCCATGGATGTGGCTAAACGGCTGTTTAGCCGGCGGCGCCAAGGGGGTCGTGGTCAAAGCCCAGATCCACGCCGGCGGCCGAGGAAAAGGCGGCGGCGTCAAGGTAGCCAAAACCCTGGCGGATGCCGAGGAATACACCAAGAAGATCCTTGGCATGCAGCTGGTCACGCACCAGACGGGGCCCGAGGGCCAAAAGGTGCAGCGGGTGCTGATCGAAGAGATGTCGCCCATCGAACGCGAGCTGTACCTGGGCATCGTGCTCGACCGCGCAGCCGCCAAGCTGGTCTTCATGGCCTCCCAGGCAGGCGGGATGGAGATTGAAGAAGTCGCGGCCAAGGATCCCGACGCCATTTACAAGGCCTATATCGACCCCGCAGTCGGGTTTCAACCCTACCAGGCGCGCAAACTTGCTTTCGCGCTGGGCCTGAAGCCAGCCCAGATCAACGACGCGGTCAAATTCATGACCGGCCTTTACAAGGTCTTTCTGGAAACCGACGCTTCCCTGCTGGAAATCAATCCCTTCATCACCACCACTGACGGCCGCCTGCTGGCCCTGGACTGCAAGATCAACTTCGACGACAACGCCATCTTCCGTCACAAGGAACTCAAGGAACTGCGCGATACCGCGGAAGAAGATCCGTTGGAAGTGGAAGCTTCGAAGTACGCGCTCAACTACATCAAGCTCGACGGCAACATCGCCTGCATGGTCAACGGCGCCGGCCTGGCGATGGCGACCATGGACATCATCCAGTACGCCGGTGGCTCGCCGGCCAACTTCCTGGACGTGGGCGGCGGCGCCAACCAGCAGCAGATTGAGCATGCCTTCGAGATCCTGCTGTCGGACCAAAATGTGCAGGGCGTGTTCATCAACATCTTCGGCGGCATTCTGCGCGTCGACACCCTGGCTCAGGGCGTGGTGGAAGCGGCGCAAGAAGACCAACGTGCAGGTTCCCGTCATCCTTCGCCTGGAAGGCACCAACGTGGAGCAGGGCCGGGAAATCCTGAAGAATTCGGGTCTCAACTTCATCATCGGCGAGACCATGCAGGACGCGGCAGACAAGGCCGTTAAAGCAGCCAAAGAGAAGGCCACGGCCAAGTGAACGGGAGCAATCTATGTCGGTGTTAGTAGACGAAAATACGCGGCTTATCGTGCAGGGCATTACAGGCAAGGAAGGCACCTTCCATGCCAAAGGCTGCGCCGAGTACGGAACCAAAGTAGTAGGCGGAGTCACCCCGGGCAAAGGCGGCACGACCCATGAAGGCTGGCCGGTCTTCGATACCGTCGCCCAGGCAGTCGAGAAGACAGGGGCCAACGCGACCGTGATCTTCGTACCCCCGCCATTTGCCGCCGATGCCATTCTGGAAGCCGAAGATGCGGGGCTGCCGCTGATCATCTGCATTACCGAAGGCATCCCCACCAACGATATGGTCAAGGTGTGGAGCGTGGTGAGCAGGTCGAAGTCGCGGCTCATCGGACCCAACTGCCCGGGCGTCATTTCTCCCGGGAAGGCCAAGATCGGGATCATGCCTGGCCGCATCCACAAGCAGGGCAGCGTCGGCATTGTTTCCCGCTCCGGCACGCTCACCTATGAGGCTGTTTATCAGCTCACGCAGCGCGGGATTGGGCAGTCGACGGCCATTGGCATCGGCGGCGATCCGATTATCGGCACCACCCACGTCGACGCGCTCAAGCTGCTCAATGAGGATCCGGAGACGGAGTCCATCATCCTGATCGGTGAAATCGGAGGCACGGCGGAAGAAGCCGCCGCCGCCTACGTCAAGGAGCATGTGAAGAAGCCGGTCGTCGGTTTCATCGCCGGGCAGACCGCACCTCCAGGACGCCGCATGGGGCACGCCGGGGCGATCATCTCCGGCGGCCAGGGCACCGCGGCCGACAAGATGAAGGCGCTCACCGCTGCCGGAATCCACGTCGTGCAGTCCCCTGCCGCCATCGGCGAAACATTAGCTAAAGTCATTGGGAAATAGGAAGCCAGGACTCTATGCAACGCACCTTCAGCATCATCAAGCCCGACGCATTCCGCAAAGGCTACTCTGCGGCGATGCTTGCCGAAATCGACAAGGCCGGCTTCAAAATCGTCGCTATCAAGAAGATGTTTCTCTCCAAAACGCAGGCCCAGGGCTTCTATGCGGTCCATGCCCAGCGGCCCTTCTTCGATTCGCTGACAACCTTTATGTCTTCCGGGCTCCATCATTGCGATGGTGCTGGAGAAGGAAAACGCCATCGCCGACCTGCGCAAACTGATGGGCGCCACCAACCCGGCCAATGCGGAAGAAGGCACCATCCGCAAGCAATTCGCCGCATCGATTGAAGAAAATGCGATCCACGGCTCGGACGCGGAAGATACCGCGGCCTTTGAAATTGGCTACTTTTTTGCCGGGTACGAGATTCATCTAGTGAAAGTCGCCCGGCTGCTAAGCTCTGAATGTGCCTTGACATGAGGCCCTTGGCCAAGCAAACTTGCGACACACGAGGTCAGGCAATTGGGCGGATCACAGGCTAGCGCGGTTACCTACACACTTGAGTCCTCGCTTGACAGCGTCAATCGCGTGGAACAAGACGGCGGAAGAAATGGCCAGGAAGGCCGGCCTGGAGGAAGAGGAGATCTACCGCGTCGCCATGGCGGTTCGCGAGGCCGCGGTGAATGCTGTGCTCCATGGCAACGCCTACGACCCGGAGAAGCACATAACCGCTTCGTTTGAACAGACGGCGGATTCGCTGGTGATTCGCATCGCCGACCAGGGAAAAGGCTTGAATCCGGACACGCTGCCCGATCCGCTGGCGCCGGAGAATCTGCTGCGAGGCTCAGGACGAGGTATCTTTCTGATCCGCTCGTTCATGGATGAGGTACACTTTCGACAATTGCAGCCCGGCACTGAACTTACCCTCATCAAACATCTAGGAACCGCCCGTTCCGCAATCTAAGGAGGAGTATTCGTGAGCATGAAAATCAAGACCCGTCAGGTGGACGGGATCACCATTATGGATTGTAGCGGCCGCATTACCCTGGGAGAAGGCAGTGTGCAGCTGCGCGACGCCGTGAGGGATCTCCTCAGCAAAGGCTCCAAGCAGATCCTGCTCAACCTGGGTGACGTGACTTATATCGACAGCTCGGGTATCGGCGAGTTGGTCAGCGCGTTTACCACCGTGCGCAACCAGGGCGGAGACCTTAAGCTGCTCAATCTCACCAAGAAGGTTCACGACCTGCTGCAAATCACCAAGCTCTACACGGTTTTCGACGTCAAGGACGACGAGGCGAGTGCAGTGGCTTCCTTTGCTCGCGCCTAAGCGAGATCGCAAATAAAACAGCCGTCCTGGCCATGCCGGGACGGCTGAATTTATGCTGCCACTGGCTTTAGAAGCTGACCTTGGGCACGTTCTGAGCGCCGGACTCGCCTGGAAGTAGTCGTTGTTCCGTTGGAACCCGCCCATCCCCGCCCAGATGCTGTTGGGAAACTGCCCGATAAACGTGTTGTAGTCCTGAATGTTCTGGTTGTAGCGCATTCTGGCGACGCTGATCCGGTTTTCCGTGCCGGCCAGTTCGTCGGAAAGCCGCTGGAAGTTTGCATTCGACTTTAGGTCGGGATAATTCTCGGTCAACGCCAGCAACCGTCCCAGGGCACCATCGAGCGCGCCGTTGGCCTGGATAGTGGCCTTCGGATCGCCATGCGCGTTCAGCAGACCCGCCCGCGCATTGGCGATATCGCCGAATACCGTTGTCTCCTGCTTGGCATAGCCCTTCACCGTCTCCACCAGGTTGGGGATCAGATCCGCACGCCGCTGCATTTGATTGTTAACTTCGCTCCAGGAGGAAGTGACCGCCTCCCGTTTGGTCACCATCTGATTTTTTGCGCTCACATAGCTGCCGAAAACCAGCAGCACCGCCAGAAACACAACCGCCAATGCCGCGATTGCTACCCAAAGCCCGCGTCTCATTCCAAAGTTCTCCTTATCATGTTCTGTTTTGAGTTACACCAGGCTACCAACTGCCTGAGGCCCCACCGCCGCCGGAGCTGCCGCCGCCAAATCCACCGAAGCCGCCGCCCCCGCCGCCGCCAAAGCCCCCTCCACCACCATTCCGCCACCGCCGCGTCCGCCGCCGCCTCCGCCATGAACATGCCGATGAGGAAGCCGAGCAGGCCGGATCCACCGACGCGCGCCAGGAAGAAGATCGACCAGCAACAGAATTACGCCCAGCACCAAGACTTCACCCAGACGTGAGCGGCTTGGGCTGCGGCGCTGGTGCGTAGCCAGGCCGAAGCCCGGTGTTGAGCGTCACCCCGGCATCCGCAGCAATGACGCCGGCGATCTGCCGGACAGCCATCGTAACAGCACCGTCGTAGTCATTCTGTCGCAGGTACGGCACCATTTGCCTGCCGATATCGCCTACCCTGCCGTCGGGCAGAATACCCTCAAGGCCGTAACCCACCTCGATGCGGTATTTGCGGTCGTCAGTCGCCAGGATCAACAGCAGGCCGCGATCGGTGCCCTTCTTGCCGACCTTCCACTTGTCTTCGAGCGCGGTGGCGAAGTTCTCTATTGGCTCGCCGTCAAGGATTCTTGATCGTGACCACGGCGAGTCTGCGCATGGGCCTGGACGGTCCACCTGCGCGCATAAGCGTTGAGCGAAGCCAGCGTTCCGGGCGAGAGCACTCCGGCAAAATCACTTACATAGTTCGTGGGTGCAGGCAGATCCTGCACCCGCTCGCCCACGACCAGACCAGACCAGACGAGAACAAGCAGCAAAAGTGCAAGCACGCGTTTACGCATTGCCTCATTGTACTCAGACACAGTTGTGCCCGCCGCCGGGAGACACTCGGGCAAGCGGGCACAAGGTTAAAGAAAAGAGAATTCTTACTTGCTGGCCATGTTCACGTTCTGGTCCTTGGCGATCTGCTGGATCATCTGAGGTGCTGAGCGATGACCTTGCTTCCCTGGTTGGCTGCATCCTTCACTGTCTGATCGTGACCGGAGGAAGCTTCTGTCTGAAATTCGCTCAGATCTTGCTTGTGATCCTTAACCATGTCTTTGATATAGGCCTGATCGTAGGCCGGCCCGGAAAGCCCTTGTAGCTGGGCCATCGTCTTTTTGTCTTTCTTGGAGAGCCAGTCAGGTTCTGAGACACCGAGCTGCTGGGCAACAGGCTTCATTTGTTCTCCCAGCTTGGTATGGTCATCGATCATCCGTTGGGCGAACTGCTTCACCTGATCGTTGTTGCTTTTCTGCAAAGTGAGCTGGCCTAACTGAACCTCGGCCATACCGCCCTGCATGGCCTTCTTGACAAACATCTTGTCCATGGCCGTGGTCTGTCCCGGAGCGTTCATGCCGTTCATCTGCGAATCCATAGAAGGGTTGTTCTGGCCTGCTGGGCCATTGGGCTGCTGGCCTGCCGCGCCGCTTGGCTGCTGACCCGCCTGTGCCAATCCCATACTTCCGCAGAGCAGGACCGCGCCGGCCACAGTCACCATCTTCTTGCCGCAATTGTGGGGAAAGTTCATGTTTGCTACCTCTCGTTTAAGTGAGATGCGACCCGGCAGAAGGCGGCGGCCGGGCTTTTGAGGGGATGCACAACTCCTCTTCCAGCCAACGGTATATCCTTGATAAATATGCCTTCTACGACTGTTGCCCCACCGATTGCCCGCCGGCAGGAAACCGTCAACACCATCCATGGACACCGGTTGATCGACGACTACGCCTGGCTGCGCGAAAAGACCAGCCCGGAAGTCATCGCGTTTCTGGACCAGGAGAATGCCTACACCCGGGCGGTGATGAAGCCGACCGAGGAGTTGCAAGCCGCGCTCTACAAAGAAATGATCAGCCACATCAAAGAGACGGATGTCTCGGTCCCCTTCCGCGACGGAGGCTGGTTCTATTACTCGCGAACGGAACAGGGCGCGCAGTATCCCATCTACTGCCGGAAGCATGGTTCGCTCGAGGCCGCGGAAGAGATCATGCTGGATATGAATCAGCTAGCAGTCGGCGAGGCCTTCATGGCCCTGGGCGCTCTCACTGTTTCAGACGATGGCAACCTGCTCGCCTACACCACCGACACCACGGGCTTCCGGCAATACACACTGCACATTAAGGATCTACGGACGGGAGAACTTCTGCCCGACCGTGCCGAGCGGGTTGGCTCCGTGGTTTGGACAGCCGATAACCGGACGCTTTTCTACAGCGTGGAAGACGAAGAGACCAAACGGCAATTTCAGCTCTTCCGCCACGTTCTGGGCAGCCGCAGAGTGAGGATGTGCTGGTCTATGAAGAAGCCGACGAACGTTTCAATGTTGGCGTCGGCCGCACCCGCGACGACAAGTACATCGTGCTCGAGAGCGCCAGCCACACCACCAGCGAATAACAGTTTCTGCCTGCGGACGAACCGGAAGGACGCTGGACGCTGATCGAGCCGCGCAAAGAGAACATCGAGTACTCCGCGGACCACCGCGATGGGCTCTTTTATATCCGCGTGAACGATACGGCGAGAACCTTCCGCATCGTCACCGCTCCGGTAGCCACCCCCGGCCGCGCGCACTGGCGCGAAGTGATCGCCCACCGCGAGGACGTCATGCTCGAAGATCTGGAGCTCTTCCAGTCTTTCGCCGTGCTGGTGGAACGCTTCGACGGCCTGCCGCATTTACGGATCCTGAACTTCGATCCCCAGGGAGCATTTGCCGGCCCTTCACCCCAGATTGCATTTCCCGAGCCTACCTATAGCGCGCATCCTCACGTAAATCGCGAATTTGTAACCGATACGTTTCGCTACGGGTATCAATCGCTGGTTTCTCCGACTTCGGTCTATGAATACAACGTGCTGACGGTCAATCGACCCTGTTGAAGGAGTTGGAAGTACCCGGGCGGATTTGATCGCTCGCTCTACCGCTCCGAGCGCCTGTTTGCGGCCGCGCCCGACGGGACGAAGATCCCGGTTTCCCTCGTCTACCGCAAGGACAAGAAGGGCGAGGGCACCAACCCTCTCTATATCTATGGCTACGGCTCTTATGGATATGCCCTGCCTGTAGGCTTCAACTCCAACCGGCTGAGTTTGCTCGATCGTGGGTTCGTGCTCGCCTACGCGCACATTCGCGGAGGCGGGGACATGGGTAAGCCGTGGCACGATGCCGGGCGGCTCATGAACAAGATGAATACCTTCACCGATTTCATTGCGGTGACCGAGTACCTGACCGCCCATGGCTATGGAGATCCGCGGCGCGTCGCCATGGAAGGCGGGAGCGCCGGCGGACTGCTGATGGGCGCGGTGGCCAACCTGCGGCCTGATCTGTACCGCGCTGTCCTCTCCCATGTGCCCTTCGTAGACGTGATGAACACCATGCTTGACCCGACATTTCCGCTGACCATCGCGGAGTACGAGGAATGGGGAGATCCTAACCAGCCTGAGGCTTTTGCGTACATGCTGCAGTACTCGCCCTACGACAACCTGGAACGGAAGGAGTATCCGGCCATGCTGGTCAAGACTTCTTTAAACGACAGCCAGGTGATGTATTGGGAGCCGGCCAAGTATGTAGCCAAGTTGCGCACGCTGAAGACGGACGACCGCTTGTTGCTGCTCGAAACCAATATGAGCGCAGGCCACGGTGGCGCCTCAGGCCGGTATGACTATCTGAAAGAGATCGCCCTGGATTACGCGTTTCTGCTGCAGGAGTTGGGCGTGGGGTAATGTGGGGCAGGCGAGTTCAACGAAGAGCAAACGGCCCGCAGCAAAAGCTGCGGGCCGTTTTTGTTTGGCCGGAGAGATTAACGGCGTTCGTGTCCACCCCCGCCGCCATTGTTATTGGGATGGGGTTCGTTATGCTGTTGCGGTTGGCCGCCACCCTGATGAGGCGCTTCGTTGTACTTCGCCTGAGGCGCGGGCGTGTAGTGCGCCTGGTTGTTGGCGGGCGCCTTGAACGACGCATTCGCGTTGTTGTTGTACGCCGCGCCGGTTATTGGCATTGGCATTGGCGTTGAAATTCTGATGACCGTTGCGCGTTGTTCGCGTTATATGCAGGACGGTTGTTGTTATTCACCGCGGCATGGTTTGCGAAGTTAGCCGACGTCATAGGCCGGCTGACCGCCGCATTGGCAGGCCTTCCCCCATTGACAGAGGCGAAGTTCTCCCGGTTGGAGCTGGCGAAGTGTTCATGGGACATCTGTTCCGACGTCGGCTGCACATGCGAATCGCGCATCGCCGCCATCTCCTGGCCGTTCGGCCGGGCATCGATCCCATGGGGTCCGTTGAAACTGGTGCGGTTGATCACAGTCGTGTTGTGGATCACCGTGTTGTCGACATAGGTGTTGTGGATGACCGTCCGGTCCACATGCAGCACTGCGGTGTTGTAGGCAAAGCGCCCGCCTTCCCAACGGCCGCCATAAGAAGCCGACGCCACCATAGCCATAGCCATAGTTAACACCGCCGTAGAAGCCAACGTGTGGGCCCCAATAACCGCCATGCCAGAGGTAAGCACTGCCACCCCATCCCCAATACCCGGGGGTCCAGAGAAGCCCTGGACGGGGAGCCAGAACCCAGGTTCCAGGAACCCAGAAGTAGCCCGCATCACCGTACGCCCAGTAGCCCGGCGTCCACAGATACCCGTCCCCAGGACAAACCGGCTGCGCGTAAACCGGCAGCACGGGGGGAGCAATGTTCACGGAAACGAAGATGCCGGCAAACGATGACGCTGGCACGACCGATACCAACAATGCGAGGAACAGAGTTCTTAGAGCTCGGATAGGACGCATAGCATTGCTCCTTGCTTTTCCGCGATCCAATAGCGCTGCGGATCAAGCTTGCCGGCCAAAACAGCCGGCACGATCTGTATGAACGCGATGACCAGGATTATGTTGCTGGCGAATTACCGGAAGGTAACCTCGATGTACCCAACCGACCTGAGGGTATCGACCAGAGGTGTAGGTGGCTATCCCACGTTTGCAGCAAGAGGGACCAGTGATCTTTCCCGCCAACTGACCCTGGGTGCCCCACTTTCAACTCACAGCCAAAGGGGTAATCAGCGCCGGCTGCCACCCAGCAGCGATCCGAGCACACCGCGTACGATCTGCCGGCCCACGGTGCTGCCCAGCGTGCGCGCGGCGCTCTTGGCCATGGTTTCCGCCAGGCTGTCACCGCGCCGACCTCCTGAAGAACCCGATCCCAAAAGATCGCTGTACCATGTGGTTGCTTTCGGCGCAGGTTGTTGAGCTGAAACAGGTTGCGAACTTCCCTGCTGGGCGCGTTGCTTCAGGAGCTCGTAAGCCGATTCACGGTCGACCACCTTTTCGTAGACGCCGGCAACCAGGGAACTGCGCATAATCTGCTGCCGCTGATCCGGAGTGATGGGGCCAATCTGGCTGCGCGGTGGGCAGACCAGGGCACGCTCCACCATCTCCGGAGTTCCCTTCTCATCCAGGAAGGAAACCAGCCCCTCCCCCACTCCCAACTCCAAAATCACCTGCTCCACATTCACGTCCGGATTCGTCCGGAAGGTCTGGGCCGCCGCCTTGACCGCCTTCTGGTCTTTGGGGGTAAACGCCCGCACCGCATGCTGTACCCGGTTGCCCAGCTGGCCCAGGATGCCATCCGGCACGTCGATCGGGCTCTGGGTAACAAAGAACACGCCGACACCCTTGGAGCGCACCAGGCGGACCACCTGGTGCACCTTGTCTTCAATCACTTTCGGCAGGTCGGAAAAGAGAAGGTGGGCCTCATCAAAGAAGAAGACCAGCTTTGGCTTTTCCGGATCGCCCACCTCAGGTAGCCGCTCAAACAGCTCGCTGAGCAGCCACAACAGGAAAGTGGCATAGAGCTGGGGCGAATTGATGAGTTTATCCGCTGCCAGGATGTTGACTACGCCATGCCCCTGCGTGTCTGTCTGCATCAGGTCGTCGAGATTGAGCGCCGGCTCGCCCAGAAACTTGTCGCCGCCCTGCTGCTCCAGGCTGAGCAAACCTCGCTGCATCGCACCCACACTCGCCGCGGAAATATTGCCGTACTGGGTCTGAAATTCTTTGGCATGGGCACCGACATACTGCAGCATGGCCTGCAGATCCTTGAGATCGAGCAGCAGCAATCCCTGGTCATCGGCAATCTTGAAGACAGCATTCAAAACTCCAGACTGCGTGTCATTCAGATTCAGTAGCCGGCTGAAGAGCAGCGGCCCCATATCCGAAACCGTGGCGCGTATCGGATGCCCCTGCTCGCCGAAGACATCCCAAAACGTCACCGGGCACCCAGCAAATGAGAAATCCGTCAGATTGAGCTTCTTCACCCGATCGGCAATTTTGGGGTTGTCGACACCCGGCTGGCTGATACCAGAAAGGTCGCCCTTCACGTCCGCAGCGAAGACGGGCACGCCGATACGGCTGAAAGACTCCGCCATCACCTGCAGCGTTACTGTCTTTCCGGTGCCGGTCGCACCGGCAATCAGACCGTGGCGATTGGACATCGCCGGAAGCAGGTAGAGAGGGTCTTTGCTCTGAGCAATCAGCAGGGGTTCGGGCATATTCGAAGATTCTATATGGCCCGGCTGGCGGTAAATAGCAAGCGCCCGTGAGCGTTAGCTCACGGGCGCGCTGAAGAGCAGCCCTCCCCCAGAACTGATCCTCGCTGATCACAATAGCGGCCACACGGACCATTGACTACATCACCCTGGTTATACCTAACGGTGACCAAGCAGGTGATTACCCTGCTGCTCGCGGCTCCAGGTTTTTGTGATACACCCTTGTGGGTACCTGAATGGCCCTGCTCCGCAGCCTCTACGCGATCACGATTTTTCTAAGCGCCTTCCTACTCTTCGTGGCGGAGCCGATGGTCGCGAAACAGCTGCTCCCCACATTGGGCGGCTCCTCCGCGGTGTGGACCACCTGTCTGGTCTTTTTTTCCGTGGTGCTGTTGCTGGGCTACCTGTACGCACACTGGATCTCCAGCAACTTCACGCCAGTCCGGCAGGCGCTCCTCCACATTGCCTTGTTGACGGCAGCGATCCTCACCCTGGGCGATCACGTCCGGCCGGGCCCTTCTGCGGTGAGCTATCATCCGGCTCTGACCGTTTTCCGGGTGCTGGCAGCCGTCATCGGTCTACCTTATTTCGTTCTTTCCGCCACGACTCCCTTGCTGACTGCCTGGTATGCCGGCATCTTCGAGGGTACTTCGCCCTATCGGTTGTTTGCTCTTTCGAACCTGGCCTCGCTGTTGGCCTTAGGCAGTTATCCATTGTTCATTGAGCCCGGCCTGACCATGCGGCAGCAAACCGCTTTGTGGGTCGGCAGCTTCCTGATCTTTGCTGTGCTCTGCGGGGCGATTGCCTGGCAGGGGCGCAGGCGTATGGCTCTATCCATGCCCGAGGAAGCGGCCTTCACTGGACATCCGGAGCCCTTCTGTTTTTTGCTGGCACTCGGCGGCGGCATGATGTTGACCGCGGTGACCAGCCACATGAGCGCAAACATCGCCGCCATTCCCCTCCTGTGGCTGCCACCCCTGGCTTTGTATCTGCTCACGTTCATCCTGGCATTCCAAGGGGTGTGCCAGCCGGTGCGCCCGTTGTTTCTTCGCCTGACCTTTGTGTCTGTCGGCTCTATGGCTTACTTGCTGCGGGATATTCGAAGCCAGTTTCCCATTGCGGTCAGCGTGCCGTTGTTCCTGATCGGATTGTTCGTGATTTGCTTTTTCCTCCACGGCGAACTGTATGCGCGGCGGCCGGCCGCGGCGGGCATGACCAGGTTTTACCTCGCCGCATCCGCTGGAGGTGCAGCTGGGACGCTGCTGGTAGGAGTGATCGCTCCCCTGGTCCTGCGGGCGAACTACGATCTGGCCTGCACCCTGGTAGTAGTCTCCTTGATTGCCCTGGCGGCGACCTGGCAGGACGGTTGGGGCCTGCGCATTCTCTGGGGAGTGGGGGTCGCTGCCGCGATCGTGGTCCTGAGCACGCAGGTACGGCAGTACGATGACGACGCCGTGGCGCTGATGCGCAACTTCTACGGAACGCTGCGGGTCCGGGAAACTCATCTGCCGCCGCAATCCGATACCGATCGTCAGCTCCTCAATGGGACGATCGAGCACGGTGCAGAGTGGTTCGCACCCCAATTTCGAGGCCAACCTCTCACCTATTACGCGACGGATTCCGGGCTTGGCCTGGCCATGCGGCTGTGCTGTGGGGCAGGCCCCAAACGGGTGGGCGTGATTGGGCTGGGGACGGGCACGGTCGCCGCCTATGGGAATGCAGGGGATGTCATCCGGTTTTACGAAATCAATCCGCCGGTGGAGCGGCTGGCAAGACACTGGTTCACGTTCCTGCACGATAGCCCCGCGCAAACGGACGTGGTCCTCGGAGATGCGCGTTTGTCTCTAGCCTCCGAGCCGTCTCAGCGTTTCAATGTGATCGTGGTGGACGCGTTTTCCGGGGATGCCATTCCGGTGCACCTGTTAACCCGCGAAGCATTAGCGCTCTATCGCCGTCATTTGGAGCCGAACGGAATTGTTGTTTTCCACGTTTCGAATTCGTACATCGATCTGGAACCGGTGATCGCCGGGATCGCCGGCGACGCGGGCCTCCACGCCGTATCTGTGCACACTCACGCGGATGACCAGGCCGGACTGTATTACGCAGATTGGGTCTTGGTGACTGCGAACCAGGCGTTTCTGGATCAACCCGAGATCGTCAACAACGGATTTCCTACGCCTTTGAAAGCTGGCGCGCGGGTATGGACCGACAACTACAGCAGCGTGTTTCCACTGTTGAAGTGGCAAACCAGATGAGGGATCGCAGAGTGTCGTCGAGAAGCTACGATGACAAATTAGTCCCGAAGGGACGGTTGACCTTAGCCCAGGACGCAGTCCTGGGTACGACACGGGACATGATTCAGTCCCGAAGGGATGGCTGAAGATTATCCATGATTGAGTTACGGCCGAACTTCAGCCGTCCCTGCGGGACTTGTCGTCTCTCGAATCGATACCCAGGACTACGTCCTAGGCTAAGGTCAGCCGTCCCTTCGGGACTCGATTTCGCGACGGTCGTTCTTCTGCAAGCGCTAGAAGTCGAGATCAAAATTGGGACTTGCGGTCCGACTTGTAGCCCCGCCTATTCGCCGAAATTAATCCGAACCCCAAACCGCGCCACTCGCGGTGACGCCAGCGTAAGCGCGGGCGTCTTCCCGGCTTCGATGGTGCGATCGAACAAATTGTCTCCGGCGGCGAAAGCTGTCAGGTGGTGGCCAAAGTCATGGGAAGCGTAGGCGCCCAGACGAAAGTAGCTGTGCAGCAAAAACTGGTTTGCATCGTCGTCATACTGCCGTCCGCTGACACGTCCCTGCACACTCAAGAAACCAAAACGCCGCCGGGAAAACACTACCTGGGTTGTCGCCATATTGCGGGCCACCTGAGGAATCCAGTTGCCTACCAGCTTCGGCTGTTTCGGGTTGCTGGTCACGGTGGCATCCGCGTATTGGTATCCGCCTTCGACACTCACCCACCTCACGGGCCGCGAAGCAAAATCGACCGACACCCCGCGGCTCTCGATCTGGCCCAGGTTCTGGCGCATCAGCAGCGAACTGGTCGGCGTGGTGCTCAAGGTAAGGGCCGTGATCGGCCGATTGATTTGCGTCCAGAAATAGCTCACGCGGACAGTCGAGCCAATCGACGGTAAATCGGTGTGAACGCCTGCTTCCCAGCCGGTCGCGCGCTCAGAAAGCAGGTTGGGATTCGGCTGGGTGGTTTGCGAACCCACCTGCCCTGTCCGGTAAAGCTCATTTTCGGTGGGTGCGCGATAGGCGCGAAAGGCGGACGCACTCACTGCCACCGCGTTGGTGAGACGCCGCGTGATGCCGATCCGGGGATCGAAGACAGTCTGGTTCAGCTGCGGCAATGTGAGCGGGGCGGTCCCCGTCTTGTACTGGCTGGCGTCGAAATTGGAGAAATGATCCACCCGGCCGGAAGCACTCAATGTCCATGCGGCCGGAGTAAACAACAACTCGCCATATACGCCACTCTGACGCTGGCGGGCCGTGGTGTTCAGGTAGCCCCTCGATGCGGGGTAATTGGTCTGGTAGTCGGCGGCGCGCACGTCGTGAATATCGGCGCCTGCCAAAACCAGCAGGTGCGTACCAATGGGCTGATGCCAGTGCCCTGCGGCTCCCAGTTCGCCCGCCGGGTCTTTCCCAATGCGAGTCAGAGTCTCCCCGGTCCGGGTCGCGTTGATGGTGGTAAACGTCTGCGAATAGTGCTCCGTGTCACCGTAAAGGCGAACCACCAGGTTTTCCCAGTCCGCCCCGGTCGCGTAGCGCCAGAGACGGGTGCTGTTGATCTGGATGGGGGTGCCGTTGTGGCGATCCTCGTTCAAGACGCTGCCACGGAGGAAAATCCTCCCGTCGTGGCTCAAGCCGTGATCGAATTCCGTCAATCCGTTCTGCGCATGTACGTTGTAGGGCTGATCGATCGGGCCTCGCACACTTTGGGCAGTGAGGATGTAGCCGTCGGTCGCAATAAGCTGCGAGCTGACCAATCCCGACCATTGGCCGAGCTTCAGCGAGCCCAACAGAGAATTATCCGACGTGGCCTCGGAACCGTAGCTGGTGGAAAGCTGAAAGCGGTTCGCATCCGGCCGCACCGGAACGATGCTGATGACTCCGCCGATCGCGCTCGATCCATAGAGATCGGAAGCGCCGCCCCGCACCAACTCGACGGAGTGTATGACCGGAGGCGGCAATTCTTCCCAGTGGACCCAACCGCCAAATGCGTCAAGAATCGGGATCTCATCGAACACCACCAGCGAGCGACTGGCCGCGGTCGAACCCAGGCCGCGCAGCGAGACGCCTTCCGTGGTGGGGTTCGCTACCAGCGAACTGGTACGGCGGAATAATTCAAAGCCAGGGATCTGACGCAACTTGTCATCCAGCGAAATCCCTGCCGCCTGGCGCAAACGCTGGGCGGTGAGAATACGCGTGCTGGCCGGACTGTCCTCCGATGCGAGAGGCGACCGGTAGGCGGTGACGGTGACGCTCTCGAGGGGGTGCTCCAGAAGCACGTGGACGGGCGACGGACCTTCCAGATTGACCGATGCCGGCTCAAAGTGAGCGGAAAGAATCTGTACCCGGCCCGATCCTGCGGGCACAGTGAAACTGCCGTCCGCTCCCGTAGTGCCCAGCAACTGGCCGTCGGAGCCAACGATCTGCGCTCCGGCAACGGGCAAATCGCGAGCATCCACGATCGTGCCGGAAATACTGGCCTGCTGCGCCTGCCCAGGTGAAAGGGCAGGCGACAAAAGCAGCGCCGACAGCAAAAGCGCACAGCAGCAGGTGCGTAGAAAGTGAGCCAAGATTCGGGGATCCAATTACCGAATCATACGATATTTATCCGCGATCAGGCCTTGGCCGCAGCCACGCCGGCTTCAGCCACGGCATGATCATCCTTGCCGGAACCCCCGCTGACACCGATGGCGCCTACCACCTCTCCGCCGCGTTTGATCGGAATGCCACCCGCAAAAATCATGATCTTGCCGTTGTTCGAGGCATGAATGCCAAAGAACTGCTGGCCCGACTGCGAGTTCTCACCCAGCGATTTGGTATCGAGATCGAAGGCGCGGGCGGTAAAAGCCTTCTTCTGCGCGATGTCGATGCTGCCGATCCAGGCGCCGTCCATGCGTTCGAACGCAACCAGGTTGGCCCCGGCGTCGACCACGGCAATGTTCATCATGACTTTGATCTCGTTCGCCTTCTTGCTGGCCGCGGCGATAATCTCGCGCGCTTCTTCCAAACTGATGCCAAGTACTTTTCCCATGAATATCCCTCTCGTGAAAACGTGATTGCTACTGCTTTGGTAAGCGGGGGATCTATCCCCGGCCTAGACATTGTCATCCTTGCGGTCTTTAGGCCCTGCGTGAGAACTCTTCTTGAAGGGTACGGGCTTCAGCCCGTACATTAGACCACCCAAGCAACGAAGGGCTTTAGCCCCTGAGGGCATCTCTTGTGCTGGCTTAGGCAGCCCTCGGCGGCTGAAGCCGATCCATACTGACGATTATTAGATGTACGGCCTAAAAGGCCGTACCCTTCGCAAGCGAGTTATTACGCAAACTTTTTAGGCCCTGAGGTACCGCGTTCACCGACCATCGCGAGTGTATCAGGGCAGGAAAGGCATAATATTTCCTCTGGATCGCTATGGTTCCGAAGCCAAGCCGGCAGGAGCGTCTCGATGGTCTGACCAGGATCTGTCTCGCGCTGCCGGAGACACGACGCGAAGACAAGGGATCGCACTGCGCCTTCCTCGTCGGCAAGAAGACCTTCGCTTATTACCTCGACAATCACCATGGCGACAAAATCGTCAGCGTTTGCTGTAAGGTCCTGCCCGGTGAGAACGTTCTCCTCGTCGAGTCGAATCCCGCCAGGTTTTATCTCCCGGCGTACATCGGTCCAAGAGGGTGGATTGGTCTCCGCATGGAACTCCCAGAGCTCAATTGGTCCGAGGTCAAAGAATTGATTCTTGGTAGCTATTTGCAGCTAGCGCCGAAGAAACTCGCCTCCCTGGTAGACCACTAACCTTATTTCAGCTCTTCAAACAGCTTTTCGCCTTCGCCGGGAGCCAGAAAACGATTGGACTCGACCCCATGCTGGCGAGTGTAGAGGTCGTGATACCTGCCCTCGAGAGCATAAAGGCTGGAATGCGTGCCGCGCTCCAGGATGAGACCGCCTTCCACCACCAGGATCTGATCGGCCCTGCGGATGGTAGACAGCCGGTGCGCAATCACAAAGGTGGTGCGCCCCTGCATCAGGTAACTGAGACCGTTCTGAATCATCGCTTCTGATTCCGAGTCGAGGGAAGAAGTAGCTTCATCCAGAATGAGAATCCGTGGATCGGCCAGGATCGCCCGGGCAATCGAGAGGCGCTGGCGCTGGCCGCCCGATAGCTTTACGCCGCGCTCGCCAACGATGGTGTCGTAACCCTCGGGAAAGCGCAGCGCGAACTCGTCGACGCGCGCGATCGCGCAGGCATTGAGAAACTGCTCCTCAGTCGCTCCAGGCCGGGAGAAGACGACGTTCTCGCGGATGGTGCCATCGAAAAGGAACGACTCCTGCAAAACCACTCCCAGTTGACTGCGATAGCTGTTCAAACGCACGGTGGAAAGATCTGTGCCGTCGACCACCACCCGGCCCGACGTGGGCTTGTGGAAGGCGCACACCAGGCTGATGATGGTGGACTTGCCCGATCCCGAGGAGCCGACCAGCGCGGTCACTGTGCCCGGGCGGGCGTGAAACGAAATGCCGTGAAGGACAGGCTTGTCCGCCTCGTAAGCGAAGTGCACGTCCTCAAACTTCACATCGCCGTTGATGAGTCCCAGGCTGACGGTGCGGTCCGGCTCGTCGTCTTCTTCTTTTTCCGCAAGAATCTCGCTGGTGCGGTCGAGGCCGGCGATGGCCTCGGTCAGCTGGGTGCCCACATTCACAACCTGGAAGACCGGCGCCACCATGAAGGCCAGAAACATGGTGTAGGTGAAGTAATCACCCAGGGTGATTTTGCGGGCCATCTCCTGATGGGCGCCCATCCACATAACGGTTGCGCCCACGACCCCCAGAATCGCGGTCGCGGCCAACGAAAGCAGCGAGGTGGCGGTTAGCGAACGAACCACGTTCTGGTAAAGCCGTTCGACCCCGGAGGCAAAGACCCCGGCTTCACGATCTTCCGCGTGGTAACCCTTGACTACGCGCACCCCGCCCAGCGATTCGGTGAGCCGTCCGGTAACCTCGGCGTTGATTTTTCCGCGCTCTCGAAAGATGGGGCGGATTACTGCGAATGCCTTACGCAGGACCAGAACGAAGGTCAGCACAAAGGTGAAGCAAATCAAGGTGATGCTGGGGCTGATGCGCATCAGGATGAAGAAGGCGAGCACCGCGGTCAGCAGCCCGCCGGTAAAGTCGACCAGCCCGGTCCCGATCAGGTTGCGCACGCCCTCCACGTCGGTCATGATGCGCGAAACCAGGACGCCAGTACGGGTGGAATCGTAGAAACTTACGGAAAGGCGGCCGATGTGCTGCTGCACCTGCATACGCAGGTCCGCAATCAGGCGTTGCGCGGCCTTGGAGAGTAGCTGGGTCAGGGAAAACGAGGTAATCGCTTGAATCGTGGTGGCCAGCAGGACTGCACCCACGATCCAGGGCAATTTGTCCGCTTGCTTTTTGACCAGGACGTTGTCGACCAGGAACTTGGTGGATGCCGGCAGCACCAACCCGGAGACGCGATTGATGACCATCAGGACAAAGCCAAACGCCAGCAGCCACCGGCGCGGCCTGATGAGCGTCCAGATTTCCGGCAACGCCTTGCGCAGCGGCGGGTTCTTTTTCTTGACCTCGTCCGCGGTTGCACCCGAACGCGCCCGGGTGGACCGTTCGGCACGTATGGACATACCGGCCCCGGCGCTGGATCGCATACTCACGGTGAAAAGCCCCCTAGACCCTCGTGCGGCGTGCGGCAATAAACGAACGCACACAGAGTAGTACATAGATGAGCATGAGGGCCGACATTGCTGCTTTTTCTTCTATGGCAGCCGGGTAGGGGAACAGTTTGCCTTTGAAGAGTTCCACCACCTGAAAAAGCGCGGGAGCGGTGGCCAGGAAGCCCAGCAAGCCGACCGTTACCGCGATATGCATGAACAACATACGGCGCTTGGCAACGGGGGTTTCCGCCATGCTGCCAAAGGTAACCAGCAGAATGCCAAAGGCGACCGGAATGAGCGAGGTGGGAAATTTGAGGCCGGTGAGCACGAAGCTGGCTCCACCGAGAATAATGAGAAGAACACCAAAGAGAACCGTAACTTTCGCCATCAGGGGCAGACGCCTCCAAAAAAATCAAATCTCATAGCAGCGCCAGAGTTCTTCAAGGTCAAGGGTGAAGCCTTCGACGGGACCCGTGCCGAGGACCGCCTTGCTGGTTACGGCACGGGTTTCCGCCCCGGCCTCGTAAACGTAGACCTTCTTCTCATAGGGATCGACCAGCCACCCAAGACTCACGCCATTCTCTATCCACCGTTCCATCTTTTGCTCAGCCTTCGATAGGCTGTCGGAGATCGAGAGCAATTCGACCACAAAGTCAGGGCACAGATGGGGGAAGCCAGTAAGGTCGTCTCTCGTCAAATCGGTAAGCTTGTCCGGCAGGACATAAGCGACATCGGGATTGAGCATCGAGCTGTCAGGAAGGAAAAACCCGCCGCTCGAATCGAACAGGATGCCCCTCCGGTGCATCTTCCACCAGGAGTAGAGCTGTCCGAATAATTCGCCATTTCCTCTACTTGTAAATCCTCCAGTGGGCGAGTGCATAAGAATTTCCCCTTCCCTCGTCCGCTCAAAAAAGATGAGGTCGTTGGCCGCGCACAGGGCTTCGAACTCGCCATCGGTCAGGGGAGGGTCCAGGACCAGGCTGCGAGGCGTTTCGGCGCCGATGGGAAGAAGAGTGACCACGCCTTGATTCTACCTCCGGGTGTAAGGGTCGGGTCCTTATACGTCGATCTTGCCTTCGACCGCCAGAAGCTCATCCAGGATCTCCTGCACGATCTTCTTCGGCGGTCCTTCAGCATTCACCCGCATGAGGTCGGGTGTCACTTCCAGGGTATCCAATTGGCTTTGCAGGAGCTCCGGACTCATGTAGTGGTTTTTGCGATCCCGGAGGCGCTGCTCGAGTACCGGCCGCGGGACGTCGAGCAGGATGAAGCGGATGTTGACCGAAGGAATTTGCGGGGTAAGCTCGTCCCGGTAACTCTGCTTCAACGCGGAACAGCCCAGGATGCCGCTGATTCCCGATTCATACCAGCCCAGCAAAAGCTGGTGCAGCGAGGCCAGCCACGGCTTGCGATCGTCATCGGTGAGCGGGATGCTGGCATGCATCTTTGCCTTGTTGGCTTCGGAGTGAAAGTCGTCTGCATCGGCAAAACGCCAGCCAGTCTCCCCGGCCAGCAGCTTGCCAATCGTGGTTTTGCCCGACCCGGTTACTCCCATGAGCACAAGAATCATAGCTACCTTTTAATACCATGCCCGGAGCCAGCGCAATGGCTACTCGGCAACAGCCTGCTTTATGTCGTTAACGACTGTGGAGGGATCCCAGTCGTTGCTCGGGTACCAGCGGAAGATTTTGCCATTGGGGGCAATGATGGCCGTAGACAGAGAGTGGGTCAAGGTGTTGTTGCTGCCGGGGCTCACACCGACGTCAAAAAATTGGTCCACCTGGTCCAGGCCGGAGGAGGAGGGCGCAGCAAAATCCCAGTGAGAAAACGCCTCGCTGCCATGCTGCCCCGTGTAGGCGTTGCCGTAACTGCGCAGCACCTTGGGTGTGTCGTGCTCCGGATCGAAGCTGACGCTCAATAGGTGAGTTTTGTTGTAAAGATCGGGGTCGGCGGCGAGCTGGTGCTGGATGGTGGCGAAGTTGCGGCTCATGCGGATGCAGTAATCAGGCAACGGACATCGGGTATAGATGAACGTGACCAGCAGGACTTTACCGCGAAATTGCTCGATGTCGATCGTTTTGCCACTTTGATTGAGGAATTTGAAATTAGGAACGGTCTGCCCTGGGGCGGGTACGTTATAAAACTTTTCCGGCTTGTAATCCGGTTTTGCCTGCGCGGTCACATCGATCTGGTCCAGCACACTGGCGGAAGTGGAGACCCGCAGCCGTGCAGAGACGTGGTCTCCCGGGTGAAGTTCCGTAGCCACGCCTGGTTGGGCGAGTTTGTAGGGCATGGTCATGGCGCCCATCAGTCCTGGAATTGCTTCCGTATCAATGGTGACGATGCCTTTCGCGGCGTCAGAGGAAACCACAATTCCTCGGAGCTGGTAGGTCGCCGCGTCCCCGGGGATGGCGCCCGGCTCCTCGCCTGCACGATTGTCGCTCCGGCAGCCGCTGAGCCCGAATATCACCAAGATCATGGAGCAAATCGCCACACGAAGAAACTGACGCATGTTCCCTCTCTCTTTCTATCCTAGAACCTGAGGGGTTGAAGAGCGAAACCGCTCCACGATGAGCGGTCGCGGAGTTCTTCAGAATGAGGCCAGCGGTAACGGGTAACTTCAAAGCAGTCCAAATTAGGGCGGCAGCTTGTGGCTGGATTAGACCCGAAACTGCGGTCGCTGGTTCTGGACGGGTGCCCCATGTTCGCCTGAGCGTACATGGGCCGAAAACGGATTCTTCCAATGCTTTTAGTCCATGTGCACGGACTCTCGTGCTCTTGGCCGCAGTCTCTCCGCGATAAAAATCGTTGGGAGGGGCTGCGCCCCGTCATCTTCGGCCCATGTACGCTTGGGCGAACATGGGGCACCTTTCCAGGGAAGAAGGCTTCGTTCTTTGCTCCCGCTCCCTAAAAATGAAACCGATACCGAACCTCCCCATAAATCTGCCGCGGGTCGTTGTAATGAAATCCACCAAACGTCAGGCTGTTATCCAACAATCTCCGCGTGTTGGAAATGTTCGAAGCATCCACCGAGACAGAAAAATTCTCCCCAAACGTCTTGCCCACCGCCAAATCCGCGGACACGTGTCCCGGCAAGTAATCCCCTGTGAACGGAGACGGCGGATCCGTAAACCCATTGGAAAAGCCCGAACCGTAATAGACATTGAAAGAAGCGTACGCATGATACGGAAGGTTCCCATTCATCCCCACATTCAGCGTATTCCGCTGATCATGGTCCAACGCGGAATATCCTTCATCCGCCGCGCAATCCGGTGAATCCGCTGGGTAGCAAATCAACCCACCCGTGATCGGCCCGCGCTGTTGTGCCAACTGATTCGAATAGGCCAGGTGAACCTGCCCATAACGCCACAAGCGCGGCGAATGCACCGTCACTTCCCAACCTTGAATCAACGCCCCCTGCACCGTCACCGGGATGAAAATACTCGATTCGCCGATATTGCTGTGATCGAGGAAATTGTTGGCACGCGTCTTGAAAGTATCCGCGTCCAGCAGCCAGCCGTGCATCGGGATCTGCACCCCAAACTGATGCTCCTCGTCGCGCTCACCATGCAGAGGAACAAATGTAGTGTTGCTGCCGTTGGCAAATTCCAGCACCGGGCCGGAAACGCTGGTAAGCGGCGGCGGTTGATAGAAGTGGCCATAGAACCCGCGAAAAACCCAGTGCAGCTTGGGAATTAGCACCGAAGCGCCGATGCGCGGATAGACCGCGTTCTCCATCACGCCGGCTTCCACATGCGATTGCCGCAAACCGCCGACCAGCGTTAACCAGGTGGCAGGCTTGTAGCTGTCCTCAACAAATACCTCTTCCACGCCACCATTGATGGTCTGCGGTTGAGAGAAGTTTGGATTGCTGCCATCGTTGAACACCACTCCGAAAACGTCGTGCTCATGCTGACCGTAGCCGTAGATTCCACCACTCAGCGAATTCTTCGCGATTTGCGTCGAGACCGAGCCCTGGACCCCGGCATAATCCCCGGTCTGCTTCGAGGTCGTCGCGTTTGGCAAATCCTCAACGCCCGGATCATAGCTCGCGTTGTTGTGGTGATAAAAGGGCGAGAGCTGGAGCAGGGTAGACGCGTTGAAATTGTGCACCCAGGTGAACGCGGCATACCCGTCGTGCTCATGCTCCCCATCTCTCAGGCCGCTCGAATCATAGAGCTGGTTTTGCCACGAGTCGACATCGGGATCGTAAGGAATCTGGTAGTAGTCCGAACGAAGCTGTGACACGAAGCGCAGCTGATTGTCAGGATCATGGTTGAAGAGCAGTGAGACAAATCCGCCATAGCCATTACTGGCGTCGTGCACCGGCTGCTCGCTGGGCGGCTGCAATCCAAACTGGCTGCGATTGCCATTGAGACTGGTGTACCAGGCAAACTTCTCCGAATGGTTCCCCAGACTGAGCTGGTCATTGGTCTGATAGAAGTTGCCCAACGAAAGTACCAGTTCGCCCTGGCGGTTCCGCTCAAAGCCTGAGCGAGGCACTACGTCAAAGACTCCATACGTACGATCGCCCACATCCGCGCGGTAGCTGCCGCGCGCTACCTCAACGTAGTCGATATCCTTCGGATCGATCTGGGGAGCGATGTTGCTGGCAATATTGGTATTGGGAATGTTGACTCCATCGATGAGCCAGCTCAGCTGATGGCCGCCCCGCATGTGCAACATGTCGTGGGTCATGTAAGCCCCCGGCACGTAATCGGTGATCATCGCCAGGCTGTTGGTTTGACTCGCTCCCGGAGTGCGCGCGATATCTTCACGGCTGACCAGGGTCGTCGGTGTTACGCTTTCCGGGTTCACCACAGAGGCATCGCTGTTGACCACCACAGACTGTTGGACGGAAGCCACCTGGAGTTCGAAGTGCAGCACTGGCGTGGTGTCCGAGGCGATGGTGATGCTCTGCGTAGTGGTGGTAAACCCCGTCTGCGCCACGGTGACGAGATAAACGCCTGGCGGCACCGCGGATGAGCTGAACTCACCATTGCTGTTGGTTTTATCGCTGACCACAAAGTCAGAGTGGGCGGCACGCAAAGTAACAGTAGCGTCCGCAATGGGTCGATGTTGCGGATCGTGGACCACTCCGCGAACGGCGGTCAACTCCGCCGCGGACGCGTATGGCAGGTACACGACCGCTACAAGAAGCAAGCAGCATCGGTAGAAATAAGACATGTCTTTCTCCGCAGGTAGTTCAAATTGATTGTCGGAATCTAAACGGAGAAGGACGAGGGGGGACCGCGGGGAGCGGAACGGCGGAGCATGCGTGTCGCGACAGCATCCGCCAGGAGCTGCCGGCAAAGAGGAACAACCACCAGCTCAAAGCCGGTGCGCGCTGTGAAATCCGCGGTGATCGAACCATTTGCAGCCGCGTGAAGGTATTGGCTATAGGGGCAAGCCGGCTGACGCAGTATGGGGCCGGAATCCGGCGATGCGCTGGCCATGGCCATGGCGCCCATCACGCAGGAGTGCGCTCCGTGAGCGCGGCAGCAAATGGGCAACAATTGTTCCGGCGCAGTGAGTGCCAGCGCTGTTGCCGCCGGCAACAATGTCGCAAAAACACACAGCAACGCGATCGCTGCAATCCGCCGCATGCAGTGAGTGTACACGGGCTGCGATCCCCGCGCATACACAGCGCTTTGCGGTATAAAACAAGGATGCAATTCCCCCCGGTGATCGCTGCAGCTATGGAAGCCGGCGACACGGTCATTGCATCCAGCGCCCGTGCCGCGCGTGCTTTGCGGCGGCTCTATGGCGAAGTCCAGCGCGCACAGGGACGAGAAGCATGGCAATCACCGGACATCCTCGATTGGGATAGCTGGTTGAATCGCTTATGGCAGAAGCGTCTGCGATCCGGCAGCGAAACCCGCCTCTTACTCACCCCCCTGCAGGAGCAGCAGGTCTGGGTGCAACTGATAAGGCCGAGCATCGAAGGACGCCGCCTGATCTCTGTGCATGGCGTTGCTGAGCTGGCGCAGCAGGCGTATGCCCTGCTGTGTGCCTACGGCGCTCTCGATTTCCTGAGCGGAGAGAAACACGGTGGGACAGATGTGGAGAGCTTTCGCTTATGGGCGCGCGGCTTCGAACGCAGGTGCCGGCAAGAGGATTGGCTAAGCCGCGCTGGCCTGCCGCTGGTGCTCCAGGAGGCCGTCCAGGCAGGCCGGGAGGAGGCGCCTTTCCGGCTGGTGCTGACCGGCTTCGATCGTGTAACCCCGGCGCAACAGGATTTGATCGACGCTTTTAAAGAGCAGGGTCACGAGGTCTTACTGGTGGAACCCTCCGAGATTTCACCGGGGCCGGCTAGCTCGCTGGTCAAAGCGGTCGACAGAAGAGATGAGATTGCGACGTGCGCCCAGTGGATACGGCGTGAACTGGCAGACGCCGCAGATCGGGGTCACCCATGCCGCATTGCCGTGGTCGTGCCTGCAATTTCCCGCGAGCGCCCGGAGATCGAACGCGCCTTTCGCCAGGTACTTGCACCCGAGACAGTTGCAATTGGGGCACGCGACTTGCCGCTGCCTTACGAATTCTCCCTGGGTGTTTCTCTCGCCGATGTTCCCATGGCCCGAAGTGCCCTGCTCTTGCTGCGTTGGATGAGGGAACCGCTGTTGCAGGATCAGGTCAGCTGGTTGCTACTCTCAGGCTTCCTTTGCGAACAGCAGGAAGAGTTGCTGGCGATTGCCGACTTCGACGTCAACGTACGGCGGCGGGCCATGCGACAACCGGAGCAGGATCTGGATAGCTTCCTGCAGTCAGCTCACCCGCCGGAAAGACTTCGCCATCGGCTGCAGGCCGCGCGGCGGCTACTCCACCAGGACAGCACACTGACTTTTGCCCAGTGGGTGCATGTGGCGGACCAGTTGCTCGATGCAATCCACTGGCCCGGAGCGCATGTACTGGAGAGTGAAGATTTTCAGGTACAGGCGCGATGGTCGCAACTGCTCGATGGCGTGGCCTCGCTGGCGTTCGACGGTCGCATCGTCGACTACGCAGAGTTTATGGGCGTACTGGAGCAGCAGGCAAAGCAGACCATCTTCTCGCCTGAATCGCGGGATGCGCCGGTACAGATCCTGGGGCCGTTGGAAGCAGCAGGTCTCACCTTCGATGCGCTATGGTTTCTCGGCGCTGACGACGTCAACTGGCCGGCAGTCGGACGCCCTCACCCCTTTCTTACCCGCTCTCTCCAGCGCACCCACAACATGCCGCACGCGGACAGCACTGCGGATTGGAAGCTTGCTCAGCAAGTGACCACGCGTCTCAAAAGAAGCGCGGCGAAATGCGTATTCAGCTTTCCCGCGCAGAATGCTGAAGGGGTGTGCCGCCCGTCGACTTTGGTGAGCGCCGCGGAGTCCATGGTCGCTTCCTCCGCTCTCCGCCTATCGATAGGCGTCAAGGATGCCATTGACGCGGAAGAACCGCTGCCGATCGTGGTAGAGGAAGCCGCGACCATTCTTCCCTGGCCAAAAGAGCAGGATGCCGGGGGGGCGGAAATACTCCGCCGCCAGGCAGCCTGTCCCTTTCAATCCTTTGCCACCCGGCGGCTGGGCGCGAGACCGATGGATGCGACCGACTGGGGCCTGGAGGCACGCGAGCGTGGCACCGTGGTGCACAAAATCCTGGAGAGCTTTTGGTTAGAAATAAGAACCCGCGACGCTCTCCTTGAGGCTCGCAGAGATGGCCGGCTACACGCCATGGCCGAACGGCACGTCAAGGCGGCACTCGATAGATATCGGGAACGCACGTTGCAGCACATCTGGAGCCAGGCCTACCTCGACGCGGAGCAGGAGCGCATTGTCTCACTCATCGAAGAATGGCTGGACTACGAAGCCCGCAGGGCGGACTTTACTGTCGAAGCCGGCGAAGAGAAACTTTCGGCAACTGTGGGAGAGCTCAAACTCCAGGTGCGCGTTGATCGCATTGATGCAGTCGAGGGCGGCCGCGTGATCATCGATTACAAAACCGGCATGCTCACCGGGGTTTCCTGGGATGGTCCCCGCCCGGATGAACCGCAACTGCCACTGTACGCCGGGTTCGGCAAAATCGACGACTTGAAGGGTGTCCTCCTGGGTAGGGTGCGCGAAGACAACATCAAATTCATCGGTCGCGTCGAAGATGCCGGCCTGGTATTGCCGCGGGACTCTAAATTGACGCAGCCTCCCTACAGTGCAGCCATGCTGCAGGGTTGGCAGAATGTCTTACTCGACCTCGCACAGCAGTTTCTGAGAGGCGAAGCGCAGGTCGACCCTAAGCAGTATCCCAAGACGTGCAAGTTCTGCGACCTGCACGGCCTCTGCAGAATTGCCGAAAGCAACCCCGTCGACACCGGCGATGAGGATGAGAGTGACGACTGATCTGGACCAGCTGCCGCTCGATCAAAGTGCCCGCGCCCGGGTGCTTGAGACCAACGAATCCTTTCTTGTCCAGGCTCCTGCCGGTTCGGGCAAGACGCAACTCCTGACTCGTCGGCTGTTGAAACTGCTGGCGGAGGTAAACGAACCGGAAGAGATTCTGGCGATTACTTTCACCCTCGCAGCCACCGCCGAGATGCGCGAAAGAGTGCTGACCTCGTTGCAGAAAGCTCGAGATCCGAAGGATACGAGTGAAGAGGCTCAGTTGGCACGCAACGCACTCGAGAACGACGCCCGGCGGGGATGGAACCTTCTGCAACAGCCAGAGCGGCTGAATATACGGACCATCGATGCGGTCTGCCTGACAATCGCGCACGAGACGCCCCTGCTTTCGCGGTTGGGCGGTTCACTCTCCCCCACCGACAAGCCGCAACCCCTCTACAAGCTCGCAGCGCGCCGCACGCTGGCCAAATTGGGAAGCGAAGAGCCGCTATCCGGCGCCCTCGCTGCCTTACTGCAGTTGCGCGGCACCAGCCTGCCGGACTGCCAGAAACTGATCGCCGAGATGCTGGATAAGCGCGACCAGTGGGGCCGCGTCCTTCCCCTCGGCCAGCCGGCGGTGGATTGGCCGACGGTACGTAATAAGCTGGAAGCACCGCTACGCCGTAATCACGAGCAGGCCTTCCAAAAAGCACAGTCTCTGTTCGCCGGACACACCGGCATCGTGCGCGAGCTGCTGGACCTGCTGAGCCATGCGACCGGAAACGTCGACGCCGACTCTCCGCTGACCGCGCTCGTCGATGTCACACAGATGCAGCACCTGACCCATCACGCGCACTGGACTGGCTTGTGTCATTTCCTGCTGACGCAAAACGACACGTGGCGCAAGACCGATAACACGCAACATCGGTTTTCCCGGAGGCAAGGACGGAAAAGCGGCCAAGGAACGCTATGCATCGCTCGATTTCCCGACTCGACGCCGAGCCGGAAATCCTCGCACATGCTTTGCCGTCTGCGCGCACTGCCGCCGGCGGCGTACACCGACGAAGAGTTCGAAATGCTGCAGCACATGCTCATCATCCTGCGATATGCCACCGCGGAGCTGCTGCTGGTCTTCGCGGAACGTGGAGTCGTGGACTTTGTCCAGCTGGGCCTGGCGGCTCGCCAGGTTTTGCAGAACGAAGACGGTGAGCCGAGCGAATTGGCCGCGGACATTGCCGAGCGCTGGCCTCATTTGCTGGTCGATGAGTTTCAGGACACCTCGCGCAGCCAATACGAGTTGCTTACTCTTATCGTCGGTGGATGGGAGTCGGCGGCCCAGGGAAGCTGCTTCCTCGTAGGCGATCCGATGCAATCGATCTACATGTTCCGCCAGGCCGAAGTAGAGCTCTTTGAGCGCACCAAGCGGTTTGGGCTCGGAGAAGGGTCGGCAGTCGTGCCATTGACACCTCTGCAGTTACAAACAAACTTTCGCTCTCATGCCGGGCTGGTCGAGCGGCTGAACGAAATCTTTCGCCAGGTTTTCGGTCCCGCCACCGGGGAGGAGTACCAGGTAACCTTCGCGCCATCCACCGCGCATGAGCCCGCGCCGAGCGGTAAGCCGAGCGTTAAGGTATGGCCGTCTTTCAGCGTGTCCCGGCCGGAGCCCGACGACAAACGAGCCGTCGAAGAAGCGGAAGCCAGGCGGGTAGTCAACATCATCCAGGAACACTGGCCCGCGGTCGAGTCGGAGGCCCGCAAGAACGGCGAGTTTCGCATCGCCGTGCTGGTTCGCGCTCGGACCCACCTGGACCTGATTGCGCAGAAACTGCGTAAGGAGAGAATTCCCTTCCGCGCCATTGAGATCGAGCAGTTGGGCGAACGCCAGGAGGTCAGGGATCTTGCCTCGCTCACCCGCGCCCTCCTGCATCCCATGGATCGCATCGCCTGGCTGAGCGTGCTGCGTGCCCCCTGGTGCGGCCTGACCCTCAAAGATCTGCATGTCCTTGCCGGTACCGACCCCAGGAGCTACGAACAGCCGCCAATACTTACCCTGCTGCGCGAGCGAACGCCATTGCTGAGTGAGGACGGACAACAAAGAGCAGCGCGCGTGCTTGCCGTGTTGGAGGATGCCCTGCGCGGCAGGCATCGCCAGGTCTCCCTGGCGCAGTGGGTGGAACGTTCCTGGATATCCTTGGGTGGCCGGGATTGCGTGGACCGCGCAGGCTACGCGAACGTACAGGCTTTCTTTGCCATGCTCGAGCAACTGGGACCGGAAGCCACCGGTCTTGAAGACCAGATCATCGAACTATGCGCCCAGCCGGACCCGGCGGCCAGTGAACGTTGCGGCGTACAACTCATGACCATCCATAAGGCAAAAGGTCTGGGTTTTGAGGTCGTGATCGTGCCCGGCCTGGGCCGCGTCACGCGCCCCGACACACAACCACTGCTTCGTTGGCTCGAACAGACCAGGCTGGTTGGCCCACGAGAGCAAGAGGAGCAGGAGTTTGTTGTCGCCCCCATTGGCCGCAATGGGAAACAAGGTGACATTTATAAGTGGATTGGAAAACTCCAGGGCCGGCGGGAAGATGATGAAACGAAGCGACTGCTCTATGTGGCCGCCACGCGGGCCCGCCGGGAGTTGCATCTGCTGGGAACCGCCACCGTGACGAAGAATGGGCAGGAACTGGGTCCAGGCTCCGGCGGAACCCTTCTCGGTGTCGCGTGGGCGGCACTGCAGGCAGACTTTGAGCGGGCCCGTAAAGAACAGGTTCCCGCCGGAGATCCGGCACCCCAGCAGACCGAATTTTCCTTCCCGGCGCCCCCCACCATGCAGTTGCGGCGCCTGCCCGCGGACTGGAAGCCGCCAGAACATGCCGCCCCGCGAGAAGCTCCGGAAAGAACTCTGGAAGTCATCGAGCGTCCCCGCGGCTCACTCTCAGCACGCGCATTCGGCACCGTCGTCCATGCGCTCCTCGAGGATTTGACAGGCTTGCCCGGCATCGAGGCGGCAGGAGTTTCGCAAACGGTCCTCGACGAATTGCGTAGCTGGCGGCCCCGCGCCATGGCGATGCTTCGCGCGGCCGGGCTGCCGCGAGAGGACGCTGAACCGCAAGCGGCGGAAGTGGTCCGGGCACTTCAGGCCGTACTCCAGGATGCAAAAGGGCGCTGGATTCTGGGGCCACGTGCCGGCGCTCAGACCGAGACCTCCTGGTCCGGCTGGTTCGCTTCTGAGGGGACAGAAGTCGTACGCACCCTGCGCGGGGATCGCATCTTCCGCGCTGGCGCCACCCCCTGCTCCACCGAAGAAACCCACCTATGGATCGTGGATTACAAAACCGCCCGCCACGGCGGCTCTGGCCTCGATGCCTTTCTCGAAAGCGAAAAGGAAAAATATCTGCACCAGCTCGAAGCCTACGCCGGCGTAATGCGCAAGGTTCACGGAGAAAACCAGCCGCTACGCCTGGCCTTGTACTACCCGCTGCTGACCCGGCTTGTCTGGTGGTAAAAACAACTATTTTCGACACTAATCCGCCAAAATCGCACCTAATCATCTATGAACAACTGACCAACACCCGACTTAGTGCGCTTAATGCGCTTAGTGCGCACGTTTTTCCAAAATGTAACGGGCCCAAAAACCGGCAACAAATGCCGGGTGCCCCATATCTCGCTGTTTTTTCGCGAGATGTGGGAGACGACGGATTTAAACCTGAAGTATTGATCGTGCCGAACGCGTCCGGGGTTGAAGGCAGTGGTATCCCACATCTCGCGAAAAACCAGCGAGATATGGGGCACCCGGCATTTGTTACCAGAAGGAGAAGGCGATCTCAGTAATACAAATACTTCCGCCACTTGTGATCCGAGTGGCCGATCATGCGCATGATGTGCCGGCTGGTGTGCAGCGAGAAAGGACGAGGTTCACGCAACAACTTAATCTCACTCAACTCGCTCAGTAAATGATTCCCCTTCCGGCGATTGCACGAGTGGCAACAGGCCACGAGGTTCTCCCAGGTAGAGAGCCCCCCACGCGACCGTGGGATCACATGATCCAACGTAAGTTCCCCCGCGGGCAACACCACCCCGCAGTATTGGCAGCTATTGCGATCGCGAAGAAGGATATTTTTGCGCGAAAGAGCGCGCGTCTGATGAGGAATACGGCGATATTCGAGCAGACGGATCACCGAAGGCATGGGAATGCGCAACAATGCTGCATGCAGAATGGCGCCTTGCTCTTCCTCGGTCTTGGCGACGCCCTTGAGCACCAGGATCAAAGCCCGGCGGGCGCCACAAATATTGATCGGCTCATACGAGGCGTTCAAGACCAACACCGGTTTCTGCATGGTGTAGGCAGAAGAAACCCGCTGTCCCGGCCAGCCTTCATGGGGCTCAGCGGGTTCGTGAGGCAGCGCGCGGCTCTGGGCGTTCCCTTTCGGCTTGCGTGCGTGGATCATGGCTTTTCCCAAAGACATGTTGATCCTCCGTTTACGGTCTCAATTCACCTGCCTGCTCTCCAGGAAGCCAGCTTCCCAAAAAGCAACACCTTCGCGTTGCGCACGGGCAACAGTCGCCACCCGGACAGATCGCGCGCCGGCATTCCGCAGCACCCGGCTGCAGGCGCGGGCCGTAGCCCCGGTGGTGTAAATGTCATCAATCAACAACACATCCCGTCCCGCCAGGCGCTCGGGATGAGGCGCAAAAAAAGCGCCACGCAGATTCTGCCGGCGCTGATGGGTGGTCAGGCCTGCCTGACTCACGGTGACGCGCACGCGTCTGAGCAAACCCGTCTCCAGGTGCAGCCCCCACTGGGGGTGACGGCGGCGCATCTCGGTGATCGCCGCGCGGGCCAGCAATTCGGCATGGTTGAAGCCCCGCACCCGCTCTTTGGCGCGGTGCATGGGAACCGGTATGACCACCATCGGAGACGCAGAGTCGGCGAACACTTCGAGGCTGTTCGCGAGAAGCACACCAAGCCGGCGGGCAACCGGCCGCATCCCCTCGTACTTGAGTAGATGAACCAACGATCGCAGCTCACCGTGGTATCCGCCATAGGCGACAGCTTTCACGAATGCGGGAGGGGCTAAACGGCACGGCTGGCAAAGCTGAGGATCGAGATCGTCCGAAGGCAAGGGGGAAAACTGCGCAATGCCCAGGTCTTCCCCACAGCAAGCGCAGAGGATGCCAGATTGGGGAGGGAGTTGGGCGCAGCAGAAATCGCAGATCGGGACACGGGAAAGGCGCAGAAGAGATCCGCCGCAAAGGGCGCAGGGGGAGGGGAACAATGCACAGGAGAGCGAGTCTGCAGGACTTCGAAGCACGCGAACAACAGCACGCCAAACCGAAGTTTGCGACAGCGGGACGTCGGGAGTCAGGGTTTCAGACTGACCAGAAAAGACGCACCTCACAGCCGGCCGGCGAGGCTACTCGAGCTGCCCTGCCGCCGTTGTGCAGAGTATACGGGGAAGTCAAGCCCCAACGCTAGCCCCGGTTTAGGCCACTTTCGCCGCAGGTTCACGCCGTGCAACACGCTTGCCGGCAATGGTGGAAGCGACTCCGGCCACCACCAGGGCGGCTCCGGCGTATTGAATCGGTGTCGGCCGCTCTCCGGCCAGGAGTGATCCGAGTAACAGGGCGATCAGGGGGTTGACGTAGGCATAGCTGGCCACACGGGTCGTCGCATCCCGCGCGATGAGCCAGACATAGGCGGTAAAAGCAATGATGGAAGCGAAAAGGATCAGGTAGGCCATGGCGAAAGCGACGTGCCAGTCCCACCGGGAGGAGAGGGCCGGTAACTTGCCCAACTCCCCCGTCACGGCGGAGATGAGGAAAAGAAAGCCGCCGCCCCAGGTCATTTGCAGCCCGGAGCTCATGCTGAGTTGCTTCGGCAGCTGGAGGTGGCGGCTGGCCACGGTCCCGCCGGCCCAGAGGAAGCAGCCCAGAAGCAGAACCAGGGCCGAGGTGGTGAAGCCGCTGCTATGGAGTCCTGCGGGCAGCATCAGCAGTACGACCCCGGCGATCCCGAGGACAATCCCGATGAGAGACTTTGCCGTGGGGCGTTGCGAACCCGCGAACAACCACTCGCCCAACAGGACCCAGACCGGGATGGTGGCCGCAATCACCGCCGCCAGGCCCGAAGGTACTTCCTTCTCCGCCCAGAAGAGGCAGCCATAGTCGCCGGCAAACATGATCAGGCCAAGCAGAGCGGTGCTCATCCACTGCTGCCGGTTTGGCTGGGGCATGCCTTTCACGCTGCTGTACGCATAGAGAATGAGCCCGGCGCAGAGAAAGCGAAACGAGGCGGCAAAGAAAGGCGGGGCCACCGCAACCACTTGCCGAATGGCCAGGAACGACGCGCCCCACAGAACATAAATCGCAGCGTAGGCGAGAAGCTTGCGTATTCCCATAAGTCACTGTATTCGATGGAAGCGCTTTTCAAGATACAGTTGTTTCCACATACGGAGGCACCCTGAGTGCACACAACGCCCCAGCCTTTTCAGCCCTATGTTCCCGCAACTGAGACCCGCCCGGAACTGACACCGCGCGCCCTGATCCTGGGCTGCATTTTTGGATTGCTCTTTGGCGCGGTTACCGTCTATGTGGGGCTGCGCGCAGGCTTAACGGTAGGCGCCTCGATCCCTATCTCCGTGCTTTCGATCAGCCTGCTGCGGGCGTTCGGGCGAGCCTCCATTCTCGAAAACAACATCGTGCAGACCACGGGAAACTCGGGCCAATCGATTGCGTCGGGGGTGATCTTCACCTTGCCGGCCCTGATCTTTCTCGGCTTTGACCTCGAGTACACGCGGATTTTCCTGCTGGCGCTGCTGGGCGGACTGCTGGGCGTGCTGTTCATGATCCCATTACGGCGGCAGTTGATCGTCGAGGAACACGGCCGGCTTGCCTACCCTGAAGGCACCGCCTGCGCGGATGTGCTGCTGGCGGGCGAGCGCGGAGGCTCCTTCGCCGGGCGCGTATTTCTTGGTCTTGGCCTGGGCGGCCTCTACACCTTTTTCCAGAATGAAAACCTTTTCGGCGCGTGGCCGGGCACGCCGGACTATCAGCCCCAGTGGTTCAAAGGAGCAGCCATTCGTGCGGATGTGACCCCGGAATACCTGGGCGTGGGCTACATCATCGGACCCCGCATCGCGGGATTGTTGTTTGCCGGCGGCATCTTTTCCTGGCTGGTGCTGATGCCGACCATCTACTTTTTCGGCTCACACTTTCCCCAGGCGATCTATCCCGGCACCAAGCCGATTGCGCAAATGTCTCCCAGCGATCTGTGGGCTTCGTATATTCGCCCGATGGGCGCCGGGGCGGTCGCAGCATCCGGTCTGATCACGCTGATTAAAACCATGCCGACCATCTTCGGCGCGCTGCGCGGTGCGATGGGCAACCTCCGCCAGAGCGGTGGGGTGAAGGCTACTCCACTGCGCACGGATGACGACCTTCCCTTCGGCGTGGTGATCGGCGGATCGGTGGTGTTGGTGTTGATGATGTTCTTCTTTCTGACCTTCAAGCCGGTTCCTGGTGCGCAGGTCAGCTGGATGGCTAACCTCGCCGCTTCCCTGCTGGTGGCACTGTTCGGATTTCTCTTCGTGACGGTTTCGTCGCGGATCGTGGGGCTGATCGGCAGTTCATCGAATCCTGTCTCGGGGATGACGATCGCCACGCTGATGGCAACGTCCGCGATCTTTCTGGTCAAGGGATGGACGGCGCCTGCGTTCGGCGCACTGGCCATCACCATCGGAGGCGTGGTGTGCATCGCGGCCGCCAATGCCGGCGACACTTCGCAGGATCTCAAGACCGGATTTCTCATCGGCGCAACACCGCGCAAGCAGCAGATCGCGTTGGTGGTGGGCGCGTGTGTGTCTACGCTGGCGATTGGGGCTACGTTGCAGTTGATGAACCAGGGCCTGGCGGAGTTCCGGCAGACTGCGAGGCCGTGGGATATCACAGCTGTGCACAATGGCGTGCAGGTGGAAGAACAGCATTTCCACCAGGCGCAGATCCGGGTGATGAACGCGGGCAAACTGGTCGATACGCGGCCGGGTAATGGTTATGTTTTGTTGAACGCACTCAACTCCGCTGAGCTTGCAGACGGTAAGTATCTCTACAATCCGCAGACGCAGCAGATCGAGGTGCAGTGGATTCAGGGGATCGGCAGTGAAAAGGCAGCAGCACCGCAGGCCAGGCTGATGGCCACTGTGGTCAATGGGATCCTAGGCCGCAAACTGCCGTGGGGACTGGTATTGCTGGGTGTCTTCCTGGTCATTGCGATCGAGATACTTGGGATTCGTTCGCTCTCGTTCGCGGTCGGCGCATATCTTTCAATCGCGACCACGCTGGCAATCTTTGCCGGCGGCATGGTGCGCTGGATGATCGACAGGGCGGTGGAGAAAACGGAAAGCGAGAGCGAAGTGAGCCCGGGCTCGCTGTATGCCAGCGGCCTGATCGCGGCCGGGGGAATCGTCGGCTTGATCGGGGTCGCGCTGAAGCTGTATGAAACCGCCACCGGCAAGCAGGATGTGCTGTTGTTTCCAGCTAACAATTTCCTGCACCACGATTGGGTTTCGGTGCTGATGTTTGTGTTGCTGGCAGGTTCACTCTATTACTTTGCACGCAAACCGTTAAAGCAGTAAGTCAAAACATTTCCAGGAAAGGTCCGCTGAACTGCAGATCCCTCGGCTGCGCTCGGGATGACAAATAGGAGAGGGCGGTCGCGAGGCGAGGGCAGTTGCTGAAGGTGAGATCGGTTGATAAAGGTGAGAGCGATTGCTACGCGAGATGGGTTGATGAAGGCGAGGGCAGCTGCGAAAGGGACCTGGCCCTTGGCAAGGGTCGCCTCTTTACAACAACCCTTTGTCATCCCGAAAGCGCAGCCGAGGGATCTGCAGTTTTACGGACCTTTCCTGGAAATGTTTTTTGACTATTCGGTCCGCAGACGCTTCAAGGCATCGCGGCCGCCAGGGCTGGCACCATCGATGCGCACCGCAGCTTCAAAGGCCTGTTTGGCACCGTGACTGTCGCTGCGGTCGATCAGGACCTGGCCGTAATAGTCGAGAGCTGCGGCCGCCAGCTCAGGCGGCAGATCTCCCTTCGCCGCAGCAGCCTCAGCCTGCGGCGCGATTAAAGTAAAGTCACTCGCGGCCTGCTCCCGGCGCTTGTAAAAGAAAGGCAAATGCCAAGTTGAGGCCGCACGAATAAAACGCGCCTCAAGATTGCCGGGCGCACGGTTGACCGCCTGGTCCATTTTTTGCCAGGCCTTCATTGGCAAGCCTGCGCTTATCCCATATCGCCCAAGTGCGGGCCGCATCCAGAAGCTCCAGGCTGCCGCTATACGCGTCCACGACCGCATCTCCCGGGTAGTCCCGGGACAGCGCCGCAAAGCTCGCGCGCGCCTTCTCCGCAGCAGCACGATTTCCCTGGAGGTACGGCAAAATACTGCGCGCGAGCCTCCGCCAGGCGCTGCGGAAAGCTGGCCGCCTGCAGAACGGAACGGTAGAAAGTCAGGAAGATGGCTATCGATGAACCTCAACTTACCCATCATAAGAAATTGAAATGCTCACCCGGCGGAACGGTTGCATCACCCCAGGCGATAGGCCCGTTCTTTCCAGGTGACCTGCTGGCCGGCGAGCTTGCGCTAGCAAGGCATACCACTGGAGCAGCAAGCAACAACAGTCGACGCCCGAGCGGATGCAGCAAAGCGCTGAGCAGGGACTGACGATATTTCCAGACCGAAAGCAAACGAGGCACAAACGACGCCGCCAGCGCGGCCAGGATGAGCGTGCGAGCACCGCCCACTGTACGATGCCGGCACAACGGCGACGGAGAGGGCCAGCAGCAGAGGAAGAATCTGCCCGACAAAAGAGCAGGAAGGTGAAAGGCACAATACGAGCCGGCGCAGCCATACCCTTCGGTAGCATTCTTTGCCAGTCCCGCGCCATACCTCTGACGCATTGTGATACATGCGGCAAGTCGCAAGATGGGTCAGGTCCGCAAGATCCGTGCGCAGACCGTGACGGCGAAAGAGCTGTGGCAACAGTAGCCCATCATGCATGGTGGTGCGGATCTGCGGCGTGGCCGCCGGTCTTTCGATAGGCATCGCGGCGCACCATAAGGAACTGACCGCAGCCCACCGCAAATCCGGGCGCAGGCAGGCACGCATACCGGCCAGCGGCAGATACGAAAGCAGCACAAAATGAATCAGCGGCAACAATAAGCCACTCCAGAGAAGTCTCCGTCTCCTGGCGGGGAAAGCCGCTCACCAGATCGGAGCCGGAGCGGCGCAAAAACGACGACATGCGAGCCAGAGCTTCGGGAGCGAGACGCACATCCGCGTCGAGAAAACAGAGGATATTCGAAACGTGCCGCCGCGGCGAGCGCATGGCACGCGTGCTGCTTGCCGTTCCACCCGTTCGGCAGCGGAGGCGAAGACTCGCAGACGCACGCGCGCATCCTGGACGGCAAAGCCGCGTACGATCTCCGCTGTTCGATCGGTCGAGCCGTCATCCAGCACAATGATCTCGATCTCGACTCCGCGGGAGGCAAGCAGGCTCGCAATCGAGGCGCCGATGACGCGTTCTTCATTGCGCGCGGGGATGAGCACCGAGACGGCGTCCGGCAGAGCGCAAGCTGCCGGTTTCCGCACAGCTGCCAGATCCAGGGCTCGCGATAAAGCACCATGTTCCAGACCCAGAGCACGGCGGGCACGGTCGCGCAACAGAATGCGAGAACAATGACGGTGCTCATTAGCGGTGGATGCTCCCGTGGCTGCCTTGGTAAACACGCCCGGTCAGCAGAGCAGGGAGCCGCTTCCATCCCTCATAGACGCCGCTGATGCCAACCCGCCCGGAGAGGATAGTTTCAAAGCGCGCGGGATCGCGAAGTTTGGCCAGAGCAGCGAGTTCGTCCTGGGTGGCCGCTCAATGCAGCAGCCAGCCGATCGCTCCATTCCTCGGCGCTGTGCAGGCGGCCTCCGCTGATCTGCGATCGGCTGACCGCAGGAGACCAGAATCTCCGGCAAGCGCTCGTCCCAAAAGGTGTACTCGAAGGCCAGCGGCACAAGCGTGCAGGCGCCGAGCCGGGCGACCAGCGCCGCCAGTCCGGGGCGGAAGATTGCGGGCCGGGTGCGGATATCGGTAAAGCGCCCCTCGGGAGTGAACCAGAGAACGGAATTCGGGGTGGAGAGAATCTGCTGCGCGGCGCGCAGAAATTGGGCCGCTCCAAGCCGGCTTCCACTTTCTACAGGGAAAAGCCCAGCTTGCGGAGAAAGCCGTATGCTTCAAGGCAGCTGCATCCATGGGCCCATAGTGGCGACGCAGTCGGGGAGAAAGTGACGCGAAATCGACCATACAAGCGAGAGCGGATCCCACCACGAGGCGTGGTTGACAAAGATAATCAGCGGGCCGGCCGTCGTGGGAAAGCGGATGGAGTTTGCCAGGCGCAAACGCGTGAAAGTGGCGGCCAATGTACCAGTGCAGATAAATCGCGAATAACGAGAGCAAGCGCCGCGACGGAGGGACCAAGCTCCGTACGTCAGATGAGTCGCTCCGCTGTTTTTCCTGATGGCTAACGGCTCTCAATTGCCCGGATGTCTCATTATGCATGAGCCAAAAGCTCCTCTGCCTGCCGTCGCGCAGATGCGGCCGCGCTCCGCCCCACGGTAATGCTGGTCGAGAGCGTCGGCGGCGATCCAGCCGCTCATCATCACCATCGGCATTCCGGGGCCGGGATGGGCCGCCCCTCCCGCCAGGTAAAGACCCTCCAGGTCGGGACTGGCATTGGCCGGCTTGAAGGCGCCGTTCCAACGGCCGTGGCTCGAAATGCCGTAGATCGCTCCATTCAGGACCTTGTATCGCTGATGGATATCGACCGGCGTGAGCGCGCGCTCAAAGACGATGCGCTCCTCAATGTCGGCCAGACCGGCGGTGCGCTTCAGCTTGTCGAGAATCACCTGGCGATAGGCGGGAAACATCTTTGACCAATCGTGCTTGGGACGCAGAAAGGGAGTATGCACCAGCACGTAGAGCGCATCGCCCCCGCGGGCGCGGTGGTGGATCGGTAGCCGAAGTGGAGGCGAGATAACAGGTTGGATCAGGCGCAGGCTCGGCCAGATCATAGATGTGGTGAAACTCCTCGTGCGGATCGCGGGAGAAAACAAAATCATGGTGCGCCAGATGCTCGTAGCGCCGGTTGAGCCCGAGGTAAAGCACCACACCGGAACACGCAGGCTCGTACTCTCTGCGCTTGTCAAAGCGATCGGCAACGGCACCGCCAAGCAGCTCGCGATAGGTGCGCACCGCGTCTTCATTGGAGACCACGGCGTCGAAGCGATGCTGCTCCCCGTCGCTTGTTTCAAGACCGGAAATAGCGCTGCCCTCGGTGAGCAGACGCGCAATCTCGATCGAGGTGTGGTAACGCACGCCCAGCTCGCTGCCCAGACGAACCAGCGCCTGGGGAACGGCACGGGTGCCTCCCTTGCGGATACCAGATGCCCTGTTCCGCCTGCATGTGACCAATGGAGCAAAGAATCGCCGGAGAGTTATCCGGCGACGAGCCCACGTACTGCACATAGTGATCGAGCATCTGGGCCACGCGCGGGTCTTTGATGAACTCGCGAATGGTTCCGGATACGCTTTGCCCCAGGCGCATGCTCAGAACATCCTTGAGCACCGATAGCTGAAAGCTTCCGCCGATGTCGAAGGTGTCGCGCATGGAGCCGACCGACTTCCAGAAGAAGAACTTGTCGGAGATAGTGTGCAGCTTCTCGGAGAGCTCCATGAACTCGGTAAAGCGGGCGCCCAGCCCGGGTTCCCTGCCCTCGAGCGATGCAGCCATCTCGCGGACATCGTCCTTGAGATCCAGAACCGTGCCGTCATCGAAGAAGCAGCGCCACTGCGGATCGAGACGCACCATTTCCAGGTAGTCGCTCATGGTGCGGCCCGGCTTCGCAGAAGATACGCCGCAGTACCGAAGGCTGAATCAGAATGGTAGGCCCCATATCGAAGCGGAAACCCTGCTCCTCCAGCACCGCGGCCTTGCCGCCCAGCCAGGAATTTTTCTCGAAGACTTCGACCTCGTAGCCGCGCGCGGCCAGCGTGCACGCCGCCGAGAGTCCTCCTAAGTCCTGAACCGATCACTGCAACACGCATAGTGTGTTTCTCCTGATCTCAATCGAGCCGCGCTAGCCGCTACGCAAGAACCGGCGCAGGCCATGCCAGCGCGTCGAGCCAGTTACCGCCATGAACGGCCTCGAGGTAAGCGGCAAAAAACGGCTGATGATCGGGCGTGGTGGGGCGATAGGCGCGCAGGTCGCGGCTACGCTGAGTGACGATCGTCTTGAGCACCGTCATCTCCAGCAAACCTTCACGGCCGCGGGTTACGCCGAATCCGCTCGATTTGCGGCCGCCGAAACTGACGCGCGGATCGGCCGTCGCCGACGATCAGGTCGTTGATCAAGACGGTGCCGACCGGAAGCCGCGAAGCCAAGCTGCGCGCCTCGGGCTCGGGTCCGAAGATAGCCGCGGTCAGCGCATAAGGACAGGCTGCGTGCGCAGCTATCGCAGCGTCCGATATCGGGCACATCGAAGATGCAGAGCACAGGCGCAAAGATATCGCTCTGCGCCATGCGCATGTCAGGAGTTGCCTTGATGATCACGGCGTAGCGCAGCTCTGCCATCGACCCATCCATCAGCAACCGACCGCCCAGCCGCCTGCGCATCCTGCAACAGGTCGGCAAGCTGCATCTGAGTACGGGCGGGCAGCGAGACGGGAGGAAGATGCTTGCAACTGCGTCGAGCAAGTGCCGGCACCAGGCCAGGATGGTCACCCACCAGGAAAGAGCCGCCGCGGCGCCATGCAGGTGGCCGAACCGTTGAAGCGCAGTCCGAAGGTCAGCGCCGCGACCGTACGCATCCAGGTCGGCGCCGGGCAGCACGAAGACAGCGTCGCAGCCGGAGAGCTCCATGACCGCGGGCGTCAGATGCGCCGCCAGTTGCTGCAGAACCGCCGTGCCGGTAGCAGCGGAGCCGGTGAGAAAAACCTTATCCACTCCGCCTGCAATCGCGTCGCCAGCCGCCTGAGGCGATTCGTCCAGCAACTTGCAGCAATGCCGGATCAAGGCCGCACTCTACCAGAACATCGCGCAGCGCCTCAGCGGCCGCCATGCCGCCAGGCGCAGGCTTCCAGAGGACGGCATTGCCGGCGGCGAGCGCCTGCAACGCCTGCACCCCGGGCAGGAACAGCGGATAGTTCGCGGGAGCGATGATGAGCACCACGCCGAGCGGCTCGCGCCTGGTCTCCGCCGTCACCCGGCGAAGCCAGAAAGGGCGGGTGTGCGTGCTGAGCCGCTGAGGAGCCAGAATCCAGGCCGCCTCGCGCTCGAGAAAGCGGCAGGCCTCGACCAGGGGCAACACCTCGGAGACCAGCGTGTCGGCCACGCTGCGATGCAGCGCGCCTGGCTGGTCGCAAGGAACGGTCTGCGCAATTTCGATTCCGCTTGCCGGCGATGCGGTGCCGCGCGCGGCGCAGAAGAGCGAGACGCTCTCCGCACGCCCATGCGCGCCCACATCTGCTGCGCCTCCGCGCTTGCCCCAGCAGCGGACGGACCAGCGGCGTCGCAACTCGCGCTGCCGTGTTCAGCGGCATAGTGTTGATTGTGCACCCTGGCGACATTTTACGAAGCAGCTTCGTACATGGCGGCTTCGGCCAGCGCCGGGGAGTATCCCACTGGGGCTCGACCTTGAGGTCTTCGAGCAGCAGGCGCGCGGTGATGCGGGCCGATTCGAAGATCACGGGCAAGCCGCTGCCGGGATGGGTGCCGCCGCCGACCAGGTAAACGCGGTCAAGATCTTCAAACCGGTTGTGCGGCCGGAGATGGAGCATTTGCCGCAAATTGTGCGCCATGCTGAAGGTAGAGCCTTTGTGCAGCGCGTAATCAGCGCGCCAGTCCGCGGGCGTGACGACCTTCTCAAAGCGAATGCGGCGTTCCACATCCTCGATTCCGATCTTCTCCAGCTGGCGCAGAGCCAGCGATCGAAAGCGCGCCTGTTCGACCGGCCAGTCGACGTTTTGATGCTCGTGCGTAACCGGCAGCAGAACGTAGAGCGTACTCATCTTCTTCGGCGCCAGCGATGGGTCGGTCACGCAGGCATTCTGCACATAGAACGATGGATCGTCTGAGAGCTGGTGCAGCTCTTCGATATCGCGCAGGTTCTGCCGGTAATCCGCTGCCAGGTAGATGGTGTGGTGAGAGACCTCGTCGTAACGTCCTTCAATGCCCAGGTAGAGCATGAAGGTGGAGCAGGAGAAGCGCTTCTTCTCGATCCTGCTGTCGGTCCAGCGGCGGCGAATGCTGTCCGGCACCATGCGCTGCATGGCCTGCGCGAAGTCGGCATTGACCACCACGGCATCGGCGGCTAGCGTGCGATTGGCGGTGCGCACCGCAGTACACTTGCGGCCTGCAAACATCATTTCTTCGACCGGTTCGTTGAGCAGCACGCTTGGCGCCCAGATCTTCCGCGATGCGGGCCATGGCCTTGGTGACTGCGCCGCAACCACCGACGGGATGAAAGACGCCATGCTCATACTCCAGGAAGGAGAGAATGCTGAACAAGCTGGGGCAGGTGAATGGCGACATGCCCAGATACTTGGATTGGAAGCTGAAGCCGAGGCGAATGCGCTCGTCTTTGAAGTAGCTCGCAGGTCGGAATCGAGCGAGCGCCAGGGCCGCAGGAGCGGCAGCAGCTTGAGCATGTCAAGCTTGGCCAGGTCTCGCCAGCTTTCGAAGGGCGACTCCAGAAAAGGCAAAAATTTCTTCAGCTTATTGCGGTTGTCGCAGAAGAAGCGATGGAAGCCGCGGGCATCGTCCGGGCTGAGCTGGGCGATCGCACGCTCCATGCGCTCCAGGTCCGGAGTGGCCAGCAGCTCTCCGCCGGAGCCGAAGACCAGCCGATACTGAGGATCCAGCCGGTACATGGGGATTTCTTCGTCGAGATCGCTGCCCGCGGCAGCAAAAATCTCGCGCAGCACCCTGGGATAGAGAAAGAAGGTTGGTCCGGTATCGAATTTGAAACCGTTTCGCTCCATGGTGGAGGTGCGGCCGCCGACCACCTCTCGCCGTTCCACGACGGTTACGTCGACGCCCGATCGTTGCAGCAAAATAGCAGCGGCCAGACCGCCTGGACCGGCCCCGACAATAACGACTTTCTGGTTTGGCTTGATCATTCAGCTTTCGATAGTGAGATGCAGGCTCGATAAGAACGGACGTTAGGTTCGACATCTTCGAATTTTTCACAACTGGCACTCGCGCTCACTATGCAACGGCAACCGATTCCAGCAGTCCGGAATTGCGGGGTTTCTTTTTGCTCCTGCCAAATTCAACGTACTTGGGTCAGGATCTGTGTCAATTTGCGACAGCGATGCGCGCGAGCTAAACGGGACCGTGCCGCGGATCGCCCTTGCACGGATGAGATCGGGCAATCCCACCCCATAGTAGGCGCTGCCCACAAGGTGAAGACCGGGCAGGTGCGGCAAGCATGCGATTCCAACTCCGCCATCCGGTCCAGGTGGCCAACGGAGTATTGCGGCAGAGATTGAGGCCAGCGGCGCACCAATGTTTCCGACGGCTTGCGGCAATGGGCCCAGGACGCGGCCCAGTTGCGAACGGGCGCGCTCGATGAGCTGATCGTCCGCTTCGCCAAGCAGCGCATCGCCGGACGTGGCCGCCGAAGAAGGCCCGCAGCAACACCGCCCCTTGCGGGACGCGACCAGGAAACTTTTGATCCACGAAGGTGCAGGCCAGCAACGGGTACTCGTCCGGCTTTCGCTCGGGAACCTGAGGAACCACAAAGCCAAAACCACGGGGGATGCGCAGGCGCGGCCGCTTGCTCGGCAGCGAAGGCCAGAGCGACGACGATGGCCGATGTGGCCTGCTGCGGGAGCAAGATCGGCCATCCGGGCGCCCAGTTCGTCGAGCGGCTGCAGCAAGGTGCGGGTAACGTGAGGCGGAGTAGCGAGGACCACCGCGTCAAAATGATCGCGAGCCGCTCAGCAGTCGTGATGCGCCAGCCACCGTGATCCGCCTCAATCCGCAGCACTGGTTGGCGCAGGCGGATGAGATGCTGCCGGCAACCTGGAAACCATGCGGTCGACCAGCGTCTCGAGGCCACCGGCAAGGGTGGTGAAGATGGCCGGAGACGATTCTGCGCGCGCCGCTGCACGGCCTGGATCAGGCTGCCCTCTTCGGCTTCCATGCGGACGAATGCGGGCATCACGGCGCGGACACTCAGCTGCGCAATATCTCCGCCGAAGACCGCGGCCAGCAACGGCCCGGCGATGGTGGCGGTCACTTCTTCGCCGAAATGGCGGCGCACGAAGTCGGCCACCGATTCGTCATGAGCCGGCGCGGATGCCTTCAGCTCCTCGGCGCGCTTGGGCTCGCGCAGATAGGCCAGCCGCGCCTGCCAACTGAAAAGCGGCGACTCCAGCAGCGGACCCCATTTGGCGGGAACCATCATGCGCATGCCGTCGGGGATGGGCACCAATTGGGCATAGCGTTCGACCGCCCTGCTGCACATAAGTGCGCCGCCATGGATCGTTGGAGGGGATGATCTGGTCTTCGAGGCCGAGCTCCACTGCCAGTTCGCGGGCCCAGGGCTTTTCGGTCACCCAGGAATCGGGGCCGCACTCGATGACGAAACCCTGGCGATGAACGGTCTCCACGATGCCGCCGAGCCGCGCTGAAGCTTCGAAGAGGGTAAACTCCACGCCCTCGCAGGCCAGTTGATAAGCCGTCGCCAGGCCGCTGATGCCGCCACCCACGATCGCAATCATCATGGCAGGTGCGGAGAGAGCCTCGGAGTGACGCCTTCGCAGCCAAGCGGGCGAAGCCTTGCCGGGCCAGGTCTTCGAGCGCCGCCGTCAGCAGCGGAGAGTCGTTGAGCGACGGCGGACGCACGACCTCAAGGCCGATGCCGGCCGCGAAGTCACGGAAGCCGATGTCGATGTCGTACAGGATCTCGACGTGGTCGCAGAGAAAGCCGATGGGCTGGATCACGACCGCGGAGTGGCCTTCCTGGCGCAGGGCGGTGAGAGTGTCCTCGACGGTGGGACCGATCCAGGCTGGCGCCGGACATGCCCTGGCTCTGAAAGGCGAAAAACCAGTCGGCGGCGGTGAGGCCGAGCGGCGCGAGCAGTGCAGCCACGTTCGCCGCGGTACGCTTAGCTTCCACGGGATAAGGGTCTGGACTGGCGGCGGGTGGCCCTGGGGCATCCGCAGGCTGCGTTTGGATGGTTCTGCAGGGCACGCTGTGCGCGGTAAAAAGCACCGGCGCCGGCGACCGATGCGCGCCGAGACACTTTGCCAGACCGGCTGCAGGCGTTCGGCAAAGGCCTGCGCGAGCAGCGGGTGGTCGGCCCAGCCATCGATAAAGTCCATCTCGATGCGCGCCGGCTTCGGCAAACGCGGCGCGGCGATAAAGTCCCACGCTGGTGCGGGAATTCTGTGGCGCAAGACAAATGACCGACTGCCGAGGTAATGCCATCCGTCTCGCATTTGGCGCACCACGTCGGCGATGTACGGCTTCCAGTTACGCATCCCGACATAGACCGGGCAGGTTGAGCGCGTGGGAAAGCAGGCGCCCCTGCTCCATGGTGAGGTCGGTCAGCGGGCTCGATCCGATCAGACTGTAACGGTGACGAATCTCTTCGACGACCGATTCGGGCATGGGGCGCCCGCTGGTGATATTGCGCAGATACTCGGGAATCTCGTCGAGCGACTGGGGGGTTCCGTGGGCTAGCAGCAAAACCGCCTGGCGATGGGGTGCGTTATCAGGCACGGGCATGTTCTCCGTGAGGTGCTGAACTCGCGCACGTATTGCACGACTCGCTGCACGTTTTCGACCGGAGTGCCGGGAACGATGCCGTGGCCGAGATTGAAGATGTGCCCAGGGCGGCCGCCGGCCTGCTCCAGGATCTGGTGCACGCGCTGGCGCAGTAGATCTTCGTCGGCGAAGAGCGTGATCGGGTCGAGGTTGCCTTGCACCGCGATCGCGTGGCCGAGCGCGGACCAGCCCTGGTCCAAGGGCACTCGCCAATCCAGCCCGATGACGTCGGCGCCGGTTTCGCGCATGGCCGGCAGCAGGGTCGCGGTGTCCACGCCGAAATAGATGACTGGCACGCCCAGCGCCTGCACCTTGCGCACTAGACGCGTGGTCACGGGCAGGACGAAATCGCGGTAGTCCGTCGGGCTGAGCGCGCCGGCCCAGCTATCGAAAATCTGGATTACGTCGGCGCCCGCCTCCACCTGCTGGGCGGCGTACTCTTCGAGGACGGCAGCGAGCTTTTCCAGCAGTAGCTGCCAGACGGAAGGCTCACGGTACATCAGCGTCTTGGTGAAGATGTAGTTGCGCGAACCGCCGCCTTCAATCATGTAGCTGGCCAGCGTGAAGGGCGCTCCGCAAAATCCGACGATGCCGATGCGGTCCTTGAAATGGGCGACGACTTTACGGATGGCTTCGGCCACGTAGCCGAGTTCGTGCGGCGCGATCGATGCGCAGATTCTCCACATCGGCCGCGGTGCGCACCGGGTGGTGGATCACCGGCCCTTCGCCGGCCAGGAATTCGAAATCCAGGCCCATGCCTTCCAGGGGCAACAGGAGGTCGGCAAAGATGATGGCGGCATCGACGTCGAGTTTCTCCGCGGCGGTGATGGTGACCTCGGCGGCCAGTTCGGGGTTCTTGCAGATCTGCAACAGCGAATGGTGGCGGCGAACGGCCTGGTATTCCGGCATGTAGCGGCCGGCCTGGCGGAGAAACCACACCGGGGTCTGGTCCACCGGCTGGCGCAGGCACGGCGCGCAAAAAGCGGCAGCCGCTGGAAAGACCGGAACGGGCGGCCAAGTCAGGGCTGAGTTCTGGGTGCTGCAATAGGGTTTTTTCCGGCATGCTGGGCTTCAATTTGAAGGGTAGCATTCCTGCTGTGTCGGGGGGCAAAGGGGTTTTCTGGGATGAACAACCCCCGTTTCCTTAAGAATCAGGGGTTGAGCGCTGTGGTATCCCACATCTCGCGAAAAACGAGCGAGATGCGGGGCACCCAGGACTTTTGCGGTTTCAAATTCGAACCGCAGGCCCCTGCTGCGCTACGGCCGAGATGAGAATTCCGTCAGCAAACTTACAAGGCGCCCAACATAGCAGCAAATGCATTGGGTGGCCCATTCAAGCCTTCTTTTGGCTTGAGTGGGCGAGCATGCCCACACCCAACCCTCTGACGGCCCCTACGTTCGAGCGGAGCGGAGAGATCAGCGGTTTCCCGGGTATCAGGGTGCGGTGGAAAATCCGAAGGTGGTCACGTTGTGGTAGGTCTGTCCCGGCTTCAGCTCGCTTGTCGGGAATTTCGGATGGTTGGGAGAGTCGGGAAAGTGCTGGGTTTCCAGGCAAAAGCCGGCGTGCTTGTTGTAGACGTGGCCGTGCTTGCCCTTCAGGGTTCCGTCCAGGAAATTGCCGGAGTAGAACTGCACCCCGGGTTGCGTCGTTTCTACGGTTAATACCCGGCCGCTGGTTGGCTCTACCACGCGCGCCGCCTCCTGCATGACGCCCATCTTGCCATTCAGCACGTAGTTATGGTCATATCCCCCGGCCAGGCGCATTTGCTCAAATTTGTCGTCGATGCGGGCTCCGATGGCCGTCGGGTTATGGAAATCCAGCGGGGTTCCTGCGACCGGGGCCAGCTCGCCGGTGGGAATGAGAGCTGAGTCGACCGGGGTGTAGCGGTCCGCAGGAATCATCACCTGGTGGTTGAGGATGTCTCCGTTCCCTTCGCCGGCCAGGTTGAAGTAGCTGTGATTGGTCAAATTGAGGACGGTGTCCTTATCGGTGGTGGCGAAGTACTCGATCTTGAGCGCATGCGCTTCCAGCGTGTAGCGGACCTTTGCGCGTCAGCGTGCCCGGGAAAGCCCTGATCGCCGTCCTTGCTCACCAGGGTGAGCTCGACCCCATTAGGAATCTCATGGCCGTGCCAAACGAGCTTGTCGAAGCCCTTGATGCCGCCATGGAGCGTGTTGGTCCCGTCATTCGCAGGCAGATGATACTCGCTTGCCGTCGAGGGTAAAACTGGCGTGGGCGATCCGGTTGCCGTAGCGCCCTACGATGGACCCAAAGTAGCTCTTGGGGTCGGCAGTGTAGGCCAGCCAGGGACTCATAGCCGAGGACAATGTCGCCAGGCTTGCCGCTGCGGTCGGGAACCTCGAGAGAGACCAACCGCGCGCCGTAGGTCATGATGCGCGCCTTCAGCGCACCCTCCTCGAGGGTGTAAATCTCTACCTTGGTTCCATCAGGCGTACTGCCGAACTCGGACTTCGTCACCTTTGCCTCCAGACGCGATGCCATCGGCATCAGGATAAAAAACAGAAAGATACAGTGAAGCGCTTTCAATTTCACCAAACGGTTGGCCATGAACAGACTCTCCTGTTTGCCGTGCTGCGCGGCGTTGCGCATCGCGTCTTTCAAACCGTAATGGATACTAAAGCATTTCCCGGTTGGATGTATGGGGGCGAGGTAATTTCGCATCCGACACCGTCGCGGAACGGCCGCCGCAGGCACGCATAGTGCTCTAAACCACTGATTCGAAATGCGGAAACGTCAGCGAAACGAGAAGCAATCGGGGCGTAGACATTACCTGCTGCGAGTACTTTTATCCCGTCCATTGTTACCCAATAGTTGTAGCCAGCCGAGCGTTAGCGGCTATTCTACGGATCAAGCGGTGGTTCTGAACGACTGCTTGTTGATTCTTCGGGGGAGGGATTCAATTGAAGCTGCCGGTCACGAACCACCGCGAGTACATTTCAACCAACGTGGAGGTCACGCTGGATGATGCTCGCGCCACTGCGCTGGAGCGAATCGTGAGCCTGTCCATGGATTACAACCGAGGCGTCGGCGTGGTCCAATTCCGCAATGGTGTGGATGCGGTGATCGCGTCCTCCGGCTATCGCCAGCTGATCGAGAAACTGCTTGAGATCCTCTAAATCCAACCCTGGGTCCGGCACGACTGTCCGCCACCGGCAGGTCATCTCCGGTTGCCAGGACCAGATTGTGTCTCTTCTATGGACCAGGCCGGTCCAGCTGAGCTTGCACCTCGCGAAGGTCTCTCTCTGACCTGTAGCATCTCTCCGACAATTTAAGTGGGTTATCATAAATCGGCTGCGGAGCCATCATGGTCAATTATTTGGAATTGCCGGTCGGAGAGAAGTGCCCTGAAGTGATTAACGCGGTCATAGAGATTCCGGCCGAGGGCATCAACAAGTACGAGTACGACAAAACGCTCCATGTCTTCCGCCTGGATCGCAATCTTTATTCCCCGGTGCACTATCCGGGCGACTACGGCTTCATCCCCTCCACGCTCAGCGAGGATGGGGATCCGCTGGATGTGCTGGTGCTGGTGGATGCGCCCAGTTTCCCTGGCTGCGTGATGCAGGTAAGGCCGATTGGCCTGCTGGAGATGCTCGATCAGGGCGTACCTGACGAGAAGGTCCTGGCTGTAGGCAAGAACAACCCGCGCTATGCCGATGTGTGGAATTATTCGGAGATCTATCCGCACATGCTGAAGGAAATGACGCATTTCTTCGCTATTTATAAAGATCTTGAGGGCAAGCGGGTAGAGGTGAAGGGCTGGCACGATGCGGCTTTTGCCCGGGACAAGGTGGTTGAAGCGGTGAATCGCTTCAAGGAGAAGAAAGTGGTTCCAGACGTGGGCGGTAATCGTTAAGTCCAGTCAGCCTCCTTCCACGTTGAGTGCAGAACTCAATCGGCCTTTTTCCAGGGGGATCCCAGGTCTCAAAAGCGAGGCCTGGGGCACCCCTCGCGCTTCCACTTTGGTTTTTTGGACGACGGACAAGTCTTTAGTTGGAAAAGGCCTGGTTCGGGTCGGATATAATCCGACCAGTGACCCCCGGAGAGATGGCCGAGTGGCTGAAGGCGGCGGTTTGCTAAACCGTTGTAGGGGCTAACACCTCTACCGGGGGTTCGAATCCCCCTCTCTCCGCCAGCAATTCCTTCCGCACTGCCCCGTTTATAATCAAGCTCCATGAAAGCGCATGTTTACGTCACGCTGAAGCGCACTGTCCTCGACCCGCAAGGGCAGACGATCCACGGCGCACTCAAACGAATGCAGTACACCGGCGTGGAGGATGTCCGCCAGGGTAAATACTTCCAACTTACGCTGCGCTCGATGGATGCCGCGGATGCGAAGGCGGAAGTGGAGCGGATCGCCCGCGAGGTACTGACCAACCCGGTGATCGAAGAGTATACCTACCGCCTGGAAGACTAAGACCGCCCCCTTACAATAAGGGACTATGTGCGGAATCGTAGGATATGTCGGCCCTAAAGATGTCGTCTCTGTCATCCTGGAAGGCCTGCGGCGGCTGGAATACCGCGGATATGACTCGGCCGGTATCGCCGTAGGATCCGCCGGGAACGGGCTTGAATTGCGCCGCGCGCCGGGAAAGCTGCGCAACCTGGAAGAAGTGATCCGGCAGCATCCGCTGCAGGGCACGTACGGCATCGGGCACACGCGCTGGGCCACCCATGGGCGGCCAACCGAAGAGAATGCTCATCCCCATAGAGACTGCACCGGCCGGATCGTGGTGGTGCATAACGGCATCGTCGAAAATTACCTGGATTTGAAGCGCGAGCTGGTGGAAGAAGGTCACGTATTTGTCACCGAGACAGATACGGAAGTGATCGCTCACCTGATCGAGCAAGAATTTCGCTCGGCGGAAAACTCGGGCAAGACCATGTTGTTGGACGAGGCGGTGCGGCGGGCGGCGCGGAGGTTGACGGGGGCTTACGCCATCAGCGTGATTTCCGCCGATGCCCCCGACACGATTATTACGGCGCGCAATGGGCCGCCGGCGGTCGTCGGCGTGGGCGAAGGAGAAGCATTTGTCGCCTCGGATGTGCCCGGCATCCTGCACCACACACGCATGATGTATTTCCTCGTCGATGGAGACGTCGCCATGCTGACGCCGGACGGGGTGAAGTTCACCAATCTCGCGGGCGATCCTGTGGTGCGCAATGTGGAGAAGATCCTCTGGGATCCCATCCAGGCAGAAAAGGGCGGCTACAAACATTTCATGCTCAAGGAGATTTTTGAGCAGCCGCGCGCCGTTCGCGACACGACGCTGGGCAGGATTTCGCTTGAGACGGGTGAAATTTTTCTGGGCGAGATGAAGATCACTGACGACGATTTTCGCGCAGCCTCCCAGGTGAACATTGCGGCTTGCGGGACCAGCTGGCACTCAGCTCTCGCCGGCAAGTACATGATCGAGCGGCTGGCGCGCGTGCCCACCGAGGTGGACTACGCCAGTGAATACCGCTATCGCGACCCGATTGCCGATCCTCATGCACTGGGCATGTTGATTACGCAGTCCGGCGAAACCGCGGATACTCTCGCTGCGCAGCGAGAGATGATCGCCAAGGGATCGAAGACCATCGCCATCTGCAATGTGGTGGGCTCGATGGTGGCGCGGGAAGCGCACGGCACCATCTACACCCATGCGGGACCCGAGATCGGCGTCGCCTCTACCAAAGCCTTCACCGCTCAACTGACGGCACTGTTTCTGTTCGCCTTGCATCTGGCACAGAAACGAGGAACGATCGGAGGCGTCGAGAGCGCTGCCCTGGTCGACGAGCTAAGCCGTATTCCGGGAAAAATTGAAGAGGTGTTGCGGCAGCGCGATGGCGAGTGCCGGCTGTTGGCGAAGGGGTTTGCATCGGCTTCGGACTTTCTGTTCTTAGGCCGCGGCATCCACTTTCCCATCGCGCTTGAAGGAGCGTTGAAGCTGAAAGAGATTTCCTATATTCATGCCGAAGGGTATCCGGCAGGAGAAATGAAACACGGGCCGAATGCGCTGATCGACGAAAAATTACCGGTGGTGGTGTTGGCGACCAACGACGAAAAGAGCCCGGAATCGATGCTGCGGTATGAAAAGACCCTCTCCAATATTCAGGAAGTAACGGCGCGGTCGGGCCGGGTCATCGCGGTGGCGACCGAGGGGAACAAGCAGCTGAATGACCTGGTCGAACATGTGATCTACGTGCCCCAGGCACCCGAGTTACTGGCGCCGCTGCTGGAGGTGGTCCCGCTGCAATTGCTGGCGTACCACATCGCGGTGCGGCGGGGTTGTGATGTGGATCAACCGCGGAATCTGGCTAAATCCGTCACGGTCGAATAAGGTGTTGATAGCAAGTCAAATGTTGTGTTCCCTCTGAGGTGACGGATATTGTCACGGCCAACTTATACTGCGCGGCTGACGCGCAGACTTCTGCTGTCGGAACCTGCCGCTTGTTTCCATCTTGAATTCATCGCAGAGGGGCTGGAACGGTTCGATTTCCTGCCGGGTCAGTTCGTGTCTTTCCTGGCGGTTGATCCGCAGGGAAAGCAGCAGACGCGTGCCTATTCAATCGCCTCCGCGCCTCGCGGCAACCAGTTCGATATTTGCGTCAACCGGGTGGAAGGCGGATTTTTCTCGAACTTGCTGTGCGATCTCGAGGTGGGACAAACGATTGAGTTCCACGGGCCTCATGGGTTGTTCATGTTGAGGGCACCGCTGACCGACAGTATCTTGATCGCCACGGGAACGGGGATCGCGCCCATGCGAGGCTTTGTCGAATACCTTTTCCCGGAAAACGGCGAGGACCGCAGCCAGGGACGGAAGATCTGGTTGGTGTATGGGACGAGGTATGAAACGGAGCTCTATTACAAAGATTATTTTGAGAAGGTGGCGGCCAGCCGATCGAATTTTTTCTATCACACGACGTTGAGCCGGCCGCAGGAGAGTTGGACGGGCGCACGCGGATACGTGCAGGAATTCGTGGAGAAGATCGCGGCGGAGCATGCACGTCTCAACGCGGCGGACTCGCGGCCCGTGGAAGGCGCTCCTTTCAACATCCATGCGTATATCTGTGGGTTAAATGAAATGGTGTCGGCTAACCGCGATTCGTTGAAGAGTCTGGGTTGGGAGAGAAAGCAGATCGTCTTCGAGCGCTACGATTGAGCGACCCGGACCTCCTACCCGGGGCCGTTCCTGGCAGGCAAGGCTGGAGGCTCTTACCTTTGCAGCATCATGCGCGTATTCAGCCGTCCCTGTCGGGACTGGTCGAGTTGGGCAATGCTGACCCAGGACTGCGTCCTGGGCTAAGTTCAACCGTCCCTATCGGGACTTTGAGCGACCAGGCCGTGCTGAGTAGATTGCGAATCTATCCAGTATTAACCTGACCTCTATGGCAGGGCGAACGCTACGTAAACTCCGCCTGAGGGTTTTCTGCTGGATTGGCCTCCGCCGGCGGCGATCACCACGTATTGCTTTCCGTTCACCATGTAGGTCGCTGGCGTGGCAAGACCGGAGAAAGGGAGTTCCGTCTCCCAGAGCAGCTTTCCTGTGGTTTTGTCGTAGGCATGGAATTTCTGATCGAAGACGCTGGCACCAATAAAGAGCAAACCACCATCCGTAACTACAGGTCCCCCGTAGTTATCCGACCCGGTGTCCGACATTCCTTTGGCTACAAGTTCGGGATAAGTTCCAAAGGGAATTTTCCATAAGTACTTACCCGTGTTCAGGTCGATGGCGCTCAAGGTCCCCCAGGGCGGCGCCGTGGCGGGATATCCCTCAGGATCGGTGAACCGGCGAAAACCAATGGTCTTATAAGGCATGTCATCGGTCGTTTTTCCACCTGCAGCCTCAGCGGCGACGTGATCACCGGAAGGGGCAGCACCATGAGCGGCCTTGGGCGGTGGCGCCTGCTGTTGTTGTGGAGCCTTGGTCAAATAGCGGATCACTGCCTGCACTTGGTCATCGCTCAGACTGGTGAAGGGGGGCATGCGACCTTTGCCCCCACGAATGGTGGCGGCAATCTCCTTGTCGGTGAGGATTCCCTCGATACCCCGCAACGAGGGAATTGCCGGTGGAGATCCGGCGCGATTGATGCCGTGACAACCGCTGCATTGGTTCTGATAGACCTTCTCGCCTACGCTCCCTGCAGGAGGCGGGACGGTCAGACCTACCAGCCACGCAGTGTCGTTCGCGTTCACATAGAGCACTCCCGCGGAGGGATCGACAGCGACCCCACCCCATTCTCCTCCCCCGGCAAACCCTGGCATATCGATGGTGAGCTTATCGACGCTGGGCGGAATAAACTGACCACCACCGATCATGGTATTGAACTGCTTCACTGCCCAGGCGTGTGCTTCCGGCGTGCGGTTGGTCAATGTATCAATGCTGGTGCTCTGGTGGGTGTAAGGCTCAGGCAAAGTTGGATAGGGCTGTGTGGGCGAAGTGACCTCGCCGGGAACACTGCTCTTGGGAACGGGAATTTCTTTGATCGGAAAGAGAGGTTTCCCAGTGGAACGATCAAAGACGTAGAGCAGGCCAGACTTGGTTGTTTGCGCGATGGCATCGACTCGTTTGCCGTCGCGGGTAACCGTCAACATCGCCGGCGGAGCAGGAAAGTCGCGATCCCATAAGTCATGATGCACACCCTGAAAGTGCCAGATGCGCTTGCCAGTCGCGGCGTCGAGAGCGATCAGAGAATCGGCAAAGAGATCATTGCCGACGCGATCGCCACCATAAAAATCAAAGACCGCGGAACCGGTGGGCACATAGACAACGCCGCGCTTCTGATCAACGGTCATGCCAGTCCAGTTATTGGCTGCACCCGCATCTTTCCACGCGTCTTTCGGCCAGGTGTCATAGCCGAATTCTCCGGGCCGGGGGATGGTGTGGAAGGTCCAGCGCAAGGCACCAGTGCGAACATCGAATGCGCGAATATCTCCAGGGGGCGCCGGATGGGTTTCAGGGTTCGAGCCGCCGACGATGATCAGATCCTTGTAAATGCTGCCCGGCGTGGTCAACGCGACCGACTGTTCTTCATACGGTTCGCGCAATCCCTTGCGTAAGTCGATTCTTCCGTTCTCTCCAAAGCTGGGAATCACCTTGCCGGTGGCTGCATCGAGTGCGTAGAGATAGTTGCGGGCGCCGGCGAGAATGCGGCTTTGGTGTCCATCGGTCCAATAAGAGACGCCTCGGGTAAGCACGAAGCCGGGGAGGCCAAAATCGAACTTCCAAATCAGCTTGCCGGTTGCTGCATCCAGCGCGACCACGCTGCGGCGCGGTGTCGTGGCATAGAGAACCTTGCCAACGATAATGGGGTTAGCTTCGATGCCGCCCTTTTCGCCGGTATCGTACTTCCAAGCGACGACGAGGTTCTTGACGTTGTCACGATTGATTTGCGACAAGCTGGAGTGGTGTGTACCGTCGTGTCCCCCGTAGGCCGGCCAATCCTGCTGTCCATACGCGGTCGATAATCCGGCGATACCAAGGCCCCATGTTAAAGCGAACGCGGTTACTACCTTGCACTTCCCCATCTGGTGGTTGACCTCAAAGCTGAAAGACTGAACCGGGCCGGCCTTTCAGCCGCAGAAACGTTTCACTACCGGTGTCCGCATGATTCTACAGGATGCCGCGTCGCTGCCGCCGGTGGGATTTGCAGGCGCCACGGAAGGCAAAATATTTGCCCGGTTGTTGCGCGACGCGAAACTTACCCTGTTACCCGGGCGTCTGCTGCAGTGGCAGTCGCAGCATTTTCAACTGCCGCGTATTCGCACGTAGTGCGGCTGCGGAAACGATGTAAAGTGGATGCGTCGTGCCGCTGCCTTTGTGAGTTGTTCTCAAGCATGGACAGCCAGGCACTCGGCAATGCCCACCAAGAGGAGACTACCCATGAGTTCTGACTTTTCGAGACGAACATTGATGAAGGGAATTTGTACCACGGCGGCTCTGTCGGCCGCTTTACCGGCTGCCGCGGTATTGCCTGCTGCCGCCGCGGATGGAACCGAATACAAGGGCCCCCATGGACCCGGAATGCCGCAGGAGGGGCCCAGCACGCCCAAGATCTGCGCGCCGCTCAATGTCCACGCGATTACCGATGAGTCCATGCGGCAGGTCAAACAGATTGGGGTCAACAACGTTTTGATGGGTGGCCGCAAGATGCCGTGGCAGGAGTCGGACCTACAGGGCGTCGTCGACAAGCTCAAGACGGGCGGCCTGGCGGTGGGCAACATGATGATCGCAGGCTTCAACAATTGTATCTATGGCCGAGCGGGAGCCGCGCGCGATAAGGAGATTGAAGATTTCAAGACTTCGATTCGGGCCGCAGGCAAGGTGGGTCTGCCGGTCGTCGAGTACAACTGGTATGCGCATCGGGCCATCGAGGGATACTACCTGGAAGAAGGCCGTGGCGGAGCAGGTTATACCGCGTTCAACATCAACAAGGTAAAAGACCTGCCCACTGTTCCCGACGAGGGGGTACACAGCAACGAGGAGCTGTGGAAGAACATTACCTACTTTTTGCAGGCGGTCATTCCTACGTGCGAGCAATCGAACGTACGTCTGGCACTCCATCCCAATGACCCACCCATCGCAGTCACACGAGGATCGGGGCAAATCATGGCTTCTCTCGAAGGCTGGAAGAAGTTGATCACCGTGGTCAACAGCCCGTCGAACGGTATTACGTACGAATGCGGTGTGTCACGCGAGATGGAAGTCGACCCGGTCGAGGTATGCAAATACTTTGGTACCCGCGACCGTATCAATCACGTGCACTATCGCAACCCCGTGGTGAGAACGCCGCACAATGATTACACCGAGACGTTTATTGACATGGGCGAAAACAATATGCTGGCCGTGATGCGGGAGTTGATCAAGGTAAAGTACACCCGCCTGATCTATCCCGAACACGAGCGGGCACTGGATTACGACAAGACGGTCGGCATTCGCAATCAATATCCCGGCGGTGGCGGATATACCGGGATGGTGTATGACATCGCCTACGCGCGGGCTATGTTCCAGGCGTCGATCATGCTGGAACGGGGTACGGAGTGGAAGGAATTCTAATTTCTGCCCCGGGGTTCGCCATCCTTGAAGTTGTGAGAAGGATGGCGAACTCCAGAATCAATCTTAAGCGTGACGGCGGGCCCAACTTTTCCTCGACGCTCCCTCCTGTCAAAACAAGATCTTTCCTGCGAGATTAATGATGCGGCTCCCGCCGCTGACACCGGTCACCAGACCGAACGACGAACTCCCAAACTGAGTGTTTGGCAACGAGAACTGAGGCGTGTTGGTAGCGTGCAGCCACTCATTGCGTAGCTCAAGGTTAAATCGCTCCGTGAGCTTGACCGTCCGGAAGATCGAGGCGTCCAGATTGAAAAATCTCGGCCCCGAAAACACGTAGTTGCCTACGTCTCCCTGCGGCTGTCCCGCGGTAGGCGCTGAAAATACGCTGGTGTCAAACCAGGCCGTCTTCTCGATGCCATGCAACCTGCGGAAAGGCCCGTTGATGTTGGGAAAAGCAGTGTTGCCGGGTGTATTGAAGGACGAGCAAGTGCAGGTGAACGGTAAGGGAAAGCCGGACCCGGTCTCCCAAACGCCGGTGAGTTGCCACCCGCCGAGAACCAGCCCCGGCACGCCGGAACTGGCAACATGGGAGCCGGCCCCGACCGGAAGGTGCCAGAGGAAGCTCTCATTGAAGATGTGGGTCTGATTAAAGTCGGTTGGCGCATAGTTGCGCCGCTGATTGACGTAGTCGAGCAATCCATTCGGATAGTCGCTCGCCTCGCTGGAAAATCCAAGAGCCTTGCTGTAGGTGTAGGAATTCGTAACGGAGAAGCCGCGCGCGAACTTATGATCGAATTTGACCTGCAAGGCGTTGTAGTTGGAACTGTAACCGACAAAGTATTCGGTGGTGGTTGCAGTGCGGCCCACATTGGCATTGGGGCTGCCGCACGCGGCGCAGGGCCCGTACTCGGGTTGACCCGCGGCACCAAGGCCATACACTGTGGCCGCGTTCGCGTTGTATTGAATCGGAGTATGCACGCCGTGATTGCCGACGTAGGCGATATCAACTACCCAGCTGCCGGGTAGCTGGCGCTCATAGGCCAGGTTCCAGGTCTCAAGATAAGGATTCTTCCAGTTCAGGTTGATGGCGTAATAACTTTGGTTGAGGAGCGCCGGTGTACTGGCGGGAATGATTCCGCTGGGCGGTGGCACATAGGCCGGAAGTGCGGGAAAGCCCTTGGCAAAAGTCGCGGCGGTGTTGTCGGACAGAACGGCCGGGCCAAAGCTGCTCAGGCTGGAGTACTGTTGCGTCGGCTCAACAGGGTAGTTGTACGCGTAAAGGTCAATAGGAAACGACATGGTGCTCATCCCGAAGCCCACGCGGACAACGCTGTTCGAAGATATGCGGTAGTCCAGCCCGAGGCGCGGTCCCCAGTTGTGATAGTCAGGCTGCATGCCCAGATTGCGGGGAACGCTGCCTATGCCTGCCAACTGCAAAGTATTGGAGCTGGGTACGTAATTGGAAAATCCGCCGGCAAAGTGCGGTGTCGGTGGGCCGTAATATTCCCAACGTAGTCCGGCGTTGACGGTGAGGTTTGAACTTGCCTGCCATTTGTCGCCGAAGTAGACAAATACCTGGTTCTGCCGATAGGCAGGAAAAGTGTTGGCATAGCCGCGATTGATGCTATTGGGAACTCCAAGCAGGAAGCTAGCAAATTGATTCGCCTGACCGCCTGATTTGCCACCATTGAGGGAAGTCTGACCGGCGGCAAAGGCAAACTGACCGGGTGGATTGCCGACCAGGAGCAAATCATCGCGAACACGATGATAATCGACGCCCCACTCGAGGGTATGGCTGCCGCGGACTTTGGTCATGTTCTCCACCCCTTCAATGATCGTGCCCGCGCGGTTCCAGGGACAATTCGAACAACCTCCGATCATCGGATCAGAAAAGCCCTCGCCGTTGATCGCAGTGATACTGCTGGTGAACTGGCTTATGTTTGCGCCGGGAATGCCGGCTTGCTCGGCCAGGGGCTGTCCGTAACCGGTGGGATAGGCAAGGTTATCGAAACGGCTCACGCCGAAGCGGGCTTCCGAGAGCAAGGACGAGGCAAAGGTATGGATGTAGTTGACGCCGGTAGAGTAGATTTTTTCGTTGCCATAGCCCTCCGCACCACCGATACCGCCGCCTGAAATTGGCCCTCCGGCGACGCCAAAGAGGCCGGCCTGATTCAAGCTAGGTTTCTCAAAACTGAACCGGCCGGAAAGATGATCGTTGTTGTGAAAGAAGCGGTCTATCTTGGTGTCGATGAAAGGAGTGTTCTGCGTGAAGAGGCTGCTGGTATTGAGATTGTTCTGGTATCTGAGCACGCCGGAGGCACTCTGGTTGGCATTGGGCGGCGGCACATAGGCTAGTAGCTTGAGGGCAACCGGGTCGAGCCGGCTAGGCGGGATCACATTCAGGACGCCGTTGTAGCTGAACTGTTTGCGGCCCGTTCCGCAGAGTTTGGCGTTGCCGCCGGGCAGGCAATCGGCAGTATCTCCGGTGGTCGGATCGTAGACGACCGCCAGGGTCGGGTCGCTGAAATCACCCCCACGCATCGCCATGGTCGGTACGGCCACAGTGTAGAACTCGCCGAGGTGTTGGGTGTGCTCCAAAAAGCTGGCGAAGAAGAACATCTTGTCCTTCTGAATCGGCCCTCCCAGGTTACCTCCCCAGTAGTTGTCGACGGCGTGGTGGTTCGGTGTCGTTTGAAAGTAAGTCCTCGCCTGAAGAGCGTTGCCGGTATAGAAGTAATAGACCTCGCCGTGATAGGCATTACCGCCTGACTTGAGAATGACATTGGTCACCGCGCCCAGCGCCGATCCCTGCTGCGGATCGTAATTGCTGGTGGCGATGTGTACCTCTTGAATGGCTTCGATGGGTGGAATATAAATTTGCAGGAGGTTGGTACGCTGGTTGTCATCGATACCTTCGATATCGAAATCGTTATACATGCTGGAGTTGCCGTTCACCGTGGACGCCATACTCAACTGCGGATTGAAAAAAGTGGAGTGGTCTTTGACGGCATAGCCCGCGCCGGGCACGGTATTCAGTAGACTTTGAAAATTGCGCCCAGTGGAAAGGGGCAGTTGGGATACTGGTGCGGTATCGATGTCTCTCCCGGTGTCCGCAGTATCGGTCTGCAACGCGGGAGTCACCGCGCTGCTCACGTTCACCGTCTGGGTCACTGCGCCAGGATTCAGCTTGGCGTCGGCACGCACGGTGTTATCGACATAAAGATCAATGCCGGTGTGAATTGTGGTCTGAAAACCTTCCTTCTGGACGGAAACCCTATAACTACCAGGGGGAAGATCAGGAGCCGAATAGTAACCGCCCGCGTCGGTTTGCGCGGAGTGATTTACGCCGGTATTTACATCTGTGATGGTCACGCTGGCGCCAGGAACAGAAGCGCCGGTCGAGTCAGTGACGGTACCTACGATAGTGCCGTTTACATTCTGCCCGAAAGTTTGGCCTGCCAAGACGAACGTGAGATAAAGGCAAAGCCGTATAGATCTGCTGAGAAAACCTTTTGGATCAGCTGGGATTCGCATGTCTTTCCCCTCCAGGAATGACTCGCTCTTGCCCTTTCCCATCAGGTCCCGTCATGTTTTTCTTGCTAACCTGGTGGACTTCTGACTCACCTCGAAGTGGACAGACTGTAAGACGGATTCCATACACGTGTCAAGCGCATACCACTATCTGAAATTGTTGCCGATAAGCTCTTGTAAATGCTGGGACGTGGGCCGGAAAAACGGGCGGGCCCATTCTTCGATCCCTAAGCCGGGATAAAGAATGGGCCCATTTTTTTTGGTCTGGGTAGCGGCCGCCGTCTACGGTTCTGGAGCCCCCGCCGGCGGGTTGCGCCGCTTGGGCGGCTTGGAAGCATCCGACAATAGCTGATCGAATTCCGAACGCGGCATCTTGAGCTTGTCAGGATGCGCGTCGATGTATTTGGCAAGGCCCTGGAATTTGGCCGGCGTCCAACCGCCTTCGAATTCGGCGCCGTTCTTGCCTTCTTTGTTGAGTTGGAAATTGTAATCGTCCATGAGATTAGTAAATTCAGCATGGCTCACGGCGGCTTCAGCCATAATCGCGGGGATAAAGATGACTCCGTCGGTCTTGGCCAGGACCAGATCCCCAGGCAGAACAACGGCGCGGCCGATCCTGATCGGCGAGTTGATCGCTGTCAGCGTCATTTGCTGCCAGAACGATGGATCGTAACCTTTGTAGAAGCCGTTGAAGTTGGGAATCTCGCGGTTTTCCTCCTGGTCTCTGATACCACCGTAGAAAATGAAACCAGTGTGGGTGTGAGCGGCTATTCCGTTGCCCAGGTTCGACCCGATGAGGGTGCCGTCGATGATTTTGCCGAAGCCGTCAGCGACGTAGACGTCGCCAATCTGGAGTTCATTGATCGGCCAGCTATTGTTTCCGCTGACCCTGCCCTCAGCCTTACCTTCGGCGGCGATCGCCTTCGCCATGTCGGCACGAACCGGCATGTATTGAGCGGTGAGCGCGCGACCGGCAAAAGGCTTCTCGATGTGCAGGGCTTGCCAGTCGCCCTCGAACTGATTGTGGTAGCCCTCTCCGCGCAGGAAGTCCCAGATATCTTCGACAGAGACGTCGAGAGCGCGTTTGAGTAGATCGTCCGGCACCTTGGGACGGCCGTCGGGAAACCGATCGCCTTTCCAGTCGGAGGTGTAGAACATCATCTGTTCCCTGGTCATCTTGACCTGCGAGAAGGCAGTGGAAGCCCCCAACAAGGTCCAAGCCATCACTACAGCTGCGATTAATTTCTTCATAGGTGTCTCCTGCCTCGAACACCATATCATTCGGGGAATATCCGGCCAAGGTTGGGCAGGCGGCGTCCATAACCTCGCTCGAGTGCGTGAAAGAGGTTACTTCTGGAGAGATAAAATCTTCACGTTCCTGAACTCAATCTTGTTTCCTGGCTGGCACTGTAATCCGACAAGCCCTTCGGTGTGTTTAGCGTCGTGGTCGTCAAGGATTGTCTTGTCATTGAGAGTGATGACGTAGTGGTCGCCCTCCGCCTTGATATCGTAGTTGTTCCATTCGTCAGGCAGGATCTTTACGGGAGCAGCCTTGAGCGAATCGACCAGGCTGCCGGTGTTGTAGCCAGCAGGCTGATAGTCCCAGATTTGCACCTCGTAACCTGTCTTGTTTGGCGCGCCGTCCTTCGTAGCGCGAATAAATACGCCGCTATTCACTTTCTCGCTGCCGCGAAACTGAAGCTTGAGTTCAAAATTGGAATAGGTACCGCTGCCAGCTAACCAGCCGGGGCTCGTTCCCGGGCAAAGGAGCGCGCCATCGGCCACGCTCCAATCCCCGGTCGCGGGTGGCTTGGAGGTACTGTAAGGTTGCCAACCATCCAGTGTCTTACCGTCGAAGAGCAGCTTCCATCCACTAGAGGACTCCTTGGGAGTAAGTTTGTTGGGCGCCCCTTGAGCGCAGGCCGCGCCACTCGCCAGGCTTAGCATTCCCAACACCAAACAATAGCTCGCGATCATTCTCATTATTTCCCCCTGGAACTCTCACTCGTCGATCTAACCTGGTTGCGCTAAGGTGCGGGTGCAGTGGACGGAGCGGGCGGCGCCTGGCGACGCTTGAGCCTTTCGGCCATGAGTGCATCGAATTCCGAACGAGGCATCTTCAGCTTCTCGGGATGGGCATCGATATATTTGGCGAGACCTTGATATTTTTCGGGAGTCCAACCGCCCTCAAACTCAGCACCGTTTTTGCCTTGTTTGTTGAGCTCGAAGTTGTAGTCGTCTTCAAGACTGGTGAATTCTGCGTGGCTGATCGCGTCCTCAGCCAGGATTGCAGGGATAAAGATCACTCCGTCTGTCTTTGCGAGGACAACGTCGCCCGGCAACACGACTGCACGGCCGATGCGGATCGGTGCATTGATCGCGGTCAATTCCATTTGCGCCCATGCTGAGGGATCGTAGCCTTTGTAGAACCCGTTGAAGTTGGGGATCTCGCGGTTTTCTTCCTGGTCCCTGATGCCACCGTAGAAGACGAAGCCGGTATGGGTGTGAGCGGCAATGCCGTTGCCCAGATTCGAACCGATCAAAGTACCTTCGATGACCTTCCCGAAGCCATCGGCAACATAGACGTCGCCTATTTGCAATTCATTAATGGGCCAACTGTTGTTTCCACTCACTCGGCCCTCTGCCTTGCCTTCCGCGGCGATGGCCTTGGCCATGTCCGCCCGGGTTGGCATGTACTGGGCCGTCAGCGCGCGGCCGGCGAACGGTTTGTCAATGTGCAGGCCTTGCCAATCACCTTCAAATTGGTTGGCGTATCCCTTCTGCCGGAGAAACCCCCAAATATCCTCGATGGTGCAGTCTGTGGCCCGTTTGAGTAGATCGTCTGGTACTTTCGGGCGCCCGTCCGGGAAGCGATCTCCCTTCCAATCGGAGGTGTAGAACATCATCTGATCCCTGGTCATCTTCACCTGGGAAAAAGCAGCCGAAGCCCCCACCATCGTCCAGACGATAACTGCAGCTGCAAGTATCCTTTTCATGAGATTTCTCCTGCCTCGAACACTAAACCATTTTGGGGATGTCTCGCCAACGTTGTTGGGGTCGACCGGTCCCGCAGGGACGGCTGTGCTTGTCGAATGCGGGACCGCTCAAACTTCAGGCCTGTCCAAACTAGGTCGGCGGCCCCTGGTGGATTCAAACTCCCAACCACGGTCGTTGGTTCTGGACGGGGATGAGGGCCTCGTTCTTTGCTTCGCCGCGACGACGCTACGAATCCGTACCCTTCATGATCTATTTCGTTCAAGGCACGCTGAGTTGCTGTGGCTCCTCGCCTCAGTAGGGTTGCGGGCGGTTGGTGTATTTGCGGCCGATGGCGGCGGTTTCCGGGCTCGCTGGACCCACCATGACTCCTTCTTTGATCATGTCCACCACATCTTTGGCGGTGAATGAGTTGAGGAAGAAGATGTGGTTAGCCTTGCAGGCAGCGAGGACCTTGGCACGGGCAGCCACCATTTTCGGATCCTGGATCGCGGCCTCGCCATGCGCGCGGACGCCGAGAGACATCGCCATATCCCCAGGACCCCATTCCGCCATGCCGATGCCTGGCACTTTCAGATTCTCGTCTACATTGGCCAGGGCATACTTATCTTCTTCTTTGACCCCGAGCAGGAGTTCGCCGTTGGGATTGAGTGGCCATGGATCCGCCTTTTCTTCATACTCCTCCTCGGAAACTCCCCATATCTTGGCCGCGACGGCAACGCCGTGAACACCGCGGCGCCCTTCGGGCAATCCGTCTACGCCTACACCTTCGTGGTGAATGGGAAAGCGCACGGCTTCGACGAAGGCCCGGATGGCGCCGGGATCATCCGCATGGGTCAGCATCACGCCATGAACGCCCGTGGCAAGCACCTGGTTGAACATCCAGGCATTGGCGTGCACCGCCGCTGCATCCATACCATTTACCGGTACGTTGACGATCACCGCCGGGGTGCGATGCCCGCTTCTGGAGGGGCCGCCCGCTGCCAGCCCGCGCATGTAGTCCTGCAGGCCCTTTACGTCAAAAGGAGCGTGCTCCATGTCGTAGCTAATGTAGTCCGCATAAGTTTGCGCATCTTTCATCCCTTGCTCGTAAGTACCAGTCGTACCGGAGTGCGAGCCGGTGTAATAGATAGGCTGGCCTTCTGCCAGGAGTTCGATGGCCTGGTTGATGCGCTTCGGCTTTGGGGTCTGGGCGATGATGGTCGCGGTGACAGCAGTTAGCAGAACAGACGCCAGAATCAGGACCGGTTGCCTTCTCATGCTCTTCACTAACACCCCCATTGAGGTTGATCTATCATTGACTCTTTATGGCAGGCGGATAGTATTCCAACGAATGGTTCGGTTGCAAAAGAATTTTCGCGAAACCATTTCGTCCCACTATGTGGTAAAAAGGCCCGTCTCAGGGTATGCGATTAAAGAGACGAGCATCTGAGAGGAGCTCTCATGACAAATGTCTCGCTGGACGGTGTATTCGCTGTGCCGCCGCTCGCGCGCAAGGTGAGGGCTGGCCGAGCGATTGATTTCGAGCAAAACTCGGAAATCGTGCATTACATCGCAAACGGAGGGATTACCCGCTTTATCTATGGCGGCAATGCTTTTCTCTACCATTTGACCCTGGATGAATATGAGCAGCTGCTGGAGTGGCAATCAGAAATCAAGCGGGATGGCCACTGGCTGATTCCCAGCGCGGGTCCCTCCTACGGGCGATTGATGGACCAAGCCAAATTGTTACGCCGCTTTGCTGTCCCCTGTGTCATGACGCTTCCCTGCTCAGATCCTCGCGATGCGGCCGGGCTGGAACGAGGGCTTCGTGAATTTGCCGAGGCGGCTGATGTTCGCCTGATGCTCTACCTCAAAGAAGAAGTGAACATGGGAGCGGACCTCATGGCCGGTCTCGACGTGGTCGCCCGGCTGGTCGATGAGGGTATCTGCATGGCGATCAAATATGCGGTCGTCCGCGCCGATCCGACGCGAGACCACTACCTCGACGAACTGGTCAAGCGAGTGGATAAACGGACGATCATCAGCGGTATCGGCGAGCGTCCGGCCGTGGTGCATCTCCGCCAGTGGGGGCTGCCCGGATTCACGACCGGCTCCGGTTGCCTTGCGCCCGCCTTGAGCGCTGCGGTGTTTTCCGCTTGCCAGGCAAAGGGCTACGCGGAAGCCGACCGCGTCCGCTCTCATTTTCTGGACTTTGAAGACCTGCGCGATGCGTGGGGACCCGCGCGTGTACTGCACCTGGCACTGGAGTTGGCCGGCATTGCTCGCACCGGTCCGATTCCTCCTTTCGTATCAGAGTTGTCGACGGAACAGCGGGACCGCTTAGCGCCCGTGGTGCAGGCGCTGGTGGCGCAGCAGCAAGAACTGGTTGCCGGAGATTGAGACGTATGTTGGGTGAGGCGAGCGGGTGGTCGCGGCGTGACTTGCTCAAATCCGCCGCTGTTCTCGGGGGAGCGGCGTGGATCAGCGGACATCCCGGCCTCGCCGCTGCGGCAACTGCTTCGACAAAAATCAGCGACATTCAAACCATGACCTTAACCGGTCCTCGCACCTACGTCCTGGTCAAGGTGGTCGCGGACAATGGACACTACGGGATCGCCGAGGCCTACGGTCTTCCCAGCATCGGGGTCAAAGAGCAGATTGCAGCGCTCAAGCCGCTACTGGTCGGTAAGAATCCGCTGGAGATCGATGCCATTTACACCTTCATGGGGATTGGCGGTCCTGAGCTTTCGGGAACGCGCACGGATGGGTCGGCGCACTCATTAATGCGCGCAGCCAGCGGCATCGAGATGGCGCTGTGGGACCTGGCGGGAAAGACCCTGGGGGTACCGACGACGACGCTGCTGGGTGGGAGATTTCGAGACAAGGTTCGCGTGTATGACCACGCATCTCCCCGCGACATGCTGGACAAGGCCTCGTGCCGCGAGTGGGCGGCCAAGATCAAGGCCGACCCCAGCGGCTTTACCGCGCACAAGATCGGCTTCCGCCATACAGACACGGCGACAGATAGCGGCCGCGACACCGGCAATCGCGTTCTTAGTACGAAAGAGCTGATGAATGTTGGTCAGGGGTTTGAGAACTGCCGTGAAGCCATCGGCTGGGACCACGACCTCATGGTTCACTGTCACTGGGAGTATGACCTGCGGACTTCCATTCAGCTGGCGGACGCGGTCGCGCCCATCAAGCCGTTATGGCTCGAAGATCCCTTGCCGGTGGATTACTCCGAATCATGGAGAAGACTGTGTGCGAGTTCCCGTGTACCCATTTGTACCGGAGAAAACCTGGAGCGGCGGGCTGGGTTCAAGGACTTCATCATCTACCAGGGATGTGACATTCTGAACCCGGATCTGCGCAACAGCGGAGGCTTTCTGGAAACAAAACGCATCGCCGATATGGCAGATACCTTCGGACTACCGATGGCAACGCACAATACAGGAAGCCAACTGCACACCTGGGCTAACTGCCAGTGGGCCGCATCGATTCGAGACTACATCGCTTGTGAAACGATCACCGGCCAGGGTGGTTGGATGGACCAGTTGCTTTTGCTGGACGGCCCTTATATCAAGGATGGACACGTGAGCGTAACCAGCAAACCCGGGCTCGGCGCTGAGTTGAACCCGGACGTAGTGAAAGCTCATCTGGCTGCAGGCGAACAGTGGTGGGGATGAAAGGATATCAATGAACCGTCGTACATTGTTAAAGTCTATCGGGAGTGCGGGCCTGGTTGGGGTGGCATCGCCTCTTTTGCGATCACAGGAGCAGGTCGCGCGCGCCACTCGCGGCATGGCAACGCCGCGCATCAAGGATATCAGCGTGATCGAATGCGAGCCCGCGGGTACGCGGCTCACTGTGGTCAAAATCACGACTGACCAGGATGGACTCTACGGCTACGGCTGCGCAACGTTCACCCAGCGCGCAGACCTGGTAAAGCCGGCCGTCGAAAAGTATCTAAAGCCATTTCTTTTGGGTAAGACCACAGACCGGATCGAGGATATCTGGCAATCGTGCTACGACAGTTCTTACTGGAAGAACGGCCCGGTGTTGAACAATGCCCTCAGCGGGGTGGATCAGGCACTGTGGGACATCAAGGGGCGGCAGGCGGGCATGCCGGTGTATCAGCTTGCCGGCGGCAAATGCCGGGAGGCTGTCGATGCCTATACGCACGCCGATGGGCCTGACTTCCAGGCAGTGGTGGAGAGCGCGAAGGGCTTTATGGCCCAGGGTTTTCGCAATGTCCGCGTGCAGGTTGCTATTCCCGGGATGTCAGGTTATGGCGCCCGGCATGGCGACGATACCAAGCTCAAAGCGCTGCACGACCAGCCGTTGTACGAGCCCGCTTATGACTTCCGCCGGGCGTTAAAACTGCTGGAAGTATGCAGACAGGAACTGGGCGAGGAGGTGGAGCTGCTGCACGATATGCATGAGCGTCTCACGCCGAACCAGGCGGTGCAGTTTTGCAAAGAAGCGGAAAAGTTCCACATGTTCTTTCTCGAAGATCCGCTGTCGCCTGAAGACCTTGGCTACTTCCAGCAGATTCGTCAAAATTGCGCAACGCCGATTGCAATGGGCGAATTGTTCAATAGCCCGCACGAGTGGCAGCCGCTGATCGAAGGCCGGCTTATCGATTACATCCGGGTGCATGTGTCGCAGGCAGGCGGCTTTACCCCGGCTCGTAAAATCGCGATCCTTGGGGAGCAGTATGGAGTGAAGACCGCCTGGCATGGTCCGGGTGATGTTTCGCCGGTGGGGCATATGGCCAATGCCACCTTGGATATCGTGAGTTATAACTTCGGCATTCAGGAATATTCGCCTTTCAACGAACGGACCCGCGAGATCTTCCACGGTTGTCCGGAGTTGAAAGATGGATATATCTGGGTAAGTGAGAAACCGGGATGGGGCATTGAGATCGATGAGCAGGCAGCTGCCAAGGCTCCGTTTACTCCAGGAAGAAATAATCTGAATGGCGGATGGGGAGAGATACGGAAACGGGATGGCACAGTGATCAAGCAGTGAGAGTTTCCTGCGCCCGAAAGAGATTGAGGCTGGAAGCTGTGGTACCCCACATCTCGCGAACAACGAGCGAGATGTGGGGCACCCATCTTCTGTTAGAAGGTGACAAGTTTGGTTAGCCGCCGCGACATTTTGAAGCTACCGGCTATGGCTGCGGCCTATGGGATGCTTCCGCGTTCTGCTGCGGCGCTCGCTGCGGCCTCGGGAGCGCCGATGGACGAGGCGGATCCAGAGGGCACGAAGATTGCCGTCAAACTCACCGTCCAGCACACTTCGGATGAGGAGCTGCTCTTTCTGAAACAGATTGGGTTGCGCTGGCTGCACGCTGACTTCGGCGAGGAAGCATCCTACGAGTTCATTAAGACGACACAGGAGCGTTTTGCCCGATATGGCTTGAGGATCGATTGCGCGCTGATGGAAAAGTATCGTTCGCTAAAGATCCAGCTGGGACAGCCGGGCAGAGACGAGGATATCGAGACATTCAATACGTTCCTCAGGGATTGTGGCCGTCTGGGCATTCGTACATCTCACATTGATTTCCATCCCGGAAATACCTACACCACGAACATGATTACAACCGCTCGAGGGTATCGGGCGCGTGAGTTCAGCGTCACCGACTTCCGGGACAAAATCGAGAAGCAGATGTTTGACCGGGACTACTCGGCGCAGGATATCTGGGCAAACTATAGTTATTTTCTTGACGCTGTTTTGCCGGTAGCAGAAAAGGCCGGGATCAAATTAGCGCACCATCCAGATGATCCGCCGATTACCCCGATGAATGGAGTGGCCAAGGTATTCGTCAACTATGCCGGCTACAAACATGCCGAGGATGTGGTTTCAAAGGGCAGCAAGAACTGGGGACTTTGCCTGTGCCTTGGCACCTGGCTCGAAGGGGGCGACACCATGGGCAAGGATGCCGCATCCATGATTAAAGAATTCGGTTCACGGGATAAGCTCTTTACCATCCATTTTCGTAACGTGAGTTCCCCTCTCCCGCGATTCCACGAGACTTTTCAGGACGATGGGTATCAGGACATGTATCTTCTGATGAAAGCGCTGCGAGAAGTTCGCAGCACGGCATCGCTGATACCTGATCATTATCCAGGAATCGTGAGCGACGCTAATCTTCGCATCGACAACGCGTACATGGTTTCGGCAATGCGGCAGATGCTGCGCCGGGCTTATGAAGAAGCCGGATGAAGGCTCGCGTGAGCCATCATGGTTCGCCAGGACCTTGGATTGCCGGCGCTCAAAAAGGTTACAAAGATAAATGCAGCCGCGTCTTAAGCGGCGATCGTATAAACTTGATCGGGTGCGGAAGACGCACCTGGAGCATCCTATGTCGTCCACTCCTCTTGAACCGATCAAATCTCCCGAGACCGCTGCTCCCATCCTGCCTGACGAGTTGGTGCGCAATCGAGGCGTGATCGCGTGGTCCAGTTTCTTTTTTGCCCTGCTGCAGAGCATTTGCGGAGCCGTTGTAGCCATCACCGGTCTTCGGTTGGCGATTGGCATTGGAGCACTCGCCCTCAGCACGGGTGCGGGAGCAGTGATGGTTCGATTTCATACCGACGCGATACGCGTTCCGATGATCGTCCTCGCGCTGCTCGGTTCGCTGCTGAATCTTGCCATTCTCATGCATGTCCGTCATCTTCGTAATCGCCCCGCCTCACAGTGGCGGCAGAAACCATTGAGTACCGGCCAGAAACGAAGCGAACTCGCGCAATTGGTTTTATCGTTGGCGACACTCGTTCTGATCGGCGTAGAAGAGTACCTGCATTTCAGCTTGCACCACTCGCTTTAGCTGGTCATTTCCTGGTCGAGCCGCGCATGCAGGCGCTCACTGAAACCGACCGGCAGTTCGAAGATCAAATCATCGGCTGTCAGAACGAGGATGTTGCGCGCCGAATCGAGGATAGCCGAACAAATTTCGCAGCCATCAAGGTGCCGTTGCACGCGAAATCGCATCTCCGCCGGCAGCGCGTCGTCCAGGTATCCGGAGATGCAGTCCCAAACATGCTTGCAGTTTAGAACCATGGGAGCCACCTCCTCTTTGGGTTCGAATTTATCAACAGAGGCGCCAACTGTTTCTGCAGCATGAGGCGTGCCCGGTGCAAACGCACCTTTACGTTTCCCACGGTGATGCTGAGGGCCGCGGCAGTTTCAACATTATTCAACTCTTCCACATCACGCAGAACAAACACCTCGCGGTAGATGGTCGGGAGGTTGGTGATCGCCTGCTGCAGCATCTGTCGAACCTCCTTCCGCTCCAGGGCTTCGGAAGGAACTTCCCGCCAGTCTCGCAGGATTGCGGGGGAAAAATGGCCGGTCTCGTCCGAGGTGTCGTCGATCGATTCCATTCTTACGGTTGCTTCGCGCCGCAAGCGGCTTCGCGCTTCATTGAGGGCAATCCCAATTAACCAGGTACTGAACTTTGCCTCTGCGCGGAAGGTCCTGAGATGGTGAAAGGCCTTCAGGAAGGCTTCCTGCGCGACCTCCTCTGCATCGGCCTCATTCTTCATGTACGAAAGGGCCATCATGTATACGCGCGCGCTCATAAGGCCGGATGAGTTGATGATAGAGCTGTGTGTCCCCTGCAAGGATGGAGGCGATCAACTGCGCCTCATCCCTGGATTCGGCCGGCGCTTTCATAGAGCCTAGACCTGCACTTCAAGGCGCTTCGCAACCAGCGCGTCAACCGAGAAGAAGCCCGCGCCTAAGATAAGCACCATAAGCGACGCGAAGAGAAAGGTGTAGGGATCGGCGACGTAAAACTTTCCCGGATCGGCAAAGATGGAAACCAGAGCTTCATGGTCCGCTGTCCAGTAAGCAACCAGCATGTTGAACGCGAGCAGCAGGCCGGTAAAGCGTGATGCAAAGCCCACGATGAGGAGCAGGCCGCCGAAGAATTCCAACCCGGAAACGAAGTAGGCATTGAAGGCGGGAAAGGGAATGTTCAGGCTGGTGAAGAAGCCGGTGATCTTTGCAATGTGGTGCATCTTACCCCAACCTGTCTGGACGAATTGCCAGCCCCAGTACAGGCGCACAGCGAGCAAGAACGGCGATCGGAGATAAGAGATCTTTTCTGCGGCAAGAGAGTAGTAACGGAGAAAGTGTTTCATTGTGTTCCTTTCCTCCCGCCAACAGGCATCCTCACAATTCATCGTTAATTGCATTCGCTGTTGCGGAGTGAATCGTCGCGTTAGAGCGCATCCGCCGCTGAATAGTTACAGAGAAGATAAAGACAACAATCGTTTTCAAGCGCGGCACCGCTTTCGCCGGGACGACTGCTTCCAAGGGATCGTCAAATTAAAATGCGATTGTTTTGTAACTTTGCAATTGCTATTCGTTCTAACCAGCGGCAAGAGAGAAGGGTCGTGACCAAAGTCTTCGCTCCTGCAAATCAACTCCCGAGGTTTTCATCTATGAAGAACCATTCCACAAATACTCTCGCCCTCGCCGCTGCGTTTGCAGGTCTGCTCGGCGGTACGACAGCACGCTTGAACGCCCAACCCGCGCAGCAGGGCAGCCTCTCCACGGTGAGTGCAACTTCCCATCCCGGGGCGTTGCTGGTTGCTCAGAACCAGTCCGCCCCGGCAACGGCCAAGCACTCCTGCAAAGGTAAGAACGATTGCAAGGGTCAGGGCGGCGGCAAAGACGCAGGCAAGAACGATTGCAAAGGTAAGGGTGGATGCGCCACTGACGGCTCCACACCTCCAAAGGCTAGCTAGTTCCCTGGTCTGTTGGGGGCTTGTCATCACTCAAGCCTCCAACTCTCTCCCTTCTTTAAAGCAGGAGTTCCTGATGCCAGCTAACCGATTCAATGCCTTTACCGACTACGGTGCCGGTATCGGGCTGCGGGTTCCCCATTACGATCACATTCTGTCCGAAAAGCCGATCGTCGATTGGTTTGAGATCATTTCCGAAAACTATATGGTCGATGGTGGCCGCCCGCTCAAGATACTCGACAAGATTCTGGAGCAATACAGAGTCGTTCAACATGGCGTTTCGATGTATTTTGGCTCTGCGCAAGCGCTGGATCGCGAACACCTGAAGCGTCTCAAGGAACTCACCCGGCGGACCGGAACTCCCTGGCTTTCGGACCACCTGTGCTGGGGAAGCGTAGACGGACGGTACACCCACGATCTGCTACCGTTGCCTTACACCTTTGAGGCTGTGCAAACGACTGCGCGGCGGATTCGGCAGGTACAGGACTTCCTCGAGATCCCCATCGCGGTCGAGAACGTGAGCAGTTATGCGGAGTTTCACGAATCCGAAATGACAGAGTGGGAGTTTTTGAACGAGGTCGTCCACGCCGCGGATTGTGGAATTCTGCTCGACGTGAACAATATCTATGTCTCCTCACAAAATCATGGATTCGACCCTTTGCAATATGTGAATAGTGTGGATGTCGGTCGCGTGGCGCAGATACACATCGCCGGGCACTCAAGGTTTGAGAAGTACACGCTCGACACACATGATCATCCGGTTCTCGACCCGGTCTGGAAACTGTACGCTCGCGCGATCGAACGCACGGGGCCCACGGCTACTCTGCTGGAGTGGGATGACAACATACCGTCATTCGCCGAGGTTCATGCGGAAGCGCTCAAGGCCAATCACTTTCTTGCGGCACCGGGGCAACGCGAACCTGAGGTGTTGAACCCCGAACGCCTTTACGAGGTACAAGCATGAACCTCCTGGAACTTCAGCGACGCATGTCGCAGGACGTGATGCGCCCCTTGACCCCCGACCTTTCGATGCAGGCCATGGTAGAGGGTGTGCCGATGGACGAGATCGCAGCCAGTTATATAAAACCGAATTCCCTGCTTACTTCGTTTGAGCGGCTCGAGATCTACAACCGGCAGTATTGGTTTCGCGTAATCGCCGCCGTTTCTGAAGATTTTCCCGCCCTCCAGGTGGTTCTCGGCCAGGAGAAATTCGACTCGCTGGTGCTGGGTTACTTGCGTGAGAATCCGTCCACTTCGTTTTCGCTGCGAAATCTCGGCGCCAGGTTGCCCGCGTGGCTCGCGTCTTACCCTGAACTTGCTGGTCCTCAGACATGCCCTGGCGGTTGACGTTGCTCGACTCGAGTGGGCCTATATTGAGGCGTTCGACGGAGCCAGTCTTGCGCCGTTGAGCTGGGAGGATTTTGCCGGTTTGGGAAAAGACTCCACCCTCCGCCTGCAGCCCCACCTGCAGCTACTTGACTTGCAATATCCCGTAGATGAGGTAGTGCTGGCGGTCCGCAAATTGACTCCCGAAATCGATATCGTCAGCAATGCAGTCTCCGGACGCCGGCAGCCCTCGGAAGTAGCACTGCCCGAGGTTTCCAGATCCAATATTTATCTGGCTGTGCATCGCTTTGAAGATTCAGTTTATTACCGCCGCATCGATCGCGAGGAGTTTCTGCTGCTCGCCGACCTTCGGGATGGTGATTCGATCGCCACTGCGATCGAGCGTGCATTTGAGGGCAGCAAACTTGCTGTCGAACTGCAGGCGGTAAGGGTTCAGGATTACTTCGCGCACGCCTCAGAACTTGGTTGGTTCTGCTCGGCGAGATCGACGGAAGGACGGCTGTGAAAAAACTGATCTCTCCGTTGCTATTGCTGGGGCTAATTGCCTGTTCAGCATCGGCGCAGGAAACAAAAAATGAAGTGGGCTTTTTGCTCGGAGCGGAGCAGATTCCGGGCTCGACGACCACAGCGGGAGCGCCATTCAGCGTTGGAAACAGTGTCGCCTTTTCGTTTGACTACGCCCGCAGACTAACGGGGAAGCGGATTGCTTTATTTGCCGAGATCCCGTTTGCCGCTGCGCCGAGCCACCGTGGAGGCTCCTCCCAACCCGGGACAGCGACCAGCCTGGCCACCTTGTATGTCGTTCCGTCGCTGCGATTACAAGCCTTCGCCGGCCGCCGTTTTTCGCCCTGGGTTTCGGGAGGCTTTGGCTATGGCTGGCTGGAAACAAGCGCCCTGCTAAACAACGGTGCACCCAATCCGGCGATAAACCGGAACACCGGGACGGCACAATTCGGTGGCGGCGTGGATTTCCGGACGCCGCTTCACCTTCTTTTCCCTATCTCTCTGCGGGCGGAGTTGCGTGATTACTACGCAGTGGATACGCCAAACTATGGCACAGCCCTCGGCAACAGGGCCAGCACGATATCGTTCCGGCCGGGGGATTCATCATTCACTTCTAACCCGGCACGAATAAGTTAAATCCGCTCGCGATGTAACTTTCTGCGCTGCCCAGACTCTCACTCTGCAGTAAATACGCACAGCGTACTCTGGAGGAATCAATGGAATTCAAGTCCCTGGCATGGCCGGTTGTTTTCATGTGTGGAAGCGCCTTCACCCCTGCTGCCGAGCGCGCTTGGCCAACAAATTATTGGCCTGCAACCTGGGGCCAAGGCACCACAGATTGCGCTCGTCGACCAAGCAGGAAGATCCGAGACCTTTAGCACCCTCACCGGCCAGAACGGGCTTCTTCTCCTATTCTTTCGTTCCGCGGATTGGTGTCCATTTTGCAAAGGTCAACTTGTCGATCTGGAACGCGCGCAGAAACTGTTCGCCGCGAAAGGGATCAACGTGGCAGGCGTGAGCTATGACTCTCCGCAGGTGCTGACCGAGTTTTCGCAAAGGAAGTCAATCACTTACCCGCTTCTTTCCGACGCCGGGTCGAAGCTGATCGACGCGTTTGGAATTCGGAATGTGGAGGCCACGGGAGCGGAGGCAGGTATTCCCGTCCCGGGCTACTATCTGATCAACAAGCAGGGAGTCATCGAAAAGAGATTCTTTGAAGACGGCTACATCAACCGGCTAACGGCCAACAACGTTTACCAGAACATTTTCGGAGACGTCGCTCTCCCACAGCCTGTAAGGAGTTTGCCTTCGCCACATGTCGTGCTGACCACCATGCAATCTGATAAAGAGGTAACCCCGGGTGAGTTGGTGCGGCTTGTGGTCACAATCACGCCGGATCAAGATACCCATGTCTATGCGCCTGGGGCTGAAAAGGATCACTACATCGTAGCGTCACTCACCCTTGACCCTTCCAATCTCTACGGTGTGCGACCCACGATATATCCAAAATCGGAAATGATGCATTTTCCTGAATCGAATGAAACCGAGCCTGTTTATACCAGCAAAACGACGCTCGATGCTTCTGTAGCCGCTACCGTTACCAAGCAGACGTTGGCCATATTCGCAAAAGACCCGGCATTGCATATCACGGGCAGCCTGGAGTATCAGGCCTGCACATCAAAGGTTTGTTTCCCTCGCGTGAAGGTCCCGCTTAGCTGGACCGTCCGGCTGACAGAACTCGATAGCGTGCGGGCAGTTGCAGCAAAGGTCAACTAAGGGCGAATGCCCTTAGCGCAGGAGATTTGTCTTCGCCAGATCGATCACTTCGTCGCCGCGACCACTGAGTACGGCGCGAATCATGTAAAGGCTAAAGCCCAGGGCTTGATCCAGACTGATGGTTGGCGGCATCGACAGTTCCTGCCGATTGACCAGGACGTCTATCAGTGCAGGGCCATCGTGGGCGAGCGCGCTGCTCAACGCGGGGCGCAATTCTTCCGGCTTCTCCACGCGGACGCCGAAGATGTCTGCGGACTCGGCTAACTTGGCAAAGTTGGGATTCACCAGATCGGTTCCATAGTCCACCAGCCCGGCGGCCTTCATCTCCAGCTCGACAAAACCAAGAGAGCTGTTGTTGAAGACCACAACCTTCACCGGCAGCTTTAGTTGGCGAAGGGTTAGCAGATCGCCGAGGAGCATGGCGAGCCCTCCATCTCCAGAGAGTGTAATCACTTGTCTTCCAGGGTGGCTGGCCTGTACTCCAATCGCCTGCGGAAGCGCGTTGGCCATGGAGCCGTGGGTGAACGAACCGAGCAGTCGCCGCCTGCCGTTCATGTGTAGATAGCGCGCTGCCCAAACCGTCGGAGTGCCTACGTCGCAGGAAAATACGGCGTCCTCCGCCGCGAGCTCATCGAGAAGCCTGGCTACGTATTGGGGATGTATCGGCGTGCGTCCAGGTTCACCGACGGCTAGATCGTCGAGACTCTTGCGCGCGTTCTTATAGTGACCGAGGCAAGTGTCGAGATAGGCGCGATCGGCTTTGCTCTCGAGCATCGGAGTCAACACCTCGAGCGTGTCCTTTACATTTCCAACCAGGCCCAGATCCACTGGGGTGCGTCTTCCAATCTGCTCCCCGAGGCGGTCTACCTGAATGATCTTTGCGCTCTTTGGGTAGAACTGAGGATAGGGAAAATCAGTTCCCAGCATGAGCAGCGCGTCGCAGTTCATCATAGCGTGATAGCCCGAGGAGAAGCCGAGCAGTCCCGTCATTCCCACGTCGTAGGGGTTGTCGTACTCGATGAATTCCTTGCCGCGCATGGCGTGGACGATCGGCGCCTTCAACCGCCCGGCAACCCCCAGAAGTTCCTGGTGAGCACCGGCACATCCGGCGCCGGCCAGTATGGTTACCTTGCGAGCGCTGTTGAGAATACCGGCGGCCTTGCGGAGTTCATTTCCCGACGGGAACATGACAGACGCTGAATCTTCGATGCCCAGGGCCAGCGCGTCCGAGGAACACTCACGCAGGGCCACATCCCCGGGGATCACAATGACTGCCACACCGCGCCTGGCGATCGCCGTGCGCATGGCAATTCCGAGGACTCTGGGCATTTGGTCCGGCTGCGAAACCAATTCGCAATAGTGGCTGCAGTCCTTAAACAAGTTTTCCGGATGTGTCTCCTGAAAGTAACCGCTCCCCAACTCCTGGCTGGGAATTTGCGCAGCAATGGCCAAGACCGGAACCCGGCTGCGTTGGCATTCGAATAAGCCGTTGATCAGGTGAAGATTGCCCGGGCCGCAACTGCCGGCGCAGACGGCGATCTCGCCAGTGAGGTGAGCTTCGGCGCCTGCGGCAAACGCGGCAGCCTCTTCATGCCTCACATGGAGCCAATCGATATTTTTGTTTTTGCGGATGGTGTCCGTCAGGCCATTAAGGGAGTCTCCTGACACTCCGTAAACTCTTTTCACGCCTGCCTGCACAAGAGTCTCAATGAATACTTCTGCTACGTTTTTTGCCATTTGGGGTGTCTCACTTCGGGTGGAGTAGAAGGCGGTTTGCTTTTGTAAGCACAGAGGTGGGATGCGAACTAAAGAGGTTTGATTCGCGCTAGTAAGCAACGGACTCCAGGTTTTTAGTCCGGCTGGGATGGCTGACATGAAGTTCGGTCAGACCTGTCCGAATTAGATTGAAAAATGTCGCGTTCAGCAATCGCTGTTTCATCCAGCAACCGCCCTCTCCTTGAAACGACCCTCTCCTTTTTGTCATCCCGAGCGTACCCGGATTTCCGACCTCGCCGCGCTCACCGCGATCACTTATGTGGTTCTCCTTAAAGAGAACCACACCCTGTTGACCGTGCAGCTCTCTACAGGAAATCTGGGGAAGTCGAGGGATCTGCGGTGCGCCTTTCGTGTGCCCCAAACCTACCGTGGCACAACCTCCGCGAGTCATCGTCGAAGCCTAATGGAGGCACCAACCTCCCCTCTCAATTCCGGGTTTCCAGGAGTGGTCCGCGGAACCGCAGATCCCTCGGCTCCGCTCGGGATGACAACTAGGAGAGGGTGGTTATAGGAAAGGGTTGTTGCTGGAGGAAAGGGTTGTTGCTGGAGGAAAGGGTTGTTGCTGGAGGAAAGGGTTGTTGCTGGAGGAAAGGATAGTTGCTGGAGGAAAGGATAGTTGCTGGAGGAAAGGATAGTTGCTGGAGGAAAGGATAGTTGCTGGAGGAAAGGCTGGTTGTTTAACGAAGGACTCGCGTCAGTTGCCACTCGACAATCCAGACAGTCGCTCGGGATGACCTAAAGGACAGGATCGTTGCAAATGAGAGGGCGATTGCTGGACGAAAGAGTGGTTGCTGAACCGAGACATTTTTCAATCTTATTTGGACAGGTCTGTAGGTTCAGCCGCCCCTGCGGGACTGGGCATGGAAATCACAGCTTGAAGAGCTCGCGCAGGCGGCGGGTTTGGGCGCGGCTAACGGGGATTTCAGTCTGCTTGCGGTCATCCATGCGCAGCTGGTAGCTGCTTTTGAACCAAGGGACGACTTCTTTGATGTGGTTGATGTTCACGACGAACGAACGGTGGGCTCTCCAGAACACGGCGGGATCGAGCAGTTCCAGCAGCTCTTCGATGGTTCGGCATTTGGAATGCCCTTCCAGAGTGGGTGTCACTACGGAAATGATGCCCTCTTCAATCGCAGCGAAACAGATATCCTTCTGATCCACCAGGAAGAGCCGGCTGTGAGCCTGGAGAATAATCTTCCCGCTGCGCGCAGGTGGTCCGCCGCCCTGTTGCTGTTCAATGAGCCGCAGCAGCGCATCCAGGCGCGCATCCGACGAGGTAACTTCAACCGAAGCGCCGTTTTCCGGCAATGGCTCCTGTTCGAGTTGATGCGCCTCCTGCAGGCGCTGGCGAGCGCGTTCGAGGGCTTGCAATACACGGGCACGGTCAAACGGCTTGAGCAAGTAGTCGATGGCGTTCACATCGAAAGCGCGCACTGCGTATTGATCAAACGCCGTGGCAAAAATGATCTGAGGCATGCGATCGGCATCTTCGCGCTCGAGCAATTTCTTGAGCACGGCAAAGCCGTCCAGCCCTGGCATCTGCACGTCCAGAAACACTACGTCCGGATGGTGAGTGCGAATGAGATGAACCGCCTCGATGCCGTTCTGGCCCTGGGCGATCACCTCGACTCCTCCCGCGGAGTCCAGCAGGTACTTGAGCTCCTCGCGCGCAAGCCGTTCATCGTCGACGATCAGCGCAGTCATTGGCATGTTATCGGGGTTCTTCGTACCGATTATGAGTATAGGGAGCCGGAGAAAGCCCGGTCAATGCGAGCGAGATCAGGATTGGAAGGCACGCAGCCGGGAGGGCATGTCATCCGAGCCAGGCTATGGCCGCAATAGACGCAGTAGACGTCAGTAATGCGCACGCCGCGGTAGCAATTGCCGCAAGCCGCGGAGACCTGGTAGGCGCACTGAGGACAGAAATGGAACTCGGTGTGAATGCTGGTGCCGCAAGAGGGGCAGCGCGCAACCACCGGCTGGCGCAGCAGAAAATAAAGCACCGATCCGATGCCACCCGGCATAGCCAGGCAAATCACCACCCACAGCCGCGTGCTCATGCTGCGGCGAGGCGCATCGCGGCTCACGTAGCCAACCATCAGCACGTACAGGGCGGCCAGCGTGCTCCAGGAGAGGGCAAAGTAGAAGCGAACACCGAGCGGAGCGGGACTGGGACGCATAGTGGAGGGACTGCCGGTAAGCAGGCAGGATCACCCAGATACAGATACTGCATGAAGACAAAGGCCAGGGAAGCCACCGCGATCGACCACCGCGGAATTAACTTGACCTCCTCCGTAATGCGGAGGCTGCGTCAGCGTTGTGTATCTGGTTGGTCATTTCTCAATCGGAGGAAAGGTCTCAAAGCCGCGCCGATCGTGCTGCACGTTGTGTTGTCCCTTCCAGACAGCGATGAGTGCTGCCAGCATAGCAAGGAAGAGCATGGCGATGAGGAACGTAATCTGGGTTGGCAAATCGAAGAGAGGCTCCTCGCCCAAAAGCTCTTCCACTCCGTTCCAGACGGCCGGCCCAAGCAATACCAGCATGAACACAAAGCTGAGAATGGCAAGCCCCAGACTCCGGCGGTGGCGCGAGCGCTTTTCCTGGGTGGAGATCACGGCATCGCGCACGGCCCGGCGGGTCTTTTGCGTTAGCTGCCGATTGCGGTCGCCATCCATCAGGGAAGCAGAACGCATCAACCCAGGAATCTTCTCGGGAACTTCTCGTTCCGACCTGTTCATCGCGTTTGTCCCTCCGCAGCAAGGGCAGCCTCGGCTGCGCAGATGCGAGGTTTCAGCGCCGAGAGACCACGATAGAGACGCGACTTCACGGTCGATAATGGAGAGTGCGTGACTTGTGAAATCTCTTCGAGCGATAGCTCTTCATGGAAGCGAAGGACCAGCACTTCACGGTGCAGCGGCTCCAGGGTCAACAGAGCTTCGGCCACTCGCTGTCCGTTCTCGTTGGTCTGATACAACTCGAACGGAGAAGGTCCATCGGCCGCCACATCAAACGAACGGCCGTCTTCGCCGGCTTCGCGCATCGCTTCCAGACTGCTCATGGTGCGCTTGCGGCGCACATCAATCACCAGGTTGCGGGCGATCGTGAACAGCCACGTATCAAACCGAGACTTACCGTTGAATTGATCGCCACGCTTCAGGACGCGCATCCAGGTTTCCTGGAAAATATCCTCCGCCGTCTCCCGGTTCCCGGTGAGGTACAGCAGGTAGCGAAGCAGGCGGTGCTGATACTGGACGATCAGCTGGTCGAGCAGTTCCGGATCGTGGCGCTTAAGTCCCTGGGCAACGAGAGTGTTCTCGTTACTGGATTGGTCCACGGCGCTGAGCGAGGCTGCAGGCATGTCTTCCTCAGAGACGTGGACAGAATCGCCAAAGACGCCCCGGCTGACGACTTTTTTGAGCTTGTTGGCAAGCACGAGATGCCTCCGGGACGGCTTAAGTGCCTATAAGAATATAGGAATCTGACCTGTCCAGCCAATGGGATGCAGCTGCGTCTAAACTTGGCAGTATGGAGATTTTGTTCGGCCTGCACCCAGTCGAGGAGGCGTTGCGCTCCGGGACGCGGAAATTTGATCACATTTGCTTCGCCCGCGAGCGGCAGGATGTGCGCCTGGAGAAGCTGATCCAGGCCTGCCGGGACGCCGGAGTGAAGATGCGCCTGGATACCCGTGACCAGTTGACCAAGCTAGCCAGGACGGAGGCCCACCAGGGCGTAGTCGCCATTGTCCGGGCGCGGCAGTTCCTCGACGTGGACGATCTGCTGCAGGGAACCAAACCGAACCGATTGCTACTGGCCCTGGATGGGGTAGAAGACCCGCAGAACCTGGGCGCGCTGCTGCGCACCGCTGAGGGGGCCGGCGTAGACGGGGTGGTCGTCACGGAACGCCGGTCGGCTCCGCTCAGCCCGGTGGCGGTCAAAGCCTCGGCAGGCGCCGCCGAGCACGTGAAAATCGCGCGGGTGGTCAACCTGGTTCGTACCCTGGAAGAGCTGAAGCAGCAAAACTTGTGGATCATCGGCCTGGATGAGCGCGGCACCATGAACTATGACCAGTTCGATTTTTCGGTGGGCTGCGTGCTGGTGCTGGGGCGGGAGGGCGCAGGGTTGCATGACCTGGTCCGGCGGACCTGCGACCACCTGCTGCGCATCCCCATGGCGGGCCGTGTGGCCTCGCTGAACGTCAGCGCCGCCGGCGCCGCGGTGCTCTACGAGGCGGCGCGCCAGCGCCGCAACGCGCAACCGGACTCCGTAACGTCGCCGGCGCGGGCCAGGAAGCAGAAGGGTTTGGGTTCATGAAGTATTTGTGGTTTGCAGCAATCGCTGCCGGGTTGGCTACATGCGCTGGTGCGCAGCAGGCGCCCCCGCCGGCGGAAGTACCAGCGGAGCATCCCGGCACTGTGATTTTCTCTCGCTCGGTGGAGGACAGTCCCGCCCCGGCAAAGCCGGCCGCTCCGGCCGGGGAAGCTCAGGCTACCGATGCAGAACGAAAGGCAATCACCTTCCTCAGCTACGACCTGGATGTCCACTTGCAGCCCAGAGAGCACGCGATGGCTGTTCGGGCGCGCATCGTGGTGCGCAATGACTCGAGCAGCCCTCTGGACCGGCTTGCCCTGCAAGTCTCTTCCACCTTGCGCTGGACAGGCGTGCACGTAGGCGCGAGTCCGGTGGCCTTCTCACAGCAACTGGTCAACAGCGATATCGACCACACCGGCGCGCTCCGGGAGGCAGTCATTCCGCTGGCTCAGCCTTTGGGCCCGCAACAGAGCTTATCCATCGACCTTACCTATGAAGGGACTGCTGCACTCTCCGCGGCGCGGTTGGAGCAGATTGGTACCCCGTCGGATATCGCGGAGTCCTCCGATTGGGACCGGGTGTCCGATGAATTTGTAGGCCTGAGAGGGTTCGGCAACGTCGCCTGGTATCCGGTAGCCTCGGTGCCGGTGGCGCTGGGAGACGGAGCCAAGTTTTTCACCGAAGCGGCAGCCGAACGGCAAAGACAAAGCCAAGCCACCGTTACCATGAGCGTGACCGAGGAGTTTTTCGGGGAAGCGCCCAACCTGGCGGTGTTGGATGGCCAGACGTTGGCGGTGACTCCCGCTTCCCTGCCCGCTGCCGCCGGCGTGCCCGGGATCGTCACTTGCACGCTCCCACCTACGAAGTTGGGATTGGCATCACCTAGTTTGTTCTTGCTCGCGCGTACTGCGCGGGAAGGCAACGGAGTGAGGGTTTTCGCCCGCACCGAGGACGTCGCCAATGCGCAGGCTTATATATCCGCGGCTTCCACGGTAACCCCTTTGATCAATCGCTGGCTGGGTAGCGAATCTCGGGGCGTGCTGAACATTGTCGATCTGCCGGAGCCGGAGGACGCTCCGTTCGAAGATAGCGATGTGCTTTTTGCCAATGTACAGGCCACCGAGCCGGGGAAATTGACCGACGTTCTCATTCATTCGCTGACTCACCTGTATTTCCGGTCCTCCTATGCCTGGCTGCAGGAAGGCGTGCCCTCGTTCATGGGTTCGCTGTGGCTGGAACAAAACCGCGGCCGGGACGTCGCCATTCAGCAGTTAGACAACACAAGGGGAGCGCTTTCGCTCGCGGAACCAGGCGATACTGCGACTTCGGAAATGGATCGCCAGGCTTTAGTGGTGGCAAGAGATCCGGTTTACTACCGCACCAAGGCGACGTATGTTCTTTGGATGTTGCGAGATTTGGCTGGGGATAACGCACTGGCCCGCGCGTTGCGCGCCTATCAGGCCGGATCAGACACGGCAGGCACTGGCTTGGAGCAGGTGCTTGAGCAGGCCAGCGGCAAAGACTTGAAGTGGTTTTTCGACAACTGGGTATACCATGACCGCGGACTTCCTGACCTTTCGATTGCGGGAGTTTACCCCAACAAGGCCAGCGTGCGCAGGCTCTTATATCGTAGCCGTGGATGTAGCTAACAGCGGGACCGCCGAGGCGCAGGTTCCGGTGTCTGTTTCTGCCGGCAAGACGACGGTCACGGAGATGCTGCGGATCCCAGCTAAATCAAAAATAAGCCATCGCTTTGTGGTCCAGGGCCAGCCGGACGAGGTGGCGGTGAACGATGGCACGGTTCCCGAAGTCGAGGCCAGCGTTCATAAGCAGACGGTTACGATGAAGCCGGCTCCGGAATAGCTGGCCGCGAAAGATTGTAATGACGAGTCCCGGAGGGACGGGTGGAAATACGCCGCAAGACAATCATGGACAAATCTCAGCCGTCCCTGCGGGACTCAATCATGTTGCAACGGCAACCCAGGACTAGCGTCCTGGGCTAAGTTCAGCCGTCCCTTCGGGACTGAGTTCCGAAATGGAATTGTGGGTCGCGGGAACGGAGAGTTCTGCGATCTCCTCAATTGGCGACTTCCTCCGGTCCCGACTTCACTTCAGGGTGCTCCAGCGTGCCGGTAATCGCGACGGCGTCGGCTGCTGAGCCTCCTTTCAGATCGATTTCGCGGTCGAAAGAGATTGTGCCGGACAGTGGAATTGCCTCTTTTCCGCGAGCCAGCAGGCTGTGTGTGATTGTGATGGTGCTATCGGCGATGGCAGCATCGGCGCTCCACTGATCGAAGTGTGCGAAGGATTGGGCGGCAACCGGCAGCGGTGTTTCCGCGGCCAAACCTCCCTTGGTCCAGTTCCAATGCAAGGCGCCGGTGGCCGACCGGGCCAGATCCTGCGCATCGAAGCCGGACATCGTAAGCTCGGTCGGAAAAATTCGCCACGCCGCTTCCCCAACGCTCCCCGAATATGCCGGCTAGCGCGCTGGGCGCGGCGTTGGTCACCTGCGCATCGAGCTGATACTCCGGCTGATCACCAGAGGCATCCACTACGCCGGCAAGATGCATCGTTCCACTCGCAAGGTGGCCATTCAACGACCGTATCTTGATCGAGGTTTCCGCTGACATCGATGGCGCCAGTCGCGTCCCGTACCACCAGCTTGCCGGCGGAGAGTTCGCCGATCTGCACAGTACCGGAGAGATCGGGCCACTTCACGTGATGGCGGTCGATGCGATCCAGTATCTGGCGCAACAGCTCGCCGCCTTCGCCGGTGCCCAGCAATGTAGACTGCAGCGCGCCCAGGTCGAGAGCAGGCGTGGTCAGCGAGAAGCGGCCGGCGCATGGCGCGCTTCCAGCACACACCGTCGGATACTCCAGCGTCCCCTGGGCCTCGAGTTTGCCGTAGCTGATCGACGCATTGGTCCATGCAATCTGGGTAGGGCTGAGAATCCCCTGCGCCGAAATGATCCGGAGTGGCTGAGACAAATAAGAGGTAGTGAGCTCGGCATTGCGGATCACGATGCTGCCCTCGGCGGTCGAGGACGCGACCGGATTATCGGAGTCCGGAACCGGCAGCAACCACTTACCGCGCAGATTAAGATCCAGATGCCGCGGTTCCCGCGCCAGCGAGGGCAACCGAAGCCGCGCCCAGCGAAGAGGGCCGCGTACTATGCACACCAAGCAAACCGAAAGACCTGTTGAATGCCTGCAGTCGGGCCAGGCTAGTGGTGCCGCTCAGGTGGAGATCGAATCCCGCGGAAGTAAACCGGCCGTCCACAGTCACCGGAACCGGCGCGCCCATCGCCAACCTTACCGGTTGCAGGAGCAACGCAGGGAGGTCCGGCGTTCCCCGCCTCCGAGCTATCGCATCTTAGCCGGACCGGGGCGAGCAGGAACGGCCTGCTCGCATCAGGAGGGGTCAGGCTCAGCGAAGCCAGCGCCATCTCACCGGAAATCAAAGGCTGGCGTCCGTTCTGCGATGTGTAATGAAAATCCCCATTGAGCGCGCCGGTGGCCTGCACCCCCGCGCCCAGGCCGCTGCGCACTTCCTGCAGCCCAGCCAGCACCGCGGCAGCGGGAACGCGATGTATTCCAGCGCGAGATTGGCCTGCGGCACGGTTCGCCCATCTTGTATCGAGCCGGTCAGCAGAAGCGCCCCATCCCCGACCGGGGAGGCACAGGAGATGTCTTCCAGGGATCGCGATTCCTTCCGGAACGACGCCCGGCAAGAGGTTGCGACATCCATCGGACGGGCGGGAGAAAATTCCGAACGATGCAGGCCGGCAACTTTCAGGCCGGCGTTGATCTGCGCCAATTCAGCGGTCCCGCCCACCTGTGCCTGGACCTCAAGACCGCCGCGCCAGCCAATATCCTGGCCCAGGGTGAGCCGGCTCAGCTGTCCCAGGGGAACTCCGCTCCACTCCACCTTGAGCTTCAACGGCATTTCGCCCAGCAAGGCCGCCCGATGCAGCGTACCGTCGATGCGCAACATGCCCGTGTCGGCCAGATCGAGATCGAGATCGGTGCGCACGGGCTGGGCGCGAAAATGCACCTCCCAATCGTCGCCGGGAGCCAGAGAGATGGAGAGGTCCGAGTTCAGGAACGAAAGCGGCTTCTTCTCGTTTCCTTGTTTGAAATTGATGCGGGCATTTTCCGCCTCAATGTAAGGGAAACGCGGAGCGCTGCCGGCATAGCGCTGGCCGGTAGGAGCGTTGGGAATATGCGCTGCCTGAACCAGAATCGAAGCCAGGTTCCACTTCCCATCGGGCTCGCGGACGAGATTCAAGCTGGCATCGTCGAAATCGATGCGGGAAACTTCCAGCCGGCCCCGCCACAACGATAAGAGTCGCAGGTAGGCCACGACGCTGCCAGAGTGAAGGATGGGCTCGGAGCCGAAGTGAGGATCTTCCTTGATGGAAAAGTCGGACAACTCAAAGCCGGGCAGAGGCAACAAGCGCAGCTTGACGGAAGAAATATGTACCGGACGGCCGATGCTGCGGCCAATGCCGTCCGCAATTCTGTGCTGGTAGCGGCTGATGTTGACCAGCGGCGGCAGCACAAAGGCGACTAACGCCAGCAAGATGGCTGCCAGGACGAATCCAGCGCCGCGGCGAAGGACGTTTCTCTTCGCCACCCATACTAACGAACCAGATGGAACGTTCGGCGCCAGCGGGTCTGGTCGAAGAAGTGAAGGACTACATGGGTATAGAACGAGAGCTTGTCGCCCAGTCCTTCTTTTTCATACTGGTTGTCGGGCTCGATAAATGACCAGTAGACGAACAAGGGACGGCCGACGATATTGGCCCGCGGAACAAAGCCCCAGTAGCGGCCATCAAGGCTGACGGTGCGGTTATCGCCCATGGCAAAGTAACGGCCTGGCGGAACCACGAGATCTTCTCCCTGAATGTAGTTAGGAAGGTCGGCGGCCCAGGTTGGGGTCACGTCCCCACCGCCCTGCGACGGGGGCACGGCGGGAAAGTCATCCCGGTAGGGAAAGTAGTTGCCGTAGTCGGGCATTGCGGCCTGTGGCTCGTGCTGCGGCTGTCCGTTGAGAAAGACCACGCCGTTGCGCAGGTGGATCCGGTCGCCGGGAACGCCGATCACCCGCTTTACCAGGTACAGGTCGGGTTCACCCGGCTTGAAAAACACGATGATGTCGCCGCGGCGGACGTTGCGATAGTAGACAAAAGGAGCCCACGCAGTGCGCGGCGCCAGCGTGATTCGATCCACCAGCACATGGTCGCCGACCAGCAGAGTCTTTTCCATGGAGGACGAGGGAATTTCGAAGTTCTGAAAAATAAAGGTAAGTGCAAAGAGCCCGATGACCAGCACGGTGCAAATGGAAGCGAATGCTTCCAGCGGCGTCTCTTCCCTTGCCTGCTCAGTTTTGATCTCAGTTTCCGTGGCTTCCATACTTATGGCCAAATGTCCTGCTTCTCGAGCTTCGCTCAGTGAATGACCCTGAACATCCGGCTCCATCGTGCGAAATCCATCACGGTGTCGAGTGGGCTCTTCTCGTGTCCGAGTCTATCATCCGGGAGCGCATTGGCTTCCGTAGCCGAGGGCTCATGCAGGGAGAAGTAAATGAAGAAAGGCAGCCCGACGACATTGGCGCGGGGAACAAAGCCCCAGTAGCGACTATCGCGGCTGTGGTTGCGATTGTCGCCGAGCACGAAATATCTGCCCGCGGGTACGACCAGCTCGCCATTCTGGACGTCGTGGCGCATTTGAATCCACCAATTCGTATCCACGCCCGGGTCGGTGTAGAGTTTGGCGGGAAACTGATCGCGAAAGTTATCCTGGTACGCGCCTTCAAAAATAGCGAATGGTTCACTCTGCTTCTGCCCGTTCACATATACCACGCCGTTCTGCAGATGGATCGCGGTCGCCGGGTACACCCACCACCCGCTTGACCACGTGATCCGATGGATCCAGCGGGAAATGAAATACGATCACGTCCCCGCGGTGCACCTGCTGATAGGGCAATAGCCAGCGCCAGACGCCAGGTTTGCCATAGACGAGTTTGTTAACCAACAGGAAGTCGCCTACCAACAAAGTGCGCTCCATCGATTCGGAGGGGATACGAAAAGGCTGCACCATGAAGGTCAGCACGAAAATGGCAATGACGATGATCGATAACAGTGACCGGAAGGTGTCCAGCAGATTGGGAAATACCAGGTGGGCGTGACTGTCATAGGCTGCCGCGTCGCGCGACCGACAGGCGCTGCGGTAGCGGTAGCTACGGGTTCCTCCGTCGAGACGCGGAAAAACTCCGCTGATGGTTGCCGGGTCAAGAACCGTTTCCTTCCGCTACGGGTTCGGCTGCAGGACCCTGCTTCCGGAGCTTCTCAAAAGCCCTGCGGGCGGCCTCCTGCTCGGCGCGTTTCTTGGTGGTGCCCACCCCGCGAGCGATTGCCCGGGGGCCGCTCCCCTCCGCTACTCTTACCTCTACCAGGAAGCGCTTGCGGTGATCAGGCCCGCTCTCCGCTTTTAAGCACATAATCCGGCGGCCCGGTCTTCTTTGCCTGCAGCAACTCCTGCAATGCCGTTTTGTGATCCCCCAGTGAAACGCCATGGTCCAGCGCCTGGCGTAAGTCATTTACGTAGGGGGCAACCACGTGCTCGTTTACGAAGGCTTCTACCGCGGTCAAGCCACCATCGAGATAGAGCGCGGCGATGATGGCCTCGACACAGTTCGCCAGCAAGGTAGACTTCTTTCGGCCTCCGCCTCTTTCCTCTCCGCGTCCCAGCCGCAGATAACTTCCCAGATCGAGCACAGAGGCCACCTGCGCCAGATGGCGGCGGCTCACCAGGCTGGCGCGGAGGCGCGTCCACTCTCCTTCATGGAGATCGGGAAACCGGCGGAAGAGGATCTCCGCGACTACCAGGCCCAGAACGGCATCACCCAGAAACTCGAGTTGCTCATTGTCTTCTTCGCGCGGAGCATTGCTGCCCTCTGCCTGACGGCCCTCGAGGGTCTGCTCGTACGCAAGCGAACTGTGGGTCAGCGCCTTCACCAGCAGTTGCTGCTCGCGGAAGGTGTGACCCAGCGCTGCCTGAAGCGTGTTGAGAGCCGGCTGTGACATCAACCTGTTGCCCTGTCTCCTACTCTATTGCATTCGCGGGAGACAGCGCAGGCCGATAACACGATTGGGGCAGAAGGCGTTAATGGGGTTGGGCGTCTGGAGCCGAATCGTCGTCGCTTGCCGGCTCGGTGTGCACCTGCTGGGGTACCGCATATGGCTGTTTCAGACCTTTCTCCGCGGCCAGCCTGGTATCCGCCTGGCCGTCGCGCACGGTAAGCGCGGCACGATACTCGTTGACCGCCTGGTCGCGCTGATCCTGAATGTCGTAGATACGTCCCAGATAGATGTGCGACCACGCCAGCATACGGGGATCCTTCGAGAGCCGGATTGTCTCTTCGAAATCGTGCTGGGCCGCCGGAACATCGCGATGCATGATGGCCACCCGGGCCAGGATGAAGTTCGCCCTTGCCGGATCGCCGGACTTGTCGGTGACCGACTGCTGCGCCAGGGCGGCGGCGCCGTCGGTATCGCCCTTCATCAATTTCATCTCCGCCAGATCGAGGCCCCTCAGTTCTCGCGGCGAACGATGGACTACGTCGGAGGAGCTCTGCTGGTTAAAGGTGATGTTCTTGACCTGGCTTAGCTGCTGGCTCACATCCATGCCATAGACCATCTCGCCGATACTTTCCTTAAAGCTCTGCGGCTGCTTTCAAAAGCGGCGAAGGCGTTGTAGAAGTATTCCGTCAGCACATAGCCGTCTGCCATGGATTGCTGTACGGCACGGCGGCGGACCGCTTCGGCTGCCTCGACCGAGGCGTTGTGCTGGTGCGTGGCTGCTTCCAGATCACTGCGCCGGGTATCCGCGGCAATCTTGTAAATGGTGACGCCGGTATCCATGGTCCGGGCTTCGACGGCACGAATCATGCATTCAACCACCAGAGCCACGATGTCGCTGCTTGTAGGTGTAATCGAGGGGCGCGTCCTTCACCGTTTTGAGAAAGGGCAGAAGCCTGTCCAGGACCGTGCGCGCGGGCATAGATCAGCGGCTCGATCTGGTAATGAAGGTAGGCGTGGCGAACTTCGCGCATGTGGATGGTTCCATTCACCGGCGAAGCCACCACCACATAATCTGCTCCGTAGACCCGGGCGTTCGTCTGTGCGGGGTCGAGCAACGGCTCGATCACCACCAGAAACCGCCGCCCGCTCGCGCTGCCGGCGGGCGTCTTAAGGTAGATGCCCGTATCGTCAATCATCTTGGTGAGCGAGTCGTGGAGCTGGGCCAACTGCTTGTCATATTGCGGGCGAACCTGCAGCCAGATCAGGTGCAGATCGACCAGCTGACTAAAGCGGCGCAAGCAGTGGCAGTATGTTTTCCACGCCGCTCGCATCCGGCGGCATGTCCGCGCCTTCGGCGCTGGGAGTCAGGTCTGGCGGTGGCGTGACGTAGAGGGCAAGCGAAATGTATTGCGCCAGGTCGGATCCGGTATCCGAAAGCCGATGTTGACCGATGAACGTGCAAAGCTGTTCATGCGCATCGCGCGCATCGGCTGAAGCCTGAAGCACCTGGTTGACCTGATCCCGCACCTCCTGGCGCACAGGATCGGCAGGCCGCAAGCCCCTGATCATAGCCGCAGGCATTGAGCGCCGCAGCGAAATCAAAAAGCGCCTCGCTGTTCTGCAAGCTGATTTCGGGACCTGTTGTGTCTACCAGAGCCGGCGACTTTGGGCGCTGCAGCTGGGCCCGCCTGGAGCCTGTGAATCGGAAGAGGCTCTGAGCGCGGGCCATGGGCGCCACCGGTAAAGATCAGCAAGGCGAGGACGCCGGCAGAAGACCGTTATCTGGAACGCGGTAAGAACCCGAGGATGAAGTACCGGAACGGCTTGCCATGACCCTGCATAGATTGCGGCGATTGACCCTACTCCAAGTCTATGCATTAGGACGATGGGAGGGTCAAACAGGTGGGTGTGGCGAGATCGGAAGGTAGGTATGGGCTTCCAGCCCATACATGAGGACGGCGAGATCAACCGGCCTTCAGCGCCCTGAGGTTTGCTTTTCGAACAAAGGCCACACGTACGGCGACCTTTATGAGGGGAAAAACCCAGGCCTGCCAGGGGCTGCCTAGCCGCGCACGGAAACGCCGGAGAAGGAGAGGAGCACGGTGCCCCGAACTGGCTGCCCGAACACTTGCGCGGGGGCGAAAACGCTGAAGAGCAGGGTATCTTCCAAGTGCGAGCGGGTCTTGGTGTCCGCGCTGCCGGATACGATTTTGTAGTCGTACACCCGGCCTTCTCCGTTGACGAAAGCCTGAACAACGACCGGATTGTTGCTATCCGCCACGCCTTCCCCAGGCGCCAGCGAGGTGTACAGGAAACGGGGACTGGAAGCCATGCCCAGGGGTTCGTCACGCGCCAGCAAGGGCTCTGGGGAGGCAAACATTCCTACCAGCAGGGCTACCCCGCCCAACAGCGCAACGGTGCTGGCAAAGCCGGCGGAAATCTGCCACACCAGGGGAAGAAAGCTATTTTGCCACCGCACCTTTCCGCGGGCGATCTTCTCGTGGGTGGTATTGGCCAACTGCTGCGACAAGGCTACGCGAAGGCGAAGACTCAGGTCCTCCGGAGCCTTCGCCGGCCCGATAGAACTGACCAGCGCTTGCGCATTCCGCCATTGAGCAAACTCACGCGAACAGCCGGAGCAGATCTCAAGATGCGCAGCAATCTCGTGCATGACTGCACCCGACACGGCGCCATCCAGGTATGCCGAGAACTGATCGCGGAGATGTGCGCATTGACTCACTTGGCCCCCTTCACGCTCATCGCGAGCGTTTCCACCGGATGAAACCCAGAACTTGGTCGTTTTGCGGCTGCTTCCGCAAAACCTGCCAGCCGGGCTTTCAAATACGCGCGGCCACGCATTAGACGCGACTTGACGGTGCCGAGATTCACGCCCAGGATCTCCGCTACTTCTTCATAGGAGAAGCCTTCGATATCGCGCAACACCACCACCGCATGGAAGGGCTCTGGAACCTGGCGCAACTCCTCCTCTACCCTGGCGCGCACTTCCTCCTGTGCAGCCCGGTCAAAGGGCGATTCATGACCATCGACGAGTGTGTCTTTGAGGCACAACGGCTGGCCATCCGTGGTTTCCCCAAACTCGGTCTCTATCGTGACTTCCTGGCGCTTGTGGCGCCCCCACCAGCGGCGTTGGTTGCTGGCCTCCCGCAGGGCAATGCGATAGATCCAGGTACGCAGGCTGGAGTCGCCGTTGAATCCGCCGATCCCACGGTAGATCTTGATGAAGATGTCCTGGGTAAGGTCGGCTGCGTCTGCCGGATCAGGAATGGTGCGCGCAACGAGGCTATAGATAGGCTGGTGATACTTGGCGATCAGCCAACTGAACGCCTCCTCGGAACCTGCCTTCAGTTCAGAGACAATTCCCGCTTCTTCCGACGGTACGCTGAGGACGGTGGCGATATTTCCCAAAGCTATGCCTGCCTGCATGCAAAAGTTCTCCATAACATAACAGGAAGCGTCTACTTCCGTCTCCGGCAATGCGCGGTCAAACGACCGCGCGGCGGCAGGAGCCACCCGACCGCGTATTTATTGCCGTTCTCTTTACTTTAGACACCGCGGGAACGACAAAAGAGTCCCGCGAGGGAGATTACTGAGGTGCCTGGGCGGGAGCCGGTTTTTTCTTGCGCGGCTTCGGGGCTTCAGGGCCATCATCGACCACAATCTTGTTGGGCGAGGCGGCGGGCGAGGGGGCGGGCCGGGCAGCCAATGCGGTCTGCAAGTGGACAACCTGGGCGTCCTGGGCAGTTATCGATTGCAGCAGCCAGCTACCGAGCTTACCCCGGCCGTCCTCGAGTCCAGCCCGAGCGTCTTCGAGACTGCCTGCATCCGACCCGGAACCCGCCAGTGCCGCCGTTTCCGTAACTCGTAACAGAACATCGTAGAGGGCATCCAGATTGCGAAAAACGGCAAAAGCCGGGGAAAGCGCCGTAGGATTTGCCTCGGCCTGGGCCACAAGTCCCGGCAGGGTGGCATTGAGGTCACGCTGCATGGAGGTTATATCCTGTTGAACCGCGGTGCGCGTCTCCGCCGGAGCCTTCCAATGACTGACGCTGAGATTGGCGATGGTGTTCTGTACATTCGCCAGCGCAGGATGCAGGCTTGCGATGGGAAACACGGTAGGGGATGGTGGAGGTGCGGTCGCGGCCTGGCCGCGGGCGGCATCGGAGACTATACAGGCGCCGCTCACCACGAGCAGGGTTAGGACAGCGAGTTTGGTTGACCGGGGAGACGAAATCCTTCTCTCTCCCGATGACAACGGTGCCGGGGCGGTTGCCACGTGCGGAGCGTTTGACGGATTAGGCATGCTCCAGCAGAATAAAGGATGTCGTCGCCTTTGTGGGCCTGTGGCGCAGCTGGGAGCGCGCTTCCATGGCATGGAAGAGGTCATCGGTTCGATCCCGATCAGGTCCACCAATCATTTCAACAGCTTAGACAGGCTTAGCCCCCAGCTTCCTGAAGCGTTTTCCGGTGTCAGCTGCCGTCAAGCACGTAGGTAGAGGCTGATTCCCTCGCTCGACATCCCTTACCCCAACCTGCTGGAACCGCGAAGACACCGTCGCCGCCCAAAATTGACCAACTTTTCCTGCCCGACCACGCCGACACCAACCGGGTCGCTGCTTCGTTTCATCCGTGGGGTTTATACTCTGGCCGCTGGACCTTCATGCATTAAGGAGGAGTCGTTATGGTCAAGCCAATTCCAGAGGGCTATAGCTCTATCACGCCCTACCTCATCTTCGAAGACGCCAAAGCAGCCCTGGATTTCTATACCAGGGCCTTCGGCGCCAAGGAACTATTTCGTATGCCTATGGGGGATCGGATCGGTCACGCCGAAATGCTGATTGGTAACTCCCGGATTATGCTGGCCGATGAAGCTCCACAGATGGATTTCTATGGCCCTAAACATCACAACGGGTCGCCCGTCAGCCTGATGCTCTACGTCGAAGATGTCGACGCTTTCACAAAAAAAGCGATCGCCATGGGCGTCAATGTTCTGCAACCGCTGAAAAATCAGTTCTATGGTGATCGTTCCGGGACCTTTATCGATCCCTTCGGTTACCGCTGGACGATCGCGACACACGTTGAAGACGTCTCGCCTGAAGAAATGCAAAAGCGCATGGCGGCCGCTGCGATTTAGAAGGGTTCCAGGCTCGCTGTAAGAGAATGGGTTAAGGGTCGTTAGCAAATGGCACTGAGCGGAGAGAGCGCCCGAAGACTTTTGCGCCGGTCGGAGGGTAGCGGATAAAACGGCTGGTGAAAATTCAGAGTCTGAAGCTTGAATCAGGATGCTCTCGCGAATTTTTCGAATTCAGTCAGCCGTTGGTTATCTTCGCCTGAAATGCTTCGCTCGATTTGCTGTCGTTTCACCAGCAACAAAAGCAATTTGCCAAACTCCAGAAGTTCTGCATGATCGATATGGTTTCGGGTGATCATCGCGGTCCTCCAAATTGACAGTGCGCCGTCGTTCTGATTTGCTACTGTGACAGTGATATTACCGCGGAAAGTAGAAGAAATCCATATATCTTATGGTGATTTTTTGTTTTGCCGCGGCACAGGATGGCGCGATTTGGCGTTTTTCGATCTGATAACGCAGAATCACCTGTACACTACACACCCTTTCGCCTCAAGATCGTCGATCCAACAAGGGAACTGCAGTGTGCTCACCCATCGCAGATCCAGCTTTTCAAGTTTAGGTAAATCGGCCAGCGCCGGCGGCAGAAACGTAAGAGGGTTGGCGCGGAGATCCAACTGGCGAAGCTGTGACAGGCCTCCAATGAATTCCGGCAGAGTGGCCAGCAGATTGTTGCGTAAATGGAGCTCTCGTAACCGCGGAAGGTGTGCAACGCAATTCGGCAAGGTCGTTAGGCGGTTATCCGTGACTCTGAGCTCAACCAGGCCTTCCATTTCGCAAATGGCATCGGGAAAATCCTGGAATGCGTTTACGCTGATGTTCAGGTAGCGGAGAGCCTTCAGGCGACGCAGGGACGTTGGAAGACGAGACAGGCGATTCTCGTGCAGGTAGAGAAAATCACGTAACCCGGTCAGCTCTCCTAGTTCTTCCGGTAGCTCCGTTAAAGCATTGTGGCCGAGGTCAAGCGTGCGCAGATGCTTTAGATCGGCGATCCTGGCCGGTATTTCGGTCAAGTCATTTTCCGCCAGGACCAGGGTCTCCATCGCAGGATGTTCCCAAATCGAATCAGGTATGTAACCGAGATGGTTCTTCCAGAGGTTCACTTGTGAATCATTAAGCATATGCTGTACCGCCGTCGCAGTCGGGAAGTCTCGCCGCGAAAGTCCGGAATCAACATCTTTCGACACCGCCCATATTAGCCGGTAAACGATAAACGCGCCTGCGACGGGACACTCGATCGGTTGCGACAACCTGGTGTGTGGTGCCACACGGTTTGGCCTGTAGCGCCCGTGGGCCCGGCGTACTTATTGTCGATGAAGACGTGGAGAACTTCTGAAGGAGATGCGTAAGCCGATGAACTCCACCATCATCGCTCTCCACTGCGGTGGAAGAAGAGGAAGTTCCATGTAGATTTTCAAAGTGCGTTCGCTGTTTGGCGGAGGGGCCTGACAAACGATCGAGCCCTTCATCTTTTTGATTCGGAAAAGATCGACTTACTTCGCGAGCAATTCCTCGAATACGTAGTGCACGAAGTCCCACAGCGGATCGTCGCTCTTGTCGGCCTGAGAACGGAGCAAGGCTCCCTCCCAGCTGTTCAACACGAAACTAGCGAGTGTCTCGGGCTTGGTGGATTTCGGCAGGTCTCCCTTCTCGACAGCCTCAAGCAGCACGGCAGTGACAGCGGCCTGCCAACCGGTGAAGCCGGAGCTCAGACAGCTTTGCAGCAGCGGGCTGGCGTCCGCGACCTCCAGGCTTAGGCTGCCCATGAGGCATCCTTGAATAGACGCCGACTGGCCGGCGTTGCGAATCAGGTCCTCGAAATAGCGCCTTAGCCGTCTCAACGGCGCCTGTCTCACATTCCCAAGGACTTGCCGGCAGTGTTCCCCTTCGAGCGCAATGTAGCGCTCGAGTACCGCGGCTGTGAACTCTTCCTTACTGCCGAAGTGGTGATAGAACGAGCCCCTGGGCACATCGGCAGCGGTTAGGATCTCCTGTAGGCCTGTAGCGCCGTAGCCGTGCCTGCGCATCAAATCGAGGCCCACAGCGATAAGGTGATCGCGTGTCGTGGGCGGCGCTGTTCTGGCGCCAGGAATGGTCTTCGCGGCGACCTCCGCCTTAGTTGGCATTTTGCGGCTCACTTTCTGCAAAAAAACGCGTTGGCTTCCGTGTACCTGCACGGAGGCCAACGCTCCTATCGTAACCGGGCTTTGGTTGCGGCTTTCTCGATCTACACCTGCACGGCGATGCCGTAACGGGCGGCCGGGTCTTTGTGTGAAAGGTTTGGCGCGAGCGCAAGACGCGCCTTCTCATACGCCTCGAAGTCCGCGGCGTTGGGCAGTGCCGGGATGGTAGCAAATTCACCCTGGTCGAGCCCGGCGAGCGAGGCGTCCACCATGTCCTCGACGTTCATGACAATCTCGGCGGGAAGGCTGTCCACGGGCACACCCGCCTTCTCCCAAAGTGGAGTTGCGGTCGCGCCTGGCAAGACCACCTGCACCGTCACACCCTTGCCCGCGAGTTCGTTCTTAAGCGAAATGCTGAAGTTCTGCACATAAGCCTTGGTGCCGCTATAAGTGCCGTTCAGCAACTCGGGCGCAAGCGCCACGACAGAGCCAATGTTGATGATGAGGCCGTTGGCGCGCGCTACGAAACCGGGAGCCGCAGCGAGAGCAAGCCGCGTCAGTGTCGTCACGTTGAGTTGAATCATCTGCTCGAGGTAGTCCGGGTCGGACTCGAGCAATTTGTTGGCAGCGGCAACGCCCGCATTGTTCACCAACGCAGTGATGGAAGCGTCGGTGGTGAGGCGGTCGGCCACGCGCTTTACGTCAGCGGCAACGGTGAGGTCGGCCTGGAGGACCTCCACCTTGCGGCCGGTAGTCGACCGAACCTGACTGGCAACATGGTTGAGCTTATCCTGGCTGCGAGCGACAAGAATCAGGTCGTAGCCGCGCCTCGCGAGCCGGTCGGCATAGACGGCGCCGATTCCAGTGGAAGCGCCGGTGATGAGAGCAGTGCCTTTGCTGGCATGGTTGGACATAGTAATCTCCTTTTTTGAGTGGCGCTTTTGCGGCGGCACACTCATATGAGTAGACCAGTCGGTTTAGCGATTCAGCAAATCTCTTCCCCTAGCTGGCCCAATGGCCTCCGCGCTTGCCTCTACCCAGCGCGGAGGGCGGCTGCCACCCCTACCTCACCCATCTGGTGAGAAGAATGATCAACGTGGCGGCGGTCGCCAAATGGAGCAGGATATGCGCGGTGTTTGGCACCAATCCGTTCCGCGGCGGCAAGAAGGAATGGGTTTTGCCGAACATGATTTGATAACGAGCAGCCCGCTCTGGCTCCGGTCGCAAGATGTAAGGAATCCACCAGGCGCGGATTTGCCCAATGAAAAGCAGCCCGTAACTGATTAACAGCCAATCGTAAAGCCAGCCGGGATAGGATTCTTTAAAGTGCAACAGGCTGAAGCATAGCCCGATGGTCCACGGTACGCTTTGAATAAGCGTCACGATCACAAGACGGCGTCTCGTATCCTGGTTCCGCACTGCCGCCACATCGTTGAGACACCCAAGCGGAACCCAGTCGTGAATCCAGAGAAAAAGGACTTGAAACACTTGCAGTGCGAGCAGAACCATCTCGACTGCGTGATTTGCCGGGAAATGCTCCTCAATCATTCCTGCCTCTCAGCCCCTTGGTGGGTGCGTACTCCTGATCCAGGAACAACCGCACGTAAATGTTTCTCTGTCACGGATTCCGGCCCTTTTGTGCAATGCAAAGGCAAGAAACGGAGTGCTCCAGCATGTGCCGATCTTTACCCTCGACCTAACGAGGATCAGAAAGGAGTTTATATGACTAGTTCGCACACACATGAAGAGGGCGGCACGCAAATCTTCTTCGCCATCGGTGAATGTTTGTTGGGGTCGGTTTTGGTGGCCCGGAGTTCACGCGGGGTCTGTTCCATCCTGATAGGCGAAAATGCGGCCGGGCTGGAAAAAGATCTTCGGCGCCGGTTTCCCAAGGCCAACCTGGTTGCCGGCGTAGACGGCCAGGAAGAGTTAATTACGCGTGTGGCCGGTCTTATCGAGAGTCCACGCACAGCAATCGACCTGCCCCTCGACCCGCAAGGGACGGCCTTTCAGAGGCTCGTTTGGGCCGCGTTGCAGCGGATCCCGGCGGGATCCACTGCAACCTACACAGACATCGCCACGCAGATCGGCAAGCCGCGAGCAGTCCGGGCGGTCGCCCAGGCCTGCGGCGCAAATGCGTTGGCAGTTGCCATCCCGTGCCACCGTGTGATCAGAAATGATGGTTCCCTCTCCGGCTATCGTTGGGGAGTAGAAAGGAAACGTGCGCTACTCGCAAGGGAGGCGCACGCATGAGACAGTTAGTCGAGGACGCAACCATGGCTACGCTCGATACGCGTTCCCATTCAGTCACAGCTCCATCGGCAGTCGCACGCGCCGAAGCTCTCGATTGGCAATTGATCCGTAGAGATCTGGACGAACAAGGAAGTGCAATCCTCTCCGACGTTCTTTCTGCGAAAGAATGCCGCGCGCTCGCCAGCCTTTATCCCGACGATGGCTTATTCCGTAGCCGGGTTGTGATGGCACGACACGGTTTCGGGCGCGGCGAGTACAAGTACTTCAGCTACCCATTGCCGCATCTGATCGAGGGTTTGCGAACCGCGCTATATCGCCGGCTTGCGCCTGTCGCCAACCAATGGAACCTTGCGATGGGCATGGACGTGCGTTATCCCGACGCACACGCCGACTTCGTGCAACGATGTCACGATGCTGGGCAACGCCGTCCTACTCCACTCCTTCTGCAATATGAAACGGGCGACTATAACTGCCTTCACCAGGATCTTTATGGAGAGCACGTCTTTCCCATCCAGGTGGCATTTCTTCTCTCCGAACCGGGAGCGGACTTCACCGGCGGTGAATTCGTGCTCACCGAACAACGTCCTCGCATGCAATCGCGGCCGGAAGTGGTGCCGCTACGCCAGGGAGATGGAGTCGCCTTCGCCGTGCATCATCGCCCGGTGCAGGGGACGCGCGGATCCTACCGGGTAAACCTGCGGCACGGCGTGAGCCGCCTGCGCTCCGGGCAACGCCACACACTCGGCATCATCTTCCACGACGCCAATTGAGACTCATTCATAGCGCAGGGCGACCACCGGATCGACACCCATTGCCCTGCGTCCGGGAAGGCAACATGCGGCGATCAGCGCCTGCCGCCTTGCTTCATCGGCATTCATGCCCAGGCGAAGGTTGTCTTCGATATCCAACAGAGGATGGCTTTCTATCTCTTCTACGAATTTGCGGCCCTGTTGCTGGTAACGGAAGAGGCCGGCAAATCGTAATAGTAGTGCGCGCAGGCGTCGCACAAGGCTCCTCGAGAGGACCTGGCATCCCTATTGGTTAACAAAAGGAACATAGGCGAAAGGTCCATTAGACGTCAATAGCAGTCCCGCCCCGTGGCGCCTACTCGTTTCTCAACGCTTGCATTGGATCTACAGACGCCGCGCGGCGGGCGGGCAACACTGCGGCCATCGCCGCGGCTGCCAGAAGCATCACCAGGCTTCCGCCAATGGCCAACGGGTCTATGGCTGACGTTTGATACAAAAGGCTTTGCACCCAGCGAAGGGCCACGAACGCCAGAGTCAACCCGGCAAGAGCGCCCAGCAGCACGGGTACTGCAGCCTGCCGCAAGACGAGCTGCATGAGCGCGGCTTTACCGGAGCCCAATGCGATGCGAATGCCGAACTCCTGCTGGCGCAACGAAACCGAGTACACCAGCACCCCATAGACCCCCAAAAGCGCCAACAGCAATGCGGTCGCGCCGAAGGTCGTCAGCACTAATGCCTGAAAGCGCTCCGTTGCCACGGAGTCCCCGACCTGTTCGTCCATTGACTTAAGAGTGGGAATGGCTACCTGTGGATCGATACTCCATAGGACTCGCCGAATCTCTGGAATCATCGCCTCGCTTGGTTTGGAACTGCGCACCAGAAACGACAGCGTCCATGGCGTGTAGGCCCAGTACGGCATGTAGACCATGGCGGCGGTGTCCTTTAGACCGTTAATGCGGCTGTCCGCCACCACCCCTACCACGGTAATGAGATGTTGGTCATCGGGCACGATGGACTCGATTTTTCGGCCGATTGGATTCTCACCCGGAAAGGCCTCGCGTGCGGTTCGCTCAGAAATAAGCGCAACATAAGGATTGGCGCTATCGGCAGCGGTAAGGTTGCGGCCGGCGACAAGCGCAGTCTGCATGGTTGTCAGATAGTTTGGGTTGACCCAACGCACGTTGATCGCTGGCTGCTCAGCGGGCGGCACGGGATGATCCGGCCGGGTCAGGTTGTCAACCCAGGTTTCGCCCGTCAGCGGCGTGGCACTGGTAATCGCCACTGACTCCACGCCTGGCAACTGCGCCAGAGCCGTCTGCGCACGATCGGTGAAGGCCAACTTGACCGCCTTGACATTCGGCAAGGCATCGTCGTATCGCGGCGCGAACAGATCCGCTTGCGCGAGCGTGATGTGTCTCGAGTCAAATCCGCGATTTTGCCGCAATAGATGGGAGAAACTGCGCAGCACGAGGGAGGTGATAATGAGAAGCACGACCGTGCAGGCAACCTCCGTTGCCACCAGAAGGCTCCGCGTGCGGCGGCCTTCATAGGTATTGGCAGTCCGCGATGAATTCGCCTGCAACGCGGTCTGGGGGTGAACACGAAGCGAGCGCAGCGCCGGCAGCACGCCAAACAACAGCGCGGAAGCAATCGATGCACCGGCGGCAAACAGCAACACCAGGAGGTTCACCTGTACTTCGTGCAAGCGGGGCACGTTCCCCGGAGCCAGCGCAATCAGAAGCCGCACACCGGTGAACGCAAGCGCCACCCCGGCTGCGCCTCCGGCCAAAGCAAGTACCAGGCTTTCGGCGAGCCGGGCCATTACGAGTTGGCCCTTGCTCGCACCCAGGGCGGCGCGCACCGCGGTTTCGCGTTCAGCGGCTACGGACCGCGCCAGTTGCAGATTCGCCAGGTTCACGCACGCGATCAGCAGTACCCCGCCTACCGCCGCAAACATAAGCCAGAGTGCAGCGCTGATGCCCGACGTGACGTCGGTGGCCAGCGTGACCAGAGAGATCCCGAGGCGAACGGGCATGCGCGCGGAAATGCTGTATGCCTGCTGTAGGGCTTCCAACTCGGCGCTCGCCTGCTGCAAAGTCACACCAGGTTTGAGCCGCGCGATCGCTTTGTAATTAAAGCTACCTAGATCCTTCTGGAGTTCCTCGTCACTCGGCACCAGAGGCGCGAGAATCGTAGTCTCCAATCCACCCCCGATTTCCTGAAACGCGATCTTCGGCGCCATAGCAATCTCCGGAAGACGCATGCCCGGCGGCAGCACACCGACGACAGTGGACGGCTCGCCGCCCAGCCGCAGGGTCTGTCCGATGACCTTGGGATTGCCTTGAAAGAACATCTGCCATCCCTCATAACTCAACAGCACTACCCTGGCTGCTCCCTTTTCGGCGTCCTGGCGAACAAAGTCCCGGCCCAGCATGGGCTGCACTCCCAGCACATGAAGAAGGTTTGGCGAAGCCGTAACCGCACCCACGATGTGCGGCTGATCGCCATTGGGAGAAACGCTGATTCCTCGCTGGTGAAAAATGGCCACATCCTCTATCGTCTTAGCGTCCTTCTTAAGGCGTAAGTAGTGCCGGTAATTGTCAGGCACAATGGATGACTGGTTGTGTGTCCCTACGACTTCACGCAGGACGGCCAGTTGACCTGGCTCATGGAAGGCAAACGGCTTCAGCAGGACCGTGTTCACCACGCTGAAGACGGAGGTAACTGCGCCGATGCCCAAAGCTATGGTCAAGAGTGCGGTCAAGGTAAATCCAGGCGCCTTGCGCAAGGAACGGACACTCATTCGAAGGTTCAGCAGCAATGCCAGCATGAACTCTCCCTCCTGCACAGCTCGTAGTAAAACATGCACGTGTCTAGCCACATTATCCAGTTCCTGAGAGCCCTGTTTTCAATCGATTGCGATCATCGGCTGGCCAGAGTTGAAAACCTCTTGTTCAGAATCAGAGGCGACTGTTCACAAGTGAACAGTCTGGTCTTTCCGGATTTAGCCAATTACTTTTTGAGGGAACCTATGGGTTCTGATGTGCGTACAGCACCTGGGAGCTTGATAACCGGGAGTTACCGATGCGCAAATGGATCGCCGCGTGCTTGTTAGCCCTGCCCTTCTCACCCAGCCTTTTGGCGCAAACTTTCACAACTGGGCCGTGCACTGGCGATGACGGCAATACGAACAACAGTTGGCTCTTTGGCCATCCGGAGCGTATTTGCGAACTGCGAAGCATCACACTCCCAGTCATCAATGGGCAGGTGAGCTTGTCGGGGCAGAATGGCGGCATTGAGGTGATCGGCGAAGAACGCCGGGACATCGCGTTGGAGGCGCGCGTGATTGTGCAGGATGAAAGCCGGGAAAAAGCCGAGTCGGTCAAACGCGAAATAAAGATCATCACCACGGGCACCATTCACGCCGAAGGACCTCACACGTGGGGCTTCTCCCGCAGTAGCTGGTCTGTCAACTACCGGCTGCGCGTGCCACGCCGTATCGCTGCCCAACTCCACACGCAGAACGGAGGCATCGAGCTTACCAACGTTGATGGCGTAATTCACGCGGACACAACCAATGGCAGCCTCACCCTCGACGCCCTTGGTGGGGACGTCCACGCGAGCACCGTAAATGGCGGCTTGCATGTAAAGCTCGACGGGGCTGCGTGGAAAGGGCAGCGGGCTCGTTGCGAAGTCGACCAACGGCGGCATTTCAGTGAAGGCGCCGGAGAATTATTCCGCCCACTTAGTGGCGCAAACTGTCAACGGCGGCATCTCCGTGGGCTTTCCAATCACGATTCAGGGGAAGATACACAACCACATTGACACCAACATAGGCCAGGGTGGTGCAACGCTGGAGTTCGAGACCGTAAACGGCGGAGTCTCGATCCATCCTAACTAGCTTGAGAGCACCTCAGCCATGCGGCGCCCATCCGAAAACCTAGGCCGCGGCCGGGGACTACAGGGCCCCAAATCTGCCCCTCTCTCCTATCAAACCATTTCGCTGCCGATGTTTAGCTTTTGTTTACACGAATCTGCTACCCTGCCGGGTGTGAACGCAATGGGTCGCAGCGATCTCTCAACGCCACACTTCGAGGCAGATGACACCGAGTCCGTGATGGGCGCCGGCGAAGCTGTCGCGTCTCCATGGAAACCCGCCTCGGACTTGAACACGGATCCACGCTGGCAACTTGCTCAGCGAATTGTGGCCAGCCGCAGCTTTGCCAAGTCGGCGTTGCTTTCCCGCTTTCTGCTTTATGTGTGTGAACGCGAAATTACCGGTAGAACCAATGAAATCAGCGAACACCAGATCGGGGTTCGGGTGTTCAGCCGCCGGCCCGGTTACAGCGCCGGCGAGGACAACATCGTACGTAATTACGCCCGCCAACTGCGCCATCGTCTGGAGCAGTACTTTCAGGAGGAGGGCAAAGACGAGGAACTCAGGGTTAGTATCCCCCGCGGGAAATATGTTCCTCTCTTTACTTCTGATCATTTTCCCGGATGGCTTCGTGCGTCGGATCAAGGAAACGACGATGAGCCACTGGAGCCAGTTCCGGTTCCCGAGCGCCGTTTTGCGCCACATCCGTCCGCGCCGATGCGCCGGCGGTATCTAGGCTTTCTGATTCTGGCAGCCGGCCTGACCTGCCTTGCCTGGTTGGTGACGCAGCATTTTGTCCACAAACCGGTGCCGCCGGATCCACTGTGGGCCCAGCTCTTCGACAATAGCCATGAGACCTTGATCGTGCCATCCGATGACGGGATCGTGATGATTCAGAATCTGACAGGCCATCTTGTTCCCCTATCCGAATACATCGCCCGGGACTACCTATCGCTCACCAGCCCCTACCACATCGATGCACAGAACATGAAGGATCTGGACGCGCAGCGCTATACAAATGTGACGGACCTGAATGCCGTGCTGAGGTTATCGCGGCTTCCGCAGGCGGACTCGGGCCATTCCCACGTCCGCTACGCGCGCGATCTTCGCATGCAGGATCTTAAGGATGCGAATGCCATTCTGTTGGGTTCCAGCTTTTCCAATCCCTGGGCGGAGCTCTTTGAGAAGACCCTCAATTTCGAGTTCTACTATGAGCCCCATCCCAACGCCTCGCACATTGTGAATCGGCACCCTCAGCGCGGGGAACTTCCGATCTATGAAAATGACGCAACCGGGCCCTCTCACCGTACCTACGCGGTCATCGGACTGGTTCCGAATCTCAACAACACGGGATGGGTTCTTCTGGTTGAGGGACTGACGATGGCTGGAACGCAGGCAGCAGTCGATACTCTGTTCAATAGCAGCGTGATGCGGCCGCTGCTCGGGCAATTCAGAAATGCAGACAGCACCTTTAACCCCTTCGAAATTTTGATCGAGACCAGGAGCTTCGGCTCGGATTCACCCCAGGCCAGCATCGTCGCGACCCGAGTGTACAAGAAACACTCCTGACTTTTGCGCTATCCGCTGGATGAGCCGTTCAAAGAACTGGTCCCAGCTCCGTCCTTTGCCCGAGCGAGCATTGCCGCAATGTTTTCGCACATAATGAGTGGGCCGTCCAGCTTGCTCATGAAGAGGTCCGCATTGGCCGCATCCACCGGTATCTCGTTTACGGCGGAAATCAGGATCACGGGCAATTCGGGTTTCTGCGCCTTGATCTGGCGTGCAAGCTCCGCACCGGTCAGGCCCGGCATCAGATGGTCCGACAAAACCAGATCGACCGGATGCTGATCGAGCACAGCTAACGCTTGCTGGCCCGAAGGGGCTGTCAGCACCGCGTAGCCCTTGCTTTCAAGCACCAGCTTCCGGACGGCCAGCTGATTCTCTTCGTCGTCTACGCATAAGATGGTCTCTTTTTTGCACATCCATGCTCCTTGATTTATGTCGACGCCACTAACTTACAGAGGCGCCGGAAAGCACGCTTGCCTCGGACATCTGCGCCGAGGCAGACCTGGGAATGAACACCGAGAAAGCCGTACTATGTCCGTGTATGAATTGCAGACTGCGAAAGCGAATAATGCCGTTATACTTCTGCACGATTCCCTTGCTGATCCAAAGGCCTAAGCCCGTGCCCTTGGTTGATTTGGTGGTAAAGAATGGCTCGAACAGCTGCTTTGCATCTTCAGGGCGAATCCCCGAACCCGTATCGCAAATCACCACGCGAACCCCCTCTCGCTGATGATCTTTCTCCACCGCTTCGCTCACTCGAATCCTTAGCCGGCCGCCTTCCGGCATTGCTTGAATTGCATTCCCGATCAAGTTCAGAAACACCTGCTTCAACTCTCCCGGGAACCCAATCACCTGGCCATCGCTACCGTAGGCTCTCTCGAGCCCAATCCCATTGCGTTCCAACAGGCGTGACTGAAGCGAAAGAATATCGTCGAGGATTTCCGCTATGGAAACGGGAACCGCCTCCTTCGATTCACGGTAGAAACTGAGTGTCTGCCGTGTGATATGCGCGACTCTCGTCAACTCCTCATCGGCAATCCTGGTATACACCTTGGCGTTCTCATCCAGTGTTGGATGATGTTGCAGCAAGTAAAAGGCATTGCGGATCGCCTCCAGCGGATTGTTTATTTCATGGGCGATAATTCCCGCGACCCTGCCCATGGCGGCGAGTTTCTCTGCCTTGCGCAGAGCCTCCTCAGCCAGCAACTGGGCTGTGATATCCCGGTTGATTTCCAGGATGGCGGCCCTCGCTCCACTGCCATCACTCTGTAGAACCTGACGGCTGGCCACCACCACCTCGCGGCCATCCTTCGTGCATTGCACCAGGTTCCCCTCCCACCGTCCCCCTTTCAAAATCACACCTTCAATCTCTTCAGCAGAACCGGAAACTTTCGTATGGAGCAGCTGGTGAACATTTCTGCCCAGAACCTCCTGACGGTTCCAACCATAGAAGGCTTCCGCGCCGGAATTCCAGAAATGGAGAACGCCATCCAGGTCACGCACCATGATGGCTTCGGTAGCAAGATCGAGCAGATCCGCGCGCTGCCGCAATTTCTTCTCGCTCTCTCTCAGTTCCGCCGTTCTTTCGAAGACTCGCTTTTCCAGTTCACGGTTCAGCAGCTCCAACTGCCGGGCCTTTCGATGCAATTCGGCGAACACACTCACTTTAGCCCGCAATAGTTCGGGGACCACAGGAACGGATATATAGTCCATGGCCCCACGTTGGTAGCCCTGGAGCCGATCAAAGTCGGTCAGGTGGACTGCGGAGATGAAGATGATCGCAATTTTCTGGAACCGTGGGTGTTGCCGAATCATGTCCGCAAGCTGAAAACCATCCAGCTCAGGCATGCTCACGTCCATCAGGACGACAGCAATGTCCATCTTCAGCAGGCAATCCAGCGCTTCCCTTCCAGAGGATGCCTTGATCAGATTTTCGCCAAGCTCGCCGAGGATAGCCTCGTAGGTCAACAGCTTTCCCGGCTGATCGTCCACCATCAGGATGTTGACCTTCGGTTCCATCGTCGACTCTCCACGGGCTCACTGCTTGCGCCTGGTGATCGCTATCTATGCAGCCAGATGCGCAAGGCGGATAGTAATTGCTCCGTATTGACAGGCTTTGCCAGGTACTCGGAAGCACCCGCTTCCAGGCACTTTTCGCGATCACCCTTCATTGCTTTGGCTGTGAGTGCAATAATCGGCAGCCGCCGGAACAATCCGTTCTGCCGCATCACCTGCATGGTCTCGTATCCATCCATTTCGGGCATCATGATGTCCATCAACACAATCGCCATGTCAGGAGTGGACTCGAGTATGTCGATAGCTTCCCGGCCTGTTCCCGCAGTCAGGACTGTCATCCCGCGCCGCTCCAGCACGCTGCTCAGGGCAAAGATATTGCGCACGTCATCATCGACCACTAAGACCTTCTTGCCGATAAGCGCTTCATCGGAACGATGCAGACGGTCGAGCATGTTCTGCTTTTCCGGCGGCAGATTGGCGATCACTCGATGGAGGAATAAGGCCGTTTCGTCCAGAAGCCGTTCAGGAGATTCGACGCCTTTGACAACTACGCTGCGCGCCAGGGTGCGCAGTTGGGCATCCTCAGCGGGAGACAATTCTTTTCCCGTGAACACCACGACCGGAACTTCGCCCAGGTCTGGAGTTTCGCGAAGCCGTTCCAGAACCTGAAAACCCGACATATCGGGGAGACGGAGATCCAACACGACGCAGTCGAACGGATGCTCGGCCAACACTTCCAGTGCCTCCCGGCCGCTGGTGACCACGGTGACGTCGATGTCGTCATAGCCTAATAACTCCCGAATGCTGAGCTGCTCGGCAGGATTGTCCTCCACGATCAAGAGCCGCTTGCGTTCAAGAGCCGCGTACTGTTTTATTCTGAAAAATGCCGCGTCTATTTCTTCCGCCGTGGCAGGTTTCATGACGGAGGCGAAGGCTCCGCGTGCCAGCCCGTGCCGGCGATCCTCATCTACAGTGAGTATCTGCACTGGAATATGACGGATCTCCGGATCCTGCTTCAAGTGGTTCAGCACCGTCCAGCCCAACATGTCAGGAAGAAACACATCTAGGGATATGGCTGTGGGGTGAAACTCGCGGGCTAGCGCAAGCCCCTCTGCGCCACGCATGGCCAGCAACACCTTGAAGCCGCTATCGCGGGACAGGTCGCACAGGAGCCGCGCGTAGTGTGGATCGTCTTCGATGATGAGGAGAACCGCATCCCCGGGATGAAGATCTTCCCGGTCGTCGGCGATCCGTTCGCCCGGGAGTTCGAGAACGCTCGCGCCCAGCAGTTGCGTGCTCGTCCCGGAAGGGGATGCCTTGGCTTCTAATGTAGCAACCGTGGAGGCAGATGGGCCCACATAGGTTTGCGGCAGGTAAAGGGTGAACACACTTCCCTTCCCGGGTACGCTGCGCAGTCGAATCTCGCCACCCAGCAAACTGGCCAGTTCGCGGCTGATGGCTAACCCAAGACCGGTGCCGCCGTATTTGCGGCTGGTGCCGGCATCCGCCTGTTGAAAGGCCTCGAAGATAATTCGCTGTTTCTCGTACGGAATACCGATTCCGGTATCGGCGACCTCGAAGGAGATCACCGATGCAGCCCGGCTCAGGATCGGGTGGTCCTCCGTCCATCCTCCCGTCGAGATGGATACCGAAAGACGGACGCTGCCATGCTCAGTGAATTTGAACGCATTGGACAAGAGATTCTTGAGCACCTGTTGCAGGCGCTTGGAGTCGGTCACAAAACTACGAGGCAGATGCGCGTCGGTATTTACATCGAAGCCCAGCCGCCGGTTCTCCGCCTCGTGGCGGAAGGGCCGTCCGATGGACTCGACCAGACCGGCGAATGCGACTTCCTCCGCCTCCACCGAGACGGTACCGGACTCGATCTTGGAAAGGTCGAGGATATCGCTGATCAGGTTAAGCAGATCGGTCCCAGCTCCGTGGATGGTGCGGGCAAATTCTACCTGTTTTGGGGTGAGATTACCCCCCGGGTTGTCGCTGAGCTGTTGCCCCAGGACCAGGATGCTATTCAGAGGTGTGCGCAGTTCATGCGACATGTTCGCCAGAAATTCTGACTTGTACTTGGAGGTAAGAGCCAGTTCCTTGGCCTTGCCCTCCAGTGCGCCGCGTGCCTGCTCAATTTCCTGGTTCTTGCGTTCCACCTCCACATTTTGTTCGGCCAACTGTTGCGCTTTTTGCGCCAGCTGTTCGTTCGTCTGCTGCAATTCCTTCTGTTGAGTCTGCAATTCGGTTGCCAATTGTTGTGATTGCTTCAGCAAGCCTTCGGTTTGCATCGTGGCTTCGATGCTGTTCAGCACGATACCGATGCTGGTCGTCAGTTGTTCGAGAAACGCGAGTTGCGAGGCGGTGAAGGTACCGAGCGACGCCAGCTCAATGACCGCCTTCACCCGATCCTCAAACAGGACCGGAAGCACAATCACATTCCGCGGGGTCGCTTCGAAGAGGCCTGACCGGATGGTGATGGCGTTTGACGGCACATCGGTGATGACCATCCGCCGCTTTTCCTGGGCGCACTGCCCTACGAGTCCTTCGCCAATCCGTAACCTTCGCAGGTTCACATTGTCGCCGTCATCCGCGAACGCAGACAGCGGGACCATGGCCTCTTCCTCGTTGTGCATCTGGTAGATGACCCCTTGCTGGGCATTGACCAGAAGCGCCAGTTCCGATAGCAGCGTTCGTCCCACGGTCGACAAATCCCGCTGGCCTTGCAGCATTCCGGTAAAGCGCGCGAGATTCGTCTTTAGCCAATCCTGCTCGGTGTTCCGCTCCGTGGTCAGACGGAGATTATTGATCATGGTGTTGATGTTGTCTTTCAACTCCGCGACTTCACCGCTCGCCTCCACCTGGATTGAGCGCGTCAAGTCACCCTTCGTCACGGCGGTAGCCACTTCCGCAATTGCGCGCACCTGGTTCGTCAGGTTGTCCGCCAGAAGATTCACGTTGCCGGTGAGATCTTTCCACGTTCCGGCGGCGCCAGGCACGTTCGCCTGCCCGCCTAGACGGCCTTCCACGCCGACTTCGCGGGCCACCGTGGTCACCTGGTCGGCGAAAGTCGCCAGGGTGTCCGTCATGTTGTTGATGGTCTCGGCCAGCGCAGCGACTTCACCCTTGGCATTCACCGTCAACTTCTGGGTCAGCACGCCATTCGCCACCGCAGTGACTACCTTAACGATGCCGCGCACCTGTTCGGTAAGGTTCGCGGCCATCACGTTCACATTGTCGGTAAGATCTTTCCACGTTCCGGCCACGCCAGGCACTTCCGCTTGTCCGCCCAGCTTGCCGTCTGTACCCACCTCACGCGCGACACGGGTCACTTCCGCAGCGAACGCATTGAGCTGATCCACCATCGTGTTGATGGTGTTCTTCAGCTCCAGAATTTCGCCTTTCACGTCTACCGTGATCTTGCGCGAGAGATCTCCGCGGGCGACAGCGGTTGTCACTTCCGCAATGTTGCGTACCTGGCCCGTCAGGTTGCCGGCCATGGCATTTACCGAATCCGTAAGATCCTTCCAGGTGCCGGCCACGCCCTGCACATTGGCCTGCCCACCCAGTCTTCCCTCGCTGCCCACTTCGCGTGCCACGCGCGTGACTTCCGCTGCGAACGAGCGCAACTGTTCCACCATCGTGTTGAGGGTTTCCTTGAGCTGCAGGATCTCCCCGCGGACATCCACGGTGATCTTCTTGGAGAGATCGCCGTTGGCGATGGCCGTTGCCACTTCAGCGATGTTGCGCACCTGGTCCGTCAGGTTGCTGGCCATGAAATTTACATTGTCGGTGAGATCTTTCCAGGTGCCGCCCACGCCGGGCACCTGCGCCTGACCTCCCAGCTTGCCTTCTGTACCAACTTCGCGCGCCACACGCGTGACTTCGCCGGCAAAGGCATTCAGCTGATCCACCATGGTGTTGATGGTGTTTTTCAACTCCAGAATTTCGCCGCGCACATCCACCGTAATCTTGCGTGATAGATCTCCGCGCGCGACAGCGGTCGTCACCTCAGCAATGTTGCGCACCTGGGCGGTCAGGTTTCCTGCCATCGAGTTGACGGAATCCGTAAGATCCTTCCATGTGCCGGCGACGCCCGGAACATTGGCTTGCCCACCGAGGCGTCCTTCGCTGCCCACCTCGCGCGCAACACGGGTCACTTCGCCGGCGAAGGCGTTCAGCTGATCCACCATGGTGTTGATGGTCTCTTTCAGCAAGAGAATTTCTCCGCTGACGTTCACCGTAATTTTTTTGGAGAGATCGCCGCTGGCGATCGCGGTGGAAACTTCCGCGATGTTACGCACCTGGCCAGTCAGGTTGCTGGCCATCGAGTTCACAGAATCGGTTAGGTCCTTCCACGTACCTCCCACACCGGGTACTTGTGCCTGGCCGCCGAGCTTTCCGTCCGTACCGACCTCTCGGGCCACGCGGGTGACTTCCGAAGCGAAGGCGCGCAGCTGATCCACCATGGTGTTGATGGTGTCTTTCAGCTCCAGGATTTCGCCTTTCACATCCACGGTGATCTTGCGCGACAAATCGCCACGCGCCACGGCCGTCGCCACTTCAGCGATGTTGCGCACCTGGCCAGTGAGGTTACTGGCCATGAAGTTCACGTTGTCGGTAAGATCCTTCCAGGTACCGGCGACGCCGAGCACCTGCGCCTGCCCGCCCAGCTTACCTTCTGTGCCCACCTCACGCGCCACGCGCGTAACCTCACCGGCAAAACCATTGAGCTGGTCCACCATGGTGTTGATGGTGTTTTTAAGCTCGAGAATTTCGCCTTTCACATCGACAGTAATCTTGCGCGATAAATCGCCACGGGCTACGGCAGTCGTCACTTCTGCAATATTGCGCACCTGGCCGGTCAAGTTGCCCGCCATCGAGTTGACGGAATCGGTCAGATCCTTCCACGTGCCGGCAACGCCGGGAACGTTTGCCTGACCACCCAGGCGGCCTTCGCTACCGACTTCGCGGGCCACACGCGTCACTTCACCAGCGAACCGGTTCAGCTGGTCCACCATGGTGTTGAGGGTTTCCTTGAGTTGCAGAATCTCCCCACGGACGTCGACCGTAATCTTGCTGGAAAGATCGCCACTGGCGATCGCCGTCGCTACTTCGGCAATGTTACGTACCTGGCCGGTCAGATTGCTGGCCATGAAGTTCACGTTGTCTGTGAGATCTTTCCAGGTGCCGCCCACGCCAGGCACCTGCGCTTGGCCGCCTAACTTGCCCTCCGTGCCCACCTCACGCGCCACGCGCGTCACTTCGCCGGCAAACGCGTTCAATTGGTCCACCATGGTGTTGATGGTGTCTTTTAGTTCAAGGATTTCGCCCTTCACGTCGACCGTGATCTTGCGCGATAAATCTCCGCGAGCCACCGCGGTAGTAACTTCGGCAATGTTGCGCACCTGAGCCGTAAGGTTGCCAGCCATGGCGTTAACGGAGTCGGTAAGGTCCTTCCAGGTGCCGGCGACACCCGGGACAACAGCCTGGCCGCCGAGCTTGCCGTCGGTACCCACTTCGCGCGCCACACGCGTCACCTCCGACGCAAAGGAGCGCAACTGGTCCACCATCGTGTTGATCGCTTCTTTGAGCTGCAGGATCTCGCCGCGAACATCGACCGTAATTTTGCGCGAAAGGTCGCCGCTGGCAACGGCGGTAGCCACTTCGGCGATATTACGAACCTGCCCGGTCAGGTTGCTGGCCATCGAATTGACCGAGTCGGTCAGATCTTTCCACGTACCGGCAACGCCCGGCACTTGCGCCTGGCCGCCCAGCTTGCCGTCGGTACCCACTTCTCGTGCGACTCGCGTCACCTCTGACGTAAATACGCTGAGCTGCTGGATCATGGTGTTCACGATCTCGGCAGAACGAAAGAATTCTCCTTCCAGCGGCCGGCCATCAACGTCCAGCCGCACGGTTTGTGCCAGGTTGCCCTGCGCCACTGCGGCGATGGCGCGGGTGACCTCCGTGGTTGGCCGGAGTAGATCCTCCACCAACGTATTCACCGATACTTCCATTTCGCCCCACGCGCCTCTCGACTCGTAGAAGCGTGTGCGCTCCCTGGTTCTGCCTTCTTTGCCTACGACTTGGCCGACCCGCCTGAGTTCCTTGGCCATCTGTTGGTTGGCGGCAACGATCTCATTAAACGTATCTGCGATCTTTCCCGGCAAGCCGATCCATGAGCCGGGCAGCCGCACAGAAAAATTTCCGTCGCGAACCGCCTGCAACTGGGCCAGGATCTCATCAAGGTGAACGACGTCCGGCTCTGCAACCGCAACGCTTCCATTTTTTTCGCTGTTCTTCAGGGTTCTTGAGGGATTGCCGTTGGAACCAGCGACTGCGTTGCGGTCCTCGCTTCTCTTCATAATCACTCCTGAACCAGCGACGGCTTGCGTTGTCCTGCAATCTCGACTGATGGCCCGATCAATAAATCGAAACCATTCGCGCGATTGGTTTCGCGAACGAATGGCCTGCTAGAAAATATAATGGAAAATTTGAACACGGTAGCCCGAAGGCTTGCTCATCGTGGCAGCCGCGCCTCATTGATAAAGGACGTGCCGGGCACCAGCATTTTCATCTACAACTTATGGGTTACGGCTATACGGTTAGCGCGCACATAACGGGTGCGATTTAACCGGTGCCTCAGCATATAAGTCTCGACGAACGCCTTGCTTGCTCGCAAGAGCGGGTTGATAAGGCGGAAGAGAAATAAGACTGCCCTCGATCGTAAGAGGGCGCTCCGGCACAGCTCAGCAGCTGAACCGGCAGCTTTACTCTCAAACCAGGTTCACGACGCCCTTTCGTAGCGTCTCGTAACGATCGCGCAGTCCTTCGGCAATCGCATCCCAACTGAAATATTGCAGCACTCGGCGACGGCCCGCGCGCCCCATGGCTTCCCTGCGATCATCGTCCCTTAACAAGAGCAGCAGCGCCTCCGCCAGCTCTTCCACGTTGTTTTTCTCCACCACAAAGCCTGTTACCCCATCCATCACCGTTTCTGGCACCGTGCCTGACCGGCTCGTCACGACGGGCAGCCCGGCAGCCATCGCTTCCACCGGAGGAAGACCAAAACCCTCGTCCCATATGGGCGGAAACGCGAAAATGTCCGCGTCATAATAGGTGTCCACCAGCTCTGAGCGTGAGATGAACCCGCGGAATGAAACTTTCCCGGCTACATCCGCCGGTATCCTACTCTCGAGGTAGCGAAGGTATGCGCCCTTGCGGGAAGACTTAGGAAACAACGTCGATTTGATGAGCGACCAGAGACCCATGTCGTAAAACGGAGCAACCTGCTGAATAAGCGCGCGATCGTCGTGCAAATCAAAGTTTTCTTCAATGGGATAGTTGCCGATAGGGCCGACGATATCGAGCGCCACTTCGGGATATTGCCGCGCCACTTTCACAAACGCATCGATTAATACATGCACGCCTTTATGGGGTGAAACGGCCCCGCTAAAGAAAATGCGCTTGATCTTGCGCTGCCGCAAGGCGGCGTAATCTTTTTCCCTGGCAAATTCCTGCGCGTCGATCCCGTTATAGGTCGTCTCGCAGCGATCGGCAAACGCCGGGAAGGTACGCTGGGTTTTCTTCGTGATGTGGTTTCCTACCGACGTGAGCAGGTCAACTTGCGCGATCCGATCGGTGAGCGCTGCCGGATTGCTTTGCGAAAACCATTCACCGTGGAGGTGAAGGACGATTTTCGCGCGAGGGTTGTGGGCACGAATCACCGGAATGTACTGGGAACAATGCTGCAGGTGGATAACGTCACAATTCTGTTTCTTAAGGTCCAGAGCAACCTGCCGCCCGTAGTCAGGAAACGTCCACCGCGATGTAGAAATTGGCGATGCGCCACGGAACACTTTTCCATACTTGCGACGCATGTCGAATAGAAAGCAGTCGAGCCGCGTAGCGGGAAAGAACCGAAACTGTAATCCATACTGGGCGGCCAGCGCCGCCGGGTCTCCGGCATTCGAATCCTTGACGCCATAGACCAAAACCTCTGCAGATTTCGCGAGCGGACGGGCCACCCAATAAGTACAGGCCCCCACAGAATTCTGGTTGGGGGGGATGATCGTATCGATTGGCTGGTTAACGAACGCTACTTTCATACTCTTTTCCCTCTCCAAAAGAGGAGCTGCAATGAATCTCGATCAGTGAAAGCAGCCGCAGTTGAGGTAGTCAATCGCCCCCTCTTGATCCGGCTAAAGTGAGAACAATCAGGAGCAGCACTCACCAAGAAAAAAGTCGTAAACCCTCTAGAGTCTTGCTGGGTTAAGACGACTGATTATGGCATGAACGTTGCGGATTTTCATTTCGGTCGAGCCTTTCAGTACCGGAACAGGCTTCTAGACTAAAGGGAGGGCGCTGCCCTTCACAACCTCGTCCCCGCAGCATGCTCGGCGAGCGCCGGATGAGGGTTGGTCACACCCTTTTCATGCTCGGGGGTCACTATCGGAAGGGAATTTGGCGCGGGCGGTAACCGTTCTCACCCCGCTCTATTGGGTCAGGCTGGATCGAGGGCGCTGACCGTGCCGCACCAGCGGGGCAAAGGTAAACTACACATTATTCTGCAGTTACACAAAGCACTAACGGCAACTCTCCTCGTCCCACTTCCATCGAATCCCTCCCCCGAAAGAATCGATGAAAATGTTCCGCGGAGAATCGCCGCTTGTTGATCAGCATAGCGGTTCTGTGAAAATAAGCTATGGCTCTTGAGTAACACAAGGCAAAATTGTAGTAACCCTATGAAGTAATGACCTGGAAGCATGTAGTAATGACCTAACGCCCAATGTTGAAACCGCGCCGCCCAAAGCCGCGGGAAAACCTCCGAAGAAAGGATGAGGTAGACAGGGGGCTTTAGAGCGGCCGCGAACTCAGCAAACAACCTGGCCATTAGCGTGTGCGTGAGAGCCGGCGTGAAAGCTGGTAGGTACGGGCTTTAGCCCGTACATAATAAACCTGCATGATTCGGCCTTAAGGCCCTGAGGCATGCTCTTCCTTCCGGTTCGAGCGAGAAACGCACCTCAGGGTCTAAAGGCCACAAGGATGACATCCAATCTGCCGGGGATAAATCCCCGGCCTGCCCCGCGCTTGTCCGGGCCAAAGGCCCTTAGGACTGCTGTTTCGTTCACTTTCCCCGCCCATCCATCAGTGCGTCATGGCGTAAACGACGTAATTTACGCCGATGCGGATCCCCAGGTCAGAAAACTTCAGCGGATACCGCGGAGTATCGGACCACTCCCAGGAATCTCCGATATCCGAATTCAACGAAATGGCCACCATGATCCGGCCCTTATCGTCGTATATGCCTTCCCAGCGCGCAACTCTTCCGTCTTTTTTGTAACCGGTGTCCAGATGTTCAGCTCCCGTGATGCGGTACCGATCGTCCAGGTCAAAGACGGTGTGAAAAATTGGATCGTCGTTCGAGATATCTACGATTGGGCGCTCTGGGAAGACCATCTTCATGGTCTTTTCAAAGAAAGCCTGCTCCTCGGATCCGTGGAAATCGTCGGCCATGAAAAAGCCGCCCCGCAGCAGGTAGTCGCGAAGCTTTCTCGCCTGCGCCTCGGTCAGCCCCCATTCCCCAACCTGAACGGCATACAGCCAGGGCCAGTTGTAAACCTCATCCCCGTCATCCAGGTTGACCGCCTGTTCTACCGACCGGGCATCGACCCGCGTCAAGCGCTTGACCGCCTGAGCCAAGGCACGGTCCGCGCGCGGGTAATCCTGGGTCCAAAGAGATAGCCCCTGCCGCCAGTCACCATCGAATCTTCCCCGGTAGCCATCGAGAGGCCCGGGAGGGTACATCAATCGGGCAAAAGCCCATTCACCCGGGCTTGCGCCAATCGCTGGGTAAGGGCAGGGATCCACCGTATTCAACGGATGGATACTCACGAAACGGGCGCTGTGCGTAGAGGACGCCAAGCAAGGTCCCGGCGACCGCAAGCGCGCAGCCTGCTCGCCAAAAACCTTGCCTGGCATTCATTTGAAACCGCCGACTATCGCCCCAAAGACAAAGACCGAGGCGACCATAACCGCCACCATCCCCCACCAACCCACCATTAATACATTCTTGATCCAGGGGCCCGGCAACTCTTGTGGAGTGTCTTCCGGGGCGGGTCCGGTAAGCCAGCGAAGCCGGAGTTGCTCCCACGCCCACACCAATCGGTTGCACTCTTGCTCAGCAAATACTGACTCAGATGGCTCGTTGCAGCTGAATGCGGGGTCCTCCGCACTTGTCTCCTCAGCGCTGCTGGCTGCCTGTCGCTTCGCCCATTCCTTTTTACCCAGACGCCACTCCAGCGCTACCTCCGCCGAGGGGGCTGGGCGGCGCGGGAACTTTCTCTCGTACGCGTCGATCGCCGTTTGGATTTCCAGCATGTCTGTCGGTTTGAGAGTCATTGCGCACCGTCCTTTACCGGGGGCCCCAGGTGAAGCTACCTTCACCATGTTAATAGTCCTTCCTGGTTGGGGCGAATCCCCCATGGACCATCAACAACTTAGAGTTCGCCGGCCGCCTCGCGTAACGCGGCGAGCCGGTTATCTGCCCACAAGGTTGAGACGCGCATGCCCGAATATTGTTGCGGATGCGGGCGCTCCAATTTCTTGTAGTCTGAGTACCGCACGATCACCGGAGAAGACCAATGATTCACCCCAGGCCCGCCCCCGTCGTGGCACTCTTAGTGGCTGTAGCCATTAGTCTTATGGCCAGGGATGCCGTCGCCCAGTTCCCTTCAAACCAAGCGGCGGCTTTTACCGGGGCGTGGTGCGCCCAAGGAGACCCCACCAAACATGCCTCCATCAGCAGTAATGGGGCATTTCTTACCCTGACGAATGAGAATGGCGATACCTCTCCGGGGCAACTCCAGGGACAAACCGGCATTGTCGCCCCCGGATGGGAGTTTGTGACCGGAACGCTAAGCCCCGATGGCAGCCAGATCAACTGGTCGAACGGGTCGTTCTGGGCAAGATGCAACTCGGGCGGAGGCGGTGGCGGCCGTAACAGGCTGAATCTGACCGGAACGTGGTACGCCCAGGGAGATCGCTCAAGATCCTGCTCCATCCGCCAGCGTGGCAACAATCTTCAGCTGAGCAACGAATCGGGTGATAGCGCAAGCGGACAGATGAACGGAAAACGCACCCTAACCTCCACCTGGAATGGAAACACAATCGGGGGAACGGTCAGCAACAACGGCAACCGTATCAACTGGGACAACGGAACCTACTGGACGCGCTTCCGCGTGTATGGGTCACAGAACAACTGACCCTGCTTCGCTAAGGCGTTCTTTTTTGAAGCAATCAAAACGATTTCGAGAGACGGCCTGGGTGCGTCATCTTCTTCTGGCAATTCTGGGGTTGGCGTCAGCTTTGATGGGTCCCTTGGCAAACGCTGCAGAGCCATTAGCCGTAACCTACGTTCGCGCCGGCAAGTTGCTGGATATCCGCTCCGGAAAGATGCTAAGAGACCAGGTGATCGTGCAAGAGTCCTTGCACATAGAGTGAAAGCATTGGAAGGGCCCGTTTTCGGCCCATGTACGCTGGGGCGAACATGGGGCACCCGTCCAGAACTAACGACCGTAGTTTTGATGCTAGATCCCGCCAGAAGCTGCGGACCGAATTTCGACAGGTTTGAAGTTCAGACGTCCCTCCGGGACTTATTCTGCAATCGGTGAATTTTTGGTGCCGCAAAATACGCATCTACCCTCAGCACCGTGTGCTATCCCAACTCACACCCGCGCCAATTTCGTAACACGACCCGATACATTCCAGTCAGACACATACACATTGGCATCCTGATCAATGTGGCACCCGTGGGCCGCGCTAAAGTTAGCCGCAGCAATATCACCCGGAAGCACTTTGTAATTCGCCCACTGGTTCTTATGCGGATTGTCCCCCAGAAACGCAACCGGCACATTGTCTTTATCGAGCACCGTGACCCGCCCCTCCAGCTCAGAAACCACGGCATAATCCCCCCAGAAACTGACCTGACACGGACGACGCATGTGGAACGTCACGTTGCCCACGAACTTGCCGTCGAAATCGTAGTGGCTGAGGCGGCGGTTTTCCCGGTCGCACACCAGCAACAGTGGCTGATCGTAACGCGTGTCTACCGCCAGCCCATGACTGCAATTACACAGCCCGTCCGCCTGGCCCTTTCCCGAATAGGCAGCGCGATAATTTCCGTTTTTGTCAAATTTGAAGATGCGCGAATCGCCATATCCATTGGCAATGAATATGGAACCATCCGGCCCTGGGACTGCGGCCGTCAACCGCCATTCGTTGGGTGCGTGGAATCCCGCTTCTTGCGGCGCAGTAATCTTCTGCACCACCGTTCCATCCGTCTTCATCTTGACGAACAGCCAGTTCTCCGTAGGCGTTCCCTTCTGCACCGTGGCGTAAAAGAACTCCTCGTTGTTCTCGTTTGCGTAGACCAGGGAATGAACTTCGGGATATTCGTTGGCAATGGTTTTCAGCAGCTTGCCATCGCGGTCATAAACCAGCACCCCGGTCACGCTCTGTGTGCTTACATAGAGACGCCCCGCTTTGTCGGTGGCGATTCCGCCGTGCGTGCCGCCAAACGTCTTTCCTGCCGGCAACTGCCCCCAATCCGAAACCACGCGATAAGTCCATTCGCCATTGCCAGTCTGAAGCTGTGGTGTATCCAAGGAACGCTCCTCCGATCTTGTATCCGCATATAAGCCGGGACCCAGGCAGGAACCCAACGCGGCGGCTCCCGTGATGGCGCAAAATTCACGACGGTTCATGGTGCTTGCCTCTCGGCCACTGCAGGCTGGGCCGGTGTGTTGTAGAGATAGAGATGCCGCAGATTCTTCATCGAGGTCAGTGGAGCAATCGCAGCCCGCGTCACCTGGGTTCCACTCAGGTTGATGTACGTCAACTGCGGTAACTGCGTGAGCGCAGTCAATCCTGCACCGGTCACGGCCGTTCCCTCCAGGTGCAGGGCCCGCAGATGAATAAACTTGCCCAGCGTTGCAAAACTCGCGTCGGTAACCGAGGTGCGTCCCAGCTCTGCTTCCACGATGTAAGGGGCAAAGCGCACTAGGCCCGCGAGCTGAGCGTCACCGAATTTCTGACCGGCATCGACGGTGTTCAAAATGAGGCCATCTCCCAGCTCCCTCGATACCGGCACAAGTGTAATCCCTGCCGACTTTGCCGTCTGGGATATTTCGCCCATCATTTTGCTGTAGTCGCCCACCTGCGGTACGGGTTCTTCTCTGAAGGGCTCAGGCACGTTGATACCGGCAAGGGATTTCACCTCTTCCGACGCACCCTGCTGAATCCATGCCCGGATCCAGGCGATTTCTTCCGCTTTCAAAGGCGGCTTCCCTTCGGCAGGCATGAACTTCTTGTGGTCTGGCGGCAGAGTAATGCGCTCCAACAAAATACTCCGCTCGGGCTTTCCGGGAATGATGACGGCGCCTTCCTTCCCCCCTCGCATCAACCGGTCGTAGGTATCCATGCGCAGACCGCCCTTGACCTTTTGCGCCCCGTGACACGTGATGCAGTTGCTATCGAAAATCGGATAAATATGGCGCGCATAAAACGAATCGGGGAAGTCGAAGGCTTTCGCCTGCACTGAGCCCATGCTACCCAAGCGCTTCAGAGGCTGTGGAAGATACTCCGTCAGATACTTGTCACCGTGGGTGAGCGAGCCGCCCTGGTGAGCTGTCCATGCCAGCAGAAGCAGCACGCCGGCCAGCAGGTATGGGTAGAAGCCACGTAAGCCGGAGCTTCCACGAACCAATAGACAGGCCAGCACAGCGATGGTGAGCACCGTGGCGCCCCACATGTGTCGGGACACCCCGGCCCCCGCTTCCCCGCCCCCGTACGCCAGGAGATATCCCAACGTCAAAGCCAGCAGGCAACTGAGCAGGCTTAATGACAGGACGAACCAGGCTGCTTCCAGCAACGCAGGCCGAACTCTGCCTGCAAGCTCAAGCACGGGAACAAGCAGGATCAAGCCGATGGGCAGATGCACTACCAGGGGATGGAACCGTCCCAGGAACTGCTGCCAATCCGCATGCGGCTTCCCGTCCAGCCGGAAGAGGAAAGGCAGAAGCAGCAAAACAATACTTACCAGCAAAGATGCAGCCCAGATCACCCTGATGCCCGGGCTTCTCCATCGAATCATCATGCAAGCAGATTGGTCACGACGCTCGCAGGAGTGGTGCCGGTCAATTTTTGATCCAATCCCTGAAACTTGTAAGTGAGCTTGTTGTGGTCGATCCCCAGGCAATGCAGCAGGGTTGCGTTGAAGTCCCGAACCGGTACCGGATCTTTCACCACGTTGTAGCTGTACTCATCTGTCTCCCCGTACGTGATGCCGGGTTTAACCCCGCCGCCGGCCATCCAAGTGGTAAAGCAGCGAGGATGGTGGTCGCGGCCGTAGTTGTCGGGTGTAAGGCCGCCCTGGCTATAAACCGTGCGGCCAAATTCGCCGCCCCAGATCACTAGCGTATCGTCCAGCAGGCCGCGCTGCTTCAGGTCCGTGACCAGCGCATAGGTCGCGCGGTCCGTCTCCTGGCACAGGATGGGCAATATCCCGGTTACGTTTGCGTGGACGTCCCAACCACGCTTGTACACCTGGATAAAGCGCACTCCGCGCTCCGCCATGCGCCGCGCCATCAGGCAGTTGTACGCATAGGTCCCTGGCTCTTTGGCGTCAGAGCCGTAGAGGTCCCAGGTCGACTGAGGTTCCTTGCTCATGTCCGTCAGTTCTGGCACGGAGGTTTGCATGCGGTACGCCATCTCGTATTGCGAAATACGCGAATTGGTTTCAGGATCGCCCAACTCCTGATAGGTCTGATGATTGATCTCCTGAACGGCATCGAGCATCTTGCGCCGTACATCGCGATTCACGCCCTTCGGGTCGCTCAGATAAAGAACAGGATCGCCCGCGGAACGCAGGCCAACTCCGGCATACTCCGAGGAAAGAAAACCGCTGCTCCATAAACGCGAGGAGACCGGCTGATTATTTTCCTTGGGGTTCAGCTTGCTCAGCAGCACCATGAACGTAGGCAGGTTGTCGTTCGTGCTGCCTAGCCCGTAGGAGAGCCACGCTCCAAGACAAGGCTTCCCGGCGTTCATATTCCCCGTGTTCAACAGCATGATCGCCGGCTCGTGGTTGATGGCGTCCGTATTGGTTGACTTGATGATGGTAAGGTCATCGACCATACGACCTGTGTAGGGCAGCAGGTCGCTCACCCAGGTTCCAGACTTACCGTACTGCTTGAATGCCCAGTGAGACGGCGCGATGGGAAAACGCGCCTGGCCCGCCGTCATGCCGGTGAGCTGCTGCGTTCCCCGGACCGAGTCAGGAATGTCTTTGTCGTAGAGCTGTGCCAGGTTTGGCTTGTAATCCAACAGGTCCATCTGCGGTGGCGCACCCGACATGAATAGGTAGATGGCTCTCTTGGCCTTGGGAGCAAAGTGGGGCAGCCGAAGGCTTTGCGGCGAGGGCACCACATTGGCCGCGTGCGCGTCGCTGGTGAACATCCGCTCGCCGCCCAGGCTTGCCAGTGCCGCCCAACCCAGCACCTTGCCCGCTCTTCCCAGGAAGTGCCGGCGGGTTTCCAGCTCGGCCCATTCCGACTTCATACCTTCCGCAATGGGAAGGTCCATGATGGTTGGACCATGATCAGGATCGGTACAAAGCGGATGTTGCTTCAAGGCGTTTCTCCTTACCGCGTTACTTGTTCAACGTCTCATCCAGATTCAGCACTTCGCTGACTACCATTGTCCAGGCGGCGAGTTCCGGCGGTGGTATCGCAGCATCCCGAGGCTTCTCACCCACGGCAACCAAATCATGAGCTGCCGCGGGATCCGTCGTGTAGTGCTTCTCCATTTCATCCAGCGATCGCTCGAGCACGGATGCCATCTGCGGCGAGGGATCATGTGAAAGCACCAGTTCGCTGAGATACTGGATCCGTTGCTCCGGCTGCTTCCCCCCTTGCTTGATCAACCGCTCGGCAAGCGCGCGCGATGCCTCCACCCATTGCGGATCATTCATGGTTACCAATGCCTGGAGCGGCGTGTCTGTACGCTGGCGCCGGGTGCAGGCAGTGTCGCGCGTAGGAGCGTCAAAAGCATCCATATTCGGCGGCATCGCCATGCGCTTCCAATAAGTGTAGAGACTGCGCCGGTAAAGCGCGTCCCCATGGTCCTGTTTGTACTTGGTGGTGTCGCTGGTGGGGTAACCCACCGACTCCCAAACATTCTCCGGTTGGTACGGCTTCACGCTTGGACCGCCGATTTTGTTGACCAGAAGCCCGCTGGATTGGAGAGCGATATCGCGAAGCATTTCTGCATCCATCCGGTAGCGCGGGCCATGCGCCAGCAGAAGATTCTTCGGATCCCGGGTCAATTGCTCCGGCGTGGATTTCGCACTCTGGCGATACGTAGCGGACATGACCATGAGCTTGTACATGTGTTTCATGTCCCAACCGCTCTCGCGAAATTCCACCGCCAGCCAATCAAGCAGCTCAGGATGCGAAGGGCGCTGACCCATGATGCCGAAGTCCTCTGTCGTCTCGACCAGGCCGGCTCCGAACAGTTCGTTCCACATGCGATTGACAGTGACGCGCGCAGTTAAAGGGTTCTCCGGGCTGACCGTCCACTCGGCGAGCGCCAGGCGATTGTGCGGCTTCCCCGCAGGCAGAGGAGGAAGAAAATGCGGAGTGTCGGCCTCGACTCGCTCTTTGCGCGCAGTGTAGATGCCGCGGGTAAGAATATCCGCGTAGGCGACAGACGGCCGTTCCTGCGCAACCAGAGAAAGGTCGCCGCCCTCGGAAAGCTTGTCGAGTTCGGCGTCCATCTTTTGTATTTGCGCTTTGGTTGCCTTCGCTTGCTCGTTCACATCGGCGAAATAGAATTCGGTTACAGCGTGCCATTGATCACGGTTCCACTGGCTCGCCGGCTTGCTCGTAATTTCTGCCACGTAGTCTTCGAACGGAAGTCTCTTGGCTTCTTCCTGGGTCAATGCCCGCGCGTATAGACGGACATCCTGGTAGCGCGTATCACGAGCCGGTTGCTCGTCCGGCGATTTGCGTCCCAACTGCAAAGGCGCAGAAGTGCGCATGCTGTTGCCCGCAAGTGTGTCGGAAACCACTTTCGTGGCGACCGGGGCGCCGTTTACATAGAGCTTGACGCCCGCCGCCCTGCCGGATCCATCGTAGGTAAAGAAAAGATGATCCCATTGTCCATCGGTGGGAAGGGCCGTCACCGTTGAGACCTTAATAGCCCGCATGGGTGTTGTGTCCTTGGGTATCTTTACCTTTGGCGCCTCGACTTTTTTCTGCCCCTTCTTAGGCTTGTCTGGAAGCGGTTGTTCCTTCGGCGCCTGGTCGGCGAGCATGACGCTGATCATCCCGTTCTCCGCGGACATGACCCACCCGCGATCATGCTGAGTCGAATCCATCTTCGAAATCAGAGCACCGGACACCTTCGACGAAGTGAAATTTGGCGCCGAGCGGAGCATGAACCATCCGCCGCTTGAAAATGGCTGGTTCCCTTCAAAGTCACCGATCTGCCCCATATCCACCCGGGTGCTGGTGTCCATGCGGAAATCCGGCCACAGCCAGGTAGTCTCGCCCCACTGTGGCTTGAATTTTCCAATCGGAAACTCTTTGGGGCTGGCGTTCGGCGCGCTGTTCTTCAACACCTCCCCGCCACCTTCATCCAACCGCAGACGAACCAGCAGCTTATCGCTCGAGACTGGCTGCGCCGGGGTCTGCTTTGAATCCAGCCATCGTTGAATCAACGCTCGATTTTGTAGCCGTAACGAGTCTAACTGCCTTTGCAGTTCTGCCCGCTTCGACAGCAGTGCGTTGTAGGCCGCAAGCTTTTCCGGTTTCGGCATCCGGACCACGGGCGCCCAATTCGGCTTGTCCCCGTTGAAAGGCTGTTCATTGATGTTGTTGAAGAAAGCGCTTAGCTGGTAAAAGTCTTTCTGCGTCGTCGGATCATACTTATGATCGTGGCAGACAGCGCACCCCACCGTCAGGCCCAGGAATGCAGCCCCGTAGGCCTCAGTACGCTCCCGCGCGATGTTGACCCGCAGTTCCTCGGGGATCGTGCCCCCTTCATTACTGCTCACCCCGGAGCGAACGTATCCACTGGCGACAATTTGCTCGAGGTTACGCGGCGGTAGCAGATCACCCGCAATTTGCTCTTTAGCAAACTGATCGAAGGGCTTGTTGGTATTGAATGCCTTGATCAGATAATCGCGGTACGCCCAAATGTAACGGCTATTGTCGAAGTGCAGCCCGTAAGTATCTGCATAGCGTGCATAGTCGAGCCAGTATCGCGCCCTCTGTTCGCCAAACGCCGGACTTGCCAGCAGCCGGTCGACAAGATGCTCGTACGCCTGAGGAGAAGAGTCCTGGACGAACTGGTTCACCTCTTCCGGTGTCGGTAGCAACCCGGTAAGGTCCAGTGTCACCCGGCGAATGAGAGTCCGTTTGTCCGCCTCCGGCGAGGGCTTCAGACCCTCGTTCGTCAGCTTGCGCAGAACGAAGGCGTCGATGGGCGTGTTCGTCCAACCAGCGGTCTGCACCTGGGGCACGGGAGCACGTGCCGGCTTTTCAAATGCCCAGTGCGGCCGATAGTGTGCCCCCTCGGCCACCCACCGCTTCAGAATCGCGACCTCCTCCGGCTTCATCGGCTTCGCTTCGCCCAACGGAGACTGGGGCATCAGGTAATGGGGATCCTTCGATTCAATGCGGCGGATCAGTTCGCTCTTCTCCGGCTTTCCCGGCACAATGGCGTCCGGCTTCCCAGGACGCTTTTTGAAGGCAGACTCTTCCAGATCCAACCGAAGGTTGGCCTTCCGCATTTCCGGATCCGGACCGTGACAACTAAAACAGTTGCTGGCCAGAATCGGTTGCACATCCTGATTGAAATCGAGATGTTCGCGCGCCTGGGAGGAGACGGTGTTGCCCCTTTGGCATCCTGCAACTGTGGCCAATAGTGCAGCCGCGATCACCATGGAGGGCGCCGTGCGGCAAAGCGCGGGCCGGAACGCGAGTATTTTCGGGGCCAAGTAGAAGGTCTCCGTACAATCGGCGACGGGGGTCGAACAGATAAAGCTAGTCTTCGCTCGCAACGCCTGTCAACGGGGCGTTTTCCCCCCTGAACTGTTACCTGTAACTCATTGAAGGACTGGCGCTTTGCGATTTTGCCCGAGACCTTTGAAACCTTACCTTCGGCCGAACTCGTCCATAGGCAGGTATAGTGTTGCTGATGCCGATCCCTGCCGGTTTCCAAGGGGTCAAAGAGGGGGAACTATGGTTAATCGTCGTGAGTTTATCGATACGCTCGCGGTGGGAGCAGCTGGGCTGGCAATCCGCGCCAACGCCAAAAGCTACGCTCAGATTCTCGGCTCCAACAGCCGATTGAATTTTGCCGTGATTGGTCTCAACAGCCGCGGTTACGCTCACCTCTCGGCGCTGCAGGCTAATAAGGATAGCGCCTGCATCACCTACGTCTGCGATGTCGACAGCAAGACGATGGACAAGTTCGCCGCCGAGACCCAGCAAGCGATGGGTGACCCGCCCGCAAAACAGAAGGATTTTCGCAAAATCCTGGAGCAGAAAGACGTGGACGCCATCAGCATCGCCAGCCCCGACCACTGGCACACTCCCATGGCCATCTCCGGACTACAGGCCGGTAAACACGTTTATGTCGAGAAGCCGTGCAGCCACAACCCCGCCGAAGGAGCCCTGCTGGTGGAGGCGCAAAAGAAATACGGCAAGGTGGTTCAGATGGGCACCCAGCAGCGCTCGTCGCCCCACACTATCGAGATCGTCGACAAGATCCATAACGGCCTGATCGGCCGGGCCTACTACGCGAAAGCCTGGTACTCCAACACCCGCAAAACGATTGGAACCGGCAAACCGGCGCCCGTGCCGGCCCAGCTTGATTGGGATCTGTGGCAAGGACCGGCCCCGCGCAAACCCTACACCGACAACGTGCAGCCTTATAACTGGCATTGGTTCAGAATCTACGGCACAGGAGAAGCCCTCAACAACGGAACCCACGAGGTCGATGTTTGCCGGTGGGCGCTGGACGTCGACTATCCCCAGCGGGTAACTGCCACCGGCGGAAGATATCAGTTCAAGGACGATTGGCAGTTCTACGACACACTCGTGACCAGTTTTGACTACGGCGACAAAATGATCTCCTGGGAAGGCAAGAGCTGCCAGGGAATGAAGTTCTACGGCCGGGATCGCGGTGCGGCGATCATGGGAACGACGGGCACGGTGGTCGTCGATCGCGATGGCTACGAGATCTACGACCTCAACGGAAAGAAGACCAGCGAATTCAAGACCGGAAAGAACACCTCGTCTTCTGACCTTCGCGGCGCTGATTCCATGACCGACGCCCATTTCAAAAACTTCATTGGCGGCATCCGCAACGGTGAGAAACTGAACGCTCCCATTGCCGTCGGCAACGTATCCGTGACCATCCTGCAACTTTCCAACATCGCCTGGGAAGTCAATCGCGAGCTGGCGCTGGACACAAAGGATGGCAAGATTCTGAGCGATCCCCAAGCCATGAAGGGATGGGGACGTGAATATGAGAAGGGCTGGGCTCCCCACATCTAGATGAACCACTCTAAGAAAATGACCCTATCCCGCCGTACCTTCGTCCGCAGCGGCGCACTGGCCGCCGCGGCCTACGCCACCTCAAACGCCTTACCGGCAGCAGCAATGCCCAGCGCCAAACCTTCTCCGGTCCGTTTGGGCCTGTGCAGCTACACCTTCCGCAATTTCGACCGCGCCCAGTTGATCGGTTACATGAAGCAGCTCAACGTGCTCGCGTTGAACGTCAAGGACATCAAAGATCATCTCCCCATGGATCCCACGGAGGAGGCGAAAGCCCTCGACGACTATCATGCGGCCGGCATTCAGCTGCACGCCGCCGGAGCAGTTTACTTCCCCAAGAACGAGGATGACGACATCCGCAGCAAGTTTGAGTATTGCAAACGAGCCGGCATCAAGGTGATTGTTGCGGGAGACCCCACGCCCGATACTCTCCCGCGCATCGAGAAGTTTGTGAAGGAGTACGACATACGTTTCGCCATCCACAATCACGGCCCTGAGGACAAGTTGTGGCATTCCCCGTTGGATGTTTTGAAGGCCGTGCATACGATGGACCCACGCATGGGCTGCTGCATCGACGTGGGGCATACGGTGCGGGCCGGCACCGACGTTGTGGAAGCGATCAAGCAAGTAGGCCCGCGGTTATTCGACGTGCACATGAAAGACCTGACCGACTTTACAGCGAAGGACAGTCAAGTCGCGGTGGGCGACGGCAAAATGCCCGTGCGGCAGATCTTCGAAGCATTGATTGCGATGAAGTACAACGGATTCGTCGATTTGGAATACGAGGTTCACGCCGACGACCCGATGCCCGGTGTCATCACGAGTTTCGCCTACATGCGGGGCGTGCTGGCAGGCATGGGTTACACAACGCAGGGCTAGGTACGCCAGACACTTTGTCATCCCGAAATGACAACACTCCTTACGCCGCCATCAATGCTGAGGGTGCCCCATTCAAGCCTTCTTTTGGCTTGAGTGGGCAACGCGCTTCCCGCCAGGCTCGTTGCAAGGAAAGAGCGAAACCGATGAAACAGTGGTTGCTGAACAGAGAGATTTTTCGGATCTAATTTGGGCAGCGCGGAAGCTCACCCGTCCGCGTTGGTATGCAGTCTCGAAGCCCTGCACTGGTCCGCAAGCTCACGCTTACTAAGAACTCTGCCCTTGATACGCAGCCCTAAACGATCCGCATCGTCATCCCGCCGTCAATCACCATGTTCTCCCCGGTAATGAAGTCATTCTCCACCAGCATCGTGATCAAAGCCGCAACATCCCCTGGCTTCCCTTCTATATGCAACGGAATTCGATTCTCCACATTATTCTTCGCCTGTTCCGGGGAAAGAGCATCATGGAAAGGAGTACGAATCACGCCCGGAGAAACGCAATTCACCCGAATCCGCTGCTCGGCAAGTTCACGCCCAAGGACACGAGCGAACTGGGGCAACGCACCCTTCACCACTCCATAAGCAAACGCGCCCAAACACCCGCGCAACCCCGCCGCTGATCCCAACAGAATAATCGCGCCTCCACCCTGTTTCGCCATGTGCGGCGCAGCAGCCCGGGACATCCAGAAGATCGAATGCACATGCACCGCAAAGGCGTTCATCCAGGCGTCGTCGGTCACCGCGTAAAAGCCTCCGGGAACCGGGCCGCCGGCCGAATGCACGAGAACATCGAGACGGCCGAAGTCCTGCACCACCTGCTCCACGCATTTGCGGCAAGCCTCCGAATCAGCAACGTCAGCTTCCACAAACCGGGCCTTCGTCCCATGCGCATCAACAGTCGCAAGCAGACTGTCCGGCAGGGGAACCGACTTTCTCGCAACCACAGCGATGTGAGCGCCCTTATGGGCCAGCGTGGCAGCGGTGGCAGCCCCGATACCACTGGAACCTCCAGTGACTAAACAGACTTTCCCTTTTAAATCCATTCGTGCCTTTCCAGTCGAATTTACTGCGTAGCGGGAAGCAAAATCAGCTCCGGTATCGAAGCGCGCACCGGCAATTTCGCAACGTGCAAAATCGTCTCAGCAACATCCTCTGCCAGCAACGCTTTTGCCAATTCCTCTGGGGACGGCTTCACCGGCCGCTTCTCCAACAACTCGGTATTGACCAGCCCAGGGCAAATCACACACGTTCTTATGCCGTTTTGTTTTTCTTCCATGCGGATCGCATGGGCCAGTCCCACAACGCCACGCTTGGACGCTTGATAGGCCGCGCCCGACACATCCGCCTGCACGCCACTGATCGAGGAAATATAAATCAGGTGGCCCGCGCCAGCCTCCCGCATGGAAGGCAGAATGGCATGTGTCGCGTAGAACGCTCCATCGAGATTGACACTCACCAGCGAATTCCAGATCGCGGGGGTCAACCGCTTCATGGAGCGATCAGGGGTATTGATGCCGCTGGCAACCACCAGAATGTCGATCTTGCCAAACTGCTTGAGTGTCTCCTGCGCCAACTGCTGCATATCGTCGGGGTTCGATGCGTCGGCCCGTCGAACCGTAATCGCGATTTGCTCTTTCTCGAGCTCTTCTTTAAGAGATTGCAGACGATCCTCGCGTCTCGCTGCAGCCACAACCTTTGAACCTTCGCGTGCGAAAAGTACCGCGGCCGCCCGGCCAATCCCGCTGGACGCACCCACAATGACGGCCACCTGACCGCTGATTGAAACAGGCATCGCTTCTACCGCTCCGTTGTTCTTCTTATTTGGACTCCGATAGTAGTCTACCTAAGCCCTACCGGCTTCCTTGCCTGGCTAAACGGCGGTCAGAACATGAATTTCGCTCCCAACTGGACCTCGCGCGAGCTGTTCAACGTCGCACTCACCTGCGCGCCCGATCCCGAGTTGATGCTGGTGGAGGGTGCGGCGAAGGTAGGATGATTCGCCAGGTTGAAGAATTCCCCGCGAAACTCCAGCCTTCGCGACTCGCCAAGTGAAAACGTCTTCAGCAACGTTAAGTCAAGCTCGTTCAGGCTGTCTGCGCGTAGCGTATTCCTGAGCGGAGTTCCGTATGTGTATTGCGCGGGAACAGCATAGGCCGCCTCTGTACCCGGACTCAAGGACCCGCAGCTTGCATTCGCCGTGATGTAGAACCAGCAGTTCGGACTATGCACAATCTTTGGCCTTCCGATCAGGTTGGGCCACTGACTGGAAACCCCAGTGTTGGCCTGGTCGTTGCTGATCGTGGGTGTAAATGGCGCGCCGCTGCGTAAGGTCCAAATACCCGCCACCTCCCATCCGCCGGCAACCTGGTTGACCCAGCCCCCTTGATTCAGGAAGGCTTTCCCTGCGCCGAGCGGCAGCCCGTAGTTAAAGCTCGGGCTGAACACCTGCGGAAAATCGTAGTTGCACACAGCTCTCTGCCGGACAAAGAAATACAGCGTCCCACTGATGCTGCTGTCCATGCATTTGGAATAGGCGTAAGCCCCGAGCAGAGTTAAATCGTGCCAGGATCTCGTCTCCAGTTTGACCTGGAGCGCGTTGTAATTTGCCCAACCATTGTTGTTGTCTGCGTTTCGTACTCCCCACTGGGGTAACGGCCGCCGCGGCTGCACCGCGCCAGGCCCGGGAGCCGGGTCGTTGGCACTCAAAGATGTTTGCAGGTGCGTCGTCTTCGTGCCCAGATACGTGATGTCAAGCGAAACCCGCGAGGCGAGCTGGGTTTGAAACGTAGCTGTCCACTGCTGTACGTACTGGTTGCGCCACGACAGAGGGCCATTCCAGATATTCGGTGTTGCGCAGGTTTTGGCGACAAACCCGAAAGAGCAAGGCTGGCCTGGGTTTGGGTTCGGGGACACGTTGGGCTGACCTTCAAAAAAGTTAGCCCAGTTGCGTGTGGGCACCGCAGGTGGCCGATCATTCAATACAGTGGCTGCCGCAACAAAAGGTATGGTCGCAAATTCATTGTTGATGTTACCCAGATCGGTATACAGCTTGGAACAAGCCGTACCCGGCACGGAGCACGCTCGTCATCTTCGACAGATCCGGCGGCCGCCATGCAATACCAAAGCGCGGCACATAGTCCCACTCAGCCGGCTGAATTGACCAGGCGAGCGGCAGGAATGATGTTGCCGGGAAACGGCTGGCCGGTGAGCGGGTCTTTGATGATTTGTGGTTTCGCCAGGGACAGCAGGTCCGAGAAGTTGCCCGTCCGCTCCGGAGTAGTGGGCACTACGTTGCTGAAGTCGAGGCCTTCAAGGAGGCCAGTCCGCTCGTAGTCAGTGAAGAAGAAGACTCTGTTCTTCACAATTGGTCCGCCGAATGTAAAGCCATGCTGATTGCGGCGCAAAGGCTCTTTGGTTTGATTGGATCCGAGGGGCTGAACATAGAAGAACCCCTTCGCATCCAGGGCCGAGTTGCGAAGGAATTCGAATACCGTACCGTGGAACTGGTTCGTTCCGCTCTTGATGGTTACGTTGACCATGTTTGCGGTAAGACCGAATTCCGCGGGGAGCATGGCTCCCTCCACCTTGAACTCCTGCAGGGCATCATGTCAGGCTGAATCATGGTGCCCCCGGACTGCATTTCCGTGATGAAGGCGCCATCCAGCATCCAGCCGGTTTGGTCAGGTGGTCCCCCGTTGATGTTGACGGCCACCACGCTCGAACGAATGGTGCTCCCTCCGGTATTCGTGTTCTGACCTCCAGGCGTGTAAGTCACACCCGGCACCTGATTCGTCAATTGCCAGAAGCTGCGTCCGTTCAACGGGACATGTTCGATCGTGGTCGTGTTCACAACCTGGCCGACCTCTGAGACGGTCGTGTCCACCATCGGCGCAACCGTATCCACGGTTACGACCTGCGTCGCCTCTCCCACCTGGAGGCTTGCGTCGAGAGTAGCCCGCTGTGCGACCAGCAACTCCACATCCGACATCACGAACGGACGGAACCCGGTCATCGAAAAAGCAACAGAATAGTGAGCGGCTTTGAGGTCAGTAACGACGTACTCTCCATTGGCGTCAGTCGTGGCGCTGTGCTCAATGCCGGTAGCCAGGTCCTTAAGCAACACCGTGCCGCCGGCAATCCGGGCGCCGGAAGAATCGGTAAGCGTTCCCACGACTGTTGCACTCGTCGTTTGAGCATTCAGAGCAGCAACAGAACAGACCAGCAGGAGCACAAGAAGCAAGACGCCGCTGAAACTAGACACGATCCTATGTGACATTTGGATCCTCCTGAGCAAAACAGCCATTCATGAATTTTATAGACTTGTGATATTGCAGTAGGACACTAGAAGAACCCAATTACGCCTGTCAAGGCTCTTTTGTGGCTTTCTGCGCGAATACTAAGACCTCTGTAACTGCAATACCAGGGAGAGATACCGCCAGAGAGACGTCCGACGACCGGTTCTGCTGATCCCGCGGATCCTGCCAAAGTCCTGGGGGCGACTATCCAACGAAGAGCGCGGCTTAGCCGGTTAAGATCGCGATAACGATTGAAAACTAAACCGCGGGGGCAGTGCAGGCCGGTACTTCCCGGCCGCGCACCAAATGGTTCTTGACAATCGCCGTTTCACTGATATATCAAGAATTTCGCTTGCCACCAGAACGAAACGAGGATCGCCTGCCGACATGACGATGAACAGAAGAAGTTTCCTGCTTTCTGGTGCTGCCGTAGCCCTGGCTTCCAGGTCACGGTTGCATGCGGACTCCGCCCCCCTCGACCACCGGTTCCCCCCGGATGTAATCAAGAACGAGTGGTACGTAGAGTCACAGCCCATCCCGGAATATCATTGGGCGCCCGCCAGCGCCTACGAGGCGTTCAGAGACATGAAATTCGGCATACGCCTCCACTGGGGAATCTATTCCATCTGGCATCGGGGCGCGGAGTCGTGGCCCTTCCTGAACATGTCGTTCGAAGACCGGGCAGCCTACAACGAGCTCTACAAAACATGGAATCCCGCTGGGTTCGACGCCAATGAATGGATGAACCTTTTCACCGAAAGCGGGCTGAAGATGTTTGCTTTTACCAGCAAACATCACGAAGGCTTCTCCATGTTCGACACCAAGACCCGGGTAAAACAGAGGGTCAACTGGACAGCGCCGGGCGGCCCCAAAATCGAGGCTTGCGATCTCGCGTACAGCATCATGGAAACACCCTTTCGGCGGGACATCATCAAAGAGCTATGTGATGCCGCCCACAAACATGACATCAAGATTGATTTCTATTTTTCCCACCCCGATTGGTATGACGCGGATTTCCGCCCTTATGGCGAGGACCCGCTCCAGGTCCCTGACTCTCCCGCGCTTTATGGATGGCGTCCTTCCGATGGTTCCGTGGAAGAATTCTGGGCCAAGCGAAAGGTGCGGCTCGATAGCAAGTACGTGATGGTGCCCGACCCGACACCTCTTGAAGTCGACCGCATGGTTCGCCGTCATCGGCAACAACTGACGGAAATATTGACCAACTATGGAACCATCGACATGCTGTGCCTGGATATCCATTGGGGACCGAAAGTATGGCCGCAAATGCGGGAAACGATCCTCAAACTAAGAGAACTGCAGCCCAATGTGATGCTGCGCAATCGCGGGATCGGTAACTACGGTGATTACTACACACCCGAGCGGGTCGTCCCCTCTGGCCATGTAACTCCAGAAGTCCCTTGGCTGGTGATCTATCCGCTGGGTTCTGACTTCTCGTACGAACCCGACCCAGCCAAGCATAAGGGTACAAATTGGATCGTCCAGAACCTGGTGGATTCCGTATCCAAGGGCGGCGGTTTCATGGTCGGTGTTGGTCCTAGCGCGCACGGCCAATTTCATCCGGAAGCCGCGAGGCAGCTAAAGGCTACCGGTGATTGGCTGAAGGTCAATGGCGAAGGCATCTATGCGACCCGGGCGCGCGAAGGCGCCCTCTGGTCGGAAGGAGCCAACATTCGCTACACCCGTTCCAAAGATAAGCGTACGGTGTATGCCCACGCTCTCGCGTGGCCGGGCAAACAGCTACTGCTGACTTCGGTTAAGCCGGCAACAGGATCCAACATCTACATGCTGGGCGCGCCCGAACCGTTGAAGTGGAATTACGATTCGGCCCAGGGTTTGACGATTAACATACCCGAGCCACTCCAGAACGAAGCGAATCGGCCCTGCAAATATGCGTGGACGTTCAAAATCCAAAGTCTGAACGCCTAAGATGTGTTGCTTTAGCTCCGGGCGCTCTTAAGGCGCCAGTTGTTTCCATGCTCTGAGTTGGCGAGCCGTTCCAGCACACGATCGAGCCCGTTGCGGATATGCGCTCGCATGGCGCTATCGGCAACCAGCGGATCACCGGAACACAATGCCTCCGCCAACGTCGCATGAAACTTTGCGGGAGTCTTGTTGTTATCCGCAGCAGTATCGTAAAGCCAGTTGAACACTAACACTTGCGCTTTTTCGATGGCGCTGGTCAGGCCTGGACACTGGCCCAATTCCGCAATCCGCATGTGGAACTGCATATGGTAGGTGTGCACAGAAAACAGAAATCTGGAATCCTCCGCCTCTGGTCCTGAAACCTTATGCAGGTTATCAAGATGTTTGGCGCTGGTAAGCAGCTGCTTTTTGTCCGCTGCAGTGATGTGCTCGCAGCAGAGCCTGGCCGCCTGTGATTCAAGCGCTTCACGGATGACATAGCTGTTACGGATGTCCTGCTCCGTGGGTATGCGGACGCGGGTCCCGATGCGCGGCCTGCTCTCCACCAGGCCCTCGACCTCCAGGCGCTGCATGGCTTCTGTAATCGGCAGGAAGCTCATGTTCAGCCGGTCGGCCAGTTTCCTCCGTGACAACACATCGCCAATGGCCAGGTCGCCTCGCAGAATTTCGTCGCGGATCTGCTGGTAGGCTCTTCCGGCGAGCGATTCCCCGGGACGTCTCGATCGGTTAGGTATGAGCGCAGGTTTCTTCAAAGCCAGCCTCGCTGTCGGGAGTGGGTTCGCCTAGTGGTCGATGCTTGTTTAAACGTCTCGATGCTACCATCGAATGATTCTTATGCATAGAATACACGATATGTGATATATCACAATTACCTTTTGGCCCGAGCCGGTGCATCCGTTACGATGGTGCGCGGCAGCCACCAGATGAGGCATGCAGCTACGATGGGCGTGAGCCCGAACAACGCGAAAGCCGGCTTGAAAGAATAGTGGTCAACCAGCCACCCAGTTACCAGGCTGAAGAACATCCCACCAAAGCCTGAACCCATGCTTGCGAGACCCCAGATAGAAGCCACCGCATTCCTGGGGAACAAGTCTCGAGGAATGGCGAGCACTTTGCCACAGCCCCGCAGTAACCAAACGTCGCGGTGGAGATGAGCGCAACCGCCAGCGCGGAACTATGGACCATGGCCGCGGGCACAGCCGCTACCATCAGCGCGGAAAAGAAGACAACGCCGGTACGCCGGGCAATCGTGTGGACAGGCCAAACCGCATCAGCCCGCTACAAAGAAATCCGCCAGCCAGGTTTCCTATGCCTCCAGTAAAAAACGGGATCCAGGCTGTCTGGCCAATTTCTTCATGCTGAACCCGTGGCCGACCTTCAAGTACTGCGGAAACCAGAAGGTGTAGAAATACCAGACTGGATCCGCAAAAACTTTGGACAGCGTGAACTGCCAAACAAACCGCTGCTTCGCAAGAGACCAAACGGGAGGCGGAGGGATTTCCGGTTCTGCGGGTTTGATCGGCGGAGTGCGATAAAAAATCCACCACGCGGCCAGCCAGACGAACCCCAATGCACCCACAATCACGAATGATGCCTGCCATCCCATTTCCAGAACCGTCCACGCCAGCAAGGGAGGCGCCAGCATGGCCCCGATCGCCGCGCCGCCATTGAACATTCCCGAGGCTAAGGATCGCTCCTGCGGCGGAAACCATTCTCCGATGACCTTGACCCGGCGGGATAATTCCCTGCTTCGCCCATCCCAAGAAGAAATCGGAAGACACCCAGGCTGATCGCCCCGCCGGAGAACGCATGAAGAATCTCGGCTGCCGACCACCATGCAATCGTCAACGCGTAGCCGATCTTGGTGCCGAGCCGGTCAAGCAGCGGGCCTGAGACGCCATTCATGACGGTGTAGGCCAACATGAAAAGAAAAATGATGTGACTGTAGCTGGTGGCGGTGATCCTGAAACGCTCGAGCAACACCGGCGCCATGACCGAGAGCGTCTGCCGGTCAAGATAATTGATGACCGTGGCCACAAAGGCGAACGCCAACATGACCCACCGGCCCCGGGGACACGACTGGACTACTCATCAAATCGCCCAGGGTGCGTCTTTCGTGCCCGCCGGCGCCGTCATAAGGAACGCGTTCTACCTGGGATGTCCGTTTCATGACTTCCGTTCCTTATTGCGCGGCTTGCTGGAACTGACATATCATCGCTTCCGTTCTCGTCAACTGCTTTCTGCGTCAAAGTGCGGAATGAATCTATCAGTGAAGATAAGCTCCGATGCCCACCAGGCTTTGCGAAAAGTGCGCATTGGCCGCTATCTCCCACTGATTGCTTTCTTCCTGCCTATGGTCTCGCTGGCCCAGGCGTACCAGCGGCGAGCTGCTGCTGAGCAAAACATTCCTGCATCGGGTGAACTGGGCTACCGGCATCGGCCCCGACGGGCGGCCGAAGCTTGCGGCCCTGCCGCCGACCGCATCGGACCGGGAGAAAGGCTGCCCAGACAACGCCGCTAACTGGAGTTCTACTGCGTTTAGTAACACCACGCGCCTCTACTATCTGATGACCCTGGAGGCTTGCCACGAAATCGAGGCCCCCGGGCAACACAAGGCCTCTGACCATCCCGAGGCGCCTGCAGAGCGCTACATGCGCGCCATCAATATCGACACCGGCGATGTGGCATGGGAAATCGAGCAGCGTGGACCGGTGATTTTGAAAACCTGGTCCGGCGTGCTCGGGACCGCCGGCGGACTGGTTTTCTACGGTGACCCCAATGGGGCTTTCGTAGCTGTCGATGAACGCAATGGAAAAACGCTCTGGCACTTTAACACCAACGTCGGCATGAAGGCGTCGCCCGTGACTTTTGCTGTCGATGGAAAACAATTCGTCGCGGTCGCGGCCGGCTCGGTATTCTTGTGCTTCGGCCTGCCCTCTCCCTAAACCTTTGCAGAATGGACACCCAAATGACCAACGACTTGTCACAAGGTATGATGTCGCGGCGTACGTTGCTATTAGGAGCTGCCATGTCCAGCGCCTGGCAGGCATTTGCCAAAGAAACCGCCGAGACTGCTCCGCCCGCCGGGAACACAACCTCCGACCCAGGCAAACTGAAGATCTGTGTCTTCTCCAAGCACCTGCAGTGGACCAGCATCAGCGATGCTGCATCGATCGCCAGAGATATTGGATTCGACGGCGTTGACATAACGGTTCGCGCCGAAGGACACGTGCTGCCCGGGCGGGTGGAGACCGATCTCCCCGCAGCCGTGGAAGCGGTGCACAAGGCGGGCCTGCAGGTGCCGATGATCACCAGCGACATCATGAGTGTCGATACACCCCATGCTGAGGCTGTTCTGAAAACAGCTAGCCAACTCGGCATTCGCTATTACCGTTGGGGATGGCTAACTTACCCCGCGGACAAGGGCATCGCCGAACGGCTGGAGGAATACAGGCCGCAGGTGAAAGCACTTGCCGAGCTGAATGAAAAACATCAGATCTGCGGTATGTATCACACCCACTCCGGGCCGGGACTTGTCGGAGCCCCCATCTGGGATCTCTGGAACCTCTTCCAGGGTCTTGATCCGCGATGGGTGGGCGTGAACTACGATATCGGCCACGCGACCGTCGAAGGTGGCTACGGCGGGTGGATCGATAGCTCTCGCCTGGTCATGAACCAGATGCGAGGGATTGCGCTTAAGGACTTCCTATGGAAGCAGAACACGGGGAAGGATGCCCACACAGACCCTTACGATAAATCGCTGGGCATCGCAGACGCCTGGACGCCGCATTGGTGCCCGACTGGACAGGGCATGGTCAACTTTCCAGGATTCTTCGGCCTGGTCAAGGCGAACGGCCATTTCTCAGGCCCGGTTCAACTGCACTTTGAATATCCCGGGCTGGGGGGCGCGGAGAACGGCAAGAAGACTCTCACCGTTCCCAAGCAGGATGTGATCGCGGCCATGCGCAGAGACTTGACCTTCGTCCGAAAGGTGATGAGCGAAAAAGGCCTCATCTAGCCGAACATCACGCCGTTGGACCTTGCAGTATCTGCGCCAATGCATGCAGCCGCTTGGCGTCCGCAGGGTTTTTGGCGCCGGAAGCATCGGCCTCCACAGAAGCCGCCATACCTTGAAGTTTTGCGACATCCTTCTTCGCCAGCTTCGATGTCTGCGCGCGCGCGACCGCTTTGGTGAGATCGTCGATCCGCTTTGCGGGCAACGCCTGCGAGCGCCCTAACTGATCCAGGTACGCTCGAGCAACCACCAGCTGAGATGGCCAGGTTATCTTCTGTTGGTTCTGCACGTTTAACTCGTTGAATTGCACCAGGTCAGACGCATCGATCTCGTTCTGCGTAAGGAATTTGCTGGGGACCAACTTGAACACATCGAGCCCCCGGGCGATTTCCGATCCGTAGATGTATCCGTTGTACCAATACGCAGACCATTCTCCGCCGAGGATGAGAGTCGAGGCGTTGAGGGGCCCGCGATCGAAGTAGGCAATCTCATACGGATGCGCCGCGTCGGTAAAGTCCATCACAGATACTCCGCCCTGGTACCACGCCTGCACTTCGATATCACGTCCCGGAATCGGAACCAGCGAACCGTTGTGCGCGACGCAGTTCTCCGACGCCGTCTGTGCCGCGGGCATTTTGTAGTAGCTTGCCAGCGAAAGCTTGTCGTCTTGCAGGTTGAAGATCGCGTCCGCTCCCCACTTGTTGGGGTCGGTCGGACGGCATCGCGGCTGCAGGCCGCCACCCCACTCATCCGTGAACACCACCTTCGTTCCGTCGTTTGAGAAGGAAGCCGAGTGCCAGTAGGAATAGTTGGGATCGTTCACCGCATCTACTCGTTTGGGATGCACCGGGTCCTTGATGTCCAGCAGGATCCCATTTCCCGAGCACGCACCTGCTGCCAGTCCAATGGCCGAATACACAGTGATGTCGTGGCATTGGTTCGTATCCACGGGCTTCTCGGCTTTCTGATCATGGCTGCCGCCATTGTTAAGGCCGTTCATCGCACCCGTCCGCGCATCGATAAACACCCGCGGGCTCGACACCACCTTAGCCTGCTCCGGCGCCGCAAGCGGGACCTTGATCACATCGATACGGAACAATGATGTGTTCGGATCCTTATCCGGAGCCTCGCCGGAACATCCCGCAAGCTCTTCAGATTGCCTCACGAACGAGGTGCCCGAGACATAGAGGTAAACATTATCTTTGTCGTTGGGATCGACCACCAAAGTATGCGTGTGGGAACCGCGGCAGGTTTGCACCGCAGCCACCTGCTTCGGATTTTTGATGTCCGAGATATCGAAAATCCTCACCCCACGAAACCGGTCCGGGCTGGCGGCCGGGACTCGCTTGTCCTTCTCATGACCAGGTTCCGGCGGAGGCAGTGGGGGGAAACCCTGGGTCCCGCAATCGAGGCGTCCATTGGGCATCTCAACCGACATGAAGAGCAGGTTTTTATAAACGGAAGGGTCGCCTTGGCCTCCCGGGCAAACCAATGATGTAACCAGCGATATGTTCGCCGGGTTCGAGATATCGAATATGTTCACGCCATAGAAGTTGCCCTGAAACAGGTAGGTCCCTCGGAACGCGAAGTCTGAGTTCGCGAACGCCAGCTGCGCGATGACCGGTTGCATGGGCTTTGGAATCTTGGCCTTATTCACGCCCAGGGTATCGAGCGTTTTCTGGACCACCGGATCGTCCGCCTGCGTGGATGACAGCTGAAACGCCGTAGGCTTCTTGAGGAAAGCGACGTGCTTCATGCCCATCGCCGCCTCGCCTGCATCATAGAACCCGGGCTTCAGCCCGGCGCGCGGATCGTTGGTGCTAGAGCCCGTCATCCCTGGCGGCAGGGGCGTCGCTGGTTGCGCGGCGAAGGGATCCTCTTCTTCTTCCGCGGGAGCGGCTTTCGCAGCCGAAGCCGGCGGTGGCGGAGGCGTTTGCGCTCGCACAACTGAACCAAGGAAAATTACGCCAAAAGCCGCGATCAGCAAACGAAAAGCAAGAGACTGCGAGCGGTTCATTCTTTCTCCTTCAACATACCTTGCATGATTTTGATCTCGGCCCGCTGCGTGTTATCTACATCCGTTGCAAAGTCGAATAGCTCGGCATCCTGGCCGGCCCCAGGCGTATCGAACAACTGCTTCACCATCACCAATGCGCCGTTGTGATGCTGCATCATACCCGTCAAAAACTTCCGGTCAAAGTCCGCGCCTTCCGCATGCTCCAATGCATGCATCTGCTCAGCAGTCAGCATTCCCGGCATAGACGGCATCGGCTTACCGCTATTGTCCATGTCCGGCATCCCGGGCATGGCCATCGATACAGGCGCATTCCGCGCAATCAGCCAACGTTTCATAAACTTGATCTCGTCCGCCTGGGAAAGGCTGATGCGTTCCCCCAGCGCGCGAAGGGCTTTGTCCTGGGTGTGCGATGGAATGAGCGCAGTCATCTCGACCGCCTGTGAGTGATGCATAATCATCCCTTGCATGAACTCGATGTCCGCCTGCGAGCTTGGTGGCGCGACGGCGGAAGTGGAAGCCGGCAGTCTTCGGCTGGGAGTCCCTGGAGCGCCCGGTTGCACCACCGAGACAGACCCCGATCCCGCCTGCTGCGCGTAACCCTGGCTGGCCGGCAAGTTGCAAACCACCGCCAACGCCACAAGCAGAGTGACCCGCGGCCTCCACTTACCAGTAACTGCCATGTCTGCCACGGTATCATGGCGTCGAGCAATATAGGATAGGTACATTCCCATGCAAAGACCAGTCATGGTGCTTTCGACCGTAGCGCTCATCGCACTCACTGCCTCCGCCTGGGTGACGGCGCCGCCACCAGCGAGCAACGAGGATATCAAGTTGCAGTTGCGCACTCAGGTCCAGCCATTTCATAGCAACGGGCCCTGGGTGGAAGCGGAATTTGAATCGTCCATCGTGCCCGCGAAAACCGCGATCATCATCACTGATATGTGGGACAAGCACTGGTGTAACGGAGCCACGCACCGGGTTGGGCTCATCGCCCGGCGGATGGAACCCCTGCTCTCGCTGGCCCGCAGCGCCGGGATACTGATCATCCACGCGCCCTCCGAGACCATGGACTTCTACCGCGACGCACCCGGCAGGTTGCTTGCAGAGAATGCTCCTCACGCCGCTCCTCCTTCGGAACTCACCTTCTCCGACGCGCCTCTCCCCATCGACGATAGCGACGGGGGCTGCGATACTGCCGGGGATAAGTTCTATAAGGCCTGGAGCCGCGAAACCCAAGCCCTTACGATTGCGCCGGGAGACGTGGTCTCAGACCAGGGGCCGGAGATCTACAACGTACTGCGGCAACATCACATCGACACCGTGCTCTTCATGGGGGTGCATGCCAACATGTGTATCCTTAACCGGCCATTTGGGGTGCGGCAGTTGTCGAAGTGGGGGTTGCGCTGCATATTGGTGCGCGATCTTACCGATGCCATGTATGACTCGGCATCGAGACCGTTCGTCTCTCACGCGGCCGGCACGGAGCTGGTAATTGAACATATCGAGAAATACTGGGCGCCTACAACCACCGATGCCGAGCTGACTACTGCATTGAAGAAGAATCCGACACCTTAATCCATTTAAAGGACACCTGCGTGATATCCCGCCTGCGGCCGTGCCGCTACATTCTCCTCGTTCTCCTGGCGACCTTAAGCTCCGGGGCCCAGCAAACGCCGGCCCCAAAAACGGAAGTCATCCATGCCGGTAAGCTCCTGGATGTGCGGACCGGGCATATACAGACGGACGCGTACATCACGGTCATCGGGGAAAGGATCGATTCCATCTCGCAGTCGGCGCCGGCCGCGGATAAACCGGTTATCGACATGAGCCACTACACCATCGTGCCCGGGCTGATCGATGCCCACGGCCACATCCTTTCCGATCCAACCACGCAGTCTTCCACGTCGTACCTGGTCACCTCCGCTCCCCAGGCCACGATCCGCGGAGTCGCCAATCTTCAGCTCTGGCTGAAACATGGGTTTACCGTGGTCCGGGATGCCTGCGAATCCTATTCGTCCTATCCGCAGTTTGCTTTGCGAGAGGGGGTTGCCAAAGGGCTCATTACCGGTCCCCGCATTGTTGCGGCGGGCAGTTGCGTATCGCTCACCGGCGGTCACGGCGACTCTGATCGTCTCTCCCCGGACAAGCCTTCCCTTGATCAACCCAACCAGGTGGACACGGTCGACGATGTAAGCCGCATCGTCCGCCGCGACATCAAGTTTGGCGCTGACTGGATCAAGTTGATGGCGACCGGCGGAGTCATGGATCCCATCAGCGACTATCGCGTGCAGGAGTTGAGTGATGCCCAGATGGCCCGCGCGGTCGAAGACGCGCATCGCGCCGGGCATAAGGTGATGGCGCATGCCGAGGGCACAGTCGGCATCAAGGCCGCGGTTCGTGCGGGTGTCGACTCCATCGAGCACGGAACCATGCTCGACGATGAAGGCGCGAAGATGATGGCCGACCGCGGCACCTGGCTGGTGCCCACACTCTATTGCTTCCAGCACGACCTGCAGACCGGGCTCTCCAAAGGCCGCGAGCCCAGCAGCATGGCGAAAGGCATTGCCATCGTCAAGGAACAGGGTCCGGCCTTTCAGAGGGCGCTCAAATATCACGTGAAGATTGCCTACGGGGTGGATGACGACGACATCGACGAGTCGGTCTCGAAGGAGTTCGGAGCACTCGTTCGCGGCGGTATGACTCCTCTCGAAGCGATGCAGGCTGCGACTATCCACGGAGCAGAGCTGCTCTCGCTCGACAAGGACCTGGGCGCCATCGAGCCCGGCAAGTACGCTGACCTGGTCGCCGTGCCTTCAAATCCCCTCGACGACATCACGGTCATGGAGCACGTCGCCTGGGTCATGAAATCCGGTGTCGTGGTGAAGCCGCTTCCCTGATTGCAAATTAATCAGGCAGGGACCCAGGACGTAGTCGCCTCACCCAGGGTAAGGACCGATAGCATTTTCAGTCGTCCCTACGGAACTCTTCGACCGCGCGCCTTAACCCAGGACTGCGTCCTGGGCTAAGTTCAGCCGTCCCTGCGGGACTCGTCCTACTTACCCGCCGCATCGAACGCTTTCTGAATAAATGCGACAATACGGCGGCGGGCATCAAAGCCGTGCCAGGGTTCCGGTACAGGGGAGCCGTAAATCGCCATCGCCAATGGACCATGATTGTCGCGTGGATAGGTCACCAGGTCGACCGGCACGCCCATCTGTCGCAGTGCCCGATACATTTCCATGGATTGCCCCAGCGGATCGGTGGTGTCGCCTTCACCCTGCAGCAGCAGGAACGGCGTACTGGCTTTGCCGGCGCCGGCCAGTGGGCTTTGCCTCCAGGCATCCTCCGGATGCTCCCAGGGCTTGCCGAAGTACCAGCGGTCGTACCACGAGGAGTCTTCCGTTCCATACTCGCTATGCTGGTCGATCACCGGCGCGGCACTGACAATGGCTTTAAATCGCGTGGTCTTGCCCTCGACGAAGGCAGCCATCTCCCCTCCGTAGCTATACCCCATCAACGCCATGCGGTTACTGTCGATAGGTTCGGTCTTCAGCACCTCATCGACGCCGGCCATGATGTCACGATAGTCGCCGCCGCCCAGGTCGTTCTTGTTCGCGGCAGCAAAGGCCGCGCCATACCCGGAGCTGCCCCGGGGATTGGTTCGCAACACGGCCCAGCCGTGACCCAGTAGAAAGTCGATCCATGGCTGGTGCGCATCGGCGTAAGCACCCAGCGGACCTCCATGCACCTCCACAATCAATGGCACACGCCGCTGCGCGGCTTCCGGCGGCAGGTACAAGCGGCCCTCGATCGTGAACCCGTCGCTCTTCCATTGCAGTCGCTTCGGAGCCACGCTCAACAAGGTCTCCGGAGTCAGGGGCGGAAGCTTCACCGGCGTCGCTGGAGATTTCAGGTCCGCGGTGTAGTAGAGCTTTCGCGGATCTCCCCCGCCACTCCCTAGAAAAAGCCAACCATTCCGCTGCACATTCGTCTCCAGCGCGGATACATCCGACGGGCGCAGCGGCAGCAATTCCGGTTCGCCTGCGCCAGTTGCATAGCGGGCCACTTTACCGTGGAAACCGACTTCCACCAACTGAAGCACACTCCCATCCGCCAGCGGTACCGGCGTACCACCGCGCATGGAGCCTTGGAACCCATCGCTCAAATCACGCGTGGTCTTCGCAGCCAGGTCATAAACGTACAGGTCGGCGTAGCCGGGCGGCGCGTCGTGTTTCGCTTGTGCCAGGTAGACGATCGACCTGCCATCGGGGGCAAAGGCCGCAGCTTCGATGGCCGGCGGCAGCCCCGTTAGCTTTTCGGGATGGCTCGAATCTGCCATACTGACCAGCCAGCTACTCATTGCGGGCCCCAGGTCGCCCACACCATTGGCGCCCTCGGAGAGCGCCAGCAGCTTCCCGCTATCGCTGCTCCAGTAAGCCTCGCGCACATCCGGATCGACGGGTAATAGTGTCAACTTACCGCTCGCCACGTTCAGCAGGTACAACCGTGAGCCGTGTGGATTGTGGTTTACCCAATCGGCGTCCGACTTCGCGTCCTTCTGCGCTTTTTCCCCTGGGGTCTGAGGATCCGCCGCAATGATTGCGATGGATGCGCCGTCGGGAGCTACCTGGTACCGGCTGACATCGAGGCTCACCTCATCGGCCTTCTCCTCGCTCTTCGGATGCGGCGGGGTGTCACTCGATGGCGGAGCTTCCGGATGGGCTGCATCGTCTTTCGGCGGTAAAGCATCCGGGAGCCTGGCCTGGTCGACTACCGGCTTTACCTTGAGGCTGAACGGCTTGGCTTCGCCGCCGTTCATGGGCAGGCGATAGAGGGAGACATGCTCGTCGCGTTTCGCCAGGAACAGGATGCTTTGCCCATCCGGCATCCAACTCGCCTCGTACTCTCCGCGCTTATCCGCGTCCGGTGAGTAGGTAAGCTGCCGCGGCTCTTCCCCGCCGGCGTTAGTGAGCCACAGGTGGCTCTTCGCGCCATCCGCCGTTGCCTCCGTAATCCTCAGCAGAATTTGCTTGCCATCCGGTGCGAGCCGAGGATCACTCATGCTTTTGAAGTGCCGCAACTGCTCGTTGGTTGGGAAGCCAGGAGCCTGCGCGCCAAGGGGCAGGGTCGCGGAGAGCAACGACAGGGACAGGAGAGCATCTCGAAAAAAGGCAGCCATACAGGAAAGAGTACCCCAGACAGAAAGGAGCCCTGCCGGCACTCGGGTCTCGACCACCGCCGGTTATGGTGGACGGGGATGAGGAGCGTGGCGCCGTCGACCTGGCATTTTTTACGGGATAAGTGCATCCGCGAACGAACTTTCTTCCCAGTGCGTTCGCCCTCGATACGACACTATCACTGTTCCGGAAATAATTACATCCGTGACGGGAACTAATTATCGAGTATCCACCTGGGTAAGATGGCGTGACCTGAATCTCATGCACAACGCTCAAGCAGCGTTTGCGCTCGTTAGTGGTGGCATGTACATTAAAAACATTGGCAGCTTCTGATTGATCCCGACAATCCAGCTTGCACCGAACACTTATTCGTTGGAGTAGCAATGCGTCACGACATATGGATAGGACTAAGAAAGGTTTCGCGACAACTCGACCAGGTTGTTAAATATGAATCAGGGCAGTTAGACGAGCCCACGACGATTGAACTTTTTCAGTCTCTCATTGAGAGTGGCCTCGCCTGGTCTTTACCAGGCAACTACGGAAGAACGGCAAGTGAGTTGATTACACTTGGCGTCTGCCACCCTGCCGACCGTTCCTTGCAAGAGCAGGTACTGGTAGGATGATCGACTACGGCCGCCTCGAGAAAGGCCTTAGCGGTGTGGAGCCCAGCGCTAAGGCACAACCTGATGTAGATCAACTTACCTCGTACGAGTTAGAAAACTCGCGATTGAAAAAAGTGATTGACGTGCAGAAGGCCGAGATCAAAAGACTCATGCGCCTGCTCGGCATTGGCTTGCAACTTAGATAGAAATGCCCCACTGGCTTACGAGTCAGTGGGGCTTCGTTTTGCTGTGTGACCCGCATCAATCGAAGAACTGGCGATCCTCATCCGCAAGGTGCGCCTTCGCTGCCTGCACATTGAAGGTGACACCAAGCCCCGGCTTGTCCCACACCTTGATGAACCCACGTTCGACAATCGGGTTCGGCAGGCCTTCGATAATGTCATACCACCACTCAGGCTGGCCCAGGGGATACTCAAACGCAATATAGTTCTGGGGCAACGCGGCCGCTACCTGTACATGCGCGGCCAGCCCAATCAGGCCGTCGAAAACTCCGTGCGGAGCAATCTGGATTCCGTGAAGATCCGCGTATTCCGCGATCCACTTCATTTCCGCAATGCCACCCACATCCTCGGGGTCAGGACCCACGATATTGACCGCCTGTTTCTCGATCAGATCTTTGAAATTCTCCCTCAGGTAGATCTCTTCTCCGGTATGAATCGGGACCGACGTGGCCACGGTCACTTCGCGAAAAAGATCGGCGTTGGGATAGGGCGTGTAGTCACCGGTGATCAGGTCTTCCAGCCAGGCGATGTGGAGCGGTTCCATGGCGTGCGCAAACGTGATTGCGTCCTTAACGGTCCAGCCCGGCCCGCAATCAAGGGCCAGTCCGATCTCATCGCCCAGCACCTTCTTCATCGCTTCGACGCAGGCGATCACATTCGCCATGCCGCGTTCGGTCATCATGCCGCGGTCAGCATGGTTCGCACCTTTGCGCGGCGGCTCGTCGTACCAAGCATTGGGCACCGCCGGCATCATCGCCGGATCATGAAATCCCACCGCTTGTTTAATCAGCGTGAAGCCCTCCTTGGCCTCTTTCATCTTCGCCATCCCCTCTGCGTAATCCTGCGGCGTATGGCCGGTCATGGGAAAACGCACGGCTCCGTTGTAGATACGAACGCGGTCGCGAATCTTGCCGCCGAGCAGTTTGTAGACCGGCTCGCCGGCCACCTGCCCCGCGATATCCCACAGCGCTATCTCGATCGCGCTCACCGCCGCACCCCAGGGCTTGAATGCACCCAGGCGGCGAATCTTCAGCATCACCCGCGCCACATCGGTCGGATCTTCCCCGATGAGATAGTCCTTATAGAAGAGGACCATCGGCTTGAGGTACGGCTTGTAGGACTCGGCTTGCCCATATCCGGATATGCCTTGATCGGTGACGATGCGCACCGTCGGGTTCTTGCCAATGATCGCGCATCGGAGGTCGGTGATCTTGATAGAAATCTGGCCCGCCCGCTTTTCGGGGGGAGCACCCTTCTGAGCAGCAAACGCGGATGCCGCTGCTGCCGCCGAAAGCGATCCGATGAAACCTCTTCGCGTCCAATGAGCCATGAGTCCCTCTTCCTGGAGATATCCTGCCTGGAAACCGCCTCAGGGGCGACTTCCATGCAGCCGCTAGTGTATCCGCTGCCCTTTTCGCTCGCTACTGGAGAGACTCAGAAGTCAACGTGAATCCGGAACCCGGGAACGACCACCGGCCCGCGATCGCGGTTGAACCCGGGATTGTTGATGAAAGAGAGCAACCCGGCTACATAGAGGCCGCCGTGCACGTGGGCCGTGTAGTAGGTTTCGCTCACGCTCTCCCGTCCATACTTTAGGGCGCCGTCGCCGAGCATGAAACCCAGGCCCCCCAGGCTCAGATACTGGCGATGATCCTGGCTCAGGCCGCTGTTCACGAAGGCAGAGCCAAGGCGATCGAGCTTTCGGCGCCAGGCGTCCCCTTCGAGGTCCGCGCCAAAAGAGACGGTGTTGTTCATCTCGCTGATGATGAAAGATTCGTAGTTTCCGTCGTTCCATCCAGCGCGAAAGAAAACCCGGAAATTCGCCGGCAGTTCCTGTTCGAAGTTCACTCCGAAACCAGGCTTCGCCGTATCCGGGTGGCGGTGAGCGGTGATATCGGGCGTCGCATCCGTGCCGTCCAGGTAGGCCCGGTTTGCCTGGTGGTAGTTGCCAAGGTCTGCGTGGTTGAAGAAGGCCAGCAAGCGAAGGCGGGTGGCGTAACTCTGGATGGTGTAGGTGGAATAGTCGAATTGAAAATTGTCGGAGTGGACGTGGCGAATGTTGTAGTCAAGGCCGCCCGCGGTGGAGAACTTCGGCAACAGAGCCTCTGCAAATCGCAGGCCTATCTTCGGTCCCTGATAGGTTGCCATCGCGGCCAGGGTAAACCCGTGCGTATCTCCCGGCACTTCATAGATACCGTTATTCCCGATCGCGAGATTGGTGAACTGCAGGTGGGTGTCGCTACCAACCTCGTTCACATCGAAAAAGTCGAGCAGGCTCATCTTGCCGAAGGAGAATTCGAGCCGCCGGCGCGGGATGGAAGGCTGCAGGTAAAACGGGTTGGGATCCTCGTCGATGCGGTCGGCGGTGAGGGCTACCGTGTGGTGGACAAAGGACCGTGAAAGATAGACAGACCGGCCTACGGTTGGATCGGTGGCATCTGCGTTCATATAAGCAGCGACCCCGAACGTGTCACTCAATCCGCGTCCGCCTGCCTCATCGAAGTTAGCCACCAGTTCGGTAAAGCGCAGCAGGCGCACGCCGGTGTAAAGGGTAATGGTTCGGGAAGCCACCGCCTGCCCATAGGCCCGAAAGCTGTTGGGCCCGGAATAGGGCGAATGGAACGGCCCGTGCGCCTGGAGGATGAAGTTGGATTGGCCGGAAATCCAATAGCGGCTGTCGATAAGATGGTTGAGGAATACCGCTGGACTTTCCTGGTCGTCGGACTGGTCTTCAATGCTCTGCTTTACCTGCGGGACTGCGTTGGAGAACTCCGGCGCGCCGTTTGCCCCGGAACGGGCGGACTTCAGGTCGCCGAACAGAGGCGCATTGGGCAACGACGCAATGTTCACCGGGGCCGGGTTTGCCGGCGGCACAACCTGGGCAGCGGCCCATCCGCTGGTCGCGACGATCACCGCTAGAAAAACTGGCGTCCATTTGGCCGGTCGTCTCTGAGCAAGCGTCTCCACCTGCAAGAAGGTATAACCGGGCCGGCCTTGCCAAGATAACAGTCCTTTAAAATTTCCAGGAAGCACCCGAAACAGCTGGCCGTTGTCCATTCCTTGCTGCGCGTACCTTAAAGACTGAAATTTTGGATCCGCCGGCTGTTTACACCGAAGACCCTGCGCGCATTGCAGCGTTATGGACCAGGAAGAAGCGGGGGACGCCGCCAGGCTCGGGAAACCGCACTTGACACAACGACATTTTCACGATGTACAAATTCCATTCGCTCACAGTGAAAATTACGTGAATAGCCGTCACGACTCCCGTTCCATCTCACCATCTTTTGGAAAGATAGGAGAGGCAAACAGAGAAGTGGGAGAGGTCCCTCAGTTTGCAGCAGGGATTCCCGCAATTTTCTACAGAGAAAGGCTCTTATATGGATCGTTTTTTTCGGAGGTCAGAAGTGAATGGTTTGCGTATGACCGGGTTTTGCAGCCGAATATTGACTTGCATCTTATTGTGCCTCCTGCTGGCGATGACACGCCGTGCAGACGCTCAGTTTGAGACTGCTTCCGTGCTGGGTTATGTACGCGACTCGAGCGGCCATTCCGTTCCGGGCAGCACCGTAAAGCTGATCAACACGGCGACCAATGTGACGGTAGTGGTCACGACAGACAGCCAGGGCCAGTACCAGTTCACCGATGTCCACGTGGGGCAATACAAGATCGATGCCGGCGCCAGCGGGTTCAACGAATCTGTCACTGACCCATTTACGGTGGCGGTGAATGCGCGCCAGCGGGTGGACATCACGCTCGCGCCGGGAAACGTGACGACGACGGTGACGGTGTCGGGAGCCGCGACACAACTGGAGAGCGAGACCAGCGCGACCGGTACAGTGATCTCGCCCACCGAAGTGCAGAACCTTCCTCTGAACGGACGCGCCTACGCGGATCTCGCCGTGCTCGCTCCAGGAGTGCGCCGCAATACCCTGGAGAACCAGTCCGTCACCAGCCGCGATGCGTCCTTCAACGTCAACGGCCAGCGGTCCGAATTCAACGACTTTCTGCTGGATGGATTGGATAACAATGCGTACGGCACCTCGAACCAGGGATTTTCCAACCAGGCGATTCCCCCTTCGCCGGATGCGATCAACGAATTTCGCGTAGAAACCAATAACTATAGTGCGGAATACGGCCGCGCTTCGGGTGCGGTCATCAACGTCTCCATCAACAGCGGCACAAACCAGTTCCATGGCCGGATCTGGGAGTACAACCGCAACACCGATCTGAATGCACTCGGGCCCTTCCTGCCGCCCGTCAACGTGCTTACAGGCAAGACCCAGGTGCCGGTGCTGATCAGGAATCAATTTGGAGGCGCGGTGGGCGGCCCCATTCGCAAAGACAAGCTCTTCTTCTTTATTGATTACGAGGGAAACCGTCAGGTGCAAGGCCAATACACCACGGCGACGATCCCGAACGCGCAGCAGCGGCAAGGCATTTTTGTGGATACGAAAGGGAAACCTGTTCCCTTGCGCAACCCGATTACGGGCGCGCTCTACCCCAACGGAATTGTGCCCCAGTCGGATTGGACGCCACTCGCTACCCTGGTTATCAACGCGCTACCGGCTCCGAACGTACCGAACAGCTTCTCTAACAACTACGCTTCTCTGCCCAAGGCCAGCCTGATCGACAACAAGGGCGATGGGCGAGTGGACTACGTATTCAACGACAAGACAACTATTTTTGGACGCTTCAGCAACCACCACGGCGACATTGTGGATGCTTCTTCGATTCCGGGGCTGGCTGGTGGCGGCGGCAATGGAACCATCCACGCCTACAACAAGCAGTTGGCGGCAGGGGTCACGCGCACATTCACGCAGAACTCGATCCTGGACGCTCGTGTCGGCTTCACCTGGACGCATGGCGGAAAATCTCCGTACCTTGCCGGCCAGGAGAGCCTGAATACCCAGGCTGGAATTCCCGGTCTCCCAACGGATAAAACGGTGATCCGCGCCCTGAGCTCGGAAAACATCACCGGCTTTACTGCATTGGGCGCGCAGGGCTCAAACCCCCAGTTCCAGAACCCGTTCGTCATCGATCCCAAGCTCAACTACTCCATATTAAGAGGGCGCAACAGCATCAAGCTGGGTTGGGAAATGCTGGCCATCAACACCGAGATCGACGACTTCAACCCGGTCTACGGCTCGGAGAATTTCGGTGGAGGGTTCAGCCAGAATGGCGGAGGAACCACCGATACAGGCGCGCGTGAGGCAACGTACCTCGCGGATTTCCTGACCGGCGCGCGCTCTACCTATCAGCTGAACAACTTCGTCATCGTGAATTATCACCAGTACATGAACTTCTTCTACCTGCAGGACGATATCAGGATCACACCGAAGCTCACCATCAACGCCGGCTTGCGTTATGAGTTGGTGACTCCGCAGTTCGTCACCGGCAACCATCTGGCAAACTTCGACCCTACGACCAACTCGCTCATCCAGGCGGGCGGTGGATCGCTCTACAAGCGGGCGCTGGTTAATTATCCAAAGCTCGATTTCGCGCCTCGCTTCGGGTTGGCGTACCAACTGGATCCGAAGACGGTTATTCGTTCCGCTTACGGCCTCAGCTTCGATCAATTCAACCGCGAGGGCGGTGAGAACCTGCTGGCCTATAACGGTCCTTATATCGTCAACTCCTCGATCACCCAGGTGGCCCCTTACAGCTTCAGCGGCACACCACAACCGGTCTGCAGCGGCGATAATTTCACCGGCTGCTTCCGCACGGTGGCACAGGGTTATCCGAATAACTTCGCCGCGCCGCAGAACTTCAGCACCCTGCTGGCACAAACCCGGTATATTCCCAAAAACATTCCTACCGGTTACGTGCAGACCTGGCATCTGGATGTACAGCGCGAGATCATGAAGGACACGGTTCTCTCCGTCAGCTACGTGGGCTCGCACGGGGTTCACTTGTGGGTACTGGCGGACCTGAACCAGGCCACGCCGAACGCGCTTACGGCAACCTGCACGGCGACCAATGCCACTGCCGTAAACCAGAAGGGCTGTCTCAGCTTGCAGGCGCGGCGGCCGATCACTACCTTTACCGGCATTGAAGAATCGATTCCCGCTGGGTTCCTCAACTACAACGCTCTTCAGGCAAAGGTCGAGCGCCGTTTCTCCGGTGGTCTTTACTTGCTGAATGCCTTCACCTACTCCCAGGCGATCGACAATGCCTCCGGACATCTCGATACGCCGAACGGCGACAACTCGCGTGTCAACCTGGCCAACCTGGCAGGCGAGCGAGGACAATCGGCGTACAACCAGCCCCTGAACGACACGTTGACCGTGGTGTGGGACCTGCCCTACGGCAATGGCCGGCATTTCGGCGCCAACGCTCCGCGCGCCGTCCAAATGCTGCTCGGCAACTGGCAAATCTCGGCCATCAATACGGCCACGAGCGGCCAACCCGTGAACCTCACCTACTCGGAGCCGGCGGCCTTCGACGTCAGCGATCTGCTGGCTTACCGGCCCAATGTTTCGGGAAACCCAGTCACGCCTTCGGGCCAGCGGATCAAGACCTCGACCGCCATCTCGAATTTCCTCAACTCGAGCACTGTCAGCCTTCCGACGGACCCGAGCCACCCTTACGGCAACGCCGGGCGCAACTCGCTGCGGGATTATTCTTTCAACGAGCTTGACCTTGGCCTGCACAAGGGCTTTCGCCTGTGGAGCGAGTCCTCGCTGCTGGACATCCGGGGTGAAGCCTTCAACCTCCTTAACCACGTGAACTACGGGGCGCCCGATTCGAACCGCACAGACGGAAGCTTCGGCAGCATCACTTCGTTCTTCCCTCCCCGTCAGCTGCAAGTGGCCGCGAAGCTGATCTTTTAGCTTCCGCCACTGGTTGTGACTCCGCGCGCCTTTGTCTCTACGGGCGCGCGGAGTTACATGATTATCATTTGCATACGAACGATAGAGAGGATCCAGCCATGTCGACTGCCCGCTCGTCCGGAAAACTCCTGGTCATGCCGCTTGCCTGCCTGATGACCATCGCTGCGCTTAGCAGTTTCGCCCTGGCTCAAAGGGATGGCGGTGTGCGGATCAATCAAATCCAGGTCATCGGCACGCATAACAGTTACCATTCCGGGTTTGCTCCCAGCGCGGCGAAGTTATGGCAGCAAAAGGACCCCAAAAGGTTCGCCGGCCTCGACTATCGGCATCCCTCCTTAACCTCACAACTCGACGCGGGAGTACGCCAGATCGAAATTGATATCTTCGCTGATACGAAAGGCGGCCTCTACGCCCACCCATATGGGGAAACGCTGATTGCCCAGGCTGGATTGCCGCCGGATCCTCCGTTTGATCCCCAGCACCTGATGGAGAAGCCTGGTTTTAAGGTGATGCACGTGCAGGATGTTGACTACCGCAGCGTGTGCGAGCCGTTTACGGCGTGCCTGGCGGAAGTGCGCGCCTGGTCGAAGGCTCATCCTAACCACTTGCCGATTTTTATCCTGGTCGAGACGAAGCAAGGCGCCCTGCATGTGCAATTCCCCACCGTGACGCCGGAGAATTTCACGCCGGCAATTTTCGATGCGCTTGACCGCGAGATCTCCTCGGTTTTTTCCGCAGGCGAGATGATCACACCAGACGATGTTCGCGGCAGCTATTCGACCCTGAACCAGGCAGTGCGCGCCGATCATTGGCCAACCCTGCAGCAAGCGCGAGGCAAGGTCGTCTTTTTGATGGACCAGAAGAAGATGGGGCCTCTCTACCTGGAAGGACACCCGTCGCTCAAGGGGCGCGTCCTGTTCACCAACGCCGATGCGGGCACACCTGATGCGGCGTTCATCGAACAGAACGACGCGCCGGCACAAGCCATTGAGGCATTGGTACGGCAAGGTTACCTGATTCGCGCACGGGCCGATTCGGATACAAAAGAGGCGCGAACCAATAACACCGCTCGGCGCGATGAAGTGCTGGCCAGCGGCGCTCAGATCATCAGCACGGATTATCCTGCGTCGGAACAGGCGGCCTCCGGGTACAAGGTGGAGTTGCCAGGCAATGCCGTGGCCCGGTGTAACCCTGTGCTTCGACCCCGAATGTGCGTGGACGGGGAGCTCGCTTCCGACCGATGATAGTTGGGTAAAGAGACGTAGCCGTATGGGCCGGCACGGTTGAGGAGGCGGTCCTAAGCCACCCCTGCCAAACCGACGACCTTTCCCTTCTGGTATGGTGTTAGGGAGTTTCCCGCCTCCAGTTTGGAGATATTTGTGCCGGTGATAGCACGAGACATCATCGATCGGCTGGCTGAACACAGAACCCTGGGCGCGGCGCCCCGGACGGAGCTGGAGTGGTTAGTCGCCCACGGCTCCATGCGCCCCCTGAATACAGGCGACGTGCTCAGCTGCAAGGATCGCCCAGTCGAAGCCCTCTACATCGTTCTTTCCGGACGAGTGGCCTTGTTCGTCGATCGTGGATCGGGACCGAACAAAGCCGTTGAATGGCATGGGGGCGACGTGACGGGCGTATTGCCATATTCCCGCCTGGTGAGTCCGCCAGGAAATGTGCTGGCCCTGGAACCAACCGAAATCTTTGCGATCCCCCGCGGCCGTCTGCGGGCGATGACGCGCGAGTGTAGCGAAATTACATCGATCATGGTCCACGTCATGCTCGATCGCGCCCGGCTTTTTACTTCCAGCGAACTGCAGAACGAAAAGATGATCTCGCTCGGCAAACTTTCCGCCGGTTTGGCCCACGAACTCAACAATCCAGTTTCCGCGATGGAGCGTGGCGTCGGCATGCTCGAGGACTGCCTCGACGATACCGAGCAAGCGGCACGCTGCCTGGCATCGGCTGCGCTCAGCGATACGCAAATCGCCGCGGTCGAGGTGTTTCACGAAAGCTGCATCGCGACCCAGTGCCACCAGGCGAGGTCCTCGGTGGAGCAGTGCGATCGCGAAGAGGAGATGGAGGCCTGGCTTGCCGGCCATGGGCTGGACACGGCGCTTGCGCACCGGCTCGCCGACACTGAGGTCACCCTGGCAGCACTGGACCAACTGGCTGGCGGTGTGCAGGGGCCGGCCTTGAACACGGTGATTCGCTGGGCGGCCGCGGCTTGCGCCATGCGAAGCCTGACTTCGATGATCCAGGGTTCGGCCATGCGCATTTCGAGCCTGGTCTATGCGGTGAAAGGATTCACCCACATGGACCAGCCGACGGCGGCTGAGCCGGTGGATCTGGGTCCGAGCCTGGCCAATACGGTGACGGTGCTGACGGCGAAGGCGCGGGAGAAGTCGGCGACCGTTACCCTGGAGTTGGAGCCCGAGCTGCCAAGGGTGCGAGGCTTTGCCGCCGAACTGAACCAGGTGTGGGGAAACCTGATCGACAACGCCCTGGACGCCGTGGAGTATGGAGGCCGCATCGAGGTGGTGGCTAACCGGGAAAACGCAACCGTGGTGGTGCGCATCCGCGATGACGGCCCGGGTATTCCCGCGGAGCTTTACGCACGCATCTTCGATCCTTTTTTCACGACCAAGCCTCTGGGGCATGGAACCGGCCTCGGGCTGGATATTGCGCGCCGCTTGGTGCTGCACAACGAGGGGACGATCGACTTCGAATCACACCCCGGCCGCACTGAGTTTCGCGTCAGGCTACCCATCGCCTAGGGTGTAACGGATCCAATCAATTCTGCGTAGCCGCGCTAGTCGTCCCGAGGGTGGCTACTGACGAAAGTCCCTGGTCGAACCAACCACCATCTCCTCCAGCAACCACTCTTTCCCCAAAACTACCCTCTCCTATTTGTCATCCCGAGCGTACCCGGATTTCCTGCCTCGCCGTAACCGGCCAAGAGCCAGGATAAACCGGCAATCGCCCATTCCATGCCATTTGACAATTCAGACAGTCGCTCGCGATGACGACGGGATTGGGCACGGGCGTACTTGCCCACTCAAGCCAAAAGAGGGCTTGAATGGGGCACCCGGAATATTGGTTATTGGGACGAGTCTGAAGTCGCGTGCATCTACCAACCCATTTGCCGCATGCGCTCCAGGATCAGCGCACTGTAATGATTCATGCGGGCGGGCCGCCGCTTCAGGGGCGCCGGTAGAATCGCAGCCAGTCTGGCGGCCTGCTGCCGATCGATATTGCGGGCTGCGGTTCCGTCGTAGTCATGACAGGCCGCGTCGGCGCCGTAGATCCCGGGTCCCCATTCGACTACGTTGAGATAGATCTCCAGAATGCGCTGCTTGCCTAGAAAGAGTTCGGCCGGCGGCACCAGGGTGAACTCCACGCCTTTGCGGAGAATCGACCGTCCGGTTCCGAAGAAGAGGTTCTTCACCAGCTGCTGAGTAAGGGTGGAAGCACCGCGGGTGCGGCTGCCTTCCCAATCCTCGTCGGCAGCGATTTGGATCTCGTGCCAATCGAAGCCATGGTGTTGATAGAAACGCGCATCTTCCGCAGCAACCACTGCGTGCTGAAGGTTGGGCGAGATTTGGCTGAGAGGAATGAAGTTGTAACGCTTGCGATACGGAGCGCCGGACATCCAGGCCTGCAGGCGACGCTGAGCCTGCACCGCAGTCGTGGGCGGATCGACCCAGCGCGCAAGCAACAGGAGCAACACGGCGAACAGCCAGAGTGACGCCAGGGCGATGCCAAGCCATCGAATAAAGGATCGGAGGAAATCCTTCCGGAGCAGGGCGCTGGGGGTGAATGGCCTTTTCGTCACTTGTCAGAATCATAACCGTGTCGACGTGTCGTCAGTCTTCGCAGGGCAGAAAGAGAACGAACACTGTCCCTGAGCGATGCGTGGCATGACGGGATTTCACTCTCAGTGATCCCCGGGACGGTAAAATCGACGGTAGCACGCACTCAAGAATTCGCCGTTCAAATGAAGGGCGAGCCGCCATTGCTGGCTCATAGGGAAGTCGATGAGCTCGGGCGCTCTATCCGCTACTCGGTCAATCTGACCTCTATTGGATCCGTCAGTACCCGTTCTTCGAGCAACGAGGGCGGAGCCACGATACGGCTGTCGATCGGCAGCTCACTCAAATGTTCCGCCGCCCATTTGGCCGCGAGGCCGTTCAGCGGGCTGCGGGTGTTGTATTCCTGATAGGCGATCATTCTGCCTATGCGGATCACCAAGTCATCCAACCCTTCAGAAGCAGCCCAGAAGTCGCCAATACATACCGTGGCATCGTCGAAGTTAGGATGAAAGACCGGTGTCAACATGCGGCACTGCGGAGCTCGCCGCGGGTAATCGAGTGACAGGTTGATCTCAACGACATGCGAGTCCCGCTCCAGGATCTCCCCGGCCGCGTTCACATACAAACCCTTCAACGAATAAGTAAATCGATAGTGCTCTGGTGGCAAACCCGCCGTGGCGTTTATCCGAATCAGCGGCCAATCAGCGAAACGTTTGTTCAATAGTTCGTAATCTATCTTCGAGTCTGCGAGTGCGCGGCGAGATCATGAGCTGAGTCCCTTTTTCTAATGTGCCGAAAAATTTCTGACCACGGTGAAGATCCCGAGCAGCACCAAGAGGTAGCCAGTTAAGGAGCCAGTCTGGGATCCGCGGGCCACCAGAATGGCTGCCGCCCTCAGGGCTCGCCAGTAAGCCAACGGCAAAAAACGCAGCCGCACAAGGGAGCGAGACGACCACCATGGCATTCCAATGCATGGCCTCATGCATTCTTCCGTGTAACAGCGCTGCCAGGGCGCGCGTTCCACCGCAACCCGGGCAATATAGATGCAACCACAAGAAACACCGGGCAGCGCGGGTAGAAGCTCGAGCTGCCCGGAGGAAAGCGCACGAGAACCAACGCCGCGGCGACCAGCGCGCACGCACAGAGGTTCGCGATCCATCTGCGCTCGCTTACGCTCATGACGTGACCGCTGCCATGCGAACGACCCGCTTTTGACGCATAATCTCGTTCAGATGGTACTGAAAGTAAATGTCGCCGAAGAAGAAAGTCATCACCCCGCTGAGGGTAAGTCCCATGGGCTCGACTGAGTTGTAATACTCCTCGAGAGAACTTCTCAGGCTAAACCGACCAACCAGTGCGACGATTGCGTAGACCAGGTTCAGAGCGCCCGCGGAAGTGTTCGGGGTGTGGGAGCGCGCCGCCTGGAAGCTGACGACAAATATGCCCGCAAGCACACAGACCGAGCCGATGTAATAAAAAAGCGCCTTGCTCTGAGGCGCAACCCTTTTCATCCAGGCCGCCTGCACCATGTTCCACACCGCGCTAAACAGTCCACAGCTAAGCAGGCTGAACAATAGCACCAGGCCCCAATGTAGATTGGGTGGATCGGGATTGATCGGACCGTCGATCACGGAGGCAGCGGAAATCTGGGGCTGCGGCACTGGAATCGTACCGATGACCTGGGAAACGGGGAGAGCTTCGCTCATGCCCTCGCTGCGGGCCATATCGCTGAGCCGGATCTCGCCGGAAGCAACATACCGCTGCAGGTCCGCAAGCGTATAGGGCCCGTATTGCTGACCGTCACGGGTAATGAAATAGTTCATGCACCCTCTTTCGAAATCAGCTGACAAAGGTCAAACGAACGCAACACCATCATCATCCTGGTTAACCACGCATGCTTCAACGATGGCCCAGATCCAACTGACAAACGATCCGGCAAAACAAGAAAAAACAGTAATGCATAGCTGGATTACTGCCTTCTTCACATAGCCGGCGTAAAAGTTGTGGCCGCCGAAAGCCCCCAGGAACACAGCGAGAAGAACAAAAACAACGCGGCTCTTACGCGGCTCATAGGCATCCATCGCTGTAGGAGGCGAGTGGCGCATATCCGCCAAAAGTGGGGTAAGTCATCACCGGCACGTGGCTAGTATGCAAGTCTGTCATCGGCGGCGGGGCGACGCCCGGCGGTGGGGGAGGTGGAGGAGGGGGAGCCGATGCCTGAAGGGCAGCGGTTGCATATGGCGCCGAAAGATTGAGAAACGAAGGGGGAGCGGCGGCCAGCGGGGGCTCCTGAGTACCTGCCGCAAGGTCCTGGCTGGATACGCTAATCGTCGGCTCTTCGGCCGGTGCCTGCGAGCAGCCGAAGACCGTGCAGCCGCCGTTTTCCTGCAGGCATTCGGCATGGTGCTGAGTCGCACAACCCGAGCAAGCTACGATTTCATCGTCCGGCTCAAATGCCGTGCGGCAGTATGGACACGTGCCTCCGCCCATCAGCGCTGCCTCTCCTGGTAGCGAAAGCCGTATCGTCCTAACTGAATGAGCACTGCCGTTTTCGAGAACCCGGATACCACGCACCGGTTGGCCGCCGACATAAGCGGTACCCCTCACGATAAGGTGAACCTTTGATCCTTTGAGCTCCAGAAAAGCGTGCTGCGGCAGGATCTCCGGATCCTTGAAGAGATAAATGTCACAGCTTTGCGAACTGCCCGACAACAGTCTGCGGCTTGTAAAGAATGAATTGCTTGCCTGCCAGGGGGCCTGTGGTTACATAAAGCCAGCGGTCTTTGAGCGCACTCTCCACCAGTCCCATGGCAATGCCCGTGGCCATGCCGAGCAAGCCGAAGCCCACCGCCCGGCTGGTGGCGCCCGCCATGGGTGGCAAAGGAGATGGGATCGAAGATCGTGCCCCCGACAGCCGCTCCGATAGCGCCGCCCAACGCTCCGTAGCCTGTCTTCTTCATCGACTGGCCGATAATGCCGTAGACGACGCCGCCCGCGGCCCCGAGCACCGTCCAGGCAAATCCACGCGCGATCCATGCGGCCGGATTTTGATAAGACTGAACCCCAGCTTGCGAGCATATGCTGAGCCCTAGCGAGTAAAAAATATTGGCAATGCCGCTGAACAGAAAGCCCAGGATGATGCCCAGCGGCAAAGCCAGCCCGGCGCGAATCAAGCGCCTTCCTGGTGGATCGCTCCACAATACTTTCCGCAACGGCGAAGCCGACACACATCACGGCCACCAGCAGCGGAATCATCCACGTATGTTGCCCCAACGCGTCCGTGCCCCTGAAGCCGTCGACAAAGCCGGGCTCGGCGATGGCCCAGCCAGCGAGGACGCCCAACAGGCCAGCCGGTACCTAAATAAAACCATGCCTGTAACAAAATGCTGCCTCTTTCGTGGCTGGCAGTGGGCGCGTCAGGCGTTAGGTTCACGTTGCCGTAGCTCTTTGCCGCTACTTGCTAGGGCCCACAAGTTGCTCAGGCGAGGGAACGAGTGGATTTTGCTTCAGGCCGGCGTCTACCGCCAATTCCTCCAGGGTTACACGCAGTGGTTGTTGTGGATCACTCATTTGCTTCTCCCGGAACTGGGGGCAGGGGTCTGTGGCTGTATCAATACGGGCTCGCCGGTCGCCGGATCGACCGGAACAACCAGCAGGCGGGGAAACAGGAAATAAGCAATCACAAAGCCCAGTATCAGGGCCGAAAGATGGCTTAAGACCATTGTCGTCCGGCGCAGCCACGCCGGCGGCACCGGGTTTCGCTGGCTCTGCATTACTCTGGGTTCAGCAATTGCGGAGTCGTTCTCCTTGGGTGTCCGCTCCGCTCCGTCGCCGTTGTTGTCTATCGATCGAAAAGCTGACGATGCGGTGCACCTCTCCGTTCATCCAGCCAAAACAGCCCTCTTCATCGGTGTGCGGATCATAGACCCAGGCGACCTGGTCAGCAGATGAGAAGAAATTGCGATGGATAAACATATCGTGTTCAGAGAGAAATACCCCGAACCCCGGGTGGGAGTGGTACCACCCCACAATGCGCTCTTCGGGAAACGACTCGTCTTTGATGCGGTAGATCGCCTCCCAGGCATCCTGGGTGAACGTTACATGCGTGCCTGCCTGAGAAGCATTCAATGCCTGGATGGAGGCGTGGATACTCGACCACTCCGTTGCGCTGGCCGCCGATCAATACGCCGCAGACTTCTGTGGTCATGTGTGCTGTGGGCATGCTGGCGAATGCAGCGCGTAACTTCGCTGTCGATCTCGAAACGAGGCTTGAGCGCTTGCTCATCGCGCGCCTCATCACTGGCTCGAGCGGTCCCAATATCTGCCTCCGCATCACCTGCCATGCAGTAGGAAATTTCCGCCTCATAGCGAACGGGCGGTAAAGATGTCGAAACAGGGGCAGGCCAAGCTGATCGAGCGTGCGCTGAGCCAATTCTGGCTCCCTGCGGTATCCGGAAATGCGTTTGCACGATGCGCATGCTGCCCGTCGCGCGACGCACTTGCCCTGGTTGTAGCGAATGGCCCCTACTGGAACGAAGTACTTCCTGCTTCAGTGCTACATGTGGGGCAGACGAGTTTGTAGATGATGTCGCGGCTGAAATCGATCACCACTTCATCGGTGTTCAAATCGGCCGCGGCACATTGCCAGAGTTGATCGAGTGTAAGAGCCCTTGAAGACTGAGCGAGCTCTACAACATGGTCCATAATGTAGTGGCTCAAACACTGTGGATTCTCCGTGTAATCCACCACATACGAGGTGTGCTGCAGTCCTTCAAAAATATAGCCTTTGCCGGCGAGCGTGGGCATTCCATGCAGCAGCTTCACTGCCTCCTGCACCTGGATCCCAGCCAATGATGGAGGAGATGGTCGGAGTGGTCGGCACCCGGCCCTCAGTGTGTCGCCTCGTGCAACAGCAGGTTACAGGACATGCGCCGTTGCAAGATCGCCCAGTCGATCTTCCCCCAGCGTGCACTCATAGCAAGGGGCCTTGCCCGGGAGGAAAGCGCGGGCCACCCCGTTGATGCCTTCGATCGCACCATCGACCCAGGGTCGTTTTGTTTTCCACGCAGCGCGATTGATCCAAAGCCGCGCCTCGCGGTTATCGAGCCCGGCGAGTCACAAGGTCGGCCCAGGTAAAAAGTCCCAGGCCGCACTCTCTGACCACGTTAGCCGTCAGCGGTTGCACCGATGGCCTCCGGCAGCAGTTCCCGGTAAGCGCGCGGCAACAGTGTCTGCTTTGGATTGCCCTACGTCCTTTCCTACTAAACAGAATCGCTCGCGAAAGATTTGACAGTTCAATTCGATCCATATCGACGACGACTACATGCAGGAAGCCCAGCAGTGCCATGTTCTTCAGGATCTCGTTGCCCAGCGCACCGGCGCCGATCACCAACACGCGGGCGGCGCTGAATCTTTTCCTGTTCCCACCAGGGGATCAGGCGGAAACGGCTGTACCGATCCTCACCCCGCCTGACGTCCACGCGTATTGTCTCGGGCGCCATGGATTATCCGGCGGTGATTTCCGGTTGCAGGCGAAGGATGTCGCCATCGTTGACGCCGGCGTCACGCCAGTGTCTGCCCATCTTGAATTTGCCGGCCAGAGTTCTTATGGTGAAACTTGTAGCTCAGCGGTGCACCGTCCGGGCCATTCACGGGTAACTGCAGCTTCTGCACCAGCACGGCCACGATCTTGTTGCATGGCGCATCATTGGGTAGCTCCGCCGGCACGCGTTTGTTTTCCGTTGAGTCGTACACTGTAACGTTTATATAGGCCATGCCTCAGTCCTTTACTTTTTAAGAGCGTCCTGCTTGACAGCATCGAGGTACTCGCTGGAGGCGCTGCTGCCCTGATCCACGCGAAACTCCAGCTTAAAATTTGAAAAAACCCATCCGACTTAGCCGCGAAGTTCAGGTTCTCCGCATTGGCGTCACGGTTATGGTCGAACTTCGAACTGACAATTCCAATCAGATTGCCGCGACCGTCATACACCGGGCCCCCGCTGTTGCCGGGGCTGACCGAGGCCGAAATCTGAATGTCGTCATCTCTTAGCCCGGAGATAATACCTGTACTGAGCGTGTATCTCAGTCCCTCGGGATGACCGATCACAAAAACATTCGCTCCATCGCCGGCGGCTGCAAGGGGCTGCGTAAACTGCGCAGATCCTGAATGTCGCGCTATCCACAGTAAGGCCAAATCCCGCTGAGGTTGTTGTGCTACTACGTCTGCCTCTCGCCCAGATACCGGCCTGCGTGGAAACCAATACAGTCCGCACGGTCTTGATCCCGCCGAGTCACTGATGATTTGCGGTCGCGAATAAATAGCCTTCATGGTCCGCGTGCAGCAGGACTCCAGCTCCAAAAGTGTTCGATGGGCTTTCCTGCCTGTTCCACAATCTGACGGCTGGGCGAAACCACGATCACCAGTGGCTTAAGTTGGGACGAGACATCGGCGCTGGTCAGATCCTTGACCGACGGGAAGCAAGGGGAACTGGCTCCGTTCATCCAGTTCCGGGAGGCCGGTATTGATCAGCGGCGGGATGGGTGCAAACGAAACCGTCAAAACCCCGGCAATGGTGGTAACCACCCCGCTGACGACCAGCAGCGTAGAAAGAAAAGAAACCCATGCGTACTTTACTCGCGGCGGTTGACTACGAAAAGCGATGCGGAGAATCAGCACCACGGCACAAAGGACCGGCAGCACCATCGCCAAAGGAGAAAGAAGGACGCGTGCCCACCAAGGCACAGGCGAAGGGAGCCGGGGAACGATGGATGGTGGAACATCCGGCGCCGGCTTGATCTGCTCGAGTTCCTCCGAACTGACGACCACCCGATCAACCGACATCCGTAAGCCGCCTGAGAGAAATGAGCGCTAAGACAGTAGAGCGTTTATCTTGCATGGTGCATCGCGCAGGCAATACTTATCGAGGTCGGCCATATTCTACGAAAGGGTCACTATTTTTCCGCTAAGTTCGTCTGGAAACAGGGGGCTACAGTGCTGCATGGCGAACAGTCCGGGCTCCCTCCGGCCGAAAAAATATCTCCATGACGGGTCCGGAAACGGTAGCTCCTCCGCTGAGGCCGGGATGTCTACGTGCCGAGAGACCTCTTCTGGATCTCACTCAACCCAGCGGTAACCGGAGGCTGTAACCAGACGGGAAGAGTTCGTACACGAGCAGGACTTTGTTTGACGGCACGGCGTGTTCCCTCCCATCATCGCGTCGCTGAGCACGAAATCCCTAAACCTCGCAGACTATCAGTCTTCGCAGGGCAGAAAGAGAACGAACACTGTCCCTGAGCGATGCGTGGCATGACGGGATTTCACTCTCAGTGATCCCCGGTGGCGTTCGACAATCTCACGGCTGATCCATAGTCCCAGGCCTGTGCCCTTATCACCTTTCGTAGTGAAGAAAGGCTCGAAGATGCGGGAAATTGTATCGCGGGAGATTCCCGAACCGGTGTCTGCCACGGTCAGCGAAACTCCGCGCCGGCCGGTTCGCCACTCTGTGCTTTCCCGGCTGCGAATTAGCAGGCGCCCGTTTTTTTGCGACATCGCGTCGATCGCGTTGCCGATCAGGTTACTCAATACCTGGCGTATTTCACCATCCAGGCAGGTCACCACCCGCCGCGCGCGATCACGGCGCTCGACGTTGACCCGGGCGTTGGCGATTCTGCCCTGGTAGATCGGCAGCGTGGCGTCAATGAGACTGGTCGCTGTGACCGGTCCCGGATTGGTCGATTGCCGATGGAATTGCAAGGTCTGGGTGGCAATCGCCGAGACTCTGCGCAATTCAATTTCCGCCGCGGCCAAATACTCTTTGGTCTTCGGCTCCAGCGCCGCCCTCTGCGCGAGAAAGATAAGGTTGGTGATCGCTTCCAGGGGATTGTTGATTTCGTGCGCAATCGAGCTCGCCAGGCGGCCCACGGCATTCAGCTTTTCTGATTGAAGAAGCAGTTGCTCAGACTTCTTGGCATCGGTGACGTCGATACCAAGAACGATGATGCCGGATACGAATCCGTCCGGCTCCCTTTTGGGTTGATAAACAAAGTCCAGATAGCGCAGCTCAAGGGGACCGTCAGAGGTGCGGGCCAGTTGAATGGGAGTGCCGCGCCCGACAAAAGGCATACCGGTGCGATACACCTCGTCGAGCAAATCGATGAAGCCCTGGTTCTGGGCCTCCGGCACCGCTTCGCGCACAGACTTGCCAAGAATGCTTCGCTGGCCGATCAGTTGCAGATAGGGACCGTTCACCATCTCGAAGATGTGTTCAGGCCCATTCAATACGGCGAAGAACGCCGGCGCCTGCTCGAACAAATCGGCGATGCGCTCCATCTCGCGCTGCTGCAGGCGCTTCGCCAGAATGGTGTTTGTGGTTTCTGTGCAGACCACCAGGGTGCCGGCGATTTCGCCGGCCGAGGTGTAGACCGGACTGTAACCGTAGGTCCAATAGACTTCTTCCAGCCTGCCGTTGCGCAGGATAGGCACAAGCTGATCCTCATGCCAGCTTGCCTCGCCCCTGCTCATCACAGCTTCGATCTGGGGGAAGATGATCGGCCAGATTTCGGGCCAGCAATCCTTGCCTTTTTGTCCCAGGGCCATTGGATGCTTGCCCTCACCCAGGCTGGGCCGGTAAGCATCGTTGTAGAACTGGACCAGGTCCTCGCCCCACCACAAGAACATGGGGTGGCGCGAGTTCAGCAGGGTGTTGACAGCGTTGAGCAATACTTCCGGCCATCGATCGATCGGGCCTATCGAGGTCCGGCTCCAATCGAACGCGCGGGCCAGATCCGCCATCTCACCGGCGCCGAAGAGCCTGGACGCTCCCCCACCCAGGTGTGGGGAAAACGCCGTATCGCTGGTTTCTTCCGGGGCCACGGTTCGACAGGTACCTCTGCCACGTCAGGAGGCGTGCTTCGCAATTCTATGGCAAGCGGGCGGGAAAAGCTTCACCGCCAACAGCGGAGTTATCCTCGGCGATGCTCAAAACTTATTTCGCTTATTTCGCTTATTTCGCACTGGAAGCCCGAATTGCTGTAGAGGCAAGCTCAGCGTTTTATTTCAGGTTAGAGAAACCCGGAGGGTCAACGAAGACCGCTTTCCCATCCCACGCAGGATGCGTCCGTAAATCCACCTGCAACACGAGCCCGTACACCAGCCCCGGCCAGTTCAGCTGAAAACCCTGCAAGATAAGCCAGTCCTGAAAATGGGAGGATGAGCACGGAACCTCCAACTCCTGACTGCACCATTGAACATAGTCAAGATGAAGGGATGCGACTCCTCCTCGGTATCGTTCGTGATAGAGGCAGCGCTGTTCCAGCCACTGCTGCATGGTGGAGTCGAACTCCGCCAAAGGCGCTTCCGGATAATCCGGCACTTGCGGGCGATTGGCTTCGAGAGCTCGCCGGAGTTGCTCCCTACGACTGGCGGTCATTCCTCTTCTTCCCCATCCCCTACCTTCATTTCAAGAACTCACCACTGCGAAATAAGCGAAAAAAGCGAAATAAGTTCTCTTTTTGCCGCTCCGCCGCTGGCCGTTACCCCTCACAGTAGCTCCACCGCGTCGACTTTGCGCCACCGGTCGACTCCTGCTCTATCTGGAGCTTTCCTTTCCCTTGCAGCAATGCGAGCGCACGGCCCATTTCCGCTGCCGACTTATGACCACCGAAGGAGCGGCTGATTTCTGTTTGCGTCATCCCCTGCGGCGCGTTCTTGAGCAGCTTTAAAATGGCATCGGCGGTCTCGTCTCCCAGCACATCGCCAAAGATAAAGCGAACGGACTCTTCGCAGTAGCCCCAAACCTCCTGCGCCGCTTTCAAGTGCTCCAGGCGGATCAGTGGCGAGCGATCGAGCAGAGCGTACAGCGTAGACAGGCGAACGACCTGTGCCTCCGCGCGCGCCGTCATGGAGCCAAACAGCCCCGCGGCCCCTTGAGAGAGGATGGCGTAGACGTTCGCCCAGGCATAATATGCCTCCTCATCAAACTGCACCACGCCTATATCCCCCGCGGCTTCGACCGCCTGCCGCAGACGCTCAACCAGGGCGTCGCGCTTCGCGCTGTCGACGGGACGGCCACCGTACGGCAGCAGCTTGGATCTACGAGAACAACACCACAGAATTCGATTGCCAAAGCCGTTCGCCCGGTCGGTCGTGGACAATAACCGTCTCAGTTCCTCGGCGGTGACGTTGCCGATGAGAGAAATGTGGGGTTGTTGGCAGGAGTCTTTGTTGCTGCGCGCAATGATGCTCAACGGCCTGCCATCCCAGGCGTCGCGCAAAACGGCGCTCAGTATGTTCCCCTCACGACCAGTCTGCTGCAGCACCGAGGCGAACTCAGACTCCACCACCAACAGGCGTTTGTCCGGCTCCCCATTGTCCACCCATTGCCGCTCGAAGCGCAGGGGGGACCCGTCTTTGGCCCTGATGGGCACGTCTTCTTCGCGAGCATCGCGCACGGCCTGGATCAATCCTTCGCCGCTCGAGAGGCCAGAGCGCAAACGGCTGCTCATGAAGCCGGCATCCACCTTCGCCAGCATGTCCAGGGCGCAATCTGTCGCTGTTCCCTTTCTCGCCTTGGAGGTCTCGCCGATAACGACGGAAAAAAGGTTGACACCGTGGCGTGTACATCCCACCTGGTAGTGTGCCTGGCGCCCGATCATGCAGCCGGCGCCCACCAGGAACGTCATCAAGAGAGCCGCAGGATCGGCTTCCGTCTCCGGGAGGATCAGGCGCACAAAGTCGCCGGCCAACCCCTGGAATGCGGCGGCTTGCATGGGCTCTGGCCAGCCTGGCCGGTCTTCGGGCGGGCACGGCTCTTCGTCCAGTTTCCGGCGCGGTTCCGTCTTCCACGCCAGCGCAGGCGTTCTCTCGACGGCGCCGGCAAAAGGGTCCCGGCCCTCCATCGGGTGGGGAACGGCCCGTGCCGCCCTTACCTTGGCGGCGTTCTCGGGCAAGGGGCGCATAGTGTAACCAGTACTATTACTTATCAGGGAATTCGTGCTTATACCATCGTGTGCCACTCGTCGCCTCCTGTAAGGGTGCTGTCTACCAGGCGCAGTTCCGCCAGTACATCGTGGAAACATGCGGTCAGGGCCTCGGCGCCTGGGGCCCCGTCCGGCGTTGTGGCCAGCCTGCGGGCCAACACGGCGGCTGACCGGTTCAAGTCATGCCACTGCCTGCGCAGGAGTTCGACGCGGCTCTGCTCGGCCCGCCGGCGGTCGCGATCTGCCGCCGCCGCCGCTGCCACGCGTGGTTCGGGATTCGGTCCTGGCCGTGGCGCTGACGAGAACAGGTGACGCATCGATAGACCAGCGGCGCGCAGGATGGCCTGCAGCGGGCAGCCGGCGAAACAGTGCAGCAGGGTGCGACCCTCCCGGCCTTCGGCAATGGTCAGCGATGGAGCCCGATCCGCATGCGCAGGACATTTCGCAATCCATCGTCCACAGCCGACACGGCGGGCCTGCAGACGCTCCGCGATCGCAAGCGCGGCCGACATTACTCGACCACCGTGGCTGCAACGGCTCGCGGCCTGGTGTTTTCGGCAACCAGGCGTTCGATTTCCGCGCGCGGAATCAGCAGCCGCCGCCCGATTTTCACCGAGGCAATCGCGCCGCAGTAGGCTTTACGCCGCCAAAACCACACGCTCATGCTGGTGAGCGCCGCTGCTTGTTCCACTCCGAGATACTCGGCCCTGGGGGGACGCCCGTTCTTCTTCTTCGCCATTGCTTCCTCCGTCTTCGCTTGCTCTGTGGTGGTTGATTTCGCCTGGAAACAGCTGAAATTGTTTCTGCTGCTCTCAGTTTGCCTACAGCCGGGTGTCCAGTCGATTTATAGTTTTGGGTAGCTGGATAAATGGTGAAAACAGAAATCCACCGCGTGCGAAGAGCACCCTCCTTCGGGTGCCGAGCTCTCTTAGAGGATCTGAACGGGCGCCGCCAGCCCCACGGCCTGGCCCTCTATTTCCGGGAGACGCTCGGCATTGGGGCGGGCGGCATAGATGTTTCCCACTGGGCCGATGCCTACGTGCGGCTGCTAAGAAGCTATGTCGATCTCTGGCTGGCAACGGGCCGGAGAAAGGGCGTGGAGACACCCGCGGCTCGCCGGCCGGCGCCGCAGATTTCTCACATCGTGGAAAGAGTCATCACTGCGAACAGAGTTCTGCCGACCGCGCTCAAAGACGGTTATTCGCTCGCCATCGTCGCTGTGCAACCGTCTTTGCGACGATCGAAAGCCGCTCAGGATGCCTCGATCGCCGCCCAGTCCGCGGAACGATACTTCGTCGATATGCTCATGAGTGACTGGAGGCTAAAGATCGCGAAGTGCTCGAATGCCGCTTGCGGGATATATTTCCGGCTGGGCAAATGGAATCACTCGTATGAGAAGGGCACGCGCTGCCCCAATTGCAAACAGACGCAGGAGCAGGACGCTATCCAGAAGCGAGTGGAGGCGGCCCGGCTTCGGGCCAAACAGGCCATTTACGCATTTGCCGCGGCACGCTTCGCGCGAGACATCGTTCCGGGGACCGCCTGGTATCGGAACGCCGAACGGAAGACCAGGATCACGGCCGCCCTGAACACTCATTTTCAAGGGGATCCGCTCTTCAGGACTCTTTACCCAAATGGGATCACCGGGAAATGGCTGGAGGCCGGCCGGAGCCGCACCAAGAACTGGCTCTGCATCGAGCGGGCCAGGCAGGCGTGAGCGTTGAAGAGCTCGAGCCATAGCATGGCTACGACCGCAGGAAGCCGGGATAAACAAATGCGGAGCGGATCGTTTCCGCATCCTGCACGGATACGCCGCTGGCCCTGACCACTTCGTGCCAGGTGGTGGATATCTGCTCCGTCATCTCAGCGATGATTTTCTGAGCTTCCTCGCGCTCGAGCAGAAAGCGGGTGTGCTGCGAAAGGATGTTGGCTGCGTTGGCAAATCGCCCCTGATCGCCGCAGATCATCGCCAGGTCCCGGCGGTCTTTACTGATCTGCGGAGCCGGGGTCAGATCGTAGGCGGGAGAAAGTCTCCAATGACGATCGGGAGCAATCAGGGCGTGATTCCTGGGATGGTCATCGAGATTGGAGATCAGCGCGTTGAACACGATGCGGCGAAAGAGTTCGCGAGTATCCCGCTTAGGTTCGGAAAGGATACGCCGCATCTCTTCGGCCAAAAGGATATACGACCAGCGATCCCGGCTCGATACTGCGTCGTCCGCGTGAAGCACCGTCAGGCTGCTGATCATCCTGGCGCGGCGATACGCTTTTCCTTTTCTCTGACGGTCGAATCGTTTTACCAGCAACACATCTTTGCCGCCGATGGTCTCGATACGGCTCTGCGCCGTGGTGATTCCGCATTGCTGAGCGAGGCGCAGCATGGCGTGTTCCACACGTTCGTAGTTCCAGCGATCGTCAGGCCGCGCGAATTTGGCAATCCACAGATCACCCTGGTCCTGGATGACAGCCTTCGGACGCGCTCCCCCCATGGAAGTGCCCAGGAGAAGAAGATCCTGCACCTGCGGAGCGCTGGGGTCCGCGGGGATCTCATCGCGGATAAGAGCCTCGGCGGTTTTCTGAAGGTGGACCAGATCCAGCGTCTGGTTAAACTTGCGGAGAGGCGCAGGGGGAGAAACCCTGGGGCCGAAACCGAGAGCTCCCGCACGATCGTCCGGGGATTCGAGGAGATAGTCCAGCTCGCCGAGTTTTGGAATTCCGGCGTGTTTCTCGATGATGCGCCGGCCCCAATAATCCGGCCCAGCGTCGCGAAGGGCCCCGAATACTCCGTTCAGGTGCGTGGTCTCGTAAGTCCGCTCCGACAACTTCAACTCGACAGGGTCAATCTCCACCGCTTCCGGATTTTCCAGATACGAGCGGCCATAAACGAATCTCCCGAGAGCGTCCCCGCTGGGAGTGGGTTGCAGCACAAATCGCCCTGCGGTTACGGCCGCGTGCGCGCCAGGGAGCGTGATGTACACGAAGCATTCAGGCGGACGGCTAGAAGTCATTATCGAGTCCTCGACTTCTCCGCGCGCGCACGCGATCACGTCGACTTGCCAGTGCCAGCCCCTGTTCATCGTCCGCGGGTTTAGCGAGATCCGCGAAAGGTCCGAGCAAGTCGTAGAGCCAGAGCAGCGCGGCGTAAACGGCAATGGCGGTCGAAGGTTTGCCGCGCTCAGCGTCGCTTACGGCGCGGGGCCCGGTGCCGATCTTCTCCGCTGCCTCGTGGATCGTAAGCTGCCGCCGCAACCTGGCCGTGCGCAGACTTTCTCCCAGCTTTCGCAGGGCCTGTTCGACGGGGTAGGGTTGGGCTTTAAGCAACGGATTTGTGCGCATTTATGCTCTCAAAAGCATATTATCGCACTTATTGTGCTTTTAAAGGCTACTGCTTGCTGCAAATTTCACCGAACTTTTGGCTGATATATGCTTTTAAAAGCATATTATCTTGGTTAAATAGCTTTTAAAGGCTGATTCTGGCGACGATCGGGCCCGGCCCGAAGTGCTGTGCAGCAGGCGCACTTCAACCCCGCCTAGAGCTGCTGACGCAGATTGGGGCGAAGGGTCAGCGAACCGTCCTCATTCAGTTTCTGGTGGCAGGCCCAACGTACGGGATAGCGCATTCCCTTCACCTCAAGCTCGGCTCTCAGTCGCAGGCCTTTCCAATCTGTAACCGTTGGGAGTACGAACTGCGCCTGGCGAACCTTGCCGGGTAGCGGGTAACCAGCGTCAAGGCAACCGCTCTTGAGCACTTTTCCCTCCTGATCCTCCACCGTCACGCGCAGGACGCCCGGCACACCTGCGATGCCGTCGTTGACGAAACCGGCGATCAGGCCCACGTGACCGCTCTCCTGGTAGCTCCACACAAACGACGGCCTTACTCGATAGCCAATGCGCCGGCTGATGCGGTCGAAGGCTGCCGGATACGCCTGGTAGTAGCTCGCCAGATTCTTGGCGCTGATCTGGTGGAAGTTCCAGAGCGACCAGTAATTGACGCCCAGGTCCATCACGTGCGCGATCATGTTTTCGGCCGGCGATATGCCTTCCACGGCCGCAGCAGGATCGGGAGCCCTGCCTGGAATCCCCTGCTCGAGCAGAGCGGCCGTCCAGGGCGGGCGATTGCTCAGCGCTTCAATCTGCTCGTTCTCGATAAAGATGGTGTCGCTGCGGATCCAATTGTTGCTGCGCACCGTGCGGTCTAGTAACTCGGCATTGCCTACCCGGCTGAAGTCCGGTTGCGTGTTGGTGAGCAGCGGGGTCTTGGCAAAATGCTTGAGCTGCACCTCGAACATGTGGGTCCAGGTGCGCTCCGCGGTCTGGTAGTCGGGGAAAGGATTGTTGCCGAATGGCCAGGTGTGCCCTTCGCCCCAGAAGCCGTACATGAACGTATCCATGAACTCGACCTGCGGATTGCCATCGAATTCCGCCGCCAATTGGCTCACCAGTTCCTCGAAGGCGTGCTGGAAAAAAGGATCGTCGTAGCGCGGCTGATAACGCGCGTGCGGATTCTCCAGGTATCGTTTGGCTTCAGCGGCGTTCTGTTGATCGGTCAGCACCAGGTCGACTTTGGGCACTTTGTCGAGCACGAAATCCGGCAGCGCGGCGGCGTGGGTATAGTCCGGCGCGCACATTTGCACGCGGAAGCCGACGCGCTTGTGGTGGAGCTTGGCCAGGGTAAACACCTGCTTCACATAGTCGGGTAGTTCGAGCCGCCCCGGCCGCGGCTGCACTTCACGCCAGGTGGGCCGGATGTAAAGCTGCTCGGTCAGCGGGAAGCGCACCAGGTCTTCGATGGCCTGCGGGATGTCGTCGGCCTTGATTTCGCCGGTGCCGCTGTCCGCGGTGATGTAGGTGACCAGGCCCTTGCCATAATTCGGGACAATTTCTTCGGAGGGAGTCGTGGTCATCACCACATCGTCTGTAGGGATGACGGCGTCCGGCGGGTATTGGGGAAAGGGTCCCTGGTTGAGACGATCGGGGACATGCGGACCGGGACCGAAGTCGTAGTTGGCCCAGTTGTGGGGACCGGTTTTCGCCTGCGCTTTCCCTTTTCCCAGCTCAGCGGCAATGGCAACCGCGACAGTGCTTTTTAGAAAGTCTCTACGCTGCATGGGGTCTTCTCCTCAGTACCGGTCTTCAGCGGTTCTCTCATGCTTACCATTTTTATCGTTTCGCTTCGTTTCCCAGCACAAGATAACACACCTTTTTTGCATGAACGAAGCCTGTAAATCACCCACGCGCATCATGGATGGCCCGGCAAAAAACGAGGATGGGAAGGTAGGTATGGGCTTTAGCCCGTACATAACAAACCTGAATGATTCGGCCTTTAGGCCCTGAGGGATGCTATTCCTTCCGGTTCGAGCGAAAACCGTACCTCAGGGCCTAAAGCCTCCCAGAATGAAAATCGTATGTGCCGGGGATAAATCCCCGGCCTACCCACGCGGCAAAACATCTGGCTTGTTCATCCGTTACGGTGCGTGGTTGACTTTACCATCCTTTCCTTGTATTACGAATGCTTGCGTTCAATTCCGTCTCCAACCACGCGGTGGGCGCCCCTTACGATCTGGTCTGGGATCGTCTTCCTGGCTGTGTTTGCCTCGTCCTTTCTTGCTCCCGCCGCGGATGCTCCTGCTGGGAAAGCGCAGATTCAGGCCGGAAACCTCCGGATCGAATTCGATCATCGCCTGCGGAGCCGGGTGGTGGCCCGTTTCGATAAGACGGAGACGGTGCTGGGGCCGTTCAGCGCCTCGGAGACGTTGACCACCGCAGGTAAGGTCTGGACGGATTTCCCGCTCGCCTCACAGAAACAAGAGCCGGTCCACGATGCGTTCGGGCAAGGAACGCGGCTCACTGTGGAAGGAAAGGCGGGAGCGCTCACCAAAAAGGTCGCGGTCACTGTCTATGACGACTTCCCCGCGATGGCCTTGTTCGATGTCGAATACACCAACACGGGAAAAGCTGAACTCGCGGTCAAGAACTGGACCAACAACGCCTACACCATGGACGCGCAACGCAGCCAGGGGGCGCCGGCATTCTGGTCATACCAGAGTGGCTCGTACGAGAAACGGCCGAACTGGATTTTGCCTTTGCACACCCGCTTCCAGCAGGAGAATTACCAGGGCATGAATGCCAGCGACTATGGCGGAGGCACGCCCATCGTCGACGTCTGGCGGCGCGACGTTGGCATGGGTGTGGGGCACGTGGAGACGCGGCCGAAGCTGGTTTCCCTGCCCGTTTCCATGCCCGATGCGGCGCACGCGACGATGGCGGTGCGGTTCGCCAAAGAAGTCCCGTTGGCCCCGGGAGAAAGCCTACATACATTTCGCACGTTTGTGGCCGTCCACCAGGGAGACTACTTCCGCACCCTCACCGGCTACCGCCGCTTCATGGTGAAACAAGGATTCCAAATGGCGGCGGCTCCCACCGATGGGTTTGGGGCCATCTGGTGCGCGTGGGGCTACGGCCGGAAGGTACAGCCGAAGCAGGTGTATGACACGCTGCCGACGGCCAGGCGATTGGGGTTCAAGTGGGTCACGCTGGACGACGGCTGGCAGAACAATGTGGGCGACTGGGCGCTCGATCCCAAGAAATTTCCTAACGGGGACGCAGACATGAAGGCCCTGGTCGACCGCATTCACCAGGAAGGCTTCAAGGCTCAGCTGTGGTGGTCTCCGATGAGCGCTGTGCCCAACTCGGCATTGCTTCGCGATCATGCCGATTACGCGTTGCTGAACCGTGACGGCAGCAGGAGGAAGGTGTCGTGGTGGAACTCAGACTATCTGTGCCCCGCGGATCGCCGCGTGGTTGCGTACCACCAGGCACTGGTGCGGAAGATCCTGGTGGATTGGGGATTTGACGGGCTGAAGATGGATGGCCAGGATATGAACGGAGTGCCCGCGTGCTACAACCCTGCGCACCATCACGCACAGCCGGAGGACTCGGTCGAAGGGCTGCCCGATTTCTTCCGCGCGATTTACGAGACCGCGCAAGCGGTAAAGCCGGGGGCGCTGGTGGAGTTCTGCCCTTGCGGCACGGGCTTCTCGTTTTTCACCATGCCGCACTTCAATATGTCGGTGGCGTCTGATCCGGAAGGTTCGTTCCAGGTTCGCTCCAAGGCGAAAACCTTGAAAGCCCTCATGGGCGACGACGTTCCCTTCTTCGGCGATCACGTCGAACTCAGCGATGGAGGCAACGACTTTGCTTCGACCATTGGAGTGGGCGGCGTGGTGGGCACGCAGTTCGTTCTGCCCTCGCTGGTGCAGAAGAGGAGTAAGTCGGACCTGACGCCGGAGCGGGAGAAGGAATTCGAAAAGTGGCTGGCCATCTATCGCGACAAGATGTTGTCGCGGGGGCAATATCTCGGGCAGCTCTATGACATCGGCTTCGATCTTCCGGAGACGCACGTCATCCGTAAGCACCAGGCGATGTACTACGCCTTCTTCGCCAGGCAGTGGAACGGCCCGGTCGAACTGCGCGGGCTTGCGAGACCGCGACTACAGCGTCGTGGACTACGTCACCGGGAAGAGCCTGGGAAAGGTAACCGGACCTGTGGCACATCTGCCGGTTGCTTTCGGCGGAAGTCTTCTGCTCGAAGTGCAGCCACAATAAACCGCGTTATCCAGCCGTTCTCTAACCGTGGCTACACAACTGTGGGCCTTTTTGCGTTGCTGGGTTGTGGGGACAACGGGCGGTACGGCAATTGTTCCAGATTCCTACGGGCTCCAGGCAGGCAATGCAAACGATACGGCCAGCTTTGACAACGACTCGATGTTCCATGGGGCAAGTTTAGAGGGGCCCCCAGAGTGCGGCAATGGCACTTATTGGGGGCCTGCTGCGATCCTCTATTTTCCAGCCGCTGGAAGAGCGAACGCCATGTAACCCTTCCACGTCTGCGGCGGCATAACACCGCCGGGCGCCATCGCGGCGCCTTCCGGATATGGCGAGGCGCCGCCGCTTACGGCGAGCAGAACGTATTCGCGTCCGTTCACTTCATAGACGGCGGGCACGCCCTGCGAACCGTTCGGCAGCTCTTTGCTGAAGATCAATTTGCCGGTGGCGCTGTCGAGCCCATAGAGTTTTGAGTCGTTGCCGGCAAACAAGACCAATCCTCCGGCGGTGATCACTATGCCGCTCTTCGGATAGGCATTCCCGCGCAATTTATCGCTCGGGCCGGCTTGCGGAAGATCGCCAAAAGGAGTCTGCCATTTGATCTTGCCGGTGTTCAGGTCGTAGGCGGTGATGGTGCTCCAGGGCGGCCCGATCACATAGGGTTCGTTTCCGTAACCGGTCTTGTAGCGTGAAGGAGGCGCGTCCACACCTTCCGGGTATTCGGGTTCCGCATACGAGCGAACCATGGCCTGCATCGCAGCCGATGGCGCTGAACCGGGCGGCGCCAGGTCAGGCTGTTTGAGAAAGGCCATTAGCTGGTTCATGGAGAGCGCGGGCAGGGCGGAGAACGAAGGCATGCCTCCCCGGCCGTTGGTGATGGTGGTGCGGGTCGCGTCCGCACCCAGGCGGCTCACCACGGTGTCGAGGGCGGGTCCGCGATCGCCCTTTAGGTCCGGGCCGTGGCAAACCTGGCAGGTCTGTTCATAGACGGCGCGGCCCATTTCCTCTTGCGTAGGAAAGCCTGGTCTTCTTGCTCCGGCAGACTTGTGGGGACGGGAGGGGATCGCTTCCCCAGCATTCGCGGCCGTGGATTCTCCCGCGGGCACCAGCTTGACGATCGACGGCATGTCTTTCGAGACGACGTACACGGTGCCGTTGGAAGCATCCGCGCCGGTGCTGAAGAACAAGGCGCCGCCGTTCACGCTGGGCAGGTTGATGGTATCTACCCCCACTGCCGGCGGTGTGTAAAAACCGGTTCTCGCTTTGGTGAGACGCTCGGTCCACCACACCTTTTCCTGCGGCGTCATGAAGCCGTCGTACATATCCTTGACGGTCATCCCCTGGCGGGCAAACGGGGGCGGTGCGGTGGGGAAAGGCTGAGTTTTCGAGGTCACTTCTCCGGGCACATCGCTCGCCGGAACAGGCCGCTCCTCAATCGGCCATAGCGGCTTTCCGGTGACCCGGTCGAAGACGAAGAGAAATCCATTCTTCGAGGCGAACGCCACGGCATCCACCGTCTTGCCGTCGTGTTTCACGGTCACCAATTGGGGGGCGGCGTTCGGGTCGTAGTCCCACACATCGTGGTGAACCGTCTGGTAGTGCCATAGGTACTTGCCGGTGCGGGCGTCGAGCGCGAGCAGACAATCGGCGAAAAGATTATTGCCGGGCCGGTCGCCGCCATAGAGCTCGTACTTCGCGGAGGCTATGGGGAAGTAGGCGATGCCGCGCTTTTCATCGACGGTGATTTCGCCCCACACATCCACGCCGCCCATATATTTGTAGGCATCTTTGGGCCAGGTATCGTAGCCGAACTCGCCCGGCCGGGGGATGGTGTGGAATACCCACAACAGCTTGCCGGTGACTACATCGAAGGCGCGGATATCGCCGGGGGGAGCGAGATAGCCCTCTCCGGTGGCGCTGCCCAGTATCAGGATGTTGTCAAAGATGCGGCCAGGGGTGCGCGACCCCAAAGGCCGGTTGCCGCGATCCAGGCCTGTCTTCAAATCAAGCTTGCCGTGATCGGCGAAGGAGTCGACCAGCTTGCCGGTCCTCGCGTCGATGGCATGGATGAAGCCGCTCGAAGTCACGAAGATGCGGCGATCGGTTCGGTCTTTGCTTTCCCAGTAGTTCGCGCCGCGCATGCCCGCAATGCCGCCAAAGCGGGAAGGCATGCCATTCGCGGTGGGAAAGGGATGGACCCAGAGTTCTTTCCCCGTGGATGCATCGACCGCGACCAGGGAACCCTGCTTGGCCGCGACGTAGGCGATGTTATCCACCACCAGCGGGCTGAAGGTGTAGGTCGTGTCGTCGCCGTCAGGGTAGGTCCAGGCGACGCCGAGTTTGTTTACGTCGCCGGTATTGATCTGCTTGAGCGGAGAATAGTGCGAAGCAGCGGGGCCGCCCAGATAGTCCTGCCAGGAGGTTGTCTGCGCCGGGGAAGCCCCGCCGGCAAGGAGTGCGAGCATCACCATGGGTAACAAGAGCCGAATCATCTATAGAGTCCTTGCAGCATCCGCACTACAGATTGCGTGAAATGCCGCCCAAGGATTCTCTCATTTCTCGCGGTTTTTGTGCTCTGGAGATTTTTCCCGGCTTTGCGCCATATCCCTAAGCGATATTGGAGGAGAACGATGATGGGTGCCCCAGGTCTCGCCTTTGAGACCTGGGATCCTTCTGGCAAATGCTCATCATTTCCCTTGTAGTAACTCCAGGCGCTAAGCCCAGCTGAACCCGCTCTTCTGTAGCGGCAAAGTCCGTATCCTCTTCCCTGTTGCGGCAAACACGGCGTTCCCCACTGCCGGCAGGATCGGCGGCAGCGTCGGCTCTCCTAGCCCAGTTGGAGAGAAGTTTGACTTGATCCAGAACACTTCGATGGGCGGCACTTGCTTCATTCTCATCAGCGGATGCTGATGGAAGTTCGTCTGCTGCACCTTGCCGTCGGCGAGGGTGATTTCCTGCTGCATGTGGCTCATGCCTTCTACCACTCCGCCAAAGCCCATGCTCTCGGCGGCCTGCGGATTGATGATCTCGCTGCCTACATCGCCCGCCGCCCAGACATGATTGACCTTGATCTTGTTGTCTTTGTCTACGCTGACGTCGGCCACTTCGGCAAAATAGCCCAGGTGGCAGAAGTAGCCGGCAATCCCCATGGCACGGCCGGGTTCCTTTTTGCGGCTCGCCCAGTTGGATTTCTCCGCCACTAGTTTCAGAACGCCCTTCATGCGCTCCGGGTTCAGGTCGCGCGGCCCTTTCGGTTTGTTCTCCTCACCGGGCACGGGGATCATTTGGTTGCTCAGGATCTCCAGTTGAAACTCCAACGGATCGCGGCCGGCGGCGACGGCGAGTTCGTCGAGGAAGGATTGGCCCACAAACGCGTAGGCGTTGTTGCCGGGCGCGCGCAAATAGCCTGTACGCAGCATCAGCGGAATGGCCGAGGTGTAGAGCGCATAGTGGGGCGCCAGGCCGGAGGGGAATTCGTCACTGTTGATGTTCGCACCGGGGGCGAGCTTGGCGCCATCGCCGTAGGTGACCAGGTGGTGGCGCCAGGCGACCAGCTTGCCTTGCGCATCGAGGCCGGCTTTCAGTGCAACAAAGCCACCGGCGCGGTAGGCGTCGTGCATGGTGTCGTCTTCGCGCGACCACAGGAGCTTGACCGGCGCCTGCACATGCTGCGCGAGCCAGGCCGCTTCCACCATGTAGTCGTTCATGAGGCGGCGGCCAAAGCCTCCGCCGACCCGGGTGAGGTGGACCGTGATGTCCTTCTCGGGAATGCCCATTGACTTCGCGACCAGGGCGCTGCCGGAGCCGGGGTTCTGGGACGGCACCCACATCTCTAGCTTGCCGTCTTTCCACTGGGCGGTGGTGTTCATCGGCTCCAGCGTGGCGTGGGCCAGGAAAGGGAAGGTGTAGGTTGCCTCGACGACCTTCGCGGAGCTCTTCAGCGCGGCGTCGATATCGCCGTAGGTGCGGAGGGTAGTGGTGGGCGGCGCCTGCAGAAGGGCCTCGGCCTGCTTCTGGAAGTTGTCGCTGCTTTGAGCCTGGGCTGGGCCGTAGTCCCACTCGACTTTGAGGGCCTTGCGCGCTTTCTGGGCATGCCACCAGGAGTCGGCCACGATCGCGATGCCGGGCTCCATGCCAGGCTCGGGCGCTGTGTAGGCGGCCGGCTTGATGGTGCCGTCGATCACCAGCACCTGGCGGACACCCGGCATTTGCTTGATCTGGTCGAGGTTTGCGGTTTTGACTTTGCCGGCAAAGACCGGGCACTTCTCGATCGAGGCGTAGAGCATGCCGGGGAGTGAAACATCGATGCCGAAGAGCGGTTTGCCGGTGACGATCTTAGGGGTGTCGACGCCTTTTTGGGACTTGCCGATGATGCGGTAGTCCTTGGGGTTTTTGAGGGTGACGGTATCGAGGACTGGGCACGGAAGGGCAGCGGCTTTGGCGGCGAGCTCTCCGTAGGTGGCTTTTTTACCGGTGGCCTTGTGGAGGACACAGCCGGCATCGGTGGTGCATTCGGAGGCGGGGACAGCCCATGTGATAGCAGCGGCAGATACCAGCATCTGGCGCCCTGCGGCGCCTACGCGACGAAGCGGCTCCCACGATTTTGGAGTGGAGGTGCTTCCCCCAGCGGATTGGCTGCCGTAGGTGGCTTCATCGAGGTCGGCTTGTTCGACGCGCACATTCTTCCAGTCGACGTCGAGCTCTTCGGCGATGAGCATGGGGAGCTCGGTCTTGATGCCCTGACCCATCTCGGGTCCGCGAGCTTTAATGGTGACGGTGCCGTCCGGGGCGATTCTGATGAAAGCGGTGGGTTTCAGCTCTTGTTTCGCGGGCGCCTGGGCGTGGGCTTGCGGGATGTAGAGGCGAAGGGTGAAGGCGCCAGTGGTCAGTGCGGATACTTTGAGAAAGGAGCGGCGGTTGAGGTTCATGGTCTTCCTCTCCTTAAGCTTTTTGGAGCGCTGCGGCTTCGTGGATGGCCTGGCGGATGCGGGGATAGGTTCCGCAACGGCAGAGATTGCCGCTCATGGCGGCGTCGATTTCCGCGTCGGTCGGGTGCGGGGTGCGGGAGAGGAGCGCGCTGGCGGACATGATCTGGCCGGCCTGGCAGTAGCCGCATTGGGGTACATCGATTTTTTCCCAGGCCAGCTGGACGGGGTGGGTTCCGTCGGGAGAGAGGCCTTCGATGGTGGTGACCGGTTTGCCAACGACACTGGAAACCTGGGTCAAACAGGAGCGGACGGGCTGTCCCGCGACCATGACGGTGCAGGCTCCGCACAGGCCCATGCCGCAACCGTATTTGGTGCCGTGCAGGTTGAGCGTGTCGCGGAGAACCCAGAGGAGCGGGGTGTCGGGTTCGACGTCCACGGTTTTCACGATGTTGTTGATCTTCAGTTCGACCGGCATAGGCGAGCTCCTATTCCGCAGTGATATTGCAGAGATTGTAAACCCGGCGGGGTGGTCGGGGTTAGTTCATACCTGGAGTAACAAAAAGGGACTGAATGGGCCTTGACTAGGAGGATCCCAGGTCTCAAACGCGAGACCTGGGGCACCCATCCCGTTTCTCCTCCCACTTCCCTGGGGGCCGATATGAAGGGACCTTAATAATTCGTTGTAGAGAAAACACAGGAAGAACAGCTGACACCCGTCCATGATTCGTTGCAGAGACAACACAGGAAAAAAACGGATGGGTGCCCCAGGTCTCGCGTTTGAGACCTGGGATCCTCCTAGTCAAGGTCCATTCAGTCTGGCCTGTAGTCATCCACCCAACCCGAGTGGATTAGCACCCGACCTTGTTGACCAGTGCGATAGAAACCATAACTGGACCACCGCCAATCTTCCATTCTCTCGACCAATCCGCGTTTCACAGGATTCCAATGCATGTAGTCGAGCTTCTCCAGCCGCTTGTGCCACGAATAGACATTGAAGTCGTAATACCTGGCCTGCCAGAAGTGTTGCCTCTCACTTCGGCGTGCGATTGAGAGCTTCAACGCCTGCAAACCAACGGCCAGCGACCCGGCGCGAGGCTCACTCACTAACAAATGAACGTGCTCGGGCATAACAACATAACCAATGACCGCAAGACCATATCGTCCGCGGATACGTTCCAACCCATCTACAAACAAGTCTTTGCAGCCGGCGCTCGCAGGTAAGCGTACCTCCGATAGCAACTAAAGGTTATAAAATGAAGGTCCCCAACATCTTGATACCTTCTGAGGCCGATAACCATCCCGCCATGTTACTCGGTGCCCGCATGAGCAAAATCCGCTATATAGTCGCGATGAGTTTGGATGGTTATGTCGCGGGTCCGCAGGGAGAAGCAGACTGGATCCTCATGGACCCTGACGTCAACTTCGCGGAACTTTGGGCACAGTTCGACACCCTGATTATGGGCCGCAAGACCTACGATGCGGCGAGGGCGAGACTCGGCGAGGCGTTCATGGAGGGCATGAAAACCGTAGTCGTCTCCCGAACACTGCGTTCTGAGGATGCCACGGCCGTCTCTATCCTTTCCGAACTGAATCGAGATTGGCTGCAATCGTTGCGCGCGCAGAGCCGCAAGGATATCTGGCTCATGGGTGGGGGCGAATTGTTCCGCTCGATGCTCGCTATACACGCAGTGGATACAGTCGAAGTGAGCATTATGCCTGTGCTGCTGGGAGGAGGCGTCCCCGTGCTGCTCCCACCAACGGAACGAACCATGCTGAAGCTGTCAAGCCACAAAGTCTATCGCTCAGGAATCGTGTCGCTGGTGTACGACGTTCAGAATCCGCTGTGATACATCTTGAAAAGCATGAATGAGCACGCACTGGTTCTTGGAGGCGGCGGAGTCGCCGGTATTGCCTGGATCACTGGCCTGCTGTTCGGCCTGAGCGAAGAGGGCGTCGATCTGCGCAGTGCCGAATTGATCCTGGGAACCTCCGCGGGGGCCGCAGTGGCGGCTCAACTCGGATGTTCTTTATCTCTCGAAGAACTTTACCGGCGCCAGGTAGACCCGGCGCTGCAGACCCGCGAGATCACACCCGACCCGCGTCTCCTCGAACAACTGCTGGCGGCTTTCCCTACTGTCGCCACTCCTTACGATCGAGTGGAGCTCACCCGGAAAGTAGGCGAGTGGGCACTGCAGGCGCCCACCGTCACCGAAGCAGAGCGCCGCTCCGTAATAGCTCATCGCTTGCCGGACCATAGTTGGCCTGATCGTCTACTCCGCATCACCGCGGTCGACACCGAAAGCGGAGAAACCAGAGTCTTCGATCGTGACTCAGGAACACCTCTGATCGATGCGGTCGCAGCCAGTTGCGCCGTGCCGGGCGTGTGGCCGCCGGTTACCATTAACGGCCATCGCTACATGGATGGAGGCGTCCGTTCGTCAGACAATGCCGACCTGGCCAAGGGCTACGGCCGCGTCGTTGTTGTCTCGCCCAATGGCCTCAGAGCCGACGAAATCGTCGCGTTTCCGCTTCAGGAGCAGATAGACACGCTCAAAATCGCGGGCGCTCAAACGTACGTCATCGAGCCGGACCAGCTGTCGAGGAGTGCGATCGGTCTGAACCCTCTCCTGCCTGCAACCCGAAAACCCTCCGCCGAAGCCGGCCGCCGGCAAGCCAAGTCCATCGCTAACGAGATGAAGCATTTCTGGAACTGATTCGGAGTATGCTGGCAGCTTGGTTGGAACCGTACGCACATGGCGAAGCAAGTTTTCGATATCTGTATCGTAGGCTCGGGAGCGGGAGGAGGCACTTTAGCCGCCCACCTTGCGCAGCGCGGCGTAAATGTCGCCGTGGTTGAGGGCGGTCCAACCATCAACACCCGCACCGACTTCAATACCCACGCGCTGCCCTTTGATTTCGCCAATCGCCATATTCCCACGATGAAACCCGGAAAGACGGGCATGGGCTCGGAGCGCGCCCGAGGCGTAGGCGGCAAGACGATGCTATGGAATGCCGTGGCCCTGCGCTTGAGCCACCGCGACTTCAAGGGTTACACCATCGACGGGGCTGGAGCCGACTGGCCCATTGACTACCCTGATATGGCTCCCTACTACGACCGCATCGAGCGCGAAGTCGGCGTCTGCGGAAACCGCGACGGCCTCGAAGACCTTCCCGACGGAATCTACAACGAACCGCCTCCGCTCAAGCTAGGAGACCTGCTACTCCAGCGCGGCGCCAAAGCGCTCGGCATCCCGATCATCCAGACGCGTAAGGCCACGCTCACCCGCGCGAGAGAGACCCGTCCCGCATGTCACTACTGTGGAAACTGCATGGCGGGCTGCGATGTGGCTGCCAAATACAACTCAGCGGACGTACACATGAACCCGGCGATGAAGACGGGCAAGCTCAGTATCTTTCCCGACTCCGTGGTGCGCGAAGTGATCATCTCGAAAGAGAATCGCGCCACCGGCGTGCACTACCTGCATCGCGTCACCGGGAAGCAGGGCGAGATTCATGCGCGCTCGGTTGCGGTTGCCTGCGCGTGCAGCCAGAGCGTAGGGCTGCTGTTGATGTCCATCTCCAGCCGCTACCCACAAGGGTTGGCCAACTCCAGCGGGCAGCTCGGCCGCAATTTCATTCCCCATTTCAATTCAGGGGTAGAAGGTTTTCTCACCGGGCTGATCGGGCGCACCGTGGTGAACGATGAAGGGTACATTGATCATGCGTATCTCCCTTCTTACATGCACGCGCAAAAGAGAGACTACGCCCGCAGCTTTGGAGTGCAGATCTACACCGGGATTCGCCGCACTACCGGATGGACGCGGCAAATCCCGGGATTCGGCGCCTCCTATAAGCAACACGTCAAGGAGCGGTTTCCGGCGTACGTCAACTTTCAATGCTTCGGGGAGATGATTCCCAACCCGCAAAGCTACATTGCGCTCGACAAAACCAAGAAGGATGAGTTCGGCCTGTACGAGGTGAACGCCGTCGCGGTGCAGCAGGAAAACGAACGGAAGATCTATGTAGCCATGAACAACGCCTCGGTCGCGATCCTCGAGAAGGCCGGAGGAGAAGTTCTCTCTGTTTCGAAATTCGAAAATCCCACGCTCAACCATTACCTGGGTGGATGCCGCATGGGCAGCGATCCCCGCACCTCGGTGGTCGACGCGCATTGCAGAACCCACGATGTACCAAATCTCTACGTAGTGGATGGAAGCGTTTTCCCTTCTTCGTCAGAGAAGAACCCCACGCTGACCATCATGGCCCTGGCGGCGCGCGCCGCAGATCATATCAGTGATCGTTTCAAACAAGGAGAGCTCTGATGCAAACCCGCCGCGACGCCCTCAAGATTATCGGAGCCGTTGGAGTGACCTGCGCCTTTCCTTTCTCCGCCAATGAACTCTATGGCCAGCACGTCCATTCCCATGAAGCCATGAAGGAGGCTGAGCCCTCCGCGCCGAAGTTCTTCAACCCGGCGCAGTTGCTGGTGATCTCCCGCCTGAGCGACCTCATCATCCCCCCGACCGATACCCCTGGCGCTGCGGCCGCTGGTGTTCCCGCTTATATCGACCTGGTGGTGAATGGGGATCCCACTCTGCAAGTTGCCTTTCGCGAAGGCTTGCCCCGGCTCGACACGATCGCGGCGTCGAAGTTCACCGGCACCGACTTTCTGCAGTTGACGGAACCGCAGCAAGTCGAAATTCTGACCACGCTCAGCGAAGCCTCCGGGGAGGACGGCGCCTTCTTCCATGCTCTGAAAAACCTAACCGCCGACGGATATTACACTTCCCGCGTCGGTCTCATACAGGAGTTGGGGTATAACGGAGACGCCGTGCTCGCAGCCTTCCCCCAATCCACGATCCCGGAACACTGATATGCAAAAACGCTCCATCCTCATCGCCGCCGCCTGCGCCCTGCTTGTTCTGTGCGCCACCTACCCCGTCCGCTCTGCCAGCCGGCCGGAGGATATCCCGTTCGAAAAACACACCATCGACCTGGGAGCCTCGGAAACCGCGGTCTTCGCCGACATCAACCGCGACGGTAAGCTTGACCTGGTTTCCGGCGAATACTGGTATGAAGCGCCGCGATGGACGAAGCACAAATTCCGGGAGATCGATTACATCAACAATTACGTGGACGATCTGTCGACCCTGCCTCTCGATGTGGATGGCGACGGGTATGTGGACCTGGTCACCTCAGGCTGGTTCTCCAAGAAACTGGCCTGGTGGCGGAATCCCGGCAAGACAGGCGAGATGTGGAAAGAGCACCCCATCGCGACGGGCAGCTCGATTGAATTTTCCTTCCTGGTGGACCTAAACAACGATGGCAAAGCCGAGGAGGTGCTACCCCAGTTTGGAGACAATCGCCCGCTGGCCTGGTACGAGAAGGATGGACACGGCGGCATGGTGGAGCACGTGGTCAGCGACCACAGCTACGGCCACGGCATCGGCGTGGGCGACGTCAACGGGGACGGCCGCAACGATATCCTTACCCCGAAGGGCTGGCTGGAAGCGCCCGCCGATACGCGGCAAAAGAACTGGACGTTTCATCCCGACTGGCACTTCGAGGACATGCTCGGGTTCATGTATGTGCGCGACGTGAACGGAGACGGGCGTCCGGATGTGATTTCCACTGTAGCCCACGGTTACGGGATCTTCTGGCTCGAGCACACGAGCGATGGCAAATGGGTCAAACACGTCATCGATGACAGCTGGTCACAGCCGCACGCGATGACGATCGTGGACTTTCGCAAAAGCAAAAACATCGGCCTGCTGACCGGCAAGCGTTACATGGCCCACAATGGGCACGATCCGGGAGCCCGCGAGCCGCTGGGAGTCTACTGGTATGAGCGCCTGCTCGATCCGAAGACGCACACGGTCGACTGGGCCCGGCACGTGATCGATTACGGCGGGCGCACTGGGGGAGGGATCGAGATCCCCGTAGCGGACATCAATGGAGATGGGAACCTGGACTTCGCCGTAGGAGGGAAAAGCGGGCTATTCCTGTTCGAGAACAAGACATCCGCGGGAAACAAAATAGCGCCGTCACTGTTCTCTACTGACGCGGGTGTGCACTTCCCTCTCGATGGCAGCCATATCATGGTCCAGCATCCGGCCATGGTCGACCTTGACTTCGCCCCCGACAAAGACCTGGTCGACATCCCGCTCGCCGGTGACAAAGACCAGGTTGGCGTACGGATCCTCAAGTACCGCGCCCAGCCGGGTTGGATTGACGACGACAAAATCGGCAAACTTGCCCGGCTCCAGGCTGCCCAATTTGCTTTTCACACCCAGCGCATCCGCGCCGCCTATGGTGTGAAGCCGAAGCATCTCGTAGGGACTTAACACCGTCGCATCCTCGTACTTGTCGCGGACGGCAAATATTCCGGCGCGCATGTTCTCAAACGGGTCGGCAAGATCGGCGCTGGCTTCCCCATCGACGCCCATGCCGACACGAATGCCCATCTTCAAGTATTTGGGAATGTCCGCAACGCCCGACGCCATGCGCCCGTTGGAAAGTGGATTCCAGGTGATGGCCACGCCGGCCTTGGCTGTTTGCCGCAGGATGGAGTCATCCGCGTGGATGTAATGGCCGAAGATCAACTGATTCGTGAGCAGCCCGCTGTCGACAAACCAGCGAAACTTCGCCCGCTCCTCGCGTTGCGTCTTCATCTCAGGAGGCTCCAGATAGTGGCTCTGGTTCATCAGGTGGAACTCGTCCATGAGCGCCTTCTCCATGACTGCCTGCTGGTAGGTATCGTTGAAAGCCGTCGCTCCATCGATCATGACGCTCAGAAAAGCGGAGGAATGCGGCTCGGTCGCCGTCCAGTCCAGGAACGTCTTAAGCCGCTTGCTCGCGTGGTCAACGGTTAGCGCCTTGCGCCATCGACTTTTGACCCACCCACTCCGGCTCGTAACCGTGCACAAAGCGGATACCGGACTTCAGCTCAGCCCGAAACTGTGACTGATCAAAATCAATCTCGCTTGTCTGCCAGCTAGACCGGCTGTAGTTGAAATCGTAGGTGGTCGTGATGCCATGCTGCAGATGATCGAGCGAACCCAGAAGACAGAACCAGTACATGTCTGCCGGGCTGGCCTTGCTGGCTCTTTTTAGGTACAGGTCGTCGATCCACGCGATGAGTGTCTTGTCTCCGGCAAGCCCTCGATACGCCGCCTGCCAGAGGTGACTATGCGCAGAAACGAATCCGGGAATGACCCAGTCCCCATGCGCGTCGAATACCGGCGATCCGCTCAGGCCGGCTGGCGGATCCCCTGCTGCAACAGTAACGATCGTCCCATCTTCGGCCACTACCAGGTAGCCGGTGAACGGATCGCGCTGCGCCGGAGCCATGGTAAACAGGCGCGCATTCTTGACCACCAGCTTTGCCGAAGCACCCAACAGGCTGGGGCTGATGAGGAGCCAGAAAAGGACAAGCGAGCAGGCGACGCATGCCTCAGCATCTCACAGCAATCAACCGGCTACGTCTTTCAAATCAGCACGCGCATGCTCATACGTGGAGTGATAGGCCAGCATTTCCGGGTCGGGCTCAATTCCCTGCCGGCGGCAGGCTGCCCGGTAGACTTCAGGCCACCAGTTCCGATGTTCGGTCAGCCCGTCGTCTTTCCACTTTTTCCAGTCCACCACGATCGTCGACCAGGCCTTGTCGCCAAAGGCCAGTGCTTCGGTCTGCGAACCGATTTCCGGCACCAGCCAATCCCGGCCAATGCGCGCATGCAGAACCTCGTCGGCCCAGTCGTAGTCCTGAATGATGGCGGCAAGTGGGTTGGCGGATGCAAGCGCCACTTCCCACTCGTACTCTTTGCCGATCTTTTTCGGCATCAGCCCTTGCTCGATGGTGTAGAGGACCGCATGCCTCTCCTTCGCACTGAGCAGAGTGTTCATTCCCAGAGACCAGGTGAAGTTCAGCGGGATTTTGGACCAATCGATCCCCAGGGAGAAAAAGCCAACCTCGCCCATCATGGCGTGGCGAGCTTCGTCCCATAGCTGGCGCGTCATGTCCCGGTAATACTTCCATGGCTTACCGCTGGTCTCATGCAGGATGCTGGCCATCATCTCCGGCACATCGATCTCGCGCATTCGCTTGAAGTACAGCATGATGGTTTTGGGAAAGGGAGCGATCGCGGGATCGAAGATCATGGCCTCCGCATTCACGCCCATGTTGTACGAATCCTGAAACCGCTCGTCGCGCCGCGGCACGGGATCGTACTGGTAAGGAATGAGCGAGAAGTGCCGGCCGACCGTTTCTCCGCTGGGCGGGTTTCTTGCCATCGAGATCACCGGCCGCCGCCAGCATCCGGTCCAGAATCTTCGAGCCACGGCCGAAGCTCCGCGCGCGTCTCCGGAGTGACGAGACAAGCCACTGCTTCGCTGCCATAGAGCTGCACGTCTTCGAGCTCGATCAGCATCAGGCGGCAGATGCGCCAGGTGGGATGATCGAATAGCTTGTTGGTATCGGACATCAGGTTTCGGATGCCGCGGATCAGGGCAGGCATCGCTCGCTCATACAAGCCAAGCAGCAACGCTTCGCTGCCCGGGGCGGCGAGTATCTCGTCGAACAGCAGATCGAGCGAGGCGTTCGGGCTGACTTCGAGCCCATAGGGAGGCTGCCTCATCTCGCGCACCCTGTCGGCGATCTCTCCTACATGCTCAGCGCAGTAGAAGGCGTGCAGGCTGAACGCCATCTTGAGCTCGTAGATGGGAGTACTCGTGATGTGTGACACGAAAATACTGTGCAACCGCCTCAAAGACCAATGAAGCCGCTTCAGTCGCGCAACGGAGTCAGCAACAGACAATCCGGCGGTTGCCGCTTCGGCCATCGTGTGCAAGCCAACCAGAGGCGGCAGCCCTCGATAGCCTTGGTATGAGTCGCCCTGCAAAGTCCAAACCTCGGTGTTGATCTTCGGCAAGGTTAGCGTTGTCGTTCGATAGTGTCCTCTCGCTGATTGACTGGTATCGGTACCTGATTGATAGGACTGCAATGAAATCTTTGAATATCGGTCAATTCAGTCATAGACTGTGGCACATGAAGGCCTATTTGCAGAAGATTGCCGCCGGTCCATCTTCCTTTGCTGCCTTCGTGCGCGACGACCCTGCGTTCCCCTTCGACTGGCACTATCACCCGGAATACGAGCTGACCCTTATCACAGACAGTCACGGTCAACGTTTGGTGGGCGATGGCATTGCCGACTACAGCCCGGGAGACCTGGTTCTGCTGGGACCGAACGTGCCTCACAGCTGGCGTTCCGGCCCCATGAAGTCGGAGACGTCGAGGCGCCACCGCGCAGTAGTAATCCAGTTTCGCCATGACTTCCTGGGTGAGCAGTTTTTCAAGCTGAAGGAGATGGAGTCCGTCGCCCGCCTGTTGGACCGCGCCGCCAATGGTCTTGCGTTCGGCCATACCGCGACCGGCCGCAAACTTGCGGGTTATATCGCCGACCTTCCCTCATTGCTGCCGGCAAAACGGCTGGCCAAATTATTGTCCGCACTGGCGGACCTGGCGAGCGAGAGCGACGCGTGGGTTTTGTCGACGTTGAAGGTGAAACCTACCTGCCGCGGAGCTGACCAGCAGAGGATCGATGCAGTATGCCTCTACTTGAATGAACATTTCGGCGAAGAAATTGATTTCAGCGAACTGGCGGCGCGCCTCCATATGGACCAGGCTTCGCTTTGCCGCTTTTTCAAACGAGCCACCGGACGCACCATGACTGCGTACCTGAATGAGCTTCGCGTGGGGGCCGCCGCTCAGCTGCTGATCGAGACCGACAAGAGCGTCCTCGAGATCGGCTTTCGTGTGGGCTTCGGCAACTATTCGAACTTCAACCGGCAATTCAAAAAGATCAAGGGCTTGGGCCCGCGCACGCTGCGCAGCCATTTCTCGCCGGACGTACCCCTGGATCGATCCAGGCAACTGAATCCGCCGGATGCGCTGGACGCTCTGCGGCTGGGAACATAGGGAGGCGGCGCGCGACTGCGTATGAACCGGAGAGAGACACTCAAACTTATCCTGGCTGCCTCCGGAAGCAGCCTTCTCTCCTCACGGGCTTCTGCCGCTGAGCCTTTTGTCACATTCGCAGACCCGGCCTCTTCTACGAATGCAGCCATCAAGCCGGTTTTCACCTGGCTCACCCTCGGCGAGGTAAAGCCTGCGGGCTGGATCAAAGCGCAGATGGTTCGCGATCTCAACGAGGGCTTCGCCGGCCACCTGGGAGAACTTTGTCATGAAGCTTCCTCCGACATCTTTGCCGGACATCGCAACGGCAGCAACGCAGAGAACACCGCAAATGTAGCCAACAACAATTGGTGGAATGGGGAGACCGAGGGCAACTGGCGAGCAGGGTTCATCATGCTTGCTTATCTGACACAAGATAAGCAGGCGATGCAGAAAGCGGATGACTACGTCCGCTACATCCTGTCGTCGCAAGGCGCGGACGGCTACCTGGGAGTGTTCGCCCCTGCTGTCAGGTTCTCGAAGCCGGGCGAACTATGGACACAAACCTGCCTGTTGCGCGGATTGCTGGATTATTGTGAGCTGACAGGAAATCAGCAGGTGATGCAGGCCGTGGTTCGCGCTACGGATCTCACCATGGGTGCGTATGGATCGGGAAAAACTCCTTTTCCTTACAACGTGGGGACCACCACTGTTGGAGGAGAAGGACTCAGTCACGACATCATGATCTCCGACGTGATGGAGAGACTCTACGATTTGACGGGAGACGCGAAATACCGCGACTTTACCCTGAGCTTTTACCTGGACGTGAGCCATACTGCGAGCGACGCGGATACGAGCCTGCCGTCGTTGCTAAACCTGAATTCCGGTTACGTGGGGCACGGCGCGAACACCTATGAGACGCTCCGCGTGCCGTTCTGGTTATGGATGGCCACCGGCAGGGAAGACCTGGGACGCGCTTCCCGCAACGCACTGGAAAAGTTGAGCCGTTATACCGAACCCAGCGGTTCCGCAGTAAGCCAGGAGAATGTTTCCAACCTGAAGCCAGACCCCACGCTCACGCAATACGAATACTGCGGAACCAAGGAGATTCAATATTCGCTGGAGTCCGCGTTGCAGAAAACCGGGCTGGCGCCCCTGGGCGACCAGATCGAACAAGTCTGGTTTAATGCGGCGCAAGGCTCCCGGCTGGCGAACGGTACAGCGATCACTTATCTCACAACAGAGAATCGACTACATTGCGACGGGGTGGCGCCGGACGGGGTGAGCAAGGATCGCAGTAATAAATTCTCGCCGACGCACACCGATGTGGCTGTTTGCTGTAACCCGAACGCCACCACGGTGGCTGCCCTTTATGTGCGCGGCATGTGGATGCGGCATGCGACCGGCGGCCTGGCAGCGGTACTCTATGGCCCTTGCACGGTAAACACCACCGTGCACGATGCTAAAGTGCGCATCGAAGAGAGAACGCACTACCCGTTCGAGAACTCAATCGAGTTTGAAATTCAACCCGAGCGTGCCGTCGAGTTCCCTCTCTACTTTCGCGAGCCCGGGTGGTCGAAGGGAACAACGGTGACCTGCGCCGGCGCCAGCATCGCCCAGGAAGGCGGCTACTGGATTGTGAAGAAGAAATGGCAACCGGGAGACAGCGTACGGCTTCGTTTCGAAGCCGCGGTTCGCGAGGTACCGGCAGCCAACGGCGAGGTCGCGTTCCAATACGGAGCCTTGCTATTCGCTCAACCCATTGCCGCGGAGAAGAAGGTCGTCAAGAGCTACCCACTCCCTGGCTTTGAAGACGCCTATTTCCTGCCTACGCCAGGCAAGTATCAGCCGCTGCATCTTCCCGCTTCCCGCAGATGGGAATCATTTGGGCTGAAACCGGTAAACCTTCACGACGGTACGGACCCGCTGCACCCGTTCGACCAGCCACTGGTGGCCCTCAAGGGAAACCTGACGAGCCAATCCGATGGCTCCGAAGTCGCCGTTATGTTGGTGCCGATCGGAAACGCTCCCATACTGCGCAGGGTGTCATTTCCAATCGCCCCATAAGTTCCCTTCTGAATTGGCTACGCAAATGGAGTACACATCGCGGTCAATACCGGGCAAGACAAGGGCCGCTTAATAGGCTTTACTGGACGACAACGGACCGCAACGCGCACATCGTCAGTCAGCAAAAGGGTGGAGAAGATGGCGACAGACATCATTCAGCCGGTTGACCACCCAACGATGCCGCGGAAAGACGCGAACGCTAAACGGCCTGAACGATTGTTGTCGCTGGACGGGCTCCGGGGCTTCGATATGCTCTGGATCATCGGTGGGCAGGAGCTGGTGCGCGGCATGGCCAAAGCCTTGCCAGGCAGATTTTCTGACGCGATGGCCCAGCAGTTTGAACATGTGCGCTGGGAAGGTTTGCACTTCTTTGATGTGATCTGGACCCTCTTCATGTTCATGGTTGGGGTCTCTCTTTGTTTTTCGATTGCCAAGCGCAAACGGATGAACGAGAGCAACGGCAGGATCGTTTCTCACGCGATCCAGCGTTCCCTGATTTTGTTCGTGCTGGGCATGGTAGCCCAAGGCAACCTGCTGAATTTCAGTCTCGCGACTCTGCACCCCTTCTATAGCGTGCTGCACGGTATCGCTGCCGGCTACCTGATCGCGACCATAGTCACGCTTAAGTTCAGACTGAAAGGCCAGGCAATCGTAACCGCGGTCTTTCTGGTTGTTTATTGGATATTACTGATCGCCATTCCCGTCCCTGGCGTTGGCCGGGGTGTGTTGACACCCACTGGCAATGCGGCCACCTACATTGACTCGTTGCTCATGGGCCGTTTCTATTACGGAGAGAACACCTGGTTCCTCAGTTACCTGGGATTCGCCTCTTCCGTGCTGCTCGGTGTTCTTGCCGGCGAAGTGCTGCTATTCGAAGGGACAGCCAGGGTGAAATGCTGGATCCTTTACGGCTACGGCGCGGGCCTGCTGCTTGCCGGTCTGCTCTGGAGTGGGTGGCTGCCGATCATCAAGCTGTTGTGGACCAGTTCCTTTGTTCTCGTGGCCGGCGGTCTGAGCTGCCTGATGATGGCGACGTTCTACCTGGTCATTGATGTGCTTGGCTATCGAAAGTGGGTGTTTCCCTTTACGGTCATCGGAATGAACGCGTTGGCCGTTTACATGGCCACCATATTGTTTGATTTCCGCAAGATCGGCAATATCTTTGTCGGGCACCTGCTCCCGCGGGTCGGCAGATGGGATGAGGCGCTGAGCGCGGCGGCGGCATTGGCGATCGTTTGGCTGATTCTCTATTGGATGTACCGCACCCGGTCATTCGTAAAGGTCTGACCCGGCCTCGCTGCAGCAAACGAAATACATAAAGTGGTCAATGTACGTGAAGTGCGAATTTTGATTCGATAATAAGCTGATTGCAATCAGTACCGGCCCACATCGTAAGCCAGACACCTACAGGACAGGCAACAAACCAATGTCCTGAGCGGCAAGCCATCAGCAAAGCAGAACAATTACTGTATTGACCTTTGGGGAGGCGTATATGCAAGGTGACGTCATAGCTGAAATATCCATGTTGGAACCCGGATCACGGAACGTCAAACGGCTTCAGCGCATCGCGCTTGTTTTGCTCCTTGCATTGTGGGCGACGCCATGGACGCAGGCGCAGATCGCGTCCGGAGGCATTACCGGAACAGTGAAGGATACATCAGGGGCGGTGATCGCTGACTCGCAGGTGAGTTTGACCAACGACCAGACCGGCGTGGTTCAGGGTACGCATTCGACCTCGACCGGAACCTATGTGTTCGAGTCCGTTCCGGTGGGGACTTACACGCTGCGAGTAGCGCATCCTGGCTTCCAGGACGTTGTGATCAAGGATATCCAGGTGCATGTCCAGTTTGTGCTGACGGAGGACGTGTCGCTGCCGATCGGTGCAGCCCAGCAGGAGGTGACGGTCAATTCCGCCGCTCCGCTGTTGCAGGCCGAGAGCGCGGCAATTGGAACGACGATTGAGTCGAAACAGATCGTCGATCTTCCTCTCAATGGCCGCAACTGGGCTTCGCTGTCCCAACTGGCCGCCGGCGTGACCACGGCATCCACGCAGTTTTCCGGAGCGCCCGGCAGTGCTTACTTCGCTGTGGATGGCATCAACCCCTGGCAGATGGATTTCCGGCTCGACGGCATCGACGACAATGTCGAACTCTACGGCGGGCCCGGACCCACCAACAGCAACGTAAACATCACGCCGCCGCCGGACGCGATCGAGGAGTTTCGTCTGCAGAATGGCGACTTCAACGCTGAATTCGGCCACTCGACTGCGGGAATCATCAACGCGGTCATCCGCTCGGGCACTAACAGGATCAAGGGAGACCTGTGGGAATTCGTGCGCAATGACGCGATCGACGCCAATGATTATTTTTCCAAGCAGAACCATTTGCCGATCCCCGAATACCGTCAGAACCAGTTCGGCGGCACGGTTGGCGGCCCGATCATCATTCCCAAACTGTACAACGGCAGAAACAAAACGTTCTTCTTTTTCGACTATCAAGGCACGCGGATTATTCAGCCGAGCCCTTACACGGACAACGTTCCGTCAACCCTGATGCAAAGCAGCAACTTCACCAACCTTCAGGATTTGATCACCTACAATTCCGGCACCAAGACCGACGCACTTGGGCGTATCTTTCCCTATGGCACGGTGCTTGATCCTGCCACCACGCGCAGCGTCGCGGCGGGCGCGGTGGATCCGGTCAGCGGGCTAGCCAACAACAGCAGCAGCGCAGTTTATGTCCGCGACCCCTTCTTTAACGGGCCTGTGCCTGCCGGCCTCACGGACTATACGGGGCTCGCGGCGGAACTCAACCTGCTTCCTGCGAGCCGGCTTGATCCCAATGCGGTCAAGCTACTGAAGCTGTATCCCAACCCGACGTCGAGCGGCCTGACCAACAACTACTTCCAAAGTCCAAAGACTCCCCAGACCATCAACCAGTTGGATTTTCGGGTGGATGAGACGTTTGGAACTCATGACACTTTGTTCGGGGTCTACGACTGGAGCCATCTTACCGTGAACGTACCGAACAGGTTGCCCGGCCTTGCCGATGGCGGACAGTTCGGGACCGGCACCATCTTTATTCCGGTTTACGGTATCGCGCTCGGCGAGACTCACGAGTTTACCCCGACCCTGACCAATGAGGCCCATATCGGCTGGAACCAGAACGTCCAGCATCAGCTTTCCGCAAGTGCGGGGCAATTGGGCATTCCCGCGCAATACGGTATCCAGGGAATTCCCCAGGTGGCAGAGAATGGTGGGCTGCCCAACTTCAGCTTCTGCGGACCGAATGCCTATTGTGGCACCTACGTTGGATTCACCACTTTGGGCACATCAAGCTATATGCCCACACTCTCCACGATCACATCGCTTGAGTTCATGGACAACGTCACCAAGATTCGCGGCGCCCACACTTTGAAGGCAGGCATACAGTTCAACAGGCTCTACGGCGCGGTACTGCAACCCCCCTACGGCCGCGGGTCGTTCACGTTTACCGGTCAGTACAGCGATGTCCCCAACGCAAACACGGGGCTCATGGGGATCGCCGACATGATGTTGACGCCGACGACCTCGACGGTTCCGAACGGCGTCGACAATGTTGGAGGCCTCAGCAGCTTTATGGCTTCCAACGTCGCGTCCAATCGGGATCTCCGTTATTACTGGGGCGCCTATTTTCAGGATGATTGGAAGGTCACTTCAACCTTCACCCTGAACCTGGGGCTGCGTTGGGACCACTTCACACCGTATGCGGATATTGATGGGCGCCAGGCCAATTTTGTGCAGAGCGACGGTGGCAATGGAAATACCGGCACCTTTTATATCCCGAACCAGGGGTGCACGGTGCCGCGTGCTCCCGCCTTTGATTCCCTCATGGCCGCCAGCAACATCACGATTGCCTGTACCTCCAATAAGGCAACGGGGAATGCACAGACGCTCAATTTCGCTCCCCGCATCGGGTTTGCAGACCGCATAACGCCACTGCTCGTGGTTCGCGCCGGATTTGGCATTGCCTACGGAGCGCTGGCCAACATCGGGTTTGGCGGGAATATTGGCAACAACTACCCGTTTGCGTATGTCAATTCCTTGAACAGCATCAATGGCCAGTCACCGTTTCTTACTCCCGCGGGTACCCCAGCGGTGTTTGAGACGGCGGTGGCAAGCCTCAATGTGCAGGATCCAGCGCTGGTGACACCAAACGGTCTGAGCCTGATCGGGCGGCAGTACAGCTACCACACCCCGTACACCGAGACGTTCAATGTGTTTACTCAGTATCAATTTGCGCCGCATGATGCGGTGCAAGTCGGCTATGTCGGGGTGTTGGGACGTCAACTGGACAGCTTTGCCACGCACAACTCGCCCAGCGAAATTTTGCCTGTGGGCACCAACATTTACGAACACATTCCGTTCCCTTCTTTCGCCCCGAATTCGTTTTACGAAATTACCAATGGGACCAGCAGTTACAACTCGATGCAGTTGACCTATCAGCACCAGACCAGCTTTGGCCTGAACATGCTCGCAAATTACACCTATAGCAAGTGCATGACGGATCAGGCGTTTTATGCTTCCGCTGCGCAGAATTACCGTGCTGAATGGTTACCGGGATTTGGGACAGCCGGAGACTATTCGCTCTGCGACACGGACGCGACCCATGTGGTTCATATCGCCGGGGAATATCAGGTGCCGATTGGACGGAATGGCATGTATTTGAAGAATGTGAACCGTGCCGTCGATGCGGTGATTGGCGGCTGGGCGGCTAACTATATTTACACGTTTCAAGGCGGTCAGCCGTTCCCGATCTTCTGCCCACAGAAAACGACTGCCGACTTCGGTTGCTATGCCGATATTGTTCCCGGTAAGGATCTGTACGCCGGTGGACACAATCAGAAACAGTGGTTGAATCCGGATGCGCTGGCGGCTCCCCCGCAGGCAACGACTATTGGACAAACGGACTACTCACCTTTGGGCGGAAGCCCATTGGTGGCCCGAGGGCCTCACTTCAACAACCTGGATTTCTCTTTGTTCAAGCAGTTTTCGATTGAACGGGTGGGTCAGCTCGAATTCAGAGCTGAGGCATTCAACCTTACTAATACTCCGCAATTTGGTCAGCCAGGAAACACAGGTGGCTTTACCAGCACTGGTCCGGGAAACCCGAACGGATTCAGCGCGATCACCGGGCTGCGGAACAATCCGCGGTATTTGCAGTTCGCTTTGAAGTTGTATTTTTGATGCGGCGCGGCGCGCGGAGCGTGAGGGTTAAATTGAAGAAGAATGCGATCTCTCCGTTACGCTGCGCTTCAATCGAAGATGACAATTGTTTGAGCGTAGTTTACTCCGTGCTTCCAGGGTGGGTCCGCGGAACTGCAGATCTTTCGGCTGCGCTCGGGATGACAAATAGGAGAGGGTAGTTGTGTAGAAAGGGTGGTTGCTGGAGGAAGGGTGCTTACCCAGACGAAGGACATGCGTCAGTTTCCCCCCTTGACAATTCAGACAGTCGCTCGGGATGACGAAGGGGTAGGTGCGGGCATACTTGCCCACTCAAGCCAAAAGAGGGCTTGAATGGGGCACCCGGAACATTGGTGGTTGTGTAGGAACCGTTGTCGTCTCGTGGTTGTTGAACCGAAGGGTTTTTCAAATCTGAGTGAGACGAAAAATCTACTGCGGGGCGACCCAACCGGTTGAGAGTTCGACGCGGAGTGGAACCGTCCCGATGGTCTTGTTGGCGGATTCAGCGGAGACGGTAAATTCCTGCCAGCCGGACAGCTTGGTGGGTGGCGCAGCGGCTTGCACGCGAAGGAAGTATTGGCTGTGCGGGGCGACCGAGGCGGGAGCCACCGGCGTGAGTTTCCATCCATCGGGCGCTTTTACGGATAGCTCGACGTCGATGGCCTTGTCCGTGGGATTTTTGATGATCAGCGGAATGGCCAATAGTCCGTCGACGTGAATGGAAATCTCAGCAGGGACAATATCGGCCAGATGATCCAGTCCGTGAGCTTGCCACAATTTGTGATAGTAACTCCACGGATCTCCGAGCTCGAGAGTTGGCTGCGCTTGAGCGGCGGCTACATATCCTGGAGGACGCTGGAAGGCAATGCCTTCAGGCTTTACGCCCGCGAAGACGTCGTCGGTCACAGCAGAGGGGACGAGAGATTTTCCTAGAATGAGTCTGACGGGCCCGGCGGCAATCCTGGCTATCTCATCGGACGAAGTGTTCAGGGTGTTGTTGGCCAGATCGGCCAGAATTTTCTCACCGCCCTGGGATAGGTGGGCGCTGAAGACTTCAGCGGCGAGCGTGCCATAGCTCACGTGGCGCGAGGGAGAAATCTCTTGCGACGAATACTGTGGGCCTCGTCCAGCGAAAATGTCATGGGTCGGGTTGTAGAAGTAGTAGATCTTTTGTGGCTGCCAGGGACGCAGCCCCTCGGTCAGATTCATATTCTTGTCGGGATTGCTGGCGGGAGATACCTGCTCGGAAAAGACGGTGGGATCGCCAGCGAGATCAAATGCCTCGGTGGCGAGAACGCCGGAAGATTGATGATCGGCGTGGTTTTCGCCGGTGCTGAAATCGGGAAGCCAGGTAAGAATCACAGAAGGCTGGGTGATGCGAACGATGCGAACCAATTCGTCCAGGCAACGGCCGTGGCCACAGTGTTCGAGCGAGTTCAGCACGTTTTGGCTCGCTGTGTCATGACCGCCAAGAAACCAGACGTTGGTAATGCCCAAAGTGCCGAGGGCGCGACGTCCCTCGATCTGGCGTATGTTGCCCAAGGCCGCAGCCTGTTCCGGGCCCACATCGTTGTTTCCACCATCGCCCGGGGTTTGGTACACGACGGCTACGCGCTTGTGGTTGTCGTAAATCTCGCGGGCGAGGTAGGCCGTCGCCATGACCTCGTCATCCGGATGCGCGACGACCAGCAGGATGTCTGCCTTGAAGCGGGGATCAGCAGGCCGATTGTTGGCCAGGTAGCTGTCGGGCTTCGGGCTGTTCGCCGCCTGGGACCACATGACGTGCGCGCTGAAGGAGAGGGACAGTATCCCTGCACACAGCATGTATTTTCTAGCGAGATTCGAAGCCGGACGCTTCATGCAATCACCATCATTTCGCGGAAACGGTCTTCGTTGGTGGGTTAGAAACTAGGCCGCTGCTTGGCAGTTTACCGCAGTCCGGAAGCAACGGGGCCTCAATCCGCAGGAATCGCCTGTCTTGACAGTAGTCGTTATAACGAGTAATATTCAGCTTATGAAGGAAGCCATTCAAATGGACCAGCCACGCGTTTCGTCGCATCCGGAGGAGGCAGCTTACCTCGACTTGCTGCGCACGACGGATATGCTTTCGCGGGGCATCATCCCGGTTCTCAAGGCGGAGGATCTTTCGTCGACGCAGTACAACGTGCTGCGCATTCTGCGGGGCGCGCCCGAAGGGCTTCCCTGCGGCGAGATTGGCAATCGCATGATCACGAAAGATCCGGACATCACCCGGCTTCTTGACCGGCTGGAAAAGCGAGGATTGATCTCACGTTCCCGCGAGGCCAAGGACAGGCGGACGGTGACAGCTCGGATCACGGCCGCTGGGCTTAAGCTGCTGGGCAGGCTCGATGAACCGGTGCAGGCAGCCCATCGCAAGCAACTCGGCCACCTGGGACGGAACCGGCTGCGCGCCCTGACCGAGTTACTGCAGGTTTCCCGGGCAAAGGTCGGGTAGTTTTTTTGGTTTTATATTTGTTGCAACGATTATCGTCTTAACACATCTAAGCAAGGGAAAGGATACATGCCATGAGCACAGCTACTGTACAAGCCAACACCGCAACCACCATCTGGAATATTGACCCCACTCATTCCGCCGCTGAATTCAAAGTCAAACACATGATGATTTCTAATCTGAAGGGGCAGTTCGGCAAGGTGACAGGAACGTTGATCCTGGACGAGTCTGACCTGAGCCGTTCCCGGGTTGAAGCCAGTATTGACGCGTCCTCCCTGCAAACACACGATGCACAACGCGATGCGCACCTTAAGAACGCCGAGTTTTTCGATGTGGAGAAGTTTCCTTCTCTCACCTTCCAGTCAACCAAGGTCAGCCAGGTGAAGGATGGCGAACTGGCCGTCGAAGGGGACCTAACCGTCAGGGGCGTGACGCGCAAAGTCGTCTTTTCCGCCGAGGGGCCCACGGCGCCGGCAAAGGATCCCTGGGGTAATACTCGGGTTGGGGTTTCCGCGACCACCAGGATCAGCCGCAAAGACTTCGGCCTGACCTGGAATGCAGCGCTTGAGAGTGGCGGCTTTCTGGTCGGTGATGAGGTGACCATCACTCTCGACGTGCAGTTCGTCAAGGCTTGAATTTGTCCAGATCGCCAGGGAGCGTCTCAAGCCGCGTGTTCCTGGTGGTAGAAAAGAGGATTTTATGTCACTGCGCCCAGTGAAGCAGATCATTGAAACGAAAGCCACCATCGAGGGAGCCGGGGTCAAGCTGCAGCGCGCGTTTGGCTTTGGCAAGACAAAGGAGTTCGATCCTTTCCTGTTGCTGGATGATTTCCGCAACGAGAAGCCGGGAGATTACCTGGCCGGATTTCCCTGGCACCCTCATCGCGGGATCGAAACTATCACCTATGTGCTAGCAGGATCCGTCGAGCACGGAGACAGCCTAGGGAACCGCGGGAAAATGACCGCGGGCGATGTGCAGTGGATGACTGCGGGCAGGGGTATTCTCCACCAGGAGATGCCGAAGGGTGATCCGCAAGGCCGCATGCACGGCTTTCAGCTGTGGGCAAATTTGCCTTCGTCGTTGAAGATGACCGATCCGCGCTACCAGGACATACCGGCGAGTGCGATTCCTGAAGTCACCGATGATGACGGCACCCATGTGCGGGTTATCTGTGGAGATTTCTGGGGTAAAAGAGGACCGGTCGAGGGTGTGGCTGCTGACCCTCAGTATCTCGATATCTCGGTTGCTCCCGGTCAGCGGAAGCGGTTGAAGGTAGAGACGACACGCAATGCGTTCGCATACGTGTTTGCCGGTGCGGGAACGTTCCGTGAGGCTTCCAACCCGAGGGCGGTGTTGACCGAGCAGGCGGCTAAGCCGGAGGCGGCTCCAGTCTACGATGCTCGCAATCATTCGCTGGTGCTGTTTGACCGCGGAGACGAGATTGTGGTGCAGGCGGGGGAGGAGGGGATACGGTTCTTGTTGGTGTCAGGAAAGCCGATTGAGGAACCGGTCGCCTGGTATGGGCCGATCGTGATGAATACCCAGGATCAGTTACGACAGGCGATGGATGAGTTGCACAATGGGACGTTTATTCAGCGTTGAGATGTTGCAAGGGTTGTTTTGACCTTGGGTTATTACAAGGGACTTAATGAGTTTTTTCTAGGAGGATCCCAGGTCTCAAAGGCGAGACCTGGGGCACCCTTCTTTTTCCTTAAGTTTTATCCCAGTCGATAGCCTTGCTCGCCCACCCAAGGTGTTGTTGCAGGTGCAACCTGCCGCACGTTCATCTCGTTGTCATTGTCCTGTAATAGCGTTGCCACACGGAGGGTTCGTGTGAGAAGCGCCGTCTGGTGGGGGATCGTTGGGCTTGGCTTGGTCGTGATCGCCTGCCGGTGGGTTTGGCTGCGGTTGCAGCTTTCTCGGGCGAAGCACCGTTCGCTTGCGGGCCACGCGCGGTGGTCTCGTCGGCTGGCGCGGCTAGTGCCCTTCTACGAGTATGACGAGGAGCAGTTTTTCCGTGCGGACGGCGCGCCGGCAGAGGTTGGCGAGCAGCGGCGGGCTGCATTCGGGCGTTTGAGCGACCTCTATCGGGAACGGTTTGCCCTTACTGTGCGGCGGACAGAGGAAGTCCAGGACGAGATTTCCGACCTGCAATTTACTGCGCGCTACCGGGTGCCGTTTCAGTTCAGCCGCTTGGTTCGTCAGCATCTGAATTCGGGATCGTTTGTGGCTTCTTCGCGCGGCCGGACTACGACAGATTTGGATGGCAACGAGCGGTACGACCTGACTGGCTCTTACGGCGTAAATGTATTTGGATACGACTTTTATAAGGAATGCATAGAACGCGGCAGCGCGCGGGTACGCGACCTGGGCCCGGTGCTCGGCGCCTACCATCCGGTAACAGCCGGCAATGTGCATCGGCTGCGCGCGATCTCGGGAATGGACGAAGTTTCTTTCCACATGTCGGGTACAGAGGCTGTGATGCAGGCCGTTCGGCTGGCCCGTTACCACACCAAGCGCCGGCACCTGGTTCGCTTCTGCGGCGCGTACCACGGTTGGTGGGGCGAGGTGCAACCCGGGGTCGGTAACCCGGTGAAGGAGCGGGACACGCTGACGCTCAAAGAGATGGACGAGCAAAGCCTGCGCGTGCTGCGGAGCCGCGGCGACATCGCCTGCGTTCTGGTGAACCCCCTGCAGGCGCTGCACCCGAACGCAGGTGCGCCTGCGGACTCTACGCTGGTGGACAGCGGGCCGAAGGCCGCCTTTGATCGCGCCGCTTATACCGACTGGCTGCAGCGTTTGCGCCGCGTCTGTTCGGAGCGAGGCATCGTTTTGATTTTCGACGAGGTGTTCCTCGGCTTCCGGTTGGCTCGTGCCGGTGTTCAGGAATATTTTGGGGTTCGCGCCGACATGGTGACTTACGGCAAAACCGTTGCCGGAGGATTGCCGGTCGGGGTGGTATGCGGCCGTGCTGACCTGATGAAGCGGTTCCGCGAAGACCGGCCCGCGGATGTTTGCTTCGCGCGGGGTACATTCAATTCTCATCCGTACGTGATGGGGGCAATGGCGGAGTTTCTTGAGCGGCTGGATACGCCCGAGATCCAGGATTGCTATCGCGAGCTCGATACGGTGTGGAACAGTCGAGCGGCTCTGCTCAACGAGCGTCTTCGCGGGGCGGGCTTGCAGGTGAGGGTGGCCAACCTGTCTTCCGTATGGACGGTCTGCTATCTGCAGCCATCGCGCTACCACTGGATGCTGCAGTACTATCTACGGGCAGAAAACCTGGCGCTCAGCTGGGTGGGCACGGGACGCCTCATCTTCAGCCTCGATTACACGGATGCGGACTTTGCCGCGGTGTCCGACCGGTTTGTCGCGGCAGCACGGCAAATGCAGGAGGATGGTTGGTGGTGGGCGGACCAGGCGCTCACCACCAAATCGATTAGGCGTCGCGTACTGTCAGAAATGTTTCAGGCTCGTTTACATCGTCCATCGGATCGATCAGCTGGCCCCCCAGTAGGTACAGCGGCGATCGATAGTAAAGCATGAAGTCGTGGAAGGGATCCGTCAGGATTTTGGTCATCCAGACCAGGCCTGTCATTACGTCCCGGATAAAGAAAAGTTGAATGGTGCGAAACAGCAGCGCGCCAAAACCGACGACCAACCAGGTCTGGCCTACGTGCTGAACGAAGGTTGCGCGATCGGTAAACGGCGGAAAGATTCCGAATAGCGTCGGGCTCCACCACAACAACGCCGGTGAGAGGGCCCAGATGGTGAGCAGCACAATCTTGCGCCGAAGGTTGTAGCCGACCTTGATGTCTTCCTTGTGCTCGTGGCTGGCATGGTTCACCTGGTCGTAGCCTTTGGGCTCAAAGAAGAAATGGCCTGCCTGGCGGCTAACCATCGCCACCAGCCAGCCGATCAAGGCGGAGGCTGCCGGGTTCTTGAAGATCAATCCGTATGCGGTTAGAAAGCTGAGCGCGCTCACCAAGTGAAGCGACTGATTAATGCGGCTATGGTGATAGTAGCGGTGGTCGTCCCATCGCTGGATTCGCAGAGTTTCGAGAAAACGATGCATGCAGTTTCCTTCCCAGGTTGGCCGTCGCCACATGGCCTTAATGAAGGAGATATAGCAATCTTGTTACAGCGATATGACAGTTTGCTCGTGGTCTCTCGTCTGCTCTTGGCGAGTAAGACACTTCCTTGATGGGGCGGCGTGTCATGCGCTGCGCAGGCAGGCCTTTGGAGGGCCATGCTGGGGGGATGGGCGGTTGCATATGACTGCGCGGCTCATGCAATGACATAGCTTCACATCGAGTACCGCGGGATCCCACATCTCGCGAAAAACGAGCGAGATATGGGGCACCCGACATTCTTAGCCGGTACGGCGGAACCGGTCATTTGAATGATTTTTTGGGCGTTGCTCCGTTTCGGTGGCGGGGTTTTGGCTTGGCCGTCTCGGGCTGGCTGGCGCGAAGATAAGAGGCGGCAGCTATGAGCCGGACTACCGGCTTCGGGTCGTCGAATGCGCCTTGTAGTGCATCCGTCACCTGCTTGCCTCGATAGTCACCCAACTGCCGTGCCGCGGCGGCGCGCACAAAGGAGTCACGATCGTCGAGTGCATCCACAAACTGCTGCATGGTTGCTTCCGATTTATCGTCCGCTAACAAAGTAGCGGTCAACACGCGGGGAGAGTTTCCATTGTTCCCCCTGTGCATCATGCGGAATGCGTCGACGCCAAAGCCGACGGGTCCCAGCAACGCGTACGCTCCTTGTTCGGCGCCAATCTCCGCCAACTTCGATGGGCTGTGCAGATCCTGATCGGCCCTGGTGCAGGCCGGAACCAACCGCCCCCTGCTTGACCTTTCTATCTCCCGCTAAGACGGCATAGAGGATGCTTTCGCCACTACGGTCATTCATCTTCCATAAACCTACGGCCGCAGCAAAACTTACCTCGGGCGCATTGTCTTTGAGCGCGGCCTTCAGGTCTGGGATGAAGACATGATCCTTGCCGGCGCCCATCGCTGCCACAGCAGCGAAACGAAGATAGCGATCGGAATCCTGTGCTGTGTCGCGCAGCAACTTCTGCGCCTGGGCAAATTGACCTAGGGTGCCTAGAGCAGTGATGGCATCGATTCGCGCCTGGTGGGCCTGGGCCTTCGAGTCGGAGAGGGCAGTTCTCAACATATCCCAGGCGGTACTTGTCATGGACGCCGCGTCGCCCTTTTCCGCTGATACAGACTGAGTTACTGGAGCATCAGGCTCCTCGCTGTTGTCGGTATTTGTATCTGCGGTCGATTGGGCAGGAGACGCCGCCTTCTGCGTCTGTGCCCGGCCTACGATACTTGCCAGACACAGGAAACAAATCAGAACCGTCCGTACCCTCAACATGCCTTTTCCTCTTCCTACTGCCCTCGTGGTTAGGAGGGTGGCTGTTGATTGGATGTATGAGGGTTCGGAGTGGATCTTGATTTAGATCCCGACCTGAGACGCGATGGGCGCCGTGAGGCCTGATTTAGGATGGCTGACGCGCCTGGCGAGCGTGGGCTTCGAGCGAATGCCACGAAGCAACATAGAAATCATGGCGTCGGCTTCGGTTTTGTTCAGGGGCCCGTGACCGGCCATCAAGCGAAAGACCATGGGGCCAAAGATCATATCCATGATCGTTTCCTGGTCGAGCGTTGGGTCGATCTCTCCGCGCTGGACGGCGCGATTCAAAATTTCACGGGTCGCTTCCCGGCGTGGTCTCATGAAGCGATCGCGAAATAGTGCTGCGAATTCAGGGTCAGTTTGAGCCTCGGCCAGGAATTGACCGAATATTCGTCCGGTTGCCGTGGAGTAGGAACTCATGCTGGAGCGCAGCAGCTCTGCAAGATCTCTCTCTGTGTCGCCGGTGTCAGGGGCGACGATCATCTTGTTAATGGTTTTCCGGAATGCGTCTAACGCGACATAAACTTTGCTCGGCCACCATTTGTAGATGGTCATTTTGCCGACGCCCGCCTTGCGAGCGATGGCCTCGATGGTGATTTCGCGTAAGGGCTTTTCCTTCAGAAGTTGAAGGGTGGCGGTGAGGATAGCTTCTTCCGATTCGCTGCTGCGCTGGCGGCCGCGGGTTTTCGATTCTGTCATAGATCCTTACAAAGCCCCAAGGGTTACAGCGGCGAATTGATTAACTCATTTAATCCCGGAGGGAGTGGAACGTCCTCTCAAATCCAACCCAGGACTGCGTCCTGGGCTAAGTTCAACCGTCCCTTCGGGACTAAATGCATAAACCTCTTTTTCACTCAGACTCTAAAAGACCATACCTACCAGCCCGTACCTGCCGGCTTCCCGCTCTATACGATGCGGCGATGACCGGCGCAGTGCAAGGAAATGTGCACCTTTCCCCCGCGAGGCACATCAGATCCCTATGGCTTCTACAATACTATACGTTTAGTATCGAATAGCGGTCGAGGAAACAGAATGTGGATTGTCAGAATTGCTTTAAACCGGCCTTATACGTTTATCGTTTTGGCGCTGCTCATTCTTATCCTGAGCCCGGTCATCATCTTCAGAACGCCTACGGATATCTTCCCCAACATCAATATCCCCGTAATTGCCGTGGCCTGGACCTACACGGGCCTGAACCCGGAAGAGACGGAAGGGCGGATCACGACCGTTTATGAGCGCGTGCTCACCACGACGGTCGACAATATTCAGCATATTGAGTCGACGACGGTAAACGGAACGGCGATCGTCAAGGTTTTCATGCAGCCGAACGCCAGCATCGACCGGGCTAATGCGCAGGTGACTGCGGTTTCTCAGACGATCCTGCGCCAATTGCCTCCCGGCTCCCTGCCGCCTCTGATTCTCAACTACAGCGCATCCACGGTCCCCATTCTGCAGCTCGGTCTTTCCGGGAAAAATCTCACCGAGCCGCAACTCAACGACATCGCCCTGAACTTCCTTGCGCACCCAGCTGGTGACGGTTCCCGGAGCTTCTGTCCCCTTTCCGTTCGGCGGAAAGCAGCGCCAGGTGATGGTCAACCTCAACCAGGGCTTATTGCAGGCGAAGGGGCTTTCGCCCAACGATGTGCTCACGGTGCTGGGTACGCAAAACCTTATTCTGCCCGGTGGCACGGTCAAGATGGGCCAGTTTGAGTATGACGTGGACCTTAACGCGGATGTGAAAACCGTTCAGGAACTGAACGATTTGCCCATTAAGACGGTGGGCAGTTCCACGATCTATCTTCGGGATGTCGCGACGGTCAGTGATGGATTCGCTCCACAAACGAACATCGTTCGCCAGGACGGAAGTCGCGGCGTGCTGGTGACGGTGCTGAAGGCTGGGGATGCTTCGACGATCGACGTAGTGAAGGGTGTCCGCCAAATTCTTCCGAGGGTCGCGCAAACTCTTCCTCCGAACCTCAAGATACAGCCGCTCTCGGATCAGTCAATCTTTGTGCGGGCGTCGATCAATGGTGTCATCCGCGAAGCGATCCTCGCCGCCGCCCTTACCGGGCTTGATGATCCTCATATTTCTTGGGCAGTTGGCGCAGCACGCTCATCATCGCCATCTCGATTCCGCTTTCGATCCTGACCTCGATCATCGTACTAAGCTTTCTGCACCAGACGATCAACATCATGACGCTGGGCGGACTTGCCCTGGCGGTCGGCATTCTGGTCGACGACGCGACGGTGACGATCGAGAATATCGAGCGCCATCTGGAAGAGGGGGCTGAACTGCACGATGGAATCCTGGAGGGAGCGGCGCAGATTGCTGTGCCCGCGCTGGTTTCCACGTTGTGTATCTGCATTGTGTTTCTTCCCATGTTCTTTCTCAGCGGCGTTGCCCGGTACCTTTTCGTTCCGCTCGCAGAAGCCGTGATCTTCGCCATGTTGGCGTCGTATATCTTGTCGCGAACGCTGGTGCCGACGATGGCTATGTACCTGTTGAAGGCTAAGCACCATGGCGGTCCGCAGTCGCGAAACCCGTTTGCGCATCTTCCAGCGTGGATTCGAGCGCGTGTTTGAGCGGATTCGCGTTGCCTATTCGTCATTGCTTGTCTGGCTGGTTTCGTTACGCAAGGTGTTTGTTCCGGGCTTTCTGGCTGTCTGCCTCAGCGCCTTTCGTTCTGATCCCGTTTCTTGGTCAGGATTTCTTCCCCGATACGGATAGCGGGCAGTTCATTCTGCATGTCCGCGCCAAGACCGGGACGCGCATTGAGGAGACGGCTCGTTTAGCGGACCAGGTGGAGACCAGCGTCCGGCAAATGATTCCGCCGACGGAGGTAGACAACATTCTCGATAACATCGGTCTGCCTTTCAGCAACATCAACTACATCTACAACAACACGGGGCTAACCGGCGCATCAGACGCAGACATACTGGTGACGCTGAAGGAAAAGCATCATCCGACTGCCGATTATGTGCGGAGGCTTCGCGAGCGAGCTCCCCAGCCAATTTCCCGGAGCTGACGTTCTATTTTCTTCCAGCTGATATCGTGACCCAAATCGCTTAACTTTGGTCTTCCGGCGCCTATCGATGTTCAGATCGACGGGGCGGATATCGACGGGAATCGCGCGCGTCGCGGACAAGATGCTTACAGCAGTTGAGGCATGTTCGCGGAATTACCGATCTGCGCATCCAGCAGCAGGCCGACTATCCGAAGTTTCACGTGGTGGTGGACCGCACCAAGGCGGCACAGGGCGGGCTTACCGAACGAGACGTTGCCAACAGCCTGCTGATCTCGCTCAGCGGCAGCTTCCAGGTGACGCCGATGTTCTATCTCAACCCGAAGAACGGTGTCTCTTATAACCTGGTGACGCAAACGCCTCAATACGATATCCAGTCGAACCAGGACCTGCAGAACATTCCGATCAGCGGTCCGAATCAGAAACGGCCGGCGATTCTGGCCGATGTTGCTTCGATCCAGCGCACCAGCGAATTGGCCTCGATCAACCACTACAACATCCGTCGCGTCGTCGATATCTATGCGTCGGTGCAAGGCCGGGACCTGGGCGCGGTGGGACGCGAAGTGACCCAGATTGTCGACGCGAATCGAAAATCACTTCCTCGCGGAAGCTTTGTGACGGTTCGTGGCCAGTACGGAACGATGCGCACCTCCTACATCGGGTTGATCGGTGGTCTGGGGTTTGCGATCATCCTGGTCTACCTGCTGATCGTGGTCAACTTCCAGTCCTGGCTGGACCCGTTCATCATCATTACGGCACTGCCCGCGGCGCTGGCCGGCATTGTGTTGTTTCTCTTCATCACCCATACGACGCTCAGTGTTCCGGCCCTGATGGGAGCCATCATGTGCATGGGCGTGGCCACGGCCAACAGTATCCTCGTGGTGGCCTTCGCCAAGGAGAGGCTGCTGCATCACGGCGATTCGATCGCGGCCGCGATTGAAGCCGGAACCACGCGCTTCCGTCCGGTCATCATGACGGCTTTGGCCATGATTATCGGCATGATCCCGATGGCGCTCGGGCTGGGCGATGGCGGCGAACAAAACGCGCCGTTAGGCCGCGCGGTCATTGGCGGCCTGCTTTGCGCCACGGTCGCCACACTTGTCTTTGTCCCTTCGGTGTTTGCCCTACTGCATGGACGGCGCACTTCGCCGGACGCGCAAGCGGTTGCAGATCGAGAGAACGAACCGATTCACGCGTAGTTTGCATGTGCAGCGAATGGAGATATGACATGGAGCACTATCGAAAATCCACCAGCTGAAGTTTCCCAAACCGAGCAGAGATCGGACTGACGCCTCGAGCGGCCAAGCCGTCGTCCCCATGGTTGTTGTTTGGTTTGGCGGCCTTCGTGCTTGTTGCTGGGGATTGTCATTTACTCCGGCATCCACGAACGCGCCGAAGCGGAGAGCAATCTGGGCGCCAGTACCGAGCAGGCAGCAATCCCTATAGTCAATGTTGTGCAGCCGAGCTCAGCTGCGTCAGGCCCAGGAAATCGTGTTGCCGGGCAATACCCAGGCGTTCAACGACACGCCCATCTATGCGCGCACCAATGGATATCTGAAGCACTGGTATGTCGATATCGGCGCCCACGTAAAGCAGGGGCAACTGCTGGCGGATATCGATACCCCGGAGGTTGATCAGCAATTGGAGCAGGCGCGCGCAGATTTGAAGAATGCCCAGGCAAACGAGCAACTGGCAGAGATCACTGCGGCGCGCTGGCAAAACCTGCTCAAGACGAATTCCGTTTCCAAGCAAGAGACCGATCAAGCAGTCAGCGATCTGAGCGCGCGAAAGGCATCCGTCGACTCGATGACTGCCAACGTTCACCGGCTGGAGCAGGTGCAATCGTTCGAGAAGGTTTATGCTCCCTTCGCCGGCGTGATCACAGCGAGGAATACGGATATCGGCGCTCTGATCAATGCCGGAGCCGGGCGGAGTGCCACAGGAACTGTTTCATATGGCGGCGGTCAATAAGCTGCGCGTTTATGTGGCTGTGCCGGAGGTCGATTCTCTGGCCGCGCAAACAGGCGCCAAGGCTACGCTTACGCTCGATGAATTCCCGGGAGAGACGTTCCATGGTACGATCGTCCGCAATTCTGACTCCATTGATGCCGCTACGCGGACCCTGAATGTCGAAGTGGATGTCAACAATCCACAAGGCCGTATCAAGACCGGGTCCTATGCCTTCGTGCATCTGAAACGCCCGCAGTCTGTGCGGCCTTCCGCCAGTTCGCTCACCATTCCGGCAAACACGTTGCTGTTTAGGTCAGAAGGATTGCGCGTGGGCGTGGTGCGGGATGGTCGCGCCGAGTTGACTCCCATCAAGATCGGTCGCGACTTTGGAGCTACGGTCGAGGTGGTCGCGGGGCTGCAGCCGACCGATCAGGTCATCGTGAACCCGTCGGATTCGCTGACCAGTGGAAGCCCTGTCAAAGTGAATACCGCGGGAGGGACAAAGTGAAACGGGGTCTCGCTTTTGCTGTTGCATCTTTGAGTGTTTGCCTGGGTGGATGTATGGTTGGGCCAAAATACGTCAAGCCGGCTGTTCCTATGGCTCCGGCATTCAAGGAGGAGCCTCCACAGTCGTTCAAGGAGAGTGATGGTTGGAAACCGGCGCAGCCCGGGGACCAGGCGCTTCGCGGGAAATGGTGGGAAATCTTCGGGGATCCGCAGCTCAATGAGCTGGAGGACGAGGTGACCCAGTCCAACCAGGATCTCAAGGTAGCGGAGGCGCGGTTCCGGCAGGCGCGGGCGATGATTCGGTTTAACCGGTCGGCGGAGTTTCCCACAATTTCTACGTCGCCGGGTATTGTCAACGAGCGATTCTCGGCGAACCAGCCCTATTTTCCATCTTCCCTGGCCAACAACGGCACGGGAGCTTTCACGTTGCCTTTTGATCTTTCCTACGAAGTTGACTTGTGGGGACGAGTTCGCCACACGGTGAGTGCGTCGCGCGAGGAAGCGCAGGCCACCGCGGCCGACCTGCAGACTGCCAATTTGAGTTTGCATTCCGAGTTGGCTGCTGACTACTTTGAGCTGCGCAGCGCGGATGCGCAGAAGCAACTTCTGGACGACACGGTAAAGGCCTATAGCAACGCGGTGCAAGCTGACACAGAATCGCTTCGAAGGCGGGGCCGCCGCAGAGATCAGATGTTGCCCAGGCGCAAGACACAACTGGATGCAGCGATGGTGGCGGATACGGACATTACCGTCACCCGGGCTCAGTTTGAACACGCGATTGCTACCTTGATTGGCAAGCCCCCCGCGGAGTTCAACCTGGAGGCTGCGCCACACACTCCGCTCCATCTACCGTCGATACCGGTCGGCCTCCCAACGACCTTACTGGAGCGCCGGCCCGACATTGCTGCGGGTGAGCGCAGGGTTGCAGAAGCGAACGATCAGATCGGGATTGCTCGCGCTGCGTATTTCCCTACCCTGACTATTGGGGCCACGGGCGGATTTACGGGCACGTCCATTACGAATTGGTTGAACTGGCCGAGCAGGATGTGGGCGGTGGGACCACAGCTGTCAGAAACGCTGTTTGACGCGGGACGGCGGCACGCTACCTCAGAATCGGCAGTTGCGAACTACGACGGTACGGTAGCTGCGTACCGGCAAACGACGTTGAGTGCCTTCCAGGAAGTAGAGGACAACCTCGCCGCACTGCGGATTCTGGAGAATGAAGCGCAGCAACAGCAGCAGGCCACGGCATCTGCCGCGGATACTCTGCAGCTGTTTACGAATCGATATGTCGGCGGGGTTGATAACTATCTGCAAGTCATTACCGCGCAGACGGTGCTTTTGACGAACCAACGCAATGATATCGATATTCAACGGCGGCGAATGGATGCCAGTGTTCTGCTGGTTAAGGCTATCGGCGGCGGGTGGGATACGACGCAATTGCCTCGGTTGTAGGTTGGGGTTGGGGGTGCGCTTGGGACGCCCGTCGCTCGTAGAGTGAAATCTTTGGAGGATTTCATTTTCGGCCCACGTGCGCTGGTGCGAACATGGGCACCCGTCCAGGACCTCGGACCTTATTGTCGGGTTCGAGCTGGCGCGATTTGCTAGCCGGCGGGGGCGTTGTTCGAATCGGGCAAGAGTACGGTGAAGATGGCGCCGTCCCCTCCATGGCCATTTTTGGATTCGACTTGTACGGTGCCTCCATGGCGTTCGGCGATCTCTTTACAGACCCACAATCCGAGTCCAGTGCCCACGTCTTTTTTGGTAGTAAAGAAGGGCTCAAAGATTCGTTTGAGATTTTCGGGAGCGATTCCCGGGCCATCATCTTCGACCTTTAGCCGAATGGACTCACCACCAGCAAGCTTTACGCGAGACGCGTCGATTTTCAGCACTCCGCCGACGGGGACAGCATCGATCGCATTGGACACAATGTTCGATACCAGTTGCTGGATCTCTCCTGCTAAACCGGTGATAGGAGGGCAGGCATCGAGGGCTAGTTGCACCTTGATCTGCTTGACTTGCAGCTTGTTCGAATACAGGGTGAGCACCGATTCCACGAGGGTGGGGATGTGTACGGAGGTGGGTGATGTCGACTCACGATAAAAGCCGAGCGTCTGGCGGGTGATATGCGATACGCGGGCGAGCTCCTGTTCCGCGAGTTGTAGTTGGGCAACAACATTCGCGGACGCATCCGGGCTGGTTCTGGCCAGGAATATAAGGTTACCGATTGCCTCCAATGGATTGTTGATTTCATGGGAGACGGTGGCTGCCAAACGAGCCGCAGCCGCTAGTTTCTCAGTGCGGCGCAAGACGTCCTGGAAGCTTCTTTCACGAGAAGCGTCATGAAAGACGAGAACAACGCCGATCAACTTGCCGGAGTCATCGGTGATGGGTGCGGCGCTATCTTCAATCGGCAAAAGATGACCGTCACGATGCCGCAAGACCGTGTGATTGGCGAGCCCCACTACGGAGCCCAAGGCCAAAACCTTGTCCACGGGGTTCTCGATCGGGTTGTTCGTGGCTTCACTGAAGATCGGAAATACCTCACCAATCTTCTTTCCCCGGGCCTGTTCCAGACTGGTTCCCGTAAGCCGTTCGGCGATGGGGTTCAGGAATGAAACCCTTCCCTGATCATCGGTAGCGATGACGCCATCTCCGATGGAAGACAGAGTCACCCGGAACCATTCTTCGCTTTGGCGCAGGGAGGCAGCGTCTTTCTCACGCGTTTCCATCTCTCGCATGATGGAGAGAGCCAACAGGATGAGTCCCAACGCAGCGATCCCGCTGGCCGCATAGATACAGAGGACCGTGATCTGAATGCTTTTTTGATATGCCGTTCTCCGCAGATCGCCGATGGATATTTCTTCCTGCTCCATCTGCTTGACGAGGGCGCGGATGTTCTCCATGAGGCGAAAGCCGTGGTCGGACATGACTAAGGCTTTGGCTCCCTCCGCGTTTCCTGATTGATAGAGGGAGAGGGTTTGCTCTAGCTCATCGAGCTTTTCGTGGATCAGAACACGAAGATTCGCCACCTTAGTTTGCTGTGCGGGGTTATTGCCAATTTCAGCGGTAAGGTTTTGAAGATGAGAATTGATTTGCCCGACTGCAAGGTGATAGGGCGCCAGGTAGTCGGTCTTGCCGGTATAGAGGTAGCCGCGCTGACCGGTCTCGGCGTCCTTGAGCAGAGATTCGGTGTTTCTCAGCTCCTGCACCACGCGACGGCTACGACTGAACCACTCCTGATTTCCCACCTGCGTGGCCAGTTGATGCCGGAGAACGGCTGTGTTTATCGCCAAAAGGATGAGGAGTACTAAAAAACCGCCGATGACCGCGAAACGTTTGTGGAATGAGCGCATGGCCGATAAGCAATAACCCTGGACGTAGCTTATTTGTATCCATTTGCTTGTCAAGAGGTTAGATCGATTACGGGGAAAGTATTGGAGGCGGCAGTGGCCCATGATGGCGTGAAATGGCGTTCAGAGCCGATGCACTATCGTCTTGTATTACGGCGCGAGAAACTTCAGCAGCTCTCGATTGAAGACGGCGGGAACTTGCAGGTGGGGTACGTGGCCGACATTGGGAATGATCACCAACTCCGCGCCCGGAATGGTGTCGGCAATGTGTTTGGCGAGCCGGGGAAAGTTCTGGCCGTCTCTCTCCCCACCCAGAACCAGCGTTTTGACCTTGATATGCGCCCAGTCATCCACCACCGGATCCAGATATGTGATCTGCTGATAAATGGAGCGCACCATGGCCAGCCGAGGCCAGTCTCCGCTGAGCGTTGGGGCGTACAAGATTCGTACATACTGCTCGTACTCCGGTTTCCAGGCATCCGGAAAGTAACGCCGGATATTGGCATAGGCGGCTTGCCAGACCTGATCCTGGGTTCGCGCCATGGTTGTTTTATAAGCGTCCTCTGCACTGTGCCACGGTTGGCTCCAACGAACATCGGTCAGGCCGATAGGATCGTAGAGCACGACGCGCTCCGTGATATCGGGGTAAGAAGAGGCGAAGCGGGCTGCCAGCATACCGCCCATGGAGTGTCCCACGATCGCTGCCTTTTCTATGCCGAGCGAGTGCAACAGGCTGCGCGTGTTCATGGCCATATCGTGAAAGTTGTAGGGGATGACCGGTTTCGAGGAGCGGCCGAAGCCAATCTGATCGGGCACGACTACGCGAAATCCTGCGTTGCGCAGAGCCTCAATGGGCCCACCAAAGTAGAAGCCCCCGAAATTCATTCCGTGGAGCAGAACTACTGTTCGGCCGTTTGGGTGGGTTGCGGGTTGAATGTCCATATACGCCATGCGTACATCCTGGCCGTAGAGGGTCAGCGGCAGATACATTACCGGATAGGGATAGGGGACATCCTCATAGGTGATGCTGCCCGGCTTTACATCGGCTGGCGCCTTCATCGCGGGGTCAGATTGAGCCCCGACGGAAGAGGGTTGTCCTTGCAGCGCGATGGCTTGCCCACACGCAAGTACGACGAGGAACCATAGAGTGCGATAGAAACACAGACGTGTAGAAGCTGTGAGACGAGGGCCAGGAAGTAGAGCCACCATACGGAGAGACTATATCAATGCCAAGTCTGGACGGTACGCACATCTCCGCAGAACCCTTAACACTATCGGCAAGTACGATTTCAGCGCGTCTGGATCGGCTGCCAGCCACGCGAACGATATGGAAGTACGTGGTCCTGCTGAGTCTCGGCTTTTTTTTCGAACTCTACGATCTGCTTTATTCCGGATACATAGCCTCGGGACTAGTGAAGAGCGGCATTCTCACGACCACGACGGCAGGGCTTTTTGGCATGAGGGGGGTGGCAGCTTTCCTTGCCTCTCTGTTTTCGGGGCTATTCGTAGGCACGATCTGTTGCGGGTTCCTCGCTGACCGTTTTGGCCGTCGCGCGATCTTTACCTATTCCCTGCTTTTCTACACGACCGCGAACCTGATCATGGCATTTCAGGTCACGGCTGCGGCCCTGAACTTCTGGCGCTTCATGGCTGGCCTGGGTATCGGGGTGGAACTGATCACGATCGGCACGTATATCTCAGAATTGGTGCCCAAGCATATCCGAGGACGCGCTTTTGCCTGCGAACAGGCGATCGGTTTCATGGCAGTCCCGGTGGCGGCACTGCTGTCGTACCTGCTGGTACCGTACAAGCCGTTGGGCCTTGATGGTTGGCGTTGGGTGGTGATCATTGGCGCACATGGCGCCTTGTTCGTATGGTTCATTCGCCGCGCGCTACCTGAAAGTCCGCGATGGCTTGCGCAGAAGGGCCGGCTCGGGGACGCCGACCAGGTGATGACGAAACTGGAAGATGCGGTCACCAAAGACTTAGGACGGCCGCTTCCCTCGCCTGCTCCTCAATCTCAGCCTGTAAGCGGCAGCCACACATTCTTTGATATGTGGAAAGCACCGTATGGCAAGCGCACGGGGATGATGATCATTTTCAACGTGTGCCAAACGGTGGGTTTCTACGGCTTCGCCAACTGGGTGCCGACACTGCTGGTGAAGCAGGGGATCACGCTGACAACCAGCCTGCTGTACTCATCGATCATTGCAATTTCGGCGCCGGTAGGGCCGCTGATTGGCTTGTTTATCGGCGACAGATTTGAACGCAAGAGCATGATCGTCGCGACGGCCGCAGCCATCGTGATTTTCGGGCTGACCTTCAGCCAGGTTTCGAGCGGAATGCTGCTGATCGCCCTGGGCGTCGGTCTGACCCTGGCGAGCAACATCATGTCTTATAGCTTTCATGCTTACCAGACGGAACTTTTCCCGACGAGCATCCGGTCGAGCGCGGTTGGGTTTGTGTACTCATGGAGCCGGTTTTCGGCGATTTTCACATCGTTTCTGATTGCTGCGGTACTGAAAAAGTTCGGTACCGTAGGTGTATTCACTTTCATTGCGGCAGCGATGCTGATCGTGATGACGGTGATTGGGTTGATGGGGCCGCGCACACGAAATCTCGCGCTGGAAGAGATCTCGCGCTGACAGGGATGGATCGCATTTGAATCTACGATGGTTACCTATTACGTGGGCGTACAACTCCTACGAATAGCCAAAAGATAATCTAAGACCTAAAGATAGCCTGCAAATATCTATCCCGATGACCTTTTGGTTGAAGAGTGGGATCCCCGCTCAATTGTGTGCCCTGGTGGCAACCAATCGCGTGTCCTTCCGTCTATCTGGGTGAAGATGTGCTGTCTTTCATCCGTTTTGTGACGACACTGGAGAACCATGCCCTTTCCTGCTTTCTCTTTTGTGGGCATCCGTAAGACTGGTGGTTTGCTGGTGCGCGCGGGTGAACTCTGCACGATCATAAGAATCTCGTACCTCAGCCCATTCTTCCCTTTCGTGCTTGGTGTTGAGTTGTGGCGGTACATCCAGCGTCGGATACAACCAAGCGATCGTTCCATGCAGACCCCCCATTATCGTTCGAGCCTGCGTACTCTTCGGAGAGCCGCTTTCGGCGTGACGTTGATGCTGCCGGCAAAAGGATGGGCGCAAGTGGATCCGAGCATGGCGAATACTCAAACGTCTGCAAAAACAAGTGAGACCGCGGCGGAGGTGCTCAAGCGCGAAGAGAGCCAGCGTATTTTAGGGGTGGTGCCAAACTTCAACACGGTCGAGAGTTCGGCTGGGGTGCCCCCGCTCTCGCCCGGACAGAAGTTCCACCTGATGTACAAAAGTTCTGTTGACCCGTTTGTTTTTGTGGCAGACGGATTTGTCGCCGGTCTTGGCCAGGCGCGAAATACCAATCCCGGATTCGGCCAGGGCGCCGAGGGCTACTTCAAGCGCTTTGGTGCGTCCTACCTTGATACGGTTGATGGCAATCTATGGGGCAATGCGATCCTTCCGATTCTTTTCAAGGAAGACCCGCGGTATTTTCGTTTGGGGTCCGGTAGCTTTACCCATCGGTTCCTCTACTCAGCATCGACTACCGTCTGGTGTAAGCGTGACAACGGAAACTGGGGTCCGAACTATGCGAATGTCCTGGGCAACTTCATCTCTGGGGGCATTTCCAATGCTTATTATCCCGCGGCCGATCGGGGAGTTGAGCAAACTCTCGATGGGGCGATGACGGTGACCGCGGAAGGCGTGATCGGCGCGGAGTTTGTCGAATTCTGGCCTGATATTTCAGACACTTGTTCAAGAAGCATCATGCGGGGGAGTGAGAGGTGGAAGCGGTTGCGGGATAAGAACGGGGCCGGGGGGGAAATAAACGGAAAACATACCTCAGGGCCTAACGGTCCGTACATAACCTCAGTCCCGAAGGGACGGCTGAATTTGCTGAATTTAGCCCAGGACGCAGTCCTGGGCTAAGGTCAGCCGTCCCTACGGGACTCGGGTCTCGATACAAACCGTAGAACGGTCACTACACCCGTTAGGCCACGTGTTCGGCGAGGTAGCTCTGGATTTCGGAATAGTCCTTGTCCGATAGCCGGAAGGTGGCCGCGGGCAGAACACCCTCGACTTGCTTTGCGTTGCGGCCGCCCACGATTGCCGCGATGATTGCCGGATGATGCAAGGTCCATGCAATGGCCACGACGCCCGCACTCACACCGTGCCGTTCGCCGATTTTCCGGAGAAAGTCGGCGACCGCCAGGTTCCTCGATAGGAGAGGTTCCTGGTAGTTCTTGGCGTTCCGGCGAAAATCGTCGCTGGAAAAATTGGCAACGCGCTGCTTGCTCATAGCTCCGGTCAATAGACCTGAATGCATGGGGGCGTAGTTGATTACGCCGATGTTGTTCCTCGCGCAGAATGGCAGGATTGCCGATTCCACTGCGCGATTCAACATCGAATAGGGGGGCTGGTTAGAGGTAATGGGGGCGATCTTCATGGCTCGCTCCATTTGTTCTACGCTGAAATTGGAGACGCCAATCCAGCGGACCTTACCCTCTCTCTTCAGGTCCGCCATCACGCCCCAGGCTTCTTCGACCTCTTCATCCGGCTTGGGCCAATGTACCTGGTAGAGGTCGATAACATCGACTGCCAGGCGGCGAAGACTGTCTTCCACTTCGCGGCGAATCTGCTTCAGGCTATTGGAGACTTCACGCTTCTCATCCCATACCAGACCGCATTTGGTGAAGATATAGGGCCGGTGTGCGGTGGTCTTGAGGGCGCGGGCGACGACCTCCTCAGAATGCCCCAGGCCATAGACGGCCGCTGTGTCTATCCAGTTGATGCCTAGTTCCAGAGCTTTATGAATTGCGGCGATGGAGTCGTTATCGTCCTGCGGTCCCCAGGAAAATTGCCAGTCACCACCGCCGACGGCCCATGAACCGAACCCGATGGGTGTCAGTTCAAGGTCAGAGTTGCCGAGCTTCTTTTTGTCCATACTCCTATTTTGCCAAAGTTTTGCCGTGATCAGCGCCAGGAAGACTTGCGGATCACACTGCAAAAGTTTCCGCGACGAAAGGCAGGATCTTTGTCTGCGAGCACGTCGGCCTTCACATTACCGAAGGTGGTTTCCGGCTTGTGCTTTATGCCGTCGTAGAACGCCTGAAGGATGTCTTCTTTAAAATCGCTGGTGCGTGGGAATGCCTTCACGACAGCATTGCGGTCTCCATCGGTGAAGCTGGGATAGTCGATGCCGAGCACATCCATTTCGACGCCCGCCGTTACCAGGGCCACTACCGGATGCATGTATTGAGGAATGCCCGGTGTGGTATGAAGCGTAATTGCTGCCCACACGAGGTCAATGTCCTGTTCAGAGATATGATGGCTGCGGAGGAAGTCGCGCGCGGCATTGGCGCTATCCACCTCGAAGCGGTCCGTGGGACTGCTGTAGGCAGGCATGAGGCCCATGTCGTGGAACATGGCGCCGGCGTAGAGAAGTTCTGCATCGAACTTGAGGCCACGGCGCTCCCCGGCAAGCGCACCGAAATAGTAAACGCGGCTGGAGTGTTTGAATAGCAGAGTTGTTTCTGTATCGCGGACGAGCTGCGTAATTTCGTTGGCGAGCGCGCTGTCGGGAATTCTGATGCCCGAGATGAGTGCGGATTGAGACGCCTGCGTCCATGTGGTCATGATGTCCTCCTAGGGTGTCGCTTACACAATCAGGCTAGAGCGCGGACAGTATGAGCGCCACGACAGGATTACAGCAATTTAGGACACACCCATCTACATGGACGGGCGCATGAGCGTGCTCTTGAAGCGGCTAGCATACTCGGCGGCGGTGACGCCGAGTACACGGAGAAAAGTGCGGCGCATCGCATCCGCGGATCGGAACCCACAGGAGTCGGCTACGTCTTTGAGCCCCCGAGAGGAGCTGTCGATGGCTTGTTGGGCTGCTTCGACACGCATACGATCGACGAACTGGCCGGGGTTCATTCCAGTTTCGCGGAGGCAAACGCGCGTAAAGTGGCGGGCGCTCATGCCGATCCGCTCGGCGAGGGTTTCAACAGTGAGGGGTTCGCGGAGGTGTTGGAGCATCCAGACCTGAAGCTCCCTCAATGGCTGAGAAGTGAAGGCCCCGTGCGAGAGCATATGACTGTATTGTGCCTGCCCTCCCGGACGAACCAGGAACATGACCAAAAAGCGCGCAATCCTGAGTGCTGTTTCGTGTCCGTGATCTTCTTCCACCAGGGTGAGTGAGAGGTCGATGCCAGCGGTGATACCTGCCGACGTATAGATAGAACCGTCGCGCAGGAAATGGGCTCGGGGCGTACCGTGACTTTCGGGTATTCCCTGGCCAGCCGGTCGCAGAAGGTCCAGTGTGTAACGGCTTGTTTCCCGTTGAGGAGACCTGCTTCTGCGACGAGAAATGCGCCGGTGCAGATGGAGGCGATACGACGAGCCCGGCCTCCAGTTTCGGCGATCCAGGCGATAAAGTTGGGATCGTAGCTGCCGCTTTCGGCGCCGGGGCCCCCGGCTATGACCAGCGTGTCGATAGGTCCCTGGACCTCCACGATGGGCGTGGCTTCGGCAAGTACGATACCGCGATTTGTCTGCAGGGTTCGATCGAGGCCGGGGTTTGCCAGTTGAATCTCGTAACCCGGCGCATCGGAAAAGACCTCTAATGGGCCGGTTACGTCGAGAATCTGAACCGGGGGCGGGTCCGACGATGACTACTTTCCGCATGCAGATAGTTTATGTGCGGCGTGGGGAAGCGCTGCAGCTACACCCAGGCCTAAACAAAAAATTGCAACCGCTGCTAAACGGGAACCATCCTAAGAGTGCCGAAAAACGCGGAGCCGGATTGGTAAGCACGGCTCGCTGCGGATGCCATTCCGCAGTCAAGTCATCTCCAGCATGGAAGCGGAGAAGGGACCCACGGCGATAGTGGCAGTGCTCCGGCACCGCTGCCTGTCGCGTGGCGCGTTTCGGACCAGGACCCTGACAGCCACGCGATGGAACATTCTCAAAAGGAGATCGCGATGGCAACGCTTAACCACACTAACCTCACCACCTACAATGTTCCGGCACTCAAGGAGTTCTTTAGCTCGGTTTTCGGCTTTCAGGTACTGAGCGAGCGCGGCGACAAACTGGTTGTGCTCCGGAACTCCGATGGTTTTCTGCTGACCCTGATGTACGACAAGCGCATGACCCCGGAGCAGGGCTATCCGGGACTCTTCCATGTTGGGTTTCTGCAACCCACGCAAGATGCGGTGGACGTGATGTACCAGATCCTGCTGGCTCGGAAGTATACGGCTCCCAAGCCCGGGAAGCTGCAGCGCGGGGGACCACCGACATACGGTTTTTACTGTGATGCTCCCGGCGGAGTACTTGTAGAAGTAAGCACCATGAACTTTGCCGAACCCTCCTAGCCCCTTAAAGCGCGGCAGTAGGGCTTTGTACCCTCTGCCGCGGCAAACCTCTGGCAGGGAACATTAATGAACACGTTCAAAAATATGTTGCCAAGGTCGACCTCTCCCTGTAAATTGAACATGTTCACTATTGCTGGCATGAGGAGATCAAATCCATGTATGTGCTTGCCTGCTACTTCAGCTACCTCGCCATCAGCATCGGCCTCACGATCTGGGTCGCCCGCACTCTCAAAAATAGCGGACGCGTCTTCCTGATCGAGGCCTTCCGCGGCAACGAAGACTTTGCGGATTCTGTCAACCGCCTGCTCGTCGTGGGGTTCTACCTCATCAATGTTGGATACATCGCGTTGGCCTTGAAGACGCGGGCCCCATTAACAACGGCGCGCGAGGTCATCGAACTGGAAAGCACCAAGCTGGGGGTGGTCCTGCTTATTCTCGGGGGAATGCACTTCTTCAACATCCTGGTGCTGTCAAAAATGCGCAAGAGCTCGCCGCGCGCTCTCCACGCCTGATGCGTATGCTAGCCCAAGGTGGGAAGAAGCCGGCCGTGCTTAAGTCAGAGGCTACGCGCGCGCGTATCCTTGAGTCCGCGCTTGCGATCTTTCGCGAGCGCGGGTTCGAGAAGTCCACCATGCGCGAGATCGCTACGGCTGCCGCAGTGGCCGTGGGCGCTGCCTACTACTACTTCGATTCCAAGGATGCCATTGTCATGGCTTTCTACCAGCGTGCCCAACAAGAAATGGCTCTATCGCTGGACGCAATCCTCTCTGAGGAGAAGACGTTGGAGGCTCGTCTCCGCGGCATCATCGCATACAAGTTCGAATATTTCTCGCCCAATCGGGCGTTGCTTGGCGCCCTTTCCAGTCACGTCGACCCTAGCCATGCGCTTTCCCCCTTCAGCGTGGAGACCGCCGCGATCCGCGAACAAGACATCGGATTCTTCCAGCGCGCGGTGGAGGCCTCAAAAGTTAAGCTGCCCTCGAACATACAACCCTATTTGCCACGGTTGCTGTGGCTCTACCAAATGGGCCTGATTCTCTTCTGGGTTTACGATCACTCGCCGAAGCAAACGCGCACCCAGGTTCTTTTCGATAAGACTTTGAAGATGATTCTGATCGGCCTGAAGCTGGCCGGCATGCCATTCCTGCGTCCGATCCACCGCCTCGCAGCAGAGTTGCTCGAAGCCATCTACGGCAGAGAGCGGGCATGATCCACTTTGAAGAAATCACGTTGATCCACGCGCCGATCGACCGCGTGTTTGACCTATCTCGCAGCGTCGAGGTCCATCTGCTGGCGAATGTGCATGACAAAGAACAGGCGCTCGTCGTCGGCGGAGTCACCACGGGATTGATCGACCTGAGCCAGCAGGTCACCTGGCGCGCCAAACACTTCGGGTTCTGGCACAACCTGACCAGCAGGGTCACCGCCATGGAACCTCCTACGTATTTCCAGGTCACCATGGTGAAAGGCATTTTCCGCTTTATGCAGGCCGACCATCAGTTGCGCGGCCTGCCTTCGGGAGTCACCGAGTTGAAGGACATTTTCGCGATTGCGGCTCCGCTCCCAGTCCTGGGGCCGATCGCCGAAGGGCTTTTTCTACGCCGCTACATGATGGCTCTGAACCGGGAGCGCAATGTGGTCATCAAGCAACTCGCCGAATCGGAGGATTGGCAACGCTATCTCCCGGTAGGCGGGAAGGAGCCGCAGCCATGAAGGTTGTCATCCCCGGGGGCAGCGGACAGGTGGGCAGCGTTCTTGCGCGGCACCTCCACCAACAGGGCCACAGCGTTACCGTGCTGAGCCGCGCCCCGCGGCCGGCTCCCTGGACGGTGATTCGCTGGGACGCTCAGACGGTTGGCCCGTGGACCGCTTCGCTGGAAGAGAGCGACATTTGCATCAACCTGACCGGACGTAGCGTGAATTGCCGCTATCATGCGGAGAACCGGCGCGAGATGTACGACTCGCGCATTGTTTCGACCCGGCTGCTCAACGACGTCATTGGATCGCTCCGACACCCGCCGCGACTGTGGCTGACCGCGAGCACGGCCACGATCTATCGCCACGCACTCGATCGGCCCATGGACGAGATGACGGGGGAACTCGGAGGGAACGAAGCAGGTGCTCCCGACACATGGAATTTTTCCATCAGGATCGCAAAGGATTGGGAGGCAGCGTTTTTTGCGGGGCAAATGGGAAGAACCCGCAGGATTGCCATGCGCAGTTCAATCACCTTTATCGCGGGCAAGGGTGGCGTCCTGGAGATTCTTTCCAACCTGGTTCGTTGCGGTCTCGGCGGACGGCAAGGATCGGGGGCTCAATATGTTTCCTGGATCCATGAAACCGACTTTGACCGCGCCGTCGACTTCCTGATTGCGGATGAGACGATGACGGGGGCGGTAAATATCTGCTCCCCGAATCCACTGAGGAATCGGGATTTCCTGCGCGCACTTCGTGCCGCGTGGCGGCAACCGGTGGGCCTGCCAGCGCCAGCATGGATGATCGAAATAGGCGGCTTCCTGTTGCGCACTGAATCTGAACTCGTGCTCAAAAGCCGTCGGGTCATTCCCGCAAGACTCATGAATGCCGGTTTCCGCTTCAAGTATCCGGAATGGCCAGTGGCGGCGCAGGATCTGGTCACGCGGTATCGATCGAACGCGGACAAAGCTCAGGATGACTCCTCCTAAGCTGGTGTGAAAGAATTTTGCAGTGAAGCGATCTGGCGGATTTGCAACGCGACGATTCTCAGGGATGCCGAAGCGCTCTTGGAGATGCGCGCTGCTTACGATCGTCACAGTCGCTTTCCTCTGCAACGATAGGTCGCGCGCTCAGACCTCGCCGCGACAACCGTGCTTCGAGATACTGACGCATCGCATGGACGTGGATGTTGATGGAGCTCCGAACGCCTACGGCCCACCGGGAAAGCCGACGCTCGACTCCCTTATAAATGCGCACTATCTGGAGCGGGGTGATCAAGCGATCGTAGGGTACCTGGCAGACAACGGCCGCCCTATCCTTCAGGGTCCGAAGGATCCGTTTCCCGGCTACTACATTTCACAGACGGCTTTCGTGGACGTAACCAATGACAACGAGCGGGACCCACGATCCTACGTCGACGCCCGAAATATCAACTACGTGGTGCGTGGGGATGAGGCTCGGCGAAAGGGCGTGAAGGTGGGTGACTTTGTGACTGCTTATTCCAAGCGCAGTCAAAGAGCCGTCTTCGCTATCGTGGGCGACACCGGTAACCCTAGTGGCGACGAAGGCTCTCTGCACCTGCTACAGGAACTCGGCTATCCGTTTCACGACGGCAGGAGTGACTCGGTCACAGGCCCGGAGATTGTCATCCGGTTTTACCCCAACTCCAACCCGAAACACCTGTTCTTCTTTACGCAGACCGCACTCGATGAAGCTGCAACGCGGCTCGGGCTCAGCAGAGATTTCTCTCTTGTTGATGGGGTGAAAGGGGCTCGGGCGCAGGGCGCCTGCCGGCATTGAGGGTCTGCTTCAGCCCTAGAGTATGCCCGTCAAACGGACCGGGTGTGGTCGTAGACCACCGAGTGGAAGGTGGGATACACCAGCGAGGCGCGGGGGTACAACTACAATTCCTAGGTTGCTACCCAAGACGCATGGTGAATTTCTGCAGAAACGATATGCTCATTTTCAAGCAGCGATTCTCCAGACCTGCAGCAAGCCCTTCGGGGGATGGGTTTGATGAAGGATAAGGAGAATCGCTGTAATACAAAGTGGTTGCTTACCTGTGGTCTGCAGCAAATGAAGTCCCTGGATCTGCCCAGTTCTCTCGTCATCGTTCTTCAGGATTTGATTACGCGCACTGTATCACTCTAACGATGTATTACCTTCGCCCTACCAGGTCAGCCTGGTAGGGCTTTCCTTTTACGGAACGTGATTTTGGTGACAGCGATCGTAGGGATCCGGCCCATCATCTTCGGCCACGTACGCTATGGCGAATATGCGGCACCGTCCGGTTTCCTCTGGCCGCCGGTAGGCGATACAGAAACGGTGCCGGGTCACACCAGTTATGCTTAAAGCAGTCATGCATGAAACGAGATGGCTGACGAGGATGCTGCTTGCCGAAGAATCTATTACCGATTGAGACCATTGCCACCAAGTTGAATTTACCTGCGGAACTTTACGAGAAACGCAGCCCGATCAGCGCCAAGTTGAGCCTCGAGCTGCTGGGCGACCCACGATTCGACCGTCGCGGAAAGCTCATCCTGGTGACGGCGACGACGCCGACGGTATCAGGCGAAGGCAAGACCGTGACCTCGATCGGACTTGCGCAAGGGCTGGAGAAAATCGGCAAACGCGCGATCGTTTGTTCGCGTGAGCCCTCCCTGGGGCCGGTGTTTGGAATGAAGGGCGGCGCGGCGGGTGGCGGACGCTCGCAAGTCGAGCCTGCGGAGAAGATTAACCTGCACTTCCACGGCGACTTTCATGCGATCGCTTCCGCCCACAATCTTTTAGCCGCCCTGATCGACGCCCACTTGTTTCACGGCAATGAGCTGGACCTTGATCCTGATGGGATCACGTGGCCACGCACGCTGGACATGAACGACCGTGCGCTCAGGAAGATCATCCTGAGCGTAACCACCGGCCGGCAACGTGACGGCAGCAATCGCCCCAGTGGGTTTTTGATTACAGCAGCGTCGGAGATCATGGCCATCCTCGCGCTGGCTGCCAGTCGGGAGGATCTGCGCGCGCGCCTGGCGCGCGTGGTCGTCGGGCAGAACCGCAGCGGGCAGCCGGTGCGGGCAGCCGATTTGCAAGCTACCGGGCCGATGATGGCTCTGCTGAATGAGGCATTGCTTCCCAACCTGGTACAGACCACTGAGGGAACGCCGGCGCTGGTGCATTGTGGTCCCTTTGGAAACATCGCTCATGGAACCAGCTCAGTCCTCTCTCAGCGCATGGGGATGGCGATGGCGGACTACGTAGTCAACGAAACAGGCTTCGCCTCGGAACTGGGCTTCGAGAAATACATGGACCTGGTGAGTCCGCTGTCGGGTATTCAGCCGGCAGCCGCCGTGCTGGTGACCACGGTGCAAAGCCTCAAGCAGCAAGGTGAGGGCGATTTCGACAGCGGCTTCGCCAATCTCGATAAGCACATATCCATCGTCCGAGGCTTTGGACTGCCGGCGGTCGTGGCGATTAACCGCTTCCCCAACGACACGGAGACGGAGCTTACCGTGCTGAAGAAGTTTTGCGAAGCCAGGGGAGCTGCGTTCGAACTTTCCGATGCCTATACCAAGGGCGGCGAAGGAGCGGTGGCGCTGGCGCGGAAAGTCGCGGAAGTGATCGACGCTCACCCGAATATCTCGCTGACGCGCACATACACGATGAGCGAGCCAGCAAGAGAAAAGATCTCGAGAGTGGCCAAAATCATCTATGGGGCCGAGGGCATTGAACTGAGCGAGCTCGCAGAGGAGAGCCTGGCCCGTTTTACGCGGTGGGGCTTTGGCGAGCTGCCGGTCTGCATCGCCAAGACGCAATACTCGCTGAGCGACGATCCCAAGCGCATGGGCGCACCCACCGGCTGGACGCTGCATGTAACTGACATTAGTCTCTCCGCCGGCGCGGGATTTCTGGTGGTAATCGCAGGCGCCATGATGCTGATGCCAGGTCTGCCGAAAACCTCGCGCGCACTCAGCATTGACGTGGACGAGCACGGTGAAATTGTCGGCATGTAGCCGCTATAAGGAGATTGATGACGAATCGGACGGCGCTCGTGGCCGGGGCAACGGGTATCGTGGGCCTGAACCTGGCAACACTGCTGGCAAACCAACGGGACTGGAAGGTGTACGGTCTTGCACGGAATCCGTCCGCTGGTGAAGGGGTTCAGCGTATCGCGGCAGATCTATTGGATCCTCAAGCCCTTCGCATCGCGCTAAGGGGCCTGGCGCCGACGCATATCTTCCTCACATCATGGCTGCGGCAACCGACGGAAGCCGAAAACATAAAAGTCAACAGCACCATGGTGCGCAATTTGCTTGAGGCGCTTTCCAGCGATGGTTCGGTCAAGCATGTGGCGCTGGTCACAGGTCTGAAACACTACCTTGGGCCCTTCGAGAACTATGGCAAGGGCAAACTGCCGGCCACTCCATTCCGCGAGGAGCAGGCCAGGCTTCCGGTCGAGAACTTTTACTATGCGCAGGAGGACGAGGTCTACGCTGCTGCCCAGCGAGATGGCTTTACCTGGAGTGTGCATCGTCCGCACACGATTATCGGATACGCGATAGGCAACGCGATGAACATGGGTGTGACGCTGGCTTCGTATGCAAGTATCTGTCGCGAGACAGGCCGGCCTTTCCTGTTTCCCGGCTCCGCAGTGCAGTGGAATAGTCTCACCGATATGACCGATGCGCGTTTGCTGGCGCGACATCTGCAGTGGGCATCCACCACACCCGCGGCGGCAAACGAAGCTTTCAATGTAGTCAATGGCGACGTCTTTCGCTGGAGCTGGATGTGGGGACAAATTGCACAATGGTTTGGCGTGGAACCGGTGGAATTTCCGGGCGAAGGCACCCCGCTCGAGTTGCAACTGGCCGATGCCAGGCCCATCTGGGCTGAGATCGCGCGCAAGCACAAACTTGTACAGCCTGATCTCGGGGTATTGGCGTCCGCATGGCACACGGACGCCGACCTCGGCCGGCCGATCGAAGTGCTGACCGATATGAGTAAGAGCCGCAAGCTTGGGTTTCTTGATTACCAGGCAACCAGTGACAGCTTCTTTGAGCTATTCTCGCGGTTGCGCGAGGAGCGCCTCATCCCGTGATAGTACCGGGGAGCCTGCCGGCTCCTCGCGTCTCACCTTGTGCTTTCGCAGCCCACCCGCGACTTACATCTTTCCCTGACGTTTTTCGCTGCTCGGGGGAACAATGCCTTTTATCCGTAAGTAAGTGACCATGTTCCCGTAGTGCTCATCGGCATGGGCAGTATTGACCGACAGTACCGTAAGCCTGGCCGTATCGTAGTTCATGAATTTCACGGTCTGGCTGCCCTGCGCGTCGGTCATTCCGGCATATGCCTTATCGCAGTAGGCTACGGCCTCTTTCAGGGCGGCTACGAGATCGGTCTTCGAAGACTTGGATTTTTCGATGTCTTTCATGGGGCTCGATTCGCCGATCGCGGTCGAGCAAAAGAAGTACTGAGCGTCGGCCACGTGTCCGACCAGTTGCCCGAAACTACGCACTTCCGGGGTGGGTTTGAAGGAGTAGTTTTGCTCCGGCATCTTCTCGGCAGCGGCGATCACTTCCCCGCTGACAACCGAGTAAAATCCTTTTTCGCTTTGACTGATGGGATTGGGGGACGCCTGCGCGTGCAAGGCAACTGGAGCGGCAGCTAATGCGATGAGCATGAAACAGAATTTCCTATTCACCTTAACCTCCGTAGAAATGGTGTGGCTGTTCAATAAGCCGAGAATAAGCGCGGAGCATCAGGACAATGTCACAGCGACGCAATAAATTGCAAAGAGTTGTGAACTGACAGGAACTTGCAACTTCAGGCCTCACAACTTCCGGGGATGATCGCCGCCCAGGCCGCTCACCTTGGCATCCAATGATGACGGGAGATGTACCAATCCATGCAGATGATCGATCTGGCGCAACGTGCAAAGGCAATGTCCGCCGAGTACGAAAATGTGATTCTGAGCGAAGTGAATGACCATGTTATCCGGATGAGCCGCATGGAGAAGGCTTATTTTTGGCATTTCCACCCTAACTCTGACGAGATGTTTGTTGGTGTCGATGGAGTTCTGGTTCTAGAGTTGGAGAATCAACGGATCGAATTGGGACCGGGCCAGGTATTCACTGTCGCCAGGGGCATTCGACATCGGACCTTGCCGGCTGGCCGTTCCTCGGTCAACCTGACCTTCGAGCGCAAGGATATGGAGACGGTCACTGTAGACGACAACTAATACTTACCTATCCGCGCAAGGTCATGAGGTAGGCCGCCGGGGGCGCCGGACGGCTCTGACCTTCGCAGTACTTGAGTCGCCGCAGAAGAACTGATCCGCGCCGTTGGACTCAAGGCCAGAGATTCCAACGCCGCGGGGCATAGAGAGGCTCTCGAACACTTCTCCGGTCTGCGGATGGATGCGTCTCAATTCGCTCTCGCCGCCTTCCCAGGTGGCGTGCCAGAGTTCTCCGTCGAGCCAGGTGACTCCGGTGACGAATCGATTGGACTCGATGGTGCGGAGAACGGCTCCCGTTTCAGGATCGACTTGATGGATTTTTCGATTGCGATACTGGCCCACCCAGAGTGTGCCTTCGGCCCAGGCGAGTCCGGAGTCACCGCCGCCGCCGGGAGCGGGGATGGTCGCGAGGACTTCGCCCGTCTTCGGATCGATCTTCTGGATGCGGTCCTCGGCGAGTTGAAACAAGTGCTTGCCATCAAAGGCTGTTCCCGCATGCGCAGCGACGTCGAGCGTGCGCAACTGGTTTCCGCTCAAAGGATCGACAGCATTCAGCCTGTCACCTGATGCGAACCAGATACTCTGGCCGTCATATGTTACTCCGTGGACGCGGTCGATTCCTGCAAATGGACCATACTCCCGGACAATTTCTGCTCCTGATCGATTCATGCGTCCTATCTTAGTCGCCGGGAAATGCGGCAGGGAGTAACAAAGTCGTCGTGAATCCCGGCGGCGGGGTCAGCCAACGGCGGGCACGCGCATGACCAAAGAACTCAACCTTCCCTGCCTGGGCGAGGGAATCGAGCGCGCGTTGCACGGTGCGCTGGCTGATTCCGAGAGCGAGCGCCAAGGCTGAACTTGACCATGACTCACCGTCAGCAAGGAAGGCAAGCACGGCAGCATGCTCTTCATCGACCGGCCACGCCAGCACCACGGCTTCGCGTGCGCCACGAGGTGAGAGTGAGAATCCCTGCCGGGTGGCGGTGATGCCGGCTACCGGTTGAAGCAGCCTGCGCAGACGCCCGATCTCGACACGCAGACGGGCGCGATGCGATTCGTCGGCAAGCCTCGCACCAAATGCTTTGGCGAGAAGCACGTCTCGGGGAACATCGCCGGGCCATGCTTCTGCCAGTGCCCGTGCGAGGGCGAACAACACGGGGCGTCCTGTGATGGAGATGACCGTGCGGGCACTCCGCACGACATGACGGCATGCGTCCACGACGAGAGTCTTTGAGGCCAGCAGCGCTTCGACCTCTTCGAGCAGGAGGAACCGTTCCTTGCCCTGCGCAATGAGGCGTGCGGCAGGGGTGTTGAGAAGGAGAGACGCGCTTTCTACTTCCGCTGTCAGCGCGGGGATGCGTGCCTGGAGCGCGGCGCGTTCAGCTCGCGCGAGCGCTGCGCGTGCATCGCGTGTCTTCAGGCGGCGTATCGCGATACCGGCCGCCACGAGTTCGTGAGCGGTTCTCCACGCGGGTGGGAAGGGCGCGGGGTCGAGACCCGCGAGGGCACGCTCCGCTTCGTCCAGCCGCCCGACGAGGATGAGTCTCCGGATCTCGAGATGCCGGGCATGGGCCGCGTTTAAGGAATCGCCGTGCTCCTCGAGTGTTCTGCGTGCTGCGTCGAGCATGCCCGCGGGCCAGCCCAGGTCGCGCGAGGCGAGAGCGACTTCAGCCTCAGCGACGACACATCGCGCACGGGCAACTGCGTCTTTGGCCCCGAAGGCACGCGCCGCACTTCGCAGGAGCGCCTTAGCGCGGGTGGGATCCCCAAGCTGCGCCATGGCGATTCCTCGAAGCGCGAGCGCAGGTGCATCGTCGCGCAGCGAAACTCGTTTGAGTGCGCCGAGGGGATCTCCTGAGGCGAGCGCACGGGCCGCGGCTGTGATCATTGAATCCATCAGAATCCCGCCACACTTGTCACTCCCACCCTGTCGCCACCCGCTGCTAAATATATCCCATGAGCACGAAAGACCGGGTGCTTACGAACCGAGACATTCGACAGAGGGAGAGACACGATGACGACCGTAAAGACCATGACGAAACACAAGACAGGGACGCGCGAAGAATGGCTAACAGCGCGGCTCGCACTGCTGCAGGCGGAGAAGGAGCTGACGCATCGAAGCGATGAGTTGGCGCGGCAGCGGCAGGAATTGCCGTGGGTTGCCGTTGATAAGGAGTATCGGCTCGACACAGAGGAAGGGAGCGTGTCATTGAGGGATCTGTTCAAAGAGCGCTCGCAGCTTCTCGTTTACCACTTTATGTTTGGCCCCGACTACAAAGCGGGATGTCCGTCTTGCTCGGCGATCGCGGACGGCTTCAACGCTATATTTATCCACCTGGAAAATCATGATGTCGCCTTCTCGGCGGTGTCGCGGGCACCGCTGGTAAAGCTGCAGGCATATAAGCAACGAATGGGCTGGACATTTCCTTGGGCGTCATCTTTCCATAGCGACTTCAACAACGACTTCAGTGTCTCGTTCACCGAGAAGCAGCAGCAGGAGGGGGATATCGCATACAACTACCGGCGCGAAAAAGCGTTCGCGTGGCGCCCGGAGGAAAAGGGTGGAGGAGACCGGGCGGAGTCCCTGTTCGCTAAGATGTGCGGAACCGACAAAGCGACGTACCACCGCGACCGACCGGGCATGAGCGCCTTCGCGCTTGAGGATGGTGTGGTCTACCACACGTATTCCACTTACGCTCGCGGCTTGGACCCCCTCTGGGGCATGTACCCGTGGCTTGACCGCGCGCCCAAGGGCCGCAACGAAGCCGGCCCGTGGTGGAGCCGCCACGACGAGTACGCTACGCGCTGAGCGATGGCGTGGTAAGCATCCAACAGAAGCCAGCATTCGGAGGTGTGGAGTGCTCTCCATGATGTTCAACAATGACGGGAAGTTGGCTTCCTCTGCGTATCTCGAGGGGAAGCCTAAAACCTCAACCAGGAAGATGGACTGCTGCAAGATGCAGCCGGGGCGTCGCCCACGGCACAGTTGGCAGGGTACGAGCGGATGTGTAGGTTCGGGCGCACTGCTGCTTCTACTGCCCAAATGTCCGATGTGCATTGCCGTGTATTTGACCTTGTGGACGGGAGCAGGTGTGGCGATGCCGGTCGCCACATACCTGCGTCCGTTGGCGGCGGCTTTGTTCTGCGCTTCGGCGCTGTTTCTGGTTGTTCGTTTGCTGGCGGGTCGGAGAGTTCAACAGGGAGAGTGAACCGGTGTGAATATTCGTCTTCCTCTTCTTGCAAGATTCATCCCCAACAGGACTGCGATTCGCTCACGTTCAACGCGCACGAGCCGAAGAGTTCTTGTAGTCTCCCACGAGAAATCGGTATCCCGTGGAAGAGAGTCTGTGTGAGAAGCACAACTTACCAATTTAGTTCCGGCGAGATGGCTGAAAGTTGTCCAGTATTGGCTCGCGGCTGTTTTCAGCCGTCCCTTTCGGGACTGAGTTTCGGCACCATGTTCTCACGCACACTCGAGAGTCTCAGGAGCGTGGAGATCGTATGCGTGGTCTTTTTCTGTTCATCGTGGTGTCACTCGGTTGGATCAGTGTGCCGGGCCAAGCTGTGAGCTCACAGCATCCCTTCCCCGTTTTTGACGCGACCGATTTTGCACAAAAGCCCGATCTGAACCCGTACGGCCTGAAGCGGCTTCCCGTGGTCTACCCCGCTTACATGTTTGATTCGAAAGAGCAAGCCGTGCAAACGAATTTGCCGGATCAGAAGCGGGTGAACGCATTCGCGAGGCTTGCCGCTCAATCGTCGAACATCCTGGTGATCGACATCGAGCAGTGGCCGCTGGAAGGAGATCCGGCAACAGTTGCCACCAGCGTCGCGAAACTTCAGACCGTTCTCCGATGGTTCAAGAGTTCCGCACCGTCGACGAAAGTAGGGTTCTATGGATTTCCTCCGCTCCGCGATTATTGGGATTCCGTGCAGCAGGAAGGCACTCCTCGTTACAAATCATGGCAGGCAAAAAATGACGCCATCGCACCCATCGCACAATTAGCGGATGTGCTGTTCCCGTCACTTTATACCTTTTATGCAGACCGCGACGGCTGGACAAAATATGCCATCGCGGAGATTCGGGAAGCGCGCCGATACGCCGGCGGAAAACCTGTCTACGTTTTCCTCTGGCCGCAATACGAGACCGGGACTCTCGCCAACACCTTTCTGCCGGGTGACTTCTGGCTCCTGCAACTGGAGACTGCCAACAAATATGCCGATGGCGTTGTCATCTGGTGTTGCACGGGCAGGCAGACCTGGGATGATAAGGCTCCGTGGTGGCTGGAAACACAGAAATTTATGAAACAAAATCGCTCTACTCAACCATGACTAATTAATTCCTCAACATCGTCGGGCCGTGTGCTCCAGATGGGACGGCAGCCGGGGATTGCAGATGTCGGCATGAACTCGAACGGAATCATGCACATCGGGCGTTCTGACAGTAATTTTGAATACCCGTGGGGGGTATGGGCATCTATCATAGCGGGAGGTGCCATCCATGGAAAACACAATCCAAATGTCTATTGAGGGTATGCACTGCGGAGCATGCGAACGCAGGGTGACGACAGCGCTTACCGGGGTCGAAGGGGTTCGGGTCGAGTCTGTTGCAGTTGGCTCAGCGCAGGTCAAGTTCGATTCTGCAAAAACCTCCGCGGAAGCGATCACGGCCGCCGTGAATCGCATTGGGTTCACGGCTCGGGTTCAGAGCATATCTGGAAAATAGCCGATGCTAAATACGTTAGAAGACCAGAAAGTAAGCAGGAACGACGGCGCGTCGGCTGTGACGATCGAGCGCGTTGAAATTCCGGTTACCGGCATGACGTGCGCGGCATGCCAGTCCTTCGTCCAACGGACATTGGCAGGCGAGGCTGGAGTTCAGGACGCGACTGTCAATCTTATGTTGCACCGTGCGACCATCGCCTTTGATCCGCATGTGGTCTCACCCTCCGGACTGGTGGAGAAGATTCGCGGCATTGGCTACGGCGCGGAATTACCTGTGGCGAATGAATCAGTTCTCTCCGCACAAGAAACAAATGACGAAGAGCAGCTGCGTGAGTACCAGCAGTTGCGCTGGAAGGCCTGGATTAGTTTGCTGGCGGGGGCCGTCGCCATGATTGCCTCCATGCCGCTGATGAGCATTTCGAGTATGGGCACCCTCCAGCGCGTAAAGGATCCGTTCATGAGCTGGTCCATGCGAGTCCTCGATCCTGCGTTGCGAAGAATGGCTCCGTGGCTGTATTCGGTGAGCGATGACAGCCTACGCTGGTTCCTTCTTGTCCTCTCGGTTTTCATCATCAGCTGGGCTGGCCGGCGGTTCTATGCCAAAGCCTGGTCGGCGTTGCTGCATAAGACCGCGGATATGAATACTCTGGTTGCGCTGGGCACCGGGGCCGCGTTTCTTTATTCCGCGGCCATCACGATGGCGCCGGGCTTCTTCCTCGCCCACGGGATCGCGCCTGATGTCTATTACGAAGCGGGCGTCCTGATCATCGCACTCGTCCTCATAGGCAACACCCTGGAAAGCCACGCCAAGAATGAGACGGCTCTGGCACTGCGCAAGCTGGTGCACCTGCAGCCGAAGACCGCGCGCGTGATCAGGGAAGGTCTTGAGCACGATATGCCGCTCGACTTGATCCAGCGTGGCGACAACATCCTCGTCCGGCCTGGCGAGCGAATTCCCACAGACGGCGACGTAATCTCGGGCAAAAGCAGCGTGGACGAGTCGATGCTCACCGGCGAATCGCTGCCAGTCCAAAAGGAAGCTGGGGATCACGTTATTGGAGGCACCCTCAATCAGCGCGGGGCGTTCCAGTACCGGGCCACGATGCTGGGCGCCGGAAGCACGCTGGCGCAGATTGTGCGGCTGCTGCGGGACGCTCAGGGATCGCGCGCGCCGATTCAGCATCTCGCAGATCGCATGAGCGCGATCTTCGTACCGTCTGTGTTGGGTCTGGCTATCGTCACGTTCGCAGCATGGCGACTCTTTGCCCACAGCGCTGGCATGATGCAGGCGTTTGCCGCGGCGGTAACAGTGCTGGTGATCGCGTGCCCCTGCGCTATGGGCCTGGCCGTTCCCACTGCCGTGATGGTGGCCACGGGGCGCGGAGCAGCCTTTGGTTTGCTCATCAAGGGTGGGGACGCGCTCCAACGGCTGGAAAAGATCGATACAGTTGTGCTCGACAAGACGGGCACCATCACGGCAGGACGTCCTGGCGTCAAGGAGGTTCTGCTTAATCCATCGGGTAGCTTTTCTCAAGAGCGAGTTCTTTGCGTTGCTGCAGCGCTCGAGCGCGCCAGCGAACATCCCCTAGGCGAAGCCGTTGTCCAGCATGCCGCGCAGAACGATCTGCCCGTGTTGCAGGCGGGGGAATTCGAGTCACGGACAGGTCAGGGCGTGATGGGCACAATTGAAAAGCACGCCGCCATGATCGGCAATGTGCAGTTCATGAAGGAGCACGACATTTCCGTCTCGCCGCTCATCCGGGCAGCTGATGAGGAAGCAGAACAAGGCCGGACTCCCTTGTGGGTTGGGATTGACGGCGAACTTGCCGGAATGATTGTGATGGCGGACATCATCAAACCGACTTCGATCGCGGCCATTCGCCGGCTTCAAGGCGAAGGCCTGCATGTAGTCATGCTCACCGGCGACAACGAACGGACTGCGCGTGCGATTGCTCGCGAAGTGGGCGTCGATGACGTGATTGCCGGCGTGCTGCCCCAGGGCAAAGTAGATGCGATCCGCCGACTCCAGGCTCAAGGGCATTCGGTTGCCATGGTGGGCGACGGCGTCAATGATGCACCCGCTTTGGCGCAGGCGGAAGTGGGCATCACCATGGCGACAGGCTCCGACATCGCCGTCGAAGCCGGCGATGTCACGCTGATGCGCAGCGATTTGAACGGGGTGGCAGATGCTATCGCGTTGTCGCGCGGCACCATGCGGGTTATGCGGCAAAATCTGTTCTGGGCTCTCGCGTATAACGTGATTGGTATCCCGATCGCCGCGGGAATTCTGTATCCCGTCTGCGGCTTACTGCTCAGTCCAGTGTTAGCCAGCGCGGCAATGGCTTTCAGCTCATTCAGCGTCGTCACTAACAGCCTGCGTTTGAGCCGGCTGAAGCTGGGATAAGGAGAGTTATGGCTACCAGGAAAGCAACACATTGTTCTCCCGCTTCTCCTGAAGGTGAGATACCAGTTGCGGGGCGGAAAGCGGTCGGTGTCGACCCCGAGATCAAAGCCTCTAACCTGCGAAGGCTGAACCGTATTGAGGGCCAGATGCGCGGGATTCAGCGCATGGTGGAAGAAGACCGCTATTGCGCTGACATTCTGATGCAGATTTCTTCTGCGCAGGAGGCATTGCGGGCCGTTGCCCGCTCCCTCATGCGCAATCACCTGGCCCACTGTGCGAGCCACTCCATCAGGAGCGGTTCGGAAGAGGAGAGAGAAGCTATGTACGACGAGTTGCTGGAAATGATCTACAAGAACGCTCGCTAGACGAGCTTCCACAGCGAGTCACTTTGCCGGTGTATTCGCGTTAGCCTCGACGTCAATTTCGATCTGCACGTCCGGTCCCTTCGGGTTGGGCCCGAGTTCCATCAGGTTATCGCGTGTCATTCCAAAGTCACCGCGCTTCACCGCTGTCGTGGCGTGAAATGAGGCGCGCGCTGGTTCTCCCGCCTGCGTGTCTGGGAAGAGCCCCTTGAACCGAAACGTCAGCGGCACCTCTTTGGTCACGCCACGAATGGTGAGCGAGCCATCCATCACCCAGGCGCCGTCGGCGGTCTGCCGAATGCCGCGTCCGCGATAGGTCATCACTGGAAATTTCTTTACATCAAAGAAATCCGGGCTACGCAGGTCGTCGTCCCGCCTGGAGACCTGGGTATCGATGCTCGCTGTGTCGATCGAAATATCGACGGTACAGTCCGCCGGATCCTTTGCCGCGAAAATGGTGCCGGTGACTTTGTCGAACCTGCCTCGCACCAAGCCGACAATATGGTGCCACGCACCAAAGTATGCAAACGTATGGGCCGGATCGATGTTGTAACTTCCGGGTGCGGGAAGAGTAGCGCTACTCGACGGGGAAGCGATTCCCTTTTGAGCACCGATCATCGCTACGGCAATTCCGCACAGCGTCAAAAGCACAACACCCACAACAGACTTTAACCACCCTGTTCGTCCACTCATTCCGCCACCCTTTCGCCTGACTTTCCGCAACAAAGCTAGCGCCTGTTAACTTGAGCGGAAAGCTGCAGGCGATGAACTTTCGCAAGTTTGCGATGAGCCGTGCATCTCACGCGCCGAGCCGGTGTTAGGGGCTATCGAAGCTCGACGAAAAGCCTCTCCTTGGTGCGACGATCAGGAAGACTAGACCTGTGGCCTATTGTTCGGGGATCAGACTGGTGTAGCAAGCTTGGTGGAGTTCATCCGCGTCGCCGAAGTGGAGCAAAGAACGAAGCCCTCTTCCCTGGACGGGTGCCCCATCCAGAACCACCAACCGTAGTTAAAACCCGCCAGAATCTGCCGACCTTATTTGGACAGCTCTGGCTGAACTTAGCCCAGGACGTAGTCTTGGGTAGGGATTTGGGAGACGCAAAGCCCCGCAGGGACGACTGGCAACGGGCGGCGGCGTAATCCTGGGTGATCTCCGGTCGTTAGAATGGGTGCGTGCCCCAGAATGCCAGCCCGCGCCGCTCTCCTTCATTTTGGCCCCTCCAGATCGGCGGATGGGTGCTTTACGGATTGGCGACGGCTGTCTCCTACCTCCCCTTCCGCCACATGCGCGAGACAGTGGACTACCGCGTTGCGTTCCTTTGTTCCACGTTTCTGGCCAGCTTCGTTCTGTATGCGTGTTGTCATTTGCTCTGGCGCCGCTCGACCCCGTTAACTTCTGCCCTGTTTCTATCCGTGGGATTCTCGTACGTCCTGGGCTTTTTATGCGTCGCCGTATCTGCTCTCATAGCGCTCCACTTGGTTGAGCCTCAGACACCCATCAGCTGGAGCATGGTCGCCTCGCAAGCGTTCGAAGCTACGATTATTTTCATTGCGTGGAGCGCACTTTACTTCGGGATCAAGCATTACGGCACCGTCGAGGAACAGAGAGAACGGTTGCTGAAGTCGGAAGCGACAGCGCGTGAGGCCCAACTTCAGGCGCTCCGTTACCAATTGCAGCCGCACTTTCTGTTTAATACTTTGAACGCCATCTCGTCGCTCGTCGTGAGCAGGCAGCCCGAGCGGGCTACGGAGATGATCGCAAGGCTTGCAGGTCTGCTGCGAAATACGCTCAGTGTCCCCGAAGTTCACCTGATTACTTTCCGGGAGGAACTGGCGGTCACCGAAGAATATCTCTCCATCGAACAAGTCCGTTTTGGACCTCGTCTTACTGTTTCGCTGAGCGTCAGCCCGGAAGCTTCCGAGGTAACGGTCCCGAGGTTTCTCTTGCAACCGATCGTGGAGAATGCGATCCGGCACGGTATCGCGCGCTGCCCCAGTGGAGGCGAAGTCTCGATCACAGCTGTTGTTGGTGAAGGACAACTCCGCATCGACGTGGAAAATGACCGTACGGAAGCCCAGCTTAACCCCGGCGACCAAGGAACCGGTCTTGGCCTTGCGAACACCCGAACGCGACTGGAACAAATCTACGGGAAACAGGGGAGCATGACAGTGACCGCCACCCAGAACAACAGGTTTTTAGTCTCAATCCGATTTCCTCTCACCACCATGCCCTTGGTTTCTCGAGGGACTGGCCAATGAGCATTCGTGTTTTGTTGGTTGACGATGAGCCCTTGGCAAGAGTTGGCATCATTGCACGACTCAGTGCCTACGCTGACCTGGTGGTCGTTGGAGAGTGCGGTACCGGAGAAGAAGCGCGCGCGAAGATTCCCCAGGTTTCGCCTGATCTGATTTTCGTTGATATTGAAATGCCCGGTATCTCCGGAATAGACCTCATGAGAGATTTGCCTCGAGAGCAGGCCCGGTGCGTTGTGTTTCTCACCGCGCATGAAGAGTACGCTTTGGATGCGTTCGGTGTGGAAGCGCTTGACTATCTCCTCAAGCCGATTGACGATGCCCGCTTCGGAGCTTGTATCGAACGTGCGCGGCGAATGTTAGCTCTTCACCGGCAGGAGGCCAGCTTCGAGCGGCTTTACGGACTTCTCACGTTGACAGAGAAGGAAAATAATCGGGATTTCATCCGGCGTTTCCCGGTCCGCCGCGGCAATGATATTACCTTCATTCGGGCCGGAGACGTGGATTGGATTGAGGGGTTGGGAGATTATGCCGGCTTGCATGTTGCGGATAGAACACACCTGGTCCGTGAGCCTCTCACTTTGTTGGAGGGTCGCCTTGACCCGACACAGTTCGCGCGCATTCACCGCTCCACGATTGTGCAGGTAGAACGCATCTCACGTGTAGATCCATCATCCAATCGAGACGCCGTTCTCACACTTAGGGATGGTACGACATTGCGGGTGAGCCGGACCTATCGCTCGCGTCTCGATGTGCTCCTCCAATTGCCTTAACACAATAGCACTGTCACGCGATCAGGTCGGGGAGGGAGGACCCAGTCCCGATACGGCGTTGGCGTGAGGGGTGCCCGCACCTTGCTCATCCAACTACTGTATGTGATGTGCATCACGTATGCCTGTATCCGCCGTCACATCCCTCCATCGGGTCTGGGCCTAGGATTCGATTGTTAAGCCCAATCGATCATGACCGAGGGTAGCCATGTCAGGACCACAAAAAGCCGAAAAACACGCGCCAATGAGCACCTCCGAAGACCCGAAGAAGCCGCAGACCGGGTTTCCTTTCAAGAAAATTGTCTATGTCGGCGATCTCTCGGGCGAACCATCCTATGGGCTGCGCTATACACAACAACTGGTCCATGAACGTCATGCCGAGCTGATACTCGTGCACTCGCTCGACCCCATCGTTTATGCATTACCGGGCGCCGAACTCCACGATGAGGCCGCAAAGGCGGAATTGAGGGCCATGGAGCACGACCCCAGGCGCCACGGCGCCAACCACGATTCCCTGGTGCAGCGCGAGCAAATTTGCAGCGAGATTCTGGCTGAGGCGAGGCGGCACTCCGCGTCGCTGCTCGTGCTCAGCACAGCGGGACGAACCATCGCCGGCGGCATGGCACTCGCTACCATGGCGCGGCTCTTGCTTGCGGATAGTCCATGCTCAATCTTGACTATCCCCACCCCGCCAGAGTCTTCTGCACTGCCCCGCTGGATGTGGCAGAACGTGATTGCAGCTACCGATTTTTCTGCTGCCGGCATTGCCGCCCTGGACGTTGCGCAACGCATCGCGGGTCGAGGGTTGGTGGTCCTTCACAGCACGCCATGCGGCAAAGAGCAGGAATGTAGCCACTGCATGACGCGGCTTCGACTGCTTGCGCCGTTCAACGAATCGCATACTTTGCCGGTCGAGCACCTGGTCGCCTCGGGTGTCGTGACCACAGCGATCGCTTCGGTGGCGCGGCGGGTGCACCCTGACTTGCTGGTACTGGGCGCCCCTCCCGTTGCGATCGACAGCGGCCACCTGGATAGCAGCACCGTTTATCGGGCGATCTTAGAGTCCCATTGCCCAGTGTTGCTGATTCCACCCGGGACCGGCCGTGGCGACGGAACGATCGACAAAGCGGTTTACGCGTGGCTGGACAAAGTACGATGCGTCGACGGGCATCCCCCGTTACAGACGAACAACTGAGTGCAGGCGTGACGCCTAATCAGAATCAGCGACACAACGCAATATACACACCACACATGCAAAATGCGGCCTCCATGGCGTCGATAGGTGTTTCCCGGTGACACCGCTGCGTCACGGGCGGCCGCATCCGGTATAAGGGGATCACAACCTGAAGCCCGGAGTAGGAAGATGATATTCAAGGATCGACAGGAAGCTGGCCAACGATTAGCAAAGCGACTTAATCGTTATGGCAATCGCATGGATGTAATTGTGCTCGGCATTCCGCGCGGCGGCGTTCCCGTTGCCTTCGAAATTGCGCAGGCGTTGAATGTCACATTGGACATCTTTCTCTCCCGCAAACTTGGCGTGACCGGAAACGAGGAATTCGCGTTTGGCGCGATCGCTGCCAACGATGGACGATTTTTGGACACAGAAGTTATTCGTCTGATGGGCATCTCGGAACAACAGATTGAAGACATCTCTGAAAAGGTAAAGGAGACGCTCAGCCGGCGGGCTGCACTCTACCGTGATGACCGGACACCCGTCCAGATTGCGGGGCGAACTATCATCCTCGTCGACGACGGTATTGCAACCGGAGCCAGCATCCATGCTGCAATCGATGCTCTCCAGCAAATGAAGCCGGCGAAGTTCGTGGTCGCAGTTCCGGTATCCCCGCCGGAGACCTGCAGGTGGCTGCGAAACGAGGTGGACCAATTTGTTTGCCTGCAAGAGCCAGAGCAGTTCTACGCGGTGGGCCAATTTTATGAGCAGTTTCCACAAGTGACTGACGACGAGGTAGCTGACCTGCTTCAGCGCGCCTGGGAGTCGCCCGCGCACGTGGCTCGTTCAGCGGTGAACCGAGCGGAAGGGTAGCAGGAGCGAGACGCCCCAGCATGCACGACAGCGGTAACATCAATCACAGGCCGCGGCGGCGATCTGACATAGATTTTCTCTTGAGTACGATGAGACAAATCTTGAAGCGGGGCCGCCAGTGTCTGCCCCGCTTTAGAGAGGAAGTCGTGAGAATACGATGACCGCTCCGAGCTCCTCACTGAATCCCTGCAAACTGGTGTGTGTTCCAACGACCGATCCAATATATTCGACGGCTTCATTCTTCGCTGGACTTCCCTCGCAGTCGCATTGTTACCCGGGTCAGCCCACAACTGTGACAGCCGTCACCGTCTCCCTTGCCAAAGGGGGCCACACTCAAGCCGGCAGGTGATGGATATGTTTCGATTGAACGAAATCAGGCGTGCGAAACTTATGACGATCCATGGTTTCGCCATGCTAGCGCTGGGGCTGAGCCTACTTTATGTTCGCGCTACAATGACCAACCTCCTATTCTACGTCTTAGGCGGCGCGGTCGCGTTGTTACTGGTCGCGGCATCTCTGCTGTTCATCGCGGGCGTTGATTGGCTCTGTGCTGCCGGCCTTGGACGCCAGCAGCTGAGCAGGTTACGGGGTCTTCTGTTCGTGAGTACGGCGATTGCCGTCTGCGGTGTTTTCCTGATTCTCTCTCCTGGTGAAAATATTCGGATGCTGTGTTACCTGCTTGCGGTCTACAGCTTTTCTCTTAGCCTGGGAAAATTTCATCTTGCCAGGACATGGATGGGCACCAATCGGCAACAGATGATCATGTACCTTCTGGCTGGACTTGCCGTAAGTTTTAGCGCCGCTCTGGTCGTGTTTGCCCGGAGGGATGACCGAGATGCCCTGGTTGTGGTGGCGGCCTACTCTTTTTTCATGGGTTTCCAGATGCTGCTAACCATGTATTTTCTGCTGCAACAGCCAGCGCCAAAGCCTATTGAGCCTTCTTCGGCGCTCAACCGCGCTTAGCCTTTAAGATCGTTTGATCTTCGCACGGGCCGGGCCAAGGAATATCTTCAGGTGATAATGGCTCCCTCACCCCGGCAATGCTTCGGAATTTCATGCGGGTGGCATCAGGTCATGATTGGATCGTGCGCGGACCGGACCATTGGCTGCATATCCCTTGCATCCCGGAAGATCGAGAATCTGGAACCCACAATATCGTGTGATTCCGGTCACAGCCGCTCAAGATTCCCAACACTATCCTGCCATTAGTACAGCCGCTCAAACAAACCGGGGGGCGGCCATTCGACAGATCGACCAAGAGAGGCACTTATGGCTACCATGAATCCCGTCGCCGTTACGTTTGACCGCATCCTCATTCCCACAGATTTCACAGAGATCTCCCAGCGTGCTCTGGCTTACGCCAAAGCCATCGCTAAACCGGGGAATTCGGAGTTGCTGTTGGTTCATGTGAATCCCCCTATGGACCTTATTACTCCACCGGAAGCTGCATGGATTGACACCACTGAAATCCAGTCGCTGCACGAAGAACAGTTGGAGCAAAGCGGCGCCGCTTTGCGCTCCGAGGGTTTCCGAGCCCAGGCGATCTCAGTTACGGGGCCTCTCTACGCTGAGCTTCTTTCTACTATCAAGCAGTACAAGGCGGACTTGATCGTTCTGGGAACCCACGGGAAGAAAGGCCTGGAGCGCTTCTTGCTTGGCTCGGACGCCGAAGCGGTCTTGAGACATGCGGGTTGCCCCGTTCTTTCGGTGGGACCCGCCGTGCCAAATCTTGAAGACAAGACCTGGCGCATACGAGAAATCATTTGCGCAACGACTCTCAAACCGCGGGAGGCCGAAATTGTCGCCTATGCACATAAGCTCGCAGCCCTGTGGGAAGCAGAGCTGACGCTCTTTCACGTCAAGCGTTCGAGTGAGCCGGAGGACGACGTGGATTGGGTGGCGTTCGAAGAGGCTTTCCATCACTATGTCCCCGAGGATCTGGGGAAACGCTCGTGGCTGCGCACTCGTCTCACCAGTGCTTCTCCGGGAATGTCAATTCTTGATCTGGCGAAGCAGCACAAATCCGACTTGATTTTGATGGGGGCCCATCCGGCACCCTCCCTGACAACACATCTTGTCCGTGGAACAGCGGCGAAGGTCCTGGCCGAGGCGCGTTGCCCGGTCATGACGATCCTGCAATCTTGAGATTCCGGTGTGGGGGCGCTGCCAGTTGAGCGCCCCCACACCGAGACACATTCTTATTGAATAGTCCACCGGGGAGGAGCTATGGCACGCGTTGCAACAAAGCCGCTCAACAACAGCAGGGATTTCATCGCGCCAGACAAGATTCTAGTGGCAACAGATTTGACTGACCTCGACTATCTTATTCCGCATGCCAAAGCGCAATGCGAAGCAAGTGGCGCCGCCCTGGTTCTCTGCCATGTCATTCGACCTGTCGAGTCCAGCTCTCTGGATGCTGCTGAGGCCGCTACCCAGCGCCTTCTCAGAGCAGCACGCAGGACTCTTGGCGAGGTTACAGCGGCAATGCGCGCCGATGGAATCGATTGCGAAGTTGTCATCCGGCATGGCCATCCCCAGGACGTGGTGAAGGAAGTGGTCAGTCATGTACATGCGGATCGAGTCATTTTGGGTACGCATGGTCGACGCAACCTGAAAAAGTTTTTCCTGGGATCCACCGCGAACGAAATCCTGAAGAGCCTCCAGGTTCCCGCGTGGACCGTAGGTCCCCACGCCCGTCCATTTGCTCACGGTCAACCGTGCAGAATCCTGCATCCTGTCTCGCTGTCATCCGGCTACGAAGAGACCGCCCAGCTCGCCGTGCAACTGGGGGAATTTTATAAAGCTGAAATCACGCTGTTACACGTACTGCCTCGCGATGTGCACGCTGAGTATACCGGCGAGCGTCTGGTTCGATGGACTGCGTTTGAACTTGGGCGCCTCGTGCCCGACGAGGCCCCGCTATGGACAACCGCCACGATAGCCGTCGAAAACGGGGAAGTTGTTAAACAGATCCTCAATACCGCGGATAAACTTCGCGCCGATTTGATTGTGATGGGTTCGAACCCCGACACAGCATTTTGGCCGATCCATGGCGATAACACCGTGTACAACGTGATTGCCGAGGCCAAGTGCTCCGTTCTCACTCTGCGCCATTCCCACTCGAGTTAAAACCTCTGACGAGCGTGCCCCGCTCGCTATCGAGTGGGCAGGGGGGCTCGTCCAGGGGCGTCTCCACGCTGTGTTTCGGCGGATGTATTGTCTTCGATCGCAAGCACCTAACGACAACAAGGCCGACGTGCCTCGATTTCAAACCGGCGTGGGTTTTCGAAAAGCGTACCTCAGTGACTGAAGTCGTCGGACGCCAAGCTATTTACGGCACTCCTGAAAGCCGTGCCCCTCGTCGGAGTTTCTTCCTCAGGCTGGGGTCGGCGAAAGACTGATGCTTTGTCCCGGGCGGATAAGTCAAAAATCTAAGTTGGACGGATCCCATTTCCTATGGACCTTTTGATCTTCTGAGGCGAAGATTTCGTCTCCAGGACGATATCTCGTCTTGGGTGATCGTCTCCGGCTGTTTACCCCTCCCTCGGAGACGGAAGCGTCTCGCTGCTAACTCTTCTATTTTCAATACTCATTGGGAGCCACTTGATTCCTCTCTTCTTTGGTAACTCATTTGCTCTATAGCAGCGCAAGGAAGTGAAGACGGTGCTGAAAATCTCAATAAAAGACGATTCGCCGGTAGCAACTCTGAAGATTGAGGGCAAGCTTGTCGGTCCGTGGGCCTTGGAGTTGGGAAGAACGTGGCATGACTTATGGGCTTCCGCAGGTCAGGTGCCGTTGCGGCTGGATATTCGTGGAGTGACCTTCGCTGACTGGAACGGGACCCACATTCTACGAGAAATTGTCAGGGAAACCGGATCAGAGATTCTCTCCGATTCCCCCTTAACTCAATATTTTGCCAACCAGGCTACGAGCGGTGCGGCGCTCGAGCCCAAGGAGAGATGACATGCAGCCCTCAAACGGACAAACCTCGATCTGTGACAATTGCAGGCTGAAAGAGAGCGGCTTCCTCTGCCATCTTACGGCTGCGGCGGAGAAAGAATTTGAATCCATCAAGATCTCCACGTCCTATTCAGCGGGAGCGAGACTTTTCATGGAAAACGAACCCGCCAAGGGCGTCTACCTGCTCTGCTCGGGGAAGGTTAAGCTCTCGGTCAGTTCCAAAGGCGGAAAAACCCTGATCCTGCAACTTGCTCGACCCGGCGAGATACTCGGTTTGAGCGCGGCGATGTCTGGCATCCCTTACGAGGTGAGCGCCGAAACACTTTACCCGTCACAGGTCTCCTTCATCCGCCGTGAGGACTTCGTTTCGTTCATCAGCCGGTTTCCAGAGGCATTCCAGGCTGTGATCCGGCAGCTGAATTCGCAATACGCTAACGCTTGTGATCAGTTGCGGACAGTCGGCTTATCGACCAACGCGCATGAGAAGATCGCACGGTTACTGTTGCACTGGTCGTCTGAAGAAAAGCAGACCTCTGAGCCGGCAAGAATCAAAATGCCGTTGACACACGAGCAGATTGCCGAGTGTGTCGGTTCCACGCGCGAAACGGTGACCCGCACCTTAAGCCAGTTCAAGAGCAAGCACCTGGTCAAGCTCCACGGAACGACCGTAATGATACCCAACCGCGCAGCACTGATGGCGATCAGTGGCGACTGAGGTGCGAACGAGCTCCAGAAGGTAAAGGTTAGAGAAGCATCGACGCTTGGCTTTTGCTGGATCGCAAACTACGCTCGGATGGTAAGCACGGGACAATGACTGCTGCTGATCACCTGGAACGCCACACCGGTTTTGAAGTTATCGAACCAGTGCGAAGTTTTGCGAGTCCCTACCACGATGAGGTCAGCCTTGACGCGCTCGAGCAAGCAAAAGAATGCCATCAGCCGCATACCCGTGTTCGAGAACACATTCCGGTTCGCACCATTCCCGCGTCACGTCGGGAACCAGCCTCTTCAGCGCGCCAGTAAACCTGGCATTCAATTCATAATCATCCATTTGATCAATGCCCGAAGGTTCTGGAAGCACATGGCAAAGATAGAGATGGGCGCCGAAATCCTGGGCAAACGATAAGGCAAAAACACATGCTTTGGCGGCCTCAGGAGAAAAGTCCGTGGCATAGACGATCCTCTGGAAACTTAGCGGCATCTTGGGTGGCCGCACTCCGGGTCCGATGGTGAGAATTGGACATGTGGCTTGATGGATCAGTTGCTCTGCCGTCGACCCAAGCACGAGTCGTCGCTAGTCCCTTGTATCCCCGTGTCCCGATAACCAGCAGGGCGGAGCCGTCGTGTGCTGCTTGCTAGAATCTCTGTAGCCGGATCCGTTGCTTCACATAGAACGGTCTCTATTCGTGTACTCTCTCCGAAGTCAGGTCACCTTTCAGGCGGGAAAGCGATTCTTCTCCACTCCTTCGGAAGATATCGATGCTAAGACCCGCGTCGGGCACGCTAAAGGCCGCAGAAAGATCGATCACATGCAGGACGCGAACCCGTGAACGGTATCGCTCTGCGAGCGCCTGCACATAGATTTAGCCGTTTCCGCACTCGCGGAAAAGTCTGTGGCAAACAGAATATTCTCCAGGCTCACCTCAACTGGATTTCCAAGAACCGTCATACTTCACCTCAGATGAGTCTGGCTCTATATGAAGACCCGACCGTGCATCTGCGACATGCGACACCACCTCGTGGAAATGAAACCTTAGGGCTACCGCATGTTCATGAGGACGGGCGGAACGGTCATCACCGGACAGGGGGCCTGGCGAATGGTTCCGCCGACCACCCCATCGGGACAATCGATCATCTGGTTGCCACTCCGGTGTAAGCCGAAAAGAATGAGAGAGGCCTTCGACTCAGTTGCATGCTGAGCGAGCATCGTATCTGCTTGACCGTAGAGCACGGTCCAGGTCACTTTGACGCCTCGGTCACGCAATTCTGTAGCCCATTCTTCGCACCGTTTTCGAGGCCGCAACATCATTTTGCGCGGGATCAACCACATACGCGACCTCCACGAGCGCTCCCATTTGGGCAGCCAAATGGCCGGCAAAGCAGAAAATATTGTCAGTCATGTCGGATGAGCTCGCAGGACAAAGGATCCGCTCTATAGAAGGCGCCTCGCGGTCGCGGAGGAGGGCGTTTGGTCCCACAACGAATACCGGGCAACGGACTGTCCGCAATAAATGCTCTGCTGTCGAACCGAGACGTGGGCGGTCAATTGGGCCATAACCATAAGCGCCCAGGAGAAGAAGGTCGGGGGTGTGTTCGAGTATGGCTCCCTCAATCGTGTCTGAGATGTTGCCGATCCTGCGGACCGAATCTGTCCATATCCCTTTTGCGCGGAGGCTCTCTTGTATTTCTTGCAGACCAAATTGAAGATCCCGCTGAGACATTTCCATCGCGAGCTGGCCCGGCCTCGACAGCGCCGGCGTAATCGGCTGGGCTCTGCACTCCAATGAGATGTATGAACGATCCCAACCGTTTGGACAACATCACCGCGTATTTCAGCGCCGAATCCGCTGCTGCGGAGAAATCGTAACGCTACAAGTAGCTCCTTTAAATCGTAATGCATCGGTTCTGCATAAACAGAGAGTGTGCTGTTTTGCTTCATATGGTTGACCGCCATGCTTTTTGAGCTTCTCTCATTGTTTGCCGGCAGGCTGTGATGAGCGTCACGCGTATGCGAAGCCGGCTCTATGAGAGAGAACGCCTGGAACTGTGGCGACCGTTAGGACAACCCCCGGGCAACTGAAGAACTTGGATGAATAGGACCGCTAGGGCGCTCTGTTATCGCTTTATCAGGAAATCTAAACCTGCTGCCTGTGGGTTGGAAATCAGACCGGTCCAGCAAGCTTGGTGGAATTCATCGGCGTGGCCGAGGTGGAGCAAAGAACTAAGCTCTCTTACCTGGACGGGTGCCCCATGTTCGCCCAAGCGTGCATGGGCCGAAGATGAAGGGGCGCAGCTCCTCCCAATGCTTTTGTTCTACAGCGAAGAGACTACCGGCGAGAGCAACAGTCGTTGCACAACGAGTGAAAGCATTGGAAGAACCTGTTTTCGGCCCGTGTTCCCGGAATCTCCTGCACGAGGCGCCACCAGCGGATGCGCGTGCGGCTTTCATTAAGGAAAGCCGCATGAAGTCCTTCAACACCGGCGGATTCGACAGGAAATCCGGGTGTACGCTTCGGCGAACATGGGGCGGCTCTTCCTAACCAACGACCGTAGTTTTGACATAAAATCCCGCGAGAAGCTTGCGACCTGATTTGGACAGGTTTGAAGTTCGACCGTCCCCATTCGACAAGCTCAGGGCAGGCTCTACGGGACTCATTTTTCGTTCTGCCCTATCGCCCTCGCTTAGCGTGCGGGAGTCAGGGGCCGCAGAACCTATTCGCGAGGCCGTCCATGCAGGTCATGCCCGGAGGTGGGTTGCCGTCAGGCCTGCTGACAGCCCGCTCAGCAATCCAGGCCGTGTGTCGGCACGATCGGACACCCTTCCCGGTTCGGCAACCGGTGACGACATGACGGGCAAGGAGTGGTCTGGCTCTGGTCTTGGTGATTTCCGCGCCGGTTGATTTTCGCTGCTCGTGCGATTAGCATTGCGCTCTTCACGCAAAAACTGGCGGTGGGGTTTCGATGCGCTTAGCACGACTGCGTTGGCTTTTCCTGCTTATGCTCACCGTGTGGTCCGGTGTGATGGCCTGGGAGTCGGGCGCGTACATGACGCGGCCGTGTTCTGAACGGGGAGATACCAGTCATTGGGGCTGCGTCGTGGACAGCCCGATTGCGGATCTGGAGCTGGCATCGAGCCCGGCCGGCTTCAAGGCGCGAATCGATCAAGGCAGCCCCGGCCAATATGAAACCTGGAACGTTGCGATTGCCCGTGTGAACACATGCATGGATTTTCTGCTGATTGGACTGTACTGGGCTGTATTCGTGATATTTGCGGTCGAGGGCGGCGGCCGGCTTTCGCGCGCCGTGATCGGTGTCATCTCAGCCACAGCGATCCTGGATGTGCTCGAAAATGTACGGCTACTGCAGGGGCTAAAGGCTATCGCCAGCGGGGTGGCTTTTTCGTCGACACCACGAGGTTTCTCACTCACAAAGTGGACTCTCCTTGGCGCCGCCTCGCTTCTGCTGGGGGCTCTGCTGGTCCGGCGGCAGAGTCCGTGGCAGCGGGCTTTAGCGCTGTTGTTGATTGCTGCTGCTGTGGTTACCATCGCGGGTCTCCTATGGACTCCTCTGTTGATTGCGAGCTCCGTCCTGCTACTGGGGTTTCTGCTGATTGCACTTGTGCTTTATGTGCCGTTGCATCCGCGGGACTGGAGCACGGTCCTGATGTGGGTGGAGTTTGGCTATCTCGTCCGCTTTCAGGTGATCGGTGGAGCGCTGTTGGCGATTCTGCTGCCGGCGGGATACTTTGTGGCGCCTTCGATTTTCGCGGGGGTCTTCGACGCGGAAAGTTTTCTTTCCTTTGTCTTTGTCGTGTATGTCGCGCTGCAACTGGCTCTGATTGTGATGATCACCAGCCGGTTAGCCCTGGTCTATGGACCGCTGCGCTTTCGGGGCATCGAGTCATTGCCCGCGGCAGGGCGCGTCACGTGGGGAATGACAGCAATGTTCGGCCTGTTGGCGTGTCCGGTGATCGCCATGACCTGTTGTGGAACGGAGATTCCAGGGTGGCAAAAGGCAATCGCTATTCTTGCCGCGGCCATGCTTAATTTTGGAGGACTGTGGTTGATCGCCAAGCTGCATTTTTATATAGAAGCGAGCCCGGCATACACGGCGCGGATGATTTTCCCGGGCTTTCCGTTTCTGCGGACAGATCGCCAGCCACGATGGAGCTCGGGCGGGTTCCTGCATCGGCAGCTTGGCAGGTTCCTGCCGGATAGGCTGAGCCGTGGTGTCTTACGATCGGAATCGGAGGTGCAGCTGGAGGGCGGAACGGTGGGCTCACTCCTGTCCGGGCACCAACTGGCGATGGCCGCCATGGTGGTACAGGGGTTGAGCTATGTCGCCATCGGCATGCTTTCTGCCCCGGCGATGGGCAACCATGCGGAAGCCGCAGGATGGTACCGGCTGCTAACGCCGCTGAGCGACCAACAGCCTGCGGCTTTGTTTTACCTGCTGTTCCTATTCGGATTGCTGACCTGGTTCTGTTCGGGAGTTGCATTCGTACTCGATATTGTCCGGGTTCCGGTGCTGACAACGAGCCTGGCGATCTCACTGGTCTTTGGGGTGATGGGAACGGACCACATCTACAAGCTCTATCGCGAGGAAGGTCATGCGGCGCCGCGTTCGCCGGCGGAGGTGATTCACGCATGGGAGCGGAGCCGGGGCAGCGCGGACCGGCCGATTGTTATTGTAGCGACGTCGGGAGGAGGGATTCGCGCCGCTGCGTGGACGGCTGAGGTGTTGACCGGCCTGACACAGGAATGCGCGGTTCTACCGGATGAGAACCGGTTTACTTCCTCGTTGGTGTTGGTCAGCGCCGTCTCCGGCGGCAGCGAGGGCGCGATGTATTTTTTGGGATCGTATGAGAGGGATGGAGCGGTTCCCTCGCGAGCGCTCGCAGACATCCGGCAGAACTCATACCATTCTTCGCTGAGTTCGGTGGGCTGGGGGCTTTTGTATCCGGATCTATTACGTATAGTGCCGCTCCTGGGATCGGCGGCGACCCCTCTGCTCGGCAACAGTGTCGACCGGGGGTGGGCGCTGGAGAGAGATTGGGTGCGGGCCTGGGCCGGTCACGGGTCGGCGACGGAACCGACCATGGGGGAATGGAGCGACGACGTAGCGCGCGGTATACGCCCCGCGGTGATATTTAACGGGACGGCCGCAGAGAGCGGGCAGCGCTTTCTGATGAGCTCCACCACGCTGCCGCCGGATCCGGGCTTTCAACGTGGCTATCTGCCATCGATCCTGTTCTGGGATGCATTCCAGGGACTGGACCTTCCGGTGGCGACGGCGGCGCGGTTATCCGCATCGTTTGCCTGGATATCTCCAATGCCGCGCTCGTCGACGGGCGACCCTCGGTTCCGAGTGCACGTGGGGGACGGCGGATACTACGACAACTCCGGCGTGGTCAGCGCGATGGAATGGCTGATTGCCGCGGGGGATTCTATCAAGACGCATCCGGTATACATCCTGCTGGTAGATTCGACCCCGGGATGGCCGCCTTCAGGCGAGAACTGGACCTGGCAGCGGCAACTGACAGCCCCGCTGGAGACACTGCAATCAGTGAGGACAAGCTCGCAACAGGCGCGGGCTCAGTTTGAGCTCCAGCTAGCAACAGATTTTCTGACAAATAAGGGATTCCATGTCCAGCAGGTGCGTTTCCGTTACCCCTCGGACTCGCTGACCCCCTTGTCATGGCACCTGACACCGCATCAGAAGAAAAACATCGGCGAAGCGTGGTCGAAACCGAGCGCGGACCTGGTGACGCAGCGCGATATTTTGCTGAGAGGTCTGAACTGCGTGACCCCTGCGATTGGGCAATAAGCACGCAAAGGCGTCTGGAAGAAAGCGATCAAGATTTTTGAGCCACTATTGAAAAAGGAAGAATCCAAGTTTCGGAATCAAGGGCGCTTCGGCAGAATGTTGGAGTACGACCTGTCTTCTTGAAAACCGGCCACGGTATCGGCCTTAGATCCCATCACTGCATGAAACGAGGTCCAAATGGCTCAGTTACCTGCATCACCAGGTTCTTTTCGGCTCGGGTCCCTGGCTATTATTGCGGCGGTAGTCGGCATAGCGGCGATTGGTTTTGCATACGCGGCTGGATGGCTGTCGCCGAAGCGGCTGACGCCGGAAAAAATAGTAGCGGCGTTGGCGCCCCCCGGCGGTCCGGCATTGGGTCATCGCCGCAATCACGCCAAGGGTATTTGCTTCACCGGGACGTTTGAGGCGAACGGCGCGGGCTCCGCGCTCTCCAAGGCGCCGGTCTTTGTCCGGGGTCAATATCCGGTGCTGGGGCGCTTCAACCTGGCCACTGCGGATCCGAATGCCGCGGACGCCATGGTGCGGGTGCGCGGCATCGGCATCAGCATCACCACGCCGGACGGGCAGGAATGGCGCAGCGCCATGATCGATGCGCCGATCTTCCCCGTTGGCACCCCGCAGGCCTTCTACGAGCTTCTGACAGCCTCCGGAAGCAAGGATCCCGAGGCGATGAAGAAGTTCATTGGCGCGCACCCGGAGTTTCTCACCTTCGCGGGTTGGGCCAAGAGTGCTCCCTGGACTGCAAGCTATGCGGAGGAGCGCTACAACAGTCTCAACTCCTTCTTATTTGTCGATGGTACCGGTGCCAGCCACACGATACGGTGGTCGCTGGTTCCAGCGGCGCAGCCTGTTCCCATCTCGCCGGAAGAATTAGCCAAACGCGGTCCCGATTTTCTGGAACAGGAGATAACCCAGCGTGTCGCCGCCAATCCCCAGCGCTGGAGCCTGACGGTTACGGTGGCAAAGCCCGGTGACCCCACAGCCGACCCCAACAAGGCGTGGCCTGCGGAGCGCCGCACTGTGGATGTTGGCACGCTCACGGTGAAACAGATCGAGCCTGAGCGCGACGGCCCATGCCGCGACATCAATTTCGACCCAACCGTCCTGCCTGCCGGAATTACAACGTCAGATGATCCGTTCCCGGCCGCCCGTTCGGCCGCGTATTCGCGCTCGTACAACAGCCGCACAGCCGAAACTTCCTACTACCCGCGTACGGCGACAGGAGCTAAGCAATGACCACCAAACGCAAACGCTTCACTGCGCTGCAGAGACTGCTTCATTGGCTTATGGCCATCTGCATTCTCTCCATGTTGTTCATCGGTGTAGGCATGGTCTCGACCATCACTCCGAAATACCTGACGTTGGTTCAGATTCATAAGCCGCTCGGTATCGCAATCTTGCTCCTGGCACTCATCCGTCTGGCGCTGCGCCTTACTTATGGCTCACCTGCCCTGCCGGCCGATCTGCCGGAGCCAATCAAACTCGCCGCTATTTCGTCGCAGTACATTTTCTACACGCTGATGATCGCCATGCCCCTCATCGGCTGGGCTATGTTGTCCGCAGCGTCTTACCCGGTAGTGCTTTTCGGTAGCGTGCATCTGCCGTCGATCGTGCCTCTCAATCCCAGGCTCCATACGCTCCTGTGGCATGCGCATTACTTACTGGCCTTCGCCTTTTTCGCATTCATCCTGATGCATATCGCGGCGATTCTCTTTCACAAGCTGATCCGAAATGATGGCGTATTCGAAACCATGGCGCCCAGCCTCACACACGATTCATCCGAGTGATTGGTTAGTACGGGTTGGCCACCGGGCTTTTGGGAAGCTATATCATGATTAGGTGGCCGGACAGGTAAACATTTCGGGAGCTGGCATTGCGGCCTGTTGCTCGGCCTACCTTCTTGCCCAACGAGGTTTTTCGGTAGGCATGCAGCGAGCAAGCCGTGTGCGGCCAACGCGGCTTTTACTCAGCGAACAGACGCAATCGCTGATTCGTGAAATTTGCGCTGCTCCACAATTGTTCTCGGAAGCGCCGCGCATTCGCAAGAGAATAGTCGCGTGGGGAGAGAACGCGCAACCACTCGAGCTACCGCACAGCGGCATCGTCTTCTCTGAACAGGACCTGCTCAATAGTTTGTGGCAACGAATAGAGGCGCTTCCCCCTGTGCCTTCCCCCGCTGGAGCGGCAGAAACTACTTGGACAATTAATTCTGCGCACGAATCCGGGGTGCCGGCGAAATCTCAAAGCTTTGGCGCCAGGCAGGCGTCCACAACCAAGGTCAAACTCACGGAGCAAACTCCACAAGATTGCTGCTGGGTCGAATCTCTCCCGAATGGCTGGCTGTTTCTCCTTCCTTACGGTGAAGGCCATGCGATGCTGATCAGCACCGGCTACGTTCCGGATGAGCTGATTGAGGAGAGCCGCCTCATCGTCCGGCATATAGCGGCTGTGGAGGATGTATCCGGGCCTGCACATCAATTCCCGGCTTACCCGCAAATTCTCCCGGAGCTCTGCGGTCCACTTTGGCTCGCCTGTGGTTCAGCGGCGATGAGTTTCGATCCCCTCTGCGGGGAGGGCGCAGGGCATGCGCTTCGTGAGGCGCTGCTCGCCGCGGCCGTCATCGGCGGGGCGGCAAGGGGACACTCTCTCGAAACACTGATCGCGCATTACAACAGCAGACTCATGCAAGGCTTTCTGCGGCATCTTCAGGTTTGCCTTCCCTTCTACCAACGCGGTGGCCGTGGTGAGTTTTGGGAAATGGAGGCAGCAGCGCTCAAGAAAGGCATCGCATGGATGGAGTCTCGCCCTCAAAATCAAGCTAAGGCGCACTATCGTCTCGTCGGCTACGATCTGGAGCCGATCGCCGGCTAGTCAGAGTAGCGGGCGCAAAATCGCCCGCTACTCTCCTTCCTGATGTGCGCACGGAAGCGAGTGGTGGGGGTGCCGCTTCCCTCCGCACATGAAACGCCTCAAAAAGTGACGCGGACGGTTAACGCAATGGCACGAGGACCGGCATTGTCCAAGGATTGCAGGCCACTGATCTGCCCGAAGTTGCTGGTGTCCAGGACCAGGGACGCAGGTACATCCAGGTTGCGGTGGTTGAGAATATTTTGCACCTGAGCGCCGGCCTGCAGGTTGAGCCGCTCGGTGAACCTGATGTTCTTGAGCAAAGAGAGAGAAACCGACTCCGTGCCCCAACCCTGTAAGCTGCCGACCGTCGCATCTCCCTGGCGCCCGATGTTATTGCCAGGTTCGGCGAACGCAGCAGGGTTTAGATAGTTCTGCGCGCCGGCGCCATGCAGATAGGCTGACACGCCGGGCACTCGATCGGGCCGGGCATAACCTACGGTCTGGGTGATGCCGGTACCCGTCGGATCCACGGAGCTGTTCGCCAATGGCGTCATAAACGGGCCACTCTGGAACAGCAGATATCCCGCCATCTGCCATCCACCTGCAGCGTTGTTGATCAGCCAGTTGTTGGTGCCACCCAAAAACCGCTGGCCCTGACCGAACGGCAGCTGGTAGAGGAAAGAACTCAGTGATCGGTTGCGCCGCGTGTACTCAACGTTGCCGTAGTCTAGACCGGGATGAAACCGGTCGCTCGGATTCGATCCAATCTCTCCCACAAAGCCAGTAGGATTACCACCACCTTCGTCCGATAGATTGCGTGCATAGGTATAGCTGCTTTGGAACTGAAGTCCATGGCTTAACCGGTGATTCACCTCAATCGTAAAAGCGTTGTAGTTACTTTCCGCCAGGTTCTGCACGGTTAGAATCTGGCTAAGCTGCGAAAATGGCCGGGAGGCGTAGGCGCCGTTATCGTAACCGAGCGTGTTGTAGGGAACCTGATTCAAGTCGGCGAAACTGCCAAGCCCCTGGCCGTGACTGCCGGCATAGGTAAGACGAAGCGCACTACTAAAGCCGATATCCTGCTCCACCGTCAGGTTCCATTGGTTCACGACCGGGTCTTTATAGTTGGGGGTAATTGCGTAGTCAAACTGCAGATTACCCGAGCTCGAAGTGCCCAGTGAAAACGGCGAGGGAAATGACAGGGAAGGTTTGCCCCCTGCTCCATACGACTGGGTAGAGATGTACACGGCACTGGAGGATACTGCCCACCCTCCCACAACATTGCCGCCGAGCGCAGTTGCGATGAATCGCCCCCACCCGCCACGAAGCACGGTCTTGTCATTTCCCAGCAATCGCCAGGCGAAGCCTACGCGCGGTGCAAAATCACTTTTGGTCACGCTCACCAGTGCCGGTGAAATGCCGGCCTGCTGCGCGGTGATAATCGGCATGGGGGCGATACCGGCCGCGAAACTGGGAAGTGTCAGCGTCTCCAGCGCTTTTTGATTCGGTACGACCACAGCCCCCTGGACCAGCGTTGATCCGGAATAAGAACTATATCCCGAGTCGAAGTTTGCGCTGTTGTATTCGTGATCCCGCAACATGGGGTGATACTCATACCGCAACCCGATGTTCAGCGTAAGTTTCGGGCTTACCTTCCAATCGTCCTGGACAAAATACGCGTAGGCGCTCCCATACCCATTCATGTTCGCGTCCAACACATCGGAAACCGTGGTGGTGTCCGGGTAGCCAAGCAGAAATTCAGCAAACGGTTTACCCACCTGCTGTCCCACGGCCGAGCTGCCATTGAAGCTGTACTTACCCAGGCGGCTCGATCCGAACACGTTGCCCGCAAAGGCATTTAGATAGCGATAGTCCACGCCCGCCTTCACGGTGTGGTTTTGTTTTGTCCACGTCAGATCATCGAGTATCTGGATGGTGCGGCTGCTGGTTTTGCTCGCGCCCGTGCCGCCGGTCGCGGTAAACCCGGTGATGGCAAAGTTCGGCGCGGCCGCCACCTGCGGGCTGAGCAAATCGGGGATGCCGGTGATGCCTATTTCCCCAACCAGATTGGAGTTCGCGTTGAACGTACGCTCGGTGATGAATTTGCTCAGGCCTCCGCGCAGCTCGTTCAATAAGTTCGAGCGGATGGCGAAGGTGTAAGCGGCCGTAACGCTCGTATCCTTCTCGGGAAGGCTGAACGCTCCAACCAGGGCAGAGCCTCCGTTCGATGCGCTCGCCGTCGGAGCCTTCTCCACCGACCGTTGCTTGTAACCATAGCGGGCAAACACGGACTGGCGCGACGAAATGATCTGATCGATGCGAGCATCACCCTGATCGGAAATGATCGGAGTGCCAAAGTTGTGGGAGTAGTTATTTGAGATAGCGCCCGGTGCACCATAGTTCGGTGCGGGATAGAGCGACTTCAGCGCCGCCGTCGCTACGGGCGATATATCGGATGCGGGAATCTGGTTGCCGGCGTAAGGTACACCCTGTGCATTGTTGATCTGGGTACTATAGGCCGACAGATCGCCACCGCGCATCGCCATCGTTGGCACGCTCTGCACTACCGTGCTCTGCTGGGGCAGGCGCAGCCCCTCGTAGTCAAGAAAGTAAAAGGTCTTATCCTTGCCGTTGTAGAGCCTCGGCACCATGACAGGGCCGCTGTAGTACACACCAAAATCATTCATGACCAGCTTGGGCTTGGTCTTGGCAAATGGGCTCTTGGCATTAAAACCGGCGGTTTCGTAGTTGTCGAATGCGCCCCCGTGCGTGCTGTTCGTCCCACCTTTCGATACGGTCGTGATGTCGCTGATAGCGCCGAACTCGGCAGCGTTCGCGTTCTGGCTCACGCGGATCTCCTCAATCGAATTGAACGAAGGAAAGAGTTCGGCAGAAGGCGCACCGGATTCGACATTCATCGTGCTGATACCGTCGATCGTGACCGAGAGCAGGCTCGGTTTGGCGCCGGCGATCGAAATATTGCCCGTAGAGTCGGTCTGGACACCAGCCTGCGACGTGAGCGTTGCAAAGGGACTGGTCGAACCGGAGGCGCGTGAGCTAATCGCGAGGGGAAGCGTATTTAGTTCCAGCCCGGTTCTGGTTTCGGCCAGGTTGGATACATCGGTATTAATCACCGCCCCGGCTGCCTGAACAATAATGGTCGAGTTCGTGGCGCCGACCGTGAGCTTGACATTGATGCGTTGCGTATCGCGCGACTGAAGCACTAGGTTGGCGAACACTCTCTGCTCGAACCCCTGCGCTTCGATCGTGATACTGTAAGTCCCCGGATCGACGTTGAGAAAGCTGTAAACACCGTCATCATCGGTTTTGACGGTTTTGCTCGCCGTGGTCCCCGTGTTGGTCAGGGTCGCAGTGGCCCCTACAACCGCGTGTCCGGACGCGTCCTCGACCGTCCCCAGAAATGACCCAAACGTAGACTGCGCATAGGCGGTCCCGCTCGCCATCAACGCCAATGCAATAATGCCCATACCCAGGAGATTGCGGAGCCTATATGCCTGCTCGATCGTGTATTTCCGCACGTCGGAAAGATTCATATGCTATCCCTCGTCTGAAGAAAGTCGATATCCGGCGCCTCGTGCCACGAGCAACGGGCGATCAATCTGCACATACAGATCCACGCTGCCGGCGAGTCTTGAGAGACTGACCGGAAGAGCGGCTATGAAAAACCCCGTGGGCTTACAGCTGATGGATGATCGATCGACGTGGATCGGGAGACCTGGAAACTCTTGGAACCCTTTTACGATCGCGGATGGAAGAACACAACAAGGCCCACAACGACGTCTATGGCTCCCTTAACCGTAGAACTATTGATCAACGTAGACCAGTCGTTCCGGCAAGGTAACACGCAAGCAACCAATGACAGTTGCAGAACAACATCCTCGTGCATAGCTTCAACACAGCCCGGGGTAGGCTTCTTGTCACATAAACTGTTGTAGGTGATACGACACTGTTGTGAGTGCAATCAATAAGTATCACCTTACTTATGACATTGCAACAATATCCTTATAACTCGACTCGTAATCTCCGAGAACGAACAAGCCGTTGGTCTCCCGGCATGAAAGCTCACAAAACCGGCTCGGATCTACCCTTTTCGCCAAAGACTTGAAATTGCACAGCATCGTTCGCAAGCGACGGCAGCATAGAGTCGAACCAACGGTGCGAGCCACTGTTGGCAGTCCACGCCTCGGCGACGAGGGCTGAGACGCGAGCTACAGCGAAGCTAACGCCCTTAAGATTTCGTTCCCGCGACACTCCTGGAATGTCGCGCGGAAACGGAGGTGCTGTATAGACAGGCTTCCCATAGCGTTCGCAAGTCTGATAGTCGTGCTTACTGCCTGGTTCTGTCTCCAAAACTCCGATGACTCCTTTGAGACTTCCTGGCAGTGCGGCGAACCCGTTGATTTCCAGAGCCGAGACAATCACAGCTGCTGCGTTGTGTGCTTTCTCAACCGCAAGTTCGAAGGCGCCTCGATGGCCGGCGTTGAGGGTTCCGAGACTCAGGTTAATGACATCGACTTCCTGGTCCAGGCACCAGTCGATCGCACGGATCACCGTAGGGAGGCTGGTGGCCAACTTGTTATCGAAGATCTTGACTGCGAACAACTCTGCTTGCGGGTTCATATGGTGAACCAGGGCGGCAACGGCGGTGCCGTGACCCAGCCGGTCCTCGTAGGCACCGGATAAACCATCAGGAGCGATCGTGATTCCTCCCGCAATGCCGCCGACATGAGGGTGCGTCGTGTGCACTCCGCTGTCGAGGATGCCGATGCGAGGCCGCCGATTCACGCGGTTACAACCAACTTGCGCGTCGTGCCCGAGGGCAACAGCCGCGCCATCTTGAATTGCTGAGACAGATATGATTTTTGCGACAGTAACGTCGCTGGCGAGCCCGTCTCGAGCACCCGGCCATCCTCTATGACCACCACAAGATCCGCCATCTCCACCAACGACATGCGGTGCGTAATGAGGATGGCAGTGCGTCCGCGTAACACCTGCAACAATTGGCCGGTCACCGCCGCTTCTGAGGTGGGATCGAGTGCCGAGGTCGGCTCATCCAGAATCAACACCGAAGGATCGCGCAATAACGCACGGGCCAGAGCGATCCTCTGCCGTTCGCCCACAGAGAGGGTAACTCCCCGCTCACCTACGATCGTCTCGTAACCGTGGGGTAGGGATTGGATGAAGGAATCGATCGCCGCGGCGGCAGCGCATATCCGAACCTCATCGAGAGTCGCCCCCGGCCGCCCGTATGCGATGTTCTCCCGGACCGTGGCGCGAAAAAGGTAGGGCGTTTGCTCCACGATGGCAACCTGGCGCCGCAGGTCATCCAGACGCAACTGACGAATATCGTTGCCGTCGATGGCAATGGTTCCGGCATCCGGATCGTAAAAGCGCAGCAACAGGTCAGCCAGGGTAGATTTACCCGCGCCACTCGCGCCGACAATCGCGCATATCTGCCCTGCCGGGATCGTGAAAGAGATGTCCTGCAGCACCGGTGCATCGACGGTGTAGCGAAATCTTACCTGGGCAAACGAAACAGCCTGCCGCACATAGGGCAGAGAGTTGGGTGATGCTATTTCCGACACCTCTGGGGAAACATCCATCACTTCAAATACTCGCTCTAGCGCAACCCCGCCGGTGAGCAGGTTGGTGTAAATTCCCAGCAGGTTCTGCACTGGAGAGAGAAGCTTGAGATGGTAGCCCATGAAGGCGACTAACCCACCGATCGTGAGTTGCTGCGCGATCACCAGCTTGCCCCCATAGAGAAACACCACGGCAGTGGAGAGCGTGAGCACGGTGCTGGGCATGGCGCTGGCCAGAAAAGACAGTACCTGCATAGAGAGTAATGAGCGAATAAAGCTGGTGTTGTACCCACGAAATCGCTCTGCTTCGAGGGTCTCCGTCGCCGAAGCTACGATCAAACGCATACCCAGAAGATTTTCAATGAGGAAGCTGCCCAGGTCTGAGCTTCGCTGGCGAAGGTCCGCGGTCTGCAACCGCAACCTTCCCTGGTAATGTCGCAAGGCGATGATACCGACCGGAAGCAATGCGACGCTGGCAATCATCAAGCGCCAGTTGAGCCACGACATGATCGCAATGCTGCCTACGAGAAAGAGAAGGTTCGAGAGAACCGACAACAAGGTGTCGGAGCATACGCGCTGCACCTCGCCGATGTCGTTGTTGATGCGTGATACGATGTCGCCCAACTTCTTCTGAGAGAAATACCGCGGTGAAAGCCGCTGCAGGTGACGGTAGACGGCCAACCGCATATCAAAGAGACAGGCTGACGAAAGCCGCACATAGCAGTAGCTGGAGGCGATATTGAGGGCAAAGCCGACGATCGTGACCACCACCATCGCGGCAGCAATGTAGGTGAGCGCATGCAGGTTGCGCCGCAGCAGCGCGTCATCAATAAGCAGACGAGAAATATAAGGCTGGGCCAAGCCGACAGCGGTAGAAAACAGGCCCAACAGCATGACGACGAGCAGGCCTCGCCAGTAGGGAAACACATAAGCCAGCGCACGTCTGTATTGTCCGTAAGGGATGGCGCTGGTGTGCCTGGAAGCCGTCAATGACCTGGCCTTTCATCCTTGAAGTTGACCGCCGGCTCTGTTGGGCGGCGAAGCACAGCTATCGCACTTGCTGGCCGGCGCTGTCTTCACAATACTTTTTGAGTACCCTGCATCTGGCCTGGTTTTCGTGGGTGGCTCGATACTAAGTGGATGTGCTCGGAAGAGGCATCACCACCAGGTTCGACGTGGTATCTCCCTGCAGGTCAATGGTCTTCAGCAGCTCCAGGCTTTTCGCGTCGTAAAGCTCAATTTCAAAGCCAGCGTTGTAGATCATCAACTTGCTGCCATCGGCGGTCATGCCGAAGTTAAGGCGGGTACGGCCAAGAAACTGGCGCCGATTGATGACTTTCTTCGTCGCCATATCAAACACCCAGAATTCCGTGATGCGGTCGCCGTGCGTTCCATGGATGGCCACGGTGTAACCCAGCTTGCGGTCCGGAGTCGTCATCATCGGCAGCATGTTGGCGTCTGCTGGGCCAACCGGCGTCAGATCGAAATTCATGTTGGTCAGATCTACATCTGCGATACCAAAGATCCGGCGGTGCACGTACGGATCAGAGGTTTCGAAAATACCGGTGACTTTCCCTCTGGCCTCATTGGGGTCTTCGATGGGGCTGAGAGAAAGCCCGTCAGTGGTAGGATCGGTCGTTTTCGAGAGTTCGATCGTCTTAACGAGTTTAAAATCTGTTGTGCTGTATACCTGGATATTCTCGCCGAATAAGTAAAACAGTTTGCCATCGGGAGATACTTTGACCGATCGGCGGTAGCTATTGGGAACGGTGTCGTCTTTCGGAAAAGGCACCATCCGTGTAATCTTGCGGGCTGCAAGATCGATAGTCACAAACTCGGGCGGGTTCACATCGAAGTGGTCGACCTGCTTCACGATCGGGGTCGCAATGGAATAAAGCATCTTCCCCGAGGGATCGATCGCGAGCCCGGCAAGACGATAGTTTGTGTTTCCGACGTTCACCGGAAACGAGTCAGTCACTTTGCGCGTGGCAAGGTCAATGGTCACGATGGAGTTATCCTTCACCGTCGACGCATAGAGCGTGCTCCTATCCGGGGAAAGCACTAGGGTCCTTGCGATGTCGGTAGGGAGATTGATCTTATCGACGATCTTCCCCTGCTCCGCGTCCATCACCAGCACGGTGTGCGGCCAGACGCCGAGATACATCAACTGGGTGCTGGTATGTGCCTTCGCGGCGGAAGCCCCCGAACTTGCAGCGGATACTAGAGAAAGGCAAAGGAAAGCAAAAGCGGCTCGCAAGAGATTCCTCCGGATGGAACAGGTTATGGGAATACGATATCCAGCGTCTGCCAATCCTTGGTCGCAGACGCGCATTTACTCGTCCAGTCCGGAGAGTTATTCAAATGATCAGGGACCTGGGCCGGCCAGAAGCAGGTGACATAGCAGTCATAAATGTCGCGCTCCACGGGCTGGCAGAGTCCGGCAGTACCGCCGGATGAGTCGACCTCCCACCCAGGGGAGAAGATGATCGTGCATCCCATCGGAACATGCGGCTTGGGTAGTGAACCGCCGGGAGCCTGCAGAGCCACAATATCTTCCTTTAACGATTCCGCATGGGTCTCCATGCGATGGGCCTTTTGGTTGATTGCCCGGATATGTTTCACGAGGCCTTCCTTTCAGAGAATAAATCGAGAAACGAGGGATTTTTCGCAGCGATTGCGCCGTAGATCTGCAGGCACTTGTCAGTCCAGGCACGGATCCAGTCGCAATAATGAAGGTTGGCGTGACCGGTATCGCCGTACCGGACGAAGGCTTCGTGATGGCAGCCGCCCGCACACACTGGCCGTGCCCAGCACTCATGACAGTCGTATTTCGTGTCGATGTTTCCTCGGGTAAGGAAATCATTCTGCTTGTCTCGGTCGATGCCAGTGGCCACGTTGCCGAGAATGTGCTCGTCGGAATCTACGAACCGGTGACACGGTGCGATGTCGCCAGAAGGACCAACGCCCACCATGCCGAGACCGGCACCACAAGGCAACGACTTATTGATCCCCTGGTGCAGCTCAGAAAGCGTGTCGCTTACATTTGAGAAGCCGTGGTGTTCACCCCGCAGCGCATATTCGAGATATTCATCCGCCAAATCGCAGAACTGTGCGAGCACGCTATCCATGCCGGGTTCGTTGATCGAGTAAAGCCGATCGGGGGAGGTGGTGACGGGCGCAAAGCCCACTTCGTAGAAGCCTAGCTCGCCCTTCAGATGGTTATAAATCTTCCGTACGTCCATCGCTCCCGAAGTCATGGTGACGCGTGCGGCAATCGGGCGGGTGCGATGCTTCGCCAGTAGGCTCTCCACTTTGGGCCTGATGATGTCATAGCTGCCGCGGCCATTGGAGAAGACGCGGAACTTGTCCTGCATCTCCTTCGGCCCATCCATACTCACGGTAACGCCGACGGCATTCTCCGCCAGATACTCAATGATGGCGGGTGACAGCAGGGTGGCGTTTGTAGTCAGACTGAAGTCGATTTTTACCCGCCGCTCCGCCGCTTGGGCGCGCGAATATTCGACCACCTGTTTGAGCAGCGGGAAGTTCATGAGAGTTTCGCCGCCAAAGAAAGTAATGTGCACACTCTTTCTTCCTTGCGATTCGGCAAACAGGTAGTCGACCGAACTTCGCGCCGTCTCCCAATCCATGAACTTTGGTTTGCCATCCGGGGTGGCAATCTTGTCTTCGCCAAACTCATAGCAGTACTGGCAAGAAAGATTGCACTGGTTGGTCACATTCAGAACAATGGTCTGCAAGGGGAATTTCTCGGGCAACGGTTCTGACTTCACATACTCCTTGTTGCCGTTCCGGATCGCCCGAACTTCATGCAGCTCGTCAATGCACTCCTCGATTTCGCTCGAAGCGCGGCCATCGCTGCTTAGGCGGGTAACGAGATCCTCGCGGCTAAGAGGCGCTCGCTCGAGCGTTTGCAAAATTTCCGAGGTAATGCCTTCAAGGGCGACAATACCCCCGCTGGGAACCAGATAGAGGAAATCCTGCCCCGCACCCTGGAACTTATGAAACTCTCCTAAAGAGTACAACGTCACTGTCCCACCTCCGGCTGATCCCAATTCTGATAGGTCGGCACAGCTACGATCAGATAGCTTCTTCCCACCAGCGGAGAAGCCACCCCGTGTGGCTGATAGGTTGCGGTGACCCACACGTCTCCGTAATTGTTTCGCATGGATTTCCGCTTTGGATCGGGGCCGTCGGAAGCAGGGGTAAAGAGCCCGGTCTTGGCATCAATGGAGCCGACAAAGCTTGTGTCATCGTCTCCGTATGAGGCCATGAACTCCTCCAGCTTGTAGGTCGCAGGGACCGGACCAAGATCGATATCATCCGAGGTATCAGGCTTGCCGTCGGGACCATTACTGAATGCCACCGCTTCAAACTGTGCATATCCGCGCGGGTGGGTGGTGCTGCCCAGATGCGATAACGAAGTAACCGGCGTCACCTTCAGGAAGTCGATGTGATCGTATACGGCATACGCCTCCGTCAGCGCAGCCTCCTTCACTGTGACTGTGCGGTTCCCAGGGGTCGCCTTCGGGCTCACGCTTGCGCTGACCGTAACCAGACCGGGTTCCTGGCTGATGATTTTGCTTACCGTCACCCCGGCCCCCAGGCTCACGTCACTCACCGTCAGATTGGGTGGCAGGTTGTCGCCGTAGATATGCACCGTTGCGCCGTCGGCGCCGGCCGCGAGCGAAGTAACGTCAACACCGGCCACCACCGGCCCTCCGGTTGCGCGGCGCAATGTCACATCCATGCCGAATTCTTGATACTCGCCCCAGAACCAGCGGCCCTTGAACTCGCTTTGATCCTTTGAGAGCATCATGACTTGGCGGATGGTCTTAGGGTTTGCCGGACCCGGCGTCGCAGCGTCCACCGTCGCGCGTCCGCGCCAGGCGTATCCGGTATAAACAATCGCCGCGCCGGAGGCTGCCATCGCCGGAGCTGCACAAGCAAAGGTGACCTTGGTCTTCGTCTGGAACGTTCCGTCACTGGTGCCAGGCTCGATGGTCATCTCGCCAAAGAAGCGGCCCCGGCCCGGTTGACTGCCCGAAACCAGCCAGCGTCCCGCAATCGTTGGGGTTTGCATGGCTGGCTGCCAAGCGGCCCATTCAGGGCTATGCAGAGGAGAACTCTTGACTATGTATGCCAGGGCGGCTTCGGATGGGGAAGGCCCCTTAGGCGCCGGGGCATCTGTACCGTGACCGCGCCGGGGTGCATCGAAGGCCGTAAATTGCACCGCCGGGAAGAACGCTATATGCATGTTCTTGAGGTATATCCAGTCGTCGGGCGTCCTATGCCACGACAGCGGCTTCGCCAAGGCATGGCACGAGGCGCACCCATGCGCCACTTCAGGGTTATCGATCTTTTCATCGACAATGCGATGCTCGCTGAAATAAGCAACCTTGGCTGCTTCCTCAGGAGCGAGCCCATGATAATCGCTCAGGTAACGGAGAATGCTGCGCGCTTCATCTGGCGTCAGCTGCAGCCCATTCAACCGCACCATGCGCTTGATCGCCTCTTCCCAGCCCTCGGGCGTGGTCCGGATATACGAGATGCGCGTCATGTTGCCCTTGGCATCGGCCGCATGACAGGTTCCGCATTTGCTCAACGTGAGCTGGTCAGTGACGGGAAATCCGGCCTCTGCCTGCTTTTTCGCGGGCGTCGTCACCGCTACTTCGGGTGTGGCAGAGCCAGTTTTCTGTGACACTCCGGAGAGAGACAGCCAGGAAAATGAAGCGACGACAATCGTGGCAAACGAAATCGAGCGGCAAAGACTACGCGAGCAACCAGGCATCAACGTCGACCCCTCACAAAGCGAATAAAAGTCAGGCGCGTTTTCGTGCCTGCCAACCTATTGCAAGGCCCATTCAGCCGCCTGCCCCAGGAGACGGCAAAGACACTTCTCCGAAACGCTGGATGACGCGGCAACCAACACGCGATGCCATTTCGCCACAAGCGAAGAAGGCAAAAACTTTAGAACGCATTTCTGCGTTTGGGGATAACCTAGCGACTGAGGTGTTCTTCGACAGGGAAGATAAACTGCTATGTGCCTCGACGGGGAGGAGCCGACAACATGCACAACAACTTTGAGTTCAGTTGGTTTTGAGAAGATGCACGAGCGATTTCTTAATCAATAATGTGATTGTTCCAGATTGATGTCAAGTGGATTTTGCGAATCTGAATTGGCGAACCGCGCCTCAAGGGAAACGTCAGTCTCGCCACGTGGTTGCAGTCTACCCCGTCTATACGCACGGGTGGGAATACATGTGTCGTCCCCGCCAAGGCCTGATGGCTGCTCATATGGGTTTGTTTTCCGAGGATACATCGCACCGTAAAGCATGGGTGCGCCCCAAACTTCAATTCGGAGCAATGCCGATAGCTGGCCTGTAGTTTGGCGCAGAAATCCAAGCTAAATCCTACACAGCGCCTGTCCAGTTGTTCAGTAACAGTAGAGTTGCCACAGTTCGATTTTCAGCTGGCCAACTTGGCGGCACGGCTGCACGCGTGAATCTTGTTTGGGATTTTCCTCATCTGAAGAATTCGTCAAACAAGCAGGGTTTCTGCCAATCTTTGTCTTATAACTGAGACCAGAATTTCTCATGACCGGCATCGGATCCAATATGCGTATACTCCTTATTACCGTCGCCATAGTTATAGGGGTTTGTAGGGCTATGTAATCGAGTGCACGACGTGGCTGTATTCCAATGAGATCGGTACCCGGAGAGCTTGTCTCATGAAATCAAATGCCGTTGTTGTTCGTGTTCTGCTGGCTTCCCTCGCCGCTGGACTGGTGTCCTGGGCGAGCAAGATCGAAGACAACGCCGCCGTTTCATGGAGTCAGGCAAAGGCCGCTCAATACCTCGATAGGCGGGAGACATGGTGGCAAGCGTGGCCCAAAGCACAACGCGATCACGGGACGATCTGCGTTTCGTGCCATTCCGTACTTCCATACGCACTCGCCCGGCCGGCGCTACGCCAGCAGATGGGGGAGCAGGACCCGGCGGGTCCTGAGCGAACGATGTTGAATAACGTCTTGCGGCGCGTCACACTCTGGAACGATGTAGAGCCCTTCTACAAAGACGGCAAATCCGGACCAACGAAATCCATCGAATCGCGCAGCACAGAGTCGGTGCTCAATGCGCTGATCCTGGCGAGTTACGATGCACGCAGTGGTCACTTGAGAGAGATCACCAAGCAGGCATTCAGCAATGCCTGGGCGTTGCAACGGCACACCGGCGATAATGCAGGGGCCTGGATATGGCTCAACTTCCACAACGCTCCGTGGGAATCCAACGAGTCGGAATATCACGGAGCTGCGCTTGCGGCCCTGGCGGTAGGCATCGCCCCGGATGACTATCTGAAGGAGAGGGCGATCCAAAGCAATGTGAACGAACTGCGGGCATATCTGCGCCGGGAATACAGCAGTCAACCCCTGGTGAATCGTATCGTCCTGCTTTGGGCCTCGGCGAAGTATCCGGGTCTTCTCTCGGCAAAAGAGCGGTCTACTTTAGTCAATTCCATCTTCGCCGAACAGCGTCCAGATGGCGGCTGGAGCCTCACCAATCTCGGCACATGGAAACGCCACGATGACACTACGCTGGAGACCAGGAGCGATGGCTATGCGACGGGTCTGATCGTGCTCGCGCTCGAAAAAAATGGGATGCGCAAGGTAGCGCAGGTTACTCGCGGCCTGGGCTGGTTAGTCGCGAATCAGAGCCAGACCGAAGGCCTATGGCCAGCTTGGTCGCTGAACAAAAAGCGTGACCCGGCTTCAGATGCCGGTCCCTTCATGAACGACGCGGCAACAGGCTATGCCGTCCTCGCGCTCGAAAATGACCGCTGACCCCCGAGCCAGAAACTTCCAGCCGGGATGAAAAATGCCCCAAACGTGTTCTGACCATAGCTCTAGGTGCGAGCAGTGTGCATTCCATGCCATTGAAGGCAGACGAAGAGCGCAGCCAAGGCGGAAATCAAAGGCAACAAGCTCTTCGCGGCTCAGTAAGCTGAATGAAGCGCAAAAGTTCTCGTAGGACGTGACCTCCCATCCGAGATCGGCTTCAATCGAAATATCGCATCGTCGGTCCAACTGTTTCGTATCACGAGTCACAAACGGTCACAATAAGGCAAATAGATAGCCACCATCTGGTCGTTGCGGCCCGCGAGTTCCTTAAACACTTTCTCCGCAAGCGAAACATCAAACCACGCTCCGCCCATGCCGTAACATGCCGCTCGAAAGGGCGGGCAGATGTCAACGAAGGACGCGATTTCAGCGTCTCGAGTGTGGAGGCGCGGTTGTACAGGCCCTTGCCAGCGTTGAACGGCACATCGTTTCACGTCGAGGTCGCGATCTGGATGGCCTCCCTGAAATTGTTAAGGCGGCTTAACGAATCCCTATCAAAGATCGGGTCAAGCTTCATCCGCAGACTCTGCCAATAAGTCATGTACTCCTGCTCGAGTTGCTGCTGCACGCGCAAATTTTCCGCAGACAGAGTATCCGTGAAATCTCGATCAATGATCGCGCGCTCATAGGCTTGGGCCCTGACGTAAACCTTCCGCCAGTCAAATCCCCGCTGTCATTCGCATGAGTCAGTGCCAACCTCGTCAAGATTTAGTGGGGGAGCCAGATGCAGGTGCCTGAAACTGGCAGCTGTTGGCAACATGTGAGCTGATCTTCCCTGGTGCCCGCTACCGGTGCGGAGATCAGCTCATCCGCGCTCATCTCAGTGAGCAAGACCTCGAACCTGAGTTCGGTGCCTTGATGTACGGCTCGCCGGGTGCCGCATTCTTCGCGAATGCACTCAGCACGCTTGTATCGATAATGACCCTGGGGAGTGCCACTACTATCTCGTTCCTGGTAGTGGCCATCGTGACCGGGCAACAATTTGGGTGGGTTAGACTTACGCGGTAAGTGCCTGATTTTATTTGGCGTCCCCGACGGGATTTGAACCCGTGTTATCGCCGTGAAAGACCCCTATCAACTCGCAACATTAAGGCACTGCTGAGAATCAGAATGCATCGGAACGAATCCCAGCAACTTTAACGAACAACGCAACTGCTCCGCAAATGTCCGCGACATCGTTCGGCTCATGGCGCCTGTTTTGCGCGCGCTAGGCATCTGAGATCCATTTTGACTATTGCGCATATTTCGAGTATTTCGACTACGTGATAGTCTTGAGGTATTATGGCCATTGCACCGAAGAAAACGATCCCCCTCCCGAAGTCCGAGCAGCAGCAAGTGCAGGACTTGGAGAAACTGTTGCGCCGAGGCGTTCCTGCCCTGATCAGCCCTGCAGGTGAACGGATCGAGCTTCCGGGTACGGTGGTCGAAGTCCTCAGAACGGCGGTGGAGTTCATGTCCCACGGCCAGGCTGTCACGCTGATTCCGGATAATCAGGCGATTACGACCCAACGGGCTGCCGACATTCTCGGAATGTCGCGTCCATTCTTCATCAAGCAGCTTGAAAGCGGTTTGATGGCGCATCATCGAGTTGGCAACCAGCGCCGTGTTTATCTTAGTGATGTCTTGGAATTCGCCAAGAAACGCGACAGGGAGCGTCTTGCTGCGCTAGACCTCCTGGCCCGCGATGCGTTCGAAGCCGGCTTGTACGAGCGGAATATATTCCCCAAAGGTGGCATGGACGAATGAAGAGTGCTCGTCCCGTAGTCCTGGATGCCTGCGTTCTGGTCCCAATCCCTTAGGCTGACACGCTCCTCAGGCTTGCTGCTGGCCCACGTCTCTTTTTGCCGAAACGGTCTGCCCGAATCATGGCGGAGGTAACCCGCACTCTTCGCGAGACCTTCGGCCTCTCTGACCAAAAAGCCATGCGCCGCGAGAGCGAAATCAGGCAACATTTTCCAGAAGCGTGGATCGAGGACTATGAAGATTTGATTACCGCGATGACAAACCACCCGAACGACCGCCATGTCCTGGCCGCCGCAGCGCACGCAGGTGTGAAAGTAATCGTCACCTACAACATCAAAGATTTCCCGCGCTCGTCTATTACGCCATATTCGATAACGGCGCAAGGACCATCTGCGTTTCTCAGGGATCTCTATCGTGCAGCCCCGGCAATGGTGATGCAGACGTTGGAAGATCAAGCCGCCACTATCGGGCAGTCATTGTCATATTTGCTCTCCAGGCTCCGAATTAACGCCCCGGCCTTTGTGGACATGATCAGGCATACGTGCCGCAGCATCGCTGGTCGACACTGCGGAAGCGATCAGCAGTGCCGTGTCGAAAGCGTGCATGAGGCGCGGCGTCTTATGGTTATTGCTTCTTCGTGAAATCAGCTCGTGCGGTTCCGCCGCGTTCCTAAGAGATCGCTCCGCATATGGCCAGTTCCGCACCTCGTGGCCGCCGAGCAAAGGGTTTCGCCTCATCAAAGAGGACGCGGTGGATGACATCTTTTCACCTCCTCCGCCTGCAGATTGCGCACACCGCTCGATGGAGGTACATGCGATTGGCGGCCGCGTTCCTCTCGATTAACGCTTCTTCTCTGACCTGAAAAGCTCGCCTCGCTGCGGCTTCTCCTTCAACGAAGGGACCGACTTGCGGCTGTGAACTCATCTTCCACGCTTGGAGGGCGGAGTCGTACAGCTGTTTTAGCTGATCGCCCTGGGCACAAGGGAAGGTGTCGGCCGGCCCCGCGGATGCAACACTGGCGATGGACCTATTTTTCCGCTTCCTTTCGTCGATGGTTGGTGCGTGAAGGTCGTTCATTCGATCCGCCTTTCGATGGCTGCCATGCTCCGGTAGGCCACCAATGCAGCCGCACCCACCACCCACCGCCAGTCCGGTCGCTTACTATAAGCTCTAGAGTCGTCGAATCGCCCAGATTGGGCCACTAGCAGTGTTGCTAGGAGAACACAAAAAAAAGAGGGGTTGCCGGTTGGTGTGTGGACCGACTTTCGCTCCAGGCATTCACGACAACCTGGCTGGCAGTTAACCTTCCGCAAAGACCGACACCATGCTTCATATCAAAGCAATCCCGTTCAAGCACTCGACATCCGCACCGCCACTAGCACTTTTTTGAGGCGAAACCGCGAGTTCTACGAATACCTTTTGCGACGCGCGGCCATTAAGCTGCCGTTGTCGTTGAATCTGAGTCTCGTAATTAGTCAAGGCTCATGGGCCTCGTCTTCGATTCAGATGTCCTTTTCACGCGTCGCATTCAGCAACCACGATGCAGCGCATCTTTTTGCCAGACCAACGTCAAGAAAGTTGCCGGGTCCTGAGGCCTAAACCGCAGAGTAGGCGCATGGAGGCATGATGGAAGAGGAGAAAGACGCGATTGGAGCCGGATTGAAAGCCCCGCGCGCGGGAGCGATCGCAGGCATCATCTTCTCGATCCTATTGATCATCAGCCTCGTGCTTGTCCGGCTTGCCGTCCCCGATAGCCCGAGGGATCCAGGCACCTGGCTTACCCAGAGTGTGAAGTCCATCAGTCTCGCCATGGGGCTTCTGCCTTTCGCCGGAATCGCCTTCCTCTGGTTCATGGGCGTGTTGCGCGACCGGATGGGGGCACAGGAAGACCGCTTTCTCGCCACCGTTTTCCTGGGCAGCGGACTTCTATTTCTCGCCCTAACTTTTGCATCATCCGCGGTTACAGGTGGTTTCTTGATAGCTTACGAAGCAATTCCCGGGAAGCTGATGGACTCCGGCACTTATGCCTTTGCCCGCACCCTGGCCTATGAGTTAGTCAACACGTACGGGCTCAGAATGGCGGGAGTATTCATGTTTTCAACCTGTACGATCGCGCTTCGCATCGGGATCTTCCCGCGCTGGATGTCGTTTCTCGGCTATCTGCTCGCGGTTTTCCTGCTCCTGAGCATTGGACGTTTCGGCTGGGCTCCGCTCGTGTTCCCGTCGTGGACACTGATGATTAGCGTGTATGTTCTTTTCGCGAACTTTTCGGCCCATGCTGGCGTTCAGGGAAGACCTGCCACTGCACCTACACTTTAAAGGTCAGAATCGCTTCAGTCTACTTCGGTCTCCGGGAGGGATCGGAAAGTAGACGAAGCTCTTGTGACTCGCGCGTAACCATTCCGTCTGCAGTAGACGGGAAGCTCACTCTTCAACAGCCAGGAGGCGCTTAATGAAAGGCTTTTCGGATCGTGAACTATCCAGGCGGCAATTGCTTCGATTCGGGCTAACGGCCACCGCCACAAGTTTTCTGGCAGGCGGTGCGCAATCTATCCTTCCCGCGCGGGCCCACGCACAGTCCGGACTTACCCCCGATGCAGCATTGGCGGCACTGACGGAGGGCAACCAGCGCTTTATGTCGGGCAAACTGATCGCTCACGAGCAGGACCTCGCAGTGCTTAAGCAACACACCGAGGAAAAACAGGAGCCGTTTGCAGCCGTGCTTTCCTGTGCTGATTCGCGTGTGCCGGTCGAACTTGTGTTCGATCAGAGCATTGGCCACATTTTCGTGACCAGGGTTGCCGGAAACCTGATCACGCCGGAAATCATCGGCAGTCTCGAATATGGCGCAGCGGTTTTGGGAACCAAGGTGATTCTGGTTATGGGGCACTCGAACTGCGGAGCAGTCAAGGCGACTATCCAAGGCAAGGAAGTACCAGGACAGATCAGTGCGTTGTTTCCACATATCCAACCAGCCGTCAATGAAGCGGGGCCGGATCTCGTATCGGCCACCAAGGCGAATGCAAAAATCCAAGCCACCCTTTTACGGGAGTCTTCCACGGTGATCTCCGGCCTGGTGAAATCGGGCGGAGTGAAGGTCGTCGCAGGTTATTACGATCTCGGTACCGGGTCCGTAACGGTCTTGCCGTCCTAACGGATTTTTCGAGAGACTCAAGTCACCGGCGTATAGATTCATGATTGTTGCGCGCCGGCGATGTGAGCATGTGCCTTCTAACCTACGCAGGTGGCACCCGTGAGAAATCGAAATCCGATTCTATTGTTCCTCTATTTGGCGATATGCCCATGGTTGCCGGCTCAGTCCTCAATGCCGGGTGCCGATTTAGAGCAACTAAAATCAATAGTCAAATCCCAACAGACTTTGCTGGAGCAGCAGCAGGCCCAGATCCAGGCATTACAATTGTCACTCGCCGAACAGAAGCAGATATTGGCAGGAATCGTGCAACCGCGCACGCAGGACGCCAAGCAGGTTCCAGCCATGACAACATCGATCGTCACGGACCATATGGAACCTGCAACGCCGACGCAAGCTGTGGGAACCCAGGCCTTCGATCAAGAGCCGCCGTTAGCTGAACAGGAGAAAGTAGGAGAGGAGTTGCAACGTGGGCCCGAAATCGCCGATATCACTCCTAACACACCCACACTGAAGCTGGGACCGGCGAAGATCCGCCTGCTCGGATATGCAGCCATGAACACGGTGTGGCGCTCTAGCAGCTCCGGGGGAAATATAGCTACGAATTTTGGCAACCTCCCCTTCGACAACACGGTTCCCGGGGATACAAGCGAATTTCGTGTGTCGTCGCAGACTACGCGCCTTGCACTGCGCGTGGACAGCGCCCTGAAATCAAGCAATGCGGCCGGATATTTCGAGATGGACTTTGGCGGCGCGCCGAACGCCGGTAATGTCGCCGTCACCTTATCGGGCTACACCTTCCGGATTCGCCAGGCATGGTTTGACTGGGAAAAGGGTAAGTGGGAGCTGACCGGGGGCCAGTTGTTCTCGCTCATGACCCCGACTAAGAAGGATATCCTGCCTTGGCCCGGCGATGTAGCCACCACGCACGCGCTAGATTTCAACTACGTCGCCGGCCTGGTATGGGGCCGTTACCCTCAATTCAGAGTGGTCTACCACGCGTCCAAGCGGGCGGCGTTCGGCTTCTCAGCGGAAAACCCCGAGCAGCAGGTGGGCAATAGTGTCGTCTTCCCAACCGCTCTTAGCGGCATCCTGCCAACTCAGTACAACACCGGCGCCAACGAACTCAATGTGCCAAACATGACACCCGATTTTGTGGTCAAAGGGTCCTTTGACGGGAAGTCCGATCGGGCTGTTCACTTCGATGTTGGTGCGGTGATGCGCACGTTCCGCAGCTGGAACGGGGCGCAAATTTCCGGCAAGGATTATGCCTTTGGTTCAGGCGTGGGCGCAAACTTCAACGTGAATGTGCTGAAGGGCACCCGACTGGTGCTGGACGGGTTTGCGAGTGACGGAGCAGGACGCTACATTGGCGGTCTGGCTCCAGATGTAATTGTGAAGGCGAACGGCAGCATTTCGCCGATTCACTCCTACTCCTGGGTAAGTGGATTCGAGCTTGCTCCCAGCAAAATCACCGGACTTTACTTCTATTACAGCGGCGTTTACGCCCAGAAGAATGTAACCATGAACAGCGATGGCACGTGCTGCGTCGGATTTGGTTATCCGGGAGCGAGTACAAATGCGAAGCGATCGATCGAAGAGGCTACTGCCGGCTACTCGCGGGTGTTCTGGAAATACGAGAACATCGGATCCATGCAGTGGGGCATGCAATATGCCTACGCCTGGCTTTATCCCTGGGTAGCAGGGACCGGCCCGAATTCGGCCCATGCGAACATCGTCTACGGCAGGTGCGTTACAACCTTCCGTAAGCGTATCGCGGCCAATTTCCGTCCTCATCCGCAGAGAATATCATCGCAGCTGTGCGCTCAACCCGACCGATGCCGAATTTGATCTGGACTCCTCGGCAGAAAGGATCCCCATAATCTCAGAGGGGGCCCGGTCCCGGCGCAACAGTTCGGCCATGATCTTCATCGGCCGGTCCACGTGATGGAAGAAAGCCTTGTAGCCGGAGCAGAGATAGTTCAGCCCCGGCTCGCCATCAGGCGTCTGAATGAATCTGTTCTTGGGGCACTCACCGTGACAAGCAAAGCGCACATCACACTCACGGCAATACCGGGGCAGTGTGTCGCGTTTGTCGTTCCCGAATTTCCTCTGTTGTTCCGAACCGGCCAGCCCGGCCAACGATTCGTTCTGAATGTTGCCCAGCAAATACTTCGGTTCCACGAAGTGATCGCAGGAGTAGACGTCTCCGTTATGCTCCAGCACCATCGCTTGACCGCAGGTTTCCAGGAATACACAGATCGCCGGTGGAACGCCAACCCACGATGCCAGCGCGGCGTCGAACATATTCACAAATATTGTTCCAACGTCCCGGCGTGCCCATTCGTCAAAAATTCGAACAAGGAATTCGCCCCACTGTTCTGACCTGATCGAGCGCTCGGTGACCACATTACCGTCAAGCGTGTACAGGGGACGTGTGTGGACCACGCCGCCCCAACCCAAGTTTGCGAGCGGCAGGATATCCGGGGTCGCACGCTCCACAATCGGGATTAACTGGATGAACTGTGTTCTTACTTCATCGCGCAAGAAGCGATAAACCTCCAGCGGGTGATCGCCGTTGCCCGCGTGCACGGTGGTCAGCACATTGAATTCCACTCCATGCTTCTGCATTAGCCGCACGGCGCGCATGACTTTGTCGAATGTGGGCTGTCCGCCTTTATCTACGCGATAGAGATCGTGCATTTCGCGTGGCCCATCGATGCTGATGCCGATCAGAAAGTTGTTTTCACGGAAAAATTCACACCACTCATCGTCCAGCAGTGTGCCGTTTGTCTGGAGTGTGTTCTGCAGAATGGCGCCGGGCTTCAGGTATTTCTTCTCATACGCCACAGATCTCCGGAAGAAATCCAGGCCCATCAGAGTCGGTTCGCCGCCTTGCCAGGCAATGATTACTTCTGGCCCCTGGTGAGCCTGGATTGTCTGCCGGATATAGGTTTCCAGCATCTCGTCGGCCATGCGGAACTGACTGCCTGGATAGAGCATCTCCTTTGACAGGAAGTAGCAGTATTTGCAGTCCAGGTTACAGATCGAGCCGGTTGGTTTAGCCAGAATATGGAAGGCCGGCTGTACGTCGCACGTTTCCGGTTGGTTGGTCGGGCTCATGAAGTGGAAGAGATCCTCTCTTCGGCCATCGAGGGGATCTTATAAAAGGGGCAATGGGAGTGGGACCTGGAAAACTAAGGGTATTACCTCGAAAAATGACTAGGCATCGCTACGCGAAGCGGGACCTGTTTTGGCCGAAATTTAAAGAGGCAAGGCGTCGTCGCACGCTCACCTCTCAACCGACACAGGTGTTCTTCGATATAACGGCGCGCTGCTACCGCCTATGGCATTTCGTTGGGATTCAACGGCACGAACCATCATCCTGAAACTGGCCCGCGGCCGCCATTGCAGCCAGGGAGCGTGCACACTTCAGAATTTTCTGGTCTAACGAATCCTTTGTTAACGAATCCACGGACATGTAGCTCAAGTTCTTGCGCGCCTTCAAAATCCTGGAGCTCAGTTCCTGCATATGGCCGAACTCCTTGTTCAACAGTCCAAGCGCGTTGCGATCAGAATCTGTTGTGGCCGCTAGGGATGCCAAACGGAGGTTCTTGGCGGCCGGCCCCTGGAAATCATCTATCTGGATGTCCGTCATTTTGTAGCCGTACTCAACCGAAGTCAGGAGCGCGCTTCGCCATTCCCTGATGTCGCTCAAGGTTTCGATGGTCGCTTTCAGGAAATCTGTGGAAAATGCCGGGTTCGCTGATCGGCCGGCGGCGGGAGCCGCATGCGCCGCGGTCGTCGCCCCCGATAATGTCAATGTGATACGGCTGCCCCGATACCCAAGCGAACCATTCATTAACTGGGCGAGCGCGTCTACAGCGACGTAAGGCCGGCCGTTTATTTGAGTGACCGGCACCTCCCCCGTGTGGCCACTCACCGTAAGGGCACCCGTCTGTTGGTTTGCTTGCGAAAAGACTTCTCCGGGTACCAAAGCCAGAACGAGCGCGAGCCATCCATGGGCCACTATTTTTCTCACAAGTCCTCCCTACAACTTCGGCGGGCCGGGGAAGCTGGATACGCTGTCAAGGTTGATCGCTCCGCGACAAGGAAATCTTCCCCTTCCAATACACTTCAGTCTTTCAGAGTCCCGCCGTCCACATATTCCGTGACTAGGTACTGCCGCCCCTCGAATTCGCCGATATCGTGCACGCTCACAATATGCGGATGGTTCAGCGAAGATGCCATCTGTGCCTCCCGCTGAAAGCGGCGGCGAGCCTCAGCGTCGGCGAGATCATCCGACAAAAACTTGATCGCGACTCGACGGCTAAGCTTGGTATCGAGGGCGAGCCAGACTGTGCTCATGCCGCCCTCCCCTAGCTTCGACTCGATTCGGTATTGCCTTATCTCCAGGCCCGCGGAAAATTGCACAGCCGCGGTGAACGCGGCGTCCGGCGGGAGATGTTTGTTCGCGATCATAGCCACCGGCTGCTGCAGGAATTCGCCCATGCGCTCTTCCCAGGAGAGGGCATCGGCTACTTCGCGGAGCAGGTTCTCATCCCCCGCGCAGACGGACTGCAGGTAGGCTTCGCGCTCCGCCGCCGGCTTCCGGCGAGCGGTTGCCAGCATCTCCATAATCCTTTCGTCTTCTTCGCGGTCGTTAGTCATTGTTTCCTTGTCTGGCTTCCGGCGTCAGGGTGCCCAGTCAGTCGTTCGAACAGCCAGCGGCGGGCCCCGTACCACTCCCGCTGCATGGTGTGCAAAGTGATACCCAGAGCATCCGCGGTTTCCTGATCGGTTGACCCGAGGAAGAACTTGAGTTCCACCAAGGCTCGTCTCGAGGGCGATTCGCGCTCCAGGGCGTCGAGCAGATCGCCAACCTCAATCACCAGTTCCGCCGGGGTGCGGGTACCGAAGAAGCGTTCCGGAAGTCCTTCCATGGGCAGAAACAGAATGTCGGGCCTGGTTCGCGCGTGGTCGATCAGGTAACGGCGCATGACCCTTGCCGATATGGCGAGGAAATGACCTCGATCCTGCCAATCCACTTCCCTTGACTTTGCCAGGCGAAGAAACGCTTCGTTCACCAGCACGGTCGGCTGGAGGGAGTTGCCGGGCCGCTCGCGGCGGAAGCAGCGTTCGGCAATCTTATGCATCTCCGGCATCAGAAGGTCGAATAACCTGTCCTCCACTTGCCGGTCGCCAGTTCGCCATGCTGCAGCAACTGGGTGATTTCGCCCGGATCGGATCCCATATCGTGCCACTTCCAGATGCCGCAATTATAGGCACAAGTCCCCTCGAGTTGCGGGCCGAGTGATGGTTCGCTCGCCCAGCCTGGAAATATTTTTTGAAAAGGTGGCGGGCAGACCGCGGTTTCTGCGCTTTCCATAGTGAGACCAAGTTCGCAAGGGCTCGGCCATCACAGAAAAGGAGACCTACCGTGGATAGGAACTTGTTGTCACTCGCGATTTCCCTGGTGCTGCTGATCAGCGCAGCCGCCCAAGCGCAAACCACTCACCTGAAAGTAACTGTGCCGTTCGAATTCACCGCGGGAAATGTCCAGCTTCCGGCCGGCGAATATGAAGTCACGGCACTCGGATCCTGGGGTGGACCAACTCTTTCAATCTACAATGTGAACTCGAAGGCAGGATCAGTCGTTCTTTCGAGCTCATGCAGATCACAGAAGCCCACGGCCAAGGGCAAGCTGGTTTTCTATCGCTACGGCCACGAGTATTTCCTAGCCGAAGTGTGGAACCAGAACAGCTTTGCAGGCAGCCAGATAAAGATCGACCCGCGGCAAACGGAGTTGGCAAAGAACCAATCGAAAGGCCAGGTCGTGCTGGTTGCTTCGGAGAAGTAATGCTTGCTCACAATTCCAATACAATCCCCGGGCTCTACGTGAGAGCCCTCGGGCTTCGTCTGCGTTTTACCATCTGATATTGCCTCTGTTTCACTTACTTGACTTTTCAATGGCGATTCCGTTTCAAGTGTTTAGATTTCCTGGACGCTGATATCGCACAACACCTAAGACTCGGCGGAAACGGAGATAATTGGTTCACGCAAAGGGTGTGAGACACGGGCGTCCCCAGGTTTCCCCCCGATCCGTAGACCCACCTCTTCCAGCGTCAGTTTGCAAGCGAAGCTGGCATTGAGAGTGGCTTCAACAAATCGATCGGTGCCGCATTCAGATTGTTTGGAGCCAGCCATCCCTCCTGCCCCTTTCGGGCCGTCGAGACTGAACGAGCCTGTGCGAACAGCTTGGTAGATCCAAATCTCTGCTGCGATCGTCTCTCGTGCTGGGAGGAGGGACGAAAGAAGCCGTTCTGGAAAACGAGGGAGGGAGTTCCTTCGTATCGGAGCATGCCGTTTGGCATGGATGTCTGCGTATGAAATCATTGCAACCGGCGCATTCAGATGCTTTTCCCCGGCTGGAGATGACGATACCGACTGAAATCAATCCCGCGACGAGACTACTAGCCGCTCGGCTAGTAGCTGTGGAGAGTGAGGCCCAGATCGTCGCCTCGGAGGACCGGCTCGTCACATGTCGAGTGTGCGAGAAGCTGCGCCGTCCCTTAGGTCAACTAGTCGGGGTAGCGGGATTCAGTACGCTTCTCCAACGGGCGCTGACCTTGGCTCGACGCGAATCGCCAACCCTCAGCAGCGTCACAGTGCAGGATGATGGCTCGATGTTGGGCCTTGACGGTGCGGCGGCTGAGGCGAGTCCCGTACTAGTCGCGCATCTGACCCACTTGTTAATGACCTTCATCGGCGAGGGGCTCACAGTCACGCTTTTGCAGGACACCTGGCCGGAAGTCATGGACGTAGTGGAACCTTCAGGAAAGGATGGTTTATGAACAGTAAAGTCGCGGCGTCTCTTTCTGCCCAGACTGTTGCGCAAAGTCCACCGCCCGCTGGGACATTGCTCGCGACTGCTGCTGGCGACCATGGTAAGCCAGGGTAACTCGCCAACGATATCGCCTAACGTGCAGCCTGCCCCACAGTGGCTTGTGGCGAGGAGGATCTTAGAAGGCCTGAGACGCTCCGCAGGGCCCGTCATCGTCTTCGGTGGCTGTTCTTCACGGCTATCTTTCGCTCTCTGGCGTCCGAGGCTGAGATAACCCCAGAGCGCCGAACACGCTTCCATAAAGCGCAGTCAAGGGCCAAACGATGTTCATGATGCCCATCTTTTGTGGATGCCGCACGATGTCGACAGTAATCACAATGGCGCAAAGAAATGCGATCACGAGCGAAATCCGGACTGTCAGTGCAAGCATCGTATTCCCTCTGTTCGTCCATTCGCATCTATTCAGCGGCCAATCATGCAGGCCTGCCGAGCGCAGAGGCCTGCTCCCGGAGATTGGCGGCTTCGGAGAGGAGGGCTCACAGCTTCAGGTTTTTGCAGCAAACGCCAGACTGGATGCAACTAACATGACTGCATTATTGGGGTTCATTCCTAACGCTGCTCCACTCGAGGCCGATAATACCTGGAAGTTGCTCCAGGCTGGATAAGATAGCTGGAGGATCTGGGCTGCCTGCAGCTTTGGGCCACCGGACCTCACATTGAAACTGGTTTCGGTGTTCTGTCATGGAGTGAGTAAAGGAAAAAGCCTTCACGCGGATACTCGCGGCCTCCAATCGCAGACGGAGTTCCTGCGCTGAAATTTGGCCTTCTTCGATCGTCAACCTCAACCTCGCCATCTGATACCGCGCAAGTCCCTTCTCAACTGGCCGCAACCCCCAGAGAACGATGAAGCCTAGGAGTGTAGAAACACTGCCAAGCCCAAGCTGACCGCCGCCAAAGCATAGGCCGGTCACCGTTGCGAACCACATGGTGGCGGCAGTCGTAATCCCGAGGACCAGTTCGTCCTTCCGTACGATGGCACCTGCTCCAATGAATCCGACCCCGGTCAGAATGCCGAGCGGCAGCCGCATAAGGTCCATGACTACGTAGGAGTTGCTCGGCTTTCCATTGGTGTTGATCAACAAGTTGACCTGGATCATCGCAACGGACGCGGCGAGAGAGACCAACAGAGTTGTGCGAAGACCTGCGGGATGGCCGGTTTTGCTCCGTTCGATTCCCAGTGCTGTTCCGGCAATGATGGTAAGCAGCAGGCGTAAAGCGATTGCCGACCAATGGATATCTTGCGTCATCTATGACTTCAGATCCAAAACGCGGGCAATTGAGATGCCTCTGTAGACGCGATCGATCTCATCGCTGTCCACGAACGGCGAGACAGGAACCCGGAGGCGGAATTTGACGCATTTCCGGGTGCCTTTGTTGTCAGCCCTAGGCGTTGTCACTTACTTCGTTGGGTTCCGGCGACTCCTCAAGCGATTGCAGAGGATGTAGTTCATCGGAGCTCTCATCGGTGTTAACCCGCAGTAAGAAGTCCCGAAGTATCTTCGCATTGGCTTCGGTATTGGTGGCCCGATCCTGGAACTGATGAGCCGGTAGAAGATGGCGGGATTCGGTAGCTCGACCAGCCATTCGCCGGTACAAGGATGCACTTTCCTCAAGAGCACGCAAAGCTTCCCAGAGTGCCGTTTCTATGGCATGCCTTTGTTCAGAACCCAAATATTTGGCTGTGAGAGCGTGGCCGACGCGGCAGCGAAAGCGAAGAAATCCATTCTGTTCGATTTCCCAAAGCACCCCGCCACAGTCCGGGCAAGCAAAAGGGGACGGCTGACCCAAACGTTCCTCACTGGATACCTCACTCATGTCGAGTTCCGTAATGCGCGTTTCTTTAGTCGCTGCGAGAGGCGAGTCGCTAGGTCGCTCCGTGGCTGCGGGTAAGGGAGTTCGGATCCATTGCAAGAGAAGTGCAGGTATATCCTCAAGGTTTGCCGCCTGGGCTTCGGGGACGTGATCGAGCGCGCTTTTCGGCATTTCCGAAAACAATGCACTCTCCGGGTCCTGGACGATCGCCTTGCCGCCGCTTGCAGTAACAACCATTAAACCGGCGGTTCCATCGTCCATCATGCCGGTTAAGATAACTCCAATCACCCGGGCCCCATACTCCGCCGCTGCCGATCGGAAAAGAGGATCGATCGCCGGGCGATTGAGGTTCTCTCGTGGTCCTTGCACCACGCGCACAATACCATCCTCGACTATCATGTGGAACCCTGGTGGAGCGACGTACACCCGTCCCCGTTCGATAGCTTGCCCATCTGTAGGATGGCAAACGGGTAGCTTACCAGCTCGTTCAAAGATTTGGGGTAGAAAGCTTTCCGCGTGATTCGCTGTATGCAACACGACCAGAATGGCTGCGTCCACATCGTGCGGCATCGCTCCTAGTATCTTGCTTACCGCCGCTAGGCCGCCGGCAGAGGCTCCGATGACAACAATGTCACGATGTTCCAATTAAAAGTTCCCCTGCGCTGCTCAGATGGCGCTTCATGCGGGAGGGATACCCAGCGGAAGCGCTTATTTGTGAGAAGCCGTTCACCGCGGGCTACCACGCCGCCGCCTTTGCGCTTGCTTCTGGATTCCCTTTTCTGATGTGGCAAGAACCCGGTCCGTTCAATTCGCGTCTTGAACTTCCTTTTCCGCTTGAGCCCGCTTTTCCTTTGACTCATCCTCCGCTGCGCCGCCGGGCTCCTGCCTGGCCTGATTCACGATTTCCTCTGTAAGATGCTGCTCCGCCTCTCGGCGCCTTTTCTCCTGTTCCGGCATGTGGCTTATCCCCTTCGTGTACTGGCGTCTTTCAAGCTAGGATGCACTCTGCTAACCTCGCGCACGGGCGTACAGCCCCAGCTTGGTTGCGGCGCTGTGACGCGACTGCGCCCGAAATTGCTCTCCTTGGTGTTCGCCAAATTCGGCAGGGCAGGCTCAACGCCCGTCGGACTCCTAGGCCAAGACTGCCTTTGTAACGGGCAAGTGTTCGCCGGTCTCCAGCTTCTCAATCGTCTCCTTTCATGATCCATCGGGAAAGCAACACATCCAGAACGGCAGCCATCCCTATCCACAGTCCGCAGGCGACCGTCCACGGCTTCTTGTCGACAAAGATCTGATTGAACAACGGAGGAGTTACGAGTGTTGAGACGATGCAGGAACTATTGATAAACGAATTGAAGGACCTCTACTCGGCTGAGAAGCAGATTGTAAAGGCGCTTCCCAAGCTGGCGAAAGCCGCTTCCACACCTGAGTTACAGGAGGCTCTCCTGAGCCACCTCGAAGAAACAAAAGGCCAGGTCGATCGTTTGGAAAAGATCGCTGACATGGTCGGGAAAAGCTAACCGGCAAAACATGTGTCGGAATGAAGGGTGTGCTGGAGGAGGGCTCTGAAGTCCTTGAAGAGACGGACGAGGGGACGGTACGTGACGCGGCCCTAATCGCAGCTTCCCAACGGGTTGAGCATTACGAGATGGCCGGCTACGGCTCGGCACGCGACTTCGCAAATACGCTCGGCCTTTCAGAAGTGGTCGCATTGCTTGAAGAGACACTCGCCGAAGAGAAAGAGGCGGACAAGAAATTGACCTCGATCTCGAAACAAGTGAACTCAACGGCTAAGCAGGCGGCCTGAGGGTGTGCAATCGAGGTTCGCGCTGGCTGGGATGCATTCTTCCCATTGCCGGTAGCAATAACGCTCGACCGCACTTTGATTCTCATTTGCGTTCAATACCCGTGAGCGCGGCATCACGGCAGGATCACCCACTCATCGAATACGCCCCAATAGTGCAAGCTGCCCGCACTATCAGGCGACTTTTTCTTTTCCAAGAACAGCAAAACACACTTCGCCCAACCTGCATCACAGGTATACAGTACGTAACTCTCACAGAGGTAAATATTATGGCGAACAAACTGGCGCTGGTGACCGGAGCGTCGAGCGGTATTGGACTTTCACTAGCAAGGGACCTGGCTAAACGCGGATATGATCTGGTCGTTTGCTCGGCAGGGGATCGCCTAGAAGCAACGGCGCAACAACTTCAGGGTTCCGAGCTTTCAATTGTTCCGGTGCGGGCCGATCTGGCAACCAGCGAAGGGATTGAAAGTTTATGGGAACGGGTAACAGCACTGGGAAGACAGTTGGACATCGCTTGTATCAATGCGGGGGTTGGCGTAGGGGGATTGTTTGCCGAGACCGACCTCGATGCTGAACTGAATATGGTCGAGCTGAACTGCACCGGTACTGTGCATTTGGCAAAACATGTGGTCCAACACATGACGCGCCAGGGTGAGGGCAAGATTTTGTTCACCGCCTCGATCGCCGGTGAAATGGTCGCGCCGCGAGAAGCGGTCTATGCCGCGACCAAGGCGTTTGTTCTTTCCTTTGCCCACAGCCTCCGCTACGAGCTACGCGACTCGGGGATATCCGTCACTGCGCTACAACCCGGTCCAACGGACACCGACTTCTTTCATAGGGCTGGCATGGACGACACCGAGGTCGGTTCCAAAGGTAAATCCGAAAGCCAGCCTGGCGATGTCGCTCGCCAGGGTATCGACGCGCTACTAGCCGGCGATGACCACGTGTATGCGGCCTCTATGAAAACGAAGCTGGAGGGCAAGTTGGCCAACGTTGTGCCCGGTGCGATGAAGGGCGCAATGCACGAGAAGATGGCGAAGCCTCTGGAAGAGGAAAAGACTGCACGCTAGCTGGACAAGTAACTCCACGCTTGGCACCATCCACGGACCAGGGCCCGCCTGGTCCGTATTGCGGGCAAGGAAAAGGCCGCACGAGGAGAGACATGGCTTTCCTCAACGAAACGCACATCGCGAGAAACGCTCCCCAGGGAGTTACGGTCGTTCAAGGCGGCCGCTACCTTCCTCCACCCGAAGACAAAGATGGCAAGATCTGGGTGCGCACGAGCGCGATCATTCAGGCTGCTCCGGATAAGCTATACGCGCTCTGGCGAGACATCGAGGCCGCCCCGCATTGGCAGGAGCAGTTGAAACAAGCCGTTAAGACAGGCGAAAAAACCTTCCACTGGGTGATGTTCGCGGTGACAAAACCGTCGAGTGGGATTCGGAATTGATCGTCGATGAACCTGGTAAACGCCTCGCGTGGCGCTCCACAGGGGGTGAAGTCGACACGGCGGGTGAGGTCGTATTCGAGCCGGCTCCCACAGGCCGCGGAACTATGGTCACCCTACTGCAGGAATTCCGACTGGGCAAGCTCGACAACCTGTGGGAAACACTGACCGGAAGAAACTCAAAGCAAAGGCTAATCGAGAATCTCCACCATTTCGAAGCCTTGGCAGAGACAGGCGAAATACCTCGAACCCACGGCCATCCCCACGGCCCTCGAGGCATCATCGGGAGCGGAAAAGCCTCCGCCTACGGCGAAAGGATCGCTGTACCCGACGCCAACCGGCACGTGATCCGAGCTACATCATTTCACACCGCATTTCGCTCGACGAAGAGCCAGAGATGTATAAGGTATGGCGGGATAAGGAAGATCGCGTCACCAAGATTGTTATCGACCCATGGATGGAGCGCCAAGCAGCCTGAACGGTGTTCCTCTTTTTGGTTGCTGATCCTCGGAAGCGCATTGGAATTCAGCTCGTTCGGGGTTGAGTCGATTCGAGGTTTTTTTGCTTTATGGCGGCAGTGCTACGAGCATTCTTGGGCTACTTTTTCCTGGTTTTTATATCGTTCGGATCGTTGGCAGGCGCCCGGGAAAGCAGATGACGCCCTTCGAGTTCGTACTCATCTTTTTCATCGGAGGGTCATCGTTGACGGCGATGGTTGGAGACGAGGTCTCGTTCACCAACTCTATTTGCCAGATCATTACTATCGGATTCGCTCATTACACACTTGCCTGGGCGCGTTCGAGGTCGCGGCGGCTGGCGCGCTTGGTGGACGGAACGCCCCTGATTCTGCTGGGGCATAAAGCCTGGCGCACCCACGCGCTTGATCAGATGCGAATCAACGACGACGACGTGATGGCGTCGGCCCGAGATTCGGGTTTGAAAACGCTGGCGCAAGTGGACAGGGCCGTATTGGAGCGCAATGGTGAAATCGGCATTTCTCCCATGCAAGCAACCCCTCGAAAGGCTTAGAGAGCAGTGATGGCGGCCAAGTCATTCTCCCAACCGGTGGAAGAATCCGTTTCCAAGGTCAACGATGAAATTGCGGTCGGAGAGGACCTTGATTTTCAGCGCAAGTGGTGGCGCTTTGAGAAATTCGTTTGGATCCTCTTCTCGCTGATCATTGTGCTCGATCTAACCCGCATTTCTCACCAGCCGCAGATTGGTGCGGTCGAGGTGTGGTGATCGGTACGATGACGGTGGTATTGAGTGTTGGCATCGGTCGGTGGAGATATTTTGGTTCGAAAAAGGCATTGTTCTCGCGTGAGCCTGGATTTTGTCCATGGCTCCGCCTGGTGGGTGAGGTTATGGAAGGTAGAAGCGTGGTTGTCTGATTGCTGGTGGGTCCTTTAGCAGCGCAGGGCGTGGAAGGCTTGGGCGTAGATGTCTTTCCAGGGGTAGGCGGAGCTGAGCTGGAGCAGCGACGCGGCGCACGCTGATCCGCACGATGGCGCCGATCTTGAACAGCTTCAGGCGGATGGTATCCACCTGGGCCTGGGCCCACGCAGTACCCTTCAGGCCCAGCCGGCGCAGGGCTTCCATCAGGGTATAGGCCAGCGCGGAGAAGTAGAGACGCAACTGGTTGCCCTTCATTTCGTCGGTGGAGAGCCGGTCGGCGAACAGGCACATCTGCTCCTTGATGCGGTTTTCCATCTCCCCGCGGGCGCAGTAGAACTTCTCGTATAAGTCCTGCGCAGCCCACTGCTGGCGCGGTCAGCGAAGTGACCACGAAGCGCGGGTTCTCGCCCTTGTCGAGATACTCCGCCTTGGCCACTACGCGGCGTGCGCAGGACCAGCTCTTGCGGGTCTGGTAGCTGAACTCGGCGAAGACGCGCGCCGGCTTGCCGCTGCTCTGATGCAGCATGCTGAGCCTGGTGCATCTGGGCGCCGATGATCTTGCCCAGCCGCTGGTTGCGCGCCAGGCCGAAGACATAATCGACATGGTTGGCTTCGCACCAGCCCATCAGCTCTTCGCGGCAGAAGCCGGAGTCGGCGCGGAGCACGATCTTCACCTCCGGCCAGCGCTGCCGCAGCTGCGCCACGATGCGGCTCGACTTCCTCGACCGAACCCGCCGCCGCATCCTGATTGGCCGGCCGCAGCCGCGCGCACAGCAACTGATCGCCGGCGAAGATGTACAGCGGCAGATAGCAGTAGCTGTCGTAATAGCCGTGGAAGAACCGCTCCGGCTGATGGCCGTAGAGCGGGATGTCGGTGGCATCCAGATCGAGCACGATCTGGATCGGGCAGCGTCGCTTGCGACTCGATGTAGAGATCCGCCAGCAGCCGGTCGATGGCTTCGGGCGAGTAGCTGATCTTGTGATAGCGCTTGCTGCGGCCGATCAGCTCCAGCCGGTTCAGCGTGCTCTTGCCCGCCAGCGGCTTATCCAGTTCCCGCTTGCCGCTGAGCACTGCCAGCAGCGGATCGGAGCGCAACTGCTCGTGGTCGTTGAGGTCCTCGTAGCCCAGCGCCAGCCCGTAAATGCGCTGCGCCAGCATCTCCGACAACGGTGCTTGACCAGCAACGGTGCGACGCCCATCGCTGAAACAACCCGCCAGCCGGCCCAGCAGCTTGATCCTGCGGTCCACCTCCCGCAACAGCAGCGCCCCGCCGTCGCTCGACACCCGGCCAGCGGTGAACCCGGCCTCCACACGACGCGAAAAATGAGCTGTAAATGAGAACGATTCTTGGTACACTCTGTCATCAAAGGCCGCTCTCTCTCCGGCTACAACTACGTCTCGACAACGCAGTTATGCCATGAAAAACGGCCTTTCCAATCCTTTTCCAACCCATGGGCACCCCAGTCCTCACTCCTGGTGAGAAATGCGGGCTAAGCGGATTGTTCGAACGCGGCCCGGTTGCCAAAGCTGAGCGTCGAGCGGCGGATGGGACGATCGATGTCAGCTACGAACGTGTCGAGCGAACCGAGTCACCGTCGATCCTCACGATCCGCTTCGGGCAATCGGCGATTGTGGACGGAAACATCAAACTCTTTATCAGCGAAAGCCTTGTGCAAGGACTGGGCACGCAGCGTGTCATACCCGCGCCACTCGCTTCAGAGGTCGGCAAAGGCGGGTTGACATATACCTTCCTGGCCTCAAAGTCCCCTGCTTCGGTGGATCTCGCAATGCAGCCAACAGGGCCGGGCATGTATGAATTCACGATCGGCGTTGCCGGCGCAGAGCAGGTCCACGCCAAAGTCTTCGTCGTCCCTTAAGGAATCCCCCCTGGCCACCATCATTCACGCTGTACTTGGGTACTTGTTTCTCTTGCTCGTGGTGCGTGTCCTGAGCCGTAGGCCCGGCGGCCAACTCACGCTCTTTGAGTTTGTTATTGTCTTTCTCATTGGCGGCGTCATTATTCTGAGCACGGTAGGGAAAAACCGGTCCATCACCAATTGCGCGACCGCCATTCTGACCGTGGGGCTCATGCATTGGGGGATGTCGGCCATCAAAAGCAAGGTTCCCCGCCTTGGAGCAGCTGTGGATGGCACCCCGCTCACGCTTCTCAAGAATGGCGAGTGGCAAAACGAAGTGTTGCACGGCATGAAGATCGACCCGGAAGACGTCATGGCGGCGGCCAGAACCAAAGGCGTCAGTTCGATCCACGACGTTGCGTACGCGATTCTTGGACGCAACGGCGCAATCAGCATCATCAAGAACGAGAACAACGCCTAAAAGTGGTGTATGCTGCCGCCGCCTGCCGCTACTTCGAAACGTTACTTTGTTTCCCAGGCATCCAGGTGCTTCCAATTCGCTTATGAAGATTGATTCAAGTACAGCGGGATGGTCGGCAAAGGGGTTCGGGGTTACCACCGTTTCTCCGCGCAACATGAGCACCGGCTCCCACATCCAGGCGCGCTTTACCGGCAACCAGGAGCAGGAGTACCGCTGGTTTGCCATCGCCGCCAGGCTACCCGGAACCGCGACCAACGCCACGAACGCGGCAAGGAAAATCGTGCGGGCCCTGGCCACGGGCTCGGTCCGAGATCTCGATTGGGCTGCAGGCGATCTTCGCCGCGCGCCTTTCCAATATCGCTCCCGAGCTAACAGCGGCCTTGCTATCGCTGCCTAATGCCTCGTTGCCAGATCACCCGACGAGGGAAATCCGGCGTTTGGCAGGCCGATCAATCAATCGCCGGCAAAGCGTTTCGCGGCTCCCTTCGGTTGTCGAACGGTTCGGGACCAAGCTGATCCAGCGCTACAATCAGGAGCCAAGAGGGGGCACTGCAAACGTCTGAGGCTGATTTTAAGAGGGATCCGCGGAACCGCGGATCTCGGATGTACTGGAAGCGAATCGTTCGAAAGCTGGTTTTATCGACCAAGATAGAACAAACCGGACCGTGGCGGGAGCTAAGATGCAGATGCCTTGAGTATGCGTTTTGCCGATTCCGGTCCATCGCGGCCGAGCGGCGTTACTTTGACCTCACGCACCTTTTGATAATTGACAAAGAACTCCTCGACTTGCTGCATAACGACAGAAGGCAGATCTGCCAGCTCGTTCACTTCGGCAAAGAGCAGCGAGGCCTGAGCGATCGCGATGATGCGGTCATTGCGTTTGCTCCGTGTCTGGCCCTTGTCGACCTGCCGCGCCAGCAGCACACCAGCGAGCCTGCAGTCGATTTGGCAACCAGGAAAGGTTGGCTCATCGCTGAGCACGAGCGCATCAAGGGGATCGCCATCTTCGGCGCGCGTCCCAGGAAAGAAGCCGAAGTCAAAAGGAAAGACCGTGCCCTCTGGCATAACCTTAGAGAGCCTGAAGCGACCGCTCTTTTCATCCAGCTTATATTTGTTACGGCTACCGCGCGGTGTCTCTATGACTACCGGGACAATACCTACGTCTTCAGTGTTCGCCGCATTTATCCTCTTCACATCTGCTCCCGATTTCATCCTGCAAGCCTCGCCGCGGTCTTAACGACAGAATCGCTTATCTGGTCTCGCTTGCCTGCGGCACTGCCAGAGAGATAGCGCACCCTCATTTTGTTGGCCGTAGCCACAGCCTGCTGGAACCTGTTGTTTACCGTTTTCGCAATTTGCTTGAGCGTAGCTGCGTCATCCTTCTTGCTAAGCACTTCGTGGGCGATCTGTTCAAGCTCACACCAGTCATGCCAGTCGCCGATCTGGTCTTTGACCTTACCAAGTGCGTTGAGCCAGCCTGTGCCGGTGGCCCGATTGGAGGACGCGCCTGGGCTCTCAGCCATTTGCAGGATGTAGCGCAGCTTCTTCGCCTGTTTGCGAAATTCATGAATATTGCTTTGATCCAACCGGGGCCAGCGACGAAGGCCGGCGGCCAAATTGGTGGCCACACCAACGGCTACGGCAGGCGTGGCCTGTTTGGTCTGTAATTTTTTGTCCGAGGTTAGTCGGATGCATCGCTTGAGATAGCGGCGCGCCTGCTTACGCTCAACGGCAATGACCTGCTGCAGTTCGCCGGCGCTTTTATCGCGCAAGCTGCCCAAATGCTCCACCAGGCGAACGATGGATTCGTTTTTTGCGGCGTTGGGCAATGTGAGCGCGTCGGCGACCAATACATCCATATCGCGGACAGCGCCTGCCGCTTTGCGGACCGGATTCATCGCCTTTAGCAAGCGCCTCATCTCTGGCTCCCGCTCAAGCATGAAGGAATTCAGCATCGCCTCCAGGCGGCGCGTCTGGGTGCGGAGCTTGTGCACCATTTCAACCGATGGATCCGACGGCCAGTGCTTTAAGCTTTTTCTTAGTCTGCGGAACGGCTTTTCAAGCCGCTCAAGTTCAATCGGCATGATCAATATGATGCAAAGATGAATTGGGACGCATCCGGAGACCTCAAGGTCTCTGGCAGCAAATGTCGTACTGATTTTGGTTCCTAAAACGCATCTACCTGACACATGCCGTGCGCTGAGGAAACCCGTCTGCGGCTAATTTACAAGGCGGCCGTGCGAGCCTGGAGCTTGAATCGTTACCAGCTCACGAAGGGCGTCTTTCCCGTTGAAGCTGTCGAAACGGTTCCCAAGCAACTACTGAGCGCAAGACTGAAGGCAGCAAATGACCTGTACGATCACACCGTAAGGTGCCCATCTTGCAGGATGACCCGGATCCATCTCATCGATGACGACTAGGGCGTTCTGTGCGGACCCTCGGGTTGTCATCCCCAGCAGCGATTGTCCCGCGCCGGCGCGTCCTATAACACTGTGTCGAGGTTCCGGGGGTAGCCACGCTCCAGATTTATCTGGACCATGAGCACGCTTAACCTGAACCTAAATTCCATCCAGGCGAAGCGAAAAGGCTGAGCTATTGTCCGGTCCGCCCTTGTGATGGAGGACGGACCGGATGAGGGATGGTTCAGGCGGCTACTGTAGAAGCATCTCTGTTGGCGCGTTGGGAGATTTGCGAAAGAAGAGCATCAGCATGCTTTTCCTCGTCTAATGTGGCTTGAAGAGTTGCGGCATGATCGGTTAACCCGAGGTGTGCCGCCCAGTCACGGGCGCTTCCGTAAGAAGCTATCTCGTAATGCTCAATTTTCTGAGCGGTAGCGATCAAACCAGCGTCGCGGATCGGGCCTGAATCTGTTTCTTTGGTGATGTTCTTGCCGGATCCGGCAATCGCGGTCAGGATGGGGTCTTTCTTGTCGTCTACATCATTATTTACATCACCGATGAGCTGCTCCAGTCTTGATACGTGAACTTCGGTTTCCTGGCGGTGCGATTGAAACGCTTGCTTGAGCTGCGGGTCATCTGCATGCTCAATCATATCCTCAAGCCCCTTCAATATCTGGTTCTCCGTAGAGAGAAGATAGCGAAGTTGCGCGGTGTATAAAGCCTGCAGGCTCGGAAAGTCATTCTTGGTTAAAAGTCCCATGGATAAACCTCGTGTTGATCTACGCGCGATAGTGCCGATTTGTTGGAAGAGATCACTGCGTGTTTGTGTTGTCTGCCTCAGTCATTGATTCTTATCAAGTGAAGAGCTGTGGTGCGTGTCAACCCGGCAGCTGAGGGGCGAGTTGTTGCACGGCCGGGCTATCGGAACCGAGCCAGTCCGGATGGCGAGCCGTCGTGTCAAAGTGAGCCGTGGTTTTGAAAAGCTCGTACTTTCCATTGAGCGCCACATCCTGTGTTTTCGAAATGAGAGCAGCAACGCGGGTTTGATCCATCGGTTGAAAAGATCTGACTGCCGCAAAGGCTTGGTTCAGCAGATCTTTTGTGTTGATGCCGGTGATGAGAACAGAAATGGGGAGATTCAAGGAATAGTGTAGGCAATCCATCGGCTCAACGACACCGCTCTTGAGAATGACGCCGCTTCCGAAGCACTTCATTCCAAGAACACCGATTCCCTGCTTGACTGCCTTCGGCACAACAAGCTGAGAGAAGCTTCGAAAATGGGCATCCATGATGTTGATAGGCATCTGCACGGTATCGAAGTGGAAACCATGCTTTTGCGCTACTTCCATCATGTAGAGGTGAACGTGTGGATCCTTATGCCCGGTGAAACCGATGAACCGGATCTTGCCTGCCTGTCTGGCGGCAAGGACCGCTTCCATCGCTCCACCCTCATTGAAGATTCGATCCGGGTCGTCGTAGCGAATTACTTCGTGGTGCTGCAATAGGTCGATGTGGTCGACCTTGAGACGCTTGAGCGAATCATCGATCTGGTTGGCCGCGACCTCTCTTGTGCGGCCATCGATCTTGGTCATGACAAATGCTTTTTGCCTATAACCGCCCTGGGCCAAGGCTTTGCCGACGCGCTCTTCACTTCGTCCCTCGTTATAGTCCCAGGCATTGTCCAGGAAATTGATGCCGCGATCGAGTCCCTCATGGATTAGGCGTATCGCCGTGTCTTCATCCACGGTGGCCTGGCCAAGATGAGAGCCGCCCATACCGATCGCCGAAACCTCAACGCCCGTCGCGCCCAGGGGGCGATACAACATCTCACCTCGTAGCGTACCCGGGCTTGTGACGCGCGGAACGCGACTGGCGACGCCTCCCGAGGAGGAGTCTGTGGGCGACGGTTGGCCGGTATCGTTCTCCTGCGTTGCATTTGCGATGGCGTTTGCAGAAAACAAAGTCGCGGCCGCCGCGCGTGTGAGAAATTGGCGTCGCTGCATGGTTCTTCCCTCGTTTGCTTTGTGAACGCTCAGGGCAACATGTTCCCGCCGGTTACGCCGTAAGTCTCGCCGGTCACATAACTCGATTCCTGTGAGGCCAACAGGACGTAGATAGGAGCCAGCTCCGCTGGTTGCCCTGGACGGCCCAGAGGAACCTTCGCGCCAAAATCGGGCAGCTTTTCCGGAAGCTGCCCGCCGCTGGGCTGAAGCGGTGTCCATATAGGGCCGGGAGCTACAGCATTGACGCGGATTCCCTTCCCTGCAACCTGCTTTGCCAGGCCCTTGGTGAATGCAACAATGGCGGCCTTTGTTGGCGCATAGTCGAGCAGAATGGCGGATGGCTGATAAGCCTGGATGGATGCGGTATTGATGATGGTGGCTCCCGGCTGCATATGCGCGAGCGCGGCTTTGCAAAGCCAAAACATGGCGTAAACGTTGGTCTTGAAGGTGTGGTCGAATTGTTCCGTCGTCAGGTCTTCGATGTGTTCCTGGGCCTTCTGGGCGCCGGCGACGTTCACCAGGATGTCGATTCCGCCCAGCGCCTTCACGGTTTTCTCGATTAACTGCCGGCAAAAGCCCTCATCGCTTACATCGCCGGGCACGGAATGTGCCTTTCGTCCTGCATCTTCGATCAACGCAACTACTTCTGCGGCATCTGGCTCCTCGCTGGGCAGATAGTTCAAGACGATGTCGGCCCCTTCTCGAGCGAAAGCGATCGCGGCGGCGCGTCCGATACCCGAATCGGCTCCGGTGATGAGAGCTTTGCGGCCTGCCAGGCGGCCATAGCCGCGATAGGTTTTTTCCCCGTGATCGGGCTTTGGGATCATCTCCTGAGCTAGCCCCGGCGCGGGTTGCGTTTGCTCCTCGAACTGAGGCCGAGGATATTGCTTGGTTGGATCCTGCTTGGTGTACTGATTTTGAGCGTCGACGGCGGACATGAGTCGCTCCAGGTGATTGAAATACAGACCGCATTCCGAACGGAAAGCGCCTTTGCCGAAGTAGGATGCATGCTTTCGATGAAGAGAATGCATGCGTGGCGAGAGCCGATCAACAGTACGGGTGTCGATTCGATCTAGTGAAGAAGACTCGTGATGGCACAACACGTGGGTGCGGGAGTTGGAAGGTTTTAGCCAGCACCCTTTGCCCCCGGATCAGGTTTTTTGAAGAAGAACGCAATAGGAATACACAAGGCGCAAAGAAGAGCCAGGTACCGAAAATCGTCAACGTAGGCCCAGAGCTGCGCCTGGCTGTCGAGACCCTTCTGAATCAAGGCGTAGGCACGCAGTAATGCTTGTTTCGGGCCGGCGTGGATGCGCATCTGGGTGGTCAACATGTTAAGTTCGCGGCGAAAGATCCAATTTGAGCCGGATAGCCAGTGCACGTTTTCATTGCGGTGAGTCTGCATGTGCCGCTGCGCAATGGTGTTTGCCGCAGAGATGCCGACACTGCCGCCTATGTTGCGAAGGAAGTTGAAAATGCCGCTGGCATTACCCACCTGGGCCTTGGGGATGGTACCGAGCGCGACGTTTGATAGCGGCACGAAGACCATGCTGATGGCCAAACCACCGATGGCGATCGGCCAGAAAAGCGTGATAGGTGAGATATCCAGGGTAAGAAAGCTCAGCCACATGGTGGAGAAGGCAAGAATGGCGAACCCGGTAGCTACGATCCTTCTCGGATCGAGCTTGGTGGAAAGCACCCCGACACCGATTGCCGCAACAATGGATCCCAGGCCTCGCGGGCTCACAGCAAGACCCGCCGATGTTGCATCGTAGCCCATGAGCGTCTGGTAGAAGACAGGCAGGATCGTCGTCAACGAATAGATGCCTGCCCCGAGTATGATCACGAGCGCACAACCGATAGCGAGGTTCCGATTGCTGAAGGCGCGCAGATCTATCAGCGGCTCCGCAGCGGTGAATTGCCGCACCATAAACGCAATCAATCCGAGCACCATAAGAACAACAGCCCAGCGGATTTCAGTGTTGCCGAACCAGTCATCTTCCTGCCCTTTATCAAGGACGAACTGCATACAGGCCACCCACAAACCGAGCAGCCCGAAACCGACACCGTCGAATTTACCGGGTTTAGCGTCTTTTATATAAGGAGGGTCCTCAAGGAAACGACTTTGCAAAAGCAGAGCCAGCAGGCCGATCGGCACGTTGATGTAGAAGGCCCAGCGCCAGGAAATGGCATCGGTAAGATAGCCCCCAAATGCAGGGCCGATGACGGGCGCCAACACCACACCTAAGGCATACAGGCCGAGCGCTTGCCCTTGCTTCTCAGGCGGGAAGCTCTCGATCAGAATCGCCTGGGCGATCGGCTGCAATGCGCCACCACCGGCACCCTGCACCGCACGAGCCAGCAGCACGAGCGGTAAGGTAGGGGCGACACCGCAACCAAAAGACGCCACGGTAAAAACCATGATCGAGAACATGAGAAACCGCTTACGGCCGAACCGTTCGGCAAACCAATTGCTCGCCACCAGGAAAACGGCGTTGGCTACCAGGTAGACGGTGAGCACCCACTCCGCCTCGTCATTCGTCGAGGCGGTGCTGCCGGCGATGTAGGGCACCGCAACGCTGGCGATGCTGGTGTCCATCACCTCCATAAACGTGGCAATCATCACCGCGACAGCGATGAGCCACGGGCTGTGACTCGGCTTCCACCCGCTGTCTTTGTCCGGCATCAGCTTAGCTCCGTCGATCGGTACGTCATCTAAGCCAGACCTTTGGCTCGACAGACATGCCTGGGACAAGCCGTTCCATGCCTACCTGGCCGCGCTTGAAGCGAATGCGGACAGGCAGACGCTGGACCACCTTTACATAGTTGCCGGTTGCGTTCTCTGGCGGCAGCAGGCTGTACACCGCCCCGCTGGCGCCGGGTAAGGCTTCGATAAACCCCTCGAAGTTGTGCGACAGCGCATCCACATGGATGGTGACGGACTCGCCGCGCTGCATCCTTCTTATCTGCGTCTCTTTGAAATTAGCGGTGACCCAGATATCGTCTGTCTGCGTGAGGGCCATCATCTCCTGCCCTGGCGCGACCTGCGTGCCTAATTGCACCGACTTGTCGCCGATGATGCCGTCTGCGGGCGCGTAGATTTTGGTGTAGGCAAGGTTGAGCGCCGCTTGATCGACCTGCGCCTGCGCTGCCTGCAGATTTGCGTTCCGCATGGAAAGTGTTTCTCGTTGTACGGCGACTTGCCGCGGTAGATTATGCTGCGCTTCGTTCGCCTGTTGCCGAGCCTGACCAAGAGCCGCTTCTGCCGAAGTGACGGCCTTTTCCGCGGCCTGTGCTGTCTGCTGGCGAGAAGCCACCACGGCCTCCTGCTCCCGCGCACTCGTGGCTCGTTGGTCGTAAAGTTCTTTGGAGACTTCTTGTTTACCGACAAGCAGCCGGTAACGCTCTTCTTCACGGACCGCATTTCCTTCGTTGGCTTGCGCCTGGGTCAGATCTGAAAGCGCAGATTTGTATTTTTCCTGCGCGGCGACAAGGTTCGCGGTTGCGCTTGATACGCTTAGTTGTGCATTCGCCAGAGCGGTGGACTGATTGGTCTGAGTGATGGGGACGTTCGGTGTTTGTGCCCGAACTCCGGCCTCGGCCTGGGACAGATTTGCCTTCGCTTGCTCAAGGGCAACCTGAAAGTCTCGTGGGTCCAGCTCGACCAGTACCTCGCCTTTTTTGACGAAATACGTATTCTCGACGTAAACGCCGGTCACGATTCCATTGATACGGGGGGTGATCGGATCCGTGTGCCCATCGACAAAGGCGTCGTCGGTGTTCTCGTAGCTGTTGAGGTAACGGATCAAGAGTATGGCGCAAATTACCAGGAGAATTAGGCCAATGACGATGAGGACTGTGCCAATCGGATGCTTCTGGACCCAGGCTCTGGCCCTTTGGGTGAGAGGTGGTTTCTTCTCGGCTTTATCTTTCCCGTATTGATTTTCTTTGTCGTCCTTCGCGTCTTTCCCTTTTTTATCCTCGCCCTTTTTTCCTTCGTCTTCCTTCTCGTCCTTCTTACCCTGGTCCTTATTGTCTTCCTCGCCGTCCTGCTTATCCTCGGCTTCTTGTTGTTTTTGACGCAGCTCGTCGACTTCGCGCCGGAGCCTCGATTGCTCCTCGTGCAACATGCGAATGAGTAGGCCTTCGTCACTGATGACTGAGGGGCCGGCGCCGACTTGCGGCCCACGATCTTCTGGTGGATTTTCAGGCATTCTTACTTCCTCAGCAACTGGGGTAACGTTTGTTCAGCATTTCCCATAGCACGCGCGAGTGACACCTTTGCCAGGTTGTGTTCGTAGACAGCCGTGATGTAGTCCTCATCTGCCTGGACGACGGCCTGTTCACCCTGGACAAGCTCTACGGTGTCGGCAACGCCCTGGGTGAAGCGATCTCGGGATTGGTCAAGCGTTTCGTGCGCCAGATCGACGTTGCTGCGGGCCACTTCAACCTGGTCTGCCGCAGAGTTCAGGTTAATAAAGGCCTGTCGCACATCCTGGTCCACCTGCCCGCGTGCGTCCTCATACTCCGCTTTGCGCTGCTGCAGAGTGGCGGTCGCCTGCAGTATGTCGCCGCGGATGCGGCCGCCTTCGAAGAGCGGAATGGTGAGTGTGCCCGACGCTGTGTAGACACTGGTTGCATCTTTTGTCGGTCTTAGGCCCGCGGCGCCAAAATCACCGGCAACCGCAAGGTTGGGTAGACGCTCAGCGCGCGCCCCCTTCAGGGCGTGCTCAGCTGCCTCGACGCCTGCAGCGCTGGCCTGCAAATCAGATCGGCTCTCCATTGCTTGTTTGAGGGCGGCTTCTTCGGTGAAGCCCGCCAAGGGGGTATAGGGATACTGGTTGATCACCGTGAATCGTTGCCCCAACGGAAACCCCAGGATGCGCGCCAGGCGGAGTTTCTGGGTTTCCAGATCGGCCTGCAAAGACCGCAAGCGCTGTTCCTCGGTTTGTAGCTGCACCTTGGAGCGGGTCGCATCCAGCCGTGCGTTCAGCCCGGCGGCGAAGCGGTCGGCTGCCTGCTGATAGATGGCGCGGCTGGTTTCCACCTGTGCTTTCGCGGCAGAGATCCTGGCTTGGGTTGCGATCAATTGCACATAACTGCCGGCCACCGCGAGGACAATGAGGTCGCGTGCATTGCGCGCAGAACGCAGGCTGGCCCGCAGGCTGTCGCTGGCACTATGCAGATTTTCGATTTTCACCAGGTCGAATATGGTCTGGTTCAGCCTTACGGCGCGGGCATCGAAGAAGTTGAACTCCGCCGTCACGGGAAACGTGGACGACTCCACACCCTGCGTTCGAAGGTTGAGCTTCTCGAATTCCTCGCTGACCGCCGCATTGACATTGGGGAGTAGCGCGCTTCTTGCAACCAGTCTTTGCCCTTTTGCCTGCAGCACAGCTTGCGCCTGGCTAATGGCGCCCAGGTTAAACCGAAGCCCCAGCGACAAAGCGTTTTCCAGCGTGAGCTGAATCTCACTGGGATTGACCTGGCCGTGCGGCACGCTTCCGTTGAACGGAGGTGTCGTGGAAACCGAGCTGTCGAGCACATTGACCGTATTACCGCCGCCCGTATTGGTGGTGCTCTGCGTAACAAACACAGACCCGGTTTGTGCCGCCCTGCCGGAGAGGGGGAGTTGCACTGCGCTCGACGGCTGCGGATTCATCTCCGACGGGCTTTGTGCCAGAACAGCAGGGGCGAAGATCATTACGCAGACGACACACGTCGATGCTCTTGCAGCGTAAGCCGCGGGAGACCGTAGCCGATAAAACCATTTCGCAGTTGTCAACGCCGGCTCATCCTTACGCTCACGCAAGCCTGACCCCAGTCATGGTGGGAATACAGCCGTTGCCGGCCACACGCTATCACCCTCGCCCTTAATCTCTCTGATGATGGGTTGGTCTACCAATATCGCGGAATTCTTGTTATCGTTTCTGACGCGTGGAGGGTGTGTATCTGTTGCTTATGCCAACCGGTAATACTGCCCGCCGGCTCACAGTGTTTTGCCAGACCAGCAACTGCCATGCTCCTCAGCGCTTCACGGCTGTTCATGGGTTACGAGCGCCATATTACGCCAACAGATTTCAGCTTTTGCCAGACTTCCGTTCATGCGAACAGTCTTTGTGGCGTTGTCGTAGCGCGATACAACCCCAATGAAATTTCCCGGCATCAGTCTCGGTATTGCGCGGTAGTTCGTGCGCATCCTCGTGACATAGGGACAACCTCGCGGCGTTCCAATTGCGGAGTAGACGATGAGTACGCTCGCCATCGAGCAGCGCCTCACAGAGTTGTGGGAAAGACCGAAGACTGTCAGAGGCTGGTTTGCGACCGTAGACCACAAGGACCTTGGAATAAGGTACGTGGTGACTGCCTTTTTATTCCTCCTGGTCGGTGGCATTGAAGCACTTTTGATGCGCATCCAGCTGTCGGGACCGGAACAGACCTTCCTAGGGCCAGAGAGCTACAATCAGATCTTTTCCATGCACGGCATCACCATGATCTTCTGGTACGCCGCGCCCATCCTTTCCGGGTTTGCCGTCTTTCTCGTTCCACTGATGATTGGCGCCCGGGATATGGCGTTTCCCCGGTTGAATGCCTTTACCTACTGGGCATACCTGTTATCCGGCATTTTGCTTTACGTCGCTCCAGCCATTGGCCAGGCGCCTCATGGAGGATGGTTCGCTTACATGCCATACACGGGCATCCAGTTCTCTCCGAGTTATGGCCTCGATTTTTACGCCCTTTCGCTTATCTTTCTCACGGTCTCGACGACTGGTGGTGCGGTGAACTTCATCATCACCATTCTGCGGCTGCGTGCTCCGGGAATGACGATCAGCCGCATGCCACTCTTTCTTTACAGTACGCTTACTATCTCGTTTGCCATCCTATTGGCACTCCCTGCCCTTACGGTTGCCTGCGTCTTTATGGAACTGGACCGTCGCTGGGGAACACACTTCTTTCAAATTGCCAATGGCGGCGATCCCATCCTTTGGCAACAGCTTTTCTGGTTTTTTGGCCACCCCTGGGTATACGTGATTTTCCTGCCTGCCACGGGAATGCTTTCGATGATCGTGCCTGTCTTCTCGCGCAGGCCGATTGTCGGCCATCCTTATATTGCTATCTCGACCATCCTCACGGGAGCGGTTGGTTTCGGGGTCTGGCTGCACCACATGTTCACAATTGGCATGTCTGACATGGCAATGAGCTTTTTCAGCGCGGGCAGTATGACCATTTCGATCTTTACCACCGTGCAGGTGTTCGCGTGGGTGGCCACGATCTGGAAAGGGAGACCGGTGCTGACCGCGGCCATGCTTTACGCGGTGGGTGCGATTGCGCTACTGGTGATCGGGGGATTGAACGGTGTCTTTACCGGCATCATTCCGGTCGATTGGCAGGTGCACAACACTTACTACGTGGTCGCTCACATTCACTATGTGATCGTCGGGGCCAATGTGTTTCCGGTTTTCGCGGCCATCTATTACTGGGGACCAAAGATGACCGGGCGGATGCTGAACGAAAGACTGGGTAAGTTGAGCTTTTGGGTCATGTTTCTGGGTTTCAATGTTGCGTTCTTTCCCATGCACATCCTTGGACTCATGGGAATGCCGCGGCGCATCTATACCTACGCTGGGGGCCTGGGGTTTGGTCCGATGAATATGCTGGTCACAATCGGCGGATTCATTCTCGGCCTCGGAATCCTGATCACCATGATCAATGTATGGATCAGCCTGCGCTCTGGAAGGACTGCCGGGCGCAACCCCTGGAATTCCGATGGGCTGGAATGGGAAACGGATTCCCCTCCCAAAGCTTATGCCACGGTTCACATACCCACCGTTGTCTCGCGACATCCGCTGTGGGATGACAATGACGAGGCCTACGATCCTGAGAACGAACGCGTGCTGGACCAGGCTCGTTTGACGCCGACAACGACGGTGCTCGACGCGGTGCCGCTTGGCATCGCCACCATTCCCGGCGATTCCCTCGCGCCTTTGCTGGCCGCGGTCACGATGTTCGTGCTTTTTATAGCACTCATCTTCCAGCTGCTTTGGCTTGCGCTGGCTGCGTTCCTGGCTACCTTTGCTCTGTGTGGTTATTGGCTGTGGCCATCGACGCAGGAGATCGCGTGATGGGAACGCTTGCAGGCTCGCCTCCCAGGGACAGGGCAGCAGCGTGCGATCTAACTTCTCTGCCCATCGACGATCGACGCGGCATACAAGGGATGTTGTGCGTCATTCTGACCGAGATGTCGCTGTTCGTTTGTCTTTTCAGTGCTTATTTCTACCTTGGCATCGACAAAAATCGCTGGGTTGCGGATGAGCCGCCCAAGCTCATGTACGCGCTGATCATGTTGGTTGTGCTGCTTAGCAGTAGCGCGGTACTCGAGTGGGGAGAACGCCAGGTTAGAGCAGAGCGCTACGGGGCCGCGAGAATCGCTCTCATTTTGACCATCGGCATCGGGCTGGTCTTTATGGTTCTGCAGGCATTCGAATACCAGGATCACTGGAAGACACTTACTCCGTTTAGCGACTCTTATGGATCGATCTTCTACGCTTTGACCACGTTTCATGCGGCACACGTTATCGTCGGATTGATGCTTCTCTCCTATGTCGCTTTGCTTCCGCGGTATGGTGCGCTCGCGGCACCTTTTCGGCCTTACAAAGTCGTTTCGCTCTATTGGCACTTCGTTGACGTTGTCTGGATATTTATTGTCCTCGTTCTCTATCTGATTCCGCACTTCGCCGCTCATGGCTAGCGAGACCACAAATCGTATAGACCACGTCGCTCCAGGACGGCTTTGGTTTGGTGTAGCCGCTTCAGCTGCTGCCTGGTTCGTGTTGGGGTTCACGGATATCCTCCTTACGTGGGCCGCTTGTCTGCATCGAGAACAGCTTGGCGGCGCCAGCGGTCATCCGGGAATCCGGCTGCTCACAGTGGTGATCACGATCGTTCTTTTCGCCATCATCCTGGCGTCTGGAACTGTCTCCTATCGCAATTGGCGACGACTCTCGGCAGACGCTGACCTGGAGAGTGCAGAGGGCCGTGGGCGGGAAGAGTTTATGGCTCTTCTCGGTGTCTTCGTCAGCCTCACATTGGGGTTTAGCGTGATCTGGCTCGCGTTGCCGCTCTTCATTCTTGATCTTTGCGTGAGGACCAGATGAAGATGACTGGCCTCATTCTCTGCACCGTGTCCACAATGCTTAGCGGCTGTATGGGTGGGCAAGCGCCTCGTACCTACAGCATTGTGGCGAGAGGAGACGCGGGCCACGGCAAGCAAGTGATTCAATCCGCGGGCTGTGGGGCTTGCCACATGATTCCGGGGGTTTACGAGGCGCGGGGCTTGGTTGGTCCGCCGCTGTTGCTCTTCGGCCGAAGGACCATGATCGCCGGCCAGCTCCCGAACTCGCCAGGGAACCTGGCGCTGTGGATCCAACATCCGAGATCGGTCGAGCCTGGAACGGCGATGCCCGACCTGGGCCTCACAGCTGACCAGGCGCAGGATGTTGCTGCCTATCTTTACACCTTGCGCTAACAGGGGCATTCAAGGGGACACAATGGATCGAGCAAAACACTATGTCGCAAACCTGATTTCGGCCACGCTTTTGCCGGCGGTTTTCGGAATTACAGCTGCACACGCGCAAGCCAACGGCAGCACTAGTGATATTCCTGGAGCTTTGCCTGGCGTTCACCTGGTCTCTCCAGTTGCAGCCGGCCAGTGGACGATGCCTGCCGGTGATTACGCCAACACACGGTATAGTCCGCTGGACAAGATCAACACGCAGAATGTACAGAATCTCCACATCGCCGCAACCATGTCCACCGGCATTCCCCACGGACACGAAGGCCAGCCACTAGTCGTAAATAACACGCTGTACATAGTGACCCCGTTCCCCAACAACCTGATCGCCTACGACATTACGAAACCGGGGATGCTGCAGAAGTGGATTTTTCATCCGGAGCCCGACAATCGCGCTGTGGGCGTTGCCTGCTGCGACGTGGTAAACCGCGGCGCCAGTTATGCTGACGGCAAAATCATCTACAACACACTTGACGATCACACTGTGGCCGTCGATGCCAATACCGGGCAGCGTGTTTGGGAGACGCAGGTAGGCGAAATCAAGAAGGGCGAGACGACCACGATGGCTCCCATCGTGGTGAGGAACATGATCTTCACCGGGATCAGCGGTGGAGAGTTGGGTGTTCGCGGCAGGCTGGTGGCGCTCGATCTTAAGTCGGGCAAGATAAGTTGGGTGGCGTATAGCACCGGTCCCGACAAGGACACACGCATTGGCTCCGGCTTCAAGGCTTTTTATCCTAAAGATCAGGGTGCAGACCAGGGCGTCAAAAGTTGGACGCCGGACCAATGGAAGGTTGGCGGTGGTGCTGTATGGGGTTGGGTCTCTTACGACCCCGAACTTAATCTGATCTACTACGGCACCGGGAATGCCGGAGTTTGGAATGCGGACATGCGTCCCGGAGACAACAGGTGGTCCTGCACGATCTGGGCGCGCGATCCGGAAACAGGTATGGCTAAGTGGGCCTATCAAGTCGTACCTCATGATTCCTGGGACTATGACGAGATTATGGAAAACGTCTTAGTCGATATGCCCTGGAAGGGGCAGATGCGGAAGTTGTTGCTTCACCCCGGCCGAACCGGGTTCATGTTTGTACTTGATCGTGAAACCGGCGAACTGCTGTCGGCAGAAAAATTCGAGCCGACCAACTGGGCAAGCAGCTACGACCTGAAGACCGGATCACCGGACATCGACAAGGACAAAGAGACACACTTCGGACATTACTCGACCCACATCTGTCCTTCTTCTACAGGGGCGAAGGACTTCATCCCTTCCGCATTCTCACCACGAACCGGCATGCTCTACATTCCTGCCCACAATACTTGCATGGACTACGAGGGAGTTGCGGTGAACTACATCGAGGGAACGCCGTACCTGGGCGCGAGCGTGCGCATGTACCCAGGGGACGGGGGATACCAGGGGGAGCTGGTCGCGTGGGACGTGGACCACGCGAAGAAAGCCTGGTCGATCAAGGAAAGTACCCTACCCGTCTACAGCGGAGTCCTGGCCACCGGTGGTGACCTGGTCTTCTACGGAACGATGGATGGATGGTTCCGGGCTGCCGATGCGCACAACGGCAAAGTTCTCTGGCAGATCAAGACGGCGTCCGGCATTGTTGGCGACCCGATTACGTTTCTCGGTCCCGACGGCAAGCAGTATGTCGCTATCTACTCCGGTGTGGGCGGCTGGATGGGCGCGACTGCGCTACCCGACGTCTCTACCGACGACCCTTATGCTGCGCTCGGCGTTGTGGGCGCGATGAAGCAGATCAAAGGAATGACACAACCGGGAGATCTACTTTATGTGTTCAGCTTCTAAATATTTGACTGTTCTCTGCCTATGTTTTGGAAGCCTGGCATCCGGCGCGGCGCCCCTGCTGCGCGTCTGCGCGGATCCGAATAATCTGCCGTACTCCGACCAGCACGAAAAAGGATTTGAGAATGAACTGGCCACGATGATTGCCAATGACCTTGGCATGCAGGTAATTTACACGTGGTTTCCGCAACGCGGCGCCTTTTTCCGCAAGACGCTCGATGCCGGCAAGTGTGACGTTGTGATGGGTGTGCCCGCCGGAATGACGGGTATCGACACTACCCAACCCTACTACCGTTCCGGGTATGTTTTCGTCTCCCGGCGTGACCGCAACCTGAATATCAAGTCCCTCGATGACCCCAGGCTTCATCGGCTTCGCATCGGCATTCATAACCTTGGCGACACGGATAGAGAAGCTCCTCCTGTACGTGCCCTGACCGGCCGCGGCATCGTAAGCAACCTTGTCGGTTACAACATCTTCGGCAGCACCCTGGATGAGACGAACCCTTCCTCTGACCTGATCAAGGCGGTGGAGAAGGGCGACATAGATCTCGCGCTTGCGTGGGGGCCGATTGCCGGCTACTTCGCGCGGTCTTCCCCCGTACCCCTGGTTGTTTCGCCGATCGAGGGTGATCCAGCGAATCCCAACTTGCCGCTTGACTTTGACATTGCCGCTGGAGTTCGCAAACAAGACGACATGCTCAGACAGCAGCTCGATAGTGAACTTCAGCGCCGCCGGACGGAGATTCATCATCTGCTGGTTTCCTATGGCATTCCACAACTGAGCCTGCCACAGGGCCGGACAGCGGGGTACTGAATATGCGGTTGATTTCGCTGACGCTGACAAGTGTGTTTCTAGTTGCGGGCCTCGGCTGTCGTAATAGCCGGCCAAACTCGGTTGCGGTGGGCTCGGCGCCCACGGAGGCAACAAGCGTGGGTCCAGTTCCGGGAGGGGTTGTGGTCGGCTACCAACGGATGAATCCCTACCGCAACGATCCGGTCGCATTGCAGGACGGATACCGGCTCTTTAATTGGTACAACTGCTCCGGCTGTCATGGTGGCCACGCGGGCGGAGGCATGGGCCCGAGTTTGCGCGACAACGTTTGGCTCTACGGCAACAGGGATGACCAGATTTTCTCTTCCATCGCACAAGGTCGGTCAAATGGAATGCCCTCCTGGGGATCGAGGATTCCCGAGGATCAGATATGGCAGATTACGGCCTACATCAAGTCAATGCGCACGCCCCAGGAGCCCGACCCTCCGGTTGAGCCGGCCGACGAGCAGGTGCCCAATCCGGCGGATAACACGGCAACCGGCTCGAAGCCGGGACCGCAATAAGCGAAAGGAGAGCGATGCATCGCAAGTTCGGCACAACTCCGCTTTGCCTTCTTCTTCTGCCGCTCCTGGTGGCCGGCTGCTCCACTGCGCAGTCCACTTACCACACCGAAGGGCACGCGGCCCATGAGATCGCCAGTCTTTCCTGGTTCATGACCATCCTGTTCCTTGTGGTCACCGCAGTGATGTGGGTGCTGCTTTTGGTCGCCGTGACCAGGCGGGGCGGTACGCTCAGCGAGCACGCTCCGATTGATAGCGGCGGCGGCCAGGCATGGATTGCCATTGGCGGGCTGGCGATCCCGCTGGTTGTTCTCAGCTTGATCTTCGTTCTTGGTTTGCAGTTGCTGTCAAAGTTCCCCATACACGGTGCCCATGGCGCAATGGACATGAGCCATGGAGCTATGAAGAGGGGCGAGGTCAAGTCGCCGGATATTCTCGTGATCGGTCACCAATGGTGGTGGGAAGTGCACTATCTCGATGGCGATCTGGATCAGCAGTTCACCACCGCCAATGAGATTCATATTCCCACCAATCGGCCGGTGGATATCGAGCTTAAATCGGCTGATGTGATGCATTCTTTCTGGATTCCGGGTCTTCACGGCAAGGTCGATCTGATTCCTGGCCATATAAACTTTGTCCGGCTGGAAGCGAGCAGTGTGGGCAGTTTTCCCGGGCAGTGCGCTGAATATTGTGGAGCGCAGCACGCGCATATGCGTCTGCTCGTAGTCGCGCAGCCCGCGGATGAATACGCCGCCTGGACGCAACAACAGATCAAACCCGCAGCCGACCCCAGCACAGCGATGGCCCGCGCCGGCGAGCAGACTTTCGTCTCCGGGCCATGTTCTCTGTGCCACCAGGTTCGCGGAACGACTTCCGGTGGCAGAGTCGGTCCGGATCTGACCCATGTAGGCAGCAGGCAGTATCTGGCGGCGAACATCCTACCCAACAACGACGCCTATCTGGAGGCCTGGATCACGCACGCGCAATCCTTCAAGCCAGAGGCGCAGATGCCCGATCTTACGCAGTTCGATGGACGGCAGCTCCAGGGTCTTGTCGCCTATCTTCGGCAGTTGCAGTGACCTGGTACTTAACCTAAGGAGCACTTTAGTGGCACACAACTTTATACGGTCCCTCTTCCGTTTCAGACCACTCTGCGTGGCCGCCGGCGGCTTTTTGATTGCTCTGCCTTGCTTCTCACAGGCCAAACCGGATTGTTCCGCGGTGCCGGATGCAACCCGGCTGCGTGGCGTTCTGCAGTCGATCGTCAAGGAAGGAAGCGAGAAGAATGGCGGCTTGGGAAACCAGGAATGGGCCGCCGTGGTGAACCGTGACGGCATCGTCTGTGCCATCGTCTTCAGTGGAACAACCCGCGGGGATCAATGGCCTGGCAGCCGCCTGATTGCCGCGGAAAAGGCAAATACCGCGAACGGGCTGAGCGGCAACAACTACGCGCTCTCGACTGCTAATGTTTTCGCCGCCGCTCAACCCGGCCAAAGCTTGTATAGTCTGGCCACCAGCGCTCCACCGAATCCCAATGCGGTTTTCGGAGAGGCGGTTTCCTTTGGAACCCCTAACGATCCTATGATCGGCAAGGCTGTTGGCGGCATCATAGTCTTCGGCGGCGGACTCGCCCTCTATAGTCCGCAGGGCAAGATCGTGGGAGGGCTCGGCTTGAGCGGAGACACTTCATGCACCGATCACGTGATTGCATGGAAGGTTCGTCACGAACTTCATCTTGATGCCGTTCCCATGGGGCCGAGCCCCGATCACAACGACAACATGATCATCGACTGGAAAGATAACTCGAGCGCCAGCGGATTCGGGCACCCTCCCTGTAAGGGAGGAAGTCCCGCAGAGTACATCATTGGCAATCTGTCGAAAGATTACCCGACAGGCCCTCGATCACATTAGAGACGGAACGTAACCGTGGCTCAAGCTTCCCGCACTTCTTCGAATCGACGCTCATCTCCGGTTGCACTCGCGGTGGTTGTACTCTGTCTCGCGGGTGGTTGGGTTTTGCTGGTCGCAGGAACGCGCTTGCACGAAATGATCGTTGGGGCTGGGGCAGTGGTCCTGGCAACGCTTTACCTAAAGATCGTCCACAAATCGTCGCGAAACGCTCTCCGGCTCGAATGGAAGGACCTCGTACAATGCTGGCGCATTCCCTGGTATATGGTGTCCGACACCTGGGTGGTTACCCGTGTTCTCATCAGCGACCTTCTGCACCTGCGTCCAGCCGGCTCCTACTACCGGGTCTGCGGCTTTGCATCCAGCAAACGCGACCCGGCAAGGCTGGGCCGCGGTGTTCTGACCATCCTGTATATGACAGCGACGCCTAATTCCATTGTCCTCGGCATCGATTCGCAGTCGAACAGGATGCTGTTTCACCAGCTTGAGCGCGCTAGTGTGCCCAAAATGGCCCACGCTCTGGGAGCCCGGCCGTGAATATCTGGCTGCTTGCGGCATTCGTTGTATGCACCACACTCGTGCCCTGCGCGGACATGTGCCTTCGGGGCTCGCCCGAGCGCCGGCTCGTGGGCCTGGAAATGACCAGCGTGCTCATTACAATCGCCATGGTCCTGTTCACGGTTGGCATGGGCCGCATCTCCTTCATCGACCTGCCTCTTGCGATGGCGATTATGTCGTTCGGCGGTGGGTTGGTGTTCGCCCGGTTTCTGGAGAAGCATCTGTGACCGCCGTCCTGAATTTGTTGTTGGGAGCTCTCATGATCTGCTGCTGGGTCGGGGTGCTCGGCATGTGGCGGATGCGAGAGCCGACCCAAGCCCTCCACTACCTTGCCTTGCCGGTGTGGGGCGCCACCATTTTCCTGACGGCCGCAGTCTTTCTACAAACCGGAAAAGGGACGGCGGCATGGAAAACGCTACTGATTTGCCTCGTTTTGTTGGCGATCAACTCGGTCGTGGCCCATGCCACGGCGCGCGCCTTTCGCGCCCGCGAGCTTGGCCACTGGCAACCGCGCGACGGCGATCCGATCGAGTTCGTGCGCGCCGGGAAAGAACAATGATCTGGTGCGGAGCCGGCATTCTGATCCTGCTTGCGATCGCGGGTTTTTTGGTGGTGCGTACGCAGGATGTGACTGAACAGGTGATCGCATTAGGCTTTTACGGCCTGCTTACAGCCTTGATGTTCTTTTTCTTCCAGGCTCCGGATGTCGCACTCTCGCAAATCACCGTGGGCGCGGTGGCTTTGCCGCTCATGATCATGCTTGCTCTATCGCGGATGAAGTTTCGCAAACTCAGCAGGCGAAGAGACGGAGATCATGACTGACCGGCTCCGCCTTGGCATCTTTCTTGTCGCTGGGCCTGTCTTTCTGGCGCTCTATGGCTATGCAGCCCTCAACCTGCCGCCCTGGGGGCAATATCGCGGCCCATATGGAGATATGATCACGAGACTCGCGGTCTATGAACGGCATGCCACGGATACAGTCAACGCCATCAACTACGATTACCGCGGGTTCGATACGCTCGGCGAGGAGTTCATCCTATTTACCGCAGCGATCGGAGTCACCATGTTGCTGCGAAGGGAGAAGGATGTGCTCACTTCTCCCGCTCATAAGGTGGATGATCGCCCGCCGTTGAGCGAAGCGGTGCAAGCGGTCATCACGCCGGCCCTGCTGGTTACCGTGATCTTTGGGCTTTACATTGGGTTGCATGGTCAGCTCACTCCGGGCGGCGGCTTTCAGGGAGGAGTGATACTCGCTACCGCTGCGGTCTTGGTCTACCTCGCCGCCAACACGGAGGGCTTCAAACGCATCACCTCTCATGTTGCGGTGGAAGTCGTGGAGGCCGCCGGCGCTTCCTCGTATGCCCTGATCGGAGTCGCGCCGGTCTTGGTTGGCCTGCCCCTTCTGACCAACATCTTGCCGCTGGGAATGACCGGCGATGTTTTCTCCGCCGGGAATATCGCGCTCATCAGTGCCTGCGTGGGAATTGAGGTAACCGCCGCTTTTCTGCTTGTGATCTATACCTACCTGGAAGAAATTGTCACCGGCGAGATACCTGAGGATTAGAAATATGCCTCACATCCTTCATTCGTTACCATATTTCGTCGCAGCATGGCTCTTCTTCTGCGGGCTCTACGGTCTGATCACCAGCCGGCATCTGATTCACTCCGTAATCTGTCTTGCCATCCTTCAGAGTTCCACTTACGTTCTTTTGTTGGCTATCGGCTATCGCGTAGGCGGCGCGGCCCCGATCTTCGCGGATATTGCTCCGGGCGTGGTTACGGTCGATCCGGTGGTGCAGGCGCTGATGCTCACGGACGTGGTCGTGGAAGCGGTGGTCGTAGCCCTTTTGTTGGCGATGGTTGTAAAGGCCTATGAGAAGAGTGGAAGCGTATCTCCCTCGGAGCTACGCACCATGCGGGGATAAGGATGACCAGCCCCCTTCCAGCGTTGCCTGTCGCCCTACCCCTGCTCGGCGCCGGGCTGCTGGCGGCTCTCCGTAAATGGCTAAGCCGTGCGGTGGCAGATAGCCTCTGCATCGCCATCGCCGCAGGTACACTCATCTGTTCGCTTCTGCTGCTTAGCCACGCTGTGCAGCAAACTCAGGTCTATTGGTTCGGAAACTGGTATCCTCGCGGCCCGGTCGCGCTGGGTATTACGTTCGTGGTCGATCCGGTTGCGGCGGGGCTCAGCTCGCTGGCTGGGCTTCTAATGTTTCTGGCGCTGATATTTTCCTGGCGCTTCGTCGAGGCGGCGGCGAACCATTATCACCCGCTGATGCTGGTCTTCCTGGCTGCCATGGACGGCTTCGTGCTCACTGGCGATCTGTTCAACATGTTTGTGTTTTTTGAGCTGATGAGCACGGCGGCATTCGCCTTATGCGGCCTTAAGACAAAGGAGCCTGCGCCTCTCCAGGGTTCTTTCAATTTTGCCGTGACCAATACAGTCGCGGCTTTTCTAGGGCTTACCGGGATTGCCCTGCTCTATGCGGTAACCGGGGCCCTGAACATGGCCCAGATCGGGCTGGCACTCGGCGGCCGCCACGATCCCCTGGTTCTCTTCGCCTTCACCCTCTTGACATGCGGCTTCTTCATTAAAGGTGCGATTGCTCCATTCCACTTCTGGCTGCCGGATGCTCATGCGGTCGCGCCCACCTCGGTGTGCGTTCTCTTCTCCGGCCTAATGGTGGAGCTCGGGCTGTACGCCGTGGTTCGGCTCAAATCGGTCATTTTTCAGCAGACCTTCACGTCTGGCGAGACCCATCTTCGCTATATTCTATTGGCTTTCGGCGGGGTCACGATTTTGATCGGAGGCGTGATGTGTTATGCCGAACATCACCTGAAACGCCTTCTGGCCTTTTCCACGGTCTGCCACGCAGGTCTCATGCTGGTGATCTTCGCCATCGGGGGCCCATTAGCTGTCGCCGCGATGCTCATCTACCTGGTAGCACACGCCTTCATTAAGTCGTCATTGTTCTTTGTTAGCGGGATCATGCTTCATCGCTTGCGTTCGATGAGCGAGCAGGTCCTTTTTGGCAAAGGGCGCTCACTCCGCTGGACTGCAGCGCTATGGTTTCTCGGCGGCATCGGCCTCGCTGGCGGCCCTTGTTTCAGCACGATCCTCGGGGACGCAGGCATGTCGAGTGCAGCAGAGCGAACGGGCATCCATGGGCTTTCATGGCTGTTTATGTTCGCCGGGGTGCTGACTTGTGCCGCTGTCTTCAGGGTGGGCATGCACACCTTCGCCGGCTGGGGTGACGTGCCCATCACAGACCGCAGTGCGCAAGTGGATGAACTGCCCGAGACGGAGGCGGAAGAACAAAAGGTTTTCTGGTACCATTTCGTTCCGCCTCTGCTCTGTGTGATGCTCGCGGTAGTCCTAACCTTCATCCCGGGCTGGCAATATGCGGTGCGTGAGGCCGCGGCGCGGATCTCTGACCAAGCCGCTTACCTCAATACGGTCTATACGGGACATTCCATCCCGCTCACCGCGCCGCCGTCATGGCGCGAGGAGATTCTGGGCTCGTCCTTGCGCGGAACTGCCGCAGTGCTTCTGGCGTTTGCCCTGGCCTGCAGTTCGGTATTTCGCGGGAAGGTTGCGCGATGGCTGCGAGCCGGCGCATTCCTTGAAGGCCCGCTCACAACACTGCGTGCGCTGCAGAGCGGGCATCCCGGGGATTACGTTTTGTGGCTGACGGTAGGTATTGCAGTATTCGGCTCTGCCACTTTATTCCTCCTTCGTTGAGGCACTATTCGTTTCCTAGAATGTGAGTGGCCTGACGCTGAATCGACTCGAAGGGGCGAGGATTCTTAATTTTTGACCCAATAGATAGAGTTAGTTTGTACTTACGCTACGTTCTTTTGATAACGCAAATTAATGGCTTTTCTCTTAAGGCGGCGACCACGGACCGGCGTCCTGGGCTCGACTGTTCCAGCATGACAGGCTCGCGCGGAGAGCGAAACTCTCTGCCCCGGTACGGGTTCAAACAAGTGGCGAGTAAAAGGGCGGTTGCAATGGAAGTCAAATGAGAAAGAGCGCTTCGACTACGACCTTCGAATCTGAGCAGGCCTGTTAGTTCAAAATTCATTCTCTAGCCAAGGTCCAATGCGCGATTCCGTGGCAAGGTCACGTCATTTGCAGTAGCCGTCCTGCGCCCCGAAAGGAAAAATATAGGAGAACAAGCAATGAAGCATGCAAATCGTAGATTCATTCCCGTACTGGCCTTGGTCCTGGGTGCATCCATTTCCGCATTACCGTATGCGGTCGCAGCCGCACAACCTGCCGAGAACGACAGTAATCTGCAGGCGGAGATCATTAACAAGGCGTTGAACAAGCCAAACCTGAAGGGCGTGAAGGTTAGCGCTCATAACGGAGTCGTTACCTTGACTGGAACCGTACCGTTATTCGACCTGAAGCAAGAGGCGGATAAGCGCACTCATAAAATCAAGGGTGTGCAAACGGTGTCCAACGAGATCGAGGTGGCGGGTTCAAATCTTCCCGATTCCGTGGTGGAGGCAAAGCTGGTGAAAGCCATTTCCTATGACCGCATCGGATACGGCACGACGCCTTTCAACGCCATTTCCGTGCGGGTGCAGGATGGAACCGCAACGCTCTCCGGTCATGCGTACGGGCCTGTCGACGCAGCTTCCGCCTTCGCGCTGGCAGCCAACATGCCCGGGGTGAAAACTGTTGTCAACGAGGTCCGAGTCGATCCGCTTTCGCCGATGGATGACCGCTCGCGGATTCAACTGTTTCGGACGATTTACGGATTTCCAACGCTCAGCAAGTATGCCTTGGACCCTGCAAAGCCGATCCGCATCTCGGTGCAAAACGGCAATGTGACGCTCTATGGCGTGGTTGACAGTCAGATGGACAAGAATGTCGCTGGTATACGCGCCAATTCCGTACCTGGGATATTCAAAGTGACCAATGACCTCACAGTCGCAGGCACGTCGGAAAAGAACTAACTCACACGTCTTCCATTGCGGGTGCGATGCCAATCGCATCCGCGTTTCATTAAAACTGCCCGTAGTGTTTAAATCCCCCGGCGTCCTCGACCAAAGAGTAGAAATAAGATAACGATCAGAAGCACGATGCTGAGACCGCCACCGCCGTAGTAGCCAATGCCGGGACCCATGTAATAGCCGCCCCCACCGAACACCAGCAAAAGAATCACGAGAATCAGAATCAAAGGCATGTTGGGCAGTCTAGCACTATTTCCTTTCGTTGATGGTGGACTTTGATTCGGTAAGTATCTCGATAGCCTAAATCGCATCTAAGCCCGACTAGAGGATGATTCTCGATGAGCGATCCACTGTCGACGTATCTGCACGACCATCTCGGTGGCGCCAAGGCTGCGCTTGATCTATTAGAGGCGATGCGAGACGGCCACAAAGATGCAGCTCTGAAGGATTTCGCTGCGTATGTCCTGATGGAGGTTCAGGCCGACCGTGACACGCTGCAACGCCTGGCGGAACAAGTTGGCAGTGGTTCCGATACGTTAAAGGAGTTCAGCGGTTGGTTCGCCGAAAAGGTCACTCGGCTCAAATTAGGGCACGGCTCGGGGGAAGACTTCGGGACATTCGAGGCCCTGGAGTTTCTGGCGTTGGGTGTGCGCGGAAAGCTGGGGATGTGGCAGGCTCTGGCTGTCGTAGCGGCCGGGGACGCACGGCTAAGCGGGTTTGACTTTAAACATCTTGCGGCCCGAGCTGAAGCGCAGTACGAGAAGGTTGAGCAACAACGACTGCACGCCGCGACCATTGCATTGGCTGTAAAGCGGACCTAATGCCAATGGACTTGGCTGGTCAACTTCTCTCAGCTTCCCGGCCGGTACATTGTCACTGATCGTGCGCGAGACGGTGAAATGGCTAGTCGTTCACCGGTGAAAGTTCGGATGGACGTATTGGGCGAACTTTGCCGAAGTAGGATGCATGCTTTCGATGAAGAGAATGCATGCGTGGCGAGAGCCGATCAACAGTACGTTTGTCGATTCGATCTAGTGAAGAAGACTCGTGATGACACAACACGTGGGTGCGGGAGTTGGAAGGTTTTAGCCAGCACCGTTTGCCCCCGGATCAGGTTTTTTGAACCGGGCGCCCGACGTATAGCGCTCCAGATAGTCCTTCGCTTGATGGAGTGAAGTAGGAAGTATGTGAGCCAGCCTGATCGCTTGTGAGCCGATCCTCGGAATGAAGAGCCAGGCGATCAACCCGAACATGGCGACCAGGCAACAGACGGTCAGGGCCTAGGAAAGTCTGGGCGCGAGACGTATATCCTTCCCTATCAAGTCGGCAACGGTTCGCAACAGTATGGCGAGTAAACAACCCGCGAAGGCTAGGATGATCAGTTTCTGGGCGTAGCCGATGAACAGGATGGCGAGGCCAACCGAGACGAGCCAAAGGGGCCTGCGTTGAAATTCCCGGAAGCCACTGCGGACGGTGCGAGCGCTTCGTTTCACTATTCTCGGTCTTCTGACCGTTAGTCTTCGGTCGGACCATCCTTAAGGTCACGCAATCAGCCGCTTTTCGCTGGACCGTGACGTGGCTGGTCATACTCTGCCTGGTGGGGGAGCGGATCTGGATTTGGGATTGAAGTGCAGGTGAGCCGCCTGCGTTAGGGAGATGAAGATACCCAAGATTTAATAGCGGCCGTGTTGGCGGGGATGTTGGCTGGCGGCGGCGTGTCGTAGCGACCCTGCAAATTGGTCAAGCCCAGGGGCGATGATGCGTCAAATCGCGCCAACGCGGGGTGCTTTTTAGCACCACTACAACTGTTACCGATCGGACAACCTGCGCCTTCTTTGTACCCTCTCACTAGCAGTCGGGGCCTGAAGAAATTGCTCATACAACGAGGGAGAGCGCCACACAATGGTTGAAGCGATCGTGTTGTGGAACGAGCCTAATAACCTATCGCACTGGAATTTTCATCTGGATTCCGAATGGAGGCGGTTTGCAGACTTAGTTACGCAAGCATCGATCGCAATACGGCGCATCAACCCTGAGCTGCCGATCGTTCTGGGCGGTGTATCCTCCTGTGATTGCGATTTCCTTCGCCTGATGAAGCATCACGGGGTGATGGATCAAGTGGACGCAGTAGGAGTGCATGGATTCCCGCTGGACTGGAATCACTGGCAGTTGGACGAGTGGCCGGCGCGGATAGCCGAGGCCAGATCTATCACCGGCAAGCCCGTCTGGGTTACGGAAGTTGGTGTATCTTCATTTGGCGCCGAGGAAGTGCAATTGTTTGGCCTGCAGAGGACCCTCGATTTAATTGGCGACCAAGCGGAACGTATCCATTGGTACAGCTTGTTCGACCTGCCCCCAAGCTGGCCAGCTGAGACAAGGCACAAAGAAGCGGAGGGATCCGCATATTACCGGCATTATTATCTCGGTCTGTTAAAGCACGACGGAACACCGAAACTCGCAGCTGACTCATTCCCCGGCGATGGCAGCGTAGGTTTTTGCCAATGGTTCCATTACGAGGACCCGCGTCTTGCCAGGGCTGTCTCGTGGATGCAGGAGCGCGGTATACGTTATCTACGCACCGGCTTAAGTTGGGCAGATTCCTTCCGACCCAACGCAGAACGCTGGTTCGATTATCAGATGAACGCTCTGGAGCCCTTCCGTGTGGCGCTAACCCTGTGTTTCACGCCCGCACACCTCGGTTTGGAAGAACACCACACCAGCCCGCCTCGGGACAACGAGCAGTTCGCAAAATTTGCCGCGTGGGCAGTCAGCCGGTACGCAGCCAAGTCTATTGCGGCGAACGCATTACAGCGTGAGGAGCGCGTTGGTGCCCTATGAGCAAGAACATTCTCATCACCGGCGGAGGTGGGTTTGTTGGTTCGCACCTGACTGACAAGCTTCTGGAACAGGGACATCATGTTCGTATCCTCGACGACCTCACGCCGCAGGTCCATGGGGAAGACCTGCCGGGATACCTTTCCCCGGAGGCTGAGTTGATCGTCGGCGACATCCGGGAGTCGCGTGCTGTGCGAGCGGCCCTGAAGAACATCGACGTGATCTTCCATTTCGCAGCCACCGTCGGCGTAGGGCAGTCAATGTATGAGATCAGCCGTTACATGAGTGTGAACACTCAAGGTACAGCCGAACTCCTGCAGGCGATGCTTGAAACCAAGAGCAACCCGGAGAAGTTGATCGTCGCCTCTTCCATGTCGATTTATGGGGAAGGACGATATGTATGCTCCAAGTGCAGCAGGGAGGCAACTCCACCAGTTCGGCAAGTGGCACAGCTGAAAGCGGGAAAATGGGATCTTCATTGCTCCGCATGCGGAGGAGTTCTCGAGCCGCGGCCGACCAGCGAAACCAAGCCTTCGGAGATTAACTCAGTGTATGCGCTCTCCAAGAGAGACCAGGAAGAACTCTGCCTGATCTATGGCAGAACCTATGGCACGCCTGTTACGGCGCTTCGTTTCTTCAACATCTACGGCACTCGCCAAGCGCTTTCCAATCCTTATACCGGCGTAGCCGCTATCTTCGCCGCCCGGCTTATCAATGGCCAGGTACCACTCGTCTTCGAAGATGGCGAGCAGATGCGGGACTTCGTGAGTGTTCACGATATTGTGCGCGCCAATATTCTGGCTATGGAGCGGCCAGAATCTGACGGCGAGGTTATCAATGTCGGTTCAGGGACGCCGATCTCCATTCGCCAGGTGGCCGAACTACTGGGCCACTCTTTGGGCAAGCAAACTAAGGCGGTCATCACGCAAAAATACCGCGCGGGCGACATTCGGCATTGCTACGCAGACCTGACCAAGGCACGCATGCTGCTCGGTTATGAGCCCCAAATCACTCACGAGGAAGGCTTCCGCGAACTCGCGGCGTGGCTACAGGCGCAGAAAGCTGAAGACAAAGCCGAGACCATGCTAAGTGAATTGAGCGCTTACGGTTTAACGGCGTAGTTGAGGGGACAGAGAAGATGGCGAACGGTAAGAGTCGCAACATATTGATTACCGGGGGAGCCGGTTTCGTTGGATCAAACCTGGCGGCGCGCTTTCTAAAAGAGAAACGCATACACGTCCGCATCTTTGACAATCTCTCTCGCGCTGGAGTAGCCCACAATCTGGAATGGCTGCGATCTGTAGCAGCACCGGGCCAGTTGGAGTTTCTCTCCGCAGATGTCCGCGATGCTGCCGCCCTGAGAGAAGCAGCTCGAGACGTGTCAGAGATTTACCATCTAGCTGCTCAGGTCGCCGTCACCAGTTCCATTGACGATCCTGGACTAGACTTCGAAGTGAATGCCTGCGGGACCATCAATGTGCTGGAGGCGGCTCGACGCTCTGGCCGGAAACCGTTCGTATTATTTACTTCGACAAACAAGGTTTATGGCGCCTTGGGATCGATAAAAGTGGTAATTGACGGAACGCACTATCGCGCAGCTGAAACGGGATTCCGCGGGGTCAGCGAGTGCGAACCACTGGACTTTCACTCGCCCTATGGGTGTTCCAAAGGAGCCGCAGATCAGTATGTGCGTGACTATGGGCGCATCTACGATCTTCCTACCGTGGTCTTCCGCATGTCGTGCATTGCTGGCCCGCGGCAGTTCGGCAATGAAGATCAGGGCTGGCTTGCTCATTTTCTTTACTCCGCGCTCGACCATAAGCCGATCACGATTTATGGCAACGGCATGCAAGTACGGGATGTACTGCACGTCGATGACCTCTTGGACGCGATGGAAGCTGCCCGTCAGATCAGCGACCACCACCCCGGCCAAGTCTATAATCTCGGCGGTGGCGTCCAGAGGGCGGTTTCTGTTGTGGAGATGCTTCGCATGATTGAAGACAAGATCGGAGAGCGTCTCGACCTTCGCATGGCCGCCGTGCGCCCGGGCGATCAGCCGCTCTATATTTCGGACACTACCAGATTTGCCGGCCGTACCGGTTGGTGCCCAGTACGCGATCTGCCGGAAACTATGGAGTCAATTCACGAATTCTGGCGTAGTCACCAGACCTACATACGCGACATCGGTCAACGTTCAAACCTTCCTGAACTCACTGAGGAGGTGGCGTGAGATACGCGCTCGTCAATCCACGCTGGAGCTTTGAGGGCTCGACCTATTTTGGCTGCGTTGCCCCGCATTTCCCGTTAGAGTTGCTTTCTGCCCGTGAAATGCTGCGTTCCGCAGGCCATGAGGTTCTGTTAATCGACGCGTTCATGGAAGATCTGAGCCCGGTGGAGGTGCGTCGCCGGCTGAACTTGTTTGGGGAGGATTTTCTAGTGGTGCCTACGGCCCCGTCGTACTTGTTCTGGCGGTGCCCGCAGCCCGAGTTGCGCATCCCTCGTGAGTGGCTAAAGGCTCTGGGCCGACAATCCACTAAGGTAGTAATTGGACCGCATGGTTCCGTAACACCTGCTGTCACGCTGGCAAAGACGCGAGCCGAAGTAGTTTTGCGAGGCGAGCCTGACCAAACCCTAGCGGAATTGGCGACGAAACCCTGGGAGATGATTGCCGGTTGCTGTTGGCGGGACGCTGCCGGCACATACCGTTCCGCGGCGGGGCTCGGAGTTACTGATATGCGTGCCATTGGACCTCTCGACTATTCCGATTATCCTGTAGAGCGGCACGCTCACATGCACCACATCTTCCCTGGTAATGGTGCGGATCATTTGCGATTAGGTGCTGAAGTTGAATTCGCCCGCGGCTGCCCTTATGCTTGCACGTTCTGTAACAAGACCCTGTTTCGCAACAAATACCGGGAACGGGGGGTCCCAGCTGTGCTGGCGGAGATTGACCGATTGATAGCGCGAGGTGTTGATTATATCTACTTTATTGATGAGATTTTTGGAGTCGGCAAGCAGGTGCGCCATCTGCTGGAAGAGATTGCTACTCGTCCGGTCTCAATCGGCTTTCAGTCACGCATCGATCTTTGGGATGAGAAAGGTTTCGATCTGCTGGGGCGCGCCCGCTGCGTTTCGTTCGAGTGCGGAATCGAATCGCTGACCGAAGAAGGCCGCGATGAAATGAATAAGAATTGCCACCTCAGCACGGATCGCATTGCTGAACTGCTCATCGCCGCGCGTCGACGGATTCCCTGGGTACAAGCCAATCTCATCAAAACACCCAAGGACGACGCAGCCATGGTTGGGGCATGGCAGCAACGCCTGAAAGGGGAAGGGGTATGGGTGAGTGAGCCTGTCCCGATGTTTCCCTTCCCTGGTAGTCCGGAGTACGTTGAGACATTTGGCGCACCACCGGATGATGGAGCCTGGGAACGAGCACACGCCCACTATTTGCAGCTGTTCAGCGATCAAGGCTTTAGCGACATTCAGGACCAGAAGCCCCGCCAGCTTGCGGAACTTGAGAATGTGGATTTCGCATGCGCGTCCTGATGACCACCGATACAGTGGGTGGCGTGTGGACTTACACTACTCAACTGATAGGGAAATTATTGCGGGGGGGGGTGTCAGTCGCCCTTGTCACTATCGGGCGGCGGCCGTCCCCTACCCAGAGACGATCATTGGAGCAAACGAGGGCGGAGTGGACAGATAGTTTCCGGTGGGAGGTATCGGAAGCACCGCTCGAATGGATGACTGACAACCATAGCGCCTATCGTGATGCCGCGCCTTTGCTCCTACGTTTAGCCCGCGAGTTCGAGGCGCAGCTACTACATAGCAACCAGTTCTGCTTTGGTGCTTTGCCGCTATCGATCCCTAAATTGGTGGTCGCGCACAGCGATGTGTTCAGTTGGGCAGCTAGCTGTCGCGGCGAAGCCATGCGCGCGAGCGAATGGTTGAATACCTATACTCACCTGGTGTCAGACGGCTTGCGCTGCGCCAACGTTGTGGTCGCACCAACGTGCTGGATGCTGAAGGCCTTGGCACGGAGCTTTGGGTTACCTGATGACTGCAGGGTGGTTGCAAACGGTCGCACTCTGAAAGCCCCGACACTCCGCTCCGTCCGTAGGCTTCAGGCCGTGACTGCTGGGCGGCTATGGGACGAAGCGAAAAATTTGAAGATTCTGCAGACTGTGCGTGCTTCACTCCCGATATTGGTAGCTGGTGAAACAGAATACGAATCCAAGAAGGCCCCGGCAATGCCGACTAATGTGAAGCTACTGGGCCAGTTGCCCGAGCACGAGCTACTGGCCGAATTTCGAGGGAGCGCTGTTTATCTGTGTACCTCGGTTTATGAGCCGTTCGGCCTGGCACCGCTCGAAGCGGCACTTTGCGGATGTGCCATCCTGGCGAATGACATCCCTTCCCTCCGTGAGGTCTGGGGGGATGGGGCTCTTTATTATCGCGATGCATCGTCTCTCTCGGCGCGGTTGACACAACTGGCTCACAGTCCGCAACAGCTGGTCGCGGCGCAGCATCGGTCGCGGCAGCAGGCCCGCAGGTATAGCGCAGAGAAGATGGCCGATCAATATCTTTCTCTCTACCGGAGCATGCTAATGAAGGGTGGGACAACATCTAATGTCGCGTAGCTTTCGAATAGCGTATTTCGCGCACTCTGTTCGCTCCGACTGGAACAATGGGAATGCGCACTTTCTCCGTGGATTGCTGAACAATCTGGGGCAACTGGGTCACGACGTGACGGTTTTCGAACCCGATCGTGGCTGGTCGGTCAGCAACCTGGAGATCGAGTTGGGCGGAGCATCCTCGTTGCTTCATTTCGCCCGAACATATCCCGACTTGCGCATCAGGACCTATAACCTGGGGAGCGACATCGGGGCGGAACTCAGTCCCGAACCATTGCCCGACACTGACATCGTAATCGTCCATGAATGGAATCCACCCGAGCTAGTCCAGCGCCTGCTTGTACTTCGCGATCGTCTTGGCTTTCGTTTGCTGTTCCACGATACCCATCATCGCGCGTCCTCATCACCGGATCTGATCCGGATGCTGAGCATAGATCGATTTGATGGCGTTATCGCATTCGGAGAAGCGCTGCGGCGCATTTACCGCGAGCATTTTGGTCTCACCCGCGTTTGGACACTGCACGAGGCGGCCGACACGGATGTGTTTCGTCCCCAGGACGTACCGGAAACAACCGATGATGTGGTTTGGATAGGTAATTGGGGCGATAACGAGCGATCTGCGGAGATATCTGAGTTCCTTCTGAAGCCTGCATCGCAACTGCGGCAAAAGCATTTCAGTATCTACGGGGTTCGCTATCCCGAAGAGGGGCTCCAGGCCTTGAAGGAATCGGGTGTGCATTATGGCGGATATCTACCTAATTTGGCCGCGCCGGGTGTGTATGCCGCGGCGCGACTCACGGTGCACATTCCACGCCAGCAATATACGGGCGCGATGACTGGTATTCCCACCATCCGGGTTTTCGAGGCCCTTGCCTGTGGAATCCCGCTGCTCTCAGCCCCGTGGGTAGACTGCGAGCAGCTTTTCCGGGAAGGTGACTTTTGCATGGTTCACAATGGTGCCGAGATGCAGGCCGCGATGTCGAGCTTGCTTGAGGATCCCGATGCGTCACAAGCGCAAGCCAAGCGTGGACTGGAAACTATCCGAGCCCGTCATAGCTGCCGTCATCGTGCCCAAGAATTGACCTCTTTCTGTGAGGAAGTTTGCCAATGAAGATTTTTGCATTCGGCGCCAGCATTGTTTCTTCCTATTGGAATGGGGCCGCGACCTATTATCGCGGCTGCTATAAGTACTTGGCTGCGCGCGGACACCAAATCACATTCGCCGAGCCTGATGCCTATGGACGCCAGCAACACCGAGACGGCGGCGACTTCTCGTGGGTGGAATCCGTTGTCTACCGGGCGGGTCAGGATCTGGATGAAATGCTGGCTCGCGCAGCGGCCGCCGATGTTGTGGTCAAGCACAGTGGGATCGGAGCCGACGACGAGGCGCTGGAGCGGCGGGTGCTCGAATGTCAGCCGCACAGCGCTGTGGTCTTCTGGGATGTGGACGCTCCGGCCACGATGGACCGCATGCGGTCGTATCCGGATGATGCCTTTCACCAAGCCTTGCCACGGTACAATGCCATTTTCACTTATGGTGGAGGACCTGTGGTGCGCGAACAGTGTTTTCGCTACGGCGCTCAAGCCTACTACAGCATTTACAACGGGCTCGATCCTGAGACTCACTTCCCGGTCCCTCCGGACCCATCGCTGAGCTGTGATGTTGCTTTCCTGGGCAATCGTTTGCCCGATCGCGAAGCCCGGGTCGATGAGCTGTTTCTTGGCGCGGCAAAGCTCGCCCCAGACAAACGTTTCTTATTAGGTGGGGAGGGGTGGGGAGATAAGGATCTGCCGCCAAACGTTCGCTGGATAGGGCACGTTCCCACGGCTGAGCACAACCGCATCAATTGCTCTGCGGGCATGGTGATGAACATCAATCGTTCGTCCATGGCAAACACTGGTTTCTCTCCGCCCACTCGCGTGTTCGAGGTGGCCGGCGCGGGAGCCTGCCTACTGTGCGACGATTGGCCTGGCATCGAGGACTGCTTCGAGCCCGGTGAGGAGATCCTGGTCATCAAAACAGCAAACGATGTAGTGGAAGCACTGGCTCGCTATGGAAAGGCTGAGCGACAAGGAATCGGAGCAGCCTTCCGGCGACGTGCACTCCGCGATCATACCTACGCGCAACGCGCCGCGCAGACCGAGGAAGCGTTCCTGATGTGTTCGAGCCGTCAAATGGGGCTGCCCAGCGGAGCTGTGGCTTGAAGATTGTTATCTATGGATTGACAATAAGCTCGTCATGGGGCAACGGTCACGCCACGACCTATCGTTCATTATGCAAAGCATTAGCCCGGCGCGGACATCTGGTTCACTTTATAGAAAAGGATGTGGAATGGTACAGGAACCATCGCGACTTGCCGTCGCCCGCTTTTTGCACGCTGGAGCTCTACGATTCGTGGAGCGACTGCATGTTGCAAGCAAGCAAGGATGCGGATGTGGTGGTTGTCGGCTCATACTTTCCTGACGCGATCGCCGCTACTAACGCCCTCCTGGACGCGGGCTTGGGCCCAGTGATGTTCTACGACATCGACACGCCCATCACCTTGGCCGAGCTTTGTAGCTGCGGTAAAACGAGCTACCTCGATGCAACGCTCATTCCGCACTATGCGGCTTACCTCAGTTTCTGCGGAGGCCCGGCGCTTAGTGTCCTGGAAGATCGATTCGGTTCTCCCCAAGCCGTGCCTATCTACTGTTCCGTCGATCCAGGCTTGTACCAGCGGACGCCCGTCGAACAGAGGTATCGTTGCGATCTCAGCTACCTGGGGACCTACGCTGCTGACCGGCAGGGGAAACTGATGCGTTATCTAAATGGTGCAGCGACTCTGTTGCCGGACGCCGACTTTCTGGTAGCTGGGCCGCAGTATCCGGATGACATTCCGTGGCAGGACAACGTACGGCGTTTGGAACACGTAGCTCCGCCTCAACATGCGGCGTTTTACTCCTCCTCAAGATTCACGCTCAACCTGACTCGGCAGGATATGGTAGTCGCGGGCTTTTCCCCTTCGGTTCGCCTGTTTGAAGCGGCCGCGTGCGCGGCGCCGATTCTCTCTGACTGGTGGAACGGGTTGGATGGATTTCTGACCCCTGGCGTGGAAATCCTGGTACCCCGCGATGAATACGAGGTGGCGAGTATTTTGCATGGGATGCCCGAGTACGAATCGGAACAGATTGGCCGGGCAGCCCGCGAACGCATCCTGGAGCTTCATACGGCGGATCATCGCGCGACAGAATTCGAGTCAATTGTCTCCGGGGTGATGTCCGGTAAAGTCTAGACTTGGCTTTGGGACCACTGGCAGCTTCCCGCAACGAACGCAGGCACCAATCCGGCTTTTCACGAGCGAGTTCCTCATGAGTGTAAACCCCGGTCGCTACCGCAATTACATCGAGCCCGTTATGCTGTGCGGCTTGCACATCGGCCGGAGTATCACCGACCACGCAGACTTTTGCCTGCGATCCAGCGACTAACCGGACCTGGTGAAGCGCGGCGCAAAACACGTCCCTCCGGTATTCGTAAGCATCGCTATATCCACCCCGCGCAAAATAATGGAGCAGATCACAATGTCTCAGCTTGAGCTTGCCGATACCCTCCAGATTACCGGTGGCAACACCGAGAACGGCTCCGCGTGAGCGCAAGTGATCGAGAATCAGGATGACCCCTGGCAATGCTTTCGCACGGAGTTCTGCTTTATGATGTTCTACGTACCGGCACATGGTCAGCCTAGTCTCCGCCAGGCGGCTACGCCAATTCTGTTCCGGCACGTTAGCCAACGTAAGCGCATCGCGCAGAATGCCGATATCAGTGTTGCCATGGGCAGTGACCCCGTCTAAATTCAGCGGACGCCCTGCCAATGAGTGCAACGCCTCGCAAAAAGCGAAATAGTGCACAGCGTCGGTGCACTGGAGCAACGTACCATCGATATCGAACAGATATGCGTCGTATTCGTCCCAGCCGCGAGGGGCGAAGCCGTTGTTGGTCATGCCGCCACCCCGGTCATCCATTGCGTCAGAGCCTGGCGAACAGAGCCCACCGTGTGTTGCCATTCTCCAGGAGCGGGTTGGCGGGATAGTCGCAGTGACGAATACCATGGGCTATCGCTGCGCCTGAGCATCCAACGCCAGTCGGCAGCGTACGGCAGCAAAACCCACGCGGGCGTGCCCATAGCCCCGGCCAAGTGAGCGGCTAGAGTGTCCACAGTGATCACCAAGTCCAATTGCGAGATCATCGCCGCCAACTTCAGCACGCCAGGGCCGAAACAGGCGGCATCGCGCAGAGCCGGCAAGTGGCGGAGCATCTTCCACTCTGTGTGTGCCGCACCACCTTGCAGGCTCCAAAACTCGCAGCCTGGTGTTCGCAGAAGAGGTTCGAGTGCTGCGAGTGAGATCGACCGTCCTGAATCCCAGGGACCTGCAGTCCACACGATTCCGACGCGCCTTGGGCCCGGAGTTCCCATAATCCGGCCGGCTTCCCCCTTAAGCTCTTCCGGAAGGGAGAGGTAGCGCTCCGCGATCGGCAAATCCTTAAGCTCAGCCCGGAATATATAGGGCAATTCCATCACCTCAATCTGGACGTCCCAATGGGGCGGAACCGCTGGTGCGGCGGCGCCCCAGGTGATTACGTCCTGCACGCCATTGAAATAGCGTGCGATATCGACCATAGCCGGCGGCACCTCGAGTATTAGGTGAGAAGCAAGTGCACGCACCTGGGGAACATAGCGCAAGAACTGCACGGCGTCTCCAAAACCGTGGAGGCAACGCAGAACGACTCTGCGCCCGCGCAGAGCCTCGCCCGCCCACAAGCGATGGGGGTCGGGTGCACCCCGGGTGCGAATAGCATCGCTCTCGCGCCAGGCTGCAGTAAAGTCACCGGCTAGCATATGCGCCATCCACCTACCGCCGGCGCATCGGTCAGAGTCCACGCCCTCCGCTTCCGCCCTATGAAATGCGGTGGTCGCCAGGTACACGTCGCGTTTGGCGAGGAGCGTTTCCGCGGGTTGCAGAAGCCGTGAGCCAAGATCATCGGACATACGGACGGGTGGGGTAAACGCAGTGTGGTCCATCAGGCGGCTCGGTAACTGGTTGCCAACGGCAGAAGTACACCTCTGATTCTGGTTGCGATTCGACGGCGAAGCCGGAGGACCGCAGCATGGCTTCAACACATGCTCGATTGGGCACCCACCAGTTGGTTTGGTCATGAGAGTAGCGGCGCTCGACGAAGTGCATTTTTGGGTATCCCGGTTCATCGAAAGGCGCCGGTTCGTTGATGTCGTAATCGTCGTCTACTTCGGTGATCTGCTTACTACCTCGTATCATGCTCTGAAAGATTAAGATGTCCACGGCCACGTGGTCATGAATCAAGTCGAGAGCAAGTAACGGATGGCGGAGATGATAAAAGACCCCCATGAAAAGAACCAGATCAAAGCGCTCTCCGATAGCGCCTACGTCCCATACCGGCAGTTGACGGAACTCGATATCCAATTCGGAAATCTTGGCGGCGAACCGTGCCTGGCGCAGATAGTGTTCGTCCGTATCGATACCGAGGACCCTCTCAGCGCCCCTCCGCTTCATTTCGAGCGAATAGAAACCAGCATTGCACCCAATGTCGAGGACTCTCTGCCCGCTGAGGTCCGCCGGGATGGAATTCCGAAAATGACGGTATTTGACCTGAGGATAGTCACCCAGGAAGTGATTGGGCGCGGTATGTAGACCTCGTAGGCAAATGTTGTGAAACCATGGGCCCAGCGCGGCAATCTTTCCTGCGAGCTCCCCGTTCGCTACTTCCGCGGAAGTGTTCATGGGTTTACCTCGTCCTCTGGCGGATGCCATCGTTGCTACTCCCCTCCGACGTTTGAGAGATGCAGGTCGTAGGTAGCGATAGGCAGGGTCGCTTACAGCCGCCGTTCGCAAATTGGTAGGGACTTGGAACCAGCGGCTATGCCCCGGATCCCATGCTAGGCCGCTGGATCCTCAAATATCCTTTGATGGGCTAGTCCGTAAACCTCGCCGAGCAGATTTCTCGTTATCGGATAGCACTCGCAGCTCGCGTTCTCTAGTCCGATCCTGTCAAGAATCTTGATCGATCCTCGCGCATATTCGATGAGACCGCGATCCTGCAACCCGCCAGCGACTTCGCTCACGGTTGTTCTTTGGGATCCGATCATCTGAGCCAGAAACTCTTGCGTCAACCTGAGGAGTGTGTTCCCTGTTCGATCCTGAACCATCAACAGCCACCGAGCGAGCCGTCCAGTTACATCGTGCAGCCGGTTACACCCTGCAATCTGGCTGAGCATAAGACTCTGGTATTGCGCGTAGACGAGGATCTGTTCCCGTAACGCGTCGTCGGCACGAAAGAGCCGCTGGAGCACCCCGAACTCTGTGCGGAGTGCAGTGCCGCCAATTTGCATGAAGCACCGGGTCGGAACGTGCAGTCGCCCCAGAAGATGCACGGCTTGAGGCGCGCCCTCGCGGCCTACAGTTCCTACTTCTGACGTGCTGCCATCCACCATGGTCGTTACAACCGATGCAATTCCGGAGGTGAGGAAATGAACGAACTTCGGAGGATCTCCCGGTTCATAAAGAGACTTGCGAACGGGTAAGTTGACCTGGGTCGCCTGCTTGAGCAACTTTCGCCTAGTCTCCTCAGGTAATGCGTCGATCAAAACGTTCGTAAGCGGATAGACCACGTTCTCTCCTCTGCAAGTAGATGCAAAATAAGGCTTCGACGTGTTCGTAAATAGTTAGAGTGCAGGAATCACATTTGCACCTGCCGAATCGTTTGAGATTAAAGGTGGCGGAGCCGGGCGTATCGGGGCGCTTTCACATGTTTTCCTGTTCACCAGTTCTGCCATCGCCCGCGGTGTCGCCAAAATGACCTGGACCGCCCCCGTCGCTGCCTGGTTTGCGGCTCCGGTCGCAAAATCGCCGTTTTTGAGATGGCCACCATCCGCGATATTTCTTGAGGCTTGTGGACGGTTTGAACGGCGCCGCTGGATATGTCGATCAACTCAACAGGGTTCTTTATGCCTTGGGCCAATCATCCTGAACATTAAGGCTCGAAGGGCTGATCCGATAAGAGAACACAGTTCGTGCCTCCGAGCGCAAGTAGTGCTAACTCATTCCTCCGTACACCCTCACTTCCAAGAGTGGCGCATTATGGCGCTTTGCGGCACCGGAGGCTGTGGCGCACGATTAATTGAGTGTTGGTTCGCTAGCCGACAGACGCCTTGTACGCTGATCGGCTACGCTCCGATGTGAAGGTAAAGAACTACAGGCGATCTCAATGCAAGGCGGGAACGCTGGTCCATGATCTAGCGGACCATAAGTTTAGCCGGTTCGAACGCAGGTTTTTACATCTAGTCGCATAACTGCTCCAGCCCATTTCGGGCCGGACGCGAAACAGCCCCCTACAACCGTCGTGCCGCGTCCGAATTCGCGAGAGATGGAAGAAGCATGAACAATAAAACTAAGGTGCTTGTTGCCGATGACGAACGGGTGATCGCTAACACGCTTACGATCATCCTGCAACATGCCGGCTTCGAGGCGCTCGCCGTATACAGTGGCGAAGAAGCAGTTGAGCTGGCGCGCACATTTCAACCTGACATACTCATTTCCGATGTCGTCATGGCAATGATGACTGGAATCGAAGCGGCTATTCAGATATGCACAGTTTTACCGGCCTGCAGGATCCTGCTTTTCTCAGGTCAGGCCGACACTGCCGACCTCCTCGAAGACGCCAGGCAGCGGAACTATGATTTCGATCTCCTCGCGAAACCGATCCATCCGCTGGTCCTCCTGAATAAGCTGAGAAAGCGCGACCTGAAGCGCACTGCATAGCTCCGTACCGCCACTCGTTTTGTTTTGGCACTAAGGAGTGTCACTTCATCGAGCGCTGTGAGTGTCTTAAGTGCGCAATAGCCGGTAGAGGCGAGTGACAATGGGTGGCGTGATCTCACGAATTGCGTTCTTGATGCCAATGGTCATTTTCACACCATTGAAACCGGGCCGCCGTTGAAACGCAACTTCATGTCGATGGCTTAATCCCGGCTCCTCTTCAGGGCGGCCGTTGGAATAGTAGTAAGTCGCTATCGACTTGCGCGTGCGGCCGGCGGGGCATCTCAGTGGTTCCGGATGACCGTGAAAGGAAACGCTGCTTGTACTAAAGATCGTGCAACGATTGAAGATCGGCAGAATTCGCCGTTCTGCTTTGCTTATTTCACGATTCCAAAGCTCGAAGTGGCCACCGTACTCTTCTTTCCAGTCTTTGTTGAGATAGATCAGTACGTTGATACGACGGTCAAGCCGCAGACCTTGGTGGTAGCTAAAATCAGCGTGGACCTCCAAGAGACCGCCAGGTTTAATTTGATGCAATCCCCCCCCCGTGTAGGTAGGGTCCGGGAGCACGCTGCCAATCCCAGTCAGCGTTTCCAGAAATCGGAGCATCGGCCTGCTATTCAGGAAAAGGAGAATATCACGCAGCGATTCCGGAAGCCCTTCCACCAGGTTTAGTGCCAGTTTTTTACGCTGGTTCACATCCGTATAGGCATGCCAGTCTGTTTGAGTCGGCTCTGGAAAGTCTGCCAGAGCTGCGTCCGCCACATGCGCAGGAAGAAAATTGTCGAAATGGATGTGGGGGAAAGGCGAGTTCGCCTTGTATTCCTCCGCCCTAGTTTGTGCCAGCCACTCTAACTTGTCGAGAAACTCCGTCTTCAGCAGCTCGTTCATGACTCTGCTGTATTTCGATACTTGTAAAGTCGGACGTTGAGACATCGTTACCTCCACTGAAGTTGTCGTGCACGCCTGGGCCCTACCAATGGGTCCTCCTGTAAGGACAGCGGCTCTCCATGTTTCACCAATGTTGCCGGTGAGTTGGACATGGCGCCCTGGGTGACGGCCTAAAAACCCGAGTGCCATGCGCGCCTAAAAGGCACCATCCGTTTCGACAGCTGCTCGTCGTCGAGGACGCAGTTGTAGAGGTAGTGACCTATGACCACCAGGCAACTCACAAAAAATCCCAGGCAACCTCCTGCCACCGTCCACAACAGTCGCGATGGGCTGGTTTTCCATTCTGCCGCATGAGCAGCGTCAACAAGTTGGACAACGGGTGCGGCCTTCGCTTCGTCGAGTTTCGCGGCCTCGTATTGACGCGCAATCAGGTCAACTAGATAGGTTTGGTACGACACGTCTCTCGATTTGCGACTGAAGTTCAACTGAGCCGCCGGTACAGACTGGCTGGTGAGCATGATATCTCCCGGCTGACGGTCTTTACCGCCGCTTTCCAGCGCCTTAAGCTGCGATCGCAGCACGGCCAATTCGCTATTCAGATGGATGACATCTGGATTTTGGTCTGTTGAGGACAGGCGGAGAGATCGTAGTTGCACTTCACGAGTGCTGATCTGGCCCTGCAGGTCTGCGATTCGTCCTATAACCAGCGAAGTCTGGCTTCCCGGCGCAATCGCGCCAGTTGTTTGCTCTGTCTGCTGAAAGGCCGCCTCGGCATCTGCCAGGCGTTGCCTCTGAAGCGCAAGTTCGTTGCCGAAGAACAGAGCTCTTCGGGAAGCCTCACTAATCGCCAGCTTGTCGTTCATTTTATGCAGTTGGTCCACGTAGGCGTTGGCGATTCTTGCAGCTTGACGAGGATCGCGATCCTTGACCGAGATACTGAGCAGTCCTCCGCGCATGCTGAAGAATTTACTGTTCCCGCCCAGCACGAGCCGCGCATACGCTGGCGTGGGTACACGGTATTCTTTCTCCAAATCGAGCTGCCGAATCACACCAAATTGCACGGCTTCGCTCTGCAGAAGGTCAATGTATAGATCGTTGGGATCACGCAGCCCAACGGCTCCCCCCAGACCGGAGAATGATCCGCCGAGCTGGCTCAGAAGGCCCGCGCTCGATTGAATCGGTTGCGGAGGCATAATAACAGCGGTACCGGTATAGACGTCTCGCGTAAGCAGTGCGATTGTCAGGGCCATCAGTAGTCCGAAGACCGTTGCCAGCGCTATCACATACTTATATCTAACCAAGGGTAGTATCAGGTCGAGCATGTCCAGATCGATGGCTGCCTTGCGTTCCGCCGTGAGAGAAGGAGGGAGTTCCTGCATGGTGGACATCAGCAAATTCCCTTTCGCGCTCTCAGATCTGCACCTGGCGCCGGTACTGCGCTACTGTATGCTGCCACCCTACGGGTTCCGTAATACACATCCTTCAGCATAAGAACAACTTTCAGTGATGATGGGACAGGCGAGTTCATGTGACACCAGATGCGATGCGCTGCGGCTGCCTTGCGTTGTAGTTGATGAGCGATTCCAATTTGTTCCGCTCGACGTAATCCTGACTTAGTGCATCCAACGATGCGTACTTACTACTTACAGACTGGATACCCATATTGCGATTAGAAATTCCCAGGCTCCGTTTCCCGGGGGCAGCGCTTCCCTACAGAAGACCGGGTAACTTTCTACACATTATCCTGCTCCGCCGGGTGCCGCTCAAAGAATGCCTGATCTACTTTTTCTTCGCTGTCTACACACTCCTTTCCTTGTGCGTTTTCTTCTCTCTCGTGCAACCGTGGATCAACGGCGAAATTATGACGAGGATCGGCGCGGACTCAGATAGGTACTGGGACGTAGCCCGAATGCTCACAGACCCCACCCATGAATACGGGATCAGCCTTGTCTCCTTTAATGGCAACTTCTTAGGGCCAGTCATCGTCGCCTGCGTGCTGCGCTATCAGATCCTGGTCGTCTCATTTAATTACCTGCTGTTCTTTCTTGCGCTCAGACTTGCCTCGTCCATCCGTGGGGTCCGGACTTATATCTTCCTCGCGTTCCTGATGCTCAATCTTGAGACAGCAGTCTCCCTGATCACTCTGAACAAGGAGATCTTTAGCCTGATTTCAGCAGTTCTGGTGGCTAAGTATCTCTTATCGGAAGAGCACCCCTCCTTCTACCTGGGCCTTGGCTTACTTGTATCCCTCGCTACTCGTTGGGAGCAGGCAGTTTTGGTTTTGCTCGTAGCCCTACTCACCCGAAAGAACTCGTATTTCGCGCGACGACACAAATTAGCGGTCATTTACTTCATCGCCGGCATTACCATCGCCTATCCCCTATTCGTTAGATTTAAAGGGCAATACCTGCTTGCTTTCACCCAATATGACCAGGGCGCCAACACCATCGTGAAGCTGAACCATCTGCAGTCCTCCTATGGCTTTCCCCTCGTGCTCGCGCCCAAGATCGCGATGACAGTGCTTGGTGAACTCATCAGGCCTACTTACTATCTGGGGGCATTCTGGGACAACGGCTTCATCGACCTGCATTCACAAATCGTTTTGCCTTTATTCTCCATGGCCCTGGTAGCTGTTCTCTTGCTTGCCCTGGCTAAGGGAAAGCTTTCCGCCAAGAGGCCGATCGCGCTCATGATCGCGATCTACCTGATCGGCACTGCGCTTACTCCGTTCATACAACCAAGGTATGAGTATTTCGTTTATGTCCTCCTCTGTCTCGAACTGGCCAGAACTGACCCCCATCGCGACCCCAAGCCGTCTCGGGCGCATGCAGGTTACTCCGAAGCCAGGTAGGAGCGCACGAACAGCGTAACAAGTTCCGTCGTCGCGGGAACTACGCTCGGCCTTAAGTGCGCATAATAGCTGTCATCCGTAAAATCCCTTGGTGGATAGACCGCGGGATGGGGCAAGCCTGACTGAGCGCGGATCCGAGCCAGCAGAGCATCTACATTTCGACACCCCGGTACCGGAGCCAGGTATAACAGAGCCCTGGTTTGCCCAGTCGAGTACTTTCTGATGAGATCCCCAACAGAAGCCGTGCGGGAATCGTGGATATGCGCCTCTGGGATGTCGCAGTTACTCGCCAGGGGCGGATAGGGCAAGCGGTTAGCCACATGGCCGTAGTGGCCATTTACTTCGAGCACAGCAGAGTTGGGACGGAACAGATTGATCAGCCCGCTAGGCCCCAAACCGCTATAAACCCGAAATGGAAAGGAAAAAGCTTCATGGGGATGACGAATGGCAAATTGGAGTATCTGGCGCCAGGAACCGTGGCGTACTAGCATCTCCTCGCCTTCGAACAGGCGCGTGCCTTTGGCACTTCTATAATCCAGATCCCACGCGGAGAAGTAGAACACTATCAGGCGGGGCGGCCGGCTGCTCGCAAGATAGCGACGGAGCGCCATGTCTCCTACGACGGGTAGTCCCCCGATCGTATTCGGTAGATTAATCACCTTGAGACCGAGTTGCCGGCTCATCTGAACCGGATCCACTGCGAACAGAGCGCTCGAGTCACCAAAAATCACCACGTCTGCGTTCTCGCCTTTGGCCTCAAAGGCGTAATCGAGAATGGGCCCCCACGCGCTGCCCCCCCATCGTTCGTACGACGGAATACGCACGAGGACGAATCCGGTCAGATAAAAGAGCAGCGGCAGGATGCCTAGCCAGAAGAAGTACTGGCGAAATACATCGGCCGCCGTCTTCCCTCGGGTTTTCCGCGCTGCTAACGCTTCATCGACTACTTGCATTCACTTCTCCGTGGCTATTCCGTTCAAAACTGAAAGTACAAAAATGTGCTGGGATCCTGAAGCCGGATCAAGGTCATGAAAAACACCCCTCCCAGTGCCACCCCCCATACCGCTGACGGCCTCCAGAACATAGGGAGAAACCTGGTTTCCATATCTGCCTTTGTTACATCCAGGGCAGGCTTGAACTTGAGCAAGAGTTGCTGGGTGTTAGGAAATGCCCACACGATGGTAAAGCCAACTATCAGTTCAGCCCAATCGCGCAGCGTGGCCAGGTATTGCCCCGGGAGATTTCCTCCATGTAAAGTCAACCCGTCCTTGAGAGGCGCCAAGTGCCCAACGCCGCGAAGGCCCAGCATGCCTGCGAGCATCACGAACGCATCCCCGGTAGTGTTGGCGCGGAAAAAGACCTGGCCCAACAAAACAGCGGCAAAGGTGAGTAAGACGGCAGCGGCGTGGCCAGAACGGCGGCGAATAGGGCTCAGCGAAGAGGGATCCTGCCCTTTGTGGAAGATGAGCCACGCATGATTGATGCTTAAGTACGCACCGTGAAGAACGCCGAAAATTGCGAACTGCAACCCAGCTCCATGCCAGATTCCCGCCAAAAACAGAGTGAGAAAGGTGGGGGCCACCACCATGTCAAGGAAACCAGCCGGCGTGGCGAGTGCTTTGCGCGAGATTTTCTGCCCTCTGGCTGCGCGCCGACGGTTGATCCACAAAGATGCCGGGTTATAGATGTAGACAGTGATGTACCGTGTCAGCGTCATATGCCAGCGCTGCCAGAAATCGATAATGCTGGCGGATTTGTAGGGCGAACTAAAATTCAATGGAAAATCTATGGAGAACATCCGGGCAAGCCCCAGAGCCATGTCTGAGTACCCGGAGAAATCGAAATAGAGCTGCAGAGAATAGGCCAGCACTCCGGCCCAGGAAGGCAGCGCCGCCAGATGAAGTGGCGCGCGAAAAGCTGCGTTGGCAGGGATCGCGAAATGGTCGGCCAGGATCACCTTCTTGAACAGACCCATGATGAACCAGGAAAACCCTACCGCGAGATCATTGCTGCGCAGGCGATAATCTCGATCCTGCTGGAACTGCGGCATTATCTCGGCATGGTGCAGGATGGGTCCGGCAATCAGGTGAGGAAAAAAAGTCACGAACAGAAGGTAGTCGGCAAAATCCTGCTGCTTTGCTGAGCCTCCCTGCAAATCAACGAGATACGCTATTTGGGTGAACGTAAAGAAAGAGATTCCAAGCGGAAGCACGACATCGTTCCAGTGCGCCCAGGAATGCGCCGTGCTGGCCATCCAGTTAAGGAGCGGAAACAGGTATTTGCAGTAGCACAGAGCGGCCAGATTTCCCGCGATCCCGATCCAGAGAAGCACCCGGGTCGGCACCCCGTTTGGTGTTCGCCGGCTGATCAGGCACGCCAGCACATAATTAAACAAAATGGATCCAAGCAGAAGCAGCAGAAATCCAGGGCGCCAATAGGCATAGAAGCCCATGGATGCCACAGCCAGCCACATGATAACGACCCGACGACCGGCATGCGCGGCGATCTGATACCCGATCAGCGCGACAGGCAGGAAGCCGAAAATGAACGGATAGGAATTAAACAGCAATCCAGATCCTCCCGGTTTCCGGAGTGGCTATTTCATGCATAGGCCGTGCGCCGATCCTTGTGAAGCTTGAGTTCGATCAAGTCCGCTAAGTTTCCGACATTGTGCAGTGCCTCTAACTCCGACGTATGAAACTTGATATGGAACCGCATCTCGGCCGCAAGGATCACGTTCACATGCATCAGCGAATTCCATTCCGCAATATCGTCCGCCGTGGTCGATGGCGTCAGAACAACTGCATCATCATCAAACAGGTCGCGAAAGATCTCAGTCAGCTGCTTGTAAATCTCTGGAGACGCCATATTCATCTTCCTCGAGTACTTCAATTGCAGTCTTAAGTGGGACAACCTTAGCGGCGTCATGAATCCATCGTGTGCTTCCGTCTTCCGCCGCTTCAGCAAGGGCGAACCCTAGATCGCTGAAGTGATTACGAACCATGGCGTTGCTCGCCGTTGGCCGATAGCTCCCGGCGATGTGCGAGCAGCCCATATCTCTTGCCTGATTCGCGAGAATATTGAACGTCGCCTGCTCCACTTGCCTGCCGAGAACGCGGCAGCTCATCAGCCATGTGTCCACTTCCAGGACCGCATCGTGGGTGCGTTTACCGATCACCAAGGCGACAATCCCGCTGTTGCCATACACATCCAGCAAGCGAAGCTGTAGAGTCAGAACGTTCGGATCACACATGAACTCGCGTACATCCGCCTCCGCATATCGCCTGGTGGTCAAATTAAACTGGTTTGTCTTATTGATGAGCTGCACGATTCGCTTGATGTCGTTCATTGCAAACCGGCTCCAGACCAGCTTCATCTTTAGCGATTCGAGGAAGCCCTCCAGATTTGTTGCACTTTCTCGTAACTCCTGCCGGGCGCGGTTCGCTCGATATTGGAGAGCCCGCTTGCGGTCTTCCTCTGTGATCGACAGGGTTTCGAAGTAGCCTGCGGCAGACAGACATCGAACAAAACCTGCCGGATCCTCCGGTAGCTCGGGAACCCCCACCATAGGCAGTTCGCGGCGGATCAATTTCCGCTCTACGGGGTTGTCGTCCAGCAACACCAGCGAATCCAATCCAATATTCAACTGACGAGCAATAAGTCGCAAGTTGGAGGCTTTATCATCCCAATTGGCAGCAAAGCACGCCACGTCACTTGCCTTCAAAATCATTTCGGAGCGTTGCTCGAACGGACGGAGGGCATTCCGTTCGTCGTTCTTCGAGCAAACGGCCAGGATGACTCCTCGCTCGCTTAGTCGCTTCGCATACTTCTGAACAGCAAGGAAGGCCTCACCACTTTCACTTCCTTCACCAATCACTATCCCATCGACACCGTCATCACCGACGACACCACCCCAAAGTGTATTGTCCAGGTCCAAAACCAGGCACTTGGCACTCTTCCCCCGCAACGCCGCCAACAAGCGACCTACGTGGTCACCGTAAATATTTGACGCCTTCGGATGAACCTCCTGTTTGGAGCGGTACCATAATGCTGGATCAAACCATTCTGACAATCCCTCTTCCCGTGCCCAGGTGTCCACCGTAAGCAAATGCACGCCGGCTTTGGCCGCCTCTTCTCGCAAACGGAAGTTAACGTCGGAGACGATTGCGGCCGGCGATTCGGAAAAAAGCGACTCCTGATTCCCTAGTAAGTGCGGGAGTACCGGCAGGAGAGTTTGTTGTATCACCGTAGAGCAGTGGGCTTGCTGCGCGAGGCTCCAGCAATCTCGAAGCGTGGCAAGTACGCCGTCCGCACTGGCGCCTTCCGGCTCCGCCAAATGATGAGAATCCATCGCCAGCACGATCACGTCGGGAGCGAAGCTGTAAAGTCCAGACGATCGGTTCATCAGCTCTTGTCGATAAGCTCCGTACATCCCTTGGTAAAGGTCGACTAAGATCCCGCGTCGCAGGCCCGCCAGCCGAATTCCCGCATGCAGATGGGAGAGTGTGGAGGATCCTAACAGCACCAATCGGACGCTTGGTAGAAGCGTTGTCAGGTCATGCTCGGTGCGATACCGTTGGAAAACCCTGTCAAGTCGCGCGGCGCGTACAAAGTCCATGCGGGTGTTTGCCAGCGACTGAAAGCCAGCACTGGCTTCGGGTGGTGGCATACGCCGCACTTCTCGGATCGCGCTTTCCCAGTCATCACACTCCGGCAGCCAATCGAGATTGTGAGACACGTCGCCTCCGAAACGTCTTAGGAACATTCTGCTTCTAGCGTGCCTATTTTCTGATGCGCGACCCAAACCCTGTATCGCGTCTGTCGCGATTTGGCGCGGTGACGAGGCCGGCTGTTTGATTAGCCCAAATCTTTGTCGATGTCCGTGCAGCAACAGTGTTGGCTACACCTGAGCACAACCGCTAGAAAAGACGGCGCATCACTAAAGCACAGTCGATAACACTTCGCAGATGCTATCCGTAATATCCCTGCGTACAGCCTTCGCGACTTAACTAACCATTCTTGGGGTCTCATTTGAGCCGACAGACAACGACGACTAGCGCCGGTTTTCGCTGGGACACGACGTTCGGGCAGCCCTTACGCGCGATCCTGCGTCCCGGCTTCGCAGCAAACGGTCTGCGGACAAAGACAGACCTGGCCTGTGTTGTTCTGGGTCTCTTGTTGACGCTCACTTTAGCAGCCGTGATGGGGCACCACCGCATTCTCTGGGAAGATGAGCTTCTCGGCTGGCTCATGTTGCGTGACCCGTCCTGGCAGCATATGCTCAGGGGCTGGCTTCGTGGCGTGGATGGGGGAGGCATTCTGTTCTACCTCACCGGCCGGCTATGGTTTCGTATTTTTGGCCCGTCGGTCTTCTCGTTCCGCATGTACTCGGCTACCGGCTTTGCCATGGCTCTCACCGCAATCTGGGCGGCCTCGCGACGTTTCTATCGACCCGCAATCGTGGCCTTTGCGGTCCTGGTCACCTGGTTTGGCAGCCCCGTTCTCGTGCAGGCGTTGTGCGAGGGCCGGTTTTATGGCCTGCTCATGGCCAGCGATGCAGTTGCGGTCTATCTCTACTTTCGTGTCGCGGATAGCCGCCAGCTGCCGCGCCGTTTCTACCTGCTGGTATTTGCAGCGCACGCCTGCCTGGTACTTAGCCACATTCTGGGAGTGTTCTACAGCTCTCTGATCGTGCTCGCTATGATCATCCTTGACCTATCGAAGCAGCGGTGGCGTCCGGGTCTATATTTATGCGCTGCGCTTCCGGCGTTCCTGCTCATCCCCTGTGTTCCGGCTATCTACGCATCGGCAAAGGTGGGAAAGCCGCACTTCTGGTCGGTGCAGCCATCTGTGGCGCAGTTTTTGGCGGATTATTCCGGCTTCAGTTTCAAGCTGGGAGCGCTGCTGTTGTTGTCGGTGCTGGTTCTGTGGATCGGGGGCCGGAAACGTGGCCTGAGCCGCAGGGTTGCCATTGGTTTTGCTGAACGCCGCCCCGTCTACATCTATACAGCAGTCATCTTTCTTCTGCCGGTATTGTTTCTCCTCGAGGGAATCGCTGGACCTGCCTTGTGTATCCCTCGGTATCTGCTCCCGGTGACGGTCGGGACCATGTTCGTCGTTGCGGAGACGTTGCAACTGGGCGGATCCCTCTTGGAAGATCGCGGCCGCGTCGGTTTCGCCTTCTGGGCCACGGTTTGGACGGTTTTCATGGCTGCCCTTCTGCTTTACGACTTCGCCTATCTTCCTCGCTACAATTCGGGCCTGCAAAAGGACTACACCGTTGAGCTCACCTCACAGTTGCCTAAAAGCATACCTGTGATTTGCGAGGACGCTTTTGCCTTCACCGAATTGGTGGCTCTACAACATAGCTCAGGGGTTCTGTATACCTTCCTTCTCGATTGGAAGAATGCTATAGCCCCTGAAGCGCCGCGGGTTGAAGTGACGCAATATCACTTGATGCAAAACTGGAAAGACCACGGTTTCTTTTCGGGATCTATCCAATACCGGGAAGATTTTGTGCGGCGCACACCGCTTTTCTACAGCGTGAGCTTCGTTGACTCCGTACAGCCCAATCCTTTTCGGCCCCCCTTGCAAGTGGAGCGATATCCGGGAATTGGAAATCCACTGCATACCGAGTTTGCAGCTATGCCCCTCTACCGGGTCGCCCTGTACAAGGTCGTTCCCATGGGGGAACTTACCGCAAAGGTTTGGCGGATATGCCGCAGAGATTCTCCCCAGTGTTCCTAACCCGGCAAACTTCGTCCCTTGTCTTGAGAGTGGATATGAAAAAGACGTGGCCATTGTGGACGAGCATCGGGCTGTATGCCGGCGTGTTCGCTCTCCAGTTGTTTCAGATCTCCCAGCTAACCCATGGCCGGCAACTATACCCTCTCGATGACGTATACATTCATGCGGCTGTAGCAAAGAACCTGTTACTCCACCACGTCTATGGTGTGACGAGCTACCGAAGTTCCTTTCCCAGTTCTTCTATTCTTTGGCCTTTCATTCTCGCGTTGGGGTTTGCTCTGGTTGGCGTTAAGGCGTGGGTCCCGTTGGCGCTGAATTTTCTGTTCTCCATCCTATGCCTCTGGTTTGCCGATCATCTGCTCAAGGTCCTTGCTAGTTCCATTTCGCCGCGGCTGCGGTTCGCCTGTCTTCTGCTGCTCGTCTTAGGAGTGCCGCTGGTCGGACTCAGTTTTGAGGGCATGGAGCATGTGTTGCAGGTAATTGCCATCCTGCTCCTCCTCTATTGCTACGATCGTTGGCGCGCGTACCGCACCCGCGGCGCAGGCGCGCTGCTTGCGCTCTCGGCTGCCTTTGCTGTCGGCGTGCGCTATGAAAGCCTGTTCATCGTGCTGCTGATCACTCTTCTGCTGGCGTGGCGCAGGGAGTGGGCCCTGGCGATCGTGGTGGGCGGTTGCTCGCTGATTCCAGTGTTTGCTTTTGGCGCATTCTCACTCCTGCATGGATCAACCTTCCTGCCGTCTCCGCTGCTTTTGAAGACCTCTTCCTCGATGCAAACATCGGCCTTCACGGCAGTTCGTAACCTCTTCTCGCCCTATGCAGTGCTGAGCGGTATTTCTGCTTGTTTTGTCTGTTCGGCCGCATGGCTCTTTTACTTTCTCCGTCGGCGGGGGAGGCAGACGAGCAGCCTGCCAGACCTTCTTCTCATCCTGGTTGGCACCTTCGTTTTACACGCCCAATTGGCGCAGTTTGGATGGCTATTTCGCTATGAGGCCTATCTGCTCGCAACGACCGTTGTTCTTGTGGGCGCCGCACTGGCGGATCCAGGCATACCCAGGCTTGGTCCCTGGCTTGCTTCCTGGATGCGATCGCGCTGGTGGAAGGCGGGGTTCATCGCCGTCCTGGCAGTCGCGTTCGGAGGCAGAGGTGCATCCATGCTTCGGGGCGTTCCCAAAAATGCTCGCGCCATTTATGAGCAGCAGTACCAGACCGCTCGTTTTCTTGCCGCCTTCTACCCCGGTCAGGTCGTTGGCCTGAACGATATAGGCGCTCCCGATTTTTTTGCCGACATACGATGTGTTGACCTGTATGGGCTCGCCTCCAGTGACGTCGCGAACCTCAGACGGAAGGGAGAGTTCACAAGTCAGGCAGTCGCAGATCTTGCGGACCGGCATGGCATACGCATCGCCGCTCTCTATCCTGGTTTGTTCGCCGGCCTCATCCCTGGTAGCTGGATACCCGTTTCGACACTGGTGGTGAGAGATTTGCCCGGCAAAGTTCAACTCGGAGAGAGGAGAGTGACCTTATATGCCACCAACAGGGCTGAGGCCGATGAGCTTAGCCGGCATCTTCAGCAATTCCGTTCCCAACTTCCCAGCGGAGTTCAGGTAACAGCTCCTAACATGGCGGAACCCACGGAGGCTAAAGCTAACCCCCCGAAGCGCTCGGTGGCATCGCAGGGAGGCAAGCTGGTGGCCTGGTTCCGCGCTGGCCTCGATGGGCTGAACAGCGATTTGCGAACCCGTCCTTGAAGAGTTCACCAAAACGAACGGCACATCGGCAAGCAGAGGAATATCCGTGATCCTGGCGCAACCTGAAGAAACCCGAGAAGTAGCTCTGTCTAGACCCTTGCTGGTTCAACTAAGCGGCACCCTGGTTAAATCCGACATCTTTCTTGATTCGCTGCTTACGCTGGTGCGCAGGCAACCCAGGGTCATTGCGCAATTGCCTCGTTGGCTGGGCCGCGGAAAGCACTCGTTTCGCGCCCGGATAGAGATCGCCGCATGCCTGAATGTTGCTTACCTTCCCTATGACCAAAAACTTGTTTCCTATCTTCGGCAGCAGAGAGACCTCGGTCGGAAACTGTATCTCTCCACAGATGGCGATGGTCTGTTGGCCCAGCGGGTGATGGAGCACCTGAACATTTTCGAAGGCAAGGTTTTCGCCCACGACGGAAGTGCTGATTTCCTGCAAGAAATGCGAAACCGCGACATCGCAGCAGTTCGGTGCGCACCACAGTTCGACTTTATAGGCAGCTCCATGCGGCAGCACCGACACCGGCTTGATGACGCTCCATCTCTATTCGTGTCGGTTCGGCGAGCCATCCGGCTTCACCAATGGGCCAAGAACCTGCTTCTGTTTCTGCCCTTGTTGCTGGCACATACCCTCAGCGTAACGGCGGTCTCGCACACAGCGCTGGCCTTCCTCTGTTTTGGCTTTTGTGCGTCAGCGAGCTACTTGGTGAATGATCTGCTTGATCTGGATGCCGATCGCCACCATCCGCGAAAGCGACTCCGTCCGTTTGCCGCCGGAGATCTCTCAGTGCGGACCGGCTTCGGGATGGTGATCGCTTTGCTCTCGCTCGGGGTTGCCGGGGCGTGGGCGCTCTCACCAGGCTTCCTGGGTTGGTTGCTGGCTTACCTCGTGGTCACCTTCGCCTACTCCTTCTCCCTCAAGAAGTTCGTCCTGGTGGATGTCCTTGTGCTTTCGGGCCTTTACACTGTTAGGCTGCTGGCAGGCGCCGCAGTGACCGGCACGCAGATCTCGCCTTGGCTTTCCGGATTTTCGCTTTTTCTGTTCCTTTCTCTCGCCATGGTCAAGCGTTTCAGTGAACTCCACAACCTGCTTGCCAGTGGCCAGGTTCCAAAGAACGGGCGCGGCTATCTTTTGCTCGACATTGAACCGTTGCGGAGCTTCGGTACCTCCAGCGGCTACGCTTCCGTAGTCATTTTCGCGCTGTACATCAGCGGTCACGACATCATGGCACTCTATAGCCATCCCCATCGCATGTGGCTCATATGCCCTATACTGATTTGGTGGATCAGCCGCTTCTGGCTGCTTGCTTCCCGGGGGGAACTGGACGAGGATCCGGTGGTGTTCGCCCTGACAGACCGTACCAGCTCGCTCATTGGGGCTTGCATTGTGGTCATTGCGATTTGTTCCCTGTGATCTGCCGTTTATGACCACAAATATCCTCTCGCTCGCAAGTTCCACTGATGGTATCTTGCAGGCAAGCCAAGTCTCATGTGGTTGCCTGCTCATTGGTGCTGCCGGTCTCTGCGCGCGTGCTTCCTCTCCGGAAGCCTGTTTGCCTGCCTGCTGGCGGGTTGTGGGGTCAGCGGCGCACCGCTCAGCGTTGCCGTTCCCGCACTCCCTGCGGAAGATCTGGACGGTCCTTGCCGCTTTGATCTGTCGATGGCTGATCCAAACGCAATCCAAAGAGGCATCCTGGTCTTCTATGAGAGAGGGGACACGGAAAAGTTGTACAACGACGCTACTCTTCGTCAGGCGATCGCTTCACTGAATTACTCGATCGTCTGGGCCCACGAGTGCGATGCTCGATCGACGGGTGGTTTTCAGGCCGATGCAAGTGCGGGGCCAGGACGTATGCTCCAGGCCGCATTAGACCAGTTTGCTCTCAAGAGCGGCCATCGCGAGCTGGCGAATGCCGGCATCATTCTCTACGGATTTTCCGCGGCGGGTGTATTGACCGCTACTATGGCCAATGCCCAACCAGCGCGACTGGTCGGGAACATTCAATATGCGGCCGGTTCGGCCTATACCGATCTTGATGATGTTCCAATCTCCGATGCCGCTGCGCACGTTTCTACATTGATCCTGGCCAATGCGCGGGACACGCAGTCGGGAACCGAACGCAGTCTTCGCTTCTTCCAAAGAGGACGTTCGCTCGGAGCACCATGGGCCTATGCGGTACAGAACCAAACCAGCCATTGTTGCAATCTTTCCACCAAAAATATCATTCTTCCCTGGATCCAGGACATCGCGCACGTGGCGTCCCCAAGCCTGGCCGGAAACGCGGCGTTGGTTCCAACGTCAGCGACGGCCAACTTCATCTGCACGCCGGATGGTGTGCGGGACGCCCAGGGCGAAACCGACTGCAGCTTCACGACCGCGACCTTCGGCACTCCATCATCTTCTCAAGAAGATGTTGGCTGGGTGCCCAGCCAGGCTGCGGGCGCTGCCTGGCTGGCATGGGTCACCAGTCCTCGAACAAACTAGCCGCGCCTGGACCAGCGGCTCCGTCGCTCACTTCCGCTTGACATGCGGCTCGCATGTCAGTCGGAGACCGTTGTGAATTCCTGGTGACTTCAGCCAGTTCCTGCGCAGAAATCTCACGCCATTCCAGTAGATTTCGGATCTTTCCCAGCTGCCTTCTAGCCTCTGCAGCGTTCGCGGCATAGATTTCACAATGCAATGTAAGTGTGCACTCTGCAATACGAATCAGATAGTGAAAGCTGTCTCTCTCCTGATCTGCATCTGGGGGACTTGAGGAGCTGCTGGCATAGCTGATCCAGCCCAAATCCAGAGGTGGCTCTTTGGAAATTGCCTGCACCTGTTCACGAGGTGATTCAGAGATCGACTGCCTGAGATCTAAGGGCCGAGCCGGCGGCCGTTGGCCAATCGCTTTTGTTGTGGCCGGGGGCATGGCAACATAGGTTCGTTGGTCTAATGGGAGAATGCCGTAGCGCGTCCGAACGTCATCCAGTAAACGCTTAGCCTCTTGGCGGGATTTCCAAGCAGAAACGTCGACGCCATCGCTTTCTTTTATTGTACCTACCACAGATAAACCTCCAAATATGGTTGGTGGGTGCTGGCTTTCACGTCAGGGCTGCGCGGGTCGGTTTAACTTGCGGCCGCTGTGACGGCGCCCCCGCCTGGACTCTTCGCCCTATGGCGGCCAGTCACCAATAAATTCTTCGATGCGCCGCCAAATGGCCTGTCATGACGGCTGGCCGACATAGCGATACGATTCATTCCTATGTTTGGGCTTGAAGAGAAGATGAAGCTGTCATGGCGACAAACTCGGCTAGGTGACCATCCCATCACCCACAGGGGATGCGAACTCCTACACCTGAAATTCACAGAGGGGCAACAAACGCTTCCGGCCGCACGGCACAATCAGCGCACGTTCAACTTATCTGAGTAGCTGTCGCTGAGCGCCGGCGCTGCCAAGCGTCAGATGGCTGTGGAGGCTTACTGTGCCCAATGCGGCGACGAAGAACCCTCTTAACCGAGAGGGGCGGCAAGGCCGCTAAGCATGATCCTCAGCGGCCGGCATCCGCTCAAGCACTCCACTTCTGGTTGTCAGGCACTGCGACGCGATCAAACTCCGCCGACAGCGCCTGCAGTGCATTGGGCACGTTTACGCCAGAGACTGGCTTGCCGTGCCCGGGAGCTACGGTCAGTGCGTTGATCCCCGAGAGCTTTTTAACTGATTGCCGAGCCTGCTGCCAGTCCGAAGTGAAGTAGCTGGGTGGGCCATGGAGTTCCGGCACCTGCGCGAGCGCGGCTTCGAAAAATGACTCCGACTTGGTCGTGCAGAATGCATCACCGACCAGCAGTGTTCGGTCTTCGGGTCGAAAAAACGAAACGTGTCCGGGAGTATGCCCCGGCGTAGGCAAAAGTTCCCATTCCGGCAGGATGGGAACGACCCCGTCTGCCTCCGGTAACGCACGCAACCGAGTGCCAAGATTCACGGGAGAACGAGGGTACACAGGAGATAGCAGGGACATCAGTCCACCGCCTGCGCCGGCATTCGGCTTGGGATATTCCTTCTGCCCCGTGAGATAGGGAAATTCCCGCGGATGGGCATACACCGGCACGTTCCATTCGTCAGCCAGTGTGCCCGCAGAGCCGACATGATCGAAGTGGCCATGCGTTAACACAATGGCTTTTGGTGGTGAGCTGAAATGATCCTCGGCCCACTTGCGAATAAGCGGGGCGCTGAATGGCAGACCAGCATCGATGAGCGTCCACGACCCATCAGGATCGGCGACAGAAAACACGTTGACGAAGATAATGCGCAAGCCCCGCACTCCGTGTGCGATGTAGTCAAGATCCTTAGCTTGCTCCTCCCGAACCGGAACGGAATCCATAAAAAGTCCTCCGTGGAGTGGGATGCAAGCGGTGGACGCGGAGTAAGGGTATTAGGATGCCCGCCGGCAATTGCTTGCGACGAAAGCATGGATGGGGCATATATGCTGACGAACTAACCTATGCAGGCTTTGCATGTCTTTAGCCGTCGCCGCAATCATGAAGCAGAGTGGGCAGATGGCGACAAAAGTCTGGTCAGGACTCTCGCGACATAGATAGCCTTGCGGAAACATTTCGTGAAAACCCCGTCGGCTTTCATCCTATATCTTAGGACAGGGGACCTCCAGCCGTCATATTCGGCCACATGCGATTCTCGCTACGATCAAAAAGCATCCAGCAGAACCAGCCGGACGACAAGCGCCCGCCCGCTCTGCTGGACCATCATCATACGATGTGCGCTATCAAGCGGCGAGACTTTCCTTCTGTGCCTCGACGCGCTCTTGATGTGCCCTATCGCTGTCCCAATCGGTGACTCCCACCACGCACGACTCAGCAAGTGAGTTCGCTTCAAACACCCTGGCTGCCGCCGTTCCTCTGAAGCCAAAGAGTAGAGGAACCACCCAGGAGCTTGCGGCGAAGACCGCATCCATCTTTCCGTGTGTTTCAAAGGAGATCAGCGGTTTTGCTCCGAGTGGGTAATCGGTGGACAACGATTGGACAAGGATGAAGCCGCTGGTGACAAACGCAGCTCGCGCTGCGCGCCTGTTCGATCGCCAGGTCAGGAGCCCGACACCGAGAAAGAACGCTGAGTGGGCATAATCAATGATGCCGTGAGCTGCCGGGCCGACGATCTTCGGGATGTTCCTCTCGCGGGTTTCCGTGTTTGTGACTGTAAGTGACATTGTTTCCCTCTTTCAGCGCGACTATGCCGCCGCCCGCTGTTCCCATGGTTTCAAGACCACCTTGGTGCACTTATCCCCCTTATCCCGAAACATGCGATATGCTTCAGGCGCCTGTTCCAGAGGTAGAGTGTGGCTAATCACGAAGGATGGGTCTATTTCGCCTGCCTCGATTCTCTCGAGCAGGGGCTGCATGTAGCGCATCATGTGGGTTTGGCCCGTTTTCATCGTGAGCGCTTTATTCATGAAGGCGCCCATCGGTACCTTGTCGATAAAGCCGGCGTAAACGCCGGGAACCGACACCGTACCGCCTTTCTTGCAAGCCATGATGGCCTGGCGAAGAACGATGGGCCGGTCCATCTGCATACGAGTCATCTGCTTCGCCCGGTCGAGCGCAAAAAGAGCGCCATGGCCAGAAGCTTCCATACCGACGACATCCATGCATGAATCTGGCCCCTGGTTTCCGGTTAAGTCGTGCAGTGCATCCACTACATCGACCTCGTCGAAGTTCAGCGTCTCCGCACCCGCAGCCTTTGCCATCTCCAGCCGCTCCGGCAGCCGGTCTATCGCAATGACGCGGCCGGCACCCAACATGAAGCAGCTACGAATTGCAAACTGGGCGACCGGGCCGCATCCCCACACGGCGACCGTATCGCCGGGCCGGATGTCACAGTTCACCGCGCCCATGTACCCGGTTGGAAAGATGTCGGAAAGAAAGACCACCTTCTCGTCCGGCAAAGAGCTCGGAATCTTTATGGGTCCGACATCCGCAAAGGGGACACGCGCATACTGCGCCTGGCCGCCTGAGTATCCGCCCAGCATATGTGTGTAGCCAAAAAGACCCGATGGTGAGTACCCCATCATTTTTTCCGCGATCCATGCATTCGGGTTGGAGTTGTCGCAGCATGACCACAGTTGGTCCTTACAGGGGCGGCACTCTCCGCAGGCTATGGTAAAAGGAACGACCACACGATCTCCGGCTTTCAGTTTGTCCTTGTCGACCATGGGGCCGACTTCGACAACCTCACCCATAAACTCGTGGCCGAGGATGTCTCCCTGCTCCAGGGTAGGCACGAACCCATCGTAAAGATGCAGGTCGGAACCGCAGATACAGGTACTGGTAATGCGCACGATAGCATCGCGCGGGTTAAGAATCCTGGGGTCAGGCACGTCATGCACCTGCATCTTCTCCTTGCCCATCCAACATACGGCATTCATAAGAGCTCCTTCTCAAAGTGGTAAGCTAGGCGGTTTTGGCAAACCCGGAGGCAGCTTGCGGCTTGGGATGATTGGTTGTTTCACGGAAGAACACCTGCTCCGCATGACCGTGAATGCCGCGAGGCCCGTGCGTTTGTCCTACAGTCGTGGGCGTTTCTCCCGCTTCAAGCAACGCCTTGAAGCGTCGAAGGTCCTCTCGCACCATGAACTCCGGATGCTTCCCGAGCAAGGTCGCGAGACTACGTCCAATGGCGCCCGCGGGACTGCTGTAGTGAACTTCGGCGGTGACAAACGTTCCCTGCTCGTGCGGACCGGGGCGAAACTCCACCGAGCCCACGGTGTGAATGTCCGAACCGGACAACGACCTCCAGGCAATCCGCTGACCCTTTACGTCGTCGGTAATCTCCGCTTGCCACCGGATCTGACGGTCAAGGGGACCGGCTGCAACCCATTCCGAGTGCTTTTCGTCGAGCACGCGCACGGAGGTGAGGTGAGCCATGAACCGAGGCAGATTGTCGAGATTCCGCCAAAGGTTGTAGGCCTCTTCGGCGGATGCGTTGACCAGGAAAGTTGCTCTTGCTTTCTGGTGCGATGGCGATTGCGACTGCAACGCTTTCACGGCTAGGACTCCCCCAGCCGTTGCCAGTGCTACACCCGGTTTGGAGCGCCGGGTGAGCCCGTATAGAAGCAATGCGCTTGCCCCCAACAGGGTAGTGTTGCGGCCAAATGGTAGCCCGGAAGAGTTCCTCGATGAAATTTTAGTTCGTTGGTTCATGGAATGCTCCTGGTTGTAACTGAATTCGAAGCCGATCCCCTCACCTTACCCGGCGGAGCCTCCGACTTCGTTGCTTGTGAGAGAAGTACTCCGGGCGGTCGAGGCTGGCGTCGGGTCACCCGCATTGCGCCAGTAATGATCTCGCTCGGGTACGCTCGCGATCAATATAGTACGTAACTGCGGCGGATCTACTTACAATCTGACGTGATTGAGCACCCAATCGCAGGGTGGATGAATGAAGAGATGTTGTGCACTACACTTTGAGTTGGCCCGCTCGTTCTTCGGAATTGCCAAACAAAGCAGCGCGTGATTACTTGCCGAGCGCGTGCTGTTCCCGGCGGTGGGCGTTAGAAGCTAACCCTGAACTCCATCTGGAGCACGCGCGGGCTGTCAATAGTGCTGTTCACATATCCGAATGTGCTGTTTGCTCCCGCGTTTGGCTGTGGGCCCAGATTGCCTGGTTGCGCGAACACATGGCGGTTGAAAGCGTTGAAGGCATCCGCGCGCAATTCAAAATCGGCGGTCTCGGTAAAGGAGAAGCGTTTAATCAGGTTGATGTCCTCTTCGTAATAGGGATCCATGCGGAAGCCTGTGACTCGTGGCAAAGAACCAAACACGATAGGCTGGGTCGGATCCGTATTCGGATCCTGGAAATAACCGTTGTTAAGATAAGGCGTAGTTAGAGGATTGAAGCCGGACTGGTGACGTGCCGGGTTGTAGACGGATTGGCCGGGCACTGGATTGAACCGGAAGCAATTGTCCCAACCGGCCACACCGGTTGCACAATAAAAAGGCAGCGGTTGGCCGCTTTGATAGCGGAGAATGCCACCCGTCTGCCAACCTCCGATCAAAGAATCGAGTACACGGCTGTCGTGTGACAGAAACTGCCTGCCTTTGCCGAACGGTAACGAATAAAGCCCGCTAATCACGGCCACGTGCGGAGTGTCCTGGCTGCTCAGGGCCTTCTCCTGATGCAGGTCGTAGGGATTCTGGTAGAGCCCACCACCCCCGTTTGCGCCCGGCTGCAAGCTGTCGGCGTCGTTGAGCGACTTCGACCAGGTGTAGGAGACCAGCAGATTCACTCCATTGCGAAAACGGCGCTGAAGCGTACTTTCAAGGGCATGGAAAGAGGACATCCCGTCGTTCTCAAGACAGCAATCGGTATTGAAACGACGGTACTGAGGATAGTGGCGCAGGGAGTCGCCTACTGTTCCGCTAAAGCCGGCGTAGGGCGCGCTGATGCCTGCGTTTGCAGCGGTCGATGAGCCGAGGGAAGCGTTCAAAACGTTCTGTCCAAGGGCCAGCGCGGAAAGTGGAAAATTGTTGTAACTTCCAAAGCCAGCCGCGCTGCGCAGGTTCTGACCTTTGGTGCCCACGTAGCCAAGGGTAAAGATTAGATCCGGCGCCAGTTCCTGCTGCACCTGCAGACTCCACGTCTGGATCATAGGCGGTTTGTTGAACTTGGGCGCGATGTAATCAACGCTTTGATTATTACGAATCGCTGGATCAAGGATGGGCGCTGGTTGATAGGCGGGAAATCCCTTTGCCAGCAAGAATGTGTTATCGAAACCGTTGGGTGACTGTGGACTTGGAGTGGCGGCATAGCCGGCATTCATGCTGTTGGCGAAATCAGCATAGTAAAGCGGCCCGTAAAGCAAACCGTAACCACCGCGGAACACCACTTTGCCACTGGCATATGGCGTAAACGCGAAGCCTACCCGCGGCGCAATGTCCTTGTAGTAGGTATCCACCCAGCGCGGATTGCATCCGTTGCAATTAGAAGCGAACACCAAGGCCCCAGGCCGGTTGCCGGCTCCCGGGTTGGGTAGGTTCGGATCGAAGTTCGACGTGAAATTCTGCGATTCTTTGCGGGGCACTTCCACATCCCATCGCAGGCCAAGGTTGAGCGTTAACCGCCGGTTTACTTTGAAATCGTCCTGTACAAACAAGCCGTAATATTGGGATGTGTAGCGGGGGTAGTGAGCAAAGATAGTCAGGTTTGCATTGTCCACCTGGCCCAGGAGAAAGCTGGCAAAAGCGAAACCTGCCTGGCTGCTCAGCACGCCGGGCCCCGCAGCCGTTTCTGCATTCGAGAAATTAAAGACTCCGCTGGTATTATCGTAGGCAAGGTTGTTGTATTGAATCCATCGGTATTCGCCACCAATGGTGAATGAGTGCCGGCCCTTGACAAAGGCTATGGTGTCAAACAGGTCAGCCTCGTTACCGATGTCATCGTCACCTCGATTGAAGCCAATGGAAGAGTAGCCGCTGTTTATATTGAAACGGGGAAATGGCGAGCCTGAGATGTTGCCCAATCCAAGCTTTTGTCCCCAGTTCGTACCTGTTCCGACGGCGGCCGAATTATTCTTGCTGTTGGTTCGGTTATAGCCCAGATTCAGATGGTTGAGCAGCGTGCCGGAAAACGTATGATCCCAGCCGACGCGGCCGTAGTGCGTGGTGAAATCCTGGTTCCATGTGTTTGGATCGATAGGGTCGGGGAGCGCCGGCGTCCCGCCCGTCAGCAGCGTATTCTCGCGTGTGCTGTAGGAGGCGAAAACATGGTCGGTGGCGGTGGCGTTGTCATCGATGCGGATGGTATAGCTGGTGTTGCTGGTGGGGAAACTTGCTCGAAACGTGAAGTTGTTGACCAGACCGGGTCCATTTGGAGGGGGCAGGTATTGCAACGCGGCATTCGCAACGGGATCGATGCGTCCGGCCGGGATTTTGTTTTGCGGGAAGGCAGTGCTGCGGCAGAGTTGGTTACCGGAAGGCTGTGAGGCTGGATCGAAAATCTGCCCGGCGTAGACGGTAGCACCGGTGCAGGGATTGGTTCCGATGGAGTTGCCGGTCAAAACAGCGGAGAAGTCGCCACTCCGCTCCGCCGCCGTCGGCAGAGTGCTGGTGGTCACAGCGCTGCGCGGCCAGGATAGCTGTTCCCACGCGAAGAAGAAGAACAACTTGTCCCGTCCATTGTAGACATGCGGGATCCAGACCGGTCCGCCAAGGGCCACCCCGTAGTCGTTCTTGATGTCTTTGGGTGTCGCATATTGCGCATACTCCGGAGATCCAGGAGGCGCATTTGTGGCGCGTTCCAGATCGTTGAACCAGGTGTTGGCATCGAGCACCGTGTTGCGCAGAATGTCAAAGGCAGTCCCGTGAAATGCATTGGTGCCTGAGCGCGTTGTAAAGCTGCGAATCCCTCCGGTGGTGCGATCATATTCGGCGGAAGGGGTCGCGGTGGTGACTCTGTATTCGCGGATTGCTTCGACTGAGGGCGCAGTTTCATCGAAGGTCGATCCATTGTCCGGCCTTTGAGCTGAGGTACCATCCAACAGAACGTCATCTCCGAAATTCTGTCCACCGCTGGTCTTCTGGAAATAAATGCCATTGGCATTGTTCGCAGTCCCCGGCCCGACGATCCCGGGTAACAGAAAAGAAAAGGCTTCGGGCGAACGGAAGGCCCCTACGCCCCCCAGCGACAGGGGCAATTCTTCGACTTGACGCGATGTAATTACCCCGCCGATATCAGACGTCTGTGATTCGAGTGTGGGGGCTGAGGCAGAGACGGTGACCGTGGTTGACGCGGAACCAAGGGCTAATGTGAAGTTCAACGATGTGGTGCTATTGATCTGAACGGAAACCCCGGTCTGCTCCTGAGGCTGGAAGCCCGGCGCGTCCGCCGTTACCTTGTAAGTACCTACGACTGCTTGCGGAAACTGGTAGAAGCCTTGCTGTGACGTTGTTGCCCTGTAGCTGGTATTTGTGCCAGTCTCCACCGCAGTGACAGAAGCGTTTGGAATGATGGCGCTGGTTGGATCGGTGACAGTTCCGCTGATGGTGCCTCGGTTTGATTGGGCCCAGGCACAACTGACTGAGCCGGAAATAAGCACAGCAACCACCGCTCTGCGCAGACATACGGCAGACTGGCGCATAGTGTTGACCTCCAAGAAGACTCGATTGCGCCCCGACCGACCGCGGAAAAGGAGAGCGCGCCATCTCGCGGGGACGTGCTTGCTGATTGTCTGGTCTTTTCCTTCGCGGTGTGGTTCGTGTTCTACTTCCGCGTGATCGGGTGAAAGTTGGAGAATGTAGCGTGGGCGCCGGCGTCACCGCCACAAGTTATTCCAACACGGAGACTGGCGTCCCAAGGGGGCAACGGAAACTCTGTTATGCCGAGAGCATTCCACCGAATGCCGTCCAAACTCCAACTTGTATTCAGATGCTGCGATCCCAAGCTTTCGATGGCCAGGAAAATTCGTCTTCCCGGTATCACCGGTGCAATAGCCGTTTTGCGCCACACGTCTTGATCGCGTCTCCACTGGACCACCTGACCCTGAGTTACTCCGATCCCGGCCGCGTTCCCGGCGTTCCCGACAAGCGCGATTGAAGCGAGTGTCTTACCGCTCTCATGTGCAACTTCTACCGTTGCGCGAAGCGGAAGGGATGTAATGGGTTGAGCGAGTATCGCACCCAACGGGTCCGATGTATCGGAAGCTTCGGGGGCAAGGTCCAGCTCACCGCCTTTTAGGTGCAGAATAGGCTTGTGTTCTACCGGCCATTGCCAGGTCGAGCTTAGCTGGGCTTCCTGAAACGTGTTGCTGGCTATGGCACCCAGGGCCGTTCCGCCCACCCCGCCGCCATCGTTGACGGACGGCCACCCATTGGCTTGCCAAATCACTCGATCCAGCACGGCCTCTCGCCCGACAAAAATGGGATTTCGCTGGGGGTAGGCGTGATACATCAAGTGATCGCCACCCGCGGGCGAATGCACGACCGTGCCATGACCAGGGCACTTCCATTCTCCGTTGCTGGCGATGATGGGATTGGCTGGATCTTTCTCCCACGGACCCTGCAGTCGCTTAGCCCGGGCAACGCCTTCCCCATAGCTGCAATGACTGCCGCAGCACGCACCACCAGCATAGAAAAGGTAGAAGTAAGCGCCGCGCTTCAAAAGGAAAGGGGCCTCAACTACGTCGCCTTCCCACGGCGCATCGTTGGTGAGAAGGACCACCGGGACTCCTGAAAGGTGCAGTCCGTCTTCGCTCGCCGGCTGCAGCCAAATCTTTGAAGGTAGGTGAACGCTGTTTCCGTCCTCTTTCCACACCAGGTAAGACTTGCCGCCTTGGTCACGGAAAAACGCGGGATCGATCGAACCATCCGGTTGGCACACCAGCGGGCCATGGTCATCGTAGCGACCCTGCGGCTTTTGCGCAGTGGCTACAGCTACGCAGAGGGGCCCACTACGTTTCCGAGCGGCGTAATAGACGCGCAGTTGGCGGCGATCTCTGGTGAGCTTCGGAGCCCAGAAGTCACGCTCAGCCCAACCCGGGCGCCCCTGAAAAGCGGCTCCAGCAGGCTGCCAGTGCCACAGGTCACGCGAGCGAAAGATGGGAAAGATCGGACCCCATCCGTCAGACGTATTTGCAGCCCAGTATGCAGCACCAACGCGTATGACCGATGGGTCAGGATGATCACCAGATAAGACGGGATTGCTTTGCGCACAAAGACCGAGATTACCCATGACCAACAGGGCTACCGCAGCATCTTGTAGAGACCGCACCATGAGGCCGGTTGCCGCTCGGAACTGGAATGCGGCACGGAACGGTCGAAGACAGGCCGGATGCGATGACTCCCTTCGCCCCGCGTGGATTAAATTAAGCATGCCGCTCGCCTAACCGGCTCTTGGTCTACATCTTGCTTTGGAGATGATCAGCCATCGTTGTGTGACCGGCGACGACCGCTTTGCCCTTAGAGACCGCAGTCTTAAACTGCGGATCCTGCGTTGTCTGTGCTTCCGTAGTGAAGGCGTTCAGGGCCTTGTGATGGTCTTCGGCCATGGCGTTCATGTAAGCTTTGTCGAATTCGGGTCCCGAGAGTCCGTTTAGACGATCGTAGATCGCCTGGTGATCTGCATCCAGCCCAGCCGGGGGCGTCAGATTCCATTTCGTGGCAAATGGCTTCATCTGCGTCTCTAACCTCGTATGGTCCGACACCATTTTGCTCGCAAAGGCTTTTACCTGGGGCGAAGAAGCCTTGGTTTGCGCGAGTTGGCTAAGCTTGATTTCATTCATGTCCGATTGCGCGGCCGTAGCAAGGAACTGTTTGTCCTGATCAGGCGTGTCGGCCTTTGCGATCGCGGGACCGAGGAGTGTTCCAGCGAGCAGCGCAGCACCTGCAGCCATAGCTAATAGAGGATAGGATTTCATGCATTCTCCAATTGGTGAAGGGCGTCCAGGCAACCCTGCTGCATTGAGACTCGCTGTGAACGATTTGTGTTGTATTCTCCGCTTTCATATTTGCGGCGCCGACTTCGCGGCATGAAAAAGTTGTCACTTCCGCGGTTCCATGTGCTCGACTGCGTGATAAGCCGGATGCTAGATATAGGAAGAGTTGATAAAGTGTCGAAACGAGTCCACTCACGGTCGCTCAACGAGTCAACCGGAGGTGATCTGGTGTGAGGGTCCAACGCGAAGAGGCAGCAGTTCATTTCTTCACGTCAGGCGCATCTCTGTTGTGTGTTCAGTCAAGGCAAGATCAGGAGGCTTAGCAACCCCTCGACACCAGGACGATCTTAGTGAACAGGCGGATCGAGTGCCGCCTTATTTGCCCTCACCGAGCCACAGGAAACTACTTGCGGCTTTTTTTGCGCCTGTTCATCTTTGCCCCTGTCCAGCGAGCCTGCTGAAGGCGCTGGTGGCTGTGAAATTGTATTCATTTCATAGCCCGAACATTTGACGCTAAATGGCGCCATGAGGGTCTAACAGGCATCCTATCGGCATTCCGTTTCGAGGATGATTGAGAGGATTCGACCACCCGGTCGTGGTGTAAAGCCCACAGCGCATCAGGACGTCCTCTGTGTTAATCAGCGACCTTCCATATTTTGATCGCGATCAAACAACATCCTTTGGTGTTCATGCAAGACTGCTTCAATCTCCCGATTACATACTCTACGAAGTTCCTGAATCTTCTCTCCACGTTTTTCGGGCGGCAAGTCGGATTCGCCTGCAATGATTTTGAGATCCTCTGCCCTGGATTCCAGGATCGGCTTGATCGCGCGCCTCTGATTGGAATCCAATTTGTACCGCCTCGTCATTTCTGCCATTGCATGCCCTGGGTTTGACGCCTCGTCCAATGCCGGCGAGTACGCGGCCGGTTGTTGAGTAAAAGCTCCAGCACTCAAGGTCAGGCTCGCGGCAAACAGAACTTTCGGTAGAGAAGGTGTCAGCTTCCTCACTCCACGATCCTCCCTCGTAGATAGACTTCTCTGTTGTTCGTTGCAGTTGCTCAGGGGCGTGCCGGGCTCGGCGCTTTTTGACGCTGATTAAAAAACACATCGTGATTTACAGCGTGCCAGTGATCCTGGTTCCAGGTGCCCGGTTTGGCTCGAGCGCCGGGCGTATTCAGATCCCGACCGCGTCCACAAATGGTTTATATGTCGGCAGGAGTGCAGATAGAAGCGCCTCACGTTTGCCATTCTTACTGAGTCATCCATAGCGAGTGAGGGAGAGGGATGGTACTACATGAGAGCGTAGTGAACTGGACCAGCAATTCGAAATCAAGCGGCTCTACTGGATGCGCGTGCGGGTCCAACGTCTTATGCCACTACAGTCGGATCCAGCTGAAATCATACAAGCCTTTTGTTTGGCATACTACAGATGACTCCACTCAAGAGGCTTCTGTCTCCCATGTGGCCCTTGATAAGGGGCACACTTTGGGTAACAAGAATGTTTACGGACCTAGACCGAAGGTGCTCGTCGTCGATGACGAACAGACCATCGCTAATACCCTAGCGCTGATTCTGAATCACTCGGGCTTTGAGGCCCGAGCTGTTTACAGCGGAGAGGCCGCAGTTGAGGTCGTTGGTAGCTTTGCGCCCGACGTGCTGATTAGCGACGTAGTCATGACTGGCATGAGTGGGGTCGAAGCAGCTATCGCTGTTGGGGCTTTACGGCGCATTGCAAGATTTTACTGTTTTCAGGTCAGGCAGCGACCGCCGATTTACTGCAAGACGCACGACAGCAGGGACACAGCTTTGAGCTGATTTCGAAGCCAGTCCATCCCAGCGAGTTATTAGCAAGGCTTAGCAGCGGCATCATCAATGGATGATGGCGATGCCGCTCGTGGGCTTGAACGTGGCCGGTAACTGAATAGCTGTTACGCTTGCCTACCATTTAACTTCTACGGAGACACCGTGCATTCTGTCACTGAGACCTTTGCCGCAGAGCTAGCGTCCTCCAGCATAGGGACGAACCACCTTCACCACATGCCATTCGGCGCTGAACCGGTGTTCCCCGACGCAGTCCGATTCAGCCTATGGGCGCCCGCGGCACAGACTGTTGGCCTCGAGCTCGACGGAGAATCAGAACAGATCGCACTGAGAAGGTCCGAGGACGGTTGGCATGAAGTCGTGACTCCCCGCGCCGGTCACGGCAGCCGCTACCGTTTCGTACTCCCCGATGGCATGCACGTTCCCGACCCGGCGTCGCGCTTTCAACCGGAGGACGTGCACGGTCCAAGCGAAGTAATCGATGGGGCCAGTTATAGATGGCATGATGTCGAATGGCAGGGCCGTCCCTGGGCTGAGGCTGTAATCTATGAGCTCCACATTGGTACGTTTACGCCTGAGGGAACCTTTCTTGCTGCCACAGATAGGCTGCAGCACCTGGTAGACCTGGGCGTGACCGCCATTCAGCTCATGCCCATCGCGGACTTTCCCGGCCGTCACAACTGGGGTTATGACGGTGTTCTCGCGTACGCGCCCGATTCTTCTTACGGCAGGCCGGAAGATCTCAAGGCATTAGTGGAAGCTGCACATATGAAGGGCCTCATGGTGCTGCTCGATGTGGTCTACAATCATTTCGGTCCGGACGGGAATTACCTCTCGCTTTATGCACCGCAAATCTTTACCGACCGGCATAAGACCCCTTGGGGCGACGCGGTGAACTATGATTCGGAAGGGAGCCACACGGTTCGCCAATTCGCCATACATAATGCGCTCTACTGGCTGGAGGAGTTTCACCTGGATGGGTTGCGACTCGATGCGGTCCACCAGATTAAGGACGACAGCCCGGAACACCTGCTGGATGAGATTGCGAGACGGATACGGGCCAAGGAGTGGAGCCGCCCTATCCACCTGATCTTGGAAAACGAACTAAACGAAGCAGAACGTTTGCGCCGCAGCCAGGCAGGAGATCCGCTCGAGTTTACTGCACAGTGGAATGACGACATACATCATGTGCTGCACACTGCGGCCACGTTCGAGAACCACTCCTACTACCGGGATTACATCGGGAAAAAGGACCTGTTGGGACGGGCGATGGCGGAGGGATTCGCTTACCAGGGACAGAGGATGGAATGCATAGGGCGCGAACGCGGCCAGCCTTCCGCGCAGCTCCCTCCCGCTGCGTTCGTGGCTTTTATACAGAATCATGACCAGGTAGGCAATCGGGCGATCGGTGATCGCATCACGACGATTGCGTCATGCGAAGCGGTTCATGCCATCGCCGCCGCATACCTGCTGTTACCGCAAATACCGATGCTGTTTATGGGAGAAGAATGGGGTAGCCGCCGACCCTTTACGTTCTTCTGCGATTTCTCCGGAGAACTCGGCGAGTCGGTGCGCAACGGCAGACGCGCAGAGTTCGCCGCCTTGCCGGAATTTCAGAATCCGGAACAACGCGAGCGCATTCCCGACCCAGGCGCGTACGACACTTTTCAGTCCGCGAAGCTGGCGTGGGAAGAACTGGAACAGCCTGAACACTCCGCATGGCTTGACTGGTACAAGCGTATTCTTCAGGTCAGGCGGGAGCAATTGCTTCCGCTCATCGGTCAGATCGGCGCCCATGCAGGCCAGTTCAAGGAGCTTGCGCACGGAGCAGTGCGCGTCTGCTGGAAAGTGGGCGAGAAGCTGCAACTCACTTTGACGGCTAACTTCTCTCAGGAAACACTTGCAGGTGTTCTTTCCCTGGAAGGGCACACCCTCTGGATCGAGGGTTCCTTGTTGGATGGCAACCGCATGGGACCGTGGTCGCTGCGTTGGGCGCTCGAAGAAGTACCGTGATGGTGACTATCGAATGAGCGCGCTCCCGATCGAGCGCGCTGTTAGCTCTGCGCCGCCGAAACGTTTGTTCCTGGCTTTGCTCACAGCGGCGTAGAGCGCAGCGTTTCCTGGCGTAAGTCGACCCCATCACATCGTCTGGACTGGAGAGAAGTTACGGCGCCCGCCTGGATGCATTCGTCCTCTGCGAGAGCTGAGCAGAGCGGGTAAGATGGCGCGTCCGCAGTGACGTCGAACGCGTAAGGTTGGCGCCAGCCATCATTTCCAGTAACCCGAGGGCCTCGGCGTGTTCTTTCAGATTCCGCGCACACGAACAGTCCGTCGGAATGTAAATGTCAAACCCGCGCATGTTCGCATCATGCGCGGTGACGGTGATACAACTCGTGGAGGTGAGACCAGTCAAAATGAGGGTTTCTACCTGTAGATGCTGTAGCAGCACCTCGAGGGGGGTCATGTAGAACGCGGAGTGCATCGGTTTCAGCACGAAATAATCTTCGCTGTCGGGCAGCAGGCTCCGTACGAACTCTGAGCCGCGCGCCTCAATGCATCGGCCTATCAGCACTTCCTTTTCGCTGCGCCAGTCACCGAAGTTGTCGTTCACATACAACACCGGGACGTCGAGCTCACGCGCTCGCGACTTCAACTTGACCAGAGCGTCTCTCATTCCAAGAGCTTCGCGCAGAATAGCCTCTCCGTCGGGAAATTTAAATGTGGTCAACACATCAATCAGCAAGAGTGCGACCGGTACTGGCGAAGGACGCGTCTTTGCATGTTTCCGAGACCTCATGCCAGATATGATGCGATATTCAACCGCGAAGAATGGGCATGGCAGGCCGAAAGGGTGCAGGACGCATCGCTCTGCGACGCGGCGAAGAACAAATAGCATTCTAAATAGATGGCGGGAAGGTTCAAGGCCCAAAGGTGGGCATTGTCAAGATGCCTGAGCGAGTCCGACGTCTTTCACTTTCCCTGTTTTCGCCGGGGGTAAAAAGTTTGACTTGACTTCATATCTTCTGAGGAGCAACAGAAGCATCTTGCCAAGCTCTAAAAGCTCTGCATGCTCCACATGCGTTCGCTTACCCATCTCCGCCTCCTAATTAGATTGTGATTGCTTCTGTTTGCCGTAGGTCCGCAAGGGCAGCGTACTCCGGGAGTGACTAAACTACCCACGTTATTGGATTTCAGGAGTCTGGTAAGGAACCCAGGCCGTAAACAATAAGATGCCGAGGCTTGTGGATGGTTATCGCAGCATCTACATCACGGTTACCAAAGCAAGTCCTCCATGCTACCGGTTCAAGAAAAAACATATCCTGGCCCTTGCAAGTTGGTGCAACTAGGGTGCATCTTGGGGGTCCCACGTTTGTGTATCCGTTGGAGGCTGTGTCGTGCTCAAATTTGCGGCGATCGTTACGCTACTAACGTTGACAGCTTGCCGAGAGGAGCGGCCAAGGCTGCCAGTCGTCCAGGCAGCTATTAGCACGCCCGAAGCTCCTCACCAGAAACGCTTTTCTTCTGATGGTAGCGGCCTGATGAATCACTTCGGAATAGACATGCAGCGCATAAAGGAAGACCTCTACAGGAATGGCCCGCCGCAATATTGCTATTCCTTCATCCGCAATCGTCCAAGGCAACAACGGGCAGACGCTGTGCAAGCAAGGCTAGCGCAGGCTGACCGGATGACAGCAGCCTTTGAACCAGATCTGCTGACTGTCGAGCTTGTCGGTGATCTTGCCAATATCCTGTCGCTGGAGTTTCCGGTGGCGGGGCCCGATTAGGCTCGCATCAGCCGCGTGAGCTCCGTCGTGGAGGGATACTTCGCCTCGGTAGACATTGAAGATTACATTTGCGGTGCAGGTTGTGCTGAAGTACGGTTGTAAGCGCGTAGTCTGACTGATCAGAGGGTCCATCCGATTTTGGTCGGCGCGAGTAACCAGCGAAAGCTTGCTCAAGTCTGCGACGCAACGGATCCTCTTCGCTGACTCCTACCCACAGAATGATTCAAGATGATACACAGCTCGAAATGACTGCTGCAGAATAGCGTTTGCCGCGCCATACAGCAGATGCTTTTGACAGCCTTGAGGCACACTCCTCGACGGCTTTAAATTGCCTGGCGCGAGCCGCCAGTGCGCTGAACCAATGCAGACCGGGGCGCATGCGGATTGGTCATAGGCCACTCATTCCTGCAGTGAGCCGGCACAAGCTCAGGTTATCCCAATCCCATTTCGCCGCACCGGCAACAAGACAATCAGTGACCCGTCTTTGTTGCACTTCGGTCTGCATCGTTCGAGTCATTCCTCGGTAAATCCGACTCTTGTAGGTTCAGGGCAAACTCTGAATACACTCTGCCGGGATCCATTACGGCCGGACGAGGAATCATGTTCTTTGAACTCAAGCGGCTGTTGCTGCCCTTTCGCCGGGGTTTTGCCTGTTGCATTTTGCTCACACTTTGCCGCCAGGCTTTGACGGTCGGCGGGGGATACGGGTTTGTCCTGCTCATCCGCACTTACGAGCACGATCGTGCGCGGTCGGCTCTCATGGCGCTGGGGCTTCTCGTCTGCTGGAAGCTACTGATGGCGATGCTGGATCAGCTAATGGGCTGGAGGTTTGCCAGGGACGTGAGCTATCCAATGTTCCGGCAACTGAGCGTCGGTGTTTTCTCCACACTTTTAAGCTTGGACCAGGAGTGGCACCAAGCAGGCAGCAGCGGAGCTCGCCGCGGAGAGATTACCCAAGGCGTTAGCAAGTTCGCACAGACCAGTGAAAGCGTTGCGCGGGAACTGTGTCCGCTAATCACCGGCGCGGTTCTCAGTTTGTTTCTGCTGCACTCGTACGTTTCCATGACGTTCTGGTTTGCGATTCTGCCAGGGACATGCCTTGCGTTCTTCTGGCTTTCGATTGAGGAACAACGCCGCTGCCGCAGCTATCGGGAAGAGCGCTACACGCGGTATGCGTCGGACTATTCCTTGAGCATCGAGTCGCTCGAAATGCGCGCCGACGTCGTACGTTATAGCCAGGAGGGGAGAATTGCGGAGGACTACGGCAGGATTCACCAAGACATTCAGCGCAACGGATTAGCGGAAGCCCGGATTCAGTGCTGGTTCGGCTTGAGTAAGAGCATGGTCGTGCTAGGTCTGCAGGCGTGGCTGGTTTTCCACTGGATTGGGCTGCTGTCCACGCGCCGCCTGGACGGCGCCATGCTGGTGTATCTTTACATGTTGTCCGACCAGCTCTGCGGTTCTTTCTCGGGATATGCCGGCTTACTGGGCAGGATCGGCGAGGCGCTGCAGCCTATCAGGTCTTTTCTGAGAATCAGCTCAACCACCTCTGCGTTCGCCGCGGAGAAAGATGGCGCGACTCTGCAACTTCCCACTAGCGTAAGCCTGGAGTTTCGCGACGTGGAATTCGGCTACAGGCCGGGGGAACCTGTGCTAGACCGGGTGAGTTTATTCGTCGAGGGGGCGCGAAAGGTAGGGTTCGTTGGTCGCACAGGCTGTGGCAAATCCACTCTACTGAAGCTTGTCGATCGCCTCTATGATGCTCAGAAAGGCAGCGTGTTTGTCGCCGGAAAAGACGTCAGGGAATGGCCACTCAGGCAACTGCAGCGGACCTGTACATGCCTGTCGCAGAACGGCGGCGTGTTTTTTTCGCAGGCTACCTTACTGGATACTATCCGATTTGCAAAACCCTCGGCCTGCTTCTCGGAGGTGGTTGAGGCCGCAAAACTAGCCTGCATTCATGACGAGATAATGGCTCTTCAGGACGGCTATCAGACCCACGCCGGGGAACACGGCAAGAATTTGTCGGGCGGCCAGCGTCAGCGCGTCGCCATTGCCCAGGCATTGCTAAGTCTCCAGGACGCAGAGAAGAAGGTTGTGTTGCTCGACGAATGCACAAGCAATCTCGACCCAGAAACAGAAGCCTCCATCTTACGTAATATGTGGCCATTGCTCGATGGGAAAACCGTTATCATTGTCACTCATCGGCTCGGGGCAATCGAAGACCTTGTCGACGAGGTAGTCGCGTTCCACGAGGGGCGGATTGCCGCTCGGCCGATTCCGTTCGACTTGGCTGCTACGGCAGCGCTTGCCGGTGTCGACAGCGGTCTGCTGATCCGGGCGGTTGCTCTTTAATTGAAACCCTAAGACGGACACCTCGGCCCAGCTGTTCCCTTCGTGACGGGCTAGGCTCTACGCTTGCGTCCTGGTCTTCTGCCACCAAAAAAGGAACCCAGCAATGTGGCTGGTGGAAAAAGCGAAGCGATTTTCAGGGTGTCCATTTAAGCCTGACAAGGTGACTGAGAGGAACAGGTCCCAGCTGGACCCGAGGCGATCCTTCCGAACGCAGCGCCGATGTACTCGCGCGGATTGGTCTTCTCCACAGTCACATATGGCCAGAGATCCTGACCGGTGACCGCGGCCAGACTTAAGGGCCAAGTGGCCCGGTATCGTGGGAAATACAACAGCGGTTTGCGCAAAGCCGGAGACACGCTCCCCGGCTAAAACGCGGTTGGGGACGTTGGAGGCTTCGCTCGCGTAGTTGGGCGCAAGCGTTCGACCCCTTCTTCCGGAACCTTGATGGCGAGACAGGGCGGCTTGGGCCCTCCGTACGCTTTTTTTTCTTGAGATTTGGCGAGAACTGGTTCTGGCGGATTCCGTGCCTCATGGGGATCGAAGGCCTCGACTTGTAGCTAGAACGGCGCCCGATCATGGTTCTGCTTCAACCCAATCGATGGCCGTTGTGACGGAGGTTTCAACGATTGAAGGGGCGCGCTTGAGCCGCTGGTAGCGGTTGGTTTGATACTGATTATGGGGAAGCCCTTCCGGCACCGGATTTACACGCTATCGAATCGGTTCGGTTCCTTCATTCAATATTGCGAGATAGCCCTCGTACACGAATAACCGATGCCGTTCGCGTCCGGTAACCTCTCGAAGGATTCCGAGTTGTTGCAGGTGTTCCAGCGACTTTGCGACGGTTGGCGCCGATACGCCAATTTTCTGTGCAGCAACAGGAATTGAGACAATAGGGTTTCGCTGCATATGTTGAAAGACTCGAAGTACGGATGCTGCCGGACGGCCAAGTGTCTCGATCTGTTTCTGATTTTCGGCAAACAGCGCCACAATCCGGCGAGCTGCGCTTGCAGCTTGATCTGCAGTATCTCTTACCCCTATCAGGAAGAAATCAAGCCACGCTTCCCAATCGCCCCGGGAGCGAACCCGATCAAGCAGGTCGTAATAGGCACCCCGGTTGGCCTTGAAGTAGAGGCTGAGGTACAGGATTGGATCACGGAGTACTCCTCTTTCGCAGAGCATGAACGTGATGAGCAGCCGTCCCAGTCGCCCGTTGCCATCCAGGAATGGGTGGATCGTCTCGAACTGGACGTGCGCAAGTCCCGCCCGGATCAATACGGGAAGATCTGATCGGTCTTCGTGAAAGAAAAGTTCGAGCTTCCCCATGCAGTCGATCACGAGTTCGGGAGGCGGCGGCACGAAGGCCGCGTTGCCAGGTCTACTGCCACCGATCCAGTTCTGGCTTTGCCTGAACTCACCAGGTTGCTTCCCACTGCCACGCCATTTCGACAGAAGGATTTCGTGAATTTCACGAATGAGTCGCAGTGACAGAGGAAAGCCGGAGCGAAGACGATCTAGCCCGTAGGTCATCGCGGCGACGTAGTTTGAGACTTCCTGAACGTCCTCGACTGGGGCCCCTGGGGCTTCATCATTCTCAAACAGCAGCAAATCAGAAAGTGACGATTGTGTACCCTCGATCTGGGACGAGAGCACCGCTTCTTTGCGAACGTAGGTATAGATGAAGAGCGAAAGATCGGGTAGCAGGGATGCCAGGCCGTCTAGCCGGCCGACAGCCTGATTCGCTTGCTCCAACAGTACCTGTAGGCCATCAAGACGAACGGGAGGATTGGGAGGGAGCGGCGGTGGAACGAAGGCACGCACCTTTTCATTCTCGAAAGTCTTCAAGACATGTCGACCCAATCGAGAATCGGCTCGGGGCTTCGGCAGGAGAACCTTTCGTTAACAGGGCACCTAACGAAAGGTTAGGCCATTTTCCTTTCGTTGGCAAAAAACGAAGCGAAGTGGGGCCATTCGCATTAATTTCCTCAAACCCTATGGAAGACGTCAGATTTCCACGCATAAAGGGGGTACGGAATCACGCATAATGAGGGTATCGGGATCAAGAATTCACGCATAAGCGGGGTATCCATTGCGCATAAACAGGGTACAGTCGTCCTGTAAGCTATTACAGTTAAATGGTTTACATCCCTACCTATAGACCTCCTGTATTACTATCCCTCTATTTTGGCCTGTAGAAGCCTGCGAAAAACGTGGAAATCCGTTCCGACTCCGGATGGGGACGAATGCTCTAAACGCGAGGACCTCCTCCCCTTTGGGAAAAGCTAAAGGGTTGTGACTACACAAGACCCGCCTTAGGAACGTGAGTCAGCGACGGATACAGGAGGACCCCACCACGTTGAACCTCGATTTTCAATTGTGGATAAACAACCTTCACCCTGCCTAGGGCTTCAATTGCATTTGCCCGGAAGCGAGATCTCCCTTGTGGCGTTTCGGCATAGCCGGCCCCGAAACTCAACTGGAAGGATGCCCATGAAATGCGCAGCGGCCTTTTCAGATAACTGACGCGCCTGGTCGCCCACGCATACAAATCGAGTGATAAGGGTGACCTCTTTAGAGATTTGATTGCTCTCAAATCGAGCGGGACTGGCGCCTCGACAAGCTGTTCAAAGAATCTTTGGGAAAGTGTGACGCTCGACTGTTCAAGATTCACCTGCGGCAGCCTCTGCGGAGTCCACCATAGCTCAAATTCCTCTGCCAAAAGGAGATTGGAACCTCCTGCGCGGCTTTGACCGTCTTGGTCCCGTCTCCATCGTGTGGAGATCGCGGCACCGAATAGCCGTTCCATCTGCCCTCTAAACCGCGGAATCGTTCCCCAGTGGCCCCCCGTACACTGCAATCCGAGTTGCCCCATGAAGCTGGACAACGAACGTCCAAGTTCCAGCTTCCGTTCGCCCGTTCGTAGAGCTTCGGTCGTCATCCAAACGAGAATCAGGCGCGGATACGCGCCATATGGCAAGCCTGCTCCCGCGAGATCGGTTATCGAGAGCGTCACGTCCCCATCGCTACGGGTGTATTGCTTTCCGGGCTGAGCCCGGTGAGGGAGAGTGGTCTGAACAAGCATCTTCGCCATAAACCCGAGCGCGTCTGCATCGACGGCGCATTCGGAGTGGATAGCCTGCGTCAACGAGAGAATTGCCTCAGCATCCCGTCTTCGTTGGTTACCAGGCGGCTCTTTCGACGTTCTCTGTTCCTCAAAGAGCTGTCCAGGACGTTGTCTACCTCCCGACTCAGCGGTGCCCTTTTTGAACTGGCGGTCAACTTCCAGCGACGGTCGGTCTCCCCGTTCTATCTGCCGAAGTATGTACTGAATGCTTGTCAGGTCGGAGGACACTCTTCGACGTCACCGCGCGTCCAGTAGATTTGCAATCTCTGAAGTACGAAAATAGACCCGACGACCGAGCCGTAAACGAGCAGCGTTAATTCGCCTAACCCACTCGCTTGACGATTTGAGGCTGATCCGAAGTCCATCCGGAGAGCGATCGAGAATCATCGCCAACTCAGCCAGACTGAGGAGTGGACCATATTCCTTGACCAGAACTTCTTCAATAGTCATTGCTGTTCTCTCCGAAACCATGTGCGCGCTGGTTTATCCCTTCTAAAATTGCATAAGCAATGTACCTTTCACTAGCAACAGCTTCGCCTTTCCTGCTATATGTCTTTATATACTAGTGATGTGTACATTTCAATAGTGAGTATTAATATCCTTCGCTTATCCAAGCTACTCAAACTTTGCTCGGACTAACGATCAACGATCCAGCCGGCGGAACAGCATCTTTTTCTTCAGGCCAGTTCAAAGGAAGAAAGCGTTCTCCCTGGTTCCTGCCGGCTTTGCCGTCATCCACCACCCACCACTGCGGGCCTGTTCCTGCCGCAACGCCGACCCCATTCTAGGGGCCAGCCCCCACGCGCGCGCAAGCCGCTCCCCCAATCTTCCGCGCTCCGCTTGTGCAGACCTCCGCTTCGCTTCGCCCTTTCCACTCCGCCCTGCTCCGTTACAAGGGTGGGGATACCCCTCAGCTTGCACTTGCTACCCCCCGCCTTCGCCAGGTGGCGTTCGGCATTTGGTTGAAATGCCGACGACCAAGACCAAAACGAGGAGCAACGATTATGACGACCAAAAAGCAACCCGCAGGATTTCAGATCGTCGCCCTATCCAGCATTCACGACTCCACCACCAACCCACGCCGCACCTTTGATGAATCGAAGCTGGCCGAGCTTGCCGAAAGTCTTCGTAGCCAGGGACTGATCCAGCCCATTACCGTTCGGCCCAACAGTGGAGGCTATGAGATCGTCGCGGGAGTGCGGCGCTTTCGTGCCGCCCACCTTGCCGGGATGGACGAGGTACCCGTCCGCATCGTGTAACTCTCCGACGAGCAAGCCCTTGAATGGCAGCTGATCGAATTATCTATAGTTGGCAAGAGTTTTCTTTGCCTCTATGTGACCTTGTACGTCGTTTATATGTAATCGACGTGCCGGGCTTACCCAAATTGCTGGATACAACGGGCTGCCGCAACCCCGTGCAATGGCATGCGGTCCTGATAGCCGCTTCGGTACACTGGTAATCCGCCACCGGATTCAATCGAATTCCCGACGGGAAACTCTGCTTACTGTAATAATTTCCGGATCGGTGACCATCCTCCCGGAACCCATCCTAGAGGATCAATCAAAGGAGATCATCTAGTTCGATGTTTTCTTACTTGATTAAAACTCAGCAAGAGACTCGTAGATGTTAGGCGGTTCAATTTCAAACTCGTCAGGGGCCGCTGAAAAGCACCTCATTCAGGTGCGGAGATCTAGCTGGACCTGCGCGCAGTTACCAGCGCCAAAATGCCATCATCGGATCGATGTGAGAGGTGCGCCAGGCGGGTACAGCGCAGGCGATGCCAGAGCGAGAACGAAGGCTCCGGAAAGAAGCATGGCGGCGCGTGGGACGTAGCCGGCGCTCCAGCCCGCCGCTATTCTGTTCACCGCAAGGGCAAGGCGCTGTGAGTGTCGGATGTTTTGCTGAGGGCCTAGTCTCTAGAGGGCTTCTCGATTTGATCAATTACGATGAACTCGCTGGTTCCGTCGGTTGGCTCAAGGTTTAGCCAACGTGTTTCATCGCCATCTTTACGTCGTTAAAGGGAAAAGACGGAGGCGCGGGCACCGTAGGATCACTGAATGCCGGCAGTGACCGATTACGGGTTAGAAGCTCGTAGATTTCCGGAAACAGCTTCACGGTAATGTTAAACTTGCCCGTAATCCCGGTTTCGTGCACGACTGCCGGTCCAGAAAAGCGGATAAACCAGCGCAAAGATCAGCCAGAGTCGCAGCCTTCATCTCGAGTTCGCCACTCCATATTCGCGCCCGCCCGCAGTCCGCTTTTGACGGTGGCTTATCAAAGTCCGTGGGAGTGCAGCTCCCTTGGAACGGCTCAAGTTTAAGGCCGCCCTCGGCCACCGTCAGCGCATAGACCGGGACCTTCCTAATCTCATCGTGGACCTTTAGCTTAAACCGGTCTTCGAGGAGAGCTTGAAGCATGGGTCCATTCATCATTGCCTGGCTTTCAGGCCCGTTCGCTTGGGCCTTGATCTCATAGAGATTAGACCTGGCCCAGGGGGGCCATCGGCGACCGTAACAGTCCGCCCCAGATTTACATGGCCATTTGATAGAAAGTAGGCTTGCTGGATCAGACGCTCAGTAGTTGTGCATTGCGACTCGAACGTCCCCTGGAACTCGCTGCGACCCATGTCGCGGGAAATCTGCTCTTCCGGGTTAACTTTGCGGAAGGAATCGCACGATTTGATGGATGCCGTTTCGAATCTGGGAGCTGCCGGCTGCGCTTGAGCCGAAATGCCGGGCGAGTTCATCGCCGCTCCTTGCTAACGGGTCACACAGCCCCACTGAAGCGCGGTCTGCCGGCGTCGAAACGCAGAACGTTGAGTGCCGAGGGTAGAGCGACCATAGCGGCCGCGCAACGGGCAAGATGGGCGAATACCAGGAGAGGGTAGGCGACAGGCTGGTCGGCCCCTGAGGTCCGCTTGTCCTTGCAGATTACCCAGGCCGAGGGATGGTCATGAGGAAGAGGCTGCGCGTGACAATGTGGGCATCCGCAATTGTCGCGATCATCGTCCAATTGAGCTTTTTGATTGAGCTGCATAGTCCAGAAGCTAGAGACGATTTGTTGTGGTCGCTGATCGGCACAGATGTGGCTTGCTGCGGAGTGTTTGTTTATGCGGGAACGAGACTATCGTCCATCCGTAAACGGAAGAGGTACCAGCGCCCGAGGCCACCCGGCGGAATCTAGCCGCGCGGAGGACAAGATGGGCGAAGAAGAAGAGGGGTCATCGAGGCTTGCGTTGATTGTGGCAAGTCGGACAGGTCCTCTCATGACGGCGCATCCGATCGCGGGCAGCATCCTTCTCGCTCAGCGCTTTTGTTTGATTTCCTCAGTCAGTCGAGTTGACCCACTCTTACTGCACGATGCCTCAACCTGAGTCAAGCGGCGCTCAGCGACCTCGTAACTCGGGACGATTCTCGATGTCGACACGATGCGGACCGCTTGATTTCGGCCCGAAAGTTTGGATCTGCTGGATCCGATGCAACGCCGATTGTCTTCCGCTCGTCCTATGAACGCAGTTAGTCGGGCCGAATCGGCATGAACACCCGCAGGAGACCACAATGGAAATCGGTAAGAGCTTGATGATGCTAGCGTGTTTAGCGTTGATGACCGGAGCCGTTGTCCGTCCCTCAGCTGCGTTGGCCGCCGCCAGCGAAGATGATAAACAGTTCCTAGCCATGGCTGCACAGTCGGATATGAACGAGATAAAGCTCAGCCAGTTGGCCGAAAGCAAGGCCTCGAACCCGCAGGTAAAGGCTTTCGCCCGAAAGATGGTTGCTGACCACACCACGCTCGAAGCGAAGATGAAGCCCTTCGCCACCGCTCGGGGGTTGACCGCCCCTACGGGCCTGGACTCCGACCATCAGGCCATCTACGACAAGCTGAATAGTCTGTCAGGGGCCGACTTCGATAAGGAGTATATGAGCGCGATGGCCGCGGACCATCATAAGGCGCTCGACGCCTTTACTAAGGAAAGCGACACGACTACCGATGCCAGGTTCAAAGCTGCCGTTTTAAAAGGCAAAGTGGTCGTTGCCGCCCACACCGAAATGGCCGACAGCCTGAGTTCTACGCCTAAAGATACTGGCAACTAAAAGCGCGCAGACAGGAAGCCGGGCACTCCGAATGCCGGCCCGTGTCTTCGACGATCCTCAAGGTCGAGTTTGGCAAAAGATTGACCATGTTTTGTAGTCACTGTACTGAACTTCAAAGGACGTGTTGGGGTGAATTGGCGTTCTAAACTTGTCCAAGCCGAGAGCAAGGCGCCGCAGAGATTCCGCGCACTCGTCCAGCCAACACACCGCGGATCGACAGTGGTCTTCGGTTCTCAGGCTGAGGCATCCGAAGACTGGAGAATCGACGAGCACGAGTACACTTATGGTCTCCATGGAACGCCCACCACCCTCGAGCTGGCTCGACGGATCGCTGAGCTTGAGGGTGCACAGCACACATTCATTACTCCGGGTGGACAGGCAGCTATCGCTCTGATCTATCTATCCTTTTGCGGTAGCGGAAGCCACGTTCTCCTTCCAGCCACGGCCTACGGCCCGAATAAGGAACTCGGGGAGGGATTGCTGCGCCGATGCGGTATCCAAATGGAACGTTACGATCCGCTAATTGGAGCGGGAATTAAAAATCTGATGAGAACAGAAACATCGTTAATTTGGTGCGAGAGCCCAGGCTCAATCACGATGGAGGTGCAGGATGTTCCCGCTATCGTTGAGGTAGCACATGCAAAGGGTGTTCCAGTGGCGCTAGACAATACTTACTCAGCTGGCGTCATGTTTGATGCGTTCTCGTTTGGCGTAGACGTTAGTATGCAAGCGCTCACTAAATATGTCGGAGGCCACAGCGATCTCCTTCTGGGATCTGTCTCTGCGGTGAGCGAAAAGGTTTATAAACTTTTAGGAGAATGTCACAAGCAGCTTGGAATGGCCGCATCTCCTGATGACTGCAGCCTTGCACTTCGAGGCCTGCAGACCCTAGCGGTTCGGCTAGACGCTCTGGAGCAATCCACGCTGACGATTGCTCGATGGCTTGCGGAGCGGCAAGAGCTGAAGACGGTCCTTCATCCGGCGCTGCGCTCCTGTCCTGGGCACGAAAATTGGTCTCGTGACTTCAGAGGTTCGACTAGCATCTTCTCGATTGTTTTTGCGGATCGGTTCGATGTGGAACAAGTCAATGGTTTTGTGGATGCCCTCCGCCTTTTCAAGATCGGTTTTAGCTGGGGAGGGGTAACGAGTCTCGTCATGGCCTACCCCAACCTCGATCACTCAAACACCGATTATGCGGGCAGAATTGTGAGGTTTAATATTGGATTCGAAGATCCCGAGGATCTCAAGAAAGACCTTGCCATAGCATTTGCTGGCTTGACGGCATCGCAGATGAACGCAGTCCACGAATGAGGTAAATGTCAATTAGTGGATCCTGGTTCCTTTAGCGAATTTGACGTCTCGGTGCGCTGGCATCAGACGATCGGACCCTTTCGATAGTTTTCCCCTCAGAATGGCATCTTCCCTCCGGTAGCTCCGTAAATTTCACCCGTGATATAGCTGGCATCGTCCGAGGCCAGGAAGACATAGACTGCGGCCTGCTCGACGGGCTGGGCAGGACGTTCGAATAGGCTCGTTTCGCCGAACGATTGAACCTCCTTTAACGGCATCGTCGCAGGAATGAGTGGCGTCCAGACGGGACCCGGTGCGACACCGTTGACGCGAACCCCATGCTTTATGCATAACTTTGAGAAGCTCTTGGTGAGACTGACGAGGGCGGCTTTCGTCGACGCATAGGGAGCGAGTTGATCCTTAGGTTCAAAGGCCTCGATGGAACAGCTATTGAGAACTACTCCGCCGGGCTTCATCTCCTCAAGGGCTGCCTGAGTCAGGAAGAACGTGCCATACACGTTCGTACGATAGGTTCGGTCGAATTCTTCTTCAGGGATGTCGGCCAAATCCTCATAGGTTCTCTGGAATGCAGCGTTGTTTACGAGTATGTCAAGGCGGCCGAACCCGTCGATCGTACGTTTCACGAGATCTTGGCAGAAGCTCTTTTGCCTGATGTCGCCGGGAATGGCTATGGCCCTCCGACCCGAGCCTTCTATAAGCCTAACCGTTTCGTCTGCGTCTAACTGCTCGTTGCGGTCTCCTTCAAGGAAGGAAAAAACGATGTCTGCCCCTTCCTTCGCGAAACACAGAGCCACGGCTCTGCCAATTCCGCTGTCGGCCCCTGTTATGAGGGCCGCCCGGCCGGTGAGCCGATCATGGCCTTTGTAGGTGGATTCACCATAGTCTGCCGGCGGGTTTAGCTTAGCGGCGCTCCCCGAACCGGTCTGTTTTTCTTGAGGAAAGGGCGGTTTCGCAAAACGCTCGCGGGGATCGCGAGGTTCAACAAAGGTGGCAGATGTTTTCATACTTGCAGTGAGATGCAACAATCGTATCGCCGCATCACCGAGTCGGATCCCTTTTTAGACCTTCCAATAAGAGCAGTACCATCCCCGCGGCGCCGAATGTCAGCTTGAGCCGCTACCGCGGGACCTTCGGGGCCCCAATAGCCCGGGTCCGTGAAGAAAGAATCCGACTAGTCCTGCCGCCGGGCGAAATGAGGGGAACTGGTGAAAGGACAAACCGGCGATTGATTAGGACAATCCACCGATCAAACGAGCATATATAAAGTAAGGAGCGGTGGGCTCTTATTGCACTCACACGAATCTTGCGGGCAGAACCGAGCTCCTTCGTGTAGTGGTTCATAGCAGCCCTGCTTTCGCGGTTGAATTGAGGAGCTGGACCGACTGGCGACCGCTCGATGACACCTTTTCCTAGAAAAAGTCGTGAAATCCGCGGAAGTGATCTTTGACCAGCGCGAATGGATTCAACCTGTCTGAACGTGGCCGCAGCCCGCTCCAGGGCCTGCAGCGCGTTTCTTGTTTCACACCTGCTCATGACCAAAGGGCTCAGGGGGCACTATTGAATGCGGTTAACCTTTAGCTTGATGCCCTGTCTGACGAGGGGGATCTACGACAGAGAATTGTGGAATTTGCGACAAGCTATCAACCGCTCAGGGACAAGCGTCTCATGGCTCTGTGCCGGAAGGCATGGGAAGGAGACGAACGATCCGGCGTGGTCGCGGGACAGCTCTGGTCGAATGCCTCTTCCCGAGCGAGATGGGACACAACACCCCTTGCCAGCCTAGTCCGTCAAGGTCAGTTCAGCTCCCCGCTGATGTCACTTTTGGACCGTCCAGACAAGTATCCCCGGTCCCGGCGACTCTACTGTCACCAGGACGATTCCGTACTGGCATCTGAGCGAGGTGCCCGTCCGTCGATTGTCGTGACCGCCGGCACCGGCGCCGGCAAGACGGAATCATTTCATTTACCGGTGTTGAACGACCTCTACAGCAATCCGCGCACGCCGAGCGAAGTGGGGGTCCGGGCGATTTTCCTGTACCCGACGAACGCCCTTGTGGACGACCAGGTCGACCGCCTGAACGTATGGCTCGAATCAGCTGGACACTGTGAACAAGGTCACCTTTCTGCACTTCACATCGGAAACGCCCGAGGACGCCAAGCCCCTCAGCAGGTCGCTGATGGCGGACGTGCCGCGCAACCCCTTAGGCCCATGACTCAAAAGGGTCGTGCAAACCATCCTCGACGGGCAATGGAACGAGGTTGAACGCGTGGATGCCGAGTAAGGTGCGGCTCAGAAGCAATTTAATTTTTTGTGCCCCGCTAAACTCTACGCTGGCGGTTCAGCCGTTGGGCCACCAAAGTGATTAATTGAGACGGCAAGGTCAGGTTTCAAGAACAAGCACTTCCGCACCATCAGAGAAGTTAACGACGCTTTGTAGATCCCGGTCGTCGGGCCAGGAGATCACCACCAAGTCAAACTTCTGACTCCGGAGCACGATCTCAGCCAGGTGGGGTGATGCCGCCTCGGCGTCGTAGCCTGAGGTCTTGAGAACGGCGCACCGGCTTTCACGAAGTGTGAAATCGCCTTCGACGCGGAGGATTTTGGGCATTGTCGTAGGTCTCCCTGGTGGGGGTTTGAGGCGACTTTTTAGTCTAACGACCGGCGTGTAAGTAGGGCTGCGTCATATAGCGCCAGTTGGCCTCACGCAAGAACCTAAGATCATGTTTTACGTACGCACATCAAAAGGCCATGGTCTGAATGGCGCTCGGGCTGTCCGACTAGGCAGGCCACCGAGCGAGTGGCCCCTCATTTCCTTAGCTTTGTTCTTGTCAGCCCTGCCGACTGATGCCCGTGACTGCTAGAAGAGCTGCGCGACACCCTTGATATATCGCCACGCTGCGATTGATGAACAGGGTAGCAGCTTCGCGGGCGAGAGAAACATTTGGCTCCCTCCCTCTTCCATCTTGCCATCGGCGAATCTTACTTGCACTGGAGCGTTCACGTTCGGGTAGGTCTTACGGTCACTCGTATCAAACGCGTGCCAATCGCTCAGGTGAGTCATTGTTCAATCGTACCATCAGCAGGAAACCTGGGGCCGATCAAACCGCGTGGTCACGCTTCTTGACGTAGCGTCATCAACAGGACCAGGCCGCGTGTGCTGGGAAGCCGATCAAAGGTAAGCAGGTCTGACAGCCGTCCACCACTCCGCGTATAGTTCCAACAAACAAGTAGACCTTGGCGTTGCCCAGGTCTTCGGGCCAGGGCATTTTACGCGGCTTAGGGGACGTTTCAGCGCGAGGTATGTAATGCGTGCTCCCTTATTCGGAGCGATCATCGTAAAACCAATCAACTTCCCGGATGATCTCGACATCTTGCCTTTGCGGGTTCGCGATGGAACACGGACTGGGCAAACGGCTTATGCCGCCGAAGAGTACCACTGATGGGACTGGGTGCAAGGCCAATACCGGTGGACTCAGAAGCTGAGCCTCGCATCCGCTGGTAAATCCGTCACGGTATTCATCGGTATATAGTCGCCAATTTTCCTGACGAAACCGTGCTTCCGGGCCGGATCGTCGGTCGAGCTTGTAGAACCCTAGAGCCTGTTCTTATTTCTATTGGCGACCACAAGGTTCTCGGCTCGGCAGCCCGAGACCATGTGACGACCGACATTTTTCCACGGCAGTCTCAGCAAACCCTTGTTCCCCGTAGCGGATCTCTATTGGTGTAACCATTTGCTTAGGCGTCGCACAACTTAAGACGCAGAGAATCGCATGGTGCTTGCGCGATGTTGTTCCGTTGTGCGATGGCCATCTAGTGGAGATGGAGCCTGGAGACTTGTCATCCGTGCCCCCGCCCATAATCGTCTGCACCGTCCCTAAGTGCACACGCCACTATGCACCGCGATTGGGTTATTTCAGCTTCCTTCCCGCATACCAGGGAGAAAGAGCAAAGGTTGATCCGATAGGCCGTACACTTAAATGTGTCCGCTCAGCGTAGACGAGCACTCATTCCTCGTGATTATCTAGGACGGTGAGGGCGGCTACTGGTGGTACTGTCTTGACTGCCACAGGAATCATGACCGCGTCGAACACGCCTTGAGATAGCTGCATTCTCCACCTGTACGGAATACGCCACCGTATCGTTTACCGGCCAACTTGCCCTGTGGCTTAGCCGACATGCCGGAGGCTGCCCGGCATCACTGCCGGTTTCTCCTAGGCATCGTGCCGCGTAGGCGATCGCTTTTTAGCAGGATAGAAACTACGGGCGGTTGGGCCGAATCTTGACTGAACCCTCCGCGTAAGACGCAAGCAAACATTTCTTACGGCTTCAGCATCAATTTCATTCGACATCTTCTCCCAAGAGGAGCAGTCGTCGTGAAAGCGAGACGAGAAGAAAAGCTAACCGGTTTGGCGTTCAAGAAGCGAAGCTTGCGCTCGCTAAAGTTATGGAGCGTTACGGGATTGGACCTTCGGAAGCGGAGCGTGTCGATTCGATATCTCCAAGGGGAAGGAGCGTAACCCCCTCCCGCGAGTCACTGGCTCACGATGAAGATCGCGTCAGCAAAGCTGTCTCGCCACCTATAGGCCCGCCCCTCGATTTTGAGTGGATATATTACCCCAACATTCCCACGGCGAGGAACGAGCTAGCCGGGAGCGAACCAGCGGTCATGGCGATGGTTCACCAGGTTCGTTCTTTCCACTATTTGGTTTGGATCGCCGAATGCTCACTGCCCTTGCATTGCCAGGTCGAAGCAGAAACCTCTACCGGAGCGCGGCAACAGGTACAACAAATCCGCAACTTGATCGAATGGCGCGAACTCTCGGCCAAGGAACTTAATGATATTCTTGCCAATGAACAAGCGGGGTCTACGTAAGAACCAACCCTACGCTTTAGATCGTCTGGTAGAGTCTGCGCTGGGTTTTTTGCAGCAGAAGGAAGGCGCGGCGCAAGATGCCTTCACCTTCCTTCTTGCAGGAACCCGCCTCACAAAGCACCCGCTACAGCTTCTGAGACCTGTAAGCCTGTCCTGCTGCCATTAAGCTGGCAAGGTCGTGTGAGGAAACGCTGAGGAACAGGGTAAAAGCGCCGCTCTATCCGGGCATCGCAGTCGACGAATGTCTACAAGGGACGTAAGCCCGCATTGACCCCCGAGATTATTGCCGCCATTCGCAAGCGTGTTGAATCGGGTGAGCAAAAGGCTGCCTTGCCGTAGAGTACGGCGTCAGTCGGATGACACTCTATTCTGCGCTCAAAGCGAGCTGACTGATGCTCGCATCACACATGTCGGCTGGGCGGGTTGGCGTAAACTCCTCACTTTGCAGAGCGTGAACCATGTAGGAAACGGGTCCGCGTAGTGCCGCGGGCAGAGAATGAAGCTCGAAGATCTTGTTGGTTCCAAAGTTTGGCTAAAGCCTCGCGGGTCCCCAGAAACAATGGGGTACATTTCGAGCGTTCCGACACTCGTGTACCTTGAAGATTTTGAGTCATCGATCACCGCAAGTACCTCAGAGTCGATCTCTCATCCGGCGACGTAGTCGAGACCTCGGGGTTCAATATCACCGGCATCGAAAATGCCGAATACAACCGCATTGGTAGCAGACGCAGGCCTCCCGTCTGATGTGGCCGCACCGCGTTGCGAAAGCCTTATTGTCTATTTGTCCATTTGTCCAGCAAGACCATTGCCACAAATGCCGCGAGGGGCGAATACAAGGCCGGACCCTCAACCGCCGTGCCTCAATGAAATATCGAATCGCGACAAAGCCATCCATTTGCGCGCAACAGTAAAGCGAATTTATCGCGATGAGAACGGTACAGGTGCAGTTACTCGAGGACCACTATACAGGAAAAGATATCTTGAAAATTGTGCCGCTCTTGCCTGGACGAACGCTGCTGCGCATCTTGATCGTTCCCCTGTGGCGCTCGACTATTTTCTTGGAAATCGCTAAACCTAGGCCCGTGCCTCGTTCTTCTTTTGTAGTGAAGAAGGGTTGGAAAATCTTTTTTGCATGCTCTGCTGCGATCCCGTGACCGTTGTCGGCAATCAACAATCGGATCACACAATTGCGCTTCCTTAACCGAAGACAAATCGTGCCGTTGGGTTGTATAGCATCCAGCGCATTTGTCAGCAGATTGGAGATGACCTGAAGCATCTCAACTGCATAAACGGCAGCCACCACGTTTTCGTCTAGGTCCTTCAGCATTTGTATTTGCTTGGCTTCGATTTTTTTCTGGTGAATGCGGAGTGCCGCCTCTGCCAACAAAACCAGGTTGGTAGGCTTGGGGCTGCTCGCCGAGTTGGCAAATCCAAGCGTACTATTAGCAATGTCAATAACGGTTGTCAATTGTTCCTCGGCCAACGCTGCGAATCGTCGCACTTCGTCGGGATTGCTGGCGCTTTCCACGGTTAGATAGTTCAAATTTCTTAAGGCCTCTAGAGGATTTCTGATGTCGTGCATGACTTCAAGCGCAAGTTGCCCCGCAGTTGCGCGAAGCTCGGCTTTCCGCAGGGACTCCGTAGCGATTTGAAGTTTGGAATGCAAGTTGTCAATTTGCGTCTCGTCCACGGGACGATCTCCTCTGCCGCTCTAGAGTGACGCCATCATGGAGCTGCAGTTTTGGGAAAAGCCGCTCCGCAGACCAGTCACGCGAACTCAATAGTATGCCAAATTTAGATGCGTGAGCCGCATTCCGAGTTGGAGTGTTTTGACCCTGAAATGGAACGATTGCGCAAGACGACATTTGCGATTTAAGAAGAAAGGGCTGCCGAGCGGCCCAAGATCTTGTTCGCTGTCGCAATCATCGCTCTAGGGCCTTCAAAGACATAGAACACCAAATCTGTTTCTCCGATATTTTCAGCAAAATCGCCTTGGCTCAGAATGAGACTTTTCATGGCTGGCCGTTGCTCATGGGCTATTGTCAATGCGCGTTCACGCACTTCCGCAGAAAGAGTGTGGCAAAGAATGTATAGATCCGAGCCTTCGGCGGCCAAGGATGCCTCCGCGGCTGCCAGATCCGCCACAGCGGAGACCAGATAGCCGGCACGCTCCAAAATCCATTTACGCGTTTCCAGGAGCTTGGGATCTCGCCCATAAATGAGGACACGCGGCTTTTGTATTGAGGTCAATCGGCCCACCCTCCCGAAACAGGATAATCCAAGCAGATGGCCACAACGGTCGCCTACCCGACCGAAGTATATAATTGGGCTCATATAGCGTCATCAGGCGTGACCTTCTTCCGTTTACGCGACGGGGGTCCTTTGCGATCTGAACTAAAGGACCTATGCCTGTTCAGACTACGAACCTCTTCCTGGCTGCCCTCTCTGCAAAAACCCGTGAATCTTTACTCAGGCAAAGCCGTGCTGTAGCTCTACCCGTGAAAGAGTCACTTTACAAAGCTGACGTGATGCCTGTCTACGCTTACTTCATTACCTCTGGAATGGCTTCGGTCGTGGCCACGTCAAGGGATGGTGGAACCGCAGAAGTGGCAGTCATTGGACACGAGGGGCTTGTTGGAAGTCTCCATCTTCTAGGTCCAGCTCTCGTGTCGACGGAGGCGTTCATGCAGTTAGATGGAACGGCACTTCGCATACCTCTACAGGAGTTGCGGAAGGTGTTTAGGTCGTCGGAAGAAGTGAGAAGTCGCATTCTCGAATTTGTACAGGAGCAGGCGCTGAGTGTGAGCCAAGTAGCTGGATGCAACCGACTGCACGAGGCGGAAGCGCGGTTGGCTCGCTGGCTTTTGATGGCGCGAGACCGAACCCAATCGGATCTCTTGCACTTTACGCAGGAGTTTCTCGCCATGATGCTGGGGGCTCAGAGGACTACGGTAACGATGGTAGCCGGGGGATTGCAACGCAGCGGGTTGATTGAATATCACCGGGGGCAAGTTAAGATTTTGGACCGGCAGAATCTCGAAGACGCGGCTTGCGACTGCTATCAAATAACGAAGAATCTGTACCAAAATTTATACAAGAAGCAGATAACAGAATGACGACCTGACCGCGGAGGAATCCAGGTACTAGGACTTTCCTTCTAGATGCAGACGAAGGTGCAAGCATATATTGCAGCTTCTCGAGCGATGTGCCAGAGATGTGGGCGGCAGATTGCTCCTTTGCCATCGTCAGTGCCTTTCTCGCACTCACTCATCCAATCAGCGGAACTATCTTAGGCATCTATACGCTGTGGGTACTCTTGCCAGCCGCGTCCGACCAGGAGTACGAGCAGATGGTTGTGGCTTAAGAATCCTTGTAGTGCGTTGGTCAAGATGGCAGGGATAATGGAGGCGCGGAACCGCACCACTCTCCACCCCCTGGCCAAGTCTGCGTCCCGCTCCAGGCGAGAACACGATCGATGAGGAAGATCAAATATGACGCAGAGTTAGTCGGGTTCCCTAATGTCTAAAGGTTGAACCCGGTACGCGATAGAGGACGGTTGCTTGAAGCTGCCCCCGTAGGGGTGTCGAGTCGTCTGGTAACGTGAGGCCGCGCGAAAAAGTGGGATGGGGGTGCCGGAAGTGCGAATTTGGCGCACTCCCCTCGCCAAACCGGCATCTCAATTCCAGTATGGCGTTCTTCGCTTGCACGGAGATATCGCAACTAAAGTCTCATCTTGGGAATTTAATTGCTTTTTGGAGTTCCTCCGTGAATGCTCGAACACCCCGTGGGGAAGCTCGCACTTCAATTCTGGATCGCGCCGAGAAGAATCTCTTTCTTCATGTGTTGACCTGTCCAATTTGCAAGGGCGGGTGAATCGAGTACGTGTTATGCCGATTTGCTTGGAGTGCCGCCGATTGAAACTAGAGTACGACGCCGCTAGTATTTTGTGCGGCATCTATCCCAGATCGGTTGTTGTCTTCAGGGTAGAAGAAGGCCAGTTAAAGCGCTCTGTTCTGGTGCGCCGCAAGATTGCTGATGCACTCCATTTTGATCGGCGCGAGTGCACGATTTACCGAGTGCGGAGCACCGAGGTGCACTCTTTACATTAATCGAGCCGCTGATCGCCACGTCCCACTCCGTATCGTTCTATCGAGCGCCGTCACGATGGGCAGATCTGTTTGTGTGGAGGCAGACGTTCGTCAGCTGTATCTCTTTCGTCTACCGCTTGTGCCGCTCTGACTTGTATTTGGCTCTAGGAGCGGCTGCTGTAGACCCGATGGGCCCTAGATACTTCCAGATCGCCAGGCGTTGCAAGACAAAGGCGCCAGGCAGGCGCGCGCCTTGACCGTGAAATGGGTGCTCTGCAATTATCCCGTCGACGGTTATTCAGATGGTGGCGCGTAACGATCTGCGGAGGTTCCGGAATGCGGCGGCTTCCATAAATGTATTTGGCTTGCTGCTGTCCGTCGCCACTCGGGTTTGGCATCCGTCGACGCACCCGAATTTGACCCAGTTCGGCTCGATGCTTGGACGGTGTGTTGGCTTTTCGGCCTCATCGCCTTGATCATTACCTGGATCATGGGGAAATGGGCGGGCGCTACTCCCCCCATGCCAGATAGATCGTCTTCCCCGTGCAGTCCGCAGTCCCGTTTCTTTGATTGTCCGCTAGGATGACTAGCCACGTACCGCACTTGTTGCATGTGAATCGAAACTGCGCCCCGTCTGCTACAGGGACCATCTTCATCCTTTGGACCTCGTGCTCCGGTCGAACTCGCCCAATCGTTTTTATCTCCATTTTGCATTTCTCCTCCGCTGACAAGGAACTAGCGTCGCCACTCGGTGAGCATAATTGGCAGCCATGAAAGCCTTGATCGCCCTTGCTCTCCTTGGATCTGCCATAGCCTACGCCAAAGACAAGCCGCAGTACGCCTACCAGGACGGGGTGTTGCAGTCGTTCCGCACCGAGCAACCGGGACGAACTGCACCCACACAGCAGATACATCCGGCACAGTGAACGCGAACACGAAGACGGACACACAGACGGCACAGTGAGCGCTAGAAGGACAGGGCGGACATCTTGCGCCGACACCGAGCGCGCCCGGTGGCAATGTCTTTGTTCTGACGCCAGACCGCGGGACGGGGGCCATGGCCGGCGCACTTTTGAGCATGGGATGGTCGACCGCCTCCACGAAGAACTCAGTGTTGGCCAATCGTCTACCAGGCACCGTTATTCTGCTGCGCGGGGACGGCAAGCATTACTTCGTCAAGATCGGCAATCGTGAGTCTATGTATGCCGCTGTCGCGGTGCGCTAGTCCCGGGACGAAAAGCGAGCCAAGGCCGGTGTTGGACCCTGGCTCGATAGGGGAAGAACAGCGCGGAGCTCTGTCCACGTCTAGGTAATTTGAAGTAGGCCGGGCGAACCGCGGGTTGCACTGGCTTGCGTCCGAGCGTAATAAAGCCCCGATCCTTTGAACCGGGGCAAAGTCACGTTGCGTAATGAGTTAAGATTGCTCCTTGCCGGCCGGCGTTGTCACGCCATTTAGTGTCTCACCCAAGCAACCAGCATCTTATTCCGTAAGAGGGCGTGCATATGAGCGGGAACAAAGAAGCGGAACATCGGGTATCCGAAGAACTGGCGAAACAGCCTAAGCAGGAAGGCCCAGGCAAAGAGGAATCGAAGGACAAACGTGCGGACGCGGAGGAGAAGCTGACAAAGTGAGTAAGGCGAGGCCTACCAGGCGGCGAGTCGATGGTCCTCCGGATAAGTGCGACTATTAAGTTGCAGGCAGGGCAGTCGCCAAATCTCCTCTCGGCAGATCTTTGCCTGGGCACCACATCTGATTCGCGATTATAGACCCGTTATGGTGGCGAAATCGGACGCTGTTGTGGCTCGGGCTTGTTTCGCGATACCAAAATACAGCGCCAATCGATTGGCAAGCCGAAACATACCCACATGGGCCACCCTCAATGGCGTAATATGGCGTGATGGAACCTCCCGATGGATGGTGTCCGTTCGACATAGGCGACCGACGCACGTACCCGCAGGCCTGTGCACCCACTCAAGTGCTGTACGCCGACGGTCACACAAAAATAGGGGATTTCCTTCTGCTCGTTTCGCGCACAAGGGCCAGGAATATCTCTCCCATAGTCAGATGGCGATACATCGGAAAGGTGGGTGAGCTGTGAGCACATGCCTGGAGTATTTGCGCCTCCATCAAGGTTATGTGGGTGCTCTGAGAAGTTGGACTGAAGCCACGGTGTTAGGGAGCGAATCAGTCGTAGCTTCCACGGAAGTGGAACGCCGAGATGCCTTTGGCAGGCTATCTCACCACAAAGTCAATTGCCGGGAATGTCAGGACGCTTTAGTCGGTGAGGAAGTGCCCGTATTCAAACGATAACTCCCCAACTCTTGAGCGCCAGGCGTATGATCTGCGGCATTAGCTTCTAGGACGGCTCTGGCTTCGGCCGGGGCCATTTTTTCTCCGGCTAGTCAAATAGGGCCTCCGCCACCAAGCGCAGCAACTCATCGCGGAGACGATCGAGATCCAGGATTCTCACATTGCCGGGATAACCTGGTGGGCCAGCCTCTTCTCATCGTCGCTGAGAACCACTGAAAGAATCACGAGGTTGAACCTGCCCGCGCTTAGCTTCTTCAGGAAGTCATCTGGAGTAGCCCATTCCGCGAAGTAACCCTCAAAGGCCAACAATCGACAGCGAGCCGTGAGCAGTCCATGTCCTTGCCGACACTGAGAATCGCCTTCGGGGCCATGGCGGCGATTTTAGCCTAAGCCAGTGTTCACGCGATTTACTCACCCAACCTGGAATCAATGGTGGAAACCCGCACAGGTAAGGAACTTGCCCAGATGTTGGCTCCGATACTTGAAGCGCTGGCTAATCTCAGGTACCTGATCGAGCGGGGTCAAGTCGCTTTATATTCGCCTACACTCGCACCATGAGCCGCTACACAAAGGCGAACCACAGGGTCTACATGCAGTTCGTCCGGCGCGACGTCTGGCACGTAACGTTCATGGAGCCAGGGTCGCAAACGCCACTCCCGAAGACCCTGACCTTCAAAGACGAGGGGAAATTCAGAGAGCTGGCGCGCCGCGGGGAAGCTTGGGGCGACTCGGAGAGCCGACAGATGCTCAACTATGCGATAGCGAAAGGCGAGGGCGGTGTGTACCTGCGACTATCGCCCGACCAATATGCGCGGCTGAGGCGAGCATAGCCCGGAGTTGCGCCGGCCCACCGATTGCTAGAGAGCGGCTGAATCTTCACGAGCGGACTTGTTCAATGTGCATCCATAACACTCACAACCCACACTCGGTCAAGTGGAGCCCTCGATATTGCTCCGGCATCTACCGCTAAGCAACGCCCTTTATGTACCGCCAGGAGTTGATCGACGAGCACCGGAGCAGAATCGTTTGGGGGAAGAACATTCGACTATCTCCCTCCTTAAACTTTCCATCGTCGAACCTGACCTGAACGGGAGCTTTCGCGTCGGGATAGGTCTTCCGATTGCTCGGATCGAACAGGTGCCAGTCGCTCAGATGAGGCATGGAGTGAGTCTACGCGCTACTAACTCGGAGGTCACGAGGTCTCGTGTTTGATAACGAGCCAAGGTGTCGCCCGGTCTTTAAAGTGAAGGGACTGTCTTGCGTCACCGGAACATAGTAACGAACTACTTGGCTGGCCAATGTGGCAGATGATTGCAAGGCGTGAGCTGGGAAAGCCGTAATAGAAGCACTGTTTAGTGCGAGCGACCAGGGACCTTGTTCTTGCGGCCGAGAGTGTCCTGGACGGTACCTCAGTGTGGGAATGTCCTCACGCGGGATCGTGCGATTGGTGTCCGCAACACGGCAACCACCGCGTCAATCTCCGCCTCCGTGATCTCGGGAGCTGACAACGGTATCTTCATTAGCCGGCATCCGGGGCATGTTTGATGAGCAGTGGGTCGCCCAACGGAGTCGTCACCAGCACCTGCACAATCGTCTCGGCAGCGTGGCCGTCTCCATATGGATTTGTCATGCCCGCGAGCGACGCGCGGAAGTCGTCGCGACCTTCGCCATCAAATGCCGCGCCAGCGCTTCCACGCTCACCGGTTCTGCCAGATCCGGCGCCAATATGCCAGGCGCCGTGTTGGCGGGGGCCGCCTCCAGCAGCAACGTCACAGCATCCGCTGTGGTGAGAAAGTATCGGCGAACCTCGGGATCGGTGACAGTTACCGGCATACCCGAGAGCATTTGCCTGAGGAAAGGGGAACGATACTGCCTTCCGAGCCGAGCACATTGCCCCAGGCGCACCGCCTTCATCAGGCTCCGGTCATCGTGCGGCGTGAGCACGGCCAACTCGGCAATCCGCTTCGAGACGCCCATGATGCTAACCGGATCGACCGCCTTATCGGTAGAGAGCAGGATCAGTTGTTCCGTTTCATTCTCTTGAGCGGCCTTTATCAGCAAGCTGCTGCCGATTGCATTGTTTTCGATCGCCGCAAAGGGATTCTGTTCCAGAAGCCGAACATGCTTGTAAGCAGCGGCATGGTAAACAACTGCGGCCGATACCTGCGGAAGATCTCAGCCAGGCTGCCGGATGTAACACGCTGCCCAGCACAGCAACGTGTTCGACCGGACGCGGCAGCAATCGCAACGCTGCGTCTACTTCATACTAGTTCCGTTCCGCAGCGTCCAATAGCACCAGCTGCCTGGGCGCAAACTCGGCGATGGACCGGGTCAAAGCGGAACCGATCCAGCCCCCGGCCCCCGTAACCAGGAGTCGTTTACTCTCGATCGCAGCTGTTGTCAGCTCCTCGTCGGCGAACCAGAGGTTGGCGGCCGACAAACTTGTTCCACTCGTATGTTGCCGAATAGGTTGGTATCGGAAAGCTTCCGTCGTGCAGGCTCGTCATGCGTTTCGGTTCACGCCTCCCATTATGAGGCCACCACTCTCCCGCGATTCGCATCTCTCTTTACAATTGCCTTGCGAATAGGTTTGCAGGGTGACATAGCAGCATGCGGGGAGTGGAGCGGGTTTTCGCGATTTCCTCTGCTTGCCGTCGGCCAAGGAGAATCGCAGCAACCGACGGACGCTCCCCGTTATCATGCCTATCAACGACGTTAACCCCTCGAATTACGGAGGGGTGGGGAAAACGGAGGCCGGCTCATACCGCCAGCCTTTTCCTTAGTCTCTCGACATCATCGTTCTGCAAGGGTTAATTGGATGGCGGCTGTACTGCGGGCTTTCTTTGGTTATCTCTTCCTGGTCATGATCGTTCGGATCGTGGGACGGCGCCCGGGAAAACAAATGACCCCTTTCGAATTTGTCCTGATCTTCTTCATAGGTGGGCTAGCGCTCACCGCCATCGTGGGCGATGAGACTTCCTTCACAAATGCGATTTGTCAGATCATCACCATGGGATTTGCTCACTACAGCATTGCCTGGGCTCGTTCGAAATCCGCACGATTTGCCCGGCTTGTCGATGGAACCCCGCTGATTCTGCTCGAAAATCAGAAATGGCGCACCAACACCCTTCGCCATATGCGTATCCAGGACGATGATGTGATTGCTTCAGCCCGCGATTCCGGAATAAAGACGTTGCAAGGCATCGATCGCGCCGTCCTTGAGCGCAACGGAGAAATCAGCATCGCGCCCACCAAGTCGAACCCTTAACTGAAACCGTTTGGCTCCAGCAGCCCCGAGACAGAAAAGTGATGGCTACAAAAACATCGACAAAGCCTGTGGAAGATTCCGTCGCCAAGGTTAACGACGAGGTCGCGGTTGGTGAAGACCTCGAGTTCCAGCGCAACTGGTGGCGCTTTGAGAATGCCGCATGGATCATCTTCACCATGATCATTATTCTCGATCTCTGTGGGCTCTTCGGGAGAGGCCCGCTGGCAAAGGCCGAGCGGCGCAGCGCGGATGGCGCCATCGACGTCAAATATGAGCGCATCGAGCGCACAGAGTCTCCCTCCATCATGACCATTCGGTTCGGCCCGTCGGCGATCAAAGAAGGCAAGATCCGCCTGTACGTCAGCGAGAGCCTGATCAAACCACTCGGTACCCAGCGCGTCATCCCTGCGCCGGAGAGCACCCTCATAGGGGAAGGCGGACTGACTTACACCTTCCCCGCGTCGAAGCCTCCCGCCAGCGTGGATCTCGCGCTGCAGCCCTCCGGCCCCGGCATCTTCGATTTCACGGTTGCCGTCACCCCTGGCGGTCCGGTGCACGGCCGGGTCGTCGTCGTACCGTGAGGATCACGTGTCCACAATCATCCACGCAGTCTTCGGCTATTTGTTTCTTTTGCTCGTTGTGCGCCTCTTGAGCCGACGTCCAGGTGGACAGTTGACTCTCTTTGAATTCGTTATTGTCTTTCTCATTGGCGGGCTCATTATTCTCAGCACCGTGGGACACGACCGCTCCATCGTCAATTGCGCCACGGCCATTCTGACTGTCGGCCTGATGCATTGGTTGGTATCGAGCATCAAAGGGAGATTTCCCCGCTTCGGCGCTGTCGTCGATGGCACTCCGCTTACCCTGCTCAAGAATGGCGAATGGCAAATGGAAGTGATGCGAGGCATGCGGATTGATCGAGAAGACGTGATGGCTGCTGCCCGCACCAAGAGCCTCAGCAGTATTCACGATGTGCAATACGCAATCCTTGAACGCAATGGCGCCATCAGCATCATAAAGAACGACAAATAATATGCGGCGCTGCGAGACAAATCCATGGCAAGTACGAAACAGGCATTACAGAATCGAGTCCCTGAGAATCAGGTAGTAGAAACAGACGTACCGGGCCGCCTCGATCGCCTTCCTTGGAGCCGCTGGCATACCCGCATCATCGTTGCGCTCGGGACATCCTGGCTCCTCGATGGGCTGGAGGTGACCCTGGTCGGATCCCTCTCAGGCGTTCTGGAGAGCAAGAATGGGCTCTCTCCCTCACCGATCCCCAGGTCACCGCGGCGGCCACTTTCTATCTCGCTGGAGCAGTCATGGGCGCCATTCTTTTCGGCTACCTCACTGACCGGTTGGGCCGCAAAAAACTTTTCCTGGTAACGCTCGCCACTTATTCGATTGCCACCATCGCCAGCGCTTTTTCCTGGAATTTCTTGAGCTTTGCCTTCTTTCGCTTTTTCACTGGCTGCGGGATCGGCGGAGAATACTCCGCCATCAATTCTGCCGTCGACGAGCTGATTCCAGGCAAGGTGCGCGGTACCGTAGATCTGATCGTCAACGGAACATTCTGGGTAGGCGCGACGCTCGGCTCGCTGGCAGCGATGTTCCTTCTCCACGGACACGGTCTCTCTGCCTCCACCAGTTGGCGATATGCATTCGGCGTGGGTGGCAGTCTGGGCATTGCCGTCCTGGTGTTGCGACTCTATGTCCCGGAGAGCCCACGCTGGTTGATGCTTCGCGGTTTTGAGGAGCAAGCCAACAACGTAGTCAAGCAGATTGAAGAGAAAGTATCGAAAGGAAATTCTGCGAGCTTGCCTCCGCCTGAAGGGAAGAAACTTAAGATCACGGTGCGCGATCACACGCCCCTCAAAGAAATTTTCCGCAATATCATGGGCGATAATCGCCAAAGGTCCTTCCTGGCTTTGACGCTCATGGTGGGGCAGGCCTTTTTCTTCAACGCCGTCTTTTTCACCTACGCCCTGGTGGTCAAGAAGTTCTTTCACGTAAGCAACGACAATCTGCCACGGTACCTGTTGCCATTCGCCGTCGGTAGTTTCCTCGGCCCCATGCTGCTCGGCCCCCTTTTTGATAAGATCGGGCGTAAGCCGATGATCACCGCTACCTACGGGACCGCTGGCCTTCTCCTTCTCGGCACCATATATCCCTTTGCGCACGGAATGATCGGAGCCCGCGGCTTGGGTATCTGCTTCACCGTGATCTTCTTCATTGCCTCATCCGCCGCCTCGGCGGCCTACCTGACGGTGAGTGAAATTTTCCCTCTGGAGATACGCGCCTTCGCCATCGCTGTCTTTTACTCACTGGGCACGCTGGTGGGAGGAGTGGGTGCACCGCTCCTCTTTGGCTTCCTCATCGCCTCCGGATCCCGAACCCACGTCGGCCTCGGTTACCTACTCGGCGGCATACTTATGATTGCGGGCGCAGTATGTGAATACTTCATCGGGGTGGAAGCGGCTGGTAAGTCGCTCGAGACGATATCCTCACCGCTGCAAACTGCCAAGTGAGGCCAACTCGCAAATATCCACGAAGCATCGATCTCGAAGAGGTGAATAACTCAAAGCTAATTGATAAATCGATGGGTGCCCCAGGTCTCGCTTTTGAGACCTGGGATCCCTGCAACCGGTGGTTCATGGAAACCCAACTCCCTTGCAACGAAACAATAAAGAGAGGGTCAGGCCGGCAATTCCGCAGCGCCGGGGAAATCATGCTGCGTGCGGCCAAGATCCCCACCATACTTGACGCTACTTTAAAGAGCTCGTAACGACCATCATCAAATTGCTTTGCGTAGCTGCACAGCGCGGAAATTTGATCTTCAGAAAGTGGCTTGAAGTTGCGTAGAATCTCCAGATTCTGGTCAAGCACCCGCATAGAATCCATGCCGCTAATCGTGTTGAAACTCCGGGAAGACTCATGGCGAAAGTAAGCGCTTCGGTGGGCGTCAGCGCTCCCTGTGCAATCATTTCGCCGGAACCTCCCACGCTCTTCATACCGAACACCGCCATGCCGCGCTTCGCCACCACTGGCAGCACTTCTTGTTGAAAGCTGCGGTGCCGTCGCCGGCTTCTTCCGTGTTCAGACTGGACCGATCCGCAATATAAGGATGATGGCGAATGCGGGCTATCTCTTTTGCGATGCCGGTTGGAGTCAGAATGAAATCAACACAGCCGGCGGCAATCGCGCTGGCCGGCATCCCGGCATACTTGGCAGATGATGGTTCTTGGGCAAACGTAATGCCCGCTTCTCCCTTGATTGCGGCCAATCCCAGCGTGCCATCAGAAGCCGTTCCTGAAAGGATGACCCGATGGCGTCGCTGCCGTGCGCCACTGCCAACGACCTCAGAAAAGTGTCGATCGTCGTATTGGCGGATCTATGCGCTTCCCGGTCCCTCAAGTGCAGCACCCAGTGGTCGATGGTCATATCACAATTGGGGGGAATTACGTATATGTGATCTGGCTCGACGCTCATGGCGTCGCAGGCTTGTACCACCGGGATCCTGGTCGTACGCGCCAGTATCTCGCTTAATTTGCTCTCCCGTGCTGGATCAAGATGGAGCACCAGGACGTAAGCCATGCCCAGATGCGGCTCCAGCTCTTTTAAAAAGACGGTGACTGCCTCCAGGCCACCGGCAGACGCACCAATGCCCACGACTGGGAAGCGAGTTACGTTCGGGGTAAGAGTTGCCGGCTCCAAAGCAACGTCGCTTTTTGAGGAAGTCTTCCTGGCCGGCATGTTTCTCCTTCGCCTGGTGAGGTCTTAGGAACTCTAGATTCTTCCGGCCATTTCTCTTTGAGAGAATACTCCTGAGGAGTGGAGCAGGCCGCGTCCTAGCCTGGTCGTGAGTCCAGTTACAGCGGAATATATGCGGCGTTCTTAGGCGATGCGTTCGGAGCCCACAGTGCTCGAGGCCGATCGGGGCGCTGTCAGCAGATCCGGAACCGTAGTCCGCTCCCACTCCACCGGCTCGATTGATCTCCATGGCTCCTGCAGACCCTGAGTGCTGAGCAGATCGCATCGTTCGCTCAGAAGCCGGATAGACGCCATAATTTGCTCTGTTAGCTTTTGATTTGCTGTCCTTAGCTCACGCGCTTTTTGTATGCCCTCCTTGAGGGTCGAACGCGCCGAGCGGGAGCAAACATCACCTTCTGCTCCGTCCTTCTGGAGGGAGCGCGCCGAGAAACGCGTGGCTAGCCACGCATCCACATCGCCGCGGTAGAGAACCACTGCACTCTTCTGTGACGCGCCGATCGGGCGGCGGACCGGGAGTCCTAGGTGACGTTCCCAACGCTGTACGGTGCGTACTCCCTTTCCCAGATATCTGGCGATATCCTTCCAGGACGACAGTACAGTGGAATCATCTGAGACATTCATCTCATTTTCCCCCAGCCAGCTCATTATAGACCGCAGGTTGGATATCCTGGGTCTGCGTCCTTCCACGCGGGGGGAACCCTCCGGTCCAGACTTCATCCAGCCATGGAGTCGATCAGAGGGCCCATCTCAGCGGCCACCGGACGGTCGCGGCGGAAGAGGGCCACGTTACCGTCTGCCTTGAACTTGAAATCAAATGTGCCGTAGCACACACCGCATAACCAGTAGTGTTCTACGGACTTGCCCATGGAACTAGTTCGGACAGTTCGAACGACTCTCCCGTACCGTAGATAATCCAGCTTCTTGTGGCATGCAGGATTAAGCATTCGCTCAACATAGGTTGCCCTCCTGAGTCGCCGGCCGTATACCCAACCTTGTTCTGATGTTGCTAAGTCCGAAAGGTATTGCCGCTGGACGTGCGAATTGCTCCAGGCATTTCCGAATTGCTCGAGTTGGCGCATCCGCGCCGGTATCCGTGGCGGTTGCTCTACCTGTTTCTCGCTCTACGACCTGCACCAGGCCCGCATCGCCCTCGACGCTGCACAGCGCGAGTTTGTTCGGAGAGCCCGTCCGTGGGCGCGGCAACGCGAACCTCGCCACAGGAACGCCGCCGACGCAACCGAGGAACCTCCCTTGCATCCTTAGAACTGAGATAGAGAGGCTGCGTGTGCAGCCTCTTTGCTCTTTGCGTAGGCGGATCGTGGGAAGTGATGCAGTCGAGAGTGGACAGCGGGCTTGCCGACGCGGCGGGGCCGTTCCCTCCCCTGCACCCTCCCTCTTGGAAACAGCCAAACGGGGACACGACGCCGGCGGTGAAACCCGGTCTTCGTCCTTTCTCCGCCTCCGAAACAGCAATCACAGGACGCTACCGCTAGGGGCGGCCCTCCCGGCCTAGACGTCTACGCCGTCGATTAACGCCAGACGCCACAGCAACCGCAACAGCCAAAGCCCCTAAGGAGCTTAGCTCCCCGCGCGTGCAAGGGGTTTCCCGCAGTCTTCCGCGCTGCGCTTGTGCAGACCTGCGCTGCGCTTGCCCTTGCGTCTCCGCCTTCACCTCCGCCGAAGGGTGGGTGATTCCCCTCCCCTTGCGCTTGCTACCCACACCCGGATGGCCGGGGGCCAAGGCGTGTCTGTGAGAACAGCCACAGCCAAACCATTCAAATGCCAAGAGCAACAAACATGAGCAACGACAGAGCACAGGAACTCACCGCAAAGGTCAACCAATCCATCACCGCACTATGCGCTGAGACCGACGCCGCCAAGCAGTCAGAAACCTATCTCGCGTGGCTGTCCACCGTGAGCCGCTTTTATAAATATTCCTTCGGTAATTGCCTCCTCATCTGGACGCAAGCGCCCGAGGCCACCCGCGTTGCCGGGTTCAACACTTGGAAATCATTAGGCCGATTTGTAAAAAAGGGCGAAACCGGTATCCGCATCCTCGCTCCTATCGTTCGTAAGGTGGACGAGGAGAAAAACGGCACCACAGAGAAGGTATCCCGACCCTCTGGTTTCCGTACCGTGTCGGTCTTCGCTCAGGAACAGACAGACGGCCAACCACTCCCCGAGCTGAACACCAACGCCGCAGAAGGAGGCGAAACCCTTCTCCCGCTGTTGGAGAAGGCAGCGGCCCAGCTAAACATCACCCTCGTTTACAAGGCTATCGCCGGTAGCGCAGAAGGCTATAGCAAAGGCGGTTTGATCGAGATCGAGGAGACGTTAGACACCCCCGCACGTTGCGGTGTCATCGCCCATGAAATCGGCCACGAATTGATGCACCGAACCAACCGCGAAGGCACCACACGCCAGCAGAGAGAGCTTGAAGCCGAGTCCGTATCCTATGCCGTCCTCGCTCACTTCGGTATCCACTCCGAAAGCCGCTTCTATCTTGCAACCTATGACGTAACCGCCGAGATGCTGACCGCTTCCCTGCAGACGATCGGCAACGCAGCAAAGAAGATTATCAGCCTGATTGAGAACTCAGGCGAACAGATTGAGGAGGGCGAGGGCGAACAGTCCCCCGCCCCGCTCGCGGTCCCCGCCTAGACGTGTTCCTTGCCCGCGAGCAAACGCGGTGACCCTTCCCACCAAGGGAAAGGGTCACCCAAACTCCTTGTGCCGGGGCCGTTCCCTCCCCGGCACCCCTCCCAGGTGAAATACATTTGAAGGGTGACGTTGATGGACAAGACCGAATCCACAGTTCGCAATATGCTCACGGCTATTGAGGCGCCGCTCTACGATATCGGTGTCCTGAGTGATCGCGGGATGCTTCCCGGACTCGACGGCATTTCCGCCGCCGCGGTACTCGACCGGATTTCGCTGCTCAAGTACCGCAACGTTCGCGGCTCGCATCTCTACATCCGGCCATCGGGCGAACATCGCTTTACCGCCCTCGACGACCTCAACGAGGTTTCTCTCGCCAAATTGTCGGCGGATGGTTTCAATCCGTGTGCCGTGGTTGAGACCAGCGCTGGCAACTTTCAGGCCTGGCTCAAGCACTCGATAGTTTTTCCAAAGCTAATCGGAACATTCGTCGCGCAGACGTTGGCAGCTCGCTACGATGCCGATCCAAGCGCGGCGGACTGGAGGCGGTTCGGGCGACTCCCCGGCTTCACCAACTGCAAACCCAAGTACCGCAAGGCGGATGGTCTCTTCCCTTTCGTTCGGCTCCGCAGCCACACCGGGCAGCAATACCCCATTGCCGAGGCATTCCAGCGGGAGATCACGAAGCTCTACGAGGCACGAGAGCAGGAGCAAGAAGCGCGCCGGCTACAGAGTTCTCTTTCTCCCCATAGGGGACAGAGGTTAACAAACCTATCTCTTGAGCGATTCCGAACCTCAACCAAGTACCGGGACAGGCCCGCCGCCGCTGACATCGCTTTCTGTGTCGCCGCTTATGCAAATGGCATGACCGAGGACCGTATCGAACGCGCCCTTGAAGACGACTATCTATCCCGCGATCCCAGCACTTCAAAGAGAGCTGCCTACATCCGGAGAACTATGGAGAAGGCCAGGAGATGGGCCGAGCGATAAGCATCGGTGCTTCAAGTCCCGTTGTCGTTCTTCCCTGTTGTATTGTGATTGACTCTTCGAGTTTCTGAGCTGGCTTTTGCGACTCGCACCATGAGGGAAAGGCCGTTGAACAGGGCGGCTCCCTTCCGGTTTGCCTTTCTATCTGCGTTCAGCGTGCCGCGCTCAAAGCACCCCCGCCCTTCGGACGCACGCTCTCCTTTCCAAAATCCGCTACGCGCCTCTGCGAGGTGCGGACTCCTGCCCCATAGCGAGTCTGGGTCCCCTTCCGCAGATTCTGTCCAGTCGCCGAGGGAGTGGGTCGCGACGGCACACCCGTTCGGGCAAGCATGTACCGCATCCAGCGGACAAACCAAAAGAAACGGAGCCAAACACCATGTTCAACAAAGTCATCCTCATCGGCCGCCTCGGACAGAACGCAGAAGCCAAAACCGCTCAGAACAACCGCGAGTACGTCGTCCTCAACATCGCAACCCAGGAAAGCTGGAAGAACGACAAAGGCGACTACGAAACCCGGACCGAATGGCATCGCGTCTATGCCTGGAGGAATCTCTCGAAGTTCGCCAAAACGCTCCAGAAGGGGCAGCTCATCACCCTTGAAGGCACTTTGCGGTATCGCGAGGTCGAAGATGAGGTTGAGGGCACTACGTTCAAACACCGCATAGCCGAAGTCCATGCCACCAGCATGAAGCGGCTCTCCAAGATCGAGACCGCTGATGATCCAGCAGACGGAGCCGGCGACGAGTAATCGCCGGCTTTCAGGTGGATGAGACAGAGAAAGTCTCATCCACCATTTGTTGTCAAGATAGAGGCCGGCTATGAGATCGAGTAGACTCAGATCGTCTCGCTGTCAGCGTTGCTGTATTGCCCCATTGGATCAACCGAGAATCGTTCCTTGCGACATAGGCGGTTTTCGGTATCTATCTTGGAAGAGGGCGGCCGTCTCGGTCTCAAGTGTTTACTCTTGAGTTATTTCCGGGTGGGCGACAAGTCGATCGTTACCCGGAACTATTAGTACAGAACGTTGCCCTTTCAGATCGAACCCAAACGCAATGTTCAAGAAAGTGACGCGCGTTGGTGAACATTCAGCAATTGACTCCTGGAAAGCCGGTGCGCCGTCCTGAAATACTCGGCTACGATGCTGCCTCAGCGTCGCCTCAATTGGCTAAGTTTCGCTGCGCAGCAGAAAGTTCAATCTGCTGGTCATTTCGTCGCTGAATGACCGCGATTTGCAGAGAGTCGTTAGACTTGCCTGATGGCGCCGGGCCGAGGTGCTGGTCGTCGAAGAATCACCCTACCCGCTGAGTTGCTTGCGTCGGTGGCAGAGAAACTAGGACGCAAGCGCAGAGCTTAGCCAGGCAAAAAGAGGCCCCCGCCGAAGCCAGAGCCGTCCTAGGAATCGATCTGCTGCGGATGATACGCCTGGCGCTCAAGAGTTGAATAGTATCCTTCCGAGCACAAAAAAAACCGAGATTCCGTGGAGTCGCGAGATTTGCCAGAAATGCCCCACGGCTTTTACATCCGCGTTTGGCTAATTTGATTGGCGTAGGTCGCTCAGGGTTGCTATCACACAAAAAGAGCCTCAGCCGCCACTGAAGCTCAGTCGCTTTGGTAGTCGGATTATATCTAACCTCTTCTGGTTTTCGCCCACCTAGCCCGCTGAGCAGCTGAAATCCTAGCTCTACCCTCTGCGCTCATCGTCCCACGCTTCGGCGCCCGCAGACCACGCTTGAGTGGGGCTGTCTGCCCGATTAGCAGTGAACGGGCGCGCTGAAGCCGCTCGATCTCCTCGTCGATGCTCTGCACAATTACGTCGTGGTTCATATGACAGGGATTATAGATGCGCGGTCAGACACAGTGCGCCGACCGGCGCTCACTCAATCGCCCTCTGAACCTTCAACGATCCAGGTGATGATGAACACGATTAAGCCGAAAAGCCAACAGGCCGCCCCAAGGGTCCGGGCAAAGGTGGTCAGACTTGGACGCATTGGCGGACGCCAAACCCACGTTACGACGGACAGAAGCAACCCGAAGATATTTATGGATGCTGCGGCATATCGAAACCTCCGCAAATCCTCTCGCGCTGGCATCTGGATAATGGTTGTGGACCTCACCTGGAGGCCCGACTAGAATGATGCACGTATCCGACCTCGGGTTACCATAGGTGAAACCTCAGTCGCTCGATGCATGGCTTATCGAATTCTGACCGTCGGAATAGATGCGGGCCTCCTGTCGAGTCGACAGGCGCTGCTTACCTCGCGCGGCCATGACTCCTTGATTGCCACACCGAGGGACGTCGACGAAAAGTTGCAGTCGGGCAAGTTTGACCTTGTCATTCTTTCGGTGATGCTGAGCCCCGACGAGAAATATACTGGCGATATAACCTTATTACGCGCGCTGACTTCGGATGCGAAGAACATCTGACGCATCACACCCAAAGCGGCGTTGCTTCTGTGCGTGCGGGAAGTCCATCAGGATTGCGGCGATAGTACGAGTGACGGCGTTGTGCTCATTTGCGGCCCTGACTCGTCCGGAGAGGCGTCGGGTTCTTCGGGCATTCCCGATGTCCGACAATCCGAGGCTTTCGGGTGGCCGCATGTCCGCAGTGCACCCTTCCGTTTTTCCTAGGAAATCGAGTTTTGCATGGCGCCAAGTCGGCGCGAGGTGGCGCTACAACCTGTGGATGCGAGAAACCATCCTGGCTCGTTGAGCGCATTGACTTTGCCCCGGTTCAAAGAATCGGACAAAGCTCCGCGCTGTTCGGCGTTATCGAGTCAGGGTCTAACACCGGCCTTGGCTCGCTTCTTGGTGCAGCGTCTAGCGCACAGCTACAGCGGCGTACATAGATTCGCGGTCGCCGATCTTAACGTAATAGTGTTTGCCGTCCCCGCGTAGCAACACAGCGTTGCCCGGTAGACGTAGGATGCCGGAGGAGGAGCTAGACCGTGGCTGAAGACCCGATCAAATTATTTCCCACCCGCGCCGACAGGCTTCCGCAGTCGGATGACGCGCAGACATTCCGGGAGGCAATTGAGAAAGGCATCGAGCAAGTTCCGGTTGCTGGCCCAATCAAAAAATCAAAACGTTTGTCATGTCACAGTTTTTGGGCTCCGAGCGGCGCTCGGCGGCTTGAAGAGTGGCTGAGGGAGTTCGCTAACGACTTCGATCGGGAGAAGCCCCTCGGTGTGCTGCCTTGTCAAAAAGCAGCACTTGGCCTGCAGTTCCGCATCTCACTGCCGCAGCTTAATCTGAAGGTCAACGAGCTGGATGTCAATACGACGCAGGAACTGCTGGTTGATGGTTTGAAGGACCATATTCGTTCGCCTAGCCATCGTCCTTTGTCGACCAGATGGCTGGGACGTTCTTTCGAATGGTACAGGCTCGGTGGTGATCGTCGAGGAGATCAGCCGCCTCGTCCAGTTGCACCCGAAGCTGCATTATCCGGGCCTCATCGGGTGAAACAAGCAATATCGAATCTCCCCATTGAGCGTATAGCATGAAGGCCCGACCGTAGAGTCGCTCCAGTCGCTGACACTCGAAGCAGATCAACATATTGAGTATGGTGCAAGCACCGGTTGCCTACTAAACTTCAGTGGTCGGCCCGCAGGGCACGGAGCAGTCGGACCTCCCACAAACGGGCCGATCGCTCTGGAGCTCCCAGTCGCTATCTCTTGCTGCCCCGGAGAGGACTAGTCCGTTGCTCTAAGCCAGTGCCCGGCAAGGTCATCAAAAGAGACGGTCATGCCATTTTTCCCGGAGCCACTAACTCCTTGAATCAGCATTTGCGCAGCTCCGTCGGACATTCTATGTTGAACCATTAGAACAAGCTCCTCAATTCGCACTCTCAACTTCTACTAACTCAGCTAGTTCTTTCGCGGAAACTTCCGTCCACTCTATCAGGTTGGGAATTCGTTCTACTTGATTCCTTGCCTCAATAGTGGTCTGGGCCCTGATCTGGCAATGCAGAGTAATGGCGCACTCCACGATTCTAATCAGAAAGTGGAACTCGAAACACTCACCAGATGAAACGTTCATTGCAATTGTGCGAACGACATTATTGGTACCAGATCCATTCCAAGGGCCAAAAGAAGGAGGCTCGTTGGCAAATAGTGTCATGTCTGGGCACTGATGCCATTGAAAATCCAAGAGCGGACAGCATCGTAACGGCGACTCTTGAATCCCAACTTCGTCGGCAGGGTTATGTTCGGAGATGGTGGCCGGCAGTTGACCCTCGCCAACTCCCTTTGCCGCGGCCGGCAGGCTATTGAGACGTGCCGGCACTTGGTTTAAGTTGGTAAATCCATTACGATTCGCGACATCATCGAGAATTAGCTTCGCTTGTTCACGATTAAAGCCGCTGCGCTTCTGTTCTAATTCTTTCAACGGAGGCTCATCCCTGTGCATCGAATGTGCACCGAATTGTCCTGTTGACTCTGTGATGCTGTAGCGTCTCCCTGTGTTTGACGCACGCCCAGGAAATCGCGATTTAGCAATTTACCGACTGGAACGATCCGCAAAATGATTGGTGAGTCGAGTCGCGTAGCTAGCTAGACTTGCTCCGTCTCGTCGCATCTCAAGGTCGCCTCAGCCGCGCGTACTGGTCGGGCGATAGTCGCAGGTACACACCGCCTTCACCCTTAGCTATGGCGTAGTCCAGCAGCTGCCGGCTCTCCGAGTCACCCCAGGCTTCCCCGCGGCGCGCCAGCTCCCTGATCTTGCCCTCGTCCTTGAAGGTTAGCGTCTTGGGGAGCGGCGTCTGTAACCCTGGCTCCAGGAAGGTCACGTACCAAACGTCGCGCCGGACGAACTGCATGTAGACCCTGTGGTTGGCTTTGGAGGACCGGCTCATGCTGGGAGTGTAGGCGAATATAAAGCGAAAGTCATCCACAGGTCACAGGCAGAACGCGCAGTACGCTTTGTGGATATCGAGCTGCCTGCTTAGCTCTGCGCTTAAAGCGATCCAGTGTTCAAACTCCCGGCACCCAGGCGCGTATTTTTCCAGCACCGAGTCAACGTACTGTTTATCCTCTTCAAGCTCTCGGTACTTCTGGCAAAACATTGGTTGCTCCGGTGTCTTTCGATGGGTGCCGGCGAGCGGCCGTTGGACGCCATTTGTTGTCTTGTGGATAATCTTCTACACCGTGGCCGCCGCCAAGCCCTACAAGCCGCCCTACGCGTTCAGCGTACCATCGGGAAAACTGCGCGCGACAGATGCGGACGTTCGCTGGCCTTGCGGACGCGCTCAAAATGCCAGTGGATGACCTTATGCGCCAGTGCAACGGCAAGGTCTCACCGTCCAAAGCGCTCGTAAAGGGCGTGGCGAAGGAGCTGCGAATCGTATACCTAGAGGGCTTGCCGCAGAAGTGCGGAAGGATCTTGGCCTCACCCCTTGAAACGGCTACAGGTCGGGCACGTCCTCAAATGGGTGTAGAGCTCGTTGGCTGCTATGTTTCGTTTGACTAGCGCTTGGGCGCGGAGTTTCGCGGCGGCTTCGTAGGTAAGCTTTTGTCTATCGATTGGATGCCGATCTTGCTCCCACACGACAATGGCGTCGTCGTAGGCGCGTTGTAACCGCTGGTACTCCACGCATTCGCTCATCACACACATCATATCGCCGCCCTTTGCGCGAATATTCAAGACAAGTCGGCGTGACGCGGCGATTGGAAGGGTACCTCAGCATAATGGCGTTCCAAAACGTAACGTTAACGGCTTCAAAACGTATTAACCTTTTCAGCTAGGATGAGGGCCGATGAGCTGTGGAGAAAAAAACCGACTGCTAGTGGAATACTCTGCTGCCACTGACGCTTTCTCGACCGCGTTCAAGAGCTGCGCAAGAGAATCGGAACGTCTTCAAGAGAAGAGCACCAACGGCTGGAGCGGGTCACTGTAGAGGCTCGCGTGAAGTCCGAGCAGACAAGATTAGCACTGGAGGAACACGTCGTCACTCATGGTTGCTACGCCCATTTTCGGCGCTGTAGCGACAACCAGCGCTTATGGGAAACTGATTCTCTTACCTCCGCAGCGTGATCCAATCCTTAAAAATCAATCGCGCCGCCGCTAGATGCCTACCTCAGAACATCTCAGACTGACCATCCAACCTCACGGAGGTTCGAAGTCTCCAACCACACAGGAGGTAGACCCATGGTGATAGTAGCTGGCGTTGCCGCAGCGATCGTGATCCTGGCTTTGGGACTCTTATTCTTTCGGGCGAGTGGGCGCCGGGAGTCTTCCGCAGTCAGTACTCCAACCCAAGATCCGGAGCACAGGGGTACGGGAATAAACTAAGGCTGGTTCCTTTGCATTCTCTTCAGAGCGTCTATCGCGTTGTCAATCAGAGGAGACAGAAACGCACGTTGCTGTTCGACAGTTTCATCGTACGTGGCTAAGAGTTCCGAATGGTGGGGAGCAAGTATCTTAACCAGTGCAGGCGACTCCGCAGCGTAAATTCTCCACTGATACAAATGGCCCGGAACTGAAACGGGGTCAGCTTTGCAGCTATATGGCTTTTCTGTGAGGATCGCCCTAATCAGGGCCGTGAAGTACGCCTGCTTCTTTTCGTAATCGCTCATTCTCACCCCTGTTCAGCATACCCACGCTGTCTGCCGGGTTTGTTTGCCTGCTCAGAGTGGCGCGATTTGACGCATGCGCTACTTGCACGCTGGTTGTTAGATTACGAAGTCGATCCACGATCAGGAAGCCCAGACGACAATGCCCAGAGTCTTGTGCGTCGAGAACGATGTGACACTTCGTGAAAGTCGGTGCGCTGTTCTGAAGTGTTCCGGCTACGACGCCGAGGCGGCGTCACCCCACCTGGCTGAGGTCGTGCTCCGCAGTCAGAAGTTTGATTTGGTGGTGATCTCCTGGCCGGACGACCGGGATCTACAAAGGCTCGTTAACTCCTCTGATGGTGCGGAGGTGCTGGTTCTTGAATACATGACCTTGCCGCCTCAATTGCTCACCTTGGTGGCCCAGCGGTTGAACCGCCAGCAGAGACCTTAGTGGGGCACTAAAACCCTTCTGCATCGAGGCGCTCGACCTTGTTCAGTTCCCCGTCGAGGATGACCACGCCTGTGAACCCGGCTAACTCTGCGTCAAATCTGATCTTCCTCGCCTCTTCGATAGTGTCAGCAAGGCCGACGAACCGTGGGCCTCTTCCAGCATATTGAGCACGTATCGCATACTTGAGGTCTTCAACTATTAGCGGCTGGGTCATATGCCAAGTTTTGATGCAATCGTAGTCAGGGCGGGCCTGTCACATGGGCCCCTTTTTTCTGTGGCATGAAGGCGGCACGGTGCGTATAGAATCTTGAATTAAACACAGGTGAATTTAGAGAATGGCGCCCAAAATCCTCTGCGTCGAACATGAGCAAGTAGTTCTGGAGAGCCGGTGCGCCGTCTTGAAATATTCCGGCTACGATGCTGCCTCAGCGTCGCCTCAGTTGGCTGAAATCCTGCTGCGCAGCAGAAAGTTCGATCTGCTGGTCGTCTCGTCACTGAATGACCGCGAACTGCAGGGGCTCGTCAACGTGTGCGATGGCGCCGACGTGCTGATCCTCGAAGGCCTCACCATGCCATCCGAGTTCCTTGCGTTGGTGGCAGAGAAACTCGGACGCAAGCGGAGAGCTTAGCCCAGCTCTCGCAAGACTCGTTGCAACAGTCTCTCGAAAGCAGCCGCCTCGTGCTCTTTGAAGTCGACTTGACCCCGATCGAGCAGGTACCTGAGATTAGCCAGCGCTTCGACTATCGGCGCCAGTTCCCCGGCAAGTTCCTTCGCTGTACGGGTTTCCTCAATTGCTGGCAAGTACGATGACTAAATCGAGCGGCTGGTGGTCTGGGCTACTCTGATGACTCCTCAAGAAGCTAAGCGCGGGCAGGTTCGACCTCGTGATTCTTTCGGCCCTCAGCGACGCTGATTTGACAAAAGAAAGGCCCGAGCCGAAGCCAGGGCCTGCCTAGGAGTCAATCTGGTGCCGATGATACGCCCGGTCAATGGGGGTCGGATAGTTATCTTTCGGTTAAGATGGTGGACATGATTTTGCTGGTGCGCATCGCCGAACTGATGTTCTTCAGCGGGGTCGCCGGTTGTGTGGTGACGATCGTGCTGAGTTGGTACTCCATCTTCAAAGACGAATTCGCTTCATACGACTGAAACTCCTACCGACTGGACCGGCCAAGGAAGACAATATGTTCCTCGTGATCGGACTTGCTACCCTAGTGGTTTTGGTCGCGCTCGTCGTTACCACATAGGTCCCGGACTCGGTTACATCGGGGCCGGTAGTGTCTGCGCGATCCTGCTGGTAGCGATTTTGTATCGGGTATTCGCCGGCAGGGGCATCGTTGTGCGTCCTGAGGTCGAGGGGCCTCCGGGAAAATATCATCACTAGGCGTGTCAGCCCCCTCTTTGCCTTCGCCCACCTAGCCCGCTGAGCAGCGGCAACTCTCGCCCTACCCTCGGCGCTCATCCCTCCACGCTTCGGCACCGGCAAACCCCACTTCAATGCGGCTGTGTGCCCTGTTAACAGTGAGCGAGCGCGCTGAAGCCGCTCGATTTCCTCGTCGATACTGTGCACTATCTGTGCTGTGTTCATAGGCGCCAATTATAGCCAACGGACCGGGTGGTTACCTGGCTACCAAATAGTAAATCCCCCTACAACCCCCGCCGACGTTTGTGAGTCTTAATCGCCTGAGACTGGAAGCGGCTGCTTTCAGACGACAAGACGGGAGTTCCTGCACCAACAGGGAGGTGAAGGAGCTCCCGCCATTGTTCCGATTGAGGCTTTATGAAGTGCCGTGATTGTTCATCGTCGAAGCTGCGCCTCTCCAGACTTCGACTGATGGATCTCCTCAGGTTGTTCTTTTTCGAATATCCAATCCGGTGTCGACGTTGCAACCGGCGCGATTATGTGAGTCTGCGTCGTCTTCTGATGCGGTGAAAGGTTCGTTTTCGTGATGTCTGATACAACGTTCCTCGTTGAATTTCGCGCTCCTGATACTGACGCGCAATGTGTGATTGCATCACGGGTGGAAGTCAGAGGCGAGCACCTTCTGCTTTTGATTCAACCGGGCAGCTGGCGGCCGTTTTTATGCTGGAGAATGTTAAGAGCTGGACCAAGTTCCCTCCCGAGTAAATTAGGGGGCACAAAATGGCGTGACAACGCCGGCCCGGGAGGAGCAATCTTAGCCCATTAAGCAACGTGACTTTGCCCCGGTTCAAAGGATCGGGGCTTTCTTTTGCTCGGACACAAGCCAATGCAACCCGCAGTCGGCTCCAACCTACTTCAAACTAAGTAGACGTGGACAAAGCTCCGCGCTGTTCTTCCCCTACGAGCCAGGGTCCACACCGGCCTTGGCTCGGTTTTTGTGCGGTCGTCGTGCTCTCAGGATGGACACGGCTGGTTTCGATATCGCCATTACCAAAGATCTATTGTCCGTGAGGTGCTCGGTGTCTTAGTGTCCTGAGACAGCTGAGAGGGTCATGCACCTAACACCCGCATTCTGGATGATCGTCTTGGCTGCCGCCAATTCAATCTGGCTTCGTGCTCGAATGCGATGAGCGATGGCCTGCCCTTGAACTGCGGCCGAATAACCCTTTTTCATGTGTAAGCGTTTTTCAGGGCTGGCGCAGACCGCGCGCACCTTCGTCCTGCCTGTGCCGGCGATCTGGAGGTACCTAGGGCCCATCGGGTCTACAGCAGTCGGTTCTAGTGGCAAACACAAGTCAGAATGGCAGAAAGCGGTAGACGAAAGAGATACAGCTGACGAACGTCTGCGTGCACACAAACAGAGCTGCCATCGTGACGGCGCTTGATAGAACGATAGGGAGTGGGACGTGGCGATCAGCGGCACGATTAATGTAAAGAGTGAACCTCGGTGCTCCGCACTCGGTAAATCCTGCACTCGCGGCGATGAAAATAGAGTGCATCAGCAATCTTGCGGCGCACAAGAACGGCGCGCTTTAACTGGCCTTGATCTATCTTGACTACAACACCTGATTTTGGGTAGTTGCCGCACAAAAGGCTAGCGGCGTCGTACTCTAATTTCAATCGGCGGCACTCGAAGCAAATTGGCATTCAATTTACCCCACCGCGGCAAATCCTACAGCTTAAGATGTGCAGGCAGACGTTATTCGCAGCCCGATTTAAGATCGAAACCGCCAGCTTCCCACGCGGCGTTCGAGGGTTAGGGGAGGAACTCCAAAAGACAATCAGGTCCTCGTACTGGCTCTTTAATTGCGACATCTCCGTGCAAGCGACGAACGCCATACTGGAATTGAGATGCCGGTTTGGCGAGGGGAGTGCTCCAAATTCGCACTTCCGGCACCCCCATCCCACTTTCCGCGCGGCCTCACGTTACCGGACGACTCGACACCCCTTATGAGGGCAGCTCAAACCAATCGTCCTCTACCGCGTACTGGGTCCAACCCTTCAGATACTAGGGAAGGCGATGATATTGCCCCGCGCCATCCCCAACGCTTCCTGCTTAGCCCTTAACCCGGTGTGTTTGTAGGCTTCGAGCATGTTCTGCGAGACGCCGCCCAGCGCTCCGATGACATTTTCAGGCGGTATGCCCTGTTCAAGGATCAGCGCAGCTTCTGGGCCGTGGCCGCCGAACCGAGCGCGCCGAGGCCGAAGGAAGGAACCGGTAGCGACTCCGACGCGTTGTTGGCCTCTTCTTTCCGCGGGAGCGGTTTACCAAGAAGTGCATCTACAGAAGCGTGAGGGCTGTGATGCCCAACGCCCTTAGTGACAAGCGGTCCAGGTGCGCCTTAGGCGCGTTCTGTGAGCCGCTTCAGATCAACGCACCAAGCCCAAGCGATGCGACCGAATACGATCCACAAACCGCTTTCTCATCAGTTTGGCGTCTTCTGCCGCTCGGCGTTGCCGTTGCTACGTATCATGGACGATTACATACGTGGCTAGGCCGGTGTGGGACGCATCTGCCGGGATTGCCAGCGACGCGTCACCAACCCGCTGCGGGTGCTCCATTACAAGCATCCTGAAGGAGCGTTCCGGGAGCCAAGGGAGTATTGCAGGTACAAAAACAGAACTGCAAGCCGCAGTATCATCGAAAGTTTTATCTTTTCACCTGTGAATACTGCTTTAGCCACTATGTGACTGCACTTGTCATACTCCTGACACCTTTCGATTGCTCTAAGGACGATGGCGCGGCTATTCCATACCAGAGTTCGCGCTGGTATCTGTTAGCCGATACCACTGCCCTCATCTCTCCGCATCGTACGAATACAACCGCAGGTCGTGACGAATTGCACACGGCCATTCTGCGGCATCTACTTTCAGCGGAGTCACCATCACGTTGGCCCTGACCTTTGATGTTTATCGACTAATATGGGCTTTGAACTGCTGAAGGCATAGTCTCTACGACCACGGCGGGTCACTGATCTGCTTTAAGAGAGCCTTGAACGCCGTACCCTCGAGCCGACGTTTCTCACTTACAATTAGGCGTGACGGGCTGGTTTCGTAGCTCAGCACTGCGGCTGGAGCCTCAGTCCATTCATCCCGGACAGCCGGCACACTCATGAGCAGCCTCGCGCGCGTGAAGTGCGTCTTTGCTGTGCGCAGTCCCGACGGTCCTGTAGCAGCAGCAGCAAATGGAATCGATGGTTCGATCGGAATTGACGCGGTATAGAAAACGGGGGGTCATTCCAGCTGTGACCATCCTCGAACCTCCTGTGATGATTACCGAAGTTTAACGAGACTGATGTGAGGCATGGTGGCCAAATTGCGCCGACACGGCTGAAATCGAAGGTATTCCTAGGATTTTCCATTATATGAAGGGGTCGAACTCATCAGAGTGCACGTGGACTGCACGTGAAGCGACCCGGCAATTTGAGGGTATCGTACCCGCAGGCCTGTGCACCCACTCAAGTGCTGTACGCCGACGGTCACACAAAAATAGGGGATTTCCTTCTGCTCGTTTCGCGCACAAGGGCCGGGAATATCTCTCCCATAGTCAGATGGCGATACATCGGAAAGGTGGGTGAGCTGTGAGCACATGCCTGGAGTATTTGCGCCTCCGTCAAGGTTATGTGGGTGCTCTGAGAAGTTGGACTGAAGCCACGGTGTTAGGGAGCGAATCAGTCGTAGCTTCCACGGAAGTGGAACGCCGAGATGCCTTCGGGAGGCTATCTCACCACAAAGTCAATTGCCGGGAATGTCAGGGCCCTTTAGTCGGTGAGGAAGTGCCCGTATTCAAACGATAACTCCCCAACTCTTGAGCGCCAGGCGTATGATCTGCGGCATTAGCTTCTAGGACGGCTCTGGCTTCGGCCGGGGCCATTTTTCTCCGGCTAGTCAAATAGGGCCTCCGCCACCAAGCGCAGCAACTCATCGTGGAATACCAGACGATCGAGATCCAGGATTCTCACATTGCCGGGATAACCTGGTGGGCCAGCCTCTTCTCATCGTCGCTGAAGACCGCTGAAAGAATCACGAGGTCGAACCTGCCCGCGCTTAGCTTCTCAGGAAGTCATCTGGAGTAGCCCATCCGCGAAGTAACCCTCTAAGGCCAACAATCGACAGCGAGCCGTGAGCAGATCCATGTCCTTGCCGACACTGAGAATCGCTTTCGGGGCCATGGCGGCGATTTTAGCCTAAGCCACCGTTCACGCGATTTACTCACCCAACCTGAATCAATGGTGTAAACCCGCACAGCGAAGGAACTTGCCCAAGAGTTGACTCCGATACTTGAAGCGCTCGCTAATCTCAGTTACCTGATCGAGCGGGGTCAAATCGACCTGAGAGAGCAGGAAGCCGCTGCTTTCGAGAGGCTGTTTCTAAGTTTTGCTGGAGCTGGGCTAAGCCCTGCGATGGCGATTCGTTCGTTGCTCCACCAAAACGAGCAACTCACAGGGCATGGTGATCCCGTCAAGGACCAGGACCTCCGCGCCAACAGATAAGCTGGCAATTCTGTGTAGATCCCGCTCGTCGGGCGACGAGGTCACAATTAGGTCAAACTGCTGGCCGCGAAGAACGCCCTCAGCCTGGCGGGGCGACGCTGAGGTAGCGTCGTAGCTGGAATACCGCAGAACAGCGCACCGGCTTTCGCGAAGTGCTACATCGTCTTCGACGCAGAGGATTTTTGCCATACCAGCAATCGTAGGCTCATTCTGAGATCAATTGACGCCGCGCAGCCTAAACCGACACGCCATGTCACGCCACTCTGAGCAGGCAAACAAACCGTGGACACAGCATGGGTATGCTGAACAGAGGTAGGTTGAGAATGAGCGATTACGAAAAGAAGCCGGCGTACTTCACGGCCCTCATTAGGGCGATACTCACAGGAAAGCCATATAGCTGCAAAGCTGACCCCGTTTCAGTTCCTGGCCATTTGTATCAGTGGAGGATTTACGCCGCGGAGTCGCCTGCGCTGGTTAAGAGACTCGCTTCCCACCATTCGGAACTCTTAGCCACCTACGATGAAACTGTAGAACAGCAACGTGCGTTTCTGTCTCCTCTGATTGACATCGCGATAGACGCTCTGAAGAGAATGAACCGCGACCGGCCTTAGTTTATTCCTGTACCCCTGTGCTCCGGATCTTGGGTTGGAATACTGACTGCGGGAGACTCCCGGCTCCTCCCTCTTCCTCTTACCGTCAGCGAATATTACTTGCACTGGAGCGTTTACGTCCGGGTAGATCTTTCAACTCACGGGCGCCAGCTGGCGAAAATCCCGTCCGCAGTTTGGGCACCGCAGGAGCCTCTTAGAACCGACAACAACACGCTCTTTTGGTATGGGGAACAGACAGCGCCCAACATGTTGTATTCAGGTCAAAAATTACGGCGCCGGGCTGCGTAATGCCATTGCTTTAGCATCGCGATCGGTCCCTACACCGTTATCGGATTTGTGGGATTGGTCCCGCTCGCGGCGAAACTCCTCAAGGGGAATGATGGATGCCCGTGCCGATAGGACGGACGCGCTCGAATTCAAAGAATGACTACCCCGCTACTTCAAGCACGCATATAAAAAGCTGAAGGCGAAGGATCGCGTCGCTTTCATGGTTGCGTCCGTGCTTCCTTCACGGCCGAATGTGGTTCCAAAGGCGGCGGTCGCGAGCGCAGTGATCAACGCTGCATATGCGCGACGGAATTGCGGCGGAATACCATATCCCGCACATTTATTGATGTGGTAAATATCCCCTATCCCGACGTATATGTCCAAGGTTCAGGACAAGGGCACCTCTACACGATGTTGTCACCGGATTTCGCGGCACGCACGTATCCGCCTACGCAGGCCGTCGCGATCGGCTCAGGGCAGGCAATGCGCGAGCTGATCCTCCAAGTCGCCGATCAAATTCATTTCGGAACCGTCCTCGACCATCCCGATTCGGGCGTCAAGCCGACCCGGAGACATTTCTCCATCTCATGCCCGAGGTGGAACTGCAGTTCCTCGTCGATTTCCTGGGTAACGGTGGTGCTGGGGAAGAGAGAACGAAAACGAACGCGAAGATCGCTGAACATTGGTCGCCTCCTAAATAGCTTCCAAAACCCGGGCGACTGCGAGTGTCAGCGTCTCCCGGCGCCTTTCCCGACCGCGAGTTGCTTATCGCAGCTCTTGGTCAGCTCGTAGTATTTGGCGCGACGATTGTTTTCTGACGTTCCCCAATGGGCTTTTATCCATCCGCGTCGCTCAAGCCGATGCAGTGCCGGATACAGCGATCCCTGCTGGATGCATAGGACGTTGCGCTTTCTTTGTTCTGCGGTATCCGCGGAGCTGGCAGGAGAGACCATTTCCCTCCGAGACATCACTAGAGCGCGCGACCAACGCCGTCGCGAACTCCGCACGATTCTCCACGATCGGCAAGGGGTCGTCGATTCGCTTCTGCAATTAAAAAAAGGGACCAGTTCTGAGGAGATCCATGCAAAAGCAGCCGCCGCACCCCCATCAAAAGTCCGCATCAAAAGATACCGCAACGAGTGACGGCGCATTTGTCGAGACGATTGAACACCGCAGATTTGTCGAGTTTTGCGATGCATGCCGCAATTTCCGCTACATCGGTCTATGCTACGGGCCTCCAGGGTATTGGCAAAACACTTTCTGCTGTTCGCTACAGTCGCGCGGATCAAATCCGAGCAAGGGATGCGTGGACAACTGAAGTGAAAGACAATCGTCCAATCGACACAGTGCTCTACGCGACCTCTGTGGTCAATACCCCCTCCAGGGTCGACACCGACATCTCGCTCGCGAAAGAAAGAGTCAGAAACATCCTCCTGGACCCCATCCAGCAGGAAGCGAGGATCGTTCTCGACGAAATCAGACTCAAAGACGAGAAGAGACGAAGGGACATCATGGACAAGCCGGGTTGCTCTCCGGAGTATCCTCCGGCGGTCGATCCTATCTACTTCGAGACATACAAGCACTATCAAGCGAAACAGCGAGCGGTCTCAGACCCGACAACTCTGATCCTCGTGGATGAGGCTGATCGCCTCCACATGAATAGCCTCGAACAAATGCGATCGATCTTCGATCAGGGCAACGCCGGTATGGTGCTGATCGGCATGCCGGGAATCGAAAAGCGTATCGCCCGCTTTCCTCAGTTCTATTCCCGCATCGGATTCGTGCACGAATTTCGGCCTCTGGATGCAAACCAAGTCCAGGAACTCCTTGCGCAGCGTTGGGCGCCGGCGGGTATCAAGCTCCCTGAAGGGCCGCTCTCCCCAGAAGTTGTCGCAAGCCTCATACGCATGACCGGAGGAAACTTCAGGCTGCTGACCCGACTTCTAACCCAGATCGAACGAGTTCTCAGCGTGAATAATCTTCACCATGTTTCTATCGAGGTCGTTGAAGCAGCACGGGACAGTCTGGTGATCGGGACAAACTGACGAGTCGTACGCCAAATAATCCCGAAACATACGCCAAATAATTCCGAAACTCGGCGCCATTTAAAGTCGAAAGCTACAACTTGATAGTGCTGATCTTCATGTGCTGCTCCTGCCCTTCTCCGATCGTGTACCCAGTTCTTCATGGCCTGGAGAAACGGGGTTACCTGCAATCCAGCGGAGAGCGGTCCGGGAAAAGCGTGGCGGGATCTGTACGGCCTCCGGCGCAGACTGATACCGTCTTGCTGGTAACCCTGACCCTCCCTAATAGACGCGGATCCCTTTGGCTGGGCCAATTGCTTCGCAATTGGTAGGGTACGGGGCGCTCCTGGCACCCGGCTTGCCGAGCGAATATGGAGTCTAGATGTCTGGCACCCGTGACCCGCCTCGCTGTCCTGGCTGGACAAGTGACTGCGACGAAATGGCACTACCGGGCGGATCCTGGCCGGGTGGCCCTGCCAAGAAGCATGGGACCCAGACGAAACGCACTGCTTCCTAGCTGGTTGCGTCGTCGATCTCCCGCTCTAACACTGCCGCCCGCATCATCTTTGAAGCGGCCTCCGTCCTCAGCGCAGGGAGTTCTGCGTCGCTAGCGGACAGCACCAAGCTAAGCTGCTCCAAGAGATTGACTTGCTCCGTCAACTTGGCTAGTAGGGCTTACCGTCATCAACGGGTCTGCCGAGCAGCAACAGCTCTGCCTGAAGAAGAAGGCGCATTAACCTGGGCCGTCTTTTGGAAGTTATCGACGCGGACGGCGTAGCGTTCCGAGACGACGCTTAGCTCCCAGCCCATCTGTTTCCCTGGCTCATGCGCGACCGTCAGGTAGCCGAGCGAGCTACCCCAATTCGAAAGATGAGTTCTTTCCTGAAGCGCCAAAGCGAGAACTGTGGGATGCCTGTAATATTCCTTTAACAATTGTCTCGCAAAGGAATTCAATCTTGAAATCACTCGCCAATCCCACAAAACTTAAACCGATTGACAAGAAGGAAGGCCTGATTCAGGTCATCATCGAGACCCCTGCGGGCAGTCGCAACAAGTTTGCCTTCGACCCGGATCAGGGCATATTCGCGCTGAAAAAGGTTCTTCCCGCTGGTATGGTCTTTCCCTATGACTTTGGCTTTCTGCCCCAGACCATAGCGCCCGATGGAGATCCCATCGCTGTGCTTCTGCTAATGGACGAACCAGCTTTCCCCGGTTGCGCCGTGCAGGCTCGGCTCGTCGGCGTTATCGAAGGCGAACAGCTAGACGGGAAAAAGAAAATCCGCAATGACAGGCTCGTCGCCGTCGCCGAAATGAACCACATGTACGCCAACATTCGTAAGCTCAAAGATCTTCCCGACCAATGGCTCACTGAATTGCAAGATTTCTTTGTGAACTATCACAACCTGGAAGGGAAAAAATACAAATTGCTCGGGCGCAAAGGGACAGACGTTGCACTAGGCCTAATAAAGAAAGCTCAAAAGGCAGCTTGAGTTGGGAATGAACGTTGTCATCATCCGCTTCCTGGTCGGTGGGTTCGTCGTGAGCCTGTTCGCGGCGCTGGGGGATGTTTTCGGGCCCAAGAGTTTTGCGGGACTCTTCGGAGCCGCCCCTTCGATTGCGCTGGCAACGATAGCCCTGACCATTCGACAACAGGGAAAGACCTATGCTGCCATCGAAGCTCGTTCAATGATGTTTGGAACGTGTGCCTTCCTGGTTTACGCAGCACTCGTTAGCTGGCTCCTCCGGCGTTACAAAGCTCCCGCACTCGTTGCTACCACGGCCCTGCTACCGGTCTGGTTTGCCGTCTCGCTTGGGCTGTGGTTTCTTATCAAGGAACGCCTATGAAGCAAATCCAAGTTAAGTTGTCCGCCCTTAAACAAAGCAAGCCTCATGAATATGCGATGCGGTTCGCCTTTGGGGGCCTGATTACTGTTTTGGCGGGCTTGATTGCGATGCGCTTCGGGGCCGGCGTCGGTGGACTTTTCCTCGCCTTCCCATCCATCTTTCCGGCAAGTGCAAGCCTGGTCGAAAGCCATGAGAAGGCGCGAAAAGCCAAGATAGGCGCCGACGGAACGAAACGCGGCCGGCTTTCAGCCAGCCTTGATGCTGAAGGAGCTTCGCTCGGCTGCATTGGCTTGATGGGGTTTGCTCTGGTTCTTTGGAAAGGTCTGAAGAACCACAATGACTATCTCGTCATTGCGACCGCCATGGTGGCTTGGTTGCTGATTTCGTATTCCCTGTGGGCGGTGAGGGCGGATAGGTTTTTGCGGCGGAATTTGTCTTGAAGGATAGATTTCACCAAAGCGATGTCGACAAACGCGAGGACGGCGGCCGTATAGCTTATCTTCTTCAAGCTCTCGGTGCTTCTGACAAATCATGGGGGCCGCTCACAGTTTGATGTATCGCGAGGCAGTAATTTCGGACTTTGGGGCTACGATAGCGAAAAACGAAACCGCCATTCCCTCTTTGTATTTCCCATCGGCGTATCGCGCCTGAACCGGGGCATCGACCTTGGGATAGGTCTGGGAGTCCAGCGGTGTGAAATCATGCCAGGCGGACAGGCATCGCACCATGTGAGGAGTTGAAGTCTACTGATTTTGATCAGCCGACCTCCCTCCGGGTTGCCGAGGCATCCTGTTAGAGCATCAAACTAACTGTATGTAGTGCGCGGAATACGAGCGGTTGTGGGCAGCGTATGTCGACGCAGCGTGCTAGTGGCGTGACATCATCCAGACGCCTTCTCTGAGCACCTATGAGACCAGGCTCCGGGAACATCTGACCATGCTCAAAGACGCAGCCAAGGACCGCGCTGAGCGCATAAGCGGCAATGCCTACTGTGTGCGAATATCCAAGCCAGCGGCAAAAAACCAACGTGATGCTGGCGGGCCACTATTCGCACCCGTCGCGCGTCCTACCTGCCTGAGGTGAACCGATGAGGAGATGTCCTTCCTGCTACGCCTTCTTGCGAGAGTTAACTAAGCCAACCCTGCTTCCTGGACGGCAGCTCAGGCCGACCGATAGCCTCCCTGAGGGATCTCGAGCTAAGGTCCGATACGAGTGCGGGCAATGTGGTCACTCTGAAGAGTTGCAACCAGGGTCCGGCCGTGGGGCAGCCACAGAGGCACAATGAGGCCATCTTCTCTGGGTCGCGCCGGCTGGGCTATTTTCGGGTAGCATACCTGATGCAGACTCATCGCTGGACTGCGATGTGTGCCGGGGACTTGATGTCGCGGGTCTTTGTGGTGGACGATGAGCCAGCTATCACGTTCACCCTGGCAGCCATTCTAAGGCTCAACGGCTACGACGTCCAATCCTTTGTGAATCCTCTGGAGGCTCTCGAAGCGATTGCCGGCAATCGTCCCGACCTGCTCATTTCTGACGTGATGATGCCAGAGATGTCGGGAGTCGATCTCGCGGTACGCTTGAAGAAAGATGTCCGACTTGCAAGGTGTTGCTGTTCTCCGGTCAAGCCCAGACTGCCGGCTCGCGAAAACGGGCACGACTTCGAGCTACTGCGCAAGCCTGTCCACCCTGCCGATCTCCTGGCCCGGGTTTAAGACGCATAAGCGATGGCTCATCTCAGCGACTGGCACAGGTTTGATGCGGGCGATAGAAAGAGACGCTCGTCTTCAAGTCTGCGGTCAGATGGAGGAGGGAAACAGCCGTATGTTCTTTCCTTTGGTGAAGCTGCTTCCCTGTTCGTCGACCCACGCCTGGCGTTCCATCGAAGGCCCCTCACAACGATGAAAGATAGGCTGGGCGTCGGGAGGCATAAGAAGACCCTGCCCCGACCTCACGCGTGTAGGGCATCCTGTATTGACTCCGCAATGTAGCTTCGCATGGCCTGGCTCAACTGCGAGTCGACCTCATCGCCAATTGTCATGACCCCCAGAAGCAGAACGCTGATGTCAATCGTACCCAGGTTTTTCTGTAGTGTCTGGAAGATGGTCACCTGAAGAAACGGCCCTCTTCCACCATCATCGCCGCGGTGTACCCCTACCTCCGCCGCGCCAGTCCATGATCCGAGGCGGATTGCGACTTCAGTTCCTTACTGCCGAGCGGCTTAAAGGCTTGCAGACGTCAGACGTCTATCAAGGTCGCGGAAGAGCTGAGGCAGATGTTGGCAACGTGCCTCGCGGCTCAGAGTAACCGCCATCAAGGTGTCTTCCTTGTTTACCTCTGTGTACCAGTCATCGATGCTGCCCTCAGTCTCACGTTCGAGAATCGTGGCCAGTGTTTCGACCTTCTGCTTGTGGAGTGCTCCCCTCGCGAGTCGCTGCATAATCGTGTCCAGCAGATCCGGGATGTTCATTGGTTTGACCAGGATCTCGTCAGCTTGCCCCAGGATCGCATTAGCCGCGGCTGACATTTCAGGGAACGCGCTCAGGAGAAGGGTCACAGCTTCAGGATTCGCGTGCCGCATGGCGCTCACCACGGTAAGGCCATCCCCAGCTCCGGGCATATATAGATCACTTAACAGTACCTCGAATTTGTGCGAACTGAAGGACTTGAGAGCCTGACTCACGTTGGCGGCACAGGTAACTTCGAAACCCATATTTTGAAGAACGTGCAAAGAGTGCACGGACCACGTCGTCATCGTCAACGACCAAAACCCTTACCAGTGCCATGGATGCCTCCGAGCTGCTCCAGCCTGAGTATTCCACTGACAAACCTGTCTTAAGATACGCTTTGTCGAGTGAGCGCGGGATTGCCGATCTTGACGCCGTTCAAACGAAATCGCTGAGTGAAATCCTTCGACCTTTGTCAACATAATGGATATTTCTGGAACAGTCCCGTTGCACAGGGGGACGCCCAACCATGGATGCGAGCGAATCTATTTATCAACCATCAACTCATTTACCAACCTCAACTCATTCAAGCGAGTTGCCGGGGCTAACCCTTGTGAATACGCAAACGTGGTATTTGAAGACTGACTGCGGCACAGTCGAGAACCGCCTCCGCGGTTTCCCTCTCCTGCGTGAGCACAGGCTCATGGGGATGAGAGCGGGTTCCATTCTAGCGGCATCAGACATGCGAGAGTAGACGGATTACGCGGAAACAAGCGAAGATTGCCCGGGCTATTTCGGTGATTGCAGCGGAGGATGGGAACGCAAGAGGGTCCGGTGGCGGCGCATTAGAATCACGAGCGCGCGTCGAATGTTCACAGCGAGCAGAGGCAATGCGATCGCGGCCACGAGGCCCCACACTAGCAGTGCGTGCCATTCCCACTGCCAAATTTCCCGCACCAGCTGCAAGGGATGATGGCTCAGGTGCTCGATCTGGGACCTATCCAGGGGAAGCCGTCGAGTATGAAAGAGATGTACCCCCAATTCGATGAAGGGGATAAAGAGAAACAGGTGGAGTGGCGCTACCGCATGTGTGCCTATTTGCGATGCGATCTGGTTGAGACCGAAGACCCATGCGAGAATGAAGACCAAAAGCGTGGTGATTCCAATGGATGGATTAATTCCAATGACCATACCCAGTGCCAGACTCCAGGCTAAACGCCGGGGTGTCACCCCACCGCGTAGCTGGCGCAGCAGCGGACGCAGGACCCGGCACCGGAAGAACTCGTGTACTGATTCGGGAACAAGCACATTAGGTTGGGACGCTCGTCGGTGATTGTTGGTTGTGGAGAAATCACAACTACCTGATCGCAGTTCAGCATTTCCATCTGGACGGACGAGCGTGTTGTAACTTTACACCACGCTACTTGGGGTCTAATTTCTCAGAGACTTGCATCAAAACTTGTGCGCAGGACCTCGTCCTCGTGGATCAGGCTGCAGGTTTGTTAGGTCTTGCTCCCCTGTGATTACCCACTGATTCCCTCGGCGACTCAGCCACAACCGAGAACGCGTTTCGCCGGACTTGGTGCCCAAAGCGGTGAATATCTCCCAACGCTTGTTAGAGATACGGCCGCCTGTTGAGCCGACTGCTTGTCCACCGTAACGTTTGCAACATGAAAGGCGACGATGTGGTTACCCTTGCGATAAAACCGAACTTTGTCTTGTACAACGGCCTTCTGGGTCACATTGCGAGCCAGAAAATAGCGGTCTAATCGATCACTGTAATATCTCATTTGCAACGCCACGTCATTGTTGTTCATTGCCTGAGCCCAATCGTGTAACGTATTTTGTATTTCTGCGTATTTATCCGATTGGCCAAGGGCAACATCAGGCACGCCAGCCTGATCGTGGCCGGCAATTGTCGAACTCGACTCGATTGCAGAAGTGTCTTCATCCTGAGACGGGAATTGATTGACGGCCGGTTTCCCGAGAGAAGCTTCTCCTGCAATTGCCGCAGAAGGTTCCTCCTCTGCCACCCTGTCTTTAGTACGCGAGGTACGCTGCCGCGCATCACCTTTTGCCCCCGGCACGGATGAGCCTTGACGATTGTTGTTGTGAAACGGAGTGATCACTGCGGTACCAACCACCAAAACGATCGCTCCTCCGGCCAGGGTAATAGGGTGGCGCCACGCACGTCGACGTGTTTCCTCCGCTAATAGTTTCGGCTTTGAAGCATCCGCGATGCCGGGACCAAGCCTGAGAAGTGTCATAAACCCCTTCACTGGCGAAGCGACTCTACGACGCCAGCCTCGATGCCCGCGCCGGCTGGCGAGCCATGCCAGCGCGACCTCCGCGGAAGGAGAGGGCCGCTGCGGGAATTTTGTTTCGTATAGATCGATGGCGTGTTGAATCGACAGCATGTCTACGTGAGTAAGACTTGTCGCAGACCTTCTAATTGAAGCAGCCGGTCTGCGCAACTCATCGTAGCCATCGGAGTTCAGCTGAGTTCGGGCCTTTTCCACCTCAGGGGAAGGGAGCCTGGGCGCAACGGCTGCATCGCTTGGCGTCTCAGAAGTCAACTTTTCAATCTGCAGGCCACATTGGTGGCAGGACGGCTCCCCTTTCGTGACGCGAGCGCCGCACTTCGTACAAAATTTGGTTGGCAAAGCCTCGTCGATTAATTGCGACAAACGGATCTTCAGTCGATCAGGATGAATGTTGTGCCTACCGCAGTCGCTACAAAATGCGCTGCCCAATTCCATGGCCGCACCGCAATGCCGACAGAATTGTCCTGTAGCATCCGCAGATTGCTCGACGCCCGCTTGATTGTCTTCTTTTCCAGTTGCCGGCGTTGACACCGCTTCTCTAATTTTCGGGGTAGGTCCCGTGCCCGCTTCTGTCATTTTCTCCATTGGCGTTCCGAGTGGACCCGGAAATCCTGTCTGCACATCCCACGGCTCGTCCAGTCCGCTGACTGAAGAGGTTGGACATTCGGCCGACGGCATTGGTATGAGACCGCTGGCTATGGCCGCTTCGCTACCCTCATACGGCGTCCTAAACGCTGAGACCTCAGGACTGCCGTGGGTCGGCTCCTGTTGCCATGCAGGAACTTGGGCCGGTCTGGTCGATTTGCGCCAGGTGGGGTAGCGGGCAGGCCATTTCTTCATGAGGTCACCTCAGGTAGGTAGGACGCTTAGGAGACGCTAATCGTGGCTTCGGCCGTTGGCGGCAGAGCAGTGGTCAGATGGGTTTTTGCATGCGAGTAGAGCCCGTTGGCATGAAGTCATGCCTCCAAACCATGGATAGCTGGCCACCTCAGGTTCTTCCCGGCTAGCACCATGACATCGAAGATGTAGTAGATGAGGACAGCCTTCGACGAGCCGTAGTTCTGGAGAGTGTCGAACGACGGTTTGCCTGATTCGTCTAGCGCTACTATTTCTCCATCAACGAGGGTGTCGACCGGGAGAGACGATAACGCCTTAGCTATCGTCGGATAGCGCAGGGTGAAGTCATTGCCGTTGCGGGAACGGAGAGAGAGCTGCCCTCCGGTTCTGAAGGCGAGGGCACGGTAGCCGTCCAGCTTAACCTCGTAGCCCCAATCTGCGCCTTCGGGCAACATCTCCGTACGGAGCAGCAGCATGGGCTCGATAAACCTGGGTTTCGCCTTGGCGGTCACAGTTGCTTTTCAGAGACCTACCAACCGTCGAATCCGTCCTCGGGAGTGTCAACTCAGGACGTCCCTGCAGAGAGACCATACCGTCTCCGTTGGGTTATCGGTAACATCCTGCTCACCCAGACGCGGGAAGGAAATCGATCAAGACGGTTGTTCCAAAAAGCTTGCTCCACGGCGCTTTGTAAAGATCTCATTCTGAGAGCAGCAAGTGACCTTGCGCCCTGTGCCAAAAGCAAATGGTTTTGGAACGCTGTTCATGCTGCATAGAGGAATTAATCTCTTTCCAGATGGGACACACAGACTATGCGTCAACCATACGCTATCCGCCTCCAGCCCGCGGCGAGAAGGTCCAGGCACAGGGTGAAGAGTTGTGGGCGAAGGCTCAGGATCGCTGACGGGCTGGCGCCCTTCGGTCGCACGGTTGCATGATGTAGCCCGAGTCGGAACGCTATGGCCAGAGCTGAAGTCACACAGAGTATGCGCGTCGGAACGTTTGGGGACTCTGTGGTTATGGGAAGCCAGTACAGGGATGAGGCAGGCGATGAGCACTGGTATATAGCCGTGCTGACCGGACCTGATCCAATAACCAGAACTAACCACATCGTGGGCGGCGAGCTGCCAGCAGAGCTTACAGCAGATGAACGGGACGCCGTAATTCAAGGGATCAGATGTTGGGAATCCGAGCCCTTGTCGAGACCCAATTTGGACATGATGGCATCACAACCCTGTATTTTCCCCGTCCCACTCGAACGAGACCAATCGGGTTTGTCCGAGTCGCTCGCTGCATACTCCGCAGAGTATGAGCCGTAGGTAGCGTACGACCAACCAGGACAAGTGGCTCTGAGCGCACCCAGCGTGAAGGTCTTCGCAAGTTTGCCGGAGACGACGGCGTCGCGTATCCCCTCCCCCAGAGACCGGGCTCCCTTAGCCTTGAGGCGCTCCTTACGCCGCTCTGCGATGCCCTGAGTGTCTCTCTTGGTGTTGTAGCCGATCAGCTCGTATACCGCGGACAGACTCTTGAAGCGTCGCAGGATCGCGTCCACGGAGGGTGTTTCTCTGTCCTTGTTAATGATCGTCGTTGAGAGCCTTCCTGCTCGTCTCAGCAGTGCGCTTAGCTGGTCGAGAACCTGATAGTTGCTCAGAAGGACCAAGCGCTCTTCGGTGATCTTCTGCGCCTCATGGTAAGTCTTGGCGTCAACCATTGGCGCGAACGCACCTTCTCGGCAAACCCACTGTCCAACTGGGTTGGGCACAATTTTCCCGTTGAGTTTGCTGCTTGTGCGGTTGTAGACCGCCATTCCGATGTATCTGGGAGACGTGAGGATCTGGTGCACCCTTTGACGTGTCCATAGAGTCTGCTCCGGGTGACGCATACAGTGCTCTGGTTTGATCCTGCGTTCGTTGAGAAGAGTTGCGATTGCGCCCTCGGACTGACGTTCGACTGTGAACCATTTGAAAATCTGCCGGACCACAGCGACATCCTTCTTAGGGCCAGGGACAAGCAGTATCCGATCGGATTGCAGACCTTTGCGCTCCCCTGGTTGCAACCAGCCTTTGGTATTCCCTCCCCCGTCGACAAGCAGCCGTTTGAAGGCATAGCCAGGCGAGCCGCCCTGGTGGAATCCCATTCCGGCAAACCGCGCCTGCGCCGCATACACCTTGACGGACAGCTCACGACTGTATTCGCCTGCCATGGTTCGCTTGAGGGCCTTAACCAGCGCTGAGTAAGCGCTACCGTCGTTCAGGAACTGCTCGACACAGTAGTGAAGGCTGATGTTTGCCTTCTTGCATGTGTACTCGTAATAGGCGCTCTCGTCCGCGTCCTGGAATCTCCCCCAGCGGCTCACGTCGTACACAAGAACGTGGTGAAAATCTGCCTTCATGGAGATCACTTCAAGCAGCAACTGTCGAAGGGCGGGGCGCCCTGCCAGCGTGAGGCCGCTCTTACCGGAGTCCTCAAAGCGTTTGACTATGGTCAGCTTGTGCTCGGCGGCATATCGCTCGATGGCGTCCGCCTGGTTGACGATCGAATATTGCTGATGCTCGGTCGACATGCGGACATACATCGCGGCTCGCTTGGTCTGGCGCATCGTAGCCCCTCGCCTTTGCAGTCACTATAGCCAGAAACGGCCACACGGTGCCAACATCGGTCATCCTCTCTCGGTTACGTCGGAGCCCCGCATCCCCCCGATCGGCGATGGTCAGACGCGACCCCCGTGCATACGCTTGGTGGATGCGGTTTATGCCTTGTAGCGAGATGAGAGAACTTCAAGCGGCCTGTGATAAATATGCGGAGCGCCGTCACGTCTCAACCGGATACCAGCGAGAAAGACGGAAGGAACCCTTGGGCTCGCGCCGGCTGGGCTATTTTCGGGTAGCATACCTGATGCAGACCCATCGCTTAACCTGCGACGTCTGCCGCGGGTCTGGCCCGGACTAAAGAAGTGAAAGCGATGAATCATCTCAGCGATTGGCATATGTTCGACGCGGGTGATAGAAAGACCTACCCAAAGGTAAGCGCTCCTGTTCAAGTCGGGTTCGACGATTGTCGGATGGAGGAGGAAGATAGCCGTATGTTTTTTCCGATAGATAAGCTGCTTCCCTGTTCGTCGATCAAGGCCTGGCGGTACATCACAACAGTTTCTCAGCGCTAAAACTCATCGAACGAAGGCTTGGAAATTCTGCACATCTTGCATTTCACACTGTGCTCGTAAAGGTCATTCGCTGCCTTCGTTCTTGCTCTCAGTAACTGTTTCCGAAGCTGCTTCCTGGTTTCGCCAGAAGGTATGATCTCAAACACTGAACTGGTGTTGTTCCATTCGCGGCGGGCTGCCTCGTACGCCTGCCTCAGACGCGAATCCTCAGAGCACTTCATAGCACTAGATGTGATGCACCGTGACAACCGCACTTGATGGCGACATTTAGCGCCAGAGGCTGCGATGTCGCTTAAAATTGCACAGCCAGTTAGCATACATTGAAAGCGGATTATGTCGAAGTTCGTCGCGTGCCCCAAGCTGTCGGTGCTAACAGAACACTACAAAAAAGTGGTGGAGAGGTGTGGCCGACACATGGGTCCAGGCTCACCACGCAGACGTGAAGCAGAATTTTCTATACGGGTAGCTCTGAAACTATTCGAGGTTCATCGCTTGTGGTGCGCTCGGTGTCGAACCAGGGCGAATTAGAGCCGACCGCCGTCCACCTCATGGGCGTGCTGGATCTCATTGCTTCTGAGCCGCAGTAGATTGTTTTATTAGGCGTCCGCGCGTTCCCCTGATCTTGCCCTCATCTTTGAAGGCCAACTTCCTGGGAAGTGGAGTCTGCAACCCTGGCTCCAGGAAAGTCACGTGCCAAAGCTCGCGCCGGACGAACTGCATGTCGACCCTGTGTTTGGCTTTGGTGTAGCGGCTCATCGTGGGAGCGTAGGCGAATATAAAGCGAAAGTCATCCACAGGTGTGCCAAGCTCACACCATGCCGTCGACTGCCGCATCAAATCACTGTATGCAGTGCCCCGAATACGAACGGTTATGGGCAGCGTACGTTGACGCTGAATGCGACTGGCGTGACATTATCCAGGCGCCCGCGATGAGCGCCTACGAAACCCGGCTCCGCGAACATTTGAGCATGGTGAAGGACGCAGCCAAGGAGCGCGCAGATGCCCATAAGCGGCAATGCCTGCTCTGTGCCAATATCCACGCCTGCGGCAAAAAATCAGCGTGAGTCTAAGCGGCCCCTCGTCTTTTACACACTTGGCACTGATGGCGGTGGAGATGCAATGCGTTCGCGGCAGAATTGCGTTCTATCAGCGCTTCTTGCCGGAGCGCTGTCGCGCGCTGCAACTGATCCTTACCGGGCGAAACCAAGGTCTGAGGTGACGCATATTGGGACCAGCGCCGCACTGCCTCCGCGTAGGCGTTTTCGAGCTGTTGGTATTCTGCACAGTGCATAGTGCGGTTGGATGCGAGCGCGCCGGTTATCCCACGTGCGACATTTGACGCCAGTTCCCCTAGCAGTACTATCGGACCATGATTCATCTGAGCGACTGGCATGTGTTCGACCCGACCAACCGGCTACGTACCCCAAGGGTGACACTCCTGTCCAAGTCAGGTTCGACAATGGTCAGACGGAGGAGGGGGGCAGCCGAATGTTCTTTCCACAGTTACAGCTGCTTCCGTGTTCATCAATCCACGCCTGGCGCTATGTCAAAGGATTTGCTCAACGCTAAAACGGTCCCGGCTTCGGTTCGGGCCAAGGTAATATCTTCCCACCGGTCTTGACCCGATGATTCTCTGAGAGTTCAAGCACCTTCCTCAGTGCAACCGCGAATAACTCGTACCGCTCTTCTTCTGTCAAGCTGGTCGGTGCCATGCGGGTAAGTATAACCGCCATATTGCGCCAGAGCGCGAGGCTTTCTTCCGCCAGTTAATGTGGGGCGTAATATGGCATGAGGTCACCAAGGTTTCGACACCCTTTCTGGGCGACGTTCGAAACGCTAGCCACCTTTCCCTCTGGTTCCTAGCGCTTCTGTCATTCACGAAATAGTCCGGCGAAAGAGGACCTATGTGTCTCCACGCGTTTTCATTGTTGATGACGAACCTGTCATCGCTTCTACCCTTGCAGCAATCCTAAAGCTAAACGGCTACTCGGCAAAAGCTTTTATTCTTCCTTGGAAGACCTGACCGCAGCCCGATTCAGCGCGCCCGATCTGCTCATATCCGACGTAGCGATGCCCGGCGTACCTGGGGTCGATCTTGCGATTCAGATGAAGGCTCAATACCCACGATGCAAGATACTTCTCTTTTCAGGACAAGCGGCCACCCAAGATTTACTTGACGGTGCTCGCAATCTGGGCCACGATTTCCAATTGCTTGAGAAACCCGTTCACCCGTCCACAATGCTGTCGCGGTTAGCGGCACTCAAGCGGCATCGTGAATGAGCCTTGCGAGAGATCGCTTGATCGCCCACTTTAAGGGCAGCCCGCGTTGCAGTGTGAACAGGGCTTAGCGTCTAAACGGTGGCAAAAGATGGCACGGTGCGGATAGAATCTGGGCTAACTCTAGGGATTACGCCAATGGCGTATAAAATCCTTTGCGTCGAACGTGCCCCGGCAGTCCTGGAAAGCCGGTGCGCCGTCCTGAAATACTCCGGCTACGATACTACCTCGGCGTCGCCTCAATTGGCTGAAGTTCTGCTACGCAGCAGAAAGTTCGATCTGCTCGTCATTTCGTCACTGAATGACCGCGATTTGCAAAGAGTCGTTAACCTGTGTGATGGTGCCGAGGTACTGGTGCTCGAGGGAATCACCATGCCGTCCGAGTTCCTTGCGTTGGTGGCAGAGAAGCTAGGACGCAAGCGTAGAGCTTAGCTCAGCTCTCGCAAAACTAGTTGAAACAGTCTCTCGAAAGCAGCCGCCTCTCGCTCACTGAGGTCGACTGACCCCGATCGATTAGGTACCCGAGATCAGCCAGTGCTTCGACTATCGGCGCCAGCTCTTGGGCAAGTTCCAATGGTCTGGGCTAGAATCACCACATGGCCCCGAGGTCGATTCTCTGTGTCGGCAAGGACATAGATTTGCTCACGAGTCGCTGTCGCGTGCTGGCTTTCGAGGGTTACTTCGCGGACTGGGCTACTCCGGATGACTTCCTGAAGAAGCTAAGCGCGGGCAGGTTCGACCTTGTGATTCTTTCAGCGGTCCTCAGCGACGATGAGAAGCGGCTGGCCCACCAGGTTATCCCAGCAAATTTGAGACCCTGGATCTCGATCGTCTGATATTCCCTGATGAGTTGCTGCGTTTGGTGGCCGAGACACTGACCTGAACGGTCGTAGGCACCAAAATAAGCCCCGGCCGAAGCCAGGGCTAGCTTAGAAACGAAGCTAGCGGATCATACGCCTGGATGCAGAGCGGCGGAAGTTATCTTTTAAGCACAAAAAAGCGAGACTCCGTAGAATCTCGAGATTTACCAGAAATGCCCTGCGGCTTTTACATCCGCGTTTGGCCATGTGGTTGGGCTGATCCTTCTGGGTAGTCACCACACAAAAAGAGCCTCAGCCGCCCGCTGAAGCTCAGTCCCTGTGGTAGTCGGATTATAACTAACCTCTCCTCGCCTTCGCCCACCTGGCCCTCTGTGCCGCGGCAACTCTCGCTCTACCTTCCGCACTCATCGTTTTCCGCTTCGGCGCCGGCAGACCACGCTTGAGAGGGGCTGTGTGCCCAGTTAGTAATGAGCGGGCGCGCTGAAGCCGCTCAATTTCCTCGTCTATGGATTGGACGATTTGTGCCGTGTTCATAGGCAGCGATTATAGCCAACGGCCGCGCCAGGTGGTTACCCGGTTACCAAAGAGCAAACTCCTTTCGACAACCCGTGTCGACGTTAGCGACTCTTAATCGCCTGAGACTGGAACCGGTTGCTTTCAGACGACAAGACGGGAGTTCCTGAACCAAAAGGGGGGTAAAGGAACTCCCGCCGTTGTGCCGACTGAGGTTTTATGAAGTGCCGCGAATGCTCGTCGTCGAAGCTGCGCCTCTCCAGACTTAGACTGATGGATCTCCTGAGGCTGTTTCTTTTCGAGTATCCGATCCGATGTCGGCGCTGCAACCGGCGCGATCATGTGAGCCTGCGTCGTCTTCTAATGCGGTGAAAGGTTGCTCCTTGTCTGACATAACGTACCTCGTTGAATTTCGCACTCCCGATCTGGGCGCCGAGTGTGTGACCGCATCATAGGTGGAAGTCAGAGGTGAGCACCTCCTACTTTTAGACTCAGACGGCCGACTGGCTGCGGTTTGTATGTTGGAGAATGTTAAGAGCTGGTCCGAGGTTCCACCAGAAGTGAATTAGCGGCACAAGATGGCCCCTACAACCCGTGATGTGCGGAAGCAGTCTTAGCTCATCAAGTGAAGTGACTTTGGCCCCGATTCAAAGGATCGGGGCTTTCTTTTGCTCGGACGCAAGCCAGCGCAACCCCGCAGTCAGCTCGACCTGCTTCAAACTAGGTAGACGTGGACAAAAGCTCCGCGCTGTTTGGCCCCCATCGAGCCAGGGTACAACACCGGCCCTGGCTCGCTTTTCGTGGTCCGGAGGAGCGTGCCGCCGAGGTGAGAAGGACCTGCAATCCTTTTACGGGGAACGCGCCCGGTCTTCCACCCTTCCCTGAACGCCTCTCACTGGTCTGAGCGATTGGTTTATGGTTTGCCTTGAATACTTAAGACTGTGGATGCAACGTCAATCCGCTATTCGACGATGTGGGCGAATCCTTCTGTCGCGAGCTAGCCCAGAACAAGAGAACAAGTCAAAGTGGCAGGAAGCGGTGGACGGAAGAGATGCAGCTGACGAAAGTCTGCGTGCACACAGACAGAGCTGCACATCGTGCCGACGCTTGATAGGACGGTAGGGTGTGGAATGTGGCGCTCAGCGCCACGATTAATGTAAAGAGTGAACCTCGGTGCTCCGCACTCGGTAAATCCTGCACTCGCGGCGATGAAAATGGAGTGCATCAGCAATCTTCTGGCGCAGAAGAATAGCGCGCTTTAACTGGCCTTCTTCTACCCTGACGACAACAGCCGACCTGGGGTAGATGCCGCACAAAATGCTAGCGGCGTCGTACTCTAGTTTCAATCGGCGGCACTCGAAGCAAATTGGCATGACACGTACTCAATTCACCCCGCCCTTGCAAATTCGACAGGTCAACACATGGAGAAAGAGATTATTCGCTGCGCGATCCATAATTGAAAATGCGAGATTCCCACGGGGTGTTCGAGGATTCACGGAGGAACTCCAAAAAGCAATTAAATTCCCAAAATGAGTCTTTAGTTGCGATATCTCCGTGCAAGCGACGAACGCCATACTGGAATTAAGATGCCGGTTTGGCGAGGGGAGTGCTCCAAATTCGCACTTCCGGCACCCCCATCCCACTTTCCGCGCGGCCTTACGCTACCGGACGACTCGACACCCCTTATGCGGGCAGCTCAAACCAATCGTCCTCTACCGCGTACTGGGCCCAACCCTTCAGATATTAGGGTAAGCGATGATATTGCCCCGCGCCATCGTTCACAATCCGGATACCCTCCTGAAACAAGCCGATTTTCTCGCCTGGAACAACAACTGGATTGAAGCCGAATCGTTATACCATCGTGCGGAAGCCGAATACGTCCAAGAGCACAACCCATCGAGAGCTCTCTGCGCACATGTGAGTCAGATACCGCCAAACTCCGAAGCGTCGAGTTTGACAGCCACGATTTTTGCCCTCACGGAAGACCTGGCGCTTCCTGAGGCAGCGGATCCAGAGACTCGACTGCGAATCCTGACGATCAGGGGAATGATCGAAACCAATTACGACGCAGCCTCGGCCCAGAGCACTTGGACAAAAGTTGCCCAGCTCGCCCGCCAGAGACACCATTACATGCTTGCCGGTCGCGCGATGGGCGAGGAGGGGATCGCCGCATTTATACTCGGTGACATCAACACAGCCAAGAAACAAGCGGTAGGTGCCTGGGAGCTTGCAAAGGTCTTGGGCGACCCCAGCAGCTAGAGTTCGTTATGCCGGCGTTTACGGCACGGGACTCGTTGAATTGCGTCGTTACCAGGAAGCTCTTACTCCTCTCGATGAGGCAATCAAGGTTGCAAAGACAAATCCACAGGTCGCGTATCCCCACCATTGCAGTCAATGCCAAGATCGATGCTCTTCGAGGCCTGCACAGGTACGACGAGGCTTTAGCGTTATCCGCTGAGGCGATGAAGCACCTTCCAAATGCCTCTTCAAAAGGGCATGAACTTCAGATTCTGATTACACGAGCGGAATTTGGGAAGATTTGAACAATTGGCCGGCCGCAATTGACGACTGGGCTATGCCCTCCGCGATGCGAGGCTCCTCAATTATTGGCGAGGTATCACACAAGTGGGTGGTTCATTGGCCCTCGCATATGAGTATGAGGGACGACTACCAGAGGCTCTCAAGACAGTCGAGGAAGCAATTGAGGTGAATACCCGAATTCCGGACGAACTGTATTTCTTTCCAAAGAATTTGGCAATCAAAGCGGAGATTGTTCGGAAACTGGGCAGCCTAACGGAATCGGAGACTGTACCGTAAGAGCGCAGCGTTGATCGATGTCCTGCTTCCCCACGCGCCAACCCGAAACGTCGAGCGTCTCGTACTGGCTAATATGGGCGATGTCTATTCGGGTTACTTCGCCTCACTTTGTGCTCAGAAGAAGTACGACAGCGCGTTTCGCACACTCGAAGAAGCGCGAGGACGCGTCGAAGCCGAAGCGTTTGCAAGGTCGCGAGAACGTGTGCCTCCCCACGCGCCAACGGCCGATGAGGTCAGGCTCACTAAACTAAACCTTGCTCTTATTGACAGCGACGACCCAAAGACCCGAGCGCAGATTACCGACGCCATTTATGACACTGAGTTGAAGATCGACATGGCCTCTCTTGAGGGTCAGACCGCAACTCATCCAATCGCTCTCAAACAGCTTCAGCACGACCTCAGTGACTCGGATCTTATCGTTGAATATGTACTTGCCGAGCCGCACTCCCAGGCGTTGGCCATCACAAAGAATAGCGTGCACCCCTACTCGCTTCCCGGAAAAGCGGTACCTGAGGCGGACGCAAGCAACTATCGCGCCATCATTCGTGCGCAGAAGACCGACCTGCAGCTCGGTCAGCGGCTATTCGACGAATTGCTTGGGCCCGTCAACGAATTGCACGGGAAGTCCCATCTCATTTTGATACCGGATGGCTCGCTGCACCTGCTGCCGCTCGCAGCTTTGGTCGACTACAACGAATATCTGCTTCAAAACCACGTTGTGAGCGTCACGCCCTCCTCCACAGTTCTCCACATTGCGCAGACACAATAGATTATCGGCGCGCATCAACCGCATTACTCGCTTGCGATTGACCAGCAGGCCTAGCTTATGTAGTTCAATGATGACGCGCCGAGAACCGTAGCAACGGTTCTCAAGGCAGATTTGTCGATTTGTTGGATCTGCTGGCGCAGTTCTGTGTCCGCCTGCCGCGGCAAGTGTTCATCAAAGTGCCGGTAAAAACCTGCATGGCTAACACGCGCAGCATCGCATGCTTCCAAAATAGAGAGTCCGGCTTTGCCTTCCAGCTGCATCACTTCTCCGTACAACGCGCTTCGCCAGGCGCGCTGCTCTTCGAGCGTGCTTCCTTTACTCGCTTGAAGGCTCTTCTTAAAAAATCATTTTCCAGCGCCATCCTTCCCAGTCGACGCTCCAACTCTGCTATCTTCTGATCCGCCGTAACCACCCCAGCGCTCATCTTTGGAATGGCCTTAGTCGTTGCTCCGGGTGGACGACCCTTCGGCCGGCTCAAGCCGACCGCACCTTCGTCCCGGTACGCATCACGCCAGCGATACAGCACGCTGCGCTTGATCTTTAGCTCATTACTTAGCGCAGACACACTCTCTCCGTTCAGAATCCGTCGCGCGACTGAAATCCGATATTCCACCCTGAAAACTCGGGCACCTGCCATCCGAACCTCCGTTCGCTGCAGTGTGTCTCTATTTTCATGTGTCTCAAGTTTGGGGTCCAGACCACGTGTTTGAGGTCTTCGGAAAACCGGTGCACCCCGATAAAGTTCTCGCTTTGGCGTCCGCCCTTTTTCGTCCCGCCAGCAATTGATCGCAGGGTCAGCCGACCGCGTCGAAGCTGCTGAGTCTAGAAATCCTGCATTGGGGACATTCAGTGCAGTGATCGTAGAGATCCTTGGCGGCCTTGAGCCGTGCATCCAGCAACTCCCTGCGGAGTCGGGATCTTGCGTCAATCGAGCACACACCACTCGCGGCGAGTTGCCAGTTCTCCCAAGCGGATAGCGCCGCGTTGTACGTTTGCTTAAGCCGTTTCTTCAGGACAGGTCACGCACAAACTATGATGCAAATCATTGGCGAATGCTCTTCAAGGGACTCTGAAGGAGTCTACATGATCAGGACACTGCCGTGTGAGCACCTCTGTTGCAAACCGAAGCTTATCGTCGATGAGCTTTTGTTCCGGGTCAAGTTGGTGTCTGTATACCGTGAAGCTGTACCCGCAGCCCGGGCAAATGACATTCCCTGCCCGTACGTATGCTGCGCCCCATATTGAGCGACCGGGGTCATCTCTAAGGACAAATGCGAACATGGCTCTATCTTCGGGTTACCGAGGGCGGCTCGCAATTGGACTAAGGTGCGAAGGAGCTACACCTGCCGCAGCCTCCTATACTGCTCCAGAGTCAGGGCGTGCTCGAGCACTCTCTGGTAGCGCCAAGCCTCGCGCCGCTTGTAGAACTGATGCGAGGGGCGAAGACGCCCACAGGATGACGGTGATGCAACGAAGTCAATTCGCAAGCATCAGAGAGCAGGTGACGTGCTCTGAATACGTGCGACTCCTCCAGCATTATGTAGCGGCACTTCGACGCTGGGAGCAGGCCGAGTTGGTCTCCAAAAAGACTGAGACATCGGCAGCGCATTTGGCTACGGAGGTTAAGGATAAGGCGCAGAACGAGAGAGATGCCGCCAAGATGCGGCTCAATCTTCACAGGCGGACTTGTCCCGTATGCCTAGGCCTGACAAACCGGAACGGCTAAGTCTTCGAGTATGGTCGTATGCCGACGGAGCCCAGTTACGTAGATGCTCATATAGGGTACTAGCGCTGCAAGACGTCTTTTATGTACCGCCAGGCGTTGATCGACGAACAGGGAAGCAGCTTCACCTGAGGAAAGAACATCCGGCTCTCGCCTTCTTTCGTGTGACCATTGTTGAACCGGACTTGAACAGGAGAGTCCGTCGCCGGATAGGTCCTTCTGTCGGTCGGATCGAACACGTGCCAGTCGCTCAGATGAGCTATCGCTCGATAGTACTCCCGGGAAGTGTGGCGTCAAATGTTGCAGCCGCGATACCTGGGCTTCGCATCGAAGTGCGCGATGCCTTGTGCAGAGTACCAAGAGCTCGAGAACGCCTATGCGGAGGCTGTCCGCCGCTGGACTCAATATCCGTCTCCTCAAACCATGGTCTTGCCTAGCAAGGATCAGTTGCAGCGTGCCACCGCGCTCCGACAAGAGGCGCTGGTAGAGCGGAACGCCGCCGCGGACGCATTACATCTTCATTGCCATCAGTGCCTAGTGTGCAAAAAGAAAGGGGCTGCTTAGGATCACGCCGACCTTTCCCGTTGGCTCGGATATTGGCGAAAAGCAAGCATTGCCGCTTATGGGCCTCTGCGCGCTCCCTGGCTGCTTCTTTCACAATGAGGGCATGTTCGCAGAGCGGGATGTCCTATCTGCTCAGAGAAGGTGTCTGGAGGATGTCACGCCATTCGCACTCTGCGTCAACATACGCTGACCATAACCGTTCGTATTCCGGGCAGTGCATAAGGAGTGTGATGCGGAGCTGGCTTTGAGGGAGCGCTCAGCGTTAACTTGACTTTAGCGAAGACACCATCCTACACGGGTGTAGTCTTGGTGGTTCATGCCTACCCACATCGAGATCGGAATCGTGCGGGGCTTCGAAGTTCTATTTCTCGCTGGGATCGCCGGCTGTGTGGTCACAGTTGTGGCCAGCTGGTATTCGATTCTCAAGGATCTAACGGACTGAGCACCATTAGGCCGGCAGACCGTTGCTGCGCCCTCGGGTCGCCCCAGCCGCGCCTGGCCAGCTCCCCGATCTTCTCCGGGTCAGTGAAGGTCAGCCTCCGCGGCAGAGGGGGTCTTCAGGTCAGCCTCGAGAAGCTTACCGCGGAAGTTCGGGAGGATCTTGGGCAGACACTTGGCGTCTATTCCCAAGCGGCACGCGACGCAGTACGGTTAACCGGCTTTGGGAACACGCGCTCTCTACTGCGAGCTTTACGGATTCTGGGTGAACCAGTAATGTTCTTTGACCTTGGCGCCGCCCTTTTTCATGGGTGGAGGATTCTCTTTGCCCCAGGCGGCATGGTTCCAGGTAACTGCTTGGAGGCCGTCGTGGCTAGGTTGAAAAGCCATGGGAGGTTCAACCGGCTTACCCTCCTCCGCGTCGAAAGTGACCGCAACCTTGCCGGCAGAATCTACCCAATGCCCAAACAGCGTGATGGCGCCGTTACCTGGATCTTGTGTAATCGTTGCGCTACCGTCCGCACCCAGACTTAAATTCATAGATGGACTTGCATTCTGAGATACATAGACACCGGCAAACTTTGAATGCGCTGCGGCGTTCTCAGCGAACGCGGCTGAGGGTAACTGCCAAAATAGTGTGCAGGTCAACGGAAGG
>CAWCJV010000005.1:0-16571 GCA_963795845.1 uncultured Acidobacteriaceae bacterium | reverse complement strand
AAAGAATAATGGTGCCGGAAAACATCGTAGATACGATAATCTGCCTAGGCTAGACCGGAATGCGCGTAGCTCGGAGTCCACGCCGGCCAACCCGATGTAAAGGGGAAATTCCTTTTGAAGCACGTCCTGTCTGCTTCTTTTTCTGCCTTTTCCGGTGTGTTGCGCATTGTTCCCCAGACTATTTTTCGAATTCGAAGCACCGCCGTGCTAGCCATTCTTGTTGCCGCTGCCGCGTCCCTGGGTGCTCATGCGCAGTCCGGCGAGTGGGCCTGGATGGGCGGCAGCAGCGTCCTTACACAAAATGACAACGGCGAAAAAGGCCAGCCCGGAGTGTACGGCAATCAGGGTCAGCCGTCCGCTGCCAATATCCCTGGCGGACGACTGGGCGCGGTCACTTGGATAGATAAGGATGGTAATTTCTGGCTTTTCGGAGGAGCCGGGCTTGATTCCACCGAGACCTTCGGCTTTCTCAACGATCTCTGGGAATTCGACCCTTCGAGCAAAGAGTGGACATGGGTTTCGGGAAGCAAGACGATCGCCGCCTTCAATGGCGGCCAGCCTGGAATATACGGCCAGCAGGGTACACCCGCAACCACAAATACCCCAGGAGGGCGCTCGGGAGCGCTGGGCTCGACGGACGCGAGCGGAAATCTTTGGCTTTTCGGCGGAGCAGGCTTTGACGCTGCGGGTACAAACGGAAATCTGAACGACCTGTGGGAGTTCAGTCCTTCTACCAGGGAATGGACTTGGGTGGGTGGCAGCAGCAATCTGGGCGCCAACGGCACGGTTGCCGGGGTATACGGAACGCTGGGCTCGCTGACCGCGGGCAGCTTTCCGGGGAGCCGGAACAATGGGGCTGCGTGGACCAGCAAAGACGGTAGCCTCTGGCTTTTTGGAGGTTACGGGGGCAGCACTCCGGGCCAGTTTGGACCCCTCAACGATTTGTGGAGGTACATTCCATCCACGAACCAGTGGGCCTGGATGGGAGGCAGCAGCACCACCCTCCAGCCAGGAGTCTACGGACAACTGAGCACTCCAGCCCCCGGGAATGTACCCGGAGCCCGGGAGGGCGCAGGCGCATGGGTGGATAACGACGGCAATTTCTGGCTCTTCGGAGGCACCGGTTTCGCACTGGTCGGCTCGGCCGATGCCGAGGGCGATCTGAATGATCTGTGGAAGTTCGATCCCACAACCACTGAATGGGCCTGGATGAGCGGGAGCAACACCTTACCCGACGGTTGCCCAGCAGGTGGTATCTGCAACTGGCCTGGAGTGTATGGCACGCTGGGCACTGCGGCTGCCGGAAATACGCCCGGCAGCCGCGCGGCCACAGTTACCTGGACAAATCAGGACGGCACGCTCTGGCTCTTTGGAGGAAACGGTTCTGACGCCAACAACGTGTCCGGCATTCTGAATGATTTCTGGAAGTTCGATCCCGCTGCGAGTGAATGGACCTGGATGGGCGGCAGCAGCATGGTGGGCGCCGGCGGCGTGACTGCCGGGGTATACGGCACGCTGGGCAGCGCAGCTGCCGGTAACCTTCCCGGAAGCAGGACCGAAGGGGTCGCATGGACTGATATCCACGGCAATTTCTGGCTCTTTGGAGGCTCCGGTTCCGATGCTCAGGGAGTGATCGGCTACCTGAACGATCTATGGGAGACCACGCCGGTGAAGGTGACGGCGACTCCCACCCTCAGCCCGGCATCCGGCACCTACACGACCGCGCAGACAGTGACTATCACCGATTCGACACCCAACGCGGTGATCTACTACACCACCGACGGCTCTGTCCCCACTCCTTCCTCCACGAAATACATTGGGCCAATCACCGTTTCCTCGACGCAAACCATTGATGCGATCGCAACCGCTGCCAACTATGTCAGCAGTGCTGTCGCCTCCGCGATGTATACCATCCAGCTGACTGCCGCTACGCCGGTCTTTTCTCCCGCTGCTGGAACGTATACGACGGCGCAGACGGTGACGATGAGCGATGCCACGCCGGGAGCATTGATCTACTACACCATCGACGGCACAACCCCCACCATTTCGTCCGCACAATATACTGGGCCGATCACTGTTTCCTCGACGCAAACCATCCATGCCATCGCTGCAGCCAGTAGCTACAGCAGCAGCGCTGTGGCCTCCGCGATGTATACCATCCAGCTGAACGCTGCTATGCCGGCCTTTTCTCCCGCTGCTGGAACGTATACAACAACCCAGACGGTGACGATTAGCGATGCCACGCCGGGAGCATTGATCTACTACACCATCGACGGCACAAACCCCACCACTTCGTCCGCCAAATATACTGGGCCGATCACCGTTTCCTCGACGCAGACCATCCATGCCATCGCTGCAGCCAGTAGCTACAGCAACAGCGCTGTGGCCTCGGCAACGTATATCATTCAGCCACCACCCACTTTTGCCTTTGCCGGCTCGCCCACCTCGCTGACTGTCGCCTCCGGCAGCCAGGGCACGGTGACACTTACGGTAACTCCGCAAAACGGCTTTGACTCCGCTGTCAGCTTTGCCTGCGCCGGCTTGCAGCCGAACGTCAGCTGCACATTCAGTCCAGCAACGGTTACACCCTCCGGGACCGGAGCCGTCACAACACAGCTCACCCTTTCGGCCAGCACAGGAACGGGCTCGCTACGATGGAACTCGCGTCCGCTTTTCCCGTCGGCATCGCTAGCACTGGCCGTCGGCTTTCTCTGGCTGGGAAAGCGGCGTAGGGTGTGGATGGTGCTGCTGCTGGCAATGACGTTTGCCGGAGCGGGGATGCTTACGGCCTGCGGCGGCGGATCACCCTCTCAGCCATCGGCCCCGAATGTCCCGACGACATCGACCGTTACGGTGAACGCCACGTCGGGATCGATCCAGCAGTCCGCCACAGTAACACTTACGGTTAACTAGAGCAGAACCCGGAAATTACCGACGGAATCGAACGCTGGAGAAGGAAATCTGGCCGCTGACAATGGACACCCAAAACGGCGTGGCCAGACAGAGAGTTTCGTGGAGAGTCCGTAACACTCACTATCTGCAAGCTCGGAGAACCTATTCTGCGGGTCAAATCGCGGACGGGAGTTCCGTGAAAGTGCCAGCTCTGCGTCTGTCCACGAAACGTCAGAATTGCAGCAATCAGTGGTGAACCTGGTGAAAAAGATTTTCGGAACAACTCTTCCGTTGCCGGATCGATGGCCATTTCTCCAGAAGACCCAACGACCATCCGGTGTGCCGGTTTATCCCGGTGCTCTCTGTCCCGAATCATCCAAACCATTGTTGCCCACATGTAATCGATCGATTACATGTGAATTTTGTTCTCGATCAGACCTCTTCCTGGGTTCACGGCCTGGATCGACGGATCACGAATCATCTGGGTTACCCTGTCCCCCAAAGGTCATTTCGTCTGTCGTGCATTTCCCGATAATTCTTCTCTTAACGGGGTAGAATTAATGCATGGTGATCGAAAAAGCCTACTCTCCCGCAGAAGCCTCGGCAATCGCGAAGCTGCCTCTGAGGGCGGTGCATAAACTGATTGACAGCCGTCTCATCCGGCCACACAAGTTGCGCCGTGGGAATCAAGTCCAGCGGCTACTTTCGCCTGAACAGCTGGTTTACCTGCGATTGGAAGCCGAGGGAGTCCGGCTGCTGCCAATGGATTCACGCCGGGAAGTGGCCCGTGCAATCGAGTCCGGCGCGGGTGCGGATCTCGTGGCCGTCTCTGGCAGCTCTGTACTGTTTGTGCAGGTAAAGGACGCGCGTAAAGATGTGGAACGGGAGCTGAAACGGCTTCGCAAGGTGGAGCAGATGGTAGTTTCCGATCCTAAAGTCATGGGCGGCACACCGGTATACCGCAATACACGGATTCCCATTGATCTGGTGGCAACGATGATGGCGCAAGGGGCGACGGTCGAGGAGATACTGGAAGGGTATCCGGTTCTCCGCCACGAACAAGTGGAGCTGGCGCCTCTTTATGTAGCCGCTTTTCCGCGGCGCGGCCGGCCTGCACGCCGTACATGGGCTAAGCAGAAGCCAATTAAGATCGTGCGGTCGGCTCGCACGGTAAAAGCATAGTGGCGAAGTTCCTCATTGACGAATGTCTACACACGTCATTGATCGAACTAGCACATGCGGCGGATCAGATTGCCGACCACGTCAATTATCGCGGTCTCGGCAGTTCCACGGATTGGGAACTGATGTAGCTCATTGTGGAACAGGACTACACATTCGTCACGAATAATCGCTCGGACTTTCTCGCGCTCTACCAGCGGGTCTCCGTGCATGCCGGCCTCGTCATCATTATCCCGAACGTTACGCCGGCTTGTCAGCGGGAGCTGTTTCACGCTGTGCTCGACCATATCGGTCAGCGGGAACTGGTCAATACGGTGGTCGAGGTTGGATATCGCGGCAACGAGATCGAGTGCCGCCAATTTACGTTGCCGCACGAATAACGATCGGAATGGTTTCTTGTTACTTCATGGTTCGTCTTCACATCTTTAATGGCGTTCATCGACCGATTGCGCATGAAGAAGCGTGCCGCGCGGGAGGCTCGGCGTGCGAGCGGGGTTATCAGTTTACGGCAGAACGAGCGACAGTTCTTGGCCTCAAGCTAGTTGCCATCCCATACTGCCGATGGACTGAGGAGGGACAGACGGAGCAACCATTCTGCTAGTGGCTAAGATTTTGAGATTTGGAATGGTGATTACCCCGGTCTGTCCCTTCAAAGCTTCTGTAACGAAACACTCTGTCTACGAATAGCCCCGATTCGCTAATCAAAATCGTACCGTCAGACCTTGCTGTCATATTTACCAAACATGCATTTCGGGCTAGTGCTATTATCCTGGGGAGGAAAATGGTCATGAGTTTGGCGAGCCGCCCCGACATCAGCGGGCGCTTCGAGTTTAGAAGCGGTAATAGCTCGGGCTACGCCTTCAAACAGGCATCGGGTTATCTCGGGACCCCGGGTACCGTCGCTGCCCATCGCGATATTAATGAACAGCGTGCGGTCTCCGCAGGCACGGGAGAGCATGCCGGACACCTTATCGGAATTCAGTTTGGCGCTCCCGGGGATACCCGAAACCTTGGGCTGCAGAACCCCAACATGAACACGTTTGCCCCCAAGCCGCTCCACGAAGCATTCCAAGGATCCGGAGGCAACTATTTGAAGCTTGAGGCGGCTTGGCGCGATCTGCTTAAAGACGGTTACAAAATCCATGTCACGGTCACCGATAGGTATCGGGCTAATGAGAATCGGCCGTACACGCGATCGGTCCAGTGGACGGAATACCCTCCGCAGGGAGAAGCTACGCAGAGGTCGGTCGAATTTGTGAACTTTACCTCACCTCAAAGTCGGTTACTGAAGTGAAGCTCTCAGGCATTGAAGGTATAGGCTCGCCAACCGCAAGTCTATGTTGCGGGTAGAGATGGTGGTTACCCCGTTTGTGCCCTCAATGCCCAAGGTGGGCAAGCGATGACCCACGAATTACTATGCTGGATGACCAGCAGAGAGGTGCTTGACAGCGTTCTTCAACTGGGACTTTTGGTTGCGACCATCGGCCTAATTCTTGTTGGAATTAACCAGTTTGGCGCAGCAAAAGCACAAGCTGAAGCTGCCTATGCCCAAGTTGAGGGCACACGCCGTCCCTTTTTTCAGATCAAGCAAGGAGAAAAACGTACCGGGGATCGGCGACAGGCTTTGCTTCACAACGAAGGTCCAGGAATCGCCTTTCAAACAACTTGGAAGCTGTTGGGCAGCTACGCCAACTTCGTCGCTTATGACGACCTTGGTGCAGTAGGAGTCGCATCCTCAATACCCATGCCGTTCAGAGCTTTGGAAACGCGCAAAACGCTGGAAGTCGAAGACATTACTGCCGAGGGAGTATGTATCGAATACCAAGATGCCGTGGGTAAGAGATACTGGAGCGTAGTGACTAAAGCCCCCGAAGGCTTCCTCATCACAAAGACCGGCGCCGGCGACCCACCAGTGAGGGCTTGAATTGCTACCGCCCTAAAATTCATCTATTGCTGCGTCCAGGAAATTAGTTGACCAGACGGAATGGAACCCTGATGGGCTCTCGGCGCAGGTGAACATTCCGTCTGGTCACTATTTCTAAAAGAACACAGGTCGCAATACTTGCGACCGCGCACAATAGCTCCGAGGAACAAGACGAATGGGTGGTAGCGCTCATTAACTTAAAGAGTCGGATACTTCGCGAATTCAAAAACAGGGAACGACCGTGGTTTGCGACATTTAGTCGGACGGCAAACCTTACAATTAGAACGGTTAAATGAAAAGGGCGGGAAGCGCGGGAATAGGTATCCTGTCACGTGATTAGACCCGGGGTAATTTCGTCTGTCCTGGAACTCTCGGAGATCATGTTTTCGGAGCTCAATAATCCCGCCCGCCAGCCCTCTGTCTACGCTTCGCTATGATCCCTCACGAGATCACAGGCAAGACTCGAGGCCGGAATGGAGTCGCTTCTCCTTTTCCGTAGGGCTCTTCCATCCCCTACTATGTGCCGGTTTATCCCGGCGCTCTCTGTCCCGCATCTCCTCGCATCTCCTGGTAAGAAGAGCCTTATCTCATAGGCCATAAGCATGTTATGGTTACTTTTGCACCATAATGCCTGGGGGCCGGCGTGGCAGACGCAAAACTTGAAATCAAGGTCGGATCAGTATCGTTTACCGGACAGGGGAGCGAAACTTGGTTGGCAGAGCAGTTCGACAGATGGCTCAAGGCGCTGCCTTCTCTGCAAGAGCAAGTCGGCGGCGGCGACAACGATGCCGACGCACCCGATGAGAGTGACGATGCCGGGGAGGGCGCCGTCGGTAAAGGGAACAAAGGGCGCACTGATTCGCTGGCGGCGTTTCTAAAGGAGACGAAGTCGAGCGGCAGCCAAGCCCGCAAATTCCTCGCCACCGCGGCATGGTTGGAGAACAGTGGCAAGGACCGCGTTACGACGGGCGACGTGACCAAGGCATTAAGTAACCACAAGCAAGGCAAGCTGACCAATGCGTCGCAGTGCCTCGCGAACAATGTCACGGCCGGAAAGATTGTGAGGGACAGCAAAGGCCAGTTCTATGTTTCCGAAGAAGGGTTCAAGGACCTCCAGCCTTGATCACGGCCGCAACGGCTTTCAGTTTCTTGCCGGCCGGCCTGCGGATCCGCTCCTCGCCGAATACCATACCATCATCCAGAACTTCATGGAGCGCCGCTGGCTGCCCTCTGAATTGAGTGGCGGCCGCTTCAGCGAGATCGTCTACACGATCCTCGACGGCCATGCCAAAGGTGTGTATGCGCCCGCACCGGGTAAACCGGGAAACTTTGTCCTGGCCTGTCGGGCGCTCGAAAACAATGCAAAAGTCCCGCGCAGCTTCCAGATTCTGATCCCGCGCATGCTGCCGGCGCTTTATGAAGTTCGTAACAACCGCAGTGTCGGTCATGTGGGCGGCGACGTCGACCCCAATCACATGGACGCTGTCGCCGTGCTGTCGATGTGCAACTGGATCATGGGCGAGCTCGTGCGCGTCTTCCACGGTCTGGCGATCGCCGAGGCACAAAAGGTCGTCGATGCCCTGGTGGAATTGCGTGTCCCGGCGGTCTGGACTGATGGAAACAAGAAACGTGTTCTGCATACAGAGCTGTCGCTGCCGGAGCAGCTGTTGCTGCTGATCGGCACGACCCTGCCCGACGTCGCTGTGGGCCGCCTTCAGGAATGGACGGAAGCGCCCGATCCCAAATATTTCCGCAGAGTGTTGCGCGGCTTTCATGCGAAACGATGGATCGAGCTTGACCCGGCCACCGACAAGGTCCAGATCCTCCCGCCAGGTGCGAAGCAGCTACAGCTCATTTTGCAAAAAAAGGGTGTCACCGCCATTTGACCCCCTCCCCAGCATGAGAATTGAAGCGGCAGCTGTCCTGGATCTCTCCTACAAGTTCCGGTTTGGCCGGGCGCTATCTGTCCACGAAGCCCCGCAATCACGGGGCAGACCAGAGAACCTTTTTGTCCTTTCCAAACAGGACCACGGAAGCAGCGGAGGTGCGATGCTGTTCGTCCGTGCGAGGCGACAATAAATCAGTATTTCCAATGTCGGTTTCGTAGTCCTTTCCATCCGTCACCGAGAACAGGGCACCCTCATTCGTTTCGTTGTTCAACCGACCGTTGATGAACTCCCGGCTATCAGCTGCGCGCAAATTGATCCAAGCATAGTCTCCCCCGTGTAGGGTAACGAGATATTTTTCACCAGGCGTGCCTCTCCCACCTGCCACCAGAGAGCCAACTGTAAGAGTGACGCCCCCGGCATCGCTGGGGTCCACTCCAAATTCACCACGCGTCTTACCGCTACTATCCTTCACGATGAATCGCTCCGCGTCGATCGTCCTACCTGGCCGACTCTGGCCCATGAAAAATGCGCAGCAAAGAATCAAGAGCCCGGATGTCATGATCCGCTTGACTCTTCGATTCTCCTTTCTAATCGTTCTATCCTAGAGAGTAAGTCGTCCAATCCCATTATCTCGATATGCATCTTTCAGCCCCCTTCGTGAGGTCCAATTAGCAATTGAGCGATTGTATAGCGGGATGATTTTTCAACCTATCGCTTCTCAGGCTTGGTCGCAATCAAGATGTAGAGTTTGTTGCCAATTGGTTCGCGACGCCACTTGAGATCGGGGTAATGGTCCACTACCAAATTGTGTGTCTGATGGAGATCCTTCTCCGGAATAGCGGTCGCCCTGCCTCTTTCAGTGACCAACTCCATCCTGCCCTTGAGGGCGCTGGGATCTTCGATCTGTAAATATCTCTCCGGATTGCAACGATGAGGAGGTTCAGTCATGCCCTCAAATGAATCAAGTGGGTCCGACTCCCAACCGCAATCCACGCATTGCCATATTATGCCGACTCCAGACTGTTCGAACTTGTGAAGATCTGTCATAGGTTGATTCTACGACTCCGACTCCTGTGGATAGCCCAGCATGTGACGGTTTTCACGTCCAAGCCGATGAATTCACCGGCTCCCCGGGCTGCAGAATCAAGTAGCGAGATCGCATAATTAGTGGAATCCTTGTAGTAGGAGTTGCTTTATGCGCTGCGAATACAGTGGTACACCCGCCAAGGATTGTTGGGATAGCTATCCAGGCTCACGGAGACAGTGTCATTGTGGTGCCTGGTTCGATCTGGATGACGACGCCGTTTTCCCTGTGCACGATTGTTCGAGCACTGCTAAGACAAAATCCCGAAAAAGTCTCCGTTCAGGGCGCAATTGCGGGCGGAGTTGAGGCGGTCCAATGCGAGGGCTTTAACCGAAACAATGTTCGTCGGTGCAACCTGCTATCTTTTCAGGTCAGCGAGGTGGTCGACTGGTGTGTATCGCGGCCATTGTGCTGTGAGCGAATGTGTCGATCGTCGGCTAAGCAACTGTAAACGGTGGGATCCATCCTTTTGCAGCGAGAAAGTTAACGGCGAGCGCTACCTGTTTAGACGTGAACCGCCGCTTACGCTCATTCCATGCGTGCGTTATCGTCACGACTTCTTCGAGCGTTCGGGCTCCCCTCTTCGCGACGACCCAATGGATCGTTGATAGCAACTCTAGGCCATAGGGCGTTTCGAAGCCCTCAACGAGGTCCGCTACGCGGTCGAACCTGCCCCGCATTGCTTCGTCATCTTTCAAAAACGCATATGCGTCGGCAACAGCACCAGGTACAAGTTCAATGCGCTTATCGGGAGCGTCGCCACCGTCCGCGTAACCAGAGATCAGATGACCCTCCACACGCTTCAGCAGATGTCGGAGCCGCTTGGCGTAGGGTCCATAAATGCCCTGCACATAATCCAACTCCAATGGTTCGCCGGCTTCTTGCATGAAGTACATCAATTTGTGAACTTCCAAAAGTGTGACGAACGGGTCGAGTAGGCCGCCCAGATAGCGTTCAATTAAAACCACTAGCGCCGCGCGAGCTGCCGTCATGTTGGGCACCGCTTTCGATGCTGCCATCTCCTGCGGACTTGGCGCCCCCTTCGGCTCGTAGACCATAATGCGCACGTTCGGAATTCTGCCTAGTGCCGCCTCAATCAACGGTCGAACGTCGGCCCAATCTAGACCACCGAGGCCGCTGCCAAGAGGCGGGACGGCGACCGAACGGATGTTTCGCACCGTGATCTCATGAGCCAGTGCCTGCAGACCAGACTCGATATCGGCTATGCGGCTTTTGCCTTTCCAGTGGCGTTTGGTCGGGAAATTGATGATCAACTTTGGTCCATGAAGTCGATGGGTTTCATGAACAAACATGCGACCAGGCTGCACTTCCTCCATCTTGCACGCCTTCTCATACGCCTTGAAGTTTTCAGGAAAGGCATTCTTGAACTGCAGGGCGATACCGCGACCCATTATGCCAACGCAATTCACCGTGTTGACGAGCGCTTCGGCATCAGCAGCTAAGATGTCGCCTGTTACGAACTCGATCAATGCTCCCCCCCTAAAAGTACCAATCTCTCTTAATTTCAATTACGGGGAGGTGTCGATCTGACGACATAGCTCCCGCTACCCTCTGCGCCGTAGCGTTTGAATAAACCCCGATGCGTTCAACTAATTTCCACGGGAACGATTCGTGAAGCAAGAACTCCGCCTGCTTGCCTTCTTTAACGTCAGGAGACCTGAAATCATTATTCAAAATTGCCGTCCAGTCAAGATCATCAAGATCGGCGAGATCATTTCTGAACTGCGTGTAGCGTGCGCCGGCATTCGAAAGTGAGAAAGCCCACTTACGCCCCTTGCGATTTGCCCACTCTACGACGGCGTCCAGATCGGCTTCCAGATGAACGATGTCGCCTTGGCCGCCCTTGTAGGTGATGTCTGGGTGATTTCCCATATAGAGTAAATAGAGCATCACGGATCGCGGACAAAAAGTAAAAAGGCACGTACTCACCAACATAGTCACCTGCGTGGCAGTCAACGGTGAGTTCCTTTAACCGGCGTAGTTTGATTTTGTCCATGCCGATCGATTGCGGAGGGCCGCTCCGTCTGACCATTGCCGCGTCGGAGAAGAGCTTGTTCTCGGACGTGATCGTCGAAAGATTCGATACGTGCGTAATGTGGTAAATCTTCGGAGATTTGGGCGGCTTCGGCATTAACGGTCTTTCATACGCAGAAACCGCCGGCTCCTAGTAATTCGGCGGATCTCGCTTTTCTCCTTCGGTACATGTTGCCCGCGGAAATAGTGGCCAAACGGGACATAACCCATGATAATCGCTCTCGGCGCAGGTGTATTTCCGTCTTACCACTAACGCCGTGACCGCTGACGTACAAGCTGGGCATTGTGCCGTCCCTTCGGGACTCGCCTCATAAACGTCTCCCTACCCGGCACTGCCATGCCGGGCTACAAGGTGTTCCATCCCTGCGGGACTGCGTCCGTTGCGTTGAATCAGCTCGCTCAGCCAGACCGCAGTGCGCTGCGTCCGCACAATTCCAAGGCGGGTCCGGGGTGCGCCTCCCGAGCACAAAACAAAGGCCGCGATTGCTCGCGGCCTTGTCGTTTGACGGGTAATGCCGAGTTTACTCGGCTGCCATTTCTTCGGCTTCGCCTTCTTGCCGCATGAGTTCCAGTTCGCGCTCGGCTTCTTCGAAGGCGGCCGTGACTTCTTGCTGCACGCGGGCAGCGGCTTCTTCGAGTTCTTGCGAGAGCTGGATGTTGCGGTAGTACTCCATGCCGGTTCCGGCTGGGATGAGGCGACCGACAATGACGTTTTCCTTGAGGCCGCGCAGGCTGTCGACCGAGCCGTTGATGCTGGCTTCGGTGAGTACACGCGTGGTCTGCTGGAAAGACGCTGCGGAGATAAACGAATCGGTCGAGAGCGAGGCCTTGGTGATGCCCAGCAGGAGCGGACGGCCAATCGACGGCCGGCCTCCCTTGGCAATCACTCGCTCGTTCTCTTCGCGGAAGCGGAACTTGTCGATCTGCTGCTCGAGCAGGAACGACGTGTCGCCGACTTCCTCGATCTTTACCCAACGCAACATCTGACGGACGATGGTCTCGATGTGCTTATCCGAGATCGCCACGCCCTGCAAGCGGTAGACTTCCTGGATTTCGTTGACCAGATATCCCTGAAGTTCCTTCTCGCCGAACACCGCCAGGATGTCGTGCGGGTTCAGCGGTCCGTCCATCAACGGCTCGCCGGCTTTCAGACGCTCGCCTTCCTGCACGTTGACGTGGACGCCACGCTGTACCGAGTATTCCTTCTCCTCACCGTTGTCCGCTGTCACGTAGATCTTGCGCTGCCCCTTGGCCACTTCGCCGAACTTCACCAAACCATCGATCTCGCTGATGATTGCGGTTTCACGCGGCTTGCGGGCTTCGAACAGCTCGACTAAGCGGGGCAGACCACCGGTGATGTCCTTGGTACGGGTGGTTTCCCGCGGGATCTTGGCCAGTACATCGCCTGGGAAGACCTCGTCCCCATTCTGAATCATGAGGTGAGCACGGCTGTCCGGGACGGGATGACGTGATCACCCTGCCGGGATTTACTCCGACGTGCGGTCGATCGCAGCGCCTGTTTGGTTGCGATCACAGGGAACGTCTATGGGCAAAACGCCCTGGGGGTCTGAGAGTCAGGAACCGGAGATGCGGTAAAATCACGAGAAGACAGGTTCTGGAGCGCGATATGAACTCGAATCTCAAGACTTTGAGCGAGAAAATCCAGACGCTCAGCGCCGAGCAGATCACTAAGGTGGAGGATTTTGTAGAGTTTCTTCGCCACCGCAGGCAGGACCGAGAGTTGGCCCGCGCTGCCGCTACGGCGAGCAGTCCCGCTTTAGAAGCGATCTGGAACAACCCGGAAGACGACGTTTACGATGCCGTTTGAGTTCGGGGACGTAGTCCTCGTCCGGTTTCCGTTTACCAACCTAGCCGCCTTTAAGCAGCGTCCAGCATGCGTTGTTAGTCGTCGCGCGTATAACACCGCGAAACCGGACGTCAATATCATGGCGATCACCAGCCAGGTGCATTCGCCCTCCAGCCTGGGTGAAGTTCAAGTAGGCCAGTGACAAGCGCCAATCTGTTGAAGCCATCGGCGATCAAGCCGGTTTTCGCTACCCTTGAACAGAATCTTATCCTCAAGAGGCTCGGTGTTTTGGAGCCCTCCGATCAGGCGGCGCTCCGTCAAGCGATCGCGGCCGTGTTGGGCTAGGGTTGAGGGCAACTGAAATCCTGTGCACCTGTTTTCAGCCGTCCCTGACGGGACTGGTCTTGCTCGGAACCTCTACCCAGCACTGCGTGCTGGGCTAAGTTCAGCCGTCCCTGACGGGACTGGTCTTGCTCGGAACCTCTACCCAGCACTGCGTGCTGGGCTAAGCTCAGCCGTCCCTACGGGACTGATCCCGCTACGCTCCCCGCCTCTTCCCTCTCTCCCCGCCTCTTCCCTCTCTCCCAGCCTCTTACGCCTTTCCCTGCGTCTTCCGCCCCCCCGGCTTCCCTCGCCAATTCCCCGACATCCACCCTTCTCAAGCTCTGTCATGAGGAAATCTCATCGGATGGGGCCTTCGGCACGGCTTGTTCAACCGTCCAGCGCCCGTCCGAGGCTGGTTTGGGGGTAGAGGAGATGCCCTCAGGAGCTAAAGCCCTTCGCAGCTTGGGTGGTTCGATGTACGGGCTGAAGCCCGTACCCTTCAAAAAAATCCAATGGCTGCCTTGCTTACAAGGCGGCAGAGGTTTTCAAAAGTTGAAGAGGGTGGTCAGGTCTCCGACGGCCGGGCTGTTGGCCGGTATGTAGGGCGTGGGGCCGGGGTCGGGGTTTGGCAGGTTGTCGCGGCTGGTTGCGGATAAGGGTGGGAGACTCCAGTTGTATTCGATGAACTTCAGGAGAGAGGCGTGATCGGTGTAGGTGTGGTCGACCGTACCGGTCTTCGCATACTTGGAGACGGCCAGTAGCATGATGCGCGGCCCATCCCCGAAGAAGTCGATGGGCTGGATGTAGCCGGAATCGTACAGGCCGCCGGATTCATCGGTGGTGATGAGAATGGCCGTCGAATCCCATACGTCGGGGTTGGCCTTCACGGTCTGCACTATGTTCCTCACGAAGGCTTCGAACATCGCGGGCGTTGAGGTGCCGGGATGGCCGTCGACGAGGTCGTCCGGCTTGATGTAGGACACGGCGGGGAGGGTGTTGTTCTGCACGTCGGTGAAAAAGGAGTTGAGGTCGACCAGGTTGTTCTTGAGGTCCGTGGTCATGATGGACCTGGAGTATTGGAAGGGGTTGCAGATGTCGCAGTAGTGACCGTAGAGAAGCTGGCTACTGAAGCCATCGCCGTAGTAATGCCAGGTGACGTGGCTGGCCGACAGCGCGTCGCCGATCGTGGGCACCGAGGAGGGACCTACGGTGTGGCTGAGATAGTTGGGGGATTGCCCTCCACCATTGCGCGCATAGGACGGCAGTTGGTTGTTGAGCAGGTAGTAGTTGCCGGCCTTGCAGTTACCGCCGTTGAAGGGCTTGTAGGGCAGCGCGGTCAGGTAAGTCATGATGGCGGCAACGCCCGGCTGCGTGGTGTCTGCGCAGTTGGAGTAGGAGCCGTTGCTGGCATTGCCGGTATTGGCGATCCAAAAGCCGTCGTTCCAATACCAGTTGTTGTTGTTGGGGTAATAGCCTTTGTCGTTGTAGGCGTTGGGGTTTTCTATCTGGTCCGCAGGCGGGATCGCGGGATTGCCGCTGGCGTCGGAGTAGATGAGGGGCGCGGCGGTGCCCGTGGTGATGGAGTTTGGCCCGGTGCCCCCAAACATAAATTGATGGTAGTTATCGCTCAGCGCGTATTGATCGGCGAGAGATTTCAGGTAGGGCAGATCGCCGTTCGCCATGTTGTAAAAGCCCATCGCGGTTCCACCCTGGAAGGTGGTGTCCTGGGTAAAGTTTGGAGGGGGCGGCGTGTTGAGCGTGCCCCAGCCTACGGTGACGGCTACCCAGGTATAGAGGTCGTGCAGGCAGCCGCTGGGGTTGGTTTTTGTGGCGTGGGCTACGCTGCAGTCCGATTGTTGCCAGTTCTGATAGAAGCGGTGCATCGGATCGCCGGTGTTGTCTTTGGTGTTCAGCTTGCGATGGCCAGGTTGGTAGTTGAAGAGGTCGAAGTCGTAAGTGAAGCTGGTTATGTTGTAGGGGCCGTTGTTGGTGGCTGCGCTGAGACGCGGGTCGGGGGAGAAGCGGCCCAGGAATCCTCCCTGATGGAGCAGGGGTTGGTCTTGCTGGGAAAGGCCGGGCTCGTACAGGATTCCGTACACGAGGCTGTAGGGGGCTAAGAGCAGGTTCAGGCCCATGCTGGGCTGGGGCAGGGTGGTGAAGGCGCCGGTCTGGCGGGGGCTGAGCATAAATTCGTCCGCGGGGGTGTCGGTGGCTTGCTGCTGCGCGGCTTGCTGGAAATTGGGGCCGGGGGTGCCGTCGGTTTTTACGATTCCTTCGGAGAGGAGATTGAAGACGGTTTGGTTTTGGGATGGGGGTTGATAGGTGGCGAAGAGGTTGTCGAAACTGCGGTTTTCTCCGATCACGATTATTAGGTGGTGGATGGGGGTTGTTGTTTTCTGGCTGTTGTCGGTGCTGGGGGGGAGGTATTTGGCGGAGGAGCCGCAGCCGATCAGGGTCAAGACAGAGAGGTACAGGCAGGCCGGAATACGGCGGTTCATCTTTCGCTCCGCGGTTTTTTTTGAATATGGAGTTTCACTATAAAGCAGGGGATGGGGCGGGGGTATGGCACGAAAGATTCCCTTGGTTAGGGGGAGATCCTTTTCAGGAACGGTTGGGTTTGTTTTATTGATACTGTGACTGTTTTATTTGATTTTCCGATTTCAGGGGGCGCTTGTAGGCACTTCAGAATTTGGGAAATCGTAGGGGCGCACCGCAGGTCCCTCCGCTTCGGTCGGGATGACAAGGGGGAGGGATTGTCGTTGGTGTAGGGTTTGCTTTGGGGATGGAGGGTTTCGTCTTGGGGATGGAGGGTTTCGTCTTGTTTTGTACCTGTGGTTACGTCATGAGTGCCCATGAGGCATGGGTCACGGGGATCCCAGGTCTCAAACGCGAGACCTGGGGCACCCTTCGCGTTTTTCCTTTGATTCTGGTTGGAGTGGAGGGTGGGCACTTCAGAATTTGAGAAATCCTAGGGGCGGGTGGGATGACAAGGGGGAAGGCAGCGCTTCCATGGGAAGGCGTTGTCAGGTTCTGCAGTGCGGCGCGCGCGGGCGCGTTTATTTCTGTTCACCAGCGAGGGGGTGGACTGTTGGAACCTTGGAATTTGAGAGGTCCGAAGGGCGCACCGCAGGTCCCTCCGCTCCGGTCGGGATGATAAGGGGGAAGGGATTGTCGCTGGTGTAGGGTTTGCTTTGGGATGGAAGGTTCTGTCTTGTTTGTGTACCTGGGGTTACGTCATGAGTGTCCATGAGGCATGGGTTGCGGGGATCCCAGGTCTCAAACGCGAGACCTGGGGCACCCTTCGCGTTTTTCCTTTGATTCTGGTTGGTGTGGAGGGTGAAAGCCTTGGAATTTTAGAAGTCCGAGGCGCGTACCGCGGATCCCTCCCATTGGAGGGCGTTGTCGATTTCTGCAGTG
>CAWCJV010000004.1:0-953385 GCA_963795845.1 uncultured Acidobacteriaceae bacterium | reverse complement strand
CGTCACGCTTACCGCTAAACCTACCGCGAATCTGTCTTTCCCCTCAAGATTGTTTGTTCCAGGCCCTCCCTTTAGACGCCACTGGTAGGTTCGCTTCGGTTGTGCCTCACTCTTTCACATTCAAAATCAGAGTCCCGCATGTAATGGCTGGCTGAATGATCCGACGAATGTCCAAATCAAATGCGAATTTTGTAGTATATCACACCCGAAGTTGGAAAAGATTCGGCAAGGACTCGTTCGAGATGCACCTCTCGTTTCTAGCCCGAGGAGCTATTGAACGTAGCTTGCATGCCTCAGCTGCGCCAGATTCGAGGCGATGCAAAAATCGAAGATATAAGCCAGCAACCACCTTCTCAGAGAATCCTCATCATCCACAATATCAACTGAACTCATTCGAATCCATTGAGTCAAACTCATCAAATCTTCCACAATGGCAGCAGAAACCAACCACACCCGCCTCTTATCTGCTGATTATGTTGGCGCTTACTACCTGAAAGGTGCCGGCAAACTTACAATTTTTGTCTGTGGTGTCACCAGCTCCACCACGACCGACATCCGTATTGAGGAAGTTGAATGGCTGGGCGCCCCGAAATTCAGGATCGTGGGCGAGATGGCGCATTGGGGCGGGTTCCAGTTCTACACCGCCACTTTCGAGAAGGAAATCAAGGATCCTGACCGCGGTATGCCAGGCGACATTGTCTTGGTGGAGGACGCAGAGAGCCCAGGTGGTCAACAGGTTAAAGTCAAATTCTTCGGCCCCTTTGGATAGAATGCTCCGAGTTGGGCGGGGCAGAGCAGAAAGATAGGAGTCTTGGACGGAGGACGCTGGAATGTGGTCAGTGGAGAATTGTTGTTGCCGTTGAGGTGGCTACGATTGGCAGAATCTCATTTCAAACCCATAGGAGGAGAGTGAAGGAAAGGGACGGGGGGGATCGAACGAATAGGTTGAGGTGTGTAGCTCAAGTAACCTACTTATGTGGGTCAACAAGCTTTTCTGTTATGCACATGACCTGGGCATCCATGATGCAAATTTCGTCAACGTAGGCCTGCATATGTGTGAGAGCAACCATCCTCTAAGACTTTGACGGAGGATCCCCTTTGACGCCTCCTTCGCTTCGTCAAGGCTTTTGTCACAGAAACGAGCCTGCGCTTCCATCTACCTTTCGCCACCTTACTAGTGCCCCACTGTCTTGCGCAGTCTCGCAAGTCTTGTCTGTCAGGTGACCATCATGTGTGCAAGTACGTCAAGCAAGTTTTGTTTTGGCTGTTGCCTTCAAAAGAAATGTGCAATCTCCAGAACTCCTGAACGAGAAAGAAGCCGGTGTTTTTTTGGGGCAAGGCTGGAAATTAACTATCATAGTCGATTGGGAGCAATGTGTGAACACTACAGGTAGCATTGAACAGGCCCCTCATTGTGGACGAATCTTGAAAACTCGTGTATGCTGGAGACCGGTTCACATCCATTCCTTCCACTCATCTGTCCACTGAACGCTCAGCGGAGCATTTAGCCTCGGTAGCATCAATCCACTCAAGTAAGACAATACATCATTTCCGCTGAAAAGCAGCCACTAGGGCAGCACAAATGACACCCATTGTAATTAGATGAAGACTTTCCCAGTCAGACATCGAAGTTCCCTACTCAAATACCGTGCCCTGCTGTTAGTGCTGGCTCCAGGTAGTTTTAGCAGCATGATTCTCTATTTTCTCTCCAGCTCACTCAACCAGAGACGAGCTCGCGGGAGGCCCAAGGTAGCAAGGCCACATTCCACCAAGATCAAGCACCAACTTTTCCAGGACCATGTTGGAATGCCGAAGACGGACACTTATCTCATGCGCACCGGGGTCCATCATACCGAGGGCGTGGCGCCGATACCAGACACAGTCCTGGACAGCTTGGTGCCAGTGCGGCGGCAGCTCCCCCTTCCTGTCGGGCTCAGGGACGAGACGGTGCGTCTTGGGGGTCCCGTTGTCGATCTGGACATCGTACTCCATTGGATTCGCCGGGTCGAGATCCAGGGTCATGTTGAACTGTAGATCCAACTGCGGCTCGTCGTACCGGGAGAAAATATAGACTCTGTACATGAGGAATGGAGGTTCCGTTACATTTGGTTCAATGGCGAGCGATCCTGCAACAGACCTGCCCAAGTCCGGAAGTACACGATAGCCGGTGCATGAGTGTGTACTTGTCGCCGGTATCGAAACATGGCCATCCACCTCGACGAATCCGCTGAATTGGCCCTCGATTCGACGATTGATGATCGGGAGATGCACTTGTTCAAAGTCGTCCCCGTAAGGACCGTAGTTGCCGCCTGTCGACCTGACGTCGATCAAGACCTCCTCGTCGAACCCGGCCGGCACATTTTCCCAATCCACTGTGACTTGTATCCGCTGATCGTCCTGACCAGGAACCAGCCGTCCTGTGACTTTGGACAATTTGATCCAGTCGTACGGCGAGCTGCATTCCCAGTTGAGAGCCATAGAGCCGCGTGTGTACAGCTCAAACCAGCGGACATGAGGGCCGTAGATGGTTATCGGCCCAAGCGTCACTCCGGGTAACAAGTCGCGCCGGCTTGGATGTGTCCGATCACTCTCCTCGTTGCATACACCGGATCTGATGCCGGCGTGTCCTTCTACGGAGACACCCATCTGACCGACGAGTGGATTGCTGTCCTGGAGACTCTGCACAAAACAAAGGCCACTGATCATGTCCCGGCTAGGTGCATGCCAGGTTGAGCCGTAGCCGTAGTGTGTCTGGCGCATGATATGGTTCCACTTTCCGTCGAGGATCGAGTGGAATTCTTGGCTCAGCTTGAAGTCTGCATCAAAGAGGTCAAGCACTTGGCGCGCGGCTTTGTTGGCCGAATTCCGGCGCTGGTGCGCCCATAGTTGGTTCTGCGCGAGGCTAATCCGGAGTGATGTGTATATTGCACTGGATTTAACAGGGTGAAGTACCAGTTCGAAGAATGCGGGCTTGTGGGTTCCGAGGATCTTGGAGGAATATAGAGCCTCCACGGACTGCAACAGTTTCCGCCACCTTCCGAGGATTAAGTTGGCTTCATCGTAATGCAATAAAGAAAATGTATCGGCTTCAATATGCTCATGGCGCCGCAGGGACACCAGCCGGTCGTACTCGTGCCAGACTGCAGCGACATCTCCCGAAATCTCAGAGCCAAACTCGCGCTGTGAGAGGCGTTGGAGGAATTTCGAAAACGAGTTGGCCGATATTGAGTTGATGTCCCATGCCAACTCCATAGCGAACGACATGGGAACTTCCATGGGTTTGATGTCCCCTACGTTGAAGACCCAAATCTGCTTGGCATTGCGGCAGTAAGCTTCTTGGAGCTGATGCCATATTTTGCCGAGCGAGTTCGAGTTGATCCATTTGTAACTTCGCGGCGTCCCGACGTACTCGAAATGGTAGTATATCTAATACGTCATTCAGAGAACAAGTGCATTATTGAGGAAGCTTCGAAATTTGAACTTACCCCAGCACCTCCCTTACGATCAATCTCACTCCCAGTAGGAAGTCGGCGGATGGAACCGAAATTGTCATCGGCGAATAGAAGGGTTATATCGTCTGGAACTTGGAGATTCCCCGAATCCCAGTACTCTTGAACCTCTTTGTAGAGTGCCAGCAGTTCTGCTAAAAGGTTAACGTAGCGCAATTAATGCAGTCAAGCAGGCTGTCACAGTATAGACAGATGCTGTACTTACGGGGTACCGCATCTTCGCGGCCGTGCACCTTCTTTATCAAAGCTCGTTGAGTGTAGAGGACATCCTGAACGACAGCAGCAGGATCATCCGTCTTCATCGATTTGTCGTACTCTCCCCGCATCCCCATGGTGAAATAAGATTCCTTCCCCTTGGCTCTCTTGATTCCATCGTCGAAAAATTGGGTAATCTTCGCTTTATTATCAATCCAAGACCAGCTGCCATCCGGATTGTCTTGGAACCACTCGTTAGTGGCTCTCTGCATAGGCTCATGATGTGATGTAGACATGACAATGCCATAATCATCAGCTGCGCGTTGGTTCTCTTGGTCGTCAATGAAGAATGAGCTACCTGGGTTTGGATACCCGGGCCACATGGCGGGCCACATGAAATTTGCCTTGGGCTGCAATTAGACACAGGCTCGCAATGGAGGGATGGAGATTCAGGAGAAAACTCGACACACCTTTAGTCGCAGCAACAACTCAAACACCTTCTTGTAGAATTCCTTGCCATATCTACCAAACTTTTCAAGGACGAAACCAGTCAACGCAGGCGCTTCATCGTTAATGAATATACCGCGGAACTTGACACTGGGTTCTTGACTCATATAGCTGACAGGCAATGCATACACCTCAGCATGGTGCTTCACAGGCACATCCGCCCACCAGTACCATCTGTAATCTACTTAGTCACCAACAAGAAGAACAAGAAGTAGTACGTTCGCCAGTGCACTTACGGAGACACTCCTATGCTCTCTGACAGGGTATAGATGCCAAATATTGTACCTCTTTTGTCACTTCCGCAAATCACGAGTGCTTTGCGGCAACCACGCACCTCCGCAGGGGTTTCTACCACGACAGTGCAAAAGGATTCCCATTTCCCCTGAATTGCTTCGACCTGGAGCTGGCCAGCGACGACGAGTGCCCGAATGGTCGGGGAAGAGGTGACGCTTCCAACTATGATGGCGGTATCTCCTTGACCAAGGACAGTGGCAATATCGCCGCTGGGCTGCTCGACCACTGGGCTGGGCTCGCCATTGGTGACTCGGCTGAAATCTTCTGCAAGGGTCGTTGCGGCAATGCGAATACCAGCAAAATCGTCCGCGTCAACGATTATCGTTGCGCCTATCAGGTTGATGGGTTTCGCATGACCAAAATCAGTTGAGGGGGCCGTGAATGTGACGAGTTCTGGCCCGTACATGGTCGTCCATTATCAAGGGACTCCAGTGTCCCCCTGTTTTCGTTATGTACAGAGGTTATTCAACTACTCACTTTGTATTGGGCAAAGCGGTCGTCTTCTCCGAATCGGGCAGCAGAGGTTCGGTAATACTTCAATCAGAAATTATATTTATACCCGCTTGTTTTTCCCTGATGATCGATCCATGTATGGCGGCCCGGCGCACAGCCAAGCAACTAGGATGCATGCCCCACCGCTACTTGGGGATCGGTTACTGCGCCGCCTTCCCTCACCATTCCTCAAGTGCACTTCATTTCAATCCCACCCTCTCAATCGCATCATAATTCTCAGCGAAGCGGGACTTCTCGCAGAGCTTGATGAGCCGTTCACTGATTGTGTCCGCCAGCTCGACGTTCAAGGCTGTCCGTGTCGATATCTTCCAACCTCCGTTCTCACGTATCTACCAATGCCTCTTGATTTTGATTGGAGGCATGGAAAAGGGACAAGACCCTGGGAAACAGGATGCAATGTCGATGTCCAATCACGACCTTGGGAATTTTTGCTAGTGTCGCAACAGTGCTCAAGTAACAGGTGGTCTTGCCTGACGCCCTGTTTTAGATAAGCATGTAGCCATTCGTTGATTCACCAAGAAATGTTTCAGATTTGGGCGAGCAAGCCATTCATTAGCAGCGTATGGTGGCGACAGGTGTCCTTGGTACCGCTCAGGTGCTTGCAAAATATATTGCTTCCCCTACCACCGCGGCCCCGGGTGTTGACAAGGTGAGGATGGGTGAGTGAGTGGAAGAATTATCAGCTCATAGCTATCTAAGGGGCTTGCCAAGCACAGAAGGGAACTAGGGGGTTCACCCTCTTACAGTATATTTAGGAGTCGCTACATAATTAATTTAAACCAAGCCACCCTCCTCAAAATGTTCTCAAGTGAACGCCTCCCCTTCCCCCTCCTCATCCACACCAAGCCCGATTTTCCCGATCGTGCTCTTCGACTCAATCAACTCATGCGCCCGCCTCAACCCCGCCGCCGTAAGCTTCATGCACACAGTCAAGTGGCACCGGATGCTTCCCGCATCGCAGAATGCCGCCAGTTCGTCAAGCATGAAGTGGTGCACCTCACGGTCGTACTGGTGGTAGGGGCGGGTGCCGAGCCAGCACCAAGCGAAAGTCAGCGACTTGGATAGGAACTGCGTGCCGTAGAAGCTGACGGGCGATTGCACGATGGAGCAGATTTTGCCTAGCGGGGCGCAGACGTCCGCGCAGACGGAGAGGTAGGTTGATGTGGAGTGCGTGATGAAGATGTATCTGGGAGATGGCAAGTGAGTGAATGAGTCGAGGGAGGATTTTTTTGAGCACCTTTTTTGGGGGTTGGGTGGAAGAGGGAGGTTCCTTACTTGAGCGGGATGTCAAGGTTTAGAGCCTTGATTTGTGGCCTCAGATCTTCGTGGTGGTTAAGCACGTGCGTGGCGCCCATTTTCTTTGTCCACTCGATTGTCTCAGGACGTGACGCCGTGGTTATTACGACGGGCAAGTTGAGGACGTATCTCGCGATCTGGGAGGCCACGGAGCCGACGCCACCTGCACCGTTGATGATGAGGATCGCGGCTTGCTCGTTCTTCTGGATACCCAGGCGCTCGATTATCGCCTCGTACGCTGTGCCGTACGTCAAAGGCATGGCGGCAGATTCCACAAAGTCGAAGGTCGACGGCTTGCGTCCCACATCACGTTCATCGACGAGTTGATACTCAGCTGCAGATCCTTGACGGAGTCGTCGCCCCCACGTAAAAACGTCGTCGCCAGGCTTAAAGTATTTGCAGTCTGGGCCACGTCGAGAACGGTGCCAGCGCCGTCGAAGCCGATAATGTGGAATGGCTTAGGCACGAAGTTGTAATAGTCTAGTTGCAGTGGTAAGACTATGTCGGAAGGCTTGGAATTTTGGAGTTTCAACATACCTGGAGCATCATCATAGGTCCGATTGCGAACTTTGGTATCAATGGGATTGACAGACATTGCCTTGACCCTGAAGAATCACCGTCAATACGAGACATCTCTCTATTTGTGGGTTCCATAATACTCTATAAGCAGATCTCGCCCCTTTGGTTTACCAGGTTCTGGTAATTCCTTTGCTTCAAGATTGGAGATGGCTCCATACTGCGATACGCCAACTGTTTTCATCTTAATCAGAGGTAGCAGAGGACAAAGCCTTGAATTGCTGTGCAATAGATGTCTCTAAACAGAATTCGATGATATTTCAAACATAGGTGAAAGACCAATATAAATCGTTTACTTAATTGTTATACTCCCGGCCGTAACGAACAGAGGGGTCGAGGAAATTCTGATATGCAAAATTGCACGCTCAAGTGGCAAGGCATTCAATTGTCATTCCTCGGACCGAGTGACATATTAACAGGACAAAAGGAAGAATGCACAGCATGTCGACAAATCATGGCGGCATCGGCGAATGGCTGATGGTGGTTGAGAGCGCCCGATTTAGCCCGAGAGCACGCCGATATCTTCGAATTGTGATGTTTCGTGGTCGGTGGTTGTTCAAAGTAAGGGACGTATGTTTTTTGAATTGTTTTCTTGTAAGAATAACAATTGGAAAGGCATAGCCAGGGTAGCCGAGGAGAGATCGGGACGGAGACGTCAGAACCGATTAGTAACTCTATAGCGCAGGCCGACACTAGGAGTGCCTCGGGGCTGAGAAAGCTGGCACTCGATCGGCCATTTCTTGTAGCTAGATTACACGCACCGCGGTTAACAATGTGCAGAATGAGTAAACTAAAACGACAATAAGGATGAATTTGCAGAAGGTGGCTGCCTTGGTTCAATGGAAGTAGACAGATAGATAATCAGTGCCGCACAAGAAAGGGGCGGGTCCGGATATAAGCATCCGGGGTACACTAGGCTACGTGCAGGTACCGGGTATTCAATATGGAGTCACGGGAGGAGTCCCTATACACTGTCCAATCTGGTTGAAGAGCCAGCCATACACAGGACCGCAATTTAGGTAGAACTTGACTTGACTTGATTTACTCCGTCGAGCTACCTTGCTACTGAACACATTGCTGGTGGAGACGCTATCTAGTTAAACTCCGGCCCCGCCCCGAGGCTTTCTGTCGCACCCCGGGAATATCACTCAGCCGGATTCTCAACGACATTCTTCGTCTTGAACACGACCGAATCTTTGCTCATATGTGGCGCCATAAGCATCGTATCCCAGTACAACCAGACCTCCTTGAACTGGAGCCCCATGAAGGCGTCGGGATAATCAGCGTCGGCCGGCCCGATTTTGCAAACGAAGAAAGCAGGCGCACTGACATCGGGCTTGTCGCTGTGATTGCCGTGCATCCAGATGTTCCTGATCACTTGGCAGAACAAGGTGTGGGTGCCGTCGTCTTCCTCGATATCCCAGAGCTGAAGAACTGGATGTTGAAGCCTGCCAAACTGCCCAAAAAGCCGTTTCATCCATTCCCACATTTGATCCCCCCCATGATACTCAGCCCCATTTTGGTTGTGAAAAATGGCGTCTTTACTGTAGTACTTCGATCCGCTTCCCTCCGTGAAACGATAGTTGTCGACTGTGTCTCCATAGTCTAGGTAGAAATTCTGCGCTGGTGTCTCGCCTTCACCGGGCTGGATCCCGTCGGGCTTTGAAATGTGACTCAAGAGTTTGGGCATAATTGCGTGTGTATCAGAAGCTTAACAGGGTATGTAAAGCGAGCCGCTCAGACTGCTTGATTCCTACGTACTTATATCAATCTTCGGAATGAGGGATTTCTAAACGACTCGTTCCGATTACTATACCAGTCGAATACCGGTGATGAATTCCTCGGCTTACCGTATGCCCGGTCGTGGACGAACACTTATATCTCATCGAGGACAGATGGAATCGACCTTTGCTATTGTCTACCAAGAGTCATCTACACGAATATTTCAAAATGAGTTCGCTTCGCGAAGACGTTGCTTTCAGTGCCGTGACGGCACCATCCTTCGTGGCTGGTTCTATCCACAAAAGGACAAGGCTCCATGTATTATCATGTCACACGGCGTAAGCATTGGTCCTGCAGACCGATCTCCATCTTAAAATCGCTAACTTTTACAGCTCGGCGGTGTCCGACATTACAATCTCCCGGCATTTGCGTCCCGGTTCCAGGAAGCCGGCTTTGCCGTTCTTCTCTACGATAACCGCAATTGGGGAGACAGTGATGGGTTTCCCCGACAGGAGTCTAACCCGGCATTGCAGCAAACCGACTACTATGACGCCTTCAACTTTGCCGTCACGCAACCATGTGTCGACGCTGAGCGCATTGTCTATTGGGGAACGAGCTTTTCAGGCGGCATCGTGATCCACGCCGCGGCAGTCGATAAACGCATCAAAGCCGCCGTCGTACAATGCCCCTCAGTTTCAGGCGAGACACGGTCCCTGGCTTTCAAAGACCGCATTCCCGCTCTGTTCGAGGACCGCAGGCGCATCGTTGAAGGTCAAGAACGGGGCCGCGTGGCGATGATTGCGCCAGACCGTACTTCGGCAGCCACCGGACAAGCGCCCGTCATGTTTCCAGACATACACGCGTACGACTAGCATGTACACTATCCCTGAGCTCGGCGTGAAGTGGGAGAACTATTTGACGGAGCAGACACAACTTCACATGTTACTGTTTGAGGCACAAGCCGTCATTCACCGCGTATCGCCCACCCCGCTCTTGATGGTGATCCCAGGGAGCGACGTGACGGTCAAGACAGCCTCCCAACTGGCGGCATTCGAGAAAGCAAAAGAGCCTAAAGAAATGCTGTACCTGGAGGGAGCTGGCCATTTTGACGTCTACACCGGGCATCACTTTGAGCAGAATATTGCCGCGCAAATCGAGTTTCTCAAGAAGCATGTGTCGAATTAGATAGCAAGGGTACAGAGTAGAGGAAATAGAATGTTCATTTTCAGTGGTCACAGATGTGCACCGCATCCGCGCTATGCATTTCCATTAACCCATACGTGTGCCGGGGGACTCTTGCTTGCCGAATATTCTTTCTTGTGTCCGTTCGGTGTCAGGGGTGTGCTATCGAGCCTTTATGACAGTCTACATTTGGTTAATGGTACTTGATTCCCCACTTTCTCCCCAGGCCATATCCTCCTGTGTGGGAATAAGTGTCTCAACGGTAGCCCGGGGAACATTTTATCGTCGCGCGCTGATGATGCCACAACGCCAATAATCGTCAAGGCGACTCGGTTTCCCCAGAGTATGATATTAGTGAGCGCTAGCCGCAATGCCACCAAACGTTAAATTGGACGTCAAAGCCCGAAGCCGGAACTCGGAGCTCCATTAAATAATCATAGCCGGCCAGAAAACTGTGGCCTCGGCATGTTGACGTAATAGGAGGACAAAAAGGAACCCTGCAACGGCCGCAAACCCCTGTTCGTGTTTTCCCCGCAAAGATCGCCGAAGCCGGCGCGCTCACTACAGCGGACCGGTGATCACATATGTAATTGAACCACGGTGATCCTCGGGACATTCTAATAGATGCGTATATTGCACAACAGGATGACTATTCAATCGTGAATAAGTCAAACTCAGCCGCGGACGCTCCTCAAAGGCGGTGTTACGGGCCTCTAAAGATGGATAAATCCGAATTTCATCCTACGTGCGCAAACATGGGGGCTCCGGTAATATCGATTTGGATAAAAGGAGCCATCAAATATCCATTTCGACACCCTGACCCATCCGGTACGTAGTACAAAGATCAAGTTTCGACCCATCTTTCGGAAAAACAAAAGATTATCAGAAGCAAAAAAGATACACCAACCCAAGCCGACCCGCAAAGAAATCAATTCCACAAAAACCCGGCTCAATAAAATGCCACTCACCTATTCAGTGTGCACGACGCGCCGGCCGGGCGTCCTGCCCAACGTGCCGCCGGGGCTCGACTCCCTCAAATGGGTGCCGACGTCCTCGGTCCTCATTTCCGGGTCCCACGACGCCGTCCTCGTCGACGTGCCCCTCACCACCCCCATGACGGAGGAAGTCATCGCCTTCGTCCGCGCGTCCGGCAAGAACCTCAAGTACGTGTACATCACGCACCCGCACGGCGACCACTACTTCGGACTGGGGCTTGTTTTGGCGGCCTTCCCCGGCGCCCGCGCCGTGGCCAGGCCCGAGGCGGTCGCGCACATGGCCGCCGAGGTGCAGCGCGAGAAGGCCGGCACTGGCTTCTGGCACGCGCGGTTCGGGGACCAGGTGCCCGCGGAGATGGTCCTGCCGGCCGCGCTGGATGGCGACGAGTTGGAGCTCGAGGGCGAGACGCTCCGGGTCATCCGCACGGGCCACACGGACACGGACGAGACGTCCATCCTGTGGGTGCCGTCGTTGGGGCTCGTCGTCGCGGGCGATGCCGTGTATAACGGCGTGTATCCGTATCTCGGCGAGTCCGGGTCGAAGGCGCTACGGGACGAGTGGCGCGCGGCGCTGGATGTGATTGCCGCGCTGAAACCGAGGTTTGTGGTGGGCGGCCATCAGGACCCGGAGAGGGGACATCCGCCCAGTGCAATTCAGGAGACGAGGGAGTACTTGGATACGGTGGAGCGGGTTAATGCCGAGACGGAGACGGTGGAGGAGTTCTATCGCCGGATGCTGGAGCTGCTCCCGGGGAGGATCAATCCCGGCTCGCTCTGGGGTGGGGTGAATACCCTGAAGAAGGAAGCGAAATGATTGGGATCGGTTGCGCTATTTGAAGGCTGCGCCCATTTTTACACATAATACACATGTCTTGTGTTATACGTTGCAGGGGGGCCCAACCCGTACACAGTATGTCCCTTGCCTGCTTGGCAATCCCTGGTAGATAAGTTAAGTAGCTGTGAGCGCAACGCAGAAATGCCACATCTCGGCGACCAAGTGAGGGTAATTTCTACGTCGCCCTCACCTCACCTCACCTTCTCCCGCGCCGCTTTTGCTCACCCTACCACGGCGACCGCGGGTGACGGCAAGGTGAGGACGGGTGAGGAAGGGGTGAGCCAGGGTGAATTGCAGATGAGTCGCGAGTGAGTCGAGATTGCTGCTTCGCTCCAACTCCTTCGCCGGTCCAATGTGAGGCCGCTCGCCCCAAACCCGGCGCACCCACCCATCTTCTCATATGTGCTTTATCTTCGCAAGGTATTGTGCACTGCATTTTGTCTTCCTCTTCTTGCATGCCTTACAGGCATTAGGTGATCGATTACCATTTCATTGGCGACGCTGTCTCGATGGGCGGGAGCTTCTCAGCGCAACCTTGCCGGCCCTGAAAGGCGTGTTCCTCGGAAAAAGATGCAGTGTTTTTCAGGTTTTCATGCCTTTTTTTCTTGGCGGCGAAATTCGAACATCAAAACAAACTCCAAATTTGCGCAGCTCAGAACTTGGTCAAAACGCGTCCAAATTTTATGAATCTAGCATCGAAATGTTCGTCTTGATTCGAATTTCATCACGATTTTAATCTTAAATCAAAGAGCACGTTCCTTGAAAAGTTGCTGTTTTGAGATTGCGCGTAAAGTGGTTTTCGGATTGTGCTAGCCGCTTTTGTTTTCAATTTTTCAATTTTTTCGAATTTTCTTAGCGCGATATACTAAACTACTTCGAGCGAGCTCACTCAGTCCGTGAAATGAATAATTGAGACCTGTATCAATAGAAAGTTCGAGTCAAGAGCTTTCTCTTGATGCATCTCTCATAAAATTTGAATAGAAATTGAGGGAGTGGTTGATCGCGCAGATCTAGGGTCTGTTTTGGAGTGTCGATTTTGAAAGTTTGCCGAAACCGCATGAAAACCTGAAAACGACTGTAACTCTGAAGGCCCGGTTGTCAGGCCGCTAGAGATTTCTTGCCGTCATTTTAATTGGTCATGACATAATTTGCGGCCCCTCTCTGGGCCTTGATTGGGTGTGAAAGCGACGCAGATATCCTCTATTCTCATCAGCTTATCAGGCCTTTCCACCGATCGCGAACGGAGTTGCGTTTAGAAGTAGCCCGGGTCGAAGAAGAAAGTCACAGGTGGTAGGATGTCGCTATGATGTTCTGACACTGACGAGTCTATACCTCATATCTCAATGAGTATATAACTCTGGGTCTCGACAGTCCGCAGAAGTCTCCTCAAACCTCAGGATGCCGTAAAATACCCCCGCCAGACCATCCACGCTGCCCTCCCAGACAACACCAGCCAAAATGACCACCACCACCAGACCCATCAGCTTCCTCAGCTGCGGCGTAGACCCCAAGACCGCCGTCGACAATCTCACTTCCCACACCCCCGAGCCATCCAAGGAGAACTCGGCGCCAAAATCCACGAGACCATAGCCCAGATGAACAGCATGCAAGGCATCAATCTGCACCACCTCCTCGTCAACCCACTCGATGGATCAGGCTGGACCAAGTTTACTGAAGCCGTCAAGAAGGGACCCCCGGGGGCGGAAGGAGACAGCCATTGGGATGGGATTGGGATGGGATTTGGTGTGAGGGGGACGCCAGAGTATACGGACTTTTTTAACGATGCGGTGAATTTTGTGAAGGATAATTCGCCGCAGAGTCGCCTTGTCTTCAACGGTGGCCTCCATGATGCTGTCCCGGCCATCATGCGGGCTTTTCCACTGGTGACGATCCCGGAGTCGACAAATCATGAGGCTCCTAAGGTAGAGACGGTTTGAAGGTTGGGGGATCGTCAGTGTGTTGACAATGAAGAAAAACGTTGAACGAATAAATCGCATATCCGCTTAATCTAATGGACACTCATCTGAAAAACGTAGATCTCGTCAACATCACAGAAGAAAACATTCAACAAATACAATAATATATCCGCGTAATCTAATGTACAATCGTCTCCAGAACGTATATTTCGTCGAAAAGTCACAGTAGCGCCGTGGCAACAAGCAAAAGAGTGAAAAAGGAGAAAAATGCAGCACCCCCTTTTGATGTCCTTGTAGCCGTATTTGACGGCACCAAACTTCCAGCACTGATATCCGCATCTGGATTCAAACATGCGCTTCTGACATCTACCCACGAGAAATTAACATTTCGCGGCCACGAGGTAAGGAATACTGGGACTGTGGTCCTGACCATGCGGTCATAGTATGTTTGATTGCCGATTGGTATAGGATCCGACACGATTTCAGCCAAACCATTCCTGGTCGCAGAGCCGTCAAATACGTTGATTGATGATGGTGCACAGCCTGGCTCAAAGTTGGGTGTGAAGTCGGGATTGCCGAATGGCTCTATTCCATCAGTCAGCTGGCTGGCGGCAAACAATTCTCGCTGGAGAAAAGAAACCACCTACGGATCGCAATGACATTGTCCCATTCAGCCCCTGCGCACTCTGCTGGCGGTGTTTGAAGGAAATCCCGGAGCGTGGCGCACGTTTCGAAATTGTTGTCAAGAGCAGATTGAGGCAGCAAACTGACATTGTTTTGAATCACGTCAATTAGGGTATTTTCGCAGTCTCCCGGGAGCACATTTTGACATAAGTTGTCAGCCGGATTGGCTCCAATGAGACTCGAACCTGGTGCGGCCTGGAAGAAAAATGCGCATCCTGCAAAAGGCAACTCGAGTGGCGGGGTTGTTATCGCTGGTTCGGCCTTGAGCCAGAATTTTTGCTTCGTGATTGAGATGTTCTGTTTTAGGTCGACGATTTCCTCAAGGTCGACGATTTCCTTGACGGCCGTTGAGAGCACGTAGTGGCCACCCAGGGATCCTTTCAATGGGGCCTGAGCGTGCATCCCAAATATCTCGACAGAGGACGTAGCATTGAAAGTTTCAAAATCTCCATCGTAACAAGGATCTGAGTTGTTTTGCGCGAATGAGGCATGCAGAAAGCTCGAACAAATTACAAGCAAGCGAAAGACATGGGTGAAGTTTGGAAGCAACATTTTGGGCTGCTAAAATGAGATTCTGGAACGAAGGAGGACGCGGAGCTCAACACAACAGGGTGGATGGCAAGAAGATTGTTAGAAAGAGGTAACAGAACGGGTTATAGACTTCCTCTCAACGACTTTTAACGTACCTGTGGGCGCAGCCTGACTACTGGTCAGATACCGAAAAAAGGCGCAAAAGCTTTGAATTGGCGCTTCAATGATAACAGTTGCATTTGGCTGCTCAGCTTGGGAGAGGAACATAGCCTCAACAATCCAAACGACAACTATTTGTGGTCACAGGAAAGCATTGTGGTTGCTAAGAAAGGCCGCTCAAAGCTGCCTGGCGAGAGATAAAACGTACCGTTTTGTAGCCGCCGCGGACCGCAGGGGAGGAGGGCAACTCTCTCCTTGATTGAGACTTCCGGCTAAAATAATTAGACCGCGCTAACCTGATTCGTCTCCGACTTCGTCAGTTCTAAACTCAAAGAACTTCATCTCTTCGAACTCCAAGCTGTATTTTCCAACCTCTGTTGAGGCTCTACAGCATCGTGTGAAAATCTTGGAGGCAAGTCCTGCTTACCACATCGTTTGTTCTTCATGAATTGTACAGTTTCGATTATGTTGATGTCTACGCTACTGTTCATCGATCATGATAACAGCTTTTTTAAACCGAAGTTCAAGGCATCTGCTTGCGAGTTCTGAGCTTGTGATCCCTTTCCTTTAACATATTGCACGCCAACCTGTTTTACTTTAGTGTTCTGGGATTGATTATGACCCATGCAATTGCGGTCGACTCAAGAGTACTAAACAAAGACAATGGCTTCATCCGCAAAACTCAGGCAAGGGATGCCCAAAGCAATCCCATCAGGTCGCTATGCCCAGGGATCGATCCCGACGCTGGGCCCATGGCTGGCGCCGTGAGTTCATTCATCGGCTTTTGAAGCTCTACCCTGCTGATGTATTAGCATTCCTACTACGACGGCAGACCGGGAGGTTGTCCCAATAAACTCACGCTGGATGCGAATGGAAGCTGTCCAAGCCACATGACACAGCAGTTGGTCTCTGTTCTGCTTACAGTGAAGTGAGAGATATCTTCACCTGGGCGGAAGATATCCCGACCGGGTTCATATCCTTTGCCAATGATACTACATGCAGTATTAGTCAACCACTCTCGATGTTGATGGAACAGTCATTTCAATTCAATGCCGCGATCAGCGCCAAGCGCTCCACTGGAACCGAATTGCTCGAAGAGAGAGACGATGCGATTGTCGACAGCCTCAAATACGCCTTCAACCTGGCAAGTCATGCAACTAACCGCTAATTGCATGTCTAACGTCATGAGAAGGGCGCCAGCTTCGAGTTCAGTACCAAGAAAGCCACATCAAGCACCGGCGCTGTTGCAAGACCGAGTAATTTACTACAGTATTGCGGCTATTTCACCGTGTAATTCTTTCACACATCCTTCTATATCCATTTTTCTCACTGACCCAAGCTTCTTGGAAATTTATTTAGCCCATGCTGGACGCCCAGGGCAACCACTATACAATTGCTTTCTTCTTTCCTACGCATTGTGGCGACGCGGCGATCGCAACTGATGTCACCGGTTCGCTCCCATCCTTCTTCCAGAACCCGATATACTTGCAGCCTGGTGTAGCTGCCAGAATCATTCCACCTGGCTAGAATTCATGTGTTTGATCATTGCAGTTGGGAGGTTTGCTGTGGCTTTCTCATCACTTTATTGTATAATCATCTCTAAGGGAGGGTTTTCTTTTGCCAAAAAGAACGTATCTGCTGGTCAATTGTATCATTTACCTGGTTGCTTCTCCCATATCCAGCATCTACGCTTTGATGAAGGTCATAGCCGTTGCATTCTTGCCCCACATCAAGGATCCTCCCACCCTTCTCGATACGAAATCCCTGACTCACAAATCTTCACTCTTTGTTTTTCTCATTCGGCCTTCCTAAGCTTAAACTCCACCATCGGTCCCGCGAACTTTCCTACAAAGAAATCTTTCGTAGGATACTCTGCTTCCATCTCCTTGGTGTATTGCTTGCCCGTTCTTACACGGTCAACCACTCCATGATCTCCTTCGCGAATATCATACATCCACACCATCCTCGCGAGCGCCAGGCTCAGTTCCATGTAGGCCAGATTTTTGCCAATGCATCCACGACTACCTACGCTGAATGGGGCGAATGCTGAATGCGCCCGTTCGACATCCTCGGCTGTGGTTCCGGCAGCCTCATCGACGATCCAACGTTCAGGAAGGAATTTGAAGGGCTCAGGAAAATACTCTTCGTTGTGATGAAGGGCATAGATGGAGACCCCCAGCACCGTTCCACCAGGGTAAAATACCCCGTCGATCATGGCACCTCCGGGGAGGACCTCTCGCGGGATGTGTGCAGCGACAGGTGGGCTCTGGCGGAGCGTCTCATCAATGCAAGCTCGCAAGTAAGGTAGAGTGGGCAATCCCGTTCCCACATAGCGAATGTCTTCCAGATTGGTGAAATTCGAAACGATTTCCAGCCTCAATTTTGATAGCGCTTGCGGATTTCGAAGCAGGTAGAAAAATGCGGCCGATAGCGTTAGTGACGTGGTGTCCGAGCCGGCAATGATCAACAAGTTGCTTTCAGAAGCTAGCTCGCCATCGCTGTAGCCACGACCAGTCTCGGTGTCCTTCTCGTGGAACAGGTAATGAAAGAAGTCCTTCCGTGAGGGGGGTTCGTCTGAGTTCATGATAACCTCTTGGCGCTTTCGACGTTCTGCCAAAATCATTCTGCTGGTTTGTTGGAAACTAATATTATCTCGTATCATTTGACCCCCGAGCAAGTCGCCGACCGGATTGCCGAAGAGGACCTTTCGCAAGACGGAAGAACACGGATGGTAGCCGATCTGGTTGAATCTTGTTAGAGAGGTCTTCGAGTCAGTGTTGGGCACACTGACCTCGTATACTGCCCGATTCGCAGCCGGGATCAAATGCGTCACATATCGCATGTCTTTTGACCCTAAAAGGTTGAAGGATTTACCGTAGCACAAATCAGTGAGCACATCGAAACTTAGATAAACATTCAGTGGCTCCATATTCTGGGATCGTGTCCATCCGTCATCCTGTAGGTCCTCTCCGAGTTTTTCTGTCCATCCCTGTACATTCCTTATCACGTATTGCTCCATGTCTCGGAGAGCTTGTTCAGAGAATCCATTTGAGAGCATGCGTCGCTTGTAAGCGTGGACCGATCGGTCTATTGCGGTGAATGTATTTGGATACCCATGTTCGGCATATTGAATAGTACGATACCAATCGGATTTGACGACGTTCGCTTTCCTTGAGCCGTATATGTCCCTTAGGGCAGAAGGCGTGTTGATGGAGATCTTATCGGGTGCGAATCGGACAACAGGACCTTGTGGAACATTGTTAATTCCAGCTTTGAGAGGAGAGAGCAACAGTACAAACCATATTGTTGGTGAAGATGATACAGTTCAAGGTGTCTGGTGCCGGAAACCACGGAATTCCAATTTGGCCAGCAGAAGAGTCCTGCAATCACCGGTCCTGGATAGCGGGACAACGGGTGTAGGAGCCAACGATATAGAAGCAAGGATACGTACTAGCTCACCGGTAACATTAGTAAAGAATTAATTGGATTCAAAACCTACTTTATGGAGTTGAAAGATTGATGACTTACGAAGGTGCAGAGCGCGATAAAACTCCACCATATTCCCACAGACAGGCTGGCGGTTAGCTGAAGCATCTTGTGTGAACCGTAACACGTAGCTGTTTAGGATAAGAGGAGATTAACACGACAAAGAGAGGGTTATAAGGCGAAAACAAAATCCAAGATTAAGGTCAGAAGGGTTACAATTAGAGGAAGCCTAACTCCACGTACGTCTTACCGTGGCAGCTACTGACAAACCTAGCAAGGTGTGGTTCCTGAATCATGCATACCATGATTGAAAGAAGGTATCTTTGACACACCGAAGGCGAGAGAACGACTTGCCGTGATGAGCCAATGTCAGCAGAAGCAGAGGGAAGGGATCATGACATGTCCATCAGCCGAAGGGTTGAAACAATCATGAGTTTGGTCTCGAAGCTCCGAAACCTGTGCGTAATTCCTGACATTGATCTGCATGCATCATAGCGAATCGATTGCCAGAGTTGTGTTATCCTCATCAAACCGCAACCAGGACTGGAACCCATCGTACTGTAATTAGGAGCGAGATCTTCCTACATTGGAAGCCTTAAGACCCCTTGAGGACCACTGTAGCGTAGCTCGGCTTACCTTCCGCCTCAAACTCAACGCCAAGCCCGCCGACGCCGGCCGCTTGTTCTCTCACCTAAACTTCAGCTTCCGGAACATCAGTAAACTTCTTAATCCTCAACAGGTTGCAACAATCCCGAAATCGGCTCTCCAAAGACTAACCTCTTGTTCAACGAAAAGTCCCCATTTTGACGCGAAACTGGGCTTATTGCTTCTTCACGCATCGCTTACGCAGCCGGGGTCGCGGTTTGAGTTTGGCTTATTTCCCCCCAAATCTTCTCATTCAGTCTGCTGTGGGTGAAATCTAGCCATGGCAGAACCTGAGGAGGTCGAGGAGGATCTCTTTGCTGATCTGTATGCCTCAATCATTCTTTCATTCCCTACACGGATTCTCATTATTCTTACTGCTTTTAAAACCGACTACTGACTACTATGTGACAGGTACGATGATGAAACCACTAACAATACCCAACCTACGTCGACTCTCCCTCAACCCTCATCTGCCTCTACAATAAAGATTGAAGATAATGTTGCCTACGGAGAAGAGCCAGAGATTGCAATCACAACCGGCGACGACCCGATGGATGGAGTTGCTGCACAACAAGACACCAATGGCGACACGAAACCGGTTTTTGGCATAACTCACGATTTTCAAAGCCCTAAGCAAGAGCCAGAGCCGTTTGGTTCAAACATCAAAGAGGATGGGTAAGTACAGTCTTCCCTTTCCTGAGTCGTGGAAACGATTACACGATTTTCTTGTTCCTCTTGTGTCACCCCTTGCACAGTAGCCAGGTCAGGGGCAAGCATGTGGCGGGAAGAGACCGCAAAAGAATGAGAGAACCTGGAAATGGTGTCAGGATCGAAATGTAAGGGGAGGAATCTTATCACATTGGCCCGCCAAAGCACACGTCATTTTGGCGTGTGAAGGATTTTTCAAGCAAATTCAGCAATGTCTCCATGAGTCCGCAAGCACAGCCAAGCTTAGGCCCGTGTGCAAGCCTGCAAGTCCTAGGTCATGATGGATGTCTCCAATGGCATTTGGCGTTGGGAGCGCAACGATCAAAGAAAAGATGCTGCAGAGGTGTTATTATCCACCTGCATCTGAGCTGGGGCCACGAGATCTTGAGTTACGAGCTATTACGGACTCAACCCTTCGGGGAGTTCTGGGCTTCGTGAGACGTTTTGCAGAATGGCCGAGCACGCATACGCGGCTGAGTTGAACATCTGGGTCAGCGGAAGGTCGAGGACACGCCATAGGCCAAATGGTTCCTAGCATATTTCGACTACCTGGGATCAGAAGATTCAGACGAAAGATAGATGCGTTTAGTATCTTAAAAGAAGCTTCTCGAAGCTTTCCCCACCGCTTCCGAGTTCATGGCATGGGATCTCATACATGCAAATGGACGATCGCCATACCCCGAAAGGAATAGAATTGGGCGTATTGGAGGGCTTGCCGAATCGACCATCACTGTTCAAGCGATATTGGAGCAAGCGGCTGCGCTTGTCCAAGGCTTCATGCTTGGTCGTTCGATCTAGGTGGCTAGACAGGCAGATGGCATTGAGAACGTATCTACGCGACCGAGGAAACTCACATATATCCATGCTGTTCATTTGCGAGTCATTGGCTTGAGAAATTAGCAGCTGGCATGAGAATCCCAAATATCGTCTCTTGGTAGTCCCACTGAAGAGACTGGAGCTGTCGCTAAACAACAGAATATCGAGAAGGGCTACACATGACATGTACGCCGCTGAGTCTCGGAAAAAATGCCTGAATATGGGAATGGAGAACTCTCAAGGGGCATCCACCAAGCCAGACCTGTGCAAGATTTCTAGATATCTTTGTTACTTCGGATACTCAGCTGCCCTTACATAGCTAACTTATCGTGTCACGCAGAAAAATGTTCATCGGTGGACTGAACTGGGAAACGACTGATCGTAAGCGACCCTTATCCGACCAATAATCCGATATCTTCTGCTGGCTCAAGTTCTATCGTGATATTCCCGAAGCTAATTTCTCCTCCCAGAATCACTGCATGACTATTTCTCACAGTTTGGCGAGGTGGTGGAGAGCACAGTGATGCGAGAGGCTTCTGGCCGCTCCAGAGGATTCGGATTTCTTACGTTCAAGGACCCCAAGGTTGTCAATACGGTTATGGTGAAGGAACATTTCCTTGACGGCAAAATCGTAAGACCCGCCTTCTTTAATCCGTCATCAAATGGACAAGATAGCCTGGATATATGCTCCCAATCGGACGGCAGGAAGCACAGACGCTTACAGAGGTCGCAGATCGATCCCAAACGAGCGATACCGCGAGACGAACAGGAGAAGACCTCGAAGATCTTCGTGGGTGGGGTCAGCCAGGACGCCACTGAAGCCGATTTCACTGCCTTCTTTGCGCAATTCGGAAGAGTGGTTGATGCCACATTGATGATGGACAAGGACACCGGACGACCTAGGGGGTTTGGATTCGTGACGTTTGATAGTGAGGCAGCCGTGGAGAAGTGTTTGGCGTTCCACCCTCTGGAGATCCTAGGAAAACCGATTGAAGTCAAGAAAGCCCAGCCAAGAGGCAAGATGGGAGAAGAAGACGATACGAGAGGCGGCAGAGGTCGAGGAAAGTTTGGACGGGATGATCGCTTCGGCGAACGAGGGGAGCCAGTCAGGGCAAACAACTCAGAACGCTCAAGGGCAGGGAATGATGGGAGCAACCGGCATGACACCTCAAATGATGGCCCAGTACTGGCAACGAATGCAACAGTATTTCCAGATGATGCAGCAGCAAATGGCAGCGACGGCGATGGGAGGTGGAATGGCCATGAACCCGCAGATGATGGCTCAGATGCAGCAGATGCAAAATATGCAGAACATGCAGAAGCAAATGGGCGGCCAGAGTCCTGGGCCCGGCATGAGCCCTTCGATGCAGCAGCAGATGATGCAGATGATGCAGATGCAGAACGGAGGCGCGGCGGGCATGGGAAGCACGGGCCCTCCTCGCGGAGGGTTCAATGCCCAGGAGCAGCTAGCTTTTGAACAGCGCAAGTATGAGCAGCAGCAGGCTAGAGTTTCGCGAGGCGGGCACAATCAACATCATCGTGGTTTCAATCCACCCAACCAAGGTCCCGGCGGTGCGCCACAGTCGTGGGAGGGCATGTATGACGACGTCCCCCAGCCGAATGAAGGTGGTAGAGCGTCCGCGGGCGGCGCACGAACACCCACGAGTGCCGGCGGTCCTGGCAAAGCCCCCAAAGGGCCAGCACCGGCTGCCCAGCCCAGTAACGCTCCTGCCAACGCTCCCACTGGACCCAAAAACGCGGGCAAACCTGGCGCCAACTTTCGTGGAGGGGTTCGGGGCCGGTTCCATCCCTATGGACGTTGAAGTGTAGAATGGACTGGGGCATGTTGACGGGCGTTTACGGAGGGTTATCACCACCATCTCAAGGCGATGGACTAAGTCAATCTGGCGTTTGAGCAGTGTGTGGTAAAAGGCTTCACGGGAGGCGATTTCTCGGTGCTTTGACACATTCCATAGCGAATCGAGCATGCCACCTCTCGATGAGCTTCAGCAGACACTTAACTCAAATTGTGGCATGTACAATATCTCTGCAGTTTTCACGGGCTCAGTTCAAATAGCACGAGCCACACTTCTAGCTCCCGGTACTGCGGCAAGCAATGTGACTGCGAACTTGATGCGACCTCTTCATTTACGTCTCCTCTTTCTGTTGCTGGCAAGGCTGAATGTGGTTATTGTAGGCCGGCAGGTATTTAACTATTTAGCCGATAGCCGATGGCCTATTTTTGGGGATGCGATGGGCTACACCTGCTTCTCTTTGCGCGCGTGCCGGATCTTCCACCCGCCCGCGATCCTGCATCGCTCATGTCTTCGCGCCTCGCAATACCAAAATGTGAATATGATGATTCTTATGATTGCATGTCATGAGTGAAGCTGACTGGTGGGAGTTAATGTACGGTTGCATGTGATGCCCGTACCTGCAGCACGATGGTAACTCTGCCTCAAAGGATCCACTCTGATTGAGACATTTCCAACAGCACAGCCTCACGCCAAGCATATGTTGCTCGTACTACTCGACTCGGGACCCGAGGAATTGGAGGATGGCTTGCATTGACAGCTGCAGCGGCGAATGAGAAATGCAAAGTATCCTCAACTCCTTTGCACACACTGCAGCTCGATATTCCAGCAGAAACGTCTTCCTTTGCGCGCGTCTCAGAATTCATCTTTAAACACGCTTCTCGACTCTAGACCACCTGCTCGCGATGGACATATGAAACGCGCAGCCTGGATCGCGTACAAGCGAAGAGACCCCTGCTTGCGTGTTCCTCAAAGAAGTTTTTTAGCGCAGTGGCTGCCATGTTTCAAACCCACTCAACGGGCTCCACTCGCCCCCGAACCGCAGCGAAGCTTCCAGTCGATGGCGCTCCGTAGGGTCATGGCCCAGGTCCGTCGACTGCCCCTGAGCCAGCCATGGCTTGCACTTCCCAAATGAACTGAACTGACCTTGCCGGATGCTCCACTTTGGCACTTCCCACAGCCTCCGCCACTGACACCGTTGCAGAGATGAAAAAACCCGCTCGCGGATCTCTCTATACCACACCTTCCCCTCCCATCCTGTCGTTCATCTCTTCCACTACACTTCTGTCGTTGACTTCTTTGAGCTTCTAAGCAAGCTGCGTTCGCTTTTGGTACCATACCTTCGTTTCAATACGCTCGCTTGCACGACTCTCGCTCACAGTTTCCCTTCTCCTGTAATATCCTGCCGTTTCGTGGCACGCTGTACCCAGACCTCGCCGTTCGAAAGAGCACGTGTCGATCTACTCAGAGGAACAAAAAGGCGGAATTTTGATCAGAAGCCTCAAGACTTAGCAAGTCTTAGCAAGTAACGCGAGCAACGCACGTTATATCATCCGATCGAGTGTCAGAATGCGAGGACTCTTCCTCGCGGGACTCGCGTCCCTCACACTTCTCCCGACTGTCCTTGGAGGCGACATTTTGCAGACGGACGGATTCTCAAATTGTGGTGGCAACTCTGCAATCAAAGTGAACAATGTGGACATATCGTTTGACCGTTCTACAAGTCAAGTCACATTCAATGTGGCGGGAACCAGTGCAGAGAGTCAGGACGTGATAGCAACCTTGATCATCTCGGCATACGGCAAGCAGATATACACCGACACGTTCGATCCTTGCGCGGCAGACACCAAGGTCGAGCAGTTATGTCCAGGTATACAACCCTCTGGGTATTGAAAGAGACTGTTACTAACTCTGGCAGTTCCTGCTGGTACATTCTCGGCCACTGGCAACCAGGCCATCCCGAGCAGCTACGCGAATGAAATTCCGTCGATCGCTTACAGCATTCCTGACCTGGAAGGAGACGCCCAGATGATACTCAAGGCAAAGAATGGTGGACAAGAACTAGCTTGCATACAGTCTGGATTCAACAATGGAAAGACGGTTTCAGTTCCTGCGGTCTCCTACGTTGCTGTGGCTATCGCGGCCGCCGCTCTCGCTCTGTCTGCAATCGGTGCTTTAGCCACCGGCAACCATCCTGGATCATCGACGTCGTCTCCAGGCTTTATCGAGGTCATGCATTGGTTCCAAGGCATGGCGATGAACGGGATGATGTCTGTCAATTATCCGACCATCTACCGCTCCTTCACCAAGAACTTCGCCTTCTCCACTGGTCTTATTCCATGGGCCGGCCTGCAGAACAGCATCGATAGCTTTCGAGCGCATACTGGGGGCAATCTGACAGACGACTCATATGCTTTCCTCCAGAACGCGACTCTGGTCTTCCCTGACAATACGACCAGCTCAACCACCACCAACATCGCTCGGAGAGCCATTGATGTCCTCCTTTTGACCCGTGACGTGGTCACTTCAGTCAATGGCTCCTCTTCTGGAAGCTCTTCCGCCTCCACCGGTGGTGGCCATAACAAAGAATCTCACCTCGTCCACGGCATCGAAGGCTACGTCGAACTCCTCACCATCCCCCAAGCCAATACCTTTATGACCGTGCTCCTCATCTTCGCGATCGTCGTCGCCGCCATTGTCGTCGGCATCCTCCTTTTCAAAGTCATCCTCGAATCCTGGGCACTCATGGGCTCCTTCCCCAAGTCTCTAGCGACTTTTCGCAAAGAATACTGGCGCGTCATGGCCCAGACCATCACGTCACTCATCCTCCTCCTCTACGGCGTCTGGACCCTCTACTGCATCTTCCAATTCGCCCACGGTGACTCCTGGGCTGCCAAGCTCCTTGCGGGTCTCACCTTCGGCCTGTTCACCGCCTTGCTTGGCTTTTACACAGTCCGCATCTGGATGGTGGCCCACAAATTCAAGAAGCCTCGAAGGCGACGCCGGCGCCTTGTATGAACACAAAGAAACCTGGAAGAAGTACCGACTCTTCTACGAAAACTACAAGCGCGGCAAATGGTGGCTCTTCATGCCAGCCATCATCTATATGTTCGCCAAGGGCTGCGTCCTTGCGGCCGCAGATGGACACGGCTTGGTGCAAACGATCGGCCAACTCATCATCGAAGCCCTCATGCTCGGCCTCTTATTGTGGTCTCGCCCTTACAACCGGTCCAGCGGCAACTGGATCAACATGATCATCCAAGTGGTGCGCGTGCTGTCCGTGGTCTGCATTTTGGTCTTCGTGGAGGAACTCGGGATCACCCAGACGACCAAGACAATCACGGGCGTCGTCTTGATCGCGGTGCAGGGCTCTCTGACCGTGGTTCTCGCCATCCTCATCGGAGTCAACAGTCTCATCACCTGCTGCCGCGAGAACCCGCACCGCAGGCAGCGCAAGGAACTGGAGAAGCGTCGCCTCTCTCAGAACGAGTAGAGCATGGCTGCCGCCGTAACCGCCGATGGCACGAACTTCGGACGACCGGTACGATGCTTCGAGGACATCCCGATGCAGCCTCGCGCGTACCACTCCGTCCCATACTCGTATCATCAGAAAAACAAGCTCTCCGGCTCCACGCTGGACACGAACCCTCAGGCCTACGAGTCGATGCGCGGCGGTGGAATTCCCACGAACACACCGCACAATGGCAAGAGATTCAGTATGCACCGTGAGGGATCCGATAGCCAACACGCCCTGGTCGCGGGAGCGGCGAGATTTGCCGGGTTTGGAAGAGCAGAGGGTAAGGGATTGTATCAGACTGTGAGTTCGGGGGAGACTTCGTTACAGGAACCCACGCTACCCAGGCTGGATACGAGGTATTGATCTTTGTGTTCTGTTTTGGAGGTGGCAGAAGATTTGATTTTGGATTTTGCATGTTTTTGGGGTGTGTTTCATTGACATTTACGTACAGCAAGCGGCCGGTATTATTGATGACACGGGACCGAAATGAGGTCGTATTAATAGGGAATTCGTTGCACAGGGAGCGCTGAAAGATACGTTTGAGATGGGCTTATGAATCTATATCTATCAGTGCGGTGGAGGAAAAGGGCGTCAAATGGGATGATATTCCAACCATAGACAAAGTAGACTAGCAAGAAGAAAAGGAAAATTTTATTGCTAGGCTCTTCTGACGACGGCAGGTGATAGTATACAACGAAAGTAGGGTAGAAGAAGTACTTTGATTTGTCCGAAATACACTCGTGATCTCTGCGTTTTTCAATAAAGAGAAAGCAGAATAACAGACGCTCTTTTATCTACCAGCCGCATGACCTTCCGCTGGATCAAGCTTGTATGTAGTTTTACGGGCATGGAGAACCATGTAGAGGTCACTGGGACGTCCACTCATATTTTGGTGGGAGAGAGGGCAATCTAATGTAGACTCCGGCTCCGACCTACATCCCTAACCTCCTTAGACTACCTCTGTTGCCATCGGTCCATCGTGATTTGTAGGCGGATACGCTGGAGTCCAGGACCTATCGACGGACCAAAGTTTTGAAAATTAAACAAGGGAGATTGGATCTACCTGTAAGATATCCCCCCTGACATTAGTGAATTTCCCATCTCATCTTCTTCATCTGAATCCTCATCTTTTCACTCCTCCATATTTCATGTCGGACCCAATACCTCCCTTTCCCTCTGTTTCCCTTCCCCTTCCCCTTCCCCGTATGACTACCAAATCTCATCCCTCTAACATGCTCAGACACCTTCCACACCCATTCCTTCAGGACGCGGCCACCAAAATCACGCTTGATTCTCATCCTCTTCTTCCTCCTCCTCATTCACCCCATCAACACAATATTCTGCGTCCTGGAAGCGAGCTAAAGGGTATGGAGAGCCCTCGGCATCAGGCTGCTCCCGGGCCTTGCGGACGCGCCCCTCGTATCCGAACGGTGGGGCGATGCGAGGTTTCCGCGTCAGACGGTGACGCTTGATGTGGGATGCCAGGCTAGGGAGGCCGTGGTTCGCTTCCGCGGGGTCGAGGATTGAGGACATCTTGAGGAGTGACAGAGTGGAGGGCCGGATCCGGACTGCTGTCGCTCTTTGTCGCGATGGTGAGGTTTGCGGCGTTGTTTGGTGTTGGGACGCTGCAGGAGGGCTGGCGAGAGCGGGAGCGGGAGCTGGAGGAAGGATGACGTGACCTGTGGCTAGGTGTTCCTGTAGCTCGTTGTAGAAGGTGAGGAGACTGTCCGAAAGGAATGTGGATGCAGTTGCGATGTTTCGGGGTGTGGGTTTGAGAAGGACGGCGGGAGCGACCAGGGTGTGAGATGTTGTGTTCTCGTCGAGGGTCGGGAGCGTAGTCACGGCATCATTCAAGTTCCCTGTGACTGTAGGTGTATTTGCAGGTTCTGCATTGGACTAGGAACGCCCCACGTAGGCAACGAGGTGCCCAAGTTTGAGGCCGGCACGGGCTGAAGCGCCGGCCTGTCTGCACATACGCGCACACGGGTCCGGTCTGGGATTGTATTGTCGTCCCGTCCTGGGTTTTAGCCTCGGGTGCTTAGCTGGATATGCCAGCTGAAAACTTAGCTTGCCGAAACTTAGTAGAACTGGTAGGTGTAGCTAAGCTTTTTAAACCCCAGGACGAGTTTTGGCTCCACGCAGGAGCAGAATTGTTCATGCTGTCCATATGCTGAGAATAGCCGAGACAAACATAGCAATGAGCAATGAAAAATGTGGCGCCGGAGAAGGCGAGGCACCGGAAGTAGGTAACTTCCCCGTGGCATTTCCCCCCAGATACCAGCTGCCGATATCCGTGAGGCCCCCGCCGTTGTCTAGAAACGCGACGTTGGGTCCGACGAAGCTGTTAGCGGAATCGGCGCGAAAAGACCCGAACCAGGCGTAGCGGTCAAGGTATGTGATGCTGGTAAGGTACGAGGCGCTTTGGTTGAAGAAAGACTGCGTAGCTGATAAGGACGCGGCCGGGTCGGCGAATTCCGTGATCCATATTGGAAGGTCTGGGTACAAAGCGTGGAGTTGCCCGAGCCACGAGGCCAGGCCTGCGAAGTCGCCGTACCAGTGTGTCGCCAGGAAGTCGGCTGAGCAGCCGTGTTTTGGGTTGATTTTGTGGCATGACGCGTTGAATTGTTTCAGCCAGTCCAGTCCAACTCCTGAGCCGGACGTCGAGGGAAGGGAGACTCGGATGGAGTGCCTGAGGGGTAGGATGGTTGATATGAAGAATTCCGCGGCGTCGGTTGGAGACGCATCTGAGCCACCGACGTTGGTAGGCATATCAGGTTCGTTGAAAGTCAGTAGGTGTGTTGGAGGAGACGTTGAGTCTAGAAGAGATGTTATCGCGCCAGTAAAGTCATCTGACGAGTCCGGTAGGCTGTGGACCATGGGGACGAAGGGAAGAGATAGGCCGGATGTTGGAGAATAGCCATAGTTGTAGTACCAAGATAGGTCAGATCCTGCGCGGGTGTATAGTGACAAGTCGTTGGGATCATTGGAGGGTATGTAAATAAGTCCACGCTTTGATTTTGAGGTTTGACCAGAAACGAGTGAGATGAATAGCACAGCAATCTGAAAGAATAGGTGTGAGGAGATCATCTTGTCAAGGGGCGCACTTTTGAAAGAACAATACTCATCGTGACAGAAGTGTTGCGAGCATCGCGGATTAAATGATACTGGTACAAATAAAATCAAACCTATGTCATGACCAAACTATCAATTTTGGTCGCGTGTAGGGAATGCACGAAGTTCCAACCGGGCACATCAAAACGCGTCATCATTGAGGCGCTTTCCACGTGGCTGCTGCCGATCAGAACGCCAACGACCAGGTTGACGGCAAGATCTGGATTCTCCATCACCGTTAAGGGTTAATTCTAAGCGGAGAGAGGTATGATAACCGAGAAGGATAACTTTCTGGTAGGAGGTAACTGAAGTCAAAGAGTTGAATGGTTTAGACACGAAAGATTCGGTCCGGTCAGAACCGTACTTTCTCGCAACCCACAGACAGACGTCATATGGTAAATAAAGGAAAAGAGGATCTTGCGGCCTGCATTTTTGACGAGCATTTCACATCACCGCCAGCGCGATGGCGGTCAAACCAGGTATGGAGATGAACATCGGCTGAAGAAAGCACTTGGTTGACATTTCACAGAGGCCATCTTTGCGGCTCTCCCGACCACAACTCGAGGACAACCTACGCCTCTTTCTGCTGACGCAAAAGGCGAACGACTTGCCTATGCCTCGAACAAATCCATATTTCTCCGCTCAATAGACAACCCCGGCATTTCGACCCAATATACTCAACATACAGCCGCTACTACCGTTGCACGCATCTCTCCCTCTGGATTCTATTGCGCCTCAGGCGATGTTTCAGGTCTCGTTCGAGTGTGGGACTGTTCACCGAATGGGAGCGGAGCGACAAAAGGCGAATATGCCATCATCTCCGGTAGGATAAATGACATTGCATGGGACGGAGACAGCCAAAGGATCATAGCTGTGGGCGACGGTAAGCAGAGATACGGCCACTGTGTGACAGCAGATTCGGGGAACACCGTGGGTGAGATTACCGGACACTCGGCTCAGGTGAATGCTGTGAGCATCAGACAACAGAGACCGCTCAGAGCAGCTACGGCGGGCGACGACAAGAATCTAGTGTTTTACCATGGACCGCCGTTCAAGTTCAACGGTATCCCGGGACGGGGAAGTCACACCAACTATGTCTATGGTGTCGCATTCTCACCTGATGGAAACACGCTTGTCAGCGTTGGAGGCGATAAGAAGATCTGGCTTTACGACGGCAAGACTGGTGAGGTGAAAAGCGAACTGACGGACGCGAAGGAGGGTCACAACGGTAGCATATTCGGAGTTGCGTGGAACGGCGATTCACGAAAAATCGTCACCTGCTCAGGTGACCGGACGGTCAAGACTTGGGACGTAGAGGCTGGGAAAGTGGTCAATACCTGGTCATTTGGCGATACAGCCAATATCTCCCATCAGCAGGTAGGAGTTGTTTGGCCACACGGCAGGTCTGATGGTCTCATCATCTCCCTCTCATTAAGTGGCGAGCTGAACTATCTGAATGAAAGCTCTTCCAAGCCAACGAGGGTCATCAGTGGTCACCAGCGGAATATCACCGCGCTCACCGCGTCAAAATCCTCCGAAAAAGACTACACGTTATTCACCGGAAGTTCAGAAGGACGACTCTGTGCCTGGGACGCCGCAACCGGCAGCGCAGAAGCAATCGAAGGCGAAGGACACACAAACATCATCTCCGGTCTCGCCACAACCACAGCTCCATCATCTCAGCACCCCCAACTCTACTCCGTAGGCTGGGACGACACCCTCCGCACCACCGACATCAACGCCCGAACCTACACCGGCAACCCGACCCGTCTCTCTTCCCAACCAAAAGCCATAACCGCGACCTCCGACTCCCTCCTCATCGTCGCCCAACTCGAAAGCGTCATAGTCTTCTCATCCTCTTCCGGCGAAGAAATAGGCGAACTCCCCCTCAAATCCTCACCCACCTCCCTCGCCGGCAGTGGAAATACAGTGGCCATCGGCTCCGCCGACTCCTCTTTGGCCGTCTACACAGTCAATCCCGACCGCGCACCCAAACTCGTCGCGGAGGTGGACAAGGTCTCAGCGGCGCCCATCACCGCCCTTGCGTTCTCGCCTGACGGATCTCACCTCGTGGCGGGGACCAGCGCGGGGAAATTGTACGTCTACAAGGTCAGCACTGGATCACTGGAGTTGGTCACAGACCGCTGGAGCTCCGCACACACGGGCAAAATCACGTGTATCTCGTGGAACCCCGCCGGCACGCACGCAGTGACGGGATCCCTGGACACGAATCTGTTCTTGTGGAGCCTGAAGGAGCCGGGACGGAGGGTGAAGGTAGGGAATGCGCATAAGGAGGGCGTTAACGGGGTGGTGTGGTTGGATTCTGATGATGACAAAGGGAAGGTGGTGAGTACGGGGGCGGATGCAAGTGTTAAGACGTGGACGGTTACGATTTGATTACGGGTAGAAACCAGAAGGTGTGGAGGTGTGATTGAAGGTTTGGTTGGTATTATTACCTAGATGAAGATGATGAAGATGAAGATTAGATCTGGGGGTATCCTAAATGCATAACAAAGCGCACTCCAACCAAAATGGCAAGCTCCAACACCGTTCCGTTCAACTTAGAGTGGGTAGATAGCCGCCAACCGCCCCTCCTCCATGTTCCTAAAGCCGTGCAATCCATACGCATAGCACCATCAATGAATAGGCAGAAATGCAAAGCATCTCAATCTCAATCACAAGACAAAGTCTCCTCGCTCCTCGCTCTAAACGCAGATCCACTCGCGGCCGAAGAATGAGAATGAGGGCGATGCATATTGCCTTCCCTCCCTCTCCCGCCGCCAAACCTTAGGTTCTTCCTCGCTCTCCTTTTCGCCGCCAACTGCGGACTCCACACACCCGCGAACAAGTCCTCGCATTCGTCTTCGTCCTGGCTGTCGAACTCGAGGTCTTCTTCTGGTGGGGGGTCGGTTGGAGGTTTGCGGTAGTTGTAGTTGTAGGATGATGGTGGAGGTGGGGACAGGGAATAGGAGTTCATGTAGGAGCGACGCTCGTGGTCGTCGGACTGTCCGTCTTCTCGCTCCTCATTTTCCCAGCAGACGCCCACTCGGATCCGTTTCGTTTCGAGGATGAATTTGCCCACTTTGTATTTCTGGCTCTCCTCGTTCGCCTCGACGTATTTCCAGCCTAGCACGCTCCCGCAGATCGCGCAGGATATGTCACTGACGGTGTGTTGACCGGTTACCAGGTTTCGTGGGACGGCTTTGTTCTGGTAGGTGTTTGGGAGCTGGACGTTGGAGGTAGGAGCGGGGGCAATGTGTGAGGGTGTGCCTTGAACGAGATATGCTCGTCCGTGACGGCCTGTAAAGCCTTTTGATATTATCTGGGCCGTGAGACAGAGGTCGGTGGCGCATTTGGCACAGTGTATACGGGAGGTGTGGCCGTTGAGGAACTTGTCTGTTGGAGGAGAGATGTGCTGGTCTGGATCGGGGGTGATGATGGGAGTGGGTGTGGAGTCGGTGGGGAAAGGGTTGGAGGAAGAAGCAGATGATGCTGTTGACGCAAATGAGATTGTAGAGAAGGATGAATCGGAGGAGGATTGACGAGATTTGCGGCGGAAGGGAACCGAGGGCAGGAGGAAAGTTGGGAAGACGGAGGGGACCGCGTGAGGGTCGGAGGGCTTGCGAAGAAAGGAAGACATGATCTTGGTAAAGATATGGGTATGATTCTGGGGTAGGAATGTTTGCGACGTCTCACAAGACGATACGACCCCGGATCCTACAGCCGGAGAGCATGATTGACCTCCACTCCGAGCTGGGAGTCCGTCCGTGGATTCCAGCTAAGAGTGGGTCGAGGAGAATGAGGGCTATAGGGATAGGACCGAAAAGAAGGGGTACAATGACGGATCCAACATTGATATAGAATGAACGACGCGCTCATGACTCTAAGAGTCGGACGTGTAGGACAAGAGAGCGGGGGGGGACATTGTCAGCGGAGCAGACCGGAGGAGGGGGGCCAGCAAGGGATCACGAGACTGTGACGTCAGCCAATGAGGGGCCAGAGAAGCCTGATATCTAGCCTTGTCAGAAGAGCTGCCCTTCACCGCTTCACCCTTCTCAGCTCACGACGAACACACTGCCCGGAAATTATGGGTATATACAATGCAGTTTCAATTACTGCCAATATCCGCAAAGACAGGCGCCCCGGCCAGCTAGACCTTTAAATGGTCTAGCTGGTGAGCCCAGGGGTATCGAAAATACAAAGTCAGGAGGCAAAGCCCAAATAGAGCTAGTGCTCAGGAGGTAATACAAAATAACCCCAACGAAAGAGACACCCAGTGCGTAAATTGGATGATTCAGCGGGCAAGTGGGATTCAGTTGAGGCAGTCGCCGCGCTGTCCGGATTCCACCCAATAGGCCGAGAAACCTGAGATATTCCTTGCCAGAAGCCTGTCAGGCAAGAGGCTGTCAGCTTCACCTCCCACAGCCATCTGAGTCTTTGCTTCAGAGACTGTCTCCATTGCATCAACTGAAGTCCTTGTTTCCATTCTCTCCACTACTCCTAGCTGCTTCTTGAATTCTGGGTAACGAGCATCGCCATGGACCAATTTGGCGAGCCAATCCATCGCATATTCGACCCCGACGAGAGCAACATGGTCTACCGCTATGTTCCTCGAGACCAGCTCATCATCTACGACCCTCTGAAGCAAATCAACAAGCTGCAGATGACGACCGCCGTGGATCCTGTCCCACGTCCAGACAAATTCACCATGGTCGTCCACATCGACGGTGCGTGTCGCAGAAACGGTCGACCGGACGCAGAGGCAGCATACGGAGTATGGTTCGGCCCTGGTTCTCAGTACAACAAGTCCGGACGTCTTGCCCCAAATATCCCTCAGACAAGTACCAGGGCAGAGATCGAAGCGTTGGCCGAGGCCCTAGATACCATCCAGGCCATCACGGCAGACGATTTCACTTTGAGCCACATCAAGATCGTGACAGACAGCGAATATTTGGTGAAGGCCATGACTGAGTACATGGAAGCATGGATTGAGAATGGCGGGCATAACTCTCGCGGCAGGCAAGTTGCGTACTGGTCGAGACTGAAGGGACTGCATGAGACGCTGGACTACATGGAGTACAGTGACGATGGCGGTAGAGAATGCGAATTCTGGCTTGTCCCGCGAGAGGAAAACCAGGAAGCTGATCGACTCGCCAATGAAGCGTTGGGTGGGCGTTGAATTTGCAAAGGCGAAGAATATTTCATCCGTGTGATCTCTCTCTCAAAGTTCTCGTTCTCGGACTCATCACCGCAAGTTCCCTCATGCTTATGCTGTTTCGGGGTTGAACAGTCGCGAAGAAGGAACTGGCTTTGCGTGGATATTAGAATCATGGCATTTTAAGAGCAGCTCGCTCTGCGCGCTCTTTGACATGAAGTGAGTCATCATCTTGGAGACCTCTCACCCTGTCACAAAGCCAGACTCGCGCTAAACTATCGTCAATGCTTGATCGTAACTTGCTGGCAAAATCCCAAGCGACTCCTCTTGGTCGCGAATCGGTCTAAATATGTCTTATGAGAACCAGTCTTCCATCTCATCGCCTTCGTCATCGCTGTCATCCTCAACATTTTCGTTGTCTTCGACTTTGGCCGTTGCCGCCTTAGAGATTGTGTTCCCTTCCCCAAGGTCTTGAGCACTAGCATTTCCAACCAGGTCAGAATTCGACGACTCGGCAGCATCTGGTGGATTTTTCAAGCGGAGTTTCTCCCTCATCTCCCGCAGCCGCCGCACCTTTTCCTCCATCTCCTCCATAACGGCAAACTCCTCTGTCATCCGTGCTTCTTCCTCTTCACGCTCTTCTTGAGCCTCGGCTTCGTAATCCCTTCGCTTGACCTTCGCAGTACTTTCTGGTTCTGATTGAGACCGTTTTGTCTGCTTCTGCCGTTGTGCGAGTTCTGCAGCAGACACCGCTGGGGCGGAGATCGTTGCCAAAGCATATTTATCTTCTTGAGTTCGAGATGAAGGTTTTGGCGCCTGAGTGATGGTGGCAAGGTCTCGTTCGAAAGCAGCCCATTCATCCTCATCTATAGGGTCGAGTTCTGTTGAATCAATCCGTATCGCCGGATCCAATGCTGCTGTCTGATCGGGGGAGGCTACCCTTGGTTCCGCTTCGGTAGGAAGATTGACATCGCTGGCCGCGATTTGTGGGGTCGGATTGTTAGAGATCGTCTCTGATTCTTCCTCTATGGCAAATCGGACAGACTTGGTTCGTTTGCCCACGCGCTTCTCCTCCTCAACTTCGGCTGTCGTTTTTGAGGAATTCTCCATTCGCTTCATCTTCATCCTCAACGGATTCGCGGCGCTCCGCGGCTCGGCCGACGACCCCCTTGCCCACGCGGATCCGCAGGCGCTCGACCTCGGGCGTATGTCCAATCTGGAATCGCATGCGCAGGTCGTTGGTCCGCTCGTTGAGTAGGAGGATGGCGAAAATCTTGTAGTCAATGACCGCGCGCACCAGGTCCGCGGTACGGTGCAGCAGGGTTTGGAGATCGAGGGTGGTGTTGAGCGCGTTGGCCAGGCGGATGAGGAACTCCGTCTGCAGCGGGTCTACCTTGATCGTGGCAGGCAGGGGCAGAGATTCCGAGCTGGGGCGGTAATCGCCTTCAAACGATTGCGTCGCAACAGTTTGCGCCGGTTTTTTGCCGGTTTCTGCGTCGTCCTGTTGGCGCGGAGGAGTCATACAAATATCGAGTCATCATAGAGCATTTGGTCGCGAAACCGGTTTTAAGGTGAATGCCGCAGCGAGCAACTTTCCCAGTCACCGACGCTGGGTGCCCCATATCTCGCTCGTTTTTTGCGAGATGTGGGATGCCACCGCTCTGGATCGGCAGCTTTTTAGGTTTTAGAGGTAAGACAGTAACGTTCGTGGAATCCCACATCTCGCGAAAAACGAGCGAGATGTGGGCCACCCAGAGTTCTTATTCACGTTGAGAGGCTTAGGGGTTTAGGCTCCGTCCTGGTATTGGCGGAGTATGGCTACGCTGGCGCTGGCCCCAATGCGGGTAGCGCCCGCCTCGAGCATGGCGCGTGCGTCGCTGAGGGTGCGGATTCCTCCCGACGCTTTGACCCCACAGCGATTACCAGCTACGCCGCGCAGGATGGCTACATCGGCGGGAGTCGCGCCCCCGGTCGAAAACCCGGTGCTGGTCTTTAGGAAATCGGCACCGGCAGCCAAAGCAAGCTCGGAAGCACGCAGCTTCTCTTCCACGCTGAGCAACGAGGTCTCCAAAATGACTTTCACGATCGCACCGGCATCGTGGGCTACCTGCACCACTCCGCGAATGTCCTGTTCCACCTGCGCTCTCATCCCGGACTTGAGCAAGCCGAGATTCATCACCATATCCACCTCGTGGGCCCCCAGTTTGATCAACGCCAGAGCTTCTTCGCGCTTGGTGGTCGACAGGCTGGCGCCGAGCGGGAAACCGACGACCACGCCGACGGGAACACCACTGCCCGCCATCACGGAGTGGGCCAGCGAAACCCAGGCGGGGTTCACCATGGCGCAGGCAAAGCGATAGGTCGCTGCCTCCTCACACAGCTTCACCACCTGATCGTGGGTCGCTTCCGGTTTCAGCAGGGTGTGATCGAAAACCGCGGCCAGGGCAGAGGCGTTGGCCAGGGCAGCAGCAGCAAATCCAGCAACGTCAAAATACCCGGAGTCGTGCTCGATCTCCGGCTGTAGCAGTTTAGTAGTCATGAAAACAGGCTCCCTTCGCCTGGTTAGGCTCCGGTGGGGACTCTATGCTTCTATGCTGGCAAAGATCAATGTGAATTTGGTGACTCATCCGGATTAAAAATCCGGATATCGGGAAGGTTACGAAAGCGTTCCTGGTAATCCATCCCATACCCGATCACGAAGTGGTTGGGAATGGTAAAGGCCACGTAATCGGCCTCAATGGGTTCCAGCCTCCGGGCCGGTTTGTCCAGGCAAGTGGCAATCTTCAGAGTCTTGGGTTTGTGCTGTTGCAACAACTTGCGCAGAAAAACCAGGGTCAGACCGGTATCCAGGATGTCTTCGACCAGGATCACGTTTCGCCCTCCGATGGGCGTGTCGAGATCCTTGATCAATCTTACCGCGCCGCTGGTCTTGACTCCCTTGTAGCTGGAGATGGCCACGAAATCGAACGTGGTCTCGACCGAGATGCTTCGAGCCAGGTCGGCAAGAAAAACAGCGGCGCCCTTCAGCACCCCTACCAGCAGGATGGCTTCCCCGGCAAAGTCGTGGCTAATTTGCGCGCCGATCGCCGCCACCCGCTGGGCAATCTCATCGCGCCGGAACAACATGTCGTACTCGTGCTCACTCATGGGCTCTGTCATTCTTCCACGGATTCCTGTCAAGAGAAAGCACCCGGCTATACTAGTAAGACAGACGCCGGCATGTACCCCTTCATTCACATCGGACACTTTTCCATCGGCACTTTTGGTCTTTGCCTTTGGTTGGCGTCGGTGTGTGCCTGCTGGACCCTCTACAAGAATTTTCAACGTAACGGAATCGACGCGGATGCCGTCGGGGTGGCCGCGTACACCACGGTGGGCGGCGTGGTGGGAGCCAAACTTTGGCATGTACTGGAAGATCCCACGTTGCTCATGCATCAGCCACTGCAGGTTCTTTTTGACCGCGCAGGATTCGCCTGGTTTGGCGGGTTGCTGGTGGGAATCGCGGTGCTTCTGTGGCAGGGACGGCAAGCGAAAATCGGCGGCCTCTCGATGCTCGACCTCGCCTCCCCAGCGGTGGCAGTCGGCTATGGTGTGGGGCGCCTGGGATGCTTGATTTCCGGCGATGGTGACTATGGCAAGCCCACCCATCTGCCCTGGGGCATGAGCTTCCCCAACGGACTGGTGCCGACCACCCAGAGGGTTCACCCGACGCCGATCTATGAGCTGCTGGTGGCTCTGGTCATCGCGGCTTATTTGTGGCGGCGTGGAGCAAGATCCGGGCGGATGTTGCCGGTTGGCCAGATCACGGGCGAATACCTGCTGCTGAGTGGTGTGGCGCGTTTCCTGGTCGAGTTCATCCGCATCAATCCGCCCATTTACTGGGGCATGAGTAATGCGCAGGTCGCCAGCCTGGGCTCGATCGTGGCCGGACTTTTGCTCATGCTGTGGGCCAGGCGCCACAGTGCAACCACCACGGCGAGGGCAGCCGAGGTGATGCCGATTCAAGCTACATCCCGGCACTAGTTCGCTTTCTCCCGTAAGCCCGAGATCGCCCGCAACAGATAGACGAGGTGAACCATGGCCCAATCCGATCAACTCCGCGTTCCTGAACCTGCACGCACGGACGCCAAATCCTTCGAATTGCTGCGCGTTTGGATCGCGCACCAGGATCAGCACATCAGTATGCGTGTGGGCGTGTGGAAGGAACCCGAAGCCTGGGGAATGATGCTGGCGGATCTTGCCCGCCACATCGCCGCGGCCTTCGAGCAAGCAGAGAAGCGGGACCCGATGGAGATGCTGGCTCGCATCAAAGCGGGCTTTGAGACAGAAATTGAATCTCCTACGGAGGAGGTCCACGGCGAAGTTGCCGGTTGAGACATTGAACGACCAGATCACCATTCGTGGCGCACGAACCCACAACCTGAAAAACATCGACTGCGATCTGACTCATGGTTTGCTGACCGTGGTCTCCGGCGTTTCAGGTTCGGGCAAATCCTCGCTCGCTTTCGACACCATTTATGCCGAAGGGCAGCGCCGCTATGTGGAATCTCTTTCTGCGTATGCCCGGCAATTTCTCGAGCGGATTGAAAAGCCGGACGTAGACCTGATCGACGGCCTGGCGCCGGCCATCGCGATCAAGCAGAAGAATTCGACCCGCAATCCGCGGTCCACCGTAGCGACGGCAACCGAGATTTACGACTACCTGCGCCTGCTCTTCGCGCGCTGCGGCACCGCACACTGCATCGTTTGCGGCGGAGTGGTCAGGCGCGACACGGTGGATGAGCTTGCCGCATCCATTCTGGCGCTGGGCGAGGACACACGGCTCTACGCATTGTTTCCGGTCAAGCCGGTCGTCATGCCTGAGGCTGAGCCCAAAAAGCGAAAGAAGGCGAAAGCTCCTGCTAACCCGGCGCTCCCCAATGACGGATATAAAGAGCGGCTCAACGAACTGCGCACGCGCGGCTTCAATCGCCTGTATCAGAACGGGAAGATCGTAGAGTTCTCCACCCCTGAGTCACTGCTCGATCTGGACTTCGGCCAGGCGGTCTATGCGCTGGTCGATCGTTTGGTCGTTTCCGCTGACAACCGGGCGCGGATTGTCGATGCCGCGGAGATTGGGTTTCGCGAGTCCGGTGAGATCGTTTACGAGACGGTTCCACGGGATGAAAGCGAGCCTCGCCGTCTGCGCTTTTCCCAGGCCTTTGAGTGCAAACTCTGCCATCGCATCTATCGCGAACCGGAACCGAGACTGTTCTCGTTCAACAATCCTTACGGCGCCTGTGAGCGCTGCCAGGGCTTCGGCAACACCATTGATTTCGATATCAACCTGATCATTCCGGACAAACAGAAGACGCTGAACGACGGCGCCATTGATCCCTGGACCCGGCCTAAATACCGCCCTTACCAATCCGAGCTCAGAAAAGCCGCGATGCAGCATGGCATTCCTCTGGACACGCCATGGAGGGAGTTAACGCCGGCGCAGCAGGCGTTCGTGCTGGATGGGCATGGATCTTTCCTCGGCGTTCATGGCTTTTTCGCTTTCCTGGAGCGCAAGAAATACAAGCTGCACGTGCGCGTAATGCTTAGCAAGTATCGCGGTTACGCGGAGTGTCCGGAGTGCAAGGGAACGCGTCTGCGGGCGGAAGCCCGGGCGGTGCGCATCAACGGGCTCAACATCTGCGAAGTTTCCGCGCTCACCATCCGCGGAGCGAACCGCCTGTTTGAGAGCCTTACCCTGACCCCGCAGCAGCAGGAGATCGCCGGCGGCATCCTGGTCGAGATACAACAGCGGTTACACTTCCTCGATGCCGTGGGGTTGGAATACATCACCCTCGACCGGCTGGCCTCCACCCTTTCCGGGGGAGAAGCGCAGCGCATCCAATTGGCGACTTCGCTCGGCTCGCGTCTGGTGGGCGCGCTTTACGTGCTGGACGAACCGTCCATCGGCTTGCACAGCCGCGATACGGCAAAGCTCATTCGCATCCTCGAAGAACTGAGAGACCTGGGCAACACCATCCTGGTGGTCGAACACGACCCGGATGTAATTCGCGCCGCTGACTGGCTGGTCGATCTTGGCCCGGGCGCCGGCGAATTGGGAGGTCGGATTCTGGCCTCGGGCACGGTCGACGAGGTGGAGAGAAATCCCGACTCGTTGACCGGCCGTTACCTGAGCGGGCAGCTCACGATTCCCATTCCTACCCGCCGGCGGGAGCCGATGCGGGAGAAGCTGGTATTGCGCGGGGCGAGAATTCATAACCTGAACGGGCTCGATGTAGAGATTCCCATGGGCATGCTGGTCTGCGTCACCGGAGTTTCAGGCTCGGGCAAATCTACCCTGGTGCATGACGTGCTTTACCCCGCCGTGTCGCACGCACTGGGCAAGAACGAGGGAGGAGACCCCTCGCACCTTTACCGCGAACTCAAGGGAGCGGAGCGGCTGAATGACATCGTTCTGGTCGACCAGGCGCCGATCGGGCGGACTCCACGTTCTAATCCAGTTACCTACATCAAGGCTTTTGACGCGGTGCGGGAGCTCTTCGCCACCCAGCCCGAGGCCCAGCGCCGGGGATACGCGGCCGGCCACTTCTCCTTCAACGTGCCCGGCGGACGCTGCGACGTATGCGAGGGCGACGGTACCGTTACCGTGGAGATGCAATTCCTGGCCGACGTCGAGCTGCCGTGCGAGGAATGCGGTGGAACCCGCTACAAAGCCAGTGTGCTGGAGATCAAGTACCGGGGCAAGAACATACACGAGGTGCTCAACCTGACGGTGAAAGAGGCCCTGCGCTTCTTTACCGGGCAGACGCGGATTCTGGAAAAGCTGGCAGTTCTGGACGAGGTGGGTCTGGGGTATGTTCGCCTAGGCCAATCCGCGACGACACTCTCCGGTGGGGAAGCGCAAAGGGTCAAGCTCGCGGCGCACCTTTCTCAGGGGCGGAGCGCAATGGGCCGAGCCGCCAACAATGGGGCGGCAAAGCCGGGCAGCCGAGTGCTCTACATCCTGGATGAACCAACTACGGGCCTGCACTTTGACGATGTGAGCAAGTTGCTGACTGCATTCAAGCGGCTGATTGACGCTGGCGGCTCGCTGGTCGTGATCGAGCACAATCTGGATGTCATCAAGTCGGCCGACTGGGTCATTGATCTGGGACCGGAAGCGGGCGCCGGCGGTGGCCGGGTCGTCGCAGCGGGCACACCGGAGCAGGTAGCGCAGACTGCTGGCTCGCATACCGGCTACTGGCTTGCGCAAGCTCTGGCGGCACAAGAGGCGCGGGCAGCGCAATGAGGTGGTTATCGTACTTTTTGGCGGTGGCCTGGTTGCCGGGAGTGGGGCAAGCGCAAAATCACCTCCCGCCGGGAACCAGCGCGCCCGACAGCGTTAGCCAGGCGCAGCATCCCTCCCCAAGGGACGAAGCCGAGAACAAAATTGACCAGAAGGATTTCGAGGGCGCGCGTCCGCTGCTGGTGAAATACCTCAGCCAAAACCCCGGCGATGCCCGCGCGCTGTTTGACCTTGGCTATGTCGAGGATGCCGGCAACCACCCGGATGCAGCTGCCGCCGACTACCGCAAGGCTATTGCCGCCAATCCCAAGCAGTTCGAAGCGCGCCTGGCACTGGGACTTTTGCTGGCCCACCAGGGCAAATACGACGAGGCGCGGGAGCAGATTCAGCAGGCGACCCAGCTAACCCCCGAGCCGCCCAGTCCGATCGCCCAGGCCGAGGCTTTCCGGACCCTGGCGAAGCTGGATCGCAGCCACCGATCCGACGGTTGCCCGGGATGCCCTGGTGGAGGCACTTAAGCTGAGCCCCGAAACTCCGGCCGACTTGCTGCTGACGGCCCAGATTGCCGAAGCCAATGACGACCCAGACCTGGCACAGACGGCGTACCAGCGGCTGCTTTCCGGCCATCCGGCGCCCTCAGCCAGTGACGCCGCGGCGGCGACGGGCGGCCTCGCCCAGTTGATGCTGAAGCAGCAGAAATATTCGGATGCCGAACCACTGCTCAAGACTGCGCTGGGCCGGGATCCTCGGGATCCGGCGCTGAATGCGCAGTTGGCGACAGCCCTCCTGGCACAGGGGAAAAATGACGAGGCGTTGCCGGTGCTCGAGACCTTGAGGCAGTTGGAGCCAAATAACGGTGCGGTTGACCACATGCTGGCCGACGCTTATTCCCAATCCGGGCATCCAGACAAGGCCGACCCGATTTACGCCAGGCTGGTCTCCAAAAACCCGGGCGACGAGGAGATTCTTGCCGCGCAAGGCGAAAACCTGATCCATGAGAAGCTTTATCCGCAGGCGCAGGGGGTTTTTGAGCGTGCCGTCAAGCTGAAGCCGGACGACGGCGACGCCTGGAGCGGGCTGGCTTTCGCCGCTTCGGAGAACAAACAGCATCAAGTCGTATTGAACGCCCTTTCCATGCGATCAAAATACCTTGCAGAGACTCCAGCTACCTACTTCCTTTGGGCAACCTCATACGATAGCCTGCATGTGTCGAAACAAGCGCAGGAGTACTACCGTAAATTCCTCACTGCTTCCGACGGCAAATTCCCCGACCAGGAATGGCAAGCCAAGCATCGACTCGTTGCTCTTGGTGGTAGTCATTAACGCAAGACGTTCCGTTAGCCCTCCGAGAGGTGCCCTATGCGGTTCGTGGCCACGACCATCGTCGTCTCTGCTCTAACTCTCAGCCTGTCCTGCGCCCGTGCGTTCGCCGTCGATGATCGCATCGTTGACGCCCAAACCATGGCGGCGCTCATGGCCAAAGCGGACCAGGCTCAGCCCAAAGAACAATGCTTCCTCTACGCCGAACTGGTGCATGACATGACCGAGTTGGCTGGGCAGCAATTCAAATCCGGCGACGAGGATCACGCATCGGCCACGCTGCACCTGGTACAGAAGTATGCGGAGAAGATCCACATGGGCGTCGCCGCGGACGGCAAAAAGATGAAGAATGCCGAAGAGTTGATGCGGCATACTTCATTTCGCCTGGCCGGCATTCTCAATGCCGCGTCTTACGATGATCGCCAGGTCTTGCAGGCTACCTTGAAACAGCTGGAGCAGGTGCAGACCGAACTCATGATGCAGGTCTTCAAGAAATAAGTTTTGAAGCGAGCCGTCGCCATCACGGGCGTTTGGATGGTGCTGGCGATGACGCCGGCATTTGCCCAGTCCAGGAAAGATCCCCTAACAGAGCAGCAGCAGGAAGCCGTCCGTGAGGCCGGAGACCAGCCCCTGGAGCGGGTGAAGTTGTTCGTGGGCTACGTGGAGGACCGCGCCAAGGAGATCCATACCGTCAATGCGGACCCCATCGCGCAGAATAAGACCGCGCGCCTCCACAACCTGTTGGACGAGTTCACGCGCCTCTCCGATGATCTTCAGGACAACATGGATCAGTACGACGAGCAGCACGCCGATCTGCGCAAGGTGCTGAAAGACATCATTACCAAAACGGACGAATGGGAAAAATCCTGGCCGAGCCAAAACCCAGCACCCAATATGACTTTGTGCGCAAAACAGCCATTGACTCCAACCAGAGTGCGCATGAGACGGCCGTGAAGATGTTGGCGGATGAAGAAAAATACATCGCCGAAAAGAAAAAAGAGGAGAAGGAACGACAGAAGGAAGAACAAAAAAGGTGACGGTCTCAAGCGCCAAGTCCTGCTACGCTGGAAGGCGGTGAGTTCCGAATTGCACTTGTTGTTTGCGGAAGAATACCGGGCCCTTCGCCCGCGCGCTCCGATTCCTGGTCTTGAAGTTCGCTTTCGCCGCTTTACCAGCCTGAATACGACTATCCGATTGCGCGAAGGGCGGGTGCATGTGCACTTGTCGGACTTGCTGGAGGGCGCGCCAGAGAGTGTTCTCCGCGCCATCGCTCATATTCTGCTGGCGAAGCTTTACCGTAAGCCGCTGAACTGCTGTGCAGACCAATCGCTATCGCAGGTTTGCTTCCAGTGAAGCGGTGATCCGGCAGACGGAGTTGATCCGCCAGTCGCGCGGCAGAAAGAAGATGCTCGGACCGAGGGGCAGTATTACAACCTGGACGAGGTCTTCGAGAGTCTGAACTGCCGGTTCTTTCATGGACTGATGGGCCGGCCGCTACTGACGTGGAGTGGCCACGTGGCGAAGCGCAGCCTGGGCCACTACGATCCCGCGCACAACACGATTGTAGTGAGCAAAGTTTTCGACCGTAAGAACACGCCGCGTTATGCCGTGGAGTACCTGCTCTACCACGAGATGCTGCACCTGAAGCATCCCGTAAAGGTTCGTGGCGGCCGGCGCTGCGTGCATCCCCGCGAATTTCAATTGGAAGAGCGGCTTTTTCCCGAGTGGGATAAGGCTAAGGAATATCTGAAGACGCTGTGATGTCTAAGGCCGGGAACAGAAACCGCAGTTCCATCCACATTCAGTCCCGAAGGGACGTCTGAACTTAGCCCAGGACGTTAGTCATGGGTACCCATGAACAAGCTGAAACAGTCCCGCAAGGGACGGCTGAAGATTTCCATGATTGCATCACGGCACATTTTCACCCGTCCCTTCGGGACTGAGTGTTCTGGCGTGGAGGACGCCGTGTAAACCTGCTTCAGTTTCAAAAGTGAGAGCGCCTTTTGCCGGAAGAGGTTGGGGCCCCGCCTTCAAAGGGCTACACTCAACTATTTAACCGTGGTGGTTACGAATCCCCGGGTGTCTCTTCTTTCGTCGTAAACAAAGCATCGAAGAAGCAGCAAAATCCCGCCAACCACAATCGCCGAATCGGCGACGTTGAAGTCCGGCCAATGGTAGTGAATGATGTGTACTTCCAGAAAATCGATCACATAGCCGAACCGCATCCGGTCCTAGGCATTCCCCAAAGCGCCGCCAAGGATCAACGCCAGCGCCACCGAGGTTGCCGTAACCCGTGCGGCCAAGCTTCAGCAAAGCCACCAGAACCGCCACCGCCGCTAACAGCGAAAACAGCAGCAACATCCAGCGCACGCGAGCCGGCGAGCTCGAATCGTTGAACAAACTGAACGCCGCCCCGGGATTCTCCACGTGGCTGATGGCGAACACGTGGGGAATCACCACCACGTGGTCGCCCAACTCAATGCGCGTCGCTGCCAACCACTTGGTGATCCGATCGGCAACCAACGACGATTACCGAAAGCAACAGCAGCCAACCTCTGGAATCTCTAATGGTCATGCGCAGGCGTGCTTTCTTGCGGGGGAACACCCATCTGATCGAGCGCCGCCGAACACCGCTCGCAGACCGTCGGCCACCGCCAATCCTCACCCACGTGCACGGAGTAATTCCAGCAACGCTCACACTTCTTGCCATCCGCCGGCAGCGTAGTCGCGATAACAGCAGGCCACAATCCCGAAACACTTCCACCTGGGAGACATTCAAGAGTTCCTTCAGGCTCCCCTGGTACCGGGCGAGCAAAGCACCCATCTGCTCCGGAACTTCCAGCAGCAGCTCGGCATCGAGCGCCTTGCCGATCAGCTTTGCCTTGCGCGCTTCCTCCAGGCTCTTCAGCGCTTCGTCGCGGATGGAAAGCAAACTCGCCCAGTCGCTCATGAACCCCGCATCGATGGTCGCCGCGAGACTTTCAGGCTCGGGGAAGAGCTCCAGATGGACGCTGGGCAGCCGGTTGCTGACCTCGCGGCATGTAGTGCCAGATCTCGTCCGCGGTAAAACTAAGCAGCGGAGCGACCAGCCGCACCAGCGCTTCGGCAATCATCCACAACACCGTTTGCGCCGAACGGCGGGCAGGATTGCCGGGCGCGAAGGTATAGATTCTGTCTTTGACTGCATCGATGTACAACGCGCTCAGCTCAGCGACAGCAAATTCGTTCAGCGCGTGATAGATGCGGTGAAACTCAAAATCCTCATACCAGCCCAGGATTTTCTCTGTGAGTTCGCGGGTCCGCGTGAGCATGTACTGATCCAGCGGGAGCATTTGCGCCCACGGCACCGCATGCTCTCTCGGGCTCAAATCCGTTCAGGTTGCTCAATAGAAAGCGAAAGGTATTGCGCAGCTTCTGTAGGTCTCGGACACCCGCTGCATCAGGTTTTCGCTGGCCGCCACATCTTCACGGAAGTCGACCGAGGCCACCCAGAGACGGACAATCTCCGCCCCCAGGCGTTCCGCGATATCCACCGGGTCTACGCCGTTCCCAAGACTCTTCGACATGGCGCGCCCCTGCTCGTCCAGTGTCCAGCCACACGTGGCAGCCATGCGGTAAGGGGCGGCGTCACGCGTGCCCACCGCGCAGAGCAGGGAAGACTGGAACCACCCGCGATGCTGATCGCCACCCTCGATATAGAGATCCGCAGGCCAGGGAAGATCTTTCTCGTGACCGAGAACCGCCGCCTGGCTGGCTCCGCTCTCGAACCAGACGTCGAGAATGTCCATCTCTTTCTTGAAGTCGGCTGCTCCGGCACGACGGCGCAGGCGGTGCCCGGAGGCAGATATCTCCGCTGCGTCGCGCACATACCAGGCGTCTGCTCCTTCTTTGGCAAACAAGTCCACGATGCGCTGATTCACTGCCGGGTCATTCAGCGGCTTGCCGCATTTGGGGCAAAGAAAGACGGCGATGGGCACACCCCAGATCCGCTGGCGCGAGATGCACCAGTCGGGCCGGGAGGACACCATGTTGGTGATCCGTTCCTTGCCCCAGGACGGATCCCATTTCACCCGGTCGATCTCTACCAATGCGCGCTGGCGGAAGGTAGTTACCGAACCGTCCGCATGAGCCATGGGAGTTTCCATGTTGATGAACCACTGCTCGGTGGCGCGGAAGATCACGGGCCGGTGGCAGCGCCAGCAATGCGGGTAGGAATGATGAGATCTCCTGCCGGCCCATGAGGGCGCCCCGCTCCATCAGCAGGGCAATGATGGGCTGTTCGCTTTGAACACAAAAATCCCGTCGTATTCCGGCAGTCCGTTGCGGATATGCCCGCCATCGTCCACGTCGCACAACTGGCTCAGTCCATAGCGCGCGCCGGTGGCAAAGTCGTCGACGCCATGCGCGGGCGCAGTATGGACCGCCCCGGTTCCCTGGTCGGTGGTGACATAAGTCGCCAGTACGCCCAGAATGCTCCGATCGCAGAAAGGGGTGGGCGAAGGTAACGCGCTCCATCCGCGCACCGGGAAAGCGAGCAATCTCCTGGGCGCTTTCCAATCCGCAGGCGGCCCGGGTGGCGGCGGCCAGAGCCTCAGCGACGATGTAGACCTCGCCCATCCTGTTCCAACGCTACGTACTCGAAATCAGGATGAAACGCCACCGCCAGCGAAGCAGGCAGTGTCCAGGGCGTCGTGGTCCAGATGATGGTCGAAACATGCTTGCCGCCAGCCGCGGATCGATCGCCTCAGGAGGGCTGGTAAGCCGATAGCGCACGTAAACGCTGGGGCTGGTGTGCATGTCGTACTCGACTTCCGCCTCGGCGAGTGCCGTCCGGTCATGCATGCACCACAAAACCGGCTTCAGGCCCTTGTAGACAAAGCCCTTCTCCAGGAACCGAAAAAGGGTTTCGATGATCTTGGACTCATACTCCGGGGGTCATGGTGGAGTAGGGACGGCCCACCGGCCGAAAACGCCCAGGCGCTGAAACTGCGCCCGCTGCAGATCAAGATACTTCTGGGCGTACTCGCGGCAGGCGCGACGCACGGCGATGGCCGGCATCTCCAGCTTCTTGCGGCCCAGTTTTTCGTCGACTTTGATCTCGATGGGCAGGCCGTGGCAGTCCCAGCCCGGCACGTAGGGGGCGTTGAAGCCGGCCATCGTCTTCGACTTGACGACAAAATCCTTCAGGCACTTATTGAGGGCGTGGCCCAGGTGGATCGGCCCGTTGGCGTAGGGCGGGCCGTCGTGCAGCACGTAGCTCGGAGCATCCTGGCGCTCAGCGCGGATCTGCTCATAGATTCTGTCCTGCTCCCAGGCAGCGAGCCGCTTGGGCTCGGTTTGGGGCAGATTTGCCTTCATGGGGAAATCGGTGTGGGGCAGATTGAGTGTCGCCTTAAGTTCGGGCGGGGCCGGCATTGTGTCTCCAGTTGATAAAGGGCAAAACTCTATTGTATCTTTGCCGCAAAAGTTGACAGCGCAAGTCCTGCTTACCTCCAGGCCGAAAAAGGTGTCTAATACTTTTTAATGGATCCTCAACAGATCCGAGCTACGTATTCTTGGAGAGCGACAAGCCGGACGAGAGTCGTCCATAATGGGGAGATAGGCAGAGAGAGGCTTACCCGCCCTCTTTTCTCATAAGTTCTATGGCCAATCAGGTTTTGTTACCTCCGGAGCTGGATCAACGCGAGCCGTCAGAGAACCCAAGTTGCTCGCTGAGATCATCGATGAGCCGGCGTGGAAGACGATTGCCGGCAATATTTACGACCTCCTGTATCCCCAGGAAGCTTCCCCCTCTCGTACTAACCTCCAAGCCCATCCCGGTAAAAGACCCGATGAAGGAGGATCGCGGTAAGGCATCCTCCATTATTTCCGTCGGTCTGCATGTGCTCATTATTGGATTGATTTTGTGGGGTTTCCTCGCGGTCAAGAAAGTGGTCACCAAGAAAAACCAGCTGCTGACCAACGTCGATGTGCCGCAGTTTATGCCGATCGCACCCAAGGGACCGCAGATGGGTGGCGGCGGTGGCGGCGGTTCTCATGACATTTTGCAGACGCCTAAAGGCAAGCTGCCCAAGTTTGAGGAAAAACCGATCGTTCCACCGATGGTGATCAAGAACGATAAGCCAAAGCTGGCGATGGATCCTGCGATCATGATGCCCAAGGATATTCAGCTGCCGAATAACAACCTGCCCAACCTGGGAGACCCGCGCACCAGCGTGGTTGGTCCAGCGTCCAACGGCAGCGGTAGCGGCGCCGGTATGGGCACCGGCTCGGGCGGCGGTATCGGGTCTGGCAAGGGGAACGGATACGGCCCCGGTGAAGGCGGCGGTTACGGCGGGGGTCTCTACCACGTGGGTGGCGGCGTTTCCGCGCCGCAGCTGGTATTTGCGCCCGGATCCCGAGTTCTCTGACGAAGCCCGCCGGGCGAAGTATCAGGGTGTCTGTGTCGTTTCGTTGATCGTAGATGCCCAGGGAAATCCGCAGCGCGTGCAGGTAGTGCGCCATCTAGGCATGGGTCTCGATGAGAAGGCCGTTGAGGCGGTGAGGCAATACAAATTCAAGCCCGCAACCCTGCAGGGAAAACCAGTGCCCGTGGAAGTGAACATCGAAGTGAACTTCCGCATTTACTAGCGGGTGCGCCACGTCCCCGTCACATCAAAAGTCCAGGGAATCGGACGGGTGCCCCATGTTCGCCTCAGCGTACATGGGCCGATGACGAAATTTCTCCAATGCCTTCCCTCAATAGCCAACGGCTTTGGCTTTGCCCGCAAAGTAAAAGCGATGAATAGGGGCTGCGCCCCATCTTATTCGGCCCATGTACGCTAGGCGAACATGGGGCACCCGTCCCAGAGCGCTCGACACGGTGTGGAGTCCTCATCGGGCAGCAAAGAGTGACGCCGGAATCTCCTGTTTGCTGGTAAACATCGCCTTCCAGGGATCCTTCCGCACCCGTTCTTTCCACTCATCGAACTGGGCAATCAGATACTTAGGCGCCTTCGAGCCCTTGAGCTCACTCCATTCCAACGGCAGCGCGGCAGCCATCCCCAACCGCGCCCGGCTCGAGTAAGGAGCTACCGCCGTCGCCTCCCGCTCGTTGCGCAGGTAGTCGACGAAAATCTTGTTCGTCCGCGCCGCCTTGGTCATTTTGCTGATGTAGAGCTTGGGATTGTCTTTCTCCATCTGCAACGTGAACTCATGGGTCAGCGCCTTTACCTGCTCCCACTCGAGCGTGGGCTTGACCGGCGCCACCACATGGAGCCCTTTGCCGCCGGTGGTCTTTACGAAGCTCTCCAGACCGAGTTGCTTTAACCGGTCCCTCACCTCCTGTGCTGCGTCACAAAGCGTCGGCCAGGTGACAGCCTCGTCCGGATCAAGATCGAAGATGATCCGGTCGGGATGCTCCAGGTCAGCGTTGGTCGATTGCCAGGGATGTATCTCCAGCACATTCATCTGGGCCAATCCAGCCAGCGATTGTTCGCCTTCCACGGTTACGTAGGTCTCTGTGCCTTTCCCCTTCCGGTCGGGAATCTCCACTCCGCCAATACCCGGAGGCATGCCCGGTCCCAGGTGCTTTTGATAAAAGCATTTCTGTCCCGCGCCGTTGGGGCAGCGAACCAGCGACAGAGGCCTGCCTGTGACATGGGGAAGCATGAGCGGAGCGACCGCCAGGTAGTAGTCGATCAATGCCTGCTTCGTAACCCCAGTCTGTGGATCGACAATCTTTTCCGGATGCGTCACCTTGAAGCCAAGCCGCGTGGGAGCGGGTATCTTCTCGGGGGCGGCGCTCTTATGCTGCGCGAGGCGCGGTCTTCGGCGAAAGACTCGGATCCGGCATCTCGCGGCGCACCTCCGTCGCCTTCTTGTCTTCCCGCAAACCTTTGAAGCTGGCTTGCCGCACCAGATTGTCGGCCGTCCAGGTACTGAATCGAACCTGGGCCACCAACTCGGGCCGCACCCAGAGAGCACCCTTGGCGGCCGACACCCGGCACGTCTTCAAAGGGCATCCTGGTTTGCCGCATGGCCTCCAGTTGCTTACGCAAATGCCGCGAGCTGACCTGGGTGAAGCCGGTGCCGGTCCGCCCGGCATAGATCAGTTTCTTCTGGTCGTAATACCCCAGCAGAAGGGCTCCGATGCCTTCCGTTCCATTGTTGGGCTTGGTGAAGCCACCGACCACAAACTCCTGCAGGCGAACACACTTGATCTTGATCCACGACTTGGTGCGGCCCGAGGTATACACGCTGTCAGCGCGTTTGGAAATAATGCCCTCGGCGCCCATCTTGCAGGCTTCTTTAAAAATGGGATCGCCCTCGGTCTCGAGATGCTGGCCGTAGCGAACCGTTTCCTGTTCTCCCAGGCTACCCAGCATCTGGGCCAGTATTTTCTTGCGTTCGACCAGCGGCTCCTGGCGAAGATTATGCCCATTCAGGTGCAGCAGGTCGAAGGCGAAGTAGGTGAGCGGGTGCTTCGCGCCCTCTTCGAACGCTGCTTGCAGATCGGCAAAGCTGCTTTGTCCGTGTTGGTCGAGCACCACCACTTCTCCATCCAAAATGGCGCTCTCCACGGAAAGCCGGCCGAATTCGCGCGCCACCGGCGCCATGCGATGCGTCCAGTCCAGGCCGCTACGGGTATAGAGGCGAACCTTGCCTGCCTTGTCGATGTGCGCCTGGATGCGGTACCCGTCCAGCTTCAATTCGTGCACCCATTGCTCGCCCGCCGGGGGCTCAGGCGCTTCGGAAGCTAACTGCGGGGAAATAAATCCCGGCAAAGCTTCTTTCCTGCCCGGCAGCTTGGTCGGGGCGAACGCCGCGGGACGTGCCGGCTTTGCCGCGGAGCTGCCGGCTTTGCCCGGAGCTCGAAGTCTCCGGCCGGTTCGATTGCCACACGTGGTCCTCGTCCCGGGCAATGGCATCGATATCCCGCTGGGTGAGGACGCTGTTGGGTTCCTTCTCGGTGATCGGCTCGGCATCGGCAGTCTGTTCGTACTCGTCGTGTTCCTTGATCAGCAGCCAGTTTGGCTTGGACTCGTTCGCGGCCTTACCGCCCATGCGTACCAGCACCCATTTTCCGTGCAGCTTCTTGCCATGCAGAATGAATTTGAGATTGCCTTTAGCCAGGCCTTGGTCCGGGTCGCCCACCGGCTCCCAGGTGCCTTCATCCCACAGCATCACCGTGCCGCCGCCGTACTGGCCCTTGGGGATGGTCCCTTCGAAGCCGCCATACTCCATGGGGTGATCTTCGACCTGCACCGCCAGGCGCTTGTCTCCGGGCACATAGCTCGGCCCCTTGGTCACCGCCCAGCTCTTGAGCACCCCGTGCAAGCCGAGGCGAAAGTCGTAATGAAGGCGCGTGGCCGCATGCTTTTGAATGACGAAGGGCAAGGATCCGGCCGGCGCAGCCGATTTTGCCTCGCCGCTTGGCTCTGCCGTCTTGCTGAAGTCGCGCATCGAGCGATAGCGCTCCAGTTGCTCGTCGACCAGTCCTGAAGACGTTGGAGTCTTGGAACCACCGCGCGCGTGCGCTGCTTTCTTTGTCTTACCGGCCATCCCAAACCTTTCCTGGCAAGAATATTTACCCCGTCTTACTGCGCGTTGGAGAGTGCTGGCGCGCCTTTCGTTGCCTGCCCAAGCGGGACCTCAGGTACTCTGTACTTTCTCGATAGGAACCTTATCAGACCGAGGAACGAGTTGCTCATGACCACTGATGGCCTCACCCTTGCCACCCGAAACGAATTGGAATCGGACTGGGTCCGCTCCCAATTTCCTTCTCTCTCGCAAACCGTCAACGGGCATCCTGTTGTTTTTCTCGATGGCCCCGGCGGGACGCAGGTTCCGCAAACCGTGATTGACGCCATCTCTGATTATTTGCGAGGGAGCAATGCCAACACCGACGGCGCCTTCGCCACCAGCCAGCGCACCGACGCGATGTTGGCCGGCGCGCGCAGCGCCATGGCGGACTTTCTGGCCTGCGATGCGGACGAGATCGTTTTCGGCGCGAACATGACCTCGCTCACCTTTGCCATGAGCCGGTCGATTGGCCGTGAGCTCAGTGCCGGAGACGAAATCGTAGTGACTCGCCTCGATCACGATGCCAATTACTCTCCCTGGTTGGCTTTGGAGGAACGAGGCGTCACCATCCGGGTAGCGGAGATTCATGACCGCGACTGCACCCTGGACATGCACGACCTGGCGCGGAAAATCACCAGCCGGACCAGGCTGGTAGCCGTCGGCTACGCCTCGAACGCGGTGGGAACGATCAACGATGTGAGGGAGGTCGTCCGCATGGCGCACCGGGTGGGAGCCCTGGCTTACATCGATGCGGTCCATTACGCGCCGCACGGCCCGATAGACGTGCGTGCCCTCGACTGCGACTTTCTCGTCTGTTCTTCGTACAAATTTTTCGGCCCGCACATGGGCGTGCTCTTTGCCAAACACGAGCACCTGACGCGGCTGCAACCCTACAAAATTGCCGCCAACAACCATGCCGTGCCTCTTTCCTGGGAATGGGGCACGTTGAACCACGAGTGCATTGCCGGGATCACTGCCTGCGTCGACTACCTGGCTGAGCTCGGGCATCGCGTCGATCCATCCGCGTCGACCCGCCGCAAGCGGCTACTCGCGGCGTGGAAAGTGATTCATAAGCACGAGCGCACCTTGATCGAGCGCCTGATCGCCGGGCTCCTGCAGATGCCGGGACTCACACTCTATGGCATCCGCGATCCCGAGCAGTTCGACGCCCGGTGCCCCACGGTGGCGATCCGTATCGCCGGCCACACCCCGCTGCAACTCGCAACCGAACTCGGGCGGCAAGGCTTCTTTACCTGGGATGGCAACTACTACGCCCTAAACCTTACCGAACACTTCGATGTAGAAAAGGATGGCGGCTTTCTACGCATAGGCTTAGCGCACTACAACACGGCCGAAGAAGTGGATCGATTCCTCAAAGCTTTGTCGGAGATCGTGTCGTAGCAAAAAACAAAAGAAATCCGTCGGAGTACTCCGCGGTCGGTGCGTCGTGCGCGACTACGCCGACTTACGCCGCTTGCCGCCCGCAACTTTCAATTTGCCTTTAGCCGGTGCCGGCTTAGGAACATCCTTAGCAGCCAGGCTCTGACGCAACGCGGACATCAAATCGACCACCTTACCACGAGCCTTAGCCGGCTTTTCCTTAGGCAACGGTTTGTTAGCCAGCTTGGCTTCCACCAGCTCGCGCACCGCCTTCTCATAGTTATCGGTGAACTTATCCAGCTCCAGTGGACGCGTGTAACTCTTGATCAACTGTTTCGCCAGGTTGAGTTGACCCGCATCCAGCTTCGCGGCCGGGATCTTGTCGAAGTACTCATCGGGATCACGTAACTCGTCTTCGAAGCGAAGTTGGTACAGCATCATGCCAGGTTGTTTGCGGTCGGCCGGCGGAGCCAGCGCAACCACATGCTCCCGCCCGGCAAAGGCGATCTCTCCCATGCCCACCATATCTGTATCCACCATAGCCTTACGCACGATGGCGAACGCCGTCGCCTGTGGACCTTTCTTGGGGACCACAAAGTAGGGCTTCACATACAGCGAGGGACTCAGCTCACTCGCAGGTGCAAATTGGACGATTTCCAAAGTATCTTTGCCCGGAATACGAAGCCGCTTAAGATCTTCCGGTTCGATCATCGCGTACTTGCCCTTTTCGTATTCGTAACCCTTAACGATGTCTGATTTCTCAACCACATGCTTGTCGTCATCGTGGTCATGACCTTTGGCGATATGCAGGCCTTTGCCCTTGCCGCCCGCGCCCGAGTCATCCTCGTCACCGTCCGCAACGTTCTGATAGTGAATCCGCTCCCCCGTTTTCCGGTCAATCTGGTGGAACTGGAAGGGGCGGCCAGAAGTGACCGCGGGATAAATTTCAACCGCGAAACTGACCAGCGAGAGAGAGATTTGTCCGGTCCAATAAGGGCGTGCCATAGATTCGTTTGGATGCAGTACGGCGCCAGGAAGGGCCGCCGAACTTGGCGTTTTTGCACCCCTTTGGTAGTCTATGTTGGTACGCATGCGCGCGTAGCTCAGTTGGATAGAGCGTCTGGCTACGAACCAGAAGGTCGGGAGTTCGAATCTCTCCGCGCGCACCATCCTATCTCTCCCTCCCCCAATCTCAAATGGCCACCTCCCCGATATCCGTACGCTGGTTCGCCTGGGCGCAACGGATAGCCGCGCTGGGCATCGTGGGTTTCTGGATCGCTTTCTGGAACGATCATCATGACCTACCCGCCAACGTCGTCGATTTCGAGTGGTGCTTCCTTCTCCCCGATATCCTCTGGATTGTGGCGGCCTTCTGGCTGGCGAGCCACTGGCTGATGAAAAACGATCCACGCGCGGCTATCGCAACCGCGGTGGCCGGGAGTTCCATGGTCTACCTGGGGATGCTCGACGCGATTTGTAATTACCGGCACGCCCAATATTCAGGTGGGAGAGGCGCTCTGAACATAAGTGTCAACGCCGCCTGCCTGATGTTTGGTGCGGCCAACATCTGGTACGCCCACGCGCGGAGCAACCAGCTCACCTGATTTCGTTGAACACGAAATCCGACAAGACAGTTCGATTGCGCCCAATCTTCTTAGCCCGATACAACGCGCTATCCGCAGCCGCAAGTATTTCCGTATCAGAAATCAGGCCATGTCTCTCCACTCCAGTCACCGCCGCGCCGATACTGACGGTAACGAAGATCGTCGACTCATTCGCAATGATCGGGCTATCGTCCACTGCGGAACGAATCCTCTCCGCGCCGTGTTCGATCTGTTCCCGCGTGCAACCGGGGAGTACGATCACGAACTCCTCTCCACCGTAGCGCCCCACCGAGTCATACCCGCGCACCGCCTGGATGATGCGTTGCGTCACTTCCTTCAGCACGAAATCCCCGGTCAAATGTCCATAGGTGTCGTTGATTTTCTTGAAGTGATCGATGTCCAGCATTAAAAGGCCCGTGGCGCTCCTGGAGCGGGCTGCACGTTCCAACTCCCGGCGTAATGTCTCCAGAATCTCACTCCTGTTCCAGATCCCCGTGAGGGCATCATGGGTCGCCTGAAAACGGAGTTGCTCCTGGGTGCGAATCTGTTCATCCTGCAGTGTCAGGATTCGATTGCAGGCCCGCAGACGAGCTTGCAATTCGCTTTTGTCGAAGGGTTTGGTGAGATAGTCATCCGCTCCGGCCTCCAGACCGCTGACCAGATCCTGTTTTGCGTCTCTTGATGTTGCCAGAAGTATGTACTGGTAGGGAGTTCGGTTCGATTCGCGCACCCTACGGCACAACTCCACGCCGTTTACCGCCGGCATCATCCAATCGAGAATCAGCAATTGAGGCGGTGGATCCTGCTGGAGAATGTCCCAGGCCCTGGCGCCGTCTTCTGCCAGCGTAACCCGGTAGCCCCAGTTTTCCAGCCAGCTCTGCAGGATCCGGCGGAACATAGCATCGTCTTCCGCCACCAGCACCCGGTTGCAGGAATCGCCCGGGCGGAGAAATTCAGTCAGTTTTCCATTCGTTCCGCCGGCCATCGTCATTGGCTCGGTCCTCGGACGCCAATCATTTCCACTCCGGGATTGGCCTCCCCCGCGCCCGGCTGGCAGAAACTATCTGCCAACCCTGACATTGCTTTTTTGCGAGCCGCCACGTGAGATTCACAGACCTTCAATTAGCTTCATCGGCGCACTGTCGCGATCGCATGACAAGGCGGCGGCGCTTGGACTTTCGTACTTAAGTTGTCGTGAAATGGGGCGATTCGATTACTTCGGCGGCGTGGGCGCAACCGGATCGGGTACCGGCGCCGGCAGGGTGGTCATCGGAACCTCTTCGACGATGTCGATTCCGGCGCTGCGCAGCAGTTCCATCACGACGCTGCGGTTCAACCGGGTGAAGTCGAATTCCACGCGCATCGTTTTCTGCTTTTCGTCGAGCACAATCTTGCGAATCCCATAAACCCCGCGAGCCTTACCCAACGCGATCATGGCGGCTTCTGTCGGGTGCAGTTCGTAGCGATAGAGAACGTCGAGATTGGTCGTCATGACGCCATCATAACAACACTCATCGGCACTACAGGTGGGAAAGGTAGTTCACGATTTCGGGCGATGTCCAATCCTGCGCATTGATAAACTTCCGCCGGATCTCGCCATTGCGATCGATCACGTAGGTGTCGGGAAAAACAAAAGTCCCGTACAGGGCGTTGCTATGCTGTTGCCCATCACGGATAGTGGTGAAATTGATTCGGTGCTCGCTCAGGAACTGCCGGTACGCGTCCGCATCCTGGTCCACGGACACTCCCAGGACAACCAGCTGCGGCATTTTCTGTTGCAGCTCATTGAGCGAAGGAATTTCCTCGATACAGGGTGCGCACCACGTCGCCCAAAAGTTGAGCACCACAACCTTGCCGCGGTAATTGCTCAACTCCACCTTGCGGTTGCCGTCCACCACCGTAAAATTAGGGGCCAGCTTGCCGACCTGCCGCGGATGGTCCCCCCGGTCGCACCCCACCGTCATCACCACCGAGAGCAAAACCACGAACCCGCTAATCCACCTGGTCACACTTCCTATAATAATGACAACCCTCCGTAGCTGGGAAACCCCTCCGAGGCCACAGCCCAATTCAGATTTCGGAGGACTCATTTTGCGATTGTCCTCACGCAGGTTATTTTGGCCCCTGAGGTACGCTCTTCTGAAGGATCATCTCGAACCGCTCCTACCGGAAAGGAAACGGAATGCGTCTCTCGGTCATCGTGCCCGCCCGCAACGAGGCCGATGTCCTGCGGCCGTGTCTCGAGTCTTTGCTCTCCCAGTCGGAACCTGGCTTTGCCATCGCCGAGGATTGGGAACTGCTGCTGGTAGACGACGGCTCGACCGACGCCACACGCTCCATCGCGCTCGATCTCCCGCACGTAACCGTCCTCGATCCCGACCCCCTCCAGCCAGGTTGGACCGGCAAAGCCAATGCCGTCTGGACCGCAGCCAGAAAATCCCAGGGAGAATGGCTCCTTTTCACGGATGCCGACACCATCCACACCCCCGGCAACCTGCAGCGAGCCCTGCACGAAGCGCAACATGCGGGGGCAGCTATGCTTTCCTACTCGCCGCGGCAGGTAGTGACCGGATTCTGGCAGCGTGCGCTCATGCCGCTGATTTTTTCCGAACTGGCCCTCGCCTATCCACCGGACAAAGTCTCGGACCCCTCCTCGCGAGTTGCCGCTGCCAACGGCCAATTTCTGATGGTTCAGCGAGAAGCCTACTTCCAGGTGGGCGGCCACTCCGCGGTCGCAGGATCCCTGCTCGAAGACGTCGACCTGGCATTCCTTCTGAAACGCAGAAAGTTTCCCATCCGCTTCCGCTACGCGCCCGACGCTCTGAGTACCCGCATGTATCGCACCTTCGGCGCCATGATGGAGGGTTGGACGAAAAACCTCGCCCGGCTCTTCGCCTTTCCCTTAATGATGGCCGGGTGGAGGGGCCTCGACCTCCTTCTACTCTTTGGCCTGCCCCTCTTGCTCTGGCATTTGTATGCCCAGCCCATCGCCCGTTACGCCCTGGCCGCCGTCTGGTTGAGAGTGTTGTGGAGGTTCTACGCCCGGGTGGCGAAATCCAACTTCGCCGCGCTCGATTGCGCCTTTTCCGCATTCGCTTTGCCCCTGTTCTGCCTCTTGCTGGCACGGAGCTGGTGGCAACACACGGTGCGCAGCCAAGTGGCGTGGAAGGGCCGGGCTTACCCCACCACCAAAGCCTGAACCAGAATTTTCAAGTGCCAAATAATGAATAAGATAGCCCCGTTGTCGCATCTTATATTCAGCTCTTGACCCGATATAATCGAAGCCAGGTTTACCCATGATTCTGCTCACACGAAAAGCCGAGTTCTCGTCCTCCCACTACTACTGGTCCGACCAGTTGCCGGAGGAGGAAAATCTGCGTCTTTTCGGCAAGTGCGCGAATCGGAATGGCCACGGGCATAACTACACGCTGGAAGTGACCGTGGAGGGCGAAGTGGACCCGGTTTCCGGCTTTGTGGTCGACCTGAAAGAGCTGAAAGATGTGATTCACCGCGAGGTGGTGGACGTGTACGACCACCGGCACCTGAATCTGGAAGTTCCGGAATTCAAGCACACCCTGCCGACCACCGAAAACCTGGCCATCGCGATCTGGAAGCGCCTGGAGAATCAGATCGAAGGAGCCAGGCTGCACCGCGTGAGGGTATACGAGATGCCTGATTTGTTCGCCGACTACTACGGAGAAGCATGAGAGCTTACTTATCGCGGCGCTATGTCCTGAGTGCCTCGCATCGTCTCTACTCCGAGACTTACAGCGAGCAAAAGAACCGCGAGGTTTACGGCAAGTGCGCGAATCCCCACGGCCACGGGCATAACTACGTCGTCGAAGTCACGGTGGGCGGACAGGTAAACCCGGTGACTGGAATGGTCTGCAACCTGGTGGACCTGGATCGCTGTGTGCAAAACGAGGTGATCGACCGTTTTGACCACACCAATCTAAATTTTGATGAGCTCTTCTCCAACGAAGTGCCCACCACCGAAAATCTATGTATCGCTATTCACAACCTGCTCGCGGAACACTTTGTTCACGCTGATCTGGAACGAGTGAGGGTGGAAGAGACGCGGAACAATTTTTTCGAATATGCAGGAAAGGGAAAGCATGGCACATCCAGCAGTCGTTCGTAAGCCCCCCGCCGGTAGGGGATTGAGCGCATATTCCACCGAGGATCTTTACGCCGAGTTGATCACCCGCTTTGGCGAAGACCCCACCCGGGATGGCCTGGTAAAGACGCCCGAGCGGACCGCCAAGGCGATGAGCTTCCTGACCAAGGGCTACCAGGAAGACGCGGAGGAAATTCTGCGCGGCGCGCTGTTCGATGTCGATTATGACGAAATGGTGATCGTACGCGACATCGAGGTTTTTTCCCTGTGCGAGCACCACATGCTGCCCTTTTTCGGCAAGGTCCATGTCGCCTACATTCCCAAGGGAAAAGTGATTGGCCTGAGCAAGATAGCCCGCCTGGTCGAGGTGTTTGCCCGGCGCCTGCAGGTGCAGGAGCGGCTTACCCGGCAGATTGCCGACGCCATTCAGGATGCGATCGACCCCCAGGGTGTGGGCGTCGTTATCGAGGCCCGGCACCTTTGCATGATGATGCGCGGGGTAGAGAAGCAGCACTCCTCGACTGTGACCTCTGCCATGCAGGGAGTCTTCCATCAGCAGAACACCCGCGCGGAGTTTCTGTCCCTGGTCCAGTCGCGCTCACAGAACGGCTTATAGCTTTGCGGCTGGCCAAGGCAGAGTCGGGCCCAAAACTCTATGATAGAGAGTGTGAATGGGCTGCTAGTGGTCGATAAACCGGGCGGGATGACGTCTCACGATGTCGTGTCCTGCCTGCGTCGCGCAACCGGCGAATCTGCCATCGGCCATCTGGGTACGCTTGATCCAATGGCCACCGGCGTGTTGCCGGTTCTGCTGGGGAAATATACCCGCCTTGCCCAATTTTTCGGCCCGCTGCCTAAGACTTATACCGGATCGATCCGTTTCGGATTCGCCACCGACACCTACGATGCCGAGGGCACTCCGGCAGCGCCTGCGGTGATGGGAATTCCTTTGCCTTCCAACCAGGCAATCCAGGCCGCAGCCGCGCATTTTCGCGGCCAGGTGGAGCAGACGCCTCCGCCCTACTCGGCAAAGAAAGTGGATGGCAAGCCCGCTTACAAGTCTGCCCGGCGCGGCGAGACCGTTGCGCTCAAGCCGGTGTCGCTCCTGATTGAGGAGTTTACCGTCGGCGAACTGCAGGGCGAATGTGCCGAATTTACCATCCGCATTTCCTCGGGAGGCTATGTGCGCTCGGTTGCCCATGACCTCGGTAAGGCTCTGGGGTGCGGTGCTCATCTGGCGCGGTTGCGCCGGGTGGCGGCTGGCCCTTTCACGCTGAGCCAGGCACTCTCGCTCGATGAACTAGCCGCGCAAGCCGCGGCCGGAACGTTGGAGCAAAGTTTGCCTCACCCCCGCACTTTGCTGCCGGAACTACCCGCGACCACGGCCGATCTGTGGATCGCCGGAAGGCTGCGCAACGGAAATGCGGTGAATCTGCCCGAATTCTCCACCGCTCCGTTAGCCAAGGTTTTCGCCGGCCAGCGCGATCTGGTGGCGATTGTGCGTCGCGTGGCCGGAACACTCTTTCAACCCATTGTGGTCCTGGGTTGATGCCTTTATTTCTTGAGCGTGGGCACGATCAACGGCAGCAAATTTTTAGCTACCTGGGCATTCCCCTGGTCGGTGGCGTGGATACCGTCCGCCTGCATACTGCCCGGAACGCCGTACACGTTCTTAAGCAAAAACGGCAGCATGGGCACGTGATACTTGGCAGCCAGCAGCGCATAGGTCTGGTTGAACTGCCGGATGTAGTCAGAGCCATAGTTCGGGGGCAGCGTGATGCCGCCCAGCACCACCTTCGCTCTGGAATCGAGCAGGGAAGAAACGATGTGATCGAGGTTCTCCCGCGTGCTGGCGATGGGCAAACCGCGCAGCCCATCATTTCCACCGAAAGCCACGATCACCACCACCGGTTTCAGGCGCAACACCTCCGGAAGCCGGTCGACTCCATCCTTGGTGGTGTTTCCGCTAATGCCCTGGTTGATGACCTGGTACCGATAGCCCAACGCATTCAGATCCTTCTCCAGATAGTCGGGATAGCTATCGCCCGTGTCCGCGCCGTACCCGGCGGTCAAACTATCGCCGAAAGCCACGATCACCGGACGCCCGTCGGGCGCCGCAGGCGTTGTATCCGCGGAGGGCGTAGCCGCATCGGATGCAACAGGCGGAGGATTTGGCGTTTCAGTGGTCTTCGAACGGCAACCGGTCACCGTCAAACAAGCAAACAAAAGGCCAGCAATGTGTCGGCATCTCACAAGCCCACTTTAAAGCATCCAGAAAAAACCCGAAGGGAAACCGCAGGTCTCTCCGCTCCGCTGCGCTCCGGTCGAGATGACATTTTTTTTGCTGCTGGAGATCAGTGCGGCACATGCAGGGTCGTTAACAGCGCCTCGGTTCAGCAATCGCTATTGATCGAGCTGCCGCCCTTGCCGTTGTCATCACAGACTAAACCGGTGGATCAACCATGTCTCGGTTCGGGAACCGCTTTCCATGGAACCATCGCCCTTTCCTTGTTGTCATCCCGAGCGAAGCGAGGGACCTGCAGTTCTACGGACCTTTCGTGGAAACGTGGACTCCCTGCTTCAACCACCACAAGGCATCGAAATGATTGAAGTCCGCGGACTCAAGAAATCAATCCGAAACGGCAACCGGACTATCGAGATCCTCAAGCAAATTGACCTCGTCATCCCAGCCGGTCAATTCGTCGCCATCATGGGCGCCTCGGGAAGCGGCAAAAGCACCCTGCTAGGTCTCTTAGCCGGCCTCGACTCCCCTACCGAAGGAGAGGTCTTCATCGACGGCATCGAAATAAGCCGTCTGCCCGAAGACAAGCTGGCAGAAGTGCGCGGCCGAAAACTGGGCTTTGTCTTCCAATCCTTCCAACTGATCCCGACCCTCACCGCTCTCGAAAACGTCCTGCTGCCTCACGAACTCAACGGAGGAGGAAACGGCCGCGCCACAGCATCTGACTTGCTGCGCAGTGTAGGGCTCGCGGACCGCATCCATCATTACCCCATCCAACTCTCCGGTGGTGAACAGCAGCGTGTGGCCCTGGCCCGTGCCTTCGTCTTGCAACCACCGATCATCTTTGCCGACGAGCCCACCGGCAATCTCGATTCCGAAAACGGCGCTCACGTTCTCAATCTCCTGCTCGAAAGAAATCGCGCCAGCGGGGCAACCCTGGTGCTGGTAACCCACGACGCCCAGGTCTCGTCCCACGCCGATCGCCGCGTGGTTCTACGCGACGGCATGATTGTGGAAGACACCATGCAAAGGGTGGACTGACATGGATATCGAGCGAAAACCTTCGCTGACCTGGACCTCCGCCGCCAAAATCGCCTGGCGTGAACTGAAAGCCTCGCGAACGAAATTCCTGTTCGTGATCATCTCTGTTGCCATAGGAGTCGCCGCGCTCACCGGAGTCCGCGGCTTCAGCGATTCCTTTCAGAAGACACTCCTGGGCGAGGCGCGCACCATCATGGCGGCCGATCTCTCCGCGCGCATGTTTCGCCAGCCAACCCAGGAAGAAGAACAGCAACTGAACGTAATGGCCTCGCGCGGTGTCCAGCGCACCCAGATAACCGACACCGTCTCCATGGTCTCTTCGCCAGGAGATCCGGTGCCCCTGCTGGTCTCGCTCAAAGCAGTTGACCCAAACGAATATCCCTTTTACGGCACCGTCGATTTGCAGCCCGCAGGGGATCTCCGACGCGTGCTCACCGACTCGACCGTAGTGGTCGCCGACGACCTGCTCATTCGCCTGCACACCCAGGTAGGCGCGAACCTGAAGATTGGCGAAAATACCTTCCGCATCGCAGCCATTCTGGCGCGTGAGCCGGACCGCATGAGCTCGGGCATGGGACTCGGGCCGCGGGTCATGATGACCCAGAGCGCCCTCGAAAAGAGCGGCCTGATCCAGCAGGGAAGCCGCTCCGGCGAACGCTTTCTCTTCAAGTTGCCTGCCAACAGCAACGTCACAACAGTACGCGCCCGCCTGGAACAAATCCTGCCGGATGCGCAGGTAACCGACTTCCGCGAGAGCAACCCCGCGTTGACTGACGGCCTGAAGCGTTCCACCGGCCTGCTCAGCCTCATCTGCCTGGTCGCCATGGTGCTCGGCGCCATCGGCGTGGCCATGGCCATGCGCGCGCATCTGCAGCAACGCGTCGAAGTGCTGGCCATCATGAAATCGATAGGCGCCCGCTCCTCAGACATCCTGCGCATCTATCTTTTCCAGACCGTGCTGCTCGGGTTAGTCGGTGGATTGATCGGCGTCTGCCTCGGCCTGGGCGTGGAATGGGTTTTCCCCACGCTGCTAGGGAAGTTCCTGCCCATGCGCCTGGACCTTCAACTCCCCTGGCATTCCGCGCTGGCGGGGCTCGGCACCGGCATTCTGACCACGGTTCTTTTCTGCTTACCACCGCTGTTACAAATCCGCTCCGTCCGGCCAAACCTGGTATTGCGCAGAATGGTTGAGGAGCCCAGCGCAAAACAAAGCTGGTGGGTCCGCCTGCGCCAGACCAGGGCGGAATGGATCATCGCAGTCGTCATCCTGTTAGGCTTGGGCGCCATCGCTGCCGCGCTCTCCGATTCGGTCGTGGTTGGGCGCTGGTTCGCAGGGGCTCTGTGCGCGCTGCTCCTGGTCATCCTTGCCCTGTCGGCGCTGACCCTGCGGGTGCTGCGCGCATTTTTATCCCGCACCCGGATCCATCTGCAATCCGCTGTCCGCCACGGGCTCGCGAACCTGTACCGGCCCGGCAACCAATCGGCTGCCGTGCTGGCGGCTTTGGGCACCGGCGTCATGCTGATCCTCACCGTCTTTCTCATGCAGCACGGCGTGATCGGAGAGATGAGGCTGACCTCAGCAGGAAACCTGCCAAATATTTTCCTGGTCGATATCAGCAGCAAGGAGCTAAACGGCGTCAAGCATCTGTTGGCCCAGCAACCGGCGGTTGAGGGGGAATTGGAAACGCTTCCCTCCGTAGCGGGCAGGATCGTTTCGATCGACGGCACCGCGGCCGATGGGCTCAAACTAAAGAATTATCCCAAGCGCCTGTTGCAGACCGTGTCCCTCACTTGGTCGAGGACCCTCCCGGTCGGATCCAACATGGCGCAAGGATCCTGGTGGGACAGGGACGACGGCCAATCGCTCGCCGTGACCGAGCATATCGCGCAGCGCCTTCAGTTGCATCTCGGTTCCAAAATTGTCTTCACCTCCAATGGAAAAACTATTCCGGCTACGGTGACCGCGGTCATACGTCACAATGGCCAGCACGTATATGCGCGCAGTGAATTCATCCTCACACCGCGGGCTCTGTCAGACCTGCCGGTAGTCTGGTATGGCGCCGCGCATGTCGACCCGCGGCAGGTAGGCGCCGTGCAGAGGGCGCTCTTTAACGTCTATCCCACGGTGACGGTGATCAACATTGCCGACGTCATCGAGACCATCCAGGGAGTTGTGCAGCAGATCACCATCGTCGTCCGTTTCCTGGCTGGCTTCTCGATCCTTGCCGGTGCGGTGATTCTAGCCTCGAGCATCGCCAGCACCCAATTTCGCCGCGTGCGCGAGGTCGTCGTGCTGAAGACCCTGGGTGCCAAGCGCAACCACATCGCCGCCGTCTTCAGCGTGGAGTTCTTTGTGCTCGGCCTGCTCGCCGGCTTCGTCGGTGTGATCTTCGCCAACCTGCTCTCCCGTGTCTTGTTGCATCGGCTGGACGTCGCCTTTCACATCGAATGGCTGGCGACCGGCATCGCGCTGCTGGGAACCGCAGTCCTTGCGATCGCAACCGGTTGGGCGGCCAGCTTCCGTATGCTAGGCCAGAAGCCACTGCAGGTCCTCAGGGAGGAGTAGCCTTCATCTCCTTCAGAAGCCAGATCCTCGCCAACGCCCATTCCCGCTTAACGGATCGTGGAGACAGCTTAAGTATTTCCGCGATTTCTTCAATGGAAAATCCGCCAAAATAGCGTAACTCCATGACCTTCGCTTTTCGCGGATCCACTGCTTCCAGATGGGTGAGCGCTTCATGCAAAGCCAATACCTCCTCGGATCGCTCGCTGGAAATTACGAAGTGGTCCTCCAACTCAACCCGTTGAAGGTGCCCCGCTCTCATCTCGGCGTTGCGCGCTCGTGCGTGATCGACCAGAAGACGGCGCATAACATTCGCGGCCACTCCAATAAAATGTTGGCGGCTTTGCCAATCGACGGTATCCCGCGCAAGACGCAAATACGCCTCGTTAATGAGAGCAGTCGGTTGTAAGGTGTGATCCGATCGTTCCCGTTGCATATACAACTTCGCTAACCGGTGAAGTTCGTTGTAGACAAGAGGCAATAGCTTATCTGCCGCAGATTTGTCCCCACTCTTCATTGCCTTCAACAGAACCGTGACTTCTCCAGGCTCAGCGGACATGATGAACCCACATTTGGCTAACAAAACAGTTAACTCACTGGATCTCGAACCAAAGGCCAGGCTCGCCGTCTTCTCGCTAACCCCCCATTTGCCTCGTCGCCAACCCGGAGAAATAAGTTTCGCCGTCTTTGGCCCCTTTCACCAGTGGACTTCGCTTAACCAATTGAAGGCGATCAAAAGTAGACGCCTCGTGGAAAGGAGACACTGTCATGAAACGGATCAATGCAATCGCACTCCTCGCCATCGCAAATGTTGCCATGGCCGGCACGTCATTCGCGCAATCCAACGGGGTACGCGCAAACGTACCCTTTGACTTCACCGTGGGCGACAAGCTTCTTCCTGCGGGTACTTACACGATTAAAGAGCAATCAAACCACCTTATCGTGATTCAGAACCACGATAAACCTACGGCGGCGATCAGTCTTGTGGATAGGGACGGCAATAGGTCTCCAGACGGTGGGAAACTGAAGTTTCACCGGTATGGCAGCCAATACTTTCTGAGCGAAATTCTCTGCGACCAGGCGGATATGAACCTGCGGGTCCCAATATCCAAAACAGAAAAAAGGACAGCCCTCCGCGAAGCGAGCCTCAGCGCCCGCAACGACACTTTTGTCGCTGCGCGCTAGCAGAGTCTCTGAGTAGATAGGCCCGGGGCCAAGATTTCCGGGCCTTCTCGTTGATGCCGTTCGGTGGCACCCGGGGACCGTGCAGGAGATATTTACTTAAAATCAGATATAAGTTGCCATTTCACTGCACTAAGTAGTCAGATTGCAGAAGGGAAGACCTAGCTCGCTCTCTCCTGCCTGTATGCTGTCTTCCCCAGTTCCCGCATTCCCCGGGTTAACCTGCTCTAATTCAGCTCCTTAAGGGATTGGTTGCCATGGCTACTCAACCCGAGTTCGTAGAACAACTGTTCGAGGCCGCACTCGCCCTCAGGCGAGAAGAACGGGAGGCCTTTCTCGAACAGGCGTGTGGCCAGGACGAGAAGCTAAGGCAGACCGTCGAAGCGCTGCTGATCGAGGACGCCAACGCCGGCAGCCTTCTTGAACACCCGCCCTTTCATCTTTTTAGCCAGGCCATCATGGCTTCCGGCACGACCGCTACGCTCTCTGAGATTAAGAGTCTTCCGCTGTTGCCCCCGGGGCGGCTCAAACCCGGCGAAATATTGCTCGACCGTTTCGTGATGATCCGCTTCATCGCCAGGGGAGGGATGGGCGAAGTCTACGAGGCAGAAGACCGTTTCCTCCAGGGCGTCCACGTTGCCCTGAAAGCAATTCTTCCTCAGATTGCTGATGATCCGGCCTTACAACAGCGGTTCGAGCGCGAAGTGTTGCTTGCCAGGGAAGTGAGCCACCAGAATCTTTGCCCTATCTACGACATTTTCCACGGTGAGCAGACGCCGGTTAACTTCTTGTTCTTGACCATGAAGCTTTTACCCGGCGAAACCCTGGCCGCCCGGCTCCGCAGAAACAAGTCCATCCCGATCGCCGAAGGGATAGCCATCCTCCAGCATATGGTCGCCGGGTTAGCCGCCCTGCACGCCGCCGGCATCATCCATCGGGATATCAAGCCAAACAACATCATGCTCGATGGCATTGGCTCCCAGGTTCGTCTTTGGATCACCGATTTCGGTTTAGCTCGTGCCCATGAGGCAGATCCCTCGCTTTCTGACAAACGTCTGGTCGCCGGAACACCGGACTACATGGCTCCCGAACTCTACCAGGGTCGATCGCCCTCGCAAGCCAGCGACATTTTTGCCTTGGGGGTGGTCCTGCACGAGATCTTTACCGGCCAGAAGCCGCTTGTGGCGTCAGACAGCTCCTCGGTGATCGTCAGTCCGCGACTGAATACCGCCAGCGTACCTTCATTTTGCGCTCAGTTCATCGCGGGCTCTCTCGACCGGGATCCCATGCGTAGATGCCAGGCCTTTGAGCGAATACTGGACGCGCTCCACATCCACTATCGGCCCAGGGAATTTTGGAGCCGGCGCCGTTTTGCCGGCGCCGCATTTGCAGCCGTGGCCACGGTGGCGAGCGCCGCCTGGTGGAAATGGGATGACGTGGAAGACCTGCTGCGTCCACTACCAAGCAAGCGGTTCGTCGCGTTGTTGAATTGGCCCAAAACAGCCGACGTCCACGTGACACCGATGCTGACCAGTGTTCTTAGCGCCATTAAGACGGAACTTACCCGTTTCGAGACCCTGGACCGGGATCTGTTTGTCATTTCCCCGGAGGACGTGGATCCGAGCATCGCCAATGCAGCCCATTTGAAAGAGGTCTGTGATCCTTTAGGGGCGAACCTGGTACTGGCCGCTTCCGGTTCCCCGGGAGCAAAACACTTTCAACTTTTCCTGCGTGTGTTGGATCCCTCGTCCGGCCAGCCGCTTCGTGAGAAGAAGCTGACCTGTGCGTTCGATCAGATCACCTCCCTACCGCAAAAAGCCGTCCAAGCGGCAGCATCCCTGCTGGATCTCGACGCCTATTCAAACCACGGTGAGCAGGAGGAACCCGAAACTCGTTCGGCCGCCGCCTTTACCGCCTTCCACTCGGCCGAGATGCTGAGGAAGCAACCGAACGATAGTGGACTCGATGCCGCTATCGAGCAATACAAGCAGGCGACGGAACTGGATCCCCACTATGCCAGTGCTCATGCCGGGCTAGCCCTCGCATACATCCGGCTCTACGCAATCCGACGAGCGCCGGAAGCCCTCGACCTGGCTTATGGCAACTGCCGCCTTGCGCTCTCGCTGAATCCTGCCCTCGCCGACGGACACCTCGCCCTCGCGTCTGTTTTCCAACAGACCGGAAACGAACGGGGAGCTCTGGATGAGATCGCCAAAGCACTTTCGCTCAATCCTTCTAATCCACGAATCCTGGTCTGGCAGGCGCAGATCTACAACCGCCTGGATCGATGGGAAGAAGCGGAAATGACATTCCGGAGAGTGCTGAAGGACCATCCCAACTACTGGCTGGCTTACAACGAACTAGGCTTTTTCTTACATGGCCAGGCACGGTATCAGGAGGCGATTCACGCATTTCGCGCGGCAAGCCTGGCTGCTCCAAAAAGTGCCCTGGCCTTGAACAATATGGGCGGAGAATATCTCCAAATCGGCAAATTTAGCGAAGCTTTGGATAGTCTGACGCGCAGCCTTGCCCTCGATCCAGACTCCGGTTTCGCTTTGGCGGACACCTCGCTCGCTTTGCGCTCCCAGGGAAAGCACGAGCAAGCTCTACCCTTCGCGCGCAAAGCCGTGCAAGTCAATCCGGAGCAGGATACGAATTGGTTAGAACTCGCCGATTGCCTTTCTTCCTCGCGGACTCACCAGGGCGAAGCGAAAGATGCCTATTTACGCGCCACAAAGGAGGCCGAGCGGCACCTATTCACAGATCCGGCCGATGGCCCGAGTTGGATGCTGCTTGCCCTGTACAAGGTCAAGTCGGGAAATCCACAAAACAGCCCCTTGCTGATAGACAGAGCCGAATCCCTGGGCGCGCGTGACATGGACTCGCAGATTTGCAAAGCGAGAATCCTCGAGCTCCTGGGAAAACGTGAAGAGGCACTAGCTACGCTTGCTGCTTGTTCTCGTAAAGGCGCCACCGACTTCCAGGTCGCCCCATTTCCTGACATGCAATCGTTGCGAAACGACCCTCGCTATCGGCAGATGATGTCTACCAAGGCTGTTACCCCGATCGCGGGCGCGCCGGCTGTGACTGCGCCCCACGCAGTGGTCATCAAGTTGTTGTGAAGAGAAACAGGCCATGTTACATTTCGGGCCCGGCATCTTTGCCGGGTCCATTCCATCAACTAACTTTTCCCAGAGAGCGAGGCATGATATGGGCACCCTAACGCACAACGCAATTTCCGCAACCGCACCAAGGACGATCGTAGCCGATCCGAATGAAACACCGGAAACCTTCGGCGTCGAACCAGGCGGGATCCTGGTATGGTCAAACCGTTCGCAAAGATACCCGACGTTTGAAGTCCAATTCATTGATTCCAGTCCTGCCAGTCCAGGGGACATACTGACTGGGACCGGTTCCGTAGTTGTCCATGTGCCCAAAACCACAGTGGGCGTCTTCGACTACAAAATCCTGCATTATCCGGCCACGGGGACGGACCCCAAAACTACAGGAACCTTTGCCGTTCACTCCTGTGTCGGCTGTTAACCTTGGGCATGGGATCAGTGTGTGACCACGCGGATCCCATGCTCCGCCCCAACGCCGTCTCTTATTGCATCGGCTGGACGTCGCCTTTCACATCGAATGGCTGGCGACCGGCAACGCGCTGCTGGGAACCGCAGTCCTTGCGATCGCAACCGGTTGGGCGGCCACCTTCCGTATGCTGGGCCAGAAGCCACTGCAGGTCCTCCGGGAAGAGTAAACCGAGCTTTCTGGAATCGCCCGATGCTCTGGGTGCCCCATTCAAGCCCTCCTTTGGCTTGTGTGGGCGACGCGATTCTGGCCCGTGTCCGTCGGCCGCTACCATTTTTCGTTTGTTCCGGCCGCTACCATCCCACCAGTTCTACACGCCGGTTCTTGGTACGGCCAACTTCTTCTTGATTGGAAGCCAGCGGCGCGTAGAGGCCGCAGCCGAATGCGTCTAACCGGCTTGCGCTAATCCCGTATTTGCTGACGAGTTCAGAAACTACATTTGCGGCTCGCCGGCGGCTCAGAGCGAGATTGTAGTCCGGTTTGCCCTGATTATCAGTGTGCCCAACCACGTGCAAGCGCAGCGACGAATCGCTATTCATGAGCTTTGCAATCTCAGCCAGGGTGGGCTGCGACTCCGTCTTCACTATATCTTTGTCGGTGTCGAAGTACAGCCCATAGATGGCTACCTTGCCCGAGTCCTGCAACGCCTGCTTCATATCGCTGGCGTTGACGAAGACCATTTTCTTTTCCATGGTGTCCACTGACACCACCACCAACTGGGCCAGGGCACGGCCTTTCGTCATCGCCTTACGCAAACGGTCCGGCATGACGCCATCTCGGAACGCCGTTACAAAGGCTACATAGTAGGTTGGCTGGGCGCCTTTACTCTTGCCGACCAGCATGCGTTCCTCGGTCTCGTTATACGCGAGGATGGACGCGACGTCGCTGTCGCGCGCGATCTGGTTAAACGTGGGACCGAACCATCCTCGCTGACCCGCGTCCTTCTGATACAAAATCTCCAAATCGAGGCGCGCGAACTCTTGTTTGTAGTTGCGGAAAAGCTCGGCCGGCGAGCGCCCTTCGGGTGCCATGTAGGTGTAGTAGCTGACTTGACCTTCGATCGGTTTGCTCTTCTCATATTTTGGAGGATAAGCATCCGTTGGCGGCCCAAGTGGCAATAGATATTCATCGAATTTGGGCGCCCGATAACCGATCAATTCGCTTCCCTCGTAACGCTTCATGCCTGTGGGGTCTTTTGAATTTGCCACGTCTTGGGCCGCAGCCAACCAAACCGTTAAAGAACTTAAAAGGCCAAGGGCGAATACTGTTCTGGCGAACTTAAGCATCTGGTCCAACCTCCGGGTAGTGAGCGTATGCAAGTCCGACACGTGACGCAGGCTCGATCCTGGCCGCGTTCAGCCCTGTCTGAGTAAGCTTGTTTCTGCTTATTAATCTCCGCGAGCGCCGCAACCTCCGCCTCCCGAAGGGCATGCGTCGCTTGTCATGGGGAGTTTCCGGTAAAGCAGAGTATCGGTCAATCAAATCGGCAATTAATTCGGAGTTAACAGGTAACCCCATCTAAATCAATCTTTTTGCCGCCTTCATTAACAGCCGGCTCGGCGGTCGGGGCCGCCGCGCGACAAGCGAAGTTCGAAAACGGGTGGAAATAGCTTCATGCCGCCCACTCACGCTCACGAGCATTCATGCACTGCCATAGGTGTGGTGACTATGGGCAACGGGAGGTGTCACCGAGTGGCAGTAAGTGCGGCGGCCTGACCCGGTTGTCAAGTCCCGCCCGCGTGATATGTTATGCGCGGATAACTCACACAGGAGCCTCGCATGGCTGGACGCCTCTTCTCCCGTCGCAACTCGCTCGCCTGCTTCGTTGTTATGGCTGGTTTCGCTCTGCACACGTTCGCCCAGACGGCTCCGCCTTTGCTCCTGCGCAATCCTTCCTTGAGCGCGGATAAGATCGCCTTTCTCTACGCCGACGATGTGTGGACCGTTTCCCGTGAGGGTGGGGAAGCCAGGCGGCTGACTTCCGTCAATGCAGTCGTGGACGGCCCTTACTTTTCTCCGGATGGCACCCGCATCGCCTATTCCACTCGAGAGCGCGGACTGAATGACGTGTACGTGGTGAGCGCAGAAGGTGGCGTGCCCCGGCGCCTTACCTGGGAGCCAACCGGCAACGCTGCAGTGGGCTGGACTGCGGATGGGAAAGACGTCCTCTTTAACTCCGGGCACGCCAGCTACAGCGACTTTCCCCGGCTGTTCCGCACCCACGCCGACGGTACTGGATCGCCCACCGTGCTCCCCTTGCCGAGCGCAATCACAGGTACGTACTCCCCCGACGGGGCCAGGCTGGCCTATGTGCCCGTGGCGCAATGGGAGCCGGCCTGGAAGCACTACCGCGGCGGCCAAACCACGCCCGTTTGGCTGCTGAATACCAAGACGCTCGATCTGGAGAAGATCCCTCGCGATAATTCAAACGATAGCAACCCGGTGTGGGAAGGCGACCTGGTGTACTTCCTCTCCGACCGCAATGGCCCGGTCTCGCTATTCAGCTATGACCCCGCCAGCAAGACCGTCAAGCAAGTGGTGGAGAACCACGGCTACGACCTGAAGACCGTGAGCGCAGGGCCCGGAGCCCTGGTCTACGAGCAGTTCGGCTCGCTGCACCTTTACGATCTGGCCACCCAGAAAGAACACACCGTGCCTGTCACCATTCACGGAGACCTGCCCGCGTTGACGCCGAGGCTGACAGAGATTCCCGCCAAAGAAGTACAGAACGTCGCACTGTCTCCCACCGGGGTGCGCGTGGTGGTGGAAGCCCACGGCGAGATCTTTACCTTACCCGGGGAGAAGGGCGACATCCGCAATCTGACCAGGACGCCGGGCACCGCCGAGCGCGACCCCTCGTGGTCCCCGGATGGCAAGTCCATCGCCTACTTCAGCGATGCTTCAGGCGAGTACCAACTCTACATCCGTGACCAGGATGGCCTGCAGCCGCCCCGTGTGATCGATCTGGGGCCCGACCCATCTTTCTTCTACGGACCTCGCTGGTCACCCGACTCCAAACACATCGCCTTCTCCGACAAGCACCTGAGGTTGTGGTACGTGGATGCGGCCGGAGGCAAGCCGGTGAAAATCGACACCGGGTTACGGGGCAGCTTTGGCGCTTCTACGGAACTCTCCTGGTCGCCAGATTCGCAATGGATCGCCTATACCCGCGACCTGGAAAACCAACTGCACGCGGTCTTCTTCTATTCGCTCGCCACGCACACCTCCACCCAGATCACCGATGGCATGAGCAACGCCGGGCACCTGGTCTTCGACCCCAACGGAAAATATCTCTACTTCACAGCTTCCACCAACAACGGTCCCTCGGATGCGGGGATCGACCTTTCCTCGCTCGACCGTGCCACCACCAGCAATGCGTACGTGGTCGTGCTGGCACGCGACGGCGCTTCGCCCGTTCCGCCGGAAAGTGACGACGAGAATAAGAAGAAAGACGAAGACAAGAAAGACGCAGACAAGAAGGACGAAGATAAGAAGGACGCAAGACAAGGCCGCCGCCAAAGGCGATGAGAAGAAAGACGACGCCAGGAAGAAGGCAGAAGAGAAGCCCAAGCCAACGGTGATCGATCTCTCCGGAATCGGAAATCGCATCCTCTCCCTGCCCATTCCTTCGCGTAACTATGTCGGGCTCTCCGTAGGGAAGACAGGAGTGCTTTTCCTGGCGGAGGGTGAGCCGGTCGGGCGCGCCTCCTCGGAAGATGGTCCGCCGATCCGTGCCCTGTGGCGCTTCACCACGGAGAAGCGCCAAACCGAGGAGATCCTCAGCGGGCTGAGCAGCTACGACGTCTCCTTCAATGGCGAAAAGCTCTTCTACATTCGTGGAGACAATTGGTTTTTCGCGCCCGTTGCCGATCTCAAGCCCGGCTCTCCCGAGGCTCCGCAAGGGAAGCCCGTGAACAATGCCGGCATGATAGCCACGGTCGACCCCCGCACGGAGTGGAAGCAGATGTATCGCGAGACCTGGCATATTGAACGCGACTTCTTCTACGATCCGCATCTCCACGGGCTCGACCTGGCAAAGGTGGAAGCAAAATACCAGCCCTACCTCGATGGCCTGGCTTCGCGCGCGGAGTTCACCTACCTCTCCAACGAGATGTTGGGATCAATCCAAGTCGGCCATATGTTCGTCCGCGGGCCGGAGCAACCGAAGGGTGGACCGAAACCGGGCTTGCTGGGTGCGGACTACAGCGTGGAAAACAACCGCTACAAATTCGCCAAAATCTACAACGGCCAGAACTGGACGCCGGCGCTGACCGCGCCCCTCACTCTGCCGGGCATCAACATCGTCGAAGGAGAGTATCTGCTCGCGGTGAACGGCCGCGAACTGCACGCGACCGATAACGTCGACAGCTTCTTCGACGGCACAGCCGGGAAGCAAACGGTGGTGCGCGTGGGCACCAAGCCGGATGGCAGCGATGGGCGCGACGTCACCGTCATACCCGTGGACTCCGAGAAAGGCCTGCGCAACATCGACTGGATCGAGACCAACCGCCGCAAGGTCGACCAGCTTTCAGGCGGCAAGGTGGCCTACATCTACATGCCCAACACCGCGGGAGCCGGCTACTCCAACTTCAACCGGTATTTCTTCGCGCAACTCGACAAGCAGGCCGTACTGCTCGATGAGCGCTACAACGAGGGCGGCCTGATTGCGGATTACATCGTGAATGTGCTCGGCCAGAAGTTGCTGAGCGGAGCGATCGAACGCGATGGCAAGCCGGTTCACGACCCGGTGGGAGCGATCTTCGGGCCCAAGGCAATGATCATCAACCAATCGGCCGGCTCTGGTGGGGATGCCATGCCTTGGTACTTCCGCAAAGCCAACCTGGGCACGCTGGTAGGCGTCCGCACCTGGGGCGGCCTGGTGGGCATCGGTGGCTACCCGACACTGATCGACGGTGGCGGGGTCACCGCGCCTCGCTACGCAATTTACGGGTTGAACGGCGACTGGGAAGTGGAAGGCCACGGCATAGCGCCGGATGTTGAGGTGGAAGAGTTGCCCAAGGATGTGGCCGCCGGTCACGACGCGCAATTGGAGCGTGCGGTCGCCATCCTGCTGCAACAACTTCAGGAGCACCCCGTGCCCACGCCGCCAATCCCGCCCTATCCCAACTACCACCAGCACGACGATCTCGGGGCGAGGTGACGGGCGGCCCGAATTGACCAGCGGCACGCCTGCTCCTAAAATAGAAAAGCCGGGCAGACCAGCCGGCTTCTGATAGACCGCATTGCCCCCTCGTTCAATGGTAGGACAGCTGCCTCTGGAGCAGCATATCGGGGTTCGAATCCCTGGGGGGCAACCAATGGCCGGCGCATCTGCAGGAGAACCCTCCATCGCTTTGGGTGCCCCATTCAAGCCCTCTTTTGGCTTGAGTGGGCGAGCATGCCCACAGAGTAGGTTTTTCGAGAGAAACGTTTTCAGGTACCAGCAGGTGACTGCTCCAGTCGTGATTTCAATCGAGCGCGGACTCGTCGAAATGCTGACTCAGCCCCACCAGCGTGAACTCTTGATTATTGTCCTCGCGACCTGTTATTGTCTCCGTTGCAACAGAGCTTTCTCTATACGCAATTCATTAGGAAATCGTTTACAGGTCGACACTCAGATCAACTCCTCGTCACGAGTACAAAATCGACGTGGATCGCGATCGGATTCAACAATGCTCCGATGGAGACGGGCAAGCAAAGCCAGATGGTGAGGGTGAATGCGGCCTCGCCCAGCGCGGCATGCTTGTCTCCGCTTCCGATCGGCCGAGGGCAGATGTTGATTGTGTATCTGAACTCCGGAGTCAATGCCATCATTGGCCGCTGGGCCCCTCACTCGCCTGATTGCATAAGTCCTCTATAAAAAAATTCGATGGGATCGGTTATGACTACTCGGAAAATGCGGCTGGGCTCGGAAGAGGTTATATCAGGGGATCAAATGTCGACCGGATCGATCGATCGGCGGCGCTTTTTAGAATGTGCAACGGCATTCAGTCTGCTCGCAAGTCTTGGTGGGAGCATTTTCCCTGCCGCGGCGCAATCCAGTTCGAACTTCTCAAGCCCCAGATTCGCGTTTGCCAGACGGTACTGAATTCTACCCTGTGGGAACAGCCCCTCAAATTTACCAAGACTTATTATGTCGACAACCAACATGCTAAGGCTGACGACCACGGACCTGGCACGCAGGCTCGTCCCTTCCGGACCATTAGCCAGGCCGCCGAAGTGCTGCAGCCCGGCGAGCGGGTCGTCATCGCCTCCGGCACGTATCGTGAGTGCGTGCGTCCCGCGCGCGGCGGCACAAGTCCCGCACAGATGATCAGTTACGAGGCCGCTCCGGGAGCGAAAGTTGTTATCAAGGGCTCCGAGGTGATCAAGGACGGATGGGTACAGGAGACGATTCCTGTGGGCTTTCCTGGATCTGCCCAGGGAGCGCCAGGCAATGGAGTCACTGCATGGCGCTATGAATTCAAAAGCTCGATGTTCCCCGATACTTACAATCCATTTGCCCTGCCCAGTTTGATGGGAGAGTGGGTATGGCTCGATACCAGGAATGTCGATATCGGCCCTTATGTTCGCCGCCGCGGTCTGGTGTTTGCCGACGGTAAGCCGCTCGAACCGGTGGAACAGCAGCGCGAGTTAGCAGCTCGAGCATTTCCCGCCCGTACCCGATTTCAAGGTGCCTCCCCAGCCGCAAAATGGATTACCGGCCCGCCGGCGCGGTGGACCGATCATGCAGGAGGTTGGCGGTTCTCCGAACGCTCGCTTCTGGGTGGATAATTCGGGAACCGCAATCCATATTCGTCTGGAATCAGGAACTCCCGCCGATCACACCATCGAAGTAACCACCCGGCAATACACCTTTATCCCCGCGCAAAGCGGGAGCGGATTCATTCGCGTGAAGGGCCTGCCTTTTGCGCACGCCGGCAACCAATACCCCTTTCCTCAGTACGGCATGGTCTCGCTTGCTGGCGGCGATCATTGGATCCTCGAAGACAATACGTTGGAATGGGCGAATGGGATGGGCATCTCGATCGGCAGAGACGGCAACTCGGGTACCGCAAAAAACCCCGGAGCTTCTGAGATCCTTCGCCGCAACACCTTCCGTTACTGTGGCGTAGAGGGTATCGGCGGTATGGGAACGAGCGATACGCTGATCGAAGACAACCTCATCGAATGGTGCGGGTGGGCCGATGCCGAGCGCGGCTGGGAGGCCGCCGGAGCCAAATTCCACCGCGCGCACAACATGATGTTTCGCCGCAACGTCATCCGCCACATCCGCCATGCCAATGCCGTCTGGTTCGATAGCGGCAATGTCAACTGCAGGCTGACTCGAAACATCTTTGCCGACACGCTCACTGTCGGCGCGGCCGTCCATATGGAAATGAACCGCGGCCAGAACCAACTCGATAACAACATCGTCTGGGATGTGCGCAATGCCGAGCCGGGAACGCCCGGACAGAGAGGATGCGCGGGATCGGCCATCTTCGATAACGCGACCGACAAGCTGATCATTGCGCAGAACCTCATCGGCAAATGCGACAACTCCGGCATCTACGCAATCACCCGTCCCGATCGAAAGGGAAGCGGAACCGCAACGGATAACAATATCTCCAACAACATCTTTGCAAAGTGCGGCAAATCGGCCATCATCTTTCTCAACACGAAGAATGAGGCCAACTGGCAACCTCTACCTGGATTTGCCAAAAGACTTTCAGGGATTCTACGAAGGAGATTCGAAACAGTACCTGGATCTTTCAGCATGGCGTGAGGCGCATGGCTGGGATAAGAACTCTGTTGCTAGCCGATGCCCAGATTGACTTCAATCCCGACACTCTGCAGCTGACGATTTCGATGAACGAACCTTTCCCCAAAGCTCCACCCGTCAATCAAATCGACGCTCGACATCCTTGGAAAGCTCACGACTGGCGAAAGAGCCCCTGGTCCACTGGCAGATCCCGCCGCCAAAAGTACCTGGCAACTCGATCCACGCAAAGCGTAGCCGCCAAAATCCAGGAGCATGCTTCCGCCCTCGAAGTGATCCTGAGTGGCCGATTGCGAATTCACCCCCTCAGGATGACGGCTTTGTGGGGGTTGGATAGTGCTTGCTACGTGTAGAAGTGGGGCGGCCGAAGGGTGCACCGCAGGTCCCTCCACTACGCTCCCCTCAGGGCGTACCGGCCGGCCTCCGCCGCTGCTCACTTGACTTGATGATTTCAGTCATATCCCCGGCCGGCCGAATCTCGAAAGAGTTGCCATACGTCAGAGCCGGATGCTGGCCCATGAGCTGTACAGCATGATTCATGTCCCTAGCCTCGAGGATAAGAATGCCGCCGAGGTGTTCTTTCGTTTCGACATAGGGGCCGTCCGTCATGGCCACCTTGCCGTTTTTTAAAGACAGGGTTAACGCGGTTTCCGGTCCCTGAAGCGCTTCTCCACCGGCCCAGTGCCCGCCGGCCCGAAGATGGTCGTCGTAGGTAAAGCAGCGATCGAACATGACGTTTCGTTCGTTCTCAGTCATGCGATCGAATTTGTCTTTGTCGTAGTAGCCAAAACAGAGATATTTCATGGTTCGTCTCCTCTTCCTTCCGGGTTGGGGAGCCTGTGGCAGCGCCTTCCGCCGGCTCGTCACCTATAGGCAATGCTGTGCATGTTCGCGAGGGCGCAGTAGCCTGGGGCTGTTTACCTGCTCCCGCCGGATCCCTGTTCCGGGGCCGGGAAGAATAAGAGTTCGCGCACCTCGCCCACCACATCGCAGGCGATGGCGGCCTTCTTCGCCCAGCCCAGCGCCTCGTTCAGATCAGCGCATTCCAGTATCCAAAATCCACCCATGTGCTCCTTGGTCTCGGTGTACGGTCCATCGGTGACGAGTACCTTGCCGTCGGCTTGAGCACGCAGAGTCTTCGCGCTGCGAGCTGGGGAAATGCCGCAGGCGAACTTCCTCACGCCGGCAGCAATCAACTCGCGGTTGAGCGCGTGGATCTCTTCCATCATTGTTTCGGTTACGGTAGACGGGTCGAAGTCGTCGGGAAGGTAATTTGAAACCAGATACTGTGGCATGATGTTTTCTCCTTGCTTGCTGTGGTTTGTTCCCGATGATGCGCTTCCTGTTCACGCTGGAACCGTTCATCGTTCTTTTGTCCTATAGTCGTGGGGCAGACGGAAAATCGACAGCGATCCCAAATTTTTATTTCAGCTGCCGAATCCGTTCCCGCAGGAATTGCCGCTCCGGTTCCTGTTGGGTCAGCGCCAGAGCTTTCTCATAGGAAGACCGCGCCTCGGCGGTCCTGCCGAGCCGGCGGCACAATTCTGCCCGGGCGGAATGCGCCAGGTAGTAATTCGCCAATTCGCCCTGCTCCAGCACCGCGTCGATATGCGCCAGACCGGCCTCTGGACCATCGCGCATGGCAATGGCCACAGCACGATTCAGATGGGCCACGGGCGAAGGATGGATCCGTACCAACTGGTTGTAAAGCGCAACAATCTGCCGCCAGTCGGTCGCGGCGATCGATTCCGCCTCCGCATGAACGGCCGCAATCGCAGCCTGCAGCGTGTAAGCTCCGAAGCGGCGGGAGCTCAGGGCTCTCTCCACCAAAGCCACTCCCTCAGCGATCTGCTCCCGGTTCCAGAGCGAGCGGTCCTGATTTTCCAGCAAGATCAGCTCTCCAGCCGGAGAGGTCCGCGCCGCACGGCGGGACTCCTGGAGCAGCATCAGGGCAAGCAGCCCCATGATCTCCGGTTCCGCCAGCGCCGGCTCCGGCTGGAGTTCGATCAATAGCCGGCCTAATCGAATCGCCTCCCCGGTTAGCTCTGACCGCGTGATGTCCGTTCCCGTTGCCGCCGAGTACCCCTCGTTAAACACGAGATAGATCACCTGAAGCGCCGCTTCCAGCCGCTGTGGCAACTCCTGCGGCCCCGGGACCTCGTAGGGAATCGATGCCTCTCGAATCTTTGCCTTTGCGCGCACAATACGTTGAGCGAGGGTGGCCGGAGTAATCAGAAATGCCCGCGCAATCTCTTCCGTTGTCAGGCCGCAGACTTCGCGAAGAGTGAGCGCGACTTGTCCCTCCGGAGGCAGTGCGGGATGGCAACAGGTGAAAATCAGACGGAGGCGATCGTCCTCGATCTCTTCGTCTTCCATGTCTTGGTTTGCGCTGGCGGCGTCGTGGACGCGCGATTCTATATGGGCAACAAGATCTTTCTGTGCTCCATCGAAGCGCGCGCGCCGGCGTATAGCATCGATGGCTTTGAAGCGTGCCGTTGAAATAAGCCAGGGTCGTGGTTTGTCCGGTACGCCGGCCACCGCCCAGGACTCCAGAGCCGTAGCGAACGCCTCGTGCATCGACTCTTCGGCCAAGTCCAGGTCTCCGAGGAGGCGCACGAGCGTAGCGAGAACCCGGCCCGATTCCAACCGGTAGAGAGTCTCTATCGTCCTGCTGAGCGGTTCGGGAACAGGGGCCGGCATCTACGCCAAAACTAGCAAACGGAGTGGCTCAACACAACTGCGCAACCTGAGACGATCCGTTGCACCAGGCTCTCACGTCCTCACCGTGCAGCGCGCTGTTTGCGCAAGGCCTGTTCGAAAGTTTGCTGAGCGTCAGCGACGAAGTCCCGGTAGCCGGCAGGGTCGATAAAGACACGGGGACCATCCTGCGGGTAGTGCTTCAGCTTGGTGAGCATATCGAAGTATCCACCGTGAGCTCCTAAAAACACATCGCAAGGCAAACCGCGCAAGACGGTGAATGTACGCTCGAAATCCTGAGCAATTCCCGGGTAGCTCACGGCCTTTCCAGGGCTAGCCACGAAGTGGTACTCCGACCAAAAGCCGGTTCCTCCGACGATGACGATATTGCGCGTCGTTCCGGCCGGTTCTCCAGGAACGTGAGAGCGCATGATCCACGTCGTGCATCCGCGAGTGTGGCCCGCGGTCTTGTGGGCCGTCAGGGTAACACCCCCAAACTCCACCGTGTCTCCGTCGTGCAAAACGCGGTCCACGTGTACAGGGGGGTAGGTGGGAATGTTGGGAGAAGGCGACAGGAAATCTGTCCGCCCTCCGGTCTCCGCCACGCTCACGTCGGCGTCCATCACCATGTTCTTCGCATGTGTCTCGTGAACCACTTCCGCCGCGCCGGCCATGTGATCGAAATGCGCCTGGCTATTGAGCAGAGCCCTGGTGTCTTTCCAGTGGAAACCGAGCTTCTCCACGCTCGCCCGTATCTGGGGCGGTGAAGTAGCAAGGTTTGCATTGATCAGGATATTCCCCTGCGAGGTAACGACGAGATAGCTGGCGAGGTCCTGGCTTCCCACGTAGTAGAGGTTATCCGCAACCTGGAAAGGTGCGATCGGTGTTGTCCACGAGGGGTTTTGTTCCGCGTGACCGAATATGGAGGTACAGAAGAAGAGAAGTGAGACACAGGAAAGGGCCGAGCGCATTTCCCGATTTTAGACCGGTGTTGTGAAATGCGCTTCTCGTCAATCGATCTAAGTACCTGCAGCAACACTGACCACAAGCGGATGGTGCGAACTCGCCTGGCTACAAAAGAAAAAAGCCTACCGCCATCAAAGGCGGCAGGCTTCTGATACAGCGTTTGTTTAAAAGCTAAAGCGGGCGGATAACTGGAGCAGTCTCGGATTATTAAACTGCGTCGTGATCCATCCGAATTGTGAATTGCCACGCTGGGTGTTGGGTGCGCCGAATTGCACCCGGTTGAACAGGTTGAACGCTTCCAGCCTTAGATTGAGCGTCATGTTTTCGTGGATGGGAACGTCCCTGTACAGCGACATATCCCAGTTATCGATCCCCGGCGTGCGCAGAGTGTTGTCATTGCGCGGTTCATTGCCGTAGGTGAAGTTTGCCGGTTCGGTGAAGCAGGACGTGTTGAAGTAAGGCTTGGCCGGTGCCGCTCCCCCCAGCCGGCTGCCGATCGAACCGCTATAGGCTTTTGCGCAGCCCGCAGTCACGTTTGGTCTTTCCTGTCCTTGAAACGCATACGACCCGATAAAGTTGGTGTTTTCAGATAGGGGCAGAGGGAAACCCTTCTGGAAAGTCGTGATGCCCTCCAAGCCCCAGTGGCTGACCAAAGTATTGGTCACCCCGCTGAGGTTGGGCAAAAATCGCTGACCGCGTCCAAAAGGCAATTCATACACATAACTGACCACCAGTCGCTGGCGGGCGTCGAAGCTGGAGAGCGAGTATTCTCCCCGGGGATTGTTATAGTCCTGCCAGGAACCGGTGGAGAGTCCGACAATACCATCCAGCCAGCTGGTGAGATTTTCGGCGTTGGTCAGCAGCCGGGAGTAGGTATAACCGCCGAGGAGTGTTCCTCCGTTGGGCAGATGTTTCTGCACCTTCAGCTCGAACGCTTCGTAATTGCTGATACCGCTGTAGCTGCCGCTATTTCCCAGGCCGCCGTACTCGGGAAATGGCAGCAGGAGCTGGTTCTGGGTAACCGTCGGATTCTGTAGCGCTCCCTGTGAGATTTTTCCATAAAAAGGATTGGTCGCCTGCGTGGTGAGGAAACAGCTTCCCAGGTTGCCGCTAGCGCAATTGGGATCGGCGGCTCCCTTGGCGATCACATTGTCCGGCAGTGTGTTGAGCTGCAGGACGATTGGCAGGTGAACCCCGCTGAGCCCGGAGTAGCTAGCCGTGACCGCGATGTCGGACGGGAACTGGTGCTCGACCGATACATTCCATTGGAAGGTTTCCCCGCTAGGCTGATCGGCGGTAATGGCCTGGGGACTGCCGCCCAGCAGAACTTGCTGGTAGCTCGGATCCCGGTGAGGAGGCAACGCAAACGGGGTGGGGAAAGGATTGTCTAACGTGTTGGCCGGCGTCTGCTGCCCGTCACGCGAATTCACCAAAGGGTTAGAGATGAAGTTGATGCCTGCCTGCAACGGTTCACTGTAAAACGCGAGCCCAACAGGAGTGACGTACCTGCCCCAGGCTCCGCGCAGCACCGTCTTATCCGTCAGGCGGTAGGCGAGTCCGAGGCGCGGCTCAAAGTCAGTCCAGACTTCGTTGGTGGCGCCGGATGACGGATGCTGCGGCGTATTGACCAGGTCGAAAGCCCCTGGAGCGTTGACGATCGGGTTAGCTTCCTTCGGGTTGAAGACATCTTCCCAGCCATGCCCTGCGAGGAAGGTGCCTGGGAGTTCCCACCGGAGTCCTAGAGAGAGTGTCAGCTTTTTGGATACCTGCCAGGTGTCCTGTCCAAAGTAGCCCTGGTAGTACAGCCTTTGGTACACCGGGGGTGAGATCTGCAACACTGAGCTGTTGGCTACATATCCCAATTCAAGGGACGCCAGCCCGTTCCCGGTCGAGCCGGGGTTGGCGGCACTGCTACCAGTAAACACATTGTCGAAGTTGAAATTTCCGCCGGGTTGGTTGTTCTGGAAGTAATTCATATCCCACCGGCGCACGTCCAGACCGACTTTGAACGTGTGCCGGCCCCAGATTTTCTGGTACGTCGAGGAGATCCCGTAGTTGTTGTTCGTCGAGAGAATGTAGCCGGACAGGCCCTGGTAGTAGCTGATGGGCCCGTTGGTGTTGATGGCGGGAACAGAAGTCGATTTTGGCAGGCCATTGAGGCTGCCAAAGTTCATATAAGACGGCCATCCGAAGGCCTTGCTTTCATCGAGCCCCAGATTCGTCGGAATCCGGGTATAGTCCCACCGCAAATACGATAGGTGCACATCGAGGACGGACGTAGGATTCAGGACATAGGTGTCTCCGAGGATGGCCTGATGGGTCGTGAAAGCCTCAGGGGCGAGTGCCTGGTAGTACAGGTTGTTGTCGGGTTCAAATGGTTTGGGATCGATGTTCATCGACTTCCACCAGGTATAGCGCTCAAACAGGGTGTGCTTCGAGGTCAGGTTCTGATCGCCGCGAATGGTGAACTGGTCATTGTTGCCGCCGGCGGTGCTCAGGCTGAAGAAATTGTTCACCGGGCCCTGGTCTGTCATCGTACCCGCCACGTTTGGTTTGCCGTAGATGGGATAGGCGAGCAGGTTTTTTGCAACCGTGCTGAACCGGCCCGGCGGAATCACGTTGGGTACCCCGTTGTATGAGAACTGCTGCCGGGTGGGTGCAGCTCCGGATACCTGCTGCGGCGTGCAGGGCGCGTTGCCGTTGGCGCCGCAGGTGGTAAGGGGATCGTAAATGGGAGCCTTGATAGCGGAAAAATCGCCTGTCAACTCCGCCGCGGTGGGAAGAGTTGCCTGAACCGGCTGGCCGTTGGTTTGCCTGTACCCCTGGTAATCAGCGAAAAAGAAGTATTTATTTTTCTTGATCGGTCCGCCTACGTTGGCGCCGAACTGATTTTGGTGCCACGACTGCCGCCCTGCGCCGTCGCGATTGGCAAAGAAGTTATTGGCGTCGAGTACGGTATTGCGCAGGTACTCGAAAGCCGTGCCGTGGAATGCGTTGGTGCCCGACTTCGTGCTCATGTTGATCACGCCACCGTTGTAATTGCCGAATTCCGCCGTGTTGTTGTGAGTCTGGGCGTTGAATTCCTGGATGGAATCCTGATCCATCACCAGTTGGACCGAATTGCCGTACAACGTGTTCACCGAGGCGCCATCGACCAGCACCGCGGACTGATTGGAGTTGCCCCCGTCGATCTGGTAGTTGCCGGCTGCGAATACGTTTTGACCGCTCAGGTTGGTAGAAGCGCCACCCTGCGGCACCACACCGGGCACCAGCGCCACCAGGTTCAGGACGTTCCGTCCATTGAGCGGGAGGGTCTGCACCGCCCTGCCTTCCACCACCGTGCCCAGCGACGCGCTGTCGGTTTGCATAATGGGCGGAGCTGAATTCACCACCACCTGCTGGTTCTGCTCTCCGATCACCATCTGCACGTTGACACGCGCCTCCTGAGCGACGGAGACGTCGATTGGGTTGCGCACAAACTGCTTGAAACCCGGCGCATTGACTTCAACCTTGTAATCGCCGCGCGGCAGCGAGAGAACCTGATAATTTCCCTGGCCATCGGTCGTGGCAGCCCGTTGTTCGCCGGTGCCAAGATTGGTGACGGTCACGGAGACGCCGGGCAGCACAGCGTCGCCCGGGTCAGTTACCGTCCCGATGATCGAGCCGAAAATGTTTTGTGCACGGGCTGAAATAGCCAGACAAGCGAACGCCATAGTTACGAGCACGATCCTGCGGCACGAAGCTGATATTTGCATCTGCCCACCTCCAATATGTACGCTAATGCGGGAAACGTTTTCTGAGTGTCTTGCTTGTTATGCAATAAAAATTGCACGGCGCCCAAAGTATCACGTCGAAAGAAGCGATGTCAAAAAACCGGTTTTCCCCTAAACGGGCAGGGCCCGAGGTCAGTTTGTGGAGAACATGATCCCGCACATTCCGCTCGGTCGTGTGCGTACTACTCCTGTTACCGATCGATCCTGGATGCGCACTGAGAATCGAGTACCAGCCTGGGACCGATCAGATGTTAGGCTGCTCAGGACCTGTCCGCTCAGGCCAATACCTACAACAGGTCACGAGCCAGGCCACCGTGACAGCGTGCTCATATTCTCCGATGGTGGCTGCTTTGCCAACTCGTGCCGATGGTTGTATTCGGTATAAGAAGATTGATCAGGCTTTCGCTGCTGGGCGTGAGCCTTGCGTTTCACGCAGCGGCTGATCACCGGCTCGCTGATCTTCGTGCCCTGTCTCGGCATCCTGTTCTCGAAGATTCCCCGCTGTGCTGGTGGCGCTTGGCGACAGGCCCCAAAAGGCGCTCTACGCTATAGAGATAGAACCGTGAGTGCGGCCGAAACGTATGGGACCCAGCTAGTTGCACGAACGGAGAGTCAAGGCCGACGTCTGCTGGATGAAACGGCACGGGGTCTGGCTCCGCTGAGGTTTTCCATCGTGCCTGGAGGGTATCCGGTTGACTCCCGGACAACAAGATGGGTGTCAATTTTGTATTCGCGATGCGGCATGCCGCCCTCTACATGAGCGCGCAAAGCTGTGACTGCGGCACGCGACAACTCCAGCCGGGACATTTGGACGGACGTGAGGGGCGGGATTGTGACCCTGGCCATGTGAATGTCGTCAAAGCCGATGACCGAAAGGTTATCGGGCACACGCAGCTGAGCGCGGTACACCTTGTGAAGCACTCCGATGGCCGTCATATCATTCGAACACATGACGGCAGTCGGTAGTCTCTTGCCGGTTAGCAGCTTATCCATCGCCTGAATGCCACCTTCCAGCGTGTGATCGCCTTCAATTAACCAATCCGAGTCAAGCGGAATGCCGCATTCGTCGAGAGACTTGACAAAGGCATCCAGGCGCGATCGCGCCGAGTGTAAGCGCTTGGGTCCGGAGATGAAGGAAATGTTTCTGTGTCCGAGGGCTGCAAGATGTTGTACCCCCTGTCGAATCCCGTGGTGATAATCCACCTTTAGTAGACTGACCGTTGGCCGCTCGGGTCCGAGATCGACGAACACTAAGGGAATATTGCGTTCCGCGAGTTGTTCCAGCAGAGGCTGTTCGATGCCGAAGGTCATGATCGCGACACCCTCGACCTTGCGTTCCAGCATGCGGCGGATGCAAATTGCCATGCGCTTGGGATCATAATTGGTCGAGCTCACCAGGATTTCGTAACCACCCGCAACAGCGATATCTTCAAATCCCTGGATCAACTCCGGGAAGAACGGGTTGGTAATTTCGGAAACGATAAGGCCAAGCAGCCCACTGCGGCCCGAAACCAGCGCGCGTGCCTGAGTATTTGGAAAGTAGTCGAGTTCGCGGATGGCATCCCACACCCGTTTGGCCATCCGCGCGTTGACGGTAGGATTATGATTGATGGTTCGGGAAACGGTCGCGATAGAAACCTTTGCCTTTTGGGCTACCGTCCGTATATCCATGAGCGCCGGCTTCTTCTTGTTAGAGCCTCGCTTGGTTTTTGGCATACTTTTGGCCATGGTTTAGATCGAGAAATTGTTTTCAACTTACACTGTCTTCCAAAAATAGTAAATGCGACTCAGGCGGCTGGAGGGCGGAATCCAGCTTTGACCTTCTGAGTACGATGAGGTGCAAATTTCGCTCTCTCGGTCGCGGGCCAGCAAATACCCCGCACATTCGGGATTCGCATGGTTAGGTTCGGCTGTTTTCGGACGATGGGTGTTTCGCCTTGGTTTAGGCTTCTTCCGTAGCGCGAAGACGGATGCAACAAGCAGAAATAAAGATGCTGGTACAGTCCTTTGACGTTTTAGGAACACCTCTCCACTACATTCCAGCATCCCAGTGATCGAATGACATTCCGATACGGGATGTAGACGCTAGAACGTTGGTCCTACAGCGACGGCGGCTGATGAAACTTTGTCAAGCCAGACTTGATACTCGTTATTCTCCATGTTGAACGTGATCTGTCCCGCTGCAATGACGGAATTGGCAGAATAGTCTGCAGGCGAAGCGGGGAAGAGTTGATCCATGCGGTAACCCGTTTGTGCGCATGAGGTTTTCCAGCACATCCAGCCGACCAGGTTGTCGCGCATCACATTGTTGTACATACTTGAGCTTGCCCTGGCAGTTACGCCGGCGGCCAAGCCGACGCCCTGTGCAGCAATCGTTGTTCCGTCGCTGAGCAGTCCGCTCGAAATGACTCGATTGTTAATTGCAACGTTGTCGTGGCCAGCGGCGAAGTCGATGCCATAGCTCACCGTTCCGATCACTTGGTTGTCGTGGATGCTGTTGAAGGCAGTGGCGTCCTGCACGGTATCGTCGATGCTGCCGTCCGTCTTGATCCCGCCGCCGGTATACACATCCTGAGCAGGCTTGTAGGGATAGGCGCCCTGGATATATGTGTCGTGGATCGCCAGCGGTTGATTCGCCGTTCCGCTTGACCGGTAGATGTCAATATTATCGTCCACCAAACTCCGGCCGGGATAATTGATAACCTCATTCCAACCCACGTCTATGCCAGGCACTGACCGCACGTTTTCGAGTTCAATAAAGTGTGCGTGGGTGCGGTTTGCACCTTCTCCCGGGAGGTAAGTGCCGTTACCGTCACTCAGCAATCCATTGAGGTTGCGTGCCCGGTTCGCCCGGATCACAATCGTCGGCTCGCCCTCTCGCTTGCCGCCATACCCCTGCACGATCACGCCGGCTTGAGCATTCTCAATGTAGTTATTTTCTACATCCAGCCGCGCCGGTGATGTCACTTCAAGGAACTTGCCGTTCGGCTGGCCCTTTACGCCAGCATTCAACGCCAGACCAAGATTGTTGCGAACCGTCAGATTGCTCCCTTGCACGTTGCTCGCAATCAGGTCGCCGGTACCGCGGAAATGCGAGTTTTCAATAATGACCGGTTCCGTTGTCGTCACCATGACCGCTGGGGTCTTCGCATCAGTACTCTGCCAATTGCCGGAGTAGGTTCCCCCCGTGCTGATGACAAGAGGGCCCTGCCAATCCACCTCGCCCACAGTGCTGGTTGCCGCGACCTTTGCCGCCAGTCCTTGATAGTTGCCAGTGATGGCTGCCGGCCCACTCGCAATCCCTGCCAAAACACCAGACGCGTTGACGGTGATGCTGCGCTGGTCAGACGACTGCCAGCCGAATTCCGCCGTAACGTCTTTGATCGAACCATCGTTGAAGGTCGCGATCGCCTTCAGTTGGGTGGAGCCGCCAATCGCCACCACAGCTTGCGAAGGAGCGATGGCTACCGATTCCAGTGTTGGGCCACCAGCTTTTGGTGCCGACTCAGCTGCCCCACCGACGGCCGGGGTAATCTTACCGGTGAGGCTATTAGATGTGTTAGCCACCCCTGCAAGCCGTTGGATCGCTGCGGCCGGGGAGTAGGTTGCTGTTACAACGCGGCTGGGCACGAAACCAAAGCCCGACGGATAGCTGGTCGGTTGGTTCTCGGCTCCCCACATGCCGACTGCCTTAACCGTCTTCGGCGGACTGACCGGGAAGGGAACTGTGTAGAACTGCGTCGTGCCCTTTCCTGGAACCGGAGTTGATCCGTCGATCGTATACCAGATCGATGTGTTGCCAAGCGCCACGGCGCCCGAGGTGTACCCCGGGTCAGTGAGCGTCACCGTCAGCGGGCCAGAATACCCTCCGGGCAAAGGCGAGACGGTCGGAGCCATGCTTGTAGTGGCCGCGCACTTGGGTTGGAAGTTGCTGCCGGTCATCAACGGAGTATACCCATCTCCATATACTCCCTCGCGGGAAATGTAGTTGCTTAGTTTGCTTGGGTAGCCTGACCAGGTGCCGCAAATGTAGTTATCCATGAACTTAAACGTCGCATTAGCGGGCTGTGGTGTGCCGCCATTGCCCCATGCTATGCCTTGGGCATAAGACGAGAAAATACCTGACTGCAGCATGTTATGGGAGTAGGTAGCCTGAAAGCCCATTGCTTCGATGCCATACCCATACCGGCCGGCCCATGGGTGAACGTTGAATATGATCAGATTATTGCTGACGTTAAGGGGCGGGGCACTGGTACCGTTCGCACAGCAGGCAAACGAAAACCCAAACGATCCCGGGTCGGGGTTAAGCCAGTCATGCTCCGAGTTGTTTTGGACTATTATGCCCCCGGCAGCTTGCGGTTGTTCTTCCCATGTAATGCGGTGTATGTTACTAAAATCATTGAACTGGGCGTCTATGGCGTAATCTCGTGCTCCGCCGGGAGGCTCACAGGCATACTTCTGGTGCCCGAAGTTAGGACAATTCCAGTGAACGCCTTCCGTCAGATGGAACAGGTTGTTGTTATGAAATACTATGCCATTGACTGAGGCGAAAACGACCAGAGCGTGACAGGTGCCATTGTTTACTTGATTGAACTGGTTGTTCGGCGATATGCACGAGCTGGTGTCGCCAAAAGAATTCCATTGAATGGTGATGTCCTTGTCTACGGACGCTTGGTTAGGGCCATCAAGAAATACCCCGGCCGTGTTCTGTCCGCTGTTGGTCGCCAGTAGTCCCGTGAATGTGTTGTGTTGGATCAGGAAATTCTCGTTGGGCGCTTGGATGTAGATGCCGTCCGATCCGTGGAAGTTAAGGTACTGGATGGTCGTCGTCTGCGTGCAGGACTGAGGCCCGTAGAAGTTGAAGATGGTACCGGACAGGCCGAATGTCGAGTTGAGGTTAACAGCGGGAATCACCATGCCATTCGATAGCCGGTTCACCTCGAGTCCGGTATAGGTCATTCCGCATTTCAGTGTGAGCGGCTTGGTAAGGTTATATGTGCCGCCTGCAAAGTTGATGAGCGCACAGCTTGGGGCGCTCGAGATCGTGCTCTGGATTGTACTTGTGCTCATGCCGCTGTTCAGGTTAATAGCCGGCCCTCCGCATCCTACCGATTTCGGTGTCAGAGTTTGAGTAGGTGTCGGAGTCGCGGCCGCCGCACTCACCACCAATGAGGTCTGGGCCGTCGCCGAGGAGTAGCCGGTATTGTCGGTGGGTGAGAACACGGCGGCCAGTTGCTGTCTTCCTGCGGACAGAGCCGTACCCACCAGAGTGTCCTGAGAAGCTGGGGCGCCCAAGTCTGCGTTGACTAATGTGATGGCGGGACTTGGTGTTATAGTCGCTGCACTTATGGGTACTGGCAAGACAAAAAGAAGCACGGTGTAGAACCAGTTCATGTGTGCCCTCTGTGCATGAAACGTCTTATGCGTGACCGCACCCATCCGACGGCATGCCTGTGTGAGAACAATCACTCCTTGGAACAAGAGGCGGGACGTTGCTGACGCGCTGGTTGGCGCTAACCAATACGAACGGACAGCGAAACACCTCTCCTTAGCCGAAGGAGTTGCGACTGGCCCAGCTGTTGACGAGGCCCGCCACTGGAAAGGGAAAGCGAGCTATTTCCTGGCTGAAGATCACTATGGCCGCAAGCGGAGCAGGCAGCTATTACCTTTGTTGTGCATTACTGATGTCACCCTTCATCCGAAACAATCTGTGAGCGGGTCTGAGAGCACCGATGGTCTCGATTAGGGCGACTCGCGAGAGAAAGGGCACTGAAATGCATCGACATAATACGTGTTGCTTAGTTGCAGACCAGCGGCATCAGCTCGAGGGCAGCACGCCGGGCGACGGGCTTGCTGGGCCATCGATCAATGTCCATGGCAGCTACCTGGCTTCTCGCTCATGCCAACGATTGGAAATGCGAGGCGTCCTGAATGAAATCCGGGCGGAAGCATGCAGACGAGGGCCAGATCCTGGTAACAGAGCAGCCCTAGCCCCGTCTGGCTCGCGGAGGAATTCCTTGGACCGCAGAGTTTCACCGAACCTGGCGTTTCGCTGGAAGTGATTCACAAAAGAGTCCGGACGAGGGCAGATTCCTGCGGGGAGGGCCATTTCAATTGAGCCGCATGGGCCTGTATAGTGCCGTTTATGACCGTGCGCATGAAAGACATCGCAAAGGATCTGGGACTCTCAGTTGTAACTGTTTCCAAGGTTCTTCGACACCATCCGGACATCGGAGAGAAGACACGGAAACGGGTTCTCAAGCGAGCAAAAGAACTGGACTATCAGCCAAACGTCGTAGCTCGCAGCCTCGTCACCGGCCGCACCTACCTCATCGGTTTGGTCGTCCCCGACTTGCTACATCCTTTTTTTGCGGAGGTAGCCAAGGCCTTATCCACCGTTGTGGGGCAACGGGGCTATTCGGTTATCATCTCGTCCTCAGAAGAAGATGCGGAACTGGAAGCGCGCGAGATACACCAGATGGTCTCGCGGCAACTAGACGCCTTGGTCATCGCCTCCTCCAGCAATGAAACGGCGATCTTTGAAAAGATGGGCCGCCAGGGTCAGCCGTACGTCCTGATCGATCGGGAGATTCCAGGCTTAGTTGCAAACTTTGTAGGAACCGACGACGAAGCAGCCGGACGGATCGCAACGGAGCACCTCGTGGACCAGGGTTGCCGCACCATTGCCCATATCCGTGGAAAAGACAACAGCACAGGCATGCGTAGATTTGAAGGGTATAAACAGGCGCTCCAGCGCCGCGGGCTACGCTTCTCTAATTCAAACGTAGTGGAAAGGCCCAAGGTTGATATCGAGAGCAGACGACATGGTGCGGAGGCCATGCGGTTCTTGCTCAGGCAACGGTCGAGACCGGACGGCGTCTTCTGTTATAACGACCCGTTGGCGATTGGTGCGATGACAGCCATCGTGGAATCGGGCCTGCGTATTCCAGAGGATATCGCCGTCATCGGATGCGGAAATCTCCATTACGATAGCGAATTGCGGGTTCCGCTTTCCAGTGTTGACCAGCATAGCCAACTCATCGGGGAACGTGCGGCGAAAATTCTCCTCAATTTGATTGAATCAAAGGTCCGTCCCAAGGCCAGGTGCGTCATCCTCGAACCCTCATTGGTGGTTCGTTCCTCCACGCTCAGAAGGTCTCAACCTATGGGGCATGAAATTCCGCCTCAGTTGAAGGCGAAATCCAGAAAGCGAGTTTCAAAAATGAGCAATAGGAAAAAGACTTAGTACCGCATGAGGTCATTGGTATGTCTCCGCATCTGTCTTCCCATAGCCAGCTATATAAGGGGGAGTTGTGCCTTGTCAAGAGCCGGCTTAGTGTGCATCTCGCCCAGTCTCCTTCTGGGGTTCGCGAAATGCTTAAATGTGCGCACTATGCGCACTAGGTTTCCTCCGAGAAGAATTCTTCGAGTCCGGTGTTGTCTTCTTCCGCCGGTTCAAGGTCTTCGTATTCGGTGGCGGACCAGAGTGTGGTGAAGGGACCGCGGCCGGGGATGTAGCGAAAGGTGGCTACGCCGAGAGAGCGGAGTTTTTCGAGGGCCTGGTCGATGGAGCCACTGCCGAGGTGGCCGTGGAAGAGATCGCGGATCTGTTTTCGGGTGAGTCCGCGGTCTGCCGCCTGAAGAGCTTCGAGGATGCGATCGGCGACGGAGTCTGCGACAGAGGAACCGAAGAGGGAGGCCGCCGAGTGGGAACAGTATTCCCATAGGGCGAGGGCGGCCTGCAGGTGGGATAACTGGATGATGGGGCTACGGTCGAGAGCGGCGTAGAGGGCGCTCAGGCGGAGTACCTGAGCTTCGGCACGGCCGGTGGCGGCGGCGCGGAGTTCGGAACTGACCTGACTCAAGATGGGGTAATGGTCGTTCCAAAGTTCTGCGGCGGCCGGGTCGCGGGTAAAGCAGAGTTCGCCCTGGCCTTGTACCCACTCGACGGCGAGGTGGAGACGGCGGGTGATGGTGGATAGTATTTCGGCGTTGACGTTGCCGCCATCTGGGAGGCACTGGCTGCGCTGCACGCAGGCCCACAGGCAGCGATTGGCGAAGCCGTTGTGGGCTTCGGTGCGGCGGAGGGACTCGGCGAGCTCGCGCTGGGTGATGTGACCGATGAGGCTGAGATGTGCTCCGCCGGAGACGCCATCCCAAGCGCTGCGCAGCAAGGGGGAGAGCGGGGAGCGGCTGCGGCCCATGGTGTGGAGCACGGCGGAAAGTTCCTCGGCGAGTGCGAGCAGACGCAGGTCGCCTGCCTGGTGGCCCATGACGGCCATGAGTCCGCGGGCGGTGAGACGGGCGGTGGTCACACGATCCTTCGCCCAGGCGGGATCGACTTCGGCGAAGAGCCGGGCGATGTCGTTCCAACTGGTTCCCTTGCGGGCCTTGCTGGATTCCCCGACGAGGACGACGAAGAGGTTGAGGGCGTGGCGGGCGGAGCCGACCATGCAGTGAGGGCCGGAGCCAATCACGTTGCCAAAGGCGGCGAGCAACTGCAGGAGCAGGGCCTCGGGCTGGGCCTCGGTGTGGGGAGCCAGGGTGCGCACGGCTTCTCCGGCAAGGCCATAGAGCGCGTACTCGTCGAATATGGAGCGTAGCGTGTGCTGGGGTTGGTTTGGCCGGGGGCGTGGTTCCGGGGTGGGCCGCGCATCGGTTGGCGGCTGGGCGAGCAGGTCTTCTGTTCGCCGTTCTATTTCTGCAAGAGTCGGGAGCGCGGGCGAGGTTATGCCTGTGTCCAGGGTTTCTATCATGATTGGCCACACTTACGGTTGCTCATTCCGGTGGTAAGTTGCCATCGGGAAGGAGCGGTTCCAAGGCGGAATGGAGCCGCCATGGGTGCTTTGCATGCATGCATCGCGACCTCGGCCGGCGGTGCGCTTGAGGAGAGGTTAGTCTCTGAGCGCACGGGAGCGATCGGGTCTGGCTGCACGACGGCGCTGTGCGCTCGAAGATTTTTTTCAAGCGCGAGCGGGGGGTGCTGTATAGATACGGGTTCGTGGGAGAAAGTGTTGAAGCTGGTGGAAAAGATGGAGGGGGCCGTGGGGGTACGCAGCTTGCGGGTTTCCCGGGGCATGGGGGGTGGAGATTCACGACCAAGGATTAAAGGATGCCGAAGTGCGCGATGTCTGTTTCCTGGCGCTTGGCGCCCTCCGTCCCGGTAAACACATTCGGGACGCTGTACGAGATGCCGACTATTCGTCCTAGTGACGACAACGGCATTTATCCGGACTAATCAGCCGCAGTCCGGTGCCACCCCGTCATCGGTTTTCCGGAAAACTCACTGGGTTCGCGGGTGGGCTAGATGGCAATGCGGGTCCTCTTCGCCTTGAAAATGTCGACAGGACTGAGGTTAGGCACATGGCCTCAATGTATAGCGGGGTCTTCCAGGTCGCTTCAGACCTCAGGTCCACTGGATCCACAATCGCCGCAAGCTCACTAAGATGTATTTCCTGCTAGGCTGGAACGCCTGCATCTGGCCGGGACTCAGATTCGCTTTCGAGGCTTTGCCCAATATGGGATCGACGATCAGCGTCCAATTCACCAAACCGTTCCCTGTAGTGTTTGGGCGTCAATCCGATTTGCTGAAGGAGTGCTCTTCGTAAGCCTTGTTCATCGCGAAACCCTGTCATGCGTGCAATCCTCCCTAGCGACGTACCACGGTCTTCAAGATATTGCATCGCGGCTTCTACGCGAAGCGATTGCACCCAGCGGGCGGGAGTTGTGTTGAACTGAGCTTTGAATTGCCGCACGAATGTCCGTGGACTCATCGCTGCAGCTTCCGCAAGTTGTTCTACGTCCAACTTTCGATTCAGATGAGCTTTGACCCAGACAGGAAGGTCGCGCATTCGCGCGTCCTCCAGATCCTCTTGCTGCGCCAGCAAAGTACTGTATTGAGATTGGCCTCCTGGACGCCTAAGAAAAAGCACCATCGTACGCGCAATCGCAACTGCCGCAGCGTGCCCAAGGTCTTCCTCGACAAGCGCAAGAGACAGGTCGATACCCGAGGTCACACCGGCGGTGGTGTAGAACTTGCCCTGCTTGATGAAGATCGGATCACGTTCGACCGTGAGGTTCTTATGGCGGCTCTGGAGAAGGTCGCAGTACTGCCAATGTGTCGCAACGCGGCATCCGTCGAGCAGGCCGGCACCCGCGAGGAGGAAGGCTCCGGTACAAGTAGATGCGACGCGCCGAGTGTGAACAGAGCGCTCTCGTAACCAATTCATGAGTTCCGGTGGTTGCGGGCTGACAGCCCCCACTCCGCCGCTCACAATGAGGGTGTCGATCGGTCCCACATAGTCAGAGTATTTGCAGGTGTCGGCAATGACCATTCCCCCTTCTGTTGTGACATCGCCGCTCGATCGGGTGGACAAGATCCGAATCGAATAATAGCGCTCTCCATGAAGTGCGGCTCGCTCGAAAACTGATACGGGGCCCGTCAGATCGAGGATCTCAAAGGGATAGGGCACAACAAAAGCGATCACGGGATGATGACGCACGTGGCAAACTCCCTTCACTCGTTGTAGCCGAACAGATGACTGCTCGGCGGCCAATCTGGAAGGCATGACCCAATTGCTTTCTTTCGAAAAGCTGAACTCGGTCCTTGCGCGAACGATGCCATGGGCTCTTTTCGGGATTCACCTATCGAATATTGAGCAGGTAAACTTGCCCGGTGACCAGATTAGACTCTAGACTCGCTTTCCAAGGGCTGCTGCGGGTTTGATCCACGATCACGGTCCAATTCACCAAATCGTTCCCGGTACTGTTTGGGCGTCAGTCCGATTTGCTGAAGTAGTGCTCTTCGTAGCCCCTGTTCATCGCGAAAACCGGTGATGCGGGCAATTCTGCTTAGCGAAGTGCTACGGTCTTCCAGATGTTGAATCGCGGCTTCTACTCGAAGTGATTGCACCCAGCGAGCGGGAGTTGTGTTGAACTGCGCTTTGAATTGCCGCATGAAGGTTCGTGGACTCATCACTGCGGCTTTAGCAAGGTCTTCCACGTCCAGTTTTCGACTCAGATGAGCTTTGACCCAGACAGGCAGGTCGCGCATCCGCGCGTTTTCGATGTCCTCTTGTTGAGCCAACAAAGTACTGTACTGAGATTGTCCTCCTGGCCGCCTAAGAAAGAGCACCAGTATCCGGGCGATCTCAGCCGCTACGGTGTGTCCAAGGTCTTCCTCGACAAGCGCGAGAGACAAATCAATACCCGCGGTCACGCCCGCAGTGGTGTAAAACTTGTCTTCCTTGATGAAGATGGGATCACGTTCCACCTTGAGCTGCTTATAGCGGCTCTGGAGAACCTCGCACCAAAGCCAATGCGTAGCCACGCGGCGCCTATCGAGCAGACCCGCAGCAGCAAGCATGAATGCACCAGTACATATGGATGCGATGCGCCGAATCGAAGGAGCGCGCTCCTGCAACCATTTCGTCAGTTCCTCTGACTGCGGGGCAACCGCCCCGTCGCCGCCAATGGCGATAAGTGTGTCGATCGGTCCTGCATAGTCAGAGTACTTGGAGGCGTTGCCGATGGACATCCCCCCTGCCGTCTCGACGGTGCCCCCCGATCGGGTCGACAAGACTTGGATCGAATAGTAACGTTCTCCATCCGTTTTCGCGCGTTCGAAAACTGAGACGGGGCCCGTCAAATCGAGGATTTCAAACGGAGAGGGCACGAGAAAGACGATCACGGGATGGTGATGCGCCATCATCCCCAAATTATCGCACAAAGCCATGCCCGCCTCTCGAGCCGCATGAGAACGTGAGAAGTAGTTCCGATCGATTTCAGGCCTGCCCACCGCCGAGCGGCTTCGATCGGGGCTCGGCGGGGCTTGAGATGGGAAGGCCGCCTCAAACTCACTGAATTAGCCTGGCGGTTGCCAACCACCTCCAAAGGAGCGGTACACCAGTACTGCAGCGCGCGATGTATCGGCGCGGTTGGCCACCAGTAAATCTTGCGCCGTCAACAACTCGCGATCGGCATCCAGTACATCGGTGAGCGTGATCGATCCAGCCTTGTAGGCTTCTTGCGAGAGATCACGAGACCGTGTCAGTGACTGCACCTCGGCCTGAACCTCAACGCCATAAGCCTCTGTTTCGGCAAGTGAGGCAATCGCGTTTTCGACATCTTCCGCGGCCCGCAGGACAGCTAGCCGGTACTCAATGAGAGATTCTGCATTGGCTCCGCGAGCCTGTTTTACTTCAGCATTCACTCTGCCAAAATCGAAGAGACGCCAGCGCAGGCCGCTGATGGCAGCCGGTTGAAAGCCACCGCCAGTGAAAAGACTCCCGGAGTTCAAACTGTCGAAGCCGAGCACTCCTGACAATGAAATCTTCGGATAATACTCAGCAATGGCAACGCCGATTCGTTCATGCGACGCAGCAAGCCGCCTTTCTGCTGCGATGATGTCAGGGCGACGACGCAGCATGTCAGTCGGCTCCTGGTTTGCAAAGTTGGGAATAGAAGGTACAGGCGTGACCGCATCGAGTTCATGAGCATAGGTACCTGGCTGCACCCCCATCAGGATGTCCAGCCGGTTCAGCTGCTTTTCCATGGCCAATCGCAACGGAGGAAGCGTAGAACGAGCTTGCTGCAAGAGTGCCTCGGCCTGGGCGATCTCACGTCTCGTCGCGGCTCCTGCATCGAGCCGATTCCTCACTAATTGGAGCAGGTGTTCATCCGTCTCGATCTGGTTCTTCGCGACCGCGATCCTTCCCTGATACCCGCGAATTTGCATATATGCGTCGGCTGCATCCGCAGCAACCGTTACACGTATGCCGATCCGATTTGCGTCAGCTGCCTGTGCTTCCTCTCTCGCCGCTGCAGCGTTGTGGCGAATCCCGCCGGCAACATCGAGTTCCCAACTTGCGGCCGGCCCGATCGTGTACTCGTGGATGTTCCGCCGGAACCCAGGGACGTTGCGAGAAATTGTTCCCAGGTTGCCCTCTAAGCTTTGGTGCTCAGCCGTCGCGGATGCAGACAGTTCTCCAACTGGATACAATCTCGCACCAGCCCCTCCGGCGGCAGCGCGTGCCTGATTGACTCGTTCGAGCGAAGCGGCCAGATCGAGATTCTGGCGCAACACGCGCTGCACGATCGTCACCAGCATCGGATCGTTAAAACCCGTCCACCATTGATCGAGGGGTGGCGCAGGATCTTCTTTCGCGGTTGTGGTTTCCAACTTGTTATGGAAGGGCGCGAGCGCCGCAGCTGATGAAGGCGGCCCCTTATACTTCGGGCCAACTGAGCAGCCTTGCAAAAGCAGTCCGAACAGAACTGTGCTCAGGCCAAGATTAACGGACATAGACGGCCTCTGAATCATGCTTTTCTCCTCGCTTTCGAACTCTCGCCTTACGAACGAGGGCATAGAATGCGGGCGTAAATAGAAGGCCGAAGACGGTCACACCGAGCATTCCGAAGAACACCGTGGTTCCAAGAGACTGCCTCATCTCCGAGCCGGCGCCATGGGCAACAGCAAGCGGAGCTACACCCGCGATGAACGCGAGAGACGTCATCAGGATCGGGCGAAGGCGTACATGTGCAGAATGCACTGCCGCCTTCTGCGCATCCACGCCTTCGTGGTCCTGCCGCTGCTTGGCAAACTCGACGATCAGGATCGCATTTTTGGCCGCCAGCCCAAGGAGCACGACGAATCCGATTTGCGCGAGGATGTCAATCGGCATGGTCCGCAAGTGAAGACCCGTCGTTGCCGCGAGCAAGCACATCGGGACGATCAGCACGATCGCCAGCGGAATCTTCCAGCTTTCATACTGCGCAGCCAGTACCAGGAACACAAACAGAGCAGAGGCTCCGAAGATCGCAACCGTCGGGATGCCTTTCTTCGCTTGCTGATACGCGAGGTCCGTCCACTCGAAAGTAATACCGGGGGGAAGGTTCTGTCTGGCCAGCTCTTCGATGCGTTTGAGGGCCGCTCCCGAAGATACGCCGGGAGCAGGCTCGCCCATCACCTCAGACGCGGGATAGAGGTTATAGCGCGGAACGCGGTAGGGCGTGGTCCGCTCTTTGAAAGTCGCCACCGTGCCTATCGGAACCATCTGGCCGGTTGCGTTACGTACCTTCAACCGCGCGATCTCCGCCGGCGTTTGACGGAACTGCTGGTCAGCCTGCACATAGACCGGATAGGTGCGCCCCAGAAGGTTGAAATCGTTCACGTACTGCGAGCCCATGTAGAGTTCAAGTGTCGGGAAGATATCGGCCGGTAGAAAGGCCCACCTTCTCGGCCTTCTCGCGATCGATGTCCGCATAAACGCTGGGGGATCCGGCGTTGAAGAGCGTGAAGACCGCGGCGAACGAGGAATCTTTTCTGGCCGCAGCGACGAGCTTGTTGGTCGCGTCAGCAAGTGCCTGCGGGCCGAGTTCAGCGCGATCCTCAAGCATCATCTTGAATCCCCCCGCCGCGCCAAGCCCCTTGACCGCAGGCGGATTCACCACGAGAATGTTGGCGCCCTTGAAGCCGGCGAACTTCTTGCGCAACGTCGCCACCATGGCTGCGGCATTCACTCCCTCGAGGTGCTCTCCATAAAGCGACGGCAACGACGTGAACACGGTGCCGACGTTTGGAGCGATGGTGTTCGTCGTCACATCAAGTCCGGTGACCGGCGAGGTGTGGCGGCCTCCACGGGTGGTGAGCACTATTTCGTTGACCCTGCGTACGACTTCATCCGTCCGCTCCAGGCTGGACCCGGGCGGTAACTGGCAGACGACCGCAAGGTACCCGATGTCCTGTTGAGGGATGAAGCCGGTAGCCATCTGAGACATCTGGAAGCCGGTCAGCCCGATGAGTGCGAGGTAGACCAGGAAAATCACACCCGTCACGCGCACAAAACGGCTCGTCATATCGCCGTAGCTTGTCGACAACCACTCGAAAGCGGCGTTGAAGCGTGAGAAGATCGGGCGCAGAACGCGGGCCGCACCGGCCGGCTTGTCGTGCTCCTCGCCAGTTGGGTGAGGCTTTAGCAGAAGGGCGCAGAGAGCCGGGCTGAGCGTGAGCGAAACGAAGCACGAGATGATGGTCGAGCCGGCGATCGTGATGGCAAACTGCTTGAAGAACAGTCCGGGGATGCCGGAGATGAAGGCGACCGGAACGAAAACCGCGCACAGCGTCAGAGCGATGGCAATGAGCGCCGTTGAAACTTCGGTCATTGTTTCGTGGGCGGCTTCATTTGCCGTCATCCCTCGCGCCATGTTGCGCTCGACATTCTCGACCACGACGATGGCGTCATCGACGACGATACCGACCGCCAGCACCAATCCGAACAGAGACAGGTTATTGACCGAACCACCGAGGATCGTCAGGATCGAGAACGTCCCTATCAGCGAAACCGGTATGGCGACCACTGGAATGATCGTCGCTCTCCAGCTCTGAAGGAAGACATAGACCACCAGGACAACGAGCAGGACGGCAATCAAGACCGTGGTGATGACTTCGTGGATCGACTGACTGACGAAAGTAGTCGGATCGTAGATTCTTATGTAATCCACACCCGGCGGGAAGGTCTTCTTGAATTCGGCCATCTTGCTTCCAGATCGCGTGTTCCAACTCAACTACGTTGGCATTGGGTGTTGGGACGACGAACCAGGGAGCACCCGGATATCTGTCCGCATACGCCAGCGAGCCATAGTCCGCGGAACCCAGCTCGGCGCGGCCGATATCGCGAATGCGGGTAATGCGGCCCTGGCTGTCCGTTTTTATAATCACGTTCTCGAACTGCTCCGGCGTGCTGAGACGGCCCAGCGCTTCGATGTTGAGTTGATACGCGCCCTTGGTGGTTACCGGCGGCTGGTTCAACACGCCGGCCGAGATTTGCGCATTCTGCGCGCGAAGCGCGGCAAGAATCTCAGTGGCGCTGATGTGGTAAGCAGCCGCCTTGTCCGGATCGACCCAGATACGCATCGCATATTGCCGGTCGCCGAACAATTGAAAATCCGCGACACCGGGCAGGCGAGCGATCTCATCGCGGATATGGATCATGTAGTTCGAAAGGTATTCGGGAGAACGAGAACCATCCGGTGAATAGACGTGCACGCCGAATAGAAGATCGTCGATTGTCTTCTTCACCTGCACGCCCTGAAGCTGAACTTCCTGCGGCAGGCGGGATAGCGTATTTTGCACGCGAGTTTGGGTAAGCAGCAGGTCAGTATTTGCATCGCTTCCGATCTTGAAGATGATCGTGACCGTAAGCTGTCCATTACCCGTCGATTGGCTGCTGATGTACTCCATGCCTTCCACGCCGTTGATTGCCTGTTCCAGCGGCGTTGCGACCGTACGGGCGATCACATCTGCGGAGGCGCCAGGGTAAAGCGTTGTGACTTTTATGGTCGGGGGAACAATGTTCGGGTACTGGGCGATCGGCAACGCTAACATGGTGGCCACGCCGGCCAGCACGATAAAAACGTTGAGCACAATCGCGAAACGCGGATGCTCGATGAAAAAATGGGCTAGTTTCATGGCTGACCTTAGTTGCTCCCTTCATCTGAACCAAAGTCGATCCTGGTCTCCCTGGGAGTTACCTTTGCTCCCGCTGCGACCGGCGGCCCGCCGATCACGACTTGATCCGAGGCGGCCAGGCCGGAGTAAATAACCCGCAAACCGTAACGAAGATCGCCTGTCCGCACCTTCTTCTCCCTGACCACGCCATCCGATCCAAGGACCAGGACCCGGCGATCGGTTTGATCCGCCGATACGGCAGCATCCGGAATGAGAAGCACTTGCCGCGGCTCCGTAAGGGTCAATCGAATCCGGCCGAACGAGCCAGGAGTCAATAGGCGGTCTGAATTTCCTACCGTGGCGCGGGCGTGTATCGTCCCGCTTGCACGGTCAAGAGTGTTATCGAGGAAATTTAATGTGCCCTGACGCGTAAATCGGTTTTCATCGCTCAGCGAAACCTCCACTGTACTGGCCAGAGTGCTTCTCTGCGAAGCCCGCTCACGCTTGAAGGTGAGGTAATCGGCCTCGCTCATATCGAAGTTCAGATAAATAGGATTCATAGAAACAATGGTTGCCAGAAGACTCGTGGACACCCCTCCGCCGCGATCTCCGGACACTAGATTCCCCACCGATACGAGATGCGTGCCCATGCGTCCCGCGAAGGGTGCGTAGATATGTGTATGGTCCAGGTCGAACGTGGCGTCGCGGACAAGCGCCTCTGCTTCGTCAAGCGCGGCTTGGGCGGACCGCTGCTCCGCCGCACGTTGATCCACGTTCTCAACGGTTCCAGCGTCTGTTCTCTGCAATGTCTGAGCGCGGGTTAGCTCGGCGGTGGCGAGCCCGAGGCGAGCCCGCGCTTTTGCCACTTGCGCCGCCGCTTCATCGAATTTGATTTGATACGGTGTCGGATCAACGATGAACAGAAGAGCGTTTTTCCGGACCACATCGCCATCTGTGAATCCGATATAAGTAAGCGTCCCGCCGACCTGCGCTCGCAGCTCGACCTGGTCCACCGGCGAGAATTGGCCAAGGAACTGGATCCGCCCGTGAAGTTCTCTTTCGAGCGGCCGGCTGACATTGACAACCGGTGCAGGTGGCGCAGCACTGACAGGTGCTTCGTGCCAAAGCCTTGACGCCGCGGCAACGGCGGCTGCGATCACGACCAGAGCTGCGATGCCTCCGTATAGATTTGACCGACGATGGACTAAGCCTTGCCTATCCGTTGAGCCGGTCGTTGTTTCGGTGCTGGTGTTATTCATAGTTGTTTCCACGCGAGGTTGTTTGATATCGGTGTATGTAGCGTTCTGAAAGTGTGCCGCCGTGTGTCTTTCCGGCCGACCTGGTAATGGGTTGATGGAGGAGTCGTCGATCTGCTTGTCGCGATCCATGCCATGCCCGCGGAGCTATCGATAGACCGCGTGAGCGGCCCGCTCTAGGGCGACTAGGGCTTCCGCATAAGGACTCGCTCCATAGCTCACTCGGGCGACGCCGTTATCGGCCAGCATCTGCAACGAAGCCGATGGATCAGCCAAAATGTTTAAGGGAATCGGAGATTTCTTCGCCAGCCGCGAGATCAGCGAGATCGTTGCCAGTCCTGGTACAAACAGGCCGTCCGCTCCCGCCTCCGCGTATGCAAGGGCGCGCTCGACGACTTCGGCCAGCAGAGCCTGATCTTGCGTTACAGAAGGACCCTGAAAGAACAGGTCACACCTGGCATTGATGAAGAAGGGGACATTGGCTGCCTCTGAGGCTTTGCGCGCTCCTCGAAGACGAGCCACCTGGGTCCCGATATCCCGAATCTCTCCACTCCCGGGAATGCTGTCTTCAAAGTTGCAACCCACCGCGCCTGTATCGATGGCAAGGAGGATGTTCTTTGCAACGTCCTCCGGGCGCTCTCCATATCCGCTTTCGAGGTCGAATGTCACCGGGAGCTCAACCGCCCCGGCTATCTGGCGAAGATTCTGAACTGCCAGCTCGTAGGGAAACTGTTCGCCATCCTCAAAGCCATGAGCCTTTGCGACCGCCCAACTGCTGGTTGCGATCGCTCTCGCTCCTGACTTAGCAACAGCCTGTGCGCTGCCCGCATCCCAGACGTTGTAGAGAATGACCGGATTTCCTGGAACGTGTAAGAGCCGAAATCTTTCGGCGCTCTCCATCTGCTTCTCCGTTGCTATAGTTCGACTGTTTGCTGTCATCTGACACCTGCCTCTTTCCGAAAAGTGTGCTCTGCAGTTGCGGCTTGCATCACAGGTCCGTTCAAGGTTCCAAATCAAGCGGTAGCGATTTATCGATGTCCGTCGAAACTTCGATGATTTGCCAAATAGGAGGCAAATGCTGCCACGGGGGGAGCCGCTGTTTCGTCCTGGTGACATAGGTAGCCGCAATGGATACAGCGAACGTTCCGCGGATGCAATAGCTTTGCGCATACGCTCACAGTGCGATCGTGAAGCTTGCTAAAACCCTCTGCGGCAATCAGCATCCCCAGGCTTGGACCCAGGAGATAAATCCAAAGATGCCGCCACATTCCCGCTGGTACCGCAGACGCGAGTGATCGGGCGGGATTCATGCTCGTGCCGGACAGCGGTGCTTCGACGACGATCAAGACAGCTACAAGGACGCCAATCGCCAGGGCCGTAAAACGCCCTAGGCGAGGCGACGACACAAAACCCAGGATTGTTGCCATCAAAACAAAAGAGATCAACGTCTCGGCCACAAAAGCAGTGGCCTCACCGGCTGCCCCGGGTACGGTGCCTGCATAGTGAATCGGAGGATCCTTGAATACACTTCCTAACACGGCAGCAGTCAATAGAACGCCTACGATGCCTCCAACAGCCTGCGCGAGGATGTAGAACACCGCATCCCAAGGGTGAATTTTCTTCAGGCGTAGGAAGGCCAGCGTGATCGCTGGGTTCATGTGAGCGCCGGAGCGTTTTCCCCAGGGAGACTGAATCAGAAGAGTCAAGGTCAATCCGATGCAAGTTGCCAGCAACACCATGCGCTGAGCATCCTTCGCAATGAGAGCGCAGTGAGGTGACCTCGGATACTCAAAGAGCGTCACAAAGAAGCCGGCCAGGATCATGAAGCATCCCAGCAGCCAGACCTCAATCAGATACTCGGGCCAGTGCCGGTTTACGGACGACTTCATGGAAAGAATAACGATCTCGATTCGCCGGATAGTTTTGTCGGATTGTGCGTGTAAGGCAGAATGTTCCATGTTCATCCGTCTTTATCTCCCCTTCGCCGATAAATGGAGCGATCAGTGGCCCGCGGTGCGACCGCCGTCGACATAAGAGATTTCGCCGGTTACAAAGTCGGAATCCTCGAGGTAGTTGATCGCCCGCACAACATCGGCCACCGTGCCATATCGATTAAGTGGAGCGAACGACTTCTTTCCCTCTAAAGACGATGGGTCATGCAGAGGTGTATCGATAATTCCGAGGGATACAGCATTTACTCGAATGTTGTCTTTGGCCAGTTCCATCGCAAGGCCACGGGTCGCTGCGGCACAAGCTCCCTTCGACAGAGAAGCGAGAACCGCCGGCACGTCCTGGAGCGCATGTTCAACCAGGCTGGTTAGAACCTGGATGATATGGCCCCCACCTTGCCTCTGCATCGCTGGCACTGCAACCTGGGTCGCGAAGAAGACCGCGTCCACATTGGTCGCCATCACTCTGCGATACATCTCCTCGGGGATGGACGCAATCGAACCCGGGCGCCAGATGCCTGCGTTGTTGATCAAAGTATCGACTCGACCGAAGCGATCAAGCGCCGTTTGAACCACTTTTCTGGCAATGATGGGGTCCCCGATGTCGCCGGCGATGGTGATGTAGTCCGGATCATCAGAGGTCTTGATCTCACGCGCATTCCCGACGACACGCCATCCCCGCTCTTTGTAAGCCTTTACGAACGCAGCCCCTAATCCCTGCGAAGATCCGGTTACGACCAATACTTTTCTCTCTGCGCTCATTTGCTTCCTCATATCGATGGTTGATTTGGTTAACACTTGCTCTCAAGCTGCTGGTTTTAGGAAACCGCCTGCGAGCGTTGCCTGTCTTTCGTCGAAAGCTTTCGATGAACGAGAACCGGCGGCGGAACCTGTTTCCCGATGACAACTACTGAACTCTCAATTTGGTCAGCGCGTCGAAACCTATTCCGGAGATCATTTGCGCCTGGATAGGCCCCACGGCGGCGTTGACCGCGTCGGCGCCATACCCCGCGCCGACGATCACGCGATCAGGACGCTGACCGGCAGGCGTTGCAATCAGCTTTGCCAGTTCCTTCGCCACGTTATGGGCGTCCGGCGCCTCCGTACTGCTGAAGACTCCAGACAGGAATTGCACAAATGCAGCTGGAAGTGCAGCAATCTCTCCGTATTCCCGAGCTCGACCAGGATCCGCCGGACGTTGGGTCGCCGAATACAAGCCAGTGGGATATGCGCTCGGCTGAACGAGTACGACATCGACGCCCAATTGCGACAACTCATAGCGATAACTCTCGGTAAGCGCTTCCATGGCGAATTTGGACGCGCCGTAGAGTCCTATGAACGGAATCGTTATGCGGCCGAGGATCGATCCGATATTGATAATTAAACCGGAGCTCTGTCTTCGCATTTCGGGCAAGGCGGCACGGATCATACGCTGAACCCCGAAAACATTGACCTCAAACATCTCGCGGACCTGTTCCGGCGTGTATGTTTCCGACAGCCCTTGCGCGAACAGGCCTGCGTTGTTGATCAAGACGTCCAGCTTGCCATCGGTCCTCTCATACAGAGTGGTGAACGCATGATCAACACTCGTGTCGTCGGTGACATCCAGTTCCAGTACCTCAATACCTTTGAAACTTAGCTCTTCAGCTACGCCGCGGTTGCGGTCTTTCAAATCGCGCATCGTCGCGAACACCTGATGCCCAGATTCCGCGAGTGTTCGGGCTGCATCTCTCCCGAAGCCATTCGACGTACCAGTGATAAGAATTGTCCTTCTCATGTAAAGTCTCCGCATCGTTTCTTGGGTTAACGTTCGCTTAACACGTAAGCAAGATCACGCTGCCGGTCCAGCTGGCGAATGCCTACCCTGCTTCTTGATAGATCACGCCTTTCGCGCCCCACATCAGCCGGCTCCACGGCTGCGGAGATGCTAGGCAGAGGCTGCGGTCTTCATGCGCTTCACGGTGTCTTCGGTCGTCCAGATAGCGTTGGCCATGAAGCGCCAATTGACCATCGCGGACTCATAGCCGTCGCCCTCCTCGTTCACGCCCGCTGCGACAGCGTCACGGACCATCGCAACCTCGAAACCGGCTTCGATGATGTCGCGCATGTGGGATTCGAGACAGATATTCGCGACAGGGCCGGCCATGATCACCTTTTGAATCCTGCGCATGTGCAGCTGCTTGATCACATCGTTCGCCTCGCACCCAAAATGCTTGTGCGGCGACGAGTTACAGGTATGCCCGTCCATCAGATACTTTTTGAATGGCTCGTAATAATCAGCCCGCGAACCGCGGAAGCCCTCCAGATCGACAGAATCCTTGCGGCCACAGAAGCCGATCCCGATAAGATAGTCCGCGATAGCGCCCGGAGGTACGTTCCATTGGAGGTCGGTCGGATAGTACCAGTGTGGCGAGTGGATGATGTAGTAACCGAGTTCCTGGGCGGTCTTGAGAAGCTGTTCTAAATTCTCAATCACATTACGCTTCTTAAGCGCGTCCGCAATAAGTTCGTAATAAGTACCGGCCTTTTCTTCTAGAAACTCGTTCTGCATGTCGGCCATGACTAACGCGGTATGTGGCTTGTCGATCCGCATCTCGGGATTGCGGTGGGTGAAAGTAAACATTGCGAAGCTCCTTGATCGTTAGCTGTTTGAGATATGCATGCTTGTTCGATGGTCGTCGGAAAGTGTTGTCGTGACAAAAAAGAGGCAAATCCTGCCAAGCGGGGCCGCTTGTGACTTTTTGCGTTTCCCGGGCATCCAACGGCTCGCGGCGACACGGTTAGTTGCGCCAGAACGTGAGGTTTCAGACTCTACTATGAACTCGATAGACGAATTGCGCGCGGTGCAGATTGCGAGGGCTTTTGGCGATCACACCCGCTTCTTGATCTACAAACACATCGCTGAGCTAAAGGAGATGCGGTGTCAGGATATATGTCTGGGCACTTCAGTCCGTGCATCTACGGTCTCTCATCACCTTAGGGTATTGTCGGGCTCCGGCTTGATTGAATCTCGAAGAGAAGGCCAGGGTGTGTACTATCGCGCAGTGTCGAACGTTTTGAGGGCGTACGTAAACTATCTGCGGACGCTCGAACGCAAGCGCCAGGCGCTGTGAAAGATCTCGACCGTTAAGACTCGGGTGCGGTGGACCGCACTGTCGCAAGAAGGGAGTCGTGCCATGCTGGAGATGAAGAGTAAGTGCGAACGCTGCGAGGCAGAACTGCCAAAACACTCCCTGGACGCGATGATCTGCTCCTTCGAGTGCACATTCTGCAGAGGCTGCACGGAGGATGCTCTGCAAGGCAGATGTCCGAATTGTGGGGGCGAACTGATCCGGCGCCCTGCCCGGACATCCAGGTGAGACGTGAAGAGGAACCGGCTACGTTTGATCATCGTGGTGATCACGATCACCTGGGTGCTGGGAAAACGCTCGTAGACTATGGCGAGCTCGGTACAATCGTGCTTTTGCTGCCGATACCGAAACATTCAAGGCGTCTGCGATCTCCTCTAAGGTGGCCTCGTTGTTGACACGCATGAAAAGGACACGTCTGGAGATGGGGTCTAGCGCCCTGGAAGCAGCCGTGATCTGCCTGAGCCACTCTTCAGCGCCGCATATTTCTTCTGGAGACCACTGTGGGTCCGGAAGGTCCTCGGCGGGTTCTTGATCATCGGGGTGATCTTGATGGTTCAGTGACATTTCCCTGAGGCCCTTCCGCTTGCGGACTTTCATGAGTGCGCAGTTGATGGCGATTCTGCTCATCCAGGTATAGATGTGGCATCGGCGCTCAAACAGTGGCAATGCCACGTAGGCTTTACAGAGCGTGTCCTGCAGCGCGTCTTCTGCGTCCTCATGATGCTTTGTAATGGAGATGATTTGCTTGAACATTCGCCCTGCGTACCTTCTTTGCAACAGTCCGAATGCGTAGTGAGAGCCGGCCTGTGCCGATTGCACCAGATCTTCCAGAGTGCTGCCTTCATTCATGTCGCCAACGGTTTGGCTGCGGTCGTAGAGCGCGTCCGGCATAGGCTTCCCCAGAAACTTCGGTATGGTTCAGATCATTGGAAGAAATCGATACACATCGAATTGCCTTGGTCCTATATTCGTGGTTTGTAATTCGTAAATGCCGCCAAGAATCAATCAATTTATGCCACCCGGCGATTTGCGGCCCCGCGCCTGAGAAGACCGGATCACGCTTTGACCAAATCCTCGGCAAGCGGAGCTTTGGCTGAGACGTTGATTCGCCAGGTAGCAAGCTCTGCGAAGCCCAGCGCGATGACTACGAAGACTGCGCCCAGGTATCCGAGACGATGTGCCCCAACAACATGAATGCCGATCGCTCCAACCACGCCGGCGGTGGTAACCCCGAAGTAAGTGCAAGAGGTGTTCAAGCCTAGTACGACCGGCGCGGTCTGCGGAGCGATTGCGACTAAACGATGCTGCTGCGGTGCGAGAGTTCCCCAACTGACAGCGCCATAGACGATCAAAAGTGGAATCGTTGTCCAAAGACTGGCGCCGGCCCAGGAGACCGAAATGAGAACAAGGGTGAGGACAACCAGCATGGAAACGATGAGCTTGCGGCTTCCAAGGGAGTCGGACAGACGCCCTGCGATCAGATTGCTGACCGTACCGCTGGTGCCCCATAGAACCAGGAGTGCCCCTATTAAAAGGGCGTTGTGGCCGATCGCTCGATCGAACACCACCGTGAAATAAGTGTAGATGATGAAATGACCGCTTTGGTAAAGCCAGGTGCAGAGCAAAGTCAAGGTGACGCGGGGATCCGCCGCAGGACTCAAACGCTGCGCAAGAGTGATCTTGGGTGGTAAGGGTACGTGCGTGAGAAGAAGCCAAACCCCCAGTGCGGACAAAGCGGCGAGCGCCGATACGAAGACCATCGTCCAACGCCAATCGCCTAGACCTCCAATGACGGCTCCCATGGGAGACCCTAAGGCCGTGGCTACGGTCAGACCTGCGATGACGATCGATAGCGCGCGACCACGCCGCTCAGGGGACACTAAAGTAGCGGCGGCGCCAGTTGCGGTGGGTGCGAACATCGCTGCTCCGATTCCCGCGAGTACCCGGCTCGCGAGGGCAACCCCGAAATCTGGGGCCCATGCGGTCATTGCGTTTGCGATACCGAAGATGCCGAGGGAGATAAGCAACATGCGCTTACGAGGAACGTGCGCGGCCAGGGCGGCGATAAGAGGAGCCATGATCGCATAGGTGATGGCATACGCAGTGGTCAATTGCCCGGCGGCACCAATGGAAACATGGAATGTCCGTGATATCTCAGGCAGCACTCCAGCTATGACAAAGCTGTCGGTTCCGAGCGCGAACATACCGAGCGCGAGAACAAGTAGTCGTCGATCCATGATTCTCTCCAACCAAAACAAACTTTTGATGTTCGGAGAGCAGTGTCGCCGTGACAAAAACAGGGCAAATCCTGCCAGGGCAAGAGGGTCGGAAGGAACTATGACCGTTTCGGAAAGACTTGATAGTCGTCTTGAAGCGGTGTGCCGGCAATTCTGTTTACTCACCGCCGGTGCCCTAAAATCTCGACTGGCGACATCGGCCGAGCACCTATCGACGGCTTCGCTTAGTTGGCCGTAAAACCGGCTATTCGGACTGTGATGATGGCCCGGCACAACCGGACTGCTCGCTAATTAGAGGGGCGGGGCTACGGGATAAGATGGGGCCATGTCCGCCTGTCACTGTCGTCGGCAGGTCGTCGAACGAAAAGACCCCGCAAACTACTTCGTCCCTAGCCCCGTCCGGCACGCGGAGAGACTGCTGGACCACAGAATTTGACCTAACCTGGCACTTCGCTGGAAGTGATTCACAAAAGAGTCGGGACGAGGGCAGATTCCTGCGGGGAGGGCCATTTCAATTGAGCGGCATGGGCCTGTATAGTGCCGTTTATGACCGTGCGCATGAAGACATCGCAAAGGATCTGGGACTCTCAGTTGTAACTGTTTCCAAGGTTCTTCGACACCATCCGGACATCGGAGAGAAGACACGGAAACGGGTTCTCAAGCGAGCAAAAGAACTGGACTATCAGCCAAACGTCGTAGCTCGCAGCCTCGTCACCGGCCGCACCTACCTCATCGGTTTGGTCGTCCCCGACTTGCTACATCCTTTTTTGCGGAGGTAGCCAAGGCCTTATCCACCGTTGTGGGGCAACGGGGCTATTCGGTTATCATCTCGTCCTCAGAAGAAGATGCGGAACTGGAAGCGCGCGAGATACACCAGATGGTCTCCCGGCAACTAGACGCCTTGGTCATCGCCTCCTCCAGCAATGAAACGGCGATCTTTGAAAAGATGGGCCGCCAGGGTCAACCGTACGTCCTGATCGATCGGGAGATTCCAGGCTTAGTTGCAAACTTTGTAGGAACCGACGACGAAGCAGCCGGGCGGATCGCAACGGAGCACCTCGTGGACCAAGGTTGCCGGACCATTGCCCATATCCGTGGAAAAGACAACAGCACAGGCATGCGTAGATTTGAAGGGTATAGGCAGGCGCTCCGGCGCCGCGGCCTACGCTTCTCTGATTCAAATGTAGTGGAAAGGTTGAAGGTTGATATCGAGAGCAGACGGCACGGTGCTGAGGCCATGCGGTTTTTGCTCAGGCAACGATCGAGACCGGACGGCGTCTTCTGTTATAACGACCCGTTGGCGATTGGTGCGATGACAGCCATCGTGGAATCGGGGCTGCGTATTCCAGAGGATATCGCCTTCATCGGATGTGGAGATCTCCATTACGATAACGAATTGCGGGTTCCGCTTTCCAGTGTCGACCAGCATAGCCAGCTCATCAGGGAACGTGCGGCGAAAATTCTCCTCAATTTGATTGAATCAAAGGTCCGTCCCAAGGCCAGGTGCGTCATCCTCGATCCCTCATTGGTGGTTCGTTCCTCCACGCTCAGAAGGTCTCAACCTATGGGGCATGAAATTCCGCCTCAGTTGAAGGCGAAATCCAGAAAGCGAGTTTCGAAAATGGGTAATAGGAAAAAGGCACCGCCTAAGGTCGTCGAAGAGGTCGCTCGCAATCGTCGAGGGATAGGAATCAGCGAATACCGAGGCACGCACTCGACATGACCACTCGTCTCCACCGCAGCCCCGATTATTGAGCCGCGGAAACGGGAAGGATGCGGAAGGCGTAGGCGTACTTGCCCCGGATTTCCGCCGGCAATTCAATGTGCAGGCCATCGGGCTGTTGCTGGAACGTGAGCGTGCCGTCAACGCCAAGCAAGCTAACGGAACCGACCTTCGGCGCCCGCTCCGCGGCGCTCGAGAACGAATGAATCACAGTCTCCCTGCCCGATGGCTTGCCCAGTTCGATGGCATACACGGTGTTCCCTTTTGCGGTAAACCGGAAGTCTTGCGCTGTGTACGCTGTCGTATCGGTGTCGTGGAAGGATCCGGATGCGACCTTCGTGGGGCCTTCGCCATAAGTTTTCCAGGGCCGCGTGCCGTAGATCGACTCGCCATTGATCTTCAGCCAGGCGCCTACCTCAAGAAGCACCTGTTGCACCTCCATCGGAATGGTGCCATCAGAGCGAGGGCCGATATTCATGAGCAGATTGCCATTCTTGCTGACAATATCCGCCAGTTGATCAATGACGAACTCTGGTGACTTGAAGGTATCGTGCTCAATAAACCCCCAGGACTTGTTGCTGATCGAGGTATCGGTCTGCCAGGCAATGGGACGGATATCCCCCAGCTGACCTCGCTCCAGATCGAGCACGGCAGAGCGATCCTGCATGGCATAGTCTTTGTAATTGATCACGCCGACGTGATCGCCGTACTTCAGCGACGCGTCGTAATAAAAGGCCGCGAAACGCGTGAGAGCCGGGCGGACGGAAGCCTGGCCGATCCACCAGTCGAAATACATGATGTCAGGGTGGTATTTCTCGACGAGCTCCGACGAACGGGCCAGCCAGTCATCGGTCCAGGCCGTGGAAGCGAACGTAAAATCATTCGACAGCGGCGTCGGGTGCGGGTTCTCCAGCCAGTTGTGCGCCGGACCATAGAACGCCGCGTATTTGGGATCGTTCACGTCAGACGAAATCGCACGTCCCACCCCGAGAAAGAAATTGTGTTCGACCCGGTGCGACGACACTCCAAAATGCAGACCTTCGGCGCGAACCGCCTTGGCCAGATCTCCAATAAGATCCCGATGCGGTCCCATCTTGACCGCGGTCCAGTCACTCAGGCCGCTGTCGTACATGGCAAAGCCGTCGTGGTGCTCGGCAACCGGGACCACATACTTCGCCCCAGACTCGGCGAATAAGTGAGCCCAGGCGGTGGGATCGAAATGCTCCGCTTTGAACATGGGGACAAAGTCCTTGTAACCGAACTTATCCTGCGGACCGTACGTGGCGATGTGGTGGGTATACTCCGGCGTTCCCTCGCGGTACATATTACGTGGATACCATTCGCTGCCGAACGCCGGGACGGAATAGACGCCCCAGTGGATGAAGATGCCGAACTTCGCGTCACGGTACCACGCCGGAGCCTCGTAGCTTTGCAACGAATCCCAGTCAGCACGGTAGGGGCCACCATCGATGGTTTGATCGACGAGGTTGAGAATCTGTCCACGCTCGTGGTCGTATTTGGAACTGGCCTTCTGCCAGATGCGGTCAATGACTTCGGGGGGTTGCGAGGCTGTTGGGGCAGTCGGCGCGATGGCCTCCTGGGCGAACAATGCTGAGCAGGAACAGGCAAGGGCTGCCAGCGCGAGAGTGCTCACTGTCATTCTGAGGTTGACAGCCGCAAACGCCAGTCTAGACATGGGGGAACTCACCTTAATTTCATCGGAAGCAGAAACACGCTGGCGTGAATACTCGATATCTTCGGTACAGTTAACGGTAACCTACTTTTTATTAGCCAGCCAAAGCGCTGTCAAGGAGAAACGGGGAACGCTATTCCGGGGCACGAAGAAACTCCTGATTGTGGTCTGGCGAGACCTACGGCCACGGGATCAATCGAGCATCTCCTCATCGGGCTTCTGTGCAGAGAATGCCGTTTTGCGCCAGGGTCCCAGGTTCATAGCAAAACTGTTGACACCTCTATAAATCTTCGCGTAGCATCCGTCCGTTATCGTTAAAGTAGCCGGTGAACCACTAAGAAAATATTTAGGGCCCCGGGTTCTCAATTCATCTGGTCGCCGCACAACTCAGAGGCTTTCGGTTCGCCACCGCCGCTGATGCTGATCGAGCGATTTCTTTGGAGACAGTATGCGAGGCTCATTTAGAAAGTGCTGGAATCCGCACTGGTATGTCACAGCGTCTTTAATCCTTTTGGGTCTTGCTGGGTTTGCGTCCCAGCCCGCGCCGGCGCAGCAGGCAAACGCAGCCATCAACGGAGTCGTCAAGGATCCGAGCGGCGCCGCGATCCCAAATGCGCAGGTCGAGCTTACGAATGTCGCTACCTCCGTCGTGAGGACAACCACCACGAACAGTGACGGAGCTTATGCCTTCCCGAGCGTCGTCCCCGGCGTTTATTCCATGCAGGCGTCGGCATCAGGCTTTGCTGCGGTGACACAACACAGCCATAACCCTGGAAGTGAGCCAGACTGCGACCTTCGATTTTCAACTGAATGTCGGTACCGCGCAGCAGAACGTCACGGTGAACGCAGCGGAAGGGGCGGCGCTGGAGACCGCAACCTCGGAACTCGGTACCGTTGTTAACACCAAGGAAGTCAACGATCTGCCTCTGAACGGCCGCAACTTCACCCAGTTGCTGACCATCACGGCGGGCGTCGCTAACATCAATCGCGACCAGAGCGCAGGTGGAGGAGGCGGGTGGGCTGGTCACTCGCTCGGAAGTTTCACTTTCCCGGCAGTGAACGGCGCTCGCAACCGCAGCAATTATTTTGTGCTGGATGGGGAAAACGACCTGAACACGATGCTCGGGATGTACAACTATTCGCCGATCGTGGACGCCATTCAGGAATTTAAAACCCAGGGTCACAACGATCTCGCCGAGTACGGTGGAGCTGCCGGTGGCATCGTGAGCGTGGTCACCAAGTCCGGCACCAACCAGTACCACGGCGCCCTCTGGGAGTTCTTGCGCAACAAGGATATGGATGCGCGCGGTTACTTCGAGTCAACCTTGCCGCCGCTGAAGCAGAATCAGTATGGCGCTTCCGCCGGCGGCCCCGTTTGGATTCCGAAGGTGTACAACGGCAAAAATCGCACCTTCTTTTACGCGGCTTGGGAAGGCTTCCGGATACGATCCGCGGTAACAACCGGAGCCCTCGCACCGACGGATGCGATGCGCAACGGCGATTTCAGCGCCCTGGGCGTACCCATCTACGATCCGGCGACGACCACTCTCGATCCGGCAACCGGTACGTACTCCCGCTCCGTGTTTCCTGGCGGTATTATCCCCAGCGGCCGGATCAGTCCGATCTCCGCGCTTTACCAGTCACTCATCCCTCATGCCGGCGCATTGGTGAACGGGGCAAACATCTTTTCGGCCGGGCCGGCCCAGACCAACCAGGATTCGGGAACAATTCGCGGCGATCAGAATTTCGGCAACAATAACCAGCTCATGTTTCGCTATAGCCAGTTCGACCAGGAGGTGGCAAACACGACCAACGTCATCGGGTTGAACACGATTCATGTTCTCGGCCACAACTACATTGGGCACTGGACTCATACCTTTAATCCGACGGCCTTCTCGGACGTGTACTTCGGCAGAAACTTCGGAGACACCATTACCGGCACCGGGCTACCCCAGTGAAACTCCGGCGTTTCTTGGGCAGTTGCAGACACTCGGGATGTCGAAGTCCTGGATGACTCTCAACAACAAGCTCTACGCACCGCAGTGGTCGGCGGACAACTATCTTTCGCTGTCCGGCTCGCAGCTGCAGGAAACCGGGTTGGCGGATAACTGGCAGTTCGGCGGCGCATTCACCAAGATCTTCGGCAGACACACGATTAAAGCCGGCGGCGACTTTCAGACCAACAACTTCCGTTCGCCGATCGCATACTCCGGAGCGTCTTTTGGGACCTCGCAGACCGCGGGCCTCGGGGCGGACCAGGGCAAGGGAGGAAACGCCTGGGCATCCCTGTTGCTTGGGGTTCCCCGTGAAGCCAGCTATCGAAACATCCTCGAGGTGGCCGGCGGCGGGTGGACCGATGGAGTATTCGTTCAGGATCAGATCAAAGCGACGAGCCGTCTTACCGTCAATGTCGGCTTCCGCAACGACTTCATTTGGCAACCGATCTACGGGACCGGCAACGGCGCCAACTTCTATACCGGCAATGCCAACCCCATCACCGGCCAGTACGAGCTCAATGCGCTCCCTCCTAACTGCTCAGCAACGCAGGGGGCGCCTTGCATACCGACCGGCATCTACACTGCATCGAGCACGCCTGCTCCGGGCGGACTTCCCGCGCATGCCTTCGTCAACCCGGCCTCTGATCATCGCGTGATCAAGAACTCGTTTGCCGACTGGGCTGGCCGGCTCGGCGTGGCCTACCGCATCGGGGACAAGACGGTCGTCCGTTCAAGCTATAGCCGTTTCTACGACGCCTGGGCCACAGTGGTCCAGCTCTCGCAGAATTTTGGCGGCAACTGGCCGGCAGTGAACACCCTCGACAACGCCGGGCTCAATGTCAATGCTCCAACTGCGTCGGCCGCCGATCCTCTGGCACTTGGCAACGGCGGAGCGCTGATTTATCCCATCAATGACTTCAGCCAGGTAAGTCAGTGGATGGTGGATCCGAACTTCAGGACTCCATACATGGACCAGTGGAATGTTGGCATGGAGCGGGAGTTACCAGCGAATGCCGTTCTCGATGTCAACTACGTCGGTTCCGTCGGCAGGCACCTGGATTGGGGTCCGATCATGAATACCCCGGCTCCGGGACCTGGCGATGTCCAGCCACGGCGGCCGTATCCCTACATGCAGCAGCAATGGTTCGACCAGAGCGTCGGAAACAGCCGCTACAATGCCCTCCAGGTCACTCTCAACAAGCGCACCAGCCATGGCGTTACCTTCCTGGTTGCGTACACCTTGTCGCATACAAACGACGACGGCTGCGGGCTAGGTGGAAACTGCAACTCCACCAATCCTTATAACCGGAAGGTCGACTACGGCACATCGGACCTGAACCAGAAGCAAGCGTTTTCGGCGGCATTCACCCTGCAATCGCCATTCGACAAATCTTCCAACAAGTGGGTCTCCAATCTGGCGGGCGGATGGGCGCTTAATGGCATTGGCCAAATCGCTTCGGGATGGCCCTTCACCGTAACCGCCAGCGGCGACCCGGAAAACGTTGGCTCCATCAGCCAGCAACGCGTGAACGTGGTCGGCAACCCGAACGCTGGGCCAGGTCTCCACACTCCGGCGCAATGGTTTAATGTCAACGCTTTCGCGTTGCAACAACCGTACACGTACGGCAATGAGAAGGTGAACCCGCTGACTTCGGATGGAACTAAGAACATCGACTTGTCCTTGTTCCGAAGGTTCCATGTAGGACTTGGCGAATCGAGATTCTTTGAATTCCGTGCCGAAGCATTCAACCTCACCAACAGACCTATGTTCGCCATTCCGAATTCGGCGCTCGGCGGGGCTAACTTTGGATCGGTCACAACCAGCAGCGCCTCGGGCAACGGCACGGGCCAGCAAAATTCACCGCGACAGTTGCAACTGGCTCTGAAGTTCAATTACTAACCCGGGTTCAATCAATGGCATCACTGCCGTGTTCTGCGGCAGTGATGCCATTTGCCTTAGACACTTCGATCGATGCAAACTAAAGACTCACGAGTGAAGAATGCGTTCGGCACTGACCATCCTGCTTTTCGCCGCAGTGCCTTGTGTGTTTCTGCTCGCCCAGAACATAACAGCGCCCCTGATCAGGTTCGAGGATATTGCTGAACGGGCGGGCGTACACTTTGTCGTGGAAAATTCTCCTACCCCGGAAAAACACCAGCCAGAAGCCATGCCTGCCGGCGTCGCGCTGTTCGACTACGACGGCGATGGCCTGCTCGATATCTACCTGGTCAACGGCGCCGAGATGCCATCCCTGGTAAAGACCGGCCCGAAATATTACAACCGCCTCTATCACAACAACGGTAACGGAACCTTCACCGACGTCACCGAGCACGCCAGGGTCGCCGGCGCAGGCTACGGAATGGGCGTAGCCGCGGGCGATTACGACAACAGCGGCCGGCCGAGCCTGTTTGTGGCGAACGTGAACGGAAATCAGCTGTTTCACAATAATGCCGACGGTACCTTTACCGATGTCACCGCGAAGGCCGGTCTGAGCGGCGCCATGCATCACGGCCGCAAGATGTGGTCCATCGCGGCCGGCTGGTTCGACTACAACCGCGACGGACTGTTGGACCTGTTCGTCGTGAACTATTGCGATTGGGATCCCCGTTACGAGCCTAGTTGCATGGGTCTCAACGGTCGCGGTTATTGTCACCCAGGCAGCTTCGCTCCACTGACGAACACCTTGTACCGCAACAACGGCGACGGGACGTTCACCGATGTCTCGGCGGAAACCGGAATCTCAAAGGTAGAGGGCAGGGGCATGGGAGTCGCTTTCGCCGACTATGACGACGACGGCTGGCCCGATGTCTTCGTCGCCAACGACAACAGCCCGAACCTCCTGTTCCATAACATCGATGGAAAGCGATTTGAAGAGGTCGGCGTGCAGGCAGGCGTAGCTTATAACGAAGAAGGGAATGTCCTCGCCGGCATGGGCGTCGATTTCCGGGATGTGAACAACGATGGGCTGCCGGATATCTGGCACACCGCGATCGAAAATGAGACCTTTCCCCTCTACCTCAACAACGGTAAAGGAGCCTTCGTGAATGCCGGCCAGCAGAGCCGGCTAGCGAATCTCACCAGGCCCATGTCCGGTTGGTCAAACGGCATCGTAGATTTCGACAATGACGGCTGGAACGATCTGGTGGTAGCCCGCAGCAATGTACTGGACAACATCGAGCAAATCTCTCAGCATTTTCGCTACGCCGAACCTGACTCCGTCTTTCGCAACCTCGGGAACGGGCAGTTTGCGGATGTGAGCGCCACCGCCGGGACCGATTTCACCCGCCTCGCTCCACACCGCGGGCTCGCCTACGGAGACCTCGACAACGACGGGCGTGTGGATCTCGTGGTCACCGCTCTCGGCGCCCCGGTCAGCGTGCTTCGCAACGTCACCGAAACGCACAATCACTGGATCCTGCTCAAACTGGTCGGAACCAAAAGCAACCGGATGGGGATCGGGGCGCAGATTCGCATCACGACTGACGATGGAAGGAGACTCTACAATGAGGTAACGACCAGCACCGGCTATGCCGCATCCAGCGATCCGCGTGTTCACTTCGGTCTGGGTAGCTCGCGCGTCATTCGTGAAATCGAGATCCGCTGGCCCTCGGGCACGCGTCAGTTGCTAAGCAACGTCGCCGCCGATCGCCTGATGGTCGTCACCGAGCCAGCGGTGGTCATTAGCAAGACCGTGGCGCAATGAGGTTGGTAGATTGAAGGTAGTTTCATCAGGCCGGTCGCTTGTTTGTTGCGGCGCTCTTCTGCTGTTGACTGCCGCAAGAGGCCTGGCGCAACTGCCGCCCACCTGCAAGCCTCCGCCATCGGCTTCCCATGCCCCGGCCGGCACGCCACCCTCAAAAATCTACGACGCGATAGGCGTCTGGTTCGCCCAAAAAGACGATCTCAAATGTTCGGTCGCAGCCTTCGAACACGCTTTGCAGCTGGATCCGCGCTCGGCTGAAGCGCATTTCGATCTTGGGCTGGTTCGCCAACGCCAGGAGCAGCCCGAGGCCGCGATCAGGGAATTCCAACTCGCTTTGCAGTATGATCCAACGCTGCTGCAGGCACGCTGCGCCCTCGGCTCGGCGCTGACGGACCCCGCCGGTGCGGAAGCTGAGTTTCGCAAGGCACTCGCAGTCAACCCGCAACTTGTCTGCGCCCTCGATGGGCTTGCCCAGGTTCTGCTGAGCGGAGGCCGGTACGATGCCGCCCTCGATTCCTGGCGCCAGGCCGTCCGCATTCAGCCCGACGATCCGGATCTGCAGCTCGCTTTGGCGACCGCAACTTATAAGGCTGCGAAGGCCAGGCAGGCCGATGGGCTGCCGCCGGTCGATGGCGCAGGCGTAGCGGACGCGGTCCACCTGTTCGCCGATTTGCTCAGTAAACATCCCGGCATCACGGCTGCGCACCTTACGCTTGGCAACATCTATGCCAACGAACAACGCTTTCGCGAGGCCGCCGACGAATACCGCGTGGTCGTCCGTCAGGATCCAACCGATACGGTCGCCCTTGCCGCCGAGGTCAAAGCGCTCGTAGACGTAACTGCATATACTGACGCGCTTGCGCCGGCGCGCGATTTGGTGCGTCAAAAACCAGCCGATCCCTCGGGCCACGTCCTGCTCGGAATGGTCTATCGGGGGCTGGGCGATTACGCCAAGGCAGAGCCTGAACTTGAGCTTGGGGTAGCCAAAGCGCCCGAAGATTTTGAAGCTCGCTATCAGCTCGGGTTCGTTTTGGCCAAGCTCGGAAAGCCCGAGGCAGCCCTGCCCCAGTTCCGGAAAGCCGTCGCGCTCAATCCAGGCGATAAGTCGGCTCAGTTCCAACTAGCGGCGGTGCTACGCACTCTCGGCCAAAACCAGGAGGCTAACCAGATCGTCGAGCAGTTCCGGAAAACAACTGACACTGAGTTCCGCAACAGCCAGCTCACCTCCGAGGGCATCAAGGCGAATGACCTGTTGCAGGCGGGCAAGCCGGCGGAAGCAGCGGAGATTTATCGTCACATGCTCGAAGAGAACGCGCACAGCGCCTGGACGGCTTACAACCTCGCGCTGGCTTTGGAAGCCATGCAGGATAGGAAGGGCGCCGAGGACGCACTTCGCCATGGAATCGACATAGACCCAAAGCTAGGCAAGATTCGGGCCGAATTAGGCCAGCTCGAATTGACCGACGGCGACATGGAATCCGCCCAACAGTCGCTCCAGTCCGCGCTCGATCTCGAGCCTCAGCTCGTTGACGCCCGCGGAAATCTCGCGATGATCTATGCCAGAAAGGGCGATCTCGCGACCGCCGAAAAGCTTCTGCATCAGGCCCTCGAAGACGATCCGCAATATAAGGAAGGCCATCTGAACCTCGGTCTGGTCCTTGCCCAGCAGGGCAAAATTCCCGGCGCCGAGCAGGAGCTCGATAAGGCGGTCGCGCTGGCCCCGCAAGATCCGAATACTCTCTCCACCGTTGGGAAGGCCAAGGCGCAGATGGGCAAGATGAGCGAGGGAATTGCGCTTCTACGCAAGGTGGTAGTGCAAAGGCCCGATCTGGCTGCGGCCCATCTGGACCTCGCGCTTGCGCTCGCCGACAGTTACAATTTGCCCGAGGCCCTGGTCGAAGCCGGCGAAGCAGTCCGCCTTGCCCCGCAATCCGGTGTCGCCCATTTCTATCGCGGGCGGGTTTTGTACGACCTGGGCCGCACCACCGAAGCACAGCCCGACTTCGAAACGGCCAGCCAACTGGTTCCCCAAATGCCCGAGCCACGCTACTTCCTCGCCCTCGTTTACAAGCAAGAGGGCAAATTCCCGCAGGCCGCCGGACTGCTCGCAGAGACAGTCAAGCTGCAGCCCCGCAACGTGATGGCCTGGTATTTGCTTGGCCAATGCCTTGAACAGCAGTCCCAGACCGAGAAAGCCGTCGCGGCCTGGCGGCAGGCCATCGCGTTGGATCCCAACTTCAGCCAGGCGCTCTTCGCCCTGGCGCATGCCTTGCGGCCGACCGATCGCCCCGAGTCGGACAAGTTCATGGCCCGCTACGCCGAGATACAGAAGCAACGGCGCATTCTGGATAGCGCCGGGACCCTGGCCAACAATGGTGTCGTCGCAGCCTCCGCTCATGACTGGCCCGAAGCCACCCGCCAGTTGAAGGCGGCTATCGACGAGTGTGGCGGCTGCGCCATGAAAGCCGACCTTCTCAAGAAACTGGGCCTCATCAATTGCCAGGCTGGCGACCTTAGCGACGGGGAAAGGGAACTGCTGGCGGCCAAGGCCCTTAAGCCGGCCGATCCGGAAATTCAGCGCGCTCTGCAACTCGTCGCCGAGGCGCGCAATCAGCACTCCGGTATCGCTCCTGGGAAGGCCTATTAGTGCGGCCTTTCCGCAGGCTTCTTCCGTTTATTGTCACAGTCGCGGTGACTGGGGCGCTGCTGATTGGAGTGAAGTTGCTTTCCCAGATGGCTTCCGGAAATGCCACCGATCAGCCGATGCGCCCTCTTCCCCCCGGCATGAAAGCGCCTGTCGCCGACTTCCGCGACCTTGGCGCGAAGGCCGGGCTCACGGCAACGGTGATCTCCGGCGATCTGGATCAGACCTACATCGTAGAAAACACCGGCACCGGCGTTGCGATCTTCGACTACGACAACGACGGCCTTCCGGATATCTTCCTCGTCCAGGGTGACCGGCTACACAACTCCGGCTCTCCCTTCACGCCGCATCTCTATCACAACCTGGGGAAGCTTCGCTTCGAGGACGTCACCGCCAAAGCTGGCATCGGCCATCTCGGCTGGGGGCAGGGAGTCTGCGCCGGCGACGCGGACAACGACGGTCACGTCGATCTCTTCCTCACTCAGTGGGGACATAACGTCTTCCTGCGCAATGTCGGAAACGGTACCTTCCGTGATGAGACCAAGGAGCGCGGTCTTGACCGGCCAGAATCGCGATGGAGCACAGGATGCGCGTTTGTCGATTATGACCGGGATGGCCATCTGGATCTTGCCGTGGCCAATTATGTGGATTTCAAAGCGCAGGATTCGCCACCGCCACGCACCAGCAGCGGCTGCAACTGGAAAGGCATGCCTGTCCCCTGCGGTCCCCGCGGTCTCAAAGGCGAGACGATGACTCTGTATCACAACGATGGACACGGACACTTCCTCGATGTCACCAAACAGGCCGGCTTCGAGACGCCGCATGAGTATTACGGATTCACGGTCCTAACCGGCGATTTTGATAACGACGGCTGGCCCGATATCTACATCGCTTGCGACTCCACCCCCAGCCTCTACTTTCACAACAAACATGACGGGACCTTTGAAGAGATGGGCCTTGGCAGCGGGCTCGCGGTGAACGAGGACGGCCGCGAGCAGGCTGGCATGGGAGCCGCTGCCGCCGACTACGACGGCGACGGGCGCCTGGATATTTACAAAACCAATTTCTCCAACGACACCGATACGCTCTATCGAAATCTCGCGAATAACACCTTCGATGACGTCACCAGCGTTGCCGGTCTCGCGGTGCACACCCAGTATGTGAAATGGGGCGCCGGCTTCACGGACTTCGACAACGACGGCTGGCCCGACCTGTTCATCGTCGACGGCCACGTTTATCCCTTTGTAGAGAAGTACCATCTTGGAGAAGAATTCAAACAGCCGCGGCAATTATTCTGGAATCGTGGCGATGGCCAGTTCTTCGACATGTCCTCGACCGGTGGCCCTGGCATTACAGCAAAACACGCGTCCCGCGGTATCGCGCTCGGCGACCTCGACAACGACGGCTCTCAGGAGATTGTTGTCGTCAATCTCTTCGAGCCTCCCTCCCTGCTGAAGAACTTCGGGCCCCGGGGCAACGCACTGCTCGTGCGCGCCGTGACCGCTTCCGGCCGGGACGCCGTGGGTGCGCGATTAACCCTGACGGTCGGCAGCCGGAAGCAGATCGATGAAGTTCGCAGTGGCGGATACCATATCTCCCAAGGAGACTTCCGCGTGCACTTCGGCATGGGCCACGCCACCAAAGCGGATCTGACGATCCGCTGGCCTGACGGCCCTGTAGGCAATGTGGAGACCATTCCTGGCGTGGACGCCAATCAGTGGATCGTGATTCGCGAAGGCCGGGGTATTGTCGAGCGCCATCCCTTCACTCAGGCCTCTCCGTAACCGGCTGAGACCGGTCAGTCTTACAGAAAAAGGCTTCCGCGACCTCGCGTTGAAACAGATTTTTTACCTTCGATCATGTTTACCCGCCCTGCCAGAGAGCCTGTCAGCAATGCTGCCGGAAACAGCTCACCAGAAATGTGTGGCGATCACATCCGGGTGATTGGGCGATCCGTTGATGACAGAGGTGTGCAGGACTATCTGCAGATTCCTCTTTTCCCACCCCTTAGGCGCAGCAGCCAGCAGGGAATCAATATCCTTGGGGCTGGTCAGGAATTCTCCGGCGGCATGCGTGCCGGCTTGGCCGATGCCGGCCGCCGTAATCAGGATTTCGCCGGTCTTCGAAGTGGGAATCCTGGAGATGATGGCGTAATCATCGCTGAAGTCCTCATTCGCCTTCCAACTCCTGCTCCGATCGAAACGATCCTCAATCTGATGCCGATAGGAGAATACAAAACGCAAATCGTCAGTCATTTCGAGGGTCCATGAATTATTGAACCCCCCGATGAGAATCGCCGGCCGCTCACGAAGATCGCCCACCGAGATATCCCCGCCAAAGCGCATGTCATAAGATTTCTTACGCATGGAAAGAAGGGATGCGATCCTGGCCGTCGCGGCAGCGTCTCCCACAGTGACGTACGTGTCTTTCTCAGGGACGAGATCATTGCCGTTTAAGACGTCGTTCGAGCCCAGGGGAACAAGGAACTCTCGTCCCATACTCTCCACTTTGTCAAGCCGGTGTTCGCGCCGATACCGGTCTACGAAATCCCCGGACAGATAATAAACGGCGTTGCTGCCGACGTAAATCACGCTTCGATTGGGGGCTGTGAGAACCGGCGACCAGAACCGGTCAAATGCCGTTTCGCGAGTTGATCGGAACAACCCGTACACGGCAGGAATCAACAACAAGATGACGACGACTAATACCATCCATCGAGACTGCCGGATCCGCAGGGGGGTGTCTTTGCTCGATTCGCTGGCAGGAGAGATCACCGGGGGTAGCTCAATCGAACGATTGACTACGACTGCCGGCGCGACCACTTCGGGGGAGGGCTCGTGGAATGAAACTTCGACCTCGCGAGCGACAACGAATTCGAAAGATGCTTTATAAGAGCCGGAAGGAATGGCAATCTTGACATCGCGTGTGGCTGCTTCGGTCGCCTCATAAAAGAGGGCAATGCGCTTTCTCACGTCTGCGGCGCGGATCCGAACCACCGGGTCCGCAGCCTGATCATAGTCGGGGCGCCGGCCAAAGACCTCCACACCGATCACGCGTTCGCGCAGCGATTCGTCCTCCCCGTCCAAACTATGGAGAACGATGTAACGGAGCAAATCCTGACATTGGCGGCTGGTGCGAAAGGGAAGGCTGGCCGCCATCTCTTCGAGCGCCTTCTTCACGCATTGCCTGGCCTCTTCAGAGAACGGGCCGGGCGGCGTCAGAAGGCCAGTCTTCTCGCCATTTTTCATTTGTCTTCCCCGCTGTTACCCATAGGCAACAGGTATTTTACCCCCCAATTACGTTGTTGAAAAGAAAACGCTTCCCGGGCAGCCTACTGTACCGCACCTTGTCAACACTACCGCTCGCGGAGTCTTTTACAATCCGTCAGGCCACTGCAGGTTTTCAGATCGTGGCGACGGTCAAGTACAGATATGTGGTAGGCAGTTCTTTAGGAGGAGTGTGATGGCGCAAGGAATCCAGAAAGCTCTCAGGTACGCCCTGTTGGTCGCGGTCGCGCTGTGCCTCGGCATGGCGAGCTCTACTGCCCAAGCCCAGGCAATCTATGGGTCCGTCTACGGTACGATCACCGATAAAACGGGTGCCTCCATACCTAACGCCACCATCACCGTAACTGACCAGAGCAAGGGAACATCGGTTCAGGTGACCTCCAATGAGTCTGGGGGATACACGGTCCCAAATCTGATCCCGGACGTTTATGACGTTAAGGCGTCCGCAGCCGGATTCGCCCCCGTGGAGAACCGTGGAATTCAGGTCTCAGCCGATACTTCGCCTAAGGTTGACCTGCAACTCAGTGTCGGCGTCGCGACTGAAAGCGTCACCGTTACGACCGCGGCGCCCCAGCTGCAAACTGATCGCGCGGAAGTTGGGACTGTCTTTAATCAGAGGTCCATTTCCGATCTGCCTATCCAGGGGCGTAACTTTGCCAGCCTGCAATTGTTGATTCCGGGAGCCCAGGCGATGGGCTGGACGCAGAACAACGCTGAGGACGCCCAAGGCAGCCCGACCGTCAATATCGCGGGGCAAAACTTCTCCGGAGTCGGCTATCTGCTCGACGGCGCGTCGAACCAGGACCCCATCCTTGGGCAAATCGTTATCAACCCGCCGCTGGATGCCGTGGGTGAAGCTAAGATCCTGACGCAAAGCTACGACGCGGAATTCGGGCAGTCGGTCGCCGCCGTTGTAAACGCACAGACCAAGTCGGGAACGAACAACTTCCATGGGAGCGCATTCGACTACCGGCGAAGCGGCGCCCAGCTGGCGCGCAATCCTTTTAACCAGTTCGCGCCCTACTCTTCGCTGTCCAGTCGCCTGACTCCGCCGGCGCTCTACAGCCAATTTGGAGGGTCGGTGGGCGGCCCCGTTCTCAAGAACAAATTGTTCTTCTTCGGCGACTACCAGGGTGTCCGGCAACGCAATGGAGCTTCTGCTCAAGAAACCGTTCCGACGGCCCTTGCTCACAACTCCTGTCTTTCCGGAAATGGATGCGATCTGAGCGAATTCCTGACGGGCCGCGGGGCGCTCCAAGGCCAAATCTACAATCCCCGCGTCATTAACCCAGGCACAGGACCAGCGCCTTTTGTGAACAACTTCATTCCCAGCCAGTACCTTTCTACCCAGGCGCTTTACCTCCTCAAACTGATTCCGCTGCCCAATTCGCCGGGTACGCAAGCGGGCACCGCCAATAACTACAATTCGGGGGGCACCGGGGCCACCAACCAGAACCAGTTCGATGCGCGCGTCGACTACGAGGTTCGCGAGGCAATCCATGCCTTTGGCCGCTACAGCTATTTCAACAACGCGAACTCGGCCAGTACCATTTTTGGAGCAGCCGGCGGCGCGGGATTTTCGTCGATCTCGAACAACTTTGGAGGTTCCGCGACTGGCCGTAACCAGAGCGCAGTCACGGGCATGGATATCGCGTTGAATCCCAAGTTTCTCACCGACTTCCGTCTGGGATACCTGCGCTATCACGTTTCCACGGAGAAGTACGACGGCACGGAGGACCTGGCCACCATGGCAGGCATCCCAGGACTGAATACAGGTACCGCCTTCACCGCCGGCGCTCCTGGATTCTTCCTGAACAACACAAGCGGAACCAGTGGCGACGGACTGTCCAGTTTCGGTTCGAGTTTGCAGGTAAACGCCTGCAACTGCCATCTGCTGGAGACCGAGGACCAGTATCAGGTGGTGAATAACTGGACCAAAATCATGGGCAATCACACCGTCAGATTCGGAGCGGATCTGCGCTACGCGCGAAATCTCCGCGTTCCTAGCGATAGCAATCGCGCGGGAGAAGTGACCTTCAGCGCCACCGACACGGAGAATACGACATTCAGCACGCCTGGAGGCCTGGGTCTGGCATCCTTCCTTCTGGGCGATGTCACCAATCTCAGCCGCTATGTGAGCACCTCCACCAACGCAAAAGAATCGCAGAAGATTATCTTCAGTTATGCGCAGGACAACTGGCGTGTTACTCCCAATCTGACCTTCACCGTGGGCCTTCGTTGGGAATTCTACTTCCCCGAAGCGGTCAATGGTCGTGGGACAGGGCGGCTTCGCCGACCTGAAAACCGGCTCATTCCGCGTGGCGGGCTATGGGCCATACAACACAGCCATGGGTGTCAGCAAGGACTTCAAAAATCTTGCTCCGCGCGTCGGCGTTGCCTACCAGGTGGATCCGAAAACTGTCATTCGCGCCGGCTACGGGCGAAGCTTTGACATCGGAGTCTTCGGAACTCTTTTCGGTCATGTGGTCACCCAGAACCTCCCGGTGCTTGCCAATCAAAACCTTACCAACGCCGGCGCCAATACTTCCGCTTTCAATCTCGCTGTTGGTCCTACCCCGTTTGTCTTTCCCTCGATTCCGGCCAATGGCCTGATTCCGATCCCGAATGGCGTGAGCGCCAAAGTCCGCGAGGATCCGCAGCCTCTCCCCACCGTGGATGCTTGGAATTTGAGCATGCAGCGGCAACTAACCAGTTCCGTCAGCGCGACCCTGGCCTACGTCGGCAACAAAGGCAGCCATACGTTTGCCGGCGATGGGCAGACGGTCACTCTGAATGGCGCCGCTGCCTGCATACCAGGGAGCCAAAGCGTGAACGGTGAAGGCCTTTGCTGGAATCCAAAAGCCCCTTCCACCCTCCCTGTAGCTGGGCAAACCGAGACCAGCAACACGAATTACCTCAAGCGCTACTACAACCAGTTCGGCTGGACCCAGGGCCTTACCTACTACCACGACGGATTCGACACGCATTACAACGCCCTGCAGGCTACCCTGGATAAACACTTCTCCCAAGGTTTGCAGTTTACGGCAAGGTATTCGTGGCAAAGGGCCTTCAACTACTCGGACAGTGGCAGTTATGCCGAGATCGATAGGTCCGTCAATTACGGAAGGTTCGATGACTTGCGGGAGCAGGAGTTCCAGCTCTACGGGAACTACAGCCTGCCATTTGGACGTAACAAGCAATTCCTCAGCAACGCTCCGAAGTGGGTGGATTACCTCGTCGGTGGCTACAATTTAAGCCCGTCTTTAAACTGGTCCAGCGGTCTGCCCTTCAGTCCAAGCTATGGCGAGTGCGGATCCGACATACCGAGCGGACCGTGCCAGCCTAACAAGACGGTCGGCACGATGCCAACGAATCTCACTTCTTTCAACACCACATCCCACTCGCGGACGTACTTTACGCCCTACCCTGCTTTTGGCCCGAATGGCTCGACTACTGGACCGTTCTCCCGGCCCAACCTCGATACATTCGGCGATGCTCAACGCAACAGCTATACCGGCCCGTCGTTCTTCAATACCGATCTGGCAGCATCGAAAAGTATTCCCATCCATGAAGACATCACAGCCCAGTTCCGTTTAGACGCCTTCAATGTCTTCAATCACATCAACCCGGCCAACCCAGGAAGCAGTTGCATCGATTGCACCGGCGCCGGGCTCATCACCGGGATGGCAATTGGAGCGTCGCCGCGTCAACTGGAATTCTCTGCGACGTTCACCTTCTGATCCGGCTCCGGTTTGCCGCGAGAAGAGAGAGATGAGGGACATGTACAAATGGAGTCTCAAGCAGCGAAGCGATTACAAGAGGGCCGCCCCTGAATTTCGCCGATGCCGTCGACTGTGAATAAGCGCTGTCACAAAGCCGCGCAATGCTGTTATTGCGCGGCTTTTTTCGTGCCCGAATAAGGCCGGTAAATGAAGGATGAGCGAATAAGTACAAGCAACGCACCGGTGACGCCGGGACAGATTGGTGTTGGCCGGAGGGTTTGCATGGGGTCTGGGTTTATGAGGAAGCTTCCTGTATACGGAGTGGGCGCAGCCCTTCTGGCGAGCACCCTGGGCGGCGTGGCGAAGGCTCAGGCCGGTCCGCTGGTGCTGGAGCGGGAGGGCCGAGTGATTGCGCTCGAGCCCTTCGCACCAAACATTCTACGGATATCGATGAGCATCGACAGAGCATCGGCGACGGCGGCTCCGGGATACGGATTTCTGGCCAAGCCCTCAACCGAGGGATGGACGCATGAGACGGACGCCGACGGCTACGATGTATACCGGTCTGCCAGGATGGTCGTGCGCTTGGCGCCGGGAGATCTTCCCAAGGACAAACTGCCGCAGCCGATGCCGCTCGACCCGCTGAATCTGGAACTGCGCCACCAATATTTTGGAGGTGGCGGTGGGAATGGGCCGAATGACGGCGGGCTTGGGCCACACCATGACGCCTTGCTGGTCACTACGGCAGCCGGCAAAATGCTGCTGCACATGCGCACCTGGATGATGTTGCCGGAGAGCCCGGAAGTAGCGGCGGCGGACGCGCCCACAAAAGGCTACCGGGTTGCGTCCACATTCGACTCCCCGGCCGGGGAGCACTACTACGGACTCGGTCAACAGCAGAAGGGCTGGATGGATCTGCGTGACCACCAAGTCCGTTGCTGGCATGACTACCAGGCGATCGGCGGCCAGGACGTCTGTGTACCGTTCATGGTTTCGAGTCGCGGATATGGGCTGGTCTGGGACAACCCTTCGAAAACGACCGTGGACCTGGGCTTCAATGGGCGAAACGTATGGTCGTCCGAGGTGGGAAATCGTGTTTCGTATTTCGTCATTGCAGGAGACACCAGCGACGAGATCTACCAGGGCTACCGTTTGCTCACAGGTGTAACTCACTTACTTCCCAGGGCAATCTACGGATACATCCAGAGCAAAGCGATTTACCCGACGCAGGAACAAGTGTCTGGATGTGGCCAAGGAGTATCGGCGGAAGAACCTCCCGCTCGATGTCATGGTGGTCGATTTCCTGAACATGACCAGGCAGGGCGAGATGGACCTCGACCCGAAACGCTGGCCGGATCCGGCGGCGTATGAATCGCGAACTGCATGCGATGGGCATCGGCACGCTATTGAGCGTGTGGCCGCATTTTGCAGCGGGGACGCAGTTCTATGACATGCTACTGCAGCAAAGGCTGGCTGATTCACAGGCCGGACGGAACAGCCGGATTCGGGAGGCTACCAACCGGTCATCGGGCCGAACCTCGACACCACAAACCCTGAGGCGGCCAATTGGTTCTGGGAAAAAATCCGCGACCGGTATGTCAAGCCGTACGGCTTCGATTACATCTGGCTGGATGAAACCGAGCCGGACGTCGACCCGGCGAATGACCTCTTCTTTGTCGGTTCGGGCACGCGGTTCTACAACGTGTATCCGCTGTTTCACACAGCTGCGGTCTACGACGGCTTCCGCCGCGATTTTGGCGACAGTCGCAGGGTCATGATCCTGGCGCGCGCGGCGTACCTCGGGGCGCAGCGGAATGGCACCGTCTTCTGGTCGAGCGACATCATTTCGACCTGGGACATGCTCAGACGCTCGATCCCCGCGGGACTGAATTTCACCGCGACCGGACTGCCGTATTGGGACACCGACATTGCGGGATTTTTTTCGCCGGCCTTTGGGCCCGACTACCATGCCGCGCACAAGCCACTGATCGACGGATCGGATGTGCGCGGCACGATCGGCAACTATGAAGATTATCCCGAGTTGTTCGTGCGCTGGTTTGAGTGGGGCGCCTTTCAGCCAGTGATGCGGGCGCACGGCGAGAGAAATCACAACGAGGTATGGGCTTACGGCAAGCAGGCTGAGCCGATCCTCTCGAAGTATCTCAGGCTGCGCTACCAGCTTCTGCCCTACACCTACTCAGCGGCCTATCGCAGTTACCAGACAGGGGCTCCCTATATGAGAGCGCTGTTCATGGATTTCCCGGACGACCCGAAAGCCGCGGACATCCCGGATGAATATATGTACGGCCCCGCCTTCCTGGTGGCGCCGGTGACGGAGCAGGGGGCGACCCATCGGACGGTGTATCTGCCGGCGGGTGGGGATTGGTACAACTACTGGACCAACGAGCGCCTGCACGGGGGACAAACGATCACGGCCGACGCGCCGATCGATACGTTGCCGCTCTTTGTACGCGCGGGAAGTATCGTGCCGCTTGGATCGGAAGTGCTGAGCGCTTCGCTGCCGCAGACGATCGCCAGCGTGCGCGTATATCCCGGAGCCAATGGCAGCTTCACGCTGTTCCAGGACGACGGGAACACCTACAGTTACGAAAAAGGCGCGGGCTCGAGCACCAGACTTACCTGGGATGATGCAACGCATCACCTGACACATGAAGGAGCGCCGGGGTGGAATGGACCCGATGATTCCGTGGTAAGGGTGATGGGCAATCGCTGACGGCAAGGGTAAGTGGTGGGAGGGCGTGGACCCCCAGATGATCAATGGAAGCCCCACTTGAAGAACAGTTCCTGCCCGGAGTTCGTTGAGGCCGATTTTCAGCCGTCCCTTCGGGACTAGTCGTCCGTGCAAAACCAACCCAGGACTAGCGTCCTGGGCCAAGTTCAGCCGTCCCTTCGGGACTGAGTGTGAACATCGAGTTGTCCCGCACCTTCTTTAGCCCTGTGCTTTTGCCATAAATGTTCGCTTCGTATGCATGAAAGAGGACAGCTTGATTCTTCGACGCCAATGGCTCGTGTTGCCAGATACAGTCACGGTGGCTGGTATTTTTCTCTGCACGCTCTGCTCCTGCTCCGCTGTGCACGCACAGGGCGGACCGATCGACCTCGTCCGTCATACCCCATCGGGTGTGGAGATAAAGACAGACGCCTGCGTGCTTGCCATACGGCCCATCAGTCCCAGTGCGATGCGTGTTCGCTGTGCCAGGGAAACGGCGACCGAGAGCCCAAGTATCGTTCTGCTCAAGCAATCATCTGTACCGGCATTCAAGGTGTCGGAGGATGCTGCGAGTGTTGTCGTTGCCACATCACAGATGCAAGCGGTGTTCGATCGCCACAGTGGAGCGCTCCATTTCACCGATCACTCGGGAAAAACGTTCCTGTCCGAAATTCCTGGTACCCGGCGGCTGACCCAGGCAACCGTGCAGGGCGAGGCAACCTTTGCGGTCGAGGAAGATTTCATCTCCCCGCCCGAAGAACGACCTGTTTGGGAGCGGCGAATTCCAGGACGGCTTTCTTGACATTCGAGACCTTCCGCGACGGCTGACCCAAGTGAATAGCCAGATCGCGATACCCTTCCTGCTATCGAGCAAGGGTTATGGAATTCTCTGGCATAACTACGGATTAACTGACCTGAACCCCGCGGATGAACGTGTGGTGCTGACGCGATCGTCAACCGGCAAAGAAACGGCAGCGGATGTAACCACAAGCGAAGGCACGAGAAAGGAGGTCCAGCGCGAGGGCGAATTTTCCGGCGTTATGGAAGTTCCGCGCAGTGGACGGTTTGCCTTCATGTTGGATGTGGGTCAAAAAATGGCGCGCCGGTATCACGTGGAAATCGATGGCAAAGTGGTCATCGACTTCTCCAACTTCTGGCTCCCGCCCACCACCAGTTGGTTAGGCGACCTCTCCGCGGGCCGCCACACCGTGCGCATCATCGGACAGCAGGACGACCAGCCGGTTCTTTTCTGGAGGCCGAGTGAAGACCGTACAGTCTTGCGATCTCCCGTGGCGGATGCGATCGATTACGTTGTGTTCGCCGGGCCAACTCCCGATGATGTCATCGCGAGCTATCGGCAGGCGACGGGGCCCGCGCCCTTAATGCCATTGTGGGCGTATGGCTATATTCACTGCCGGGAGCGGTTCCATTCCAGCCAGGAAATTCTGGATACAGCGGCGGAATTCAGAAAGCGCGACTTACCCCTCGATGTCATCGTGCAGGATTGGCAGTATTGGGGCAAGTACGGCTGGAACGCCATGAAATGGGATGAACGGTATTATCCCGACCCCAAGGGTATGATCGACCGCCTTCACGATATGAACGTAAAGTTCATGGTTTCCGTCTGGTCCAAGATCGATCCAAGCGGCGAAGTTGGCAGGCAATTCGCAGCAAAAGGGTATTACATACCCGGAACACAATGGGTCGACTTCTTCAATCCCGCCGCGGCATCGCTTTACTGGAAGGAATTCAGCGAGCGTATGTTGTCGCTCGGTATCGATGCCTGGTGGCTGGACGCGACCGAACCAGAAAACGATGACCTTGCCGGAAGAAGCACCTTCGCCGGCCCTGGCGACAAGGTGCGTGACATTTATCCGCTGGTGGTGAACAGAACGGTGTACGAGGGCCAACGAAAAGATGCGCCCAGCAAGCGGGTTCTACTCTTGACCCGCTGCGCTTTCTTAGGCCAACAGCGCTACGCTTCCGCCACCTGGTCGGGTGACATCGGTAGCAGTTGGGAGTCACTTAAAAGGCAAATCACAGCCGGACTTGGTTACACCGCGAGTGGACTCCCATATTGGACGACGGACGCGGGTGGGTTCTTTCGTCCAGGTCCAGGTCAATATACCGATCCCGCCTATCGCGAGCGCTTCCTGAGGTGGTTTCAGTTTGCGACCTTTTCCCCATTGCAAAGGGTCCATGGATTCCAGACGGACACCGAGCCCTGGCGATACGGTGACCAGGTGGAGAGTGAGGTACGCCGTTACCTGGACCTTCGTCAGCAGTTGTTACCGTACATCTATTCTCAGGCTGCTGCCGTCACCTTTCAGGGATCGACGCTGATGCGTCCCCTGGTCATGGACTTCACGCATGACGATCAGGCGCTGGCCCAGAAGTATGAGTACATGTTCGGTCCGGCCTTCCTTGTTTCTCCAGTGCTGGAGCCGGGAGCAACACGCTGGCCTGTCTACGCGCCCGCTACTGCAGGAGGATGGTACAACTTCTGGACCGGATCCCGGGTACCGCCGGGAACCACGACCGGCATAGAAGCTCCGCTTGACCAGATCCCGGTACTGGTCAGGGCGGGGAGCATCGTTCCCATCGGTCCTGTCGAGCAATACGCTGGTGAGAAGCCGCCCAGTGACCTGGAGATCCGGGTCTACCCCGGCGCAGATGGAGACTTCTCTCTGTATGAAGATGAAGGCACGAACTACAACTATGAGAAGGGGCAGAGAAGCACGATCCATTTCCATTGGAATGACAAGAGAAGAGAACTCTCGATAGGACAGCGTGACGGCCAATTCTCAGGAATGCTGCAGTCGCGGCAATTCAAGATCGTGGCTGTCGATGCAAACTCGCCGCATCGGGCTAGCTATCGCGGGACGAAGATAGCATTCAAATTGGCTAGATAGCCGAAAGCTTCGAAACGGTGATCGCCAGCATCCATACCTACACCCGTCGATATCGAGTAGAAGCAATTGCTCACGATGTGGTCGCCTATATCGACGCGCATTACTCAATGAATTGATTTGAGCATCGGCCTCGGTTGGCGGCGGGTTTTCAGGCCGCGGAAGCAAAGCTGGTACGAGATGGTGTCGGCTAACCGTGATTCGTTGAAAAGCCTGGGTTGGGAAAGAAAGCAAATCAGTTTCGAAGGCTACGACTGAGCCCTCGACCACAGTCAGTAAGCCCAGAGTGTTTGCACATGAGGTGAAAGCATTGGAACACTCCGTTTTCGGCCCATGTACGCCAAGGCGAACATGGGGCACCCGTCCAGAACCATTGACTGTGTAGCAAACCAGTGACCTTCGGGGGTTGCTTTGGCGGCAGAGGTGTTTTTTCAGAGATGCCAAAGCTGAGCTCAAGCATGGGGTTCGCGAAATGCTTAAATGTGCGCACTATGCGCACCAGGTTTCCTCCCAGGGGAATTCTTCGAGTCCGGTGTTGTCTTCTTCCGCCGGTTCAGGGTCTTCGTATTCGGTGGCGGACCAGAGCGTGGTGAAGGAGCCGCGGCCGGGGACGTAGCGAAAAGTGGCTATCCCGAGAGAGCGGAGTTTTTCGAGGGCCTGGTCGATGGAGGGACTGCCGAGGTGGCCGTGGAAGAGGTGCTTTGCATCCATGCATCGCGACCTCGAGCCAGCGGTGCGCTTCAGAAGCAGTCGATCTCTGAGCGAGTTGGGCCGATCGGGTCTGGTTGCACGACGGCGCTCTGCGCTTGAAGATTTTATTCAAGAGCGAGCGGGGATACTGTGTAGATACGGATTCGCAGGGGAAAGTGTTGAAACTGGCAGCGAAAAAGATTGAGAGGGCGACGGAGCGGTAAGCAGCTTGCGGGCGTTTTCCCGCGCATGGGGGCGTTGGAGACTCACGACCGCCGAATTGAAGTAAGCACTCATAGTGCATTTCATCCGTACAACCTAAAATCGTGGAGGAGCTGATCGATGAAAATGAGAATCTGCGTGGTGTTTCTGTTATTGCTGGAGCTCAGTATTTCCGGTGGCCGCGCAGTTGCGCAGGAGCATGCCTCTCCAGCGGATTTAGTCGTGCTGCACGGCGAGCTCTATACCGTCAAGGCCAAGCAGCCGTGGGCGGAGGCGCCGGCGATTCGCGGTGGCAAGATCATAGCCGCCGGCTTAGACAAACCGATGGAAGGCTATCGCGGTGTTTCCACCCAGGTCATCGATCCGAAAGGTCACTTGGTCCTGCCTGGCTTTGTGGACACCCTGACGGACAAAAAATACTTGGACGAAGTTCAGCCCGATCGCTCTGTCTTATTGACTGCCTATGACGGCCACACGTCCTGGGCGAACAGCAAGGTACTGCAAATGGCGGGCATAACCAAAGATACGCCCGATCCGCTCAATGGCATCGTGGTCAAGGATCCCAAGACAGGCGAACCGAGTGTGCCTGCCGACGCCGTATATCGCAGCGGCTATGTCTATACGGTGGATGCCAAGGACAGTGTGCAACAGGCTTTGGCCGTGCGTGATGGGAAGATCGTGTACGTGGGCAGCGATACGGGTGTGAAGTCATTCATCGGAAAGGACACTAAAGTCACGGATCTACAAGGGCGCATGCTGATGCCGGGACTCATCGACGGTCACATGCACCCGCTCGCGGGCGGGGCCGCGCTGTTGAAGTGCAACCTGAATTACGAGCGGCTCACCATCGCGCAAATGCAGGCGAAGCTCCAACAGTGCCTGGACCAGTCCAAAGACCAAGAGCCGAATGGTTGGCTCGAGGTCGTGAACTGGTTTCAGGAGGCGATGCTGCCGGCCGGAACCGTGACCAATAGCGCGGTGTTGGATTCACTGCATACGCGGCGGCCCATCTTCGTTCTCTCGTCTTTCGGCCACACAGGCCTCGCCAATTCGCGGGCTCTGGAACTTGCACACGTCACCGCGAGCACACCCAATCCGCAGGGCGGAAGGATCGCCCACGATGCATCCGGTAAGCCATCGGGCATCCTCGAGGATGCCGCGTACCAATTGGTAGGGGACCACGTTCCGCCATCGACGCCTGCCGAGGACATCAAGGCAGCGGAGGCGGCCCTGGATGCGCTGCGCGCTCAGGGCGTTACCGGGTTTTTGGACGCGGCCGCTTCGCCGGCGTCGCTCGCCGCATTCGCCGGGGCGGAGAAGGATGGCAAACTGACGGTGCGCACACATTTCGCTGTGCTCGTCACACCACCCGAGGGGCAGGATCCGCAGAAGGCAGTGGCATACCTGCAATCGATGGCGAAGCAATATGATCAGGGGCCACTCGTCCCCGAACCGCACCTGAGGGTGCACAACGTCAAACTCTTCTTGGATGGGGTCATCACCGCGCCGGCGCAAACCGGTGCGATGCTATCCCCCTATTTCGTGAATCAAGGCACTGTGACAAGCCCGCACTGGGCACCGGGTAAGAACCGCGGACCGGACGTATATTTCCCCGCACCGGTGCTCGACGCGTTGGTGATCGCGGCAGCTAAAGCCGGGTTCGAGCCGCACATGCATGCCGACGGCGATCGCGCGGTCCGCGAAGGGCTGAATGCCATCGAAGCGCTGCGCAAGGCTGGATTCTCGGGCGACAACATTCGTGCAGCGATCGCGCACGACGAAATCGTCGATCCGGCGGACTTCTCGCGCTACGCATCGTTGGATGCGATTCCCGTGCTGTCATTGCAGTGGGGAAAGCCTGCACCCGATACCGTTGAGGGCGCGCGGGACTATCTGGGCCCGGCACGTTTCAAGTACATGGAGCCGGCGGGTGTATTGGCCGCAGCCGGCGCGCGCATCGCCTACGGCAGCGACTGGCCGGTGGATCCGCTCAACGAATGGTTCGCGCTGAAGGTCGGCGTCACACGCACCAATTCTCCGAAGGCCGGCAAGCAATACGCGGGGCGCCTGAGCGAGGACAGCGGCCTCACTCGCAAACAGGCTTTGCGGGCGATGACGATCAACGCTTCCTATGAGTTGCATCAGGACGCCAACGTCGGCTCGCTCGAAACGGGTAAGCTCGCCGATTTCATTGTGCTCGACCGCAATTTCTTTGATGTCCCCGCCGAGCAGATCGCGAACATCAAGGTCCTCGAAACCGTGGTCGGCGGGCGCGTGGTTTATGAAACCGGTGAAGCCGCCAACCGCCATCGATGATGGAGCACATTTCTACAGGCAACACAGCCCCGGCAAGCCCGGTGAATTCATCAACCCCGGCGACCTGGGGCACCGACCACCCGTAACGAACGCCTTAGGCCGATGTCCAGGGTTTGCCGGGCTCGGAGAAAATAAGTTCATTGGTTATTCCGGACGGAGGATCGCTCACGCCTGGCACAGGCTAAGATAATGCATGGCTGGACAAGTGAACATACTCGGGGATGGTCTGGCAGCGTGCTGCTCCGCTTACCTGCTTTCGCAGCAGGGTGACGAGCCCCGCGTGCAAAGATCCAGCCGCGCTCGACCCGCCCGGCTTCTGTTAAACGAGCAGACACAGTCACTATTGCGTGAGACCTTCGATTCTTCAGCCTTCTTTCTACAAGCACCGCGGATTCGCAGCCGGATCGTGTCCTGGGGCACGGAAGCGCAACCACTTGAGCTGCCACATCGGGGCACAGTCGTTTCTGAACAGGAATTACTCAGTGATTTGTGGCGAAGAGCGGTGACTCCCAACCACGCTTCCTCGCCTGCCGCAAACACCGACGCAGTCTGGACGATTGCATCGAGTCAAAACACCGATGCTTTACCGAAGTCCTGGCAGTTTGGCTCCAGGTTGGCGGCGACGACCATGGTTGAGCTTGCCCCGCACGCTGCGGACCACTGCTGCTGGATTGAATCTCTGCCGGACGGCTGGCTCTTTCTGCTCCCCTCCGGGGACCGTCGCGCCGCCCTTGTCAGTGTTGGCTATTTTCCTGACAGGCTGATCGAACAGAGCCGTTTGATCGCCCGGCAGATATCGAACCTGACTGCGGTTACTTCGCCGGCGCACCATTTTCCGGCCTTTCCACAGATACTATCCGAGTTGTCGGGCCCGCATTGGCTTGCATGCGGATCGGCAGCGATGACCTTTGATCCACTCTGCGGTGAGGGAGCCGGACATGCGATTCGTGAAGCACTCCTTGCTGCGGCCGTTATACGCGCCTCAGAGAACGGTTATCCAACGGACACCCTTCTCTCGCACTATGCGACCCGCCTCATGCAGGGCTTTCTGCGGCATCTCCACATCTGCCTGCCCTTCTATCTTACCGGTGGCAGCGGCGACTTTTGGAAAACAGAGGCAGCGGCACTGCAAGCAGGAATTACCTGGGTGCAGGATCGCCTCCGCGCCAGTAGAGCCCCCCAGTACCGCCTCGTCGGATATGAGTTGCAGCCGATTTCTGGCAACCCGGGGCAATCTGAATCAAAAGGTTAGTCGCCCTGCCAACTGGACCTGTCTCGGTCCTACCCCCTCCGCGGACTGCATGGCCGTGACTGCTCCGAAACCCGACTGACCCAATGTCAACGTATTGGGTGGCGCGTAGTTGGGATGGTTGAATGCGTTGGCTACCTGAAGGCCGAACTCCAGACGTGATTGCTCGCGCACGGTGATGTGCTTCAGCAACGAAAGAGAAACCGCCTGGGTGCCGGGTCCCGCGACGCTGCCCGCTCCTGCATTGCCAAAGCGGCCGATCGACGGCGGATTTCCAGCTACTCCGCACAGTGCACAAGGATCCGCAAAAGCGGCGGGATTGATCCATTGGGCCAGGGATTTGCCTTTGTAGGGATTCGCTCCCGCTACACTATCGGCTCGCCCTCCGATACCTGAAAACGTTCCTCCGCTGAAAATGTTAAAGCCAGTGCCGGATGGGTCGCTCAACGTACCTACGCTCATAAACGGACCACTTTGGAAAACAAGCACTCCGCTCGTCACCCATCCGCCAACGATCCCATTAACCACCCCGCCGGAGTTGCCTAGCAGAGTCTTGCCCCGACCCGCAGGCAACTCGTATAGAAATGTGGTCAGGAAGCGGTTGCGCCGCAGGTAGGAAGCATTGCCATAGTCCAGGCCCGGGTTGGAAGGATCGCAAAGCGCGGCACCAGGTGTGAATTCGCTGGTATAGGAGCTCGCCCCTCCGACGGCACAGCCGCCAAGATTGGTCAGGTCCTTGGTCAAGGTGTAACTGGCCTCGAATTGCACGCTGCTGCTGCGCTTACGCACCGAAAAGGTGCCTGCCTGGTAGTTGGCCAAGCCTAAATTCGTGCTGGTCGCGATCAACAGCAGTGACGGGTAAGGAATCGATGCCTGGGTCGCGGGGGCGAAGTAGCCAAGCTTATTCACCGGGGGCTGATCGTAATTCGCAGTCATGGGCAGGTTATACCCGTGATTGCCATCGTAAGAAGCGCGAACCCCGACGCCATGCCCTAGGTCACGCTCCAGGGTCAGGTTCCACTGCTCCACGATCGGATCTTTAAATTTCACCTCTGCCGCCAGGTCGAACGATTGGGAACCGTATTGCGCAATGTTCGAAGGATACGAGTACGGTATCGAGTAAACAGGCTTGCCGTCCCCTCCGACGGAGTTTGTAAATCCGGCGATGTCACTCGACGATACCGCCCATCCTTCAATCGCCGAACCGCTGAGAAGCGTTTCGATGAATCGGCCATATCCACCGCGCAGAACCGTCTTGTTGTTCAGGCTCCAGGCGAAACCGATGCGCGGACCAAAGTCCCTCTTGGAGGAATAGCGCAAGCCCTGGGGAACCCCGGCTTGTGCGGCGGTAATAATCGGAACCGGGGCAATCGAAGCGGTGAAAGATGGGTTCAGGTTCGCGAATGCAGCCTGGTTGGGGATAATCACTGCTCCCTTAATTCCGGAAGGACTGGTGTAGTAAGGATCGAAGTTGGCGAGATTGTTTTGATAATCCAGGAACGCCGGATGGTATTCCCAGCGCAAGCCAATATTGAGAGTCAGCGATTGCGATATTTTGAAATCGTCCTGGGCGAAAAGTGCATAGTGGTTCGAATGGGCGTCCGTGTTCGGATTTATGACGGTCGCGATCGTGGTCGCGTCGGGGTATCCCAGCAGCAATCCGGCAATTCCGTCCACTGGCTGCGCCGCCTGCGCATTCGGGTTGAAATAGTTGTACAGACTGGATCCGTTGAAGGCGTAGCTGCCCATGCGATCGTCCGCGAAGACTTGTGTGTTGAGGCTGCGCAAGTGGCGAAAGTCCGCTCCAAACTTGTAGGTGTGTTTCGCCTTGGTCCAGGTGAAGGTATCCAGCACCTGGTTTGTGTTTTGTGCAGGATTCGTGTAATCCGCCCCTGGGCGGGAACCAAGAAAACCGCCCAATCGTATGGTGGGCGTTATATCGCCGGGCGGAAGCGGACCAGGCAATCCGCCCGGGCCGGGGACCAATCCGAGTTCATCGGCAGCTTCCTGCGTCGAGAGTCCCGTCGACGCACCCTGGCGGTACGCGGAAAATCCGCCGCGCAACTCATTCACCATCGATGAAGAAATAACCCAATTATGGGCGATGGTTAACGAGTTGTAGATCTGTGGATTCTGCAAGACACCCGGAAGCGGCGACCCAGGGTTGCCGTCAATCGTCGGATAGTTGGAGACGCGGCGGTTCTTGTAGCTATAGCGCGCATACACCGTATGCTTCGGGCTAAAGACTTGGTCGACGCGTATGTCGCCCTGAGCACTGTTCACGGGAGTGGGATACGTCGCCAGATAATTATTCACAATGGCGCCCGACGGCCCATAGTTCGGCGCCGGATAGAAAAACTTCAAGAGTCTTTGCCCGAAATCGCTGAGTTCGGCTTTCGGAATAATATTTCCGGGGTAGTTGGTCAGTGCGTTCGCCGGCCCCCCGCCTGATTGATTGGGATCCAGGAAGGAAGAAAGATCGCCCGAACGCATCGCTAACGTGGGTACGCTCTCGACGAACTGATAGCTTTTTGGCAAGCGTAAGACCTCGTAGCTGCCGAAGAAAAAAGTGCGATCTTGCCCGTTGTATAACTTCGGCAAGAGGACAGGCCCACCCAGGTATGCGCCGAAGTCGTTCATCTTTACCGGTGTAACAATATGACTGAAAGTATCGGCGGCATTGAACGCCGTATTCTGAACATTCTCAAACAGGCCTCCATGGAATCGATTTGTGCCCGACTTGGTGACGGTGGTGATGTCGGCGACACCGCCGAATTCTGCGGGATTCAAGGTTTCACTGATCTTGATTTCCTCAATCGAATTAAACGAGGGAAAGAGCTCGGCGAGAGGACCAAGGGTGCCAGGTCCGATCGTGCTGATTCCATCGACACTCATCGACAACTGCGATGGTCCGGCGCCCGCAACGGAGATACTGTTGTTGTTGTCAATCTGCACGCCCGGCTGTGCGGTAAGGGTGGAGAATGCGCTGGTCGAACCGGAAGCCCGCGTACCAATCGCCACCGGGAGGTCTGTCAACTCCACACTTCCCTTTGTTTCTGCCACATTCGACGTCTCGGTTTGAATGGTCGCCACCGCCTCAACCTGCACGGTCGTCGCTTCAGAGGCCACTTGGAGAATCACGTCGATGCGTTTGGTGTCTCGCGCCGCCAGGTTGAAGGGGTCGAAACTCGTAGTTTGAAAGCCGGCTGCTTCGATCGTCAGCCGGTAACTGCCCACATCGACGTTGTTGAATTGATATCGTCCTTCAGCGTCGGTCACCTCCTGACGCACCGCATTCGTTCCCGTGTTCGTCAGTTTCACGCGTGCGTCGGGAACAAAGCTGCCCGAAGGGTCCTTGGCCGTCCCGAGCACAACGCCAAAGGTGGACTGCGCGTAAATGCGTCCCGCAGAATGTTTGGGAACAAGCCAAAATGAGGGCCAGGTGGAAGCCCCGGCATAACCACTTGCGGATACACGTCGGTCCCCATGAATGCATGTGAATTGACTCCTCTCAGGTTCTGAAGTGCTTCTTGCGAAACAAGCGGAACGGGCCCAAACCGGAGACAATAACTGTTACAATCGCTTAACCTTTCGACGGACAGAGCCCTGCCATACTCCACGAAAGGTCGCGGACATTCTCCAAGTGAGCGAGGAAGCGACGGTGCTTCTTAATTAGGGGATAACGACAAACCCGGCCATAGTTACGTCATTGCCAAGGTCCGTCACTTGTTTCAACTGCAAAGTTGCGGCGTCGTACACTTCGACTTGAAAGCCCGCACCGTAGATGTAGAGCTCTTTGCCGGTACTGGACATCCCGAAGCTGAAGCGTGGACGGCAGGGAAATTCATTCCTCATGGTTCGTTGCTTACTGGCGAGGTCGAAGGCCCAGAACTCGCATTCCCGCAGGCCGTGTTGACCGTTGATCACTACGGTGTATGCCGTCTTGCGGTCTGGCGATATCTCGATCCCCATCATCCCGTCAGGAGTTGGGCCAATGGGTGAGTACTCGAACGTGCGGTTATTGAGATCGAACCGTGCGATGCCAAACATCTTGCGATGTACGGCGGGGTCTACCGCGTTGAAGAGCGACGTGTAAAAGCCGGGCTCGCTGATCGACTGCATCACGGGACCCATGCCGACATCGGATAACCCCGGAAAGTTGGGCTTGGCCAGGTCGATCCGCTCCACCACTTTGAGCGTACTGGTATCGAGGATGAGGACCTGGTCGCCAAATTGATAAAGATACCTGCCGTCCGGCGACGCGTACATAACGCCACGCATGAACCCTGTTACAGCGTCCACATCCTCTTCCGCCACGTCGGCGGTACGGACAATCTTCTGCTGCTCCAGATCTATCACCGCATATTTGGGCTTTCCAACTTCGAAACGGTCGATCTGCTTAACCACCTCGGTCACGACGGTATAGATAAACTTGTCTGTAGGATCGGGCGTAAACGAGTTGAACCGAAGCTGGCGATTCCCGGACTTCAGAACAAAGTGATTGATAACCTTGCGGCTCGCGATATCGATCACTGAAATGCCCTCGTGATCTTCGGTGCCGATATAGATTCGTTTGCCATCGAACGACTGGCGCATAGCGGTCGGAAGACCGACCTCGGTCGGAATCGTATCGACGATCTTCTGCGTAGCCTCGTCGATGACCAGCACGTGGTCAGGGTATGCTGGAAGGAACAACGTGCCGGCCTGCGCGGTTGCGCACGCGATGCTCAAAAATAGTAGACAAGTTCTCATGATTGCGGTTCCACCATTTGTATTTATGGAAAGATGAGATCCAGGTTGCGCCAATCCTTGGTAGCGCTCGCGCACTTAGCTGTCCAGTCTGTCGCGTTGTTGAGATGATCGGGCACCTGCGCCGGCCAGTAGCAAGAAAACCAGCAATCGTAAATGTCCCGTTCGACCGGCGTGCAAAGCCCCGCCGTACCGCCGGCAGCATCCACTTCCCATCCTGGCGAAAAAATGAAAGCACAGCCTGACGGAATATGGGTCGCTGGATTACTCTGGCGAGTCTGCAGAGCAAAGATATCTTCCTTTGCAGACGCGACATGCTCGTCGATGCGCCTCGCCTTCTTATTAATGGCCCGCAGATGTTTCATGCCGCTGCCTTCCTTTCAGAGAAATGCTCAAGAAATGCCGGGTTTTGCGCCGCGATCGCGCCGTAAATTTGGAGGCACTTATCAGTCCAGTCCCGGATCCAGTCGCAGTAGTGGAGATTGGGGTGTCCAGTGTCGCCGTAACGCACAAATGCTTCGTGATGGCACCCGCCGGCACAGATGGGCCGGGCCCAACAGGTGTGGCAATCGTACTTTGCGCCAATGTGCCCTCGGTTCAGGAAATCCTCTTGTTTTGCCCGGTCGATGCCGGTTGCGACGTGCCCCAGGGCGTGCTCGTCGGAATCGACAAAGCGATGGCAGGGTGCGATATCGCCGGAAGGACCCACCCCTACCAGGCCGAGTCCCGCGCCGCACGGATGAGACTTGTTGATGCCCTGGTGAAGCTCAGCCAAGGTGTCGCTCACGTTGGAGAAACCGTGAAGGCGGTTGCTCAGGGCCGCCGAGAGATATTCGTCGGCAAGCAAGTGAAACTGTTCCAGTACGCCATCCATGCCACGATCGTTGATGGCGTACAGGCGGTCCGGCGAAGTAGTGACCGGAGCGAACCCAACTTCGTGAAAGCCGAGATCGTCCTTCAGGTGGCGGAAGATCCGTAAAACATCCGTGACCCCAGAGGTGAGGGTCACTCGCGCCGCAATCGGACGAGTGTGATGTTTTTGGATGAGTTCTCGAACCTTGGGTTCGATAATGTCGTAGCTGCCGCGCCCGTTTGGAAAGACGCGCAACTGGTTGTGCAATTCTTTGGGTCCGTCCATGCTCACCGTGACGCCGATGTGGTTCTCCGCCAGGAAGTCGATGATCGCGGGCGTGAGCAGTGTGGCGTTGGTCGTGAGACTGAAGTTGATCGGCCGGGATTCCTGCTGGGCCTGTTCGCGAGCATATTGGACTACCTGCTTCAACAGCGGGTAGTTCATCAAAGTCTCACCACCGAAGAACGTGATCTGCAGCGCGTTGCCCTTGGGGGATTGCTGCAGGAAGAAGGCGACTGCGGCCTTCGCCGTCTCCAGATCCATGAACTTCGGCTTGCCTTCGGGCGTGGCAACCTTGTCGGCTCCGTACTCGTAGCAATATTGACAGGCCAGATTGCACTGATTGGTGAGGTTCAGCACCAGGGTTTGAAGAGGAAAGTCTGGGGGCGGATTCTGCACTCCATCCTGCGGACGGGCGTCCCCCGTAAGGATAGCGCGGGCGGACCACAACTCTTCGAGGACTTCGCCGGCATCGGAACGACTCAGCCCCGCGGCGGACAATTCCGCCAGCAGCCGGTCGCCTGATATCTCCCCTTCAGCGAGAAGGTCGATCACTCGGGCAGTGGCGTCGTCCAGTTGAAATATCCCGGCACTTTGGACCAGATAGAGGTACCTCTGCCCCCCGCCCTGAAAAGAGTGGACTTCGCCGAGTCGAAAAGTCGGTGCCTGTGCTGTGATCATTAGTCGATCTCCTTATTCCACCGGATGTAGAGCGGCGGCGCGACGACCAGGTACGACTTGGCCACGAGCGGTTTGCCCAGTTTGTCTTTTTCTGTCTTTGCCGTGGCGACGACCCAGATATTCCCGTAGTTATTGGCCAACTGGCGGCGTTTCGGGTTGGGTCCGTCGAGCGCCGGCGTAAACAGCCCGGTAGGGCTAAGGGAGCCAACGAAGTCCTTGTCGTCGTCATTGAAGCGTTCGGCAAATTCCTCGACCGACCAGCTGACTTCGACTGGGCCGAGATCGATGTCGTCCGGCGTGTTCACCTTGCCGTCGGCGCCGCGGTTGTAGGCGACTGCGTCAAACTGCTGGTAACCCTTTTGATGTTGCGACCCGCCGCCCACGCGAGCCATCGCAGTGTTGGGGACTACCTTGATGTAATCGATGCGGTCATAGACTGCGATGGGGCTAGCCAGAACCGCGTGCCCTAGTGTGATATCCCGCTTTCCCGAGATCGGGTTGGGGGCCACGTCCACATCGGCTACCACTTCCTTAGCTGTGTGCGAAACGATGCTCTTTACAGAAATACCCGTACCTAGATCGAGATCCGCCACAGTTACATGGGCGGGCAGGTTTTCTCCCGCAATTCGAATCCGCTGTCCTTGAGAGCCGGCCTTTAACGATGAGCGATCGACGGACACTAACAGGGGCGAAGCCGATACGCGCTGCAGTTTTACGTCGAAGCCAAACTCGTCGTAGTCACCCCAGAACCACCGGCCCATTCCCTGCGACCCGTCGGGCGACATCCACATGGTTTCGTGCATCTCGGCGGGGAGGGAACCAGCCCCCGAACCAGCAGCGCCATTCGATCGCCCACGCCAGGAATAGCCGGCATACACAATCCCGCGGCCGGTGCGCTCGATCGAGGGTCCTTCTCCCAGCGGCTGCAGCCGAATCGTCGTGGTATATTCGTCAGCCTTAGCACCGGCGGCGACAATCATCTCGCCGACATACTTTCCATGCCCGGCCAGCAGCGCGGTCACAGCCCAGGTGCCAGCCAACTGTGACGGTTTCATTCGAGCTTGCCACGCCGCCCACTCCGGTGTTTGCAGCGGGTAACTCTTCTCGAGATAGGCAAGTGCCAGATCGATGGGTTGTTGAGGCTTCTCGGGGGGAGCGCCGGCAGAAGGTGTCTGCTCCGCCTGGCCGCCAGACCGGCGGAACGCTTCTCCTTCCACATCCGGATACAGTCCGATGTGCATGTTCACCAGCAGCTTCCACTCATCGGTTGAGCGGCGCCAGGAAGCGGGACGGCCAAGCATGTGACACGATCCGCAGGTGCCTCGTATGGTGGGCGTGGGATACTCCTCGTCATAGCTACGGTGCTCGGCGACATAAAGTACCGGTCTGGCTTCTTCGGGAGCGAGGCCGTGGCTGGCGCTGAGTGACTTGACAATGCTCCGCGCGTCGTCGGGAGTAAGCGTCAAGCCGTTCAGCCGCACCATGCGCCGAATGGCTTCTTCCCACCCCTCCGGAGTCGTGCGAACCCACGAAATCCGCGCCAGGTTTCCTTGCCCATCATCCCGGTGGCAGCCGCTGCATTTGGCAATGACCAGAGGATCGGTTACGGGAATCCCGGGAGTAGCAGCCTGATCTGTGCTGTTTGCCTGCCCATTCCCCTGTGCATAGAGGGGAGATCCAGACACAGCCATCCCGAGCATGGCGAGGGCCACGCGAATACACTTATTCATAGAACCTATTTGTTCTCCCAGAATTTAAGTGAAATCGGAGGCGACGTGGCCAACCAGTGCGGATCGATACGGCAAGTATGTGGTGAGCCCGCCACCCTGTCAACCAGGAATTAAAGGCCTTTAGGTGACACCGGCGTTAGATCAGAAAACCCAATAAATACGCACCCTTCCGGCAGCAGGCTCTGAACGTTACAAGGTTGAACGTGTACACAGTTAACGAGTAAGGCAGGTGAGATACCGCATCTTCACGTCGTGGTCGTTGACGCAAGCCTCGAGGCGTGGGACGCTCGTCTGGTTCGCGAGCAACGCCCGCGGTTGAGAGTCATCAAGAGGCGCCTGGACTCGATCGCGCAACAGGAGATGACTCAATCACGATGACACGTCGGGAACTTTTGACCCTTGGAGCTGTTTGGGGTGTGGACACTCTGCTGCCTCGCAGCTACGCTCTAGCCCCTCCCGATATCACTCTGCGTATTCAGGAAATTACCGCTGAGCTTGGTCCCAGGCAAAAGGTCAAGACGCTGGCGTATAACGGGCAGACTCCCGGCCCCCTGCTGCGCATGACCGAGGGGAGGACGGTGAACATCGAAGTTATCAATGAGACAGCCGAACCGGATTTAGTTCACTGGCATGGTTTCCACATTCCACCCGAGGTAGACGGGGCGCAGGAAGAAGGTACACCGATGCTGATGGGACAGAGCCGGCGCCGCTACTCATTTACGGCTCGGCCATCTGGTACACGCTGGTACCACAGCCACACGGTTGCCGCCCAGAATCTGGGCAAGGGCACATATTCGGGGCAATTCGGAATGATCGTAGTCGAAAGCCGGCTTGACCCCGCTCGCTATGATCGTGAGGTCCCCATCATTTTCCACGAATGGGGCGGCTCCTTCTCGCCCGAGAAGGCCGGAGATATTGACTACAGCCTCTACACCATTAACGGAAAGATTCTGGGCGCCGGCGAGCCGGTCCGGGTTCGTTCTTCCGAGCGCGTACTCTTTCGCGTCTTGAACGCCAGCGCAACCATGCACCATCGTCTTGCCCTGCCGGGCCATACCTTTATGGTGGTAGCGCTGGACGGAAACCCGGTCCGCACCATGCGTCAGGTTCCTGTTCTGGAGCTTGGTCCGGGTGAGCGAATCGATGCCGTTGTCCTGATGAACACGCCTGGTGTATGGGTCCTGGGTGAAGAGGATGACCAGAAGCGCAACGCTGGAGCAGGGATCGTGGTCGAGTACGCCGGCAAATCAGGCCCCCCGCGTTGGACCACGCCTCCGCCGTTTACCTGGCAATATGCAATCTTCGGCGGCGATGAGCCGGTGCGAGAACCCGTGCTGAGTCTTCCGCTCGTTTTTGAGCCTCAACACAACGGTCACTTGTACTCCATCAACGGGAAGCTGTTTCCAGACACCAGCCTGATCCAGCCCCACGCCGGAGAGCGGAATCGCCTGATCTTTGACAATCGCAGTTCGCAGGCGCATCCCCTTCACCTGCACCGGCATACTTTTGAAATCACGCGATTTGCTGGAAAGCCAGCCTCGGGAGTTCTTAAGGATGTCGTTGTCGTTCCGGCGCTAAGCCGGGTCGAGGTGGACTTTACAGCGGACAGCCCCGGCCTCTCTCTCTTTCATTGCCACCAGCAGTTCCACATGGATTTTGGCTTCATGGCGTTGATGGGGTACTGATTTTTGGCCAACCCTGGTCCGCACGGGCCGATAAACGTAGATTTAACGTTAACTTTCGTCTCGCGCCGTGCGCCGTAAATGTTTATCATCGATCATGGGGCTGACGGAAGAGGATCAGACTGCTGTAGTCGCGCAGGTCGAACGCATTCTGCAAAGCGAAGCTTTCCGCAGTTCGAACGTCCTTCGTCGGCTATTGGCATTTCTTCTCGCCAAGTTCCTCTCTGGAGAGGCAGACCAACTCAAAGAGTATTCGGTGGCTGTCGAAGGATTGGGAAAACCGGAGTCCTTCGATCCAAGTCAGGAGTCCATCGTACGGATCCACATGGGCCGGTTGCGGCTCAAGCTGGAAACTTATTATCGTACTGAGGGCCAGGATGACCTCTGGCTCATTCAATTTCCCAAGCGGCGTTTTACACTCACTTGCGAGCGGCGGACGGTTGCGGTCGTGGAAGAAATTCCATTCGAAGCGATGCCGATCCAAGAGCCCTCTTTGGTCGAACCCCTACCTAGCCGGAGCCCCTGGTCAACCTTAACCGTACGTGCCGTGTTACTTGGACTCACTGTGCTTTGGGGGCTGACCGCTTTGGCGTGGTGGCACGAAAGGCAACTTGCCGTCGAGGCCCAAGGCCGCTGGAGCCCGGAGATGGAACAGGTCTGGGGGCCGATGGTAAGTTCTCAGCGTGCGCTCATTGTGTCGCTTTCGGACTCTCTTTTTGCCAGTTTCGATGGCTCCGGGGTTTACGGAAGAATAGGGTTGATTCATTGGGACGATTTCCTCGAGTCCAGCGACGTTCGCAAGGTCCAGCGGGCGCTACAAAACTCGACAATGAAACCGAGCTACTATTTCTCGCCGGCATCTGACGCGATTGCTTCGTTCTTGCTGGGGAAGAGTTTGGGCCCGCATGTTGCGGACTTGTCTCTGGTGAGGAGTAACCTGCTTTCCTGGCAGCAGTTGGCCGATAACAACGTGGTTTTTATCGGCGGAGGCTATCTATTCGCCGATCGTTTTGCGGTCCTGCCAGTCGACCTTGATTTAGAGGAGACCGAGCACGGGTATCGCAATCTCCACCCGGCTCCAGGCGAACCCGGCGAATTCGTCGATCAGACCGGAACTGGTTTTTCCGAGGACGGGGAAGTGTACGCGGTGATCACGCACGTTCCGGGTCCACTGGGGACGAACGATATCATGACGTTTACGAGCCCTCGCATGGGTGGCCGTTTGGCGGCTGTGCGCTGGCTTACCCAGGAGTCCTCCGTGCGGTCGATTGTCCAGACGGCCGAGGGTTACTTTGGCTCTTTCCCCCGCTATTATCAGATCCTTCTTAAAGTTCGGTATAAGGACAGCGTTCCCCTTGAGACCAGCTACGTGCTCATTCACCAATTGCAACTCAAACCTATGGTGAATCAAGCCACACATTTCATCAGCCAAACGTCGGTCGTCGAACGCGATCGTTAGTTTGCCTCTGTATAGAGGAGAGAGTTGGAAGCGGAAGTTGGGCGAAGCGGTGAGGAATGACGATGTGTGGAACTCGGGGACGGGTCCCCGAGTTTCCTGGAGCCAGCGGGTGTATTGGCGGCAGCCGGCGCGCGCATCGCCTACGGCAGCGACTGGCCGGTGGATTCGCTCGACGAATGGTTCGCGCTGAAGGTCGGCGTCACACGCACCAATTCTCCGAAGGCCGGCAAGCAATACGCGGGGCGCCTGAGCGAGGACAGCGGCCTCACTCGCAAACAGGCTTTGCGGGCGATGACGATCAACGCTTCCTATGAGTTGCATCAGGACGCCAACGTCGGCTCGCTCGAAACGGGTAAGCTCGCCGATTTCATTGTGCTCGACCGCAATTTCTTTGATGTCCCCGCCGAGCAGATCGCGAACATCAAGGTCCTCGAAACCGTGGTCGGTGGGCGCGTGGTTATGAAACCGGTGAAGCCGCCAACCGCCATCGATGATGGAGCACACGAGTCCCAGGCTTGGTCGTCTCGGGAATATCACCGGATGTTAACCTACCGAATACGTGAAAACGTGTTTATCGGTGCCGAGATACAGGAGCACCGCGGTGTCCGACACCCAGTGATGTCAACGCTTTCATTTTCAATGTTCCGAGCAAGGTAAAGTCCCATGTCATCTTCATCCAACGGGAATACCCACCCTGGATTGGATAGAGCACGGCTGCGGCGCCTCACGGCGAGGGAACTGGAACAGTTCGCAGCGCTTCATCCCAGGTCGCGGGCATTACACGAACGCGCTTCGCGCTCGATGGTGGGAGGTGTCCCCATGCCATGGATGGCGCACTGGCCGGGCGGATTTCCGATCTATGTCAAACACGCCGCCGGCGCGCATTTAGTCGACGTGGACGATCATGCCTATGTTGATCTCTGTCTCGGTGATACGGGGGCGATGGGTGGTCACAGCCCGCCCGCCGTGGTGCACGCCGTACAATCGCAACTCGGTCGCGGCATCACGATGATGCTACCGACAGAAGACAGCATGCGGGCGGCGGAAGAACTCGCCCGCCGGTTTCGGGTGGACCACTGGCAGTTTACGCTGTCGGCGACCGACGCGAACCGCTGCGCATTGCGCCTGGCGCGCCAGATTACGGGACGCAAGAAGATCCTGGTATTTAGCTACTGTTATCACGGGACTGTCGATGAAGCGTTCGCCGTGCGCGACTCCCACGGGCAAACACGCCCTCGCGAAGGCAATGTCGGGTCTGCGGTTGATCCCGCCACCACGACGCGCGCCATTGAATTCAACGATGTCCTGCAACTTGAGCACGCGCTTGCCGACGAGTCGGTTGCTTGCGTCCTGGCCGAGCCGGCTATGACCAATATGGGCATCGTGTTGCCGATAGCGGGCTACCACGACGCGCTGAGAAGGATCAGCAGACGGCACGGAACCCTGCTCATTATCGATGAGACGCACACGTTCTCAATGGGCGTTGGTGGCTGCACCCAGGCCTGGGGCCTGGATCCGGATATTGTGACCATCGGCAAATCCATTGGCGGAGGTATTCCAAGCGGCGCTCTTGGCATGAGTGCCCACGTCGTGCGGGAAGTGGGTTTGCAGCAAGGGGTCGACTACGAAGATACAGGCGGCGTTGGCGGAACCTTGGCCGGCAACGCGATTTCGGCTGCGGCGATGTGCGCAACCCTCGAACAGGTACTAACGGCCGAAGCCTTTGACCGGATGATTCCGCTTGCCAGTGAGTTGCATCGCTCAATCCAGCGACTCATTGAATCGCACCAGCTACCCTGGAATGTGGTCCAACTCGGATGCCGTGTGGAGTACGGATTTCGACCGAAGCCCGCGCAAAATGGTACGGAAGCGCATGCTTCCGCCGATCGCGAACTGGAGTCCTACTTGCACCTATACCTGCTTAACCGCGGCGTATTGATCACACCGTTCCATAACATGGTGCTTATGTCGCCCACGACCACCTTGGATGATGTGACCCTTCACGACCGGCTGTTCACGGCTGCCATCGATGAACTGATGTCCGCGGTTTAGCGGCCAACACAAATATTTTAGATTTTTAACTTGCCCTAGTGAGCATGCAAGAGCGCTTCCGGATAGGGGTCGCTACAGCCTACGTTCACTGACTTGGCCGTCTCATTCGATCGGATCTCGCCGCGGGGGAATATGTCGTCCGAGACCCAGTGCCCCGGAGCTACCGAAAAGGCGTTGACAGTCGGGGGATGTTCACTGAATGATTTCTGCTTGCCGATAGGCGCGTAGTCGAAAAGGAATGGTGAACATCCCGTCTGTCAACGCCTTTTCGTCAGTAATCGTTAGGCAAGTGCAGTAACACCAAATAGTCATGTGAATGATGTCCGTCTCTTGGTATCAGTGGCTGTACAAGACTGGACCTAAAACAATGCCTTGGAACGTTGATTGGATTGCTCTTGAAGCCAACATCTTCGGACAAACACTAGACGGGACTGTAATTGCTATACACTCTGGCGGCCTATCAAGCTTTGACCAGCGCTCTTGGGAAGCAGCGTGAGGGCCTGCAAGGTTGGTCGGAAAGCGACACTGGCGTATCGGAGGGGTTCATACGAAGACTACATCACAGAAGAGTACATGATCCAAGTTAGAGCACTTATGACCATGTCCCTCACTCTGATGGAGTCACAATTCCATGGTTTCTTGAAGGCCAACGCATATTTCTAGAGCGACACTTTCAGTAGACGCAAAGAGCCATGGGTAGAAATTCGTGGCTGTTATGGACGATTGCGAGTATCGCGAGCGCTATGGAATTTAGATAGAAGGTCTTCCCTGGTTCGAGACCTGCAGAAGAAAGCTGGTCCTGCAAAACGCTTGCGTTCATGCGGAATGTGAGACCGGTCACGATGATTATGAAGCAGACGAAACGGCGTTTCCTGGGCGATGATGGTCTGCTGGTCCTGAATCAGGAAACCCTCACACATGCGACTGACAGCCTGAAGAGATTTGCCAGCGCATTAACAGAAGTCACGCGAGAGCGAATAGACGCAGCGAAGAGGAGCGTTTAGTGAATTATCACCCTGCCCGCCGTTAGGAATCAGCGTGCCCGGCTTCCGAAAGTATCTGACAGATTCCTGGAACGACAGGTGTGATTCTGTGATGAGTCGCTCGGTAGTTTTAAAGATGGCTTTGTGCACCTGAGGAAGAGCCACTATGTCTTGTGCCTCTTTTACGACCTCAGCTCTCCATGTGGTGAACTCCGTTCCTGAGGGCTTCATGGGAGGCGGGGGACGGACGAAAAGTACCCAACAGACGATGCGGGACAGGCGAAATAACCCCATCAACTTACGGTCGATCCTTAGCAACCTCTGTTTTCCCAAAGTACCAGTCCCGTCTGACGACCAAATTCGACGACCAAATTCTGACGGCCAAATTCTGACGACCAAATTCGACCTCCAAATTCAGTTTGAAATTGGTCATGCTATCCCGAGAATGAAGAGGCTGAACAACCAAACGAACATGCCGCACTCGAACGCGATCGTAAGCCAATAACCGATTGGCTCCTTGTCGTGATCCCATCTAGAACGCTTGAATATCGCCGTTCCGGTTATGATGCCGTGCAGGGAAAGCGATAACGGAATCAGCGAAAGGGCCAAGCACAGGAGCGGATGATTCCCTGACGAGCCGCTACGATGGTGCCATGTTCTCAGAACTTGGTATTTTCGAGACACCAAAGCTAAAGGCGTTCCGTCCTAAGGCACCGTGCGGCGCTACCGCAGCCACCTCGGCCACTGGGTGCTGGATACGCAGCCGTGATCTCATTAAAGATCCGGGACATAACACCTGATGATAGCAAGGACAAAAGAGCAGACTGGCTAGGGTAGAGATCCTGTGACAAGACACCTATTGCGGGAGGTGTTCATCTTTTTGTGGCTGCAATGTGTATACTGTCGCCGCATTTGGCCCGAAGCCCGCTTCTTCAGCGATCCGGAATCAACCTGACGGGAAGTTTACTTCGGAATACGGTGATCGGCTATCCACCCGGGCCCGGTGAACTTCCCGTCCGGTCCCCATGTTTCCCGGTGATGCCTGAGACCGCAGACAGCACGGCGGTCTTCAGAGATGTGGACGCGCCGGTTCCTGAGCTCTTGGCAATGGGGACGATTAACGGGCAGTCGTTGAACGCGCAAGTTCCCCGACCCGGCGAGCGGGCGATCCTGTTCAACGCATGCCGCGAACAACTTGCCCCTCGACTCGCCCGTCTACGCGGATTTCTACGGCCAGGCGCTCATCGCTGTCTGGGCAATGCCTTTCAACTCGTTTGCCGTTGCGCCGTCACGCGCTTGTACGGCTATGCCCTGATAGACGCCGAGATAGAACCGGCTCATGCGATCAACATCCGTCGCGGCTGGTAGTTCTCCTGCAGCTACTGCGTCATTCAGTCTGGACCGCAGCATATCCAACAATTGCGTTCTGACTTTGCGGATGTGTCGGGAATCATTCCCGGACACGCCTCGCCGATGGCAGCCAGGGTCAACAATGCCGGTATTCTCCGGCTGTCTACGGTGAAGGACATCTCACTCGAAGACATCAACGCCCTCTTGAACGTCAACGTCCGTGGTCCTATCGTCGCGAGCAAGGCTGCGATTCCTCGCCTGGGCAAAGGCGGACGCATCATCAACATCGGCAGTTTCTTTGCAGACAAGGTGCCCGGTGGCGCAGGGCTTCCCGTGTATGCCTTGACAAAATCCGCGCTGACCGCATTCTCCCAAGGACTTGCGCGAGAGCTCGGCCCGAACGACATCACGGTGAATGTGGTGCAGCCCGGTTCCATCGACACCGACATGAACCCGGCACACGTGCCGCTCGGCGAGACGCTTCGCTCGATCACCGCGCTCGGTCGGTACGGAGCGGTGGAAGACATCGCGAACATCGTCACCTTCTTGTCTGGCCCGAAGGCTCAATACATCACCGGCGCGGCCCTGACCGTTGACGGCGGCGCGAACGCTTAAGCATCGCAAGTGCGTCCTCTCGCGGAAGGGGGAGGACGTCCCGCTCAACCTACTACTGACTTTTAGCAAGGAGTTCCAAGTATGAAATTCATCAGAACCAAAAGACGACGAGGGGGGAGTCGGTTCTCTTCTTTTTGAGTATATAGCTGACTTTGTTTCACATGTCATATATATCTTACATGTGAAACAAAGGAATCTTCCTCTGAAAGGAGACCGGCTGTTGGCGATGCTAGCAGCGCTTGCCAATCCGCATAGGCTACGAATCATTGCGGCTCTTGCAACTGGCGGACGCAACTACGTTAGTCAGCTTGCGCGGGAACTGGGCATCAGCCGGCCATTGCTGCATCTGCACCTGCAGAAGCTTGAAGATGCTGGCCTTGTCACCAGCCGACTCGAACTATCGCAGGATGGCAAGGCACTCAACTACTTCGAAGTCCGCAGTTTCGACTTCGAACTCACCCCAGTCGCAATCGCCGAGGCGGCCAAATCCCTCACGGCCAAACTCGAATCTTAGAGGTCCCCATGCAGGAACACATCGAAAGTATTTTGCTGGCGGCGTTCTTTTTCCCGTCTGCCGCAGCTGTTCTCATCTTCGCAATGAAATATGGGTCTGCGGTCGCGCAGGCGAGAGTGCGCCTCGGCCAGGACGAAGCCTATCGCGAGATCGCGGCAAAGGCCGCGGCGAGTCAAGGAGAGATGGCGGCGACGCTCTTATCCTTTGGCACGGCGCTCGCGGAGATCCAATCCCGGCTTGGCGTGGTCGAGAGAATTCTCAAGGACGTTGAGTAGATAGTAGATAGATCACTTTCCCGCGGAAAAAGCGAGGAAAACGAAAGAAAAGGAGCCCCAATGAACGAGGTTTCAGTGTTTCGCCTGTATGTCTTGCGCTCCATGTATTTGTTTATCGTGGTGGGGCTCGGAGTCTATCTCTGGCCGGGCGTACTGAATCCTAGAAAACATTGGGAACTAATGGAGGGGATGGCCTCCTGCATGCTCGCCGCGTTTTCCTTGCTCTGCATAGTGGGGCTGCGCTTTCCGCTGCAGATGCTGCCCGTGCTCCTATGGGAAGTGGTTTGGAAGACGCTGTGGCTCATGCTCGTTCCGTTACCGCAATGGATGGGAGGCCATGTCGACGATTCGCTCAGGCCCTCGATCTTTTCTATATCCATGGTCGCGCTCGTTTACATCGCTATTCCCTGGCCCTATGTATTTGCACACTACGTGAAAGCGCGCGGCGATCGTTGGCGGTCACGAGTACGAAGAACGGAAATATGACGTTCGTTCGTTATGTGCCCTTCGCAACCCGGACCGCCCGATGCGATGTGCCTTTTGGCGCCCTCTGGCCACAAAACGATCAACGGAACAATCTGGGAGCAAAGTCAGCAAAAGCACGCCGCCACGATAGCCACTCGTGTGCCGTTTCAGGAGACTCGAAGTAGACATTCTTAATCCCAGCCTGCGTCAGGGCATCGCTAAACTGCTTCACGCGCGGCCCTTCTACCGACCCGGTCGATAGAAAAAGCAGCTTTACTTTGCTGTTAAACGCCGTTGCGTCGGCAAAGGCTCCACCGCAAATTGTCTTGATGTCGAAAGGGCCGCCGCCGAACCCGCTGCAGTTGCCGCTCAAGCCCCCCAGGTAGGCAAACTTGTCGAGATGCTCGAGACCCGTGTTGAAGGTTTGAAATCCCCCCATCGACAAACCCGCCATGGCACGGTTTTCGCGCCCCGGTGCTACCCGGTAATTCTTTTCCACCATGGGGATCAGATCGGTGAGCATCATCTCGGTGAAGGTTCCGCTTAAGTGAAGCGCCGGCCGAGGCGGCGGTGTGCTGCCCGCCGGACGCTGTCCCGCACCCGGCGCGGCCGGCGCTCCGCCCATGGGTGGTATCGGGTGCGGCACCGCCTGGGTAATTACACTGCGTGCGTTGTAGATCGATCCATCTTCACCGGGTTTCACCGCGTTCAGGTTGTCCATCACGATCAGCATTGGTTTTGTCTTGCCCGCAGCGAGCAGATTATCCATGATCTGATCCACGTGGCCCTGGAAGGTCCAACCGAGTTCGTTCTCTCCCCAGCCATGCAGCAGGTAAAGTACCGGATAGCGCATCTTCGCATTCTGGTCATAGCCCGGCGGCGTGTAGATCATGGCGCGCCGCCACTGTTGCGTTACCGTGGAGAAGTACCATTCGTCGCGTACCAGCCCATGCGGTACTTCTTTGTGGCTGTAAAACTCCGCATCGGCCGCCGGCACCTCAATCGCGCTGCTCCATTGCCCGCCGCCAAAGAAGCTCCCCGTTGCCGGATCGGACACGCTGGATCCGTCGATGTTCACCATGTAGTAGTGGAAGCCTTCTGGCAATGGCGTAGTCGTCGCATACCATAGGCCGTCCGCTTCCTTGGCCATATCGAAACCCTTTCCCACCCGGACACGCACCTTCTGGGCCTCCGGCGCGGATAGCCGGAACATGGCACGATGGTCGGGAAACACACAGGGGTAGGGCGCCCCTGGGACATTTAAGGAAGAAGGTTTGCAATCGGCGGGAGGTTGCGCCCAGCAGATCGCCGGCGCCAGCAGCATCCATAAAGCTATCGTCTTTTTCATCGGTCTCCTCTACGTCGCAGGCAGCCAACCGTAACCGCGGTTGTGCTACATAGCAAGCGATAAAACGGAATAAGAACGCGCAGGCAACTGCAGCGTCATGCGCGCGCCGGCCTTCGGGTGTTCCAGCGCCTGAGGCACAACCCGCTTCGGATCAGCAAAGGTGTTGCCGGCTTTCAGGTCTGGCCCCGTAATCGTCAGGAACTGCTTTACAGAGCTGGGCGCAGCATCGCGCCAGATCACTTCCACATCCTGCGGCTTTTCTAGATTACGGTTGAAGAGGAAGAGCGCTGCAGTTTTGCTTTCCATGTCGATGGTAGCCGCCATATCTACCCACCGCACATCGCCAAAACCGGGGATCGCCCGGCCGCCGTCCTCAATCGGGCCGCCGATGGTTGCCACCTCGTATCCCGGGCCCTCCGGCTGCAGATTGAGTGCCCGCCCCCGCGCATATTTAAGCGCCCAGCTATAGGGATAAAAGATGGTGTGACGTAGAATGCCATCTTCATTCGTGGAAATCGGCGCAATGACATTGATGAGTTGGGCCAGGCAGCCCACCTTCACGCGGTCCGAGTGCCGGATCAGCGAATTGGCCAGGCCGCCAACCAGCAGCGCATCTTCCAGGTTGTAGGGTTCCTCCAGCAGATGGGGATGCGGCTTACCATGCCCATTCGAAAACTCTCCGCCGCGCGCGCGATACCACACGTTCCACTCGTCGAAGGATAACCACAGCTGTTTCCCTGAGCGTTTTTGTGCGCGCACGGTGTCGCAAACCGCTGCTATCTCCTCTATCTGCCGGTCCATCGCCAGGTTCATCGCCATATATACCTGGCTGTCATGATGGGTCTCCTCGGTATTTCCCCAGTAGCGGTGCAAGGAGATTCCATCGACCACGTCATAACATTCTTCGAGGACCGTGCGATCCCACTCAATATAGGTAGGCATGAAAGGTCCGCTCGATCCGCAGGCGATCAACTTGATCGAGGGATCGACCGCACGCATCTGCCGCGCGGCATCGGTTGCTTTCAAGCCGTAGGCCTGCGCCGGCATGTGCCCAATCTGCCACGGGCCATCCATCTCATTGCCCACACACCAGAACTTGACCCCGTATGGTTCGGGGTAACCGTGGGAGCGCCGTAGTTCGCTCCACTTCGTTCCCCCGGATCCATTGCAATATTCCACGAGAGCGGCCGCATCCTCTGCCGAACCGGTGCCGAAATTGAGGCCCATGAGCGGCTCCGTTCCTACGAGGCGCGCCCAGGTGAGGAACTCGTTGGTGCCGAACTGGTTCGTCTCCAGAGTGTTCCATGCGCGGTCCAGCACCGTAGGCCGTTTGTCCCTGGGTCCTACTCCGTCGAGCCAGTGATAGCCCGACACGAAGTTCCCCCCGGGCCAGCGAACAATCGGCACCTGCAGCTCACGTACTTCTGCCATCACATCTTTGCGGAATCCCTGCGCATCCGATAGTTTCGACCCCGGCTCGTATACGCCTTCGTAGATTGCGCGCCCAAGCTGTTCCAGAAACGAACCGAAAAGCTCGTGACTTACCGGAGCAATCTGCCGGTCGGTGTCGATCACGACCCGGGTGGTCGCGCTCTGCGCGGTGCCCATGCGGCCGGCAATCGCCGCCGCCGACATGACCAGGCCGGTCTGAGAAGCGCTTTTGAGGAACTTTCTTCGGGAGATCTCTCTCATTCAAAACCATCCGTTACGAAGGCGGCCGACGCATGGCCCCATCTCGTTAGCGCGCGCTCGGAGTCGATCATAGTAAACGTTTCCCCTCGGCCGCCATTCTACACAAGATCGCTCTTTCCAGGTGTTATCATGACGGCTGAAATGCCGCAGATATTGATAGTTACCGGAGATGCCGGCGAATCGTACGAAGCTCTTTATGCCGTTCATCGGTTTCGCGAGGAAGACTGGCGGGTTACCGTGGCTGCCCCTTCGGTTCGCCGCCTCCACCTCGTTATGCACGACTTTGAGCCGGGGTGGGATACGTATGTCGAACGTCAAGGATACGGTCTGGAGGCCGACATCTCGTTCGACCAGGTAAATGTCCGTGATTATGATGCCATCCTGATTCTGGGCGGGCGCGCTCCTGAGTATCTCCGCAACGATCGGCGATTGCTCGAGATTGTCCGCGAATTCGACGCGCAGCAAAAATGGATCTTCGTCATCTGCCATGGCATCCAGGTGCTCGCCGCCGCCGGCCTTACCAAAGGCAAACGCATTACCTGCTATGAACATGTGCGCTTCGAAGCCGAGCAAGCCGGCGGAACATTTGTAGACCAGCAGGCCATTCGCGATGGCCGCATCGTCACCGGCCAGACCTGGCAATCGCACCCCGAGTTCTATCGCGAGGTCTTTGCCTGCCTGGCGCCTCACCGCCGATCCTGATTTTGCGCGATAAGATGATCGGCATATGAAGATCTTCTTCTTAGGAGCCTTAGCTTTCTGCCTTATTGGCGGCACGATCGGCAGCGCCCAGACCTCCGAACCCTTCCTGTTGAAGCCGCTGGACCACGGCGCCTGGGCCGCAATCGACAATCCGGCGGCGAAGGCCGACGAGTCTGGCGCCAATGCCGGATTCGTGGCCGGAAGTGACGCTGTGCTCGTGGTCGATACCTTCGAGAATCCGGCGGCGGCGCAAAAACTCCTCGCTGTCATCCGCGAAAAGACCCCGGTCCCCGTGCGCTTCGTTGTCAATACGCACTATCACCTGGATCATGTCGCGGGGAACGGAGTGTTTGCTGCTGCCGGGGCAACGGTGCTGGCTCAGCAGAATGTCCGACGCTGGGAACGCACGGAAAACATGAAGTTCTTTGACGACAAGATAACCGCCGAACAGCGATCGTCGGTGGATGCCCTACGCCTGCCCGACGTGACCTACACCCAGGGCGTGACCTTGTACCTCGGCGGAAGTCGCGAGGTGCTGTTACGCGCCTTCCCCGGTCATACCGGCGGCGATACCGTCGTCTACGATCCGGAGTCCAACGTTGTCTTCTGCGGCGACCTCTTCTGGAATCGCACGCTGCCCAATCTGATCGATGCATCCACGAGAGAATGGATCGAGACATTGGACACGCTGGTGAAGGATTACCCTTCGGCGACCTTCGTTCCGGGCCATGGGGACAACGCCGGCAAGGCCGGCGATGTGCGGACGTTCCGGGATTACCTGTTGTTTCTGCGCGCAGGCATAGCCAAGGCGCAAGCTGAGGGAGACAACAGCGATGCGGTGCTGAAGGCAGTACTGCCCCAGGTAAAAGCGAAGTACGGCGATTGGGCATTCCCCGAATTCGCCGCGCCAGGCGTTCAAAGGACCGATGAGGAGTTACGCGGAGTGAAGCGGCTGCCCCGGTGACGCGATCAGAAGTAGAAACTTTGGTTATGTCCTGACGCACGGAACAGTTTAGGTTCCATGCGTCAGGATCGTACTTCAGCAGAATCGCCTAGAAATAAATCCTTCCCCCGAGTTGGAAGACACGCGGGTCACCGGTGGCGTTGATTGTTCCTGCCGAGGAGTTGTAGGGGTTGGAGGCGTTACCGGTGAGGACCGAGTTATTAACCCCCGTGAACTGGGTATGGTTCCAGGTGTTGAAGGTCTCTGCCCGGAACTGGAACCCGGCGCTTTCATGGATATGGAAGTCCTTGTACAAGGATAGATTCCAGTTGTCGCGTCCGGGCCCTTTCACGCTATTTTTGGACGCGCTGCCCCAGGTGAGCGGAGCCGGCTGAGCGAACGCGCTCGGGCTGAACCATTGCTTGAAGGTATGGGGGTAACTGACCGCCCCCAACTGGTCCGCATGGTTTGTTGTGCTGCCGCCGAAGCCGAGATTGTCGTTGCCCGCATCGACGGTCAGCGGTTGTCCGGACTGCATGAGTACGATGCCGGAGGTTGTCCATCCTCCGAGAAGAGTCTTGCGCAGCCCGTTCGAGTTCTGGAAGATCGGCAGGTTGTAAGCAAAGTTGGCAGCCGCAATGTTCCGGCGGTCGAAGCCGGCTGTTCCATAGGTGTAACGCGGGTCCATGGGGTTATCGAGGGGGTTAAATAGTTGGCCATCGACCACATCCCAGGCGTGGGACCAGGTGTACGAAAGGCCAAAGGTCACGTTCCTCCACGCCTGGGCCCTGATGGATGACTGCAACCCATCGTAGTGGGCGTTTCCTTCGTTGGCGACTATGTTGAGGCCTCCCCCAAAGCCCAGGTAAGGCCGATCGTAGTTGGCATTGTAACCGCCGATCTTGGAGCCGCAATTGCCGCCGCAAATGAAAAGGCGGTTCGGATCGTTCACCGGGACGGTGTTGATGTCGCCCTGTTGCGACAGGTGACTGGAGGTGTTGCCCACATAACCTATGCTGGCCACAACGTTGTTGCGCACCTGTTGCTGGATTCCCAGGCTGAATTGATAGACCGTGGTAAGGGGGTACTTGTTCTGGATCCCGGTGAAGCCTTGCGGGGTGGTGGGTGATTGTCCGGCGCTCACTCCGGTGGTCCAGGAGGTCGTGGTTGTGTCCAGGTAGGGGTAAATGGTGGTGCCGCTGTTACTGAACGGCACGTTGGCGCCCATGTTGTACTCTTCGTTGCCCGCGTTGCGTTCGTAGAACATGCCGAATCCGCCGCGCAGAATTGTCTTTCCGCTTCCATACACATCGTAGGCAAAGCCGAGGCGCGGAGCGAAGGTCAGGTAGTGGTTCTGCACCAGCCCCCTGGGAATTCCGTTCCTTCCAGCCAGGCCAACTCCATTCAGGTAGAACGGGACGGTCGACAGTTTGATACCAGGAACGGTGCTGAATCCCGGGCCGTTGGTGTTCAAAGCGCCGCTGGTTGGAGACGTGAACTGCGCAGCATCGGCCGGATTATAGAGGTTGGGATAAAAATTTGATAAGCGGTTGTTATTGTCATAGGAGTGGGGCAGGCCTTCCCAACGGAGGCCCAAATTGAGCGTGAGCCGTTTGTTCACTCGCCAGTTGTCCAGTCCGTAGAGATCGATCGTATTGAAGCTGATGGAGACGGAATCCTGCAACTGGGCCTGGTTAAACTGAGTAGCATCCCCCAGCAGGAAGTCGGCCAGCCCCACGCCGGGGGTGCCCTGACCGCCTGTGCTGGCTGCGGTGGCTTGCCCATTGAACTGGTAAGTTCCGGCGGTGTTTACGAAGATCTCCTGAACCTTCTTGGTCCACAACCATGCTGCTCCAAATTTGAAACTATGCTCACCGCGGGTCCAGGAAAGATCGTCCTTGTACTGGTAGCTGCGCCACGTGTTCACCCATGGCCAGCTGTTGGAGTCCATCTTCACGTTGTATGGGCTGGCGATCTCTATTCCTGGGATCTTATCGATGGTGTTGGCCGCGGAAAAGATCGGATTTATCGCGAAGCCTGAGGGCTGCTTGGCAAGGCCGGTGTTAGCGATGGTGATGTCGTTGCCGTTGTGGTTGAACGCAGCTTCATTCAGTAGATTTGGCCTGAGGTTCATGGTGACGTGCACAACCGCTGCCCAGGAAGGAACGGTTTCCATCGACCCGATGGTGGGGAAGGTGTTGCTGCTCCACGCTACGGTGGGCACTTGCTGACTGAGTGAATCGTAGATAAGGTGGCCCATCACGCTGAACTTCTCGTTGAATTGGTGGTCACCCCGGGCAATCTCCTCGCGAAAATAGGTGTCGGTGTTGGCTGAGGAAAAGTAATGGATGCCGTCGGACGCGTTGGGCGGTTGGAAATAGCCGGCCTTAATGTAGGCAGCGGCAACCGGATCGATAAGGTTCGCCGGAATCGTGTTGTTGGGAAAGGCCTGGCCCGGAGTGAGCCCGTCCGCGGCAAATTTCGCAATGGCAGCCGGGTCCGTGGTATTGGGAACATAGATGGTGCCGAGACCGGTCATGTTTCCGGAGTAGTTTGCCGCTGTCGGCACCTGGTTGAAGATGCTGCCTCCGTTGATCTCCCTGCGCCATTCCTGGTTGTAGAAGAAGAACGTCTTGGGCTTGCTGGCCTTGAATTCCACCGGCCCGCCCAGGTTGAATCCGAACAAGTTGTAGCGGAGTTCCGGTTTCAAAGGATTCGTCTGTTGTTTCGACAGGAAGGAGTAAGCATCCAGGACATCGTTGCGGTTGAATTCCCAGGCGCTACCGTGGAACTTTGTCGTGCCGCTCTTGAGGGCCATGCTGGTCATGCCGCCAGACGAGTTGCCCAGGTCAGCAGCATAATTGCTGGTTTCCACCTTAAATTCGTCAATCGCTTCCTGGGAGGGAGCCACGAGCAATATGCCGCCGCCGCCACGATCATAGGCCTCGCCGCCGTCGATAAGCCAGTTGTTGGCGTCCTGCCGCATGCCGTTAAAGAACACAGCGTGGCTCTGGAACTGCGCTCCGGGAGAATCGAAGTCAGGCAGCTGAGATGCGGCGCCGGGCACCAGGGCCGTGAGTTGGACTATGTTGTTTCGACCGTTAGTGGCAAGGTTTGAAATATCGTCGCCGGTAACGGTATGGCTGACCTCGCTCGTGTCTGCCTGCACCTGGAGCGCATTGGCCTGAACGGTCACGCTTTGTCCAACAGTCCCAACCTGGAGTGGAACATCCACTCGAACCGTGTCATTCACATTCAGTGAAATATCGGTCCGGTTGTATGTTTTGAAGCCAGATGCCTCCACTTCGACTCGGTTGTTTCCGATGGGAAGTTCGGGGGCTGTGTAACTGCCTGCTCCATTGGTCGTCAAAGTACGGACGAATCCGTTGTCCAGGTTCGTAATCGTGATTTTTGCGTTTGCAACGACCGCGCCCGTTGGATCGGTCACCGTACCTACAATGGTGGCGGTTCCCTGGCCGTAAGCTGCGGCGCCCGACAGCACAACCCAGAGAATAAACAACATGGGTACGCGCAGCCTAAAAAAGAGTTTGTCAGTAGCGGCTGATTTCACTGTGTCCTCCTTAAGAACGACTCATGGCCTGGCACTGTGGAGACAACAACTTATGCACGGCCATCGCGAGTGGAGCGACGGACTATGTTTCGTGCTATCTCCCCTTTGTTTTCAATAGCCGGGAGGATCTAACCAGCCCTGGATTGAGCCTGTGAAGGGGGGTCACGGTGTAGCAGGCAAGAATGCACCGTGAGTCACGCGAAGATTAGGCGAACAAGGGCGGCAAGCTGAAGAGCTCTTCTGAAATGTGAAGTATGTTTCCCAAATTTCACATACCGTTCGCCATACTTCATAGCCGCCGCAACGCGCATTTTCCAGGTGGAAGTGGAGATCGCCCAGGCAGGGAGGAGGGCGTGGTAGCCGCACAGTGTCTCGGGCCAGAGACTTGGTGGAGGGCGGTTGGGGGACGATGCCCCGGCTGGCAAAACGCTTGAGCTACTTCGCTTCGTCGATAACTTCTATGGCTCTGACCTCTGCGTAATTTACCTTCGGCGAGAAGGAAAGCAGTAGTTTCCCCTGTCCGTTGGGGTGCAGACCATGAAATTCGCGAACCACAGGCTGGAACGCCCCAGGAGCAACCCGAACGATATCGAAATCCTGGAGCAGCATGATGCCATTGCAGGTAACATCGAAAACCCTGCAGCCGGCACCGTGGCAGTGTGCGGCTGGAATCAAAGGACTGAAGAACGATTCGAGGAAGTGGAGCTTCACGGTATAGCTACCGGGTGCAACCGGGATCGCGTAGCTGAAATTACCATGTCGTTCACCGGTGTAGAGCTCCGGAACCCTCGGCCCCGCCTCAGGATTTACATAGGTGTAGGTGCGTCCGTCGACGAAATACTTGTCCCCGCTCCATTGTGTTCCATTGGCATCTACAAAATTCCCCTGACGGGTCCAGATGCGGATCGGCTCTAACTTTCCCGGACTGCCCGGCGTCAATTCGATCCCACTCACGAAAGCCCGTCCCCAATCCGATCGGAAACTAAGATGGACTTTACCGTCTGCGGCGGGGCGCACATCCTTGAACACTCGAATGTCAACCGCTGCCGGACCACCGTCCGAAATTGGATCGAAATCCGCCAGCAAGGGACGGCCATTCAGCTCTACTTGAAGGTGGCGCAGGTTTTGCGCATCTTGCGCTTTTTCCTTTCCATCCCCGTCCAGCATCCGCAGAGGATCTGCGAAATAGAGCTTCAGTTCGTGCGCTCCAGGAGGAATAGGAATGTCGTAATGGAACTCCCGTTGCGATTGCGGGACCATGATGTTATCGGAAACTGCCTCGCGGATCGAACTGTACAAATTCTCATCAGCCACCGGGGGAAATAAATGGAGTGGGCCCGGTTGGGAAACGCCTCCTTCGAAGTAGCGGTCAGATTCCCAGCGGCGGCCCCACGGGTCTGTATAGGTGCCCTTCATGCGACCGGCAGCGATACGCGTCTCGCCTGCGTCGGAAGCCCACGGCACCAGCGAGCCCCTCATCTGCGGTTCCGTCTCGTTCTGCCGCGGGTGGGAAGCTGTGGCCGGGGCCATCAGGGAAAGGGGTGGAGTGGTATTCCTGGACGCGAACCACTGGTAGCTGAACCACACAACTCCGAGTAGGAATAGCCCGGCTGCTACAGCCAGAACCTGTGGGAAGTGGTGAGGCTTTTCCTCCGCAGGTTCAAGCTGTCTGGGTGTTACCTGCGGTGGCTGTATTTGCGGCTCTTTCGAACGAGTCTCAAAGATCGGCAGGTATTGGCCTTTGGGGATATTAATGATGATGGGCTCGTCCTTGCCCTCGTTGGCGAAATGGTGCTCGAGTTTCATCCGCAGCATGCGGGCCTGCGAGCGAACGATGTTGTCGTCATTGGGGTTGTAACCAGGCCGTCGACCGTAGACGTAAATCGCGATCTGCGGTTCCGTGGCCTCTTCAGACTTGTTCTCTCGAGCACATCGGCACACGTGGAGGAAGAACGCCCGCAGGCGCGGCGATTTTTCGAAGGTGACGCTGGAGGCGACCCGGCGCACCAATTCCTCTCGCTGCATCGCAGCGACGGCAGGGGCCTCCTCCGAATGCATTACTGTTAGAACTTCTAAAGTCATCGGAGAAACTCCTGCGTCTTTAGTTGCCCGCTATTCGTTCGTACAGCAGAGCATCAGCCCCCAGGGGATTGCAACTTCAAAGCATGTTTGGAAAAGAAGTTCCTTGTCAATAGAAAACGATTACTGAATCAATATCGCTTTAGATACAAGGGGATAGGACCGCAGGCAACTGCCTCGACGTCCAAACCCCCGTCGGACCACTCACGAGGGGGCGCCGGTCACCTGGGTCCGAGATCGGTATTCTGCGCAGCAGGCATGGCTTCCGCCCGGCGCATCTGTTCTTGAAGTGATTGTTCCTTCGCTCGTTGCATGCTCCGCGTTTTATCAAATTCTGCCTTTGCTGCCGCCGTTTGACCGATGGATTGATAAAACCTTCCGAGACGCCAATGAATGGATGGGTCGTTGGGGCTAAGCTTTTCCGCCGTCTTGAGTTCTGTGGCGGCGTCATTCCTGCGTCCTTTGCCTTCGTAGATCGTTCCCAGGTCGATATGGGCGATTGCGATCGAGGGTTGCAGCCGCACAGCGCGTTCAAGGTAGGGCGCCGCCTCCTCGGAATGATTGAGCCGAATTTCGGTATCGCCGAGATACGCCAACGCAAGGGGGTGTTCCGGGTTGTTTGCGAGTTCAGAGCGGAAGGCCTTTTCCGCTTCTTCGAATTTCAGCGCCTTCCATAGCAGGTAACCGTATCCGAAATGAACATCCGGCGCTTTAGGATCAGCCTTCACCGCAGCCTGAAACTCCGCAATGGCTCCATCAGCATTATTTAACTCGTCGTATGCCTCGCCCGCGAGCATATCCGCTTCCGCAGACTGGGCATTTAAAGCGAGAATCTCACGGTAAACATCGAGAACACACTGATACTGTTTGGTGCGCAGACAGCTTTGGGCAAGCGACAGCCGGAAAGGGAGATTATCTGGATCGGCGGCCGTAGCCTGCTTCAGGTACGGAACCGCAGCTGCGTATTCACCCATTCCGTAGTGCGCGAGCCCGAGCAGCGTCACCAGGCGAAGCGCTTCCGGGGAGGACTTGGACTCCTTTTGAAGCAAGGGTTCCAGGGTCTGTATCGCCGCGGAGAAATTCCCAGCCTTGAAGTAAGAAAGACCAAGATTGAGACGCAAGCTGGGCATCTTCGGGTCCAGGCTCAGAGCCTTTTGGTAGAGGACGATTGCCTCCTTGTAATGCTCCTGGCGCGCCTCCAGAAGACCAAGATGCGCACATGCTTCAGCGTCGTTGGGTTGGCTGCTCAAGAGCGATCTCCACCCGGCTTCGGCTTCGGCTACCTTGCCCTCCTCCTCCAACGCGAGCGCCGACTGTCTCCGGCTTTCGCGAGTAGAGGGCTGCTGCGCCCCACTGTGGACAGGAGGCGCCGTCGTCAGCCACAACGCGCCGATCAAAGTTACAAACTTAGCCCACCTCACACTGCTCTCCGTGGGGGTTCTCGCGTCCCCGCAGCAGCGATGGAATCCGCTGATGTCATGGGAAAAGTCGGGGTGCAAAGTCCAACACGGGGATACGCGGCATCGCAAACATTTGTAGATGCTGGAGTAAATCCGTCCTGGTTCTGTGCCCTGCAGTGGGTGAAAGGCACCAGGGACGCGATTTCTGTTCTGTTCATCCAGGCCTCTCTACCCCTCGGGTCACCTTCTCGCACAGGCCTGCTATGAACCCTGGGTAATCGTTTTCTATTTGCCCGGGATAGGGCCCGGAGCGAGGTTTTCGAGCAGCCGCCATCCTACTCGAACTTGCCTCTTGTAAACAGGCTGAATTTTTTCATGAGATTCGTCGTATTTTGACTCTCTTCTTGTTCCTCACAGCCTCAGTCTGTATATTCCGAATTCCAGTGAACGTTTTCTCTCTCGACCCGGTTTTTCAGAACTACTGGATTTCTCTGCCAGGAGTTTTCGTGGTCGCTGGGGTGATGTCAAGCGATTCTCAGATGAGGACAGCGATGAAGACTACCAGGTTGTTTTGCGGAATGTTGTTGATGACGGCCATAACACCCATTTCCACCATTGTCGCGCAGGTGCAGACTGTGGTGCCTCCGATTGTTGCCGGCGCAAAGCCGGTGACGGTAGACCGTATCAAGGTCCACGGCGCGGCCCTGGAGGGCAACCTGGAGGGAGATGCCGTAGACCGCGACGTGATCGTCTTCCTGCCCCCGAGCTACAGCAAAGATAAGCATCGGCGCTATCCCGTGGTGTATGCCTTGCACGGCTATTCAATTGGCGCCGAGCAATGGAGCCACGAGATCCACGTGCCACAGACGATTGAGGGGGCGTTTGCCCAGGGCGCCAAAGATGTGATCGTGGTACTGCCCGATTCAAAGACAGTGCATAACGGCTCGATGTATTCGAGTTCAGTAACCACAGGAGATTTCGAAAAATTCATTTCACATGATTTGGTTGCATATATGGACGCGCACTACCGCACAATTCCTAATCGCGAAAGCCGCGGGTTAGTGGGCCATTCGATGGGCGGCTACGGCGCCTCCCGCATCGGCATGAAACATCCGGATGTCTTTGGCAGCCTGTATATCATGAGTCCATGCTGCATGTCTGCTCGGCCCGCTGGAACGATAACTCCTGAGCTAGCAAAGACTTTGGAAGCAGTGAAGACACCTGAAGATTCCGCACAGCTCCCGTTCTTCGCAAGGGCACAGCTAGCCTCCGCGGCAGCATGGTCGCCCGATCCTAAGAATCCGCCGCTCTATCTCGACTTGCCGGTGAAAGATGGGGTACCCCAGCCGGATATCCTGGCCAAATGGGCAGCCAATGCCCCCCTCGCCTTCGTGGATCAGTACATCGGGAATCTCAAGCAGTATCGCGGCATCGCCATGGACGTAGGGGATCAGGACGGCTTGCGTGTCGATGCCGCCAAACTACACGATGTTTTTGACAAGTACGGAATCGCTAATAGCTTCGAGATCTACCCGGGTACCCACACCAGCGCGGTGGCGGATCGATTTCAAAATCATGTCCTGCCTTTCTTCAGCAAGAATCTCTGTTTTCAAGCGAGCTGCCAGTAGAAAGTTCGGGCACGCGTGGTGTCACGAGTTTTCCAGGAAACGCGGAACGTCGTACAACAGGGGCAGGGAACTGACTTAAGCAGAAAAGCTGTTGGCCTCCAAGAAGCTGACAGGTCCTCTATGGCTGACCCACGCCTTTGAGAGACGCAAGATATGCCAGTACATCGGCCAGTTCGCCGGGGTTGAGTCTCCCGCTGTAAGAGGGCATCGGAGGAGTTTGCATGAAGCCCGATTCGCGCAGATCTGAGCGCTCAAAGGCGACCAACCGGTTGCCGGAATCGATCATTTGCAAACTATAGGGGTCCTGGTTGAGGAGTCTTCCCGCGATGGTCTTGCCATCCCGCGTGATGACTCGATAGCGTTGATACGCAAGAGGAACCGTGGGATCCGGGTCCAGCAGCGACTTACGCAATTGCTCGACTGTGAGCTGACTCCCGGCCGCGGTGAGATTCGGTCCAAGTGCGGATCCGGTTTCCCCCACGCGATGACAGGACGCGCACTGACCCTTTCCAGCGAAAAGCGCCTGGCCGCGGATTGGATCTCCAGGGCTTTGGGTTTCTGCTACCTGAGCGGCCAACATACCGCTTAACAGGACAGCCGCAATCGGCACTCTGCATAGCCACATCGTCATTGCTCCTCGGTTCCGGCAACCACCTTCGACTCCCACTTATCGCAATCCGAAGACGAAGAGGCAATTGCCCGCGTTGACGGCCACGAATTGCTTGCCCTTCACGGAGTAGGTGATGGGGTTCATGATCATAGGGCCGCCGAGCGTGGCCTTCCAAAGCGGCGCACCACTCCGAGCATCGAGAGCCACGAAATAGCCCTCGCGGCTTCCGGTAAACAAGACGTCAGAAGCTGTGGTCAAAATGCCTGCCGCCCCGGCGGTGGTTTGCCAACCTTCAAAGGTATGAAGGCTGTTGCCGGAATTAAGCTTGAATTCCCATTTCTTTTCTCCCGTTTGCGGGTCGAGCGCGCGAACGGCGGTGAACTTCTCATCATCGGCGCCAACGACGGTAACGGGCCTGGTGAGCGGACGATGTCCACGGCCATCGTACCGGTTTCCTTCTTCATACTCCTGATCGCCCTTGACGAACAGGGTGGAATAGTTTTCCCGGGCGTTTACATAGAAGAGGCCGGTCTCGGGGCTAAAGGAAGGATTGAACCAGTTGGTGCCGCCCTGATTGTCCGGGAAGATCAGGGTTCCTTCCGTGCTGCTCTTCGCATTGGGCGTCATGATGGGCCGGCCGTGCTCATCAAATCCGGCGTTCCAGTTTTGCTTGACGAAGGCCTTGCCTGACAGAAACTGACCTGTGGTGCGGTCCAACACATAAAAGAAACCATTTCTGTCCGCCCACAGGATGACTTTGCGAGCATCACCGTGCCACCGGATATCCGCCAGCAGCGGCACTTGCACCGCGTCCCAATCAAACTCGTTGTGCGGGTTGGCCTGGTAGTGCCATCTCAGCTTGCCCGTATCGGCGTCCAGAGCGACCATGGAACTGGTGTAGAGATTGTCCCCGGGGCGCACATCCCCGTTGTAGTCAGGCCCCGCATTGCCAACGCCCCAGAAGGTCAGGTTTGTTTCCGGATCGTAGGAGCCGGCGGCCCATACCGAGCCCCCGCCATGTTTCCATGAATCGCCGCCCCAGGTGGCTTGCCCCGGATCACCGGGTCCGGCGGTGGTATAGAACCGCCACTGTTCCTTACCTGTGCGGGCATCGTACGCCGCGATAAATCCGCGTATCCCATATTCTCCGCCGGCGACGCCAACGATCACCTTGTCTTTGATGACCAGAGGCGCAACCGTCATGGTATAGCCGGATTCCGTCCTGGCCACGGTCGTGTTCCACAGCGGCGTCCCTGTTTTCGCATCGATTGCGATCAAATGGGCATCCACGGCGGCCATGTATAACGTGTCGCCAAGAATGGCGAGTCCACGACTGATGCGCCCGCAGCACAGGCGCGCGGCAGCGTCAGGCGTATAGCGATAGATCCAGAACAAACGGCCGTTGGTGGCATCGAGCGCCACCACGTCGTCGCCCTGCATGGTGTACATCACCCCATTCACCACCAGCGGAGTGGTCTCGTACGGGTCGAGCCAGCGCGCTTGAAAGACCCACTTCAATTCCAGGTTTTTGGCGTTTTCCGGCGTGATCTGGCTCAGGCGGCTGTTGCGAGTGCTTTGGTAAGTTCCTCCGAAAGTCAACCAGTTCCAGGGTTCCTGGTTGGCCTTTACGAGCTGGCTCAAAGGTAACACCAGCGGTTACACCTTCGGCGGCCGGGATTCCGGATAGCTCGTGGGCCTGAGGATTGCGGCACACTCTCCTGCACGCTCGCTGCAATGGGCTCACTCTTCTCAGGCTGACCCTTGCCGAAGTTCGCGGCGAGATAATCGACTACCTGTCTGATGTCTTCGGTCGAGCCGATGGCCCCGCGGGAAACCATGTCGTCGACCTGGGATGCCCACGCCTTCCTCGTCATTCTCTGTGCGGTGACAACATTGAGACCATGGCAACTGGTGCACATGCGTTCGACGACAGCTCTACCCGGACCCTGGGGCAGGTCGGTCTGAGCCTCCGCTTTCGAGAGCACGCCTACCAACGCAATTGACAGCAAAGCGCCGGCCAAGGCCAGGGGTGAGTCAGGCTTGCAATTCAAAATCCCCGCCTCTCTCTCCGCCCGGCCGGAGGGCGACCATAGGCCGTTTCCATCACGTAATACTCAAACGTGTTCTTCCAGGTGAACTCACTGCCGGGTTGAACGTCGATGGCGATATAAGGTTCATCCGCCAACACCGTGCGAATCGACCACAGGATATTCCGTATCAGCGGACGATCCCCCGTAACTCTCACGCCGGCGCCTACTTTTTTGTTTTCGATGACAATCTCGTTGTCTTTGGCGTTGTCACTAAAACCCTGAATAGGCACAGCCACCTGGTCTTCGCCAGACAGCGTCTTGTTGTAAACAATTTCATTTCCGCGGATTTCCGCCTGCTCCTTTTTGGGCGGACGGGCTGATTGAATCTGGTAGGGAACTTTGAATGTGAAATCCGGTCCGGGCGGCTGCTTGTCGAGCACCACAAAGTTGTGGTCGTAGGTCGTGCTTTGAATCGGGAGCTTACCGGTGTTTTTCAAGCTGCGTTCGATCACCATCTCCGGCTTGCCTTTCACCAGCCGCACTATCTTCCTGTACACGTATCCGTAGCCTGAAGCTGGGTCGGACAGCTCCTGTTGGAATACGATTGAATCCGTGTGTTTCTCCACCGACCACTTGCCCGGGTTCACCACCTCGTAAGGGAAGTACCGGTTGTACTCAGTACCAGTCTTTCGCAGCACCCCGACACCGATTTTGATGAAAGTCCCATCCGGCTTGGCGTCATCCCAGCCGAGCACGGTCTGGAATTCGTCCACTGGTCCCTCGAGTGCGCTACAGGGCCCGGACACAATGTCTGGTCCCTGGAACACCCAGTTGATCACCTTGGGATCGATCCTGTCGAACCACGGCCCATAGAAATCGTGGCCTTTGTACTGCAAGCTGTAGACGGCTCCCGACCAGTCAAAACGGGTCGAGCGGTAGTAGCCATTCTTTGCGTCCGGCAGATAGATCTTCGCGGTAATCTGCCCGTTCGAGATCTTAGCCTGGGGAAACTCCGCCGCGTGGCCCGTCGGCGAACCAATGACGAGGCTCAGCAGCAATGCGAGCGCGGGACTTACCAGTCCGGCACGCAAACTTAGCAATTCACTTCGCCGGCTGGGTGGATAGTTTCTTGAAGAGTGCAGGGTCATACTCCTCCAGTCCTGTTATGCCATGAAGATGGTTTGCGGAAACCCAGGGTAGCCACATCCGGTGAGATCCAACCCCGCGTCCACTAGGCCCCGGGCCCAGGCGGAAATTTTCCTGCTGCCATCCGATGCCTTTTATATCGTATTGGCGTCCCGGAAGCGCAACCATTGACTTGGTGTCCTGGAGTAAGACGCGCGCCACGTCCAGGTAATGCGGGTCCTTGGTGTAGTTGTACAGCCTCGCGTAAGAAGGCACAGCCCAGTCTAGATACTCATCCGTGCTGCCGGTGTTGAGAGCGGTAATATCCTGCAGGCCGACGGTCGGAACTCCTTTTTTCCAATGCAACTTTGCATCGTCGGCATCGTCCGCCATGGGAAGGTTCCAGATCCATATCCAGCTCTCTGCAAAGTTTCCCGCGGCCTGCGCGCGCTCGAGCCACTTAGCGTCTTTCGTCGACTCATAGAGGCTCAGATAGGCTTCCATGCTGAGCATGCCGGCCTCTTTGTCGGTGATGTTCGGATTGTCGCTGGCGCCGCCGATGAAGAGTCCCTGGTTTCCCCAGGTGTTCCATACATAATCGGCCGCTCGGATTGCCGACTGTTCATACTTCGGGTCATGGGTGATCGCAGTCATCAGAACTAAAAGAGGAACAGCATTGTAGCTCGCGGTTCCCGTGGGCTCCGCCACTTCGGTGCTGCCAGGTTTCCACCGGCGCGGGTACGATCCATCTTCGCGTTGCTGCTGGATCAGCCAGTCCGCGTAAGACTTGACCCACGCAAGCCATTCGGGGTGCGCGCGCCCGAGGGCGAGTTCGCGGCTGTAGGCCTGCATGAGTACACGCATATCCTCTGTCGCATTGCGCAGCCAGGGAGCCAGCCAGAAGTGATCCCAGGGGCGGCCGGACGCGAGATCGTACCCGGTGGCCTGCAACGGAACGGCATGGAGCGCTTGGATCATGGAAGCAATGATGGCCAGGCCGGTCGCGCGCATCTTCTGGCCGCGCTCGCTCTTATCGCGATCGCCCTCGAGCAATAACTGGTTCGCGCACTCGAGATTCTTGCCGACGAACCCCATCGCAATCATGGTCCAGTTCCAATTCGGCGTATCCACCACGATGGAGCGGGCGAACGGAATACCGGTACGCCCGTCGATGGTGACCGCCTGTGCCTCCAGGTGGTCCAACAGAACCCGCCGTACCTGGTCGACGTCGATGTAATTCACGGGCGGGTTCAACGTGTTCCAGGCCCATCGCCATGCATCGCGCGTCAAGCCCCGAAACGACTCATCCTGGCCGAAGCGAAAGGCTACCCGATAGTTGTCGGAGAAGCCATCAGTCATCGGGTGATACCGCCGGATCCATCTCGGTTCGGCAGGTTGACCGCGCGCGCCCCCAAAGTCGTTGATGGTACCGGGATAGCGAAAGCCGAACTGAACCGCGCCATCCTCCGCTTGCCAGGCCCCCATTGCTCCGAACTGGAATCGTGCATCCGTCATCACCAGGTTGGTGAGTTTTGACTCTTCTTCGGTGGTGTTGCCGCGAGGCGCCGGATCGAGCATGGCAATCGACGCGCCGTCCTTGAAAGACATCGCAAACAGCGGCGCCGCCAGAATATCCTCACGCATCAAAAGGTGGCGCGCCCCGTAATTCAGGGTTCCTCCGGGAGAACGGTCTCCGTCGTAGGTGGGATCTCCATAGATCGCGCCCGGAACCATGAAGTTGATATCGGGCCAGGTGACCGGCCGATCGACCGTGAAGTCGATGGCTGAATAAAAGCCACCCGGAGCGCTCCCTTTCACTTCCACACTTCTTTTGAGCGAGAGCACCGCCGAACTCACGCTCCACTGGTCATGCACGCGAAACACAACGTCCTTGCCGTACGCAACGTCGGCCTGCGCATCCATTCCAGACGCCGTCTTCTGTATCTTCTTGTAACCCGCGGTGAGTTGCTGGATGTCGCTGTCTGCGCGATAGACTTCAATCCTTGCGGGTTTCGGTTGCAGGATGCGCGGCGCCGAACCTCCGGCAATCTCTATGCCCCACTCGCCGGATGGGGAACGGGTGAACACCACATTTGCGCCGGTTTGCAAGCGTCCCAGGTCCACGCGGGCGGCTCGCTGTCCGAATGCCGGCGGCCCTGGAAGCCATAGGACCATAAGGAAGGAAGCCACAGTCATCAGAGCTTTGCCGGAATTCTTAATTGTTCGCCTTGCCCAAATGGATGAGTGCTTCCGCATAGCTTTGTCCCTCAAATCAAAACCGTGCACGTTGTCAGTAAGGCCGGTTATTGTCTGTGACGCCAGGCCAATCGTCTGTACGAAACGGCACGGCCGGCAATCCGGCCTTGTTGTACAGGGTTGCCGCCGGATTCGACTGCCACGCATAACGGACTGCTTTGGGATTCGGCACCAGGCTCGATGAGACAATCACGGTATCTCCAAACACGTGAGCATCGGCCCAGTACCATTTGTGATCATCCCCCGCGATCGAGAACTCTTCGGGCTTGTCACCTTTGATGACCAGCCCTCCCTCCGCATGCGAGAAATGCAACCGTATCGCTAACGAAACCATATCGAAGGAGGTAAAGGTTGGCCCTTGATACGGAATGTTTTCACCGTAATTCGTCGCCAGCGCACAGTAGGCCAGCCGATCGCCCACGGGGATCTTGTCCTTTGGATGAATGGTGTCCGGATCACCGGTATCGATGGTGACGGCAAGGCAGGTGTTGGGAACGGTGGCGGCCGTGATTGCCTGTGACTCGCGCGTCTCCGCCCAAGCGTCGTCGATGGGGGACGCACTACGATGCTGGAATGCCGGCAGGCTCACGATGTAGAAAGGGAAGTCGCCCTGTGCAAAGAGCTTTCGCCAATCCGCAATCATCGCCGGAAGAACCTTACGATATTCGAATCCTCGCTTTGAGTTGGCCTCACCCTGATACCAGAGTGCGCCGGTAATGGAAAGGGGAGCGAGCGGCTCCAACATCCCCTGATAAAGAACGGTTGGCATGACCGGCCAGTTCTCGTAGGAAATCGGCATTGGATGCGGCGGACGGGCGTCGACACTCAGCTTGGCCTTCCATTCGCCCGCCAGCGATACGCTGGTCTTGTCCCCGAGTAGAAGGTGCAGATCCTCAGGCTTGCTCAGGAACCCTCCCTTTGCCCCGGTCTTCAAAACACGAATGACAAAGACGTTTTTCCCCGGCTTCAACACCCCTTCACCGAGACGGTAAACTCGTGGATTCTCGACCCAGGCGCTGCCTCCCACGAACTTTCCGTTGATGTAGACCGAGTCCATACGGTCGACGATCCCGAGAAACATGATGGCTCGGCCCGCCGGTAGTGGGTTAGGCAGCGCGACTTCTTTGCGGAGCCAGATGACCGCGGGCGTGTCCGGTACACCCAGGGCAGCAAAGGCGCCGAAAATGTCGGCGCTCTTCCAACTTGCCTCATCCAGGGCCGCATTCGACCAGTTTTCTTTTGTTCCCACGTCATACCGGTCAAACCACGACATCACGTAGTTTCCATATTCAGGTCCGCCTTCGGCGCTCACTCTTTGAAGTTCTGCAAGTGGAACGTCAAGGCCTCCCACCTTCTGAAGAACCGCGGCGCTGGTCCACGTTTCGGCCGGGGTGCCTCCGACAGCATCGACAACTAGCCCTATAGGAATGTGTGTGTCCTGTTGCACCCGCCGCGCAAAGTAGTAAGCGACCGCGGAGACTTGTGCAGCCGTTTCGGGGGAGACGGCATTCCACGTACCGTTCACCAGGTCGGTGTGGTGGTAGGCGGCGTGTTCCGCTACTGTGAAAAAGCGAATCTGCGGATAATTCGCAGCCTTCACTTCATCGGTGGCGTTGAGCGCGCCGCGTAGCTTGAATTCCATGTTGGATTGGCCCGCGCAGAGCCATACGTCGCCCACGAGAACGTTATGCAACTCAACACTCTGACGGCCAGTGATCTTTACCGTGTATGGGCCGCCAGCGGGAGGCGGCGGAATCTCGACCAGCCATCGGTGGTCGGCGCCCGCGACGGCGGATGCCGTGTTGTTGCCGATCACTACTCGGATGGAGTCCCCTGGTTCGGACCAGCCCCAGATTTTGTCGGGCTTATTGCGTTGCAACACCATATTGTCGCCAAAAATCGGGCTGACGAGGGGGAGCGTGGTGGTCGCCTGGAGGGCAGGGGACTGCTGAGCGTAAACGGTGTTCAAGCATGCTGATAGCCACCCGGCGCCCACGACAGCAGCGAGAAAATGTTTACTCAGCGTGTACTTGCAACCCATCCAGGACCCATCCCGACCGGTAGATTTCCGCCTCCACTTGGACACGAACTGAACGCGAACATGGAGGGTAACACGAACAAGGTAACAATGGGTATGGTGCAATCGCCAGTGCATCCGGGGACAAGAAGCCACGGCCAAACAGGGTGTAAGCTGCCATAAGGTTAAGAACTTCGAACGAACCAACCTTATAGGAGAAAACATGACACAGGGAGGCGGCCCCATTGTCCTCTATTGCGATCTGGCGGTGGACCCCAAACGGGAACAGGAAATGCTCTCTCACTTCCATAACACCTTTAAGCCTGCCGCCGAGAAGTTCGACGGATTTATCGATCTCAAGATGGTGAAACTTCGAAAGGTCATTTACGGGGGACCCCCGCCCGCCGAGTCGATCAACTATCGCTTTCAGCTCACCTATCAAAGCGAAGAAAAGCGTCAGCTATGGATTGCGTCTGAAGTACATGGCAAAGTGTGGCCGCTCATTGAAAACACTTTGACTGACAAGGGCTACCTTGTACTGCTCACAGACAGCATGTGATCGCGCACGTTCATCGCGGGTCAATGGAGCGCGGTCCTGTGATTGCGGTCAAATCGGTGAATGGGCCCGGCATGCGCTCTCCGCCGGTGATGGTGTGGCCGTAGAAGTCAGCATCGATGTTTTTGAAAATAGGCAGAGTGTGCACGTTGCCCTTGACTGTCAGCGTGAGCACGAGTTTCTCCGGATCGAGGTTGGCCGTGATGTCCGCCATGGTTCCGTTCTGATCCCAGCCGTGCTGCTCGCGCCAGGATTCGAGGTTGTCCCATTCGGGCGGATCGGGAAATTTGACGCGCAGGATGGGCTGTGACCCCCTGCCGCCTCCTTCCGGACTGCCATATACGTTGCCATCCGCCTGGTTGCGCGGGTTGTTGAACTCGATCGCCGACCGCCCCATCCCGTTGAACACGTTGCCGTACACCGTCAGGTTGTGCACGTCGTTTGTGTGGCCACCAATGGGGCGCGGCCCGTTGATGCCAGAGGCCGTATCGACACAAACCTTGGCGCAATCGAGGAACAGGTTGTAGGCAATGATCACGTTATTCGTGTCGCGGATCAGGATCCCGCCGGTGAGTTGATCGAAGATGTTGTTGTCGATTTGATTGAGCTCGTTGCTGCCTTCGATATGGATAGCGTGAGGATTTACGTCGCCCGGGATATCGGCGAAGACGTTGCCGGTGATGCGGTCGTTGCCGTTGCCGATATCGAGCCAGATGCCGTTGGCATGGCGGATGTGACGAACGACATTGTTACGAAACAGCAGATCGTGGGTGCGGTGCATCTTGGTGCCGCCGGACTCTGACATCCGCGCCGCGTCCTGCCAGCCGATCCATTCGAAAAGGTTCTTCTCCACCAGTACATTTCTGCGGACCGCCAGTTCCTCCGAGGCCTTCAATCCCGCAGTAGCGGAACATATTGTGGCGCACGATGTCGAAGCCCACGGGCTCAGGCGGTGTAGCAGCCGCCCAGTCGACATCGCCAATGTCGAGCCCGACGCTGTTGGCCCACTCGAATGTGTCGTCTTCAAAAATGAAGTGATTGCCGTGGTTGGTGGAAACCAGCCCCCTCTGCGGGTTGGGAAACTGTTGCCCGCATGCTCGAAAGTGATGCCCTTCACGCGGATATAGGACTGATATGGCTTTGCGGGCGAGAAGACCGACTCCTGGTTGGTGATCTCGATGACGTGCTTGGAGGGATCGTCGTCGTTGGCTAGGCGGATGTGCAAAGTCAGTCCGTCGGATTCGATCCAGACCTTGCCCGCATAGGGCGAAAACTCCTGGAACAGTGGCGCCCAGTGGATGTCGCTGAAGAAGTTCAGCGAGCGCGGCGATGGGCCGGCCAGGTCGCCGGGCACTTCCACCGGCTCCAGTGGCTTGCCATCCACGAAAACCAGCCCGCGCCGCCGGAAATAATTCCACATGTTGTCCTTGGCGTAATTGATCCAGTAGCGGTCATCGGTCACGTTGTCCAGTGCGAAGGGGTTATAGCCAGTGGGAAAGAGCGCCGGGTCCAGATGGAGTTCCCACGGCTTGACCGGCTGGTGTGTCGCTGTGTCGTGGCCGAAGTTCCAGCCCTCGCTGGGCTGCCAGCCGGTAACAATGGCGGCGCCTTTCACTACGACTTTAGCGCCGGGCGCGGCCTCATAGCTGATCATGGTGTCCGGGCCCGTGCCGCCGCGGGCAGGGCGAATTGCCTCGCGATAGACACCAGTGGCGATAACGACGCGCTCGCCCGGCTGGAGTATCTGCGCCGCGTGATCGATCGTGCGGAAGGGATGTTCCTTTGTGCCCGGGCCGCTTGTCGTCGCGCATTCTTCGCTTTGCCGTCCACGTAGTACGTTTTGCTGAAATGCAGCGGCTTCTCCCACAGGGGAAACTCAGTGCCGTCAGGCAGGCGAGAGCTATCGGCGAAAGCTGCGGAGGACGCCAGGATGCAAACGAGAGTGTGGAAGATGAGACGTTTCATTTCAGCTCGTCTTTCTGTGACAGGTCGGAAACCGGTGTTCTATCTCTTTTGGCGCCAGGATTCCGGACCCACTGTTTTCGTTCTCCAGCAGAGATGCGCTCCGGGAAGGCCCAAAACAAAACCCTTGACAATCATGATTCGGGGTTGTTAGTTTTCCCCCAAATCTAAGTTCAATTGCATAATACACACTAAATTTTGCATTAAATGTGGTTTTTCCTAGGAGGCAAGACGGTGAGAAAGTTCAGAAAACCTTTTCTTCGGGTCGTCACGACGATCCTGATGGTGGGCGCATTCGTGTGCCACGCTCCCGCTGGAGCGCAGGAGATTTCCGGCTCGCTTGTAGGCAGCGTCACCGACCCCGGCGGCGCCGCGATCGCGGGCACCACCGTCAAACTCAGCAACCTCGGCACGGGCGACGTTCGCACCGATGTCACCGACGGCCAGGGGAATTATCAACTGCTTTCACTCCCGGTCGGCGAATACAAGCTGGAAGTGGACGGCCAGGGCTTCAAGCATTATTCGCGCAGCCCCATCGACGTCCGTGTAGGTGAGACGGCACGCGCCAACGTGACCATGGAGGTAGGAGCACAAACTGAAAGCGTCGTTGTCACAACGGCCGCTCCCATCATGCAAACTGACAGCGCTTCCCTTGGCCAGGTCGTGGAAGGCGAAGCCGTTTCCACTCTACCCCTCAATGGCAGGAACGTACTTGCCTTGATTGGCCTGGTCCCGGGAGTGGTACCCCAAGGCGCTTCTTCCACCAACCTCTCCGGGCAAAACGTATTTGCCGCGGGAAACTATCAGATCGACGGAGGCAATGCCAACCAGGGCTCCATCCTGGTGGATGGCTCGCCGGTGAACGTGTCTTATGGCAACGCTGCCGAACTGGTAATGGATCAGGATTCGATCCGCGAATTTAATGTCCAGACACATAACAACACTGCGGAATTCGGAGCGTACACAGGCGGCGTGATCAATATGAGCACCAAGTCCGGTAGCAACGGCTTCCACGGCACAGCGTTTGAGTACTTGCGCAATACGGTTCTCGACGCCAATAGCTTCTTCACCAACCGCGTCGGTGGGCAGCGCCAGGCCTGGCACCAGAACCAGTTTGGCGGCAACTTTGGCGGTCCCATCAAGAAGGACAAACTCTTCTTTTTTGGCGATTACCAGGGTTACCGGCAGACCCAGGGCTATCCAGTCGGTCCCTTCTCTGTTCCTACGGCCGCCGAGTTGACGGGCGACTTCTCCGCCATCTCCGCTCCTATTTACGATGCGCTCACCACCTGCGGCTATAACGGCAATGCCGCCTGTACCCCAGCCCAGGCGGCCGGCACAGCGCCGCAGCGCCAGCAATTCGCTTATAACGGAATGAAGAACGTCATTCCTCCGGATCGCATCAGCTCGGTCGCAAAAGCCCTGATCGCCTTTCCCATCTATGCCAGACCGAACCAGGCGGGAACGATGACCAGCCAGGGTGCAACGAACAACTTTTTCCGGCTCGGCACCGCGGGCGGCAACAACGATCAGTACACGTTCCGTGCCGACCAGAGCTTGACCTCAAAGCAGAGCGCTTTCGAACGCTACACCCATTGGCATTCGATGAACATTGACCCTCAGCCCTACGATAGCAACCTGTACGTCACTGCTCTAGCTCCTGAGGTCTTTACCACCCAACAGCTGGTCGTGGGTGACACTTATGTCTTCAACCCAACTTCCATTGTGGACGTTCACCTCTCGTATTTGAGATGGAACTACAACCGCAAACCGACAAATCTGGGCCTCGACGAAAGCAAGGCATTCGGATGGCCGTCGTACATGAACTTCGGCTACTTGAATAATCTGCCCCAATCCACTGCCGTTCCGACGATTAACACCTCTGGTGGATCCATCACGTATACCCAGGGTGGCGCGGGATACATCTTCTCCATCAACAACAACTATGTCATCGGTTCCACCTACCAGAAGGTCATCGGCCGCCACACGTTAAAGACCGGTATCGACTTGCGCCGTCTGGAGATGTCATATTTCCAGAACAACAATCCCGGCGGTATCTTTACCTTTGACAATGTTTTCACCGCTAAGAATGCTGGCTCTGTCGGCACTAGCGGCAACCCGCTTGCATCCTTCGAACTGGGATATGTGGGCACCAATGGCACGCTACAAACGGTCCAGGCTGCTCCGCCGACCTACCAAACCCAGTATTACCAGGGGTATTTTTTTATGGACACCTGGCAGGCCACGAACAAGCTGACGGTCACGCTCGGCATTCGCTACGAGGTGCCAGGTGTGTATAGGTCGCGGTATGGCTGGGCAGACACCTTCAACCCCACGGAAGTCAATCCCATCGTTGGTCTTCCCGGGGCTTTCGACCTTGTGAGCTCGAAGCAACATCCGGCCGCCGGTGTTCGCAATGAAAATTGGGACAACTGGGCGCCGCGCGCGGGTGTTGCCTATCGGATCGATAACAACACCGTGGTACGCGGAGCGTTCGGCAAATTCGTCGTCCCCGCTGACCTCCAGTTCCCTGAGGCTCCTCTGCAAGCCGGAATCAATTTCCTCAACAACCTCATGGTGAACACGACCAACAACCAACAGACGCCAGCGAACACGTTGGACGATCCTTATCCCAACGGCCTGCAAGGGCCGCCGCACCGGAACCCGAATTTTCAGCAGGTTCTTCTCGGTGGCAACGCCCAGGCGCTTTATGCGAACGAGCCCAACGGAAGAACCTATCAGTGGAACCTGGCTGTAGAGCGTCAACTGCCTTACGGGATCGCTCTCGAAGCGGCTTATTCTGGATTGCGCGGAGAGCACCTTCCCGTCAGCCTTCCCATCAATCCCATTCCTGATTCGGTGCTTGCCCAGGCCGCCGCCGATCCTGTTTGCGCGAGCGGCAATTTGGGAAGCTGCTTTCTGAACAAGCAGGTGGCCAATCCCTTCTACCCACTTATCACTCAAGGAGTTCTTAAGCAACCCACTGTTACCCAGAACCAGTTGCTGCGCCCCTTTCCGCAATACGGCAGCATCAGCAACAGCGGCCACTATATTGGCGAAAGCAACTACAATGCGCTGGAGATGAAACTACAGAAGAGAACGCCGCAAGGTGGCATGCTCCTCGGGGCGTATACCTTCTCCAAACTACTGACCGACTCCGAGTATCTGACTTCCTGGCTCGATTCCACGGGCTCGGCGGGGTATCAGGACTACAACGTCCCGATGAGTAACTACTCGCTTTCAAGCTTTGATTCGCGCCAAAGGCTGGTGGTCAGCTTTCTCCAGGACCTCCCAATCGGACAGGGAAAAATGCTTCTCTCGAATCTGCACGGAGTTGCTAATGGCCTGATCGGCGGATGGGGACTGAACGGGATTACAACCTTCCAGGAAGGCTTCCCACTGGGTCTTTCGGTCACTCCGAACATACTTTCGACCTACGCGTTTCAAGGCACCCTGCGCCCGAATGCCGCTCCCGGGTGTGCGAAAAAAACCAGTGGCGCCATGCCAAACCGTCTGGGCATTGCCGGATCCAAGAGCCCGTATTTCAACCTCTCCTGCTTTTCGGCTCCAGCTCCCTTCACCTTCGGCAATGAATCTCGAACGGACAATGCTTTGCGGCAGCCGGGTATAGCGAACTTTGATTTGTCAGCGTTCAAAAAGATCACCCTGGAGAGAGCTACGTTTGATTTCCGGGTGGAAGCTTTCAACCTCTTCAACCGCGTGCAATTTGGACCTCCCAACACCGTGGTAGGCAATGCCTCTGAAGGCCAGATCACCTCGCAATATAACAATCCCAGGCTTCTGCAAGTCTCGGGCCGCATCTCCTTCTGAACCTGACCCGTACTCCCGGAGGCCCTGCCGTGATTTACCACTGCGGGGCCTCTTCCTTTTAATAGACGGTGTGGCCGGCGGCAACGCACAAACGATACAGACCAAACCTGTCCAAATTGGGTCTGCAGCTTCTGGCGGGATTTTGACTTACCACTACAGTCGTTGGTTCTGGACGGGTGCCCCATGTTCGCCCCAGCGTACACCCGGATTTTCTTGATGAAAGGCGCACGCGCATCCGTTGGTGGCGCCCCGTGCAGGGAATCCGGGACCATGGGCCGAAAACGGGTTCTTCCAATGCTTTCAATCCATGTGCAAGGACTCTCGCTCTCGTCCGTAGTCTCGTCGCAATCGAGCAAAAACATTCGGAGGGGCTGCGCCTCGTCATCTTCGGCCCATGTACGCTCAGGCGAACATGGGGCACCCGTCCAGGCAGGAGGGCTTCGTTTTTTGCTCCACCGCGGCGACGCCGATGAACTCCACCAAGCTCGCTACCCCAGTTTGATTTTTTGACCGATAGGCCACAGGTCCAGTTCTCCTAATAAAGCGATAACAGAACGCCCTTCGCACTCGCTAATTTTGATAGCTCTGAATACAGACTGCTCCTTCCATCATCTGATTGACGGTACTCGCCTTCTCAAACTAGCCTCGGTTATATGTCAAAGAAGAAACACAAGGAAAGGAAGCCTCTTCCTGTTCCGGAGCCGAGTTCTTCAAAGCCGGCCACGACAGCAAATTCACGGAAGTTCGTCATCCTTTTTTCCATATCGGGGTTCCTCATCGCGGCTTGTGTTCTCGGGTTCGTGCTCCATCATCGCTCCAGGGTCGATCCGCCGAAGACGCTTTCCTCCAATGGATACGTTGACTCGCGCACCTGTGCTGGTTGTCATGGCGCTATCGCCGAATCATTCGGACACACAGGGATGGGGCGCTCAATTTCCAGGGCGACTCCCGACAACATGCCTGAAGATTTTGCCGTCAGGAATACGGTTTACAACCAGGCTTCCGGTGACTACTACACCATGATTCGCCGTGGCGATGAGTTTTATGAGCGGCGGCACCAGGTTGGATTCGACGGTAAGCAGACAAATGTAATGGAGGAGCGGATTGACTACGTGATCGGTTCGGGCGATCGGGCACGCAGCTTCCTTCATCGCACTTCCGAAGGAAAGTTGATTGAGCTGCCGGTGACCTGGTATTCGGAAAACAATGGATACTGGGAGATGACTCCTGGCTACGAGTTCGCAAACCAGAAGGACTTCCACGGCATCGTGTCAAAAGGCTGCATTTTTTGCCACGATGCTTATCCATCCGCCCTGCCCAGGGAGATCGAGGAAAGCGGAGAACCAATCTTCTCCGATAAGTTGCCAACCGGAATCGACTGCCAGAGATGTCACGGGCCTGGCGCCGAACACGTGCGGGCTGCCAGTGCGAAGAATTTCGACTTTGCCCGGGTCCGGGCGGCGATCGTCAATCCGGCCACCCTCGGTCGCGAACGGCAGCTTGAAATTTGCATGGAGTGTCATCTCTCCACGAGTGGAAGCCAGGACAAAAACATCAGTGTCAGGTTCAATCGCGCCATTTTCTCTTACCGGCCAGGACAGCCACTGGGCGACTACAAATTGTATTTTGACGTCGCTGGGAATCAAAATGAGAACGGATTTGAAATCGCCGATGCCGCGTATCGCTTAAGGATGTCCCGCTGCTTCAGGCAAAGCCAGATGACATGCCTTACATGTCATGACCCACACCAGGAGTCTCATAGCAAACAAACGGAAGCTAAATACGTCAAGGTTTGTGAGAGATGCCACGTAGGCGTGGTCCATAAGGCGTCGCTCCCCAGGACAGAGACATGCGTATCTTGTCACATGCCGAAGCGTCGCGGGGAATTTGCCGTTCGTATCGTGCTTACTGACCATTATATTCAGCGGGAAAAACCATCGCGCGATCTCCTGGCGCCGGTCGAGCCGCACCCGCCTTTGTCAAACAACAAAACGTTGCTCGCTCCGTACTATCCGGAGAAGCTGCGCGATCGAAGCGACGACCAGCTTTACCTGGCCGTTGCAGAAAGCGAAAACGCCGCCAACCCGCAGGGCGCTGCTGCGTTGGAAAGTGCGCTCAAGGCATATGCTCCCGCCGAGGCGGGATTTTATGCTGCCTTAGGGGACGCGTATGCAAAGAGCGGCAACTATGCACAAGCCGTGACCTGGTTCGAGGAAGCGCGGAAAAGAAAGCCAGAAGACAGGGTCATACCAGGGAGGATGGTCGAAGCGCTGCTGCAGACAGGGGAACTTGACCGTGCGCAGCACATCCTGGAGAGCGTGACCGGCAATCCACCGGCAGACCCGGGGATCCTGTCGAATCTTGGAAACGTATATGCCCGTCAGGGCCAGCTTCAGAAGGCCGAATCGACTCTTCAACAGGCAATTCAGCTGGATCCGCAGCAAGCCGAGTCTTATAACTTGTTGGGCGGGGTCAAGGAGACAGAAGGCGATCAAGCCGAGGCTATTCGACTCTATCGCGAGGCAATTCGTCAGCGGCCCGATCTGGCAGAGGGACGCTATAATCTGGCGCGCTCTCTGGTCGCGAATAACCAATACGAGGAAGCCGAGTTTCAATTCAAGCAGGCTATCGCCGCAGCGCCTAGGTTTGCCGAGATCCATCACAGTTACGGTTTACTCCTGGTCGCAACCAACCGCCGCTCTCAAGCTGAGGATCAGTTCCGTGAAGCAGTACGATCAGATCCCGGATCGGCCGCAATTCACAGCGATCTTGGGGACTTGCTCTCTGAGCGCCACGACGAGCAGGAAGCGATTCAGCAATACAGGGAGGCGCTACGGCTGAATGCCAATCTGGACGCGGCCAACATTGGACTGGGCATGATCCTTGTCCGGCAGGGAAATGTCACTGAGGGCAAGGCGTATTGCGGGAACGCTCTGCATAGTTCGGATCCGGCGCTGGCGCAAATGGCAAAGTCGTGCCTGCTTCGCTAGTGTTGTACGTCACTCATAGCGATGTGCATTTCCAACGGTCCCGGAGGGACGGCTGAAAATATACCGCTACTTAACCCTGGACAATCTTCAGTCGTCCCTTCGGGACTTGTCGTGTCTCGAGCTTTACCCAGGACTGCGTCCTGGGTCAATCGCGGAAACACGATTACGTGGTTCTAGCCACCTTGAGAGCAAGCGTATTTCGCACGGTGACCGAGTCCCGAAGGGACTGGTGTCTGAAAATTCCATACACGCTTCTTTAACCCCTGAGACAATCTTCAGTCGCCCCTTCGGGCACTTGTCGTGTCTCGAGATTTACCCAGGACTGCGTGACCTCTTTGGACTAAGGTCAACCGTCCCTAACGGGACTAAATGCTTGGTTCCCACGCACACTCGTTAGCCCTTATCGGTTCGAGCGTTACGTGGCAAGGCTGAACTCGTGACCTTCATTCATCAACACAATCGAAAGCTTGCGGCCATCGTGGTCGATTCTTTGAACGAACCTGATTTTGTTCGGCCAAGCTCTCTTCAAAAGAATTAACAAGTTACATCGTCAAAAAACCAGTTGTTCCGCTAATTTGGACAGCTCTGAAGGTCAGCCGTCTCTTCGGGACTGAGTTTGGAAACACCACGTTGGTGTTGTGCATCGCACAGATGGATATCTTTTCATCATGGCTGGCCGCTTATCCTCGACTACCGAGGCGGCCGCGCCCTCGGGTGATCGGCGCCAGGCAAAGTAGTCATCCAGCACCTTGAGCCCCTCTTCGTTGGGTACCGGGCCGGTGTGTGGCGTGCCGGCGAAATACATCAGCTCTGGATGTTGATCACTAAACGCCGGCCAGTTCGGTACGCCCTTGCCGTTCGGATCGCCGTACTTGGCGAAGTTTGTCCAGTAGGTAACCATCGAGTCGGAGATCACGTGATCCGCGGCTGTGGGCTGTTCATTCTTTAGATTGGAAAGGTGCCCGAACACATACGGGACCTCCCGGCCGTGCGGCGAGCCGTAGCCCGCATGCGGTGACCCGGCAGGATAATCAGGATGCTGGTCGAAGTAATAGTAGAAGACCTTGGACTTGCCGAGCCTGGACTCCATCCGCGCCCAGACCCAGGTGTGCCATCCGAAGGCCGAATCCCGGGCCAGATCGCGGGCGCTCTTGGGAACGCTGGTTTCGCCTGCGGGATAGGCTTTCAAGAGTTTATCCGCGAACGGTCCGTAGCGCTTGCGCGTGCCTGCGAGGTACTCCTCGGCCGTCCGATCGTGTGAAAAGCTCGCGCCTTCGTCCGAGTTATATCCGATAAGAATAGGCGTGTCATTGAACTGCTTTTTCTCGTAAAGCGTGTACTGATCTGAGGGAATTACCCAGCCGTCGATGATCGGCCAGGCAAGCCCGCGTGTGGCGGAGAGCAATTTATCCGGCGGTATCTTGCGCAGTTCTTGGATCGACGTGGCTCCCGCCGTCGTGGCGAACTGTACCCCATCCCGCTCCGCAACGCTCAGCAGCCTCATGTTCTCACCCGGCACGGCGGCAGGGCGCGGAGGCCCGAAGGAACCTCCACTCTCAGAAACCGCACCCTCGAAAAGGCCCTTCGCCAGTGGCGATGCACACAGCATGCTCACTGCGATTCCTCCAGCCGACTCGCCGAAGATCGTGACCCTGGCAGGATTGCCTCCAAATGCTGCGATGTTCTTCTTGATCCACTGCAATCCGGCGATCATGTCGAGCAGTCCATAGTTACCCGAGACATGCTCAGGGGACTCCACGCTTAGCTGTGGATGAGCCAGAAAGCCGAGCGCTCCTACCCGGTACGCGATGCTGACCAGCACCACGCCCTTACGTGCCATAACTTCTCCGCTATAAGTGGGAACGGAGGTGGCGCCGGCGTTGAACCCGCCGCCGTAGATCCAAACCAAAACGGGGAGACCGTCAGAAGGCGACTTTGCCGGCGTCCATACATTCAGATAAAGGCAGTCTTCGCTCATCGACGGCGACTCGCCCGGCCCCGACCGCTGTACGCATTCCGGAGCGAACTTGTCCGCGCGGCGTACGCCTTCCCAAGGGATTGCGGGCTGCGGTGGCCGCCACCGCAATTCGCCTGTGGGTGGAGCCGCAAAGGGAACCCCGCGGTAAACAGTGAGACCTTCTTCCAGCGTCCCTTGTAGCAGGCCCTGCTCTACCTTGGCGGTGGTATCTGCGCCCGCGCTCACGCACGGCATGGCGGCGATTGCAACCGCGATCAAAACCTCCCTCAGCATCGTGTTCCTCCTTCGCCAAAGCATCCCCAATTTTCTGGGCCACGTTTTCACTGTCCCACCGGAAATCGATAAATGTTCACGCTGATAGGCGCGACCGGGATCGACTCCGGCAAATTGCCCAATTGGATCTCCTTCACTTCAACCTGCGGCGGTTGCCCAACGTGGTTGCCAGCCTCCAGGTTGCTCCCAGTCATCTGCCACAAAGTCGATGACCCACCGAGCCGTGTGCCGGTCACTGTCAAACGGAACTTCTGTTCCGTTCCTGTTGCGTTTACGACCGCAATGGCGAGGTATTTACGATCAGCGGTGAGCGCCGCGAACATGTCGAGCGGATAGGTCGGACTGCCCGACGGTTGCTTAGGTTCGTCTGCGTAAGGCGGATTCTTCGTTGCAGGTTGGGGCGAATTACCCGAGAGTTCTACCGGGATAGCCCCGGCAAACTGATTCGTGTACAGCTTGAACATAAGCCCCGTGGTATTCAGGGTCGCGGCGGTAGGCGTGTAATCCATCGTCGAGACCCCCATCGTGTGCGCTGACATGGTGAGGAAGTCAGTATGCCGCAGCATCTCGTTGAACAGCATTCCATAAGCGAGGGCCACCTTGAGATTCGGTCCAGTACCTCTGCCCCCGCCGAAGTAAGCGTACTCATCAATGGAGAGGAAAACCTTTTTGTCGATCATCGCTGGGAACCGCTTTTGGTATCCCTGCCACTCTTCTGCTTTGCGGCGAATAACATTGCCCGCATAGCGAGCAAACTCGAGTGTCGTCGGATCAAATTTCACATAGGCATCATCTTCGGGTGCGGCCAGCGGCAGGCTCTTTGCGCGTTCAATATCGAAGTGCCTGCCAGGGGACTCGTACCAGTGTTCCGCGATGCCGTCAAAGGTTCCCCAGGAGTGTGCAAGGAGACCACCCGTCCAGTCGACATCCGATCCGTAGAGCGGTTCCAGGTTATCCGCGTACTTAGCGCGGTTTTCATCCCTCAGAAACATAGGTTCCAGCATCTTGCCGGATCCGATCAGCGTGATGGACGGATCGGCCTGCCGCATTGCGGCTGCAAACTCGTTGTTTTTCAGAACCCAATATTTCAAAGGGGTATAGCCGAGCTGAAACGTGCCCCAGGGCTCGTTGCCGATATTCCAGAACTTGATGTGGTAGGGCTCCGCATGACCGTTGCGTGCACGCATGGCACCCAGGCGCGTATTCACTGAGCCGTTCATATATTCCACTTCTTCGGCGGCCGAATGGGCATCGCCGAACCCCGCGTTCACGGTGACGTACGGCTCAACCCCGATAAGCTTGCACAGCGTCATGAATTCGTCCATCCCGACATCGTTGGACTGCATGGCATTCCACGCATAATCAAATGTTGGAGGGCGTTTGTCGATGTCGCCGACACCGTCGTACCAGCTCCAGTCTGAGAGGAAGTTGCCGCCGGGCAGACGCCACATCCCCGAGTGGAGCTGCTTGAGAAGCGCGATCGTGTCTGGCCGGAACCCCTCCACATTGTCCGCCGGCATGAGGGAGACCGCGCCGATCTCAAAGTTCCCACTGCCTGTACCTGTAACTTCGAAAGTGGCTTTCTCGCTATCCCCATTGGCCGTGAAGCTGAGCGGGAACTTCTTATACTCACCGCCGAGCGGCACGATCGATACGCTCTGTCGATCGGCGGCGCCTTCACCCCAGATGAGCGTTACCTTGACCTTGCTGCCGGGAGTTCCGCGAAGATAAATCCGGCCGGCATACTTTTTTCCTTTGAGCACCGCCAACCCCGTTTGCGCGATCCCGTGCGGAGTTGTGGAGTCTAGTTGGATGCGCGGGCTCTCCTCGCCGGTAAACGGTTTGTCTTTGTCCATCACGACGGCCTCGTCCGGACCCACGGGGCGCCATTTGCGAAGCTGGTTGCGCCGGAACCCACCCTGAGGCGCAGCCGCAACAGGCGGTTCCTTCGAGGTAATTGGGAAGTAGAATTTTCTGTCGTCGAGCATCTCTGCCCACAAGCTGCGATAGATGAGAGGTCCAATGTGTTCGATGAACATGCCGAACTCGTACTTCGATACCGGTTCCGCTGTCTTAGCTGTGTCGATGGTCACCGTCAGCGGGTTCGGCAGAGCTGGATCGGCTTGCTGGGCGGCGATGGCCACCCCGCTTGCTATCGACAATACTGCGATGGCGAGAATTGCAATTCGCATTTTCATCAGGCCCTCCGGTCTGTCTGCACCTTAAACCTCTCCTGAGCACGCCTTCGCGCCAGGTTTGATCCTCAATTCTTCCGGAAAAGTAGGCTCGGATTGCTGGGCATCCGGTACAACCGTGCCGCCGATGAAAGCACCAGGCCGGCGAACACTGCGATTCGTTTCCCCATAGAACCTCACGCTTTATGCCCGATGTCCGTTGCCACAACCTTACTGCGGTAGCGCGAAAGCAACGTAACTCTTCGAACCTGCCGGTGGGCTCACACCGCCGGGCGCCATCCGCGCACCTCGGGGGAAAGCGGGTCCAGCAGTCAAGGCAAACAGAATGTACTCGCGCCCGTTCGCCTCGTAGACCGCCGGCACTCCGGCCGCCCCGTTGGGAACGTCTTTCGTGAAAATCACTTTGCCGGTCATCAGGTCGAGCGCGTAGAACTTTGACTGGTTATCCACGAAGACGACCAGGCCGGAAGCCAGAATCACAAATCCGCTCTTCGGGAACACGTTGCCTCGCAGCTCCTTACTGGGGCCGGCCTCCGGTGTATCGCCATACGGGGTCTGCCATTTGATTTTCCCGGAACTCAAATCGTAGGCTGTGATCGTGCTCCATGGGGGAGTGACGACATATCCCTCCTGGCCATAACCCGTCTTATAGCGCGCAGGCCGCGGCTTCAGGTCAGCCGGATAATCCGGCTCCAAACGTTCTGCCACCATGTTCCCCGGAAGGGCAGATCCGGGAGGCGCCAACTCCGGCTTACTCAGGAACGTGATCAGATCATTCAACCCCGAAGAGGGAATGGAAGGGAATGGCGGCATCGCGCCTCGCCCCTGGCTCACGATGGTGCGCACCCCGTCTGCTCCCAATCGTTGGACTGCGGTATCGAGTGCAGGCCCTCGGTCGCCCTTGAGATCCGGGCCGTGGCAGGCCTGGCAGGTTTGCTCATAGATCGTACGGCCGATCCTCGATGGCATTGGAGCCAACCCGGCGCCCGGCCCCTCCGGAGCTCCTCCTCCGGGCCGGCTCGGAATCAGGCCGCCGTCGTTCGCCGCAGTGGACTCGCCGTCAGGAACCATCTTTAAAATTGATGGCACATTCCTGGTTTCTACCAGAACCATCCCCTTTGCCGCATCGGCTCCCGTGTCGAAGAAGGCGGCTCCCCCGGTCACGCTCGGTATCTGTATGGTTTCGGTCAGCGAAGGTGGCGTGTAGAGACCGCTTCGCGCTTTCGAAAGCCGTTCCGTCCACCATTTCTTTTCTTCCTCAGTCATGAACCCCGTATAGAGGTCCTTCACGGTCATGTTCTGACGCGCGAAGGGTGGTGGGGCGGTAGGGAAGGGTTGCGTAGGTGACGTGTGCTCTCCGGGCAAATCAGATTGCGGCACCGCGCGCTCTTCGATTGGCCACAAAGGTTTACCGGTAACCCGATCAAAGACGTAAAGAAAACCGTTTTTCGAAGCCAGCGCGACCACGTCCACCATCTTGCCGTTATGCTTCACCGTCGCAAGCTGAGGCGCAGCATTGGGATCGTAGTCCCACACGTCGTGATGAACCGTCTGAAAATGCCAAAGGTATTTTCCTGTCCGCGCATCCAGAGCCAGCAGGCAGTCTGCGTAAAGGCCGTTACCTGGACGGTCGCCACCATACAGTTCATATTTCGCCGATGCAGTTGGCAGATATACAATCCCGCGCTTCTCATCGATCGTAAATTCGCCCCAGACGTCGACCCCGCCCATATATTTGTATGCATCCTTGGGCCACGTGTCGTATCCCATTTCGCCGGGGCGGGGAATCGTATGGAAAACCCAGACAAGTTTCCCGGTCCGCACATCGAAGGCTCGAATATCTCCCGGAGGGGGCAGATACCCTTCTCCCGTAGCGCTCCCCAGGATGATCAGATTTTCAAACGTCCGCCCCGGCGTTCTCGAAGCGAGAGGAGTCGATGTACGGTCGATTCCTGTCTTCAAATCGAGCCGGCCGTGGTCGGCGAACGAATCCACACTCTTCCCCGTGAGCGCGTCGATCGCGTAGAGATAGCCGCCGGAGGTGACCAGTATCCGCCGGTCTGTGCGATCTTTGCTTTCCCAGTAATTCAGGCCGCGCTGTGCGCCGATCCCCGCACGACGGCCGGTTACGGCGAAGGTGTGAACCCACAGTTGGTTCCCACTCGACGCATCGAGTGCAACCAGCGCTCCCTGCTTCGCCGCCACGTAGGCTACGTTATCGACCACTACCGGACTGAACGTATAAAGACCGTCTCCAGCCGGATAACTCCACGCAACCTCAAGCTTGCTGACATTGGCCCGAGTGATCTGCTTGAGTGGCGAATAGTGAGCGCTATCCGGACCTCCCAGGTAGTCAGGCCAGTTGGTGGGCAGTTTCTGGGCGTTAACAACATTGACCGATAAAGCAATCACGCTGGCCGTCGCAACGATAAGGCGAACTGGATTCATCGCCATTCCTCGTCTTGGACGGCCAGTGGAAACGGCAGCGCCTGCCGACTGCATCATAACCATCTATCTCCGCTCCGCGGTGAGTTTGAGAACCGTAAACGAATTTCCTTCTACTTCATACTGAAATTCACTTCCAACGCTCATCCGTGAAGACGGGTGTGGAGATATTTTCGTAGGTTCTGCCAGGGAGTTCTCCTCATCGAGGTCATTCGCAGTCAATTGCGTGGCGGTCGCAGAATATCGATCACCCTGATCACCAGTCAGGTTGATCGAGACATTCTGTTTCGTGGCCAACGTGTTAATCAGTCGAATGAAGACATCGCCACTGGCTGCGCGCCCCGCCGCTGCATAGAGCGAAGGCCCCAAATTATCAGGCAACTGGACATCGTGAATCTGCTTGCCGTCCAGATAGCAACGCACCTGCCGGCCCTCTACTTGGATTTTTACCTCGTACCATCTGCCCGTGTCGACAGTTCCCGCGACAGCGGGAGCAAGTGCTCCCGAAAACGAAGATTCCAATTGATTTGCCGGTACATCTAAACTGCCGCCGCCGCCCCACACAAGCAGTGTCGAGACACGATGCCGTGCGCCGATAAACCAGGCGAGATTCGGCATCCCGTCATGCTGCTTGGCGAAACGAACAACAAACCCTCCTTCGCCACTGATTTTCCGCGCGCGCACAGAGTAGGTGTAATGATCTCCGCTGCCACTCACTTTCTCATCCTGAAACTCCGCTTGAGAGTGGAAGCCTTCGGCGGCGGCGCTGCCGTTGACCGGAACCGTAATTTCGCCGGCATTCACCTCAACTGGCGCCACAGAAGCCAAACGCGATTCGGCGAACATCTTCTGCACATAGTACGAAGGTGTGCCGTAGGAGGAGACTCCGTCAAAATAAATCAGATCCGGTCTCCAGTTGATCGCATGAACATTGGCTAACATCGGTGCGTAGGATGCCATCGGCATGATATCGGAGTTCCGCTCGATACCACTCAGCATCACGGCTTCCGCCAGCGCCGCGCGCATGTTTCCCATATCGGCGGATGTCTGTACCGCATACTCTGCAAGCACGGCCTTCGGTCCCTTGCGGTCACGTGCATCAAGCCGATGGCCCATATCGAGTGCTGCCAAAGGCCGGGCATAACTATGCTCGTCGACAAAATCCATCGGCAACTCGCCGTTACCGCCGCGGCGCGCGTTGGCAATGATTTGAATGTCTGGATATTTGGCCTTGATCGCCTTATAGAAGAGCATGTAACGCTCGCGGTAGAGCGGGTTGTTACCATCCTCGTTGCCGATTTCTACATACTTCAGTCCAAATGGGGCCGGATGACCGGCCTTCGCTCGCAGAGCTCCCCACTTGCTTGTGGGCGGGCCGTTGGCATACTCGATTGCGTCGAGTGTCTCCTGAACGATAGGGCCCATCTGGTCCATGGGGTAATCGTCCACTGGAATCTTGTGTGGTTGCAGAACCCCGAAGGGCGACTTCGAGTTTGGCGTCCAGGTCATCCCGGCGTACGCCACATACATCGGCGCAGCCCCCAGCCGTTCGCATAGCAGAAGGTACTCGTGATAGCCCATATGGTCCGTTGACCAATATGACCAGGGCGCATCCTGGTGGCCGGTGCGCATCTCCTGACTGCCGATGGTCGCCTTCCAACGAAATGCACTCTGGCGATCATTACCCTGCACATACGTCCCGCCGGGAAAACGCAGGAACCCCGGCTTCAAATCCTTGATCTTCTGTAGAAGATCGGCACGGAAGATGTCGTTGCCGTCACGGAGTGAGACCATATTGATCCAGAACGTTCCGCTGCGTCTTGTAGAGATGGTCAGCCGCGCCGACGGATCGGTCGCGATGGAAGGAATCATTCCGGAAAACCGGTTCCAGGTTGCCTTTAGGCCCGAAATCTCAGTTTGGCCGTACACTTTGCCATCGGCCCCTTCGAGTGTAACCGTCAACGGTGCGTCAAATCCTTTCGCTCCACGCGCAAACATCGAGAACTCGTACGATCCACCCTGCTTCACTGAAATGCCCCAATACCCCTCATTGGAAATTCCCACCCGCTCTCCGTTGGCGGACTGGACTTCCAGCCGGAGACTTCGTTCCTTGGCCGCGCTGAGAGGCACGGAGTCATCAAAAAAAAGGTTGACGTTCGCGGAGTTACCTCGAATGGCAGACCACGCATCCAGGGTCGTAGCTTCTGTGAACGACCCATTGCGAATCAGTTCGTTGTATAGCCCACCATCGCCTGCATGATTGATCTCTTCGAGGAAGACTCCAAACTGATTGGGGCTGACTTTCTTGCCCGTCGCGCTGAGATCGACACGAACATGTGCCTCTTGTGCATGGCACATAACCCCCGGCAGGAAGAAGATGGACACCAGCACGAATAAGCGCTTCATATGTTTCCCGGCCACTGACCAACCCCACCGGTATACGGTCGTCGCGCTGTTGAGTGGCCTCGTCCAGGCCGAATGTTCTGGCGGTCTAAATACCGGTGGTCTCATTTGAGAAATCGTTTACCAATGGGTACGCCTTGCTTGGAACCATTTGCCACGAGCCGGAAATCTCTGCTTGACTGTTTGCTGTTCGGCGTTGCTATACTTGCCCGGTCCTGAAAGTCGGTGAAAGGAACATTGCGTACTATACAACATATTCCAGCAGGCTAGCTGGTTGTTTCGGTCCATCACGAGGGGTTCGGCCGCTCCACCCTCAACGGCCGGAGGTGAACGATGAAGGTAAATGTCATGGGTACTTGTGTTGACAGCTACCAGTCATGACATCGGGGCACTCGCAAAAATGCGGAGAGTCGTTATGCACACCCAGTTTTCGAAGCGGATAGCGGTTATTTCACTGCTCCTGTCACCTGTGGCACTCGCCCAGGTGGGCACTTCGACCCCCCAGGCGCCGGCGCTTGAACATCGTATCGCTCACACCGATCCCGCAAAGTATCGTCATCTGAGTGCAGTACACGATGGTCCAGGCACCATGGATTTCGAGGTCCTCCTTGGTTTAGATGCTCTCGACGCGAATCTTCTGTTCCTCCATCGCGGCGTCATTTCTCCCAAAAGCGGCATCGGTCAGCATTTCCATAACAAATGCGAGGAAATGTTTGTCATTCTCGACGGCGAAGCCCAATTCACGATTGATGGCAGGACCTCCACATTAAAGGCGCCTGCCGCAGCCCCGGATCGGATGGGCCATGCCCACGGCATCTACAACCCGACCGATAAGCCGGTGCAGTGGCTGAACATCAACGTTGGCCTCAGTAAGGTTTACGACGCCTTCAACCTTGGAGATCCTCTCCTCGATGTTCCCGTAGATCCGATCCCGCAATTCATCACCATGCGCCTCGATCGCTCATTGCTGAAGACGGTGAACAATATGAACCACGGTAGTGGTCCCGTGCAATATCGACGCGCCTTGCAACCGGCTGTGTTTTCGACCGAATGGTCTTATGTCGACCATCTCTTGATTCCCCCTGGAAGCGTGGTAGGGCCAGACGCTAAGGCCGACATAGCGGAGGTCTACTATGTGCTCGCCGGCGAGGGCACAGTCAAAGTTGGTTCTGACAGCGCGCAGATTCGCAACGGCGACGCGATACCCATTCGGTTAGGGGAGAGCAAATCCTTCGCAAACACAGGCAGTGGCCCACTGGAATTCATGATCATCGGTGTGGCAAAAGATATGGCAACCAAGGACAGGCTGTGGGCAACCCCGCCTTCCCATTGAGCCGGGGCCCTGCAAGCCTCACCGCTTACAGATAAGGAGGTAATGCGTGACCATGAAATTCATGGTCGGTATTTCGGCGCGGAAGGCGACGGGCAAAGCATATCCTCCGCTTAAGCGACCTAGCGAGAAGGAGTTGATATGTAAGCGCAGGCGCTGCTGCCGAAAGCCCCAAACATGACCCCGGTTGGTATCACGGATACGTTTGACAACGCTTAACACGAGTGGTTAGCATTGGCGCCGCCTGAGGTAGGGCAACGTAACAGTTAGTGATCTTCATTCGTGGATTGGAGGAGCGAACGATGCGCAAGTACATTGCAGCTAAGGAAGGTCGCCGTCAACCCGCTCCACCACTTTACGTTCGGCTGGCGATTCTTCTGATCCTGGTGAGTGCCGTCTCGTTCGCACAAGTCGAACGTGCAACCATCACCGGCACCTTGACGGATAAGAACGGTGCAGTCGTTCCTGACGCTGCCGTGCGGGTCACCGAAGAAAGTACCAATGAGACCAAAGTTCTGCAGTCAGATAGCGCGGGCGCATACACCGCTAGCAATTTAACGCCAGGCAGTTACACTATCGAGGTTGAAAAAACCGGGTTCACCAAGCACATCAATAAAGGGTACGTGGTGCAGGTCGGCCAGACTGCACGGCTTGACGTCGTGATGGATGTCGGTTCTGTCACCCAATCTGTAGAGGTCACAGGCGCCGTTCCCGTGCTCCAAAGTGAAAATGCTTCCGTGGGGCAGGTGATCGCCACAGCAGCCGTTCAGCAACTGCCACTGAACGGGAGAAACCTCACCCAGCTGGCGGTCATTGCGCCAGGCGTCACAGGTTTGAACTATGCTCCTACCGGCACGATTGGTTCGGGAATCCGGCCGGACGAGTTGCGCCCCGGTGGGACAACCATCGAGGCCAACGGCGCGCGTGACAGCGCAAATAAGCTGCTTCTTGACGGTATCGACAACACAGAGATGATCGCGCAAACACAGATCGTCCGGCCCAGCGTCGAGTCTCTTCAGGAATTCAATGTGATCACCAGCAATGCTGGGCCCGAGTACAATCGCGGGGCGGGCGCGATCCTGGTAACCAGCACGCGTTCCGGGTCAAACAATCTTCATGGCTCTGTGTATGAATACATCCGCAACTCAGATCTGGACGCCAAGAACTTCTTTGTTCGACCCAATACTGCTATCCCTGTTTATAGGCTCAACGATTTCGGAGGCAGGCTGGGCGGCCCCATCAAGCGGAGCAAAGCCTTCTTCTTTATCAACTATGAAGGCTACTATGAGCAAGCAGCCGGGACCCAGGTCAATACTGTTCCGACGCTGAATGAAAGACAGGGGAACTTCCAGGGGATCGCCAATGTCTTTGACCCGCTAACGACTACGGCTTCCGGATCGACCTACACCAGGAAGCAATTCTCGAATAACATAATCCCGCAGGCACGGTTCGACCCCATTGCATACCAGCTCATCAACGCCTATCCGTTGCCGCAAACCACCGCAACGGTGAATAACATCGTCACGTATCCACTCAAGAAGAGCAATGATAACCGCGGGGATGCGCGGGTCGATTACCAAATCACGCCCAGCCAGACTTTTTTTGCACGCTATTCGATCGACGACACCCAGATCCAGATGCCGAACACATTTAACGACGTGATCGGCGGGAGTGAGGGTGCTTTCTCCGGGCCTGAGGCCGATCGCGGTCAACAAGGGGTCTTGTCGTATAACAAGCTCATCACCCCGCACATCGTGGGGGAATACAGGTTCGGCTTTAACCGGTTTACCAGCTTCCTGTTGCCCTCTCAATTGACCTCTCCGATCTGGGCTGAGATACCCGGAAAGCAACCGCAGCCCGGTTTCCAGCCGAAAGGCGCAGGGCCAGGGCCCGTTGCCCCGATCATCAGCCCCTCCGGCTTTGGCGGACTGGGCAATTCCCGGTCCGAGCCGGAGATACGACGTGAGCACCTTTGGGAAAATATAGGAAACGTCTCCTGGGAATACGGCCGGCATAACTTCAAGTTCGGCGTCGATACGCTTCATCATTTGATCAGCGAGACCGACTCGCCTCCCGGCCAGAGTCCCTTCGGCCGCTTCAACTTTGACAGCAATTTCTCAAACAACCCAGCGTCCACGACGGGCACAGGAAACGCCATGGCTTCCTTCCTGCTTGGATTTCCCGCGTCCACGGTTCGGGACTTGTTCCTTCCCGGGACGGCGCATGTTTTCGGAAATGAATACAACTTTTACGGCGGAGATAACTGGCGCATTACGCCAAAGTTGACTCTTAACCTTGGACTCCATTACGAGATCAATACACCCTATGCAGACGCACACGATTATTGGGTGAACTTCAATCCGGTCAACGCAGTCGTAGAGGTTGCCGGGCAGAATGGTGTTTCCAAGTCAGCTAATTGGCAAACTGACTACGGGTCGGTTGGGCCTCGACTCGGTTTCGCCTACACACTCAACGAGAGAACGGTGCTCCGCGGTGGCTATGGCGCCTTTTATGATCCCCAGGCGAACCAGGGAACGACGATACGTCAGGAGCGGCAGTGGCCGTTCGACTTGATCTACACCATTTCACCAGGAACGTTATTTCCCTCCAACACCGTTTCCCAGGGATTTTTGACTCTGAATCAGATACCCCCCGCGACCTTTGCCAATCCCTTCGGGAGTTTGAAAGGCATCGATCATCATTTTAAGAATGCCTCCGGACAACAGTTCAACTTAAGTTTGCAACGGCAACTGACCAGCCATTCGTCTTTTACCATGGGTTACGTTGCGTCTATCACCCATCACCTGTCATGGAACAATCCCATCGATCAGCCAGCGCCCGGTCCGGGCAACATTCAGGCCAGGCGGCCGTTCAATAAGCAATATCCCAACGTCACGGCCATCGCTTATTACGAATCGGTAGGGGTTGGTTCCTACAACTCGTTACAGACCAGCTTTCAGCAGCGGCTGTCGCGTGGGTTCTTTTTAACTGCGAACTATGTGTGGGCGCACGCGCTGGATAACGCTCCCTATGACGGGGGAGTCGATGGCCCCATCCCGCAAAACCCATTTAACCGTTCGGCCGACTATGCCAATTCGGACAATGACATTCGAAATCGTGTGAATGTGTATGGAACCTACGAATTGCCGCTCGGACCGGGAAGGGCGTTTCTCAACAACAATTCCTTTCTCGATAAATGGGTCCTGGGTGGCTGGCAAGCCAACGGAATCTTCGTAGGACAATCCGGTCTGCCGTTTACCGTCACCATAAGCGGCACCCCCACCAACACCGGAGCGTCCGCCAGCCGAGCCAATGTTATTCCTGGCGTAGCCCAGTATCCAGCGAACAAGACAATCAGCCAATGGTTCAACCCGGCGGCATTCACTTCTCCTACTGCCTACAACTGGGGCAATGTCGGCAGAAACACTCTCCGTGGCCCCCGCGAAGTAAATTTTGATGGCTCTCTAGAAAAGCATTTCCCCATCAAGGAGAGCGCCTCATTGCTTTTCCGTGTTGAATTCTTCAACATGTTCAACCATCCGCAGTTCCAGGTACCGGCGGCCGTCATTAATTCCGGAGGCGCAGGCACCATTACTTCTACCTCCAACACGGCGCGCCAGATACAGGGCGCCTTGCGATTGACTTTTTGAACCGCAGGACCGTCTATATAGTTTCCGGTCGAGACGGTCTCTGCAGAACCGATAAAGGCTTGCCCGGAGGAACGATTGTCAACGTGTCTGAGTGTGGTCGCCAGAAAGCGTTTTCCAGTGAAGAAACCCGTGATGCCAAACCTAACCTCTTTCATCGCTGAAAGTGGAGATCGCCGATGAACCATGTGATGAAAAGAAGGGAAGCCCTGCTTGGCTTTGCCCAGGCCGAGCCAACAGCGAATGCCAACACTAGCCGGCATTCAATCTCCGATGTGCGGGCCTTCCGAGTGGCCCAATCCGCTCCGGCAAGTTCGTATGTTGTTCTGCAGGTGCGCACCCAGTCGGGCCTGCTGGGCTACGGAGAGTGCAGGGAACTCTCCAGTCCCGAGCTAAAGGCTACACGCGAGGCGGCCATGGGCCGCCCTGCATCTGCCTATGAGACCTTGCGTCCGATCGTTCCACCAAATGCGCAAGCTGCCATCGATATGGCCTTGCTCGATATCCTCGGCAAGGCTACCAAAGCTCCCGTTTACCGCGTCTTGGGAGGTCCCACCCGAACCAAGGCGCGCGCCATCGTCCGGCTCGCCGGATCTTCCGACGATGAGCTCGTAAAAGATCTGCAGAAGCAAATGACGGATGGCTTCGCCGCGTTCCTCGTGCCCATTCCCGCACCGGCAGCGCGTAACCAGGGCAGCGCCTATGTTCAGGCCGGCATCGCGCGTTTCAAGGCGATGCGGGCAGCGGCTCCGGATGCTGACTTTGCTTTTGAATGCGGCGACCAGCTCACTCCTTCGGATACCGCGACCCTGGCTGCCGCCGTCGAGTCCATGCATCCCCTGTGGTTCGATGCACCCTGTCCCGTGACCAATCTAGCCACTCTCCATAAGATTGCCGATGAAACTGTAGTGCCTCTCGGCTTCGGCCGTGATGTATCGAGCCCCGGAACCTACCAGGATCTGCTCCGCTTAGGTCTCGTCGACCTGCTTCGGCCGGACTTGCTGGTTCATGGCATTTCAGGCATCCGTCGCCTCGCTGCCATGGCTGAGACGTATTATGTCGCGGTCTCTCCCTGGCATACCGCTGGACCGGTTGCCTCGGCCGCGTTGCTTCACCTCGCGGCGAGTATCCCAAATTTCTTTATCGCTCAACTACCGAATTCTGGCGCCGGACCAGCAGCCCCCCAGGCTGGATTCTTCGCGCTGCCCAACGGCGCGGGGCTGGGTGTCGAGGTAGACGTTCATGCACTCGAGAGGAACCAGATCGTATGAATCGAAGAAGCTTTCTTGGAGGCGCCGTAGCCGCTGCGGCCGCGGCGCCCGCTTCACGGATTGCCGCTGCAGTTTCCTCGGCGCGTCCGGCAGACATCTGTGGATTTGAGCCCATGATCGGCCAGGCATCACGCGGAGAACAAGCTGCCCGCGCCGAGGCTTTTCGCGATCTCAGTTCCGGCTTGAAGGTCACCAACCTGAAAGTATTTGGAGTGTCACTTACACCCGACTCGGATCGGCCCTATGTCTTTGTCAAGCTCGAAACCAATCAGGGACTGGTGGGATGGGGAGAAGGCACACTCGAGGGCAAAGCTCAGGCTGCGATGTCTTGCATCGAAGACTTCCGGGACTTTGTCGTCGGCAAAGACCCCATGCAGGTCGAGCATCACTGGCAGTCGATGTATGTCCACAGCTTTTACCGTGCGGGTCCAGTGATGGGGTCGGCCATTTCGGGCATTGATCAGGCACTTTGGGATCTTCGCGGCAAAGCGTTGGGTGTACCGGTCTATCAGCTGCTCGGTGGCCCGAACAATCCGGCTGGGGTTCGCGGCTACTACCACGCGGAGAACGCGAGGTCCGACGAGCAGCTCGCCAAATTGCGTGAGACTGCCCTGCAGGAAGGCGTTTCGTGTTTCAAAATCGGCTTACCCGATCAGGAATACGAATGGATCGAGACCCATGCCAAAATCGACCGCGCGGTGAAACACATGCAACGTATTCGCGAAAAACTCGGCGACTCCATTGATATAGCCGTCGACTTCCACGCGAAAACCAGCCCCAGTGTGGCCTCGATCATCGTCAAGGAAGTTGAGCCCTTGAAACTGCTGTTCGTCGAAGAACCGTGCCCGCCGGAAAATGTGCAGGCCATGGGCCGGGTGGCCAGCCGTTCGACCACGCCCATCGCAACCGGAGAGCGGCTGGTCGCCGCCTACGGTTGCCGCGAGTTGATCGAGATGGGCATCGTCGACATTTTGCAGACCGACATCAATCACGTCGGCGGACTCACAGGACTGTGGAAAGTCGCAGCCATGGCCAACATCTCGAACGTCTCGATGGCGCCTCACGCCTGCGAAGGGCCCATTGGTGGGCTGGCGACTCTCCATGTGGACTCCGCCATGCCCAACTTTCTCATCCAGGAGATTTGCAGCTTTGTCCAGCCCGGCGATAAAGAGCGCATATGGGCCGACTGGTTCGGCTTCCCCCCGATGCGCATGGTCAATGGCCGTTTCCCTCTGCCTACCAAACCGGGCTTGGGGTTCGAGCTAAGTGAGGCCTCCCTGAGCAAGTATCCCTTCGGGGGTTCAAAGCCCATGGCGCGCGTCTTCCACGAAGATGGTTCCGTCGGGGAGTGGTGATTCCGGCCTTGCATGCGAGAGCTATAAAAACTGAACCGCGGAGTGGTAATGAAAGATAAATTTCGCAATGATAATTTGTTAAGCCGCCGCGAGGCACTGCTGCTCTCGGCCTCCGCCGGCATTGGCATCCTCGCCGAACCCGCGCGCGCTTCCGACAGCATCAAGACCGCGGCCCACCAGGAGCCCGGCAACTGCGCGACGCCGCGGTCCGCGGTCGCTAACACACAGTACGGCAAAGTCAGGGGATTTGTGGACGGAGGCGTTTACACCTTCAAAGGCATTCCTTACGGCCAAAATACGGGCGGTGAAAACCGTTGGCTTCCCGCTAAGCCTCCGAAACCCTGGAAGGATGAATACCCGGCTCTCATCTACGGAGCAAACTGCCCCCAGAACCTTCATAACTACACCGCGATCGAGCAGTCGTTCCTGCAGGATTGGGATGATGGCTACATGAGCGAAGACATGCTCAAGCTCAACATCTGGACCCCGAGCCTGACCGGCAAACGGGCAGTCATGGTTTACTTCCATGGCGGAGGTTTCAGTTTCGGCTCATCCTATGAACTGCCTTCTCATGAAGGCGCCCAGATGGCTCGGCATCATGACGTCGTTCAGGTGTCGGTCAATCACCGCTTGAATGCGCTCGGCTTCTTCGATGTTTCCGAGGTTGGCGGTTCGGCCTATGAGGATTCCGTAAATGTAGGCATGACGGATCTCGTAGCATCTCTGCAATGGGTCCGTGAGAATATCTCGAACTTCGGAGGGGATCCCGACACCATCATGATCTACGGCCAGTCGGGCGGCGGATCCAAGGTGACTTGCCTGCTCGGGATGCCGGCAGCGCAGGGGCTGATCCATCGCGCTTCGGTGCAATCGGGTGGCGGCGGCAATATCCCCAGCGGCGAGCAGTCGAAGGAATTTTCACGCCAGGTGCTGAAGGAACTTGGCGTCTCGCCCAATGATATGACCGCTCTGCAGAAGATGGAGTGGTCAAGACTCTTCGCAGCCGGGAACGCCGTCATGGCCAAAATGAATCCTCCCCTGCGCGGCCTGGGCGGGCCGGGCTCTTCTCCAACTGCCGCCCCGCGTGTCGGCTGGTCGCCGACTGTAGACGGCCGTATCGTCACCGTGCGCTCGTTCTACGATACGGCTCCGGATCTCTCGAAGAGCGTGCCCATGCTCATCGGCAATGTGAGCGAAGAAGGTATGCACTACAGTTCCAACCCCACCGAAGCCGAGTGGCATGCTACTCTCTCCACCGCCCTTGGTGAAGCCAAGGCCTCCGCGCTCATTGCCGCCATGAAAAAGGCGCATCCTGAAAAAAGTATCCGCACTTTGTCCTATGGAGTTCAGGGCATGAGCGCGCGTAACAATGTGCAACGGATGGTGAAACTAAAATGTGAACTACGTGCGGCGCCAGTTTACCAATACTATTTCACCTGGCAATCGCCCATGCTCGACGGTGTTGCCGGAGCATGGCACACGGCCGAGCTCGCCTTCTGCTTCGACAACACCAAACGATGCGAGCAGGGCACAGGAAATACTCCGGAGGCCCAGGTGCTGGCGAAAAAGATGAGCAATGCCTGGGCCAACTTTGCCCGTACCGGTAACCCCAGCCAGCCCGGCCTGCAGTGGGCCCCGAGCGACCCCACCCATTGCCAAACCATGGTGTTCGACGATCACTGCCGCATGGTCGACGATCCTGACGGCGATGTTCGCAAGATTTTGCTAAGCTGAGGCCGCATACTGGCCAGATCAACTTTTTACGAGTGCCGCCGGTGTGTACCATCGAACCTAATACAACCATTATTTTTCTGGTTTCGCGAAACCTGAAGACTCTAGCCCTAGGAAAGCCCCTGATGAAGACGCGTTTTCTGCTCTCAATCACCTTAGCGATAATCGGCGCCACGCCGATGTTCGCTGCTGGTCCTTCTTTTCTCCCCGACGTCACGTTCAGCGGTTCGAGCCTTTCCGGCTGGCACACGCTTGGCCAGGCCAGCTGGCACGCCGACAACGGCGAAATCACCGGCAAGCCTGAGTCGTCGAGCGGTGGGTGGCTGATGCTGGATCACTCTTATCAGGATGTGGGACTGTTTGCCAACTTCAACTGCAGCGGCGGCTGTGAGGCCGGAGCCCTGTTCCGCGCGGAGAAAACCGCAGACGGTTGGAAGGGAACGTTCGTGTCCCTTACCGAGCCCGACACCCCCTCGTATAGTGTGACCCTCGATGCGCAGGGAAAGATCCTTACGCGTGACCGGCTGCGCCGCGGCGGCGGATTGATGCGGGTGGCTCCTCCGCCGAACCCGAATGCGCCTCCCTTTCCGGCCAGGCCCTCCTACGACGTGAAGCTGCCATTCACCCGGCCCGACACCAGCTTGCATCCGAATGAATGGAACACGATCGAATTCTTGTTCGACGCGAACATTGTGCGCGCAGCTTTGAATTACGGCACTCAAACCGGTGGCGTGGCCGAGGAAGGCTACGGTCCGATCGCCCTGTATGTCGGCGGTACCGGAGAGGTGAAATTCAAGGATATTGGCTACAAGAATCTGGGAATGAAGGTCCGCAATGCCGACAAGACCTCTCCGGATTTCCGCAGGCAGCGCATCAGCGATTTCTATTATTCGATGACCACAGCGGTGGCTGACTTCAATCACGACGGCCATCCGGATATCGTTTCCGGACCCTACATCTATTATGGCCCCGACTACACGAAGAGAAGCGAGATTGCGCTCGCCGAGTCGACCAGCCCTTCCACCTCGTTCAATTCCTGGTGGTGCGAGTATGCGGATGACTTTACCGCTGACGGCTGGCCGGATGTGATCAACGTGACCTATGGGGGTCCCAATAGCGGCGTCTATCTGTACGTAAATCCCAGGGGAGAAGAGCGCCGCTGGAACATGTACAAGGTAGTTCCCAACGTCCAGAGCGAAATCGCCACCGTGGCTGATATCGATGGCAGCGGCAAGCCCGCGGTGGTCTTCATGGGAGACGCCTACGTGAGTTATGCCAAGCCTGACCCAGCCGATCCCACTGGCCCGTGGATCGTGCACCATGTCTCCGAGCAAGGCTACGGGACGGCGCACGGCATCGGCGTGGGCGATGTCAACGGGGACGGCCGGATGGACATTCTGAACCCCTATGGATGGTGGGAGCAGCCCCCGGCGGGCAGCAGTCAACCCTGGAAGTATCACGCCCAGGACTTCGGCCGCCACGGAAGCGGTGGCGCCCTGATGGGCGTGTACGACGTGAACGGAGACGGTCTGAAGGACGTGGTGACCGCGCTGAACGCGCACGGATGGGGCCTGGCGTGGTTTGAGCAGAAGCGCGACGCGCAGGGCGACATTTCGTTCGTGCGCCACATGATCAGCGACGACCTGGGGACCCCCAAAGAGAACGCAGGAGGGGTGGTGTTTTCGGAGCCCCATGCTGCCTACTTCGCAGATATGAACGGGGATGGAATTCCCGATTTCATCGTGGGAAAACGGTATTGGTCGCACAACGCCGACTATCTGGATCCCGATCCTTTCGGTTCCCCGGTCCTTTACTGGTATAAGACGGTTCGCGATCCCAAGGCTCCTGGGGGAGCGCGGTTTGAGCCGGAGCTGATCGACACGCGTTCCGGCGTGGGTTCGACCGTACTGGCCACGGACCTGAACAAAGACGGCTCCATCGATGTCGTCACCGGCAATAAGCTGGGGACGTTCATTTTCTGGGGCAAGAAGCATTGAAAACTAAACAACCGCCGAACCGGGTTTCGTGAACGGATCGAGTTTGCGGTTTCGAGCTTTGTTGGTGCCAAAGTTCCAGGGCCGTCATCCGTTCCGGATTGGCGCGTAAGTACGTTTGTTCTAACACGGCTCGAGGGGCGAGATGCGTACAAGCAAAGCCAAAGCGAAACCCAGCGAAAGCGGACCCACCATGGGCGCAAGTATCGTGGGACCAAACCAAGACGGGCAATTCCTCTGGATTCCGCTTCGAAGGCGCTCTTTTCAAAAGCCACGCCGAGTTCAATGGCGAGGTGACGGCCCATGTCCTTGCGCCCGGTCGTCTGCTGGTCACGGCCGACACGGCTCCTCGGGACAAAAGCGACCCCGCTATGGAAGCATTTCTCGCATTTCTCTCTCGAGACATCGCGACAGCTCCTCACCGGATAACACCACTGGATTCGAACCTGGCCAAGCGCATCGACCGCCTGGTAAGGGCGTCGCGAGTTTTCCCGACGAAGATCCTGGTTCCGATGTGATCTTTTAGATGATCGCGGACGGGTGGAAGCCGAAAACAGATCCTTACAGCATTTTTCACGGGATGCTGGAAGCCGGTGATCCACCTGGTTCGATTGCAGACTTATTGCAGCGATCAAAGGATCTGAAATCCAGAGCTAAGTAATAGTGCGCCTGGCGCTGGGATTGATGGAAGCACTAGAGACTTCTGGCGCCTAGGAGGATACGGCTGCCCCTACAGTGTCAAGGGTGTCGATCCTGAGTTTGAAGTCCGGTCGCCGGCGTTTGATTCCTCAACAGATTGCCGGTAGTAAATTCAAGGTTGACTGCCTCGAGAAACAACTCCGATCGTGCGGAGACACTGGATAGTCGAGCCTGGGCCAGTTGCTTCTCAGCGGTCACTACATCCACCAGGTTCTTGACGCCAAACTTATAGGCATCGAGCGATGCCGAGTAAGATTCGTTGGCGGATTCGAGAAGCGCAACTGCCGCGTCATGCTTTCGCAGCGCCGTCCGGAAAGCTATGTACGCAGTCCACACCTCGCGCGTCGTCTCATCATCGATCGTCGTAAGCTCGTCCTCTGCCTCGCGGCGCTTCGATTCCGCAATCAACAATTCGTTCTTACGCACACCTCCGTCAAAGATGCGCCAATGGATGCCGAGTTCGGCGGACCAGGTAGGTTCGCTCGCGAAACCGAGCCGGCCGTAATCCGGCGTGGGCCACACGGAGGTTTGCGCCACCGATCCCGAAAGAGCAATCTGCGGTTTGTACTCTGCCTTCGCGGCGCGGATGCGCGCCTCGGCGGAGCGGATCCGCAGGTTTTGCGCCATCAGTTCGGGACGGTTTTCCATCGCGCGATTGATCAATGCTTCGATGGACAGGTTAAGTTTCTCCGGCAGCGGCGCGCTCCTCTGGCTGTCAATCGCTATGTTGGGAGAGGGTTCAGCTCCCACCACTTCCGTGAGCGTCACCCGCGCAATCTTTTCGTCTCCATCCGCGGATTCCTCGTCGAACACTGCCTGTGACGTTTCCGCCCGGGCGTTGAGAACATCGGGAAGCGTGGCCAGCCCGTTGTTGAGTTTGTTCTCCGCCGCATCCTGGGTGGTTTGTGCTGTCCGCAAAGTGTCTTGAGCGGCCTGCAACCTTTCCTGCGCGGTCACCAGTTGGTAATACGCGCTGGCGACGTGAAACGCCAATGCTTGATTTACCTGGATCACGTCCGCACCCGCGGCGAGCTTCTCCGCTTTCGCCGAGTGCACGCTCGCTTCACGCTTTCCAAAGTCAAAGATGAGATATTGCAGCGTGACTTCCGGCCGCACGATGGGTATCTCGACCATAACGTACCCGCGAGGTGCCAGCGGCTTCGGGAACGGATTGATCAATCGCTCGTCGCCAAAAACGGCGAGACCGTCGAACTCTGGGTAGTAAGCGCTTTCCGCCAAACCGAGTTCGCGTGCCTTCTGCTTTGCGCGCTCCCAGATCGTGCGCGTGCTGGGATTGTGGTGCTCGGCAACATCGATCAACTCGGCCAGGGTGTAGGGGTGAGCTGGATCGAGAACCGCTTTTCCCTCGCGAGGAGTTTCGCGAGCCGCGCAGTCGGCCACGGCTGCGGGAGAAGAGACCTTACCCGCGCACTGCCCCACCGCTCGCGCCGCGGAGAAGCCGATCACCAGCGACAAAGCTAGAACATGCAAGGATGAATTGTGTTCGATCAATCGAAACCTCTTCCAGTTCATCCCGGCGGAACAACGAACTGGAAATCAATCCTTTCGCGTTCAGCAGCTATTTAGTCAGAAGCGCGGAGGCGAGTCTATAGGACCAACGTATCGATCGATCCCAAATAACGGTGGAAATTATCTAGAGCGCCGCACCGGTCCAGTGATCATCTGATACGAAGGTATTGGTCGATACCTTCGTCCAATAGATTCGATCGCAAGTCGCTGGCTTAATCGAGACGTAACACCGAAGCTGTCCAGTGATCGCCCGATCTCCGGGATGGGTGTATTGACCTATATGGGTCTACTGAAAATGAACATTTCATCGACAGAGCGCGATCGACGCCGAATAAGCTCACTTCCCCCGCTCGCTGGCTTGTCTTTAGCGGCGCCGCTGGTGCTGGCAGGCTGCTCGCACGCGCCGGAATATAGTATCTTCGGCTCCTTTTTCCCGGTGTGGATCTTTGCGGCCGTGGCTGGTCTCCTGCTGGCGCTGGGAGCACGCGTCATGATTGCCCGCACGGAGATCGCGGATCATCTACCAGCGCCGGTACTCTTCTATCTCGGCATGGCGACCTTCTTCGCATGCATGTTGTGGCTCCTGTTCTACAGCTAGGTGAAAACGATGTCGACCCAAGACACTGGCCAACCCGAGCAAGACCTTCGCCTCGCGAAGCTCGACGGGTACGGTCGCGTCCTAACCATAGTCATGGTCGTGCTGGCGATCGCCGGTTTGATTGCTGTCTACGCAGTCACAACCCGCCATCCCCAGACCGACGACGCCGAAATCTTTGCCAACTACATCGGAATCGCTCCCGTTGTCGAAGGGCCCATCCTGCACCTGAACGTCGCCGATAATCAGCTTGTCAAACGTGGTGATCTACTTTTCGAGATTGATGATCGACCTTATAAATACGCCCTTGACCGCGCAGTGTCGGACCAGGCCGCCCTCGAGGGCCAGGTGGTCGACGAACAACGGCGTATTCGGGCCGAAGTGCACGCCGTTACCGCCTCAGGGGCGGCCACCCGCAGCGCCAGCGCCAACGTCGATCGGGCGCAAGCCCTGGTCCGTGAGGCGGAGGCCGATGTCTCCCACTCTCAGGCTGCGCTCGATCGGGCCAAGGCTGAGTCGGCCTACGCTGAAAATAACCTGCACCGCGTCGAGCCCCTCCTCACCAAGCAATACGTAACCGTCGACCAGGTGGACCAGGCACGCACGACCCAGCGGGCCAGCGCGCAGTCTGTGCATGAAGCCGAATCGCAATTGGCTCTGAATCGAGCCCACCTCAACACCATGCTGGCCGCCCTGGCGGAGGCAAAGGCCTCCTCAGAGCAGAGCACCGCGCAGCTTCAGCAGTCGCAGTCCAGCGTACTGACCCTCGATCCCCTGGTGGCGCAACGGCAGGGACGGACCGCCGCCATCGCCAACGCGCAATATAACTACAACCAGTGCCGCGTCTACGCTCCCTTCGACGCACGTGTCACCAGCCTGGTCATTTCCGAGGGCGCTTATGCGCACATAGGGCAGGAGATCTTCACCCTGATCGATACGCGCGTGTGGTGGGTGGTTGCGAATTTTCGTGAGACCCAGCTGAAGCATATCCAACCGGGCATGAGTGCCGACGTGTATGTTATGTCTGACGCAGGCTTGCGATTTACCGGTATTGTCGAGAGCACTGGCTACGGGGTTATCCCCGACCCTTCGCTTCAGGGCCGAATCACGCCCGGCCTGCCCGACGTACAGCGCACTCTAAGCTGGGTACGCCTGGCCAGCCGGTACCCCGTCCGCATCCGGATTCAGTCACCGCCCCCTGATGGCATCCGCTTCGGGGAATCTGCCGTCGTAGTGATCCGCGGATACAAGCGGAAGCCCTGACATGGCGACCCGAGCCGCTCAGTTCCGCCATCAACCAGCTCGCGCACCCGTCTCCTGGCCGTGGTTTCGCGAATTCATCCGCTGGGAAATTGCACCTTATCCGGGACGCAGGAGCACGGTCATCCGCATGACCATCGCGGCTACCGTGGTCATGATCATCGTTGTGACCTTCCGCATCCCTAACGCTTTCCTGGCTGGTTTATTTTCCATTCTCCTCGCGCGCGAAAATCTTGCTGCAACCTGGCGCGGCGGGCAAATGATCGTCCTGGGGTTCGTTGTCGCCAGCCTCTACACTCTGCTTGGCATGATCCTGTTTCGCGGTTACCCCATTACTCATTTCTTTTGGGTAATTGGAAGCCTGTATGTGATCTTCTTCGTGATACGCACGACGACTAACTACGCAACCACGCTGGCCTTCGTCATTCCGATTGGCGTTGCTCTGCCTGTGTGGGACCGCACTCTGCCAAGCGAACTCCAGGTGGAGGGTACTCTCTGGCCGATCGTGATCATCGCCCTGGGCGCCGCCGTCACTGTCGGAGTGGAAGCGCTCTACCGCATCTTCGATCGCTCCGATCCGCTCATGACCTTCGCCGATGATCTGTTGCTTGCGGTGCAGCAGGTAGCGGAAAGCTCCGCAGCGCACCATGCCCCAGCGGAGGCCGTCCTCGACAGAGTTCTGCAATATCGAATGATCGGCACAGGCCGGCTCAGAATGATGTTGCAGCGGCAAGGCCTGGACCCGACCCGCCGGGCGCAGCGCGCCGCACTGATTTCCCTGGCTGGAAGGCTCATTGGCCTTGCCCTGGATCTCGCGCACACCCCACCCCACCCCGACGAGGACGACGCGATCCGCCTGTGCGCACTTGCAGAGAGGCTTGGCGTAATCCGAAAGGAGCTCCGTGAGTCCGGGACGCTTTCCGCATCTCCTTCTATGCTCGAGGGCGCGCCGTCCTCCAGCTTTCCCATGCTGCAGGAGATGGAACGAACCGTCGCGCTCCTCCCCGAAGTCTTTCAACCCGATGAAGTCATCGATGGTTCCCGGAAAGCTCCCGCAGGGGACTGGTGGCGCACCCTGCTCGTGCCGGATGCATTCCAGAACCCGGAATATGTCCGCTTCGCTTTGACCGGATGCCTGGCGGCTTCCAGTTGTTACATCCTCTATAACGCGCTCGACTGGCCCGGCATCAGCACATCCGTGCTCACCTGCATCGTGACTGCGCTCAGTACCACGGGCACTTCGCTCCAGGCGCAACTTCTCCGCCTTGCGGGATTTGTTGCCGGAGGGCTGGTACTGGGAATTTCGGCGCAGATTCTTATCCTGCCCGCCATCGACAGTATCTTCGGATTCGCTCTCTTCTTTGCGGCTGGGACCGCCATTGCCGCGTGGTTCGCCACCTCAAGCCCGCGGCTTTCCTTCTTCGGCGTGCAGGTCGCGCTCGCTTTTTACTTCGTCAACCTGCAGGATTACAAGATCCAGACCGACCTCACGATCGCGCGCGATAAGGTAGTTGGCGTGTTATTAGGTATTCTCGCCATGGGTTTCATCTTCAACCGCTTCGGGGCGAAGAGTGATGCCGAGCAGCTGAAGAAACTCCTGGTGCGGAACGTCCAGATGCTGGCACAACTCGGACTTTGCCCAGTGGTGCGCGACAGAACCGGCGCCCGTTCACAACTGAGCCGTCTTCGCAGTCAGATCAACGACAACTTCGCCGGCCTGGAATCGCAGACCGATGCCGCGCGCTTCGAGTTTGAGTTTCGCCACCAGCGCGCGGAAGAGGTTGCCGAATGTGAGCGGATCCAGAGGGTCCAGCCGGCGTTGCGCTCCATCTACCTGCTGGAACTCACGTTGCTCACCCATCGTGTGCGACGGGATACTGGTTACACATTGGCCCAGCAGCAGGATCAGGAGCTGGACCATTTTCTAAACGAATATAGCAATGAACTCACGCAGATAGCCGCGCGGATCGCACGCCAAGAGGAAGCCCCTGCGCGCATTACCGATGATTCCATCCGTCTATTGAAACTATCCTTCGAGGAGCAAAGCTCCAGAATCCCGCAGGCCATTGCGGACATCTGTCAGAAGATGGTTGCCTCTCTCCTCATACTGCGCACCGAGTACTAAGTCGACGAGGCTTTCGGTAGCATCCCGGCAAGGCTTGGAGGGCCTGGTAACACAATCCCCTGAACCCGAGCGCCGCAGGCGCGGCACTCTTCGATGAGATGTCGGGCCAACTCGACCGCATCACTCGGCAAGCTGACCCGTGATCTGGACTGCTTCAGTCGGCAGCCTGCTGTGCACTCGACTGCACTTCCCGCAGCACGCCGGTATCCACATCGAAAATAAAGCCGCGCACAGGGATGTCTTTGGCAATCCAGGGATGCGATGTGACCTTCTTGATCTGCTCCCGGGTATTTTCCTCAGGGTCCCTATAGGAGAAGAAGCGCATGGGCGCCGGCGAAGCATCTCCGGTAGAGGCGCTCAGCTTTGCGTTCAACTCTTCATCGGTGAATGTCGTGAACCCGCAGCCGGTGTGGTTAAGAAGCAATATCTCTGTGGTGCCCAATACTCGGGTGGAAACCACCAGCTCACCCAGAACATCCTCTGTGACGGCGGGACCGCCGGTTCGGATAACGTCAAGATCGCCTTGCGGCAGACCCAAAATTCCTGAAAGGTCGGACAGGCGAGGATCCATACAGGTCACGACTGCAAGTTTGGGGGCGGGACGCTTTCCCAGCGTTGAATCGTAGGTTTTCGCGTAGTTCCGGTTCGCGGCTAGCGCCTTATCGATAATACTCATTGTTAGTCTCCATCATGTTAGATACGGTCAGACGTCATCTCAATGGCATACGTGACTGATACGTACGCTCATTGCGGTATCGTGCCTTGCGCCATCACATCACGAGCGAGCAACCAGACCTATAGGACGAAGGTATTGCGCAATACCTTGGTATGCGGGGAGGCAGTTATCGCTTCAGTTGCGACGGCCCGCAAAGTTTGCGTGAGAGCCAGAGATCTACGGGTTTGGTCCCGGAGGGACGGCTGACCTTCAGGCCTGTCCAAATTAGGCCGGCAGCTTCTGGCGGGATCGAGACTCAAAATTACAGTCGTTAATGCTGGACCCGTCCAGGGAAGAGGGCTTCGTTCTTTGCTCCAACTCGGCGGCGCCGATGAACTCCATGAAGCTTGCTTTAGCGATAACAGAACGCTCTCCGCACCTGCTAACTTGGTCAGCCGTCTCTGCGGGACTAAATAGGCAGATCCCTGGTTCTCACGCACGGCCCGCAGCCCAGGAAAGACCTCGTGCCATCCCTCGGATACAACGCACAGCCCGAAGCCCGAATAGCGCTGTGGAGGAACATCAGGCCACAGGAGCAGCCACTCCAGGAGCGCGTGTCAGGCGCAGCCTGCCGGCCATCTTGACCAGGTCGGCAATGGAGCCGGCGTGCATCTTTTCCATGACCTTGCCCCGGTGAGCCTTGACGGTGATCTCGCTGATGCCAAGTTCACTGCCCACCTGCTTGTTTGGCTTGCCGGAGGCCACCAACGCCATCACCTGGCGTTCGCGGCTGGTGAGCGATGCATACCGGTCTTTGAGTACCTGCATCTCCATCTCGCGGCCGAGTGCGATGCGGCTGCGTTCGAGGGCATGCCGGATGGCAGCCAACAGCACCTCGTCGTTGAAAGGCTTGGTCAGAAACTCCTGCGCCCCTGCCTTCATGGCCCGGACCGTCATGGGCACGTCGCCGTGCCCCGTGATGAAAATGATCGGCATCTCCGTCCGTTCGGCGGCCACTCGCTTTTGCAGGTCAAGTCCGTTGAGGCCGGGAAGGGAAACGTCAAGTATCAGGCAGCTCGGAGTCTGAACCCGGGGACGAGCAAGGAACTCCGATGCCGATGCGTACGTCTCGGGCTGCCAACCTTCGCAGCGAAGAAGCGATTCCAGAGATTCACGCACCGAAACGTCGTCATCGACCACAAACACGATTGGAACGGCTTGCGACATAGCGACTACCTCATCACAGGAAGACGTTGCTCGCTCAGGAAAAGTATATTCTCCGGAACACTAAACTATCGACTTTCTGCACGGTCCGAGCTTCACTCCTTGCGCCTCCATGATACTTACGTATCGATCAATACTTTCGTCCAATGGATGACCCTACGGCCCTTCTGGCCTAATTGCAATGTAACAACTTGTTCTCATAACGGCGTTTGCCGCGGGCCTTATTTGCCACCTTGAAGGGAGATAGCCATGATTCTTTCTGATGAGGAAGTTGCAAGGGAAGTCGCTTCGCACCACAACCTTGTTGCCGCAGCACGATCGGGGTCCCCCGCTGCCTTTGCCGAGCTCAGAGAGATCTGTGCACAGCGAGTGTATCGCAAGCTACTGGCTATCACGAAAAACCGGGAAGATGCCGAAGATGCGTTGCAGGACGCTTTCCTGCGAGCATACATGGCATTCCACACCTTCGAGGAACGATCGAGCTTCTATACCTGGGTCACCAGGATCGCGATTAACTCTGCATTGATGATCCTTCGCCGGCGTCGTATTCGCTCTGAAGTATCTTTCGACAGCCCGGGCGAATCGGAAGAAGCGATCGCTGGTTTAGAACTCAAAGATACGGGCCCGAGCCCCGAGCATGTGTGCGTTCACCGCCAGAGGTATGCTTGCATGCGTCAATCCATCCAGAACCTTCAGCCGCGGCTTCGCCAGGTCGTCGAGCTGCGGATGGTGAATAACTGTTCCATCCGGGAGATTGCCCAAGAGCTCGAGATATCCGAAGCGGCTGTCAAATCCAGGTTGTCCCGGGCTCGGGCGCGCCTTACCTCCGATTATGCCGTCAGGGGGGCGAAGTGGGACGCACACGTCCACGAGGAATCCTTCCCGTCGGAACGAGCTGGATAGCACCGAATTCAGGGGAGACTGGATGACGCAGCCATCAAAGTCGAGCGAAGGATCGCGGCTTCAGGAGTTCGCGGTTGCGAGGTTAGCGGCAGGCGGCGTACCGCTTTTTCCAAATCTGCTCTTCGGCGTCGGCATGCCGCTCGGGTTCGGTAGAGCGCTCCGGCCGGACGACTCGGGTGCGAATCAGATTGAGCCGGCAGTCGCCAGGGTCGAATACGCAGAAGACGGCCCGGCAGATGGCCCGGCAGTGATTCTGGTGCACGGCTGGCCATATGGAATTCACAGTTATGTCGATGTTGTGCCCTTGCTGGCTGCGAAGGGATATCGAGTGATCATTCCGTATTTATGCGGCCACGACACAACGTGTTTTCCTTCCAGTGGTGCCTTGCAGAACGGACGGCAATTCTCGGCCGCTCACAATATCCTTCAACTGATGGATGATTTAAAGATCCAGAAAGCCATCCTCGCCGGTCTTGATTGGGGAGCACGCACAGCCAATATCATGGCTGCGCTGTGGCCTGAGCGATGCAAGGTGGTCGTTTCAGTCGGTGGCCACCTGCTTGGCGATACTGAACCCAACGAGAAATATTGACCCGGCTTCTCTACCAGCAACAAAACATCGGGTGCCACAAACATCGTCCGGCGCCTCAATTCCGCTGGAACAGTTGCAGGCATGCAACAAGCATTTCCGCCGTACACTGCTCGCCCATCTCGGTATTGAACATTGCCTGATATAGGTGAGGTTCAGGCCACTTCAGTCCCAGGTATTGCCGGACGAATGCAGCTCGCGATTTGTCTGTCGTGTCCACGAGTTCGATTGCCTTGTTCTGCGTTTCGCCGCCGGATATCAGCCTGCTGATCTTATAGTCGCGCGATGCGTAGAGAAATACATGGAACACATCTTTGCGATTGCGCAGAAAGAACTGCGAACCGCGGCCGACAATCACCGACGGGCCGCTGGAAAGGGCTGTCTTGACGGCTGATTCGGAAACCGCGGCGATGCGTCGCGCATCGAGGAAATGCAGCCGGTTGGTGGGCGGCAAGCCTCCCTCAAAACCTCCCCGAAGAAAGTCCTGGAAGAGCCTGTACACCACAGGATCGCTCCGCCATTCTCTCCGTTCGACCGCTTCGGGCGTACTCTCGGTCAGCCGCGCGATTTCCTGCGTCAGCCGCTCGTCCCACAGACTCCATCCGAGACGGGTGGCGACCAGACTGGCAATCTCGGATGCTCCGCAGCCAAATTCACGCTCAATTGTTATTGCGTTCAACATTTCGTCTACCCTCAACCCACCGCGACATCTCCACCCGCTCCCGGATCATTCTTCTTCAGGAAAAATGCAAGAACAAACATGATGGAGCACAGCGCGCCCAACACCCAGAAGATGTCCATGTAAGACAGTGCGCCGCCCTGTTGGTGCACCAATTCGTAAAATCTGGCAATCGCCTGGTCCTCGGCGTCCGAAGCCCGAAGCCCGGAGTGAGCGATCTTTGAGCTCAGTGCATGGAGCGCCGCACGATAACGCAGGGGAATCGGGAGTGATGTGACCGATGAGGATTTGCTGGTGATATTGAGCCCGCCGGGCAATCATCGTGGTCACCACAGAAGTTCCGATACTGCCCCCGATGTTGCGCATGAAGTTGATCATGCCGGAGACGCTATTGCCTTTCTCTGGAGGAACGCCGATGTAGCCTGCCGCGGTGATAGGCACAAATAGAAATCCGATTCCTACCACCTGCGCGACCCGCAGCCACATTGCAAAGCGAAAGCTGACGAACAAATCAATCTGATGCGCGCAATAAAACAGGCCGATCGCCATACATAGCCATCCCGTAGCGATCAGCCATCTCGCTTGAATCTTCGAGGTGAGCCGCCCCACGATGGGCATCATCACCAGCAGGACGACTCCGCCGCCGGAGAGGACGAGACCTGCAAGCTCTGCCGTGTAACCCATGAGTGTCTGCAGAAATTCCGGAATCAGGACCAGGGTGCTGAAGAGCATGAAGCCCATCATGAACATCATTAGATTCGCCGCCGCGAAGTTGAAGCTCTTGAACATGCGGACGTCGATGATCGGCTCTTTGCGAAACCATTCCCAGATAACCAGCGAGATAAGGCACACCGTCGCCGTGATCGCCAGGGTCGTAATGAAGTGCGAACCGAACCAATCGTCTTCCTGCCCTTTATCCAGAACCACCTGCAGCGAACCTACCCCCAGCGTCAACATGGATATTCCGATGTAGTCCACCCGGATGCCGCCCCTCTTCACGCGGCGGAGGAACGGCGGATCTTCCACCAGGGTATGCGTCAGGTAAAGAGCCAGAAGGACCACGGGCAGCGTGATGAAAAATATCCAGCGCCAGGAATAGTTGTCGGTAATCCAGCCCCCCAGCATCGGCCCGACGGTAGGGGCGAGAACTGCGGTGATCCCGTACACGGCAAACGCCGAGCCGCGCTGCTCGGGAGGAAACGTATCGTTGAGAATGGCCTGGGCCATGGGTTGCAGTCCGCCGCCCCCGATGCCTTGCGCAGCTCGAAACAACAGCAATAGCGGCAGGCTGGGCGCTAACCCGCAAAGCAGTGAACTCACAGTGAAAATGGCAAGCGACATCATGAAGTACCGCTTGCGGCCTATCAACTCCGCGAGCCATCCGCTGATGGGCAGGACGATAGCGTTCGCAGCAAGGTACGAGGTAAGTACCCAGGTGCTGTCATCGTAGCTGGCTCCGAGACCTCCGGCGATATAAGGCAAGGCCACGTTGGCAACGCTCGTGTCCAGCACTTCGATGAACGCGGCCATCGACACGGTCGCAGCAATCGCCCAGGGATTTACCTTGGGGCGCCAGGCGGCCTGCTCCGAAGGGAGAGTCAGCGCGGTAGCGCTCATCGCAGGTACACTTTCGCTTCGACATTCATCCCCGGCCGAAGCTGGTGGTCCTGATTTTCGCCCGGCTCCAGAACAATCTTTACCGGCACCCGCTGAACGATTTTCACGTAGTTGCCGGTTGCGTTTTCCGGCGGCAGCAGGCTGAAGATGGGCCCGGTTGCTCCCGCAATGCTATCGACATGACCGCGGTAGGTGCGGCCGTTCGAGTCGAGCTTTAATCTTTGCCTTCTGGCCCACACGCATGTGTTTGAGTTGGGTCTCCTTGAAGTTTGCCGTGATCCACACCTGGTCCAGGGGAACCACGGTGAGCATCTGCTCCCCAGGCTCGACGTTCAATCCGACGACAACTTTTTTCGTGACCTCTCCGGTTACAGGCGCAAATATTTTGGTGTATCCCAGATTCAACTGCTGCTTGTTCGACGGCAGCTCTTTTCTGGTGTACATCCGCCGTGGCCGAAAGGGCTTTGGCGCGGGTTGAGGCGACGCGTTGCGGCCCGGCCTGGGCATCTTCGTAGTGTGCCTCAGCCTCAGTAAGGCGGCTGTGCGCTTCCTGAATGGCTTGTTGAGCAGCCGCCTCGTCGGCTTCCGCCGCGGCCACGGCGGCGACATCGCTTGCCGCGGCAGCATAAGCATGGTCGTAGATCTGCTTCGGAACCTCTTCTTTTACCAGCAACAAGTGATAGCGGGTGACATCATCCTGAGCCTTTACATTCTCCGCTTGCGCTTCCAATACGTGGGCGTGAGCCGCCGTTGCCTGTTTTTCTGCCGCCTGAATCGCGGCTTCCGCATTCTTGATATCCGAGGACGTGGATTTCAATTGGCTTGACGTATCGACAGAAGATATGGGCACGTCGATATTTGAACTTTTCGCGATCGCTTCTGAGGTGTCGAGCGTTGCCTGGGCTCTTGCCAATGCGACTTCATAGTCTTTTGGATCGATCTCCACGAGCGTGGCGCCTTCCGTGACCCACTGGTTGTCCTCGACATTGACCCTCTGGATATATCCGGAGATGCGCGCGCTGACAGGGTAGAGATGAACGTCCACCTGCGCATCGTCGGTGGATTCGAAGCCGGAAAGATAGTGCCAGAGAAAGGCGCCGCCAACGGCCAGAACAACGCAACGACGCAAGTATTATCCAACGCTTGTAGGGGCGCCTGTGCGGATAAGCTGAAACCGGCGGCTCAGCTTGCTCCCGGACCTGCTGGGTTTGACCCTTGCGGTGGATTCGTTGCTTGATTTTGCTCAGCCATACTCATTTTCCCTCCACGTATTCAGCATAGCCTGATTCCGCGACGCCGATTGCTCTCGCCAGAGATATCTTTGCCAGGTTATGGCTGTAGAGACTGGCAATGTAGCTGTCCGTAGCCACTGCCAGCACATCCTGCGCTTGAACGACTTCGATGTTGTCGGTAACTCCAGAAACGAATCGATCGCGAGATTGTTCGAGCGTCTGCGTTGCGAGCATGACCGCGCTTTTCTCGACGGAGACTTCTTGCGCGGCCGCATCCAGATCCAGATAGGCGTCGCGAACTTCCTGATCGATCCTGGCTCGCATGTCTTCCAACCGCTGTCTTTCTGTGTTGAGCGCAGCGTCGGCCCGGAGAACGTCCCCGTGTACTCTTCCACCTTGAAAAATGGGGATGCGCAGCGTGGCAGCCGCATCCACCGTGCCGTGTGACGAGCCCGGGTTCACTCCCGAGAGACCATAATCGGTTTCCAGCCCCAGCGACGGGTACCGCTCGGCGGTAGCAGCCCTTTTCGCCAGCTCAGCAGACCGAACCTGGTTCATTTGGCTCTGAAAGTCAGCGCGAGCCTTGTAGGCGCTTTGAATGGCCTCATCGAGGCCCGAGGGCGTTAGTTCGCGGTAAGGGATCTGGGTGGTAATCTCGAACGTTTGCCCAGCAGGCAGACCAATCGCCCGCGCCAAAACCAGTTTCTGCTTGGCAAAATTATTTTTTGCGACAATCAGTTTCTGTTCACGCGATTGCAGCTGCACCTGTGACCGTAGAACGTCGACGGCCGAGGCAAGCCCTGCCGTCTTCTGGTCGGATGTTTGTTGAAACAGAGCCTTGGCGGTGTCTCTTTGCGATATGGCTGACTCCACCTCCGATCGGTCGGCAATAGCCAGCAGATAGTTGGAGACAATCACAACACGACGATCTCGCGCGCATCTTTGGAGCTGAGCTCCGCCGACCCGACTTGCGCCTGGGAAGCTCGCGCCCGCTCAATCGATGCCCAATCAAAAGCGGACTGCGTGAGATAGGCCCGTGAATCGAAATAGCCAAATGGGCCGATGATGGGAGGCTCTCCGCGAATGGTCAGACCGAAGGCCGCTTTTACGTTGACCTGGTGAACCCCGAAACCCGTATCGGTGACCACGTTAGGAAGCAGCTCGCTCAACGCCTGCCAATGTTGCCCCCGCGCGTCGGTAACGGAATCCGTAGCCAAAACTCCACCTAGATTCTGCTTGAGCCCTCGGGCAACCGCGTCTTCGAGGGAGAGTGTCACTGCTGTTGCGCTAAGCCTCCCAGCGGTAACCCCTCCGAGATATGGATTTTGCGAGAAGGTCCGATAGTTAGCCTGCCCGGCCTGGACTGCGGCCCTCGAGGCTCCTGTTACTTCCGCCAGAGCAATCGGGTTATACGGCGCCGGCGTGGAGGGCGGATTGTACTGTGCGAAGACCACTGTTCCGGCGAGAAGGGGGCTGCTTAGCAGGAGTAGATCTTTCCAGCGTCTCCGTCGCATGTCGTATCCTCAGCTAAAAAGAAATTTCTTCTTTCGGTGATTTCGGCATCCGCGTTTGGAAGGGTCGATTTCCGCGCTTATTTTTGCCGTTGGCTCCAACCAATCTTGCGCAGTTAAGATGGCCTCCCCAATAAACCGGTCTCATCAATTTTTTGCGTTTTGCGGCATGCCTTAGTTCGCGAAATTAAGAGCGTCTGTCGTGATTAGGCCCGAAGCATAGGGGGCGCAGCCATTAGACGAAGGTATCGACCGATACTTTGGTGTCGAGCGGCACGGTGCACTGGATCGCTCCACCAACGGCTTTGCTGGAGATGGAATTTGTCTTAACGGTCCATCTAATCATTATCAAGATGTCGACCAACACCATCGTCTAATAGCCAGCATCTGAATACTTCTGCTTTTATGGCTCCGCAGTACTCGGCCACGCCAGAACTCGCATGTCTCAGGAAACGTAGGAGAACAAACCCATGACCGCTGGTTTACTTAGATATCAGAATCAAAGCCTGAGAGCAGTTCTTTGCTGGGTCGCGATGATCTGTTTCGCCGCTGCGGTGGCTGTGGCCCAGCAAAGCGACCAGTCACAGGAGCTCGAACAGCTGCAGCAGAAGTTGCAGCAAATGCAGCAACAGTACGAAGCAACCACGCAGGACTTTGAACAGCGGCTGGCCACTCTCCGCCTGCAAATCGAAGCAGAAAAGTTGGCTAGAGAGCAACAGGGAGAAAGAGAGACTGAAGACCTGAAGCAAACCAGGCAGACGACAGTTTCGACCGCGGAGTTGGCCGCTCAGGAGGCGAGAAAAACCGTTCTTGGCGAGTCCCATCAAGTCGGAGCTCGATTTCAAGGGGATGTGCCTTCGGAACCGAGTTATGACTTCCTGAAAGAGGCGGACGAGAAGATAGATAAGCTGCAGGAGAGGGAATCGACGTTCGAGTTTCATGGATATTTTCGCTCCGGGTCCGGTTTGAACAGCGCCGGCGGACAGCAGGTGGCGTTTGAAGCGCCCGGGGCTGAGGCAAAATACCGCTTAGGGAATGAAGCGGAAACCTACGCGGAATTGATCTTCGTCAACAACTGGGTGAACCCGGACCACGACCTGAGCAAGGCGTGGTTCAGGACCGAGTTGATGGTCGAGGCCAACACCTCAAACTCAGAGAACTTTGCTCCCGTGGGCAATGCCGTCGGGGCCGACCAGTTTCGTTTTCGCGAGGCGTTCGTGCAGGCAGGCAATGTTTTCGAGAACCAACCCGGGGCAAAATTCTGGGCGGGCGAGAGATATTACCGCCGGCAACACCTCGATAGTGACGATTTTTACCCGTTGGACATGAGCGGCTACGGCGGCGGCGTGGAAGACGTAAGCGTCGGCATCGGCAAGTTAGCCCTGGCGTTCATTAATACGGCCCGCCCTGACATTGTCACCGAAAATGGCAACCTCACCAAGAGCAACATCGATGCCCGTCTCTATGACGTGAAGGGTCCTTTTGGCCTTTGGGGCCTGTGGTTCGACTACGCCACATCCAAGGGCGGTACGGCGACGCCGGCCACAACGCCAGGCTCGACATCCTTGACCAACATCCCCACCACCGACGGCTACGCATTCGGTTTTCGCCATCAGCGGCTGGAGTGGCATGGCGGCTATCACACCTTTATGATCCAGTACGGAACCGGGGCGGCCAGCAACTTCAGTAATCCCGGGAACGGCACGACGATCCCGAACCCGACGCCATATATCGACTACTCGCGACAGTTTCTTTTCACCGAACAGATTGTTTTTCAGCCAAACGACAAGTTTGCGGTGATGCCCATCTTCATCTATCAGCGGACAAAGGACGGCAATCCGGAGCATGACTGGGCACAATGGGTGTCGTTCGGCGCACGGCCGGAAGTGTTTCTTACCCGGCATCTATCGCTGACCGGCGACTGTGGTTTCGATCGCACGCATCTTCCCGGGTCCTATGAGGGCTGGTTGCGCAAGTGCACGTTTGCTCCGCAAATCGGGCCAGACAGAAAATTCTTCGGCCGGCCGGTACTTCGCCTCTTCGTGACTTATGCCGACTGGTCGAACGGCTTCCGTGGTTTGGTGGGCGGCGTGCCGTTCAGGAATCGAACGAGCGGGTTGACGTTCGGGGTGCAAGCCGAGCATTGGTGGTAGCGGTACGCAGAGTTTTTAAGTCGCCACCAGGACAATGAATCGTCTTCGAGAGCTACCCCGGCGCGTGCTTCTGAGGAATATAACCCGGGAAATCCCCTTAAGGCGCTCGCCGCCTAACCGCCTATCGGACGTATTGCCACTGATCGAAAGATAGGGTCTTTTGGGGCAGCCACGGTGCCCGGCGTTATAGAATTGTGTGAACTTTGCGCCTCGTGCAATATGCAAGCATTTGCGCGTGAGGCGCCATAGATCCCGGGCCCCCGCGATTGTATCGGATCAATGTCGGCCTTAATTTTGAACGACGAGTAGAGAAGTTGCTGATAGAAAAGGCATTTGTGCACAGGATGCTTAGCTTCACTGGCTGCCTCTGCCGTTCTCGAAACGACGTTCGGGTAAGGTACTTAAATATGGAAAGAACTCCGCGCCCAATTTCTCTTGCCGGCTCTCAACTTGGAGCGGTTCGCCATATTTGCGCGTTTTTCGCGAACGATGATGAAGAATATCGCGTGTTGCTCCCCTTCATCCGGGATGGTCTGTCCTCTGGAGACAAGGCCGTACAGGTCATCAATCCCAACGCACGACCGGATCATCTGCATCGCCTGTCTGAGGCAGGTATTGACTCGCCCGCTCATGAGAAAAGCGGACAGCTTCAGATCCATCACAACACCGACGTCTATCTCAAAGATGGACATTTCGATCAAGAGCGGATGCTCGGAGCCTTCGAGGAGATGGCCCGTTCGGCCAGAAGCGCGGAAGGATTCCCCATGAGCCGCATCGTTTGCCGGATGGATTGGGCGTCGGAAGATCAATCCCGCATCGAGGATGTGATCGAGTTTGAGTCTCGTGTGAACGATATTTGGCGCCGCTATGACGACGCCGTTGTCTGCACCTACCATCTGTCGAAACTCAGCGGGGATGCCGTGGTCGATATCATGCGGACGCACCCGTTAGTCATTATTGGCGGGCACCTGCAGCAAAATCCCTTCTTCACCCCTCCTGAAGAGTTTCTCCCCGATTTCCGCGGGCGGCGTTCCGGACGGACAAATCTCCACTAACGACGTGCCAAATGCCTCAGCAACTAACGGATCCTGCGACTGAAGTAAAACGGCTGCAGCGTTGCATGAACGATCTGGTCAGCGTCCTTGCGCTTCCAGCCGTCTGGAGTGTCAGCGAACCGAGTCGAATCCTGGAGACCTTGCTCGATGCCCTCATGGGGATACTCGATCTCGACTTCCTTTATGCCCGAGTCCGGCTCAACTCCCATGGAGCCCCGATCGAGGCGCTCAGGACGAGTCAGATCTCCAGAATCAGCCAGGAGGAGATTCGGCAAGCTCTCAGTCACCGTTTTGGAGAAGATCCGCAGCAATGGCCCGAAGAGGTACTTAGGCAACTGGCCGGCCGGGAGGTTTCGGTTGTTCCCATAAAAATGGGAATAGAAGGCGAGCTTGGACTCATCGTGGCGGCGTCTCAGAGAGCCAACTTTCCGGAGCAGACCGAGAGCCTGGTGCTGAGCGTAGCTGCGAATCAGGCAGCCATCGGGCTACAACAGGCACTTCGACTGAATGGGCAAAAGCTGCTCGCCAGCGAACTCGATCACCGGGTCGCGGAACGTACCAGAGAGCTTGCCGAAGCCAACCAACAGCTGCAACTCCAGGTTGGAGTGCTGCAGCATATCCCCGTAGCCGCCTGGACGCTCAGGCCTGATGGGACACCGGATTTCGTGAATCAGGTTTGGCTCGAATACACCGGCCAGACCAGCGACTTCGTCCGTTCGCAACCCGAGGCCTGGATGACGGCGCTCCATCCTGATGATAAAGAAACAGCGTCCGGGAGCTTTTGGAACGGGCTGCGCTCGGGACAGGATTTTGTGATGGAAACCCGGTTTCTCCGCGCTCGGGACAAAACCTATCGCTGGCATCTGAATCGCGCCGTGGTCTTGCGCGATGCAGAAGGAGACGTTCTCAAATTTGTCGGCACGTCGACCGACATCGACGATCGGAAGCGTGCCGAAGATGAGCTGAAGCGCAGCGAAGGGAGATACCGGGTTGTCGTGGAAACCGCCAGCGACGCGGTGGTCAGCATCGACGAGCACGGCATAATCGTTCTTGCCAACCCCGCAACCAGGCGGGTATTTGGACACGACCCGGATGAGCTTATCGGCAAACCTCTCACCGTGCTCATGCCGGGAGCGATGCGCAATCCCCATGAGACGGGTCTCAGACGATATTTGGAAACCGGTGTACGGCAGCTGGACTGGCAGGGAATCGAGCTGACAGCACTGCGGGCTGACGGTGAGGAGTTCCCCGTAGAAATCTCATTCGGAGAGATGACCGCGAGTCAGCGAAAGATATTCACCGGATTCATTCGCGATATCTCAGAAAAGAAGCGCGCTCAAGAGACCATCCTTGCCAGTGAGCGAAACCTGAGCCTGATCATCAATACAATGCCCGTGCTTGCCTGGTCCGCTCATCCGGATGGCACTGTCGAATTCTTCAACCAGCGGTGGCTTGATTACACGGGCTTGCTACCAGAGCAGGCGCAGGGGTCGGGATGGGCCGAGGCAGTTCATCACGACGATCTCGGCCGGATGACCGACTACTGGCAATCAATGATCACCACAGGAATACCAGGTGAGATTGAAGCTCGTTTGCGACGCGCTAACGGCGACTATCGATGGTTTCTGTTTCGCGCACATCCAATGCGCGACCAGGCGGGCGCCATCCTCAAATGGTATGGCACAAATACCGATATCGACGATCGCAAACGAGCGGAAGAAGCTTTGCGCATACGGGAATTGAACCTTCTCCAGATAACAGAAACCATCCCGGAAATGCTTTGGAGCGCTTCCCCCGATGGCGCCATTGATTACTGCAATGGCCGCTTGCTCGATTACACCGGCTTTAGTGCCGAGCAGGTTATGAAAGACGGTTGGGTTAACCTTCTGCATCCCGACGATCTCGAACCCGCAACAAAAAACTGGATGTCCTGCGTAAAGAGCGGCGCTCCCTACCGGGTCGAAGTGCGCGCATTTCACGCTGCCAACCACACGTTCCGGTGGTGTATGACGAGCGCGCGCCCATTGCTCGATCAGCAAGGGCGCATCGTAAGGTGGCATGGCACAGTCGTGGATATGCACGATTGGAAGCAGGCGCAAGAGGAACTACGCCACACCCAGGCGGAACTTGCAAGAATGATGCGGGTCACGACGATCGGACAACTGGCTGCGTCGATAGCACACGAGGTAAGCCAACCGTTGTCCGGAATTATCATGAATGCGAGCACCTGCCTGCGCATGTTGAACAACGAGCCTCCGAACGTCGACGGTGCGCGAGAAACTGCGCAACGTACCATTCGGGACGGCAATCGTGCGACCGATGTAGTCACCCGGCTACGCAGCCTCTTTAGTAAAAAGCAGATCAGCATCGAGCCAGTGGACTTGAACGAGGCAGCTCGCGAAGTAATCGCGCTCCTGGCTGGTGAATTGCAGAAAAACCGGGTGATCGTGCAGCACCAGTTCAACCATCATTTGCTGCCCGTCAAGGGTGATCGTGTTCAACTGCAGCAGGTCCTTGTGAATCTACTCCGCAACGCGTCGGACGCGATGGTCACGGTCAACGACAGGCCAAGGCAGATCCTCATACGGACGGATACGGAGGACAATCAAGCCACCGTTTTTGTCCAGGATTCCGGGGTTGGTTTCGACCCTGAGACGACTGACCGGCTCTTCCAATCGTTTTTTACCACAAAGCAAGAGGGGATGGGCATTGGGCTTCCGCTGAGCCGCTCCATTGTCGAGGCCCATCGTGGTCATCTATGGGCCACAAGCAACGATGGCCCCGGCGCGACGTTTGCTTTCTCAATTCCTTATGATGCCCCGCTACCGACCGGGAGCGCCTCATAGTACACGCTCAACCCTCATCCAAAGGCAAAACCAATACCAAAGTACAATAGTGGTTTTCGTGTGGATGGGGCATCATCAGTAGCATAGTGTCTCAGAAGCACGACTTTATCGAAAGTTTCAGCTGCGTGGTGGAATCTATTTCCGAGATCACCTGTGCCGCGCCCTCTTGGAACGCATCTATTTTTCTAGATAAGCCGTTGGGACAAGGCGTTCTAAGTGTTGTTTGCGCACGGAATGGGATTCCGATGAAGGATACACGTCTGTTGATATCGGTAGTGGACGATGATGAATCGGTGCGCGAGTCCCTGCCGGATTTGCTGAATGAATTGGGGTTCACGGCGCGTGCTTTTTCGTCGGCGGAAGAATTCCTCAAGTCCGACACCGTCTTGCGGTCGGGATGCCTGATCCTCGACCTGGCCATGCCAGGCATGACGGGTACGGACCTCCAACGAGAGTTGAAGCGTCGGCAGATAGATACGCCCATCATCTTTATTACCGGTCATCAGGATGAGGCGGTACGCAGAGAAACGATCAACCAGGGCGCCGTGGCATGTTTGCTGAAACCTTTTACGGATACGGCCCTTTTAAACGCGCTCAATGCCGCGCTTCGCCTTAAGTGACATTGGACTGACATTGGGCCCTGTTTTACGGAGGCAAAATGATTTCCGCAAACGGAATTGACGCTCAAATGGCAACCCAGCTCAGGCCACGAACTTCACCGATTGTGTTCGTTGTCGATGACGACATCTCCGTTCGAGAATCCCTTGAGACCCTGCTCCGTTTCGAAGGCCTCGACGTCCAGACCTTCCAATCCGCCCAGGAATTCCTTGCGCATCCTCGCACATCCGCACCAAGCTGTATGGTCCTGGACGTTTCTCTTCCCGGCCTGAATGGTCTCGATCTGCAGAAACGCGTTTCGGTGGAACAACGTGATATGCCGATCATATTTATCACCGGCTATGGCGACATACCCATGACGGTGCAAGCCATGAAAGCCGGCGCCGTCGAATTCCTTACCAAGCCTTTCGCCGATCATGTTCTTCTGAGTGCTATCCGGAACGCAGTGGATCGTAGCAGAGCAGTGATCGCCCGAGACGAGGAGCTGCGTTCGCTAAAGGAGCGGCATGCGCAACTCACCCGCCGCGAGCGCGAAGTCATGGCCCTGGTGGTCGTCGGCCTTTTGAACAAGCAGATTGCCGGTGAATTGTGCATTAGCGAGATTACCGTGAAAGCCCATCGCGGAAGCATGATGCGGAAAATGAACGCCGGCTCTCTGGCGGAATTGATTCATATGGCTGCACGTCTTCGTCTTCCCCGATCTGCAAGCCACTGAAGCCGGCCAAGTCAGCTTCAAACATTGCGATCTAGCCTCGAGCGTGCACGTGTCCCTCTCTATTGCACCAGGAGCGAGGACGGATCAGCCTGCTCACGCTTGGCCAGGAAGTGCCTGCCGGCAAGCGCCAGGGCGAAGATCAGATAGGCTGCAAGAAGCATCGACCAAAACCCCGCTCTGCTTTTCGTCCCGGTGTTCCCTAAAGCTCTCGCCATGCACCGGCCTGCCACCCAACAAATGGCCGTCAGGACCGGCGGGACCGCAAACCCGGCGATAAGTTGCACGCGCAAAGGAATGTCATCGGTAAACATAGGTGCTGAGAACCTTTACCATTCTCTCATTGGCGCGTTATCGAATCCGCCCTTGCTAGCGCCGATGAGACTGAATGTCGAGGCCAAGGTCAAGCGATCGGATGCTGTGAGTGAGCGCGCCCACTGAAATGATGTCCACGCCCGTCTCCGCCACCTCGTGAATGCTTGCCAACGAGATTCCACCGCTGGCTTCGACCAGCGCGCGGCCCGCTATCTGGGCCACAGCCGAGCGCAGCTCCGCAATGGTGAAGTTGTCGAGCAAGATCGTGTCGACGCCAGCGGCCAGGACTGCTTCGATCTGTTCCGGGCGGTCCACTTCGACCTCCACATGCGTGGTGTGAGGCAGCCCGCCGCGCAGCGACCGCAGAGCTTCGGTCACATCGCTGGCGCTTTCCGCGGCAAGAATCGCGAGGTGATTGTCCTTGACCATCACTGCATCGGAAAGCGAGTAACGATGATTGTGTCCCCCGCCGCAGCGGACCGCATACCGTTCCAGTAGCCGCAGACCCAGGCGTGGTCTTGCGTGTGTCCACAACCCGTGCTCCAGTTCCTGCAACGGCTGATACGTATTGCGCAGTCATGGTCGCGATGCCCGACATACGCTGGGTAAAGTTGAGAGCTATGCGTTCCGCCTGCAGGACACCTTGCGCGGGCCCCTCGATCGTGGCGAGGACCGTGGAGGCGGCAAAGCTTTCCCCATCGTGCACAGCAAAGCGGGTGCTTATACCGGGATCAGTCAGCGACATCGCCGCGATGAAGACATCTTCGCCGCTCAGGACGCCGGGCTCGCGTGCCACTAGTTGCGCGATGATGTGTGCGGATGCCGGAATCAGCGTCTGCGAGGTGAGGTCGCCCCATGGTGCATCCTCGTCAAGAGCCATGCGCACCAGGCGTTGGATGGCGTCCCTGCCCGGTTTGATCAGCATGCGCTGCTGACCGCCTCTGCTGCCGCCTGGCAGTAAACCAGGGAGTGCTGGAAGCCGTTCGAGGTTTCCGGAAAGTCCTCACGGGAGTGAGCCCCGCGCGATTCCCTCCGAGCCAGCGCTGCTGCCACCAATACCCGCGCCAGGCCAAGCAGGTTGGCCGTTTCGAGATCCTGCATCGTAGCGCCGCTTGCCCGCCATTGATCCAGTTGCTTGGCGGCAGCCTCCAGGCCTGCGGCATTTCGCTCAATACCCGCGGCACTCCACATCAGGTTCTGCAGAGCCAATCGTTCAACGGGTGTAGCACTGCGCGCGGGCCGGTGTTGCGGCAACATCAGGGGTGAAGGCAATGCTTCCAAAGACGTCCCAGCGACTGTTTCTTTTGCAACATCTTCGTCCAGCAAGAATCCCGCGCAGCGCCATGCAAAAACCAGGCTCTCCAGCAGCGAATTGGAAGCGAGGCGGTTGGCGCCATGAACACCGGTGCACGCGACCTCTCCGACAGCGTAGAGGCCGGGCACGGAAGTGCGGCCCCAGAGGTCAGTGCGCACGCCGCCCATCCAATAATGTGCGGCTGGCGTGACGGGGATGGGCGTGCTCGACCAGTCAAGGCCACGGGCGCGGCAGGCGGCGTCGATGGTAGGGAAGCGTTGCGCGAGAAAGGCCGCACCTAGCCCGGTTGCGTCCAGCATCACCGGCTCGCCGTCTTGCGCGGCCATCTGCCGGGCGATGCCGCGAGCCACAACGTCGCGCGGAGCGAGTTCCGCTCCCGCATGAATGTGTTGCATGAAGCGGCGGCCATTCGCGTCAAGCAGCACTGCGCCATCACCGCGGACCGCCTCGGAAATGAGGAAAGTGCCGGGCAACGCGAGGGCCGTTGGGTGGAACTGATAGAACTCAAGGTCGGCAAGCTGCGCCCCTGCACGCAACGCCATGGCCACACCGTCGCCAGTGGCTACGGAGGGGTTGGTGGTGTGCAGGTAGAGCTGGCCCGCCCCGCCGCTCGCCAGGATAACGGCGTCGGCCTGGATATCGTGACGCAAGTTCTCCGCGGACAACACCTGTAAACCGGTAACCTGCTCATTACGAAGAATGAGGTCGCAAGCGAAGGTATGTTCCATCACCTGGATTCCCGCAGCGCGGACGGCATTCGCTAACGCCAGCTCGATGGTCAGGCCGGTGGAGTCCCCTCCGGCGTGCAGAACGCGCGCCCGGGTGTGTGCGGCTTCCAATCCGCGTGCGAGCTCGCCGTTGTGCCGATCGAAGTCCACACCCAGGCGAACCAGGTCACGAATGCGGGCCGGCCCTTCGGAACAAAGCACTTCGACGGCGGCCACATCGCAGAGTCCGGCGCCCGCCCGCAAGGTGTCGGCAATGTGCTCGGCCACGCTGTCATCAGAGAACATGGCCGCGGCAATACCGCCCTGGGCAAAGCGGGTATTGCTGTCTTCCAGCCGCGCCTTGGTCACCAGGGTGACGGCGTGTTTACGGCTCAGTTCCAGTGCGGCGATGAGCCCAGCGATACCGCTGCCCACGACAAGGATATGCTTCATGCGGATGTCACCGTGCCTTCTACCCGCGACCCTGGCCTGAGACTCAGCATGCGTTCCAGCGCCACCCGCGCGGGTATAGCAACTTCCTCGGTGACAGTAATGCGGTTGAGCACTTGCCCGCGGTTAAGCGCCTCCAGCACCCACGCTATGTAACTGGGGTGAATGCGGTACATGGTTGAGCAAGGGCAAACCACCGAGTCAAGACAGAAAATCTTGTGCTGCGGATTCTGATTGGCCAGCCGCTGCACCAGGTTGATTTCCGTTCCAATGGCGAACGTGCTGCCTGCCGGAGCAGCGGCTATGGCCTTGACGATGTAGTCCGTTGAACCTGAGGCATCGGCCGCGTCGACCACCGCCGTGGGACACTCCGGATGGACGATCACGCGAACGTCAGGGAAGCGCTGGCGGGCGGCCTGGATTTGGCCGACGGTGAATCGTTTGTGCACGGAACAGAATCCGTGCCACAGAAGGACGCGCGCGTCTCTCAGCGTTGGCGCGTCGCTGCCACCCAGCCGCTTGCCTGGGTCCCACACCGGCATCTGTCCGAGCGGGATGCCGAGAGCTTTGCCGGTATTGCGGCCCAGGTGCTGGTCGGGAAAGAACAAGGCGCGCTGACCGCGCGCGAGAGCCCACTTGAGCACCTCCGTCGCGTTCGACGAAGTGCAGACGATCCCCCCATGTTCCCCGCAAAAAGCCTTCAGGGCGGCGGAGGAGTTCATGTAAGTGACGGGGATAATTGGCTGGCGGCCCGAAGCGTCCGCCGTGGTGCCAAAGATTTCCTCTAACTCGTTCCAGCAATCGGTGACCGAGTCCAGGTCGGCCATATCCGCCATCGAGCAACCCGCGGCGAGATTCGGCAACACGACTGCCTGGTCCGCACGCGAGAGCATATCTGCCGTCTCCGCCATGAAGTGCACGCCGCAAAAGACAATGAATTCGGCCTTGGGACGAGTCCGCGCAGCGTTCGCGAGTTGGAAAGAGTCGCCGACAAAGTCGGCATATTGAATCACCTCGTCACGCTGATAGAAGTGGCCGAGGATCACGAGGCGTTCCCCTAACGCCGCCTTAGCGTCGCGGATGCGGCGGTCCAGTTCGCCCTTGGAAGCTTGACGGTACTCCTGGGGAAGGAATCCCTGCTGCGGCGACCCGGCTGGCAGCGCGTCATGCATCGAAGCCCCGGGACCGTATCCCGGCTCCTGGCCATCAAACACCCACGGCGCGTCCGCCAGGTCCGTAGAGCAGACATTCGTGGGACCGGGTAGCGAAGGATTCTGGCTTGCTGGCGGTTCGCCAATGCGGATCAGCTGGATAGTTTCATCGACAGATAACAAACTGTTTCCCCCGGGTTCTCTTCCTATATATAGGTTAAAGCCAGAGGGCCGGCCGTGACTCCAGTAACACCGCCCCCCGATTCCGAGACACGAAAAACCTGCAATTGTTGCGTTTTCAACCTCACAACCATTTGAGTTCACATAATCGCTGCCGGATGCACCATCCTGATGCAGGCCAGGGAAAATTCTCACTCATTGAAACCCGCTGCGACCGGCTTCACCCGAGCCGTAGCGGAATCGTGTTTGACGTGACATATCTTCGTGAGTGTCTGTATGCTTCTCGAGCGTCTGCGTGAGCATCGACCGCAGAAGAAGCCCCGGAGGGACGGCTGACCTTCAAACCCGTCCGGATTAGGTCGCCAGCCTCTGGCGGGGATTTGGATTCAAAAACTACGGTCGTCGGTTTTGGACGGGTGCCCCATGTTCGCCTGAGCGCACATGGGCCGAAAACGGATTCTTCCAATGCTTTCACTCCATCTGCAACGAATCTTGCTCCTGGCCGCAATCTGTCCGCTATATTACAAAAGCGATTGAAGAGGCTGCGCCCCATCATCTTCGGCCCATGTACGCTGAGGCGAACATGGGGCACCCGTCCAGGGAAGAGGGCCTCGTTTTTCCCTCCACCTCGGCGACGCCGAGGAACTCCACCAAGCTTGTCACCCCGGGCTGGTTTCCAAATCGCAGGCCAGAGGTCTAGCTTCGAAATGAAGCGATAACAGAGCGCCCTCCGCGCTCGCCGATTTGGATGGCTCCGAAATCCAACGCTCGATCTCGAACGGACGACCTCGTTTTATCAAGTTTGCTCGGCGAAGCCTGACCGTTGCGAAACCGTTCCGCAATGAATATTTGAGGTCAGCCGCCGATACACTCGACAGCGCCGTTGATTGCGGGTGCGAGGACATTGAAGAGAAAGCCCATGGCAAAAAGCTCTCCAGCCGCAACTGTAACAGAAACAGTCATCCTTGTTACCCGTGAGGGAGAATGGTTGCCGCCGGAACAACTACGGGCGATCGCCCTCTCGGCCGTCGACGCCGGTGGAGACCTGACCGTCAATCTCGAGGGCGTAGAGTACCTCGATGCGAGCGCACTCCAGATTCTCCTGGCGTTAGCCGCGGAACGCAAGAAGCGTGGCCAAGGATTGCGTATGGCGAATGCCTCAATGGCCTTGTCCCACTGGTTTGAGTATGCGGGAGGAGGGCGCACCTCTCTCCTGCACGTCAGCGTGAATAGCCATGCCTGAAACTCTTCACGGAAGCCTGAGTGAAACCTTAGGGGAAAGCTCGTCGAATGGGAGCGGGGCCGCCGGCGCCAACAAAGCAGATGCGGCTCTTGCCCGATATCTGTCCCAGCTGGCTCGGATGGGCGAGCAGCTCACGCAAACTTCCAAGCAGATCGAGGATTCGGTCGTCGGAGTCTGTGACAGTTTTCAGGGCATCGCCTCCCGGGCACAGGCTACCGTCGCGCGGGCGACCGGTTTTCTGGGAAACAGTGGACACTCCACCTCCAACAGGCAGTCGTTCGAAGGTCTGATCGACGCCTGCAGTGGGACGCTGGTCAAGATCTTGAATACCACCGTCGAGGCCGGCGAAGTTTCCCGCCGGGCCATCGAGCGAATCGAAGAAATGGAAAAGGCTTCCCAACAAATCAGTGAAGCCCTGGGACAGCTGGATCAGATCACCAACAGCAATCGCATGCTGGCCTTCAACGCGCGCATTGAGGCGGCACACGCGGGCACCGCCGGCATGGGCTTTGCCGTGGTTGCCGTGGAGTTGGCTGCCGCCACCGTGAAGTCGCGAACAGTCACTGCCCATGTCGGTGAGCTCGCCCTCAACCTACGTTCGCTCGCCCAGTCCACTCTTCAGGACCTGCGCAACATGAATGAGAAAGACGCCGAACGGGTAGGGCAATGCCGGCAGGAGGTGGACGAGTCTCTGCGCGACCTGCAGGTCGCCCACAGCGAGATGGCAGCCATGCTGAATGGCATGACCGCGGACGGAGCGCTCTTAGCCACCGATATCGGTTCGGCCGTGCGCGGTCTTCAATTCCAGGATCGCATCAGCCAGCGCATTGGGCATGTTGTCTCGGATCTGGACACCATATGCGCAAGGCTCAAAATGCATGCTGTTCATGTCGGCCCCGGTGCAGCAGCCGATGAGGGATTTAGCGCCTACACCATGCAGGAAGAACGCGAAGTTGCCGGCCTTGGAGGGGCGGAAGCCTCCGGCGGCGATGTGGAGTTGTTCTGATGGCCGGCTCGATCGAACCTCCGATGTTTGCAGGAGTTGACGCTTGAAAAAAGTCTTGATTGTCGATGATTCAGTCTCCATGAGGCAGATGGTGGGTTTCACCCTGCGCGAAGGCGGCTTTGAAGTGATCGAAGCAGAACATGGCCAGGATGCGCTTGACAAACTGCAAGGTGCCGTCGTCGACCTGGTCATTACCGACCTGAATATGCCGGTTATGGACGGCATTACTTTGATCCAAAACCTTCGTCAGCAGCCGGGCATGAAAGCCAAGCCAATCCTCATGCTGACTACCGAAGGCCTGGCGGGAAAGAAGGAACAGGGCAAAGCCGCGGGAGCCACGGGTTGGATCGTGAAACCGTTTGATCCTGAAAAACTTCTGCAGACGGTGGCCAAGGTCTTGCCCTGAAACCATTCACCATGATGCGAGCCAACCAGCCGCATGTGACGCAAATCTTCCCGTCAAACAACACCTGTACAGAACGGCCCAGCACAGAGCCGGTGAAAGCGCGACCACGATGAAGATCGACCTCAGCCAATTTCGCCAGACCTTCATGCAGGAAAGCGCCGAGCACGTCGAAGCCATGGAGGCGGGATTGCTCGCTCTCCGTTCCGCTCCCGATGACACGGAAACGTTGAACGCCATTTTTCGCTCTGCTCATTCGATCAAAGGAGGCGCGGGCTCGTTTGGCCTGACGAACCTGGTCCGCTTCACCCACGCCCTGGAAAGTCTCCTTGATCGACTGCGCGCCTTTGAGATGCCGGCCACCGCGGAAGTCATCAGCCTCCTGTTGCGCTCCGTCGACGTGCTGCGTGCCATGCTCGATCCGGGGTCCGATGGAGAATTACCGCCGGGCGCCGCCGAGCTGGCGCAACAAATTGAGAGCCTGAGCGCAGCCGAGACCGCTTTTGACGCAAAACCCCCGTCTTCGCCTGCATCGGCCGTCGACGACGGAGGGGCCGCCGGGCAGCTGCATTTTTACCGGGTAGAGTTCCGCCCGCACCGGGAAATGTTTTCGAGCGGCACCAACCCCATCATGTTGCTGCGCAATCTTGCCGCGCTGGGCACTGTGAGCGTTTGCCAACTGCACGCTGAGGATTTGCCCCCATTGGAGCAGCTCGACCCGGTCCAGTGCTATCTGAGCTGGACCATCGAGTTGGCCAGTTCCTGCCCGGAAGCGGAACTGCTCGAGGTTTTCGAATTTGTCGAACATCTGGCTGAGGTGACGGTGCAGCCCGTCGATCAACCCTTGCGACCGGAGAAAGGGTTGGCTCTGCATCGGCCGGCCGTACAGCCGCGGACCCTCGATGTCGTGCCCACCGCTGTTACCGAAAAGATCGAGGCCGCCGATAGGAGAAAGGAGGCGGAGCGGCGCAAGGCAGAGGAACGGAGAGCCGCGAAAAAGCCCGCTGCCACAACCGAGGCGAGCTCCATACGCGTACCGACTGACAAAGTCGATCGCTTGATCGACCTGGTGGGCGAGCTGGTGATTGCCCAGGTGATGACGGCGCAGATGGTGGAGGATTTCGAACCCTCCCGCTTGCCAAAACTGCGCGAGGCCGTCGCCGCCATGGAACGGAGCACCCGCGAGTTGCATGAACGCGTGATGGCCGTGCGCATGATGCCCGTCGGCGGCCTCTTCCAAAGATACGTACGCGTGGTCTACGACATTGCTCAGTCGACCGGGAAGCAAATACGCCTGGAAACCGATGGCGAAGAAACCGAAATCGACAAAAGCATGCTGGAGTTGCTGGGCGATCCGCTGACCCACCTTATCCGCAACGCCGCGGATCATGGTATCGAATCCACCGATGCAAGACAGGCGGCGAACAAACCGGTCGAAGGCTTGATCAGTATGCGCGCATTTCACCGGTCGGGCCGGATCGTGATTGAGATCTCCGACGATGGTGCGGGCATCGACACCACTCGGGTGCGCGCCAAAGCAGTCGAAAGAGGCCTGATCGCAGAAGAGGCCGATCTCAGCGACGACCAGATTAGAATGCTAATCTTCGCGCCCGGATTTTCGACTCGCGAAGAAGTGAGTGATCTTTCCGGCCGCGGTGTCGGGATGGATGTGGTCAAGCGCAACGTGCAGCAATTAAGCGGAACTGTGAGCGTCACCAGCGAGTTAGGCGTGGGATCGACTGTCTCCATCGAACTCCCGCTGACCCTCGCGATTCTCGAGGGCCTCCTGATTCGCGTGGCCGACCGCACCCTGGTCCTTCCCTTGCTGACGGTGGTCGAAGCCGTGCCCAGCACGGGCAAGATCAAGCGTCTCGCAGAACAGGCTGAGGTCATCGTTATTCGAGAAGAGTCCATCCCCGTGCTGCGACTGGCCCGCTTCCTCGCCGTACCGGCGGATGCAATCGACACCGAGTCCACTGCCGAGCGGTCCACCCGCCTTCGGCCAACTCGAAAGCCACAGCCTGGTAGTCGTGGTGGAAGCGGGCCGTAAAAAGATTGGATTGCTGGTCGACGAGTTACTCGGCCAGCAGCAAGTGGTGGTGAAAAGCCTGGAGAAAAATCTGCACAAAGTCGAAGGGCTGATGGGCGCAACCATTCTTGGGGATGGCCACGTCGCCCCCATCATCGACGTTGGCGCACTGGCGGAATTGCCATTGTTCTCAGTGGGGCGGCAGAACCATAAAGCCAAACGCGGAGGGCCTTCCGCCATGCCTGTTCGGCCATCCCTGGCCGCGCCAGTCGAAAGAGGAGCACCAGCCCATGGACTGGCCTAAAAACCCGATCACTCACAAATAATCCCGTGCTAAGGAAAGGTTATCGATGAAAGATTGGAAAATCGGCACGAGGATCATGCTTGGTTTTGCCGCAGTCATCCTGTTGTGCATCGCGCTCGGAGTCTTTGCCTTTAGCAGAACGCGAATCATCCAGCAAGAGGCAAGCGGTATTGCGAATAAGAACGTCCCGTCGGTCATGGCCCTGGGACACGTTCAGACCGAGTTGTACCATCTGGTCGAGCTCCTTCTGCAGCACGCTGCAAGCAGCGACCCACACGAAATGGATTCCCTTGAAGCGCAGATGAGCAGCCTGCACGAGGCCAATTTAAGAGCCTGGGAGACCTATGAGGCTTTGCCCTCCACGCCGGAGGAGGCATCGCTGGATCAAACCATCAAAAAGGACCGCACGGATTTCTGGGCGGCGATGGAAGAAATCCGCAAGATCAGCCGGCTTGGCACGCCCGCCGCAAATGCGCAGGCGAAGGACTTGACAGAAAACAAGCTTCGGCCAATTCTGCAGAAGTTCGTTGCAGACGTCCAGGCAATCCTGGATTTCAATAACAAAGGCTCGAAAGACGGTCTCGCCTTAGTCATCGAATCGAGCACCTCAGCAAACTGGGGAATCTTTATCGGCGTCCTGCTGGCCACGCTCATCGCTGTCCCGATCACCCTTGTGATCGTTCGTAGTATTGCCCTACCCCTGGCCCAGACGGTCGATATCCTTGGCCAGGTGGCCGGCGGCGATCTGACTGTCTCCGTGGAAGTCCGCGGAAAAGACGAGCTCGGACAGATGGCCACGGCTTTGAATAAAGCCATCGAGAAACTGCGGTTTACCTTGCAGGAGGTTTCCGCGAGTGCCGCGCAGTCGAGCTCCTCGTCCCAGGAACTTGCCGCCGCCGCGCAGTCCATCGCCAGCGGGGCGCAACAGCAGGCGGCCAGCCTGGAGCAGACTTCCGCCAGCCTGGAGGAAATTACCGCCGCAGTCCGGCAAACCGCAGACAACGCCCGGCAGGCCAGTCAGTTGGCCACCGGCTCACGCGAGTCTGCGGAAAAAGGACAGGAAGTCGTTACCAGCGCCATCACCGCCATGGAGGATATCAACACCGCTTCGGCGAAGATCTCCGACATCATTTCGACCATCAACGAAATCGCTTTCCAAACCAATCTTGCTGGCTGTGAATGCAGCAGTAGAGGCCGCCCGCGCAGGGGAAGAAGGTCGCGGCTTTGCCGTGGTCGCCACGGAAGTCAGGAGCCTCGCACAGCGCAGCGCGGAGGCAGCCAAGGAGATCAAGGGTCTGATCCAGGACTCGCTCGAGAAAGTGGAGAAAGGTTCGGAACTGGTCAATCGCTCCGGTTCCACCTTGCAAGGCATCGTCGGTTCGGTCAAGCGAGTCACCGACATCGTGGGCGAAATTGCAGCCGCCTCGGGCGAGCAGAGCACCGGCGTCGAACAGGTCAACACCGCCATCACGCAAATGGACCAGGTGACGCAATCCAACTCCAGCAAAACCGAAGAGCTGTCGGCTACTGCGCAGGCCTTCGCCGGGCAAGCGGAGCGTCTCCAGCAACTCGTCGATACGTTCAATGTGGGCAGCCGCTCGGAGTCACACCACGGCCTTAGTCATGAGACGCCTTCGGAAAGCCATCGGGCAGCGCCTGCTCTAACCCATCGACCCACCCGCCCGACAGCCAGCCCGGCGCCGCGCAGGTCTTCTCCTGCGGCGAATGGACGCAGGCAAGCAGCGCAAACGCCTGTGCTGGTAGGTAGCCCGGCCGCCAGGTCGCATGACGATAGCTTTGAAGAATTCTAGGCGATCAATCTGTGCCGGTTTGGACGGGAAAGGAAATATTCATGCAAGCGATCGTAAAGCACCAGGCAACGGCTTCCAGCCAGTTCCTCACCTTTCTGCTGGATGAGCAGGAATATGGTCTCGAGCTCTTCAAGATTCAGGAAATTCGCGGATATGCGCCCGTCACCCCAATTCCTAATGTGCCCGCCCACGTCAGAGGGGTGATGAACCTGCGCGGAACCGTGTTGCCGGTGGTGGATCTGCGCATGAAGTTTCATCTTCCCCCGATCGAGTACAACAAGTTCACCGTGATCGTGATCGCCATGGTGGGAGACAAGATGGTGGGATTGCTGGTGGATGCGGTCTCTGATGTCTTGCAGGTCACGCAGGAATCGATGCGCACCGCTCCGGATTTCGGCTCTGCTGTCGATACTCGTTTCATCGATGGCGTCTTTCAGACGCGCGAACGGCTTGCCGTCGCCCTCAATCTGGAGAAGCTACTCAGTGATATCGAATTGGCAGTTCCGCAAGCCGACAACGCGTAGGCATAAGGGCGATTGCCGGCAGTGTAGTCGCCGTCTCTTCAACAATTGCGCGGATCATCGCCCGGGATGCGAACGGCGCCATTGGAGTACCCGTGAGTGGAGAAAAGCCGTGACGATGCCGACGCTCGAAAGTTCCATCGTAGCGATGGACATGCGCGAATTTAAAACCTTTCGCGAGTTGATCCATCGTAAGACCGGTATCTGGCTGCGGGATGGCAAGCAGGCGATGTTGGCCGGCCGCCTGTCCAAACGCCTTCGTCACCATGGCATGAACGATTTTGCTACCTATGCTGCCTACGTCGAGACCGTTCAGGATGGCGGTAAGGAACTGGCGGAAATCATCAATTGCGTTACCACGAATAAAACGTCTTTCTTCCGCGAAAAGCACCACTTCGATTTCCTGGCACAGAAACTGGTTCCCGATCTGATCGCCGGAGCTGCACTGGGCCGGGCCCGGAACATTCGCATATGGAGTGCTGCGTGCTCCACCGGTGAGGAGCCGTATTCCATCGCAATCTCGGTGCTCGATGCGTTGAAGGGCGGACACGTGTCCAGTTCGCTCCCCTCCACTCTGGGCGTTCCGCCGCCACCGCCTGGCGGCTGGCACGTCGAAGTGGTGGCTTCGGATATTGATACGGGCGTGCTCGCGACTGCGGCGCAGGGCATCTATGATCAGAGCTCGCTCGAAGACGTTCCCACGCCTCTGCAAACCAAATACTTCCTCCGCGGTAAAGGCAATATGGCTGGCCAGGTGCGAGTGAAAAAGGAAGTAGCACAGCTGGTGAAATTTCAGCGCATCAATCTGATGGATAACCAGTGGGCCATCGAGGGAAAATTCGATGTCATTTTCTTCCGCAATGCTCTGATCTACTTCAACCGCGAAACCCAGGAGATGTTTCTGCGCAAGATGTTGGGTTACCTCAAGGCGCGGGGCCATCTCATCTTGGGTCATTCTGAGCATGTGCCCTGGCTGAACGACTCGGTCGAAGCCCTGAACAACACGATCCATCAGCTGCGCGCTCAAAAGCGGCCGGCCTACACCGGCCCCGAGCGCCGTCGCCGCTCACGCCAATGAGGGCTCACGTAGCACCGCCGCCTTCGGGCCGAACTGGTGTGGCAACGACGCCTCGTCTCCCGCTCGAACAAAGACGGCGCATTTTTGTCGGCGAAGTCGCCGCCAGCGCCGTTCCTTTGCTGTTACAAACTCTCTTGGGTTCTTGTGTCGCCGTGTGCCTTCATGATCCGGTCGCGTGTATTGGCGGAATGAACCACATCCTGCTTCCCGGAAGCTGCGCGGGCGACCACCGGCCGTCGCGCTGCGGGGTCCATGCCATGGAACTCCTGATCAACGCCATCATGCAGGAAGGCGGTGACCGGCGGAAACTGGTTGCCAAAGCTTTTGGCGCGGGTAATGTTGTGGCCAGTCTCCAATCGCCGACCATCGGTGAGCAGAACGCAACCTTCATCCGCACCTTTCTCGCCACTGAAGGAATTCCGCTGGTCGCCCAACGTCTGGGCGGACTGCGCCCGGTACAAGTTAGCTTCCGGACAGATACGGGTAAGGCAACGGTGCATACGGTGGACGGTTCCCGGCTTCCCACGATTCTGAACGCGGAAAATGAGTATCGTCGAGCTTTCGCCCAGGCAGACTGGGGCGGAGAAGTGACCTTGTTCTGATTGGTGCCAGGAAATGCCGGTGGCCGTCGTAACGTGCCTGTCGTTGCTCCGGTCGGGAAGGTAATAGGGAACACTGGTCAGCCGATAACACTAACGAGATTGTCGCAATGGCCAATTCCGAACCACCCGAGGTCTATATGGATATCGAAGATACCCCTCTGCTTCAGCATGTTGCGATGGCCAATCGCTTCTTCATTGCCGTGCTCTGTGGGTTGTTATTGTTTTCCATCTGTCTTGCGCCGTGGCATGGAACCTGGACCCCCGTTTTCATGATCGGGATACCCTCCGCGCTGCTCCCGATCCTGCTGATCCTCAAGGCGCCCGGCGCGCTGTTCACCAGGATGATCGTGGCCGCGGCCACCATGGTCTTTTGCGGATTGAACATTCACCAGTCACATGGCCTGGATGAGCTGCACTTTGGTATATTCGTGCTGCTTGCGCTGCTGGTTATTTACCAGGACTGGTCGATCATCATCTGCGCCGCCGGGGTGATCGCGGTGCATCACCTGCTCTTTAACTACCTGCAGCAAATTCACTATCAGGTGTGGGTTTTCAAACAGCCCGACCTTGTCATGGTGTTTGTCCACGCTGCCTATGTGGTAGTGGAAAGCGTCGCTATCTGCTATCTCGCCGCCGTGTTGAATAAGAAGACATCTGAGACCGCCACTAGCCGCATGGAACTGCAGGAGCACCTCAATGCCATGCGTTCGGTGATCGAGCAGGCTCAGTTGGGTATCGAGGGCATGACGGACGCATCGGGAGAGCTGGCAACATCCTCCCGCGCCATCGCCGACGGCGCGGTGAACCAGGCCGCTAGCCTGGAGCGGACGGCTGCCAGCCTGGAACAAATCACCGCGACGGTGCGGCAAAGCGCAGAGATGGCCGACGCCGCCAAACGGCTGGCTTCCTCGAGTGAACAGGCCGCCGAACAGGCAGGTGCGGTCGTATCAGAAGCGATTACCGCCATGGGCGGAATCAATGCGGCCTCGGCAAAAATCTCCGACATCATTTCCACCATCAACGAAATCGCCTTCCAAACCAACTTGCTGGCCGTGAATGCAGCCGTCGAAGCGGCGCGCGCAGGAGAAGACGGCCGCGGTTTCGCCGTGGTCGCCGGAGAAGTCCGTAGCCTGGCCCAACGAACCAGCGAAGCTTCCCGCGAAATCAAGGTGTTGATTCAGGACTCGATGACGAAGTTGGAAAATGGAACCCGGCTCGTCGATCGGTCCGGCCAGTCTCTTGCGGAAATTGAGAAGGCCGTCAAGAACATGGGCCAGATGGTCGCCCAGATCGCGATCGCTTCGGCCGAACAGACCGCCGGCGTAGAGCAAGTGAACACGGCCATGGCACAGATCGATCGAGTCACCCAAACGAACTCCGCACAAACCGAAAAACTTGCGGAAACTTCTCAGTCTCTTTCGCGTCAGTCCGCCGGTCTCATGGGGCTGGTCAAGGAATTCAACATCACCGCGGATCGTGAACTGGTAGCAGGGCCGCAGAGGCTCACTGCCTGAATACTTACTCCGGGAACACTCGCTGTAGGGTCCCTCTAGATGCCACCGTATAAGGTGCTGATCGTCGATGATTCGTCGCTGATGCGTCAATTGCTGACGCAGATTATCAGCTCGGACCCGGACCTGGAGGTCGTCGGTACGGCAGGCGATCCCTTCATCGCCCGAGAGAAGATCAAAGCCCTCCATCCCGATGTGCTCACTCTGGACGTCGAGATGCCCCGTATGGATGGCCTGACCTTCCTGGAAAAACTGATGCGCGGCCACCCCATGCCGGTGGTCATGATCTCCTCCCTTACCGAAAGCGGCGCAGAAACCACTCTGCGCGCACTCAGCCTGGGAGCAGTCGACTATATCGCGAAGCCCAAGCTGGATGTTTCCAGTGGCACCCTCGAACAATCGAACGACATCGTTTCCAAAGTCAAAGCAGCAGCCAAAGTAAAGGTGCGCGGTGGAAAGCCGCGTGACGCAACCTCGGCATCCTTACCTGCCGGTTACCACATCACCGCGACCCACAAAGTCGTTGCCATCGGCGCATCGACCGGGGGCACGGAGGCACTGAAAGATTTGCTCAGCTCCCTGCCGCCGGACTTTCCCGGGGTGGTGATGGTGCAGCACATGCCGGAGGCATTTACCCGCCCATTTTCCGAACGCTTGAATTCGCTATGTCGCATCCGCGTACAGGAAGCGCGGGACGGTGACCGTATCCTTCCGGGACACGCCCTGCTGGCGCCCGGCGGCCACCAGATGCAGGTCGTCCGTCGTGGCATGGAGTATGCAGTGAAGGTCTACCGCGGCGAGCGCGTCAATCGCCATCTGCCTTCAGTGGATGTACTGTTTTCGTCTTGTGCGAAACAGCTAGGCAAGAACGCCATCGGCGTTCTGCTGACCGGCATGGGCGCGGACGGCGCCAAAGGCATGTTGGAAATGAAAGTCGCGGAAGCCCATACCATCGCCCAGGATGAAGCGTCCTGCGTCGTCTTCGGCATGCCGCGCGAAGCGATCCTCCTTGGAGCCGTCGATCAGGTGCTTCCGCTGGGGCGGATTTCCAATGCGCTGCTCCACAGACTCGGCAGCGCATGAGAACACCCCGTTGTAACCACCGGCCGTAACATTTTCTCCAATGCAAAGAAACTTCCGGAAGCTCCACGTGGAATCTGGTCTGAAATTCCGCTTATCGCTACTATCGGCAAAGAGCCAAGGAAGTTTAAAACGCAAACCCCCGAAATGCAGAAAAGAAGTAACTACCCTGGACTACAACTTCGAACCCTACCACATCAGCCACCGCTTCTATCTGGCACTCCACGCAAAAGCAGATACCCTCGAGAACGACGCGCAAAAAGACGAAATCTTCGCCTCCACACTGGATAATCCAGGGCACCTCGAACGACAGTTCCGTCTCATTCAGGCTCAGCGAGACCAGGCTAGGCGCTTGCGCGATTTTCTCGCCGCGTCCGAAATCCATGTCGGATGAACTTCTTAGCGGTCCACAGAAGCTACTCGCTGCAGGTAAGATAGCAAGGGGATAGCCGGGCATCATTCCCGTGATGCGCCGGTTTCGTTACCAACCTCTTCGTAACACTGGGCGCTCCCGGTGTTGCTCACTCTTGTCTGTTAGCCCGCGCTGCTTTGACGCGGCTGCCCCATACATCCTCTTCTTGAAAGGCAAGTTTCCATGTCCATGGAAGCCCTTGACCACCCCGTGCCCCAGCCCGGCCTATGGTCGTCGATTCGTGAGGCGCTTCGCGGTTCGCACCAGGATTACACGACCGGGAACCTCAACCGCGCCATCCTCCTGCTGGCCATCCCCATGGTCCTGGAGATGGTGCTCGAATCCCTTTTTGCGGTGGTTGACGTTCTCTGGGTAGGCCGCCTTGGAGCCAATGCCGTGGCCACGGTCGGGCTCACCGAGTCCCTCCTGGCCCTGGTTTTTTCCATAGGCATCGGCCTTTCCATGTCCACCACTGCGATGGTTGCCCGCCGCATCGGCGAGAAAGATCCTGTCGATGCCGCCATTGCCGGTACGCAAGCCATCTTCCTCGGCTTGCTCATCTCTCTGGTCATCGGCGTTCCCGCATTCATCTTCGCCCCTCAGTTGCTCCGTCTTATGGGAGCGTCGCCTGAGATCGTCGCCACCGGCACCGGTTACGCCCGCATTGCATTAGGCGGATGCGGCGCCATCGTCATGCTCTTTCTCAACAACGCCATCTTCCGCGGGGCGGGCGACGCGGCCATCGCCATGCGCTTGCTTTGGGTGTCGAATATCCTCAATCTGATCCTCGATCCCTGTCTCATCTTCGGCCTGGGGCCGTTTCCGCGTCTTGGCGTCACCGGGGCCGCACTGGCCACCTTTAGCGGCCGCAGCATCGGCGTGCTCTACCAGTTCTACCGCCTCATGAAAGGCTCTGAGCGGATCCGCATTCCGCCCAGCCTGCTGCGGTTCAACCCTCGCGTGATGTGGCGTCTTATCCGGGTTTCGCTGACCGGTATTCTGCAGTTCACGATTGCCAATACTTCGTGGATCGCGCTCGTGCGCATCGTCAGCATTTTTGGCGCGGCAGCGTTGGCCGGCTACACCATTGCCATCCGCATCGTTATTTTTGTCATTCTTCCTTCGTGGGGACTAAGCAATGCGGCCGCCACGCTGGTCGGGCAGAACCTGGGCGCCGGCCATCCCGAACGCGCTGAGCAAGCCGTGTGGCGCACCGGCCTGTATAACATGCTCTTCCTCGGTGGCATCGGCGTCGTCTTCATCTTCTTCGCCACGCCGCTGGTCCGCTTGTTTACTCAGGATCCCGCCGTCGTGCCCCTGGCTGCCTCAGCCCTGCGCATTCTGAGTTACGGCAATATCGCCTACGCCTACGGGATGGTCATGTTGCAATCCTTCAACGGCGCAGGCGATACCGTCACGCCTACGATTGTGAACTTCTTCGGCTTCTGGGTACTGGAGATTCCCCTGGCCTGGTGGCTCGCCCTGCACCAGGGGCTTCGTTCCACGGGAGTATTCCTCTCGATCGTCATTGCCCAGGCCGCGGTCGCACTCGCCGGCATTCTTCTGTTTCGACGCGGCAAATGGAAAAAGCAAACGATCTGATCATCACGGCATCGGCTCTTTCGCGCGGGCCGCGGCAAATGCCATTAATCGCCGGTCTCGCCACGCACGCCGGTTGGCCAGTTCATCCTGGCTCAGTACCGATCTCCGTTCCGCTTCCACTTTGCTGATCAAGTCGGCTGACCAGGGTTCCTCGTGGGTGCGCGATTGCGCGATTTCCTGGCAAAGCGCACCCAGGCGGTTGGCATAGTCTGCCACTCCACCTTGCGCGTTCAGATCGATGGTCTCGAACGGCCCCATGAACGACCAGCGCCACCCCAGCCCGTCGCGCATGGTCCGATCGATGTCCTCGCAACTGGCCACGCCGTCTTCCACCAGCGCCCACGCCTCGCGCAGCAGAGCGGACTGCAGCCGGTTCAGCACAAAACCCTGGATCTCCTTGCGTACATGAACCACGCTGCGTTTCAACCCGCGCATGAGTGCATCTGCAAATTCCACTGTAGCGAGGGAGGTGTCTGGCGAAGGAACAAGCTCCACCACGGGCACCAGGTAAGGTGGGTTCACTGGATGCACCACCAATACCCGCGATGCAATGTTCAAGCCGTGGGTGAAGGCCGAAGCCGGAATGCCCGAGCTGGAACTCCCGATGACAAGATCCAAAGGCGCAACCGCTTCGATCTCCTTCAGGATGCTCCGCTTCAACTCCACTCGCTCCAGCACCGACTCCTGGGCGTAAGCTGCCCCCTTCAGGGCCTCAGCCAGCCCGTACGCCGGCTGAACCAGCGCCGCTGTCGCCACCGGATCATCGATCAACCCAAACCCCTCTAGCTCTTTCAATTGCTCGGCAATCAAAGCCAGGGCCCACCGGGTAGCTTCCGGATTTACATCGTAGATGCGGACCTTCAGACCCGCCCGCGCGAAAACGATCGCCCATCCCGCGCCCACCAGCCCCGCGCCAATCACCGCCACCGGGCGTCCCTGCAGCAACTCCTTCGGACTCATCCCCATTCCCAACCTCAATACACAAATATAAGTGCAAACGGAAGGGTGCCCCAGGTCTCGCTTTTGAGACCTGGGATCCCTGCAACCAATGCCAAGGGAAACCCCTGCCAATCCTCATCCCCAATGAAACAAAAAGCGTGCTCAAGTAATCTAAGCCTGACAGTCAATTTCGAGGTTCTACCAGAGCATGAAGAAAAACCACCCCGGTCGTGGATCTTCTCCCGTCGACCGAACGCCTTCAAGTCTCTGCCGCTTGCATTTTCTGCTGCTTTGCGTGGCCTTGCTCAGCGCCTGTCGCGCCCAGGCTCCACCCCAGGCCCCCGTAGTCGAATTCACCAAAATCCCACCGGCTGCCCAGGGTGGCAGGGAACGAGTGGATGAGGTAGCAGGCCGCGTGACGGGCGCGCGCCCTGGTCAGCAGATCGTGGTCTATGCCAGGAGCGGACCCTGGTGGGTGCAGCCATGGCCAGACAAGCCCTTTATCCCGATCAAACCCGACGGAACCTGGACCAGCCCAACCCACCTCGGATTCGAGTACGCAGCCCTGTTGGTCGACCCTGGATTCCACCCGCCGCCGACCATCGATTCCGTTCCCATGCGCGGCGGTTCGGTCATTGCCGTGGAGTCGGTGAAGGGAACCGGGTCGGTCCAACTGGCGCCGACCAAGCCCCTCAAGTTCAGCGGCTATGACTGGAACATACGGACCATCGCCGGAGACCGTGGCGGCCTCAACAACCTCTACGACGCAGCCAACGCCTGGACCGACAACACTGGAGCCCTTCATCTCCGCATGAAGAAACGTGACGGCCGCTGGGCCTGTGCGGAAGCAGAACTGTCGCGAAGCCTGGGATATGGAACTTACATCGTTACCGTCCGCGACGTCACTCATCTCGAACCTGCCGCGGTCCTCAGCCTCAATACCTTTGACGACTGGGGAGGCGATCAGCATTTCCGCGAGTTCGATGTGGAGATGAGCCGTTGGGGCGATGCCGGCAACAAGAACAACGCGCAATACGGGGTTCAGCCCTTTTATATTCCGGGCAACCTGGCGCCGTTTACTGTGCCCGCCGGCACGCTCACCCACGTCATTCATTGGGAAGCAGGCCGCCTCAGTATGAAAACCCTTCGCGGGTCGTCGGTTCAGCCGGGCGCCCCCGTGGTGTTTGAACACGTCTTTACGTCACAAGTACCCACCCAGGGGCAGGAAAAATTCCAGTTTCTGTTCTACGTCGTCGAATCTCACAAAAGTCCTCTGCAAAGCGAAAATGAAGTCGTAATTGAAAAGTTCCAATATCTGCCGTGATCGACGTATGAAGGGCCCCATCACCAGGTTGGTGCTCGCGCTGGCCGTTGTTTGCCTTTCATGCCCGGCTCACGCGATTGATCCCAATCGAACCATTGCGCAGTATCTGCGCGAGCGTTGGTTTAGCGATCGGGGCTTTAGCGGCGGCGCGGTGACCGCGCTGGCCCAGACTCCGGACGGCTATTTGTGGATCGGCACCGACAAGGGCTTGCTTCGTTTCGACGGCTCCAGCTTCCGTGCGTTTCCGCGAGCGACACCCACCAATGTTCCCATCGGCTTTGTGCGCGCTCTTATCGTGGACCCGCACGGAGCGCTTTGGATTATCCTGCAGAGCACCCAGGTCCTGCGTTACTCCAATGGCAATTTCGAACTAGGCCATGATGAAGCAGAGTTCGGCATCACCTCGATCGCCAGCCTGAGAGATGGAAGATTGCTGCTGTCTTCGCTGGCCCTGGGGCCATTGCAATACCGTGCTAACCGCTACCAGGTCCTCACCTCTTCCGAATCCTCCGCCGCCACTTTGAACGGGAACCAGATCACTGCGGACAACATGTCGAGCCGCCTCAGTTCAGCTACCGGAGTGGCCACCCATCGCTTCGCTGAGCCAAACTCGCCCGTGGATGCAATCGCGCAAACGACAGACGGCAAAGTCTGGCTGGGCACGCGGGATCGAGGGCTCTTCTTTATCAGCGGGAGCCAGGTCCTGCCCAGCGAGAAGAAATTGCCCAACAAAATCGACTGCCTCCTTGCCTTGCAGAACGGGGAGTTATGGATCGGGACGGATAACGGCTTGACCAAGCTGGCGGAGAATACTGCAGCACCCATTCCGCCCCCGCTTCGCGACAACCCAATCCTTGCCATGATGCAGGACCGCGACGGAAACGTGTGGGTCGGTACAGCCGCTGGATTGTTTCGTCTGAATGCTCATGGAGTCTCCGTAGACAATGACAACACGCAAGTGACAGCCCTGTTGGAGGACCGCCAGGGGAACGTGTGGGTGGGAGGCCCGCATGGCATCGAATGTCTGCGCGACAGCGCGTTTGTTACCTACTCACCGCCCGGGCTCAACTCGGAAAGCAGCGGGGCCATTTACGTAGACCCTCATGATCGCGCATGGTACGCGCCCATCGAGGGCGGCTTGCGCTGGATGAAGGGAGAAGCCAGTGGAAACATCACCAATGATCTGCTGAGCCAGGACGTTGTCTATTCCATTGCCGGCGGCAAAGAAGAATTGTGGCTGGGCAGGCAGCAGGGCGGACTCACCAACCTGCGCTTCACCGGTGCATCGTTCGCAGCTACAACCTATACCGCGCGCGATGGCCTCGCACAAAACAGCGTCTATACCGTTCACCAGAATCCTGATGGAACCGTTTGGGCCGGAACCGTGAGCGGAGGCGTGAGCAAACTGAAGGACGGCAAGTTTACAACTTATACGGTTACCGATGGCCTGGCCGCAAACGCCGTGAATACCATTGAAGATGGACCCAATGGCGCCATGTGGTTTGGCACCTCGGCAGGGCTGTCGGAATTGGCCGACGGCAAGTGGCGGACCTACGCCGCGCGCGACGGGCTGCCCGCCGATAATGTAACTACCATTCTTCGCGATGAAGCGGGAACGCTGTGGATCGGCACCACCGGCGGTCTGGCCTTCCTCCACTCGGACCGCCTCCTGACCACAGGGCAGGGAACACGCGTCTTACGCGAACCGATTCTCGGTCTCGCCGACGATCAGAGCGGATCGCTGTGGATCGCGACCGCAAACTACGTTTTGCGGGTCAACAGAAATGCGCTGCTGCAAGGCCACGTTAGCGATGCGGATATTCGTGCCTATGGTCCGGAAGACGGCTTGCGCGGAACAGAAGGCGTGAAGCGCGATCGGTCGGTGGCGAAAGATCTGGATGGAGACATCTGGTTTTCTCTGAATGCAGGCCTCTCGGTAGTACATCCCAACCGGGCCAACCATGAGCTGTTGCCTGCTGCGGCCCACGTAGAGAGTGTCCTGGTCGATGGCAATCCCATCGCCTTACAAGGGCCGGTCCGTGTCCCTTCGACACAACGCCGCCTACTCATCGAGTACTCCGCGCTGAGCCTGGTTGGCTCCAGCCGGCTTCGTTTCCGCTATCGTCTGGATGGCTTTGATCATGGCTGGAGTGAGCCTGTGGCCTCGCGGCAAGCCATCTACACCAATCTTGGGCCAGGCTCTTACCAGTTTCGTGTGGCTGCGTCCAACACCGACGGCGTGTGGAACGGCGCCGAAGCAACCCTCCCGTTCAAAATCGAGCCCGCATTCTGGCAGGCGTGGTGGTTCCAGTTGTCGTGTGTGCTGTGCCTGGCCGGCTTTACCTGGCTGCTCTACCGCCTCCGTTTGCGCCACCTCGCCCGGCAGTTTGACATGCGCGTGGAAGAGCGCACCGCCGAACGCACGCGCATTGCTCGCGAACTCCATGACTCTTTGCTGCAGGGCTTTCAGGGTCTGCTGCTCTATCTCCAGGCTGCGCAACATATGCTGCCCGCGCACCCCGACCAGGCCAAACAGGCCCTGGAGAAGGTTCTCGATCAAGGGGACCAGGCGCTGGCCGAGGCCCGTAGTGCGGTGCAGAACCTCCGTACTTCCGCGGTCGTTCCCGACGATCTGCCACAGGCCCTGGCGGCCATCGGCAAGGAGCTGGCTGGCGCCGCGCATATTCCGGAATTCCGTGTGTTGGTCGAAGGCAAGGCGAAAAACCTTGATCCCATTCTCCGCGACGAAGTCTACCGCTTTGCCCGTGAGGCGCTGCGCAATGCCTTTAGTCACGCGCAGGCGCAGAATATAGAAGCAGAGGTTGTGTATGGAGATCACCACTTTTCGTTGCGGGTTCGCGACGATGGCATCGGCATCGACGCTAAAGTTCTCGATCGAGGCAGCCTTCCTGGACATTGGGGCCTCCCCGGTATGCGCGAAAGAGCCGCGACCCTGGGCGGCAAAATGGAAGTCTGGAGTGAACATGGAGCCGGGACTGAGATAGAGTTGATCATCCCCGCCGCTGTTGCTTATGAAGAAACCACGAAGCGGGATCGATTCCGCTTCCTTCGTAGTAAAAAGACCGAGGTGTCATGACGACCGATCCCGGGGTAATCAGAATACTGTGTGTCGATGACCATCCGTTGCTCCGTGCCGGGGTCGCAGCGCTCATCGGAACTCAACCCGACATGACCGTCGTGGCCGAGGCAACCTCTGGCCGCGAGGCGATCGAAAGCTTTCGCACCGCTCGACCGGATATCACCCTGATGGATCTGCAGATGCCGGACATGGATGGCATCGATGCGATCCTGGCTATCCGCAGCGAATTTCCCAATGCGCGGATCATCGTGCTCACGACCTATGAGGGCGACGCTTTAGCGTATCGGGCCCTCAAGGCCGGAGCGCGCGCCTACATATTGAAGGGCATGGTACGCAAAGACCTCCTGAGTGCGATTCGCACCGTGAACGCCGGGCACAAGCATATTCAATCCGAGGTTGCGGTCGGCCTGGCGGATCACGCCGCGGATGATCCTTTGACCGAACGGGAGATCCAGGTTTTGACCATGATCGGAGACGGGAACTCCAACAAAATCATTGCTGACAAGCTCTCGATTACGGAGCACACGGTGAAGGGCCATGTAAAGAGCATTCTTTCTAAACTAGGCGCGAGCGATCGTACCCACGCTGTCAAACTAGGACTCAAACGCGGAATCACTCGCCTCTAGCCTTGCTTCTCCCTCGAAAGAGCTGTGATCTCGTTACCCCTTCTGGTCATTCGCAGGTTGGGAGTGGCTCGATACGGTAATAGAGAGGGCCCACGTGTGCAGCGTCTATATTCCACTTTTCCGACCGGTAAGCCGGGGATCGCCCTTCTGCTATTGCGCCTTGCCGCGGGCGGATATCTGATCGTGGAAAGACTTCAGATGCTGCGGCCTATTCCATCGTCCCCGTTGCTGGAAGTTAACGTCATCCTGATCCTGATAGGAATTTGCATTTGCCTTGGCTTCTGGACCCCCGTGATGGCCGGCCTTGACGGGGCCGCCGAGCTGCTGATGACGCTCACCGATTCAGGCCGCTACGAGAGCCATCTGCTGCTCGCCATTCTCGGCATAAGCCTGGCCATGCTCGGCCCGGGCGCCTGGTCCATCGACGCCCTAATCTTCGGAAGAAAGCGCATCACCGTCTAAAACGCTGAGCGTATCCCATCTAAACCTCGAGAGTGTCCCATTCAAGCCTTCTCTTGGCCTGAGTGGGCAACGGTCCTTCCTTCACCCCGCGGTTATTTCGGCATCCACTGCTCATCCGCGGAAGGCCCGTAAAGGCCGGGAACGGCGATATCGTTGAGCCGGAGGTAGACGCCCAATTGTGCCGTGTGGTGGATCAGGTGGTCAAAGCACAGCAAACGAAATGACATCGAGCGCGGCTTTTCGGAGATCACCTGGTCGCCGAAACTGAACTTCCAGACTGCCTCCAGATGTTCGTTGCTCGCTTTGGCGATCGTGGCTCGACACTTGGCGGAAGATTCGTCGAGTCGTTGGAGACAGGCTTCCCGTGTGGTGAAGGTAAAGTCCGACTGCGGCCGTTTGCTGTTCGACATATCCATACCGTCGTCTTCCAGGATGTAGTAGCCGAAGATGGGCAACGAGGCGCAGTGCATGGCGAGCTTTCCCATCTTCATGGATTTCGGATGAGGCACCCAGTCCGGCTTGTCCTCGGGGACACGCTCGAGCGTGCGGCGGGTGTTCGATATTTCCACGTCATAGTCCTGCAGGAGTAGTTCGGCGATGGTGATCAAAAGGGGATCCTTTCCGGCCGTAATTGAATTCCAGTAGAATTTTGGTAGCGTACTGCGGCCGAAAGGCCGGCGTGGGCCATTCTAAGGGCAGGCAACTGAATTTGCGAGGGAGGTCCAGGATGGAACGGCGTAATTTCCTCAAACAATCGGCGGCTGCACTTGCCGGGTGGAAGAGTCTCGCAGGTCGCAATCTTTCCGCACAAGCGAAATTGGAGGGTGCGGCCGCGCACAGTCCTTTGCCGGCGGTGACCACCGTCAACGGAATCGGGCGGCGCAAATTCGGTCGAGCCGATGCCGAAGTCTCGATCCTCGGCATCGGCGGCTACCATATAGGGCTCTCCAATGTTTCTGAAGCGGAGTCGCTCCGCATTGTGAGAAAAGCCCTGGACGAAGGCATCAATTTCCTCGACAACTGCTGGGATTACAACGATGGCGCCAGCGAAGTACGGATGGGCAAGGCTCTCGAGGATGGTTACCGGCAAAAAGCCTTTCTGATGACCAAAATCGACGGGCGCACGGGAGCCTCGGCGCGCCACCAATTGGAAGAGTCGCTGGTGCGGCTCAAGACTGATCACATCGACTTGATGCAGATCCATGAAGTCATCCGTATGGGAGATCCGGAGCAGGCCTTCCAGCCGGGAAATGTGATGGATGTGTTGAAGCAGGCAAAGCAAGAAGGCAAGATTCGCTTCATCGGCTTTACCGGGCACAAGAGTCCTGAAATTCACCTCCACATGATCGAGACCGCGGACAAGTACGGGTTCACCTTCGACTCGGTGCAGATGCCGGTGAATGCGTTGGACGAGCACTACGACAGTTTCCAGCAGAAGATCATACCCGCCGCACAAAAGCGCGGCATGGCAGTCCTGGGGATGAAGCCGCTGGCCAACGGAGCCATTCTAAAGACGAATACCGTGACCGCTCCAGAAGGCCTGCACTATGCGATGAGTGTGCCGGTTACGGTGACGATTACCGGGTGCGACTCGATGGCCATTCTCGATCAGGCCCTGGGTGTGGCAAAGAACTTCAAACCGATGGATCTGCAGCAAAAGATGGCCGTGTTACAGAAGACTGCGCCGGTAGCCATGGCAGGGAAGTTCGAGGCCTACAAGTCATCGCAAATCTACGACGGCACCGCCAATAATCCGCAGTGGCTCGGCTAAACCCTGGACGGGTGCCCCATGTACGCCCTGGCGAACATGGGGCACCCGTCCAGGGGTTGAGGTTGTTCTGCAACTTAGCTCTCGTGGCGCGACCGGATGGCAACAGGTTTCCCCCTGAGCGCAAGACTGTCCGCTTTTCAGACGACCCTGTTCGTTTCCGAACGATCTGTAGGTTGCCGGGACCAATGCCGCGGCGCATCGACTGCCAATAACCCAGTCCCTTCCTGCACTCGAACACTCGGGAGCCATTGGCCATCCATGTGCTCCGAGCTTCTCCAAACGGTACCGACTTGCGGAGAACGCCATGCCGAAACAACATCTTTTACTACTACTTACTTGCGCCATCTCAACCCACAGCCTTTACGCCGCTAACGACTTCTTCGTGGGCAAGTGGAGGCTTAACCCGGAAAAGAGCACGATGCACGATCAGATGAAGGTCACTCCGGCGGGAACCAACCGTTACGCTTTCGACTTTGGCGGCGGTCCGGAATTGATTGTTGTCAACGGCTCAGATCAACCCGGTCTTGAGGGAAGCACCCTCGCTGTCACTGCGGAATCGCCGGGTGTCTGGAGAGTCGTCCGCAAGAAAGACGGGCGTATGCAGATCTCCGCTATCTGGACGCTTTCAACGGATGGTCACTCGCTGCGCGACGACTTCACTGGTTACCCTTCCAATGGCGCGAGTTTTACCATCCACTACATCTACACCCCACTGGGAGGAACCTCTGGCTTTGCCGCTACGTGGGATAGCACCAGCGAAAAACCGGGCCGAGTGGAAATCGAGGTGCAGCCCTATGAAGGCAACGGCCTTTCCTTCATCAACCAGGCACAGCACTCCACGAAAAATATGACGTTCGATGGCAAGGACTACGCGGTGAAGGATGCGGGTGCGCCGGCGGGCGCCATGTCGTCGGCTCGGCGCGTGAATGCCGGCACTCTTGTGTTCACGGAGAAAAGAAATGGCAAGGTGGCCGACATCCAGCATATTCAGCTTTCTACAGACGGCAAGACGATGACCATGACGATTCAGCCGGCGAGTGGACGAAGGCCGAACGTCCTGGTTTTCGAGCGGGAGTGATCCCAACAGAAAGCTCGGGGATATTTGCATGCTTGCCCACTCAAGCCAAAAGAGGGCTTGAATGGGGCACCCGACGCATTGGTTCCCCATTATGCCGCTGGGGCGGGTCGCTTTATGTCGTCCGGTGGCGTCTCGGCCCCAAAGGCCTTACCGTGGACGGGAAAGAGAAATTGTAACGGCGACGCTATCATTTGCTTGAGCACATATCTCAGGATCGAGGCGCGCTCCTTGTGGCCTACGTCGTAGGCGCGGAGCGCCACAAACGAAGCGATGGCAAAGCTGACTCCCAGATTCAGCACAAACATTACCGCGATACCGACGATAGCGGAATAGAGCCATATCTGGGCAAACGCTGACGGTCCGAAGCGGGCGGCCGCGAAGGCGAACATGCCGGTATTCAGGGTGACGTGACGGACATCCAGCGGTAATCCAAAGAACTCGAAGAAGACCGGCATGAATCCCAGTAAATAACCCAGCGAGATGCTGGTGCTCCAGGGACCGATATTGCGATCGACCCAATCGGCAAGTTTCTGCATGGTGCCGGCGCCGATGGTCAGGCCGAGGGGGTGCTGCGCAATCGATGCGGGAATGCGGTGGTACACAGCGAAGTTTTCACACCATCCCCCGATCAACCCGGCAAGCCAGAGCACGACCCCGGTCAGAGCGGCATCGATCGCAGTCGCCGAAGCCAAGGGGCGCAGTGACAAATAGACCTTCTGCGCCTGATCCGCGGGTAAGTACGGAGTATGGAACGATTTTAGCCAAAGCAAATTGAAGAGGACGGCGCCGGTGCTGACTGCCAGAATATTACCCAAAGCTGCCGCCAACTGGGTGCGGCTGATGGATGCTCCAAATTCTGTGATCTGGTCGCGCCGGGAATCGCCCCGGTTCCTGCGAATGATATCGGCCAGCGTCGCGCCGGTCGCGGCCGGCTGTTTAGTGGCCAGCGCCAAGCCAAAAATCTGCAGCAGCAGAAAACTGATGGCGTAGTTAGTGCCGATCAAAATCATTTCCGCAAAGGGCGGGAAGTGCTTGCCGACAACATGAAGTTTGATGGCCGCGGTGAAGACGGTAAGAAATCCGCCGCCGATCGCCGCGCCCCACATGCGCCAGTATTCCTTGCGGCTGTGGGCTATGTAGTGTTCGCCACCATGACCGGTACGTTCTACGGTCTTGCGCGCCAGCAGGTTGAAGTTCTGCCGGACGAGCGAAGAAATACGGGTATCCTCGCGCAGGCCGCGCACCAGCGTATTCAGTAACGAACGCACCGCCGCCAGGACTTTGCCGCTGCTCTCCACCAGGGTGCCGGCGAGCATTTCCATCCGGTCGAGGGCTGTGTCCATGGCGCTCAGGTCGAACACCAGCGGAGCGTTGACGCCGGCATCTTCCATATGAATGCGAACAATGCCCAGCTCTCCTCTGCAGGCAAATACGGCGTTCAGCCAGCGCTCCATGCAACTGGCGGGGCAGTCCCCAGGTCGCGCTGCTTGTTCGCACTCGATAAACGTTTCGGTGGCCGGGACCAACGCGTAGGCGGGCGAGTCCGCCACCGATCTGGTTTCGCTCCGCTGGCGGACGGCGCGGCTGGTGCCACGGGCAGAGACCCGCGCTGCCAGCAGGCGCAGTGCTTCATGCAGGTCCTGGTGGAGACGGGGATAAGCGGTGAGTCCTTCGCTGCTCCAAAGGCTGGCGGCCAGGCGAGCGAACACCGCCTCATCCAGGTCTAAGAACCGCTGGACGGCGAGCGCTGAACAAAAGACTGCTGCGAAGAGACGTGCGGTGTCATCCTCGTCGCGGGGCGGAGGCAGCCACCGCTGAAAGAGCCGGCTGGTGATCTCTCGTAAAAGCTCGTGCTGGGCGGGGATACCCGCTTCGGCAAACAGAGCAACGGAGTCGACCGCGCCGAGTGTGGACTGGAATGCCTGCTGAACGCGGAGCCGCAAATCAGCGTCTCGCTCCACCAGGTCCAGCCAGCCGGTAAGGCGGGCATGGAACGCCTGCTCCGAGCTTTGCTGGAAGATGCCGGAAAACAGATCAATGAGACCGCCGCTTTGACTGGCCAAGGTGTTCGCAGTGCAGAACGCTTCCGTCTGTCTGCGCAAGGATGCTTCGGCCGTCTCAGAATCAGGCTGCCAGAGATCGCGAAGATCCGAAAGAAATCCCATACCGGTTCTAAATCATAACCCGAACCGATTACCGATCAGTATGGAGAAGTGCGAAGCTGCAGAGGGGGGGATGATGCAGGGTTTTTTGGTGGCGTCAGCAGGGCGCCTGGCTTCGGCGCCCCTGCCGGCACGGATCTCAAACTGCTGAGGCGGCTCCGCGCATGAAGTGAAAAACGATGGACACAACGGCCAGCAACAAAAGAATGTGAATAAAGAACGCAGTGACGTGAAAGACGAAAAAGCCTCCCAGCCACAACAGAAGCAAAATAACTCCTAGCCCTAGAAACATACGCCTCCTCTTTCTACCTGGTGAATGTCTGGGCCAATTCCGAACCACTAACCGTAGGCCCGTCTCTTACAAGATTAGGTGTCCGGAAATGGATAAGTGTTGCCTTCCCATTTAAATTAAGGCTCCCGCGACGTCGGCAACCGATATCATCTGTTTTTGGTAACAAATCAGATGAGAAAAAAGACACCTAACCATGTCGACCGGCGAAATTTCTTAAAGAGTAGCTTGGCGCTCGGAGCGCTCGCGGCCATACCCGAAAGTTCCGCAGCTTCGCAGTCGGTAGCAGCGAGTAACGATCGTGAATACTGGGTTCAAGTCTTAGACCGGATCGCACGACCCGTTCTGCAGGCTCTGAGCGAGAGAAAGCTCAAGGCGGAAATGCCGGTGGAAGCGCCTCACGGTAACGTGGCGGAGCGGCGCGAGTTTACTTATCTGGAGGCCATGGGCCGCTTGCTCGCGGGCATTGCGCCGTGGCTCGAATCCGGCGCACAGAGCGGTCCGGAAGGGCGCTTGCGCAGTCAGTACGCCGAGTGGTCGCGTTTGGCTATCGAGGCGAGTACGGATCCCACATCGCCGGACTTTATGAATTTCAATCGCGGCAGCCAGCCGGTGGTCGATACTGCGTTTTTTGCCCTGGCCATCCTGCGCGCGCCCACAGAGCTGTGGCAGAAGCTTGATAAGAAGACACAACAGCAGGTCATTGCCGCACTGCAGTCTTCCCGCGTGATTCAGCCCAACTACAGTAACTGGCTCCTGTTTTCCGCGATGGTGGAAGCAGCATTGTCGTTCATGGGGGCGTGGTGGGATCCCATGCGCGTGGACTACGCAATCCGCAGCCTGGATACCTGGTACAAAGGCGACGGCGTTTACGGGGATGGCCCGGTTTTTCATTGGGATTACTACAACAGTTTTGTGATCCATCCCATGCTGCTGCATATCCTCGACACGATTGGGAAGTCCTCATCGTCATGGGATTCGTATCGGTCTACGATGCTGGTGCGGGCTCGCCGCTATGCGGCGATTCAGGAAAGGATGATCAGCCCCGAAGCGACCTTTCCACCTATTGGCCGGTCCATTTGCTATCGCTTCGGCGCTTTTCATCTTCTGGCTGAGATGGCTCTGCGCCAGCAGCTACCGGAGGGTGTGTCTCCGCAGCAGGTGCGGTCCGCGCTCACGGCCGTGATGCGCCGCATGGTGGATGCGCCCGGCACCTTTGATGATCGGGGATGGCTGCGGGTGGGCTTCTACGGGCATCAGCCGGCGATTGCTGAGTCGTATATTTCGACTGGCAGTTGTTACCTCTGCTCCGCCGCTTGGCTTCCCCTGGGATTGCCGGCTACTGATCCGTTCTGGGCTGGTCCCGCAGCGCCCTGGACAGCGAAACGAATCTGGGCCGGCGATGATTTACCACCCGACCACGCCCTTTCAGAGAAGACATAGTTGGGGCCGGTGGTGTGCACGGTTTCTTAAGAAAAGCGATCGTGGGGCTTCGCCCGTCTTTCGGCCCACGCACGCCTTGGCGAACGTGGGCCACCCGTCCAGGATTCTATGAACGCGGTTGAGGAATCAGGAGAAACGCATGCCTCAGGGCCTAAAGGCCTCATGATTCTCGATTGATGTACGGGCTAAAAGCCCGTACCTACCTGCCGGTACACCCAGGCGCGTACCGACCTGCTGGCATAGCGACTTAAGGCTTGGTGAAGATAGCCTTCGGGCATATCGCGTGAACGCCCACGCTGCCGTCCACCAGTTGCGTGATATCGACGTCGACGGCCACGCTGGTCAGCATGTACGCGTCATCGCGGCTCAGATGCTTTTGCTCGACCAGGAAGTTGATCATGTCGCGCACCGCGAGCGTGGTCGCTTCCTTCAGGTCCGGACTAAAGCCCATGCTGATGTAGCTGGTGGGCGTCTCGGCTCTTGGCCACAGGAGATGCTGGTCCTTATGCACGACGAACCGAAACGTTCCCGAGAGGAACGTCTCCATCGCCGTGATATCGACTTCACCGTTGCCTTGTCCGGCGTGGCCGTCGCCGACTTCGAAGAGGGCGCCCTTGGCGTGGATCGGAATATACAGAGTCGTGCCCGCGACCAGTTCCTTGTTATCCATGTTGCCCGCATGCATCCAGGGTGGCGCGCTGTCCACGCGGCCTGCGGAGGGAGGCGGCGCATCGCCCATGCTGCCGAAGAACGGATGCAGCGGAATGTCGATACCCGGCGCGAAGTGGGCGATCATTTTCGCGCGGTCCAAGGGAATGATTTTGGTGCGGCCGTAGGGATAATCGTTAGGCAGGAACCCGCGGCCGGCGCCAAAGCCATTGCAGGCCCAGGGCACGTCGAGGTCTATCTTAAGGATTTGGACTTCGAGGACGTCGCCCGGTTCGGCCTCGGCAATCTCCACCGGTCCGGTAAGAATGTGGCCGCCGGGTCCTTTGTCCTTTACTTCGCGATAAATGTCGGCGTTATACGAAGGAATGTCCGAAGCCGCAACTCCTTCCTTGATTAAGCGCTCATTGGGGCCGCAGGTAGAAAGGGTCTGGATCCGCACCGTGTCTCCGGAGTGAACCGTGAGCACAGGTTTCGCCTCAGCCGAATAGTAGCCCCAGGCGACAGTGGAAGGCGAAGCGGGCAGCGTAGCGATGGGTGTCTGTGCGGCCGCAATGGCTGTAAGCCCAAGTGACATTACCCCAGCGACAAAATGTTTCATCGGTGGCTCCATTCAAAATTGGACTCTTGCCGTTAGCTGAATCATACGCGGGACGTGTAGGCTGTCCTTTCGGACACAGGGATAAGGAGAGTGAAGGAATGAAGAGAAGCATGACAGGGCGGGCAGCGATCCAACGGGTCTTATCTACGGGAGCCCTGATGACGGCTGCGTCCATTGCAGTGGCACAAGCACCCTCTCCGCTCGCTCTCATGCCTCTTCCCAGTTCGGTCACGCGCGGCCAGGGGGCCTTTACGGTTACGCCGGCCGGGGGCGGCCCTTCCACCTTCACTTATAACTACGGGCAAACGCATGATGCGCGCCTCGAAGCTGCGGTCAGAAGAGCATTGATCCGGCTTGGCCGCACCTGCGGCGGAGAGGTTCTCCGCTCCACCATCGATCATCCAGCGCCCGCGAACGCCTCCCTCCTTATCAGCGTGGCCGCGCCCGGGGCGCCGGTGCAGACGCTGGACGAAGATGAAAGTTACGATCTTCGGGTCACTTCCGAGGGAGCCACGCTGACCGCGGCCACCGACCTGGGCGCGATGCACGGGCTCGAAACTCTGCTGCAACTCGCAACCACGCAACAGGGAGCTTGTGTGCTGCCGGCCGTGACCGTCCATGATGTGCCGCGTTTCCGCTGGCGTGGCTTCATGCTCGACGTGAGCCGCCATTTCGAGCCCGTGGGAACGGTGGAGCGCACGCTGGATGCGATGGCCGCCGCGAAACTCAACGTATTTCACTGGCACTTGAGCGACGACCAGGGCTTTCGCGCGGAGAGCAAAAAGTTCCCCAAGCTGACCGAGGTTGCATCCGAGGGTGAGTTCTACACCCAGGATCAGCTACGCGAAGTGGTCGCTTACGCGCGGGCACGCGGCATCCGTGTGGTGCCGGAGTTCGATATGCCCGGGCACGGTTCCAGCTGGATCATGGCCTACCCTGACCTGGCGCCAGGAAAGCCGATTAAAACATTGCCCGTGGTCTATGGAATGACTACAGCTGTGCTCGACCCGACGCGGAAGAGCACCTACAAGTTCGTCGATAGGCCTGGTAGACGAGATGGGGCGCATCTTCCCCGACGCGTACTTCCACATCGGCGGCGACGAGGTGCAGGGTGAGGCGTGGCTGGCTGATCCGGAGATCGCCGCCTTCATGAAAAAGAAAGGGTATGACAAGGCCGCGCAACTGCAGGCGTACTTTAACCAGCAACTGGAAGAGATTCTGAAGAAGCACGATAAGAAGATGATTGGCTGGGATGAGATTCTCGACCCTGCCTTGCCTAAGACGATCATGATCCAGAGCTGGCGCGGCGAAGCATCGCTCGCCGAGGGCGCGCGGCAGGGCTACCAGGGCATTCTCTCCGCACCCTACTATCTCGACGCACAGAAGACCTCGGCACAAATGTATCTTGCGGATCCGGTCCCCGCCGATACCACCTTGACCCCTGACCAGCAGAAGCTGATCCTGGGCGGCGAGGTGTGCATGTGGGCTGAGCAGCTCAATGCGGAAACCCTGGACTCGCGCTTGTGGCCGCGTACCATGGCGGTTGCAGAACGTTTCTGGTCGCCCCAGGGTGATCGCGATGTTTCGGATATGTATCGCCGGCTGCGCATCAATTCGCTCAAGCTTGAGGATCTGGGGCTGCGCCACATCTCCGGACCGGAGACCGTGCGCCGCAACCTGTTGCTGAGCCGCGACCCCGAGGCCCTGGATGTTTTGGCCTCGGTGCTCGAGCCGGTCGACTTCCATGCCCGCTCGGGCTTGCAGCACACCAACGGATGGACGGCGCTCGACCGGCTGGTCGATGCGGTAGTAGCCGACCCGCCTTCGCGGCAGCACGTTGCCGGGGAAGTGGATGCGATCGCCGGCAACATCACAGTCCCACCGCCGGCCGACCCAAAGCTGCAACTCGACCTTAGCGGGGACGTACCCGAGGGAATTGTTCCGGCTCGTGAAGCAGCATTTCACCGGCTGCGGCAGCGCTTCCTGTCCTGGCAGGCAGCCGAGACCCGCCTGCTTGAGGATGTGCAACGGACCCCGCGTCTGAGCGACGCCGGTGCGCGCGCGGAGCAACTTGGGGATCTGGCTGGAGTGGGGCTCTCCTCCCTGGCTTTTCTCGAAAGCCACACCGCGCCTCCGCAGGGCTGGCAGGAAAAACAACTAAGCACCCTCGATGCGGCTGCACAGCCCGCAGCGTTGGTGCGGTTCACTGTGCTTTACTCGATGCGCAAGCTAGTGCTGGCCGCGGCCGCGCAAACAGACCATGGCCGCTGAGGGATTTCATGGATGCGTTTCAGTCGTCCCTACGGGACTCAATTCGGATTGATGGTTCTGAGGCAGACCCTTTATCTTGGCCCCTGAGATAAGCTTTTCCCGAGCGCAGAAGAAGGTTAGGTGGAGTTGGAATCGCAGCTAAGCAGAGCGAACAAAAGCCCACGATAGCGTTGACCCTTGGCGACCCGGCCGGAATCGGCCCCGAGCTGATCGCCAAGTTGCTGGCTCGTCCTGACACCGTCGACAAAGCCCGAGTGGTTGTCGTCGGAGATGCCTGGCTGTGGGAAGAAGGGCAGGCCATCGCTGGAGTGTGCTGTTGCCACACGCACCATACACAGCTTCGACGAGGCGGCCTCGTTGCCCGAAGGCTCCCCATTTTTTCTTCCCGTTCAAAGCGCACACAAGAACGAAATCCCACGCTCCACCACTTCTGCCGCCGCCGGCGCCTCCGTGCTCAAAGTTCTGTCGCTGTGCCTGGATGCAGCAGCGGCTGGCCAGATTGACGCCATCTCTTTCGCTCCTCTGAACAAGTACTCGATGAAACTGGCGGGCATGCCGTTTCCTGATGAGCTCCACTTCTTTGCCGACTATCTCAAAGTAAGTTCGCATCTCGGCGAGTTCAATTCACTCGGCAACCTATGGACAGCGCGTATCTCTTCTCATGTTCCGCTGAAGGACGTGGCTCTTTACGTGACCCGGGAACGCATTTTAGACGTTGTGAAGTTGCTCTACGACGCCCTGCGCATGGCTGGGTTTGAGCATCCGCGCGTGGCAGTGGCGGGGCTGAATCCGCATGCGGGCGAGGGCGGATCCTGCGGGCGGGAGGAGGTCGACATCATCGCTCCCGCGGTGAGCGAGGCCAATGCATTGGGATATCCCGTGACCGGGCCGTTTCCAGCCGACACGGTTTTCCTGAAAGCCCGCGATGGTCACTACGATGGTGTGGTCACCATGTATCACGATCAAGGGCAGATTGCGGTGAAGCTTCTGGGCTTTGACCGGGGAATCACCATCCAGGGCGGACTGCCCATCCCGATTACCACCCCGGCGCATGGGAGCGCCTTCGACATCGCGGGACAGAACAAGGCCAGCGTCGAAGCCACCCTGCAAGCCTTTCTGACCGGTTGCCGGATGGGCGCGGCGCATCGCGCTAATCGAGTAAGTCGGGTTGCTCCCTGACAATCAAGTCGTACAGCGGTTGATACTGGAACCAGGCAACGCGCGGATTACCGACTTGCTTACGGGCCACCACGGCAGCTTCATGCGCGATCGGAATCGGCTTGCCGGCGGCTTCTGCCATCAATTGCGACTGGCAGCTACGATCCATGGTGATGTAGTAAAAGGCGGCCTCATCCACCGTGCTGCCTACCGTCAGGTTTCCGTGGTTCTGCAGTATGACGGCCTTGCGCGGGCCTAAGGTCTGGGCAATGCGGTCGCCCTCCGACATGTCGTAGACGACGCCGGTGTAATCGGCGAAGAGGCTGTGGTCTTCATAGAACGCGCAGGCATCCTGGGTGAGTGGATCCAGGAGACGTCCAAGACAGGACCAGGTCTTTCCATAGAGCGAGTGAGCATGGGCCGCTGCCACGACATCGGGCCGGGCCGCATGCACGCGCGAGTGAATGGCGAACGCGGACTCGTTGACCGGCCGATTGCCCTCCACGACCGCACCCTTTTCGTCGACCATGACGAGGTCCGACACGCGGATGTGCGCAAAGTGCATGCCGAACGGGTTGACCCAGAAGTGATCTGTCAGCTCCGGATCGCGGACCGTAATGTGGCCGGCGACGCCTTCCACAAACCCAAACTTCGCGAACAAGCGAAAGGCGGATGCCAGGCGCTGCTTGCGGTGCAGCCGCTCTTCAGCAGCGGTTTTGAACGTGGGCATGGAGGGCGTCTGGGCAATCTTGACTTCTGCGGTAGCGGTCGTAGCTGCCATGGTCTTTGGTCCTTTCGGTACAGTCATTATTTTACCCCGGGCTGTGCCTCGGCGGAGGAGGTTAGCGGGTGGCGCAACATGTCATCCAGGTCGCCCAGCTTGTCGGTGACCAGGTTCAGCTTGCGGGAAAGGTTCTGGATCTCTGCTTCGGCACGGCGGTTCACGTCGAAGTCCAACTCGCTACGCAGGCGGTCTTTTTTGTCCTGGCGATTCTGGCTCATCATGATGACCGGCGCCTGAATGGCGGCCAGCATAGATAAGAAAAGATTGAGCAGGATGAAGGGGTATGGATCCCAGGCTTTGGTTCGCAACAAAACGTTAGCAGCGGTCCACGCGACCAACACGACAGCAAAGACAATGATAAAAGTCCACGAGCCGCCGAAGCTCGCGACCACATCGGCGATGCGTTCGCCAAAGGTGTACTTCTCTTCGATCACTTCGTTGGCGTTGCGGCTGGCCCGAAGTCGTACCAATTGCTGTGACGCATGGAATTGGTGGCCAAGCACGGTCAGCATATCCATACCGGCCATCGGTTTGCGCTGCAGGAGGATCGCGATGTCCTCGCGGCTGACCTCGACGCAGGTGGTCGTCTCCATCGCGACGGCGTTTGTCTGGTGGGGAGTCTGGTCCAGCATGGAGGCGAATCCGAAAAATTCTCCGTGGCCGGGGCTGTCTACCACCACCTCTTGGTGGTCTTCGTCGACCGTAGTCACCTGAACGCTGCCGGACAACATGATGTATGCATGCATCCCCGGATCGCCAATTTTCCAGACGCGCTGGCGGGCGGCGAACGTCCTCAGGTCGACCTGGGCGGCCAGGACCGCTAATTCTTCATCGTCAAGCAGGGCAAAGAGCGGGACGTGTTTGAGCTCGATTGGGTCGCACGGCATGGTTCACCTCAAAGGCGCTGAATGGGTTTCTGAACGGGGCTGCGAGAGACGATACCATAGTCCGATGAGCCTTGTTCGCTGCTTGTCCCTCCTGGTGTTGGCCTCCGTTGCCCTTGCCGCCGGGGCACAAACGGTCGAGCCCAACACAGCCATCGTGGCCCCGGAAACTACGGCCGAGCTGATTAAAGTTTCGCCGGAAATCAGTCAGCTGCGAAAGCTTTCCGCCAGCACCGCGGCGGAGGACCGGTGGCAGATTCTCTGGCTGCATCAGCACATCTCGGAAGAGGTGATGGCGGCATCGCTGCAGGTGGATGCTACGTTGGCGCAGATCGATAACGAAATTGCGCGCGCCAACGAAGTGCGTGGATATCTGGCTGACCGGCGCGATCGTGCGGTGAGCCGAGCCAACCTGCTCAGCGTCCTGGTTGGCGGAGCCGTGGGTGCGACCAGCTCCGGGCTGCAGCTCTCGTCCAGCCTCACCAAGCCCGCCGCCGGGGTTGGGATCGGGGCGGGCACGCTTTCCGCCGGGCTCGCCCTGGCTGGGATTCACCAGGAGAAGGGAAAGACCAGTCCGTTCGATTTCGATTCCAATATGCTGGCGGAATTTTTCGACCGGCCCACTCTGCCCAATAGCAAATATCCTTCGACGATATGGATCTTCCTCAACGAAATCAGTCCTTCCGGACCAGCAGGGCTTACCCGCAAGGAGCAGCTGTTGCAGACCTGGGTTCAGGTGAAGCGGATTGACTCGCTCTCGAGCGTAGACAAAATCAATCGCCTGACCAGCCAACCGTCGGAAAATTTGCACCTCACTATTGATGACTTTGAAGACCGAGGGGCCATGCTGCAGGATGTGCGGGCGAGAATTTCCTACCTTAAGCGGGACCTGGGAGCGCTGCTCATGTCGTTGCCGGTGGTTAACAGTCAGCCTTAGAGACTGCAGACGGCTAAAGCCCTCATTGAAGGTGAGGCACTATCTGAATTGTCAAGTGGTCAACTTTTGATTGAGAGGGGCAGTTGTTGGCGGATCATGCGCTCCCTCTGACACAAGCCATTTCTTGAGGAAAGGGCGATCCGATAGGACCACAAGTCCCGCAGAGCCTGCCCTGGGCTTGTCGAACGGGACGGGTGAACGTGGGTTCGCTTCTAAAGAACTGACAGCTAGGATTGCGGTGCGAATGCGCGTAGAACGACCAGTGTCATGTCGTCGTGCTGCGGTGCAGCGCCGGCGAATTGGGTCGCTGCGGCGAAGACGGAATCCAACAGATCCTGCGCGGTTTTTGCGTGGCAGGTGCGAATGGAGTCGAGGAGGCGATCCTCGCCCCATTCCTCGTCGTCCAGGTTCATGGCTTCGCTGATGCCGTCGGTAAAGGCTACTAACAGATCACCGGGGCTGATGCGCACGGAACCCTGCTGGTACTCTGCGTTCTCGATCAGACCAACGACTGTGCCTCCAGGTTCGAGGCGAGTGACCTTCCTGCGCCGTCACCGGGATGAACAAGGATGGGCGAATTGTGGCCTGCGTTCACGAAGTCGAATCTGCCTTGTGCCGGATCGTATTGACCATAGAAGAAGGTCGCGTAGCGATTCGATGCGGAGGCCTCGTAGACCAGGCGATTGACGTTGGCTACCGCGGCGGCCAGGTTCTCAGGAGCGCGCGTTGCTTCGCTGCGCAATGAGGCCTGCAGGCTGGCCATCATCAGGGCAGCCGCAATTCCTTTGCCGGAGACGTCACCGATGGCCACGCCCAGTTGTCCGTGGGGCAGAGCAAGAAAGTCGTAGTAGTCACCCCCGACGCCGAGGGCAGGCCGGCAATGACCCGCGTAGTCGAGGCCCGCGATCGGCGGCAGTTTTTGCGGAAAGAGCCGCTCCTGCACTTCGCGGGCGATCTCAACTTCGCGATTGAGGCGCTCGCGTTTGGCTACTTCATCCGCGACAGTCTGCAGCAGGTTGGCATTTTCGAGCGCCAGGCCGGTTTGCGCCGCCACCGACTTCAACAGGCGCACGTCGGAGCCGGTGTAGGGTTCCTCCGACCGCTTGGGACCGAGAGAAATAAAGCCCAGGAGTTTGTCTCGTACGGCAAGCGGCAGCAGAAGTTCCGATTGCAGAGTAGCCAGCTTGCGACGTTCTTCATCGCCGATGGTCTGTTCGCGATACACCCAGGAATCGCGATCGTTGAGAAAAACCCGGGCGGGTTCCTTTTGGCTTTTCAGGAGCATGGCTGTCCCCGTCTTGCTGGGGAAAGCGACTGTGGGAAGACTGGCATAGCCCATGGCAAAGGCCGGCTGGTAGAAGCCTCCCCCAGCTCAGGAGCACGGTTACCTGGGGTACGTGCAGAGTCTCGGAGATGCGGCCGGCCACGGTTTCGAGAAGCGACCTGGGCTCCACGATGGAACGGACCTGTTCGCTCAGCTCCGTCAACATATGTTCGGCGTTGTAATTTTCGCGGAAAAAGCGGCGATCGACCCACGTCCTCAGCCCGTCGCCAAGCTTGCGAATGACGAAGTAAGCCGTAACGCCAACCAGGATCACGATGATCTTTTGTGGGCGGTCATGATTAAGATTGCCTGCCATGGTTGTTCCAGCAACGATGACGGCTCCAATGGCGATCATCTGCAGGGTGCGTATACCGCCCTTGGCAAGCGTGTATTGCAAACCCTGGCGCAGGGCGACGCCGACGCCCATCGCTTTCTGTACCACGATCACGTAACTGAGCGTGAGCGGAAAGAGAATCAGGGGGATAAGAACGACCGCAGATCAACCAGGCGGGGAAGATCTCGTTCGCAGACTTGTTCTGGAAGCGTGCGTACAAGCTGAGAACGATCGACGGAGTGAAGGCAGCGATGGCGCCCCAATAAAGAAATTGCAGTCTTCGCTTAGCGTCGGGTGACCGGCTCAAGCCGAGCTTGATGCCCATGGCGGCGAAGAAGCTTCCAATCAGGACGAACGACAAAACCTGGCTAACGGTCGTGACCGGCGTGAGCATGCGTTGGAGGCCCGCAACTGATCGATAGTCGCCTAACCCGCCCACGTTCACGATGACCCCAAGCCCACCCAGGATGGCGAAGGGAAGCGCGCAAAACCACTGCAGCGCACGCCACATCTTTTCGTATCGAGTTCCCTGGGGGAAGGGTTCGGGAAAGAAGCGGCCGAACAAATAAATGATGATGGGGAAAGCCGCCGAGAGGGTGCTCTCATAGAACACGCCCAGTTCCCGCCAACCGGGACGCCAACCATTGACCACAAAAGTTTGCAGGATATGCGGAAAGCTCAGCATCAATGCCAGCAAGAGCCAGGCAAGCGGATCGCGAGGCCGGCGAAAGGCGACCCAGAAGCCGAGCAGCAGAGATACAAACGGCAGCAGGAAGCCGACAACGAAGTCACTCAACACATCCCAGGATTCGAAACTGGCCCTGGTTACCGGCAGAGAGATGGTTCGCTGGCCGCCGGCGGAAGCACCTGCGGGGACGATGGTAACGACCAACGGAGTGCCGGCTTCGGCCTTAGCGAACGCGCGGCCCAGGACGCCGGTTCCGGTGTATGGCGTTCCATTGACGGCAATGAGTTGGTCCGCATTGTGGATGCCGAATTCAACGATCTTCGGAGTCGCCAGGTCAATCCGATTGCTACCCGATTCCACAAAGAAGAAGGGAAAGCTCAGCTTCTCGATATGGACAAAGCCGGGGAGGTAAAAGCCACGGTAGAGCAAGTTGACCGCGAAAAGAACGGCCAGGAGAGCGTAAAGGAAGACGGGGCGCTTGGTGGGCATGGGCTGAAGTCGTCTCCTGGCGGCCAGTCCTAGCCGGGAACCATGATTCTATCTTGTAGCAGGTGCGCCCTCCTTTGCGAGCGATAATTGAACCCTTAAGAGAAAGGTGGGAACGTGGGAGTGACGCGAAGGGATTTACTGCTGGGCGCCGGGGGACTGGCTTCCGCACTGGTTTTTGATGGACCGATGGCCAGCGCCATGGCGGAAGGTCACAAAATGAAGGTGATCGTCGCCGGCGGGCATCCTGGCGATCCCGAATATGGCTGTGGGGGCACCGTCGCCCGGCTCACCAGCCTCGGCCACCAGGTAACGTTGCTCTACTTGAATGATGGAGCATGGCCTCCCACCGATGCGGCGACCAGAACGGCCGAAGCCAAAAAGGCTTGCGAAATATTGAAAGCGACGCCGGCATACGCGGGCCAGGCCAACGGCCACGCTATTGTGGACAATCAGCACTACGAGGAGTACGCCAAACTGATGGATGCCGAGAAGCCCGATGCGGTGTTGACTCAATGGCCTATCGATAACCATCGCGACCATCGAGCGATCACCATGTTGACCTACGATGCGTGGAAGCAATCAAAGCACAAGTTTGCTCTGTATTACTACGAGGTTTCTGACGGGGAGGACACGTTGCAATTTTCTCCCACCCATTACATCGATATCACTGAGACCGAGCCGATCAAGCGGGCGGCGTGCTATGCCCACGCCAGCCAGACTCCTGACCGGTACTACGCCTTGCAAGACCAGGTCGCCCTGTTTCGCGGAGTCGAAGGCGGCTACAAACGGGCGGAGGCGTTCGTACTGCAGCGACAAAGTCCCGGTGATCCCCTGCAGGCGATTATGCGATAACCTGTTGGGCGGGGAAACCTGGATGGATCTTTCTGCAGCGCACGTGCCGGTCGGCGACTTCGTTGAAGAGCCTGGAAGTTTCGAGGAGTGGCAGAAGTTTCGGCTCAGCGAGGAGCAGCTCTCGAAATTCAATGAGCAGGGTTACGTGGCCGGCATTCAGGTTCTCGACGATCGGCAAGTAGACATCCTGTGCTCTGAACTCGCCGGTTTGATGAAGAAGTCCCACCCCGCGCATCACCTGTTTCACGAGTACCATTCGAACGAATCCAAGGATCCGAATTCCGTTCTCTTTCACGCGCTCGGAGCGTGGCGAACAGCACCCGGATTTCACGATGTGCTTTGGAGCCCGGGCTTCCTGGTACCCGCATCGCAGTTGCTGGGCGGCCCGGTGCGCTTCTGGCATGATCAGCTTTTCTGCAAGCCGGCGCATCATGGGGGCGTGGTCGCGTGGCACCAGGACTACTCCTACTGGACACGGACGGAGCCGATGTCGCACCTTACCTGCTGGATCGCTCTCGACGACAGCGATCGCAACAATGGCTGTTTGTATTACGTTCCCGGCAGCCACCGGTGGAAGCTCTTGCCCGTCACCGGCCTCACCGGGAACATGGACGAAATCATGACCGTGTTATCGCCGGAGCAAAAGGAGGCTTTCCGGCCTGTTCCGATCGAACTGAAGCGCGGCCAATGTACCTTCCATCATCCCCTGATGGTGCACGGCTCCTACGAGAACCGCTCGTCGCGGCCGCGCCGGGCGACATTGATCAATGCTTTTCGCGACGGCGTTCGCTCCGCCTCCGATCAGGAACTACTGGCGGGCGTTCCTCCCATGGCTCCGGGAGACAAGATGGGCGGCCAGTTCTTTCCCCTGCTGTTTGATCCAGGCTCGGTCTCACCAGCCGGAAGATCCCTTGACGACTGCAATCTGACTTGATATAGGATGCAACTGGTATTGCACGCTACGCAATCCTGGTCGCCAAAGGGTTTGCTAGCCAAGGTAGGAAAGCATGTGCGGGAAGCGCTTGTTCTTGTTGGCCACGCTCTTTAGTTTTGTACCGGCGTTCGCGTCCGGGCCCTCCTTCCATCCAGACGCCACCTTCTCAGGTTCAAGCCTCAAGGGCTGGCATACCTTTGGCCCGGCTGCATGGCATGCCGAGAATGGAGAGTTGATCGCTACGCCCAAACAGGGCGCGGGCGGCTGGCTGGTGCTTGATCGCTCGTACCAGGACATTGGTGTCTATACCCAGTTCCGCTGCACGGGAGCCTGTGAAACCGGAGTTCTATTGCGCGCGGAAAAGACGCCTACCGGCATGAAGGGTATTTATGTAGCGCTGAGCGATCCGGATCTTCCTACCTACAGCGTTACCATCGACGCTCAGGGGCAGATCGTCGAGCGGAACAAGTTGCGGCGCGGCGGGGGATTGGAGCGAATCGCGCCTCCACCCAGCGATCAACCCGCGCGCGAATATCACCCGCCGGTTTCCACCGTGACCCTGCCATTTACTCCACCGGATAGCAAGTTGCGCGCCGGCGACTGGAATGAAGCGGAAATTCTTTTCGATGCCAATATTGTTCGCACCTTCCTCAACGATGGCCGCGAGCACGGCGCTGTGGGCGATGAAGGATATGGGCCTATCGCGCTTTATGCAGGGGGAAGTGGAGAGGTGCGTTTCAAGGATCTGGGTTATAAGGACCTGGGCCTGAAGGTGCGCCTGCCGGATAAAGTTTCCAGTAACTTCCGCAAGCAACAATTGAGCGACTTCTACTACTCGTGGAGCTCCGGTGCGGCGGACTTCAATCACGATGGAGTTCTGGATATCGTGTCCGGCCCCTACATTTATTACGGTCCTGATTACACGAAATCGCGGGAGATGTATCTGGCGGAGACAGTGAATCCGTCGACCAAGTTTGCCAGCGATGCATGGATGGATTTTCCCGCAGATTTTACCGGGGATGGCTGGGCGGACGTGGTGACAGTGAGCTACGGCGCGGGCAACGGCGGCGTTTTTCTGTATGTGAACCCTAAAGGAGAAGAGCGCCGGTGGGAGAAATTCAAAGTCGTTGATGACGTGCAAAGTGAGATTGCCGTGATGCGCGATGTGGATGGCGACGGCAAGCCTGAGATTGTCTACATGGGCGGCGGACAGGTCCGTTATGCCAAGCCGGATCCTGCCAATCCGACCGGTCAGTGGATCGTTCACAACGTATCCGAAAAGGGATATGGAACGGCCCACGGCATCGGGGTTGGGGATGTCAACGGCGATGGCCGTATGGATATCTTGAACGCCTATGGATGGTGGGAGCAGCCGGCGGCGGGTAGCAGCCAGGAGACTTGGACTTACCATCCGGAAGCCTTTGGCCGCTATGGCCGGGGGATTATGGGTGGGAGCGTGATGGCCGTCTATGACGTGAATGGGGATGGTTTAAATGATGTAGTGACTGTGCTCAATCCTCATGGCTGGGGCATGGCGTGGTTCGAGCAGAAGCGTGATGCGCAGGGGAAGATCTCGTTTGTCGAACACATGATCATGGATGACTTCTCCACCAAGAACGCAGGGGGTGTGGTGTTTTCGGAGCCCCACGGGACGACGTACGCGGATGTCGACGGGGATGGGGTGCCGGACTTTATTGTGGGAAAACGTTACTGGTCGCACCTTGATACGTATCTCGACCCGGACCCTTATGGCCAACCGGTTCTTTATGTGTACAAGACGGTGCGCAATCCCAAGGCCCCGGGCGGTGCTGAGTTTGTTCCGGAGTTGATTGATAGTCACACCGGCGTGGGTTCGGATGTGCTGGCTGTGGATTTGAACAAGGACGGGGCTATGGATATTGTTACGGCAAGCAGGTTTGGCACGTTTATTTATTGGGGTAAGCCGCGGAAGTAGATAAACGTTCCTAGAGGTAGGCTGGGAACCGCAGGTCCCTCCGCTGCGCTCCCCCAGATTTCCTGTTGGTATTAGTGGCGTTGGCGAGCTTCATGCGGCTTTCTTTACTGAAAGCCGCACACACGATCGTTTCCAGTGTCACGCGGCAATAAATCCGGGTTCGCTCCGGTCGGGATGACAAGGGAGAGGGTGGCGGTCTCCAAGAGTGTAGAGAGTAGCGAGTGACCGCGGGGCTATCGAGCGGTGGTGCGCTGCCCGATAGCGTCCAGATGTCGCTCGATGCCATCGCGTTCCGCGTTCGTAATGGGCCTCAGGGGCGGGGTCATGGCGGTGCCGCAGATGCCCATGATCGAGAGGGCGGCTTTGAGGCCTCGCAGGGGGTTGTGGGGGTCTTCGGCGGTCCGATAGACGGCGTTGTCGAACTGGATGGCTTGCTGGTGGAGCTTTTCGACGCGATTCATGTCTCGTGCGACCGCTGCGTTGTACAGGTCAACGAAGAGGTGCGGCACCACGTTGGAACCTCCGGCCATGCCGCCGTGAGCTCCGAAGAGTACTGCCTCCGCCAGCAGATCATCGGGTCCTACGAGCAGGCTGAAATCGGGCCGCGACCGGACACCCTCACGCACCGCATGGAAATAGCCCATGTTCAGGCCGCTATCCTTCAGGCCAACGATGTTCGGTATTGCGGCAGCCTCGATCGCTGTGGGCACGTCGATCCATAGGCGGGTGTTCAAGGGAGCGTTGTAAAGAAACAAGGGAAGCGGTGAATCCGCCGCCATTTGCTTGAAATAGCGCAGCAGGTCGGGCTGTGCGGCTTGAAAATAATAGGGTGGGGCCGCGACCACTGCCAGAGCGCCGCATTCATAAGATTTGGCCGCCATGCGGAGCGCATCCTGGTACGAGGTGTCGGTGATTCCGACAATGACCGGGACGCGCGATGCGGCTAATTTGCAGGTGCGCTCGATCAGCTCCGAGCGAACACTGTAGGGCAGATTTGGCGCCTCGCCGGTGGTGCCCAGAATGAAGATGCCGTGCACTCCACCCTCGATCAGGTGTTCTACGAGCCGTTCGAGCCCCTTCTGATCCAGGCTGAGGTCCTGGTTGAGGGGGGTGACCATGGCTGTGATGACTCCGCGTAGTGGACGAGGCAATTGCTGGTTCAAGCGCTTCTCCTGGCGTGGCCCGAAGAATGATAGCATCAGCCCTCGTAGCGTAAAATCCGAGCGAGACAGGAGTGCGGCGGCAGGCATGAGTACTGAGTACACGGTTTTGGTCGTCACGCAGGATGACGATCCGCAAATGAGAATGTTGCAGGGGTTGCCACACATCGTGGGTCGCAAGCCTCAGGATTTCGCAAGCGCGGTGAATGAACCCGTAGTCATCTTTGCCTGGTCGGCCCCTCGGGCGGTGTTGCGCGACGTTTTTCATATGTGCAAAGACGTTCGCTGGGTTCACTCGCGGTCCGCAGGATTGGATAGCGTGCTGTTTCCTGAGCTGATTGAGAGCAAAGTGCCGCTGACGAACGGCAGCGGTGTGTTCAGCCAGTCGCTGGGAGAATTTGCGCTGGCGGCGATCCTTTTTTTCGCCAAGGATTTTCGGCGCATGATCCGCAACCAGATGGCCGGAGTCTGGGAGCAGTTCGATGTGGAAGAGATCGATACCCAGACCGCCGGGATTGTGGGCTACGGAGATATCGGCCGTGCGGTGGCGAAGCGATTGAAGCCCATGGGCATGAGCGTTCTGGCAGTGAAAAGGCACCCGCCGGCAGCGAAAGATCCTTTGATCGATGAGTACTACAAGCCGGAAGATTTGTTGACTATGCTGGCCCGCTGCGATTACGTCGTGGTTGCGCTGCCGCTCACGCCGGAGACCCACCACATGCTCAGCGATAAGGAATTCGCGGCGATGAAACCCACGGCCGTCGTGGTGAATGTGGGGCGCGGCCCAGTGATTGACGAAGCGGCGATGGTGCGCGCGTTGACGGCGAAGCGAATCAAGGGCGCGGGTCTCGATGTGTTTGAACATGAGCCTCTGCCGCCGGGCAGCCCCATGTATCACCTGGAGAACGTTCTGCTGTCGCCCCACTGTGCCGATCACACCAAGGATTGGCTCAACCAGGCGATGCAGTTTTTCCGGGACCAATATCGCCGTTTTTCCGACGGAGAGCCGCTGGAGAATGTGGTCGACAAGAAATTGGGCTACTAAATGGACGACGGAAAAAAACTACGCAGCCGCATCTGGTTCTTTGACAAGGACGAACCAGGTGAAGCTGCCGTTTACCTGGAGCGCTACAGCAATTACGGAATCACCCGCGGAGAGTTGCAATCGGGAAGGCCGATCATTGGCATCGCGCAGAGCGGCAGCGACCTGGTTCCGTGCAACAGGATCCACGTAGCGCTGGCAGAGCGCGTGAAGGCGGGCATACGGGATGCCGGCGGAATTCCGTTTGAATTTCCGACGCACCCGATCCAGGAAACGGGCAAGCGGCCCACCGCCGCGCTCGACCGCAACCTGGCTTATCTTGGGTTGGTCGAGATTCTCGCGGGATACTTCTTCGATGGCGTGGTGCTCACCACGGGCTGCGACAAGACCACTCCCGCGGCCCTGATGGCTGCGGCCACGGTGAATCTTCCGGCCATTGTTTTGTCCGGCGGTCCGATGCTCGACGGCTATGTGAATGGCAAGCTGGCCGGCACTGGGCTGGTGCTCTGGGAAGCGCGCCGCCGATTGGCCGAGGGCGAGATTACCGGCGAGCAGTTGGTGGACCAGGTGCTCGACCGGGATACCGAGCGCGGGCCACTGTAACTCCATGGGAACAGCGCTGTCGATGAATTCCCTCGCCGAGGCTTTGGGGATGTCATTGCCGGGTTGTGCCACCATTCCCGCACCCTATGCGGAGCGGGGTAGGATGGCCTATTTTACCGGGCGCAGAATCGTGGAGATGGTGAACGAAGACCTCACTCCTAGCAAGGTACTCACCCGGGAAGCCTTCGAGAATGCGATCGTCGTGAATTCTGCGATTGGCGGCTCTACGAATTGTCCACCGCACATTATCGCGATCGCCCGCCACATCGGCGTGGACCTGACCATTCGCGATTGGGAGCGCGTTGGCCACCAGATTCATCTGCTGGCCAATGTGCAACCGGCCGGAGCGTTTCTCGGCGAGGCGTACCATCGCGCTGGCGGAGTAGGCGCGATCTTCGGCGAGCTGATGCAGGCGGGCAAGATCCGTACCGGCGCATTCACCGTGACCGGCCGAACCGCGGGCGAGAACTACAAGGATGCTCGCAGTCTGGATACCAATGTGATCCGGACCTACGACAATCCCTTGAAGCAGAACGCCGGCATCGTAGTTGTTTCGGGCAATCTGTTTACCTCCGCGCTGGTCAAGACGTCGGTCATTAGCGATGAGTTCCGCCGCCGGTACCTATCCGATCCGGGCAATGAAGATTGCTTTGTGGCCCGGGCGGTGGTCTTCGACGGACCGGAAGATTATCGCAAGCGCATTGAGGATCCATCGCTGGAGGTCGATGAGCACTCCATCCTGGTGGTTCGCGGATCGGGGCCAGTGGGGTATCCCGGCTCGGCGGAGGTGGTGAATATGACGCCACCGGGGCGGCTCATCCGGCAGGGAATTCGGATGCTCCCGTGCATGGGAGATGGCCGGCAAAGCGGCACTTCTGATAGCCCATCGATTTTGAATATTTCGCCGGAGTCGGCAGTCGGGGGGAATCTCGCGATTCTCAGGACGGGCGATCAGATCAAAGTCGATTTGAAACAGCGCCGGGTGGACGTATTGCTGTCTGATGAGGAGATAGCGGCTCGGCGCGCGGCTCTTAAGCCTGCGGAGATTGTTAATCAGTCGCCATGGCAGGAGTTTTACCGGTCGAATGTTGGCCAACTGGAAACCGGCGCCTGCCTGGAATTTGCCGTGAAGTATCACGATCTGCGCAAGGTGGTTCCCAGGCATTCCCACTAAATAGAATCATCGAATATCCAACTGACAAGGAATCATTATGGAAAAGCCGGTTCGGGTAGGATTTGTCGGCGCACGGTTTGCTGCGAGGTTTCATTGGGAGGGTATTCGTCGCGTTTATGGGGTGCCCGTGGAGATTGTGGGCGTAACCTCTAAGACGCCGGAAGCGCGCGATGCTTTTGCCCGCGAAACCGGTTCGCGCGCGTTCGAGACCTTTGCCGAGCTTTGCGAAGCGGTGGACGTGGTGGATCTATGCACGCCGCCTTCCTCCCACGAAGAACTTGCCATCCAGGCGCTCGGCCTGGGTAAGCACGTCATCATTGAAAAGCCGCTCACCGGATTTTACGGCGCTGGCTCTTCCCCCAAGACCCGATGCTGGCCGAAGCCACAGCCAGTTGTGCGCGCATTCTCGACTGCGGCCAAAGCCAGCGGCAAACTGGTTTGCTATGCGGAGAACTGGGTCTATGCTCCGGCGATTCAGAAGGAACGGGAGATCGTCGCAGAAGAGCGGCGCGCAGATACTCCGGATTCTGGGGGAGCAGTCTCATGGGGGATCCCACTCTCCCTATTACGGAGTCTGGAAATTTTCCGGTGGCGGTTCGATGGTGGGGAAGGGATGCCATCCGGTAAGCGCCGCGCTTTACCTGAAGCGGGTCGAAGGAGAAGCGCGCGATGGTGTGCCCATTCGCCCGTCCACGGTCAGCGCCCGCACGCATGAGATCACGCGCTTGCCGAATTATCGCGATGAAGGCTTTCTGCGGACGGGGTATGACGATATCGAGGATTATGCGCAGATTCACATCACCTTTTCCGATGGGACGATCGCGGATATCTTCTCCTCGGAGCTGGTGATGGGTGGGGTCTACAACTGGATGGAAGTGTTTTGTAACAATCACCGCACGCGATGCAATATGAATCCGATCAATGCGCTGGAGACTTTCAATCCCAGGGAGGACATATTGCAGGACGTTTACGTGGTGGAGAAGACCAACACCAAGCAGGGGTGGAGCTTTCCGGCTCCGGATGAAGGTTGGCAGCACGGGTATCCGCAGGAGTTTCAGGATTTTATGGAGAGTATTTATCAGGGACGAGAACCGCTGTCGGGCATTGAACTGGCGCGGGATACGATCGCGACGCTTTATACCGGGTATTTGTCAGTGGAACGCGGCGGGCTTGAGGTTGCAGTACCGAGTTAGGACTTTCCAAGAAGGATCTGCAGTTCTGCGGACCCTTCCTGGGAATGCGCGTGAGAGCAGCGGTAACTTTAGTCCGCCGAGATGTGTTCGGCCGCCACAACCGCGGGCGCTTTCCATTGAAAGGCAAATAGCGTCAGCAGGTAGGCGCAGCCGGAGGCGAGGAAAATGAGCAGCGCGTAGTTCGTCCATAGCAGCCCTACCAGGAAGGTGAAGATCACGCTTCCCGACCGACCCAACGGCTCCTCCTATCCCGACCACGGTTCCGACGGAACTGGAAGGAAACATGTCGGAGGGAGTCGATAGCAGATTTGAGGACCATCCCTGGTGGGCCGCGGTCGCGAGACACAACAATGCGATTGCCTGCCAGAGAGGATGAACAAAGGGAACCAGCACCACCGGCACAGCGCAAATCGCGCAGATCAGCATGGCGAACCTTCTGCCCATCCGGACCGAGTGCCCTCGACGAATGTAGAAGCCTGCCAACCAGCCGCCGGCAATACTGCCGATGGTGGCGCCGATGTACACAATGATGAGCGGTGGCCCGAGGTGCCGCATGTCCACGTGAAAGCGCTCATTGAAGTACTTGGGCAGCCAGAAGAGGTAAAACCACCAGATCGCATCCGTGGTTCCCTTGGATAAGGCAAAACGCCAGGTGCCCGGGCTAAAGAGCACGCTCCTTGTAGGTCGCCGGTTTTAACTGTCAGCGAAACGGCAGGCGCAGGATTGCCGTACTTCGGTTGCAGCCGGTCGTAAGGGAAGAACAGCCAACCGACTAACCAGACCAGTCCCAGGGTGCCGGTGGTGTAGAACGCGGCCTGCCAGCCATAGCGAACAGCGACAAAGGGAATCAGCAAAGGAGCGATCAAAGCGCCGGCGCTGGTTCCTGAATTGAAGATGCCGGTGGCCAGCGCCCGCTCCTCGGCGGGAAACCAATCAGCGGTCGCTTTGAGGGCCGAAGGAAAGTTGCCGGACTCTCCAATCCCCAGGGCAAAACGAGCCATGCCGAAACCAAACGGGCTCCGCGCTAACACATGGCTGAGCGAAGCCAGTGCCCACGTCCCAATGGCTAAGGCATATCCCTTTTTGACGCCGACGCGATCGACCACCCGCCCTGCCAGCAGGAAACCCACACCGTAGGCAAAGATGAAACAATTCACGATGTCGCTGTAGCGGCGGTTATAGAGCGCGATGTCCTGGTCGCCGCCCAGGAGGTGTTTCAACATGGGTTCCACCAGGCCCAATGCAGTCCGATCCATATAGTTGATGGTCGTGGCCAGAAACAGCAGGCCGCATACCACCCAACGCAGATTCGATCGATTGGCGGTTGAACTCATGAAGTGGGTATTACACGTCCATCATGTACGGAGCACGTTGAGGACGGGATAGCCTGCAGTTGGCATCGTCGTCGTTTTTGAAGTGCTCTTTCACCGGGTCCCAAAAGAGCTTGCGTTTGGTCTTCATGGCGATGTGATGGATCAAACAAGTAGAACACGCCCGGTGGCCTATTTCGGCGGGCGCGATGGGAGCTTTTCTGCTCTTGATGCAGTCCAGCCAGTTGCCATGCTGGTCGGCACTCTCGTAGAGATGGACTTCGCCGGGACCGATAACGCTATCCAGGATCTTGGGATTACTGGCCACCAGCGGCTGTGGAGCTACGGCTGCCTTTCCGCCGGGGTCCGTGGGTGTGACCATCTCGTCGCGGGTGACAAAGATCCAGCCCTCGGTCCCATAAAACTTGATGCCATTGGGGAAATCGCCGCTGATGTCCATGGTCACGCCGTTGGCATAAATCGGCGTGGGTCAGAAATTTACCGTGCACATTCCACAAGCCGTGGGTAGGGAACTCAGCCGTACCCCACACTTCGACCGGCCCGGTGTACTCGGTGTTCATGCCCCAATGGGCGGTGTCCACGTGGTGGGCTCCCCAGCCGGTGATCATGCCGGCGCCGAACTGCTCGCAGCGCAACCAGCCGGGACGGCTGAATCCATCCTGGGGATGGACGCGGATCTCGGTGTAATAGACTTCGGGCGTCGAGCCCAGCCAGGCGTCGTAATTAAGGTTGGGAGGGATGGGCATGGGCGCGGCGTCGGGACCGCTGGGGTCGCCGGGCAGCCCAATTTCCACGTGCTTGATCTCGCCGATACGGCCATTGCGCACCAGCTCACAGGCGCGGTGGAACTGCTTCCACGATCTCTGTTGCGAGCCGACCTGAAGAATCCGTCCTGAGGCCATGACCGCGTTGCTCATGGCTCTCCCCTCGGCAATGGTTAACGAGGCCGGCTTCTGCAGGTAGACGTCCTTGCCGGCGTGCACTGCGTCCACGGCGAGGATCGCATGCTGATGGTCAGGGGTGCTGATCACCACTGCATCGATGTCTTTGTTGGCCAGCAATTCGTGATAGTTATGGTATCCGGTCACGCCGTCGTACGGTTGGCCCGTCTTTTTCGAGTAGTAGCCATTGATCAGCGCCTTGCCCGCTTCCACGCGTTTGGCATCGAGGTCGCAGACTGCCATGATGCGCGCCTGGTCGAACTGCCAGATGCCCGGCAGATCGTGGCCGCGGGAGATGCGCCCGACTCCGATCGCTCCGACGTTGATGCGGTTGCTCGGCGCGGTCGGTCCGAAGACGCTCGCCGGCACAATGGTGGGGAAGCCGATTGCGGCAGCTGCCCCCGCTGAAAGCTTCAGGAAGTCCCTACGCGTTTGCATCGTTCCTCCTCGCCGGCGGTTCTAGGTGGTGAAGGTTAACACCTTGGCGTCTCGTTGTGCTTTGAGCACCAGCTCTGCGGCCAGCAGCGCCTGCTCCTGGTTCTGGCCGGTATGGGTGCGATTCACGATGTCGGAAACAAACTGCGGCCCAAAGGGCAGCTCGACTTTGCTGCAATCCATGAACGTAACCTGCTTCTGGTCGACCATAAATAGATGATTCCCCCCCGGCTTGCCGGCAATATCGATGTATTTCCGCAGCTCGATGTAACCGTCGGTGCCGAGGATGAAGAGGCGGCCATCGCCCCAGACGCTCAGCCCATTGGGCGTAAACCAGTCCACCCGCACATAACCGGCCCCGCCGTTGCCGTGGACCATCATGTCCCCAAAATCCTGAAACTTGGGGTGGTTCGGGTGGTTCACATTGGCAACCTGAGATCCGGTTACCTCGGCCGTGGTCGATCCCGTGTAATAGACGAACTGGTCTGCCTGGTGGGAACCGATATCGCAGAGAATTCCACCGTAGTCAGCGGGATCCCAAAACCAGTCGGGGCGCGAGATGTCATTTACCTTGTGGGGCGCGATATTCACCGTCTGCACTACTTTGCCGATGGCGCCGGCCTTGATCAGGTAGCCAGCTTGTACGGCGGCGCGAACTTCCAGCCGCTCGGAGTACATGATGGCGAACATCTTGCCGGTTTCCGCCGAGACTTTGCGGACTTCAGCCAATTGCTCGAGCGTAGTTATGCCCGGTTTGTCGCTCAGAAAGTCTTTGCCCCGCTTCATGGCGCGAATGCCCAGGGGCGCGCGCAAGCGGGGAATCGGCGCGCCGGCGATCAGCTTGAGCGACGGGTCGTCGAGGATTTCATCCTCGCTCCTGGCCAGCTTCGCATTGGGATGCAGCTTTTGGAAATCGGCAATCGCTTTCGGCAGGTTGGAGTAAAAGGAGACCAACTCGCCACCGCCGCGGATGACCGCCGCGGTCATTCCCATAATGTGATAGTGGTCCAGGCCGATCACGCCAAACTTGATGGAGTATTTTGGCTTTTCGCCGGCGTCAGGGCCGGGGCCCGCAGTCTGCTCCAGAATGGAAGCGCTGGCGGGATGCAAGCCGAACGCGGCCTCGGGTAGGAGGGTGGCGGATGACATGCCCACCGCACCCATAACTTTAAGAAAAGAACGCCGATCTACGCTTTCATCCTGCACTTGTTCCGCTCCCTGGGACGACCTCGTCGTGATAAGCTGCGGGATCATCCTAATTTGTTCGCATCCTGGAGTAAACATTGGGTTCCGGCCGGTTTGATCTCAGCGGTAAGTGCGCGGTGGTGATTGGCGGTACATCGGGTCTGGGGAAGGCGATAGCCCTGGCAATTGCGGAGGCAGGAGCGGATGTCGTGGCCGTCTCCCGCCGCCAGGAAGAGACCGATCGGGTGGCTGCGGAAATTGAAGGTTTGGGGCGCCGCTCCCTGCGTGCGACGGTGGATGTGCGCAACCGGTCCTCCATCGAAGAGCTGCAGTCCAAGGTCCTCAAAAACTTTGGTAAGGTCGACATCCTGGTCAATGCTGCCGGGATCACCCACAAAACCCCGACGCTCGAGTGCTCTGAAGAGGAATGGACCAGCATTCTGGATGTAAATCTGAACGGCACCTGGCGCTCCTGCCAGATTTTTGGGAAGACGATGTTGGGCCAGGGCTTTGGCAAGATCCTGAATATCGCCTCGCTCTCTACATTTGTCGCCTTCAACCAGGTTGCCGCTTACGGAGTCAGCAAGGCGGGCGTGAGCGCCCTGACCAAGTCGTTGGCAATTGAACTGGCTCCCTACAATATCTGCGTGAATGCCATCGCACCCGGGGTCTTTCCCACCGCGCTGAATGCGGAGCTGATTTTGCATACCGAACGCGGACGCGAATTGAAGATGCGCACGCCCATGAGGCGCTTTGGCGAGATGGATGAGCTGGCCGGGGGCGCTATCTACCTGGTTTCCGATGCGGCTTCCTTTGTGACCGGAGAAATCCTGGTGATCGATGGTGGTTTCCTCGCGAGCGGAGTGAACCAATGAAGATACTGGGCGCTAAGGTAATCGTTTGCAGTCCGGGCCGTAACTTCGTGACGTTAAAGGTGGAAACCGACCAGGGTATTTACGGTCTCGGGGATGCGACCCTGAACGGCCGCGAACTGGCGGTGGCTAGCTATCTTGAGGATCACCTGGTGCCCTGCCTGGTTGGGCGCGATCCTTTCCAGACCGAAGACATCTGGCACTACTTTTATCGGGGCGCTTACTGGCGGCGCGGACCAGTGACCATGACCGCGATTGCGGCGATAGATATGGCGCTATGGGATATCAAAGGCAAGGCGCTGGGCGTGCCCGTTTACAACCTGCTGGGAGGTAAGAGCCGTACCGGGGCCATGGTCTACGCACATGCCACCGGTCGGGATATTCCCGAAACCATCGACGAGGTGGAGAAGTACCGGGCCCTGGGATACCTGGCCATCCGTGCCCAGAGCGGGGTTCCCGGGCTGAAATCGACCTACGGTGTTTCAAAAGACCAGCAATACTATGAGCCCGCGGAACGCGGTCTGCCTTCTGAGAGCTTGTGGTCCACGGAAAAATATTTGAGGCATGTTCCCAAGCTTTTTGAGGCGCTGCGGAATACGCTTGGCGATGATCTGCACCTGCTGCACGATGTGCATCATCGGCTGACGCCGATCGAAGCGGCTCGTTTGGGCAAGGAACTCGAACCTTATCATTTGTTCTGGCTGGAAGATCCCGTCGCGGCGGAATTGCAGGACGGTTTTCGGCTGATTCGCAAACATACGACGACCCCGCTGGCGGTGGGTGAGGTGTTCAATACCATTTGGGACGCGGAGCAACTGATACGCGAGCAGCTGATTGATTACCTGCGCATGAGCGTGGTGCACGGCGGCGGCCTTACCGCGATGAAGAAGGCTGCTGACTTTGCGGCGCTTTACCACGTCCAAACAGGGTGTCATGGAGCGAGCGACATGTCGCCGGTGTGCATGGCGGCGGCGCTGCACCTGGGTATCGCCATCAATAATTTCGGCGTCCAGGAGCATATGTTGCACAACGCGCAAACGGAGGAGACGTTTCCCCACGCCTATTCCTTCAAGGAAGGCTTTATGTATCCGGGGGATGTAGCTGGCCTTGGGGTTGATATCAATGAAGAGGTCGCCGCGGGCTTTCCCTATCAGCGGGCCTATCTGCCGGTGAACCGCAAGGAAGACGGAACGCTGTTTCACTGGTAATCGACCGGAGCAGGGAGCCGCTCGACGTAAGATTGGGATGGGAAAAGGGAGAACGCTGAGATGTCGAAGGAATCGTCGCAGGCGCCGACGCGGCGCAGGTTTTTAGGTGTGAGTGGAGCGGCCCTGGCTGGAGCGGCGATAGTGCCGCTGGTAAACGCTCAGCAGGAAAAACCGGTGCGATCGGCCGATCACAACCAACCGAACGAGGAACAGCCGGGAGAGAACAATACTGCTCTCGACGCGGAGAATCCGAGTTCGGTCTGGTCTCCGGAAACTGACAATGGGACGGTTGAGCCGTTTAAGTATTCCTTCTCTCTGGCGCACAAGCGTATCGAGAATGGCGGCTGGACACGCCAGGTGACCGCGAGGGAATTGCCCATCTCAAAGACGCTGGCCGGGGTGGAGATGCGGTTGGTCACGGGTGGGGTTCGCGAGTTGCATTGGCACACCAGCGCGGAGTGGGCCTTCATGACTTATGGCAACGCACGGATCACCGCGGTGGACGCGCAGGGCCGCAGCTTTGTCAACGACGTGACGGCCGGGGACCTTTGGCTGTTTCCTGGCGGGATTCCCCACTCCATCCAGGGGCTCGGCCCGGACGGAGCCAAGTTTCTACTGGTTTTCAACGATGGAGATTTCAACGAGTTCGAAACCTTTTTATTGACGGACTGGTTCAAGCACACGCCGAAAGAGGTTCTGGCGAAGAACTTCAACGCACCCCAGTCGACCTTTGACAACATACCCAAGAGAGAACTGTTTATTTTCGCGGCGGAGATGCCTCGACCGCTGGCCGAGGAGCAAAAGGCAGCGGCGGAAGGTACGGGCTCGATCGACGGCGACTATATTTTTAGAGCGAGCACCATGCCGCCGACCAAGGTGCGGGCAGGCGGTGAAGTGCGCATCGTGGAAAAGAAGAATTTCCCGGCGACCGATATTGCCGCAGCCATTGTCCGCGTCAAGCCGGGGGGGATGCGGGAGCTCCACTGGCATCCGCTCTCAGATGAGTGGCAGTACTATGTGAGCGGCAAAGGACGCATGACGGTTTTCCAGGCGGGTGGAAAGGCGCGTACCTTCGACTTCCAGGCGGGCGATGTGGGCTACATCAGGATGTCGCGCCCCCACTATGTCGAAAATACGGGAACCGAGGACCTGGTGTTTCTTGAAGTTTTCCCCATCGGAACCTACCAGGATATTTCCGCGGCAGAGTGGCTGGCGCATACGCCTGCCCGGCTGGTGGACGAGCACATCAAGACCGGTGAGGACTTCCTGAATAAGATCCCGAAACAAGAAGCGGTGGTGACACCGATCTAGGCTCTGTGTTCCAAGGGCACGGGCTGCCGGTAGCGGCATCTCTCTATCCAACGTCACTCGTTACTCAGCAGGCGGTGAGAGCCGTGAGCTACGCGTTTTTCACGGCATGACAAGCACCTGCTTCACGCATCTTGAATTCCTGCATCACGCCTAGTCTCGGCGTAATCAGGAAAAAACAGGATGTGGATTGTCAGGCTGGCGCTGCGGCGCCCGTACACCTTCGTTGTTTCTTTGCAATCACCCTCTCCTTTTTTGTCATCCTGAGCGAATCCGAGGGATCTGCAGTTCTGCGGATCTTCCCTGGAACACAGAATGAGAGAGGGGAGGTTGGTGTTTCCATGCGGATTCGGCGACGACTGGCGCAGGTTAGGGCGTGTAGAGGCAGGGCACACGAATGGCGCACTGCAGATCTCTCGGCCTCGCTCGGCATGACAAAAAAGGAGAGGGTGATTGCAAGGAAAAGGCGATTGCTGGAGAAACAGTGGTTGCAGAACAGAAACATCTTTCGAATCTATTTGGACAGGTCCGCGACGGAGCAACTTTCGTGGCATCGGGTGTGTATACAAAGCATTTGTTGGATCAATTGCACGAGCGGCTACCCAATCAACAGCATCTGGATTGACCGTAGACCAGCGGCTGAGTAGCTCTTATCCCTCCCGGGCTCGTCGCCTGTACGCAGGGGGAGCCAAGTCCGAGCGACCCGATAATTTCCCAGATCGGCGTGGCCGATTTCCCTTGCGCGCCTTCGCACTTTAAAAGTACTTGAATTTCCGGCCGGGGTATGGTCATAATAACGAACCCTCTGGTTGTCAGCAGATTAGGCCCCGGTAATAAGGTCGCACTAGGTCGATACGCTTCCTTGATTTGTCCCTTCCGCGTAGAAGGCGACTAGATACCCCGGGTTGGCTTCCCAGTCGAAGACCCCGAAAACATTGAAGACGCGCTGCCCCTTGAGTTTGATGAGTGGGGGAGGCAGTGTCATGTTCCTCCGCCTGCGCGAATCATCGCGCAGACGGCTACGTACCTTTTTGGAGGTCATTATGCAGCCACGTACCTACGAGAGCCTTCGTGTATCTAAAGTCCTGGTGTGTCTCCTGCTCCTGCTGAGCGGAGCGTCTCTCTATTCACAAACATTTCGCGGTGGCATCAATGGCACGATCACCGACCAGTCGGGCGCCGTCGTAGCCGGAGCCGTCGTTAGCCTGGTGAACAACGCCACCTCTGTGTCGTACAACGCGGTGAGTTCGAGCGGCGGCGAATTCCTGTTCCAGGAATTGCCTCTCGGCAAGTACACCATCAGCGTGACCGCTTCGGGGTTCAGGCCCGAAAAAGTGGACTCGATTCCGGTAACGGCGGGAACGATCTACACCCTGCCGGTCAAGTTGAATGTCGCGTCCACTGGAGAAGTGGTGGAGGTCATGGCCAACGCGCTGGCCCTCGACACCACGTCGACAACGCAAACGGCCGGTGTAGGCGGCAAGACGCTGCAGGATACGCCGTTGAACGGCCGTGATTTTACCCAGCTCATCATTCTCGCTCCCGGCTTTTCAAACTCCGGCGCCGGCGGTTATGGCTCGCTGAATGGTACGCGCGCCAACCAGATGAATTGGCAGATCGACGGCATCGATAACAACGATCTTTGGCACAATATTCCGGCCGTCAACCAGGGCGGTGTCTCAGGCATTGCCGGCATCATTCTGCCCATCGACGCAGTCGATCAGTTTTCCGCCCAAACCCAGGCGGCTCCGGAGTCCGGGCGTAATCCCGGTGGCAGTGTCAATTTGTCACTGAAGTCTGGTACCAATGCGATTCACGGAAGCGCCTACTACTACAACCGCAACGAATTCTTTGGCGCCACCAACCCGTTTACCGCGCCCGTCAAGCAGGAAGTCAGAAACTATAACTATGGATTCTCCGCCGGCGGACCGATCATCAAGGACAAGCTGTTCTGGTTCGTGACCTACGAACATCAGCGCTTTACGATCGGCGTTCCCGATCAATCTACGCAGCCATCCCAGGCATGGCAGAACGCGGCCAAGGCGCAACTGGCGGCATTCAACGTTCCGGTAAACCCGGTGGCCGTAAACCTGCTGGCTAAACTCTGGCCGTCGACAGCAACGGGAAGCATACCAGGGGATGTGGGTGGAGCGCCTACCGTAGACAACTACACCAGCACGGCCCCCGAATACGGATACAGCTACAACGGACTGGCAAAGGTCGATTACGCCTTCAACGAACGCAATACCTTATCTGCGCATTGGTTCGCCGGTCAGGGCAACCAGGTGGCTCCAGTCGGTTCGTCGCTCTACTACTACTATGAGGTGGCGCCGATCCACGTGCAGAACTACGCCATTGTTTACAATCGCGTAATCTCAAACTCTATCGCCAACCAATTACTGCTGGGTGTCAACTACTTCAACCAGGTCTTCAACGACTTCGAAACCAACTTCGATGCGGCTTCTCTCGGCCTGGTAACCGGATCAACGCTTCCCGGCGCTCCGAATATCAAGATCACAGGTTTCGACCCGATCGGCGAGACACCGCCCGAGGGCCGCAACGACATTACCGGGCATCTGACAGACGATCTTTCGTGGACGGTAGGACGGCATCAATTCAAATTTGGTGGAGAATTCCGCCAGGCTCAGTTGGACGAGTTTTATCACCGCCACGCGCTCGGCAGCTTTACCTTTGACGGCTCCCAGGGGCCAGTGCCCGGTTCCTCCGCAGGCTGGACCTCCGGAAACTCGCGCATCGATGCGTTGTCTGATTTTCTCGCCGGCAACGTTGCCAGTTCCAGCATTGCCTTGGGCAATCCCGAACGCCAGGTCTTCGTAAACACTTATTCATTTTTCGCGCAGGATTCCTGGCAACTTACGCCCAAGTTCAACCTCAATTATGGTACGCGCTGGGACTATGAAGGCCCGCTGCATAACTCGTATAAGAACCTTTCCGTGTTCCGCCCCACCCTTGGTGGCGTGGTCTTCCAGGGAAATCAGATCTCTAACCTATATGACCCGGTCTACACCAATTTTGGTCCTCGCCTGGGATTTTCTTATCAGCTGTCACCCCAGACTGTGCTTCGTGCCGGCGTCGGGCTGTACTATGACACTCCAAACCTGAATCCGTTCCTCGATAACCGCCCCGGTAACGGCGCTCCGAACGGGGTAGAAGGCAATCCTGGCGGCCCGGCGGGCGATGAGGTGACGACTGCAACCGCGGGTGGTTACAGCATTGTGAACGGAGTCAACGTATTTCCTCCGGGCGCGGGGTCTGACAGTATCTTTTCCATTGCCAAGAACTTCGTTCCGTCCCACAACCTCAATTTCAATATGCAGCTGGAACGAAGCTTGTCCAACAAAGTCGTGGGGCAATTGGGATACGTTGGATCGGCGGGGCGGCACCTGCTCTCCATTCGTGACATCAACCAGGCGCAGCCGGGAGTTTATAGCGACTCAGCCGCGCAGAACGCGACCCGTCCTTTTTACAGCGCCTTCCCGGGCTTCACCTTTATCAACGAAATCCAAAGCATCGGCAATTCAAACTACAACTCGCTGCAGGCTACGTTGCGGGTGTCCGATATACACGGGTTCACGTCGCAGGTGGCTTACACCTGGTCGCATGCCTTTGACGAGGTCACCTCGTATCGCGGCGCACTCCCCCAGGACAGCAACGACTTTCGTGGCGATTACGGATCCAGCGACTTTGACGCACGTCATACTTTCGTTGGTCTCTTCTCTTACAATGTTCCCGGGACTGAAAAATGGCATTTGCTGAGCAAGGGGTGGCAGCTGAATAGCTTACTCACCTTCCACAGCGGTAATCCTTTCTCGGTCTTCAGCTCGGCAGATACTTCCGGTACGAGTGACAACGTACAGAGGGCGGATGCCGTGCCCGGAGTGAGCCCGTACGCCGGCTTTAAGCAATCCAAAATCAATGCCAACTGGCTAAACCCTGCGGCTTTTGCTGATGCTGCCGCGGGTACATTTGGGGATACCGGACGCAACGCCTATATCGGTCCGGGCTACGGGGACGTAGATCTCTCGATCTTCAAGAACACTCCGCTCATCGGGGAACGGGTTACAACCCAGTTCCGGGTAGAAATGTTTAACCTGCTGAACCGTACGAATTTTGCTTCGCCTATTTCTAACGGCAACGGAGGGTTCAACCCTAACTACACCTACGACAATGCACTGAATCTCTCGACGACCATCGGCAGCTTTAACGGCGCGCCGGGAATCGGAGCGGGTGAACCGTTTAATACTCAGCTGGCTCTCAAGATCATCTTCTAGACCAATGCTGGGCTGACGATGTTGCGCTGCGGTACGGCGCGAAAAACCCCTCCTTCGCCAAAAATACGAAGGAGGGGTTTTATTTGGGTGCGGGCATGCTTGCCCACTCAAGCCAAAAGAAGGCTTGAATGGGGCACCCAAAGCATTGGTGCAAGGGAGGGATCCTTGTACGCTCGCTACACCACCAAGGCTTCGGGTGCCCCATTCAAGCCTTCTTTTGGCTTGAGTGGGCAAGCATGCCCGCACCCGATACTCTTGTCATTAGGAACGAAGCGCCGAGGAAAGAACAGAAGCATCGCGCCTGCGAGTCAAGTGATAGTAGACCACCGGAGTGACCACCAGGCTGAGCACGATCGAAATCGACAGACCGCCGATCACCGCGATCGCCAGCGGTTGCAGCATCTGCGAGCCCGCACCCAACGCTAACGCCAGGGGAAACATCCCGCATACGGTGGCGATGGCGGTCATCAGAATAGGCCGCCTGCGCCGCTCAGCAGCATGGAGCATCGCTGCGCGTGGCTCCATGCCGCCGGCTCTTAGTTGTTCATCCGCGTCGAGTAGCAAAATGCCATTCTTCGCGACAATGCCAATCACCATGATGAGCCCCATAAAGCTGGCTACATTGAAGTTTGTGCCCGTGATCAGCAAAGCAAAGACAACACCTGCGAGCGAGAGTACAGAACTCGTCAGAATTGAAATTGGAGCCGCAAAGTTGCGGAACTCGGCAAGCAGCACACCGAAGACCAGCGCGAGCGCCAGCACCAGCACGCGAGCCAGATCGGCAAACGATCGTTGCTGCTCCTGATACGTGCCGCCATATTCCACCCGCACCGAAGAGGGAAGCTGAAGGCGGCTCACGGCAGCCTGAACCTGGGCCATGGCTCCGCCCAGGTCGGAGCCTTCCAGGCGCCCGCTTACCAGCACCACCTGCTGCAGATTTTCGCGCCGGATTTCGTTCTGTGGAGGCAACTGCGTTACCGTAGCCATCGCGCTCAGCGTAGAGGTGTGGCCCGTGCTGCTGTTGAACACAGTATTTTGAATTGCGTCGAGAGAAGCGCGGTTGGCATCGGGCAGGCGCACACGGATGGTGTAAGGCCTGCCTCCGGAAATCAGCGGATTATTGGTTGGCAAGCCGTCGAGGATGGAAGTGGCATCCTCCGCGACCTCGGTGGGAGTAAAGCCGAGCCGCCCGGCGACCACAGGATCGATCTGGAAGCTGGTCGCGGGGCCGCTGATCGTATTGTCGACTCCATTCTGCGTATCCACCACGCCGGGAATCTTGGCGATAGCTTGCTGAACCCGCGGGCCGAGGGTGAGCAGAAGATTCTGGTCGTTCGAGAACAGCTTGATTTGAATGGGCTCCGGCGAGTTAGAGAGGTCGCCGATCATATCCTGCAGTATCTGGGTGAATTCCATATCGAGCGATGGCTCGGCTGCATGGATCTGTTCCCGAGCATCGGCAATCACCTCGTCGATCGAGCGGGAGCGGTCTGCTTTCAGACGTACGGTAAAGTCACCGGAATTCGCTTCCGTCACGGCAGCCAGACCCATTTGCAGTCCGGTGCGGCGTGAAGTGATCGAGACCTCCGGTATGCGATGCAGGATCTGATCGACGTGTTCGAGGATGCGGTTGGTTTCCGTTAAAGAAGTACCAGCGGGTGTGAAGTAGTCGAGGATGAAAGCTCCCTCGTCCATCTCCGGCAGCAGGTCGGAGCCCAGGCCGCGGTAGCTGAAATAGCCGGCGAGGATGAGGACGGCGCAGACCGCTACCAGGGCCAGGGGGCGCCGAAATGACCATTCCAGTACGCGCTCGTGGTAGCGCAGGATGCGGCGAAAAACGCTTCCACCCTTTTCCCGGATGCCGGCTAGAAACCCGCCCTTCCTCTCTTCCTCGGGCGGCGCAGACTCCGGGTGAACCTTCTTTTCCAGCCGGAGCGACAGCGCGGGTGTGAACGTAAGCGCGAGCAGCAGGGAAGTCAGCAATGCAACCGTCATGGTTACAGCGAGCGCGCGGAAAAAGGCGCCGGTGACCTGGGTTACGGATACCAGGGGAAGAAAAACAATGACCGGTGTAATGGTGGAAAACACCAGCGGCCGGCTGATCTCATGGATGGCCTTGCGCACCGACCCAACCCGCGACTCGCCCGCTTCCCGGTGAACGGCTATGTTCTCGACCACCACAATGGCGTCGTCGATCACCAGCCCGATGGCGGCAGCCAGGCCACCCAGGGTCATCAGGTTGAAGCTTTGGCCGGTGATGCGCAGGAACAGGATGGTCACCGCGACGGTGACAGGGATGACAAGGCCTGCGACCAGCGAAGAAGTCCAGTCATGGAGAAACAGGAAGAGGATGATGCACGCCAGCACTAAACCGATGAGGATCGCGTCGCGGACGCTGAGAATGCTCTCGCGCACCAACTCGGATTGATCATAAAAGGGTTCAATGTGAACCCCGGCCGGCAAGTTGGGCTGAAGTTGCGCCATCTCCGCGGCGACCCCGTTCACCACCGTCACCGTGTTGCTGGAAGGTTGACGCGTGATGTTGAGCAGCACAGCAGGTTTGCCGTTGGACCGGACCGCGGTATAGACCGGCATGGTCGATGGTTCCACCGTGGCGACATCACCGACCCGAATGGCCACACCGCCGGCTGAGGTCTTTACAATCAGATTGCTCAATTCATCCGCGCTGTGCGCCTGGGCTCCAATCAGTCCGAGGATGAGTTGATGGTTCGCCTCATACAGTCCGGGAGAATCGATGATGTTCGATTCCTGGACTGCGTTGACCAGGTCGAGCAGAGTCACTCCGGCGGCCTGAAGCCGGGAAAGGTTGGGGACAATGTGGAATTCGGGCACCTGTCCACCCTGCACCAGCACCGTACTGACCCCATTGACGCGGTTCAGTGGCGGTTTCAAATCGTAGGTCGCTATCTCCCACAAGCGCGTCTGCGGAACCGTATTCTTACCGCGATCATCGGCGGTGAGCGCGTAACCCAGGATGGGAAACGTGGCAAAGGTGAGCCGGTTGGTGGTGATGTGGGCAGTGGGGGGCAGCGACTGTGACACCCTGGCGAGGGCAGCATCCGTCAATTGCAGGGTGCGAAACATATCCACATTCCAATCGAAGAAAAGGCTCACCTCGGCCGATCCCCGGCTGGTATTGCTGCGCACCGTAACCAATCCGGGAACACTGTTGACAGCGTCCTCGATCGGCTTGGTGATCGTCACCTGCATTTGTTCTACCGGCATAACCCCGTTGTCCACGCCGATGACGACCCGGGGAAAATTGGTTTCGGGAAAGACCGAGATCGGCACCTGAAACGCCATGTAGATACCCGCTGCCGTCAGCAGGGCGAGAAAGAAAAAGATGGGTTTGGCTGCGTCTGCGAGCCAGAAAGAGCTTTCGTCTTCGGGGCGGCCGGCGGGCATCACTCCTTTTCTCCTCCGGCTTCAGTGGGAGCGGTGCCGACCTTGACCCTGGTCCCTTCGTCGAGTCCGTAGCCACCGCTGGTGATCACCGTGTCGGCCGGGGTCAGCCCGCTAAGAATCTGCGCCGACTCACTCGTGCGGATGCCGAGGGTCAAAGATTTTTTTGCGGCCGTTCCGTTGGGCTTGATGATCAGAACAAATTTGCTCTCGCCGTCGGGTCCGGTTTGTACCGCTTCAATGGGGATAAGCAGAGCATTCTTAGCCGTGCGGCCGGTGATGGTCGTGCGCACCGGCGTGCCGGCCTTCAACATTCCTTTGGGATTTTCCACCCGCAGCCACACCTCAACCGTGGTGCTTCCCGGGTCCAATGCGGGGCTGATGAGCGAAACCTTGGCCGGCAGGGGATCGTCCAGCCCGCGAACAGTGATGGTGGCTGGTGCGCCCATGGAAAGCTGCTGTGCCTGCGTCTGCGAAATATGCAGCTTGGCCAGCAATGCCGACGTATCCATGACCGTGATCACAGGATTGCCGGCTGCTGCCGTTTCCCCGGCAAACAGTGGACGATCGGTGACCACACCAGAGATCGGGCTGCGAATCTCGGTGTAGCTCAATTGGGCCTGGGCGCCCAGATACTTTCCCTTGGCGGAGGTGAGTTGACCTTGCGCATTCTCAAGCGCGGCCTTATGGCTCACCTTCTGCACTGCTTCCAGGTGCTGCTTGGCAATTTCGTGGGCGGCCTTAGCCTGCACCAGGGCTGCTTTGGCCGTATCCAGATCGCGGCCCGGGATCGCTCCCTCGGCAAAGAGCTGGGCTCGACTGTCCGCGATGCTTTGCGCCAGGTTGAGGTTGGCGGTCGCCTGGGTCAGATCCGTCTCCGCCTTCATGGTGTCTTCGGGTACGGTCGCGCCGGTGGCAATATCGAACGAACCCTGGGCCGCGGTGTAGGCGCCCTTGTTGTCGAGTGCAGCAGCCTCCAGGTCGCTGTTCTCCAGGGTCGCCAGCAGCTGACCCGCCCTGACCTGCGAACCACGCTGGACATAAAACTTCTTGACCGGCGCCGTGACCTTGGGAGAAATAGCGGCCTGTGCCAGCGGAGCCAGTGTGGCGTCGGCGGTGATCTGCTCAGAAATGTCGCCCCGCTCCGGATGAGCCGCCTGCACGTACACCTCGGTCGGGGCTGCTTCCTCGGGCTTGCTGCATGCGGTAGGAAGCAGGGCCACGACAGACAGCAATAGGGCGCCAAGAAACCTAACGCAACTCAAGGAACTGGACGGGTGCCCCAGGTTCGCCTGAGCGTACCTGGGCCGAAAATGAAATGTTTCGACTGCTCTTAGCAGATTGCGCATCTGGGCTCTCAAATAAAAAGCGTTCGTCGGGCTTCGCCCGGTCTTTTCGGCCCACGTACGCTGAGGCGAACGTGGGGCACCCGTCCAGGGAACTGACGTCGTGTGTAACCGAGGACACTGCTTGAGAACAAGAAGTCTCATCTTTAGATCGCTCCTGTCAGCAGTTGCAGATTCGTCATGGCAAGTTGGTAGCGAACGGTCCCGTCTTCACGTGCAATTTCTGCCGCAGTTAACGAGGTCTGTGCGTCAACCACCTCGAGCACCGTTGCCTCTCCCGCGGTGTAGCGCAAACGCGTGAGCCGCAGGCTTTCGTTTGCGGTTTGCACGCTTTGATCGAGGGATTGGAGCTGGTCCCGCGCAGTGCCGGCTTCTGCATAAAACTCGTCCAGCTGCGCAATCAGGCGGCGCTGGGTCGCGCTGAGGGCGGTGTGGGCCGCGTCCCGTAGTATCTCTGCCTGGCGAACCCGATGCTGTGTGGAAAGCCAATCCCACACCGGGATGTCCAAAGTAGCGCCGGCAGAGTATCCGAGATTCTTCACTCCATCCCGTCCGTTGATTGCGAATTGCACCGCATCGATACCGTAAGTAAAGTTGAGCCCGAGATCGGGAAGATACGCAGCGCGGGCTGCTGTCACGTCCAGGTTGCTCACCCGCAGCGAAGCGAGCGCCTGGCGCAACTCCGGGTTGAGCCGCATCGCTGCTGCATCTACATCCGCGCGTGCCGGCAGTGGCACGACCTGCCCGGGGACCAGGGTATATGCAGTCCGCGGGTCCGGGTACAAGAGCACCCCCAGGTCGAGGTGAGATTTCTGTTGTGCGAGCAGGGCATCGGCAAGATCCCGATCACGCTGCTGTTGCTGGAGCTGCGCCTTCACCACGTCGGCGTGCGCGGCCTCCCGGGCGCTCTCCCGTTGTTGCGTCAGGGTGGTGAAACTCGTAGCCTCGCCGGCGGCGCGCCGGGCCACATCGACTCTGTGGTCGGAGGCTAACGCCTGGTAGTAGAGGCTGGTGACGGTATCCACCAGCCCCCGCCTGGCGATCTCAAGCTCCGCCGTCGCAACCGCCGCGGCAGCAGAAGCTCGTGAAACCGCGGTCACCTGTTGCAGTCCCAGCGTCTCGTTGATGACACCCTGGCTGGCATACTCGCGCACCGCGTTGTTAGCGATGAACTTCGGTGACGCCTGGCTTCCGATCGGGCCCCCCCCGTTGGTTGCGCCATTGGGCTGCGTATACAGCACCTGGTTGTGATAGGTTGCGTTCGGCAGCAAAGCTGCGCGTGCGATCGAGCGGTCAAGGGAAGCCACCCGCGCATTCGCGGCGGCCGCGGCGAAGCTGGGCTCATTGGCGCGGGCCAGTGCTATGGCCTGTTCCAGCGTAACCGTCGTTGGCGGCGGCCCACTCACCTGCTGTGCGAGACCGGCCGCAAGGATCATGGCAAACCCGGGCATGACAAAAAGAAGTCTTAGCATGACGACTGGAAGACGCAGGACCGAGGGAACCAGACTCACTTCTGGCCGACCACCAGAATCGTGAAGCTGCCCGGGACAATCGCCGGACGTGGGCGTGGATTCGACGCCGTCGGGGCGGGGCGTTCCCCAAACGTCGCGGTAGCGAGGTAGATGCGGCCCGTTACCCAGTCAAGGGTCATGGTGCGCGCTCCTTTTTGCGTGTCCAGGTTCTGCAGCACGGGGTAGGTTGGTTTGCTGGCGTCGATGATGGTCAACGTGCCGCCCCCATTGGAGGAGAAAGCCAGCTTGCGTTTTGCGTCGTAGCGCGTCGCGTCCGGACCTTCGCCAATCGCGGGGTTGGCCACAATTTTCCCGCTGTTCGCATCGACCACCGCCATCTTGCCGCCATCACAAACCGCAAACAGGCGGCGGCCGGCGGTATCGATGGCCAACCCCGAAGGAGAATCGCAGTTTGCCAGTGGCCAGGTCGCGGTGATGGTCCTGGCTGCCGCATCAAAGCGGACAATCTCGTTCTTGGTCTCGATATTGGCGAATACAGCGCCGGTGCCGTCAGCGACCGGGAACTCAGGCTTGCCCGAGAGCGCGATGGTAGCCACCACCTTGCGGTCCGCGGTATCAATCACGGTTGCATTACTGCTGCGGCCATTGAAAGCCCACACGGTCTTCGTTTTAGGCTCGAACACAATGCCATCCGGATTGGTCCCGGCAGGAATAGAAGCGACCGTGGCCAGGGACGACCGGTCAAACACCACCACGGCGTTCGCGCCACCGTCGCTGACATATCCATATTTGCCCGTGTCGTCGAGCGCCACGCCGTGGGTACCCTTAAGCCCGGTAATGCTGCCCACCACTTTGCCGGTGTCACTGTCCAACACTTCGACTCGTGGTCCGTGCGTTACATAGAGACGGTGTGCCGCGGGATCCGACGTGAGGTAGTCCCAGCCGCCCTCACCGCCAATCTTCCACTGCGTCAGGACGCTGTACGGCTTCTGCGCCCATGCAGCCACAGATCCAAAAAGCAGCATAGCCGGTATCAGAGTACGGAGGCACTTCGCAGTCATATCGATCTCCCATCACGTTCGCCTTCAATTTCGCACAGCAACCTTAAATGAAGCTGAATACAGCGTGGAAGCAGGGAAGTGGACGACCACCCGGGTACCCACCCCCAGCTTGCTTGCAATATCGATCGATCCCTGCCACCGCGAGGCGATGGCTTTGCAGATGGCGAGTCCCAGGCCGGTACCTCCGGTATTGCGGCTACGCGACGGATCGCCGCGGTAGAACCGTTCAAAAACGTGGGGCAGATCCTGGGCCGCGATGCCCTCGCCATCATCCTCGATGGCAAGCTCCACCTGCTCCCCTTTCTGCTCCACCAGGGCACGTATGGCTGAACCCGCAGGACTATGCTGCAGAGCGTTCAGAAGCAGGTTGCCGCATAACAATTGCAGTTGCTCCGGCTCGATGTCGACCATCGCCGGGCCCTCCGCCAGGACAAGGATTTGCAGGCGTTTTAGTTCCGTCATGGATTCGAACTGCTGCGCCACCTGGCGGAGAACCTCGGTCAGGTCAGTGGCAACCGCCACCGGGACGCTATTCGTCTCCACCCGCGCCATGGTCAGCATTTTGGCTACGGTTTCTTCCATCCGTTGACAGTCCAGTTGGCTGCGCTCGATACCGCGCTCATACTCGATGGCCGTTCTTTGCTTCAGGGTCAGCAGTTGCAGCGACGATTTCAACACAGCAACCGCGGTTTTAAGTTCGTGCGCCGCATCGCTGACAAATCGACGCTGCTGCAGGAATGAATGCTCCAGCCCGGTGAGGACGGTTTCGAGTGCGACCGTGAGCGGGGCAAGTTCTCGAATGAGGCGCGCCCGAGGCGGAGGGACAAAATTCCACGAATCGACGGAGACGCCGGCGGCCTCGGCTGCAAGCTCGCGCAACGGAGCCAGGCCCCGATTCAGCACCCAGAAAATCAACAATCCTGAAATCGCCAAGAGCGATAAGCTGGTGGCCGCGTAAAACCCGACCGCCTCCCAAATTTCACCCCAAACATGGTCGACCGGGGCGCCATAGAAGATAGTCACGCGGCGCGGAATGCCGCCGCCTTTGTCCCCTGGGTCGACGATTCTAAGCCCCTCAATCCTGAGTACCCGGTAATGCCTGCCGCGCACGGAAACTCTCTGCATTCGGCCTAGCTTTGCGCCGGCCAGGTCTTTGGTGGGTCCGGTCCAATTCGGCGAATGACCGAGGACGCGCCCGCCCGCGTCCTGAACCTGGTAGATGTCTTCTTCGGGCAGATTCACTTCGGTGCCGTCCAGCATTACGTTGTCCTGCGTGTCTTCGGCATCCTGGACCGCGCCCAGCAAGGAATCGGCGCGCCCGCGCAGCATCACGTCAAAGGATCGAAAGCGCACATGGCGTTCATAAACCAACGCTGCTCCCGATATCGAGAGGGCGGCCAGCAACTCCACCAGCAGAATGGTGACGATCAAGCGATGAGTAATGGAATAGGACTTCATCGCGCGTCCTCAAAGCCCATGAGCAGGCGGTATCCTCGCCCGCGAAGCGTTTCGATGCTCGGCTGTTGGGTTGCGGCCTCCAGCTTTCGCCGCAAGTTCGAGATGTGCGCTTCGATCACGTTGGAGTGGTGTTCCCAGTTGTAGTCGTAAAGATGCTCGAGCAACTCGCGTTTGGATACGATGACGCGCGGCCGATGAATCAGATATTCGAGAATGCGATACTCCGTCGGTGACAAATCCACTAGTTTGCCGGCCCGGCGGACGCTCTGCTCCACCGTGTTGACCTGCAAATCAGACAAGCTGAGGATGGAGTCGGCAACGCCCTTGCCCCGGCGGATGAGGGCCTTGGCCCGGGCGATCAATTCGCCCAGGTCGAAGGGTTTGGTCAGGTAATCGTCCGCCCCGGCATTGAGCAGCGCGATGATGGAACTGGCTTCGCTCCTGGCGGTGAGGATAAGCACCGGTGTGCGATCCCCGTGTGCGCGGACGTTTCTTAGCAGCGCCGGGCCATCCATTCCCGGCAGCATCAGATCCAGGATGATCAAATCGTAGCAACGGTTTTCAGCGAGGTGCAGGCCGGTGAGGCCGTCTTCCGCACAGTCCACGGCGAAGTTAGGCCCTTCGCGCAGCGCGGCCGCCACATTCTCCGCCAGCCGCACCTCGTCCTCCACCACCAGTACCCGCATGACTGAAGTATCGCCCAGCCAAGGTTAAGCCAAGCTGAAGTTCTGGCCGTGCTACGCCACGATAGATCCGTGAAACCGCAGGTCCCTCCGCTCCGGTCGGGATGACAAGGAGAGTGTGGCGGTTTCACGGAACGTTGTTGCTGGAGGAGGCGTTTTGTCCCCTTGGAGCGGCAACCGCTCTATATTGAGCCGCCCCCCTATCCTTGTCATCCCGACCGGAGCGGAGGGACCTGCGGTTTTACGATCTCTCGTGGAAATGTTTTCAACGCTTGCCCCCATCACCGCTCGCCCGGAGGAGGAGCACTCTGGTTCCCATTCGCCTTAGGAGGCTGCCATCCATCGTTCGACGGGCCATTCTGAAAGAAAAACGCATCCTTGCTATACGGCCCAGTCGCATAGGTCGCGTTCGCTTGCCCGAAAATCTTTCCTGCCCGCAAGGTATCCGCGCGCACCTTATCCACTAACTGGTGATACCGCTCGTCCGTCTGCGCAAAGCCGGAAAACCAGCTCAAATCGTTGTTTCCGATAATCACCACATCGATCCCCGGGACCGAAGCGATGTCGTACGCATTCGCTACCCCGGTCGGAGTTTCGATCATGACCACGACCAGCATGTTGTCATTGAAGGTCTGGTGATAATTGATTCCGTTCACCCCCCAGATACTGGGCGCCTGGCCCATGCCCGTACTCCGTCGCGCGACCGGTGGATAGCGGGACCACTTAGCCGCCTCACGTGCCCGGTCCACATCGTCCACCGTTGGGATAACCACCCCCAACGCTCCAATATCGGTGGCATGCTGGATATGCCATTCCTGCGCATCCGGCAGCCGCACCATCGGTGTCGCCTTCACGTGCGGGCAGGCGGCAATCATTTTCTCTACGTCGGCGAACTCCAGCGTGCTGTGCTGCATTTCAAACCACGTGAAATCGTAATGTTTCGCCCGTTCGCAATAGTCGGCGATGTCCATCTTCGACTGTGTGAAACTGAAGACCTGCTTACCCTCAAGCAGCTTCTGCTTAACCGTGTTGTAAAGCGGAGCCTTGGCAGCGCCGGAATTCGGGGCTTGCGCTTCCAGCGGGAGCGCTGCAAATCCCCACAATAGACCAAAGACCATCGGCATTACCGGCAGAAACTTCATACGTGTTCGCCTCCGAACCGCAGACACAGCCTTCCTTTTATAGACCCAAAATCAGCCCCATGACTATGGGGTATAACTATCACCGTGCTTTCTATCAGAGAGATGCCCTTGAATCGAACGTGTTTTGGGAAAACGTTTATCCTGCCGGCGATGGCGCTGCTGGCCTCCGTTGCCATAGGCCAGCAGACGGCCACTTTGACCATCGACCTGACGCAGGTCAAAGCCAAAGTAAGCCCCCAGCTCTACGGGTTGATGACGGAAGAGATCAACTATTCCTACGATGGCGGTCTCTATGCCGAACTGGTAAGGAACCGCACTTTCCAGGATCGCGGCAAGATCCCGCCCAGTTGGTTCCTGTATGAGTGGGGCAATGCCAACGCATCCATGGAGATCGATCGCACCACCGGTCCCAGCGCAGCCCTGCCCCTGAGCCTGCAATTGACGGTCAAGAGCGCCAGTGAGCACGACCCGGCAGGTATCAGCAACGCAGGATACTGGGGCTTTCCGGTAAGACCGCAAACCACCTACCATGGTTCGTTCTATGCCAAGGCGAGTGATCCGTCGATCGGGCCAGTCACTGTCAGCCTGGTTGAGAACGAAACAGGCCAGGCCATCAGTACCACGGTGCCGTCACTTACCACCGCCTGGGAACAGCACGAATTCACGCTCAAATCCAACGCCGCAACCAGGTCTTCGCAATACCATCTCGTTCTCTCGGTCGCAAAACCGGGAACCGTGTGGTTCAGCCTGGTCTCGCTTTTTCCCCCGACCTACCATGACCGCAAGAACGGAAATCGCGTCGACCTGATGGAGAAGCTGGCCGCGATGAAGCCGGCCTTCCTGCGATTCCCCGGAGGAAATTACCTCGAGGGTGACCACATCAACGAGCGCTACCAGTGGAAGAAGACCATCGGTCCGTTGGTGGACCGCCCCACCCATCCAAGCCCCTGGCGCTACCGCTCCAGCGACGGCATGGGCTTGCTTGAATTTCTAGAGTGGTGTGAAGACCTGAAGATGCAGCCCTTGCTGGCCGTGTATGCCGGCTACTCCATGCAACAGGAGTTCGTGAAACCCGGACCCGATCTCGATCCCTACGTCCAGGACGCCCTGGAGGAGATCGAATACGTGACCGGCGACGCCAACACAAAATGGGGCGCGGAGCGTATCAAGGATGGGCACCCGGCGCCATTCAAGCTCAGCTACGTTGAGATCGGCAACGAGGACTGGTTCGACAAGTCTGGATCCTATGGCGGCCGCTATGAACAGTTCTATAAAGCGATCAAAGCCAAATACCCGGATCTGCAACTGATCGCCACTACCCCCATCACCACCATGAAGCCCGATGTCATCGACGATCACTACTATCGCCGCGCCCAGGAATTCTATGACGACGTTCACCACTACGATCAGACCGACCGTAACGGCCCCAAAATCTTCGTCGGCGAGTGGGCCACCCGCGAGGGCACACCGACCCCGAACTTCGGCGCCGCGCTGGGAGATGCGGCGTGGATGACCGGCATGGAGAGGAATAGCGACATCGTCATTATGGCCAGCTACGCGCCGCTGCTGGTCAACGTGAACCCGGGCGGCATGCAATGGGAGTCAGACCTGATCGGTTACGACGCCATGAGCAGCTATGGATCGCCGAGTTACTACGCACAGGTGATGTTCAGCAACTATCTCGGTGACCAGATACTGAATGTAAAACTTGAAGGTATGGCGCCTAAGTTGTTCTATTCTGTAACCCGAAAGTCCAGCGATGGAACTATCTATCTGAAGCTCGTGAACGCCAGTTCCACGCCGCAGCCGGTGCGCCTCCAGCTCAACGGCGCAAAGACCGTAGCCGCCGGCAAGCTCGTTACCCTGTCCGCGAAAACCACGGCGGCCACTAACAGCATCGACCAGCCAACCGCAATCGTGCCCGTGGAAACCGGGTTGCAAAACGCGGCCGCTGACTTCACGCACACTGTTCCTGGCTTTGCCATTCAAGTACTGGAGCTCAAAGCACGATGAATCTTCGCTGGTGTCTCGCCCTCTTCTTGTTAGTTAGTTACTTCCCCAAGGCCCATGCCGCTGTTCAGTACGACCCGGAGCGAAAGGTCTGGGTGCTGCAAGCCGGCGAAACGACCTACGCAATGGGCGTAAACGAACGCGGTGAGCTGCAGCCCATCTACTGGGGACCCCGGGTGATGCGCGGTGCGGACTTCTCGCCGGCGCACATCCGCGGGGATGTGGCCTCCTTCGATCTCTCCAACACCACCACCCCGCAGGAGTATCCGGGCTGGGGATCGGAACTCTACAACGAGCCGGCGCTAAAGGCCACCTATGCCAACGGAAATCGCGATGTCGTCCTGCATTTTGTGCAGCAGCACATCGATGGCGAGACGCTCGAAATCGATCTGAAAGACATTGCGTCCGATTTGCAGGTCCACCTCTATTACAAGGTATTCCCGGAAACCGGCATTCTCGAGCGCTGGTCGCGCATTGAGAACCATACCGATCAGGCGATTACATTGGAGAGCGCCCAATCGGCCGCCTGGACCTTGCCGCATGGCGAAGGCTACGGCTGGCACTACCTCACCGGGCATTGGGGAGGGGAGTGGCAGCTCCATTCCGAAGTCCTGCAAACCGGAGCGCATGTTATCGAAAGCCGCCGTGGCAGCACCTCGCATCAGGCGAACCCCTGGTTTGCCATCGACCGCCCCAACCAGACAACGGAAGAGAGTGGTCCGGTGTGGTTCGGCGCTCTGGGTTGGAGTGGCAGCTGGCGCATCACCGTGGAGCAAACCGCCATGCAGCAGGTGCGGGTCACCGGCGGCTTCAATACTTTTGATTTTGGCTATCGCCTGAAACCCGGCGAACAACTGGAAACGCCGCCCTTCTATGGCGGGTTCACCAACGGGGGCATGGGCGAGGCTTCGCGCATACTCCACCGCTTCGAGCGGCAGTCGATTCTCCCCGGCGGCGAGAGCGCCCGCCTGCGTCCGGTCCTCTACAACTCGTGGGAAGCCACGGAATTCGATGTCAGCGAGGCCGGCCAGCTAGCCCTGGCGGAAAAGGCCAGCAAGCTCGGCGTTGAACGTTTCGTCATCGACGACGGATGGTTTGGCCAGCGCAAGAACGACCATGCAGGACTGGGCGACTGGTACGTAAACAAGGAAAAGTTTCCCCACGGCCTCAAGCCGGTGATCGATCGCGTGCATGAACTGGGCATGGACTTTGGCATCTGGGTAGAACCCGAGATGGTCAACCCCAATAGTGATCTGTACCGCAAGCATCCGGATTGGGCCATGAATTTTCCCGGGCGTCCGCGCACCGAAGCACGTAACCAACTGCTGCTCAATCTGGCGCGAGAAGACGTAAAAGAATACGTCTTTCAATGGCTCGATCAACTGGTCACCGACAACGACATCGCTTTTCTGAAGTGGGACTACAACCGCAACTGGGCAGAACCTGGCTGGGACGCAGTACCGCCGGAAGACCAGAAGAAAATATATGTCGCGTATGTTCGCAACCTATATGACATTCTTGCCCGGCTGCGCGCCAAGCATCCCAAGCTGGAAATCGAATCCTGCTCCGGGGGCGGCGGCCGCGTAGATCTCGGCATCCTGCGCTACACCGACGAGGTGTGGCCTTCGGACAACACTGACGCGCTGGACCGTCTCACCCTGCAGGATGGCTTTACCCAGGCGTATACCCCCGGCATCATGATGGCCTGGGTAACCGATGTTCCCAGCGGCATCGACCATCGCGTCGTTCCGCTCAAATTCCGATTCATGGTGGCCATGAGCGGCTCGCTCGCACTGGGGGTCAACCTCAACAAATACTCGTCAGAGGATATGCAGGCATCGACTCGCTTCGTGGCGTTCTACAAGCGTATTCGGGCCACGGTGCAGAGGGGAGCGCTGTATCGCCTCATCGCCCCGGAAGGCAGCGAGTCGTCCGCCACCGAGTATGTCTCGACCGATGGGCGCCAGGCCGTGCTCTTTGGATTTCTCCACTCGCAGCAGTTCGGCACACCATTCCCTACTGTGTTTCTGCGCGGTCTGTCCGAGGAGGCCCTTTATAAAGTCGAGGCCATCGACCCCGGGCAATTGCAGGAGGTAGGGACCGTCAGCGGCGCCTACCTGATGCATCATGGTCTTAACCTCACGTTGCACGGGGACTACGACAGTACTTCGGTCATCCTGGAGCGGCAGTAGTAAAGGAGATCCCCGGCTGTTCAGCCGTAAGAACCCTGGAATCATCGATCTAGCCATTCCCTAAAGCGCGCGAGCCACTCTTGCCGCCTCGCTCTCATCTTAGAGCGGAGCACATCAGGAACTTAGCGGTGGATGAAGGGTTAGGACTGATAGGACCAGGGGAACGGATCGATGGCAAGAAAACAAGGTTTGGGACTTGTATCAGTGGTTGTATTGGCGGTTTTCGCGGCGATGGCCGGTTGCCATAGTAATGACGGCACGCAAGAGGTGGACGCGGCAGCAGCGAATGGCAATCTTGCCCCCGTGGGTGACACCGGCGGAGCTGCTCCGGTGAACGAGAGCGTGGCCCAGCCTCCGGCAAGCGCCCCTGCCTACTCTGCTCCGGCGCGTCAGGCGCCCCCGGCACAGCAAGTGCAACAACCGCAGTATCCTGCGCAGGAACCGCAATATCAGGAACCGGACCAGCAATATCAAGGCCAGGAGTACAGCGATCAGCCATACCAGGAGGATTACCAGGCCGCCGAATATGCTCCGGAACCTCCGCCTCCTCTACCGGAATATCAACAACCGCCGTGCCCCGAACCAAACTACCTGTGGACGCCCGGCTATTGGTCGTATGCGCAGGCCGGCTATTACTGGGTGCCCGGTGTCTGGGTCGCGGCTCCTTATATGGGCGCTCTGTGGACTCCCGGATATTGGGGTTATGATTCCGGACGCTACGGATGGCATCGCGGCTTTTGGGGCCGCTACATTGGCTACTATGGCGGTGTGAATTACGGAAACGGCTATGTGGGCCGCGGCTATTACGGCGGATATTGGAACCACAACCAATTCAATTACAACCGCCGGGTCACGAATATTAACAACACTGTCATCCACAACACCTACATCACCAATGTGACCAACATTACGACCTACAACCGCGTCAGCTACAGCGGTGGCCGCGGAGGAGTGAACCTTCCGCCGACACCTGCGGAGCTGGCAGCCCTGCGCCAGCCGCGTCTACCAGAGTTGAGGGTTCAGCAGCAAAACCGGGTCACTTCCGGGGCCAATCGCGCCCAGTTTGCCACCGTCAACCGCGGTCAGCCGCAAACTGTGGTCATGAGCCGCCCTCTTCCCGTAGAACGGCGTGAACCACTCCGGGCCCCGGCCCTACAGCAGCGCCCACAACCGGCGGCCCCCATCAGCCATCCGCCGTTGCAACCCCCACAGGGGGCCAGGCCGGTACCCGGGGCGCGTATTGCCCAGCAGACTCCACAACCAGGGCGGCAGGTTGAGCCGGAACGGCCAACCCAACAACCTAGGCCGGCTCCGCAGGAACACCCGTCGCCGCAGCAACAGCGACCGGTACAACAGCGGCCTCTACCGCAACGCCAGCCGCCACCGCAGCAACATCAACCGGTTCAGGAGCAACGGCCGGTACAACAGCACCAGGCTCCTCCGCCGCAGCACCCGGTTCAAGAGCAAAGAATGGTCCCGCAGCATCAGACGCCCCCGCCGCAGCGTCCTGCGCCTCAGGAGCAGAGACCGGCGCAAGTGCAACATCCGGCGCCGCAAGCAAGGCCAGAGCAAGAGCGGCCACCCCAGCCCCAACCAAGGCAGGAGAACCCTCATCCCGAACAACACGAAGCGCCCCGTTAGAGGGGCGCTGTTTCCTCGTAATAGAAGCTTGAGGTAATCGGACGGGTGCCCCAGGTTCGCCTGAGCGTACCTGGGCCGAAAACGATGGGCGTAGCCCCAACGATTGCTTTGACTGCATCAACTCTCGAAACCGCTAGGAGCGGGGCCTACCGTCGCTTCCGGGAATCGATCAACCTCTGATACAAATCAATCGTCTGATCCGCAATACTCGTCCAACTGAACTTCTCTTCCGCGCGCTTTCTGCCGGCCTTTCCAAACCGCCGGCACTTCTCCGGGTCAGCCAGCAACTCATTCAGCTTGGCTGCCAGATCCCTGGAGAACTTCTCCGCATCCCGCGGAAAACTGGTCTCCGGGTCCTGGTCAAAGGGGACCAAATAACCGGTCTCGCCATCAACCACCACTTCCTTGATCCCGCCCGTAGCACTAGCCACCACCGGAGCCTCGCAGGCCATGGCTTCCAGGTTGATAATGCCGAACGGTTCATACACCGACGGGCAGCAGAACACAGTTGCATGACTGTAGAACTCAATGGCCTCGCGCTTGGCCAGCATCTTTTCGATCCAGATCACGCGCGGGTTGAACGCACGAGCCTCCTCCACCTTCTGTTGCAACTCCAACGCAATCTCCGGTGTGTCCGGAGCACCCGCGCAGAGAACAACCTGGATCCCCGGCGGCAAATAACGAATCGCATCCACCAGGTGGGTCACGCCCTTCTGCCGTGTAATGCGCCCCACAAAAAGCACATAGGGAATCGCGGGGTCGACCCCATGGTTAGTAAGTGCAGAGGTCTCCGCGGTCCGCTGGTATTGCTGCAGATCAATCCCGTTGTAGATCACGTGAATCCGTTCGGGATCGACCGGGTACGCGCGCAAGATGTCATCCTTCGTGCCGCTGGAAACCGCGATCACGGCATCGGCATCGAGAATCGCTGTTCTCTCGATCCATGAGCTCAGAGCGTAGCCGGTACCCAACTGTTCCGCCTTCCACGCCCGCAGCGGCTCGAGGCTGTGCGTCGTGAGCACGAAGGGAACGTCGTACAGCTTCTTAGCCAGAAAGCCCGCCATGGACACATACCACGTGTGCGTGTGCACCACGTCGATCCCGCTGAGGGCTTTGACCTGAGTCAGATTCAGTGACAGCGCTTCCAGCGCGCCCTTGAACTTCTCTTCCGTGCCTTTGGAAATTTCTGCCCACGGTTCCTGGCCCCGCACATGCAGGTTCTCCCGGTGCTCATGCTGGTTACCCCAGCAATAAACTTCCACCGGGATCTTGCGTGCCAACTCGCGGCTCAGATACTCAACGTGTACTCCGGCGCCCCCATACACGTTCGGCGGATATTCCCGTGTGAAGAGTCCTACTCGCAATCTGTTCTCCTCTGGTGACCTTGCACCATGACAGTCGACCTACAGTAGTATGACGGGGATGGAACATTCAAGCCGCCGTTCTTTTCTGACGAAACTCTCTGCGCTGATCCTGGCCGCACGCACCCCGTCATGGGCCGCCGAGCCGACCGGGCTCATCTTTGTCGGAACCTACACCAACGACAAAGGCAGCACCAGCCGCGGCATTTATGCCTTCCGCTGGGATGCGGACGAGGGCTCTTTGGCGCCCCTTGGCCTCGCCGCCCCGACCGTCAATCCCAGCTTCCTGGCTTTCTCCCCAAATCATCGGCATCTTTACGCGGTCAACGAGGTGGATGCCTACCACGGGGAAAAGAGCGGTTCGGTCACCTCCTTTGCGGTCGAGAAAGGCTCCCTGAAAGCCATCAATACCGTTTCCTCTCGCGGCGGGGGACCATGCAAAATTACCGTCGACTTGACCGGAAAAGCAGCCTTTGTTGCCAACTACGACGGTGGGAGCGCCGCCTCTTACCGGATACTGCCCAACGGAGCCCTGAGCAAGGCGGTTTCCAGCTTTCAATACAGCGGTCACGGCGCCGATCCAGAGCGCCAGGCTGCCCCCCATACCCATTGCACAACGGTTTCCCCTGACAATCGTTACGTTCTCGTGAATGACCTCGGCCTGGATCGCATCTCTGTCTACCATCTCGACCCGAGCACCGCCGTTCTCACCGCCAACGATCCACCTTATTACGAGGCCTTGCCGGGTTCAGGCCCGCGAAGCTTCGTCTTTCATCCTGGCGGGAAGTGGGCTTACTCGCTCAACGAGATCGCCAACACCGTGGATGCTCTGGCCTGGGACGCCGAGCGAGGAGTGCTCACCAGGCTGCAAAACATCTCCACCCTCCCTGAAGGCTTTAGCGGGCCCAACACCACGGCGACCGTGGCAGTTGATTCGGTGGGTCGCTTCCTGTACGCCTCCAATCGTGGCAACAACACCATCGCGGTCTTCTCCATCGACGATCGCGACGGAAAGCTCAAACCGGTGCAGCACGTGGACTGTGGAGGCAAAACTCCCCGGCACTTTGCCCTCGACCCCGGCAATCAATGGCTACTGGTTGCCAACGAAGACACTTCGAATATCGTGGTCTTCGCCCGCAACACTCGGTCCGGGCTGCTGACTCCAACCGGAAAGGAATATCCGGTAAGTCATCCAGTCTGCATTGTCTTCCGTTAACGGAACGATGACGGTTTCATTGTGGGTAAGGTTGGTATGCACGGGCTAATGAGTCTGCATGACACCAGACGCTCATCGGATCGAGTCCCGTTAGGGACGACTGAACTTAGCCCAGGACGCAGTCCTGGGGAGACCTTCGAGATACGACAAGTCCCGAAGGGACGACTGAAATTGTCCATGGTCAAGTAGCGGCGTATCTTCAGCCGTCCCTGCGGCACTCAATCATCTTGCATGATCCATCCCAGGACTGGCGTCCTGGGCTAAGGTCAGCCGTCCCTGCGGGACTTTTTTCCAGTACGGGCTTTAGCCCGTACACAAATTACCAACTCATGGCGCCTTTAGGCCTTGAAGTATGTTTTCGTTTTCTATCTGTAACAATCATCTGCAGCTTCCCGCCGCACGGTCAGGATCGTATCGCAGCAGAAATCTGCCTACAGAAAGACCACGGGTGAGGGCAATGTGATGCGAACCTGCCACATCACCCCATGCAGAACCCTCACTCGGCCAGTTTTCTATGAGCGATGACAAGCGTCGTAGGTCGAGCATGCGGCTCGCCAGGGGCGAGCTCCGCAGCCGCTCCACCTCCGCCGCCATCCTTCCCCGGACAGCTGTGAGATTCACATACCAGTCTGCGGATTGCCGGCCACGCATCGTCCTCTCGAGCGTGCTGGACGGCAGCCGTCCTACCATCGCACGCCGTGCCAGGGAACGCATTTGGCCACCGCGAAGAAACTCTTCCACCGGCACCGTGAGACAAAACTCGACCACCCCGCGATCAAAGGTAGGGTCGCGGGAATCCAGTTGCCAGCCTCCCTGGGGAGCAATACTGGTTTCGCTCACGTCGCCATGTTCCAGCAGATTACGCAGCATTTCGCGTCCGTCTGGAATCGTCCGGTACATATCGTCGAAGGTGACCTTTTGCAAACCGAGGCGCTCCACAATTTCAGGGCGCAGTGGAGTGAAGTCGAGCGAAAACCCACGCATATGCGGATCGGTTACGCGCCGCAGCCAGAACGGTAGCGACGGCCACACCGCATTGCGCACCATCAAGCGGACGGACGCACTGCGCGCTGCGCGCATTTGCCAGGCGATCCGGACCAACGTGCCCCACGATCCCGAGCGAAACCAGTGGGACAACGCTGGGATCCCTTCATAGCTCATCGTCGAATTGCCGCAATTTCCATTGAGCAGCAGCGTCACCCCACTTTGACGAGCCTGGTCCATGATGGCGTTCGACCAAACCTCGTTGCTGGGGCCGAAGCAGGGATGGTCATAGAGATTGTTGTTGTGGTCCAGGATGTCGAGAAATGAGGTGGCGCTGGAGTCCACCAACACGTGGCGAATGTTCGGATAGAGCGCGGCCACCTCGGCTGCGGCCTCTCCTTCGTTGTCGAAGTGAGTGCTGCCCGTATGGCTTTGAAAGTCGGGCCGCGGCACCGCCGTGAAGCACGTGAGCTCCCGGCCTTCCGCGCCCAGCATACGCGCCGCAGTGGCGGCGACCGCTCCACTATCCAGACCGCCGCTCAGTTGTGCGCCGACTCCGCCCCGAGTGCGCAGCCGCACCCGCACTGCGTGATCAAATTTTTCCCGGAAGCAATCGATGTACTCTTCCGGCGACCTGAGGCGCAGATCCGGCAGATGGTTGGTTCGCCAATAACGCCAGAGCTTTTTCTTTTCCCGCCGGACGCTGAGCGCGCACCCGGGTGCGAGGCTTTGCATGTTGCGAAAGATGAGCCGTTCCATGGGAATGTTCGCCAGCATGAGATAGCGGGCGACGTAGTCTTCGTCCACTTCCGCGCCCACAAAGCTCAAGGCATGCAGCCCCTTCGGCATCGATGCAAATGCGAAGTAATTCGTCCCGGCTGCGTAGGCGAGGGGACGTTCTCCCGTATGGTCTCTAGCCAGAAACAGGTGCTGCTCTTGCTGGTTCCACACGGCAAAGCTGAAGGCTCCGGAAAGATGCTCGACACATTCCTCGTGCCACCGTTGCCACGCAGCCAACAGCAGGGCGCTATCAGCCATGACTACTGATTGTTCCCTGGAGATTCCGAGCTCCGCCACCAGCTCGTCCCGATTATCGAGACGTACATCCGCGACGAATGCGGTCACGCCGGGCGCGGACAAAGGCTGTTGATCGAAACTGTCTTCAGGGAGCAGTCGGAGAAGGCAACGGCCCATGGCAGCGGATGGGCTAGTGTACTGCGCAGTATCGTCCGGCCCATATATCTTGAGCGCTTCGAGCATGGAGCTGCACCAGCTCGAGACCTGGCGTTCACCCTCGAAAAACCAGATTCCAGCAATCGCGCTCATTGCACGACATTACAATATTTTGAAATGGGTGAATGGCGTGACCACAGGCCACGCAGAACGGCGGAAATGTACAAGTGCTGAAGCTGAGCGGATGCCTACGACTTGGGACGCGTAAAACGGCTGCCGACGCCGTCCAGTTTATGAAGTTGCAACCCGTTTTGCGCGCTCTTGAGGGCAATTATCTGCAGCGATGGAGTGACCCACGGCTTCCTTGCCTGGCCGCTGAACCGGTCAGTTGCGCCGTTGTCTTTTATGGTGTCGCTGTTCATCGAGAGCTCCCTGGAACCCGTTGATTTGGAAATTGCACCCTGCCACTCGCCACAGCTAGAGCCTAACGCACGAGGGGGTCACCGTCAATGCGTTTGGCCGCACAGTCGTTACTGAAGTAGATACTAAACCTTGCATTTGGGGTTTTCTAGACTTTAAAGGTTAACTTGGTGTAGTCACACCTTACACTTTTTGGGGATAGTGAATGAAGCCTGTTGCTGGGGTGTACCTGATCGGCGGGATTACTCTCGTCTCTGAAATACCACTGCCCGAATTGCCCCCCATACAACCGCAGAGCGCTACACCGCATCCGGTCTTCGTTCGCCTCGGCGCTGTGCCTGACTCTCTACCAGGCGCCGTCGAGTTGGATCCGTATTGCTTCGCGACCCCCACGCAATACCTTCTTAACATTCCAGGCATCGGACGCTACTTAGTAAACAGCGGGCGGGAAATTTTCGTGGACCCCGACGACACGGCTCCCGCTCTCGATGTGCGAGGTTACTTGCTGGGCTCCATCTTTGTTGTGCTTTGCCAACAACGCGGATTGCTGCCACTGCATGCCAGCGCCATCGCCGGTCAATCAGGAGTGGTTGCATTTCTCGCCAACTCCGGGCAGGGCAAATCGACGCTCGCTGCTCATCTCGCTCAGCGAGGCTTTCGCGTGCTGGCCGATGACGTCTGTTTGGTCGACGCCACAGCGGCGCGCTCAGCCATGGTGATCCCTACCGCTCCATGGCTGAAACTCTGGCGTAACTCTCTGGAAAACCTGGGAAGAGGAGCGGACGGTTTGGATCGCGTTTTCAGCGAGGACGACAAATATCGCTTGCCTCTCGATCCTACCTGGACGCCGGAACCAATTTTCAAACTGGTCTTTCTCGAGGGCAACGATCTTTCTTCTGTGACCACAGAAATCGAAGAGCTGCCTCGTGTGCAGGCGGTTCCATTGCTGATGAATCTTACTCATCACTCTTATCTGCTGGAGGCTACGGGTCAGCAGGAAGAAAACTTCCTGCGCTGCGGGCGGGTCTTGTCCCAGGCCAGAGCCTACCGCCTGGTTAGGCCCTGGGGCCTCATGCATTTGGAATCGACGGTGGATGCACTGGAGAATCTCATACTCCAGGTGTAACGCCACTGCAACACGTTACGGAAACGTGTGTAGCACCGTGAATTGAGACTCAGCTTCGCCGCCCACCACCGTGCGATCGCCCACCTTCACCCAGGTGTGTGCTGTAAGTTGGTCGGCTTCGCGCGCGACCCCATAGAAAAGCTTGCTCACAATATGGCGGCGTCGCAGCATGAAGTAAGCAGCGAGCGAACGAGGAAAACACACGAACGTGAGCGGTGCGTGCCGGCCGACCGCATCGATCGACCACTGAACCCGGCTAATCGTCTCCGTGACTGTCGCCGGCGAAACAGATGGCTGCCTGCGATCGTACCGGTCCATCCAAGTCGTCAGCCGCGGCGTTGGCAAAAAGTTGAGTGCGGCGCGGAAGAACGTAAGCATGCAAGCTGCTTCCGCTGCCAGCGCAATATCCGCAGGCGCCAGGCGCTTGATACGGCGCAAACTCAACCGCTTGCGCTGCGCGCCCGGAGCAATGGGCAAACGGCCCTGAGTATGCATCAGCGCTTGCCAGCGATTGCGGACACGGAAACTCAAAAACTCAATAGGACTAACGAATGCGTAGAGAGGGAACAACCGGTCGGGTAGATTCACCCAGCGCCAAACGCGAGGCCGGAAAAGAGACCGCAGGATGAGATCCAGACGATAGCGCGCTGAGTCGTGGAGGCGGAACTCATTTAGAAACCATTGCGTAGAGGGTATTTGCTCGCGTATTGGACGATATTGATTCGAGGTGACGAGTTGTTTGCTGAACCGCAATATGTGCGCGACTGTTTTATCGTCGCGGTCGAGATTCTCCGATAGGGATGCTGGAGCACTGGGCAAGTCCTGGCCGAGTAGTTCCTGGCAAAGAAGAATCGCCGCGTTGAGCTGCGGTAATGCCTGCTGTTCCTTCGCCATGCTTACCGTCGACGCAATCTGCTCCGGTGTCATCACGTGCATGAGGGCACCAATATCGGTGAGCCATTTGAGACGCAGCCAGCCGTCCAGCGCGCCGTGTACACAGAGGTAAAGCAACAATCGCGATGGTGGCAGGGTCGCGATGCGTTCAGAACCAAGATCCACCCACTCCTCGCCAACCTCGGTCAGACCGGCGTTGGCGGGCAGATAGGAATTCCGGAAAAGCCGCCAGTGAAGGTCGATGGTCACGTCCGACAAGGGATGACCGTAGGAAAAATCCTTCTGGTGAGCCAGGTAGGAGCGCAGCCTGCGCCGGGTGAGCCGCGCCTGCGGGTCGAGCCGCACGTACCCTTGCGTGCGCAAAATCTCTCCAGCGCTGAATAAATCTTTCTCCGACACCAACAGATCGATGTCACCGGTATCGCGCAAGGCGGCATCCTTAAAAGCAGTGATAGCCAAAGGAATGCCCTTGAAGATCCTGAGGTCGAGGTGTTGTTCGCGAAACAGGCGGTTGAGCTGCAGAACCTGGGAGGTCCGCCGGACACAGGTCTCATCGTTAGCGGCTCCAGCGGCACGCAGAGCTGCGGCTGCATCCTCCGGCATGGAGCCGGGCGCGAACGTGTCAAGGTTGCGCAGGAATAGCGGAACCACCTTGTGGTGTTGGAGAATTTCCAGCAGGTAAGGCCAACGGATTGGCTGCCGGGTTAACGACTGAATACGATCACCGTCAGCCGTTTCCTGCGGCCACCGCAGGCAAGCCAGCACCAGGTCAAATTCAGGTGAATAGACTGATTTTTCCGCCGTCATTGGCTATCCCAATAAAAGTATCGTCCAGCCGCAGCAGACCGCCAAGTCCCGCAAGGAATTCTATAGAAAGGGCAAACCACGATCACCGGCTGCTTCCAGGCGGGCGAGGAACACTCGGCCGCAGCAGGGTAGCACCCTTGCCCAACCGCTCCGGGGCCACCACCACCGTCGAAAGAGGCGACTGCGCTCCATAGTAGGTCGCCGCCTTTTGCTGGCACTGCAGCGCCCCACCGGCAAAGGAGGCAAACACATTCGGGTAAGCACCGAGAGGCCCCAGGGTTGACCCCATGACCTGCAGGCTAAACACCCCGCCGGGCGCGCATTCCTGCGTTTGCGAGCCAAGAACTGTGTTTCCCGAGTAGAAGGTAACGGTACCCCCCACGACCGGCACGCCGTCCTGATCGCTCACCGTCGCAACCAGGTTGACGCTCTCCACCGGGCTTATGCTGGCAGGCTGGGGTAAAAGCTTGACGCTGGTGGTTAACCCACCACCCGCCCACTGCGGAGCATTCACCAGGCTGTAAACATTCGGGCTGCCCAGGCCGGTAGCCAGATCGTAGCCCGGGCTCGCCTGAAATGCCGGGGATGTGGCGTTTTCTGCCGCGGATAACACCCCATAGTAGCCAGGGGTGGTGGTCAGCGAACTCCCGTTCGTCGTGACCGTGATTTGGTATCCGTAACAGTTTTCATTGTTGGAAGCGGGATCGGTGCTGGCGTCGGTAAACGTTCCGGGACTGGTCGCCGTGCCGGTGCAGGGAATCGATGTATCGCCGGTCAGAAAAGGAGTTGAGGGCGAAGCTCCGGGATTGGGCGTAGCGCTTATGTCATGGAAGTAACAACTGCTGAGCGCCTGGGGGCCCAGGTAGGCCGCACAATTGGCCAGGCTTGGTTGGGTTACGCCGGCATAAGTGACGTACTGCTCCGCTGCCAGCGGGTACAGAACATAATTCGCCTGCCCCTGCCGGTCGCCGCTCTTTTGATCGATGAGAGCCATGATCCCAGCGAAAGCAGGAGCGACGACGGACGTGCCCCCGACGTAGTTGGCGAAGACATCATCCGGGTTGGAAAAATCGCATCCCGTCCCGGCGGGCAGGCCGGCGAAAGCCGAGTCACACATAATCAGCGTCTGGTTCCAGGTATAACCACCGGAAGCGAACATGGAGATGTCAGGAAGCGCACGTCCGCCTTGCAGCGGAATCCCAGGCACGCCCGTCTGCCACGCCGGTCGAGCCGATACCTTGCTGAGCCCGCCGCTCCCGGCGTAGGGCACGAAATAAGGCGAGAATCCAGTGTTCGGATCGACTGGCTGTTGCGCGGCATAGGTGCAAAATCCATTGGCCCCGAAGCTGCTGGTGAAGTTCTGGCCAAACCGGGCGAGCACCAGCGGGCTGCCGCAACTCTCGTTCCAGGCCATCTCCGGAATGTACGATTGCGCGCTTAGGTAGTTGGCGCCATTGGTCGCCGACCAATACGTCGCCGTGGTTCCGCTGAACACATCGCTGAAATCAGTGCCGCCCGCGGCGATGTTGTAAGGCGTCGAGGCTGTATTGTCCACCGTGATGCCATCGGTAGCGTAGTTATCGACGTAGGGGCACCCGTCGGCGCCGTTATCTCCGGCCGCGACCACCACTGTAATGCCCTCCGCGGCGCCCTGCTGCCATAGCGAAACATAGAACTGGCTCGCCTCGCTCTGGGGCAAGGCTTCGCAATCGCCGTAGCTGGTGCTGAGCACGGAGATCTTCTGCACGTGCGCCGGATCGCCAATCATGTAAGCGGCGGCCAAATCTGCGCCGAGGGTCACCCCCTGGTCTCCGCAGGCGACAAAATCGACAGTCGCATCCGGCGCCATCGCGCCGGCCCACTCCGCGTCCAGATAGCCCTCCGGATCGCTGGTGGAGGGGTCAGGGGCAGCGCAAACTGTCGAGGGAGGGTTCTCGGTCACTACCGATCCGTTGGGGCCCAGCGCGGTGATCCCAAATTCATCGCGGAACTTCTGAATGTCGGCGCTCTCCAGGTTGGTCGATCCCACTACCCCAATGGTCTGGCCGGTACCGATGACTCCCGCCTTCCATACCTGGTTGACTCCATAGATGGTCGCGAGATCCTGGGGACCCGCGATATACAAAGCGTTCGCGGTCGAGGTCAAATGCGAACTTCCCGCTTCCGTACGCAGCCATTTGCCCGTCGTGCGATCCAAATGCGCAGCGCCTGGACGGCTGGCCCGTGGCCGGGGACGGAAGTCATTGAGGGCACGAAAACCGGAGACGACCGGGGCGAGTGCCTTCGGAATATACGGGTCGCCGGCATTGGCATAGTGATCCTGGCCGTTTACTTGATACCGGTGTATCTCTGTATGAAACGCTTGCGCGACCTGGCCGGCGTTTCCACTGAAGTCCACAAAAAGCCCGCTCACGGGTAGATTGTTCACCCTGAACCCTTTCTGTGTCAGCCACTTGGCGACCTTTTCTGTGTCCTGGGTTGAAGGTCCGAACCGCTCGCCAAACTGCTGCGGCGTCAGCCATCGGTGGAAATCCTGAGAGCGCGGATCGTATTGCCGCTGGATGAACTGCTGCAACTCCTGTTCTCTCGGTCCGCTGCGCCGCAACATCATAAGGATGTGGTCCTGCGGCAAGCTGTCGGGCGCCCGGCCACGGTCGTACTCCGGTCGCGCAGCTCGGCTCACCTGACCTTGAAGCCTCACCAGGCTGGTCTCATCGATCCTGGGCCCAACCAGATTTTGTTCGGCCCTGGCTGAACTGCACACCCAGCAGATACCTGCCACGAGTACCGGCCAGAACCGGCGTGTCGCGTTTCGGAGCATCTCCATGCTCTATGGAGTCTAGTTTTAACCCTCGGCCAACGCATCGATCTTTGGTCACGGGTCACGGGGAAGATAACACTTGACCCGGGCGGCAACCTGCCCCCTGCTATCCTGCCCCTATGTTCGATCCGGCGGCAGGCAATAACTCGGCGCTGCTCATCACCGAGCAGGTGCTGGTATTTGCTGTATTCGTCGGGTCCGTCGCTGCCTTGCCGGCGTTCATCGAGTTCATTACCGAGATGCGCAAGCGCAAGGAGCGCATCGATCTAAGCCTGGAAGATGAGGTAGCAAACTCCCTGCGGCCCAGGGTCGCGGGCATGGACGATCTGCTCACCAGCATCGCAGACCTCATCGATCGCGCCCGCAACCCAGCCGCCTATCAGGATCTGAAAATCGGCAACGAGGTGCTGATCATTGGTCCCAACCAGACCGGCAAGAAGAGCCTGGCGCAGAAAATCGCGCAACTGGCCGGTATGGACCGCGTCGTGACCGTCTTCAATCCCCGGGATAGCGACGCTCTCGCCAAGGCGAAGAGCCTGGTGCGAGGCTACAAATGGCAGAAGGTGATGCTGCTGCTGCCGCGCATCGACCTTGCCTACCAGCAGGGTGATCCGGAGGTGCTCACCGAGCTCGACGCGCTCATCGAAACCACCTCCGAGCGGCAAAACGTTCTGGTTGCCGCCACCACCGTCGCCTTCGAGGCCAACAGCGAACTGGACAATATCTTCGGGATCAAACTTGTCCTCCCAGGAGCGAAAGTCGGCAAAGCCCATCGCGAAGATATTCCTGAAGATGCCCAGCGCATGCTGGCCCAGGTGACGACGTTCTATCTGGGCGAAGCCAAGCGCCGGGGCTTCGTTCTGCAGGGGCTCGATGCAAACTTGTTTTGCGAGCGCATCCTCGAAAACGTGATCAACCCGGCCGAAGTGGAAGACATTGTGGCCCTGTGTGAGACCACCGCGCTCTATCGCAAACGAAGTAAACAAACCGCAGACTTGCTCATTACTCCCGAAATCCTCGATCTGGCTATGGCGCGCGTCGTCGTTGGCTAGCGGGTTCCGCGCTCAACTTCCCCTGTGGTAACTTGAGGTTTGCTGATCCGCCCCGGTTCGAGACGGACCACAGAAAACCGGGGAGCTCATTCTTCATGGTTCAAGCCGCCGTTACCAAAACTACAGCCAGCAGCGACCACCCCAGCAACTATCGCGCCATGGCGATGGTGACCACCCTCTTCTTCATGTGGGGGTTTCTCACCGCGCTCAACGACATCCTGGTGCCCCACCTCAAGTCGATCTTCGAGCTGAATTACACCCGGGTCATGCTGATCAACTCCGCCTTCTTTGGGTCGTATTTTGTTTTTGCCATCCCGGCCGGCAAGGTGATCGAGAAGATCGGATACAAGAAAACGATGGTCGTCGGCTTGCTGATCATGGCCGTCGGAGCGCTGCTGTTCGTACCCGCTGCCAATGCGCCCTCGTTTGAACTTTTCTTGGCCGCGCTGATCGTCTTGGCCGCAGGCGTTACCGCGTTGCAAGTAGCTGCCAACCCCTACGTCACCGTGCTTGGCCCTGCTCGCACAGCCTCCAGCCGCCTCAACCTGACCCAGGCATTCAACTCCCTGGGAACGACCATTGCTCCCTACGTGGGCGGCCTATTGATCCTTGCCGCAGCGCCCATGTCCTCCACCCAGTTGCAACAGCTCTCCGCCCCGGCCCTCCTGGCGTATCGGCAGCATGAGGCTTCTTCGGTAAAGATGCCCTATGTCTTCATTGCTCTTGCCCTGACCGCCCTGGCCCTCGCCATCGCTATGTTCAACCTGCCCAAGATTGAGCAGACGCGGGAATTTCGGCCCATGGGGGAAACAGACGCGGCGGCCAGCGAACTGTGGAAGCAGCGGCAGTTGGTACTCGGCGCGCTGGGAATCTTTTTGTATGTGGGAGCCGAGGTGGCGATCGGCAGCTTTCTGATCAATTACTTTACCCAGCCGGAGATCGGCAACATGACGGTGAAGGCCGCCGCGGCGCTGGTGTCGCTTTATTGGTTTGGGGCAATGGTCGGCCGTTTCATCGGCTCTGCCGTCCTGCAGAAGCTGCCCACGCGGGCTGTTCTGGGCACCGTCGCTGTCATCGCCTGCCTGCTGGTAGTCACCTCCATGTTGAGCACGGGGTGGCTGGCCATGGCAACCATCATCCTGGTAGGGCTCTTCAACTCGGTGATGTTTCCCAACATTTTCTCCCTGGGCATCGAAGGGCTCGGCCCTCTCACAGGAAAAGGTTCAGGCCTGCTGGTAATGGCCATAGTGGGTGGCGCGATCATCCCTGTGGCGGAGGGCGCGCTGGCCGACCGCATCGGCATTCACCACGCCTTCATTCTCCCCGCGCTCTGCTACATCTATATCGCCTACTACGGCTACAGAGGGTCCATCCACAAGACCTCGCTACCGCCCCTAACGGCAAGCTAGTCTGTTCCACCATCACGGTCCGCACAGCCCTTTCGGAAATCGGACGGGTGCCCCATGTTCGCCTAAGCGTACATGGGCCGAAAAAGACGGGCGCAGCCCCACATCGCTTTGTCGTAGCGATTAAAGTAACCCAGCCTCAAGATAAGGAAGCATAGCCGCCCCCAACAACCCGGCATCCGGTCCCGTAGCGGCCGGAACCACATATGTCTTTCCCGCTGTGAAAGCCTCACCCAACCCAGGCCGGGTGAGCGCATAGATGTAACTCAATCGCCCCAACTCCTCGAACATACGCGGCGCAAACAAATCCCAACCACTGACCACGCCCCCGCCAATCACATACAGCGGCAGATTGAGAACATTCACTAGCATCGCCAGAGCCATGCCCAGATACTTCCCAGCATCGGCAAATATCTGCTGGGCCACTTCATCTCCATCCCGTGCCAGGCCGGCAAGATCACGGGCCGTGAATTCTCCCTGCTGCTCGATGCGATGCGCGATCATCTTTGCGATACGCGGGGCGCCCCCACGAGCCGCGGTCAGCGTCGCAGCTCTGCCAATAGCAGTTGCGGAGGCATATTGTTCCAGGCACCCTCGGCCGCCGCATCCGCACAAATAGCCACCCTCGACCACAGGAATATGCCCCCCTTCTCCGCCCATGCCCGTCATCCCGTGCCAGATTTTCCGGTTCAGGATGAGGCCCGCGCCCACCCCGGTACCCAGGGTCAGCATGCACATGGAATCGGCGGGCATCTCTATCCCTACTCCGCTTTTCCACTCGGCCAACGCCGCCGCATTGGCGTCTTTGTCCACGATGACCGTCGCCTGCAACCTCGACTCCATCTCCTCTTTGAGCAGGAACCCGTCAAACCCAGGCAAATTCGGCGGCCGATGAAATCTACCCGAAGGCAACTCGAGCGGCCCGGGAGCCCCCACGCCCACGCCGAACAACTCGTAATTGGATCCACATTGCTCGAGCACGCGGCGGATCGCATCGCACATGTCGTTCACTACCGCTGCCGGCCCGTCACTGACCCGGGTGGCCACGTTCACCGAAGCCAACCGCTTCCACTCCGCGTCAAACGCCGCAATGCGCAGATTCGTTCCGCCCAGGTCGATGCCAATGGTGAGACGGCTCTTCTGTGTACTTGTCGCTGCTGTTAGATTCTCCGGCCTTGTCAAACCGAACCGCCCTCTCAAACTTCTACCTGCATAACGTTAACAAGCTGCATGGTAAAATCAAACCCGGTGGGGCGGCTAGCTCAGCTGGTTAGAGCGCCTGCCTTACAAGCAGGATGTCGGGGGTTCGAGTCCCTCGCTGCCCACCAAAAAGCCAACCAGACCACTCACTAAAGCTAACTATAGAAACGGCGAAAGGCTGCATTCGACGGCAACGCAGTTTGCGGCTTGTCTGCAGCTCCCGGTGTATTCCATGGTGTCCTTGCGGTTCAACCTGGAGGACACATGCCGAACTACAACTTGACACTCGATAATTTCCAGATCTCCGAAGCGCGGTCCTTGCTTGACGATACGGACTATCTCTCCTTTACCCTTCAAATCGGTCTGGCTACACCCCAAACCCTGGTCAAGTCGATGGGCAGTATCCGTAAGGGCACCCACACGGTGGGGTTGTCGTTCGCGAATGTGTCTTTGGGAGTAACTGATTTTGTCACTCTCAGTTATCTAATTGTGAACGCCGGTCAGAGCCCACGCGTGACTGTAGAGACGACCCTTGAAAATGTCGGAGCCATGTTTTCCAGCGGGGTCGCCCCCGGCTTTCCTTTGCCGCAGGCGTTTCGTTCCGCGCTGCAAACGGATTCGGATTGGTTGGCGGCGGAGCTCAAGGGCGTCTTTCATCTGAACTGTGATGGAGCCGTGGCTGCGGAACGCACCGGATTCATGATCAATGACCTGCTGGCCAGGCCAGGTGGGCTGCCATTCAAACAAAGCACTGCGCATCCGGGTAATGACTCGGCGACCGGCTGCGGAGGCAATTCGAACTACACGGTCAACTGGCATGTAGAGCAGGTCGGAGCGATTGTGCCGGATGTCGCCGGAGAGCAACCGGGGACGGCGGAGACGAAGATCCGTGCGGCAGGGTTGGTTCCTCATCCCCTGGGCACAGGTAAGCTGGTGGCGAGCCAGACCCCGGCCGGTGGCACTCCCGTGCCTTTGGGCAGTGGAGTCACGTTGGTTCTGGGTAACGTGGTCAGTTGAACGGGCAAGACGGCGCTAATGCCAGGCCAGCGTCGTCATCGAGTTCTCAACGGTTCTCGTGCTGCCGGTATTGGTGAGCACGAGAACCTCCTGGCCTCCCGGATTCTCGACCGCAATCACCCAAACTTTTTGTCATGGGAAGCGTGCGTCCAAAAACCATCGCCACGAGGGGTTTGCAGAACCGCAGGTCCCTCCGCTGCGCTTCGCTTCGGTCGGGATGACAAGGAAAGAGTGACGGCTCCTTGATCACTGCGCTAGAGCCCACAAGGGAGCAATAGACCTACAGGTTCTGGACGGGTGCCCCACGTTCGCCAAAGCGTACGTGGGCCGAAAAAGATGGGCGCAGCCCAACGAACGCTTTTCGCCGCCGCTCCGGTAACATCACTCAGAGTGCTCAGCTTCCACTGCAAGAAGGGAAACAACCACGTTGAAGCACACGCGATGGCTCCTGGCAATCATCCTGTCAATCTCCACCTCGTCAATCCACCTGCAAGCCCAATTCGGACCACCCGAACCCCAGGGCTCCGGCCCAAAGCTAAACCCGCCCACCGCCTTCCCTGAGCCCGGCGTCTTTCCCACCACAGAATCGATAACCCTGCTCAACGACGATCCCCAGGCCACGATTCACTACACCCTTGACGGCAGCGCCCCAACCTCCAAAAGCCCGGTCTACGATCCGTTGCAGGTGCTATTTATCGGCGGCATCTACGAAGGGGACAAGGGGCTGAAATCCGGTTACACCATACGAGCCGTGGCCATGCGCGACGGCCGCACCAACAGCGACATCGCCGACTTTGAATACACGGTCGACCGCCGCGATCGCACCGCGTACGTCTCAGAAGAAATCTTGCCCGGAGTGCGCATGGTGCGCGATTCCGACAACGATAAGATGTTCCTCGTGAAGGGCGCTAAGAAATATGCCTTGATCGATTGCGGCCTGGGCCGCGGGCCGTTGAAGGATTACCTCTCGCAATTCACTGGCGGCCTGCCCATCGAGCCTATCTTCACCCATAATCATTTCGACCACATCGGCCAGGCGAATGAATTCATCGCCGAAAGCGTTGAACACATCGGAGAAGCAGATCGCCCCGGGCTCGAGCGCGTGCTTAAACAGGCAGGCATCTCTGACGACGTGATCGCGAAGCACGTGATGATCGCCCACGACGGGGATCGCATCGATCTGGGCGACCGCTCCCTGATCATCTACTCCGTTCCCGGCCATACTCCCGGCTCCATCGTGATCTTCGATGAATCCACCGGCAACCTCTTTACCGGTGATTCCTTCGGAAGCAACTCGCCCACCATACCCGACGCCCTATGGATGCAGTTCAGCCAAGCCCCGGTGGATGGCTATCTCTCAGTAGTCAAAAACAGCCGCGCCAACTTTCACGGCAAAGTGAAGTACGTGATGACCGGGCACAACGATCATCCGTTAACCGGCGAAACCTATCTCGACAATCTGCAAACAGCTCTGCAAATGCTGATGGATAAAGGAGACGCGGCCCTGGTACCCTCCTACCGGCCCGCGGGCCTCAAGCAGGTAGTCGTCGGCGACCGCCTGCACGATCCCGACTGGGTGGCGATCAACGTAAATCGCGAACACTATCTGCCCGCACCCGTAGACCAGATCGCCGGTTTGACCCGCATCGCGGTGCAGGGATACAAGCTGACTCCAGCCTTTTCTCCGCAGGTGAAGGAGTACTCAGTCACCGTGCCAAAGAGCACGGCCACTGTGGAATTGGAGGCGGACCCAACATCCACGCGCAGCCGTGACCTCTCCATCAACGGCCAGAAGGCGCAACCAGGCACGATGCAAAGCTTCAAACTTACCCGAGGCACATCGACGGCGAAAATCGAAGTCGTCTCGCCAGACGGGACGCAAAGGGCAGACTATACCGTCACAGTGTTAAGATCGGCGAGTTCCAAACCGTAGAGGTCGATCAGCTCACAAATGAAGCGGTTCAGTAGCCTATTCCTAACCCTCGTCTTCGCGCTGAACACAACCATGTTCGCGCAGGAAAACAGCTATTTCAGTAACTGGCCCGCGGGCCTGTCTCCGCAAGAAGTGGGCAAAAAAGTCGCGGAACACTTTGTCTCGAGTCCCCACCAGTACGGTCCCACCATCCACTACTCTGAAGTGGCCACCTGGTACGGCGCCCTCACCTTTGCCTCGCTCACTCATGATGACGCTCTGCGTACCGAGCTAATCCACAAATTCGAACCCCTCACTCCTGGCGGAGCCGAGGCAGCGCGCATTCCCGTCCGCCACCATGTGGACGACTCCATCTTCGGCATAGTCCCGCTCGAGATTGCTATTCAAACCAAGGATCCAAAATACCTCGCCATGGGCAAAGCCTGGGCGGACCGTCAATGGGAAAACCCGCAGCCGGATGGCCTGTCGGCCGAAACACGCTACTGGATCGACGACATGTATATGCTCACCATCCTGCAGCTGGAGGCCTATCGCGCCACGGGCGACAAGAAGTATCTCGATCGCGACGCGGCGGAAATGGTCGCCTATCTCGATAAATTGCAGCAACCCAACGGCCTCTTCTATCACGCTCCTGATGTGCCCTTCTACTGGGGCCGCGGTGACGGCTGGGTGGCTGTCGGCATGGCTGAAATGCTGCGCGACTTGCCCCAGGATCACCCTAAGAGAAAGCGCATCCTGGACAGTTACCGGTTGATGATGAGTGCGCTCCTCAAGTACCAGGGTAAAGACGGCATGTGGAGGCAGTTGATCGATCACGACGAAGCCTGGCCGGAAAGTTCAGGCTCCGCCATGTTCACCTTCGCGCTGATCACCGGAGTAAAAAATGGCTGGCTCGACGCCGCCACCTACGGCCCGGCCGCCCGCAAAGCCTGGATCGCCGTCGCCGGCTACATCGACCAGAACGAAAACATTACCAGCGTCTGCCAGGGCACCGGAAAACAAAACAGTTACGATTACTACCTGGCAAGAAAACGCATCACAGGAGATTTCCACGGGCAAGCCCCGGTCCTATGGTCAGCCTCCGCCCTTCTCCGATGATGACCATAAGCCGCGACTATTAAGAGGAAATCCGGGGGAGGCGAGGGATCTGCGATTCTACTGACCCTTCGTGGAACATCGAATCTTATCCTGCAGTCTGCCTCTCATCCTCCCGCTCCATCCGCACCGCCTCCAGCGTCTGAAAAAACCGCACCACCGCCTCCAGATCACTCTGTGGCAAAGTCGCCAGCAACCGCCGCGTTTCTTTCTCCACTCCCTCATACATCGCGGCCACTTTGCGCAACCGCCCCGGTAGAAGCGAAATCAGCAAACTCCGCCTGTCGGCCGGGTTAGGCTCGCGCCGAACATAACCGCCCTTTTCCAATCGATCGAGTGCCACTGTAATGCCGCCACTGCTCAACCCAGTCCACGCGCCCAACCGGCTCGGTGTGGAGGGTCCATAAAGCTGCAGCATATGGAGCATCTGCATATCCGTCAGCCCCAGCCCCGCCTTTTCCGCAACCTGGGCATTGAAAAGAATGCCGGCGGCAAGAAACTTCCGAATGTCGAGGACAACGCGGTCGGCAATCGTGGCCGGCGCCGGCACGCGGGTAATGTCCGCTTCGGCGGGCGCGCCACGCCGGGATTTTCCTTTTACAGGCATAGACATCCCATCTTCTTATGCTTTATTATCCAAGTATCTTATTTTATAAGATACTTGGAGGACGAACAAATGACAGCAACCGTTAAAGCTTACAAGGGAATGGGCATGGAAGGCAGCACCGCGCGCTGGTATGACCGGACCACGCGCAAAGATATGCCCGAAATCAAAGCATTGGCACAGCGGATCGCCTCTACCCTTTCCCCCGGAGCCCGGGTGCTCGAGGTAGCGCCGGGACCGGGCTTCCTCTCCATCGAACTGGCCAAGCGAGGTTTGCACGTGCGCGCCGTCGACATCAGCAAAACCTTCGTCGAGATCGCAAAACGGAACGCCGCTGCCGCAGGCGTCGAAGCGCATTTCGACCTGGGCAATGCCGCGGCTTTGCCTGTCGAAGACGACAGCGTGGATTTCGTGGTCTGTCGCGCTGCCTTCAAAAACTTTACCGAGCCGGTAAAGGCCCTGGCAGAATTTCGCCGCGTCCTGCGCCCCAGCGGCAAGCTCCTGTTAATCGATATGCGCCGCGACGCCTCCATGGCATCGATCCGGCAATATGTTGAAGGTCTGGGTGTAAGCCGCCTCAACCGCTGGTTCATGATGTTCGTCTTCCGCAATATGTTGATCAAGCGGGCTTACCGCCTGCAGCAAATACATCAAATGTCCAGCGAAGCAGGTTGGGTCGACCCGAAGATCGATCCCGCGCCCATGGGCTTCGAAGCCTGGATGACAAAGTAGGGAACTCGAGCGTTGCTCGTCCAGCCGGTCAGCCGAGAATGGGGTCAATAGAGAATCGAAGGCAACCAGGCACCCGCCGGTTCGTTGTAAAGCCCCGTACTCATCAGTGTCATCGGCTGGACGACACGCAGACCATTGCCCAGGCACCAGCGCAGCAGAGCGCTGTTTCGCGAGGGCACCAGGATTCCCGGACCACCGAACGAATCCGCCGAGGCAATCAGCGCCTGCATATCCAGGTTGCTCTCCGCCGTCGCATGGCCGGTAAACGCCAGGGCAGAAGCGTATCCGGTAATACGGCCCCCGCGCTCCACCACCAACGCAGTCTCCTGTCGCTTGGCCTGCGCCAATTCGCCGCTCCGATCATAACCATGCACCCGCCGCGATAGCGCGTTGCAGGCATCCAGATCACTCGACTGTGCCGGCCGCACCACGCATCCTGAAAACGACCGTTCGTGCGTTCGTCCCTGCACGCACGAAAGTGGCTCCCGCACATCGAAGCCCAGGCTGGTGTAAAGCGCCAACGAGCGATTATGGAAAGCAGCCTGCACCAGCCGCAATCCCGCGTTGCGTCCCTCAGCTCGCTCCATCAACGTCTCCATCAGCTTTCGTCCGATGCCGGTGTGTTGTGTATTGGGGGCGACGGTAACCGGGCCCACGCCGCCGATCGGCGACTGCTCATAGAGGCAATTGCTTCCCACGACGCGCCCTTCCATCTCGGCCACGACACAATAGCAACCGGGACTCGAAAACATCATCGACAGCAACCGCGTAGTCGCCTCCGGCCCAGGAAAATCACAGGGAAATCCATGTGCCGAATTAATATTCAGAAACGCGTCATAGCAAATCTGTCCGCAGACCGAACTATCCTCCGGCCTGGCAACACGAATCGTCACATCCAGCGGCGCTTTCGAAGACATGAGCCGAACCTCTCTTTTTCCCCGAAAAGCATATCGCATCAAGTCGTTCCGAGGGTGCCCCATTCAAGCCCGCAGTTGGCATGAGTGGGCCGCGATCTCCACCGATCACCGCCACCCATAAGAGCGACCACTAGAATCACCTCCGTGACGCTAGAATTGTTCGACCCGACAGGAGCCCGCCGCATGTTCATCACATTTCGCCAAATCGCACTCCTGCCTTTGGCGATCGCCACAGCGCTCATAGCCCAATCCACCCCAACACCCACCACCGCCACGACAGCAGCCACCAAAGACACCAGCTACATCGACGAACAAGGCACAGCCTATGTAACCCGTGTAGTCCCCATTCCCCCGGACCTCAGCCCGGAAGCCCGCAACTTCCTCATCCGGAGAACGCCTGATCAAGCTCCTCCAGAATCACTCGAACATCGCAGAGCCCAAACCGACGCTTCCGCCGAACGCTCAAGAGCCGCCTGGACCAAGCTACTGCCCCAACACCATCACCGAATCCACCATTGCCGGTGTCCCGGTACGCATCGTAACTCCCGCAAATTTGTCGCCTACCAGCCGCGACAAAGTTCTCCTCAACTTGCATGGAGGTGGCTTTAACGCCGACTCGGGCTCCTATTCCGAGACTATTCCCATCGCCGGCTATACCGGAATCAAGGTCATCGCAGTGCTCTATCGCTTCGCCCCTGAACATCCATTTCCAGCAGGCGTCGACGACGCCGTGGCCGTCTATAAGGAACTCCTCAAAACCTACAAGCCAAGCCACATCGTCCTCTACGGAACTTCCGCGGGCGCCGTGCTCACCGCTGAAGTGGCGGTGAAACTGAAATCACTCGGGATGCCCCTCCCCGCAGGCCTTGGCATCTTCAGCACTCTCGACAGCTTCGCCCACGAGGCCGATTCCCAGGCACTCTATACCCTCCAGGGATTCGCCGGTCATCTTGATCCACCCGACAGCGGTGTGCACGACCCTTATTACGTTGGCTCGACCGATCCGAAAGATCCCGTGCTCTCTCCCATCTACGCTGACCTGCACGGTCTGCCACCCACTCTCTTCGTCACCAGTGGCCGCGATGCTCTCCTCAGTGGAACCGCAAACCTCCACCGCGCCTATCTGCGTGCCGGCGTCGATGCGCGTCTCGTTGTCTTCGACGCGCTCCCTCACGCGTTCTGGTACAACTCGTCTCTCCCCGAGTCCATCGAGGCCAACCACCTCATGGCGAACTTCATGCTTAAGCAACTCCCCAAATAGCAAACCGGAAAACAATGCGCCGAACGCTCATTGCATCGCTAAACATTGTCTGCCTCCACGTCATCGTCTTTTCGCTGATGAGCGCATACGCCCAAACGGATTGGCCAGACGTCGGCCACGACCCGCAGGCTCTGCGCTACTCCCCGCTCAAGCAAATCGACGTCCACAACGTTGCCACGCTAGCCCCCGCGTGGATTTTCCCCTTGAAAGACAGCGATCGTGCAACCGGCAGCCGGACCATCGAGTCGGTACCCCTGGTCGTCGACGGCCGCATGTACGTATCGTGGCCGTTCTGTCATGTGGCCGCGCTCGACCCTGAAACCGGCCGCTCGGTCTGGCAGTACACAGCCTCCAACTGCCCTTATCGTGGCCCCGGCTTGTCCTCGATGCGCAGCGTTGCCTTCTGGCCCGGCGACAAGCAACGCGCTCCGCGCATCTTGTTCGGTACCGAAGAAGGAGAACTGTACGCGCTCGATGCAAACACCGGCGCCCCGGTGGAGGAATTCGGCGTCAAAGGCATCGTCGATTTAAAAACGCCGGAAGTTATGCACGGTTACAACCGCATGCATTACGGGCTCACCTCGCCCCCTTTGGTTTTCCAGGACCTGGTCATCACCGGCAGCCACATCGACGACGAAACCGGCCGCAAGGGTCCAGCCGGCGATGTGCGTGCCTGGGATGTCCGTACCGGCAAACTCATATGGACCTTTCACACCGTCCCGCGGCCCGGTGAGACAGGGCACGAGACCTGGACCGGGGATGCGTGGAAAGACGTCAGTGGCGGCAATGTGTGGTCCTTCTTTACCCTCGACCCAACGCGCGGAATTCTCTACATGCCGGTAGGCTCCGTAAATAACGACCACTATGGAGTGGACCGTCCAGGCGACAACCTTTTCGGAAACTCGCTCGTCGCTGTCGATGTAAAAACGGGCAAGTTGAAATGGTATTTCCAGGCCATCCATCACGATATTTGGGACTACGACATGCCCGCCCCGCCGATGCTGTTTGACGTAGTCCAGCACGGTAAGAAAATTCCCGCTGTCGCCGTCATTACAAAGAACCCGCTTCTTTTCATCCTCAATCGCGAAACCGGCAAGCCGATCTACGGTGTGGAAGAGCGCCCGGTGCCCAAAGGAGACGCGCCGGGAGAATGGTACTCGCCGACCCAGCCCTTTCCCCTCAAGCCGCCACCGCTCTCACGAACCAGCTTCACTGAAAACGACTTTGCCCACATCACTCCAGAGCACGAAGCTGCCTGCCGCGAGTGGTACGCGAAATTCCTCCAGCGCGGCGGCGTACCCAACCAAGGTCCCTACACTCCATCCTCTGAAAAGGGGACACTGCAATTTCCCGATCATTGGGGCGGAGCCTGGATGTGGGGCGGAGCCTTCGATCCCACTCTGGGCTACTACATCATCAACACCACTGACTCCGGCGCCCTGCACTTCATCCAATACCAGGCGCAACCAAAGCCCGCCCCCACGTACGCTGACCCGGACCATCAGTCGCCGATCCTGTACAGCACGCAGCCCAGCTCGGCACAGTCCGCCATCTCCTTCGCAGCGTATTCGTTTTCCGCGGATGGCTGGCCCTGCTGGGCTCCCCCGTGGGGCCGTCTCACCGCGGTCGACGTAAATACCGGAGACATTGCCTGGCAGGTGCCCTACGGCGCCATGACCGGCATTCCGCCTGGACTCAAAACCGGCGCGCCCAGCTCTCGAGGAGGTCCAACCGCCACCGCGGGTGGTCTCCTCTTCATGACCGGTTCCCTCGACCAATATGTGCGTGCTCTCGAAACCAAAACCGGCAAAGAGCTCTGGTCTTTCAAACTCGACCAGGCAGCTCTCGCGGTGCCCATCGCCTATGCGGGAAAAAGCGGAAAGGAATACATCGCACTCGCCGCCGGTGAGCATTTAGTGGCCTTTGCTCTGGGCGGTCAGGCGAAACTTCCCAGCGCGCTCCAGGCGCAGGCGCAACTCCCGGACGGCAAGGGCAGGGAACTGGCGCAAAGGGTTTGTAACAGCTGCCACTCCGTCGACCTCGTCGCCACGCATCCGCAGACAAGAGAAGAGTGGACCGGCACCGTGCAAAGAATGGCGCAGCGAGGCGCCTCCGCCACCGACGGCCAATTCCAGCAAATCGTAGACTACCTGACCAAAAACTTCGGCCGCACGCAGGATCCCAAAGAATAAAAGTCTCCACTGGCTTTTAGAGTTTGCGTGAGAGCCACCGTGAAAACTGGTAGGTGCGGGCTTTAACCCTTACACAATAAACCTGAATGCTTCGGCGTTTAGTCGTTAAGGTATATTTTTCCATTCCCCGCACCGGGCTGAACCAACCTTTTCCAGTTACGACTTGTCGCCCAAAGTCACTATCTTTGCGTACCAATTTGCAAACCTCGGAAAGGCAAGGCACGACCCACTTGAGACCCTTCGACGTATTCGAGATTCAGACCGCGATCGACAAGTACGAACGGAAACACCCGCAACGCGGAACTCCCTCGGCGGAAATAGCTCTGGCCTGGACGTTAGGTTGGCGAAGCCAGTCAGCAGATAAGCGCCCCACGACCAAATTGGAAGGCGAGGTAGGACCCCTCCGCTGGGCCTATGAATCCTTTCTCGTATGGTGGCTGGTCCATTGAGCCCGTCATCGAGCACCCGGGCAAACCCTGGGCATAACGAATACTAAGCAATATCATTCCCGGCACCAGCGGGGGGAGCAGCCAGGAAGCGGAAATTTTATAGCGACACACCATACAAGCAAGAGCCGCAACAGCCCACGTCTCGTCGACGTCACTTCTTCGGTGGTCTGGCTACAGGCGTTACTACCTTCTGCTCTTCCTTGGAGTAAGGCTCCCCGAAATATGGAAATTCGCTGCGGATTCGACTTCGGTCAGGAGCAGCACCATCCTCGAGTGGTTTATTCGAGGCTAGAGTGAGCATCACATCCATCACGTCGTCGCCGAGAGGCCGCCCATTGAAACGGGCAACATCAAAGCTTGCCGCCGTCCCCAATTCATACGGCAGCGTCACAGGACACAATCGCGCGATCATCCGCTTTCCGTACTCGTCGGGGTTCATCACCGAGCCTGCATACGTTGTCATCGTTTTCGCGAAATCCCCGATATATTCAGAGAAGGAAGCCTGGTCATCGGACGGTGCGGATTGATTGAAGCGTTCCTTTACATCCTGATGATTAGGATCGTTGAGGAAAATGTGAGTGATCAGCGGCAGACCCCAGCGCGAAACCTGCACCTCCGGAGCATGGCCGTATAAGGAAGCCGTGGCCCATGCACGTACCATACCTTTCCCGATCAGATCGTTTGCCACCTCCAGCACAATCACCGTCACATTACGATGGCCAAAGAAGTTCTGCTTATTCTGAAATACATCCCCGTCAAATCGATGCTCTTTGTAAAAAGCAGTCAGAAACCCGTGCAGAGCCATCGCATCGCCGGCAAAAAGATCCGGAGCGATGCCAACATATACACGGATTCCTGGTTTGTCATGGACGCGACTGGTCTCTCCGTCGATTAACAACTCCCCCGCGTCTCCGCCAATGGCATCACCCGTCGCGCGACGGACCTGGAATTTCTGAATATGGACATCCTCAGATCCAGATGCATGCCTCGGCGCATCAAATCTCAACTTGAAGACCACCTCTTCTCGCGCATCGCCATTCAGGTCGAAGCGGAAAGCATATAAGCCCTCTGGATGGAGGGTATCGGGTGCTGAGAGGCCCACATCAGGATTGACGGTCATCGCCATCACGGTTGTGTTGGCCGTGCCCTGAAACAGATAGAAATCACACACATTGAGGCTGGGATCTTCCTTGGCAAGTTTCGTGTCGAAGTGATGGGACATACGCCTCCGCGGAATGAACGTAAAGACTACTACTCCACCATGCTCTCATCACATCGGTCACCGGAGGGGAGGTTTCCCTGTAGTTCTCTACAGGTCATCTGGCCAGCGCAGGAGCGCTGTTGAACTTTTACGTCTATTAAGCGTATTCTGTGCACCCGCCCTGTTGTTTCAACTCCGCAATTCAGCCATGATGGAAAGAGGACTACGGCACACTGTCGTTGTTCCGTGAATATGCCGCTACAACAATTTCGCATCACCGCCTTGTGCCCGACGGCCTCTTTGCTCGACGCCGTTCGAACACACTGGCGGGAATACCTCATGGAAGCAGCGGAGATGGCAATGCTTATGCTGTGTATCTGCGCAGCCGGCAGCCTGCTTTATGGACGCGACTCAGCCGTGGCCAACCTGGGATTGTCCTGGCTCGCAAGATCCGCAATCATGGGAGCGATCGTCGCCAGTGGGACTTTCCTCATCATCCATTCCCCCTTTGGCCGCCGGTCGGGAGCTCACTTCAATCCCGCGCTCACCGTTGCGTACTTTTCGTTAGGGCGCATTCACCACTGGGACGCGTTCAGTTACGTGATGGCTCACTTCTTTGGCGGTATCGCCGGTGTATTCTTCGCTCACCAACTGTTCGGGACCAATCTTTCCGATTTTCCCGTACGGTTCGTCGTCACCCTCCCTGGCCACAACGGTACCGTGATTGCTTTTCTCGCGGAGTTCATCACATCATTCGTGCTGATGGAGGTTGTTCTGCTGGCTACCAACCATCGACGGCTGGCACGATATACCCCGCTCTTCGTGGCCCTCGTGACTGTTCTCTATTACATGTTGTCGCTGTCCCTCTCCGGCTACAGCGTGAACCCCGCGCGCTCATTTTCTTCCGCACTCTTCGCCCGCATCTGGCAGGGCATCTGGATATATTTCGCCGCTCCCTGCTGCGGCATGTTCGCTGCCGCAACCCTCTACAAAAGAGTCGCAGGTACAGAACGCATCTACTGCGCGAAGGTCCTCCATGATTTTCAGTCCAACTGCCCCTTCAACTGTCGCATCGCTGTCCTATACGATCGCCCGCAACCAGTGAATGATTGGTGCCCGGAACCGACGTCCCATCCTGCAACAAAAAATGGTTAACAACCCTCCTTACGCCGCCATCAATGCTGAGGGTGGCCCATTCAAGCCTTCTTTTGGCTTGAGTGCGCAACGCGCTTCCAGCCAGGCTCCGATGCCAATAGGAGAGCCTGTAACTTCTTCGATCTTTCGTGTCTTTTGCAGCCCCCCAGAAATACTTCAAACCCCTCACTAAAATCGTCATTCCGAGAGTTTGTAAGGGATCTGCAGTCCCGCGCGGACCTGCCGCGAAAGCGCAGAATTCGACCCTTTAGCCGAATTGTCATCTCGCGTGCCGCGCGACCTGCGGCGTCAAATTCCCAAAACCCACACCCCTCACCCTTTTCCACAGCACCCGCCTTGCCAAAGTATCAAATTAGACATAGTCTAATCTTTCGTGAACACCGAGGCGATCAAACGGTCATTGGAAAGCAGCGGATTGCGCTGCACTCCGCAGCGCTACGCCGTGATGGCGTTTCTCACGGAACAAAACCGGCATCCCACGGCGGTCGAAATCTTCGAAGCCGTCAATCGGATGGATCCCCGCTCTTCCCGGGCAACTACCTATAACAATCTCCGCGACCTGGTGCAGGCAGGGCTGGTGCGCGAGGTAGCAGTCGAAGGCCGCGCTGCGCGCTTCGACGCCAAAGGCTTGCTCCATCATCACTTCATCTGCGACACCTGCGGCAACGTGGAAGACATTGAGTGGTACGACGTACCCCCGCCCGCCACGCGCGCCCTGGGCAAGCGAATCGTTCGCGAATGCGAACTCATTTTCCGGGGCCTTTGCACCAGGTGCGCCCCAAAACACGGGACGGTCAAGTCTCGAAGACACGTTAACAGCGGATGAAGCGCGCGCGGTCAATGCGCCGCATTTCTCCCCAACCGTCAATTCATGATTCCGCACGTTTAAAAAACTCATTCGAAGGAAGAGGGACATATGGAAGAGCAATTTGTCACAGCAGTCGGTGAACCTGTCCACGAAAGTAGCGAGCAAACCAATGGAGCCAAGTGCCCCTTCAACGGCGGCGCTCGCAAGCAAGCTGTCACCGGGACCCCGGCCAACGCCGACTGGTGGCCAAATCAACTGAACATCGGCATTCTGCACCAACACTCCGAGCTCTCCGACCCGATGGGTGAAGCGTTCAACTACGCCGAAGAGTTCAAGACCCTCGACCTGAACGCTGTGATTAAGGATCTGCATGCCTTGATGACCGCCTCGCAAAGCTGGTGGCCGGCGGATTACGGTCACTACGGGCCGTTGTTCATCCGCATGGCCTGGCATAGCGCCGGCACCTACCGTATCGCCGATGGCCGCGGGGGCGCGGGCTCCGGATCCCAGCGCTTTGCCCCGCTCAACAGCTGGCCCGACAACGTAAGCCTCGACAAAGCACGCCGCCTCCTCTGGCCCATCAAGCAAAAGTACGGCAAGAAAATCTCCTGGGCCGACCTGATGATTCTTACCGGCAACGTCGCCCTGGAATCCATGGGATTCAAGACCTTCGGTTTCGCCGGCGGACGCCCCGATATCTGGGAGCCCGAAGAAGACGTCTACTGGGGCCCTGAAACCACCTGGCTGGGTGACGAGCGCTATCGCGGGGATCGCCAGCTCGACAATCCTCTCGGCGCTGTGCAGATGGGCCTCATCTACGTGAACCCGGAAGGCCCCAACAGCAATCCGGATCCCGTCGCGGCCGCACGCGACATCCGCGAAACCTTCGGCCGCATGGCGATGAATGACGAAGAAACCGTAGCCCTCATCGCCGGCGGACACACCTTCGGCAAAGCCCATGGCGCCGCCGAACCCAGCACCTACATGGGTCCCGAGCCCGAAGGCGCCGCTCTCGAAGCGCAAGGCCTTGGCTGGATCAATACCTTCGGCACCGGCGCCGGCCCACACGCCATCACCAGTGGTTTGGAGGGCGCATGGACCAGCAACCCGACGAAGTGGGACAACAACTTCTTCGATAACTTGTTCCGTTATGATTGGGAGCTCACTAAGAGCCCCGCGGGTGCGCAACAATGGACTCCCAAGGACAAATCGGCCGCAGGTACTGTGCCCGATGCTCACGATCCTTCCAAGAAGCACGCGCCCATGATGTTCACCACCGACCTCGCTCTCAAGGTCGATCCCATCTACGCCAAAATCTCCAAGCGCTTCCACGAAAATCCCGATCAGTTCGCTGACGAGTTTGCTCGCGCCTGGTTCAAGCTCACCCACCGCGACATGGGGCCGATTGCGCGCTACCTTGGGCCGCTCGTTCCTAAGGAAACCTTGCTTTGGCAGGATCCTGTTCCCGCCGTCGATCACGAGCTCATCGGCGATCAGGATATTGCTGCTCTCAAGGCGAAGATCCTCGAGTCAGGACTCTCCATCCCCCAACTGGTCTCAACTGCCTGGGCATCGGCTTCCACCTTCCGTGGCAGTGACAAGCGTGGCGGCGCGAACGGCGCACGCATTCGCCTCACCCCGCAGAAATATTGGGAAGTCAATCAGCCGGAAGAACTGGCGAAGGTCCTTTCCAAGCTGGAGGCGATCCAAAAGGATTTCAACTCCGGTGCAAAGAAAGTCTCGCTCGCCGACCTGATTGTTCTCGGCGGCTGCGCAGCCGTGGAAGCCGCTGCGAAGAAGGCCGGTCACGACGTAAAGGTCCCCTTCACCCCAGGGCGCACGGATGCTTCGCAGGAACAGACCGATGTAAATTCGTTCGCTGTACTGGAGCCAGTCGCAGACGGGTTCCGCAACTATCTCCGCAAGGGACACCATCAGGCGGCGGCAGAACTGCTGTTGGATCGGGCCAACCTGTTGAAGCTGACAGCTCCCGAAATGACCGTTCTCATCGGCGGCCTACGCGCCTTGAATGTCAACTACGGGCAGTCGGAATATGGCGTGTTCACCAAACAGCCCGGAGTCTTGACCAACGACTTCTTTGTCAACCTCCTCGACATGAGCACCAAGTGGAAGAAGTCCGCCACCTCGGAAGGCGTGTTGGAAGGCACGGACCGCGCAAGCGGCGAAGCCAAGTGGAAAGGCACCGTGGTCGATCTCGTCTTCGGTTCCAACTCTCAGCTCCGCGCCATCGCGGAAGTCTACGCAACCGACGACGCGAAGGGTAAGTTCGTGAAGGACTTCGTGGCTGCCTGGAACAAAGTAATGAACCTCGATCGCTACGACCTCGCTTGAGACTCGCAGCGTTGATAATTACCGAAGGGACCCCAGCTCTCGTTTTTGAGAGCTGGGGTCCCTTCAAGCCATCCGGAACAATTTGAGCAAAGACGAAAACTTCGACGTCTGCGTCATCGGCTCCGGCGCCGCCGGCGGCGTCATGGCCAAGGAACTCTGCGAGGGCGGCGCCAAAGTCGTCATGTTGGAAGCCGGAAAGCAAATCCAACCCTGGGAATTGCTCTCCCACAAGTGGCCCTACGAGCTGCCGTTTCGCGGATTCCGCGGCGAAAAGCAAGCCCCCTTCTACCAGGGCGACGTAGCAAAATCCATCGCCTACACCGACTGCGACAAAATCTCCATCGATCGGGTGCGCGTTCTCGGCGGCAGAACCATGCATTGGAACGCCGTCACTCTCCGCTATGCCCCCAGAGATTTCAAAGAGTGGTCCTTGCAGGGCATCGAAGAAGACTGGCCGCTCACCTACGACGAACTCGCACCCTATTACGATCGCATCGAGCAGATCATCGGAGTTTGCGGCAACGACGATCATCTCGAAATCCTGCCCGCGGGCAAAAACTACTTGCCGCCCATTCCCTGGCGCTGCAGCGAACACATCATGCACCGCGCCACCGGCGCCATGGGCATCCCGCTCATCGCCGTGCGCAAGGCAGTCCTCACCCGGCCCTACGATAAGCGCCTTCCTTGCCATTATTGTGGCCACTGCATGGATGGCTGCGACGTCGCGTCCATCTTCAGCTCCCCCGACTGCATGCTGCCCAAAGCGCGGGCCACGGGCAATTTCACCTTGCGCCAGAACGCCCTCGCGCGCGAGGTTCTGGTCGACCGCGAGGGCCTGGCCAGTGCCGTCTCTTTTATCGACACCACGACGGGTACGGAACAGCAAGTAAAGGCGAAGGTGGTGGTGGTCTGCGCCTCCACGGTAGAGTCAGCCAGGCTCTTGCTCAATTCAAAGTCGGCAAAATTCCCAACCGGCCTGGCCAACACCAGCGGCAGGGTAGGGCATCACTTGAACGGTCACCTGAATGAGTCGTTGAGCATCTACCTGGAAGAACTCGAAGGCCAAAAGCCCTCCAACCAGGACGGCGCCACCGATCACGTCTACGTGCCTCGCTACAACCAGCTCTTCGGCAAAACCAATTACGTCGGGGGCTGGGGATTTCAAGTGAACTATTCCAGTTACATGTTTCCCCACCAGGCCAACCGTCTCCCGGGCTACGGAGCAGCCTTCAAGGAGAAAGTGCGGAGAATGCAGCCTGGATATTTGTCCTTCGGCAGCTGGGGCAAGGTCACCTCCGATAATCGCAACTACGTGACCGTCGATCCCACCCGCGTGGACGCCCACGGAATCCCCACCCCAGTCGTGCGCTTCCGCTTCAGCGAAAACGATCACGCCTTATGGCAAGCGGCGAAGCAGAGCATGTTGGAAGTCTCCTCGCACATGAAGGGCACTCTATTCACCAGTTTCGGTGATGGTCCTACCGGCTTTGCCAGCCACGAAGTAGGAACCGTGCGCATGGGAAAAGATCCGCGCACCTCCGTGCTCAACAGCTATTGCCAGGCACGCGACGTAAAAAACCTGTTCGTGACAGACGGCAGCTGCTTCACCACCTCCAGCGAAAAGAACCCAACCTTGACCATCATGGCCCTGTCCCTACGCGCCGCCGACTACATAAAGGAGCAAAGAAAGAAACACGAACTCTAAATTTGCGATTTCTAATTGCAACAAATCCCGGGTGCCCCACATCTCGCTCGTGTTTCGCGAGATGTGGGATTCCACGACTCTCAACCGTAGGCGTTCTAAGGCTCACGAGAACATGGAAAGAAGATCGCTCCTCAAAATCGCCGCACTCGCCGCGCTATCCCAAAAACTAAACGCGCTGCCCGGCGCCGCGATGGCTCACATGCAGGCGCCGCCCGCGACGCCGTACAAGCTGCAATTCTTCACCGAAGAGGAGAGCCGACTCCTCGACCAGCTCATGGAAATGATCATCCCCGCCGACGACCACTCCCCAGGGGCCCACGAAGCCAACACCAACCTCTTCGCCGACCTGATCGTGGCCAACAGCAGCGACGCCATCAAAAAACAATGGAAAGACGGGATCCACCTGCTCCAGGATCAGGCTAAAGACTCATCCCTGGCCGATGCGCTGAGCAAAGCCGCGGCCAACGAAGAAAACCCCAACACCACCCTGGAACACTTCTTCGTATCCCTGAAGCAAATGACCGTCAACGGCTACTACACTTCCACCATCGGTATTCACAAAGACATGGAATACGTCGGCAACACCTACCTGGCAGCCTTTCCCGAATGTACTCATCCTGACCATCAGGGATAAGCCGTGCAACCGGCTGCCATCGCGTTCGCGATACTTCTGGCCTTTTCCATCGGAAATGTGTCGGCAATCAACGAAGGGTGCCCCAGGTCTCGCGTTTGAGACCTGGGATCCCTGCAACCCATGCACCCTGGAAACCCGCCTGCTCTCTCTAAATACCTCGCAAAGAAAGCTTGGGGGAGAGCGTTTGTTGCCGAGAGGCATCCCCTTCGGAAGGATCTTCACTCAGGCGATGACCTAGCCGGACCATCGGTAGTTCGATCAGGTAACGGCTCAGGCAAGCGAACGCCAGGATCGCAACCAGGTTAAAGGGAGCCTTCTGGAAGTAGTGAAAAACTCCCGCCGCCCGCTCATCGGCGAACTGCGGCAGGAATATCTCCTGCCAAAGATAAATGCTGTACGATGCGGTGCCTACCCAACACATGGGCCGCCACGCCAAAAAACGTCCCAGCAAGCTGCTCGGTTGGATGACCGTGCTCAGCACCAGGGCGGGTATAAGTATCGATTGCAGCACCACCTCGCCGAGTACATGGAATTTCTGCACAGCCAGCACCATCATCAGGATCGGCAACCACAACTGATTAAAACGGACCCGTTCCACGTAACTCTTGATTGTAGGAAAGTAGATCGCCGCCAGGCATCCCCACAACAGCGCGTCCGCCTTCGCATCTGTGCGTGCCAGCAGATTTGACGGGATAAGAATCGTGGAAAACCACTGAAAATGAGCTTCAAAGGTACGCCATGCGGCGACCGCGACCGCCAGCAGCAGCGCCACCTTGCCGGCGCGCTTTGGTTTTACGGCGATCAATAGCGCCGGCCAGATCAGGTAGAAATGCTCCTCGATAGCTAACGACCAGAAGTGCGCGGTGAAGAATCCGCCAGCCTGGTCCGGTCCGAGTACACGGTAGTTGCGGTAAAAAAACACGCAGCTTGGCAAATCGGAATATTTGATCCGGATCACACCAAACAACGCGAGTGCTGTGATTCCGGCAATTGCCGCATAGTAGGCGGGCAAAATGCGAAACGAGCGTCGGATGTAGAAACGGCGCAAACTGATGCCACCGTCTCGCTCGTATTCCTTCAACAACAGTCCGCAAATCAGAAAGCCGCTGATCGCGAAAAAAATGTCGACCCCGGTGTCGCCGTGGGTGAATAACCGCATGAGCAGCGAATCCCCGTGAAAAAAAGCTTCTCGTCCGTGATACAGGACGACGCAAATGACAGACAAACCACGCCAACCATCAAGAGTAGGGATATACCGGTTCCGCAGACCCATATATGTTTCCACGCGAAAGTGCGGAACGTCTTGGCAACGTGGGCTCTGGGTACGCACTTACCCGCAGAAGGCCAACAACAGACGCGGAAACGGAGAGATGCAGAGTAGCGATTCACTCGCCCCCGTCTGATCACCAAGGCAAAAACCGTCGGAGGAAACGGCGCTTGTAAAGCACAGGCTTCGACTGAGCCCTTAAACACACCTTAGTTCTGCAGGATCGAGGCGTCAAGTGCTGCTTAACGATAATCATTACTGCCGTACACGCACGAATACACCGAGGTCACGTATATGTCCGCTGAGCCGATCGGCGTTTGCCGCCTTTTCCACGTCGATTCTCTTTACGCCAGGGGAACCTGCCCTGAAGTTCTTCCTTGCCGTATTGAAACGGTTCAACCTCCCGCTTGCACTACCTTCCCAGTTGCCCGCGTTTCGGATACGTCCGTGGCATTTCGTTGCCTGCCGAATGCCGCTCATGGCGCCCGTTCAGGACTGCTCACCATCACCCCACCTCAGGAGCTAGACCAATGAACCAGACCGACCAACAGCCGCCCGCACCCGCACCTCCGTCGCGCTACCCGGAAGGCATGCGCGCCATCTTCGCCGCCTTTGCCCATCACGGCAAACCGCTTCGTGGACTCATGTCCACGGCCAAGTCGCCCTCTTTCCAGGGCCGCTTCGGGCGTATGTTCCGCTCCTTGCCTGCTGCTACCTACGGCGCCACCGACGCTCAGAGCCGCGCGAACCTGATGACGCTCGGCGCTGCCATGACCTCGTCTTTCGACGCTCCCAAAGACGGCTTTGACGGTGAAGAGAGTGGCATCCCCGCGCTCTATACCTACTTCGGCCAGTTCATCGATCACGACATCACCTTCGATCCCATGACCACCCTGATCAAGCACAGCGACCCGGACGCCCTCACCGACTTCCGCACCCCGGCGCTCGATCTCGACAACGTCTACGGCCGCGGCCCCAGCGATCAGCCCTACATGTACGACAACACCGGAATCAAATTTCTGTTGGGAAACCCGCTCGATAATGGAGCGCCTGATCTTGCGCGCAACAATGCCACTCCTGCCCGCGCGCTGATTGGCGACCCGCGCAACGACGAAAACAGCATCGTCTCCCAGTTCCAGGCCCTCATGCTGCGCTTCCACAACCACGTGGCCAAAGACAATCCCGGCCTCGATTTTCCCTCATTGCAGAAGATTGTCCGCTCCCACTACCAATGGGTCATCCTCCACGACTTCCTGCCCAGGATCGTCTCCGCTCCGGTTCTCGACGCACTCAAAACCAACGGCCAGTACGACAAGAAGAAGCTGGAGTTCTTCCACTGGAAGAACGACCCATTCATGCCCGTCGAGTTTTCCGTAGCCGCTTACCGTCTTGGCCACTCGATGATCCGCCCCGGCTATCGCCTGAACGACGACGACGCCACGCTCCTCCCCATCTTTCCCATCCCGCCCAACACCATCAAAGAAATACCGGCCGGAATCCCGAACGGTCTCGCCGGCTTCCAGGCCATGGGCAAAAATCGCGGTATCGATTGGGGCCGCTTCATCGATCTGCCAGGCGACGTGCGGGCCTATGGGGACGATCCGGATAATGTCACTCCAGCGAATGCGGCCATGAAGAAGCGCTTGCAATTTGCCTATCGCATCGACACTTCGGTGGTCACTCCGCTTTCGTTCCTCCCTCCATCCGTAGCGTCCGATCCTCCGCCTTCTCTCCCCCAGCGCAACCTTCTCCGCGGATTCGAACTGGGCCTTCCCACTGGGCAATCTGTTGCAAAGGCCATGGGCGTCACGCCGCTGACGGACGACCAGATCATCATCGGCAAAGCCGTGGACGCCCCTTCGGGAGACGACGTCCTCGGCAAACTCTCCGATCTTAAGGACCTGGCCGCCTTTCGCGGAAATTGTCCGCTCTGGACCTACATCCTCGCCGAGGCCGGCAACACGCGCACCCCGGTTGCCATCCCCGTGCAGCCAGCCATGAAGATCAGCACCCCGCAACTCGGCCCCGTAGGCGGACGCATCGTCGCGGAAGTCTTCCTCGGCATGCTATTCGGCGACAACGACTCCGTCCTGAGCGCCGATCCCACCTGGGTCCCCACCATCGGAAATGCCGGCAAGAACTTCGCCCTGCGCGACATCGTCGCCTACGCCTTAGCCGGCTGATCTACCGCCCCGCCAAATACCGGCGCGACTCAAGCCCAGGTCGCGCCGGTCTCTCCCCCAACTACCACACGAAATCCCGAAAATCCCGAAATCCGGAAATCCCGAAGTCCCGAAAGTCCCGAAAATCCCGAAAATTCCCGGGTAGCCCATTCAAGCCCTCTTTTGGCTTGTGTGGGCAACAGTCCCCACTTCAGAGCGCTTCTCTCCCAAACGTCCTGAATAGGTAAAATTCCCTTTGGGACTAAAAAGGAGATTTGCCATGCGCCTCGCACGAGCAAGTACGGGCCTATTCCTGACGCTGTGTTGCGTCTTCTTACATGCTGACGCGAGGGATCCGCAAAAAATAACCCTGGTGGGAACCCTTCACCGCGCCATGGCGATCGGGGCAGAATCCACGGGTTGGATGGTCCAGGTCGACTCCGAAACCATCATCGACGGCAAGCCCATCAGCTCGGTCGAAGTAAGTGACACCCATAAACCGAAACAGCTCGAGGATTTCGAGAACAAGCGCGTGAAAATTGCCGGCAAAGTCGTCTACCGCAACGGCGTGGAAACCGGAGTCCAGCCCTATGTCGAGATCACAACCATCAAAGCGGAACCAGCCCCGGACCGAAGCAAGCCCTGAACCGGCGCCCGCTATCTCTTCCCAGGAATGTTGCACAGAAGATCTGAGTGGATGTTCAGACCGAGATTGGTGATGTTATAGAGGTGCTCGCTGGCAACAAGCCAGACAATTTCACAAATTTCCCGCTCGGAATAATAGCCTGACAAACGGTCGAAGGTAGCCCGGCTCACATTCTTGTTCCTGGTGAGTTCCGTCGCATAGTCCAGTGCAGCACGTTCCGCATCCGTGAAGCGCGAATCCGTGGCATAGTGATCGAGCGCGTCGAATTTCTCTTCGCTCATCGCCGCTTTGATAGCGAACGACCGGCCAATGTCGATGCAGAAAAGACAAACGTTGATGCGCGCAACCTGCCCGCGGATAAGCAGCATTGTCTGTTGCGGAAGCTGCAACTTCTTATCCAGCCGGCCGACCTTTCCATAAAACATTCCAAACGACACCGGCAGACGCGCAAAACAAACCGTTAAGGGTGCAAGGACTTTCCCGAATTGCCGGCGGCTTGCGCGATAAGCCAACTTCATCATGAGCCCCCGGGGCTTTTCGATGGGCGCGAGAAGCGTCTCCATGGCGCCGGGAGAAACTGTCATTGGATCGCTGAGCTGGGTCTGCATGGTTTTATGCTCCTTTGGCACTGCTAATCAGGAGACAATCGGGAGCCACGCTTTGTGACAGGACTCTTTAAGAAACATCCAGACGAAACTTAGGCAAGTGGGCCAACTTTTCCGGGTTGCTCACTACGTAGATGGCCTGGATAGCGTTTTCACGGGCATCGAGGGTGAGAACCGAATACGGCTCTCCGTTCAGATAACTCACGATGCCGGGTTCTCCATTGATCTCAGTCACGCGATGCATGAGATCCTTCGGGTGAAGTTTGCGTAGAGCACCCAGGGCTCCGCGCGCGACATTGTTGGCTCCTCGAATCACATTTGGCGCGCCCACGCCTTTGCCGCCGCTATCCGATTGAAGCACCACGTCGCTTGCCAGCAAAGCCACCAAACCCTGCAGATCGCCGCTGGTAGTGGCTTGAATAAAACGTTCCAGCAGGTCCGTCTTCTTCTGTTGAGAGGTGGCAAAGCGTGGACGCATGTCCGCCACATGCTGTTTGGCGCGGCTCAGAATCTGCCGGGAGTTGCTCTCGCTTTGGTTAAGGATGGAGGCAATCTCCGCGTAGTCATACTCGAATACCTCCCGCAACAGGAAGACCGCGCGTTCCACGGGCGTCAGCCGTTCCAGCATCACCAGAAAGGCCATCGAAAGCGATTCGTCCACTCGTACGATCTCGAGTGGATCGCTGCCCGCATCGGTAACGACGGGTTCCGGAAGCCACTGGCCTACATACTCCTCACGCTGCACCCGTGCGGACTGCAAATGGTTAAGACACAGACGGCTGATGATGGTGACCAGGTAGGCCCGGGGAGAACGGATGTCCTCTTCCGTGGCCTCCTGCCAGCGGATAAACGTCTCCTGCAGCATGTCCTCAGCATCGGCTACGCTGCCAAGCATGCGGTAAGCCACCGAGAAAAGTAATCCGCGATACTGCCGAAATAACGCCAGTCGCCCTGAGCCCGTACCGTCCATTTCGCTCCCGTCTCCTGATGTTAGACCGGAGAAGGGAACTGGCTGTGACATCGGTTGAGTACAATCGGTATGTTGTGCGAAAGGGAAAAGCATGCGAGTTTTGAATTGGATGGCGGCAGGTTTGCTCACCACACTGGTCGCCGGAGCCTCTGCACAGGCGAGGGACTACAAAGACACCTACACCGCTTCTGATGCAGGCAAGCCGATCGCGCCGGCCAAGGCGCTCGACGTCATGCTGACCCAGCTTGAAACCGAAGTGATGGGCGTGGCGCAAGCCATGCCGGCAGACAAGTACACCTTCGCGCCGACAACGGAAACCTTCGCTCCTGGAAGCCCCGCAAAGTTTGGAACGGTCCGCACCTTTGCCGCGCAGCTAACCCACATTGCCGGCGCAAACTACCACTTCTACAGCCTGGTGAGCGGAACCCCGCCACCCGAGGCATCGAAGGGCGTCCGCGACCTGAAGACAAAAGACGAAATTCTCGCCGCCCTCAAGCAGAGCTTCGCCTACGGTCACGCTCAGATCCTGACCATCACCCCGGAGAAAGCCTTCATCGGAATCCAAGGACTCGACGGCTTCCACACCCCCGCCACCCTGGCCGCCTTCGCCGTAGCTCACGGCTACGACCACTACGGCCAGCTGGTGGAGTACCTCCGAATGAACGGAGTAGTCCCACCCGGCAGCAACTAACCCGGAAGAAACCGAAAGAAACTCAACCGGTAGAAACGGGGTGGGTGCCCCAGGTCTCGCGTTTGAGACCTGGGATCCTTCAAGCAAATACCAGTTAAGTCCCTGAATATAACCAAAGGTCCGAACCGTCACTCTTCTCGAAGTAATTTCGCAGGATCCACCCCGAGAGCATGGCAAGCCGGAATCCAAGTTGCCACCAGACCAAACAGAGGCATGGCAAGAATCACGCCCCCAAGCACCCACGGATCGCGCGGCGTAGCTTCGTAAACAATCAATGCCAACAAACGGCTAGCCATCACCCCCAACACCAGCCCGGCAGCCGAACCACTGAAGAGCAACAGCAACGGCCGGCCTACGGCCGAACGCATTACTTCCCCCCGCTGTGCCCCCAGGGCCACACGAATACCAAATTCCTTCATACGCTTCGAGACACTGTAGCTGGCCATGCCGAACATGCCCGTGATCGCCAGCATGGCAGCCAGAAATCCCATGATGCCCAGCGCAGCCGTGGCCGCGCGCGCGGGAAACAATGCCAGCGCGATCGCGTCCGGCCAGCTATGCAACGTGAGCGGCAGATTCGGGTCAATCCTGGTGAGCGTGCGATCAAGCGCGGCCGCAATCTCGGTAGGCGGCAGAGCCGAGCGGACAACCACCACGGTGTCATTACTATTCAATTCCTGCGTCAACGGAAAGAACATCGCCGGCTGCGCCTCTTCCGTAAGGGACTGATACTTTCCGTCCTCCACCACCCCGACTACTTCTTTCGGGTGCGTTCCCCGGTACAGCAAGAACCGTTGCCCCACTGCAGGCGTATCCCCAAACATCATCCGCGCAAAGGCCGCGTTCACCAACACCACCGGCGGCGAGTTGGCCTCGTCATGCCAGCTAATATCCCGTCCGGAAAGTAACCGCGTACCAGAAGCTTCGAGATAACCAGGAGAGATCGAAAAATTACGCGCATCGATCACTTCTTTCCTGAACTCTGTCGTGCCCTCCCGAAACACTCCTTCGCTTCCACAACAGCCTTCACCCAGCATCGTCCGGTCAATGATCCCCACTGCACCGATCCCCGGTATGCGAGCCGTTTCTTCGAGCATCCGCTTTTGCACCGCGAAAAATTGATCTTCCCGGTACCCCGCCATCGTCAGATCCGTTCCCGCCAGCATCACGCCCTCCGGCTGAAAGCCCAGCGGCGCGTGCAGCGAGCGTTCCATCCCGCGCAGAGCCACCAGCGAAGCGGTCACCAGAAGTGTGCACAGCGCGATCTGGATGCAGAGCAGAAGGTCCCGCAGTGAGAAGCGCCCGAAAATAGTTTCCGCCGCGATGCCGCTCTTCATCGCCTGCGCAGCATCGGAGCGATGGATCTCCCGCGCCGGCAACATGCCAAACAAAATGCCGCTGCCCAGAGATAACACCAGCGCGACCCCGTAAACCTTTACATCCGGCAGCACCATGGCGCGGAAGGGAAAGCCCGCAAGCGGTTGCAACCGGCTTAACCCTCGCAGCAAAGCGGTCGCAAAAACCGTCCCCGCCACACCACCCGCCAGCGAAACCAGAACAGCTTCGGTCAATAAGCCACGCAAAATATTCCATCGGCTCGATCCGATGGCCAATCGAATCGCCAACTCGCGGCTTCGGTCAGCCGCGCGCGCGGCAAAAATGCCGCCCAGGTTGGCGCACGCCGCCAACAATACCAGCACGGCCAGCACCATCATTCCCATAAGAAAGCCGCGGACTGGATCTCCGAACCTGTCTCCCAACAATCCAGGCTTGACCAGGCGGGCATCGAGTCCGTAGTCCGCGCTCGGATACTCCCTGGCTAACTCGCGGGAAATGGCATTCAGATCATCACTCGCCTGTTGCGCAGTCACCCCAGCCTTCAGCCGCCCCAGGATGAAAGGGTTGTGGGTACTGCGGTTCTCCAGATAGTGGGCGCTGTATCCGATCCGCGGCCCGTTGGTGATAGGAATCCAGAAGTCCGGCCAGAAAAAGGTCTCGGTTCCGTGAAACTCCTCGGACGCAACCCCGATGACCGTAAAGGGCTGCTTGTTCAGGTCGATGGTTTTCCCCAGGATGTTTGGGTCACTGTGGAACCCCGCACGCCAGAAGTCGTAACTCAGAACAATGTAAGGAGCCGAACCTGCGCCGTGCTCGTCGTTGCCGTGAAAGAACCGGCCCAACATAGGCTGAACCCCCAGCGTATCGAAGTAATTCCCTGAAGCCAGGTAGCCGAAATGCCTGGTCGCATTCTTATCGATGCGGATAGCCGCGCTCGCCAAATCGTAGGCCGCCAAGCCACTGAAGGTGTTGTTGCGGTCGCGGTAATCGAGATAATCCGGATAAGACTGGCTGTAAAAGCCATGTTCCTTGTGTTCGACATTGTAGAGTTTCTGCGGCTCTGAAACATTGAGCGGACGCAGGATGACCGCATTCAGCACGCTGAAGACAACGACATTCGCACCGATGCCGAGCGCTAACGTCACCACCGCGGTCATAGCAAAGCCGGGATGCTTGATGAGCTGCCGCAGCGCGTACTTCACATCCCCGCGCACCGCCTCCCACTTCGGCCACAGCCACTGTTCGCGGCTGCGCTCTTCGATCAGCGCCACATTGCCGAACTCGCGCCGGGCCGCAGCCACGGCGTCTTCTCGCGACATGCCGTCTTCCATGAGTTCGTCGACCTTCTCTTCAAGGTGCTCCTGGATCGACACCGACAAATCCTCATACCGACGTCGCCGCCATTTCATGACACCCTCCTACGCTTTAGCCACCGTAAGCACACGAGTAATTCCCGCGAACATCTTCTCGAAGCTGGTCTTTTCCTTCTCCAGATGCTTGATGCCCGCCTTCGTCAGCCGGTAAATGCGCGTCGGCCGCCCTTTGGCCGAAACACCCTCTTTGGACTCCAGCAAACCTTCCCTCAACATTCGTTGCAGCGCCGGATAGAGCGAGCCCTCCTCCACCCGCAACAAGTCGTCGGAAACCTGCTGGATGTGCTTGACCAACGCATACCCATGCATCGGCTTCAACCGCAGCGAGTGCAGGATCATCAACTCCAGCGCACCCGCAAAAAGATCGCGTTGCTCAGACTTCTTCCCCATAAGCACACATGCTATGTCAAAGATACCTATGTTGCAAATAGTATTAGAGGAGTTCATCGGCGTCGCCGAGGTAGAGCAAAGAACGAGGCCCTCTTCCCTGGACGGGTGCCCCATGTTCGCCTGAGCGTACATGGGCTGAAGATGACGGCGCGCCCAGCACCCCGCACCTCAGAGCCCTCAAACCATCTGTCCACTTTCGGGCGCTCGCCGACGATTCTGGACACCCGCCTCGTTCCGCAGACTCCCATCCACGCCTCAAAACACTGAGAACTCACCACTTTTGCGGCAAACCACTTTGGCAAGCAAATTGCGACTCACCATTACCAAGCCCATACCGCGCAACGATCGAGGAGAACCCCCCTATGAGAACCGGCCAACCATCATCCCCCAACCCGCCATGGATCGTTTTGGGGACCGCCGTGGTTTACTTTGCCCTCGGATCCGTCATGACCGCCCACTTCATGCATTTGAAAGAGTCATGGGCAGGCAGCCGCCACGTCATCCGCTTGAAAATCCATCAGAGATTGCCGGACAGAATGCCCGTTCAGGTACAACAACTTCGCTGCGCCGCAATCTTGCAAGCCCAGTCCAGTCAAGAAGCGGCCAGGGCCCTCCAGGATGCATTTCCCAAAGATTCACTCGTCTGGGAGTATCTGCAATCAGCAACAGCCGGGGCGCACTGGAAGAGCACTCTCTATAGCCACTGAACCAATCGGCTGCTCAGCAACGACTTTCGTAGCCAAAATCCTTCAGGCTAAGTCGTTTTTTTAACAAGCACAGTGACTGAGCGGAAAAAAAGCCGCATGCAGGGTGTTTCTCCGCATGCGGCCCTAGGAGAATTGGATCGTACTGATACTACGCTGGCCGGACTGCTTTTGTTTCACTCCATCACTACGTTTTCTATACCCACGGTCACTCCCGCTTACCCTTACAAACTAAAAATACCAATGTAAAAGATATTTGACATCGCCCGATCATCATTGCTATCGTTCACCGTGTTAAACATTTTTGACACGGAGGCCATCTGCAATGGCGATCAGCCTTTCCTACCGGGAGAAGTCTCTCTACGCCTCGCTTGTAGCCGAGCTCCTGGTGTACGGTCCCTACTTCTTCTTCCATCGGCAAAACTCCATCAACAAAGTCGCCGGCATGATTGTCGCGATCATCGTGTTGCAGATCATCCTGCAGTCGGTCATTGCCGCCTTCACCCGCAACCGCATCACCGACGAGCGGGATCGGTTGATTGAGCTGCGCGGCTATCGTGCAGGCTATTTGACCTTTGCCTCGCTGATGGTCCTCGGCCTCGGCATCCTGTGGTTTCACGCAACCATCAACAGTTTCCACCTGGAGAACCGGGTGATGGGGCTTCATTTCCTGAGCGTCTTTTTTGGCATGCTGGTCATCGCGGATATCACCAAGACCGCAACCCAGATTGTGTCGTATCGGAAAGCCCTCTGATGGCCGCCATCCGCAACCAGATTCGAGAGCTTCGCGCCAAGCGGGACATGACCCAGCAGGAGCTCGCCGATCGCATCGGCGTCACCCGCCAGACCGTCATTGCCATCGAGCAGGACAAGTATTCGCCCTCACTGGAAACCGCCTTCAAAGTGGCCATCGCGCTGGGTGTACCACTCGACCAGTGCTTCCAATATGACCCGCACGGTAAGCGTTAGCCGCCGCCTGATCGCACTCTTCGAACGGGAATGGACTATCTTAGTCAGGAAGGTCACCGAACGGCTTGCTCAAACGAAATCTCCTCTGCGCTCTACTCCTGCTGCTGCCTGCGGCCGCCCTCCCCGCCAAATCCAAAAACGAGGCAGGGAACCCGGCCATCCGCGCCGCCATTCAGAAATTCATCGACGCGCAGGATATCTCCGGAGCCGTCACCGTCGTCGTCACCAAAGACAAAGTCCTCGCCCTCGACACCATCGGCCTCGCCGACATCGCGAAGAAAACCCCCATGGAGCCCGACACCCTCTTCTGGCTCGCCTCCATGACCAAACCCATCACTGCGGTGTCCATCCTCATGCTGCAGGACGAGGGCAAGCTGAACGTCTCCGACCCAGTCGAAAAGTTCATCCCCGAGTTTGCCGCCCTCAAGACTCCCTCCGGCCAACCCGCCCACATCACCATCGAGCAGATGCTCACCCACACCTCGGGCCTGGGCGAAGGCGACACCGCCGCCATCAACCACGCCCACACCCTGCGCGATCTCATCCCTATCTATCTCGCCTCGCCCATGCAATATGAGCCAGGCGACCACTGGAAATACACCCAGTCCGGCATCAACACCGCCGCCCGCATTGTCGAAGTCGCCAGCGGACTCACCTACGACCAGTTCGTCACCAAGCGCATCCTCAAGCCCCTGGGCATGAAGCACACCACCTTCTACCCCAACCCGAAGCAGCGAGCCCACCTGGCAACGCCCTATATAAAGGACAAGCAGACCGGCACCCTGACCGCCGCGCCGCCCGCCGCCTACGGAGCAAAGGATCAACCACCCTTCGGCAACGCCGGCCTATTCTCCACCGGCCCCGACTACGCGCGCTTCTGCCAGATGCTCCTGAACGGCGGAACCTTCAAGGGCAAGCGCTTGCTTACCCCCGCCGCCTTCCAGCAACTCACCACTGTGCACACCGGCGACCTCAAAACCGGCTTCCTGCAAACCGAACAACTTGGAAGCCGCGGAGCCAACTACGGCTGGGGCATCGGCATTGCCATCCTCAAAACCCCTCACCCCGGAGTCGCCCAAATGCTCTCGCCCGGCACCTACGGTCACGGAGGAGCCTGGGGCACCCAAGCCTGGATCGACCCAGTCCGCGGCCTCGCTTATATCCTCATGGTGCAGCGCCCCGGAATGAACGGAGACGCCAGCCAGCTCCGTCAGGATTTCCAGCAAGCCGCCTCCGATGCCTTCCCCCATCCCTGAATTAGTCCCACCTGGAACCTTGCCGCAAAGTTAAGCAAAACCCACCAAACCCGGCCCCCAAATAGGTATCATGTTGACGACACGTTTCTCCCCCTAACTTCGAGGCCAGAGGCGCTTTAACATGGAGTTCCGGACCCTTTTCCTCTCCCTCACCCTGATCGCGCCGGCCCTGGTGTACGCCGCTACCCCCGCACCCACCCCCGATATCGATCAGCAATTCAACCAAACCGTAAAGCCCTTCGTAGGCAAGTACTGCGTAGCCTGCCACAGCGGCAAAATGGCGCCCGCACAATTCGACCTGAAGTCCTACACCAATATGGACATGGTCACCGACGACTTTCCCCGCTGGGCCCTGCTCGCCGACCGGCTAAAAGCCAAGGAAATGCCTCCGAAACCCATGCCGCCCCCGCCGGCTGCGGAAGTGCAGCAAATCATCGACTGGGTAGCCGCCGTCCGCGCCGCGGAAATCAAGAAAGCCGCAGGAGACCCGGGAGTCGTCCTCGCCCGCCGCCTCAGCAACGCCGAATTCGACTACACCATCCGCGACCTCACCGGCCAGGACATGCACGTCGCCAAACAATTTCCCGTCGATCCCGCCAACCAGGCCGGCTTCGATAACTCCGGCGAATCGCTCACCATGTCCCCGGCCCTGCTGAACAAGTACCTGAAGGCCGCCCGCGAAGTAGCCAACCACGCCGTCCTCAAACCCGACGGCATCGACTTCGCCCCCTACCCGATGCTGGTAGAAACCGACCGCGAAAAATACGCCATCCAGCGCATCGTCAGCTTCTACTTCGCCCAGCCCACCGACTACGCGGACTACTTCCAGGCCGCCTGGCGCTACAAATATCGAGCCGCTCTCAAGAAGCCAAACGCCACCCTCACCACCATCGCGCTCGATGCGAAGATCTCCCCGAAATACCTGCCCATGGTCTGGCAGATCCTGCACGACCAGCACGCCGTAGGCCCGGTCCTCAAGCTACAGAAAATGTTCCAGGCGCTGCCGCCACCCGATGCCGCGCAAACCGGGGGCCTGCGCCCAAAATGCGTGGAGATGCGGGACTTCGTCGTCAAGATCCGCAACCACACCGCCATGCAATTCGCCGCCCCGGTCGTCGCCGGCTTGCCCGCGCAGTCCGAGCCGCTGCTCAACTGGAAGCTGAAGCAATTCGCCGAGCACCGCCGTGACAGCGATCCCAAAGACCTGCGCAACGACACCGATCCGCCGCCCGTAGTCCCGGCCATCCCGAAGTACCCGCGCCTGCATGAAGAAGCCGCGCCTCGCTGGGCCGCTCTCTCCGCCAAAGCCCGCGCCAACGATACCGACCTCATCGTCCCCCACGCCGAGCGCGCCCGTTATGAAGCCGCCTTCGCCCGCTTCGCCTCCGTTTTCCCTGACGCTTTCTACATCACCGAGCGCGGCCGCTATTTCCCTGACGACTCCGAAGACAAAGGCCGCCTGCTCAGCGCCGGCTATCACAACATCATGGGCTACTACCGCGACGATCAGCCGCTCATCCAACTCATCCTCGATGACAACGGAAAAAGGGAACTGGACCGTCTCTGGAACGAGTTCGACTACATCGCCGATTTCTCCGCCCGCACCTGGACCCAGTACTACTTCAACCAAAGCGGAGAAGTCTTCGGCAAAGGCGACGAATCCGGCTCCGACCGCCCCACCGATCACGCAGTGACGGATACAGAAGTCATCTTCAAGATGCGCGACGTCTATCTCGCCAAGGCCGCCGCCGATCCCAACAACGATCCCGTAGCCGCCGAGGCCATCCGCGACCACTTCAATAAGATCAACGCCACGCTCCGCTCCCTGGAAAAAGAAAGAGCCGCAGCCGAGCCCCGGCAGCTTGAAGAACTTCAGCAATTCGCCCAGCGTGCTTACCGCCGCCCGCTCACCAACACCGAGCGAGCCAACCTGCTCGTCTACTACCATCAGGACCGAACGCAAAACCAGCTCTCGCATGAGGACGCGATCCGCGGCGCCATCACCGGCATCCTCATGGAGCCGGACTTCCTCTACCGCCTCGACATGAACGCGCCGGAAACCGCCACGGTGACAAAATCCCACGCCACCGTCGTCAAAGCCTCGGCCGCCGTACCCGCCGAGCCGCTCTCCAGCTACGCGCTCGCCAGCCGCCTCAGCTACTTCCTCTGGGCCAGCATGCCCGATGAAGAGCTGCTGCGCCACGCCGCCAGCAACGACCTGCAAAAACCCGCAGTCCTCCTAGCCCAAACCCGCCGCATGATGAAAGACCCCCGCGTCCGCGGCCTGGCCACGGAGTTCACCGGCAACTGGCTCAACTTCCGTCTCTTTGAAACCAACAACGCCGTCGATCGCGCCCGCTTCCCGCAATTCAACAACGATCTCCGCGAAGCCATGTTCCAGGAGCCCATCCGCTACGTCGAAGACACCATCCAGAACAACCGGCCCGCCCTCGACCTGCTCTATGGCGATTACACATTCGTGAACCCGGTCCTGGCCAAGCACTACGGCATCCCGGGAGTCGCAGGCGACACCAGCCACTGGGTCCGCATCGACGATGCCCACAAATACGGACGAGGCGGAATCCTCCCCATGTCCGTCTTCATGACGCAGAACTCGCCCGGGCCTGCGCACCAGCCCGGTGAAAAGAGGGAACTGGGTGGTGCAAAAAGTCTTAGGCATCCGCGTGCCGCCGCCGCCGCCCGTAGTGCCCGAACTACCCAGCGACGAATCCAAGTCCGACCTACCCGTACGCGACATGCTGGCCCGGCACCGCGCCAATCCCTTCTGCGCCGCCTGCCACCAGCGTTTTGATTCCTTCGGCCTGGCCTACGAAGGCTACGGCCCCATCGGAGACGTCCGCACCAAAGACCTGGCCGGCCGCCCCGTCGATACCGCCGTGACCTATCCGGGAGACATCAACGGAGTAGGCTTCAAGGGCCTGCAGGACTTCATCCGCGACCACCGCCAACCCGAATTCCTGAACAACCTGAGCCGCAAGCTGTTGACCTACGCGCTCGATCGCTCCCTGCAACTCTCCGACGAATCCCTGATCGACGAAATGCAAACCAACCTGGCCGCCCAGGACGACCACTTCGACGCATTGATCGAAACCATCGTCCAAAGCCCCCAATTCCGAAACAAACGCCTCCCTGTGCCCCCAACCCAAATCGCCTCCGGGAAGGTGAACCAACCATGAACCCTATCCCCAAGACGGGCGTCACCCCCAAGACGGGCGTCACCCCCAAGACGGGCGTCACCCCCAAGACGGGCGTCACCCCCAACGGGCGTCACCCCCTGGACGGGTGCCCCATGTTCGCCAAGGCGTACATGGGCCGAAAAGACGGGGCGAAGCCCCATCAAAGCTCTGTCTTTTCCCTACACCTCGAACAAACCCTCGGGTGCCCCACATCTCGCTCGTTTTTCGCGAGATGTGGGATACCACAGCACTCGACGGGCAACTCTCTCGGTCCGGCAACCACACTCGCTCGAACCGCAAACCTCCCCTTTCTGTCATCCCGAGCACAGCGAGGGATCTGCAGTTCCGCGGACCTTTCTTGGAAATGTTTTGCTCCCAACCCGCAAGCGCAACCCAAAGGAAGCTCCCATGACTGAAACCCAAACCACATCACGGGTTCTTTCATGTTCTGTATCAGGGCACGGCTTCAGCCGGGCCATAAAAGCAGCCAGCAATGAGGGCTTTAGCCCCTGCATCTCCGCCACTCTCAAAAGGAAGGCAAACTAAATGCCCGCCAAACTCCTATCCCTGCCCGTCTCCCGTAGAGCCGTACTCCGCGGAGCCGGCTGCACTGTAGCCCTCCCCTTCCTCGAATCCCTGCACGCCTTAGCCGACGTCCCCGCATCCTCTGCCTTCCCCAAGCGTTTCGGCATCGTCTTCCTGGGCTGCGGCGTGAACGAGGATCACTGGAGCGCCGAGGGCCAGGGCGCGGACATGAAGCTCTCGAAGACCCTCTCCCCGCTCGAGCCGCTCAAACAAAAAATCAACGTGATCGACGGACTCTACGTCCACGCCCTCACAGGCCAGGGAATTCATCCCGCCCAGACCGGCAGTCTCTTATCCGGCGCGCACATTTCCAAAGGCGCCATCATCCACTCCGGCATCAGCATCGACCAGATGATTGCCAACCACGTCGGCGACCAAACCCCGCAATCCAGCATCGTGCTGGCCTGCGAGCAGCCCATGACCGGATACCACGAGTCGAACTTCTCCCTCGCCTACAGTTCCCATCTCTCCTGGCAGAGTCCCGATTCGCCGGTCCCGATCGAAGTCTACCCCTCGCTCGCCTGGGACAACTTGTTTGACAACCGTGGCAGCCTGCAGAACATCAGCATTCTCGACCGCGTCAAAGACCGCGCCCAGGATCTGTCCAAGTGCATCAGTGGCACCGACAAAGGCAAGCTCGATGAATACCTGACCAGTGTGCGCGAAGTAGAAAAGCGCGTAGAGGGCATGCGCAAAGGCATGGACGACGCCAACGACGCAGCGAAAGCCAAAAACACCGTAGCCGCCACCATGGAACGCCCGGCCAACGGACTGCCGGAAGACCTACGCGATCACGCCCGCCTGATGTGCGACATCATCGCGATCGCCTTCCAAACCAACAAGACCCGCGTCGCCTCGTTCATCATCTCGCACGATCTCTCGGCCATGTATTATCCCTTCCTCGACGTAAAGGAAGGCCACCACTCCGCCTCGCACAACAACAACTCCGACGGCTACGAGCGCATCGCTCGCTTCCACGTAGAGCAGTACGCCTACCTGGCGTCGAAGCTGGACAGCATGAAGGAAGGGAACGGCACGGTGCTGGACAACACCTGCCTGATGTTCCTATCGAACATGTGGATCGGCCGCAAACACGACAACTTCCGGTTACCGGTGGTGCTGGCCGGCGGATTGGGCGGGACGTTAGAAACGGGGCGGTCGCTGAATTACCTGAAGGACAGCGAAGATAACCGTAAGATGTGCAGTTTGTACCTGTCGCTGATGGATCGGTTCGGCGTGAAACTGGATCAATTCGGCGATTCGCAGACGCGGTTGGAGCGGCTTTGAGCAACACGTGACAATGAGGATTCTACATGCGAAAAGAACTGACGGAAGAGGCCGCATTGCGTGGTGGCCCGTAGTGGAAAGTAGCCAGTCCGTCTACTGACGATTTTGATTAGTAATCGTGGTCGTTGCCTTCATAAAGACAGCGGCATAAGTCCTCCTTGTCACCTATAATCTTCCAATTAAGAAATCAGCCAAGAGTGAGCACAGTTCGCCCCGGTGCCCAACTTAGGGCCTCCGACCCAAGTGCTATAATCCCGCCTACCATTTTATAAGCAATGGAAAGCAGCATTGCGCGCAAAGGAGCGTAAGGGATGCCTGCAAAGCACGGCGGGGAAATGAACGCCGCCAGCACCAAGCACGCGCAAAATACCAGACTTTGGTTGTCCGTGCTTGAGGACATGAGCAAGGCCGAATGGCCCCCGACGCTCGACGGGCAAAGGTGGCGGGTAGTGCTGAGCGCCTCTGACACTCTTCATGGTTGCAACCACCTCGGCCTTTACCGCACTAGTCCAGTCTTCCCCGCAACTCCGGACTTCAGGAGGCCTGATCTCCACAAGGGTGCCTATTACCTTTGTTTCTATTGCTTTGATCCAGCATTTCCGGTCCTTGGGCGTCTCTCAGCAAAAGCTTCGCGTCAGATAAGGTCCGGGCTTCTTTACACCACAGGGCTGGCGTCAATCCTTCTTATAACGAAGTCTCAACCCACAGTGGACTCCGTCGAGGAGATCGCTGGTGTTTCCGCTAAGGCGAAGGAGATCTGGCACGTTGACCGAGGCAGGATCAAATCGATTTCCTGTGAGAGTTCCTCTCCAGTCCCTTTGGATTCCAAGGCACTTGACTTAAGGCCGTACGCACCCCTACCGCTGGACGCAAGGACGACCGTTGATGAATTTGTCGCCAACATGGCTATCCTTATTCCGAAAGTACAGGTGCATATCCCCGATGAAATACGGACGTATACTCGCCTGATTGCACTCGTGAATGAGTTGATCGACGAGATGCTCTATGCTTGCAACCCAGTCGGTTTACCCCCAAATACTCTTTCCGAGTACGCTGAGATGCAATTTCGCGAGAGTTCATCACTTTGCGGGCGTATTTTTTACCAAAACATGGACAGGCTCGTGCAAATCAATTCTGCCCTCTCCTACGTCTCAACGCAGGCGCTTTCGGGGGCTATTCCAATTCTCGATAGGCGCAGTCTGGTTCGACGTTATTCGCTACTGGGCATCGGTACCGCAGTCTTGGCGCTCACGAGGATTGCTCATTCGATAGAGTCGGCGTTTGCCCAAGGCTCTCTAGAACATGTGCTAGCCGATCGGGGGCGTGATTTACAGCCCCTCCCCGGCCTTGACAAGCTGCCAAAATATAGCCCAAGCCAGTGGAACGACTTCTCGATCGACGCACTGAAAGGTAAGGTCGAGGCACGGGAACCGTATCCGAAGCTACCCTATTTCAGCGGTCGTCTTGGGTTTCGCGAAACCGAGTATACGATCTCGGCCGCACTTCAAACCCTAGCTGCCGGCGGAAGCGCAGAGTGGAGTCTTCTTACGGTGACTCACGAAATGGTCCATGGTCACGTACGAAATCTGCTGTCGGTTCTCTTTCAGGGCGATCCTGATGAAAGCCCAGACCTCAAATGGAGAGGATTCTATGAGCGCTTTGAGGCGCGCTGTAAGGGGAATCCGCCGGTCAGGGAGAATCGCTTGGATTCCTTGCGGGCGATTATACTCACGTACTGCTGCATGTCAGTAAAGCATGGCTCGTTGACGCGGAATTTTACCTACTTGGAGGATATCCGAGGCGCTACGGAAATTCGCATCCCCTTCGAGCTATTGTCACCGGAGTCGCTCCTCTTGATATATGAGGCCGAGTACAGAAATATCAGTGAGATTCTCGTCCATGTACTTGATCTGCACTATTTTTATCGTAGCTGCCTTCTACACTACATACCCCTGATTTGGCGCTCGTGGTCCAAAGCGCCGCAGGTTCCCGGCGATCTTCGTCAATATCTACTTCGCAGCATGCTCGTGGTTGCCGCAAAAGGGGAAGGTACCGCCTACGAACGATTTCGCTCTGCTCGTTTCCGACTACTGGAACTGCTTAACTCCATGCGGGGACCTGAGGGCACGCGAATAGCGGTCATAGAGGAGGCAGCCCGCCGACTTGAACCCGAGTACACAGAAAGTACGCTTTTCTTTCCGTTTTCGGCCAGCCTCATATTGGTTGATCTCGCCCATCACGTGCTCACGTCAAGCACTATACGCGGTGCAATACACGCAGGAGATCTCCATTTCCGGGCAGTGCATGCCGCAACTGGAGAGGAATGGCTGGAGTATGACATGCCCGACGGGTTTATCGAGGACGTTGTGAAATCCCCGACGGCATATATAGCACACCGATTGACAAGATCAAGCCACGATCACGGCGACCGGGATATCGAGGCCGAAACGGCGGCGTTATTCTTGGCTTGTTGTTCACACAAGGTTGATGGAGCACGCCATGCCTGAACGTATTTGTGGAGCGAACACCGTTGCAGATAAGCGTTACTACCACTTCGTCGCATTGACCGGCAGGGGCATGAGCCTAGCAACCTACTGGAGAAGGTTGGCTATGATGGGTGAGGTTGAACGACCAAAGGTGGCGGTGCCAGTTGAGTCCTCTCGATTCGTATTGGAACATCGAAAGCTGCGTCTGGGACGCGCGTACGCGCGGGGAGCGGTAACACAAACACTTTCTGAGCAGGGCAATGGCCGGCCGCCCTTCTTGTATGACTTGTTTGCCGCGGGAATTGAATTTGGAGATGACTTCTACCTCATTCTCGGGTTCCCCTTTGCGGCTCTCGCTTTCGAAACCGTCGATCACCTCTCAGATCAGGGATTTCTAAAGAACGTCGTGTTTCAGGGTGCGGACCTTAGCGAGTTATTGAGTGAGAAGAATCGCCCCCTCCAACGTGTTGACGGGCTCAAGTCCAGCGTCGTTGGCGTGCAGTTTGTGGTGACGGACGACAAGTCGTTGACAGCTCTCCGACTGGGTGGGGACGACCCGTTCCAGGCGGAGATCTACAAATTGTTCCTGAGGGAAAAATTCGAGAAGAAGAAGCTGTGGGTTCCTGATCAGTGCGTCTTGGCGTGTGAGCGTGAAGTAGAGGCAACACAGTGGGGGCGATTGAAGCCTTTGGGGCCGATTCTTCGTTCGCGATTGCACATTGACAAGTCTGGTCATTTCAAGTTCTATATGCACGCTGGCTGCACCAATGTGACGCTGATGCCATATGCAATTGCGCAGATTTACGCGACAGCATGCCTCAAGGGGGTCACCGGCAACCCGCTCCGAAGGAGCGACCAGGATGATGGTGGCTAGCGGTGATTCGGAGAATTACTAAATGGAATTTTCTTACGATTACTTAACTTATTACGGACGTGCTATCCCATTCCTCGCTGAGGCCCTTAGCGCGGGTAGGCTTGTCTTGTTCTTGGGTGCAGGAGTATCGTCCGGGGCTCATCTGCCCTCTTGGCGTGGCCTCGTTGAGTCTCTTCGCGGAGAGGTTGGGCTGCCAAACGATCATTTGGATTCCAGCGCTGACTCGCTGGAACGTGCTGCCGATGAAGTTCGGCGCAAATTCTATCGCGACGATGAGAAAGGATTCACAGAGCTCGTGAGGGAACATCTTTATCGCGGGGTTAGCCTTGATGACAGCGTCTTAAATGATCGCCGATTGACCGCATTGGGTGCATTGATGATGGGCAGTCGAAGGGGAAGCGTAAAACGTGTGGTGACTTTTAATTTCGACAGTGTCCTCGAGTCGTATATTTGGTTGAACGGCTTGGTCCCACGAGTCGTCCTTCAGCCGCCTGCCGACGAGGGCGGAGAGGACGTACGGCTCTATCATCCTCACGGTTTTTTACCGCACCCGGACCTCAAAATTGAGGGAAGTAACTTTGTAATTCTCGGTTCAAGGTCGATCAATCTCCGTGTTGGAAAACCCCACGACCATTGGGTCGAATCCCTCCGCCACGTCTTGTCTAGCGGGCTGGGACTCTTCATCGGCCTTTCCGAAGATTCGTTTCGGGACAGGGCGATTGCCCCGCTATTGGCTGCTGTAAGTGACGACCTGAGAGTACGGCGGCCAACCGCGTTTTGGGTTCTAAAAGACAAGGGTGCCGATAGCAACGAAGTGAATCAGGAGTTTTTAGATTACAACATTGTTCCACTTCGCGTGCCGAGCTTCGAAGCGATTCCAAAGCTGCTATTAGATATTTGCCAACAGGCGGCAAAGGCAATCCCCGTTTCACCCTAAGTGTGTGCGTTGGTACGTTTTACCGCGATGAAACACTGGTTCGCAAGAGTTGACCGTTGTACCGGGTGCTGCCTAAAATATGTAGTTTGTGGAGAACGACGCGATGAATCCATATCGAGCATTTCGCCAGCTCGAACGCATGCTCTTCTTAGGTGTACCTGAGCACCCCGAGCCCTTTTGGGAACGTGAGGGGAATGATGCAATGCGTGGCCGATTATCCGGACGTTCACTCCTAGAGAGCCACTTATCCCCTGTGTCGTTGCAGGGAGCACAGACAATTGCGACAATCATCTATAAGCCTGGTTCGGGTGAAGTCCTCGTCGAGCCCGCCGCCCCACCGCGCCCGCTCCCTCAAGGCTGGAAGCAAGAAGAAACCCCCGCTGGGCAGCGGCTCCGCTCGGCAGGAGGTGAAGAATGAAAGACAAACCGCGGTTACCCAACCCGTCGACAAAGTGTGTAGAGAACCCCCAAAGGTGAGGCACGGCCAAATCCGTTAATTGGGGAGGTTTGAACAACCGAAAGCCATGGACAGCGGCGCCCTCAGCCTTTCCTGTGAAGCTGGTAGGACAAAAAGCCAAGCAGCAAGCCTGTAACTAACCCACTTTCCAGGGGTGAACGCCCCGTTCCTCGGTTTCGAGGTTGCCGCGGCCCAAGGGCGGATGCGACTCAATGGCGGTGCTTCGTCATCACGAAAACTGATGTGCGCCTCCGACATGCTTCTTAGGAGGTGCTGAGCAGCCGCCAATCGCTTAGACTCAGATGAGATGAGATCGGAAAATGAACCTCCTTTTCGACGGCTCTTGGAGCTACAGGCAAAGCTGGGTAGCGATTGGATCCACATTTCGAGGTCCGTGGACTCAAGTCGTGACAAACTCCAATCCCTTGAATGTTTGTTGATTCCCGAATCCGGCCGGCCCCTTGCGGAGGACGCCGCGGTTGTGTTCTTCGGCTCCCTTGCTAGAATGGAGTGCACTTCGAGCAGCGATTCTGATTGGATAATCCTCGTTGACGGACAAGTGGACGAACAGCATTCTCGAGCACATCAAAGCACTCGAAAGGCGCTTATTGAGGCTAAGGAGATTCAGCCGGGGAGCTCGGGAATGTTCGGGGGACTCGCCTTTAGCCATGATATAGTGCACTGCATTGGCGGTCAGGACGACACTAATCGAAACCTCACCTTACGCATGCTGCTTCTCCTAGAATCAGTCTCAATTGGTGACGATATCGTCCGACAACGTGTCATGCGTGCGGTTCTTCGGAGATATTTAGCCGACGATCCGGGCTGGACATGGAGATCCGACGGGAAAATTCCTCGATTTCTTTTAAACGACGCTGTCCGGTTTTGGCGAACCATGGCAGTAGACTTCGCCGACAAGTTCCACGACCAAGCCGGTGAGAAATGGGCTCTACGAAACGCGAAGCTGCGGTTCTCCCGGAGGCTAATTTTCTTGACCTCTGTCCTGGCGTGTTTCAGCTGGCAATTGCGCCGCGACAGAGCAGCAATAGAGCAAACGGTAGAGGCCGCACAATTGCACTTTTTGAGCTATCTGGCGCGACCGCCCTTGGAAATATTGGCAGACGAACTGCTGGCCGGGAACGTCGCCGTTGACACATCCAGAAAGATCCTTTCATCATACGACGAATTTCTGTCGATACTAGACGATAACGACCTTCGGAATGAGCTCGTGGCGCTACCACGAGACTTAGCCGAAAAGAGCGAGTTATTTCAACGCGTGAGAACACTTAGCCACACATTCAGAGAAGGTCTTATCGAGTGGCTCTTCGATACCGAAAGCGAGATATTCAAACTGGTGAGAGACTATGGCCTTTTCTGAACGGAATATCGGATTTTCTACTGGTGCGCTAGCGAAAGGGGACTTCCGGTCAGCGCTCTCCATATTGAAGAAGCATGACGTCAAGGTAGTAGAGCTTTCGGCGCTCCGAGATTACGAGCTACCGGAACTTATCTCGGCACTTCCCTCCATTGACGTCTCTGGGTTTAGCCATGTTTCGATACATGCTCCTTCGAAATTCACTGAGATTTCAGAGCATCGAGCGGTCTCTCTATTAGAGGGAGCCGTAGTTAGAGGGATAGGCGTGATCGTACATCCAGATACGATTACTGATGCGCGTATTTGGGAGGATTTTGGAGATCTGCTCTGGATTGAGAACCTTGACAAGAGGAAGCCGGGAGCTAGAACTACAAGCGAACTGGAAAGCATATTCGAGCGGTTACCAAATGCAGGGTTCTGCCTTGACTTAGCGCATGCTAGGCAAATCGATCCAACGATGTCTGAGGCTGCACGGATGCTCGATTCGTTCCGCCCAAGACTTCGTCAAATTCACGCCAGCGGCCTTAATTCGAATAGCACTCACACCGAACTATCGGCTGCGGCAAGTTTTGCGATTAGCCAAGTTTCGCATCTTATACCCCGAGAAATACCTATCGTTCTTGAGAGTCCAGTACAACCGGACGCAATTCGCCTGGAGCTCGAATATGCAAAACGCGCGTTCTCGCCTTGGTCTCAGTGGCTACAGTCCGATATTGATGATGTACTGTGCTTTCGAGTAACCGCGCTTAGGCGTAGGCAGTTAGAGTCCTTCTTAAAAACACTGCTCAGAAATGACACGAGACTGCGAGACTTCGAGCGTGTTATCGGCCAGCTTCCGACGGGCGGTTCATACAACCCCGGGGACGCGTTTCAGGACACTGGCAAGTTGCTTCACCTTTTGTCCACCGACGACACAGAGACCCTACGGGCCTACTTGCACAAGAGGGTTGAACAAGCTGCAAAAGAATTTCCCGACTTGGCCGAGGAATTCAAGCAGCAGTTTATGTAGTCAAAGTTAAAGCCTCGTGACAGTTAGAGCGTGAGCGCTATTTAAACCGCAGGGCTGTGGATTACGCGGGTGTTGTCTAAGCAGATTGATTGAGTTTCCACTGGTCGGGCAGCCAGGCAGAGAGCTCGCTTGATTGCGTGGAGTTTCAGGGAGTTTCAGGACAGACGAAATTACCCCGATACTTGAGTCGGCTAGACCGTCACCTACATATAGGAGTTATTTCGTCTGTCCTGCATCTCCTGCATCTCCTGTCCTGCATCTCCAATGTCCTGCATCTCCAGGCCTGGAGGCTCGATTGATAGCGCTTCACGGCATTGACGGATCAAGCTGTGAGTAGCGGGAAAACAGACGGCGAGAGACTCTGCGCCCCACCTTTGAGATAAGCCGCATAGCGAATCGCCACCGTAGCAGCCTGGGTCAGGCACCTGTCTCTGTCTTCGAGCGTCAATCCCATCAGCAGCTCTCCGTGCCGCACCGCTGTAGCGTGCTCAGCGTACGTGTCTAGCCAGCTACGGTCCAAATTGAGAGCCTGTCTCAGACTTTCCCACGAGAGACCGCGGTCTCGCTCACCTGAGCTAAACGCGTGGCGGATTCGTTCTATCGCCCGGTAGCAGTGCGTTGCCGCTTCCCCAGGCGTGAGCATGGCCAGTCTGAGGTCTCGCAGAGCCGCAAATTTAGTCGTCAAAATTTAGTCGTCAGGAAGCTGAGAAAGAATCGAAAATCGTGGGAGGGGAACAGCCCGCCGGGGGTTGGTTTAGGGAATGGCACCCGAGAGACCTTGAGCAGGCCTATCGCGTTTAACGCGGTTTATGGGCAATGGACCGCTGTACAACGACTTTCTAAGCTGTGAGCAACGTGCGGACGGCACCATGAGATTCCTAGGCGACTGCTGCGGCAAGGAGCTTGCGCCGTATGCTAAACCAACGTGTGATGTTGTAACTGAGGCAGGCCCATTTCGCTTCCATCGAGGCCTTCCACCTTCCACGGCATCGGAATTGCCGAAGCCCGCAGCGCTGCTTGATCCAGGCGTGTGGGAACTCCGCAATCTGCGATCGCTGCTTATAGATTTGTTTCGCCTCCTCTGTCATCATCTTGGCCTTGAATGCAATCGTTGCAAGCGGTTCTTCGATGCGTGTAATGGATCGCCTCCAGACGGCTGATGGCTTTTTCGAAGCACACTGTTCGCGGTATGCACAGGTGCGGCAAGCCGACCTAGGCTGCTTGTAGACGTGCCTACGCACCCCGTTCTTGTCGTTGTAGATGGCATGGTGCGTTAGCCTCTCTCCAGCAGGGCACAAGTAGATGTCTCGCTCAGCATCATAAGAAAAAGCACTTGCCATAAAGGCAGGACCGCGACCACGAGCATCGTGTTCCGTCGGTCTCCAACTCTCTTGCCAGGAGCCATAAAAGTTGACTCCAGCTGCTTCCGCAGCCCGTACCGAGGCATGGTTGGTGTAATCGCCGTCGGCCACAATCTGCTTGGGCAGAACCCCCAGCGTCGTCTTGCAGCGGTCCAGGGCAGGCTCCAGCTGGCGATAGTCAATCGCATCCGTAGTTGCCTCCACGTTCACCACCAGCCCGTGGGCAGTATCCGTAACCAACTGCACGTTATAACTCGGTACAGTTCCACCTTCACCGTTCCTCATCACATGCGCCTGCGGGTCAGTGCTGGAGGCTCTGGCTACAAACTCTTTGGGATCTCGCTTCCTTGTTCGCTGCAGCCGCTCTACCTCACGCACCGCAGACTCCAGACGGCTCTTCCGCTGCCGGCTTGCACGCCGTTGTGCAGCCAGCTGACGGCTGGCTCTTTTATCTTCTTCCCCCGCTTGCGCGTTCATCTTTTGCACTTGCTCTCGCGCTAATGCCAGATGGGCTTCCAGCTTCTCCTTACGCCGAAAGGTGTTGCCGCTGGCGTTGGCCTTGATCTTGGTCCCGTCCAGGGTGACTCGCTCCATGGTGATCAGCCCTTCGGCGCTCAACATGCCAAGCACCTGGACAAACAGATCATCCAGCGCCACGTGATGATCCGAGCGGAATCCGGATAAGGTTCGATAACTGATCGGTTGGCACCCACAAAGCCACAACGAACCTGGCTCGAACCCACACTGCCGTGACAGTTCTCGCGCCGAGCTGATCCCTCGACTGTAGGCGTATAACCACAAACTGATCAGTAACCGAGGAGCCGTATGGTCTCGACCCGCACGGCCTTCTACAGCCGTAATCTCGGCGTGGTACAAGCCTAAATCCATTCGACCTACTAACTCCCAAATCGAACGTGCACTATGATCCTCGTCGATACCGCCCGCTCTCCAGCCGAAACATGTCCACCAAGATCGATGAAGAATTCCTCGTAATATGGCTCGACGGGCCCACGCCTTGAGGCGTATACCTTACTCGCCACGAGGCTCGCAACTCGGACCCGGGTGAAAGAGGATTGATCGGATGCAGTACATGATCACTTGGAACGAACGTCAGCAAGGCTCGCCCATCGAGTACGAAAATGCACAGAAGCGAATCCTGGAAGTCTTCAGCCCGTGGAAGGCGCCAGCCGGTTTCAAGATCCAGTCCTTCGTCATCCGCGTCGGGGATTGGGGCGGGTATATGTTGATGGAATGTGATGACCCGCTCGAAGTGCATAAGTTCTGTTCGATGTTGCCTGCTTTCACATTCGAGGCCCGCCCCGTCGTCCCCGTCGCCGACGCCATTCGCGTGGAACTCGAAGCGATGGCCTACCGCGATGGACTGAAAAGTAAGTGAAACAGCTCAGACTCTGACCCTTACATTTGTCGGAACGAGCGCCCAATTTTATTGGGCTTGATTCATGCGTTTGATCACTACGGACAGATGGTTGAATACTTACCCATGAACGGCATCGTGCCCCCGGCCAGTCTTCCGTAGACGCATCGCGTGGACCATGGGCACCAGGTCGCAAACCGCGCCGCGCCGCCTGCAGTTGGGTATACTGGCGCTCCTATTCCGATCCGATAATCCGAGGACGCTAAATGGATTCAGCTATTACTTTTACTGAGTTGCTGCTTTACAACGAGCGCGAAACAAAACGGTGGAAGGAGTGGTTTGCCTCACGTCCGGAAGCGCTCGAAATTCCGTTTCCGATCGCGAATGCGAGCAATGTACGAGGATTGCTGGCACACATCTTTGCCGTGGAGCTGCTGTTCGCAAATGCGGTGTCAAATGGTCCTCGACCTGGATCGCAGGAGCTCCAAGCTCGAGCCGCGGACGATTTGTTTGGTTTGAGCGAAGATGCGTTTAAGAAGTTCCAAGAGTTTATCCGGTCGGCACAGCCGGAGGACTGGGATGAAGTGAAAGACGTAGGTTTCGCCGGCTGTTCACGCAGGCCCTGCTGCACGGTGTGCATCATCGCGCCCAGCTTGCGACTCATCTGCGTGAGAACGGATTTGCCGAGATGTGGGCGCATGACTTCATCCTTACCGATCTGATGGCCTAGCAGCTTACGGAAAAAATATCAGCATGGGCGCCGGCAGATTTAGTCACTCGGGAGCGGTCAGAAGGAGTTTCGTGGACGGGAGGCTCACTTTGTGGGAACAGATGTGACCGTCCCAACTGTCCACGAAACTCTCACGAAACTCTTAATGGGTTGACTGCGACTGCGTTGGCCTTTCCCCTCGCATCGCAAGCTCAGCTGCATACGCCGGCGGCGCCGCACTGCTACAAAAGATGAATCCCCAGGGGCCGCCTCACCGAAATCTGTCGGTTACGGCCATGGCAAGTTGGGGGAGTGGGTATACTGCTGTGACTCTGTTTTCTCTGCTCGCAGGAGTGACGATGCGGCTCTTGATCACCCTTTTCGGGATGCTCTGCTTTTTCGTGGCACCGCGGCCCGCGCCTGCGGGGACGGTTGTTGTGGCTTCCGGGGCGCTTCAGCGTTGCCTTGGCATTACGCCGGGTGGGGCCCGCATGCAAGGCCCGAGCGCGGCCACACAGACTTACTGTCAACAACTGCCGGCCTCCGCTATCTACAACCAGGCAGGCCAGCGATTTCAAGCTGGAGACCACGCCGGCGGGGCTGCCATTCTCGACAAAGCCGCAAAAGCAGGCAATGCCATGGCGCAACTCAGGTTGGCCATGCTGTACGGCCAAGGCGATGGAGTACCCAAAAACATCAAGACCGCCATCTACTGGTACACCCAAGCGGCGCAAGCGGGCGAGCCTGGCTCCCAGGCGGAACTGGCAACCTATTACGAAGAAGGCGACGTCATTCCCGAGGGACTGTCCATGGCGATGAGGCTTTACCAGGCCAGCGCCATGCAGGGATGGATGAAGGGTCAGTTCGGGTTTGGCCGTTGCTACGAGTTCGGCATCGGTGTCCCGCAAAATCGTCAGCAGGCCATCGCCTGGTTTGCACGCTCGGGAGCGCAGGGAAATGCCAAAGGCACCTACCTGCCAAATGGTTGAGTGACCGAACCAACAACATCGGTTTTCGCAACCAGATGGAGCACAACTTAGTACTTGGCTATCACCTACGCTTTGCAGGGGAACTTATGGGCGGGGATCCTACCGGCATCATCTTCAACAATTCCGCACAACGAATCCTATGGCTGTCTGGCCAGCGCGACCGTGTCGTCAGCCAGGAGGCGGAGGTCTTTCACCAGATGCGGAAGCAGGAATACGAGGATTGCCAGCGTTCCGGACGGGGCAGCTGCATGCCGCCATAGCCGGTCTTTGATAAAAAGCGTTAATGGACAAAGATGAGGGGACAGATAGCTTAACCCCCATCGGACCTCCGTTGACTGCAATTGTCCCTCTTACTCGCTGTCTCAACCAAGGGGCCCACTGCAGACGGACTAACTCCTAGATTCCGGGCAATAAGGGGACAGATAGCTCAACCACTATCCGAATCACTGTCTAATCCATGCGTTAGACGAATTTGTGCGTCAGACTGACTGGCACTTTTCGGAAACCTCGGAAACCTGGTGAAAGACGGGACGCCTAAATCCCCCTTGCCGTAGTCACGGATACGTCTCGTTTGTCACCGGCTTTTGTCCATCTTGCAACGGCCATCCACCAAATAGGCCGCAACGAATCTCGTCAGTGAAATCCTTCAACATTTTGGAAACAAACAACGGTTGACACCCAATGCTTCCCAAGCAGATGCGACCCTTGGACCCTTGGGTGCTTCCGCGGCATCGTGCCCGGAGGGAACGAACGGAAAACATCCTTGTTGAAAAACCGTACCCACCGAGCGCTCTGACCAGAACAGGAGGAAAGAGGCGGGCATCAGTCATTTGGTAACGAGCAGATGTTACCTCTAAAACGATGATCGTTGCGGATAAACCTTCCGATCTGTGACCCGCTCGTTCCACTTCCTTTTCAACCTATTCACGCACCGGGATACGTTGGTCTTTCGCCTACCAAAATGAATTCCTGGAGCGACATGTAAGAATCAACGGCAAGCGATAGGTTTCGCTTGATCTTATGGGTCAAGCACCTTAGTCTGTCACTGCAATCATCGCGTTCCCCCGGCTTAAAGGAATTATGGGTCACTTTCGGGTTCGCGCTCTGTCTGTTTTCTGCATAGGTCTGGTCGCTGTTTCGATGGTGAGTGGCTGTGGAGGCGGCTCGGTCACTGAGACCGCTCCAACCGTTCCCGGTTCCCCAACCGCTCCGCCACCTTCCTCTGCAGCGCCCCCCGTGGTTACGTCGGTGACGCCGGCTTCCGTGCTCGCCGGTTCCGCCGCATTCAGCCTGCAGATCAATGGGACCGGCTTCGTAACCGCCAGCGTGGCTTCGTGGAACGGCGCCGCACTGGTGACCACGTACGTAAGCGCAACCTCCCTTCAGGCCGCGGTACCGGCGTCGCTAGCCGGCAGCGGGGGTACATTCGCGATTCTGGTGGCCAATCCGGATGGTCAGAAATCAGCAGGCTCCCCTTCCAACGTGGCAGTCGACAACCCGGTGCCCGGCATCACCTCGCTTTCTCCATCGCAGACTACAGCGGCAAGCGGCGCGGCCGATGTCGTCATCACGGGGAGCGGCTTCGAGCCCGGTACGGTCGCCTCGTTCGGCGGGAAACCCCGCGTCACGAACCTTCAGAGCGGGACCCAACTGACCATGGCTTTGACCGCAGCCGACTTCGCGACGTCGGGACAGGTAAATGTTACAGTGGCAAATCCAGCCCCTGGTGGGGGCGTTTCCCCGCCTGCCATCTTCAACGTCGATCCGCTTCCTCCGGCCCCTCCGGTCATCACCGGGACCGATCCGGCCTCTTTGTTGGCAGGTTCCCCGGCTTCGACCGTCACCATCATCGGCACTGGCTTCTTGCCGGACGCCAGGGTAACCGTAAATGGGATGTCACAGGTACCGGCTTCGGTGACAGCTACATCCATGCAGATAACCATACCGGCGCACGGGCCCGGTCTCACCGGCCTCATTCCGCTGCAGGTAGTAGAGGGAGCGGGAGTTTCTAATTTCTTCAACCTGCCGTTGGTGAACCCGGTTCCCGCCATCCAGTCAATCTCTCCCACCACGGTGACCGCAGGCTCGCCCGGCTTGACTCTGGCGATGCAGGCGACCGGCCTCATCAGTGGTACGCAGGTAACCGTAAACGGCGTTGCGTACACAAACTTCTCCGCTAATCAGATGGGATTGGTCGAGGTGGACGTGCCGGCCAGCGCGCTGGCGCAAGTAGGAACCGTCTCGATATCGCTTACCAATCCCGCGCCAGGCGGGGGCACCTCGAATACGGTCACGATCAACGTAGTCGCCGGGAGCACTTATCTACGAAGCGTGAGCCTGCCTGCCAATGCACTCACTTGGAATCCACAGGAGAACGTGATTTATGCAGCGATTCCTGCAAGCGCAGGTTCCTATGCGAACAGCGTAGTCGCCATCGATCCGGCAACAGCAAAGATAGCCCGCGCGCAAACCATGCAAGGGGAACCCAGCCTGCTGGCAATTTCCGGAGACCAGCAATATCTGTATGTGGCCATGTCTGGGATCGCCACCATTGCGCGCCTGAAGCTACCTGGCCTGACCCTGGATATTCAATGGAAGGTAGGGCCGGCGCCGGGAGTCACCGCCATCAGCGACATGCATGTGGCTCCAGGATCTCCTCACACCATCGCCGTGGCCCAGGAGGCCGGCGCACAGGGCGGCAGCGAGATCGCTATCTATGATGATGCCGTGATGCGGCCGCAAACGGCCGGTGGAGGCATCGCGCCCATCGGTTACGTCAACGTCTTCCAATGGGGAGCCGATGCCACGACGATATATGCCACGGAATCCACCGAGTCGGGAGGGCCCGAATTCCTCTACTCCGTCAACGCCCAGGGCGCGACCCTGTTGAACACCGACGGTGGCGTATTTTCAAACTTTCAAAAGCTGCTGGCGTATGACGGCGATGGTGGCCGCCTCTACGACCCTGCCGGTGATGTAGTCGACGCGCCGACGGGCAGGTCGCTGGGCTCGTTCCCGAATGGTGGCATCACCTTTGCCGTTGATTCGTCGCAACGCCGTGTCTATTTCCTGGGAACGACCTTGTATCCGGACGGAGGGAATTATCCCTCTGACTCCCCGGTGCCGCAGATCTCGGTCTATGATGAGGACCATTTCGGCAGTCAGGGAAGCGTTGCTCTCCCAGCCGTCGCGGGCACGATCTCAGTCTATGGGGGTGCGTACCTCGTTCGCTGGGGAACAGCCGGGTTGGCTTTCAACACGGGAAGCTCGATTTACATACTGGACGGTCCATTTGTCACTCCCGGAGCTGTCGCAAGCTCTTCGGTAGGAACCTTTGCTGCGGCTCCCCCGCAACTGAGCGCGATGAGTCTCGAGTCCGTGGTCGCAGGCAGTCCGGATGTCACGATCCAATTGACTGGACACAATTTCACCCAATCTACCATTGTGACTTGGAACAATAACATCCTCGCGGCTACCGTCCTGAGTGATACAGAGGTGCAGGTCACCATTCCGGCCGCGGCCCTCACGAAGCCGGCGGCAGCGCTGATGTACGCAGCCAATAGCCTGGGAGAGGGAATATCGAATGCGCTGGCGTTTTCTGTGTTGCCCGATCTGGGCACGGGGATGCAATTGACCGCACTCAACTTATCCGGCACCGATCTGGCTTGGAACGCCGCCACTAACCATTTATACGTCGCTGTGAGCGATACAGATTCTCTCTACCCACAGAGCATCGCCACCGTGGACCCGGCAGCGGGCAAGATCCTATCGACACTTCCGGTTGCCGCCAACCCTTTCGTCCTGTCCATCGCGGGAGACGATCACTATCTCTACGCAGGCTTCCAGAATTACGCCAATGTACAACGCTATGCATTGCCCGGGCTCACTCCGGATCTGCTGATTCCGCTGGGCATTGACGATGGTTACCTTGGTTGGTCACCGGGCAGCGTAGAAAGCTGCGATTTTGCAGTTTCAATGATGGTCGCACCCGGGCTTGACACCACCATCGCCGTTACCCAGGGAAATGCGGCATTGGAACCCGTGGGTTGTGGTTCCGCCGTAGTCATCGATGGAGCAACTCAACGGCCGGTTTCGCTCTCAACCAGGGCAAACAATGTCTTTTATGACTTCAGCAAGTTGACTTGGGGAGCAGATGCCACAGCCATCTATGCCCAGGGAGACATCTGTTGCACGTTCCAGCCCATCTCCAGTCTCAGCGTCTCTGCAAGCGGGTTGGTCTTCGATCAGGTCTCGCGGACCGATGATTATCTCGGCTATCGGCCGCACTTTGACGTGGGCACGGGTCTTATCTACAGCGATGGCGGCGCTGTGACCCAGCCATCGAACCTGGCGCAAGTGGGCAACTTCAATGCATCCGGACTGATGGTGCCGGACTCCGCCCTGGGCGTGGCTTACTTCCTTGGTCAGTCATCTGCGCAAACCGGCAGGCAGGCAGGCGTGTCCTTCACCCTGCAGATATTCGACTTGAAGACCTACGCTCTGCTGGACTCCATCGTGATCCCTGACGTGATTGGCTATCCCAACCAACTGGTTCGCTGGGGTATTTCCGGTATGGCGTTCACTACAGGTGACTACGAAGGCGACCGTGCGCAAGGGATGCTCTATATTCTCAGCGGACCCAAGATTGCACGGACCACCCCTTCGGTCCAGCCGCCCCCCGCGGATACAGACCGGGTGCAATTCACGTGGAGCGCCCATCTACGTAAGCGTCCGGCCAATACCGTCTTGGTGGGCAGATAGGACCTGTCAGGTCCCGTCTGTCACCGATCAAGTTCCCAAGCCACAGACGCAAACCGAAGCCCATCCGCTCCCAGAACGTGTTCTTCGGACGAGAAGCCACCAGGCCTTATCAGCAAAAAACGCTGGCTCAGAAAACCGCATCCCGACAGCACCCAGACCCGGAGTCAACTGCTCGGCGGCGAACAACGATATCGGATCATGCGGACAGCCATCGTGGGCCAATTTCGATTTGGCGAAGGTTGTTGCCCATCCGCGCCTGTCAACCAGTATTGTTCTTAGAACGGAGAAGTCACAGATGATTGGATTTCGTGTAATCAGAAGGGCTACGCAAATGTTCACGCTGTTGGCGTGGCCGCTATGGAGTGCCGCACTGCTGGGTAACCCTTCTGCGCTTTTTGCGCAGGCTGCCGGGGAGGCTGGCAATAGCCTGGGCTTCGACATGGCGCCCGAGACGAGTCAACAAGTGGTGGAGAAGGCTGTGCAAGCGATTCCCACGCCTATGGCGAGCGGACCGGTCAAGCCGACATGGGATTCGCTGAAAGATACCTACACGGTTCCGGCCTGGTTTCAAGGTGCGAAGTTTGGCATCTTTATGCATTTCGGCATCTTTTCTGTGCCGGCGCATGGCAATGAATGGTACGAGAAATTTTTGTATGCCGGAGGGAATGACAGCGTTCTGAAGGTGCTCTTTGGCAACGATAAGGCCACCGATTTTAACAACGGTCCCCAAAGCGTTCGCGCCTGGCACACGGAGCACTTCGGTCCACCTGAGAAGTTCGGCTACAAGGACTTTATACCGATGTTCAAAGCGGAGCACTTCGATGCCGACGCGTGGGCGGAGTTGTTCAAAAAATCCGGCGCGCGATACGTGATGCCCGGCGCACAGCACCACGAAAATTTTGCGATGTGGGACAGCAAGGTGACCCCGTTCAATTCCATGCAGATGGGTCCGAAACGCGATGTGATCGGCGAACTTGCCGCCGCCGTGCGGAAACAGGGCATGAAGCTGGGAGTGGCTAACCACGGAATCGAGAATTTCCAATTTATCAATCCTCCACGGGAGCTAGCCGAGAAGATGAAAGCGGAACAGTCCGATCTCTATGATCACAAGTGGGCGGACTTTTACAACTACGCAGATCGCAGCGATGCAGCCATGGAACGGTTCCTCGTGAACTGGTATGAACGCAATGTTGAATTGATCGATAAGTATCGGCCGGATCTTATCTATTTCGACAATGGTGTGGACCAGCGGTATCTCGATCCCTTGAAGCTCGAGATCGCGGCGTACTACTACAACCGCGCTAAGAGTTGGGGCAAAGAAGTTTCCTTTACGACCAAGAAGGCGGCGTTCGCACCTTCCGGCACGAATACAAAAACGATTGCCTCGATTATCGATTTTGAGGGTTCGCCGCCGGATGGTATTCGCGCGGGATCGTGGGTGGTCGACCGGCCCATCGGATCGAGCTGGGGATACATTGACGGGATGAAAGCCAACTCCGCGGATACGGTGATCGGGTGGTTGGTGGATACGGTCAGCAAGAATGGGACGCTGCTACTGAATGTTTCCCCAAAGGCCGATGGAACGATTCCGCAGGATCAGCAGGACACGCTTCTCGCCGTGGGCAAATGGCTGGAGGTGAATGGCGAGGCGATTTACGATACGCACGCCTGGACGAAGTTTGAGGAGAAGGATGGCGATCCGATCTACTTCACGGTGAAGAACCATGATCTCTACGCGATTGTCATGGGCAAAAGCGCCGGAGGGAAGGTGGTGATTCACTCGCTTCCCAGCAGTGGGCCGGCCGGCAAAGTCAGGTCGGTGACGCTGCTCGGCGGTGGGCCCCTGCGCTTCACTCAAGGGGGTGAGGGCGTCACGGTCGCGATGCCTGATGGGGACGAGCACAAGAGCGCGTTCGTGCTGAAGATCACAGGCTTGAGGACAAACCCGGATTTGAATACGGCGTCAGGGAATCCGCTATGCGATTGCGAGCGTAAGGATTCGTTTTGATGGTTCCCCGCGAGTGGGTCAGCGCGCAATTTTGGGGACAGAAGTAGTAACCCCTAACGCTGGCTATGGAGGTTACTCCGTCTGTCCCGGTTGTTTCTGTCCCGGTTGTTTCGCTTTGCCGGCTGTGCAAAGCTATCAACATTGAATGTAAAGAAAGGTTAGGGATCTATGCTCCGTCTTCCTCGTCTCTGCGTGGGCGCGCTGCTCTCCGTACTCGGCCTGATTTATGCCCTGCCAGGTCTGGCCCAAAACAGGGTGACCATTTTGAACGACGCGTTCGGAGACCGGCCGCAGCTCCAGCAGGACTGGGGCTACTCGGCGCTGATCGAATTCGAGGGCAAACGTATCCTCTTCGACACCGGCGACAACATCGAACTGTTCCGCAGAAACGTCGAGGCCCTACACGTCGATCTAACCCACCTCGACATGGTGATCATTACCCACGCGCATGGGGACCACACTTCTGGACTCCGCTACGTCCTCTCCAGGAATCCGAACGTCAGGCTGTACGTTCCAGACGACCCGTACTTCACGGGACGGGCCCTGCCACCGGCATTCTTGAGCGCCGATGCCCGTCCGGAGCTACCCGCGAAGATGCGTTACTTCCGCGGTGCTCCAAGCTCCAACGCAAAGAGTTGGGTCGCCTGGACAGATACGAACATGACCGCGGTCAGTGAGCCCATGACCATCGCTCCCCATATGCGTCTCGTCTCACTTGTGTCCGAAAAGCCGGCGTTCAAAGGGCTCCGCGAGATCTCGCTGGTGTTGGACACACCCTCCGGTCCTGTTGTCTTCGTGGGGTGTTCGCACCCGGGTATTGAGGCAATCCTGGCATCGGCAACCGCGGCTGATCCCGGCAAGCCGGTTGCGATGCTCGTAGGCGGTTTGCATCTGCTACAGGATTCTCCACAACAGGTGGAGGCAACCCTCGATGTGCTTGCGGAGAAGTATCACGTCAAGACGATGAGTATCGGACATTGTTCCGGGGAACTGGCCTTCCTGAGAGTGCAACAGAGATGGAAAGACCGCAGCATCTATGCGGGGCTGGGCGAAACCATCGCCTTCTAGCCCTCCGCCGACAATGAGCCCGATGCCTGCGGCCGTGCTCACGAATGACAGTCGCCAGAAATCTGCAAACTGCTGAGCCTTCATCTGTCCGCCGCTGGACCGAATTGAGTCCTCAATTGAGTCCTCAGACGGAATAACCCCCGTCAAACGTGACCATGGGGGAAGGGAACTAATCCTAACGCAGCAAAGCCACCCAGCATGACGTCCGCCTCTGAGCGCAAAAATAAACCCTGAACGTCTCTCGACGAGTCTGGAAATCCGTACTACTGTGTCAGTAACAATCCATTCCGGCGCCCGCTTAATTGACGGCGCTGCTCGGCCTAACACCGAACCGCAGGTTCTGTGACGCCGCAACTAACTCACAGGGATCACGTTTTCCGGCATGCTCTCCCGCTGCCAGCTGTATCGTCTTTCGGCGATCATAAGCTGTTCACAGTGATTCGCAACGGCTTGATAACTCTTTCCACTTTCCTCTCTCACGCATAGGGGACCTGCCCGCGCAGTGAGCAGGTGGTTTGAGCGGTAAGCAGGAGTGCGCCCAGGCGCCCTTTGAGAACGTCCGTTCTTTGACAACTTGATGCCATGCTGACCAGAGACGGCCAGCCGTGGGGGGAAGATACTCACTGAATTACGTGAAAGAAAGAGTCATGGCGCAAAGGCGCCTAAGCTGCCCACTTCCCCCGCGGCGAAATCCAATGCGAGAACACTAAGTGGCCTCCTGGGCACCAACCTCCCACAGTATCCGATTGGCCCTGGGTTGCTACTCTCGCCAGGCGAGAGGGCAGACCAAGTCGTCTTTCATCTGCCTGCTAGAGCTACAGCAACATCACCGGGCGGCGCTTCACCCTCTGGTTGGCAGTCCAACACGAGCAAGCTGCGGATACACTCGCGGCTAGGAATAGCCAGACGAGGGGGCTTATCTCGCTTATCGCTCAATCTTTTTCCGCTGGAAAGCGCCCCAAGGGGGGCTTGTCTCTCTTTTCTCTCACAAAGACCATACTTTTTTCGCGACCACCCGCTCCGCTCGGAGACGCTCGCCGCAGCACCTCGTGGCAATAGGTTGCGGCCGCAGTTTCCACCACACCGCGAGTCCCCGCGCGGTTTCAAAGCAGACTGGTCGTGTCCCAATATCCCCGACCGGAAATAAGGCGACAGGATATACCGATTAACAGTCAGGGCTGATACGCGCTGCAATAGGTATCATGTCGCCGCATTATGTCCACGAACCTGGATCGCATTGGTTGGCTGCCACCGGGCAAGTCCCAATGCTGCCATTACCGACACCAGAGCAGTGATTCCGAGGAGTCCTCCGAAACCGTGCACGCGAGGGCCGGCACCAGCGAACAGGACTCCGAAAATCAAGCCCAACAATGGCAGCATCCAATACCGGCCGGCGAGGCGCTCCATCGACGTCATGCCGGCAAAGCTCGCGCCGAACCACGCAGCCGCGAGCGGAAGCATCTTGACCTGCCACGCCGGACTCAACAGATGGACGCCCAGCGCCAGGATGGCAGAGGGTATTGCCGAGGCACACACCGCCCCGAACTTGCAGGGCTCCGATAGCCAGAAAGTGACGATGGCGGCCACGATGGCTACACCGGCAACCGCCCACAGCCAGAGGCCATGGATGGGAGACGCGGCAGCATCCGCATGATTCCATCCCGTCAGCCGAGCCACCATCACGGTGAGCGCGGTACCCGCAAACGCGATGGTCCCGAGTTTGCCGCCGATGCCGACCCAGAAATGCCGGGCCAACGAGTAGAGGATGCCGGCGATGGTCCCGGCCAGGATGACCCAGGAAGTACCCGGCAGGACATGCGGCGAGGTCATCCCAACAAACGCTCCGCAGTAGAGGGATGCCGGGAGCACTCGCTGATCAAGCAGGCCTATTCGGCTGCTGAGCCATGCCAGCCCGCCCACCATGGCCGCCGCCTGGACCGCCGTCATCCCGCCGCTTCGGATGGCAAGCTGGACCGACAGGGCTCCCAGCACCACGTGAACAACATCGTCCAAGTAGAGCGGAACGGCGGCCGGAACGGAGGTGGAATGGTGCAGTCCTGCGAGAACACCCAAGCCCACCAGGATGAAAGCGGCGGCCTCCCACGCGGGGTGCTTGGGAAAGAAGGCGGAGAGATAGAAGAGCCCGACCAGCAGGCAGCATCCGGCGGGGAGAAGGGATTTGCCTGCACCCGCCAGCCAACGACTGATAGAGGACGCGTTGGTCTGCTGCGCGAGATCGATAGCCTGCCGCGCCATACCGGCTGGACCTTTCTTTCCGGGTCTCTCGAGACCGTTCATTCGGCGATGGGATGCCGAGGAGACAAGCTTGCGCACTTTCAGCGCTTCGATACGAGATGGGAAGATTGCCTGGGGGACGGCGCTCTTGCGCATTCTACCAAGAGAGCAGCTGCTACGAGTGTTTTGATCGATGTCGAGCCGCGCATCAGCAAACCTATGACTGCGGGCGAGAGTCTTCGCCTTGGTTACTCTCATCGAGGCCGAGATCCATGAGCACGCTTTCATCGCCCCAGATCAACGAAGCCCAGGTTTTGTCGTCAATGGGAAACCCCGGAAATTTTCCTGTGATCGCCGCGAGAATCTCGCGAGCCTGCGCATCGGAGGCGCCGGGTACGATATACAACCGCTGGAACCCCTTCGCGACGTAAAGGCCGCCGCTGTCGTCTTGGCCGCCGCCGCTCCACCCCATCGAGGTGATCTCATTCAGGGGAATGGTCATCTTCTCGGCGGGCGAGCTCTGAAGATCTCCCTGCGCGACGACCTCGGCCCTGTTGACGAGCAACGTTGTTTCGCGGCCGCGCAGCCGGTTGGAGATGAGTCCAATAATTCCAACCACCGCGAAGACGAGAAGCATCACACTATGCCGCCACCACGCAATGAGACTGACCCCGCCAATCACAATCAGTCCGGCAATCACGTGTCCCCATCGGGGATTTCGCTTGAGCACAAATTGCAGGGAGTCGCCCAGATCCCGCTTCTCCAGTTGCCGAGTTCCGATGTCCTTGATGCCAATCATGTGCAGACCCTGTTCCTAAGATAGCTTCTGGGCTCAAAGGGACGGACGAAAGGTTACCCGTCGTGATGGCTGTTCTGTCACGTCATGGATGAGTGTCGCTGTATTTCTTACTCAACAAGCCTAACGCTGTACAATTTGAAAGTGGAGATCATGGCTGGAGCGACACGGGCTCCGGTGCCGGAGGCCGCTCCCTTGCTGTCGTTTGTCAACTGGACGCCGATGCCCCTAAGACAAAGCGCGCTCCATTCGAGTAATTAATTGACCACACGACGCTCTTTTCTCCAGTCCACCGCCTCGCTCGGTCTTACCCTGCCCTTGAACCGTCAACTTCTTGCGCTCATAGAGCCGAATCCTTTGCAGGAATTCGGCTACGGCGACGTTCACCTGAGCCCGTGCCTTGCATACAAGCAGTTCCAGCAGACGCAAACGGTAATGATGGGTCTCGATGAAGATAGTCTTCTCAAGCCATGGCGGCTACGCGCGGGGCTTCCTGCGCCGGGCGCGGATCTGGGTGGCTGGTATGACGAGGTCCCGCCTGTGCCACCTCCCAGCAGCGGCCACGGCTACGCTCCCGGGCACTGCTTTGGTCAATGGATTTCCGCATTGGCTCGCGGATATGCCATCACCGGTGATCCCCGCGTCCGCGCCAGGGTTACACGACTCGTGGACCTCTACGATTCGGCCATCTCCCCCAGGTTCTACAGGGACTTTCGCTATCCGGCTTATAACTTCGACAAGATGGTGCTGGGCCTGTTGGACGCTCATCGCTTTGCCGGCGTCGCGAACGCATTGGACGTACTGGACCGCACCACGGACGCGGCGCTGCCCAGTCTGCCGCCAACGGCACTCGACCGCGGCGAGCCACAGCGGCAGTGGCACATTGCTGTCGGCGAAAACGAAACGATGGACCACGCGCGCGATGAGTCTTACACCCTGCCTGAGAACCTGTACATCGCATATCAGCTCGGAGCCGGTCAGCGCTATCGCGTCCTCGCTGAACGATTTCTGCTGGACAAGACCTTCTTCGACCCACTCGCCGCAGGCATGGACGTCATGCCTGATCGTCACGCCTATAGCTACTTCAATTCCTTGAACTCCGCCATGATGGCGTATCTCACGACCGGCAGCCAGAAACATCTGCGAGCCGCACGTTTTGGTTTCGACATGGTACAGGCTCACCAAAGCTTTGCCACCGGCGGCTGGGGACCTGACGAAGCCTTCCACCCCAGCAACAGCAACGCACTGTACGACAGCCTCTCAACTTCACACTGCAGCTTTGAGACACCCTGCGGCAGCTACGCGCACATGAAGCTGACGCGCTATTTACTCCGTGCCTCCGCTGACGGACGCTACGGCGACAGCCTGGAGCGCGTCCTGTATAACACCGTTCTCGGGGCTCGATCGCTCCAGCCTGACGGCCGCTCCTTTTACTACTCGGACTACAACAACGTCGGTCAGCGCACATACTTTCAGGATAGGTGGCCCTGTTGCGCTGGTACGCTGCCCCAGGTGGCAGCCGACTACCCTATCTGCTGCTACCTTCATGATGCTCTGGGCCTCTACGTGAATCTCTACCTGCCGTCGACTGTGCAATGGACGGCATCGGATGGAGCGATACTGAAGCTGACCCAGGCAGGCAACTACCCATTAGAAGGCAATGTAGCGCTCCAGCTTGGTCTCTCGAAGCCTTCCGTCTTTTCCCTACGCCTGCGTATCCCTGCATGGACCCAGGCTGGCAGTGGCGTCTCCATCCGGGTGAATGGCACACCTGTGCCTGTCAGCGTGATTTCAGGGTTTGCAACACTGCAGAGACAATGGAGAGATGGTGACCGTATCGACCTTTATCTTCCAATGGTCATGAGACTCGAAGCGGTCGATGGGGCGCATCCGAACTGTGTCGCTCTCCTGCGTGGACCGCTTGTGCTTTTTGCGCTCACCGACACGTATCCATCGATCACTGCAGGGCAACTGCTTGGGGCAAAGCGATTGCCCGGCGAGACGGCCTGGCAGGCATCCACTGCAGCAGGAGGTACGATCCGGCTCGTACCTTTCTCCGAAATCAACGATGAGCGATATGCCACCTATTTGACGGTGAGTTGAGATGAGTGCTGGGGAGATAGCGGAACAAATTCGAGATCGTGACATGGCAACAAGCGCACGCAAAATCCTCAGAACCCTCCCGGGTCGAGTAGGTTGGAATTGACAGCAATGCCCGCGTCGGCCCGCATCCTCATCCTCGCTGCATGCAGCGCCGCCCTGGCGGCACACGGCCAGACCGCTTTGCCGGAAGGTAACGGCAAAGCCGCGGTCCAGCGCATGTGTACTTCGTGTCACCAACTGGATGTGATTACCGGCCAAAGACTGTCGCAGCCGCGCTGGGCGGCGAAAGTGGATGAGATGGTGGCACTGGGCGCCCGAGGCTCCGACAGTGATAAGCAACAAGTAGTCGCCTACCTGGCAGCCCACTTTGGCAATGGGTCTTCCACCATGACCAGCGCTGGCGCGGCAACGGTGGAAAGCGCGCCGCCACCCGATCCTGCGACACCGTTGGCTACGGCCCCCGCATCGATCACCAGCCGCTACGACAAGCGAGACCCCGGCGTGACCTACGAACGCATCCTGCATGCCGCCCTTGAGCCGCAAAACTGGCTCACGTTCAATGGTGCCTATCGCAGTAACCATTACAGCCTGCTGGCACCAGGTCACGCCGGCGAACATCCACAACCTGGAGCTTAAGTGGGTCTTTCCCTCGCGCTCGCTCGACGCCTACGAAGCCACTCCCTTGGTAGTGGATGGTGTGCTTTACACGATGCAGGGCGACAACGTGGTCGCCCTCGACGCCGTCACCGGCCGGCTCTTCTGGATCTTCCGCTATGACGGGGCGTCCGACGTCCGTTTGTGCTGCGGCCGGGTGAATCGCGGCGTAGCGATTCTGGGCACGACGATCTTTGTCGCCGAAGCGGACAATCACCTGATCGCGATCGACGCCAGAACCGGAAAAGCTATTTGGAATCGCACCGTCGCCAAAACGAGCTCGGGCTATTCCATGACCGGCGCCCCGCTGGTGCTCAAGGATAAAGTCATCGTCGGCGTCGCCGGCGGCGAGTATGGTGTTCGCGGCTTTATCGAGGCTTTCGATGCGCGCAGCGGCAACGAAGACTGGCGCTTTTACACCATCCCTGCGCCTGGAGAGCCGGGAGCGGACACCTGGGGCGGGGACTCGTGGAAACATGGCGGGGGCGCCGCCTGGCTGACCGGTTCTTTCGACCCCGAAGCAAACCTGCTCTTCTGGGGGGTTGGCAATGCGGGGCCCGACTATAACGGAGACGTGCGTCCGGGGGATAACCTCTACACCAGTTCGATGCTGGCCCTCGATCCCGACACCGGCAAGCTGCAGTGGTATTACCAGGCCAATCCTCACAACGAGTTCGACTGGGATGCAGTGCAGGTTCCCCTGCTCGTCGACGAAACATGGCACGGTAAGCCGCGCAAACTGCTGCTATGGGCGAATCGCAACGGTTTCTATTACGTGTTGGATCGCGGGTCGGGCGAGTTTCTCCTGGCAAAGGCCTTCGTCCGGCAAAACTGGAACCTGGGGTTTGACGCAAAGGGCCGGCCAATCATGGCGCCGGACGCGCATCCGACCGCTGCAGGCACCAGCATTTTCCCTGACCTGCAGGGCGGCACCAACTGGTTCGCCGCGTCCTACAGTGTTCGCACCGGCCTCTTCTATGTAAACGCACGCGACAACCAGTCTTTCCTGTACACCAAGGCCAGACAGGAATACGAAGAAGGCACGGAGTACAAGAGTGGAGGGCATACCGGCAAGCGCCCTCCCGAACCTGTAATCGGCGGAGGGGAAGATCAATACGCCGCGGTGCGCGCGCTTGATCCAAAAACCGGCGTCCGCAGGTGGGAGTTCAAACTGAACTCCGGGTTCGATCTCGCGACATACCACGACTACAAGGCCGATCATGGAGCGGGCGGCATCCTGACCACGGCGTCGGACCTGCTCTTCACCGGAGGCCGGGAGGGAAGTTTCCTCGCCCTGGATGCGCGCACCGGCAAACTGCTTTGGAACGTACAGCTGGGCGGCGCGATCCTGATGAACCCGATGACTTACTCGGTGAACGGCCGCCAATATATCGCCGTCGACGCCGGCACATCGCTTTATGTTTTCGGGTTGAAGCCATGAAGGCGGATGCCATGCGTACTGGTCTCATCCTGATCTTTGCCGCCGTCCTGCTGGCGCGCCCCGTGGTCTCGCAGAATGGGCCGGGCGAAACTGCCGAAGCAGGCGCGATCGTCCGCGGACAGGCGATCTTCGAGGACCAGGGCAAATGCCTCACCTGCCACTTCGTGGCCAACCATGGATCCCTGGTGGGAAGCGACCTCACCGAAATCGGCCTGAAACTGACACCGCTGCAGTTGCGTGCCGCCCTCGTACATCCCCGGCCCGAAGGGCAAGCGCAGAACCAGCTTTATGCGGTGGTTACCCGCGACGGTACAGTCCACACCGGAAAGCTCCTGAATCAGGATCACTTTAGCCTGCAGATGCTCGATGCCACCGGTAGGCTGATGGCATTCAAGAGGGACGGCCTGCGCGCATCTCACCCGGTACAGCCGGCACCGATGCCTTCCTACCAGGACAAGCTCACCGGCCGGGAGCTAGACGACCTGATCGCCTTCTTAACTTCTCTGAGAGGCGTGACACCCCGATGACGAAGACCGGAGACAGAATGGACTGGAGCCCAAACTTGAGACACATGAAAATAGTGTCACCTAATCCCGCCCGGCTTCCGCCGACCGCTGCCTATCACGCGCAAGCCATTGATTGTATTAGGGTAGCCGCGGCATAGGGTCGATCCAGATTCATAACCGCCGATGGCTTCGCCTGGGTGCTGCCTAACCCGAAGGGTCTGGCATTCAGTACCTTCCGCAGCTGTCGCGATGCGAAGCGGCCATCGCTTCGTCCCAGCCAAAATGGACGTAAACTATGGTTAGGGGCCGCCGTCAATGCGGCTTGTGAGTAGGACAGCCGGATTCAGCCCCGTGCTAGAATTGGCGTCCAAGCAGAGGTGAGTGATGATTCGAGCGGCAGATGGCGTTTTCGAACAGACTCGCGATAAACACGACGACGTTCGTTGGCCCGTGGGAACCGTTCGCAATCGATCGGCTTTAGCGGATGACCCATCCGTAACGCCGCCTGAAACCGGTCCCGTGAAACGCTCCCGGAAGCCCACGCTGCTCGACGTGTGCCGTGCTGCAGACAGGGCATTTGTGTCAGGCAAAATGGTCGTGCTTTCACAAGAAGAACTAAGAGCAGTTAGTATCACCGCACATGACCATGACGACGAATTCGAGCGCCGGCTCGTGGCTAAGAAAAAGGAAATCGCTGCGCCCAGGCGGTAGCCAATGTGCTGGACCGTTCACCGTTCAGAGTTGTTCGAAGTAATCCGCGCACAATATCAATCCGAGTTGGACGAACAGCTTAAAGAAGCTGATTCTGATACATCTATTTACCGTATCCAGCAGAGTTTCGACAAGTGGGCCAGTCTTCGACAGGCCATGGAGAACTTTGAATCGAATCCCTGCGATCCGGGACTGGTACTGCCGCCCGCGCGCCACAGATTTCGCCGAATTCCGGATGTGTACCGGCTGCGCAGGGGGCCATATAACGCGCTCTATCGTCGTTACGTTAACTCAGCGCAGGCAATTGCCTTCCTCCTCTATCGCGATCGCGACCGTGAGAAAAGGTTTCGTCAGTTGCTTGATTACCCACCTTATCAATAGAGGCAATTTTTCATGGGGTTATCTAAATGCCGCCGCTCTTCCGGTACATCAGTGTAGCGATTTTGTCGGCCGCTCTCTCCGTCGGAGGCGTGATTTGGGCCGCGCATACACGGTGCCCGGCAAATGGCGGACGGGGTGGCGCCGTTGCAACCGCTCTTGCCTTTGTGGTTCTGTTTTTGCGGCCTGACTACGGGTTGTGGCTTTTCAAACAGCGCAGGGAGAAGATGAAACCGAACCTGCCAGAGGTCGAGCGAGTTGGTAGTGAGTTGACCGCCCTTGTCGAATCGTTGGAGATCAATTCCAAGGGGCAAAAGAATCAGAATATAGCTCTCGCTGTGGCAAGCGGTATTGGCACAATTTTTTGGGGATTCGGCGATATTTTCGCAAAGTGGCTCATGTAGCGCTCTCGCGAGTCTAGTGGTCACGAATTTAGTCTTCGAAGACTACGAGACAGATAGCCAAACCCCCAGTCCGAAAACGCGCTTGCGTCGCAGCGGAACTACGCTAAAAATCCGGGCTTGTAGTCCAACCTTCCTGAAAGTAATCGATTCACTTTCGTACTCCCGTAACGAGCAGGCGGTACAGCGCTCCGATCTTCCGAAGCGCCGTTCTCCTTACTTGACCAGCTCCTGTGCGAAGGCCTCGATGGTCGTCGGCCCATGGAACTTCTCTGTTCCCGAATTGCCGAAGTGGATCCAGCCTGAGTTGAAGCTCTTCACCATTTCGATATAGAGCCCCGTCCGATCCGCTGGCGTACCCATCGTTTCTAAAACGTTCTGCCAGGCAGCCTCAGGTAACTGCACCGCCTTTACTTCACGGCCCAGCGCCCTGCCGAACGCGGCCGCCGTTTCGTGCAAGTCGGTTCCACCCGCAGGCCCGTCTACCTCAAGCACGCGCTCGCCCGTCCAGGTCTGCTGCAGAACCTTGGCGCCCGCCAGGCCGATGTCTCGCGTCGCGACCAGCGGGAATTTGCGATCAAGCGGCGCATAGAAGAACGGCATCTCACCCGTCGCACGGATGTGGTCCAACGCTCCCAGCCAGTTCTCCATGAAACTACCCGCGCGCAGATACGCCACGGGAATCGGCAGTGTGCGCATAGCCTCTTCCATCAGGTGGGTCGACGTGATCAGCCCCAGCCCACTCGGTTGCTCCGAACCGATCGACGAAAGAAACACAGCCTTCCCAGGACTCGCCTTCTCCAGCGCCTCACGGATCGCCGCAATCGTACGCTTCTGGTCCGGCAGCCCGGGAGCCGGCGCAAAGTCCGGTGGAATCATCGCGAACACACCCTCTGCCCCCGAGAATGCCTTGGCAAGCCCCGCCGCGTCGTCATACGCGGATTGCACCAGCTCCACACCACGATCGGCCCAGGCTTTCGCCTTCCCTGGATCGCGCACCACACCCCGCACCGTTTTTCCCGCGGCAAGCAGATTCTCCGCCACCGCGCCGCCAACTTTGCCCGTAATTCCCATCACTGTGAACATGTGCTTCGCCCCCTATGCAAGTAGATACTTATATTCAAAAGAAGGATGCAAGTTTTTACTTATAGGATTCCTTTCTGCGAGAATCCTCCTGTGCCCGTCTTTGATCCAAACCGCAAACGCAACGCTCGTGGAGAGCAGCGCCGGCAGGCTCTCCTCCGCGCTGCTGCCGCCGTCTTCGGTCGTCTTGGTTACCATCAGACCACGACAAACGCGATCGCCATGGAAGCAGGCGTATCACCGGCGACTCTCTACCAGTTTTTCCCCAATAAAGAAGCCATTGCCAGTGCACTCGCCTCGATGTACGCGCGCGAAATGGCCGGCGCAGAACGCGCAATCGATTCAGAGGGCGTTTTGACCTTCACAGAAGCCGTCGGCGAACTGATCGATGTCTGCATGCGTTTCAATCGGAAGCGTCCTGAGTTTCACACCCTCGTGGTCGACGCACCGCTCTCACCTTCCGCGCGCGAAGACAAACGGGTTCTTGGCCAGGTTTTCGTCGACTTCATCGCGGCCCGCCTCCGGCGCGAGCGACCCACCCTCTCTCGCTCCGAAGCGGACCACCATGGGCAGGTAGCCCTGATGATTTTCCGAGGAGTCCTCGACGAGCTGACCATCGCATCGCCTCGCGCCCGACCCCGCCTGCAGCAGGCGATGCGCAATGCCATTCTCCGCTATCTGACCCCCATACTCGCGGAATCGAAACCTCTGAACCCTCTATCTCGGAAGGTCGCGCACAATGGCAACAAGCAATGATTCGCGCGAGGGTTCCTCCCCGTTCGCCGATAAGAAGACCCAATGTCTCGGATGGCCCATTCAAGCCTTCTTTTGGCTTGAGTGGGCTGCACGCTGAAGTAACGAGGGCTCCGCCGCTCTTCGCACGGAGTTTCTCGTCGGCAGCTCTCCCGACGCGCCCGCGCAAACCGCTCTGCTGCACGTCAAATCAAACCTGGGTCCGTTAGCTCCGCCGCTCGACCAGGCAAGATGCTCAATTAATTACATGAGCATCTTGAGCACCTTGACCATCTTCGTGAAACAAAGGACTTATATCGGATACGGCGAAAGAAACGTGGCGACCTGTCCTCAGGTTATCCGAGTTGAGACAGAAAGGAAGCATAAGGAAAAGCGAGCGTTGGTTCATGTAACCCTGGCTTTATCGTTAGCCTGTCCGGCGCTCATGAGTTATAGTCTGATACTTTGTTACCGGCGCGATTACCGATAGCGCCTTTAGTACCCACTCGCACGTCTCTCTCGTCGAGAGAGGATTGCATTGTGTGGTGGAAACCGCGAGAACTCGGATAGAATCTGCCAAGCCTTTCCAGAGCAAAAGAACTGATCTGGTGATCCAGTGGTATGGGCTACGTGTGTCTTCAGAGATGTCCAGGGAGAACCGGATGGGTTTTGCTCTTATACAAGGATGGCTCCTCTCCAGGCGGCTCGTGCTCACGCTTGCGGCAGCGCAACTGCTGTTGCCGGTTGCCGCGTGGGCGCAGCGCCCGGCGACCGTGACCACGATGACCATCGCTCCCGCGACAGGGCAGGAGTCCTCGATTGCGCCGGGCACCGTAGTCACCTTGACCGCGACGGTCAGCATGGCCGGTAACCCGGTCCCGCAAGGGCAGGTCAACTTCTGCGACGCCGGCGTAAGTTACTGCACGGATGTCCACCTATTGGGTACAGCACAGCTGACCCGCGCCGGAACGGCCGCTATCCGGCTCGTCCCGGGGACCGGCAGCCATAGCTATAAGGCGGTGTTCGGTGGCACGGCGAATGCCGCACCCAGCACCTCCCCGGCCATGGTAGCCACCGTGACAGGCACGTATCCAACAATGACGAATCTCAGTGCAAGCGGTGTTCCCGGCAACTACACACTGACCGCGGCCGTGGTCAGCCTGGGGGGAACGATACCGCCCACAGGTACCGTGGGCTTTATGGATACCACGAACGGGAACGCCTTGCTTTCGACACAATCACTCGCCGCGGACTCGACGAGCGTGACCTGGAATAGCCTGCTCGAACCGATCCCGGATGTATATGGCAACTATGTCACGGGTGACTTCAACGGCGATGGAAAGGTGGACCTGATTTACGCGTTGACTATCCAAAACCAATTGAAGGTGCTGTTCGGCAATGGTGATGGAACTTTCACCGCGGCGCAAAACGGTACCAGCGTTGGGGTCAATGCCTCAGAACTCGTGGTAGGAGATTTCAACGGCGACGGCAGGCAGGATGTGGCGGTGAGCTTCTACACCCAGCAGAAGAATAATCTGACCATCTATCTTGGCAATGGAGATGGCACGTTCACCCCGGGCGCCACACCCGCCCAGCAGATAAGCGTGGACAATCTTCTGGCCGCGGACTTCAATGGGGACGGGAACCAGGATCTTGCGGTCACGGACGGGCAATACCTATACATTCTCTTCGGCAACGGCGATGGAACCTTCACGGTTGGACCTTCCACCTCAGCAGCCTTCATGAATTTTGCCGTAGGCGATTTCAACAAAGATGGGAAGTTGGACATTGTCTGTGCCAGCCACGGACTTACGATTCTGCTGGGCAACGGAGACGGCACATTTCACGAGGGCGTAACCCTTCCCAGCACGGGCTACGCCTTTGCTCCAGTGGTAGCCGACTTCAACGGGGATGGCATATTGGACATCGCCAGCACCAATGCAGTCGAAGATCCCGACTTCCTGATGGACGACGGGTTCGTCTCTGTCTACCTGGGGGCCGGCGATGGATCGTTTACTGCGATCCGCGACCCTGACCGTTCAGCTGGGACCAAGAAACATCCTGGTTGGCGACTTTAATCGTGACGGCAAAGCGGATATTGCCCTGGCAAACTTCTTTTCCTATAGCGTCTCGACGTTTCTGGGCAACGGCGACGGCACGTTTGTGGCGAGCGGCATCGTGTCGACCGGCGGCGCTGAGACAGGGCTGGCAATCGCCGATTTGAACGGCGACGGTGCGGCAGACCTGGTAACCCCGTACACCACCGGGCTGGTTACGGCTCTATCCCAACCCACCATGACGGCCAAGGCCACGGTCAGCGGCATCACGCTCGTCGGCACCGGCACCCACATGGTGACGGCCAATTACCCGGGCGATGGGCCGTACAATCCCAGCGTCTCGACGCCTGTCGAGTTAACGCCGCTGACCGATCCTACCCCGGTCGTGACCATTCTCAATCTGTCTACCAACCCGGGCAGCAGTGGCGCCTATGGACAACAAATCACCCTGACTGCGACGCTTAGCCCATACAACGGCCAAGGTAAGACTACCGACGGAGAAAAGGTCACGTTTTATTCCGGGAGCTTTCCGGTGGGCTCCGCGGTTCTGCAGAGCGGAGTAGCTGCGCTCCAGTTGGGCACATTGCCCGTGGGCATGGACAGTCTCACGGCAACCTATGCCGGGGACCAGACCTTCGTGGGAAGCACTTCAGGGGTGCGGGAGTTTTCCGTGGGAGGAGCCGCGCCCGCGACCGCCACCAGCCTCGCCGTTACTGCCGATGGCCACCCGGTCACGACAGTCGCGGCAGGCAAAGCGGTGACTTTGACGGCGAGTGCGCTGGTGAACGGCGCCCCGCTGATCTCGGCCGGCACTTTCAATTTTTGCGACGCGTCCGCCCCCTACTGTGGCGACGTTTACGTTCTCGGCACAGCGCAGATGACCCGCGCCGGCACAGCAGCCTTCAAATTTGTTCCGGGCATCGGCGCCCACAGCTACAAGGCGGCCTTTCTGCCCACTTCAAGCTATGCCGGCAGCAGCTCCACGCCGGCGGCTCTGGCGGTTACCGGCTCATTTCCCACGACCACCAGCCTCGCGGCGAGCGGGGATGGAAGCGACTACACTTTGACCGCGACCACCACCGGCTATGTGGATGGTCTTGGGCTGCCGTCCCCGACAGGTACGGTTACGTTTGTGGAGACGTCGAATCAAAACTCCACCCTGGCGACCGGAGTTTTAGGACCGGGCGCGGCGGGGATCCAGGTAGCCCCGGCGGCTCTGGCGCAGGTTGGCTCTCAGCCGGTTTCTGTCGCCGCCCGCGACTTCGACGGTGACGGCATTGTTGACCTGGCAGTCGTCAGCAATATCGATCATGCCTTGACTGTGGTTTTAGGCAATGGCGATGGCACCTTTCACCAGGGCGTCAACCCTTCGATTGCTCCAGGCGTGAGTGTGGTGGCAGGAGACTTGAACGCAGATGGAATTACCGACTTGGTGGTGACCCACGGCTACGCCCCACTTACGGTACTGCTCGGCTTGGGCGACGGCACCTTCACGGTGCTGACGGATCCGTCGATCAGCAATGCGTTCGATCTCGCGATCGGAGACTTTAGTGGCGACGGCATTTTGGACCTCCTCATCACCACCGGGCAGGACAGCATCCTCGGGGCGGTCGGGACGGTGCAGGTGTTGCTGGGGAACGGTGATGGAACCTTTACACCCGGACAAGTAATCTCTCGGTTTGGGGGTAACGTTGGCCTTGAAGAGGCTGGTCCGATTACGATGGGAGATTTTAATGGTGATGGGAGACCGGATTTTGCAGTATCCGCCATTTATCTTCAGATCCCGTCCATCTTTCTGGGCAACGGCGACGGTACCTTCAACCCCGCCCCTCCGAGCCCCGGTACTATGCAGGGGCTGGTCGCCGCTGCCGACTTCAACGGAGATGGCAAGACCGATTTAATTGGGGGCGAAGGCACCCAAAAGCTCACTGTCTTTTTAAGTAACGGCGACGGAACATTCACCGCCCTGCCCTCTAACCTCTCCGGGTCGATACTCGCGCCGGCCCCAGTCGCGGCAGACTTTAACCATGACGGCTTTGCCGACATTGCCGTGGCTACGGAATATGGGGGGCCGGTTGTGCTTTATCTCGGCCATGGGGATGGAACTTTCACGCAAAGCGCGGCTTCTTTCGTTTCGCCACTCTACAATCCGGTGCTTGCGGACGTGAACGGGGACGGCCTGCCGGATGTATTGGTGCCGGGCTTTGCCGCCGGAAGCAACACCGTATCGGTGTTCCTCACCCAGTTGACCCAGACGGCCACCGCGACGGCCACCGGAATCACTCTGATGGGAGTGAACAATCAAACGGTCACTGCCGCTTACCCGGGAGACACGGATTACCAGGGCAGCACTTCCGGGGCGGTGACGCTGATCTCGAAACCCCTGCCAACGGCTATGGTGATCGATCCGAATCCGCAGACGGGCAGCACGTACGGCAAGTCGGTAACAATCACTGCGACGTTGCATCCCTACTTCACGCCGGTGCATAGTTCCGACGGAGAAATCGTGACCTTCACCGCGGCGGGGAACGTCGTCGGCACAGGCGTCCTCTCTGGCGGGGTGGCCAGCTTAACGGTTTCGACGTTGCCAGTTGGGACCTACAACCTGCTAGCGTCCTTTGCCGGGGAAAATTACCTTGCGGCGGCTACCTCAGATCGTTGGCTTTACAAGGTGAGTGCTGCGGCGCCGGCGATCACGTTCACGATTCCGAATCATACCTACGGGGACGCTCCGTTCCCGGTGATGGCGACCTCGAACTCCAGCGGGGCAATCACCTACACCGTGGTCAATGGTCCAGCGACCATCAACGGCTCGACGGTGAGTTTAACCGGCGCGGGTGCGGTGACGATCCAGGCGTCGCAGACAGCAACGGAGGATTACCTCTCGGGCACGCAACAGGCGACCTTTTCGGTGGCTGCGAAAGCGCAGACAATCAACTTTGCTGCACCCCCCTCACCAGTCAGCTACGGTGCGCCCCCGATCACGCTCACGGCCGGCGCTACCTCAGGACTGCCGGTAACCTTCCGGATTATTTCTGGTTCCGCCGTTGTGAGTGGCTCGATTCTCACCATCACCGGAGCAGGCACCGTGGTGGTTGCGGCCGGCCAGGCGGGCAATACGGATTATCTGCCGGCGGCTGAGGTCTCGCATTCCATTGCGGTCACCCAGATAGCGGTGGGGGCAGCCGGTCTGACGGTGGCGCCGAACCCGGCCCTGGTCCAAACCCCCGTGAGCTTTACCGCAACTGTTTCTTCGCCGGTCAGCATGCCATCCGGATCCGTCGTGTTCGCCGATGGTGGCTCGCCTTTGGGGACAGGCATGCTGACCAATGGCGTGGCCGCCATTACCCTCTCGACGCTCTCCGCCGGACAGCACTCCATCACCGCGACTTACAGCGGGGACACCAACTTTACACCGTTGACCAGCCCTGCCGTGGTAGAGACGGTGCAGGACTTTCAGGTGAGTGTGGGAGGCGGCAATCCCCCAGCTTCAACCATTCAACCGGGTGGAACGGCTCAATACGCTTTGTCGTTTAGCCCCGAGGGCGGGACCACGTTTCCCGACGCTGTGAGCTTTGCGGCCACCGGTCTCCCGCCCGGTGCTGTCGCCTCATTTTCGCCGCAAACGATCGCGGCCGGCTCCGGAGCGACGAATGTAACCTTAACCATTCAGGCGCCTGCTCAAACAGCCTTGATGAACTTGATGAAATGGAAGGGCGAGAGAGGGAGAACGCTCGCCGAAGTTGCTCTGGCCTGTGTTTTACTGCCGTTTGTGCACCGTAAAAAGCTTGTGAGCAGCCGGCTCAGTTTGCTCTGTGTTGTTTTTTGGGCAACGGCCTGGTGTGGCAGCCTGCTGGGTTGCGGGGGTGCTCACGGAAGCAGCATTAGCCCCGGCACCAACCAACAAGCCCCGCAGACTTTCAACATTACAGTGACCGCGACCTCGGGACATATTTCGCATACAGACACAGTAACTCTTACAATAGACTAGAAGCCTCCACCGGTAAATCCGGTACGCATTCAAGGGTGCAGGACCACCCATGCACGCACCATCGCCAATATTGTGGAGCCCTGCAACATCCCACTCCAGTCGCCGGGGAAGGCGATAGAATTGAGTCTTCCGGAGGTGACAGGTCATGTACTCGACTGTAGAAGAACTCCTGTACAAAGCCAAGGTAGCCTACGTCACGTGGTCTGCGGACACAAATATTCTCCTGACCGGCGGCAATCAACTGGTTGGTCGTTACAGCTCTTTTAAAAGATTTAGAAAAAGCAACACCGCCTACCGTGGCTGGCACGCGCATCACGTGGTCGAGGATAACGACATTCACCGGCTCGGCCTCACAGCGGCATTTCCAAAATATGAAGATCAGGTTTGTGTGTTGCTTCCGGCCGCGGCACACGTATCCAGGGTAAACAGTGTTCTCCCGAGAGTGAGCAGCCGGGATTCGAAAATTCTGGCGGAGGAGATTCGAGGCGATTACCGAATCACTTACAGCATGATCGGAAATTACTGCGGTGGCAGCGAAGCAAAGATCCAAAAAGAGCTAATGAGTATCGTGGATGCGACCTTAAAGCTCGCAGGGGTTTAAGAATTGAAAACCCGGTCAGTGAAAACCACGACGGTGGATACGGCGTGAGTCACGGACAATTACGGTGACACCTTACCGATCTCACCAAATTCAACTCTCGCCCAAGAGGTTCGGCTCATTTGACTTTGCGGGTATCTCAATGAAGACCAACTGCCTCGTAGAACTCCGCCAACTGCGACGAACCGACCTACGACCAGCAGCGCTGATCCTTGGCCGCGCCATGCGCGACAATCCCGCGCACGTCCAGGCCTTTGCCATACCGGACGTGGACCGTCGCCGCCGGGCGCTGGAACGGTTCTTCCGGCCGGTACTGCTCGGTCTCCACCAGAGGGGGTTGATTTATGGCGCTTATCGCAATCACGCGCTTGTAGGCATTTGCGGCATGGCACGGCCAGGCTTTTGTCAGCCGACTTTTCTTGAAAAGCTCCACGTCTTACCCGCGGTCGCGTTCGGCAATCCACTGGGCACGGCGCTTCGCGTTCTGAACTGGACCGATGCATGGGCGCATCGCGATCCCGTCGGGCCTCACTGGCATCTAGGACCCGTGGCCATCGAACCCTGCGTTCAGCGCCAGGGAATTGGAAGTGCCCTGCTCACCGCGGTCTGTGTGCATATCGATGCCTGTGGAGCAGTTGCATATCTCGAGACCGACCGACCAGCAAACGTACATCTTTATCAGAGGTTCGGTTTCACCGCGGTGGCAGAAGCCAACGTTCTGGGAGTACCCAATTGGTTTATGTCCCGTCCTGCCGGACATCTCCGCGAGGGTCGCGGTTCTCAAGAACCAGCCGGTCTCCCATGACCGAGAACGCAACGCCTCCCGAATCAGACTCTTAACTCCTCATCTCAAGCGCCTGCTCCGGCATCTCCTTAGCCTCTGAAGTTCTCAGGCTTTCATTGACCTGCGATGCCAGAGTTGGTGGATGATAAGGCGCGTACTATAGGAACAGTTAAGGGAGCCAAGACAATGCTGGATCGAGTGCAGATAACGCGGCTGGAGGACTCAATCCCGCGGTGGCAAATTCGGGACCTCAAGGTTTCTATGTCCGAACTGCGTTATGCGTTACGCGCATCGGAAGAACAGATTCAAGCGGCGATCAACCTGAAGCCGGGTCAACAAATGACCATCGACGTTCACCTGAGTGCAGTGTAAACAGTAAGTTGAATGCACTTAGGTTCAATATTCCCGCCTGCTCGCTGCGCATACATGCCTCGCAACCCTCGCCTTACCATGCCGGCAGCCTGGTAAACCGCTGGCCGGAAAAGCCGCAAACTCGAGTGAATATTTGACCCGCCGAACAAAGCCTCGCAGATTGTAACTAACCGGATTCCTGGCGTGACCAGGCACGATCCTTTCAAGATGTTTCCGCCAGTCCCTGGCCGCCCTGAGCGAAGCCGTAAAGGGTAAAGTATTGGCCGAGCTAAACGCAGCCAAGGCCCCGGTGGAACGCTCACGAGCAATCTTGCTCAATCTGTAACGCGAAAGCCGTGATTGTATTAGCCTCCTGAATTCACCATCGTTGTGAAACGAAGGACTTATGTGGCATCAGGCGGGGCAAGGGATGACTATCCTGGGAGACAACCGCTGGGAACCAGGCGTGAGATAACATCTCGCATGACGCCGCTCCCCCTCTGCAGGGTTGTTGAGCGATGCGTAGGCACGGCCGGATTTCTGCTCTTGCGTCCCCACTCCGCCCCACCCAACAACGGCAGCAGAAACAGATTTGCCGCAATGTCGATTACGGTTCCTGCCAGCACCACGAGCCCAAATCGCTGCGTTGGCGGAAAGTTCGACAAGGCAAAGATCGCAAAGCCGGCCCCGATAATTACATCGGAGTACACGATGCCACGCCACTGCTCACGACGCCCAGCGACCCATGCCTCCCAGCCTTGCAGATTGTTCTTCTTAGCCCTGCGCACTGCGAAAACCAGGTGAACCATAGAATCGATAGCCATGCCAATACACACATTCGTCGCCGGCGCCGAGATGATGTCGACCGGCACGCGCAGCAGGCCCACTCCGCCGAGCATGCATACCGGCACCAGCAAAAGGCTCCCCACCATGGCCAGTGCAACCCGTATGCTCCGCGAGACCACCAGCGCCACACCGATGAACAAAAGGAATAACCACGCCAAACCCGTCAACAGGCTGTGGGCCACCATTTTGGCCAATGCTCCCTGCAGCTCGTAAAAACCGCCCACAAGGTACGGGACAAACCCCTCCTTCCGTACCAACTCACGCAGGTCCTGTACCACTTCGACTCGCGGCTTGGTGCGCCCATGCTCATCCATGCGGAGGTAATAAGCCGTCAGTGTCCGGTCCTTGGTCAAAAACGTCCCAGCTACCCGTTGGTGTTTCGGCTCGTTCAGTATGCTGACCAGTTTCTTCCAGCCGAGCAGAGGAGCCAATGGGCGCCGGTGTGCCTCCTCCATCAGTACTGGCAACGACAATACTGTCCCCACACCTTTGTGTTTCTCCAGCGCAGTCTGCAGGTCCCACATGTGGTCGTACTCTTCGCCGTTGTCCAGGCGCCCGCCACCCCGTGACGCGACCACAAGGGTCAGCGGGTTCGTACCCCCGTTGCGGTCCACAATCTCAAGGCCCTCGCGCGGCTGCTCGCCCTTCTTGAAGTAGTCCAGTAAGCTCGGGTCCGTGTTAAGCCGCGTCAGTCCCAGGCTCAGCACCGCGCTGATCGCCACCGTGGCTATCGCGACCCAGACAAACTTCCTCTCCCAAACGGCCGACTGGTTTGCCGATTCACCCACGGCCCGGGTCTCTCCGGCTGCACCCAGTCGAGGAACGACGGATACATCAGGTACGCCGTCACCAGCGCAATGATGCTTCCCACAGTACCGCCGAGCCCCAGCTGTTTTAGCGGTTGGGCGCGAACGAGTAGCAGGCTGCCAAAGCCCAGGGAGGCGCTCACCATCGACCAGAACGAAGCCGGCAAAGTCATCCGCCACGCCTGGCCGCCCAGGCCGCGCTGATGTTTCTTCGCGTCCTGCTTGCCGTGGGCCAGGGCCTGCCAGTTGAAGGTCATGTACACGAGATGGGACAAGGTGATGACAAAGACAATCGTGGTCAGGTTTGCTGTGAGAATGCCGATCTTCTGCCCCAACATCTGCTGCACGAGTAGTGTCACAAACACTGCGCTCGAGCATGTCGCGAGAATGCCAACTGTCAGTTTCCAGGACCGAAAAAGCAGCCACATCGCCGCGCCAAACAGCAAGAAGGATGTCAGGCTGAAAGTCTCAAAATCGTGCTTTAAACTTCGCCGCATCATCTCGGCGATATAGGGCGCGCCCGCCATGTTGATATGGAAATCCTTAGCCTCGAGCTGGTTCTCGATCGCCTCCATCTTCGCGATCAGCTCCTGGGAATCTGCCTCATCACTGACAAAGACCACGACGTTGGAGGAACGACGGTTATCAGCCAGGAGCAATCTGGACCAGAAAGCGCTCTTCTCTGCGTCCTCCAGGTCCTTGGGGCCTTCGGTGAGGCTATCCACGCTCGTGACGCCCTTCAACCGTTCCACTTCCCGCGTCAGCCGGCCGATTTTCTCCAGGTAATGCGCCGAGGCAATGGGGCCCGCCACATTGACGATCATCTGGCTGCCACCTGGAAATAGCTTGTTAATCTTGGCCGTTTGCTGAAATTCAGGATCCTTCGGCGAGAAGAAAAAGTTCTCTCGCACCTGGGGCTTCAAATCTACAAACAACGCCACCAACGCAAATAGAAGGAGCGTGACTCCCACTATTACCCAATGCCGGCGTACCGCCAGCTTGCCGCTTCTCCGCTCTGCCATGACTTGTTTGTTGGATGCGGTCGAGGCCAGGGCAAACACCATTCCCAGCGCACTCGCGAAACCAGCATTGATGATGCGAATCTGATCGCCACCAAACTCGCTCGAACGGATAGCCCTTCGCCGGCCGGTGACGAGGCCTGGTTCTGCAAATGCCGATAGAGAGCCAAAATCAGGAAACAGCATCTCACTCAGGATGGTAGCGGGTCTGACCGGCTTAATATTCTGGATGCTGTGTGCGCCGCTGGCGGTACCCGCAGGATGGGCGAATACGGTCGACCGGTGTCCTGAAGAGCCAAGGCATCACGCAGACGCGCCAGTCACTCCGGGGGCCCGGGAAAGCGGAGAGGAAACCGAAGTCGCCCCACGCTACAACTGGCGAGGGCTCCTGCTCCAGTCGCCCGAATTCAATCGGCAACGACCGTTATCTATTCTCTTTATCCCGGTACAACCGTGAACGCGACCATGGGGGCGACCACCGTAACCGGACGGCGGTTCTGTTTTGTATCATTCTCGTTAGTCACTGTGGCTATGGCAAAAGATTCTTATAGATCTTTCCGTCTTTCATGATCACCACAAAACTTGTTTCCGGCGTCTCGATCAAGCTCATATTGGCCACCGGATCGCCCTGCACCAGCAACAGATCGGCGAGCGCACCTTCTTCGACGACGCCAAGCTTTCCCGGGTAAGGATTTCTTGGGCCGGAAAGAGCCAGCAGTTGGGCGTTGTCGCCCGTCGCCATCTTCAGCACCTCAGCCGGTGTGTACCAGCGGGTGAGCTTGCTGAGCTGGCGGTTTTGACTGACACCGCCCTTGGGGGAAAACAGAATGTCCGTGCCCCAGGCCGTCTTGATGTGATATTTCTTTGCGAGTTGGTAGGCGTTTTCCGTTCCCTGGCCAACCTCGGCCTGCTTTGCCTGCGCCGCCGCGCCGGTCTGTTTGTTGGCGTCTTCATCCATAAGAAATGGTTGCAGGCTCCACCAGATTCCTTTCGCCGCCATCAGCTTGACCGTCGCCTCGTCCGCGAGCTGGCCATGCTCAATGCACTTCACCCCGGCGCCAATCGCCATCTGCATCGCTGCCGGCGTGTACGCGTGCACGGTGACGTAGGTGTTCCAGTTGTTGGCTGCTTCCACGGCAGCGTGTATTTCCTCCGGACTATATTGCACAGCGTCCAAAGGATCGTAGGGTGAAGCCACGCCTCCGCCCGCCATCAACTTTAGCTGGCTTGCCCCCAACATCAACTGCTCGCGCGACCGCAGGAGCACCTGGTCGGGCCCATCCGCAATGATGGCTACGCCCTCCTGCTCGGCGTGGCTGAGCGGACCCCCGATCGTCCGCGGAACCTCGCTGGGCATACGGAAATCGCCGTGACCGCTGGTCTGCGAGACCATCGCGCCCGAAGGATAAATGCGGGGACCGGGGTAAAGTCCCTGATCGATGGCCCGCTTCAGCCCAAAGCTCGGCCCGCCCATGTCGCGAAGGGAGGTGAAACCCCGCATCAGGCTGGCCTGGGCTTCCTTCGCCGCAGCCAGGTTGATATATCCGAGGTCTGCCGTCAGCGCAACTTGCATGGGCATCGCGGCCAGCATGATGTGGTAGTGCGCGTCGATGAGCCCAGGCATCAGCGTCCGTCCCGTTCCATCGATCACTTTGGTATCCGCATCAGGATGAATCGGGGTGGTGGAGATCTTTGCGATCTTGTTTCCCTGAACCAGCACATCGGCCGGTCCCGACACAGTTTCTTTCACCCCATCGAACACACGGACATTATGGAAAAGAACTGAGGACGGCTGAGCATTGGGAGCCGCAGTATTCTGCCCACTTAACCATGAACCCAGCAGAACGAAAGCCGTCACTACAGCAAAATAGCGTATGTTCTTCATCATTCCTCCGCGAGAGGTAGCGGAGACATCATAAATACCTGTCGCGCCGGACGATACCCGGAGCGCAGGAAATGTAAGTTCCGTGAAGTGTTCTGGAGAGAAGTCCCCCGCGGGGAGCTTTTGCCGGCAGGGAATCGGCTAACGTCGTGATGTGGCTGGCGCCGTGATCCGGCGCCCGGACGAAGGTGTTATCCGCGACTCGACCGTGTAAGTCGCGCGCTCAGCATCTTTGCATATTGCACGACCGGTCGTTGCGGCCTGTTGCTCCGGTGCGGAGTGACGGTAGCGAAGGCAATGGCAGATCCAAGGATAAGCAGAGGGAGAACCAGGGCGATAAAGAATTTCATAGTGAAATCAGCCTATCGATCCGGGCGGCTTCGTAGAATGTCACAGACAGGGGCGCCGGGGAGACTTTCGTTCTCGATCTCTCGCCTCGCGGGTCAGGCTCACTCCTACCATCATGCAACCCCAAACATCACGAAGGTAACACCTCCCACTTTGAGGGGATCTGGAGGTTTGATCCGGGCTATACGCAGCGCCTATCTCCCCGATGGCTCAGTGGAAGAGGCTCAGCGGAAAGGCATCGCCCATCATCTTGTAGCCGGCCGGGCCCGGGTGCAGGTTATCCGCGGAACCGGTGGCTGCGGCCATCCGGCCCGGATGGGCCGGATCCGCGGTCGCTTTGTCCAGATCGACCACCGCATCGAAATGTCCCGGTTGGCGAATCCAATCGTTCACCCGCTGCCAGTCCTCCAGGTTTGCGGCATCGGGATGGTAGTTCGCGGCGCCCTGGTAGCCGAGAATAGTCGTGCCGACGACAAACAGGCCGCGTGCGTGAGCGCGTTCGATCACCTGCTCGTAGGAGGCGATCAGCGCGGCTACGAACACGTCATGCTCTTGTTTGGAGATGGGCCCGCTGCGCGTCCATCCGCCTAGGTCGTTGACTCCTTCGTGCACGATCAACACGCGCACACCGGGCTGAGCCAACACATCACGATCCAGCCGGGCAAGTGCGTTGGGGCCGACACCATCCGTCAGCATGTGGTTGCCGCCGATGCCCTCGTTCAGCACGCTCCAACGGCGGGTGGCAGAGCCGGCCTGCAGTCGCGCCGCCAGAACATCGGGCCAGCGATCGTTGCCGTTGAGGGTGGAAGCGGATCCATCTGTGATCGAATCGCCCAAGGTTACAACGGCGGCAGCATCGGGTGTGCTTTCAACCTCAACTCCCGCGAGGTAAAACCAGTGCTGGATCTTTTTGGCATCGGGCATGTCGGCGGCAGTGACTAGATTCCGCGCGCCCAGGCACGAGGTGGTATGTGCCGCGATATGTCCGGTCTGGTGCAGCGATGGCGTCTCCAGATACATGGTCACGGTTAGATCGGAAAGTGGAGCGACAGGGAAGTCGATAGGATCGGAAAGATACTCCGCGCCGGGAGGAATGGTGACGGCGGTGTTACCGGAAAAACGCAGCGGCTTATCAGTAGCAGCGTCGATGCGGCAGTTGGCGACCGACGCTGGCTTGGCAATGTGCAGCATTTGAATCCTCAACGGCGCGGTGCCAAAGGCATTCGAAAGATGCACCCGGATGCGCGAACCGCCGGTCGATAGGTGTACCACCTGCCGCAGCGTGGAGTCCCTGAAATCGTCCGGCCCGAGGTCCGGCCCATCCACCAGCATCTGAGCCGACGCCCAGGTACCTACCCAGCGCAGGCCCTGCGAAGACTGTTGGGCCAAGATCTCTCTCCCCATCACAAGACTCAGCAACATAAAGCTGGCAGCTACTGTTCGAACTCGCACCCATCTCTCCTTATATCTGTCCAGGCAGACAGAAGCTTCAACATACTACGTGGGGGCGGCAGTATGCGACAGCTGTTCCTGCCGGGACCCGGCCGTCAAGGACTTGTGACGCACATCACCGTACGAGGCCCCTTTCTCGCATAGGGTCTGGATATGCAGGAACAGGAGACAAACGCCATGCCAAACGAGCCCGAAAATCTCAACCCGCCGGAGCCGGCTGATTCCACATTTGCGGAGACACCAGAACAGAAGAAAATCAACCGGATCGCCAACGAAGCCGCGGCGAAAGCGGGGAAGAGGGAAAAGGTATTCGGCCAGAGCCACGGTACATTCCCCAGGAGCGGACCTTCTGGAATGGCCTGAATCCCGTTCTCAGCTTCTGCTTAGAAAAGCGGGCCGGGTTTAGATGCCACGTCGACAACCGCTGATCCCCGTCAGGGTTGTTATGGGGCTATTGCCCGAGCGGGGGCTCAACCCTTCAACCACTTCCAGGCTAACGAGGCGCACGATGGACAAGGGCACATAGGTGGGCTACCTACCCTGCCTTCAATGAACACAGGTTGAGAAAGTGCCTGCCGTGCTTCGTCCGCTGGGGACAGATTAAGCGACATCCGGTAGATGCGTCCCGGTTTCAGCTGCGCCCATCGCAGCTGCGCGCAACAAAGCCAAAAGAGGGCTTGAATGGGCCACCCAAAGCTTTTCTATGGGGAGCATTGCCTTTCCCGACAGCTTGAGAATGCTGCAACGTTTGTTCATCTCACACCCCAAAACGACGCGCCTGGTGGCAGCACTAACATGCTAAAAGAAAGATTTGAGAAGTAGCGCAGGCAACATCTGATCCAGAATGTCGTGTGCGGAATATCCGGAACTCGACCTGAAAGGATGAATCCACCAGCCGCCCGCGACTCGTAGTGTTAAAGGGTACCTGGTCCTGCTGCAAGACCGGCCTGGCCCCGTTCGAAACAATCGCACAATCGAACTCACTGCAACCATCGCCTTCCGGTGGACGGCCGAACACGTCCGCACGCCGCGCTCAATGTTCATGAGCGTAAGGGAGCAGATCTCACGATAGATCAACATTCGTAATGAGGGAAACCATGCCGCAAAATCTAATCGAAGAAGTTATCGCCGCGTCGCCGAATCGGCGCAGCTTTCTAAAAACAATCGCTGCCGCAACCGCCGGTGTCGGTGCACTCTCGATGGTGGGACTCAGCCCGGCTGAGGCGCAGACCACCACCGAGGTGGAAGTCTTGAAATTCGCCCTGAACCTTGAATATCTGGAGGCGGAGTTCTATACCTACGCCGTTTATGGGTTCGGCATCGAGAAATTTGGCTTTGGGGTCAGCGGAGAAGCAAATGGCTCCAACCCCGCCGAAGGTGGTACGACAACAGGCGGCAAGAAGGTGTATTTCGACGGAAACGTCACCACTAACCTGTCCTCCGAACTCGCTGCTGAGATCGGCGGCGATGAACGTGCCCACGTCGCGCTTCTTCGTTCCGCCCTGGGTTCTCAAGCGATTGCCAAGCCCAACCTGAATCTGGATGCTCTTGGAATTGGCTTCGGATCCGACGTCGAATTCCTGAAGCTCAGCCGTATCTTCGAGGACATTGGTGTCTCCGCCTACGGTGGCGCGGCCGGTCTGCTTACAACGCCCGCCATCATCACGACAGCAGCTCGCATACTCGCCGCCGAAGCCGAGCATGTGTCCGGCGTTCGCACCCTGATCTCTTACCTGAACATCCCGGTTTCGGCGCTGGATGGAGCCGACCTCATCCCGCCTCCCAGTGGTCCGCAGCAGCAGGTCTTTTCCATCAACAAAAAGAACGGGCTCCCCGCGACGAGAACGCCGGGCGAGGTGCTCTATCTCGCATTTGGCGGGAAAGCGAACGCCACCAGCGGGGGTTTCTTCCCCACGGGTGTCAACGGGGCCATCACCACAAGCAGCAGCCCGGCAACCGCCGCCAACCTGGCTTAGTGGAAACAAGTTACCCGTCGCTCCGCCTGCGCTTAACCGGGCAGGCGGAACGACCGGTGACGGCCGGGCCGGTCCCGCCATCTCGCGTTGGTCCCGCATTTCTGAATCAGGCGAGGCCAGGGGTTTCAGCTGACTTTGTGGGGGTGAAGCGCGGCACGGACTTTCTCGACATGTGTTCCATGGGAGCGGATCGCTTCATGGAGCTGATCGCCGGTCACATGGAACTCTTTGGACCAATATGCGATGTCGGAAGCCATCTTGGGGTTAATCTCCTTAGGATCGTGAGGTCCTTTGATATGTTCCTGATGGGGGGCGTGCGGTTCGTGAGTCTTGGGGGCGTCGTGGTGCTCGGTCATGGGGCTCCTTTTCTCGGTTCCTTTAGTGGATGAGGAGCCGCTGGCTGGGGATGTAAAGCGGCAAGAGTCAGAAACTGAGGACAGGTTAAGCTCGAACCGGGAATTGACCGGCCTGACAAAACTATGTGCTTTGTAACTGGTCGGGTACCTGGTGAGATTAGATGGATACTTTTCGGGCTTTTCTGCATCTCATAGTCATAATGAAATGCCTTCAAAGCCACCAGTTTCGTCGAGCCTATGAACTTGCGGTTCGGCGGTGCGAGCAAATTACGTTGCCCTTGCCGAGTGACTGTAGCCGTTCGCTGGCCGCGCTCAGCGAAGCAGTAAAAGCTAAAGCGTTGGCCGAGCGAAATGCAGCCAAAGACCGCTTGAACGCCCACGAACAATCTTGCTCCATTTGTAGTACGAAAGCCGAGATGGTCTTAGCCTCCTGAAGCCAGTGGGGTGGAGGGTCTGCGTCTTTACGTACCGGACCCAGCCTCGGGAACAATTGAAGGGTGCCCCAGGTCTCGCTTTTGAGACCTGGGATCCGTGCAACGGATGTCCCCTGGAGAGTCAACCCCCTTCGTTTTGGCCAGCAGGCAAGCACCGTGAACTGGAAGAGCCGTATGGGCCGGTGGGACCGCACCCTACCGGAAATTCTCCGCCACTTCAATCTCGTACGCTCGATAATCATCCTGGCTAAACAACAAAGTGCGCCCATCCGGCGAAAGCGAAAGCCCGCCATCGGGACTCTTCGTCAGCGCAGCCGCGGTCACAATCTTCCTCTTTCCCTCATCGTAAAACTGCAACGCGGCCTCCTCGCTGGCCACATTTTCCATTGGCAGAATCCCAACCTCTGTCTCCACGCCCACTCGCTTGAGAAACCAAATCCCGTTTGCGGCAACCGCCCACCACCGCTGATGCACAGACGGCAACACCTCAACTTCCTGCCCACCCGCGGCCGGCATGCGGAGCAGAGGCGCGTCCGACGACCGGCTCCGCGTAAAATACACCCACGCCCCATCCGGAGACTCCTGCGCATCCCAGCCCCCGTGGTGCGTCACCTGCACCGGCTCGCCACCCTTCACCGGACACTTGAATATCTCGAGCCTGCCGCCGTTACGATTGGAATTGAAGTAGATCCATTTCCCATCCCGCGACCACGATGGCAGCATGCTGTCGAATTGATCGCTGGTGAGTTCGCGCACAGGGCCCCCATTGGCGGCGATCACAAAAATCTGTGTGTGCTGGCCGCTGCGCGTGTCGAAGGCCACAAACCGTCCGTCACTCGACCAGGCCGGACTGCCGGATATCAACTCTTTCTTCCCATACAACAGGTTCGGATCCGATCCGTCTGCGTTGGCTGTCCAGATCCCGTATGCTCCAGACCGGTCAGACTCGAACGCAATCTTTGTCCCATCTGCTGAGAAAGCATGCGGCCGTAAATAGCTTGATCGAGCCGACACGACAATCTGTTTTGCCGGACCCACGCTGCCTGGGCCCAACACGGGGAAGCTCCAGATATTAGCGCTGGTATTGTTACGTGTGAATGCCAGCCGGTCACCCACCGGCGCTATCGCCGGCCCAAATTCTACCCCTCCCGTCAGAACCAACTGCTTTGCCTCAGCATCTCCATTGATCGGCACGCGCCACAGACGGGACGTGGCTGACCCCCCGTTCACAAATACCAGCCCTTTTCTGTCCACGGTCCATGCGGCTTCCCGGTTGAGCCCTTTGGGGGTTTGCATCCGCCGCGGAGAGCCAGTCGGGTTGAGCTTCTCATCCACCGGCGCCACAAAAATGCCCCACAACGTATCACTCTCCGCCCGGCTGAACGCCAGCATCCGCGAGTCTTTTGACAATGCCGGATACATTTCGTCCCCCGTCTCCGCCGAAAGAGAGCGTTCGATACTGGCCATCCGAGGCAGCCACCACATAGATGCGCGACCGGCCATCCGGCTCCGACCGCCCTGAGGTCACCAGCCACCGCGAATCGGCCGACCACGAGAGCGCCGGATAAAAGGCGGTCGGAATCTGCGCAATCAGCCGCTCATGTCCCCCCAGCGGAGAGACCTGGTAAATACCCGTGACTCCCTGCGGCGACGAACGAAGAAAAGCGACCGAGCGGCCATCGGGCGCAAACGCGGGCACGGAATCGGAATAGTCTCCGGACGTTAAGGGCAGCACGGCGTCCGTGCCCACCACTTTCGAAAAGATGTGCGTCACTTTGCCCGCGCCCCCGGTCCAGGCGAAAGCAACCTGGTTCCCATCCGCCGAAAATGCGGGAAAGCCTTGAAATCCTGCATAGCTCGCAAACGGGGCAATGCGCAACTCGGGCATCGCCCCGTGAGTCCGATGATTTCGCCAATAGAACACCCCGGCCAAAATGAGCGCCATGGCCGCCGTCATAGCCAGCGCCGTCCCCATCCTGCGTCGCATCGGACCGGAGAAACGTCGCGACCCCGGGCTCCGGAGCTTACCGGAGTCCGATTCCTCTTGTAACTCCAGAAGTGCCAAACGTGCTTCGGTAAACGACTGAAATCTTCGCCCTGGATCTTTACGCAGGCACCGGTTCACGATCGTTTCCAACTGGTGGGGAACATTCGCGGCCTTTTCGCCCAGCGGCTGCGGATCGTCGCGAAGGATCGACGTCAGCACAGACATCTTGCTGTTGCCCTGAAAAGCCCGTTCCCCGGTGACCATCTCGTAAAGTACCGCGCCGAAGCTGAAGATGTCCGACCTTGTGTCCAGCGGCAGGCCTTCCGCTTGTTCGGGCGACATGTAAGCGGCGGTTCCCGCCAGCATGCCGTCGCGGGTCACGATCTGTTCGCTCACCGTGAGCGGCAGTGTCGACGCGTCGGCCCCTCCACCCGCTTCCCCAACGGCGTATTTCGCCAGCCCGAAATCAAGAACTTTCACCAGCCCGTTTTCCGTCACCATGATGTTGCTGGGTTTCAGATCACGGTGCACGATTCCTGCCGAGCCGGCGGCACTCAAGGCATCTGCGAGTTGCACCGCAATCTTCAAGGCTTCCGCGATGCGCATTCCCTGGCGCGGAATCATTTGCCCCAGCGTCCTGCCCGCCACGTACTCCATGACGATATAGAGGGTCTCGTCCTCCGAGGCAATGTCGTAGACCGTGATGATGTTGGGATGGTTAAGCGCGGAGGCAGCTTTCGCTTCTTGCGCAAACCGGCGGAACTGCTGATCCTGGTCTGTAGCCGCGCCTAGCATCAGCTTCAGCGCAACCAATCGATTCAGGCGAGCGTCGCGAGCTTTGTAGACAACGCCCATCCCGCCTTCGCCAAGTTTGGCCAGGATCTCGTAACGGCCGAGTGTTTGACCGACTTCGGGCATGGGGGCCTTCGCGCGGTCAAATTATACGACACGGAACCCGAGGCTCCCGGCCTCCGCGGTTCCTGAAGGACGAACAACTCCTAACGCGAACGCAGCTAGTCTGTACACACTAGAAAGTGAAGGCCACACCCAGGGTTGCGCGTTCTTGAAAGTACTTAGCCGGTGGCTTGAAATTGTCCACTTCCGTTGTGTAGGTGTCATCGAGACCAACCGGCTCATAGCCTAGATAGCTGTCCCGAATGATGACGGGGTTCTTTGCCCAGGTCTCGCGGAAGTCCGCTCGCAGCATCACGTGTGGCTGCACCCGATATTTCATGCCCGCGCCATATTGCAAACCAAATTGAAAGATGCCGCCGCCATTGAGCGGCGGCGTGTTGCCAAAGTCAAACGCGGCCTTAATCAGTCCCACGTTCGAGAGCCCGAGCCGGAAGTATCCCGAGGGCTTTTTGAGCGGCGCGTCGGAAAGTGAGATAAGTTGCAGGACCGGCCCGGCCGAAACATAGGGGCGCCATCTTGATTTGCGGGGCCGGAGGTTAAAGACCGTGTTGTACTCAGCCTGCCGGGTCACCAGGCCTACGATGCGTGTATTCTCGCTCCCCACATCGCCATCGTTGCTCGAACCGCTCACTTCTTCCAGTTGAAACTTGGTCTGCTGCCGGGAATACGCGAACTCGTTGGAGACCCAGTTCGAGCTGTTGAGGGTGAGGGAAATGCTGGCCGCCCATCCATCGCCCACACTGTCATTGAGCGCGATGCCGTAGGTGGGCTCATCGGGATTAGAAGACTCGAGGAAAACCTGCGTAAATTCGAGCTCTGGGTTGCGATAGCGTGAGTACCCAACGTTCAACCCAACTTCGTAGTGGGGCGGGTCCCACCTGTGCTCGGCGATCAAAGCGCGCGAAGGCGCATCCAAGTCCGTCTGCTGGTTGTTTGAGAAACGGCCGCGCCTCAACAGATGAGGGGCTGTTCCACCGACCCTGTACTGGGTGCCGGAAGCGTCGCTCTTCCGCCAGTTGCCCGCATCCTCGGCGAGCTCATCTTTGGTCGCCAGGTAAGAGTGGATCTTGATTCCACCCGAGATACCGGTGTAGATCAGGTTGCCACGATAGAGCGTGTCCTTAATCGACAGCATGGTATTGCGCTCGCTTCGTTCCAGAAGCGGGGCACGGGCCGCCTCTGTATTCGGCGTGCTATTCGGATGCGAGCACTCGTTGATGGTAAGCACCGCGGCGTCTCCATCAGTACGCAAGCGATCTCCGGTCGAGTTGTAGGCATCCTGCGGAACCCAGGGACGAGGGACGAGATCAATGCTGGTTACGCAATTTGTGTATTCGAGGTCGTTGGTTACCTTGGACCGTTCGTTGTCGAGGTATTGATCGATCACATGGATGAAGGTCTTTTGCTTGTAGGAAAAGGCGATACCAATATCCTGGGTGGAGGAGGCCGTCAGCACCGGTTCGCCGTTATAGCTCACGCCCGTTTGAAAGACGCGCAGGTGATGGCGCGATGAGAAGGTATTGGTGGTCTTCTGCAAGGTGAAGAGAGGCTTGTCATCACCCAGCAACAGGGTCGACATCGGAGCCTGCTTGTAGGTCTGGTTCCCGGTGAGTGTCTTCACCGTCTGAAAGGTGGCGGCCGACGTGAGCTCATCGGCAGGTTCCCAGCCCGCAGCCTCAAACGCACGGCGAAGCGCATCCGGCTTGCCGATAAAGATCAGATTGGTCAAGTCAGACGGTTTGTGTGTGGTTTCTGTGCGCGTGCGGAAGGGAAGGCCCTTCACCATGGCGTTAAACTGTGCGGCCTGTTGACCAGAAAGATCCATGCGAGGAACACGCGGCTCATACTTTTGGGCCGTGAGCAACGGCCGATTGAATTCAATATCGAGCTCAGTCCCTGCGTTGTAAAGAATTTCCGGCTCGGCGAAACCCAGGACAGCAGGACCTGCCGTCGCCGTGAAGATGTAGAGGACGGGATCGATCTGGGCCAGCGAAGCGATCTGGTTTTCCGCCGAGTGCCCGATCGTTCCGGTCGACCGGATACCCTGTATCTTTCCATCTTTGTTCACGGCTTCCTGCGAGTTTTCGATCTTTGAGATCCGCGCATCCAGAGAAAGGACCCGTCCATCGGGCAGTTTGGCAGCGTAGAAGTGAAGGGTAACGGCGGCTGTCTCGTGCTTGATGGCCAAGCCAACTCCGTGTGCGGCGGTTACTTTGCCATCGAACTCGCTGCCCTGCGGCAGCAGGATGTTGCCGTGAAACACGCCGGGAGAAATCAGGACGGCTTTTACCTCGGTGCCTTCCTTCGCCGTTCTGGAAGACAGTGGCTGCAGCAGGCGCAAGGTAAGACGGCTGGTCGCGGGAACACCGCTCACCGTTTGCAGATCGGCTAAACGGAAATCTCTTGCCGCCCCCTGGGCCGGCGTAACGTGAAATACGGAACCATCCGTCAGCCAACGTCCTCGTTGCTCCTGGCCTGCCTGGTTGGTTGTCAGGGCTTCGCCGTCGGGCAAGAACTGGAGGAGCGGACTATGTGCGTCCCCGGCCGTAGTGTAAATCTGGCCGAAAGCTTCCTCTCCAAGCAGTGCTGCGGTCCTGACCTGCTCAGGGCCGGTGGCAGACTGAAAGGAGAGGGAATCGGCCGTGAAGCTGGGCATGGATCCCCCATCGATGCGCCCGCGCAGGGCAACCGCATCTCCCACGAAAATCACGGCGCGGCTGGTAGAAGCATCCAACCCGCTGACTGCGAACGCCCAGGGGCCGTTGGCATCGCTGGACTCCGTCATGGTTGCGGTGCCAAACGGAACATGGCCGAGAAATCTGCCCTGGCCGGCATCGAGATCGTAGTAGCGGAGCCGATTCTGTTCGCCCTTTTTTTCCGGCGACATCAGCAGCAATGCTCCCTGCCCATTCTTGATTTTCCAGGCCTGTATGGCGTGAGAAGCGATGCGTCCCTTCTTCTCTGTAACCGTTACTTTCCCTTTTACGGTGGACTGCCCGCGCACAGTAGCCATTGCCGCGCCATCGGCCTGATTCGGCTTCTTTACCACGACTACCTCAGTGATTGTGCTTGGAATCTGTCCCCAAAGGTTGTGAAAGCTAGAGCAATACAATCCCGCGATGAGCATAAAGATCAAATGACGAACTACTACCGTAGACCATGCCCTGGACATGAATCGTGTGCCCTCGAAAAGATCAGATTATTGTTTTGGCCCGTGGAGAAGAGAGAATCTACACGATAGCGCAATATTGGAAATTTATTAAGGTCTCGTGGGGAAATCTGAAGGGGTTTGATCGAAAATCCGCCCCAGGCGGGCTGGGAGCCGCCCTGGTGCGTCAATGCCGTGTGGGTGATCTTTTCGCCCTTAAGCGATAAAGAACGTGGCTCGCCACTGCAGGACGCTCTGCCACTGGATCTCGAAGCGTACGTTCACCACGCCGTCGTCTGTGGGCGCCACATTGAGCACAGTCATGGTCGCCGCCCCGATAAACGGGAAGTCGAGCGGCTGGCCACCCAGCTCGCAAATCGACACCTCGACATGTGAATGCCGGTTCAGAACGCTGCGTCCGAAATCGAACGCAATATCAAACGTGCCCCACCCCCAGCCATCCCACGTCCACACCTGGAGCGGCATCGCCAGGGGAAAGGGATTGTCGAGATCAGGTCCAGGGATCGTGGACGTGCCCGGGAAAGCGCTGTCTACCAGCGCCTTGAAGAATGGGAAGGGGTCGCCGGTGTCGCCGGTAAGGTTGTTGTAGACGCCGGCGAGCGTCGGCGCACCGGCGCCTACGATCTGGTTAATGGTGTAACCGAGTTGGCTGAGCAGATAGTAGATGAAGAGCAGCGAGCATCCGGTAGCGGCATCGGGCCCGTCGTCATTCTTGATGATGTTGTTGACGAAGTCGTTGCGCGCGCTGTTCATCCAGAGATTGCTGTTGGCGAAGCCTGCCGGCGGAAAACCGAGCCCATCGATGGCCAGCAACCGCGCGGCCAGGAACCGCGAGAGCCCCTCGCCTTCGCTGCCTTCGGTATTCGCGCCGTACCATCCGCGCCCCTGTTCCCGCATGAATTGTTCAGTCATTTCCGACGTCAGCAGGTACCGCAGCATGGTCACGCCGGCCCCGCCGCCGGGATTCAGGGTGACACTGAGCTTGCCGCCGCCTAAGTTCCAGCTTGCGCCGCCGCCCAACTGCGTCACTTGCACGGTGCAGGGAATCGCGTAATCGAGCGCCGGGTTGCCGAACCACCCTGACATCAGGTTGAAGTCGGCCTCGCACGCCGCGATCAGTGCATTGGTCCGCGCCGGCTCCGGCCCCGCCGGGTTGAGTGCGGTCTTCTGCAGGGAACTGTCGTAGGAGAACGAGTAATGGGTCGTCGGGTTGCCGACAAGCCCCGTCGTGATTTGTGCCATGTCACTGTCTCCGTTTCGAGTGCCGCGCGCTAATCGATGAAAAAGGTCGCGCGCCATTGCAGCACGCTCGACCAATCGATTTCGAACCGCACGTGCAGCACGCCGTCGTCACCCGGCGCAACGTTATGCACACGCATCGTCGCCGAGCCGATGAAGGGGAAGTCGAGCGGTTCGCCCGGTGGTTGTGCCAGTTCGCAAATGGAAACGATGCAGTGCGAATGGCGATTGATCACGTTGGTTCCGAAAGCAAACGCGATGTCGAATGTTCCCCAGCCCCAGCCGTCCCATGTCCATACCTGCATTGGTCGCCTCCTTCTGGCGAATCGATCAACGTCGGCGCACCGGTCCACCGATCATTTGCCCGCTTCCCGTACTCCCTGGCGCGGCATCCTGCGCGGCCGGTCTGTGCTGAACCGGTTGTCCTTCGGCCATGCGCCGCTCCACCGCGCTCGCCCCCGATGTGCCTCGCGCCGAAGTGCCTTGGCCGGCGATCATCACATCGTGCCGGATCGGCTTACCTTCGGCCATCCGCGCCCGCGTCGCAGGCGGTCCCGAGGTGCCCCTGACAAGTAACTTATGTCCGCCGAACTCGAAAACCTCATCGCTCTGGGGTTCGAACGCCTTAAGTTCGCCGGCGTGCAAGTCTGATTTTTTCGATTCGTGCAAAGGGCACCTCCAGACGTACTTCAGCAACACCTATATAGTGGCGCCAATCTGCGGGGCGTTACACCGAAACCGAGCCGTACTGCGCGTCTCCAGTCTGGTCCGCGGAACCGCAGATCCCTCCACGGCTTCCCAGATTCCTGTCGAGACCTATGGCTTCGTCGCGGTGAGCGCGGCGAGGCAGTAAATCGTGTTCGCTCGGGAAGACAAGAGGGTTAGGTGCGGGCTTACTTGCCCACTCAAGCCAAAAGAGGGCTTGAATGGGGCACCCAGAAGATTGGTGGCTGTGTGGGACGCCTTATCGTTTCTCTTGTCCTTGCCTACGAGCATCCGCTGCTGCGTATGTCTGGTTAGACCATGATGGAGCAATGGACTTCCGTTAGCGGGGTTGCAACGGGTTCCTCTAGAAGACCTCAATCGTGGCCCCATGGCCGGGAGCTGCGGCGACCCTCTGGTCGCGCGTGATCAAGGGTGCTTCTAACTCTTCAGCAAGCGCAACATACGCCGCATCATAGGCACTTAAATTCTGTCTTAGCCGCCAGATCCGATTCAGGAGCAAGGCGGGGGCGTAGCGCGTGACACGAAGCGCGATCAGATCGTCCATTGCCTCCTCGGCCCGCTGGCGTGCCAAGGAACCCTCGCGTACCAGTCGACGCATGACCTGGGCAAACTCGACATCGAGTAGATGAACGGTATGCAGAGTCTCGTTACGCTCGTAGATCCGCCCCTCGATGCGTCGTCCGGCAGGGGTTTGAAGTAGCCAGTCGACTGCCGCCGAGGTATCTAGAACGATCATCGCGCAGCGCGTTCCTCGCGCAGGAGTTCGCCGGTGTCGAGAGCAACCGCAAGCGATTTCCGCTTGTGCAGACGCTCACGAAACTCCGCCAGCGTCGGACGCTCCGCGATCTCTCTTAGCTCACTAAGCAAGTAGTCAGAGAGCGACATGCCCGCCATCGCGGCCCTGGCCTTGAGGCCGCGATGAAGAGAATCCGGAACATTGCGAACCTGAATCATTTTCGCCATGCTTTCAACCTAGTTGCATGTGATGCGCATGTCAACGCTGACAAATTCCCTGACGGGCGTGAGCCGTTTTTGGCGCGGGTGAAGTGGCGATGCCCGTCAACGGCGCCGATGGTCAGAAGCGGGTAGGTGTGGCCGAGTTCAGCACGAGGTTGAGGCGCATTCTGAACGATTCCTCCTGCCGTTAGAACCCGCTTACACCAGCGCTCCTCCCCCAAAAGCGTGAGAAGCCTAACGCAAAGGTAACCAACACGTTTCCAAACGGTGTTGTGCCCGCGCGCAGTCGACCGTACCATGTGGGAAATGAAAACGGCGGAGACACCGTAGCGAGAGCGCTGGGCTGTGGCGCCGAACCAAGATGATGGCAGCGACTTCCTCTTAAATCTGTTCTTTTCAGGCTGCACCGCAGCCCATTTTTCTCGTGAACTGCTAAAAGGACCGAGTACAGCATGGATATGCCATCGCCGGAATTAAAGCAGCTATGGGTCCGCGTTCTCAAGCGAGTCCATCCTGACCTGGCAATTGACGAGCAGGATCGAATACGCTGCGAACAGCTCACAAAGCTGGCCAATGAGGCATACCAGGCAGGCGATCTGGAAGCGTTGCGAGCAGTGCTCACGCCGACTACGGATTTTCCTGCTCCGACTGCGTTCTCCCTTAAGCGTCTGCTCCCCGTAGGGATCACGCTCGTGGTCCTCATTTGCGGAGGCTTTTCCCTTTATTCGGTTACCACCACGCAGCGCGCCTTGGCGAACAATCCCACAGAACAGGCCGATCGCGTCGAGGCTCCCCTAAAGACACACGGGGAAACAGGCCAGCCTCCCCCGTCCAAGTGGTATGGAGACGTGATTCACAACCGGATTTCCCGAAACCTGAATCCCTCCACCGTCGCCAACACCCCGGCAGGCGCCACAGCGGTCATTGCGTTCACCATTTCCCGTGAGGGCTCTCCGCAAAATGTCTCGCTGGTTACCTCAAGCTGGTATCCCTCGTTGGACTTCTCCTGTGTGAACGCAGTGCGGCAAGTCAAAACATTTGGGCCGCCCGAAGGGGGAACCAAGGCCACTATGAACGTGGTCTACGACTGCTCTTATCATCCGCGAGTTGTTCCTGCTGCTCCGCCGGCGCCTGAAAAGATAGCCGCGGCCGCTGAGCCCGTGGCCATCTCTGTGAAACCGTCCCCTTTGTACATGAAGCAAATGGCGGAGAGGCTCCAGCAGAACTTTCGTAGTTACGAACTGGTGGATGCCAACGTTCCTGCAGGACACACTGCAGAGCTGTGGTTCGAAGTGAACCGCGATGGATCTATTCGCAATGTCAGAATAGGCAAGCCCAGCGGCTGGAGTTCCCTGGACTACGCCTGCGTGCGGGCCGTCATGCGTACGACGACCGTCGGCTCGTTGCCCGAGACCTACAGGGCGCCCACCCTACCCGCAAGCTTCGCCTGCACCTATAACGGCAGCAATGCCCTGGTGGCCTCGGTCCGCGACACAGCCCACCAGTAGATCCCAGGGCATTTCATCAGAGCGCCACTCACCACGACCCTTCTTTGCGTCCCCACCACCACAGAAGGCCTACGGTGGCAGTGTTCTGATCCTTGCGCAGCAAGCCCTGCACGTTGGTGAGGAATGAGGGCTGGTTGGAGAAGTCCCGTCGCCACTCATAACGCATCACCATTCCGTCGGCCACCCTGTAATCAAAAGTGACCGTGTTCTCCTTTAACGCCTGGGTGATGCCGCTGAACAGTCCTCCCCGATCCGACAGATATTCGGCTCGCGCCCCCAGGGTAAACTTCGGCGTGAACTGGTATTGAACATACGCGGCGCCTCCGTCTGTGTGTGACGGTGCCGACGATTCACCTGGCGCCGCATTCTGCCACAGTCTCTGGAGGTAATAGTCGCCTTCGAGCGCAAATGTCAGCCTGGGTGCGGCTTTCCAGGTGACGTAGCTGTCGAAAATATGGGTGCGGCCGTTTGGAGCGGGCCGGATCGCCGTGAAGCACAGACCTGGTTGCACTGGAATAGGACCGCAGTTTGTCGCTGTTGCACGATCCGGGTGTTCCTGGCCGAGATAGTAATTCATCGTCCAGTTCACGCTCGTTTTTGGCCGCGCGGTGAACCCGAACAGTTCGTCCTTGAATCCATTCGTCGCCTCCACCTGGTTCGCGCCGTTGACTACCCAGTAGTTCAAAGCAAACCGGTCGGTTAACGGGACGTTGGCCCGCAGACCCATGTGGTAGAACGGCAGAAAATCAAACCAGAAAGAGCGGGAGTAGTTCGTCTGATCCTTGGCATAGTTTCCTTCGATTCCGAGGGAACTGCCCCATTTTCCGAAATCGAGCGTGACCCCTTTTCCCACAGGAAGGATATAGGTCCCGTATGCCTGAAAGATGTTGCGATAGATATCCGGGCGGGGTTCGTTCAAAGGATTTCCCTGGAGTGTGTCGGTAGCCTGTCCAAACTGCAGATCGAGCCGCCCTCCCCAGCGCCGGCCGGCATTCACATCGGGTGGGTGCTCCACGATCACCGAGGCTTGACTCAGGCTGAACTCGTTGCTGAGCACGTCATAGGCGCGAAGCAGGTTCACTCGCCCAACCGGGTGATTGAAATTGTAGGAATAGTAGCTATCTAGCGCAAAGTTGATCGTCGTATCGTGCAGAAAATCGAGCGTGTTTCTGTCTTCGGGTTGTATCGCGGGCTGGATCAGGGTCTGAGCCTCAGTGACTGGCTTGGGCGCCGGTCTCTCTTCGAGGATGGGCGAGGGAACTGCTGTTGTTGCGGGAGGCTGAAGACGTTGGACGATGGCTTTCAGTTCAGCAACTTCGTGCTCCAGGTTCGTGACGCGCTCTTCAAGAGCCTGGCTATTCTGCTGCAGGGGCGCGGCTTGTCCATGGCCAGGAGCCGGCCACATGCAAACCGCGATGGCGAGTGTCACCAGTCTTGGAATGATGACTCGGCAGCCAAATCTGCTTGACACTCGCGAACCCCACCGCCCGGTCTTGCCTTGCAATCTCTTCATGGCGCGCACATCCCCCCGGCTCATTGTGCACGCATTTTGTAAAAACCTGGGTCATGTTCCCGGTCGGGGCACAGAAAACAGTACCGCAGCGGCTGAAGCCGTCACTCAGGCAGGGAACTATGGCACGGCTAAACCCGTGCCCTTCCTTCAACGAGTCTCTCTCGCTCGTAGCATTGTTTTCATTTACCGCGTGGCCGACGTCGTGGTGGAAGACGATCGTATCAGCGAGATTTCTGAGCACCTTCCCCCAGGTGATGATTCCGCGTTGACAACGCAAGCCGAACGAAGTGTCTCGCAGGCTGCCCAGCAGGTCGGTGCCGAATCCCATTTTCACGCCTGCACCACGCATGATCTCAAGGGTCAAAATGCGGAGTCGCCGAAGCGTTTCAGTTTCTCCAGGCCGATTGCGCCGGCGGTGTCTTGATGCCTGGGTTGATGGATGCGCACGTTCATGTCCGGGGGCGATCATCTTCAGGTCATCATGAAAGAAGGCCATTTTCACAAACGTCCGATCTGAATGAATGGACGCCTATCCCCACCAGGTCTCGCCCTTTTCCATGTGAGACTTGAGCCAGTCCTCGTTGATTTCCAACCCCAACCCAGGTCCTTCGGGAACGAGAAACTTACCATTGTGCAGCGCCGGCTTCACTCCCAGCGCCATATCTTCTTTGTGTCCACGAAACGCTCCCAGCACGTTTTCTACTTTGAACAAATTTGAAGTAGCCGAAGCAACATGCATCGCCGCGTAGAACTGAATCAGAGAGCTGGGCCCGCTATGGAAGCCGACAGGAACGCGGGTGAGGCTCGCGTACTTGGCGATGTCGCGGCACGCCGTGATACCGCCGGCATAGGCCATATCCGGGTGAACCATATCCACCACCTGGTTATCCAGAAACGGCTTGAACGCGCCCACCAACTCCAGTCGCTCGCCCGTCAGCACGGGCACCCTGGTCGAGCGCTTCAGTTCCAGCCACGCCTCCGAGTACAAAGTGGGCAGTGGATCTTCGATCCACAACAGATCGGCGGGCTCCACGGCTTTACAAAGCCCGATCGCACTGCGCGGGTCGAACTGCGCCAGGCAGTGCATCGCGATGTCGATGTCGTCGCCCACCGCCTCGCGCACGTTCATATAGCCTTTGCCCGCGCGACGAAAATCCTCGCCGTCGAGGGTCGTGCTGTACGGGAACCCGCCCTTGCCCGAGGTATGAAACGCATTGACGAGCGCTGCACCGACTGCGGGCGCCCCAGTGGCGCCGACAGCAGGCCCAGTCGAGCCGGCGCGGACGAGCGCGTTGAATTTGAAGGTGGTCAATCCGTCCGGCTCGCTCTTCACGCGCTCTGCCCACTCGCGGCATTCGCCTTTGTCCAGCATGTTCCTGATCATCCCGTGCCCGTAGACCGGAATTTCCTTCTGTATCGGGCCGCCGAGTAGCCGGTATACAGGGAGCCCCAGGATTTTGCCTGCCAGGTCCCACAGTGCGATATCAACGCCGCCGATGGTGGGAATGTGTGCCTTATAAGGATGCTGCACGCCGGTCATGGCATAGAAATGCTTTTCGATGGCCAGGGGATCCTCGCCGATCAGCACTGGCTTCATGGTTTCGATAATGGCGCGGCAGGCTTGCGCCGAAAAGCCTGCTTCGCCATAACCGGTCAGACCCGCGTCCGTTTCAATCTTCACCAGGCAGCCATCGCCTGTATTGTCGAGGCCCAGCGTCTTGATATCTGTGATCTTGACTATTCTGGTAAAAGGAGCGGCCAGGGCTTTGAACTGCAAAATCCACGGGGCGGTCGACAGGCTCAAGGCCGTTTTCACGAGGTGACGGCGGGTAATTTTCATGGGGCTGACAGTAGCACAAGGCCTCCGCTGCGCACCATAGAAACCGATCCGGGCGAAATCATGATTTACCCTTTAACTCAAAGGAGCAGGAAACTTGCGCGCCCCTTCTTATCTTCTGATTGCCTGCCTGGCCCTTCCTCCCGCCACTCTTGCCCAGATGCGCGGCGTTCCTACGGAAAACATCGATCGCACCGGTAATCCCTGTACCGATTTCGACGCCTATGCGAACGGGCAATGGCGCGCCACCCATCCCATCCCTCCCATCCAGGTGACGTGGGCCATCCGCACCATCACGCAGGACGATACCCTGGCTCGCCTGCGCTCAATCGCGGAAGACGATGCGGGCAAAGCGGCGTCGTTGCCCAAGGGTTCCGCCGGCCAACTCACCGGAGACTTCTACGCTGCCTGCATGGATGAGCCGCGAGTGAATACGCTCGGCTTCAAGTCTCTGGAACCGTTGTGGGCAAAGATCGGAAACGTGCCGGACGCGAAGGGGTTGGATGCGGAGATAGCCGGTCTGCAACAAATCAATGTTAGCGCGCCCCTGAACCTCTCCTCGGCGCAGGATCTGCACGACCCTGCGCGCATGGTCGCGGAGATCGACGTCGACGGCTCCGGCCTTCCTGACCGTGACTACTATCTGCGCGATGAGCCGCGCTTCAAGGATGCCCGCGAGCAATACCAGGTCTATGCGCATGAGATGTTCACCCTCGCCGGCATGGACGACGCCGCAGCAAATAGAGCCGTGGCCGCGGTGATGAAGATCGAGACCGCGCTGGCCCAGGCGCGCCTCAGCCGGGTGGCGTTGCGCGATCCCGCCGTGCAGGATCACGCTATGAGCCTGGCTGAGCTGAAGTCCCTCGCGCCGCACTTCGACTGGGACCAGGAATTTGCGCTGCTTGCGGTTGGGAAAGAGGGCCACGTCAATATTCCGCAGCCGAAACTGATGGCCGCGTTCGACAACCTGTTAGCCACGGTCCCGCTTGAAGAGTGGCAAGCTTATCTTCGGTGGCAACTCTTGAACGGCGAGGCCACGTCGCTGGCGGCGCCCTTTGATAAGGAACATTTCGCGTTCTACGGAACCACGTTGACCGGGGCCAAGGAACAACGTCCGCGCTGGCAGCGCTGCGTGATCGCCACCGACAGGAATCTCGGCGAGGCGCTCGGACATGAGTACGTCGATCGCTATCTGCCGCCCGCCGCCAAAGCCCGCGCCCGTGAAATGGCGGTGAACATCGTCGAGGAATTGAAGCGCTCCATTGCGACCCGTGACTGGATGACCGCGCCCACCAAAGCCAAGGCCATGGAGAAGCTAAACCAGCTGAATATAAAGATCGGCTACCCGGACAAATGGAAGGACTATCGCGGCGTGGTTGTGGACCGCTCGACGTATCTCGAGGACGTCATGAGCGCGGCGCGCTATGCCGTGCGCGACGATCTGCAGCAGATTGGCAAGCCCGTCGATCGTGGCCGCTGGGATATGACCCCGCCCACCATGAATGCCTACTACAACCCGAGTATGAATGAGATTGTGGTCCCGGCCGGCTACCTGCAACCGCCCGGCTTCGACCCCAAAGGCCTGGACGCGATCAACTACGGTGCGGTGGGTGTGAGCATAGGCCACGAAATTTCGCACGGCGTCGACGATGAGGGAGCGAAGTACGCCGCCGATGGAAAACTGGAGAACTGGTGGACGCCTGCCGACTACTCCAACTTCGAAGCCCGCACCGGCTGCACCACCAAGCAATACGACGGCTATTTTGTCGAACCTGGCCTGCACCTGCAAGGCAAACTCGTCACGGGCGAAGCGCTGGGCGATCTGGGCGGGGTGAACCTTTCCTATCGCGCCTATAAGCGCTCCCGCGAAGGCAAGGGACCGGAACCTACCGTCGACGGCTATACCCCGGACCAGCAGTTTTTCCTGGCAGAAGGCCAGTGGCGGGGAGCCCTCGTACGCCCGGCGGCGGCTCGCCTTAGCGTCTCGACCGATCCTCACCCGCCAGGGAAATACCGCGTCCTGGGGCCCCTGAGCAACATGCCCGAATTTCAGCAGGCCTTCCAATGCAAGCCAGGCGACGCCATGGTGCGAGCCGAGAGTGAACGCTGTTCGGTGTGGTGATCGATACGGTCTCAGCACGGACGGACTCGACAGACCTTTGCTAGGAGGATCCCAGGTCTCAAACGCGAGACCTGGGGCACCCATCGCGGCTGCAGGGTTGAGGGTCCAGGGATCGAGATCAACCTGTTTCCGAAACGCGCTCGATTGTTCCTACCAGGAAAATATAAGAGCCGGCTCCGAGGAGAGCCATGGCAGAAACGGCGATCAAGGGCCGTGTGAAATCGTTCCCCCGGATCAGAAACCCGATGGTCAGGGGTACGACGATGGCGGCCAGATTGCCAATGAAGTTGAACACGCCGCCCGTGAGCCCGATGAGCCTCTCCGGCGCCATCGCCGAAACCAGGGACCAAGTGATAGACCCGAAGCCGCACCCGAAGAACGCCACGGTGAGGCAGGCGCTGATGGAAATCGGGTCAGTCACATAATTAGCCACCACGATGGAGCTCGACAACAGCATACCCACGATAATCGGAACTTTGCGCGCCATGGTGAGCGTGCTTCCTCGCCGCAGCATCCCGTCGGAAACGAAGCCTCCCAGCAGCACACCGGCAAAAGCACCCAGGAACGGGAGTGCCTCCAGCAGTCCCGACTTCGCGAAGCTCACGTGACGATAAGTGACCATGTAGGTCGGGAACCAGGTCAGGAAGAACCATTGGGTCGCGTTGATCCCGAATTGCCCGACATACACGCCCCATAATTTCCGGCTTCCCAGGACGATCTTCAAGTCTGCCCAGGCAAAGAGTTTCTTTTGCCCGCGAATGCGCTGGCTCAGGTCGGGAATACCTCCGCGGGCCGCGATGTGATCGATCTCCGCCTGGTTGACGCCGGCGAAGTCTGCCGGATCGCGATACAGCGCGTACCACACCGTGGCCCAGGTAAGCCCGATCACGCCGGTGACCGCAAAGACCGCTTTCCACCCATAGGTGAGGTCAATCCACGACAACAACGGGGTCAGAAACCCGAGGCCCACGTACTGGCCGGAGGTGTAGACCGCGATGGCGCCGGCGCGCTCATCTTCTCCGAACCAGGTGGTCACCACGCGATTGTTGATCGGGTATGCAGGCGCTTCAAATGCGCCCACCGCCAGGCGGAGGAACAATAAACCCAGAAAGCCGGTAGCCAAACCCAGCGACAGCGTCGCCAGCGACCACAGGCCGAGAATGCAGCCATACAGATACCGCGGATGCACCCGGTCGACCAGCCATCCGCAGGGAATCTGCAGCGCGACGTAGGTCCAACCGAAGCCGGAGAGAATAATGCCCAGCTTCACCGGCGTCAGGTTCAACGTCCGTGAGAGTTGCGGCCCTACGATAGAAATGTTGCTGCGATCGAGGTAATTGATTACCACGATGACAAACAGCATCGTGGCAATAAAAAATCGTCGCTTGCTGGGAGCCTCGGGCATCGCGCGCGGATGGGTCAAAGTTCGCTAGCGGATTGTCGCACGCCCACGCCGCATAACCAAACGTGCATTAATCCCCGGCTGCCAAAGAAGCCAAATATCGCTGCCGCAACTCCTCATTCCTGACTAACAGTTCTGCGACCAGTCGCTGCAGGCGTGCATTCTCTCTCTCCAGGTACCTTGCCCGGCTCGCTTCCTCGCTGCTGGTTGACCTCTGATCCAGGAAAGAACCCCCGCCTTCTCCGTCTTCCACTGCCACGTACCCGCACACGGCATTTCCCCTTTTCAAATCATTTCCTGTAGGCGCAAGTTGCCAACAAAAAGGAAAGAGCCCCTTTGCGAGTTTTGCCAAAGGGGCCCCCATAACCTTGAGTGTTTTCTTTCGAAATTACTCTCCAAGGGTTGTGGTGCTCTCAACCGCATGCTTCGGCCGCGAGTCCAGATTCGGCGTAGCGAACTCCTGATAACGTATCGTTCGCAGCACGTGCTCGGATCCTGCAACATCGAAGGTCAGGCTAACCTTATTGCCGCTCTCTGCCGGCACAATGATCCACGTCAGCGGTTCGCTCCCAGGTTTGCTGAGCGTCACCATAGACTTTGTCCAGTCGACGCCGACGGTATAGGACCCCGCTGCATAAGCGTGATTTTTCGCCACGAAGCTGAATGGCACGTTCACTGTTTTCAGATCAGCTGCAAAGGCTGCGGTACTGCAAAGGGCGGCGGACAAAATAGCCAGGTTCCTGAAGCGCATGAGCATGGGGTGTTCCTCCGAGAACCACGCTAACTCCGCCTCATGCCCTTAGGTGTCAAATTGGCGTCGAGTTTTCGTCCAACTAATTTTGACGCGCCGTCAATGCTTCATGACACCGGCGATCTGTTGGCGAGTCTTTTTCTCTGCCGCCTGCCGCTCGGGTTCGCTCAAGTTCTCCAACAGCCGCAGAGCGCGTTCCGTCAGCTTTACGCCCTCATCGCGTGCGCCTCGCCGTACGGCGGTCCCTGCGGCGGCGCAGAGCGCCTGGGCCGCGCGCGTCCACTCGGCCGCTGCCTCGAAGTGCATGGCCAATTCGCTCGAAACATCCAGCTCACGTCCGGCAAACAGCTTCTCCAGCCTCTCTGCCACGCGTAAGTGCCGCTTGGCCCGGCGGGCTGGAGATTGCCTGGCCCGCAGCACCTCGCGGTATAGGCCATGCGCGAACACATAGGAGGCGGACTGCGTCCCATCCGGCAATTCGTCGTGCCCTGCCGGATGGAGGAAATGCAGCCGGCGGGCCAGCGTCTCATACTGGTCCTCGATGTCTTCCAGGTCGCCATCCAGCGCCGCAGCCGCCGCCCATGCGGGGAAAATGACACCGATCAGGCTTGCCGCTTCGAGCAACCGTTGGTCCGCAGCGTCCAACCGGTCAATCTGCATCTCGATCATCTCGGAAAGAGCCGTCGGCACACCCATGTCGATTTCCGTCAGCGGCGAACGCAACTGCCACACGCCGCCTTCCTGGCGTATGGAGCCTTGCGCGATCAGATGTTCGAGCATGGCAATCATGAACAGGGGATTGCCCTCACAATGCTGGTGGACGAAGCTGGCCAGTCCTTTGGGGAGCGTCTCACTGTTTGTTTCCTGGCCGTTCAACTGCAGGACCAGGTACTCCCGCACCGCATCCCGTTCCAGCGGGCCCAAAGACACGTCCGCGCACAGCTTGTGCGTTTGCAGATCCTGCTTGAGGCGCTTCAGGGGGTGCTGCCCGGCACTCACCTCCGCGGGCCGGTAAGACGCCAGCAGCAATAACCTGGCCGCTTGCCGGCGCCGGGCCAGCGCGGACATCAAGTCCAGGGTCGACAAGTCTGCCCAGTGCAGGTCTTCGAAGACAAAGACTACTGTCTTCTCCGTAGCCATTGCTTCGATCGCATCGCATATCTCGTTCAGCAATCGCTCGCCCCGCCCTACAGGAGCCGCCGGCGCAGCATCATCGCTGTGGAGTGCCGCGAACTGCGCGTACCAACTCGGCGCCTTCTGCCGCATCACGTGCGCATGTTTTTTGCCCTCGGCCGGCGAACAGAGCTGCGCCAGGGCTTCGATCACCGGATAGTACGCTTCTTTACCGGCGAACCCTTCCACACATTGTCCGCGGGCGATGCATACCTGGTCCTCGGTGCACCAGTGCCGGCAAAACGCGTCGATCAGTGCAGTTTTTCCAATGCCGGTTTCGCCGGTGACGAAGGTCACCTGCCGCTCGCCCTGGAGGGCGAGCCGTAGCAGGCTGTTGAGCCGGTCGAGCTCCTGCCGCCGCCCTACGATGCGCCCAGCTTGCCCAGGGCTGTGAACACCGTACCCGTTGCCATCTTCGACCTGGGCCAGGAACCAATATCCCCGCCCCGGAACCGTTCGGATAAACTGCGGGCTTTCGACACTGTCTCCCAGCAACTTGCGCAGCTCGAGCACATAGGTCCGCAACACTTGTGGTTGCACATAGGTTTCAGGCCACAGTTTGTCCATCAACTCATCGTGCGTCACCAGCCTCTGCGGGTTTTCGACCAGATAGCGCAACACGGCAAATGGCTTCGGCGTCAAGCCGATCCGCGCGCCGTTTTGCCACAGGCATTCGTTCCTGGTGTCGAGTTGAAAGCAGCCAAATTGCTTCATTGCATTTCAGGATGGATAAATTGTCGATTCCGGCTCTGAAGGTGAGACTCGCCGAAGCTCACTCCGGTAGCAAGCACGTCCTCGGGTGTCCCCTCAGGATCTTGGCACTCCACCGCGTCATCGGAGTATACGACAAGCCAGTCCCCAGGTTCGAGCATCCGCGCGCCTTATGTCCAGCAACCACTTTCATAAGGATGGCACCCTCCGTCTGCTTTGTCATCCCGCCTGCCCAGGAGAAGCTGACCAAATCCCCCCCTTAGAGGGGTGGTGTTGACGGCCAACATGGATGCTCCAAAGCAAACCCCAATGAGGGTAGTTTGCAAATGCGAGCGGGTTGATCATCGGGATGCGTTGTTTCACTGGTACGCACAAGGAGATGGGTATGAACCTGCAACGTAGAATTCTCAGTCTCACCGCGATCGTGCTTCTGTCGGCAGGCGGATTGTGCGCACAACAAGTGCGCACCGCGATGCCGGCATTTCTGTCCACAGTCACCGAGGACACGTCCATCCGCCCCTTCCACATCAGTGTCCCGGCAGAGCAGCTCGTGGACCTGCGCCGGCGCATCGATGCGACCCGGTGGCCGGAGCGGGAATTGGTCGGCGATGCTTCGCAAGGCGTCCAACTCGCGACCATGCAAAAGCTCGCGCACTACTGGGCGACGGATTACGACTGGCGGAAGGAAGAGGCGAAGCTGAACGCTTTACCGCAATTCGTCACCACCATCGATGGAGTGGACATCCACTTTATTCACGTCCGTTCGAAGAATCCCAACGCGTTGCCGGTGATCATCACCCACGGGTGGCCCGGATCGATCATTGAGGAACAGAAGATCATCGGCCCGCTCACCGATCCTTGTGCCTACGGCGGCAAGGTCGAGGACTCCTTCGATGTGGTGATTCCTTCACTGCCGGGCTATGGATTTTCCGGCAAGCCTACCGCGACCGGGTGGGACCCCATCCATATTGCACGCGCCTGGATTGTGCTGATGAAGCGCCTTGGGTACACGCGATTTGTCGCCCAGGGCGGCGACTGGGGCAACGCCGTCACGGAGCAGATGGCTCTGCTCGGGGCCCCGGAATTGATCGGCATCCACACCAACATGCCGGCCACTGTGCCGGACGACGTCGCCAAGGCTCTCGAATTCGGCCAACCGCCGCCGGCCGGCCTCTCGCCCGACGAGAAGGGGGCGTGGGACCAGCTCGATTTCTTCTACAAACACGGACTCGGCTATGCCCAGGAGATGGCCAATCGGCCACAAACGCTGTACGCGATCGCGGATTCACCGATAGGCCTGGCAGCCTGGATGCTGGATCATGACGCGCGCAGTGAGGAATTGATCGGCCGTGTTTTCGACGGTCAGGCCGAGGGGCTGACGCGAGACGACATCCTCGACAACATCACGCTCTACTGGCTAACGAATACCGCGGTTTCTTCGGCTCGCCTTTATTGGGAGAGCAAGCTGCCGTTCTTCGCTCCGAAAGGAGTTCCAATTCCGGCTGCCGTGAGCGTCTTTCCCGACGAAATTTATGCCGCCCCGAAGAGCTGGACAGAAAAGGCCTATCCCAAATTGATTTACTACAACCGGCTCCCGAAGGGAGGACACTTCGCGGCGTGGGAACAGCCGGAACTGTTCACTAACGAGCTTCGTGCTGCGTTCAGAACGCTACGCTGACCGTGCGTTGGAGTGCCGTGCCCAGCACTCGAGGGCTGGGCTCATGTTTAGGGCTGTCCGGGCCTTGGCGAATCCAGTGGTGGCGGCGATGCAGGCCACCCGTCACCACTGGATTGAGATCTTCGAGATTTGCAGAATGCTTCTTAACGACGGATATAATGCGAGGGCCATTCCAATCTATTGAGGAGAATCAATGAACCTGAAGGCCATTTCTCGTCCCTGTGCGCTGCTTGCTTTGCTAGTCCTGACCGCCAGCGCCCCATCCGCCATGCCACAACAGAGCCAGTATCCGATTCTGGACAAACTCGCCCAAAAAGTGATCCAGAAGTACCAGACGACCAGTTGCGCTGACTTGAAGGCGAAAAAAGAAGCTCCGAAACCGGCCGAACCAGCCGATCAGGCACAGATGAAACAAAAGGTCATGACGTTGCTGCGCAACGACCCAAAGATGCGCCAGCATTTTCTGAATATGGTCGCCGGGCCGATCGCCAACAAAATGTTCGAATGCGGCATGATCCCCTGAGCGGGATACGACCGGATTTAGGTATTCCGGATTAAGCTGAGCGACCGGTGCCCGGCGCAATGAAGGTTTGAACTCCTGGTTCAGAAGGAGATGATTCACCATGAATGCAACAACGCTGCACGCCACAAACCTCGATGACGCACCGGCCCTCTGGTTTCTCAACACCCTCCATATCATTTTGGCCAGAAGCCAGTCGACAGGGGGGGCCTATTCCCTCATTCATCTCACGGCGACTCCAGGCTTCGCTACGCCTTACCACCTTCATCACGCGGAGGACGAGGCGTTCTATGTGCTGGATGGAGAATTTACTTTCTTCAGCGACGACAAGAAGATCGTTCTGGGACCAGGCGGCTACATTTTTCTTCCTCGCGGTGTAGCCCACGGGTTTCGGAGCAACAGCCAAAAGGACGCTCACATCCTGATACAGGTAATGCCAGGCGGAGACGTTGGGTTTGTAGGGATGATGTTCGAGATGGGTGTGCCGGCCACGGAACGTGTTTTACGCGAACCGGTAGCGCCCGATCTCCAACGCCTCAAGGATGTCTGCGAGAAAAATAAGATTGATGTTCTTGGGGCACTGCCGGAATGATTGCCGGCCACATTCGATAGAGTGCTCTGGGCAGAGTGGAAAGTTAGCTTGGGACTGCGGCCTGTAAGCGCTAACTTTTTGGGATATTGCCTCTGGGCCTTCCACAAAATCCACCAAGTGCGGGCTTCGGTGCTTAGAAAGGCTAGAAACGCGATCGGTAAAATAAACACCCCTGGGGTCCTTCGACTCCGCGCGATCAAAACAGTTCACGGGATAGATCCGCATAGCGCTGCGCTCAGAGCGTGTGACTTTTTTTCTGGCGTTGTAGGTTGCGGCCGCAAAGCTCTCAATAGCGTCTGCTAACGAAAATCGCGGAGTCGAAGGACCTCGAAGATGCTTATCTGTTCGATGCTGTAAGGAGCTTTTCGACGCCCGAGGTGAGTCGGCGCGGCGCTTCCCCAAAATAACGCCGCGGTTATCAGTTAGCTGGTGATTTTTGATTGCTCCGTAACCATGACTGTCCGTGGCAGGCCCCGATTCTTGAGGAGAATGGAGTCGATGCGGTTCTCGTTGTCGTGGGCGTCGACCAGGATGAGGAAACCCTTTGCTCCTACCTGGTGATGCAACAGATTGATGGTTGCTTCCGCAATCCCCATTTGCCGCAAGGTATCGGTGAGGTCGATTTCGGTGAACGATGGCTGCTCGTCGTTCGCGGCGGCGGCATGCTCCCGGCTGGATAAGCCTCGCCCCTCGTGCCGGTACACATCATGCTCGATGCTGTGGCGAAATCTCCAGAGGAGGCTGTGCTTTCCCTCCATATCGCCGGGAAGATGCGCATGAGCTTGTTTGCCCTCGTCCGACAAGGCGACACCGATCTGGTTGGCTCGGACGCCCGCCAGCTTGAGGTCGGCGATGGCATCGCGGGCACACACCTCGTCCAGAAACACGGCTGCGACCAGGTGCGAGGGCATTCCGATGGTTTGTCCCTGTTGATTCCACATAGTTGGCTCTCCACGGTAACGAGACCGCGATCGCTTTCCCAGGGGTTCGCTACCTGGCTGACCATTGTAGTCCAACTCCGCGGCGGGCATCGATCCCGGCCAACGCTGGTAAATTAAACATAAGACTATGTTCCATCCCACAGATGATCTTCGTATTCGAGCGACTAAAGTCGTCCTTCCCCCGGTTTTTCTCGAAGAAGAACTGCCGCTGACGGAGCAGGCTTCCTCGACGGTGTTTCAAGCGCGGAATGAGATCGTTCAAATCCTCAAGGGCAATGATCCCAGGCTGGTCGTGGTAGTCGGCCCATGCTCGATTCACGACACAAAAGCGGCGCTGGAATACGCGGGCTTGCTGAAGAGCGCCATTGCCGAGTTTTCGGCCGAATTGCGCATCGTGATGCGGGTCTATTTTGAGAAGCCGCGCACCACGCTCGGGTGGAAGGGACTAATCAACGATCCGCATCTGGACGAATCGTTCCGCATTAATGACGGCTTGAGGCTGGCTCGGCACGTATTGCTGGACCTTGCCGAGATGGGTGTTCCCGCAGGAACTGAGTTCCTCGACATGATCTCACCCCAATATGTTGCCTCGCTGGTGAGCTGGGGCGCGATTGGCGCACGCACCACCGAGAGCCAGGTGCATCGGCAGCTCTCGTCGGGTTTGTCATGCCCGGTCGGCTTCAAGAACGGAACCTCGGGCAACGTGCAGATTGCGATTGAGGCGATCATCTCCGCGGCGAACCCTCATACCTTCCTCGGTCACTCGAAGACGGGGCAATCGGCGATTCTGTTCACGGCGGGTAATCCGGACTGTCACCTCATCCTGCGGGGCGGCCGCCAGATGACCAATTACGACGCCGCTGCGGTGGAGCAGACCGCGGAGCTGATGGAAAAGGCGGGGATCCCGCCGCGCATTATGATCGACTGCAGCCACGCCAACAGCAATAAGGACCACACTCGTCAAGGCCTGGTATGCCGCAACGTCGCCGCACAAATTGCCGCGGGAGACCGCCGCATCATGGGAGTGATGATCGAGAGCAACCTGGTGGCGGGAGCGCAGAAATTCGAGCCCGGCAAGCCACTGGTGTATGGACAGAGCATCACCGACGCCTGCATCGATTGGAACGAGACCCGCCTACTGCTCAAAGAGCTGGCAGCCGCCGTTCGCTCCGCCCGTCTTACCGCGGTACAGAGTCATCCCTGATTCAATGCCAGCTTTCTTTTCGTGGCAGGCGGAGTGTAGACTGGCAGACGTTTTGGTGCGGGGATGATCTCCTCCGTCTAAGGATTAAAGAAGAATGACGTCTGGCAGGTCCCGGACGCTGTATGCCGGGGCTTTCGCCTTGGCCGGCGTCGCTATGGCTGGGGCGCATGGGGCGCGTGCCCAGCAACCCATGCAACAGCCGCAGGCACTCTCTGGTACAAACGAGCCCCATAACACTCCCAGCGAAGCACAAACTGTGATCCGCGGCAACTTCCTCGAACGGCTGGGCCGCTTCTACAGTGCGGATTGGCGAGGCAAGCTGCCCGCCGGCCCCGCACCTGAGCGGCGTGCGTTCGATTCGCCACTTGATAGTCCGCCCTATCCGTCGGGCGATTGGATCTACGGTGGATCGCCCACCATCGGCGTACCGGATACCACGGTGTATCCGTTGATGACGGCGCTCAAGCTGGAGAACCATCGCACCAAGGTCTACGGCTGGGCGAAGGGAACCTACAATCAGAGCACGAGCAGCGACGATAACTACCCGCTTATCTTTGCGTCGTCACCCGACACCGCGCGGCTGCATCAGGTTGTTACCTTTGTCGAACGCCTGCCGGACACGGTGCAAGCCACGCACTTCGACTGGGGCTTTCACATCACAGCCTTGTACTACGGCGTCGACTATCGCTTCACCACCACGAAGGGTTATCTCAGCCAGCAGCTGCTGGTGTCGAACCGGACCTACGGCTATGACCCGCTGATGGAATATGTGGACCTGTACTTTCCGGTAAAAGGCGGCTTGAATATCCGTGCCGGGCGCTTTCTTTCGCTGCCCGGACTCGATTCGCCGCTGGCCCCCTTCAACTACACCATGACGCGCTCGCTCGTTTACGCAGCCGAGCCGGTTACGGATACGGGCGTGATCGCTACGCTGAAGGTGAACAAGCAGTGGCTGGTGCAGCTTGGTATGTCGGCAGGCCATGACGTCGCTCCGTGGTCGAGCGGTCACAAACCCTCGGTCATCGCCTGCTTGAATTATTCGTCCGTCACCAATCACGACAATTTCTACGCCTGTGCCAACGGCATCAATGACGGTAAATACGCTTATGACAATGTGCAGCAGTTCGACCTGATCTGGGCGCACAGGTTCAACGCCAAGTGGCATACGGCAACCGAGACCTGGGGGATGTATGAGCGCGGCGTGCCAAACGTCGCAGGCAACGTTGCGAACCCGGTTCCGCCGGAAAACGGTACTCTCGGCGCGATCTGCGTCCCAGGAGAGCTCCGCTGTTTTGCACCGGAGTACGCGGTGGTGAACTATCTGAACCGGGAGATCAACCCATCGCTTACGGTAGGCTTTCGCTCCGACCTGTTGAATGACAAGAAGGGCCAACGCACCGGCATAGCCACGAAGTACACGGAGAACACGCTGTATCTGAACCGCTATTTCGGAAGCACGTTCCTGGTGCAGTCCGATCTCCGGTTTGACCACTCATGGGATAAGCGCGGCTACAACAACGGGAAGGCGCGCAACCAGCTGGTGTGGGGCGTCAGCCTGGTCTTTCGCTATTGAATGGGCGTGCTCTTCGACACGTAGGACTACTCTTTCGGCCGTTTGATCATGCCTAATTCGCGTTACGCCCCTGGGGCAGCGCGAATGCGATGTACGACCTGTGCACCGGCTGTGTGGATTGCTCCTCGGGCCCGTCTCGTGGGATGTCCGTTTGTTTCGCCGAGGCGGCGCAGACCACGAGGTATTCACGCCCGTCTACCTCGTAAATGGCCGGGACACCTTCGGAAGCCGCGGGGAGATCCGTCTCCCAAAGCACTTTGCCGCTTTGTTCGTCGTACGCGCGGAGCTTGCCCTCGTCCTTCGTGGCTATAAAAATGAGGCCTGTTGCGGTGACCACCGGGCCATTCCTGGACATCATGATGCCGGTGTCTTTCAGGTTTTCGGAGGCGCCCTGGGGAGCGTTGCCGAGTGGTACCTGCCACTGGATGACTCCGCGGTTCAGGTCGTAGGCCGTCATCACCGTCCAGGGGGGACGAATGATGGAAGGCTGCAAGCCGTAGCCTGACCAGTAACGAACCGGCTCTGATGCTGTAGCGGACGAAGCCGGTGGCGGTTCGTTTCTTGAGGGAATGGGCTCAGGCGCACTGGCCGGATTGCCGAGATAGAGCAGTAGATTGTCGAGCAGATGGTCCGTGAGATCGGGAAAAGCGGGCATGTCGTTCAGCCCATAGTTCACCACGCCTTTGATCGTCTTCGCTCCAAAGACGGTTGGGGCGTTGACCAGCGAGGGAATGGCCGGCGGCGCACCCTGCCGCTCAGTGCCGTGACAGCGCTCACAGTAAACGTGGTACACCGCTTTGCCTTGCATGGCCGGGGCAGCCCTGCTGGGTATTTGCCAGAGCGACGGGGGTTCGCGGCGCTCATTCTTAAGGATGGCCGGAATATCCATGGACACGACGTACATCGTGCCCTTGGCCGGATCGGCTGCCGTCATGCCCCAATTGACACCACCATGGTTACCGGGCATCTCGATGGTGTCGGTCAAGCCGGGGGGAGTGAAGAGTCCGTGATTGACCGCATTCTCCACCACCTTCTGCCAGTGAGCTCGATCGGCCGGGCTCAGGATATAGGGATTCAGGTCGGCCAGGGTGAACGCCTGGCGGGCGAACGGGGGCGGGGCAGAAGGGAAGGGCTGGGTGGGAGAAGCCTGCTCATCCGGCATGTTGGATGGGGGCACGGCGCGCTCCTCGATAGGCCAAATGGGTTTGCCGGTGGCACGGTTGAAGACGTACAGAAAACCCTGCTTCGAGGCCTGCGCCACGATGGGAATGTCTTCGCCGTCACGCCGAATGGTGAGCAGTTGAGGTGCGGCCATCGCATCGTAGTCCCACAAATCATGGTGGATGAGTTGGTAGTACCAGACCAGCTTTCCGCTGTGGGCGTTGAGGGCCAGCAAGGAGTCCGCAAACAGGTTGTTGCCTTTGCGGTCGGCGCCGTAAAAGTCGTAGACCGGAGCGCCAGTGGGTACGTAGACGATGCCGGCTTTCTGATCGAGGCTCATTTCGCCCCAGCAGTTGACACCTCCGCCGGATTTCCAGGCGTCTTTGGGCCAGGTTTCGTAACCGGGTTCCCCGGGATGGGGGATGGTGTGAAAGGTCCAGGCCATGCGCCCGGTGCGCACATCGTAGGCGCGAATGTCGCCCGGAGGGGAACCATAGTCCTCTCCGGTGGAGGAACCCAAGATGATCAGGTCTTCAAACACGACACCGGGGGTTCCGGACTGGATCTGGTGGATGGAGTTCGGGTCACGCCCGAGGCCTTCCTTCAGATTGACCGTGCCGCCGTTACCAAAGGAAGTAATCAACTCACCGTTGGACGCGTTGATGGCTTCCAGATTATTTCCAAAGCTGATGAGAAGGCGCTTATCGGAAGCGTCGCCGTTCTGCCAGAAGTTGATGCCACGATGGCCCTCGAAGCGCTGTCCCAGGCTGCGGGAATGATAAGTCCATCGTTCTTTTCCGGTAACGGCGTCGAGGGCAACAATCGAGCTGTTTTTCGCCAGCACGTACATGGTTCTGCCGTCAACGATGGGATTGAAGGCGTAGGGCTGTTCGCTCCCGCTGTCGTAGGACCATGCCACCTGCAACTTGCCTACGTTCGAGCGATCGATTTGCCGCAGGGAAGTGTAGTGAGACGCATCCGGACTACCGAGGTAGGTGCTCCAGGTAGTGTGATCCTTTGGGTTGTCCCTGGGGCTCGCCGAGGCTGCGAGGGTCAGGACGAACGCCGTGAAGGTTGCGGTTGCGCAGGACCTTCGATAACGGCGGCCACGCTTGGCGAAGCACATGAAGATTCTCCAGAGGCATAATCCGGGACACGAGGAACAGACGCAAGTCTAAAGCACGTGCCCTTGTCGGGATGCGGAAAAGCCTGGGGCTGACTAAGGAGACACACCTCAGGGGCTGAAGGCTAGAGTTTTAGGGCTGTGGAATCCCACATCTCGCGAAAAACGAGCGAGATATGGGGCACCCGGCACTCGTTGCAGATCCGGCGTAAGTCGTCCGTGGCTCGTCAGGAGAAGCTTCCCTTAGACCTTGAAGTGTCTCCGGGAGAACCACCATTTGGGGAGCGCCGCCAGGTAACTACCAGCCTTCTCGTGCGACGAGATCAGGGTAGGCTTGGGGCACCCATCGCGTTTCCAGGTTGAGTGGCGTGGCATTTTGTGGCGATGGGCGATAGACTCATTCCGGCAGATTTTATGAGAAGAATCGGTTTTGTTGGAACGACATGTATGCTGGCCGGCACCGCTGTGCTGCTCACCACTGGTATCGCGATCTGGCGGATGCAAGCACAGGAGGGCGCGCGCAATGCTCAAGCGCTCTTTTCTGCGCTCGACAAGGATAACGATGGAACGCTCACCCGGTCCGAGCTCGAGTCCGGCTTCAATTCCTGGTTTACGGCCTGGAACGCCACGCACAGCGGGACCCTGACACAGGCTGAGATTCAGGCTGGCGTCGGCAAAGTGCTGCCTCCGCCGGCGGCGGTGAAACCTGGGCAATCGGGCACCTTCAACCCGGCGGGCAACTCAACGCCGTTTTCCGCGCCGCAAGCTTCGGTGGACGCCATGATGGCAGCCTTGCCCACCACGCCGGGCGCCAAGCCGATGCACCCACGCAAGGTACTGGTGATGGCGCATACGGGCGCGGGAGGGTTTGTGCACTCCTCCATCCCGTTGGCGGCGAAGGCGGTGGAAGCGCTGGGGAACCAGGGCGGTTTATGGACGACGACGGTCAGTTACGACGCGGCGGACATCAACGCCGATAACCTCAAGAAATATGACGCGATCTTCCTCGACAGCACAACGGCGTGCTTCCTGGATGATCCGAATCCTTCAGTGACAGCGGCGCGGCGAGAGGCTTTTCTGAATTTTGTGAGAAGCGGCAAAGGGATCGCGGGCATCCACGCGGCGAGCGACTCCTATCACACCGATTGCCTGGCAAGTGAGGCCGCCATAAAGGGTCCCGGGCGAAATATGGGGGCGACGGTTCTTGGCGCCCGTCTATTGGAGGCTGCGGACAAAGACAGCGACGACACCGTTAGCCAGCAGGAGTGGACTGCGCTGGCCGACAGCTGGTTCCAAAAGCTGGACACAGGGAATACGGGCAAGGTCACCCGGGCCGATTTTGTGGCCCACTTCAACTCGTTGTTGCCGCCGCTCGACGCCCGTCGTGCAGGCCTGGAATCGAAGCCGGTGCAGCAATGGCCGGAGTTCAACAAATTGATCGGCGGATACTTCAAGTTTCACTGGCCCGATCCGCAGCTGATTTATGTCAAGATCGATGATCCGAACAGCCCCTTGACGGCCATGTTCCATGGCAAGGAGTTCGAGATCCACGACGAGACTTACACGTTCGTACAAGAATCGTTTTCGCGCAAGAACGTGCACGTGTTGACGAGCATCGACTACGCCAAGATGAGCGCTGCGGATAAGGCGAAGGAGGCTAATCCGCGCACCGATGGCGATTATGCCCTGAGCTATATTCGCCGCGAGGGCAAGGGCCGCGTGTTCTATGAGGGGCATGGCCACAGCGACCGGGTGTATGCGATGACGCCGATGCTGGAACACCTTCGAGCTGGGATTCAATACGCGCTGGGCGATCTGAAGGCGGATGACAGCCCCTCGGTGAAATAAGCTGCGGGACGGCGAAGGGGAGACCATAGCTTCCCGGGCTACGGGCGTGTGCCCGTGCAGAAGCCGTGGCGGATGGAGCGAAAGCATTGGAAGAATTTCGTTTCCGGCCCATGTACGCCGAGGCGAACATGGGGCACCCGTCCAGAGCCCTGGGCGGCGGTTAAAAGAGGAGCCCCGCCGGTATTCGCCTGGTAGGTCGCGGATTACATTACGGCGCATTAAAGGAGTGGTCATCGCCTCCGGCCTGGCGGTGGTCACGTTCAGCACTGCACAACCCCTACGATCGCAGGCGCGGGCAACGGCCTCGAGTCCGGTCCTTGTGGTGCAAGAGGATCCCCAGCGGGTCAAGCTGCCTGTGGTCGACGGCCATGATCTGCGGTTTCAGCGGGTATCGCTTACACAAGGTTTGTCCCAGACGAGCGTGTCTTCGATTACCCAGGACAACCAGGGATTCATGTGGTTCGGCACGCAGTATGGCCTCAATCGCTACGACGGCTACAAGTTCAAGGTTTTTGCCCGCGAGCCGGGACACAGCAATAGCCTGAGCGGCGTCTTCGTTCGCTCGCTCTTTAAGGATCGTGACGGGATCCTCTGGGTCGGCTGCGACCAGTTCCTGGATAAGTTTGACCCGGTCACCGAGACCTTCACTCACTTCAGCATCAAGGCGCCGGATGAGAAAGGCCCGGGCGCCACCGTCATGCATATGAGCCAGGATCGGCGTGGGGTCTTGTGGCTGTCGACGAGGAACGGCCTTTACAGCCTGGAACCCGCGAGTGGCCGGGTTGTGCGCTACGTGCATGACCCCGCAAATCCGCGCAGTCTCAGTAGCAGTTATATCCGGTCGACGGGAGAAGACCGGGAAGGAACGCTTTGGGTGGCTTCGACCGAGGGCCTCGAGGCGTTTGATCCAACCACCGGGACGGTTTCGATCCGCATTCCTGCGCACACGCAGGGGCGAGAGTTTTCCTTTCTCGAAGATAGCTTTGGCGTGTTCTGGGTCTTTCGCGCGGGCGAAGGAGGTTTGTCCGTCTACGATCGGCGAACCAACAGACTTACCCGCTACCCTTTTGAACCCTTCGCCGGGAGCAAGGCCGATACGAGGGGGATTGTCTACATCCTCGAGGACCGGGACAGGAACCTGTGGCTGGCTACGACCAACGATGGGTTGTACAAGTTTGATCGCAAGCATCAGCAGTTTATCCGTTATCGGAACGAAGCCAACAATGGAGAGAGCCTGGCGGACGATCAACTGCTGAATTTATTTCAGGACCGCGAAGGAAACATCTGGGTTGGACCGGAGCAGGCGCCGCCTAACTACTTTTCCACCCGGCCGACCCCCTTCGAGAAGTTTGTCCACCAACCGGGCACGGTAAACAATTTAGCGGCCTCCCTGGTGAGCAGCATCTACGAGGATCGTAAAGGCATTCTTTGGATTGGTTCCAGCTCCTCGTTGAACCGGCTCAATCGGAAGACGGGAGAAAACCGCGTGGTCTACAGGGGTGCGAACGACGAAATCCACACCATGATGGAAGACAGTGCTGGTGTTCTATGGGCGGGTACTGCGGCGCACGGCGTTCAAGTGATTGACCCGGCGACCGGTCAATACAAGGGACCGCCGGACCCGGTGTTCAAAACATCCAATGCGGATGGGCGGCTGGTGGCCCGCCTGCTGGCCGACAAGGACGGAACGATTTGGGCTTCCACCTGGGATGGCCTCAGGCACTTCGATCTAGCCCATCAGCGATACACGCTCTACAAACCTGACCGGCAGAAAATCGCAGAATTTTACGGTATGGCCCAGGATTCACAGGGAATGCTGTGGCTGGGAAGCAGAGAAGGCCTATACCAATTCAATCCGGCTACGGGCCAGTTCAAGGTCTATCGCCACAACCCAGCGGACCCGCATTCCCTGAGCGACTCGCAAGCGGTTTGCGTGTTTTTCGATGCTTCGGGAACCATGTGGGTGGGCACGCAGGATGGCCTGGATAAATTCGATCCGAAGACTGAAGGCTTTGAGATCTACCGAGAAGGTGATGGGTTGCCGGGGAATGCGGTGAACTGCATCCTTGGGGATAATCACGACAACCTCTGGATGAGCACTAACAACGGCATTTCCAAATTCGATCTCAAGACGAGGCGCTTCAGAAATTATTCGGCCGCCGATGGCATTTCGGGGCCGGATCTTACCGGGTGGGGAGCTTGCTTCAAGAGCCATAGCGGAGAGATGTTCTTCGGTGGTTTCAGTGGAGCGACCAGCTTTTATCCCGACAACGTGGTCGACAGCACGGAGGCGCCACGAATTGTTCTGACGGGTTTCAGCCTGGCGGGTGTTCCGGTTGAAGTTGGGCCACGCTCCCTTCTGCAAAGAACTGTCGCTTTCACTGAGGGAGTTACACTCTCCCACCGGCAGAACATGTTTTCCATCGAATTCTCCGCGCTCAGTTATCTGAGCCCGGCGACTACTCGTTATCGGTACATGTTGGAGGGGCTCGATAAGAACTGGCAGGAGGCAGATATTGGCGAGAGGCAGGTCAGCTATACGACTCTGCCGCCAAACAAGTACACCTTCCGGGTTCAGGGCTCCATCCGTGGAGGACCGTGGGGTGAGCCGGGGACAGCTCTGCAGATTACGGTCCTGCCGCCCTGGTGGGATACATGGTGGTTCAGGACTCTCTACATCTCGACGATCCTGCTGCTTCTGTGGGGCATGTACCGGCTCCATCTTCGCCGGATTACGGAGCAGTACAACATTCGCATGGCAGAGCGTCTTGCGGAACGAAACCGGATTGCTCGGGAGCTGCACGATACGCTGCTACAGGGATTCCAGGGACTGATGTTGCTGTTCCAGGTGGTGATGGACTCTTTGCCTCACAACACCTCAGCCCGAAGCATGATGGAACAAGCGATGGACCGTGCCGACCAGGCCCTGCTGGAAGGACGGCAGAGCGTGCAGGACCTGCGCGAAGATGCGACCGCCGGCGGCGACCTTTGCGGCGCGCTGGGACACTGCGGGGAAGTGCTCAAACAAGATCATCACATTCCGTTCAACCTCTCTGTCATCGGGACTCCACGGCCCTTTGATCCCACACTGTGCAAAGAGGCATACGACATCGGGCGAGAGGCGATGACCAACGCATTCCGGCACGCTCATGCGTCCAGGATCGAAACCGAAATCGCTTACGAAAGTACCGGCGTACGCTTGAGGATTCGTGACGACGGCCGTGGGATCGATCAGCAGATTGTGGACAGCGGGCGGGCAGGGCACTGGGGGCTACGCGGCATGCGGGAGCGCGCCAAGGCGATGGGGGCGGAATTGAATATACGGAGTTATCCTGGCGCCGGGACTGAAGTCGATCTCACCATTCCTGCTGAGCTCGCCTATCCGGACGGGATCAGGAAATCGTTTTGGGACCGGATCTACCGCCGTTCGGGCGGGAACAACGGAGATAAGCGTGTTCCCTGAGGTCATTCGCCGCCCGATGGGTAAGGGAGATAGACTGGCAGAATCGGAGAGACCGTTGACCACACCCAAGTTCATCCCGAGCAGCGACGAATTGAGCCAGGTTGACCGCGACCTGCGGTTTCATCCTTCGACGACGAAGCATCCCGCAGTCCTGACCCCGCAACAGATCGAAGATTTCAACCGCGACGGTTACCTGGCGGGCATGCGCATCTTCAACGAAGAAGAAATAGCCGGCATTCGTAGTTACTTTGATGAGCTGCTGGCCAGGACGCTCGCCGCGGGGGGCGACAGCTACTCGATCAGCACGGCACATCTGCGCTATGGGGGTGTTTACGACATCCTGACAAACGCTCGCATTGTGGATCGCATCAAGGACTTGATCGGCGATAACGTTGTTGCCTGGGGCTCGCATTTCTTTTGCAAGATGCCGGGGGATGGCAAGCGGGTCTCATGGCATCAGGACTCAAGCTATTGGCCGCTCACGCCGTCGATGGCTGTGACGGCTTGGCTGGCCATTGACGATGCCACGATCGAGAACGCTTGCATGCGGTTCATTCCTGGATCGCATCACCTGGGCCATCTCACCTATACCCTGAGTGAAAACGACGAGGCGAATGTTCTGAACCAGACTGTTCCGGGCGCGGAGAGCTTTGGAAAGCCGGTCGATGTTCAATTGAAAGCCGGGGAAATTTCCATCCATAGCGACCTACTGTTGCATGGATCCGAGGCGAATGAATCGAGCAAACGGCGCTGCGGGCTGACTCTGCGTTATTGCCCGGCAATGGTGAGGGCGGGTCTGGGCTGGAATGCGAAGGGGGTCATCGTGAGCGGGAACGACGAATCCGGTCACTGGGCGAATCCGCCCCGACCCCAAACCGACTAGTCCAGATTGCAAAAGCCCAGGCGGTCAATGAGACAAAAGTGCTAAAGCCCAGGTGATCTCCGGCAGTGTAGAACTGCCAGGAGGCTCCCCCGTGAAAACTCTGTTTGTCACGCTCATCCTCTGCTCCGCGGCATTGGCGAAGGACAGACCGGTCCCGGCATATCAGCACGCCATTTACCAGGACCGACATTCGGAATCTGTGCGCATGAACTGCGATGCGTCGTTGGGGTACGGTAGCAGCATGACGACGTGCCATGACGCGGAAATGCTGGTTTACTCGGTGAAAATTGGGATAACGGTGTACACACTAATTCCATATGCGACGCGCCCTCACACTGAGTCTCTCTGGAGCCAACCTGCAGGCGCTGCGGTGGCGGTCTGGAACGATGGGAAGCATATGCATATTCGGACCGGCGCGAAGGAGTCGCAGTACGATGTCATCGGAGAGAGCACCGAGGATGCAGCCAGGTAATTATTCAGGGCTGGATGATCCTGGGCGCTTGCGTGGGCGCGGAACGCCGTAGCTTTCATGCAATGGTGGCGGCCGCCGGCATGCTGAGGATGACCTGTGTCCCTGTCCCCGGCTGGCTGATAATTTCCACCTTGCCGCCGTGAAGCAGCATGATGCCTTGCACGATGGCGAGGCCGAGGCCTGCGCCGCCCGAGGCTTGTGAACGGGACGGATCTACACGAAAGAAACGATCAAATACCCGAGGCAGAGCTTCCGGTGGAATGCCGATGCCTGTATCCGTGATCTCGATACGAATCACGGAACTTTCGGAACGGGCCGCCATCACTACCGAGCCGCCCGAAGGCGTGTGGGCCACCGCGTTCGAGAGCAGGTTTCCGACCGCTCGCTGCATCAGGGTCTTGTCCAGTTCCGCGATCACCGGCTCGTCACCGAACCGGGTGCTCAAAGAGATACCGCTGTCAGCGGCCGAGGCTTCGTAATACTCCTGTACGCCACCCAGCAACTCCGCGATGTTAACCCGTTCGCGGCGCAGATGGGCCAGGGGGCTCTCTGCGCGGGCGAGGAACAGGAGATTGGCGATCAAGTCCGACAGGCGCACAGATTCTTCCAGAGAGGACTCCAGCGCATCGCGGTATTCGTCGATGGTACGGGCACGGGCCAGTGCCACTTCGGCTTCACCGCGTATGTTGTTTACCGGAGTGCGCAGATCATGCGCGATATCCGCGGAGAATCTGGATATGCGATCGAAGGAATCCTCCAGCCGGTCCAGCATTTCGTTGAAGGTGCCGGCCAGCGACGCCAGCTCGAAGGGATAACCCTCGGTGAGAATTCTTTCCCCCAGGTGGGTGGAGCTGATGCGCCTTGCGGTGGCCGCCATTTCTTCCACTGGCCGGATACCCTGACGCGCGATCTGATAGCCAACCACAGGAAAAATTGCCAGGGTTCCCAGTATGATCACCCAAAACACCAGGCGAAAGCGCGCCAGGAATTGTTCTTTCTGGGAGACATCGATGGCAATCTGAATGGTGTTGGTGTGCGTCGGGGGCGAGCCGACCGGCGCCAGCGAGGTGGTCACGCGGAAGGCTTGCCCATGGCGGCCCTTCATGGGAATCGCCGCATCAGGACGTGTTCGTGTCCGGCGGCCGAATTGTGGAAGATCTAACTTCTTCTGCCATGCCAGGCGTTAGCCAGCAGTGGCGTGTTTCGCTCATCCAGCAGGCGAATATAGAAGTGTTCGTATCGGCGCGCCGCTGTTTCCAGCTCGACTTCCTCGCGCAGCGCATCCTGGTCGTCAGGGCGTTCGCGCAGCATGGTGCGCAGCACGTTCACCTTGTCGGCGAGGAACAATTCGGTACTTCTCTCTAATTCAGAAAGCAGGACAAGGTAGAGGCTGGCGGTTGCCAAAATCACCAGAATCAGGCCGGCCAACGCGTAACCGGCGGTTAGCCGGAAGGCCAATGTACGCCACAGCCGCGATACCGGGGTGAGGCTACGAGCCAGCTTCCAGCACATAGCCGGCGCCGCGAATGGTCTGGATGAGTTTTTGCGGGAAAGGATCGTCCACCTTGCTGCGCAGTCTCCGGACGTTGACATCCACTACGTTGGTGTCGCTGTCGAAGTTCATGTCCCAAACCGCTTCGGCGATGAGAGTGCGGGACAGGACTTCGCCGGCCCGCCGCGCGAGCAGAGACAGCAGAAGGAATTCTTTCGAAGTCAACTCCAGCCGCTGGCCGGACCGCGTCGCGCGATGGCGTAACAAGTCGATTTCCAGATCGCCCATGCGGATCGTATCCTGCGGGCGAGCGGGGGTTCTGCGCAACAACGATCGCACGCGCGCCAACAACTCAGAGAATGCGAACGGCTTCACCAGGTAGTCGTCTGCCCCCAGCTCGAACCCTCTTACCCGTTCGTGGATCGCATCCCGGGCGGTGAGCAATAGGACCTGGGTAGCACGGTCTGCCTGGCGCAGGCAGGTAAGAACCTGCCAGCCGTCGAGGCTGGGCAGCATTACGTCCAGGATGATCAGGTTGAAGTCCACATCCTGGGCCAACTGCAGCCCGTCTAAGCCATTTGTCGCCACATCGACAACAAACCCTGCTTCGCCCAGGCCTTTTTTTAGAAACTTCGCGGTCTTCGCTTCATCGTCTACGACTAGAATTCTCATTTGCGATCCAAACCGGCTCTCTCGCTTCATGAATGCGATCGAGCGCGAGCACCTTCAGCACGAAATGTAACAACACCAGACCTATAGAACCGGACTGTTAATGTGTAATGCGTTTGCGTTGATAGGAGATGAATTCCGGAAACGCCCTTGATGACGTCAAATGGTTTGGCAATTTCTTGATGCGACGTGTGGTGGGCCGGTGGGCTGAAGCACCGTAAGAAACGCTGATCTGGTGTATTGCTCAAGCTGCGCCGGCCGATTCAAGAAGCCCGGTTATTGTTTGCCCGACTACAAAGAGAGGAGGCGCATCACGAGTCACACAACTTTAACTCGAGGAAGTTACGATTCTGTAATCCAATCGTGAGATTTGTAATTGGCAGATGTCGTTGTGATTCCTTCCCAGCGAAGAAACCGGTGCATCAAGCCTAAGAGCGCAACCTTCCATCTGATACCGATTTTCCTTTTCGAGGCCAACATGCGCAACTTTCGTTCCTGTTTTCATTCCGTCTGTGTTTGTCGTTTCCGCAGTCTTGTTAAGCTCTGGTGCAGTGCCCGGCAGGGCGCAAGTGGATCGCAGCGCTTTGACCGGGACGGTTACTGATCCGGCGGGTGGGGTACTAGGGCAAACACACATCACTGTTGTCGAGAACTCGACCCAATCCGAGCGTGAAGGTGTATCTGACGCGGCTGGAAGATATGACATTGCTGAGCTTCCAGTGGGGAGATACAGCGTCAAATTCGATCATCCCGGCTTTCAGACTTTGACGTTCCTTGATGTGGAGCAGGTGGTCGGCAGGACGCGCTCCCTGGATGCCACCCTGCAGATATCAGGCGGCGAGGAGCGGGTGGAAGTCTCGGTGAGTTCTGAGTTGCTGGATCGCAGCACCGCCGCAGTGACGGGCTTGATCGAGAGAGAGCAAGCCAACGAACTGCCGTTGAATGGCCGTAACTGGGCGGCGCTGACGGCATACATCCCCGGCGCCATCGACACGGGTGGCAGCAACCAGAGGTCTGTGCGGTTTGCCGGCCGGGGCCTTGACGACAGCAATTTCACGTATGACGGCGTTGACGAGACCAGCATCATCAATCAGACGCAGCGCGCGTGGGCGCGGCTCTCCATTCCGCTGGACGCAATCGCGCAGTTCCGCGTCGATCCGCTGCTCTCAACCGCCGATGAAGGCGCAACCGGCGGCGCGCAACTGGCGGTTACTTCTCCTTCGGGTACAAACCGCTTCCACGGCCGCCTCTTTGAATATTTGCGCAACAACTATTTCGACGCGTCCGAGCCTCTATGGGCCTCTAAAGGCGAAGCCCAGCAGCCACTTCGTTTGAATCAGTTCGGCGGATCGCTGGGCGGACCCATCGTGCACGACAAGACCTTCTTCTACATCGCTTCTGAAGCCTACCGCCAGGTCTGGGGCTATCCGGTGAGCGGCGACGTGCCGAGCGCGGCTTTCAAGGCCACCATTCCCGCTTCCTCTCCGGTCTATGCGATCGTAAACGCCTACCCGGGAGCAGGGCCAAGAACATTTCTGACGCCCTACACACCCGCAAACGACCCCGGCGATCCGCACTACGCGGACTATGACCTGCTGACCTGTTCATGCACGCAGGTGGTCAACGAGAACTCGGCGCTGCTGCGGATCGACCAGCATTTTTCAGACAGAACCACCGGCTTCATGCGCTTTAATTACGATCGCTCGGTCGATACGCAGCCGGTTTCGACTTCCGTGACGGACCTGGAGCAGCGGGTCGCCACGCCGGTCAACGGCGTTCTGGAACTGCTGCACGTCTTCAGTCCCACCCTGACGAATGAGGCCAAGTTTGGATACAATCGTTCGACCGACAACACCTACAACTCCAATGCAGCCGGCTCCTTCTATCAGGTTGCGATTTCCACGGGTCCTGGGCCCGGATTCGGCACACAAACCTACAATTACAACACCATCTATGTAGGCAATACTTTTTCCTATATCGATAATGTGACGTGGCTGCATGGCCGGCAAACCATCAAAGCCGGAGCGGAAGTCCGTCGCGTCCAGTTGAACCAGCATTATGGGCAACATGGAACAGTTACATTTTCTTCCCTGCAGGCGCTGGCAGCGAATCAGGTGGCGAGAGCAAGTCTCACGGGTGCTCTGCCGGTCAACGACTTGCGCAAGTACGATATCTTCGGCTACATCCAGGACGAGTTCAAGCTACGGCCCAACTTCAGCCTGAACCTCGGCGCCCGTTACACCGTATTCCAGTTATTCCATGAGGCGCATGGCAAGGCCAACCCGTTCGACTTCGACACCTGCGGGCCTCAGGGATTCTGCGGCCTGGGCGCCAGCTTCGGCCAACAGAACTACGGTGACTTCGATCCGCGTGTCGGCGTGGTTTGGTCGCCTGAGCAGGACCGCAAGACGATCCTTCGCGGCGGCTTCGGAATGTACCACGAAGACGGCCAGCTGGACGATCAGAATCTTCCCGCAAAGAACGAAGTCCCCTCCTACTCAGTGACCAGGGTGACTTATCCGCCCGACCCGTATTTCACCACCGGAACCATCTCACCCAATGCCGAACAACGCAATCGCAAAGACTCGTATGTCGAGCAGTGGACTGCCTCTGTACAACGGGAGTTTCCTGCCAATTTCGTGACGTCCGTCTCCTACCTGGGAAGCCACGGTGTGCACCTGCTGCAAACCAATGTGGTGAACCTGATCAATCCGGCTACGGGGCTTGTGCAATATCCGGGCTTTGCTCCGGCCATCGGCTGGCGCGGCTCCATCGGTGCGAGCTCGTATAACGGGCTTTCCGTGTCGGTGCGGCGGCCGTTCGCGAACGGACTTCTCGTCGCTGCGAATTGGGCGTACACGCACGAGATCGACAATGGTTCCAACGGCAGCGGGGACGGCGACGAGATATCTCCGCAGAATCCACTTTCTCCGCAATCTGACTGGGCCAGCGGCGCCTGGGACGCTACGCATGTGGTCAATGGGAACGCGGTCTATGAACTACCCTTCGGCTTGGGCAAGCCGCTGCTGAACCAGCGCGGTATTGTCAGCACCCTCGCGGGCAATTGGCAACTCACCACGACGGCGCTGGCTCGCACAGGTTTTCCGATCAACGTGTTATTGCCCAGCAGCTACACAGCACCGGATGGCGCCTCCGGCACGCAGCGTCCCGACCTGGTTCCAGGCGTCCCTCTCACCCCGCCGGGAGGCAGGACGATCGCGCGCTGGATCAATCCTGCGGCATTCGCTAAGCCGGCTGGAGAATTTGGCGATGCGCCGCGTAATCTCTTTCGCGGACCGGGCACCTGGCAGGTAGATATGGGCGCCGCCAAAACGTTTCCTATTGCCGAGCGCATGCAGGTCGAATTTCGCGGAGAGTTCTACAACATCTTCAATCATCCGCAGTTAGGCCAACCGCAGGCCACGTTCAACCCGTCGGCCCCTGCAGGATTCGGCAGCATCATCAACACGATTAACCTGAACACGGCTATCGTGAATCCGATAACCCCTGTAGGCTCGGGGACGCCGCGCGAGATCCAGTTGGCGCTGCGTTTGGATTTTTAGGGAGGGAGGCCGTCTGTGACTATGAAAAGACGGGTATTCCTCGTTGGCTTCCTGTCCTCTTGCTGACACCTGGCGCAATCTGCGCGCCACCGCATCCGAATTTCTCTGGAATATGGAAACAGAGCAACGAACGCTCTGCCCCGGTTCGGACGGGGGACGTCACTCTGCGCATCGATCACCGCGATCCGGATATGACGGTGGAGACGATTGTCGTGCGCGGCTCTGGTGAATCTCGCCGGGCGCTACAGCACTACACGACGGACGGCAAGAGCTCCGTATCCACCGGCGCCGATGGTGATGAGTTTCATACTGCGGTCGTTTGGAGCGGCTCCTGCTTGATCTTTTCATTGGAAGAGCATGAGGATGGCCGGATTATTCTTTCTCGAGAGACATGGACGTTGAGTGAAAACGGCGACATGATCGAGAGGTGCAGGGAGCGTAGTGGTGCCGGAAAACAGACAATTGTCTATCTGCGGGAGGCACCGAAAAGTTTAGTGGACAGACGCGACGTGCACTTTTCGGCGAAGTCGACTGCCGTCCTGTTGTCTATCATTGCAGGTCCCCCCAAGGTCTTGAGCAAAGCCATCATAGCGAATCGGCCAACCTCATATTAACTGCCGTTGATCTTTACACGAAGCTGCGGCGTGCAGACAATTTCCTGATATCGTTTCCTTGCTATGGGAAGACTCGCTCGGGTGGTTGCCGTTGATGTTCCACACCATTTGACCCAACGTGGGAACGACCGGCGCTTCATCCTGGATTGCGATGGCGATCGTGCGACCTACGTGTCGTCATTGCGGGAAAACATTGAACTTTACCGAGTGTCTGTGATCGGTTACTGCCTAATGTCCAATCACGTCCATCTGATTGTGGTCCCCGGTACGGCGGACGGACTTGCGCAGGCGCTGAAGCAAACGCACGGAAGATACGCTACCTACTGGAACACGGTTCATCGAGCAAGCGGACATGTGTGGCAAGGACGATATTATTCTTGCCCTTTGGACGAACCGCATTTGTGGGAAGCATTGCGTTACACAGAACTGAATCCATTGAGAGCAGGTTTGGTCGCGAAGCCGGAGTCCTGGTCTTGGTCGAGCGCTGCCAGCCACTGTGGAACAAAAGCGGCCGATGAATGGTTATCTCTGGAGCGGTGGCGCGCCCGCTGGACTGCCTCGTCTTGGCGGGAGCACCTCGCCGCGGGGGAGATGGAATCGGAGCTTGCCGCCCTTCGCCAGCGCACGCACCACCGGTCGACCATGGGGAAGTGCCGAATTCGTCCATGGCCTGGAGAAGACAACGCAGCGGCGCTTGGCACCACTAAAGCGCGGACCCCGAGAAAAGATCGTTACGGATCGACGCCAGCCTGAATTTACATTCGAACCTTAGCGTGTGTCTGCTCCCACAAAGTGCGCGTCCCGTCTGTCCACGAAACTTCGAGAATGTCTCACACCAAGGGGTCCACTCCATCATGCCCTGGTTTTCTGTCGCCTGGTTTTCATACTGTCGCGTTGGGACCTGACATCTAGCCAAACGATAGGTCAGGGCCGAGATAGCGATCTCCGATAAAGCAATAAGACCAATGGCAATGTAACCGTGGTGAGGAACTAGGGGATACAGACGCCACATAACGGCAAAATGAAATATGAAGATAGCTACTAGTAAAACAATAGACAACGTATCCTTTAGGAGCGGCCATGCGTAGAGAGTTATGAAGCCAAGCACTAGGATGCTCCAGATCGTCATGTTAAGAAAACCTTGGAAGCGCGATACCGGATGCGCCAGGAGTGCCAAGACAAAGCACAAGCCGATCATGTATTTCCAAAGTCTCTTTCAATAGAACGGGTTCGTCTTCACTCTCAATGTCGTCGGGCATCTCGAAGGCACCTCTAGGGAGTAGTAGAGTAACAACCTGAGTAAGCGTCTGCGGCGTCCACTACCGCGCTACCGGCTTGAGCTGCAATCGCCGCCGGAATCACTTTGTCGACAGCATTCGCCGCGAATTTACCGACTGCTCTAGCGACTTGGGGAGACACACCTTTTGCTGACCGAGCAACAGCCCCACCAATCTCAGCGGCGCCGGCACTTGCATTTCCTGCACCCCACAAGGTTAGAGCATTCTGCCAGCCTTCTTTGATAGTTGATGCGGCATCGCCAATGCCGGGCACCAGCCCGACTCCAAACCACGAGGCGCCCCCCGCCATCACAGCCCCCGGCGCGCAATTGAGTCCCTTCCGGACTCGCGTCGTTTGTTGGGCAACTTGGCTGAAAACTGCCTGCGCGTACGGGCTTAGAGCATCATTTGGAGTTTGAGAGTAGCCATACGGGGTATCGCAGTTTCCGTAGCACGTTGTTCCGTTGCTTTGACTGCCCGGAGCGGAGGCCGTCGTGCCGTAGCTGTTCTGGGCATCCGAGCTACGAATATTGAACGTGTCATTGTTCACGTTGTACCGGATTTGGCTGAAACTGGTCGTACCGTTCACCCAGTCACCACCATTGGCCCCGCATTCACCTGAATTGCTGTTCTGGTCGATGGACTCCGCAGCATTTCCCTCATCATTGAAATACACACAGGCCAATCCAGTCGGATCGGTGTTCGTCAAAGGATTGTTTAGGGCATAGCTGTACATATTCCAGCTCTGTGGGTTTGCCGGATTGGCAACCAAAAGGCTTCCAGGATCCGGGCTCAAGAACCTTCCCATCACTGAACTCTGCCGCGTTTCCGACACTAGGAGATCGAGTGCCCGGCGACCACTTTCTCGCCTCTTGCTCGTTGCACATTGATCCACCAACGTCCAGTGATAACGATGTAAATTACGGCAAGAAGAACATAGGCCCCGGTAACCCAGCTATCTGATATCGCGGTACCGACGGACTTATGTTGACTATGCATCCGCAGAAAGACGATACCGAAAACCCAGTCCGCTAAGCCTGCGGCGAGCATCAGGAGGCCGGTGCGTCGTGAGACTCCAATCCGACTAGTTTGCAGAGCAGTAGAAGCCATGCGCACCGCAGAGCGAGCGGCGCTGGCCCTCCCTGAGTGAAGTCGAACCCAAACTGACCCAAATAGAGGAGTAGGCCCTCCAAAAACGTGACTCCAGCAAGCAAAACTAGTGTGATCCATCCAGCGGCGGTTTTCATCGGACGGCCGTCCCCCTGCCAAGTGTCCATCGATCCCTAAGAGGGGCAAGAGCTGGTCCCCGTGCTTCAGCCATTCGCTGACTCTCGTTGAACCTCGGATTTCCGGGTGCGCAGCGGCGGCTGCTGCAAGAGCAGCATTACATCCTTGAGCCGCTGCCGCCTGCTGAAGTGTCATGCTGCCGCCTCCAGAGTTGTTTGCCGCGGACAATCCAGCCGCACCGAAACATTCATCGTGAGCTTTACAGGCCGCATCTAGAGCATTGATTGGTACGCCGCCGCCTCCGGGACCGCAAAAATGCGTTCCAAAGAGGCGGGTCTGATAAGGATCAATGGTGTACCGGATATTCGGGGCAGGGCCGATGACCCCCGGAAGCATCGTATTATTCACGTCGGTTGAAGTTTCCAGTGCACTCTGTTCAGTCGCATTAACGCTGCTATAAAACGCGTCAGTGCTCTGTCCCTGCCCCAACTGGCTCCCGCCTATCTGCCCGGAAAGACCAACATCATTTGAATTGGTAAATAAAGTAACCTGAGTGGCCGTTCCGTCCACCCAGTAACCGCCTGTGCCAGGATTCTTGGATGTTCCATCACCCGTGCACTCTGCCTGGCTACTCTTAGCGTCCACCGACTCGACTCCGTTCCCAGCGTTATTCAGGTACACGCAGTCATAGCCATCCGGATCGGTATTTGTGAGTGGATTGTTGAGCGCGTAACTGTACTGATTCCAGGTCTGTGGATTCTCCAGACGCGAAGCAAAGAAGCCAGCCTGGGTCCGGCGAGAGGAATCGGCCCGAATAATTGGAGTAATATCTAGCCTCGAAGTAGTCATTGAGGGATTCCGGATCATGGATCTGGCCGGTGAAGTGGTGGCCGGTCAGCGGAACACTGCTGTAGCAAATGAGTTCTTCGCCGAAGGGCAGATTGATGCAGGTTCCCGCCACCCTTCCGTCAGCGTCCGCCACCAACCTCTTGGAGCCCAGCCAATCGCTAAAAGAGAACTGGGTGCCGGAGCTGCTATACGTAGCGAGCAGCTGGCCATTGGCATAAACATGGCTCGTAGGAAGTTACCCGAACCGCCGAGTTCGCTGACATGCTCCCCGGACTGACCCAGGACATAGCTCTCGGTCAAGCTAAAGCCGTTGCTGCTGGGCATGCAGCTCGGCGAGCTGATCGTTCCTTTGGCCACCCGTCGCCCTTCCGCATCGTAAATGTATTGCATCGAGCCCCGGTCTGGATTGGAGACAGCGCACAGGCGTCCCTTCCGCATCGTAGGCATAGTGGTTGGTCAGGTCGTAGGTCACGTTACCCGCCAGGTCATAGCCAGCGGACCCATAATTGTCGACCCGGTTGTTGCCGCCGGTATAGCTCAGGGGCTGGGCAAGCGGCACGGCTGTGCTCGGGTTTCCGCTTGGTGTCTCGCACCTCGCGATTGCCGAACACGTCGTGAGTTCCAGTTCAAGGTCAGGCCGAGCTGCCCATTCACGGGCCCCCACGGACCGGCGGAAGCCAACGCGCTCGAGACCCGGTTCAACTTGTCGTAGGTCATACCCCACGCGCCTGTAGTGCAGTTGGTCCCAGGGGGGCAATTGCAATTGCTGCTGGGGATGCAATCACTATACGACAACAGGTTTCCTACGGCGTCATAGCCGGGTGTGGGCGCTCCGGGCGCCGGGATGGTATAGCCATAGATGGGCCCAGAAGCCCCAGTCGCGCCCCCGGCCAATGCTCCTGAAGTGCCGCTGAAGGAAGCCGAGGAAAAGAACTTCGGCTGGTTCGTGGCCGATGACAGAGTGACCGGCAAACCGTTGTCGGCCGTGCCGGGTTGATTGGCTGTTACCGTGATGGCGCCCGAGGCTCCTGTTGTCGCGGTCACTCCGGCGCCGGCGGCGGTGATGGCGGTGGCGAGTGCTGCCGCCAGGGTTTGCGCGGTACTTGACTGGCCATAGGGGGTGCTGACCGCTGTGCCGTTGATGTTTGCCGTCACCGTGCCGCTATCGTAGGTGTTGCCCGCGCCGCCGCTGAGGCTTGCCGGTGCTGCCTTCACCTGAGTGGCGACCATGCTCAAAGTGATCGCGCCGTTCTGATCGGCGCCGGTGGCTTTCGTGGTCAAAAGGACGGATGCGGCATTCGCAGTTCCTCCGGATGCCACGACAGCCGTGACGGGCGAGTAGGCGGAGTTCAGAACCGCGGCCAAATTGTTGGCTGTTGCCAAGGCGCTATTGATCGATGCAATGAAGGGAGCATGATAACCGTCCGGCAAAGTAACCGAACTGCTGGCGAACAGCGGTATGGCGTGTTGCATCGCCTGCTGCCCACCGGAGTAGCTCAGTGAGATCGTCCCGCTGGCCGGTGCGGGCGTGCCCCCGGCGCCAATCGACTGCTCCGTGCCGGAAACAGTTACGGTTATGCTCGCCGGTGTTCCCCCCGCCGCTTGCCCGGTAACCGTCTCGGCAATGGGGCGCAGACGACTGTCGTAGGCCCGAGTCAATGTCAGAGCGGGCTGCTGTGCATTCACGGCGAACTGCGCGTAGGTTAAATGTCCCGCCGCGTCATAGGTCGGCTGCGAAGCTGCTGGACAACCGTTTCCGGCCGCTGAGGTAGCACAGAACAAATTAACCGGCCCCATCGGCCAATTGCTGATCACTGACGCAAGCCGCTCACCGGAATCGTATCCATAGCTCAGCTGCGCGCTCCCTCCCGCTGTGGAAACCCCATTGGTTGAGCTGGTGATGTCGCCGGCAAGGTTATAAATGTAGTTCAGGGTATTAGGCGTCCCCGGGCAATTCGACAGGGTGCATTGCTGCTCGTACTGAATCCACCCCGAGTTTCGTGGACAGACGGGACGCTCACTTTCGCCCCCAGAGTTTCGTGGACACAGAGTTTCGTGGACGGGACAGAGTTCGTGGACAGACGGGACGCTCACTTTCGCCCCCAGAGTTTCGTGGACACAGAGTTTCGTGGACGAGTTTCGTGGACAGAGTTTCGTGGACAAGAGTTTCGTGGACAGAGTTTCGTGGACAGACGGGACGCTCACTTTCGCCCCAGTCGAAATTTCCATCTCGTTGATCATTTCAGGTCTCCGAGCCTGCGCTGTGATTAAAACCAGCATGGCGAACCGGCCAATCCAATATTAACGGCAGTTCATCTTTACGCGAAACCGCAAGGTCCCGACGGTTTGCTGATATGGTTTCCTTGCGATGGGACGACTGGCTCGGGTAGTTGCCGTTGATGTGCCACACCACTTGACCCAGCGTGGGAACGATCGGCGCTTCATCCTGGATTGCGATGCGGATCGTGCGACCTACCTGTCCTTGTTACGGGAAAACATTAAGCTTTACCAAGTGTCTGTGATGGGTTACTGCCTGATGTCCAATCATGTCCATCTGATCGTGGTTCCCCGTACGACCGACGGGCTAGCCCAGGCGCTGAAGCAGACGCATGGAAGATACGCTTCTTACTGGAACACGGTTCATCGAGCAAGCGGACATGTATGGCAAGGACGATACTATTCTTGTCCCTTGGACGAACCGCATTTGTGGGAGGCATTGCGTTATACGGAGCTGAATCCGTTGAGAGCCCGTCTGGTTGCGACGCCGGAGTCCTGGTCTTGGTCGAGCGCTGCCAGCCACTGCGGAACAAGAGTCGCCGATGAGTGGCTATCTCTGGAGCGCTGGAACACCCAGTGGGCTGCTCCGTCCTGGCGAGAGTACCTCGCCGCAGGGGAGATGGAATCGCAGTTAGCCGCCATTCGCCAGCGCACCCACACCGGTCGACCATGGGGAAGTGCCGAATTCGTCCATGGCTTGGAGAAGACAACGCAGCGGCGCTTGGCACCGCAAAAGCGCGGACCCCGAGAAAAGATCATTACGGATCGAAGCCAGCCTGAATTTACCTTCGAACCTTAGCGCTCATCTTCTTCCACAAAGTGAGCGTCCCGTCTGTCCACGAAACTCGCTGATGCTGGAGCAGTTGCCCGGCGATCATCGCCTTACGGTGGGCGGTGATAAGGGTTTTGACACCACGGAGTTCGTCGCCGAATGCCGGCATATGAACGTTACCCCGCATGTGGCGCAGAATGAGAAGCGACCTGGGGGCAGCGCCATCGACCAGCGAACCACACGCCACGGCGGCTATGCGATCAGCCAGAAGAAAAGGAAGCGGATTGAAGAGTGCTTCGGCTGGATGAAAGATATCGCTCTGCTGCGTAAGTTGAAACACCGCGGCTTGAACAAGGTGGGATGGATCTTCAGCTTTGCAGCCGCAGCTTACAACCTGGTGCGGTTACGAAAACTGATTCCGGCTGCTGCCGGGGCCTGATGAGGCCGTAGTGTCTCTGCAACCCGCCAAAACGGCTAGCAAAGCTTAGAAATCGCCACAATTCAGCAGAAAAACAGCTGCAAAACCAACTTAGACAAGAATTAAGCACGCAAAATGTAGCTTTTTCAGCAGCCTGCTAGAGAATTACTAATCGGGAAAGCCAGTACCAACCTCTGCCCCGATAATGAAGCAGTTTCTCTCCGACACACTGCCCGTCTGTCCACGAAACTTCTAAGTGAGCGTCCCGCGTCCGTCCCCTTATCTCCGTAGTAGCAATAAAGCCCGGTCGGATCGGTGTACCTTAGCGGATTGTTCAAGGTATAGGCATACAGGTTCCAGCTTTGTGGATTACCGGGATCGGCAAAGGTTAGGCCACTTGGGTCCGGGCTCACGAATCGGCCCTTAAAGCCTTGCCTGGGTTATCTCATCAAGGTATGTACTCATGGTAAACCTCTGCCTTCTCAACAATATCTGAGGACAGTATCTCTTTTACGTCAACTACACCTTCGAACTTCCACTCTGTAAGCCCTCCCAACGCATTCGTGTAACTATGTTCCTTTCTCGTCCAATTTGCCGAGATCGCGCATGTGCCTCATCATCGCTCTCCGCTTTGACCAAGAAATATCGATACTCGCCGAGCATCGTTGAGCCCTCGTCAGTTCCAGGACCCAAGAGACGATATAGACACTTTGCTGTATACCACGCCATCAGAGGTTCCTCACTTGTCAAATCTGCTATTGGTAAGCAGCTTCACAGCGGTTTGCGCTGCATCGTCACCAGACTTTGCTTCGGCCTCAATAACGCTATAGCTCAGCGGAAGCTTTTCCGATGGAAACACGGATCGTATGCCGCCTTGTTTGAAATTCGAGATTATGGAATCTGCTGTCATGTTCCGGTGAGCAGGATTATTCTTATCAAACTTCGGCCTGCTCGAACTGCCGCCTCGCCCTTTACTAAAAGCAGCTCCGCCGGGACAGATAGACATTCCTAACGCTATGCCAGATCCCGCGCCGCCGACTCCACCAGCAACAAGTCCCGCAGGTTCCGTGACTACAACGCCAACTCCTCCACCAGCAAGTCCGACTAGCCCCACTCCTCCGCCAGCCGCAGCTCCAGCTCCCGCGCCGCCAGCGGCGAGCCCGGCCATGCACCCCGGACCACCCGGAGTGTTCATGATGTTGGAGATCTGGTTTACCGCCTGTTGCGCAGTCTTTTTGACCTGATCTACAAACTGCGAAACCTCAACTAGCGTAGGAATGAAGTCTCCCCAGTCGCAACCGCCGTTGACTTGAAGATTGCCATTCGCGTCGGTGGAAGAACTAGCGTCACTATCGAAGCAGCCATGCCCATCCGGATCGGTACGCGACAGCGGATTGTTCTTTACATAGCTATAGAGATTTAAACTCTGCGGATTGGTGTAATCGGCGTAAGGCACCGGATCGGGGATTGAGCCGCGATCGTTGTAATCCGGGCTCAAGAATCGGCCCGTGTTGTTGGAATAATATCGCGCATTAAAGTAGTCGTTTTTTGATTCCGGGTCGTAGATCTGTCCGGTGAAGTGATGTTCGCTCAGGTCGTTGGCGGAACAGATCAGATCATCGCCGAAGGGCAGATTCATGCACATCTGCGCCACGGTCCCGTCATACTTGGCCCACTACACGCTTGCTTCCCAACCAGTCGTTCAAGGAAAAGTACGTCCCATTGTTGGTGTAGGTGGCCAGCAACTGGCCGTTGGCATAGGGGTTACTGCACAGGAGAATGTTCCCGCCGGTCCCAGTTCCGTGATGTGCTCGCCCGATGGGCCGAGCAGATAGGTCTCCTGTAACGTGGAACCCGTGCTCCCCAGGGTACAGCTGAAACGTCGGGTTGGAAACCTTGGCCACGCGCCGCCCTTCCCCATCGTAGAGGTACAGGGCATATACTCCGTGGTCATACCGTTGAAATAGAGTTTCGTGGACAGACGGGACGCTCACTTTCGCCCAGTCGGAACCATTGGGGACAGACGAACCACTGGGGACAGACGAAAAGTTCACCATCAAGCGCCAAATTGCGAACCCCCTTCTGCCTCATCGAACCCCGGCCCCGATCATCTCTCGACCTCACATGAAGATCGCTTCACCCAGGCTTCATGGGAATCTTAGCCAGAAAGGAGAATATAGCAACCAAAGGGGCAGATTGCAGCGAAATTGCTCCGCTTCATGAGAGGCTCTTGATGCCACGCTTGCCCAGGGTGGTCATTGCAGAAGTTGCCCATCATGTTACCCGGGGAAACCCGGGGACGGACGGGAAGTTTTGCCTGGACACGCGGCGGCGACTGACCGCCGTACTCGGTACGCCGTCATGGGTCGAAATGAAGGTCTGCCTGTCTTGCATCTGGCCGAGGCTTTGCTGGACGTCCGCCTTTTTGAGGGACCGAGCGACACCGCTCTGTGGCATTTTTCAATGCATGGACGAACTCCTGTGTACCTAAGGGGCGGCCTGTATGTGTGCACTGTCGGATCAAGGGCCAACTCTGTCTCCGTCTCTCCTGCAGCAGATGCTCCCGCCAGCTAGTCGTTTTTCCAATGAGTTTTGCCATAGCTCCATGCTCAGCAATGTGTCTGCTTCGGGGCGGGCTCCACATGAGCAGACTGCACTCGACCATGCCCAGGGATGTTGCCTCGGTTACCAGTTTCGCTCGCATCGGATTCAGTTCCGTGTAACGCAACGCTTCCCACAAGTGCGGCCGATCCAGCGGACAGGAGTAGTATCGGCCTTGCCAGGCATGACCACTCGAGTTGTGGACCACGTTCCAATAAGAGGCAAAACGGCCGTGCGTATGCTTCATGGAAACTGCCAACCCTTCCACATCGCCGGGAATCACAATCAAATGAACGTGATTGGACATTAGACAGTAGCCGACCAGCAACACCTCGTTCAACCTAAGGTTCTCTTGCAATAGCTCCAAATAAATCTTGGCGGTCCGCATCGCTATCGAGGAGGAAACGACGGCCATTGCCGCGTTGGGTGACGTGGTGCGCTACTCCAACGGCTATGACTCGGGCTAGTCGTCCCCACAACTCCAACTCTAGCAAGAAAACTTTAGATAAAGTACTTTTTAGATAAGCCTTCGTTATTCTCCAACCCATAAGTCATGCGGTAAACTTTCCGTCCGTCCCCGGGTTACCCCCGCCGCCTCGTTCTCATTGCCGCAATCCCCCGTATTGGTCGTGACCGTGCCATCTCCATTGTCTTGAACGCAATCCAAGCCTGTCGGATCGATGTTGGTCAGGGGATTGTTCAAAACGTAACTATACAGGTTTAGGCTCTGCGGATTGGTCGGGTCGGCGTAGGCTAACGCGGAGGGGTCCGGGCTAAGGAACCGGCCCATATAGGACCGGTAGTATCCGAGCCCCGAAGTAGTCGTTGCCCGGATTCGGCGTCTTTTTCTTTGCCGGTGAAGTGGTAGGCAAGGTGTACAAAGTTTGGAGCACAGTCGTACGTGAAAGCGGTCTGCGTCATACCGTTAGGCCTTCGGATGACGTGGAAGCTGGACTGACGGAGGCGCTCCGCAGTCGTTGCAAGTTGGCTTTACAGGCCGCGCCGGTCTCAACCCGACCACCTCTGGCTATCGCTGCTCAGAGATGGCGACCACAGAAATATCTCCGATAAATGCGAGCCGCTTGTCAGGTGAGGGACAATCCGTAATGGCACCTTTCTCCCCTTTCGTCGTCAGTAAAGCGACGTGATATTGCAAAACACCTTACCCTCGCCGATTTTTTCAAACTTGTCACCAACATGTCTGGCAGAGGCCTTGATGAAGTGTGCTTCCACGCCCTCATAGCGAATTGGCCTGTCGAGGCGTACAACAATCGCTTTATAGTTTTTCGAATCGACGGCAGTCACCGTGCCCACAAATGGGCCGCTGCCATTGACAGTTACAAAATCCCAAGGATCAGTGAGGGTCAACTCTGTGCGATCCCCTTGGTTGATATGCATCCGTTTTATCCTCAGACTGCCGATTACTTTAGGACTTGAACGCTCAATATCTTAACGTTCACTTACCGGTTGCCGTCCGTTCCGTTCCCCCTCCAGGTTGCCCGTTAAGTGGCTCAACAGTTGAGGGCTTGGATAATGCGCTGCCGTCCATTTCAAGCTGTACCTTGACTGTCGGCGTGTTGCCAAGCGCCAACTGCTGCTGAGCCTCAGATGCTGAATCAGGTGCCGAATCAGTGACGAAGTGGGTTCCGTCTCTACCACCGCGAAGCAGCCCTGTCTTTTCGGTGGCCTCTAACTCTGCCATCGACATCACCCTCTCCACAACTACCTTGCCACTAGCCGACCTGACAACGGTTCCCACTCCTAGCACTGCCCCAGCCGAACTGTCACTGTAAGGCGTGTAGCCGATGTCAATGCTGCTGCCGTTCTGCCCGGCTTGGACCGAGGAAACGGTGCCGGGAACATAGGTTTGTGTGGTTCCGTTGCCGCTCGCTCCCGAACAGGTACCAGAGGTCCAAGATACACCTTCTGTCGTGTCGCTCGTTCGGGTCTTAGTTTAGCGCAGTCGTGTCCATCCCGGATAATATTTGTGAGGGGATTATTGTTTACGTAGCTATACAGATTCCAACTCTGCGGATCATTCGGGTCTTGCCCGATAAACGGATCATCCGGGCTCATGAATCGGCCCTTCATGTTTGTCCGCCGCATTATGCACCAGGCAGTGTCCGGCCGCTAGTCACGAAGGGCCAGCAGGAAGATCATAGATCACCTTCACAGGACCCACCTTGTCCAACTTTTTCAAGACGTCCTGCGCCGTACATTTACGGCATCTCAAAGTCAGGATATTTCCACTCGTCCATGTCACATCTGTAGCATATTCATGCTTAATCGCGAAGGCGTTATTCTCAGCATCGAGCTTCTGCGCATCTGCTGGACGTACGTTTATGCTTACGATCTCTGCGGTCGTAGCACCGCAGTCCTTCATCACAGTTACAGCTGTCCACTTTCCATCAGGAGACGTGCTGCTGTTCAATATTCCCTCCCCTGCACGGATTACAGCCCCCGGAGGAGGCAAAAGTAGCCAACAGAAGCCAACCCGCCCAGCCCCGAATAGCCATCAGTAACACTTCCGGGTGTAGAAGTTGTAGCCGTTCTGTATTCATATGCGCTCGGCAGGGTCATCGCCGTACGGAGCGGGGCCCATTGCCGTCGTAGCTGCACTTGCCGAGGGTGCACCTAGAGCTTTCTGGCCGGCATACCCTGCCGCCCTGAGTGCGAGGGCCAACGGCACTCCCCGAGCCGGCGACTGTAGCTCCATAGTTGAAATTCCCGAAATCTTCAAATGGAGATCTGACCATGAAAGGAGCGGTACCAGCGTCCGGCGCATCGGCCATCTGCTTGTTCTGCTTATAGTCCTGCGGTCCGCCCTTCCGTACATTACCGTAAAAAAAAGTAAGGCTCCAAGGCATTGCAGGCTTCATCGCCTGCGCGTTCTGGATGTTCTGTTGCAATGATCCTTGAGTGGGTTGCGTCGGAACGGCGGAACAGCCGGCCGAGACATAGGGAATCATTTCCCCGGGATTTTGGCTGCCAAGTCTGAACGCTAATAGACGAGTCCCCAGTGGTGCCGTTGACCGTCACAGTTGTCTCTGGGCCAGGAACCTCTTGCCAGCTACCGCCTTGCGCCTCGCACTCCCCCTGTCCAGCTCCGCCATTGTCTGGTGTGTCATCCCAATCGTCCCCGCCCCAATTACAAGCCGCTTCCAACCCTGTCGGATCGGTGTATTTGTGGGATTGTTCAGAGCGTAACTATACAGATTAAGACTCTGTGGATTGGTCGGGTCTGCTCGATAACGCGGAAGGGTCCGGGCTCATGAATCGGCCCGTGTTGTTGGAATAATATCGCGCATTAAAGTAGTCGTTTTTTGATTCCGGGTCGTAGATCTGTCCGGTGAAGTGATGTTCGCTCAGGTCGTTGGCGGAACAGATCAGATCATCGCCGAAGGGCAGATTCATGCACATCTGCGCCACGGTCCCGTCATACTTGGCCACTACACGCTTGCTTCCCAACCAGTCGTTCAAGGAAAAGTACGTCCCATTGTTGGTGTAGGTGGCCAGCAACTGGCCGTTGGCATAAACGTTGCTCCGCAGAAATGTTCCCGCCGGTCCCAGTTCCGTGATGTGCTCGCCCGATGGGCCGAGCAGATAGGTCTCCTGTAACGTGGAACCCGTGCTCGCCGGGGTACAGCTGAACGTCGGGTTGGAAACCTTGGCCACGCGCCGCCCTTCCCCATCGTAGAGGTACAGCATATACTCCGTGGTCATACCGTTGAAATAGGAAACTGCGCAAAGACGTCCCTCCGGGTCGTAGAGATAGTTATTGATCTGGTCGTAGAGCACATTGCCCGCGGCGTCGTATCCGTTGGGGCCGTAGTTGCTGATGCGGTTTTGACTTGGATAGCTGAGCGTCTGAGCCTGGGGAACGGGAGCCGCGATGTTCTGCCCGCTTGGCGTCTGGTTCTCCCGGTTGCCGAAGGAATCGTAACCCCAGGAAAGACTCAGATTGTTCCACACACCAGAAGTCGCAGTCGCGCTCGAGAGGCGGTTCACGTTGTCGTAGCTCAGAGTCCATCCGCCGGTCATGAGATCAGTGTAAGAGACCAGGTTTCCATTGGCTGCGTAGCCGCCAACCCCACCTGAACCTGTGGTGTAGTTGTAAATTGTTCCGGGGGTACTGGTGCCGTTCACGCCCCCGCTCAGGGTTCCGGATGTGCCAGTGAAAGAGGCGGAAGAAAAGAACTTCGGCTCATCGGTGGCGGAGGAAAGAGTGACCGGGAGGCCATTATCTGTGGTGCCGGCCTGATTGGAGGTGACGGTGATGGCTCCCGCTGTTCCCGGGGTCGCGGTAACCCCGGCGCCGGCAGATGTGATGGCCGTAGCCAGGGCTGCGGCCAGCGACTGCGGCGTGCTTGACTGGCCGTAGGTGGTGCTGACTGCGGTTCCGTTGACAGTGGCCGTCACCGTGCCCGTGTCATACGTAGCTCCTGCACCGCCGCTCAGGCTCGCCGGAGCCGCCTTTACCTGGGTCGCCACCAGGCTCACCGTGATAGCGCCATTCTGATCGGTCCCGGTCGCCTTAGTGGTCAGCAGCACCGAGGCGGCGCTCGCGCTTCCGCCGAGGCAACCACCGCCGTTGCACCGGCGAGAACGCTGAATTCAAGACCCCGGCCAACGTATTGGCTGTGGTCAACGCACTATTGGTGGATGCCACAAACGACGCACGATACCCGTCCGGCAAAGTAATCGAACTGCTGGCAAAGAACGGTATGGCCTGTCGCAAGGCCTGCTGACCACCAGAGTAGGTGAGCGAAATCGTTCCGGTGGCTTGCGCCGGAGTTCCGCTGCCACCGATCGATTGCTCGGCCCCGGAAATCGTAACTGTCGTGCTTGCCGCTACCCCGGGTGTCGAGATCTGGCCGGTGTCGGTCTTCTGGGTGGGACGCAGACGATTGTCGTAGCAGCGGGTGGTGGTAATCACAGGCTGGGTCTGTGAACTGAAACCGATCTGTGCATATTGCAACTGATTCGCTCCGTCGTAGGCGGGAAGAGACGAAGATCTGCAAGGACTCGTGGTCGATCCACTGGCCGAGAAGAGCGTCGGCGGGTAGTTGGGCTCCGCGTTCAGACTACTGGTAATCAGGTTAAGACGGCCACCGGCGTCGTACCCGTAGGTAAGCTGTGACTGTGGCGCGGCGACTCCATCGTCGAGGTGTTCAGATTCCCTGCGGCATCGTAAGAGTAGCTCAGCGTGTAAGGACTGGCGGAACAGTTGCCGAGAACGCATTGCTGCTCGGCTGTGAGCCGCCCCATTGGGTCGTAGGCATAAGGCTGTCGCTGAGCCAAAGGGTGCCCCCGTTGAATACCTCCTCGTTTGAAAGGCGCCCTACCAGATTTTGATTGCTCGGGACGGAAGACGAGTCGTAGCTGTAGGTGACGGCCGGAGAGGTAAGGGGACAGGTCTGCGACGAGTAGGCTTTGCCCGTCAGGCGATTCAGTCCGTCATAGCAGTACCAGACGCCGCCACTTGCGCTTCGCGAGCATCCACCTTGCTCGTCACATTTCCGTTTGCGTCATAGCCATAGGTCGTGGTGCCTGACTCCGCATTTGTAGCTGTCAGCAGCCTTGACATCCCGTCATAGGAGAACGACCGCATCACAGGTGCTTCAACCAGGGGATCGCCAACCTGGGTGACCCCGGATAAATTGTCGAGTGCGTCATATCCGTAGTCGGTTTCAATTCCAGGTGCTTTGGCGACATTGGGCTCTAATACGGCCGTTAATCTGCCCAGGCCATCGCTCATCGCTACCAATGCGTACCACTTTCGTCTGAGTAGTCTGTCCAGGCGTCGGTCTGCACGCTTGTGTTCGTGCTCTTGTTGGCTAAACAATTCGTCTGCGCGCTGGTGGCCAGGCCCTCATAACGCCATTGGATGGTACTGGTGCCGTCCGGTTGTGTTTGAATTGTAGGACGGCCGAGTGCATCGTAGTAGTATGTAGTAACACCGTTCGTGGAATCAGTGCTGCTCAGCGAAGGGTTAGTGACGGAATAAAGGCGGCCACGCGAATCGTAAGTTGACGTCGTGGTAGCACCGTTTGCGCCCACAACAGAGGATACTCTGCCTAGTCCATCTAGAGTTGTGGTGGATATCTGGCTTGGGTTTGGCGTGGCCGTTATGGTGGTTGTGATAACCTCTGGCGTCGAGCTTCCACCATAATCCAAGTGCGTATTGCCTCCATCCGGCAGGGCGATGTTGGTCACCCTTTGGAGAGCATCGTATGTGTAAGCCGTTCCATTGCGGCCCGCATTAATGTCGTTCTGATCCTTTGTGCTCGCGACGCTACCGTCGCAGGAGTTGTACTTGTTTGTGGTCTCTTGCCCGAGAGCATTGGTGATAATAGTCGGGTATGCAAAAACAGGGATAGTGATGCAGCCATCATTCCACACGTCTGTGTAATCATAAGTCGTGTGGTTATTGTTACCATCGTACGGATTCGACCAGTTCGCCCAGGATGTTGTACGTGTTTTGTGTTTGTGGTGACAAAGCTTCCAGACGTGGTCATCATTTTAATTACCGTCGGGTTACCGCGCAGCGTCATCGTGGGCCCAAAGTTTGCATCGTCATGAACCTTGAGACCCCAGTTACAGGATTTCCCAGTGAGCCCGAGGTCTTCGTGAGCAGTCTGGAGGCATTACGTGTAGTTCATTTCGGCTACCGCGGAGCCATTACGTACCGCTAGGACCGTAGACGGTAACGCTCGACGGGATATCCGTGATGTGAAGCGTTGGCCCCATATATCGACTATCCAAGTGGGAAGGCTGAGCACCCTCGTAGACGTGCTGCAGATGTTTGTGTTGTCGGAGGAACTGGTGTAGTAATTTGCCAGCAGTTGCTCGCGAATGAGGCTGCCGGAGAAGTCATACTCTTTCTTCGTGCTGATACGCGGCGTGCAGAGGTCTGCGTAAGTGTATGCAACGGTGCTGGCCTTCCCGTCTTCCAGGGTCGTAAGCGGTAATACTTACATAGGGCGATAAGCGTATCCGCTTACAGTTCGTAGAGAGGCCCCGTTCGCCTAGCCCGAATTCAGACGGAAATAGTCGCTGGGCTCCCGGATCCACCGCTACCGGTCGTTTGCGCGGCAAGGTTCGTTCTCGGATCGGCAGGGCGGGGGCTGTCGCTTTGAGGATGTCACTGGTTGGAGTTGTAAGTCGAAAGTCCACGTGCCGTCCGGGGTGATAATCTTCTCGACCACGAAAGGAGGAAAAGGAACGTTGTCCGAAGGAAGAACTTCGCTGTTGATCGTTATCTGGCCGCCGGTCGGAAGCTTAATTCCTGTGAGACTACCGTAATGTCCCTGTTGCGCAGGGTCACCCGCGTCATCGTAGGGAATATCCTTAGTCCGGCCATCCGGAAGCGTAAGCGAAGATAGCACCCCGAGGCCGCAATGGGCCCGACTTCTTCGGCTGCAGTGCCGAAATTAGTCCCGCACATTGAATAGTCGTACTGGTGAAAGTGAATCCCGGCGGGAGCGCGAGACGAACGCCCTAGCCGGTCCGTCAAACCCGGCAGAACTGTTGCCGATATTTCCATTTGTGTCAGGTCCGTTCGCCGTTACGACGTTTCCATGCATATCGTAAACAACAGCACTGTTGTAGTTGGTGACCTCAAGCCAGTATCCACTACCGTCGGCTGCGGCAGCTTGAACAGTTGGCGTATCACAGCCGTTGACCGATCCTGTTCCGTGTCCAAACCGGCGGGAATGGGTGTATCGTCCCATGTCCGTCGATGTACTTCCAATTTGAGTAGTATGGAACCTGCACGCTCCCGCATGCATACGTGGTTTCCTGAATAAGCTGCTCGCCCCAGAAGTTTTCCTGGATATTTTTAAGTTGCTACAAACTCATTTGGATAGGGTAGCCCGGTGTTGTTTTTCCCACGCGTACGCCGTTCCTCACGGATACAGTTTGATACGGGACAGTAGACCAAAAGCTGTTGTCATAGGTGATGGAGGCGTGACAGGTATCATTGTTTCTATCTTTTACGACCCTAAGGGGGATTTCGACATGGAGGTTGCCATTGGTGAGATTGACAAACCCGAGGCCGGGAATGGGATAGATTGCGGCGTCTCCTGGGAATAATAAAAGAGGGGAAGAAAGAAAATGGAAATAAAAGTAACCAGTCCCGTAGCAGAAGTCCCTATACCACGAGTTACAGCGTTGACCAAAGACCTCCAGTGACGGATGAACCTCATGACCAACGATCTTGACCGGGGACAAAATCATAAAAAAACAAAAAAGAGAGTACAAGCCGGAGCGTCATCCCGGCTTCGCGCGCAACGGCGCGCAGGCGGCCACCCTGAATCCACGTAATAGATTCTTTCCCTGTTCTGATTGCGCATATGCAGTGAAATCCTCCAAGGACTGGATTCACACCGTCGCGGAGGTGAAATGGGGAAGACACGCAAAGGCCCCACATCGTTGTTATTCTAAGCCAAGTCTCATTTTGTGCATACATTGGAGCGCGATGCATTTCATCTGCAAAAGCGTCCGCTTCCACTTTATCCCCCGTGATAGAAAGGCTCGCTAATAACAAATTCTTTATGCATCATTTCGCAGTAAATTGCCGCGCTTGCAGTCACCCGGAACTGCCCGTGGGAGGGTGATGGCTTCATCGGTGATCCCGTGTTCAAAGCCGGCGTAATAGTCGACGAGACGCGCTGCGAATGGTGCACGATTCTCTCCGATCGGATACATAGGACCAGATAGGACGTCTCTATGTTCCCTTGAGCCACTGGAAACATGGGATCCCCGGGCCAGAATCCTTACATGAACGTGCTGCCAGGTGTCTATACCGGATGACTCCCCAATGCCCGCTGAGAATGGGGCCTGCAGGTAAGGGCTAACCGGCAAAAGCAAGACGGCGATCGCGGCTGCTGCCACCATGCCGCGTAACCATTTTCCGCTAATAGCAGACGATGAATATTTCATGCTACGCTCCAGTATGAAACGAGAACTTGTGCTGACTCAAAAACCCGGTCGTGACACATAGACGGAAACCAGGCGTGAGGGTTTGTGTGGGACCTCACCAAGCACCACTTCTTAAAGGCACCACTGTCAAACTCACAAACTGCGCCACCTACTCATTCCCGCCCGCTAACATCGACGTGCCCATCCCCGGATATTGGCCGATAAGTAACGATGATGTAGCGATATCCATATGTTCCGGTTCCAACCGTCGGCGCGCTTCCATTACAGGAGCCGCCACAGTTGTAGAACCCATAAGGAAACGCCGGGTGCGTGTCATTGCTATCGGTAGCGACCCAATACGCGGTGCCGGCGGGTCCAGTTCCGCAGCCAGACAGCCGGAGACAGCGACCCATGCCCCTGCGCCATGCGAACTCGGGTTGGTACAGGTTCCGTGGCACAGCCAGCTCGAGGACTGCGTAGTCGGCGTGGGAGCAAGGACCACACCGCAGTCGATTTTCGCTCCCCAAGTAACAGTCCCCGTCGGTCGATAGAAGTTGCAGGAGGTGACAGTATATCCATGTGCATTGTTCCCCGTTACGGCATAGGTCGCATTGATGGCATTCGAATAGTCATCCCCCAATGTGTTATAGGCATTCGTGCCCAGGTAAGGGTTAAACGTATAGGTAGCCGTGGCCACTGCACTGTTGGTATAGCCGGGTGCGACCGCAAGTGAGTTAAGCGTCGTGCTATTAGTAACTGTTATGGCGCTGTGATAAACCGTGCTGGCGGTCGTCGGTATGCTGCCGTCGGTTGTGTAATAAATCATCGCTCCGGAGGTTGCATCGGAGATGCTCACCGTTTGGGCCGTCGAATAAGTGCCGCTGCCGATGGAAAAGGTTGGCGTGGCTGTCTGCAGCGGTGAATTCAAACCGAGAGTGACGAACTGAGAAGCCTGCCGTCCATCGCTAGCCTAGCTGTTCATTGAGCTGTTCCAACCCGCTGTACCGGCCATAGGTCGCCGCGATATAGCGAATAGGGGTAAAGTCCCGTTGCCAACCGTCGGAGCGGAGCCATTGCAACTGCCCCCACAGGTTGAGAACCCATAGGGGAAGCCCTCAATGGGGTCGTTGCTGTCTGTAGCGACCCAGTACGCGGTACTCCGGGGAAGTGTCCCGCAGCCAGACAGAGCAAGCGTGATCCAGCCGCCCGCGCCGGATGGCCCCCAGGTTCCTGTAGGTAGCGTGGCAGAGCCAGCTGGAGGATTTCGTCGTTGGGGTCGGCGCCAGGATCAGGCCGCAGTCCATCTTCGCTCCCGCCGTCACCGTTCCGCTCGGCTGATAGAAGCTGCAGGACGTGACCGTATATCCGCCCGAATCGCTCCCCGTAACCGCATAAGTCGCATTAATGAAGTCGCGTAATCCGTTCCGGGGGATGAGTAGTCGTTATCTCCCAGGTAAGGATTGAAGGTGTCCGTTGCCCATCGCGACCGGGCTCGCGGTCAGAACCGCGACGCCGACGGCAATGGCGTTGACGGTTGTCGTGGCAGTGACCGTGAAGGGGTTGCGATAGGACCGTGCTCGACATCGTGGGCGTACTTCCGTCGGTGATGATGTAATGGTCGCCCCTGCTGTGGCCGGAGGATGTGTGACCAGTTGCGAGGTGACAAAGGTGCCCGAGCCGGGTGTGAAAGTCGGAGAAGCGGTCACCGAAGATGCGTTCGAAGTTGTTCCCGTCAACAACAGCTGGACCTGCTGAGGGCTGTTGAAAATAGAGGTAAGCAATAAGCTCTGAATCCCCTCGTAGGCTGGAGCGAAGGCTGCGGGCTGAGTGCAATATTGTGCCGGGTCAAGTTGCGTGATGCCGGTGCAGATGGCCGTGCTCTGCACCTGAAACTCAGAAATGTTCCCGGTCCCGTAGTAGCCGGTTCCTGGGTTGGAAGTCTTCAAACGAACATTGCCCGTGCTGACGATGTACGCTGTCTGCGACGGGCTGGGCGTAGGCGGTATCGTTACGACGGTCGTCGGAAAACTGAGCGGCGCCTGCACTCCGCTTACTTGAGCGAGAATGCCGACAAGGTCGACCAATACCAGGTTGTTGCTCCCAGCAGTGAAAAGCATCTTGCCAGGGTTGCCAAGGGTCAGGGCAATCAGCGGTATGGTGTAAGGCGTGCCGCCGTTCGGGGGCACGATCGTGAATTGGTTGAGATTTTCCCCGTCCAATACCCAGAGCTGGCCGGCCGGATCCATGGCCACACTCTGCGGATAGACCAAGCCCGGAATATCTAGAACCGATGCGGCGGACCCGTTCGCAGGAACCAGAACAAGGCTTTTTCAGCTTGATTGCCTGACAGGATCTCCTCCATCGGAGATATAGAGGTCGCCGGCCGGATCGGTTGTTATGCTCTGAGGGAAGATGAGATTTGCCGCGCTGGTGTTCAGCGTAGAAATCGGAACCACAACTGCAGCAGAGATGTTGACCCACAAGACCCGGTTGGGCGCCGTTGCCCCCAAGACCCCAACGGGCCGGCATCGCCGATGTAGAGGTTGCCATTGGCGTCGAAGGCGAGTGCACCAGGGTGTTCGAGCACAGAACCCGTCGCCAGAACATAGGGCGCGATCGCTTTGTTTGCAGGCACGACGACAATCTTGCCCGCTTGCAGCCGGTGGGTGCAGGTCCCCAATCTGCTATGAATAAATCGCCCGCGCCATCGATACGCAACATCCTCTGGAGCCACCAACGTGACCGGCGCAGTGGAGACGGTCGGGAGTGTCGAGGCTGCTACTCCGTTCACCCCATTCCAGATATAAACTTTCCCACCATTCGCGTCTGCAATGTAAACGCTGCCATTCTGGATCTATGGCGGTCGTGCAGATCCGATAACCCGATGACGAGGCACTCGCCACCTGGGCGCGACCATACGGCCCCGCGCCGGTCTCCGTGATCGGCCGCTGACAGCTAGCAGCTCGAAGGTCCAAGAAGATTGACAGCCCCGTTGCGCAACTCCGGGAAATCCGGGTGCTCCCTGAATGTTGGCCAGGCAGACAAACGGATTGAGTGGTGAAATTGGGTTGCCGCCGCTCGTCGGTGGCGAGTTGGCATAGCTCTGGAACTGGCAGGTGGTTCCCGTCCAGACCGAAGCTTCCTGGCCGGGATCACCCTGCATCGTTGTCCGGAATGCGGTTAATGTTTCAGCTGCATTCAGCTCATAGTTCACCGCAACCGCAGGCCCCCGTGTGCTGCCCACCGCAACTTGGCCAAGGTTGATTGGGTTTTCCGGAATAGATCAGCTGCGTCACATTGTTGTTTCCTACATCAGTGACGTACAGGTTGCCCGCAGGGTCAAGAGCCAGGCTGCTCCCCTGTGTTGAGTCCGCTGATCGGTACTTGATACGGTACAGAACCCACTCCCGGGGGCACTTCGATAATATCGTGAATTGAAACTATCAAGACGGACGAGAAAATCTCCAGCGCCCATCGAACGCCAGACCGAACGGACCATTCAACTGTAAACCCGCTAGGCGTCACATTTTGTGCCGTGGTTCCACCAAAGGGCAACTCGTAAACGTTGTTCCAGTCGCCCGGCGGGAGAGGCTGCCCGAACCATCCGTCACCAGGGCTTGCGGAAACAGGTTGCTCACATTTGCCATGGCAATCTGTGTCGTGATCCCACCCGCGACCTTGTACACTGCGTTGTTATTCGCATCGCCTACGTAGCAGCACACGGTTGCGTGGAATCTACTGCGAGGGTGATGGGCAAAACTAAAAGCACCGCCGCCAATTTGCGTGGGGCTTCCGCTCACCGGGACTTCGAGGATACGTGCGTTATAAGAATCGGCGATATCGTGATTTCCCAAACGTCCATCGGCAACACCGCCCGGAGAGCTCGAGAGTGAACCCCGGAGTACTCACCGGGGTGACCACCCTAGCTCGAGATCGTCACCACCCGGTTGTTCCCCGTGTCAGCGACGTCAATCGTTGCCTGTGGGCGAGACAGCTATGCCTTGCGGGTAACTAAGCCCGGACGCCAGAGCGATCTGTCCGTCCGCAACAACGGCCAGAGCAGAAGCCTCAGCAAGCTGCGTCCCACAAAATAAAGGCTTGAGACGCAGACAAAACCAGAGAGCAACCGGGCACAATAAACGTTCACAAGGCCTCTCAGCAAACAGCAGGGCGAGGTGGAGATGGTTAGTCGACCAACAAGTGCAAATGTGTTCCATTCGAGAGTCAACCTTAGCCGAGTACGATTTTCCGGCACAAGGTAATTTCGCTACGAGAATGAATACTTTCGTAACTGAAGGAGTTTGCGCAGGGTTGTCGTTGACGGAAGAGAAAAACGTAGCCGTGACAGACTCCATTGCAGCACTAAGTGGTAGGTGACCTGTATTAGCTAGCGGTCAGCAATGGTCTCGGTATCAATGAGAAATAGATGATCCAGGATGCCGTCTTTTTAGATATTACTCAAGGCTGATCGGGACATAGAGCTTAGTAGCAGTCATGCCGGCAGCTGACTTGTCCCGCCGACGAAGCCGTTCCCGATTGTCGCCAAAACCCGCGAATCACCGTATCAATTGCTCGAGCGCTCAGACTGGTAACTATCCGGCAAACGTTGCGGTGCAGGTTACCAGTGGGGCTTACATCGCCGTCTGCAGGCAAAGAACCGCGGTTCCGGAAAAGCTAGCCCTTCTGAAGGGTACGGGTTCTAAAGCCGCCGTAGGTTGAGTGGTATTACCTTGGTCAAGCAAAGGACCCCCTTCGGAAGACTCCGCTCCCCAAAATGCGGCCTTGAAATCAATCAGGGTAGTTCGCGACGGTTACCCAGGTTACCTACCGCCCCCCGGTACGACGCCGTCGACAACACGACCAGCTCGTCCGTCACCAGGCTTCTAACGCTACAGCAACCTCACCAGCCGGCCCTTCATCCTCTGGTTGGCCGTCGAACACGAGCAACCAGCGGACGCACTCGCGGCAAGAATAGCCAGCCGAGGGGGCTTATCTCGCTTATCGCCCGATCTTTTCCGCTGGAAAGCGCCGCAGGGGGGCCTATCTCTCTTTTCTCTCACAAAGGCCATACTTTTTCACGGCCAGCCGTTCCGCTCGGAAGACGCTCGCAACAGAGGGCGCATCTCGCGGCAATAGGTTCGCCGGCAAAGTCAGCCGGCGAGTGAATGGGAAGGTAATTGTGATAGTAATCATTGCGCCCAGATTACCAAGGTGGAATAACCTGAATCCGGCTTTGTTACTTGGCGAAGAGTAAACAGACTGCGGTCTCTCTTTTAAAAAGTTGAATGATTGTTGAAGGATTCTACCCGCGGAAATCGGTGACGCCCGACTACACGACGGTCCCGCCCGGGCTCTCGCTCGTGTTCGTCACCGGATTCGAATCGCGGAGAGTAATTCGGAGTAAGTTCGCTACCCGCTCAACGGCAAGGGGGACAAAAAAAATACCACTACCCCTGACACTAAATACGCCCAATCTGCACCTAAGTATTGTTGAGCGGGACTGCGCCTAGGCGCCCTCGCGCCCTCTTCAGAGGGTGGCTCTTTGACAACTAAGCACCACGACTTGACCGGACACCCGCCCAGCCGTGTGGGAAGCACCACCATGGTTACCATGAAAGCTGTCTTCCCACCCTTTCCAACCCGAGAGGAAACCTGGTGCGCATAGTGCGCACATTTGAGCCATTTCCCGCGACCCGGGTCGAACAGACGCGCGCACCGAGGCAGTTGGCTCACTTCGCCGGCGAAACTCTGCGCCTAAGTATTAGGGAGAAGGTGGACAGCCTGAAAATCGCCTCCGGTGCCCTTTACGGGACGCTTTTTTTAAGGTTGATCGGACGCACTCGCGGTAAGAATCGCCAGCCGAGGGGGGCTTATCTCGCTTATCGCTCAATCTTTTTCGGCTAAAAATGGCCGCAGGGGGGCTTATCTCTCTTTTCTCTCACAAAGACCATTCTTTTTCGCGGCCAACCTCCGCTACGCTTCGCTACGGTCGGGATGACAAGGGTAGGGTGGCGGGTCCCTGAGAGAGCGCAGCGTTTCTTAGAAAAAAACTGTCCTCGAGAGGACGATGAGACTGCAGGTACCCTCAGCTTCGCTTCGGCGGCTATTGAGAGTGGGCTCTGGCTACGAAGCCAGGGTTCTGCAGGATGTTTTTGTTGTACCGGAGCGTTTTTCCTTCGAGGTCGGTGATTGAGCCGCCTGCTTCTTCGAGAATGCAATGGGCCGCGGCGGTATCCCACTCCATGGTGGGGCCGTTACGTGGATAAATGTCGGCGGCGCCTTCGGCGATGAGACAGAACTTCAGTGAACTGCCCATTACCTTGGTTTCGTAGCCTTTTGTGTTCTGCTCAGCGGCATGGCTGCGACTCACCACGCAGCGCTGTACTTCCGGTCGTTGATGGCGCGACTTTGATTGGCGTGGTGGCCTCACCGTCCGTCCTATAGGAGCCCGCTCCACGCGCGGCAAAATACAACTTATCGATCACCGGAGCATAGACCACGCCAAGAACAGGGTGGCCATCCTCGATCAAAGCGATGTTGACGGTGAATTCGCCGGTACGGCGGAGGAATTCCTTGGTGCCGTCGAGTGGATCGACCATCCAGAAGTGCCGCCAGGACTTTCCGCTCGTCGTAAGGAATCTCAACAGACTCTTCCGACAGGACGGGCCAATGGGGCTCTAACCGCGCCAGCCCGGTCTCCAGGATCTGGTGAGACGCAAGATCGGCCTGAGTCAGAGGCGAGTGATCCAACTTGTACTCCACATGCGGATTCAGATCCCGGTAAATGGCCAAAATACTGTGTCCGGATTCACATGCGAGTGCCGTGACGCGCGGCAACAAATCCGTCAGCCATTTACAAGTGTAGGGATCGGCCATCTTGTGTTCGTGCTCCCCCGGAAGCATTGTGGAGCGCTTGGGAGTCCAGGTAAAGAAGAATGCGATCGACGCATTCTTCCGGGTTTGTCGCACCCGTGTCCAGGTGAATCTCAGGAGCCTGTGGCGGCTCGTAGGCGCTGTCGATCCCGGTGAAGTGCAACAGCTCTCCGCGGCGAGCTTTGGCGTAAAGCCCCTTGGGATCGCGACGCTCGCATTCTTCGAGCGAAGCATCGATATAGATTTCTACAAATTCGCCGGGCTCGAATCGTGAACGCGCGAGTTGACGTTCCGCGCGGTAGGGACTAATGAAGGCGACGATCACGATAAGACCGGCGTCCACGAACAGGCGGCCGACCTCCATCGCCCGGCGCATATTCTCTACCCGGTCCGCCTCGGAGAATCCCAGGTCCCGGTTGAGACCGCGGCGTACGTTGTCGCCATCGAGAACATAGGTGTGCCGGCCAGAAAGAAACAGTCGCTGTTCGAGAAGGTTCGCAATCGTGGATTTGCCCGCTCCTGATAGACCCGTTAACCAGAGACATAAGGGCTTCTGCAGCTTCTGGCGGCTACGGGCGTCTTTGTCAATATCTAAAGCCATAGGCCTCCCGACTAAAAAAGCCCTTTCCCCGGATGAGCGGGGAAAGGGCGGTTGCAGTCAGAACGATGATTAGTCGTCCAGATCCTCACCCTTGGGGGCAGGTTTGGTAAATTCGCTCGGTGGGCGAACTTTGGTTTCGCCGGGATACGGCCGTGTAAACCCGGTCGACATGTACCAGTTCAAGTGGTTGACGGTCTCTGGATCCTCGGCGTCCGGCTTGGTAAGTTTGCCGGCGAAGATCTGCTTCTTCTTTTGCAGCCAAGCCACTCTCAGAGCCTTGACCGCGGGGCTCATCGATTGGTTGGATGCGGTGGTGGTCGTGACGCCCATGTCCAGCGGTACCTGGTTGGGTACGTGGGTCCACGGCTGGAAGTTGTCCGCGGAGGCAGTGCCCTGGACGAAGGCGGTGGTCATGGGCGATGCCACCAGGTCGAACTGATTCATGGGCGGCAGACCGAGGATCTGCTCGATCGTCCGCGTCATGTTGACCTGCGTGTAGTAGGTGTGGTCAGTGGGCCCGTTCTGTACCGTGTATGGGCTGACGATGTAGCCCGGGCTGCGGTGACCGTCCACGTGGTCGACGCCGTTTTGCGCGTCGTCTTCCTCGATGAAGATCGCCGATGAGGACCACACATTGCTGTGGCTGATGTAGTCGATGATGCGCCCCACCGCCAGGTCATTATCGGCCTGCTCAGCGTCCACCGTTGGTGGGCCGCCGGTGTGGTCATCCATGACCCAGAGGATGCTTAAGGCCGGCACCGTGCCGGCCGCGACATCCTGGTTGAAGTCCTGCTGCCATACATCCACGCGGAACTGGTCGGGAATGCCCAGATCGAACTGCGGGAAGTTTTTGATCAGGTGGTTAGACACCGCGGGTACAGAGGATTGTGCCTGGACCGTGTTCTGGTAGAGCAGGGTCTTCTCGGCCCCCGACTCGAAGTTCTGTGAGTCGGTGTAGAACTGGCTCCAGGTAGGCTCTTTGGTGGACCCGTTCGGTTGCAGGAAGGTGTCGTTCTCGACATATTCGCCGTAGATCTTCACCGGCAAACCGGCCGCGGACGCCTCTGAGAACAAGAAGCCCTTGTTCTGGTAGGCAAGTGCATCGCCGGCGTTTCCGCCCGGGTAGCTGCGGACCCAGTCAGGCGACTGGATGTCGTCGGCGTAGGGCGCCATGCCTTCGGTGATCCACTGGTGACCGTCCGCCGATTGGCGGCTTGGGTCGTAGAAGTTGTCGAAGAGCGGGAAGCGCTTCACCAACGCATGCACGTTCGGCGTGTCCTTGCCGCCGAACACTGCCAACGAGCTGTCGCCGTTGCCGGCAGCCACGTCGCCCAGAATCTGATCATAGGTGCGGTTCTCACGGATGATCATGAACACGTGCTTGATCAGCGAGGGATCGCCGATCTTGGCCGGGATGGCGACTGCCTGGGTATCCTGACTGCCTCCGGCAGCAGACTTGATATTGTCCGTCAAATCCCAGTGGTTGTTCTCGAAGACCTGTGCCGTCATCGCCGCTAACTTTTGGCCACTCGGCACTTTGATAAGGCTGACGGTGCCGTTGTCCTGGTGAGTGTTGAGGTCGGTGACCTTGTAGTCGGTCTCGAACGAATAAAGCGTTCCCACACCCTTGTCGTTGGCAACGATAAGTTTGTTATCGTTCTTGGTCAGCACCACCGAGCTTGGCGCGTAGGCTACCGGAATCATGCCCATGACGGCACTGTTCGGTTTGGCGTTGAGGTTGACCACCGCGATCGCGTTGGCATTGTAAAGCGCGACATAGGCGGTGCCGGTTGTGGCATCGACAGCGATCGAGTTCGGCGCGGCGCCATAGGCCGCCATGGACTGATGGGGCACTTTGATCGGCAGGCCCAGGTTGATCGTCTTCACCACCTGGTTGGTGGAGGTGTCGACGACCGAGATAGTGTCGCTGTAGGTGTTGGCGACCAACAGGAAACTGCCCCAGAACGCCATCCCGGTCGGGTGCAGACCGGTCGAGATATTAGCGGTGACCTTCATCGATGCCAGATCAACCACAGAGACGGTGCCGGTAATCGCGGCGCCCACCACTGAGTCGGCGACGATTTCAGTACCGGCGGAGTTGATCTGGAAGTCCGACTGGGTAGCGGCCCGGCCGCCCTCGTTGCTGACGTAGGCGGTCGTGCCGTTGCTGTCGATCACGATGCTGTGCGGCGCGTTGCCTACCCGGATCTGCGTACCCTGCTCCGGTTTCGACGCGGTCAAGTCGATCTTGGTGAGGGTATTGTTCTGGTTCAGCAGGGCATAAGCGCTCTTGCCATCGTTGGATACCGCGACGCCGCCGGGATAGGAGGTGGCGGCAGTATAAAACGAGCCGCAGGGGTTAGCGTAAGCGGCCGGCGGGCTGTTCGGAAAGCACTGGATGAAGGATTTGTTGGGAGCCACGCTCACCTGGGCGTTGTCGCTCAGCAGTCCCTCGGCTGAGACATTCGCAATGGTGACGAAGCTGCTGTCCTGGCTGAAAATGAGGTGCTTGCCATCCGGCGTATAGGCAATGCCGTTATAGCTTCCGTGCGAATCCGATCCGAACGCAATGTAGTTCTGCAGAACATCGCCGGTCTTCGTGTCGAACACCTCGACAGCCTGGGTTGCGCCCATGGTGAGGACGGCGGCGGTGTGAGTGGCGGTAATGGGATTCACCGCAACCGCCTTGGCGCGGACACGGATGCCGAGGTCGACCTGCTTGCCGGCTGGGGTAATGATCTGGCCACTGCTCACGACAAAAGAGCCGTTCGCCTGCGGGCCCGCGGTGTAGGTCGGGAACGGCACGGACTGAGCGAACATCGGAACGCTCAGCCCCGTCGCCAGGAGGCCGGCGAGCGGACGCATACGGTTGATTCTCGATTTTGTTCGAGTCGCTTTTCGGGACGCTTTTCTGTACATCACTTCTTCTCCCCGGATTATTTATTTCGCGGTTTGACAATGCCGACCGGCGTCACTTTGGCCGATGGCCAGGGGCGGAGGGAATAGCAGACAGATGCGGATTGCGCTGCTGGCTGCCGGGTATGCGACGGAAGGGAAGCAGCGCTTTCCTTCATCGCGCCCCAAGTATCACAAACGGTTTCTGACGGGGCAGTGACGGTTACATTACATTTCCGTAATGTGGGCGCGGCGGGGGGAGAGGTCAGGTGTGCGGGTAAAAATCGATTTCAAATTGAGTCCCGAAGGGACGGCTGAGAATGCGCCGTGACGCAATCCTGGAAAGCCCTCAGCCGTCCCTCGCGGGACTGTTTCAACTTGTTCCTGGGCACCCAGGACTCGCCTGCGAAGGGTACGGCCTTTAGGTCGTACATCTAATCGTCGAGATGGATCGGCTTCAGCCGCCGAGGGCTACTTAAACGAGCACAAGATATGCCCTCAGGGGCTAACGCCCTTGACAAAGAGGGGCAGTACGGATTCGTTGCACGGATCCCACGTCTCAAAAGCGAGACCTGGGGCACCCATCGATTGCTTCCCGACGCCAACTCATTCCGGCTTGTCGTCGACCAGTGCGCGGAGAGGTCCTAGCCAGGGTTCGTAGCGTCGCCAGCGGGCGACGGAGTTGCGATAGATCGGTTGCCGCGCTTGCCATTTGCTGGGGGTCCTTACCGCACGCGGGTTCAACTCAGGGCGCAGGCACGCGTCGTGCCACGGCAGGCCGCAGGCCGCGATGATGCTGCGGATCACGGGTTCGGGTGCGCGGGTCAGCTCCTCGTAATCGACTTCGATGAAGCGATCCGGCGGCAGCACGTTTCGCCAATGGTCCGTGAGCCGCTGGTAGCTGCGGAAATACCTGACGAGTTCCTCCCCTCCGGTGGGAAACGCCAGGCTCGGATGGAAGTGAGTTTGGTGGATCGATAACGCGGTGTCGACGGCCGCGCGGCGGCAGTGAACGATCAGTGCGCGAGGAAATGCCATGTGGATCAGCCCGGCCCACAGGAAGTTGAACGGCATCTTGTCAGTGACTCGTGCCGCCTTGGGTGCGATCGACCGCAGCACGCGGAGATAATCCGCCGCTGCCGTGGCGAAAAACGGCCTTTCGATCCCCGCCGCACTCGAACGATGCCAGGCCGCTCCGCGCTCGTTCCAGAAATACAACTCGCCGCCGGCCCCGGCTTCGGGATGGTTGGAAATGATCTGCTCGACGAGGGTTGTGCCGGACCGCGGCATGCCGAGGATCAGTACCGGTGTAGCATCGTCGCTGCCGAGGCTGTGTGCCTGCGCGATCAGTTCGGGTGTGCAGCGAGCAATCAACTGATCGATCTCGGAGTCGAAGGCGGCCGAGTCGAAAGACAAGGAGCCACGGCGCACCGCGTCTGCGGCGTCAAAATGCTGCATGGCGAGGGCGTAGTCGCCAAGATCATCCGCAGCCTTGCCGAGCGCGAGGTGAAGCCGCGCGCGCTGCGCGGCTTCCAGTCCCGGCGTGGCGAGCGCGGCTTCCATCTTTTGCAACAGACTGTCGTCATCGCGCGTGACTGGGCGGCAACGGACCAGATCGTAATAGCATCCGGCCAGCAGCGGCGCGATGGCGATGGCGCGTTCGAAGCATGCGCGTGCCTCATCGAAGTGGCCGAACTCAGAGAGCAGGTTGCCCAGCAGATCATGAGCCATGGCGTTCTTTGGTTCGAGCGCCACGGTTCGACGCAGCACTTTTTCGGCTTCCTGATTGCGATCTTCGGTGAGCAGCGCGCGCGCCTTGCCCAGGCGGCCGAAGCTGGTCTGCCCCCCGGTTGCTGCGGCGCGGCGGAAACAACCGATCGCTTCCTGACGATGACCCAACATATAGACCAGGGCGCCGGCGCGGAACCACGCCTCGGTCAGGGAAGGAAGGAGCTGCGTGGCGCGATCGTAGGCGGCGATGGCCTCGCCGAGGTTGCCCAGCTTTTCCTGGCCGACTCCCAGGCGGAAATAAGCATCCGCATAACGCGGGTCGCTCGCGACGGCGAGGCGCAGAGCTGCGACAGCATCGCCAATGCGGCCGGCCTCGAGGCAGGCGAGGCCGAGATCGTGCTGGATGATGGCATTGGAAGGCTGCAGCAGGGCGGCTTCGCGTAACGGCGCGATCGCATCGGCCGGCCGCCCTTCCTTGAGGAACTGAGTGGCCAACGAAAGCAGTGGGGCCACCTGCGGCAGTAGAGCCGGGTTTGAAGACCAGGGAGTGGCGGACTTCACCAGGAGAGAAATCCTCCATCGAGTACCAGGGCCTGGCCATTCATGTAGCCGGATGCCGCCGAAGCCATATAGACGATGGTGGCCTCAAGCTCCTCGAGCTTTCCCATGCGGCCCATCGGTACCTTGGCCAGCAGCCGGGCGCCCAGTGCCAGGTTTTGTTCGAAGGACCAGATGGTCTGATCGGAGCGGAAGAATCCTGGAGCCAGGGCGGTGACATGCAGCCCTCGTGGCGCCCACTCGACCGCTAACTCGCGGGTAAGGCCAAGTACTGCGGCTTTACTAGCTACATAAGACGCCTGGGAGATATAACTGGAGGCGCTGATGCCGTACATCGACGCAATATTGATGATCTTGCCGGCGCCGGAGCGCAGCATGTGGCGACCGGCACTCTGCGCGCAATAGAACAGGCCGGAAAGGTTGGTATCGATGACGCTTTGCCATTGCACAGGCGTCATGTCCTCGGCTTCGGCGATCGCCGAGATGCCGGCGTTATTGACCAGGATATCCAGATGGCCAAATTCATCGATGGCGCGTTGCACCATGGCTTCGGCGTCCTTGATCTGGGTTACGTCGGCTTTCATGGGAACCACCCTGCCGCCGTATTGCTCCAAGTCAGATGCAACGGAGGTTAAGCGATCGAGATCGCGGGCGGCGATGACCAGGTTGCAATTTGCCTTAGCCAAACCGCGGGCAAAGCTGATACCGAGGCCACGAGAAGCCCCGGTGACGAGGGCGGTCTTGCCCGACAGGTCGAATTGCGACAAAAGACTGGGATGCATAGCTGGAGCTAATCCTAAATGGCTCCCACCTTTTTGCGCTTTATGGAGCGGTTTTCGACTACGATTAATTGCACCCGCACTGCAAGGAGCACTATGGCAAAGGAAGGCGAAATCAAGATGTTCGTGTTCTCTCAGATGAACGCGCAGCAAGGCTTTATCACGACAAAGATCAACGAAGGGCTGGCAGATTTCCGAAAGAAGACCTGGAAGGACCTGGCCACTATGATCGCGACCAAGCTGACCAGTGCGGGCCTAGGGTATATTCCAGCGGCAGGTGGGGCCGCCAGCACCCTCTTCGATATGGCAACGGAGCAGGATCTTCCGGGCGCCACTGTTGCTGAAGCTCTCAAAGCAGCGTTGGTCATCGACATGTTCGTCGATGGAGTCAACGAGACCATCAAGAAATCACCCCGTCTGACTGGCGATGCCTGGAAATCGGCTGCCACCCAGTTGGCCCAGGCGCAGGCTGCTCGCAAGGCATTTGACATTCGCCTGACCAAAGCAAGAGCGGAACTCGACACACTCGAAAAGCAAGCCAATCAATATCTGAATGAAAGTAAATACGAGGCGCTCTTGGACAAGATTTGCGATGCGTCCGCTGAGAGCATTGAAATGACTTCCCTGGGAAAGCCGGGTATGAATCGGCAGCCGAGTTTTCCCGGCACTAAGTTCCCAAAATGATGACGTTCACTCGCCATGCATTTCCACACTTAGTCACTTCATTTCCACATAAGAAAATGTTTTAGAGGCCGCAATTGTGTTATGAGACACGAGTATTATTCAACTCAACGGAAGAGCAATCTTCCAGGAAGAGAGTGGACTTCGGCCACCAGGAGAATCGGCAACGAGTCTCGCGGAGCCTTCAGGAAACTGAGCGGCGACGATGGCGCAGACAGAAAGCTCGTGCATTGAATGTAGGAACGGAAGACTGAGAGAACTGCGAAGTTTGTGGGGCTCGACGGATTTTGCGATGACAATCTTGTGATTCGGTGACCGAACCGGATCTTCAAAAATCGGAATCGAGGGGGCGGGATCTCGCGAGAGAATCCGCCCCCTTCGTTTTTTTGTTACGGAGCCTTGCCTGGGCTGCTATTTTCTGCTCAGCACAACATGCGTCGCGTGCTGCGTGGCCTTGTGCTCGGTCACGGAAAACCCCAGCGCGGGCAGGTCAATTCCGGTGAGCAGCGCCTCACCCTGGCCGAGAGCAACGGGCGCCAGTGCGAGGTGCAGCGAATCGATCAGGCCGGCCTGCAGATATTGCCGCACAGTGGAAACGCCGCCTCCGATCTTGACGTCCCTGTCGCCCGCAGCCTCTTTTGCTAGCCTCAACGCCTCGACGATTCCTCCGCTGACGAAATAGAAGGTGGTCCCGCCTTCCATCACCAGCGGCTCGCGCTCGTAGTGGGTCAGAACGAAGGTTGGCGCATGGTAAGGCGGATTGGGGCCCCACCATCCCTTCCATGCGTTGTCTTGCCAGGGGCCACGGATCGGACCAAACATATTGCGGCCAAGGATGTAGGCGCCGAAGTTTTCCATCGCCGCCTGGGCAAAGACGTTGTCCTCATCGGTAGATCCGCCATCTTTTCCCGCCATGGAGCAGAATGTTTTTGTATGGAAGAACCACTGGAAGATTTCTGGACCGCGCTTGCCCAGCGGATCCTCCAAACTTTGCTCTATGCCTGCGCCAAATCCATCCAACGACATACCAAATCCCGCGACTCGAACTGTCGACATCTATGCTCCTCGTATTCGAAATTGTGCTTAATTGCGCGTTCACGTGTCTTATCGCGGCGTGTGTATCCCTCGCCGCTGGTTGCTCGCCTCCAGCATTTCGTTCAAATCCGCCACCGGGCGTATCTCGAACGGTCCATTCTTCACTCCAGGATGTTGCGACATGAGCTGAATGGCGTGATTCAGATCTCGCGCTTCCAGCACCAGAATGCCACCCAACTGCTCCTTGGTCTCCGCGTATGGGCCGTCGGTCACGGCAACCTTTCCGTTTTTCCAATACAGGGTCATCGCTGTGTTGGGAGGCTGAAGAGCTTCCCCGGCGGCAAAATGTCCGTTCTTCCGCAGTTCGTCGTCGTAGGTGAAACATTCGTCCAGCATAGCGTTGCGCTCGCTCTCAGACATTTCCTCGAGTTTGGCGGGTTGATAGTATCCCAAACAGATGTACTTCATGGATTCTCCTTATATTCTGTGAGCTCATGGCTCTCTTATTGGATAGTCGTTGGGGAGGCCGAAAATCGACAGCTGCTTCAATTTTCTTTTGGCTCGATTGTCGAAGCCAACCAAATAGCTGCTCTGCTGGCTCTTAGATTTTGTCATTTGTTAGAGTCGCGGGCAGGACAGCTGGTCCGGAGGATTGACATGGCGAAGGCTCCATTGATGTTTACGTACTACATTGCCGCCCCTGTGGAGAAGGTCTGGGAGGGATTCATCTCGAAGGAAGCGAATCGGACGATATTCATGGGCGCGGACTTTGAAGTGGAGTTGCAGCCGGGCGGCGCGATGACATGGTCGGGTCCGGGCAAAGATGGTAAACCGGCGCGGTATGTAACCGGCCAGGTATTGCGGGCGGAGCCGCTAAAGCTGCTGGAGTACAAGTTCGGTATGGGGACGGGCGAGACAATGTCACGGGTGAAGATCGAGCTCACGCCGGAGACAGAAGCCGTCAAGGTTACGGTCGTAAACGATGAGTGGGCGGACGATGATCCGGCCTACGCGCAGAATGCGGACGGATGGCCTCGGATTCTTTCGCGGCTGAAAACTCTGCTGGAGACGGGGAAGACGTTTCGACCGCATTGACGGGAGATTTGCCGTGAAGCTTGGACTTGGTCTCTACCGGCACATGTTGCATCAGGATAACTACGCTTTCGCGGTCCAGACGGGATGCACGCACGTGGTGGTGCATTTAGTCGACTACTTTCGCGGCAGCTCGACCAACCCACGCGACAACCAGCCCACAGGCGGCAAGGAGCAGCCCTGGGGAATAGCGGGCGATCCCGAGAAGCTTTGGACACTACAAGAGCTCGTCAACTTGAGACGCGAGATCGAAGCCGCCGGGCTCAAGCTCGAAGCAATCGAGAATCTGGATCCTGCCCACTGGCATGACATTTTGCTGGATGGTCCCAAGCGCGCCCTGCACATCGAAAACGTGAAGACAATCGTGCGCCGTATGGGTGAGGCCGGTATTCCTATACTGGGTTATAACTTCAGCATCGCCGGCGTCTGTGGCCGCGTCAGCGGGCCATTTGCCCGGGGAGGTGCGCTCTCGGTTGGCATGGACGGTGCGCCGGATACGCCTATCCCCAACGGCATAGTGTGGAACATGATCTATGACGAGCACGCGCCTGAAGGCGTTCTTCCCGCGATCTCGCACGACGAGCTTTGGCGCCGTCTGGAGCGATTTCTGGGGGATGTTCTCCCGGTGGCTGAGGCCTCTGGCGTGCAATTGGCCGCGCACCCCGATGATCCACCGATGCCATTCATGCGTGGCCAACCGCGGCTGGTTTATCAGCCTCGTCTTTACCAGCGGCTCCTCGATGTTGACTCCAGCCCCAGCAACAAGCTCGAGTTCTGCCTGGGTACGCTGGGCGAGATGACGGGAGATGACTTCTACGAGGCGGTTGATTCCTACAGCCGGCAGCAGAGGCTTGGGTACGTTCACTTCCGCAACGTCGCCGGCAGAGTGCCGCACTATCGTGAAACCTTCATCGACGATGGTGAGATCGACATGATTCGGGTGCTCTCCATCCTGCATCGCAATGGCTACGACGGGGTGCTGATCCCCGATCACACTCCGCAGATCACCTGCGATGCCCCATGGCATGCCGGCATGGCCCACGCGCTGGGATTTATGCGGGCGGCCCTGATGAACATCGAGCGGGCGTCCGGAGATAAGTAGAGTAGTCAGCTGAGTTTCTCACGGCCTGTACCGTAACGAATGACGGGTGCCCCATATCACCCGATTTCCTGCGCGCCGCCCAGGACGCGACCCCGCGTGCGCCTTTCTTTAAAGAAAGGCGCATGAATTTCGCCGAACTCACGACACTTCACAGGAAATCGGGGATATGGGGTGCCCGTCATCCGTTAGAAATAGAGATCTCGCTTCCGGCAACCCTCGCTTACCCACGGGAGCCGTGGCCGATCGCCTTCACTGCGCGATCGCAAGGCTTCCCTGCATCATCCCGTGCTTTTCCTGCAAGAGACTGGCGAGGGCTCTCCCAGTGGTTGACTCTTGAACCGGGAGTCAAAAGATGGCCCGGTTTCCGCTTGAGATTAACGGCCGTACACGAAGCATCGATGCCGAACCTCAGATGCCTTTACTTTGGGTGCTGCGCGATCTGCTCAACATGACGGGAACTAAATACGGTTGCGGCATTGGGCTCTGTGGAGCCTGCACGGTCCACATCGACGGCACGGCAACTCGCTCCTGCCAGACACCGGTCGCTAACGCAGCAGGGAAGCGAATTGTCACCATTGAGGGGCTTGCCGAGAAGGGTCTGCACTCGGTCCAGCAGGCGTGGATTGCTGAACAGGTTCCGCAGTGCGGCTACTGTCAGCCGGGACAGATTATGTCGGCCGCGGCCTTGCTCGCTCACACGACGCAGCCGACGGATGCCGATATCGACCAAGCCATGGCCGGCAATCTCTGCCGCTGTGCCACGTATTTCCGCATTCGCAAAGCTATCCACCGGGCCGCGGCGGAGGCCCGCTCATGAGCACCAAACCCAGCTCGCCACCTGTCGCAACCAACTCCACCCTTTCGCGCCGCGCGTTCCTCGCCACCTCTGCGGCTGCAGGCGGAGCGCTGGTGGTAGGCCTTACTCTTCGCGGCCGTTTCCAGACTTCTTCCGATGCCTCCCAGGATCCGTTTAATGCATGGGTCCGAATCTATCCCGACGGACAGATCCATCTCGTTCTGAATAAATCTGAAATGGGCCAGGGAGTCTTTACCTCCTTGCCCATGATCCTTGCTGAAGAAGCGGAGATCGATTTCTCCCAAATCTCTGTCGTTCAGGCAGACAATGCCGACGGAACGGGTGGGAGCGGATCCGTTTGGGAAGGCTACCAGCCTCTCCGACAGGCTGGAGCACAGGTACGCGAAGTCCTGATTACCGCTGCTGCGCGCCAGTGGAACGTTCCCGCCGTCGAATGCCGCGCCCGTAATAGCCAGGTTATCCACGTACCTTCGAGCCGTACCCTCGCCTACGGTTCACTGATCAAGGACGCGCGCCGGATTCCGCTTCCTGACTCCAAAACCGTCCCGCTCAAAGATCCCAAGGAGTTCACTCTCCTCGGCCGCTCCATCCCCCACCTCGACATCCCTGACAAGGTGAAGGGTGTCGCCCGGTTCGGCCTTGACGTCCGTGTTCCCGGCATGGTGTACGCCGTCGTCGCGCAATGCCCCTACTTTCGCGGCGATGTTCTGCGCTTCGACGCAGCCAAAACCAAAGCAACTCCCGGTGTCCTCGATGTTTTCGAAATCCCCACCGATCCCAAGTCGGCCAACAAGAACACGCGCGAGATTGCCGTCGTCGCCACCAACACCTGGGCCGCTATCCAGGGCCGCAAGGCGCTCACCATCGAGTGGAAACCCGGACAGTACCACGACGAGTCGACCGAGTCCCTCACCGCACAACTACACGCTGGCCTCTATGCACAGGAGTACTGGAACTCCACCAACACGGACGTGAACCCGGATAACGTTTCCGCCGCGAAGCGGATCGAGAGCGTCTACGAATTTCCCTTCCTCGCTCACGCCACGATGGAGCCTATGAATATCACCGTCCGCCTGGAGGCTGGCCGTTGCGAGATATGGTCTCCCACCCAGACTGGCGAAGGAACCCGGGAGAATGCCGCCAAAATCCTGGGCATCGACAAGCGCGATGTAACCGTCCACGTTACGTTTATGGGTGGTGGCCTGGGCCGGCGCTTCGGCGCACCTTTTGATCACCAGGCGTTGCAGATCGCTCGCCGCATTCAGCGGCCAGTCCAACTCGCCTGGACGCGTGAAGACGACTTCACCCATGATCGCTACCGCCCGGCCTGCATGCATCGTCTCCGCGGCGGAATTGATGGGGAAGGGAATCTCGTATCGTGGACCGATCGCATGACCGATACCACCATCATCGGCCAGAACGACCCGAAGCAAGCACAGGCCTATGAACTTGGGGGCGCCGTTGACCAGCCCTACCCGGCGCCGCATTTTCGCTTCTCCTATGTGCCCGTCGACAGCGGCGCGACACGAGGAGCGTGGCGTGGTGTAGAAGTCTCTTTCAACGTATTTTCGGTCGAGTGCTTTGTCGACGAACTCGCTCATCTTGCCGGACAAGACCCGTACCTATATCGCCGCCGCCTGCTGCAGAACGGCGCCGTCCACCCCGTCCCGCCCAGGACTAACTTTGACGGAAGGCAAGCCGATCCTGTGCGCATGATCCAGATGCTCGACCTGGCTACGGAGAAGGCCGGCTGGGGGAAGCCCCTCAGCCCCAATCGTGGCCGCGGCATCTCTTTGTTCTTTTCCAAGACGACCTATCTTGCCCAGGTCGCCGAGGTAACGGTCACAGATGGGAACATACGGGTCGACCGCGTCATCACTGCCGTGGATCCTGGCCGAGTGATCAACAGCAACGGCATCCGCGCGCAGATTGAGGGAGCCATCCTTATGGGCCTGAGCGCTGCCCTCAAGGAACGTATCACGGTTAAGGATGGCATGGTTCAGCAGCAGAACTTCAACAGTTACGAACTGTTGCGGATGCCGGATGCCCCGCGGCTTGAGACGTACCTGGTGGAGAGTGGACGTCCTCCCGGAGGCATCGGCGAGCCGCCGCTCGCCCTCATCGCGCCCAGCGTCGCCAACGCCATCTTTGCCGCCACACAAAAGCGCCTGCGCCGGCTGCCCTTCCGGTTTGATGAGATGTCTTCCTGAATTCGATCAGGTCAGGATCGAGTCGCGCGTCGCTAAATAGCTCTCTGCAAATCGACGAGTCCGGGCAGGTTGTATCTCTCATACAACGCCAGCACACGTTGGGTCATTAAATAGTAAGTGGTGACCGCCGGCCGGGCGTAGTCGGCAAAGAATATCTCAAGTTTGCCGGTCTTGGCTGCTCCCTTGAGCCGGCTGACGTGCCAGGCGACTTCTCTGGCATTCAAGCGCAGTTGTTCGGCGACCACCGATGCTTCCGGGTACCATTGCTGAACATAGAAAGCTAAATCTACCAACACGGCGCAGTTGCGTTCCATTGCCTCGAGACCCTCGAGTCCACCGATCAAAGACCAGATCTGCGTGGCATTCAGCTCTGATAAATCATCTGCTCTCCCCGGCTCCGACTCATTGAGGAGATTCTGTGAGATGAGTGCAAGATGGTCGCGATTGATGGTGGATATCCTGGAAAGCAAGCTCTCCCAGCTGCCATACGGAAGATGTCGTCTCCGGCGGTGACGTAGATAGTAGTACAGCACGGCGGTGCCGAGCGTTGCTGCGACGGCTATGAGGATAACGACAAAGTGGAGGGAACGATCGCTGATCATCATTTCAACGCTCGGAGCTTTCTGAGGTCGTATTCCAGAATTCTTTGAAATGCGACAAGCTGGCCGCGCATTTGCGCTGGGAGTTCTCGCGGTGCAGGCGCATCGCGCCAGAGCATCACGATCCAATACAGGACGCAGATCAAATAGGTCACGATCCGCAATAGGGTTAGATCGCCGGAAATCCTTGAAGAGCGCTCCATTCCGAAGACATTGTGTCCGGCTTCGGTCAGCAGAGTGACGAGCGAGTAAAAGCCGAGACCTTGTGCGATCCTTGCAGCGTGTGGTTTCCAGGGGAGCCCCACGGTCACAGAAAGTACGATCATTCCAGCAAAGAGTTCACTCATAAGGGCGGAGGAGAAGAAGTTTCCTTTTACCAGAATCGCTGCCAGCCAAGTTCTGGAGGGAGTCTGGGCCAGGGTAGTCAGGCCGGCGGCAACCGTAATACTGGCGGCTACCACAATGACAAACCCTCTCCTTACATCTGGCGCCCAACGTTCCGTCGGACGAAAGACATGTAACGCAACCTCGTAGACGACACAGAGCTGTAAAACCAGGTCGACTGCCGTGAGACAGGAGTAAGTGATGCGATAGGAAGATCTGCTGCCGTGCAGAGCAACCAGGTACAACGTAACCGTCTTGACGATATTGGCCGCGATGAGTGCCGTGAAAAAGGGAAACGTCTTTGCGCGATGGCGCATGGAGATGACAACAAGCAACACAATATGAGCGAGTAATCCGGCCGCCCAGAGCAGGTAATCGGTATGGTTAAGGTGCATAGCGTATACCCCAACCGGGCGGCCTAGGTGCCGGGTCTGCCAGCTATTCTATGCCAGGCCGAGCAGACTCAGGATGATATGGGTTATTCCCTGAGGTTCGGGATCGGTTCCCGTCGGGGCCGCTGCAGTCACCGAAGGAGCTGGTGCAAAAACTCTTGCGGAAGATATTGTCAGCATCGCGAGTGTGAGGGCGAGCGTGAGAGAGCGAGTAGCATGCTTAAACATTGAGTAGTCTCCTTTTTCTATGCGAACGTGCGCTGATGTGGAGACTAGGGCGCTAACTCAAAAACTCCGAGCGATTGATTGGCTCTGTTGCTGAAGCGAAATGATTTGGATGATTTACTTGCTAATAGAACCTTGGGGGGGATATCCAGGCATTGAGAGAGTTTTCTATAACGTCTTCCCTGTGGGTTGCGGATCAGCAACGGAAGCCACAATTCATTTACGGTGTGAGGTTTTTATGGGCGATGGCCTCGCTGATAAATATCAGCGTTGACAGTGAGCCAGGATCATGTCAGCGTATTTCTTCCTGGTTAGGGAGGTGTTCGCTTGTCATCGCCTGCAATGACTGGAACTTCGCTGGGACCCCAAACGAGCGTCAACCGTATCTGCTTCCGGGGCGATCTTCGACCGCCCAGCGAATCTTACAAACACGAGTACGACCGGAACGCCGGCAGGGAACCTATTCTGACTTCGCCGGGCTTCGACACACGCGACCCGGACGCGACACCCGTGTATCGGCCGAAAGAGGGGGCGGCGGGCGATGCCGATCCGGAATCCGGAGTTTGCGTAACCCCGCGATTTTCGGTGGCACCGCTGTTCCCGATCCAGAATTTCCCGTGGACCTGGATCTATGTGGTGTACGTGGAAAAAGCCTACAACACCAAAATGCGCCAGGTCATCGATTCGCAGCAGGTCATGAAGGAGATCAGCGGGGGCACCTTTCTCCAGAACGTTGTCCGGTATGCGACGCTGGGTTGCGTCGATATGCGCCCCACGGTGGATGTGCAGCAGGCGGCCGATATCATGTGGTCGCTGTATGGGGACGAACTGATTGTCGATCACCTGCCGGCGGGAAACATCATCTGCGCCATCAAGTGCAGGCGGCTTGACTATGAAAATCTCAAGCAGAGCTTCAAGAATGGTATCCGTTACGAACTTGTCTCCCCTATCGTCCCGAACGTGAAATGTACGCTGCCCCATTCCATCTACATGCTCGGTCTGGGATTTCTGAATGACGAATTGAAGATGCACCGCACTGGGACCACGCCGACAGTTCAGTCTGGATTTCACGAAAGCGATCCCAAGTCGGGGGCGTGAACCTCGGGCGTGGTTTGGCGGGTGTTGGGCCTCAACGCATCTGAAAACCCGCGCATTGGGCATGCCTCCCGCGGGAATGGCTGACCTTAGCCCAGGGTGCAGTCTCGGTGACGAATCGAGCGACGACTGCAAGTTGTTGTCGCCCGCGTTCAGGAGTAAGTCTTGATCCGCCGTTTCAGTCGTCGCTGCGGGACTTGTCAAAGGGTCCACCCTAATCCAGGACTGCGTCCCTAGGCTAAGGTGAGCCAGAGCTGTCGAAATTAGCGGAGCACGTGGTATTTTTACGATGTAACTTGTTGATTGTTTTGAAGAGAGCTTGGCCGAACAGAATCAGGTTGGTCCAGTCGATCGACTCAGGTGTAAATGGCCACAAGCTTTCGATTATGTTGATGAACGGAGGGCGCCGGTTCAGGCGTGCCACACAACGCTCGAACCGATGAGGCCTTTAGAGTTTGAGTGAGAAATTGCCTGCGAAGGGTACGGCCTTTAGGCCGTACATCTCATCGTCAAGATGGATCGGCTTCAGCCGCGGAGGGCTGCTTAAACCAGTAAAAGAGATGCCCTCAGGGGCTGAAGCCCGTACCCTTCAAAAAAAGCTCTCACGCAGGTTCTTTAGTGCCTGAGGTAGCTCTTTCCTATCTCGAGTCGAAAAGCGTACCTCAGCTGCTGAAGCCGTCGTTGGATGGACTATTTACGGCACGGCTAAACCGCGCCCTTCGTACAGACGCTTTTCCCTCAGCCTGTTTCGTGTTGAACTCCCTACCAAGCGCGAAATCTAATTTGGACAGCTATGAAGTTCAGCCGTCCCTTCGGGACTCATAACGGCCTCGATAGATCGTGCCGACGCCTCGCGGTCGGAGCGAAGATAGTCTGTCGCTTGACTAGAGGGGAGCTGGGGCGAACGCGGAGAAGATGGGAAGGAGATCTTCGACTGCGTGGCAGAGGTGGTCGGGGCGAGCCAGCTGGAGTTCCTCAGAGGTGCCGTAGCCGTAGGTGACGGCGATCGAGGTGACGCCGTTTGCGCGGGCGGCTTCGATGTCGAAGTTGCGGTCACCCACCATGAACGTGGCGGCGGGATCAAGGGACTGCTCTTCGAGCAGGCGACGGAGCAGGGCGGTCTTGCTGTGGTGGAGCGATCCAACCGTGTCTGCGTATACGCGAAGAAAATAACGGCTCAGGTCAAATATCTCGAGGATGCGCAGGGCGAAATCTTCACGCTTGGAAGTGCAGACGAAAAGTCGCCACCCCGACTCCTGGAGGCTTTGCAATACCGCGGGGATGCCGGGATAGACGGAGTTCTCGCGCCAGCCGGTTTCGTCGTAACACAAGCGGTAGTCGTGGAGGAGAGCGGTGCGGCGAGACTCGTCGGCGTCTGGCATGAGCCGGCGCAGAGACTGATCGGCGGGAGGCCCGATGAACCAGTCAAGAGGTCCGGTCCAGCCGATCCCATGTGCATCGAGAGCATTGGTGAGGCATCCGAGAATGCCTGGCTTCGAGTCCGTAAGCGTACCGTCGAGATCGAAGATTGCAATACCGCGGGTCGTCATATAACCAGTATCGCTTAAGGGCCCTCTATGAGCCTGCATCCACGCAAACCCCAGTGTAAGATTCGTCTTTTGAGGTGAACAGGGGGAATCCACCGATGGCCAAAACGTTTCTTTCACGGCGCGACTTTCTACAAACGTCTGCTGGGGTTGCCGGAGCTTCGTTCGTTGCCGGCTCAACTTTTCTGGAGTCTGGGCCGTTCGTGTCTGCCGCGCAGATGACGGCGCCCAGCGATCGCATTCGGTTCGCGATGGTCGGTGTGGGGATGGAGGGTTCCGGCCTGCTGACCACGGCAGTTGCGCTACCCGGCGTCGAATGCGTAGCCGCCGCTGATCTCTATGACGGCCGTCATGAGCTGGCGACTGAAATCGTCGGGAAGCCCATCAAGACGACGCGCCGCTACCAGGAGTTGCTGGAAGACAAGGAAATTGACGCCGTCATCGTGGCGGTGCCCGATTTCTGGCATAAGCAAGTGGTGGTCGATGCCCTCGCCGCGGGTAAAGACGTCTATTGCGAAAAGCCCATGTCTCACAACCCGGCCGATGGCGTCGCCATGGTGGCAGCGGCAAAAAAGACCAATCGGATCGTGCAGGTCGGAGCCCAGCGCACGAGTTCCGTCCTATGTGCGAAGGCCAGGGAGCTTTACCACCAGGGCGCCATCGGGGACTTGAGCCTGGTCGAAGCGTCTCTGGGAAGAAATAGTCCCACCGGAGCTTGGGAATATCCTCCACCCCCGGATTTGTCTCTTGCCAACCTGGATTGGGATACGTGGCTGGGAACGACCCCGAAAAGGCCGCTCGACCCAAACGTATTTGCCCGTTGGCGGTGCTGGCGAGAGTATGGCACGGGCGTGGCTGGGGATTTGCTCGTCCATCTCATCAGCGGTATGCAATTCGTGCTGGGCATCAATGAAGTTCCCAAGCGGGTATCGACGTTTGGCGGCATTTACCGCTGGAAGGATGGCCGGGATATGCCCGATATCCAGGCAGTCCTCTTTGAATACGCCGGGGTTCCGGTTTACATGCGCTTATCGTTGGGCACAGAGTCTGCCGAGGTCACACGCTTCATGGGCTCGAAGGGGATCATCGAACTCCGCGGGACCAGCGTTAGCTACATCCCCAGCCGGGCGTCGACCTTCGCCCCAGCTACTACACCAGCTCATATCCCAGCCGCCTCAGGAGTGCTTACATCAAGCAGTGGCATGAGGAACATGACCCAGTTCCTGGCAGGGAGCCCACGCTCGAAACCCAAACCTACAGCGGGGATGATTACGACGACCTGCGGCCACATCTTTGGACGTTCTTCGAGTCGGTCCGATCACGGAAACCGGTGCTGCAGGATGCGATCTTCGGCCACCATGCGGCGCTCGGCTGCCACCTGGCAAACGAGTCATATTTCAGGAAAAGCCCAGTGGTCTGGGATGAGGTCAGCGCCTCGATAAAGTCTGCATGTTGATCGGCGAGGCGGTGCGTTCCGACGAGAGGAAGATTTCTCGCTCAGGCCGCGGCTTTGCACTAACCTTGCTGTATGGCAAATCGAACACCGTATACGGCAATCACACGAGGAATCATGGTGAGCGTTGAACCCACCTACCTCGAGGCCAATTCCTCGCCAGAGAGCGCGCATTATTTATGGGCCTATCGAGTGACCATCGAGAACCAGGGCCGGGAAACGGTTCAACTGCGGAGCCGGCACTGGATGATCACGAATGCCCGGGGCGAATACACCGAGGTGAAGGGGCCTGGCGTTGTCGGGGAGGAACCAGTGCTCAAGCCCGGCCAGAGTTACTCCTACACCAGCGGTGCGCCCCTCAACACGCCGTCGGGGATGATGGGCGGAAGCTACGAGATGGAAACCGATCGAGGCGAGCGGTTTGATATTGAGATACCAACGTTCTCGCTCGACTGCCCGCATCAGGATGTAAGGCCGAACTAGGTGCGGAATCTCGGCGGCGGAGATGGTTGCGGTGGGTGAGTCTCTGCCGCCTCCTCATGCGTTCAGGAGGCGCGCTTCGGGCTGTCCTTCAAGAGTGCAAGCCGTACCAGGCTCTCGGCGGTCGCGGTAATGGCCTCTTCGTTCGACCGCGGTGCCCAGCCGAGCATCCGCTGCGCCTTATCGTTGGTAGCGCTTTTGCGTTTGCCGAGTTCAGGCAGAATGAGCTTGATCGCTGGATCGCGTAACGAAGCCAGGCGCACCATCCAGGTCGGCAGTTCTCGCGTGGGCACCCGGCGGCCATCCGCGCCCATGCGGTCTTTCAGGATCCGGGCGATCTCGCGCATCCAGAGAAACTCCCCGGCGACCGCGAGGAATCTTTCACCCTTGGCCGCCGGATGAATCATGGCCCGTAAGTGCAGGTCGACTACGTCCCGCACATCGACCACTCCAAAAGAGAGTTTTGGGCTGCCGGGCAGAGCGCCGTCCATCAGGCGCTGCACAATCAGGATCGAGGCCGAATAATCGGGCCCCAGCACGGGCCCAAACACTCCCACGGGGTTGACCACGGACAATTCCAGTCGGCCGCCTTCTTTGCCCATAAAATCCCACGCTGCGCGCTCTGCCAGCGTCTTCGATTTGGTATAGGGCGCGACATCGTCGCCGTTCAGGTGGGTCCAGTTGGTTTCGTTGAAGGGCGCGCTCTGCGGTTTGTAGCCATAGCCTATGGCTGCAAACGAGGAGGTGAGCACAACCCGCTTCACCCCGGCATCGCGCGCTGCTCGCAACACGCGCAAGGCCCCATCCCGTGCAGGCACGATCAACTCGTCCTCGTTCTTCGGGATTGCGGGCGGAAGAGGCGACGCGACGTGCAGCACATACTCGCAACCGGCTACCGCCTCTGCCCAGCCTGCGTCATTTACGAGATCGGCGGCCACAAACGAAAGCTGATTGCCCGGATCAGCGCCGCCGTTTTTCAGCATAGCGCGTACATCGCCTTCGCGCTTCAGGCTCCGTACCGTGGTGCGTACCTGGTGGCCCGCTGCGAGAAGCTGCAGAATGGAATGGCTGCCGATAAAGCCTGATCCGCCTGTCACAAGAACTTTGCTCATTTTCGTCTCCGCCGGTTCTGTTGCTTGCTTGAATCCTTCCCGCGCAACGGGTTTCACGTGTTAGAGCGAACGTTCGTTCTAGAAGATGCATAAAAATTCCCGGAATCCCACCTATTCATCGGCAATGGCGTTCCACACCGTCTCGGCAATGTTTTGCAGCGTGGCTGGCGAAAACGCCTTGGGCGCTTTTGCCAGGCTGGCGGCCAGGCCGAGGGTGAGACTGTCAATCGCCTCGGGGGGAAGGTCCTTGAGGAGTCCACCCTTCTTTTTCGGCTGTAGCCATTTGAGTATCCGAGCGTCCTCGGGACGCGCGAGCTCGCCTGCCGGTTCGGTGCTGCAGTACGAGGAGCTCAGATACTGATCGAGAAAACGTGTTTCCTTCCGATGACTGCGATAGAAGCGATAGGCGTTAAGCCAAACACGTAAAAGCGCCTCGCGAGGGGAGTCGCCTGCGGAAACCCCTTCGAAGAAGACCTCGTGTTTGATCGAGGCCACGCGCTCATAAACAGCATGGATAAGGACATCTTTACTGGGAAAGTAGTGATAGATGACGCCTGGACTCGCCCCGGATCGCTTGGCGAGGACAGACATGGGAGCATTATGAAAGCCGCGCTCAGCCACCAGATCGAGCATCGCCTTCAAGATCGCTTCCCGTTTATCGCGCTTGCCAGTCATTTTTTCGCCGCGTTCGAGCCAGTAGAATGTTCATTCTACTACGCCGGCCGCTTCTCAATTCAGGCAGCCGCAAATCTCACGAGATTGCCTCGTCTGAACTTCTCTTCCATATTGGGATGTAGACAAGCTACTCCCTATGGGGGTAGAGTGCCTACATCTATGAGCGCGGCTCCGGAAAAGCGCGGCCGGGAAAAAGCAACTTGCGACTGATCACGGCCGCTGGCGGCAGATGGTTGAGGCAATCGGCGCGATTATGAACGGCGAAATGGAGAGGAGTGAACCGTGAGTGGATGGCGCCTCTTTGCACGGCGTAAGCGCGACCTCGATGACGAGATCGAGGCCCACCTGCGCATGGCTGTGCGTGACCGCGTGGAGCGTGGCGAGAGTCCGGCAGAGGCTCGAGCGGCGGCAGCCAGGGAGTTCGGCAATGTGCTGCTGGTAAAAGACGTCACGCGTGGGACGTGGGGCTGGGAGTGGCTGGAGCGCACGTTGCAGGACTTCAAATATGCGCTGCGGCGGCTGATCAAGTCTCCGGCGTTCAGCATGGCGGCCATTGCCACGCTGGCGCTGGGCATCGGCGCGAATACCGCGATCTTCCAACTCCTGGATGCCGTGCTGTTGCAGTCGCTGCCGGTCCAGAATCCGCAGGAACTGGCGGAAGTGCGGGTGGTCGATCTGGATAAAGCGCGCGGAAATGTTTCCAGCGGATATCCGGTGATCACGAACCCGATTTGGGAGAAGCTGCGCGAGGAGCACGCGGGCTTCTCGCAGATTGCCGCATGGAGTGATACCGGCTTCAGCCGCGACTCGGGCGGCGACGCGCGCTTCGCCAAGGGGCTGTGGGTGAGCGGCGGTTTCTTCCCCCTGCTTGGGGTCAAGCCGATCCAGGGGCGCCTGTTTACCATGCAGGACGACCGTAACGGATGCGGGTTGCCCGGCGCGGTGATCAGCTATGGCTTCTGGCAGCAGGAGTACGGCGGCGGCTCGGTACTGGGCCGGAAATTGATGCTCAACGACAAGCCGGTTGAGGTGATCGGCGTGACCCCGGCAAACTTCTTCGGCGTGGAAGTAGGGCGGAACTTCGATGTAGCAGTCCCGGTGTGCTCCCAGCCATTCCTGGAAAAAGGAAACAGGCTGGATTCGAGTACACAGTGGTGGCTCTCGGTGATCGCAAGGCGTGATCCTTCGTGGTCCATCGAACGAACCGCGGCGCACCTTCGCGCGGTTTCGCCCGCGATTTTTGCAGCTACGCTGCGGCCCGATTATCCGGTCGAGAGCGTAAAAGACTATCTCGCGATGAAGCTGACAGCCGCACCGTTGGCGGCCGGTGTCTCGATGCTGCGTGATACCTATTCCGATCCTCTGCGGATTTTGCTGGGAATCTCCGGCCTGGTGTTGCTGATCACCTGCGCCAACCTGGCCAGCCTGATGCTGGCGCGAACCAGCGCGCGCGAGCGGGAGATGGCAGTGCGGCTGGCCATCGGCGCGGGGCGCGGGAGATTGATCCGCCAGGTTTTGTCGGAGAGCCTGCTGCTATCACTGGCCGGCGCGCTGGCCGGCGCAGTGCTGGCACGCACGATGAGCCGCGGCCTGGTCGCGTTTCTGAATACCGCAAACGACACCGTCTCTCTGGACTTCAAACAGGATTGGCGGTTGTTCGCATTTCTGCTGGCGATATCGCTGCTGACGTGTGTGCTGTTTGGGCTGGCGCCGGCCCTGCGTGCAGCGCGCACCGCACCTGGCGCTGCGATGAAGGTGGGCGGACCAGCCATGACGGCGACCCGCGGGCGGTTGGGGTTCCGCGGCGCGCTGGTGGTGTCACAGGTGGCGCTCTCGCTGGTGCTGCTGTTCGCTGCCCTCTTGTTCACCGGAAGCTTGCGGAATTTGCTCACGGATGATCCGGGATTTGAGGCAAAGGGTGTGGTGATCGCCGGTCTGGACTTTGCGCACATGCAGGTTCCCGCGGACAAACGCGCAGCCTTCCAGCGCGAGATGCTCGAAAGGATACGAGCCATTCCCGGCGTGGATGCGGCAGCTGTTACGAATATCGTTCCCCTCGCCGGCGATGGCTGGAGCAATGCTGTGTGGAGAGACGGCCACGAGAGCGCGCAGCGGCAAAGCTCACATTTCAGCTCAATCAGTCCGGAGTATTTCAAGACCCTGCGCATTTCCATGCTGGCCGGACGTGACTTCAACCCGGGAGACACAACCCAGTCGCCGCGTGTGGCAATCGTCAACGCAGCGTTCGCGCGCCTGCTGGGACTGGGTGCAAATCCAATCGGAATGCGGTTTCGGCGGGAGGCGACTCCGACCAGCCCGGAAGAAGTGAACGAGATTGTCGGTGTGGTGAAGGACACGAAATACAACCGGATCCGGCGGCCGGCCGCAGCCATTGCGTACCTTGACATCACGCAGGAGAAAGACGCGGAGAATGTGATGCGGGTGTTGGTTCGTTCGAAGTTGCCTACGGAGACGGTTGCGGCTGCGATCCGGCGCGAGATGCGGTCGGTGAGCTCAGGAATCAGCTTCGACTTCGAAGGGCTGCAGGACCAGATCCGGCAATCGCTGCAGGCGGAGCGGTTGCTGGCGACGCTCTCGGGATTTTTCGGTGCGCTCGCGGTCGTGCTGTCGATGATCGGCCTGTACGGGGTAATGTCCTACACCGTGGCGGAGCGCACCAGCGAGATCGGCATCCGCATGGCGCTGGGTGCGGGGCGCAGGGAGGTGACGGCGATGATCCTGCGAAAAGCAGCCATGCTGCTCGTGGCGGGTCTGGCTGTGGGCGCGGGCTTATCCCTCGCTGCCGGCAGCGCGGCCAGCGCGTTGTTGTTCGGGTTGAAGCCGCGTGACCCAGTGATCCTGGCGATAGCCGCTTCGCTCCTGGCGGCGGTTGCACTGGGGGCAAGCTATCTGCCTGCGCGGCGGGCCGCTGCCCTGGATCCCATCGCTTCGCTCAAGAATGAATAAATCGATCGCGTGCCTCGCCGTGACCCGCTTACTCTGACCAACGCTTCGTAGGAACTGCGCGACAAGCCGGCCGAAGAGCGCACCGCAGCTCCCTCGGGATGACGCTCTCTCTCGCACTGCCATGCCCAAAACATATTTGAACCCCCGCGACACTAAATGCTCGCAATCAGGATCTATATCGTCGTGCAGATCGCATCCGCCAGCCGCCTACCGCGCCGCAGGGCCGCACGGTGAGCAACGGTTTGGGGTAAGCAGGAGGGCGCCCAGGCGTCCTCTTAGCAGATCTTTGACAACTAACACCACAAACTGTCCGGCAAGCGGCCGGGCCTTATTCTGCATGGAGCGAAAAGCAGTTCTCCCCTTCCTTTTAAGTACAAAAAAGGGGCTTATGGCGCATAAGGCGCTTATGGCGCACACTTTTTTTTCCGCACCCACCTGGCAGCGGCTCCAAAGACGGAGAACCTGGCGGCTGGTGACGGACGTTTCCCCTCCGCAGGATGAGTACCATCCGGCGAGGGAGGCAAGATGCTCAATTAATTACTTGAGCACCTTGAGCACCTTGAGCATCTTGCTCATCTTGAGAGAACAATCGCGCCACGCTTTACAGACGGAGAACCTGCGGTGCGCCGTTCGGCTGCCCCGCTTTTACACGCAGCAAGCACTCTCTATCCATCCCCCACAAACCCGTCATCCTGAGCGAAGCGCTTCGCAGAGCTATCTCAACAGAGGGTTTATGGCGCGGAGTCGAAGGACCTCGGCGATCCATGGTTTACTAATGCAGGCGAAGAGCTTTTCAAGCACCGCAGCCCGGTAAACAGACCTTCTTCTGCAATACCCACTCGGGATGGATTGTGCGCATGAGGTGGTGGAAAAGCTTGAGGCAGCATCGGCGAATTAAGGCCACCTTCGACTCCGCGCTCAAGCGAGTGTAAACGCGACGAGGCTGCGAAGCGCTTCGCTCAGGATGACAAAAGGGAGGGTGCCAGCTCCCTGGGAGTTGAAAGACTTTGCCCACTCAAGCCAAAAGAAGGCTTGAATGGGCCACCCTCGGCATTGGATCCAAGTCGAGGGTCTCAGGGGAGATCGCAAGTGACTCAGCTATTAAGGCCGTCGTGCCCTTCTTAGGGTGTTTCTTGATCCCACGGGCTTCCCACCAGGTAAGCTCGCATGGATTGCCGTCCGGGACGGATTTTAAAGTTGCTGAAGCAAAGCAGTCGCAGGATGGAATCAGATCGCAGATGCCAACTGGCCCAACTGAGCGGCGAGTCTCCATAAGCATCCCGGGAGTCCACTTTGGCCCCGTATTTTAGAAGCAGCTCGATCGTGGCCTCATTTCCGAATGCGGCTGCGCGATGGAGCGGCGTTTCGCCCTTGGTTCTCGCATCGCGCATAAACCCTCCGGTTTCTTCGCCATTTCTGGTGACCACATTGGGGTTGGCTCCGCGAGAGAGAAGTACTCGAAGAACCATGTCGTGCTGGACACGATCCGTAGTGCACAGTGCGCTATGAAGTGGTGTTTCGCCATTCTGGCCATCCGCAGCATTGGCATCAGCCCCTTGTTCGATAAGGAACTTGCATAGCCGCCAATGGCCATGAAAGCATGCACCGTTCAGGTCGAGATTCGCTCCGAGAGAAGACAGCTGGGCGCCCTTGGAAAGCAGGAACTTGATGGCGCTGACATCTCCGTAATAGGCGCACCAGCGCAGGAGCGAAACCCCACCCTCATCCACTTTCTCTGCTTCGACGCCTGCGTTGATCAGCTCAAATACAAGATCAGTACGACCGTCCGCCAGCTCTCTTACCAGCACATCGGCATCTTTTGTCATCCTGCCTCCCGGACAAATCATAGCTGTTACCCGGCCTTTAACGGTTCTAAGGAGTTGAAAGACCTTGGCATTAGATTTGAATCGAGGCACTCTAGGGAGACGGTGGCGGCTCCGTCTATCCTGTTGGGACAAAGGAAAGAATCGCGATTCATGACATTTCTGCGAACCCTCATTAGTACGGCACTCTTGCTGGCTCCTTTCGCGCACGCACAGGATCTCGATGTGATCCTTCGCAACGGCACGGTGGTGGATGGCTCCGGTTCACTTCCCGTCCGGACGGACGTCGGCATCACTGGCGATCGCATCGTGTTCGTTGGACCGAGCGCAGGGAGGAAGGCCAAACGGGTCATCGACGCCACTGCGCTGGTCATCACGCCGGGGTTCATCGATCCGCATAGCCACACTGCCGATGACCTTACCGATCCCAAGCGCAGCCAGAACGCGCCTTACCTGATGCAGGGCGTGACCACCGTCGCTACCGGCAACGATGGCGACAGTCCGGAGCATATCGGCGAGACGCTCGCCAGGTGGACCAGGCAGGGCATCGGCACCAATGCGGCGCTCTTCATCGGACAAGGCACGGTGCGCCGCCAGGTGCTCGGAATGTCCGATGCCAAACCCACGCCCGAGCAGATTGCGAAGATGAAGGCTCTCGTAGGCGCCGCCATGAACGAGGGCGCGATCGGCCTTTCCACCGGGCTCTACTACGCGCCCGGGAGCTACTCCTCGACGGAAGAGGTGATCGCGCTGGCCCGGGTGGCCGCACAGCACGGCGGCATCTATGACACCCACATGCGCGATGAGAGCACTTACAACATCGGCCTGATGAACTCGGTGCGCGAAACCCTGCGCATCGGCAGAGAGGCCAACATCCCGGTGATGATCTCGCACATCAAGGCTCTGGGAGCGGACGTCTGGGGCCAGAGCAGCGAGGTGATCGCCTTGATCGAATCGGCCCGCAGAGAAGGTATCAAAGCCGTGGCCAGCCAGTACCCCTACGATGCCTCGGGCACCAGCGTGACGGCATCGCTCGTTCCCCGCTGGGTCGAGGCCAATGGGAATCTGCTCAAAAATATCGACGACCCGGCGCTGCATGAGCGCTTGATCAAAGAGATGACCGAAAACCTTCGCCGCCGCGGAGGACCTCAGAGTCTGCTGATGACCTCCGCCCCGGATAAGAGCATCGTCGGCAAGAACCTTGCGCAGATCGCGCAGGAGCGCAAGGTATCACCCGTAGAGGCCGCGTTGCAGATCATTCGCGCCGGCGGTTCCGACGTCGCGTCGTTCAACATGAAGGAAGCCGATATCGAAGCCTTTATGAAGCAACCATGGGTGATGACCTGCTCTGACGGCTCCGAGGGACACCCGCGCAAATACGGCACCTTTCCCCGCAAAATCCACGAGTATGTTTACCAGAAGCATGTGCTCTCGCTCGAGGCAGCGGTGCGGTCGAGCACATCGCTGCCTGCGGCGACGCTGCACCTTAAAGACCGGGGACTACTGAAGCCGGGCTACTACGCGGATGTGTTGGTCTTCGACCCTAAAACGTTTGTCGACCGCGCTACGTATCAGGATCCGGCTGTTCTTGCGGCAGGTGTCCGGTATCTTCTTGTGAATGGGCAACTCGCGGTGGATAAGGGCAAGTTGACGCCGACATTAGCGGGACGGGTGCTTCGGCATTAGCCGACGGCCGTTCATCGAAATCGGACCACGACTCCGGCCGCCAGGCGAACATTGTTTTGCACGTTCGTGTCCGCATTGGGGAGTGCGGTGCGCAGCCAGTCGGCCTCGAAAACGCGTAAAGAAAGACGGTGCCTGATCGCCAGATCCATACCCCCTCCAATTTGCAGTGCAAGACTGTTCGCGCTGCTGGAGGCCGAGGCCGCGCCGGGAAAGATGCTGTTAAAGCCGTTGGCTTCTCCCACTAAGGCGTGGCCGAAGAAGGAACAGCGATGATCCGCCGGGGACCACAAATAGCGCGGTCCGAACGTGGCGGTGACCATATCCAGCCCCACTCCTGCGTTGTTGGCATCCTGCGCGTGAAAGCCTGAGACGTCTGCCTCTGCTCCAAGGCCATGCCAGAATTGCCCTTCGATCTGGATGCCGCCACCCTGCATCCAGAACCTGTCGGCACGGACCACGTTGGACAGAAGCGTGTCGTACAGAACAGCAACCTCCAGTCGGGGCATGGCGTGGGTTCCAGGATCATCCTGTTGTCCCCAAACAGGCTGCCCGGCGAGCAAGCAAGCAGCCGCAAGGAGGAACGTTCTGCGAATCGTACTGCGCATCTCAAGTTCTCCTTGTTACTCGACGTTGAGGGTGACTTTGGTGGAGCGTTGCAGCGAACCGGACGTAGCAGTCACAGTTACCGTATAGGTGGATGGCTTTTGCCCGAAGAAGCCGTTGCCGCTGACACAGCCACTCAGGACAGAGAGGGCCCCCAGGACGGCGGCCGTCAACCCCAGGGTGAAAAGGAACCCACGGAGCCGCTTGCCCGCTCTGCGCAGCCGGAAGGCAAACGGCAAGAGGAGCACTCCCCACAAGATGGGCGGAATCACCCGAGAGGCTGGTCCGTCTTTCTGCAGACCGGCTGAAGCAGGGGGCAGCTGGATGGTCAGCGTCATGGCGGGGATCTGGGTGTTTGCCGGGAACGTCCAGGTGCTCGCGGTGACCTGAGTCCAGGAAGCAGGAGCTATCGCTGCGGTCGCGCCCGGCGGCGTGCCAGAAACCGTCAACAAAATCGGGGAGGGGAAGAGGACGCCGGTGCTGGGTATGATGTTCAGCGGATAGACAGCCGCCCCTCCGGGAGCCGCGGTTTGCGTAGTCACGCTGCCGGATCCGCTGCCCGGCCCCCCGCCACTACCTGAACCCGGCGTCAAGCTGAAATCAACGACCGACTGCGACAATGCGGCGCTGGTAGCGGCGACGAAATTTCTGTCACCGTTGTATACGGCGCTGATCGAGTGGGAGCCATCGGTCAGAGTCGATGTTGTCAGCGTAGCCACGCCTGCGGAGAGTGCCCCCTGGCCCAGGGGGGTTGTGCCATCGAGGAAGCTTACGGCGCCGGTCGGGGTGCCTACGGTCGAGCTCACGCTGGCGGTGAAGGTTACGCCGGTCTGCGCGATAGACGGGTTGGATCCGGAAGACAAACGGATCGCCGGCGTCAGCGGCTGGATCGTCATGGTCCCGGTAGCAGAGCCGGTGTAGTTGGCGTCGCTGATGGTAGCCACGACTGTATAGCTTCCCCCGGCACTAGGCGCGGTCGCGCTCCCGTTATAGGTAAAAGTCACGGTCAGCCCGGATGGTACGGTGGTTGCCGTGGCGGAGCGCGGAGCACCGGTGTAAACCTGGATCAGGTTGCCCAGTGTGACCGTCGCTGTGATCTTGCCGGCAGCGAGTGAGTAAGTCGTGCTGACGCCGCTGTAAGGGCCTGTTCCAGTGCTGCTGTCGGTTGCGGTCACGGTGAAGGTGTAAGGGCCCCCTGGGGCGGTGGGAGTTCCCGACAGAATGCCCGCTTCGCTCAGCGACAGGCCGGCGGGCAGGGCGCCGATCAACGTGTAGGTATAGGGGCCGATTCCCCCGGAGGCGGTGAAGGTCTGTGAGTACGGACTGCCTGGAACGGCTGCAGGCAGAGTCGCGGTCGCGGGCGAGACGGTGATGGTGGGTGGATGGATCGTGAGCGAGTAGGTCTGCGAGCCAGTGACCGATTCCGCGTCGGTGACGAGCACGGTAAAGGAGAAAGTGCCGCCCGCGGTGGGCGTGCCCGTGAGCAGGCCCGCGGCGCTTAGCGACATACCCGCGGGAAGAGCTCCCCCGCTGATGGCGTAGTGATAGGGCGAGGTTCCGCCTGTGGCTTGAAACGTAACTGTGGTGTATGCCGCGCCGACCGTGCCCGCTGCCAGCGTGGTAGTTGCGGGCTGGGTGAAGGATAGAGAACCGGTTCCGGTTCCGCTGAGGGAGATGGATTGGGTCGCGGCCGCGACATTGAGGTTGTTATCGGTCAACAATACCGATCCTGGAATCGAGCCTGACGATGCCGGCGTAAAGTCCAGAGCATAGGAGCAGGACGTATTTGCGGCGAGGGTCCCGCTCCCACTATGGGCGCAGGATGTCGCTGCATCGAAGGCGAAGCTGGCGCTGCCATTGGCAATCGCCTCCGAAGCGATGCTCAGATTGGAATTGCCGTAGTTCAGCACCGTAAATGACAAGGGATTGTCTGTCGTATCCGCTGTGGCTTGCGCCGTTGCCGTCGGGAATATGACCGAGGGCAGCACATTGCGATTCTGTTTATAAATGGCGCCGCCGCCATCTCCGCTATTCCAATCCAAATAGAGATTGCCGGCTCCATCGAGCGTCATAGGCGCTCCACCGCCGTGAGGGGTGGTAAACAGTTGCGTGCGCGCGGCATAAGTTCCGCCGCTTCGCAAGTACTCGTAAATTGGAGTAGAGGTTCCCGCCCCGTCGGTATCGGCCACATAGAGATTGCCGTTCGTATCGATGGCGATGCCGTAGGGGGAAAACAACGTGCTGTCGATGGTGACGAACGATGGGCTGTAGCTCCCGCTGACGAAGGGAATCTTCATCAGTTCGGCTGTGGTGCCTGAAGTTGCTGCGAGAAAGAAAATATTCTGCGCATTGTCTACCGCAATTCCCTGGGGGAGCACGCTATTGCCGAGCGCGGTGGAGTCAGCCAGTGTGACTTGCGAACCGTATCCGTAGTTTGTCGACGACCCGGTCCAGGGCAATTCGGCGATCAGCGGTACGCTGCTATCGGAAACGAATATGTTTCCGGTTCCGTCCACGGCAATTCCCGTGGGGAAGATCAGGCCGGAACCCAGCGAGATCGAGGAGCCATAGCCGGTTCCATTCCAGGGAAACTTGAGGATGGTGCCCGTAGTGGTGACGTAATTATTGATGCTGACATAAAGGTTGCCTGCCCCGTCCTCGGCCATAGCTCCTGACGAGTAGGTGGAAGCGCCGGGAAGGTAAAGGCTGGTAGGTGATTGCGCGGCGCCGTAGGAGCTTCCCAGCCAGGGAAACTCGATGACGGCACCGGCGTAGTTGTTCGAGTTGCCATCCACGAAGAAGAGATTGGACTGAGAGTCAACCGCCAGGGCCTCAGGCCAGTAGGTGTACAGGTCCGGCGTAAGCATGGTCTGCATACCGGGAGGAAACAAAATTTGTGCTCCGGTTCCCGTGCCGGTCAAATATGCAGTGGCCAGCACGTTGCCCGAGGCGTCTTCCAACAGGACAGCGCCATAGCGCGTCCCGGGATGAAGCGGCGTGAAGTTTACCGCTACCGTACAGGTGTTTCCGATGCTGTAGGCGTAGCTGATCCCGTTGGTGTCGCAGGTACCGGTTCCGGCGTCGGTGAAATCCAGTCCAGTGGCTCCCTGGGTAACCACCAGCGGCGTGCCGATCGAACCGGCGCCGGTGAAAGTAAACGTTACGTTCTGGCTGATGGAACTGGCCACCGGCTCGCTGCCAAAGTTGACCGGAGGCGGGTTGCTTGCTGTAGCAGCCGTCGAATTGACCGTCAACGTGACGCTGGCCGTGGCTGTTCCCGGATACGAGACCTGGTCGGATGGGGTGAACGTGACCCAGAGCGTGTTGGAACCAGCCGGAAGCACCGTGCCGCTGGTGACGACTGTTCCGGAGGTGGAGCTCAAGGTGTAGACGTAGGTTCCCGCGGCGTTACCCACCGCATCGAGCTGCGTGCTGCTGAGCGCAGTACCTAGCGGGATAGGCGCCGGTGTGGCCCAGGTAACAGCCGCGTGACGGTCCATGGTGATGGTGAGCGGACCGGTCACGTTCGATGAGAAATTCGGACTGGAAACAGTGGCGGACACCGATCCCGGAATAGACGCGCTGCCGCCGGCAGCGGTGCCCGATACGGTAACCGTGATGGTGGCAGCGTCGTCGCCATTGGCCGCGATGCCGGTGGCATTGGTGCAGATAAGCGTGCCGGCCGTGCAGACCCAGTTTCCGCTACTCGAGTCCGTCATGGCGGTCGCCGTCAATCCGGCTGGAAGCGTCACGGTAAGCGTGAGGTTGTTAGGCAGTGCGATCGTCGAGCTGGTGTTGGTCACGTCCACCGTAATGGTGTCGGTCGTGTCGCCTTCGTTGAAGATGGAATTGCTGGGATTGGTGGTGATGGCAATCGATGCCGTGGGCAAAACGACCGGTATTACCGCGGCGGACAGATCGAAGATGGCAAACTCCAGCATCTTCTCCTGCGGAACCTGGCTGGCGCCGCTCAAGGTAGGGCACTCGGCGGGAAAGGTGGGGCTGCCCGTTTCCGAGACGTTTTCTACGTGATACTCGTTGTAGAGCACGCGACCGTACTGGTTGGCCGCACTCGCGCCCCATGGGGTGTTGAAGCTGAACTGCATGATCGGGCTGCCGCCGTTATAGGCAACGTTGTAGCTCTGGCCTGATTGCCCCGGGAAGGTAAGCCAGGATTGAGCCGGCGCGTTGATCGTATCCACGTTGAAGCGAAGCGTGCTGATTTCGACTTCATTCTCGGTACCGGTGCTATTACCGGTGGCCCCGTAAGAGTAGCCGTTCTCGTAGAGCCACGAAGCGAGCGTGTTGCCGTCGCTGAAGCTGGTGTTGATAAGGCCGTAGCCGGGGTCGGGCGTGACCGAATTGGTCGCGCTCCCCCAGGTCATCGGCGACGAGCCTCCGGCGCTATAAAAGTAGTAGCCGTTGGTTCCGGTGTAGGTCGCGTCGAGCCACGCGTCGCTGTTGTGCGTGGCAAATAGCCGCCCGCCCAGGCTGGTGTAATTGATCAGGTAGGGAACTGTCGTGGAACTCGCGCCTGTGCTTCCGCCACCCTCGCAGGGGAACATCACCATGTCATAGCCGTTCAGTTTGGCCTGGGTCTGTAACGTCGAGGAAGCGGGTGTATTCGAGCTTATCTGGGCGCCGTTGCCTCGATAAAGGTGGATGCGCCCGCCGTACGAGGGGCCGCTGCTCACCGAGTCATCTGTAAATTCCGTCGATGCCACGCCGATATCACGAAACACGCACTCCAGCGCATCGGCGCTCCCAGTCTGGATGGCGATCAGCGGGATGTTGGCGGTGGCCGAGTGCGTCGTGGGCATGTTCAGATGCAGGCTGGAGATAGGACCGGAAAGTGTGCCCGAGGCGGGCTCGGTGAACTCGTTGAGCCACTTGCCGGATTGAATCACCAGCGTGTAGGAACTGCCTTCGGGCACACCGCCCAGCGTAAAGGTGCCGTCGACAGCCGTCGTGGTGTAGGCGTAGACGCCCGTGCCGGAAGTAACGACTGTAGGCGTCACGGTTGCCTGTGTAATGCAACCTTCCGCGGCTGTTACTGACGACGAAGTGCAGTTAGCCCCCGAGGCCGGCAACGTCACTGAACCATTGGTCACGTAGACCAAAGTGTTGGGTAGCGGCACCGTCCCGTTCGGCATGTATACCGTGCCGCTGATGGTTGTGCTCTGGGCAAGCCCTGGGCTGGCCGACACCGCGAATAGGAGATATGCGAAACCGCAAAGTGCGCGCGTCGAGCGGCTGGATGCGTTCATCGAGCGAGTTGCCCTCCAACAGGTTCAATATCGGGAGAAACTGCTCTCGGCATCTCCTGTTTCGGGCGAACAGTGTCAAAGTGGGAAGATCTGGAGGTTCCGTGTGGTCACGAGGTTGAGCGCGCGTAATGGATAAAGCCAGTAAATTGAATGGGCAGGTCTTTCAACTACACGCAGCGAGCGTCGAGAGCAGGTCGATTATTTCGCCGGCAGGTGGTTGGTGAAGAAGTCCAGCAGGCTTTGGGGGGCGTTGGGGCCGAGACACACCTTGACGATGCGTTCCGCCTCTGCCGCCTCTGCCGCGCTGCGGGGGAAGAGGTCTTTCTCATACGCGAGGAGCGCGGCTTCCATATCCTCGGGGTTGGTGGCGATGGCCTTTGCCAACTCGGCGCCGTCGTACATGGCAAGATTGGCTCCCTCCCCTGATGGGACCATCAGGTGCGCCGCATCGCCCAGGAGTGTCACACCAGGGACGCGGTCCCAGCTGTGCCCGACCGGAAGCGCATGGATAAGACGGGGCACAGGTTCAGTGTCTCCGTCGGTGATGAGCGCCGTCAGCTCCGGGGCCCACCCGTCGAACTCTTTAGCGACGTGGGCAAGGGCAGTCTTCGGGTCGGAGAAGTCAATGTTGTCCATCCAATCCCTTGGCTTGTTCATCTCCACGTAGGTGTGCAAGGCACCATCGGGCTCGCGGTGCGCGAGGATACCCTTTCCCGGCGCTACCGCGAACAGTGCGCCTCCGCCTACTGCTGCCGCGCTTGGCTGGTGACGCGTGTCGCTGTCGAACAAGTAGGTCTCGATGAATGACGTGCCCACATAGGCCGGCTTCGCCCGGGAAAGAAGGGGACGAACTATCGACCATGCGCCGTCGGCGCCTACGAGAAGGTCCGTCGTCACCGTTAACCCGTTAGCAAAGGTCAACATGTGCCGCCCGCTGCCGAGCGATGATACTGCTGTGAGTTTGTGTCCCCAGCGGACCGTGCCGGCAGGTAATGAGTCCAGGAGAATGCGGCGAAGCTCTCCTCGGGGTGCCTCAGGCCGGCCGCCTGTGCCGTCGTCGGGATCGTCAAAAAGAACATTGCCATGCTGGTCGAGTACCCGCGTTGCCTGACCACCCGGATGGATGATCTCGAGAAACTCCTGGAAGAGCCCTGCCGCCTTGAGGGCGCGCTGGCCGTTGTTTTCGTGGATATCGAGCATGCCTCCCTGTGCGCGCGCGTTCGCGGAGGCTTCCGCTTCGTAGACCGTCGCTGCAATACCGTGAACGTGTAGCACGCGTGCAAGGGTAAGGCCGCCGAGGCCGGCGCCGATAATGGTCACTGGAGTTTTCATCCTGGTTCCTTAGCCTCTGGAATGTTCCAGCGAGCGGCAGCCTTGCGGAGCTCGCTACAATCCGGGTCGTTGTCTGAAGCCCAGGCGACAATCCCATCAGGACGTATCAGCATAGTGCTCAAACCTAGCTGGTCTTTCGCCCGGCCCGAAACATACTTCATTCGCTCGCCGTATTCGCTGGCCAAACTTGCAAGGGAGAAGTTGTTTTCAAAATCAAGCAGTATCCCCTGGCCATCGTGTAGAAACTCGCCAATCCTCGCACCGTCTTCAAACTCGAAGTTGGGAACGCTGTGGCCCGTGAGAGGGTGACTGCCGCCGAGATCATAGTGGGTGAAGATGCCCCACACTCTCGCCGCCATATAGGTCGCGCCATCCGGTGTATCCATAAGGTCGCGGATGATCGCATTCAGCGCGCGGGCAGCTTGGCCCGGTCTCATGACGGCCACCTGGGCTCGTGACCAATCGAGAACCTGTGCTCCAAGTGGGTATCGTTCCGTTTGATAACTGTCCAACAAGCCTTCCGGCGCTCTTTCTTGTATCGTTGCGGCAAGTTTCCAACCGAGGTTCATAGCGTCGCCGAGTCCAAGATTCAACCCCTGGCCTCCCAACGGCGAATGAATGTGCGCGGCATCGCCGGCGAGGAGCACTCTTCCGTTGCGGTAAGTTACGGCCTGCCGTGCTCGATCGGTCCAGGTAGTTGCGGCTTGCAATGTGCTGATGGTGACGTCAGTGTTCGAGACGCGGCGCAGCACCTGCTGAACCTGTTCCAGCGTGAGTGGCTCTCCACCATGAGCGGCGCCGCCATCGAACTCCACCATCACGAGATAACCCGGCTGCGACTGGAAGTACATGCCTGCTTGGTGTCGGGGTGCGGCCCGGGCTTAGCTTCTCCGGGTCGACAAAGTCGACCTGAGCAGAGTAGCCGGTAAATTCCGGCTCGGTGCCGGCGAATTCGAAACCGCCGGCCTTGCGCACAAGGCTACGGCTTCCATCGCAACCTATGAGCCATTTGGCTTCAAACGATTGGTCACCGGACTGAACCGTTACCCCATCCGCGGTTTGCTGAAAGTCCGTCACGGCAAATCCACGCTTGATCTCGACACCCAGGGCTTCTGCGCGGCGAGTCAGCACAGATTCAATCTCTTCCATTTCAGACAACAGATTGGTCTGGGGCGAGCTTGGCAGGCGATAGCGCCATTGTGAGGTGTCAATGTTGCCATCAAGAAATGGAATGCCGGCGAAGTGTCCTCCCTGGCGCCGCGGCCCTTGTGCAGGAGTTGGTCGTTTTGTGAGGGTTCTTCACGGCGTTTGTGCAGCTCAAATTCATTGAGCAGCCCACGACGATAAAGCGCTTCAATCGTAGGCGCCGAAAGTCCTCGTATCCCGAAAGGGAGCTGCTTCCATGGCGAGTTCGGATTCTCCGCCTTTTCCAGTATCAGGACGGAACACTTGGCCAACGCCAGTTCACAAGCGAGGAATAGGCCGACGGGGCCTGCGCCGGAAATGATGGCGTCGTGCTTAACTGGGGATCTCACTTTGATGCCGCATGCTCCGCAGGTGTGGAATGGAACGACATTCCACGATTATGGAATGTCGTTCCATTTGTGTCAAGATAGAGCATGGTCAAGAAAGCGCGTAAGACGCAGCGGAGGGAAGAATCGCTCTCACGCGATCGCATCATAGAAGTCGCGATCGAGATCCTGGACGCCAGCGGCGAAAACGGTCTGACATTCCGCGCCCTGTCCGAGCGGCTCGCGACCGGTCCTGGTGCTATCTATGGGCACATCGCCAACAAGAGTGATCTGCTCACGGCGGCCTGCGACGCGATCGTCGCTCGCACCATGGAGGGAATCATGGTTGGCACGAAGCCGAAGGCAACCATTCGCGCCCTCGCGCTCGGCCTGTTCGACGCTTTGGATGCCCATCCATGGATTGGCTCGGCGCTCACCAGTGCCCCTGGACAGTCACCCATGGTGCGCATTCTCGAACCGCTCGGCCAGCAGGTTCGCGCTCTTGGCGCGACCGGCAACACACTGTGGGCAGCGGTGTCTGCGTTGCTGAGCTACATTCTTGGCGTCGCTGGGCAGAACGCGGCTAACGGCCAGCTCGCTCGGACGCAGGGTCTCGAGAGATCCGACTTCCTGGACGCGGTGGCCGCGATGTGGTCTCAGCTCGATCCGCAGGAGTATCCGTTTACGCGCAGCATTGCCGGACAGGTGCGTGCCCACGACGACCGAAAGGATTTTCTTGCCGGGATCGACTTCATCCTCAAAGGTATTGAATCACCGCGGCGTGGCTGACCTCATAGCGTCTTCTGGCACAGCCACGCACAAGAGAGGCGCCGGGAGAATCCCAGGGCTGATCTTGTAACCATCGCGGTCTTATACTGGCATTGGCAGGGCTATCAGGAATACTTCATATTGGTCAGATCTTCAATTAACCCGGGCCCAGTCGGCTCCCACCCCAGCGTCTTGCGTGTCCACTCGCTGGTTGCCGGCATATCCAGTGTCGCGAAGTGCGCAAGCCACCCAAAGTGCTCGCCAGCCTTTTCCGGCGTAATCGAAACCACAGGTACCTTTAGCCCCTTGCCGATCGTCTCCGCGATCTCCTTAGCCGGCACACCTTCTTCCTGCACTGCGTTGTAGACCGTCACGCCAGGCCCCGTTTTCTCGACCGCCAGCCGGTACAGATGCGCCACGTCTTTGAGCGGCGCCGCAGCCCAGCGGTTCATTCCGTCACCAACATAGACCGACACACCTTTCTCGCGCGCCGTCTGCGTGAACCATGGCACCAGGCCCTGTTTGCGCGTGTCATGCACCTGTGGCAGCCGCACAATCGCTACATGGACGCCTTTCTCCGCGAAAGCCTGCGCTGTCTGCTCAGGTCTGCGCGGAATGGCCGGCGAATTCGCCGGGGCATCCTTCTCCGTGCGCAACTGGCCCGGCTCGCCGCTCGTCAATCCAACCCCAGAGGTCACCACGAATAGCTTGCCCGGTTTCAGCGCCGATCCCAGCGCTTCAATTGCGCTAATCTCGTCCGCCGCGTTCTGAGCGAACTTCGAAAAGTCATGGTTGAATGCCAGGTGAACGACCGCATCCATCCCCGCCGCCCCGCCGCGCAGGCTATTGAGGTCGGTAAGGTCGCCACGAAGCACCTCGGCGCCCACGGCCTTTAACTGTTCCACCCCGGCATCGCTGCGCGTAAGCCCACGTACCTGGTGTCCCGCCTCGATCAATTCCTTCACCAGCTCCGTCCCAATGAACCCCGTTGCTCCCGTTACGAATACTCGCATCCTCACTCCTTCTGTTATTGCCGCAGGCTGTGGAGGCTGCGGCAAGGTTGACATCCGAGCTACTGTCTTATAAAACGGGGTCAATCCCCGGTTATAGAGATAACCGGGGACGCTCCCCGGTTGCAAAAACTTTACGTCGACTGGTCGCATGCCGAAAAAGAAGCTCGCGCCGCCTGCCCGCAAACCCCGCGCCGATGCGCAACGCAACCGCGAGCGCATCCTTGAGGTAGCCAAGGACGTATTTACCCGCGACGGAGCCGCCGCTAGCCTCGACGACATCGCACGCCGATCCGGGATCGGCAACGCTACCCTGTATCGCCACTTTCCGACGCGCGACGCCCTCATCGAAGCCGTCTATCGCAGCGAAGTCGAAAAACTGGCGGCAGCCGAGAAGCGCTTCGCTGCCAACATGCCTCCGTTGGAAGCGCTTCGCGCCTGGATGCTCCTGTTCATCGACCACGTCGAGAGCAAAAGTCTCATCATTCCTGCTATGGAGACGGTAGCGGGCGGCTCGATGCGGCTGATTGAAGGCTCGCGCAGTCTGATTCATACTGCCTTCACCACGGCGGTCAAGCGTGCGATCGCCAGCGGTGAATTGCGCGCCGACACCAACCCGGACGACTTTGTCCGTGCGCTGGTCGGCGTCTTCCACACCACAGCGATACCCGGGTGGGAACGAAGCGCGCGCCGCCTGGTCAATATCCTGATTGCAGGTTCGCGCCCCACAAAGTAGCCACGTGAGGCCAGGCGATGGGTCTGCGACCGAAGGCCTCGGATAGGGACTGAAGGTTTGAGATTTAGGACTGTGGTCTCCCACATCTCGCGAAAAACGAGCGAGATGTGGGGCACCCGGCCTACCTCGCGCAAGCTGGCAAAGTTTTTAAATTTACAGACGTGTCGGAGCGCATCGCTGGTCTGTGACCCCAGAAAGGCTCCAGTAGAATTGCTCGAACGACCAGAGAATAGCTTGGCGAACTCCTATCCCGTTTGGAGCTAACGATGAGAACGATATTTCTATGCTTTGGAATGGTCTCTCTATGGACTTCCGCGCTTGCGCAGCGAGCGGATCCGGATCTCATCCTCTATAACGGCAAGATCTTTACCAGTGTCATGGCGCATCCCTACGTGGAGGCTCTGGCTATTCGCGGCGACCGCATAGTCGCGACCGGCGACACCAAGACCATAAAGGCGATGGCTGGCGCGAAAACGAATGCGATTGACTTGCATGGCGCCACGGCCATTCCGGGGATCAACGACGCTCATCATCACTTCGACCTCGGGCCACCCGAGGTCGACGTTGACCTGCATGCCATGGACCCGTCATGGGACCAGGTCAAGGATGGCATTGTGGCCGCGATTGCGAAGAACCCTCCCCATAGCCTGATCGCGGCGACCATCGGCATGAAGGTGTTCTCAGATCCGTCGATCAACCGGGATACGCTGGACCAGATTGCACCGCACAATCCGGTGTCGCTGGCGACATTCACGGGCCATGGCGTGATATTGAACACGGCCGGCCTCCACTTCTACGACATTCCCGAGAACCAGCGTGACCCGATGGGCGGCCGGTTCGAGCGCGATGCGAAGGGCCGGCTCACCGGCACCCTGCGCGAATACGCCGTGATGAACATGGAGCGGGCAGCCGCCGAGCATGTGCCAGAGAGCGCGGCGATCGTGCAACTTCGGCATCAACTGGAGGAGGAGGCCAAATACGGCGTCACCTCGATCCAGGAGCTTTCTATCACCATGGCGCCGTCCCGCGCCGTCTCCTTGTTGGAAATGATTCCGACGCCGATTCGCGTACGTGTGGTGCGCATGCCGGGAACCACTCCGGCCGGTCGCGATAAGAAAGAAGGCAAAGGCATACCCGCCCATCCATCCAGCCTGATCACGGTGAGCGGAACGAAATGGCTGGCGGATGGCGTCGGTGTGGAAGGTACTTTCACCCCGCGAGGAGAATGGAACATTCCGGCGAAGCCGCCCTTTGATGTTCTCTTTACCGGCCTGCCCCTCGAGTTTCCCAGGGAGGAATATCGGGCGATGCTGCAGGAGTCCATCAGCAATAACGATCAGTTACTGCTTCATGTCTCGGGCAATCTTGCGGCGGAAACAATCCTGAAGACCATCGAGGACACCGGGGGAAAGGGAGTATGGGAAGGACGCCGTCTGCGCTTCGAGCACGGCGACGGAATATTTCCTGACCAGTTTGCGCGAGTCAAGCAGGATGGCATCATCGTTGTACAGAATCCTGTCCATTTCGCGCCAATCGTACCGCCGGGAGTGGTGGCGTTTGAGAAGGCTCAGCCTTTGAAGTCACTTCTGGACGCGGGCATTCCGTTAGCCCTCGGCTCGGATGCGCCAACCAATCCTTACCTCGACATCATGTTCGCGACCCATCCCGGCAATCATCCATCGGAAGCGATCACGCGGGAGCAAGCCGTCACCGCATACACCCTCACCTCGGCGTACGCCGAATTTCAGGAAAAAGAAAAAGGCTCGATCGAGCCAGGCAAGTTGGCGGATATCGCCGTCTTATCGCAGGATATTTTCACCGTGCCCGCGCCGGAGTTGCCGAAGACCGTGTCGGTCCTGACTTTGGTGGGCGGTAAGGTTGTCTACAAAGCAAAAGGTGCAGACACTCACTGAGAGATTCATCCGGTAACGTCCAGGGCAAGCACCGCCACGCCAAATACAAAGATGAGTGACGCCGTGATCATCGCCCTGGTGCGGCCTTTTTGGGCCGAAGCAGTGACAACGGCTGCTGCCCGCCAGTAGAACCACGCACCCAGAATCACCAGTAGAAGTTCCGTCAATATCGAGCCTGTTCTGAACTGCCATAGACCGAATCCAAATCTGGGAAGATGGCCAATATTCCCGGGCAACACGGGCATGTCATGACGGTGGGTGACCAGATCAAGCAGCCAATGGGAGAAAGCGACGAACGCCAGCACGAGCGCGCAGCGCCTACCCCAACGCACACCGAAGGCGAGACCGAAAATCAAGGAAAGTACTAATGCGCCAAGCAGGGAATGGGTGTAATCCGCATGGATGATGTTTTGGCCGTACCCACCGCGGAGGCCGGGAACGGGCTCCAGGGTTTCGAGTTTCATCACGAACAATGGCACGAAGATAATATCGAGCCACACTGTTGCCAACATCAGGCTCCAAAGCGGGACCCGCGGTTCGCGTGACTTGGCCAAAGCGGCAAAACCAAAGTGTCCTGCGATCATTGCCGGGCGCCCGTTGATCCACAACGTGGCCAGGGCAAACCTGCGTCGAGCGCTCCGATGACCACCACGAAAAGAATGACGCCAATAATGAATTGCATGCCGTGCTTACCCTCTCGATGAATGCGGTGACAGCCCATTGATTGTAGGTCAAGAGACGTCAGACCTGTGAGTTTCGCAATCGCGTCCGCCGGCGAGATGACACGGTCGATTGGGAAAACAACTTCTGCCGAATGGCGCGGCATCATCCGTGCCGTAGGGACCGGGCAGGATGAGGGTCGAGGTCTAGCTAAGAACGAAGCCCTTTTCCCTGGACGGGTGCCCCATGTTTGCCTGAGCGTACATGGGCTGAAGATGACGGGGCGAAGCCCCTCCGAATGCTTTTGTTCGATAGCATAGAGACTACGGGCGAGAGCAAGAGTGTCTGCACATGGAGTGAAAACATTGGAAGAACCCGTTTTTGGCCCATGTACGCTCAGGCGAACATGGGGCACCCGTCCAGAAGCAACGAATGTAATTCTGAATCTAAGTCCCGCTGTCCCCTAACTCCGGCATATGCTTTTCATGTTGTTTTTCGCTGCTGGGTTATGCGGTAACCGCATGACGGCGTTGTGTCGCTGGGCCGGTTAGCTCCGCTGACCTTGATTACTGGACAACCAGTGTGATGCTCATCAGGTGTTGTGGGCCAGCAGCACTGCTGGAGGCGGTCACGGAAACCGTGTAGGAGCCTGCCGGGGTTCCGGGGTTGGAGGGGGAGTTGTTGCCTCCGCCTCCGCAGCCCGATGCCATTAAGGATAGGGAGGCCAGCAACAACACCCAACAGAGGCCACGTAATTTCTGGTTCAAGCGCACCATCTTCCTGGGAGCGAAGGCCAGACCGAGGACTCCGGCCAGGGCAAGTCCGCCGGCAGGGAACCACGGTGGCCGGGAGCGCTGGTCAGGATTCAGCGTTGCCGAAGAACTTTGAGTGGTGAGCGTCATCGTGGTCGAGGCCGGTGAACCGCCCGATGGGGTCACGCTGGATGGCGAGAAGGAACACGCTGCCTGACTGGGCAGTGTGCCACAAGAAAAGCTAACCGTGCCTGTGTAACCGCCGACCGGGCTTACGGTGAACATGAAGGTAGCAGTCTGGCCCGGGGTGATGGTTCCAGACGCAGGCGTTGCGGAAATGGTGAAGTCCGGCGCCACGATCACAATGGTAGCGGCGCTGGAGGTACTAGTTGCGTTGTTCGGGTCTCCCTGGTAAGTCGCGGTCACTGAGTAGCTGCCCGCAGCGGCAAAGGAGGTCTGCAGCGTAGCGACTCCATTGCTGAGGGTTGCCGTGCCCAGGCTGGTAGTGCCGGCGGTGAAAGAAACCGAGCCGGTAGGACTATCTCCGCTCACGGTTGCTTTCAATGTTATCTGTCCATTCACATTGCCGCCGCTCGGGGCCTGTAGCGTGGTCGAGCTGGCCGACGGCGTGATGGTGACAGCGGTCGCTGCCGAAGTACTGGCGGTATTGTCACTGTCTCCTGAGTAGGTTGCCGTGACCGTGTAGCTACCGGCATTGGCAAAGGATGTTTGCAGAGTTGCGGTTCCGTTTGCCAGGGCTTCGGTTCCCAAGCTGTTTCCGTTCGCGCTAAACGACACCGAACCGGTGGGATTGGTTCCAAGCACAGATGCCGTCAAGGTAATCGAGGTATTAGGAGTAGCGGTAGCCGGCGAGGCTTGCAACGCAGTGGTACTGGTGATCGGAGCCGGTTTCACGGGCGTTGGATTGGTCTGGTTCAGCAACGAGACCGTATAGAAATAGTTGCTGTTAGAACTTATCGTCATGGAGAGATCGAGCCGGTTATCGCCCGCGAGAGGCGGAGCCTGGTTGTTCAGTCGAACCGGCGCCATCGCCGATGGTAGCGTCGTAATTCGAGTGTGCCCACAAAATAGTAATTTGGGTCCTGGGTAAAGTTGCCGTGTCCATCTCCCAGGTAAAGCACAAGAGAGGGAAAAAAGGAGGTAGAGGCCGAGCTCTCGACAAGAAGCAGATCGGGATTGCCATCTCCATTGACGTCGCCGAGGGCAAAGGAACTGACGGTGGTACATGAGTTGGCCCCGCAGGACACGGGTATGGTGTAAAAGGGCGTCGTCTGGAAAGTCCCGTCTCCATTGCCGGCATAGATCGACGTTCCGGGACTATACACGGCGTCGAGAATGCCGTCCCCATTGAGGTCGGCGAGAGCAATCACCGAAGCAGAGGGAGACGCAGGATTGAGCGGGATCTGCTTAAATGTTCCGTCCCCATTTCCGAGAAAGACTGCATTGCCCCAAATGAAATCCAGCTTCTTATCGTGGTTCAGGTCACCGGCTACCAGGCCGGGGTACGCTGCGGTCTGGTAGCCGGGGAGAATGCACAGGAGCACCAAATGTTCCATCCCCGTTGCCGGGCACAAACACAAGATCGTTCTGGCCGCAACCGTAGGGAAGGATGAGATCGAGTTTGCCATCTGAATTGAAATCACCTGCTATTCCCGGCCACTGGACGCTCCCCACTCCCAAAGCGAGCGCTGTTCCTTTCGCCACGAATCGCCCGTCGCCGGAACCGAGGTAAGAGGACAGTTGGGCATCTGGTGGACCGCAAGTGGCATTGTGACCCGCGCTGCCAGGCTGAATGGCGATAGTGTCGATTTTTCCATCACCGTTGAAGTCTCCCGTCACCAAGAGATAGTTGGTGGCGGAGGGAAGCGTTGTGGTTTGGTCGAGAATCGAATAGGTGCCATCTCCCCTGCCGAGTCGCCGTGACAAAGAAGTTTCCTGGCCCCGACTGATTGTCTGCGAAGGGAAAAATAGGATGTCGGCGATGCCGTCACTGTTTACGTCGGCAGTTGGGCCGTAGAAAGGCGCGGCGGGCGCGGCCTGAAATGTCCCGTCGCTGTTTCCGGGGAAAATATAAAGTCGTGTTCGTGCCGGCGCCAATCAGGTCCTGTTTTCCATCGCCATTCACGTCGGCAAGCAGGAGCGGACTTCCCGTTGACCCGTAGCTGCCGGTGGGCGTGAAGTTGGCCTTGCCGTCGCCCTGGAAAACATTCAGCACCCCGGTATCGACCACCAAATCAAGCGGGCCATGGTCAGAAAGGGAAACGGCTGCCATGGGACCGGCGCCCCCTTGCGCTGTTTCGAAGGTTGCGGCGATAGGCAGGCGAGGGCCCTGTGTGAAGGTCCCGCTGGTCGCGCCGAGGAGAATCTGCACTGAGGTGATAGACGGTGTTGGAGGCCGAGGTCAGCAACTCGGCAACATCTGTCACCCATCTCCATTGAAGTCTCCCACGGTGAAGCTGGCGTAGGCTGGCCCGGACTGGACGGTTGCTTGACGGAGTGTTCCGTCTCCGTTGCCAAATAAAATGTCGATGTCAGCCGCCGTTGGATAGAGCAGGGGGTTGTCATGGCGTGCCGAAGTAAGAGCACGGTGGTGAGCAGGTCCTGCTTGCCGTCTCCGTTAAAGTCTCCGGCGAACAGCCGCTAAAGTACCCGCCGGCTGCCGCTGGTCCCTTGGGGAGTGCATATTGTTGCGCAGGCCCGAATACGCCCGGTCCGCTACTGCCTTTGTTCAGCAAAACGGCTACCTGCGGGGCGGCCTGAGTTGCCTGCCAGCGTTGCAGCTATATCGAGATACCCGTCGCCATTTAAATCGACCAGGAGTGGGGTGCCAGAATTTACCGCATAGTAGGCCGCGGACCTGAAACGTGCCGTCGCCATTGCCCAATTGGACGGTGATGTAGCCATTGCAGTTAGAAACTGCATCCAGCTTCTTATCGTTATTTATGTCCGCGAAGACCGCCCCTGAACAAACCGTGGTGCTCACGGTTGTCGGCGAGCTGCCGGCGAAATCCAGCAGGATACTTAACGTTCCCGATCCAGAGTTATAGGCGAGGTCGGGGATGCTGTCGCCGTTAAAGTCCCCGATAAATTGTGGGATGGCGCCGTTAGGAAGAGCGATTTGCCTAGGGATGGCAAAAATGGCTGGCTGAGCCTGGGCGTTGGCTCTGCTCCCAAAGATGCTGAGGGTTAGGAAAAAGGCAAAAAGACAGGCGTACCGGCGATGATTCCTCAACCAGGCGAAGCGAAACATAAGAAGGAGCCCACACTGACATATTTGCTTACTTTTTCGTGCTAAGTGTGCCTTAACGCGAATGGAAAAGCAAATGACTTTTCGCGGATTTTATTAAAACAAGGTTGGACCAGTTACCTTAGGGTTGTAAGACTGCAGCACGCAACCCTGCGGTAACAGTCCCATCCATCCATTCGAGAGCCTAGTAGCCGACTTTGATCATCGCCCCAGATTACATGGGCTGGGCCATCCATTCTTCTTGCCACTATGCCGGGGGGCCCGTTATAAGCCCGAGGCGTTCTCCTTCGACGATTTATCTCTCGTTGAGATTGAAAGTATTACCCACTCAAGCCAAAAGAAGGCTTGAATGGGCCACCCGGTGTCGTTACCGATGGGGAGAGCTTGATAAATATGGCTGTTTTGTATCTCAAAGCGCTTAGTTATACGGCGATCCATTGATGCATAAGTACGGCAAGATTACCGGGGAACCGGCATAGTCAAAGAATGTTCTTGTCAATAACCCCCGGCTCATCGTACAAGAGGGGAACGAAACATAATCTACCTCCCTAGCAGGTTCGTGCCGGAGGGTTTTTCTGTGCTGGTAAGCTTGCGCCTTTTACTGCCCACGGTCCTTAGTTCGCTCCTGTTCTTGTCCGCCGCCAACGCGCTTGCGGATACCTGGACGAAACCGACCCCCGAAGAGTTGCAGATGACGGCCGAGCCGGCTGCTCCCGGTGCGGCGGCTATCTATTTGTTGCGCGACGAACGGGCCGATGACAAGCTGCACGTTCACATCACGTATGTTCGTCTCAAGGTGCTTACGGACAAGGGCAAGGACTACGCTGACCAGGAGATTTCCTACGAGGGAACACAATTCAGGGTCTTTGGGGTAGAAGGCCGCACCATCCACAGCGATGGCACAGTGATCCCATTCACCGGCAAACCCTATCAAAAACTGCTGGAAAGGGGCGGAAAAGAGAAGTACAAAGCCACCGTATTTACGCTACCCGATGTTCAGGTCGGTAGCATTCTCGAGTACCGGTACGTGCTCAGCTACGAAAGCAACGTGGTCGTCTCGCCCCGCTGGTATTTACAAGGTCCTCTCTACGTACGCAAAGCGCACTTTCAATTCGTACCCGGCGACCGCATGCTGGAAGATGGCCACGGCGGAGTGATGCAGAGCAGCGTCGCCTACGCCGCTTATCTTCCCCCGGGTCAGTCCGTCGTCTACTCGCCCGCGGGCAAGTTCTACACCATCGACGTTGAGAAGATTCCGGCGACTCCCGACGAGGAGTTCAAGCCGCCGATGCACAACTATGCCTTCCGCGCGCTCTTCTACTACACCATTGCGAGGAGTGCGCAGGACTATTGGACCAACGAAGGCAGATACTGGTCGAAGAACGTGGACAGGTTCATCGACGCGGGCAAGCTCACCGGCATAGCAAACCAGATCGTCACCGCGACGGACACACCCACACAAAAGTTGCAAAAGATTTATGCTGCCGTCATGAAGCTCGAAAATACGAGCTTTACCCGCGAGCACAGCGAGGCGGAAGACAAGGCACAGGGTATTAAAGTCAAGACGGCCGTGGATGTATGGGAACAGAAGCGAGGCAACCGGGATGAGCTGACGCGGCTATTTGTGGGGTTGGCCCGCGCCGCGGGATTGAAGGCATACGTAGGCGTCGTCACCAACCGTGACCGTAATCTTTTTCTGGATGACTACCTTGATATGCGTCAACTGGACGACGACGTGGCCATCGTGCAAGTGGATGGCAAGGATCAGTTTTTCGATCCGGGCGAACGTTATGCCGAGTTTGGCGCACTTCATTGGAAGCACACGGTGACCCAGGGCATTCGACAGACCGACAAAGGTACTGCGCTGTTCTCTACACCTGTTCCCGGTTACCAGTCAACGAGCCAGATCCGGAATGTATATATCGAGCTGGGTCCCGATGGCAAGGTAACCGGCAACATCCGCGTGAGTATGACCGGCAATCGCGCTCTGCGTTGGCGCGAGTTTGCCCTGAGCAATGATGAGGACACCCTCAAGGAGCAATTTGAACAGATGGTGCAACGCGATGTGCCACCTGGCCTCGAGGTGAAGGTCCAATACTTTCTCGCACTGACCGAGTGGGACAAGACATTCATGTGTGTCCTCAAAGTCACCGGATCCATGGGGACATCAACAGCAAAGCGCGTTTTCGTGCCCGCTACCTTTTTCGAGGCGACGAGCCATCCGCTCTTCGTCCTGGATAAGAGGACGATGCCGATCGATCTTGACTATCCCTTAGCTACGCAGGACACGCTCACGGTCAAGCTTCCCGCCACCTTTGACATCGAGAGCTTGCCGAAGGATGCAGAGGTGACGTTTCCGCAAAACGCCTATTACCGCGCTAAATTTACCCGCGACCCCGGCCAACTGAAAAGCCTGCGCATATTTGTTATGGGTAACGCGATATACCGGGCAGAGGAATATCCGCAGTTGAAGGACTTCTACCAAAAGATCAATGCCAAGGATAAGGAGCCGGCGGTGCTGCAGATCACCCAGGCGGCGTCCGTAAGCGGGAGACGCGAGCAAGGCGCAATGAAGCGTTTCCCAGGCTATAAGCTTGCTCTCTTCCTGCTTCCCCTAGCTGCTGCGCTGCCGCATCAGGTTCTCGCTGCGAATGCTTTTCCTGACTGGATCGTGCAGGCTGCGGCGACGAAGCTTCCCTCCTATCCATCAACCACCGGAGCGGTGGTGCTGCTCGATGACAGGCTGGTCACGGTGGGGGCCGACGGCCGGGCGACAGAACGGGAACGGCGGGTGCTCAAGATTCTGCGTCCGCGAGGGCGCTCGTACGCGGAAATTGTTGCGCCCTACTCCAAAGATGAAAAGCTTGACTCCTTTCATGCCTGGAGCATCGGCCCCGACGGTCACCAGTTCATCGTCAAGGATCAGGAGGTACACGATGAGGCGCTCGGGGAGTGGGGCATCCTTTACGATGATCTTCGCGCCAGGACAGTGACGCCACCGGGCGCGGACCCGGGTGGAATCATCGCTTACGAGGTGCAGCGCCATGTCGCCACGTACGGGGCGCAGGAGGAAACCTGGAGCTTTCAGCGAGACATTCCCGCAGCTCGCTTGATTCTTGAGGTTGATCTGCCGCCCAACTGGAAACACTATGAGGCGTGGCTGCATCATGCGCCGGTTGCGGGCGGCGAAGTCGCGCCTAACCATTGGCGTTGGGAGTTGACCGATATTCCTGGCATCGATTTGACCGACGTGCCCATGGCGCCTTCGCCCGCTGCCCTGGCTGCGCGGATGGTGGTCCACTATTCGGCAACAACTCTGCCCACAGGCGATCAGCGCTGGACAGAGATTGGCAACTGGTACGACACGCTCGCTTCCAATCGCACGGAGGCCCCGCAGGAGATCGCCGCCAAGTCCCGCGAAGTGGGGGGTGCGGTGGACTTCAAAACGAAAGTGCAGGGTGTTGCCGGTTTTATGCAGCGAGAGATTCGCTACGTGGGGATCGAAATCGGCATTGGCGGGTTGCAACCCCATCCGGCTGCCGATGTGTTCAAGTATCGCTATGGTGACTGCAAAGACAAAGCGACGCTATTAATCGCCATGCTGAACGCTGTGGGCGTGCGTGCGACCTGGGTGCTGGTGGACACGCATCGCGGCTTCATCGATCCGGCGCTGCCTTCCATTGAAGGCAATCATGCCATCGCTGCCATCGAGATGCCGGCGGGTTACAGTGACCCTGATCTGCGCGCTGTGGTGACTGCGCGCAGCGGCAAGCGCTATCTGATCTTCGACCCTACCGATACGTACACCCCCATTGGGCTCCTGGGCTTTCATTTGCAGGGCGGCTACGGGATTCTAGTGGCCGGGAACGACAGCCAGGTGATCCAGTTGCCCATGCTCTCGCCCGATGCTGACACCCTGACCCGTACTGCCTCGTTCGCGCTGAACGCAGACGGCACGCTTAAAGGAACAGTGACTGAGACGCGCTCCGGCGAAGCAGCCCGGCGCTATCGGCGGCTCTACAACGAAGAGGGCGAGAAGCAACAGCATGAGGACCTCGAGCGGCGGCTGCAGCGAGATTTCTCCAACTTTACCGTGGACGCCAATAGCGTGCAGAATGCGGGCGAGATGAGCAAAAGTGTCGTGCTCGAGTACTCGCTTACTGCAAATGGGTATGGCCAATCGACCGGAGATCTGGTGTTGCTTCGTCCTCGTGTTGTGGGCCGCAATGCACGACCCTACAATGACAAGCCGCGTATGTATCCCATCGACCTGGGAGAGACCGGCACCTGGCGCGACAGTATTGACGTGGCGTTGCCGGCGGACTATGTGGTCGACGATATGCCCTCCCCTGTGGATCTCGATGTTGGTTTCGCCAGATACAAGAGCGATGTAAAGGCGAATGGAAATGTGTTGCATTACTCTCGCGAGTATGTGGTGAGGGAGCTCGATCTTTCGCCAGAGAAGTCCGCAGACGTGAGCAAGCTGATGGGCGTGATTACATCCGATGAAAACAGCAGCGCCGTGCTTAAGAAGAAATAGGCGCACCGGCGGGTGCCCCATTCAAACCTTCTTTTGGCTTGAGTGGGCAAGCCTTTCAACGTGACACTTTTTCAGATTAGGGCTGGAACTGCAGATTCCTCCACAGCGGGCATACTTGCCCACTCAAGCCAAAAGAGGGCTTGAATGGGGCACCCGGGGCATTGGTGGGTGTGCAGGGAGCCTTGTTATTTCTCTTTCAACTTGCCGGCCTTGCTAGTGTTTCGGATCGGCGGCTGTTGGGGCGGGGCGGAAGTGGTAGACGAATCCGGCATCGAGAAAACCTACGCCAGTGGTTGTGTTGTTGCCAGACGCGCCCGCGGCCGCACCCCATTCGACTGCTCGTAGGTCAACAGAATCGGTGAGGCGGATGTCGAGGCCGCCGAGAAACTCGGCCGCCCCATTTGTGATGCGCTGTGGAGCGAACCCAGGGTTGCTGACCGAACTGACCACCCCACCGCCAATCTCGAAATAAGGCCGCAGGCGATTATGCGTGGGAACAAAGCCGATGCGGAGGGCAGCATCAGCTGTCGTGCCACCGTAGGAGGCGGGGCCATAAAGCACGCGGCCGTCAACTCCCGCTGTCAGACGGCTGTGTATCGGAAAGTTGTAAAAAGCTCCTCCACCGAAACTCGTGGTGTCGTCTTTGTAGTAGGAGCCGCCAGGATAGAAGAATCCATAACGGCTCGGCCCGACCATCACGTAAGCCGAAACCTGCGCTTCGGCGGCCGATGCGAATAAGGTGACGGATGCAACTCCAAATGAGAAAACAAACAGGCACAGACGTCTCAAGCGTGCTCCTGAATGGCGGGACTTGTGGCGTCAGACTACAGGAGGGCAGGGCAAAGCGCAGGGGAACAAAAGTGGATAGCCATGGACGCAAAAGAAGGAGCCTTGTTCCCTGAACGTGTAGTTGCTCGGAGGCGCCAAGCGATGAGAAGGATTAAACGCTCGCACTGAGCCGGCTCAGCGTGCGGCGTGAAGATGTCTTCATCAGTCTGGTCTTCGTCGATCGTGAGGATTGGCCGTTCGGTAACGGCGAACCGTGGTGATTCTAGTTCTCCGAAGGCCGCTCGACGTGGTCGACGATAAGGAATTTTAAGGGCGCATGCGAGGGTTTGAGTTCCAGGCCTAGCTGGATCTTCAGTGCGTCGTGGAAGTTTGCGGTGTTGTCGGGTATGGCTTCATCCCCGCTCGGATCGTGCATCCAGGTCAGGGTGAAGTCGTAGAGTCCGGAGAGTCCTGTTTGATCGACGACGGGGCGCGGCATAGCGGCGAGACCGGTCATGGTCGGAACAGAGCTGGCAAAGAGGGAGAGAGGAACGGCACGGCCTCCGTAATGCTGGCCCGGGGTGGAGGATGCAACGTGCGCGATGACACCGCAGACTGGCGGAAGATTCCCGATAGCAGCCGGTGCTGGTGTTGACGATTGGCCGGACACGGGAGCGGTGCAGGCGTCCGATGAAGGATGCGGCTGAAGATGAGGGCCGGTGACGCCGGGCTTGGCGAGGACCAGGGCAAAGACAGGAGCATCGGCTGAGATGTAGTGGGTAACCAAATGGAAGCGGTCGACGAGCAAAGCCTGCATCATCAGGCGCATTTGGTCGATCGAAGTGTCGGCTGGAGCGCGCGCTGAAATGTCGAAGTACTCCGGCGGGGCGGTGAAAGAGCCGGTAACCCAGAAAGGCGCGCCGGACTTGGGTGCGCCAGAGAACATGTTGAAGCGCAGGGAAAGTTCCTGCGTGCCGGATAGCTTGTAGGCGAAAGAGATGTAGCGCCAAAGCGACTGATGGGTTGCGATGAGGTAGCCTCCCGCAGCAGTACGGGCGTCGTCGCCGCTGATGGTGCCGTAAACGTTGCCGGAGTCGAGGGGAACGTTGGTGTGCTGAGGAGAGTCTTGCTTGCTGGGCCGGACGGAGGCGACATCGAAGGCGAGGGAGGCGGGCGCGCTCTGGGCGAAGGCGGAGGAGGTGGCGGCAAGGATGCAGACTGAAAGCTTGAATCCGAATGGGAGCATCTTTAGCTATGTAGTATACTTCTATTTTTCATAGCAGGTTGCCGGGCCTCGTTTTTGGAAGATGCAAATGTCTGATAGGCGGCGCGTGAGGAGCAGAGGTGTCAGCGCGACAACCGTTGGCGCAATGTAAAACTGCTGAGGAAGGCACACCAGATCACAGAGGTCAGGCCGCATGAGACGACCCCGATCTTTTTTGTTCGCCATAACTCCTGGGCAAGTCATCCCTAGCATCTGCCTATAGGACCACCAAAGGGTCAGGCCGTGGTCCGATCCTCGGAGCCTAGGATGAAAATCCGCGAATGTACGGGGTGTTTGGCGGGCGTGGCCCGGTTTCAAAGAGGGGTCCGTGGGTCGAGTGATAGGTCATGTTCATGTAGGGTGTCTCGATGCGGCGTCCGATGGCGGAGTAACGGCCATCTTCCCAGTTTGAGTCCATGTAGTAGTTCACGATCCCGGTGGATAGAAGCAGCCGCTCCGCATTGAAGGGTTCCTTGCGGGTCAGCATCATTTCAATGAGCCAGTGCTCGTGGGCGTTCGCAGCGTGGTACTGCGAGATGGGGCCGGGCCAGCCAAGCATGGAGATGATCGTCGGATCCTTCTGTCCTTCGATATCGGTGGCGTAGGTCCAGCCCACGCCCTTGCCGGAAATTACGGCTGCATTCGTCCCGTCGTTGTACTCGACGATGCAGACGTTGGATTGCTTGCCGTCCTGAAAATATCCCGGCTTCAGGTCAAAGTTTTTGCGCACCGCTTCGAGCAGGTTGCCGGCCCAGGGAGTGCGTTCGACCCACTTCCATGTTTCGGGCCCACGAATCGACTGCACTGATTTGATGCCTGTCTCACCGCCCTTGCGGCGATCTACAAAGGCCTGCAGCACGTCCACACAATGAAAGATGGCTCCTTCATCCGCGGCGTCTCCCACCACAATCGAGTTCTTCATTGGCGTATCGATGGCGAGTTCTATCTCGGGCTTGCGGAAGTAGATCGGTATGGAGGAACCACCGGTGAGGGGAAAATTCAGTTCACGGGATTTGTCAAACATCCACTTGGCGTCGTCCCAATTGTAAGAGAGGTGCTTGTCGTTAAACACAGGCACCGAGCGGTTGCTTCGCTCAAAGACCTGGATAACCTGCTGGTAGATCCACCAGCGCGGTAAGAGCCAGTGGCCCTTGAGATCGGTTGGATAATTGCCATGTTCACAGACAATGACGACACCATCCACCGCAAGTTCGGTACCCCCAAGGGTGACGGCCTCGCCGACGGTCTTATAGATGGGAATGTTTTTTGCTTTGCATACTTTCTGGCCCAGCAGGCTGGTGTCGAATTGGTTGATGTAAACCGACACCACATCGACTTGCGATGGAGTGTGGGCGCCGTGCCACCAGTAGCCGTCCAGTAGCTTGTTGACGATCCAGTCCGCATGGGAAGTCGGGAGACCCCAATAGCTGATGAGACAGGCGATACGAGGCCGTTTTTGCGGAGCCTGCGCGGTCTGCGCGAAAGCATTCGGTGCGATACTGGCCACCGCGGCCATGCCAGCCATAGCCGTCATGCCCAAGATCTCACGCCGGGTGAAGAGGGATAAGTCTGCCGCAGTGTCGATTTGTTTCTGTCTCATGATGGGTAGCCGATCCTGTTGATGGTTCAGACCGTGATTGTAGCTGCTCAAATCCTGTTTTCGAAAAATTGAGATGTGACAAGGTACGATGGCATATCAGGAACAGACAGATAGATGAAGAAATCCATGCATGTGGTTCGCAAAGAGGATCTCCCGTTCATCGGTAGTTCGTACAACTTTGCCGGGGCAGAGCAGGGAGATGTTGGCATCTCGATGTTCTTCGTGGAGGCGCCGCCCGGGCGTGGTGCTCCTCTGCATATTCACGAATACGACGAGATCGTGCTGTTGCAGGAAGGCCGGTCGCGATTCGTGATCGGCGACGTAATCCGGGAGGCCGGGCCGGGGGACATTCTGGTAATAAAAGCTGGAACTCCGCATGGATTTGTCAACGCAGGTTCGGGGGTTCTCAAGCAGATCGATATCCATATGAGCCCCGGATTCCAGCAGGAACTTGTCGATCCAACAGAAATGTCCCGCAGGGCGGACCTTCCCCAACCGGAAGAGTCCCGGAGGGACTCTCTCCGAATTAAGGACGTTTAAGTCACTAGGAAACTCGGTATGCCATAGGGACTATTTGGCCCCGCAGTCGCAGCCGCGAGCAAAACTACAGGTCCAGGCACGTTATTGCTCGGTCTGCAAGCTGCTATTCGGCACCAGAACCACCTCACAATGACTCCCCGTGGAACAGCTCACCACGGCGCTTCGCAGCAGGTGTGCCGCAGATCCCGGCGGCACCAGTTCCGGGAACTTCATTGTCTTGATCCCGTTTGCAAGTGCGGCCAGCTTCTCATCCCCGGAGACCTGCTGCGAAGCGATGACTCCTTCGGTATTGAGCTGAAGCCGAAAAGTGCCCCACCCACTCACTCCGTCTGGCCTGGCAATTGTGTAAGTGCGCGATTGCTGAAGCGCTGCCGTGCCATCGAATCGCGGTCCAGCCGCGTTCGTACCCTTCAGCCGCGTGATGCTTGTCGTGATGTGCTCGCGTACATCGGGGCTTGCATTCTCACCCTCGATGGAGGCTGCAGCCAGGCGATAGGCGGAAAGGGCCTCCTCCTTTTTTCCCATGGCTTCATACACCTGGCCAAGATGATCGCCTGACTCGGGCACGAGCGCATTTCGCCAGCCGGCAATGATGAAGGGCTCGGCTTGTTCCAGCTTGCCCTCGCGAAAGAGAATCCAACCCAGTGTGTCCCACGAGGCAATCAGCAACCTCGACTGCGCAAAGGCATTGCTGTTTACTTCAGCAGGAGTAATGGCTGCCGTCTTTCCTTCCAGCACAGTGATGCTTCTTCGCGAGACTTCCTCTGCGTAGGATAGGTCGAGACCGGTTTCCGCCAGGACGTAGCCAGCGTCATTCAGTATCTCCACATCGTCGGTGCCGTCCAGCGCGCTTTTTGCCACAGCCGCGGCTTCGTCCTTGTGATTGAGCAGCAGTAGCGTGTTGCTCAGCCGCACACGGACTGTTCGATCTTCGGGGTTTTCGTGGGCCGCGGCCTCGAGTGTCTTCCGCTCACCCTGGTAGTCTTGCTCGCTGTTTTGCAGTTGAGCCAGGAATATTGAGAACTTCAGGTTGCCTGGGTGTTTATCGACATAGTTCAAGAGGGTGTGTTGCGCTTCCGTGGTATCTCCGCTCTTGGCCTCAGCCCCGGCCAGGGCGAGGACCACATCCGGCAAATCAGGATGAAGGTCTAACTCTTTCCTGAAGTCGGCTACGGCTTCGGTATAGTTTCTGCGGAACAGCGCCTCCATCGCATAGAGCGAATACAAACCCAGGGCCTCGGGATCTTTAGCCTTGACTTGTTCCAGAATAGATTTCCCGCCACGCCAGTCGCCGGCTTTCATTTTCTCGTAGGCGGAGCGCAGCAAGTCTCTTGCTGTGGCGCCTTCCGACGGCTCGGGAGTACTTGCGTGGCCGCTATCAAGCTTCGGCAATCCCGTGACCGGAATCCCTCCTGACGGGGTCACGGTTTTGGCCGTTTCGGCCGGCTTTTCGGTTTTCGGCTTCCCTCGAGCGATGGTTGGACGATCGAGTGGTTCCGGCGATTGCGACCTTATTAACTGAATGAACGGCTCGCCCTCGAGACCAATGTCCTTGCTGAACGCCTGGTAACGCTTCCAGTCCGCTTTTGGCAGCTTTTTGGCCAGGACCACGATGGTGCGCTCGATCACTACATCCTTTCCGTCGTAACGATAGGTCTTATCAAAGGTTGTGAAATCGGTCTTTACGTGGACCGGATCAGGCAGATCCGTGCGGTAGCCTTCCGGCAACCGGATACGGCTCGTGGCCGTCAGGGTTCTTGGGGCGCCGAGCTGAATGTCTGCCGGGGGCGCCTTGCGGTCGCTGGCCAGGGAGCCGAATTCGAGCGCGGGATAACAAGGCACGATGCGACGATTGTCCCAATCTCCGTACGCCGGCCGAGTGTAATCGTAAGTGAGCACAATGGGCGAGGTCAGGTCTTCAGGGTTAGTAATGGTCGTATGGCTGGTGGTCCCACCAAATCCGGTCGCGGAGGAGACATATTGAGATACCTTGTCCCATTCCGCCGGCGCTACGCTGCGAGCCAACTGGCGTATCAATACTTCGTCGTCCGTGCGGTAACTGGCCGTGATATGGCTGGTGAACTTACCATCTGCATCGAGCGCTCCGGTGGCCTCAAAGTGAGCAAGCATAGGATAAGGAGGCGCTGCCGGAGTGCGATCGAGAGCTGCCGGGCCTTGGGCGGGGACGACCAGCGCTAACTGATCTCGTATGGCCGCGGTAAGCAAGCGATACGGAGCAACCTCAGGTGTGCTGTCGAGCCAAATGCGTCCGCCGGGCAAATCGACCGTGGTGATGACATGGTTGAAGACCGCGGGGGACGGCACGGCCTCGACCGGAGTGATGCCTACCCCGATGAGCGCCGGTGCGGTGTGGAATCCCTGAGAGCGAAGAAGAGCTTCGAGCAACGTGTCCTTGTCTTTGCAGTCACCGTAGTTGTTGGCGAGCACCTCCGCTGCCGGGTGCGGTTGATAGCGGCCTATTCCAAAATCGATGCCTACATAGCGGGTGCGCGTCGAAACAAAAGCGTAGATGGCGCGGACCTGGTCTTCGGGTGTTTTCGCGCCTTTGGTGATATCCGCGGCGCGGGCCCGCAGGGCGTCGTTCGGTTGCGCCCGTTCTAATGAGAGGCCCCGGTACCAATCACCTACCTCTGCCCAGCTATGGAAAGTGGTCCAGGCTACGGCGGGCAGCTTGCGCCCATCCGCGTCCTCATCAGGGTCCTTTGGCGTGTTGGCATCAGACGCGTCCTCCGCCTGATTGTTGGTCTTAGGCGCCGGTATCAGCTGGGACTGCTCCCACCGATAAGTGCGGAGACCGTCATGTTCGGTGATGGTGGGCTTGTGGTTCGGACTCCACACCTGGAGATACTTGTCTTTGGGAACTTCCAGCGTGAAGATCTCTGCCAGCACGATTAAGGAGCCCGGCGGTGTAAAGTGCTGCGCTCCCCAGAATTGACCCGGGGCCTCGGCCTTATCGACGGTGACGTGGACTTCGTACTCCAGTGTGTCTCCGGTTGCCAGGGAGCGTACCGGCAGGTGCTTTTCTTTCAGATCGCTGTAGAGAGGAGCCTCCCGGGTTACCGCTGCCGGCATGTCGATCGCATCGGCGACTGGAGTATCTACCGTGGACCCATCCTGTTTGTGCACCCGCACCAACGTGATGTGCGGCGTTTCATTGGCTGCCGCATAACTAAAGGAGAGTACGCCGAACTGGCGATCAGCGCCTTCGGTTTGCAAACGGATCCAGACGTGCGAAATCCGTTCACCCGTACCATCAGGGTGCATGCGGATCGCAGTCTCCGAGCGCTCAAAAACCAAAGCTTCTTTCTGGAAATTGTCGGGAGCAGACACGTTGGCCGGGGTTTGACTCAGTGTCGCGGCAGGCAAAAGAGCAAAAAACAGCAATGGAAAGAGACGCATAACGCAATAGGTATACTCTAACAACGCCCTTCGCCGACACACAATTGTGTATGCAAGTAAAACTGACCAGTTACACAATCGGGTTATCCGGATCCCCCTGAAGGCATAGACACTCAATAGAAAATAGTTACTTCTGCAAGGTAGCGATAAATTGAAGTGCCTGACGGTGCTCGCGTTTTTCGCGGGTGGCCCATTCAAGCCCTTTGTTGGCTTGAGTGGGCAACGGTCTCCACTTGAAGCCTCCTTACTCTCCCACGAAAAAATTCAGCGATACGGATGCACATTCGACTTTATAAGTGCGTCAATGCCGTATATGCGAGTCTCCAGAAGATCGGGAATCGAGTCGTTCTGGGCATAGAGGGATGGGTGAAATGGATCCGAGTAAACGGCACGAGACCGCGAACGAGCCGCCAGAAGGCCCTGTCCAGCGTTGATCCTTGCCCACTCAAGCCCAAAAAGGGCTTGAATGGGCCACCCAGGCGTTGTACTTGCGAGGCTGACCTTGCCAGCAAACCGGCGCTCCACTAGAGTGGGGAGCGTGTTTGGGAGGGTCTGATTGAAGCGTCTGACGGTGCTCGCGTTCCTTGTTCTTAGCTGGCCTTTGTTCGCACAACAAGCTTCTGTGCCGGCCATTGAATATAGCTCCGTCCCCAACTTCCTCAAGCTGCCGCCCGACCGCTATCTGGGAGAGATGGCTGGAGTCGCCGTCAACTCCAAAGGCCACATCTTTGCCCTGTCGCGCGGGAACACGACCGGACCGGCTTACGGAGCCGCCGCTTCACAACTCCTCGAATTCGGACCTGACGGGAAGTTCATCCGCGAAATTGGTCATAACCTTTACGCCTGGTCGTTCGGCCATGCAGTCAAAGTCGATGCCGAAGACAACATCTGGGTGGCGGACAAAGGTTCGGACATGGTGATCAAGTTTGATCCCGAAGGCCGGGTGATGATGGTGTTCGGCCGGAAGCAGGAAGCGTCGGATGAAGGCACCGAACCACTCAAGCATCCGAAGCCGCCGCTGCCCGCGGTGGACGGAATGTTTCGCCAGGTCACCGACATGGCGTGGGACCGGGAAGGGAACACCTACATCAGCGATGGTTACATAAACTCGCGCGTGGCCAAGGCTGATAAGAACGGCAACTGGCTCAAGTCATGGGGCGAGCCCGGCAATAAGCCCGGCGAGTTCAGCGTGCCCCACAGCATCGCTGTGGACGCCAAGGGAAATGTGTACGTGGCCGATCGCGGCAACCGCCGGATCCAGGTGTTTGATGGCGACGGCAATTTTCTCCGCCAGATCACTATCGACGTGCCTTTCGATGAGAATGCCCGTCCGGCGATTGGGCCCAAGCCACCGCAGAGTTCCACAGCCAATGGGACGATGCAAGCGGGATCCCCCTGGGCGATTTGCATCACTCCGGGACCGAACCAGGTTCTCTACAGCTCCGATGCGTATCCAGGAAGGATCTACAAGCTAAGCCTCGATGGTAAGGTGCTCGGCTATCTGGGCGAGTCGGGCAAGCAGCTTAAGCAATTCGGATGGATCCACGAGATTGCCTGTCCGTCGGAAAACGAACTCTACGTAGCTGAATTGCTGAATTGGCGAGTGCAGAAGCTGATTCTGAAGCCGGCCGCGAAGTAGGCACCTAGAGAGGGATAGGGTCCGGCGCCGTCGACTCCGGGCGCCATCCAAACACCGCGGCGGACCCGGCAACCAGCAGGACCACGATGACCAGGCACACACATCCCGGCCAGCCGCCATACTTCCAGAACAGGCCGGGCAGGATGCCGCCCACGGTTCCGCCAATGTAATAGCTACAGATATACATACCGGCAGCCGACACCCGGCCGCCGGCGGGAGCGGCATCCCGCAGAAAGCTGTTGGCGCAGGTCTGCGCCACGAAGACGCCGGAGGCCTCGATTGCCAAACCTACGGCGGCAACTATGAGGGATGGAGCGAGCGTCAAGGCCGCGCCCATTATGCATGCGCTAATGGCGACAATCATGCCGTGCTGCAGACCCACCCGCGCCAGTACCATCCCTGCTACCAGGGTCGTGCCGAGGCCGCAGAGATAGACCGCGAACAGGTAGCTGAGTTGCTTGGTAGACAAATCAAACGGCGGTGCCGCCAGGTGAAACGTGATGTAGCTGAAAGTGGCCACCAGGGTAAAGAGCATGCAAAAGCCGATACCAAAGGTTGCGAACAGTCGCCGGCTTCTCAGGTTCGCCAATATGGGCGCGAGCTTCGACCGAACGGCAGCCTCGGGCAGCCGCGTTTGTGCCGGCCGCAACAGCCACTGTGACAGGGCTGCGCCGCCGAATCCCAGCAGGCCGAGCAACACGAACACCGATCGCCACCCGTACTGCTCGGCAATCAGGCCGCCCAGCAGGCGGCCTGTAAAGCCTCCGAAGACAGTGCCGGCCACGTAGAAACTCATTACCCGCGGCACCAGCAAGGCAGGCCACTCTTCGGTCACATACGCGATGGTGATGATGAAGATTCCCGGCGTCACCAAGCCCTGCAGCAACCGCCACATTGCCAGCGTGGGCAGATTGGTTGCCGTGGCGGTCAGCAAGGTGCAGATGGCGAGCCCCACCATCGAGCCCACGATGGTTTTCTTGCGGTCTACTCTTTCGGCGAAGATGGCCAGCATGCCGGCGGAGAAGGCAACGCCCAGCGTGGACGCACTGATCGTCCAACTGACCCTGGCTTCCGATGCATGAAACACCCTGGACAATAACGGTAACAATGGCTGTGTGCAGTAGAGGTCGATGAAGGCGAACATGCCGCACAGAAATGGCGCAAACACCTGGCGAAAGGGCCGAAGGCCCGCTGTCGATGCTGGTTCCGTGGCCGGCTCAAGCTTCATGAAAGGGTTCCGGCAGGGCTTTCCTTGACAGGGTTTCTGCCGATCAGGGGATACTGCTCCACATCGAGCACCGCCCCGTTGATCAGTGCCGCCTCGTCAGACAGGAAGTAAACCGCGGCCCATGCCACATCTGCCGGGGAGAGGAGCCGGCCGGATGGCGCATAGGTTTTGGATACACGCGCAGGCCAATCTTCGGGCAGGCCCTCTTTCATCTTCAGGGCGAACTCATTGGGGGTGAGCGTCCAGCCTACGTTCAACTGGTTCACCCGGATCCCTTCCGCTCCGTAGCCATCGGCGAGGTTGCGGGTCAGGGTCATCAAGCCGCCTTTGCAGATGGAATAGATGAACTGATTACGTTCGCCGCAGTACGCGTTCATGGATCCGATATTCAACACCCTGCCGGTACCTTGCTTGCGAAAGAAGGGAAGTGCTGCCTGGATCAGAAGGAAGGGCGCCTTTAGATCGACGGCGATCGTCCGGTCGAAGAGTTCGCTGTCTGTCTTCTCGATGCTCCCGCGGGTGATCGCGGCTGCATTGTTTACCAGGCCGTCGATGCGCCCAAACCGGTTGACCGTTTCCGTGATGAGCCGAGCCGGCACCTGGGGATCCTCGAGCGACCCGATAACGATGGAAGCCTCGTTCCCAATCTCGACGGCCAGCGCCTGCGCGGCGTCTTTGCGTCGTCCATGGATCATCACCTTCGCGCCTTCGCGCGCGAAGACCCGCGCCATGCCCTCGCCGATGCCGGTGGTCGAGCCGGTGACCAGAATTACTTTGTCTTTCAGACGCATGCAGGCCCTCCCTTTCAGCTTTCGAGAACGAACGTCTCTTCCACCTCTCCACCGCGCACGCCGAACATCCGGCGATGCAGATTTGCGGTGGCATCACTGTAGTGGGCCCAAAGCTCTAACTGGTCGCCGACCTGAGCATAGAAACCAGGGTCCAGGATGTCGACGATGGCGTGCTCCGCGTTCAGCTTGATGAGACGCGCGCCGCCGGCGTTCTTCAAGACCGGGAGTCCTCGCTCGCCGCTGATTTCCTTAAGACCGATGTTGAGAATCAGACGCTCGTTGCCTCTTCTGCTGATGACTGTACCCAGCACACTCAGCGCCAGTTGAAACTCCGGGCATACCGTCTGGTAGTCGGTGTCCATCAGCAGGTACGACCCTCCCTGAATCTCGGTCACTCCGGGAATCCTGCCTGAGATAGCGTGGGTGCCTGTTCCACCGGCGCTTACCAGGTCTACGGGGAGTCCATGCGCACGCATCAGGTTGGCGGTAGCGACCAGCTTTCCCATGGCCTGCTCGATGGCTGCGGTTTTTGCCGGTCCGGGAGGCAGGCGGACGCAGTGTCCTTCATAGCCGATCAGGCCGCGAAAGCGCAGTCCCTGCGCGGTTGCCAGCTTGGCCAGGGCGAGTGCCGGTTCGCCGGGAGGAGCTCCGCAGCGGCCCATCCCCGTGTCGACGTCGACCACCACGCTGAGCGGCACCTGGGCCTGGGCCGACGCCGCGGAGAGAGCCGAGATCGCATGCTCATTGTCCACCCCGACCTTGATGTCCGTGGTCCGGGAGAGCTGGACAAAGCGGTCGATCTGGGGCGCGCCGGCAATCTCGTTGGCCATCAGGATGTCGCGGATACCGTTTCTAGCCAGCGCTTCCGCCTCGCCCAGGGTGGCACACGTAATCCCAACCGCTCCATGGGCCAACTGCCGCCGGGCGAGCGCCACACACTTGTGGTTCTTATAGTGCGGGCGCAGGCGGCATGGTCCTTCGGTGAAAAAGGCGGCCATGTGCTGCAGATTGGCTTCCATGGCGTCCATGTCGAGCAGAAGAGCTGGAGTGGGTATTTCGGATTTCAGCAAGGGGCGCTTTCTCTTATCCGCGGCCGATGAACGGCATGTTGGTCGCCATGATGGTGATGAACTGGACGTTCGCCTCCAGCGGCAGGCTGGCCATGTGCAGGACAGCCTCTCCCACGTGCTTTACATCCATGCGCGGCTCCAGAACTACCTCGCCGTTTGGCTGTAGAGACCCGCCTGGCGCCTTGCCGCCCATATCCCCGGCGTTGCCGATATCGATCTGGCCACAGGCGATGTTGTAGGCGCGGCCGTCGAGTGAGATGGATTTCGTTAGTCCCGTGATGGCATGTTTGGTGGCGGTGTACGGCGCCGAGTACATGCGTGGAACGTGCGCGGAGATGGAGCCGTTATTGATGATGCGTCCCCCTTGCGGCTTCTGCGCCTTCATGCGGCGAATGGCTTCCTGGGCACACAGGAACGACCCGGTGAGATTCACGGCGACCACGTCGGACCACTGTTCGTAGGTCAGGTCTTCCATGGGAAGCGGGGGAGCGTTGACGCCGGCGTTGTTGAATAAAACATCCAGCCGGCCAAACCGGCGATCGTTGGCCGTAAACAGGGCGCGAATCGAAGCCGGGTCACGAACGTCGGTCGAGACAGGGAGCATGGGTCCGCCTCCCACCTGCGCCATGGCTGCGGTTTGTTCCAGTTCCGCAGTGCGGCGTCCGGCCAGGGTTACGGAGAAGCCGGCGGCTTGCAGCGCCAGCGCAGCTGCTCGTCCAATCCCGCTGCCTGCTCCCGTGACGATGGCGACCTTACCTTGTGCAGTGTTACTTGGCATAGAAGCGATAGTGGATACTCCAATGTGCGGTTTGTCCTGGCGCGATCACCAGGTGATGGTAAGCCTCGGGGCAGATGGCCGTGCGTGGAGACCAGAAATTGAACCTTGAAATGGGATTGTCCCCGGTCTGCTCCACCCCCACGCCTGTCCTCGTATCTTCGACCGTGATGTCGTAGTCCGAGGGATTATTGGAATAGCCGGTCAGATAGCTTTCCACATACTGATTGGGTTGCAACTCTTCCCGGTAGACGATCTGTTTGCCCTCAATGCCTGCCCGGGGTTCCATCGACTTTTCCGCCTTGGGCTCGAAGGGAAACCGGATCACCATGCCCGGCCCGCTCGGCGCTGCGTCGAGCATGAAGAAGTCGTGGTCATAGACTTCTGTATCGATGGTTTTGGTCCCCGTATTCTTCAGGCTGTGCCGCAGAGTGAGGATCGGCTCATGCGGATCGAGCGACACGGTTTTCTCGTAGTCGTAGGCGATGCCGATGGGCGAGTGAAGTTGCTGCCGGAACGATACCTGGCGGCGGCTGGAGTGTATGGTCCACTTGCCGCCATCCACCAGCGGGTAGGGATACATGAACTTATAAGGGGAGTCGCCGGCCTTGCGCAGCACGCCGACGCCAATCTTGACGAATAGGCCGCCGGGCTTGGCCTGGCCGTAGTCGAGCGCGCCGTCGTCGGAGCGGAATTCCTCTACCGGGCCGGTGATCGCATCCGCGATCATGGGGTCGTAGTGAGAAAACCAGACGCCAAAGTACGTATGGCCCTTATAGGCCAGGCAGGGAATGACGCCCGACCAGTCAAAGCGCGAGGCGCGGTAGTAACCATTTTTCGCATCCGGCAGATAAAGGACAGCCTGTACGGGGCCATTGGAGATAGCAGCTTTCGGGAAGTTAGCCTGCATCTCGGCAGAGCACCCGGCAGAAGCAGCCGACGCGATGCCTGGAGCTGCCGCTGAAAGAAGGGCCGCAAATGTGAACCACGCCACGCTACGTAATTTCAATGCGATTGTCCGCCTTCCGTTCTTACCAGAGATCAGCCCGTATTTTAGCCCCGTAGCCCGAGGAATGGGCCGGGTGCCCCGGATACTTCTCCGGGCAGAGCAAGCATCCAAAAATGGCCAGTTGGAATCTTTAAGAAGAGTTTGTTAAACACAAGCGGGCGAGGATTGCAAGCGTGCGTGCGCGTCTGCTTGCAGTCAGCCATGACGAAACGTATTTAATGAGGAGAAAGATGCGGAGCAACCTCGCCGCGAAGGAGAACGTATGCTGATCATCCTTATCATTTTGCTTTTGGTGTTTGGCTTTGGCGGATACCGGCTTGGACCAGGCCTGGGATACTACGGCGGCGGCGGCATCAGCCTGATTATCCTGATCGTGATCATCCTGTTGCTGCTCAAGGTAATTTGACGGGCCGCCCCGGCGGGCGCCGGAACCCGAAGTGCGTTGAGCGTGGCGATGTGGAAAACGGCGATTTTCCCCACGTCGCCTGCCCGGGTCCCTCCCCCGAGGAACCAGACCTACAAACTGGAGAAAATCACCGTTGGGGCACAGATTACAGGCATCCGCGAGTTCTCTGGGGAAATCAGTGGTAACCACGTCGTAATCAAGCCAGGGCAGTAGGGCCGCGTCCGTTCCTCCGAGCGGCCTCCTACCCGCAATGTGCTTCCTTTAATACGAACGGGTTACAGTAGAGAGATGGCCGACGCTACCTCAGTGGAAACCCCCTATTCTGACGCCGTAGTGTTTTTTGGCGCTACCGGCGACCTCGCTTACAAACAGATTTTCCCTTCACTGCAGAAACTGGCCAGGCATGGAAAGCTGGCCGGGCCGGTCATTGGCGTTGCCAAGGCGGGTTGGAATCTCGACCAATTAAAACAACGTGCCCAGGACAGCGTGAACCAACATGGGGGGCTCGACCCTGTCGGCTTTCCCATCCTGCTCGAAAAGCTGCGTTATGTAGACGGGGACTATAACGATGCGCAGACGTTTGCCAATGTGCGCAAAGAGCTGGGGAATGCCAAGCATCCCCTTCACTACCTCGCCATCCCGCCGGTCCTGTTTGGCATGGTTCTTGACCAGCTGAAAACTTCCGGTTCCTCGCAAGGCGCGCGGGTGGTGATTGAAAAGCCTTTCGGGCACAACCTGGCTTCTGCGATCGCGCTCAACAAAGTCGTGCACGACGTGTTCGCAGAAGAAGACGTCTTTCGCATCGATCACTACCTGGGCAAGAACACGGTGCAGAACGTGATCTTCTTCCGCTTCGCCAACTCCTTTCTGGAGCCGATCTGGAACAGCCTCTACGTAGAGAGTGTGCAGATCACCATGGCCGAGCAGTTCAATGTGCAGGACAGAGGAAGCTTTTACGACGCGGTGGGCACGGTGCGGGACGTGGTGCAAAACCACCTGCTGCAGGTGCTCAGCAATGTAGCCATGGAGCCGCCGCCGACCCTGAGCATCGAGAGCCTGCGCGACGAGCGGGTGAAAGTGCTGAAGAGCGTTCAGCCGTTGAAGGATGACGAGGTGGTTCGCGGTCAATACGCGGGATACCTTGATACTCCGGGAGTCAAGAAGGGCTCGACGACGGAAACCTATGTGGCTCTGAAGCTGACCATTAATTCGTGGCGCTGGAGAGGCATTCCGTTTTTACGTGCGGGCGGGTAAATCGCTGCCGTTGACCGAAACCGAGGTCGTAGCCAAGCTGCGTGCGCCTTGTCCGATTTTCTCCACGCAAGCGCCGCCGGCCAATTATGTGCGCTTCCGGATCAGCGGTGATCCGGTGATCGCGATCGGGGCTTCCATCAAAGCCGCCGGCGATCAGCTAAAGGGCTGCCCTATCGAATTGATCGCCGACCAGGAATGTGGAGAAGACACCATGCTGCCCTATGAAGAACTTCTGGGCGATGCCATGGCTGGGAACCAAACATGGTTCGCCAGGGAAGACTATGTGGAAGAGGCTTGGCGCATTGTGGACCCGATCCTGGATAAGCCCAACGTTTCTCCCTATCAGCCCGGCACGTGGGGTCCCAAGGAAGCGGACAAGCTGATCGCGCAGCACGGGGGTTGGTGGGATCCGAAGTAGTTTAGGCGAGGGCATCCTGCAGCCGGAACAGCGAGCCTACGCGCTGGGAAGGCCGGGTGCTGAGGCTCTGCCAGTCGCCGGCCTCCGCGACGGAACCGTTCTCTATCAGGTAGATCATGTCTGCGCGCTGAATGGCGGAGATGCGATGAGCGATGAGCAGGACGGTCGTCCGGCCTTTTAATTGTTCAATGGCGTCGAGGATTCGCTTCTCGTTGTCGATGTCAAGACTGCTGGTAGCTTCGTCGAGAATCAGCAGTCCCGGTTTGCGGAGCAGGGCGCGCGCCAGCGCGATGCGCTGCCGCTGGCCATGGGAGAGAAGCATGCCGCGGTCTCCTACCGTGGTATCCAACCCCTGCGGTAGTTCGAAGACGAACTCAGCGGCGGCCAGGCTGAGACTTTCTTTCATTTCGTGCTCGGAGGCATCCGGATTCGCCCAACGCAGGTTGGCGCGGACGGTGTCGTGAAAGAGGACCGTGTCCTGGGCAACGTAGCCGACGTGGCGGCGCCAGGCCCGCGCAGCTTGTGGCGTTAACTCGGCGCCATCGATCAGCACCTGGCCGGCGCCGGGGGAGAGCAGACCGTTGACCAGGTCGGCGACGGTGCTCTTGCCCGCGCCTGAAGAGCCAACGATGGCAGTGACTTTTCCCGCCGCGATGGTCAGCGATAAGTCCTTCAGCACCAGGGGACGATCCGTTGTCATAGCGGAAGGCAACTCGCTCCAGGCGGATCTCGTGGGCTAATCCGGGTCCGGAACTGGCCGTACCGGGCACCTCGGCATTGGCCACGCAGTCGCGATAAATCGTCATCAGGTTTTCAAAGGCCGGCAGCTCGCTGAGGAATGCCTGCAACTGCCCCTGGGTTGCGGCCAGGCGAGGGAAGAGACGGGTAAAGACGGCCAGCAGGAGGAGAATGGATGCAGGAGCGACGTTGAGAATCTGCAGGGAAGCGAAAATGATCCCGCCCAGCACTATGAGCGAGCCGGCTTCGAACCAAAAGGCCGCCTCTGCCTGGCTCCTGGTACTTGCCAGGGTCTGCTGCAGAGCCGAGGACTGAAGCGACGAAAACATTGCCAGATCGCTGGTCTGGGCGTCGTAGAACTTCATGGCTTTGAGGTTCTGCAGGTGTTCGGTGGCTGCCGAGTATACCTCGCTCACGGTCTCGGAAACGGCGGTGCCGCTTTGGTGAACGGCGCGCATCCAGCGGCGGGACAACAACAGTAACACCGCTCCGGTGGCCAGCACCAGCGAGGTCATGCCTGCGGAAAGCTTCAGGGCGATGGCGATATACACCAGGGCGAGGATGGCGTTGCTCAGCGTCGCGATCAGCAAATAGGTACAAGCGGAGACCCGGGTCAACTCGGCCGTGAGCGCATGGGTGAAGTCAGAGGAGCGGCGACGCACCAGGAAGAGCCAATCGGCATTGATGATGGCCTGGTAGAGGCGTCTGCCCAGGGACAGTTCGTAAGTCAGCGCTGTGCGTAAGGTAAGGACGGACTGCATACGGCTGAAGAGCGAGCGGAGCGCCATGAGCAGCATAAAGATAAACAGCAGGGATGCCAGCCACAGCGAAGGCCGCAGTCCGCTGCGCACCAGCAGGTCTCGTACCTCACCGGTGTAGTGCCCCACATGACCCTGATTCGCCAGGTTGAAACCGGCTACCTGGAGAATGGGGAAGAGCAAGGCTACGCCCAGGCCTTCCGTCAGCGAGGTGATCGTCATGATGATCACGGCGGCGACCAACTGCCAGCGGGAGATCTCGATCAGGCTCCGGATGTATTGCAGGAAGGGGCGTTTAGAAGACGCAGCGAAAGGGCTCTGCTCATGAAGAGCGGACTCGCTGCGGGGGACTGGCATGGTTCAAACGATAGCAGAGGGTAGGTGTGGTGGAGATTGTCAACATGGGCACGGGTGCTCTGTCCTTACCAACAAGGCCTGGGTGCCCCACATCTCGCTCGTTTTTCGCGAGATGTGGGAGACCACCGCGATAAACCGCAAGCTTTTTGTCCTCTAGGCGGTCCCAGGTTTAGGCTCGTGGTCTCCCACATCTCGCGAAAAACGAGCCGAGATATGGGGCACCCGATTGCAGTTGCATAGGGAGGGTTCTGGGACAGCGGCAGTTGCACAGGGCTGTTCTCGTCCTGCTAACATTTGATCAGTTATGGAAGGTTTGAGTTCTACTTCGATCGTGTGTCATATGCCCAACCAGGTGGCGGCGGATGTGGCGGGGGAGACGGTCCTCATGAGCCTGGAGCGCAGTCGCTGTTACGGACTGGGTGAGATCGGCAGCGATATATGGAGCAAGTTGATGTCGCCGGTGCGGGTATCGGACCTGGTCGATGGGTTCAGCGAGCGCTACGAAGCCCCGCCCGGGGTCATCGAGCGCGACGTGCTGCAGTTGCTTTCCCAATTGGCGGAGGAAGGGCTGATTAAAGTCAGCTGAGCCCTGCGGCAAACTTGACAAATCAGGGGCAGAAAGCAAGAATGCCCGCGGTTGTGTTTTTCAGAAAACGGCATGGCATCTCATAATGCGGTACAGGGAAACGGGGTCTATAAACTGCAGGCGCTGGATCGTGCCTTCGCAGTGCTCGATCTTCTCGCCGGCAGCAACACGCCGATGGGACTGGCGGAAATCGCCGAAGCGCTCGGGCTGCATAAGAGCACCGCACATCGCTTCCTGATGGTGCTGGAACGGCATCGCATGGTGGAGCGCGCCCTGGCAGGGAAGTTTCGCCTCGGCCTGCGCTTGTGCGACCTTGGCAGCCGCGCGATGGAACAGTTTGATCTGCGCGAACGCGCCCAGTTCCATCTGAAAACGCTGGTCGCTGAGGTGGAAGAGACCGCGCACTTGTGCATCATGGAAAAGACGCACATGGTCTACATCGATAAGCAGGAGCCAGAGCGCAGCATCCGCATGATCTCGCGGGTGGGCGCGAGCAGCCCCATCCATTGCACGGCAGTGGGTAAGGCGATCCTGGCAACCATGCCGCGCTCCCGGGTGGAGGAGTTGTTACCCGCATTACAACTGGAACGGTTCACGCGGCGAACCATGACCAGCCGGGAGGCTTTGCTCAAGGAACTGGAACGAACCAGCCGCCGCGGCTATGCGGTGGACGACGAAGAACGCGAAGAGGGCGTGCGCTGCGCGGGAGTGGCCATTCTGGATGGCCGAGGAGAAGCGGTGGCCGCGGTCAGCATCTCCGGCCCGTCGTTTCGTGTGACCATGCAGAAGATTCCGCACATCGCCGATAAGCTGATGACCTGCGTGAAGGGAATTCAACAAGACCTGGGATACACACCGCTGTCACGTTAAAAGGAAAGGAACCATGGAAGAGTTATCGATCAAGGGAGCGGAGACGAGCCGCTGGGACTGCGTAAGTTTAGGAGAAGTCATGCTGCGTCTCGATCCAGGCGAAGGCCGGATCCACACTGCCCGGCAATTTCAAGCCTGGGAGGGCGGGGGTGAGTACAACGTGGCGCGCGGGCTGCGCCGCTGCTTCGGCATGCGCACCGCGATTGCGACCGCGTTTGCCGACAACCCCATCGGCCGGCTGGTGGAGGATTTCATTTTGCAGGGCGGCGTCGACACCTCCCTGATTCGCTGGGTGCCCTACGACGGGATTGGGCGCACGGTGCGCAATGGCCTCAACTTTACCGAGCGCGGTTACGGCGTGCGTGCGGCCGTTGGCTGCTCTGACCGGGGCAACACCGCCATCTCGCAGACCAAGCTGGGCGACTTCGACTGGGAGTCAATTCTGGGGCCGAAGAATGGGGCTCGCTGGCTGCATACCGGGGGCATCTTTGCCGCGCTGTCGCCTTCGACTCCCGGAGGTCGCGGTGGAGGCGCTCGATAAGGCTCGCAAGTATGGGACGATCACTTCGTTCGATCTCAATTATCGCGATTCGCTGTGGAAGTCCATTGGCGGCAAAGCCAAAGCGCAAGAGGTGAATCGAGAGCTGGTGAAGAAGCTGGACGTGCTGTTCGGCAATGAGGAAGACTTCTCCGCCATGCTGGGGATCAAGCTCGAAGGGGTGAAGGAAGACTTCGACGAGTTGCCGGTCGCGAGCTACGAGAAGATGCTGCGCGAGGTGGCTGCTTCGTACGGCAACCTGAAGTTGGTGGCGACCACGCTGCGCACCGCGCAGACCGCTTCCCGGAATGCGTGGGGCGCGATGGCCATCTATAAGGATGAGATTTTGTATGTGCCGCAACGGGAGATCGACATCCTGGACAGGGTAGGGGGCGGAGACTCATTTGCCTCGGGCCTCGTCTACGGAATGCTGATGGGCAAACCTGCTGCCTGGGCGGTTGCTTGCGGGGTGGCTCACGGAGCACTGGCCATGACGACACCCGGAGATACCAGCACCGCGTCGCGCGCAGAGGTGGAGCGTGTGATGCAGGGCGGATCGGCGCGTATTGCCCGCTAGTCTATTCACAAAGGAAAGAGACGCATGTCAAAGGAAGTGCAACAGCAACTGGAAGCAGCAGGGATTATTCCTGTTTTGAGGGCCCGCTCCGCGAAGGAAGCCTTAGGTGTGGTTGAGGCGATGGTGGCCGGTGGATCACGGTGATGGAAGTCACCATGACGGTGCCGGGTGCGATCGATGTCTTGAGGGAGTTGAAACGCAGCTATGGCAGCAAGCTGCTATTGGGTTCAGGCACGGTCACCGATGGTGCGGAATGTGCCGCCACCATCGAAGCGGGGGCGGAGTTCGTGGTCAGCCCCAGCCTGCACATGGATGTGATCGTGGAAACCAAGAAGCGGGATAAGGTTTCGCTGCCCGGGGCGCTCACACCCACCGAGGTGATTACCGCGTGGCGGGCCGGGGCGGACTTCGTCAAGGTGTTTCCCTGTTCGGCGATGGGGGGCGCCAGCTATCTCAAGTCGTTGAAGGCTCCGTTTCCGTATCTGCGGTTGGTGCCCACCGGTGGGGTCACGCTGCAGACGGCTGCCAGCTTTCTGGAGGCGGGTGCTTCGGCGCTTGGTGTCGGCGCGGACCTGGTCAATCTGCAGGCGATCGCGGATGGGAAGCCTGAGATCATCACCAACGCGGCTCGCGGGTATATCGAAGTGATTGCTCGTGCCCGGGCGGCTAAGGCTTAGACTGATTTTCAAATTTAGGAAGGAAGAGGTGTCCTGCACATGAGAAGAACCTCCTTAGTTTTGTTGACCATGGGGTTGATGACGGGTCTGGGGGCGTTGGCACAGGATGCTGCGCCCACTCCGGACCGGTATTCGCCGGCTGATTTGATGGCCATGGAGAAGAAGCTGGAGCAGAAGAAGGATGCTTCGGGATTGGCGACTGAGACGCTGAAGAAGTATTCCACCGACTACAGCATGCTGGCGTTCCGCAGTCAGAGCGGGAAGGCCGAGCTGCATGAGAAGTTCGCAGATTTTTATGTGGTGGTCGATGGCAATGCGACGCTGATTTCCGGCGGGACGATGGTGAATGGCGCGCCTTCCGCACCGGGCGAAGTGCGGGGGGATTCGATCACAGGTGGTAAGGAGATGAAGCTCAAGAAGGGGGACATTGTTCATATTCCCGCTAATATTCCTCACCAGCTGACGTTGGCTAAGGGTGATACGTTTCAGTACTTCATTATTAAGGTGCAGGAAGTGAATTAGTTTGTACCTGGGGTTACGACAGGGGACTTAACTGGCCTTTACTAGGAGGATCCCAGGTCTCAAAATCGAGACCTGGGGCACCCGTCCCTTTACCCATTTATTGGGTCTGTCAGGACAGAAATTAGCCCTCTTCCCTGGACGGGTGCATCGAGAAAGATCGGGCGTAGCCGGTCGAACGCCTTTGCTAGTTGGCGCGAGCGCGATCGTAGACCTCTATGGTGCGGGCGGCCATCGTGCTTGCTGTGAATTGCTCGCTCCAGAGTTGATGGCCTGCGTTGCCCAGGGCTCGACGTAATGCAGGATGGGCAATCATCTGCGCCAGCGCATCCCTCAAGTGATGCGACGTCTCCATAGCGTGCCAGCAGGCCGGTCTCTTCGTTGTGCACCGACTCAGAGATGCCGCCTACATCGGTAGCCACCACCGGCAGGCCTGCGCGCATGGCCTCGAGGATGCTGATGGGAAGCGCCTCGAAGTGGGTCGAAAGTACGTAAATCTGCGCTTCCATCAGCAGGCGGGCTATGTTGGTTTCCGGCGGCAGGATGCGGACGCGATCACTCAGACCGAGCGCCGCTACTTGCGCCATGACCTGCGGTTGCAGTTCGCCCTCTCCCACCAGCAGCAGGCTCCATTTCAGGCAGAGAAGACCGGAAAGCGCCTGGAGCAGGGTGGAGTGATCCTTTTGCGCTGCGAAGCGGGCGACCATCACGATCAGCGGCGGTTGCGTATCCAGCGAGTATTTCCGGGTCAAAGGAATTTCGGCGATACCGTTGTGGACCACCTCCAACTTGTTCGTCGGACACACTCTGCATTTCTCCGCGAACTGCCGCTCGAAATCACATACATTGATGACGCGGGCGCCGAGGCGGCCGGCGAGCCGCTCCGCCCCGTAGAACAGTGGATTCCACTTCAGCGAGTTGCGATCGAACATGGACCAGCCGTGCGGGGTAAATACGCAGGGTATGTCAAGCAGCCGGGCGACGGCACGGCCCAACGAGCCGGCCTTGGCGGTGTGCGCACACAGCACATCGGGCTTCAAATGGCATAGGGCGCTCGATAGCTGAATAAAGGCGGCCACGTCGCGGTGCGGCTGCAAGGGGCGTACCAGGCTCCTCACCTGCAGGCAGGGTATTCCCACCTGGCGGAGCTGATCGGTAAAGACACCGGGCGCCCCAGTGAGGACGGTCACTTCGTGGCCGAGCCGGCGCAGTTCGAGCGTAAGGTCGCGCACGTGGCTCTGGGCACCGCCGAAGACGTCGCCCCGGGTCAGGAGGTGAGCAATGTTCATGCGCGCTCCTGCTTTTTCGAGGCATCCCGTAACAGTGACGAGGGCATAAAGATTTCACTCGACGGCCGCCCGTACCAGGTGGAGAGCAGAAGCCACAAGTTGCGCCACTCCGCCAACTCGCTGGCCGTGGGCGACGCGGCGGCCTGGTGGCCCAGACGATGTTCAAATCCTCCCAGCACGGCCACGCAGTTTGCGCCGAATCGGGCACTCAATACGGCAAGCAGCTGCATCTTCTGCCAGCCATTCCCGAGAGCGCCGGGCTGGCGTGCAACGTATTCCAGGTGCAGCAGTTTGTAATGGAAAAGCTTCTTCAGGGTAACTCGCTCGCGGCGGTATCCCAGGAGAATCTCGGGGAGGTTGGCGAAGCGGCTGTGCTGGTAGCTACGCAATAACAACTCCTGGTCCTGCGCGAGCCAGGCGGTCTCTTCGTAGCGCCAGCGGCGAAACCATTCGATGCGGCCCATCCACAGCGGGTGCCACAGGGGAAAGCCGCGAAAGGGAGAGCGCGTGATGCCCGCGTGGTCCTGGGCCGGTCTGAAGCGCCACAACGGGCGGCCCTGTTTTCCAAAGACCATGGCGCCGGCGCTGCAGAGATCAACCTCGGGGTGGCTTTCGAGGAACGCCAATTGGCGCGCCAGCCGGTCGGGATAGGCGACATCGTCGGCGTCCATCCTGGCCAGGTAGCGGCCGCGCGCGCGGTTGATACATTCGTTGAGCCGCGCGGCCAGGCGCAGACGCCGGCCGTCACTCCAGCAGACGAGACGCGGATCATCGAAGCTGCGCACGATGGCCAGTCCCTGATCGCTGGAACCGTCGTCGCAGAGCAGGAGCTCAAAGTCGCCGAAGTTCTGATTGAGTATCGACCGAATGGACAGTTCCAGGGTAGCCGCGGCGTTGTAAAAGGGCAGGGCAATGGTGATGACGGGGTCTGGCATCGGATCCTAGATGGGGTTGGGGAGGGAGTGGCCTCTCGGCAAAGTTCTGCCCAGGGAGTAAAAGACGGCGGCATACTGCACGGCCAAGCGTTTCAGGCTGAAGCGTTCTTCGACGACGGCGCGGCCGGCGGCGCCCATGCTCCGGCGCAGGTCCGGCTGGTCGAGGAGCGCGATGAGCGCGTCGACCCACTGTTGCTCGCTCTTGGCGCTCAAGCCGACTTCACCTAAAGCCAGCACCTCGCGATTCATTCCCGCAGCGGTGACGACCACCGGAAGGCCCGCGGCCATGTAGCACAGCATTTTGTAACTGCACTTGCCGTTGCACCAGTCGGTGTCGGCCAGCGGCATCAGTCCGATGGACATGCGGTCGAACGCGGTTTGTTCCGCTCGCGGGGTCCAGCGTTCGAACTCAACGCGCGATGCAGGCAGCGATTGGAATTGCGGTGGCCGGTCGGCAACGACGAGCAGTTTTGCCTGGCTGGAGTGTGCAAAAACTCTGAGCAGCGCTCCCTCGATCGCGTAGAGGAAAGGGAAGTTACCGCTGGTGCCGGTCCATCCCATGACGCTGGCTCGCGCCCGCTTCGCGAGCTTCGTGGGGCCGGTACCACGCGGTGTTCACCGCTGTCGGAATGACCGTGACATTGCTGTTCCAGTGGGAGAAGTGGTTGGCCAGAAAAGCGTTGCCGCACACGACCAAGTCGCTGGCCCGGGCCAGGTCGCGGGCCCGATGGCCGCCGGTGTTCAGCCAGACGGCGTCATCCACGTCGAGAACCATGGGCCGCTTCGCCAGCACGTGAAGAGGAGCGAATGCAGGCAGCAATTGGCGCGATATCCAGGTAACGTCGGCGTTCCAGGAGCAGGTGAGCGCGGCCGCGCGCGCCGTAGCCGTAGCCGCTATCCATAGTGGGCGGAGCGCTACGCGCCGCGGCAATATATTTCCCCACGGCAAGGGGTATTCCTGGACCCCGATGCCGAGACGCCTGAGAGGGCCGATGTATTGGCGCACGCGGGCCCGGGCGCTGGGCACCATTACGCCGCCGGTGTAGGCTGCTATGCGCATGGTTGAGGCTCCGATGCATCCGTAGTTGTCCGCTGGGCCCGGGCGTGTTGGGTCAGGCTGGGAGCAAAATAGACCAGGGTGGAGATTCCACCCGCTTTAAGCCAGAACGTAATCTGGGCGAAAAACTCCTCAGAAAAAATAGTCATGATGGTGGCGTAGACAAATGCCCCCAGGGTGAACACCGCCCAGCAGTTGCCATGGAGGGCGGAGCGGTAGACATAGGCGCTGAGAAAACCCATCAGGAACATGAGCCCGAGCACGCCGGGCATCCCGCCATGATCCATGTAGTAAGGCAGGAATGCGGTGTAGACGTTGGTTGCTCTGAGTGGGTGAGATCTTGGTGTATTCCAGATTGCGATCGCGCTCGGAATAAGTGGCGCCGAATCGATTGAGGATTCGCTTGGCGAATTTCCCCAGGTCCCAACCGTAGCGGAGTTCGGGGTTTTGCCGGTTCTGATCGAAGGCGATGATGCCGCCGAGCCAATAGGTACCGAAGCCTTCCGCGACGGGAGGGAGGTTATCCAGCAGAGATGCCTGCGAATTTGCTCCATATTTGCCCATGGATATCTGGCCTGCCGAGAAGACCAACAGAAACACCAGGGCCATGACACCCAATAGACGCAGGGGCGCGCCCCCGCGGATAACCCAGAGAATGACGATCGAGCTCACGAGCAGGAGAAGCACTTCAGAGCGGGCGCCATTCAATAGTTGATAGCCGCCGGCCAGCAACACAAGCAACATGGCCCGGACCTTGCGCCGGCCGGTGCCGGCGTATTCATAAACGGCAATGAGCGCAATGATGGTGAGGAAGGGCAGAATAATGGATTCGATCGAAAGTGTTTCCTGGCCGGACATGTTTGCCTTGTTGGCCGCGATGCGGATCTGCCTCCACAGGCTCTCCCGGGGCGCGATGGTCCAGCTCAGTTGTTTGTAATAGAGATAGGAGAAAGGAATATTCAGCAGGAGAAGAATGACGGTGGCCGTGAGCCAGCGGTCGACCTGCCTGCGCCTGCGCGCGCGGACACCGCTGAGTGCCCCCACCTCGCGCAGGGGCGCCGCGAGGGCGCAGAAACCGCCGAGAGAGAAGGCGAGCACACCTGCCAAGACGATCTGGCTGGCCGCGGGGGTAAGAGGGTAGTAGATATCTCCACAGAGCCAGATGGCGAAGAGCGTGACCGTCCAGACGATGGCCAACGAGGCGGGTGGAAAGAGGATAGAACGCCCGTAGCGGACCATCGCCACACTCCATAAAGCCAGCAACACAATCGTCAGTGGCAGGGTCATGTTGAGCTCTCCGGCGTATTGGTTTCAATCGACATGGGTCACCGGATCGACAGTGGCAAGGTCAGTGGCAGGCACAAGTCAGGCGCTGTAGTAACGGGCGAAGGCTTTGTAGGTGGCATCGGTGGCGATGGCCGACTGATTCAGGACGATGCCGGCAATCGGCGCGTTGACGCGGCGCAGGATCTCTACGGCCGCGCGCAGCACCTTCATGGGAGTTTGACCGCTGCGCACGGCCAGCACGGTGACTTCGGCCGCGGCGGCCAGCTCTAAAGTTTCGGCGCAACCCAGCAGTGGCGGCGAGTCCAGCACCACCAGGTCGTATTCCTTGGCGGCCTGGGTAAGGATGCCGCGCATTTGCGGGCCGATGAGCGTCAAGGCCATGGGCAGGGGCAAACCAGTGCCAAGAACGGAAAGGTTCGGGCGGCCGGGGACCGGCCGGGTGGCCGAGCTCCAATGACTTCTATGCGCAAGCACCTCGGCCAGGCCGGCATCCGGTTCCATGCGGACGAGCTTTTCGATGGTCGGTTGGCGCAGATCGGCGTCGATCAACAGCGTGCGTTTGCCTTGCTCCGCATTCACCATGGCGAGGGAGAGGGCGAGGGTGGATTTCCCTTCGCCGGGCAGAGCGCTGGTAAACAGCACGCTCTTGGGCTCCTTGGGATGCAGTGAGAGCATGAGATAGCCGCGCAGGTGGCGTACGCCTTCATCGAAGAAGCCGCCCTGCAATCCGCGCCAGCGGCTGCCCGCGATGCGCAGGCCATCCGGCCCAAGCGCCAGCCGCAGTTGCATATTGGTCACCCGGGGGAGAGAGCAGACCACGGGAACATCGAGCGCCTCTTCCACCGCTTCGGGTTCCCGCGCAGTCACATCCGTCAGTTCCGCTGAGATCACATAGAGAGCACACGACAAGATCGAGAAAGCCAGGGAAAGGGCCACGATGAAGGGCCAATTGGGAAAGACAGGCCGGGAAGCGGGACGGGCGGAATCCGCCAGCCGGATGATATTGTTTTGCAGTTCGGAGTTGATGCCCGACTGTTTGATCTTGGCGAAGAGATCTTCGTAGACTTTTTCTGCTGTATCCGCTTCATGCTTTAACTGCAGGTAGTCGAAGGATTGCGCGGTAAGGTTGTCGACCTGCTGTTTGGTCTCAGTAACCGCGGCGGAGAGCATTCGCTCACGGACAAGTGCCTGGCGGTAGTCCACGCCGATGCGGCTGGCCACGTTCTGGCGGCTTTCGTTCAGGGCGGCGCGAGCCTCGTCGACCTGTGCCTCCGCCTTGCGGTATTCCGGATGCTGATCACCATACGTCGCACCGACCAGGGCCAGGTTTGCCCTGGCGACCTTCAGCTTTTCGACATCCCTGGCGAGATCGGTGGATTGAGCAGAGACCTCCACCTCGGGCAAGGACCCATCCTTGGCTTCGCGAAAGACTGCTTCTTTGGAGATGCGGTCTGCCTCGGCGACGCTGTTCTCGGTATTGAGGGCCTGTAGCCTGGCCACCAATACGCTGGTCTTCTGCTCCGGGTCGGCGGTTCCCAGTTCTCGCTGATAGAGCATGAGGGCGCGGTGGCTCTACTCCATCTTTTCTTTCAGGTCGATCAACTGCCGCTCCATGGAGGAAGTAAGGCGCCCGGCCTCTTTGATGCGGGTGTCGAAAATATTCCGCAGGTAGGAATCGGCAATGGCATTGGCCACATGGGCCGCTATATAGGGGTCCCGATCGCGATAAGTGATGGTTAAGAGGTAAGTGTTGGGTTTGCGTTCGATCTTCAGGTGCTTCAGGATGATGGGTGCATTCCTGACGGCTCTTTCCCTTGGCGGCGAGTAACGCCAGAACCAGTAACGTCGCAGCTGATGCTCTCGCTCGAGCAGGTCGTAGCGTTCCGTGACGGGGCGCAGGATGATGTCGGCCAGGAGCAGGTTTTGCTGGGTGGCCATGAACTGATCGTCGCCGGTGGAGAGAAGGCGATTGTCGCCAATCGTCTCGGGCGCTGCCTGGCGATCGATGGCGATGGTTGCGGAGCCAAGGCTGGCGGGAGGCAACGTGGCGCACAGGGCTACGACCAGGGCGGTGAGCGCTATGCTGATCAGCGCGATCATCCGCCAGCGGCGACATAGAGCTCGCACGTAAAAGGTAAGGGGCCGCTGGGCTTCCGCGGGATCGATCAAGCGGAGGTGCGGTTTGGGGATCGCGATCGACCCGGCCATGAGATTGGCTCCTTTCTTAAGGTCACGCGATTGCGCGTCAGGAATGATTTCAGTCGCTGCAGGCGTCCGCAGCCAGGGTTCAGTGGGCCCAGATAGCAGCCGAGACCGCGGTGTTGCCCATGCCCGTGACATGGTTCAACACGCTCGCGCTGGCTTTCAATTTTCCATTGGTGGGAATGTAGAGAATGTCGTTGGCAGCAAGCTTCACATCCTGTGTCTTTCGATCCAGAATGCGGCCCAGAGGAATTTCTATTTCTGTTTTTTGTGGGCTGCCCTGCGCCTCACGATAGATATAGGCTGTGCGTTGGCTGAAGGAGTCAAGGCCGCCACTGAGCGCCAGCAGTTGGAGCACCGTGGTGTCCTGTAGATTCTGAAAAGGAAAGGCCCCCGGCCGTTTCACGTTGCCCACCACATAAACCCGCTCGCATTGCGGCACTCGAATCTGCGCGCCTGCATGCACCAGGATGTTCAGCTCAGGGTGATATCCGTCGAACAGCTGACGAACAGAGAGCCGTTGCATATTTCCATTGCCCTGCTCCACGATGACCTCAGGACCGGCCTCGGGCGACAGGCCGCCTGCCTGGCTCAGCGCCTCCAGGAGGCGCAGGTTGCCGATTTCCTGAATGGTGATGGGGGTTTTGACCGCGCCGGCGATGGTTACGTCACGGCTGCGGTACTCGACGACCGAAACATCGACCACGGGGTTGACCAGCAGATGCTGGGCGCGCAGGGTGGCTGCGATGGTATTACGCAGGGTGTCGGGCATCACGCCCTCCGCGTGGATGGGCCCGCGCAGCAGGGGCAGATTCAGGTTGCCCTGCTTGTCGACGCGGAAGGATTGCGAAAGTTCTGGTGAATCATCCACCGTGAGGTGAACAAGGTCGGAGACGCCAATGGGTTGAAAGGGAAGATTGGCGCCTCCGATGGCGACAGGTGTTGCAGGGAAAGCTGGCCCTGTTGGGGGGGAAGACAAACGTTGCGCCATGGTGGCGATAGAGATGAAGGCTGAAAAACTCGCTATTGCCACTCTAAGATTTTTCATGGTTCACGCTTGCTATTGCGTCAGAGTAGAGAGAAGTGATTAAACGAAAGCGTAAGTGATGATTAAGTTTTTCTCAGGCCCTGTGTATCGTTCTGGGTCGCGTTACCCTAGGCAAGGTATGTGGATAAGTAACTACGGCCGATACCCGATGACGCGTGCAGGAACGCCCGCGCAGATAGACATGGGCGGCAAATCGGTGGTGACCACGGCGCCCGCCCCTACCACCACGCCGTCTCCAATGGATACTCCCGCGGTTACGACTACGTTCGCTCCGAGCCATACATCATCGCCGATGCGGATAGGAGCATCCCGCCCTGGTTGATTGCGGATCAGTTCTCCCCGGGCGACTCCATGATTTGAGGAAATGATCGAGGAGCCTGGGCCGAGAAGCACGTTGTTGCCGATCGTGATCGGACCGGCGGGGGAAGCCCAAATGGAACAGAGGTGGTTGATAAAAGAGTGGTCCCCGATCTGGATCTGCTCCGGGTATTTGAAGAAGACGGTGGGGAGGATCTTTGCGCCCTTACCCAAGTGCTGGAGTTTTGCTTTACGCAGGTAGTTGCCGCCTGTGATTAAGGCGAAGAGGTAGAGCCATCCCTTGATGATTTCTGTGATAGAACGGAGCACGTTTCCCTCGGGGAGGCAAACATAGCAGCTTTTGCTGTGAGGTGTTTGTTGGGGGAAGAGAGAAGTGCCCGGGGTGACAAAGAAGAGGGAAGAGCGGCGGTTGCGGGATGATAGATGCGGGGCGGCCGAATGGCGCACTACAGATCCCTCGCTTGCCCGGATTTCCTGTCGAGAGTTGCGTCTTCGGTCGAATGCATGTGGTTCTCTTTAAAGAGAACCACATCAGTGGTCGTTGTGGAGACAGCGAAGCAGGAAATCCGGCTTCGCTCGGGATGACAAAAGGGGGAACAGCGGTTTCGGGGCAGGTGCTTTGACAAAAGGGGAGAGTGGCGTTGGGGCTGGCTTGTGCTGCTGGCGGAGAGAGTGGCTGTTTGCTTAGTAAGTAACGGGCATTTTCCATTACGGCAGTAATACACAGCCTAGGTAATTGATGGTTACAAGGGCCGGGAAGAATAGTGGGATCAGATACTTCCAGTAACTTAGCACTTATATCGATTGCATGAGGCCAGCGAATGAATAAGGTACTATTGGCACTTATTGCCTTGAGCCTGGGCGTGCGGGCGTCGGCCATTACCTATGTTGTGCCTGCGGGCTCGAACGCCGCCGCAATACAGGCTATTGTGAATACGGCCGGAAATACCGCGGGGAATACGGTCATGTTTTCGCCGGGTACTTATACACTCTCGACTACGGTGAATTTGCCGTGCTTTTACGGCACCATCTATACCGGGCCCAACGTCGGGCTGGTGACGCAGACCAACTTGCCCACCGTAGTCCTGACAAGCATGGTACCGACCAACTTCGCGGTGGGAACGATCAGCAACGGCACTACGTTCACCGGGAATCAAGGCTGCACGATCGAGTACCTGCGTTTCAGTGGGACACAGGGGGGATCATTGTGTACGATCCTGCGTCGGGAATCGTGATCCAGGAGAACGCGTTCGACAACAACAACCCCCCCGCGGGAGGAGCCAGTTCCCAGCCGAATATCTGGATCGATGGAAAGAACGCAGGCTTTACCGCGTCTACCGGCGTGCAGCACATCAGCGTGCTGTGGAATACTTTTTTCAATAATTGTGCGGCTATTCGCGCCAGTGCCTATCCGGACTCCGGCGGACGTTGCGCCGCTACCTGGGTGAACGGCTACAACAATTACCTGACATGGTCGAACAACACGGTCAACCTGACCGAAGAGGGATTAAAGCTTTCGGAGCAATCTTCACTGGGTATTTCCAGCCTGAACGCTGATGTTGAAAACAACAACATGCAAGGTAACTCTCGTATCATGATTGAGTCGCAAATGGATACGAACGGTACCGCTACGTACAGCCATAACGCGTTTTATCAGCCCTTTAATCCCAGCTACAACACGTTTGAATTGTCGGTGCCGGAGTACACACCGTCTATCTCCCCGACCCACGTCATCAGCGACGACGTCTTTATCGGCAATGTCCCCGTAACCTACTCGGGCGCCGGCGGACATTACGGCATAGGGCTCGAGCTGTGGGGCGCGGGCAGCATTGCGACTTACAACCTTTTCCAGGGAGGGAATGGCCCGCCTACCTGCCCTGCCGGAGGCTGGTGTTCGGGCTGGCAGATATGCCTGGGAGGAACCTTTACCAACGGCACCGTCATCAACAACTATTTTTCCGGGAACGACGTCTGGGCCGGCACAGCGAACAAAATGAGCAATGCCTTGACGTATGAGGAAAGCGCCTCATCGTCGAATGGCGGATTAATACAAACTCCAAACACGGTGGTTCAGAACAGCACAACCATCCCGGTGACGGCTCCGGCCATCTCGGCGGCAGCCGTGTCCGGCGGATCCAGCATCACGCTCACCGACAGCGATACCAACCACCGGCTTACGATTTTCTACACAACTGACGGGAGCACGCCCGCGATCTTTGGTCCAGGGCGCACAGCCGGGACTTCCAAAGTTTATACTGCGCCCTTCACCGTACCGTCGGGTTCTACGGTGAAAGCCATTGCATCGTGGGGGCAGGGAGCCAACCAGGGCGTCGTGTTTCCTTCATTTGGTTACGTGCCCAGCAGCGTGACGGCTCTCGGCGTTTCCCCGTCTACAGTCACCGGAAAGACGATGACCAGCGCCTATCTGCATGCCGCCGCGAATACGATGGTCGCGGGGAGCACACTACAATTCACCGCCTACGGTGTTTATTCGGATGGCTCGGTAAGCAAGTTGGCCAACCCAGAGATTGCCTGGGGAACGAGCAATAAGAAAGTGGCCGTCATCAGCATGGGCGGTCATGTTACGGCGATGGCTGCGGGAACGGCCAACGTGGAAGCTACGATTGGTGGTATGAAGGCGTCTTACTGGACAGTGACGGTAAGCCCCAGGGCGCAGGCCGCGGTTCAGGCTGCCGTTTCTCCGTCAATTCCTACTCCCCCTGCCGCAGCGCGGGAAGCGGAGCCGGTCACTGCTGCGCGGGCCGAGACGTCTCCCGCGATAACGGAACCCTCTGCGTCCTCTGCGCCTGCGGTTCCCGAAGCTCCCAGTGCTCCCGAAGCTCCCGGAGCGGCAGCACCTGCGACGAATCCACTTACGCCGGCACCTGCTACGCCGGGCGCCTCTTCGCTGGTCGCGACGGCTCCCCCGCCTGCGGCTCCAGGCAAGGCACAACCCGATACATTCCAGGGACCCTTCTGGAGAGTGGTGACGCCGGCGGGTGGATCCGCCTCGATCTCCAACTCTCACCTGTACCTCGGCGTGCCGGGAGGGACCAACCACGATGCCATGTTTTCCTCTAACCAGGCGGTGCGGGTGGTGCAGACGATCGGGAATCAGAACTTCGATGTGGCGATCAAGATCGATTCTCCGCTCTTCGCCACGGATGCGAATACCAGGCAGGGACTTATGGTGCTATCCGATGACCGGAATTTCATCACGTTTGCGCTGCAGACGGATGGGACGAATGTGGGCCTCAGCGCGTACACGGTGGCGGGCGGGGTCGCGACCCCTGTACTCCAGGATAGTGACTTCAGCCAATATCAGAATCCGATGTACCTGCGGCTCACGAAAACCGGGAGTGCGTACGTGGCGTTGTATTCGATGGACGGAATCAATTTTACGCAGGCGGCGAGTTTCACAGACGCCACGCCTTCCACGGCGATCGGTCCCTTCGCCAGCAACTATAACGATACGCCGGCCAATACTGTGCCGGTGGTGATGTCAGTCAATTGGTTCGATGTGCAGCAGTAAGCGCAGGTGTTCAGAGCGAATAAGGATGGTTGCGGTCGTCGATACTGTCGTCCGTGAGATAGAGCCATACCAAGGCGAAGGTGCCCAGCATGGGGAGTAGGGGCAATGTGGCCCAGGCGGCTAGTTTTTTTACGATGAGTGGGTTGATCATTGGTTCACCTCAGTTGGGGGTTGACTTCGGTTGGTTTTGACTGCGGTGGTGGTTGATCGCAGAGGGAGTCACCAGGCGAGGGTTGCCACCGCATCGCGTGGCAGAGAAAGAAATAGTTGTTGGCCGGCATGCACGATGCGCAGGTCGGTCGCGTCTCCTGGATTCGTTAAGACCACGGCGAAACGGCCGTTGGGATTGCGGACGGCCAGGTGGCGTAAGCGAGAGGCGTCACTTCCGCTGGCGATGCGCACAGCGTCCCGCTGCAGGTGCCTGGAAAAGTGACGCAGGGCGTAGCACTGGCCGCTCTGCGCGATGCTGCCGTCGTTGTGGAGAGTGACCAGGCCGCCGCAGGTATAAGGCCCGACGTTGGGTTTACCCTGGGGATCGAGCATCAGGTTCCAGGTAATGATGCAGCGGCACCAGTTCTCCAGGGCATCGGTAAAGATGCCTCCCCATTTCGTCCAGTCGCGGCTGTAGTTGGGATCGTCGATAAAGGGGCCGCCTTCGGTCCAATGGAACGGGATGTTGGCGTTTCTGTGGTGAAGCAGGCTCATCTGATCGGGCGTGCCGGTGTAGCCGTGCCAGGCCACGCCGTCCACATACCTGGCTAAGTTGCGGTCTTCGAGCTGCGAGGCTACCCGTTGGTAGTAGTTGTAGTTATGATCCAGCAACCAGATCTGAGTTTCGAGGTGTTGTGCGTGCAGCGCCGGGCCCAGATGGTCGCGGATGAATGCGGCCTCCAATCCGGGTGACCAGCGACAGGCGGGCATCTTGCCGTCCTGCGTGCTCTCCACTTCATTCTGGCAACTGATGGCCTGAACCGGTGCTCCGGCCTGTGCGTACCCTTGCAGGAATTTCTGAATGTAGCGGGAGTAGACCTCGAGATGCTGACCCGACATCCATCCGCCCAGCATAGATTCGTTGGCCATATCCCAGAGCGAGTGGGTGTAAGGACCGAGCAGGTTTTCCGTGGTTCGGCCACCGAAGGTGGAACCATAAGTCTTCATCCAACCCGGAGGGCTCCAGGGGCTGGCCATCTGGAAGAGCTGGGGATTGATCTGCCGGATCTCGCGCAGGGTGGGCAGGATATAAGCCTCATCATGCTTCAGGGTGAAGTGATCGAGGTTCATATCCCCGGGGACATCGTCGTAACAGTAGATGGTTCGCGAGTAGTCGCTGGCGCCAATGCAGGAACGGCCGACATTCAGGTTCAGGCCGAGGGGAGAGTAAGTGTTGGTCAGGAATGCACGGCGGGCGTCCGCAGCCATGCCCTGTAATAGGAAGCAGGAGGCTTCTGTCAGAGCAGCCCCAAAGCCGAGGATGGGCTGGTATCCGATGGTGCTGTCGATTTCGACGGTGGCGCTGTGCGCCCGGGCTAGCGCAGTGCTCCATGGCAGCGGGGGCTGCTCCGCATATTTGTCCACGGAATCTGTAACATACAAAGTGGCCGTACATTGCGACTTCAGCCACTGCGGCGCCAGGGCAAATGCAGAACTGGAGGCCGCGTGGCGAAGGAAGGTGCGGCGGCTGGTGCCTTGGGTTGGATCAATGACTGCACGCATCTGGGATACGAACCTAGATAGTTATTCGACTTAGTGGGGAGAAGGTCTAGTTATGTAGCGAAATGGGACAGTGGGCGTACTCTTAGTCCCGCAGGAACGGCTGAAAATGGGCAGCGTCCTTTTCCTGGAAAGGTTTCAGCCGTCCCTTCGGGACTTGTCGTTTCTCGGATCGATACCCAGGACTACGTCCTAGGCTAAGTTCAGCCGTCCCTGCGGGACTGGTTTGAAAATCGTCCGGGTTGTGTATGGGCTAAAGCCCATACCCACCAGTCCATGCCTACCAGTCCATGTCTATCAGGGCCTGCCCATCCGTGCGGTTTTGATTAAATAAATTGTCTCTTCTTGTAACTCCAGTAATGCACAGCAATGGTAATTGCCGCAGTGGGCACGCGAGGGCGATGGTGACGCTTGAGGGTTCATCGAACAAGCGGGGTGATTGCGATGTATCGAAACGGAAAAGAATGGTTATGTGTTCTTATTTCCTCACTGGCCTTGATGCTGGCGCCGCAGACCGCCAGCGCTGGAACGGCCGATTCAGAGCCAGGGGCGCCCATGGCGAGCAGTTTCCCGGGGCCATTGTGGTCGGTGGTTGCGCCCAATGGGGGAACAGCTACCGTCGAGAACGCTCACCTTATGCTGACGGTTCCCGGCGGCAGCAACCACGATGCACTGCATCCGTCCAACCAGGCAGTGCGGGTGGTGCAGCCCATCGGCAATGAAGATTTCGATGTTTCCATCAAGATCGATTCGCCGGTCGTGGCCACAGCGGTGGGCACCAGCCGGGGTTTGATGGTGCTGGCCGATGATCAGAACTACGTCACCTTTGCGCTGGCGACAGATGGAACCAACATCTCGCTCACAGCCCACAAGGTCAGCGCCGGTGCGGCGGTTACGCTATTCGATGTTCCCAGTTTCAACGAATATCGTAATCCCATGTGCTTGCGGCTTACGCGCGCCGGAAACACCTACACGGCGTACTATTCCGTCGATGCGGTGGTGTGGACCCAGGCGGCCAGCTTTGTCGACAACCTCATCCCCACATTGATTGGGCCCTTTGCCGGTAACTATAACCGGACGCCCGCGAACACGGTTCCTGTGGTCATGGCAATTAACTGGTTTGACGTACTGTGATGGATACAGCCTCACGAAAGAAAGAGTCTGCTCATGGTTAAAAAGAAAATTCTCATCGTCGACGACGATCCCGATGTGCGGTTAAGCCTGCAACTGCGCCTGAGTGCCAGCGAGTATGAGGTATATTCCGCGAGCGACGGGGTGGCCAGCATCGCGGAAGCGCGAAAACGCGTGCCCGATCTAATGATCCTGGACCTAGGGCTGCCGGCCGGAGACGGTTTCAGTGTCCTCGAAAGATTGCGAGTGAGCGGGAAACTCTCCTCGATCCCGGTGATTGTGTTGTCGGGGCGCGACCGGGTCGGCAACTGGGATCGGGTGCTGAAGGCGGGAGCGAGGACGTTTCTGCAAAAGCCGGTGGCGAATGAAAGGCTGCTGGCAGTCATTCGGTTGGTCCTGGCCGAACAGGATCGCCCGCGGGCGGTAGTCTATGATTTAGCGGCGCCTGACTCCGGTCTTGGCTCTCAGGACTGATTCCAGCAATCATCGACAATTCTTTCCGTAGCGGAGGGTCCAATGCTTTAATGGTGCTGGCCTTCGGCCCAGCAGGGCCGTGCCTTCGGAAAGGAATCGCAGATACCCATGAAGATCCGAGTATCCGCTCTTTGCACCTTATTGTTGATGGTGGCGGCGCCGGTCTTGGCGCAGCAGGTTTCCGTCAATTATGTGAAAACCCAAAGTTTCTCCGGCTACCACACGTATGCGTGGGGCGAAGAGAATACCAACCAGATCCGGAACTCCATCCTCGCCCAGGTGGCCAAGACCGATATCGAAAACGCGATGCAGAGCAAAGGGCTGACCAAGGTTCAGAAGGACGCGAACCCTGACCTGATCCTGGTGGCCAGCGGCGGCTCGAAGCAGCAGACCTCCTATAGTGCCTGGGGTGCCGGTCCGCGTTTTGGCGGCATGGGTACCATCACGCCGCAACAGAGCACGGAAGGTACCCTGATCGTGAACCTGTACGATGCGAAGGCCAAGCAGCTGGTTTGGCGGGGCATTGCCCAGGGGACTTTGAGCAACAGCGGCGATAAGAATCAAAATCTCGTGCACAAAGCCGTCGCCAAGATGTTCAAGCAATATCCCAAAACCTAGTTTTATGAATTGACCCTGGAGGTAGGTTTGTCTTCATTCTTTGTGCCATCGATCATGCTGCGGGCGTGTGGCGTGGCCATGATGTTGCTGTGTGGTGCTGGCGCTGTGGCCCAGGAAACCCGCGTTGTCCTGGACCGCGATGGCAGCACCATTGTTCTTGAGCCGTATGCGCCGAATATCCTCCGGGTTACGCTCAGCCTGAACAAACAGGCTGCGCTCGCTCCTCCCGGATACGGATTTACCGGCACTCCGAACGCTGCGGGGTGGAGTCACCAGCACACGGACGAGGGGGATACTTACAGGTCCGAACGCATGAGCGTGACGCTGGCCGCCAAGAGGCCTGGCGGGAACGTCCTTCCCACGCAATTGGATATTGCCAAGTACTTCAATGGCTCGGCTCCGGGTGCACACATTACCTTCAACACCGCGGCGGGAACCAGGCTGCTCGATATGGAAGGTTGGGCGATGGCGGTGCCTAACCATAAAGACGGCACGGCCGGGGTGCTTAACGACAAGCGCCCGGACGATGCACCGTTTTACCAGGTAGGAGCTACGTTTGCTTCCCCGGATGACGAGCACTACTACGGGCTGGGGCAGAACCAGGAGGGGTATCTCGACCATCGCGGGCATACGGTGGAGTGCTGGAATAATTACACTGCCACTGGTGGTCCCACGTTTTGCGTGCCTTTGCTGGTTACGAATAAAGGCTACGGTGTGCTTTGGGACAACCCTTCGCAGACCACTATCCAGCCGGGGTTCAATGAGCAGACGCGGTGGACCTCCCAGGTCGGGGATCGGGTTTCGTTCTTTGTGATTGCCGGCCGTAAGACGGATGAGATCTACGAGGGATACCGGCTGCTTACGGGTTCTACTCCCATGCTGCCCAAGGCCGCGTATGGGTTTATCCAATGCAAGCAGCGGTACAGCACGCAGGAAGAGGTGATGGCGGTGGCCAGGGGCTACCGCGAGCGCCACCTGCCCGCCGATGTGATCGTGGTGGATTGGTTTTACTACTCCAAGATGGGGCAGATGGATTTCGTGCCGGGTAAGTGGCCGGACCCGGCCGCGATGAACAAGCAGTTGCATGCCATGGGTTTTCAAACCATGATCAGCGTGTGGCCGCGGTTCGAGAAGGGGACGCGGTATTACGACCTGGTGCTGAAGAAGGGGTGGTTCGAGCATCTCGCGGATGGCACGCCTGTGGATGGTCTTCCTTATGATCGCGCGGGTTCGGATATCGATACGACCAATCCCGCGGCCGCTCGCTGGTTTTGGGATGTGATGCGAGACAACATCATCAGCAAAGGTTTTGATTCCATCTGGGCGGATGAGACGGAGCCCGATCTACCTCCCAACGGCGCTTACTTTTCGATTGGGCCGGGAACGCGGTATTACGATGTGTACCCGTTGTTTCATACGGCGGCGATCTATGACGGTTTCCGGCGGGATGTTCCGCACCGGGCGTTGATTCTTTCGCGGGACGCGTATCCGGGGGCGCAGCATAACGGGGCGATTTTCTGGTCGTCGGATATTTATCCCAATTGGGATACGTTGCGGCGGCAAATTCCGACGGGGTTGGATGTTACGGCTTCAGGGATTGCTTATTGGGGGAATGATATTGGCGGCTGGCAGTATTTGCCTGCGGTGCATCATCCGGCGCATCCTCCTCTGATCGATCCTTCCGATGCTCACGACAATGTCGGTGGGTACGATGATTATCCTGAGCTGTACACGCGCTGGTTTGAGTATGGTGCGTTTCAGCCGAATTTCCGCACGCATGGGAGCCGCCGGTATAACGAGGTTTGGTCTTACGGGAAACAGGCGGAGCCGATTTTAGAGAAGTATCTTCGGCTGCGGTATCAGTTGATGCCTTATATCTATTCGCTGGGCTACCAGACGCATCAGACGGGCGCGCCTTATATGCGGGCATTGTTTATGGATTTTCCCCAGGATGAGAAGGTGGCGGATATTCGCGATGAGTACATGTTCGGGCCGGCGTTCCTGGTGGCCCCGGTGACGGAACAGGGGGCGACGAGCCGCATGGTGTATCTGCCGGGTGGGACGGATTGGTATAACTACTGGACCCACGAAAAGGTCAGGGGTGGACAGTCGGTGCGGGTGGAAGCTCCGATTGATACTCTTCCTTTGTTTGTGCGCGCCGGGTCGATTTTGCCGCTGGGGGAGATGGTGGAGAATACCGGGCAGGTACAGAAGCTGGCGAAGATCCAGGTGTATCCCGGGGCTAACAGCGAGTTCACGATGTATCAGGATGATGGCAAGACTTATGATTATGAGAAGGGGACGAGCAGTGTCACGACGCTGCACTGGGAGGATGGTGCGGGGAAGTTGACACAGCAGGGGGTTTCTGTGGGTGAAGGTGGATGATTTGGTGGAGGTTGTGGGACGGTAGATGCGAGGGATCTGCGGTTTTGTTTATTGTGTAACTATCATCGAGAGAGATAAATGGCGACGATTGACGAATTGAACCGGCGGTTTGCGATTCCGGGGGTGGCTCAGATTACCGGCGGGCAAGGCGGCTTGCCCCGGGTGAGCATCGCTACTCCTGTGGCAAGTGCGGAGATTTACCTGCATGGCGCGCAGGTTACGTCATGGCAGCCGGCGGGGCAGGAGGAAGTGATCTTCCTGAGCCGGCAGTCGCAGTTTGACGCGGGGAAAGCCATCCGCGGCGGCATACCTGTTGCTTTCCCTGGTTTCGTAATAAGGTGGATGATCCCAAAGCGCCTTCGCATGGAGTCGTCCGTACCAAAGCGTGGGAGCTCGATTCAGTAGAAGTCCAGGGCAATGGCGTCCTGGTAAGCCTGTCGACCAAAAGCGATGAGGGCACACGAGCCTGGTGGCCGCATGACTTTCACCTGGTCCATCGGGCAATCATCGGCACCCAGCTTACGCAGGAATTAATCGTGACCAATCCCAACCCGGGACCGGTGCGCCTGGAAGAAGCCCTGCATACCTACTACCACGTGGGCGCGGCGGAGAGCGTTCATATCGTTGGGCTCGACGGAGTGGCGTACCTCGACAACACCGATGGCAACCGGGAGAAGCGGCAGGAAGGCGATATCGTGTTCACGGCGCAGACGGACCGCGCTTACCTGGACACGACGCATGCGGTCGAAATCGTCGATCCTGTTTTGCGCCGGCGGATACGGCTGGAAAAGCAGAACTCGCGCACGACGGTGGTGTGGAATCCGTGGAGCACGGGCGCTCAGACACTTTCGGATTTGGGCGACGACGAATGGAAGACGATGGCTTGTGTAGAGGCCAGCAACATGCGGGCTTATCCGGTCGACCTGGCGCCAGGCCAGCAGCACACCATGAAGACTGTGATCCAGGTAGCGGCGCTTTAAGGTTCGTCGCAGTTGCCGTAGAGCGCTTCCAGCAGGGGCGCTTCCCAGCGCCGGCGGGAAAACATGAAAGGCTGCTTGCCGGTAAAAAGCCGCACCTCCGCGGTGTCTAATTCCTTGGCCGAGGCGAGGCCGAAGACGCGCAGGCTGTCGCGGAGAAATCTCCACGAAGAAAAGGAAAACACCTGGTCGGGCTCGTCCACCAGGGTGGGTTGAAGCACCAGCATGACCCCCGGCCTGAGGCGGGAACTGCCTCGCTCCGAACGCGGCTTGATGGTGGCAGTGTACTCGGCGGCGTGGATCCTGACGGGGGTCTGGTTGCTGGGCCTGTTCACGCTAGAACTATCGGCAGGCCCGGGGGCTTGATTTCTTCAGTGTCCTGAATTCAGACGGGAGATGATGGCGTCGACGTCGTAGACGCATCCTCCCCAGACGCCTCCGCTGGCCTGGACGAGCGCGGCCCACAGACGCGTGTCGTCGGGCAGCGCGGGGTGGGGCCGCAGATCAGCGCGGGACCGCCTCTTGTTTAACCGGATGGCTCCTTCTTCCGGACCGAAGTGCTCGCGCGCATCGCCGACCAGGTTGACGGAGCCGGTGAGTTTATCGCGGTCGATGATGATTTCAATCTGATCTCCATCGAGCAGCTTGCCGATAGCGCCTCCGGCCAGGGCTTCGGGGGAGATGTGGCCGATGCAGGCGCCGGTGGAGACGCCGCTGAAGCGCGCGTCGGTGAGGAGCGCTACGTGCTTGCCCGAGGGCAGCCACTTGAGGGCGGAGGTGATCTGGTAGATCTCCTCCATGCCCGCGCCCGCGGGGCCGCCGCAGACCAGCACCATCACGTCGTTCTCGCGGATCTCACCGTTCTTGATGGCGTGGATGGCGGCTTCTTCGGAGACGAAGACTCGGGCGGGTCCGACGTGATGAAAGATGTTGTCGGCGACCGATGACCGAGGGATCGATCGACGTGCTCTTGACCACGGAGCCTTCCGGAGCGAGGTTGCCGTGCGGGAAACAGACGGTGGGGGTAAGGCCGCGGGAGTGGGCGCGATCGGGATCCATGATGACGTCGTCGGGATCGATGCCGTCGCGATCCATCAGGTTCTTGCGCAGCGCGTGGCGGCGGGGGCTCTCTTCCCACCAGTCGAGGCAGGCGTCGAGGGTTTCTCCGGAGACGGTTTTTACCTTGGTGTTGAGGAGTCCGGCGCGTCTCAGGTGGAGCATCACTTCGGGGAGTCCTCCGGCGAGGAAGACTTGCACGGTGGCGAAATTGCGCGGGCCGTTGGGGAGAGCGTCTACCAGGCGTGGGACGGTGCGGTTGATCTGTGCCCAGTCGTTAGCTACCGGGCGCTTGAGTCCCGCGGAGTAGGCGATGGCTGGGAGATGCAGCAGGAGATTGGTGGAGCCTCCGAAGGCAGCGTGGGCCACCATGGCATTTTCGATGGAGGCCTGGGTGAGGATGTCGCGGGTTCCGAGATGCAGTTCATGCAGGCGCAGGATGGCGGCGGCGGAGCGGCGGGCGGCGTCGAGCCAGATGGGTGCGCCGGAGGGGGCGAGCGCGGTGTGGGGGAGGGAGAGTCCGAGGGCTTCTCCGATGACTTGGGCGGTGGCCGCGGTGCCCAGGAATTGGCAGCCGCCTCCGGGCGTGGCGCAGGCGCGGCAGCCCATTTCCGCAGCGGTTTCGAGGGTGATCTGGTGCTGGGCGTAGCGGGCGCCGATGGTTTGTACTTTGCCCGCGTCTTCTCCGTTTTCGGGTAGGAGGGTGACGCCTCCGGGGATGAGGATGGTGGGCAGCGGGCCGGCGGCGGCCAGGGCCATCATCATGGCGGGGAGTCCCTTGTCGCAGGTGGCGATGCCGATGACGCCCATCCTGGTGGGCAGGGAGCGCATGAGACGGCGGAGCACGATGGCGGCGTCGTTGCGGAAAGGGCAGGGAGTCGAGCATGCCGGTGGTGCCCTGGGTGCGTCCGTCGCAGGGATCGGTGCAGGCTCCGGCGAAGGGGATGGCGTTGAGGGACTTGAGGGTGATGGCGGCTTCGGCTACCAGTGCGCCCAGTTCCCAGTGGCCGGTATGGAAGCCGAGGGCGATGGGGGTTCCGTCGGGGGCACGCAGGCCTCCGTGGGTGCTGAGGATGAGGACTTCCGAGCCGATGAGCTTTTGCGGTTCCCACCCCATGCCTGCGTTCTGGCTCAGGCCGAAGAGATTGCCGGAGGGCGCGGTGAGCAGCATTTCCGGGGTGATGGGCAGCAGGCCGCGCGGGCCGGGCGCGTGGGTGGCGACGTCGTCCAGCCTTAATGTTGTGGTTTCGAGGATAGAGGCTAGGGTGATGGCGGGAATGGGATTCTCCTGTTCAGGATCATTGTAAGATGCCCGGATGGTTAAGGGGCTGGAACGGCGGCAGGGGGATGGGGAGGTTCACTTTGTCACGTTCAGTTGTTTCCACCGGTGCGGGTATCTAAAGACCCCAGCTGCACGAGACCTTTTTGAAGAAGCTCTCGCGAGGATGTGTCATTGCTATCAGTTCGACGTGTTCGGCTATGTGGTGATGCCGGAACATGTGCATTTGTTAATGAGTGAACCGAACGAGGCTTTGTTGGGGGTGGCTTTGCAGGCACTGAAGATTTCGGTGTCAAAGCGTGCGAAGGAACGTCCGTTCTGGCAGGCACGCTACTATGACTTCAACGTTTTCACCTGGTCCAAGCGGGTCGAGAAAATCGACTATATACATTGGAATCCAGTGAAACGTGGATTGGTGGAGAAACCGGAGGACTGGCGCTGGTCGAGTTGCCGTTACTACCAGACGGGGGTACAGGGAAGAGTCAAGATTTCCGGCTGAACTTCGTACCAGCAAAAACCCGACGGGTGCCCCACATCTCGCTCGTTTTTCGCGAGATGTGGGAGACCACTGCTCTCGACTTGCTTTCGTTTACGGTCGGCAAAAACATGAGGGTTGAATCTGTGGTCTCCCACATCTCGCGAAAAACGAGCGAGATGTGGGGCACCCGTCGATCTGTGGTGGGGAAAGGTTCCGAGGTTCTCTGATAGGGAAGATCCCGGGTATCCGAGGTTTATTGAAACTGGGAGGAGGGGTTTGTCTGCACAGGACTCATCGATTCGCCCGGCGGGCGGCGTATGCCGGCGTTGTGCTGGCCAGTGTTTGGGCGGTGATGGCTTTGGCCATCGATTTGCCTCTTCCGTGGTTGCGTATTCTCGCCCCGGTGGTTTGTGCGGTGGTGGTCGCTTTCTTTCTTGTTAAGCGGCGGCTCCTGGGTGGGCTGCTTTGCTTCCTGGTGGTTCTGGCGTGGTGGGCGACACTTCGGCCTTCGGATGATAAGCAGTGGGGGGCGGACCAGTCGCGGACGGCATGGGCCGATATCCATGGCAGCGAGGTCACCATCCATAACTTTCGGGATTGCGACTACCGCGCGGAGTTCGACTACACCTGCCAGTGGCTCACCCGTACTGTCGACCTAAAGCAGATCGAGAGCGTGGACCTGTTCATGAATTACTGGGGATCTCCGCTGATTGCCCATACCATCCTCAGCTTCCAGGTTCGCGGCGAAACACCCATCGCGTTCTCCATCGAAACCCGGCGGCAGGTGGGGCAAACGTATTCCGCGCTCAAGGGATTCTTCCGCCAGTACACGCTCATCTCGATTGTGGGCGACGAGCGGGACCTGGTGCGGGTGCGCACCAACTATCGTCATGGGGAAGACCTTTATCTCTACCGCACCAGCGCGACCCCGGCCTTCGCGCAGTCACTGTTTCTGAACTACATCGGGTTGACCAACCAGCTGCACGACCACCCACAGTGGTATAACGCCATTACCCACAACTGCACCACGGAGATTTACACGCTCAAGAGCATGAAAGGCCAGCCCTGGGACTGGCGTGTTCTGCTCAACGGCAAGGGAGATGAAATGGCTTACGAAAAAGGCCTGATCGTCACCGGCGGCCTGCCTTTCAAAGAGCTGAAGCAGCGCGCCTGGATCAATCCCGCTGCCAGGGCGGCCGATCAGTCGCCGGATTTCTCCGTGCGCATCCGGAAAAACCGGCCGGGATTCTGATCGCCTTCTACTGCTGCAGCCTGGTATCGGCCTTGCTGGGCCTGGCGGTGACTTGCGCCGGAGTGGGCAGTTGCGAGGTATCCCAGCCTCCGCCGAGGGCTTCTACCAGCAACACTGCGCTGGTCATCTGGTTGATCTGCAGGCTGGTCAGCGTCTGCTGGTTGCTGAATACGGTGTTCTGCAGGGTGACCACGTCGATGTACGGATCGATCCCGGTCTGGTATCTACCCATTTCCAGATCCAAAGATTGTTGGGCCGAAGCGACGGCAGCCCGCTGCTGCTGAATCTGCTGGGAGAGAATGCGCGTCTGTGCGAGGTAGTCTTCCACCTGCTGAAAGGCCGTCAGCACCGTCTGGCGGTAACTGGCGACGTCGGCGTTGTAGACCGCCACGTATTGGTGGAGGGCCGAGCTGAGGGCGGCGTTGAAAATGGGCTGGGAGATGCTCGGACCGACCGACCAGAAGCGGCTGGGCCAGTCCGCGAGGTGCTTGAACAGGGAGCTTTCGAAACCGCCGCCAACGGAAAGCGTCAACGAAGGGAAGAAAGCGGTGTAGGCTACGCCCAGCTGCGCATTGGCCGAAGCCATGTTTCGTTCCGCAGCGGCGACATCCGGCCGGCGCTGCAGCAGCAGAGACGGCATACCGATGGGAATGGAGGGCGGCGCGGTGGTGATGGGGCGCGCCGGGAGAGAGAAGTCCGACGCCTGCTTGCCGATCAGGACGGCGATCGCGTGCTCGTACTGCGCCCGCAAAATGCCCAGGTTGGTCAACGACGCCTGGGCGGATTGGAGAGTGGTCCGCGCTTCCACCACGGAGATTTGATCGCCCACGCCGGTGTCGTACTGGGCCTGGGTCAGGTCGAGCGACTTCTGGTACTGGCGCGACGGTCTGCGTCGAAGAGTTGGATCAGCGCGTCCTGTCCGCGTATCTCGAAGATAGTAGTTGGCCAGGTCCGCCTGCTCGATGAGGCGTTCGTTTTCCAGATCGGCGGCGCTTACCTGGGCGTTGTACTGCGCCTCGTGCACCTGGTTGCGGATTCTGCCGAACAGGTCCGGGGTCCAGGAAACTCGATGGGCAAAGAGTAGATTTGTGAAGTCTGGCCGGTGTTGACGGTGGAACTGTTGCTGAGATTTCCCGAGGACTTCGCCCGGTTGTAGGATGGGCCGAACGTTCACGGTGGGAAAGTACTGCGCGCGCGCCTCTCGCAACCAGGGCACGAGCTTCCATGTAATTCTCAAAGTAAAGCTTTGAGTTCTGGTTGTTGATGTTGAGCTGACCTTCCAGGTCGTTCAGCTCCGGATCGTTGAAGATTGCCCACCAGTCGCCGCGGATCTTCGCGTCGGCCGGCTGAGCCACCGTCCAGGTCTCCTGCGTATTGTCTTTGGGCGCATCGCTCTGCTGCGCCTGAGGAGGGTTGGACGTCGGCCCGGCGGCGGAGCCTCCTTAAAGGCAGGAGGCGGCTGGATGGCGGGCGGATGATATTTCGGGCCCACCGTGCAGCCGGTCAGCATCACGCATAGCAGCAAGCCGGGAGCCGATTGTCTTCTGCATGCGTTTTTCTTCATAGGAGACTTTCTCGTCCTAAACAGCTCCGGGTTCAGGCGTTCCCCGGAGCGAGAAGGTGTCGTGATGTTTCCCCATGGCGCGCAGCCGCAGCCGATCCATATACAGATAGATGACCGGGGTGGTGTAGAGCGTGAGCATCTGGCTGACGATCAGCCCGCCGACGATGGTGATGCCCAGCGGCCGGCGCAGCTCCGAGCCGGTGCCGGTTCCGAAGGCCAGCGGCAGCGCGCCGAAGAGCGCGGCCATGGTGGTCATCATGATGGGCCGGAAGCGCAGCATGCAGGCTTCGAAGATGGCGTCCGTGGTGCTCTTGCCGTCCTCGCGCTCGGCCAGCAGGGCGAAGTCGATCATCATGATGGCGTTCTTCTTCACGATGCCGATCAGCAGCACGATGCCGATGATGGAAATGACGTTGAGGTCATTCTTGAAGAGCATCAGCGCCAGCATGGCGCCGACGCTGGCCGAAGGCAGCGTGGAGATGATGGTGAGCGGATGCACCAGGCTCTCGTACAGAATGCCGAGCACGATGTAGACCGCCAGCAGCGCGGTGAGTACCAGGATCGGCTCGGTGCCGAGCGACTCCTGATAGCCTGCAGCGTGCCGGCGAAGAAGCCGTGGATGGTGGACGGGCATGCCCAGCTGCGTCTGCATCTGGCTGATCTCGCAGCGTGGCGTCGCTGAGCGACATGCCGGGAGCCAGATTGAACGAGACCGTGACCGAGGGGAACAGGCCGGTGTGGTTGACCTGCAAGCGGCGTGGTGTCGGCCTTGGCGGTCGCTGACGGCGCGCAGCGGAGTGACGCCGTTGGCGGACGACGCGGCACGGATAGATGTCGTTCAGTCCTGCGGGAGTCTGCCAGTACTTGCGGCGCGACTTCGAGCACCACATAGTACTGGTTCAGCTGGGTGTAGATGACCGACACTTCCGACTGGCCGAAGGCGTTGTAGAGAGCTGAATCGAGCGACTGCGGCGGTCAGGCCCAGGCGCGCCGCGGTGACGCGGTCGTAGGTCAGCATCTCTTCGCAGGCCGCCGTTCTGCTGGTCGGTGTTCACGTCCTGAAGGCCGGGCAGCTTCTTCATGTTGGCCAGCAGGATCGGTCCCCAGTTGGCCAGGTCGGCGACGTTGTCGGCCTGGAGGGTGTACTGGTAGAGCGCGTTGCTGCCGCGGCCGCCGATGCGCAGATCCTGCGCCGGCTGCAGGAAGGCCGAGGCGACGGGCAGGCGGTTCATCTTGGGGCGCAGGCGGTTGATGATCTCCGTGCGCGCTCGACCTTGCGCTCGTCGAGCGGCTTGAGCGCGATGTAGATGAAGCCGCCGTTGCTCGCCGCCATTGCCGCCGGTGAAGGCGTTCACATTGGCCACCGCCGGGATCGGCCTTGATGACGCTCGACCAGCGCTTTGATGGAAGCGTTCATCACGGGGAAGGAGGCGTCCTGCGGTCCCTGCACGCCGCCGACCATGGCGCCCGTGTCCTGCTGGGGGAAAAAGCCCTTGGGGATCTTGATGATCAGCACCACGTTGAGCGCGATGGTCAGCAGCAGCACCATCAGCATCAGGCCGGATTGTCCAGCACCCAGGCAAGGAGTGCGCGGTAGATGGCGAGCATGCCGTCGAAGAACCGCTCGCTGGCGCGATAGAAGCGGCCGTGCTTCTCGCTCGTGATGCGTGCTTGAGCAGGTGGGCGCACATCATGGGCGTGGTGGTCAGCGAGATGACCATGGAGACGAGGATGGCCGTCGAGAGGGTGACGGCGAATTCGCGGAACAGCCGGCCGACGATGCCGCCCATCATGCAGCAGCGGAATGAAGACGGCGATCAGCGACATGCTGATGGAGAAGACGGTGAAGCCGATCTCCTGCGCGCCCTTGCAGCGCCGCCTCGATGGGCGCCATGCCCGCTTCCAGATGGCGGGAGATGTTTTCCATCACCACGATGGCGTCGTCGACCACGAAGCCGGTGGAGATGGTCAGCGCCATCAGCGACAGGTTGTCGAGGCTGTAGCCGCAGCAGATACATCACGGCGAAGGTGCCGATCAGCGAGACCGGCACGGCGACGCTGGGAATGAGCGTGGCGCGCGGCGTTGCGCAGGAAGACAAAGACCACCAGGATGACCAGGACGATGGAGAGGATCAGCGTTCGTCTCGACATCGTGCACCGAAGCGCGGATGGTGGTGGTGCGGTCGAGCACGACGGTGGTCTCGATGCCCTGCGGCATGACGGCTTCGAGAAAGGGAAGCTGGGCGCGGATGCGGTCGACTGGTCTGGATGATGTTGGCGCCGGGCTGGCGGAAGATGATGACGGTGACCGGCGCGCTTGCCGTTCAGGTAGCCGGCGGTGCGAATGTTCTGGCGCGAATCGGTGACGTCGGCGACGTCGGACAGCCGGACGGCCGCGCCGTTGTGATAGCCGACGATCAGCGGCTTGTAGTCGTCGGCCTTGGAGATCTGGTCGTTGGTGATGATGTCCGCGGTGATCGTTGCCGTTGGTGATCTGGCCCTCGGGCGAGGTCGGAGTTCTGCAGGCTGAGCACGCGACTGCACGTTGGCCATGGTCAGGCCGTAGCTGGTCCAGCTGCGGTGGGATTGACCTCGACGCGCACCGACGGGTAGCGCGCCGCCGCCGACGCTGACCTGGCCCACGCCCTGGATCTGCGAGAGCTTCTGCTCCAGGATGGTCGAGGCGTCGTCGTACATCTGCGTCTGTGTCGTACTTGTCCGAGGTCAGCCCGAGGATCATGATCGGCGCGTCGGCGGGATTGACCTTGCGGTAGCGTGGGATTGCGACGGCAGGTTGGCGGGCAGGTAGGTGCGCGCCGCGTTGATGGCGGCCTCCACATCGCGCGCGGCGCCGTCGATATTGCGGCTCAGGTCGAACTGCAGGGTGACGTTGGTGCTGCCCAGCGAGCTGGACGAGGTCATCTCGGTGACGCCGGCGATGTGGCCGAACTGCCGCTCCAGCGGCGTGGCGACCGAGGAGGCCATGATCTCCGCGCTGGCTCCGGGCAGGCTGGCGTTGACGGAGATGGTGGGAAAGTCGACCTGCGGCAGCGGCGACACCGGCAGCACGTTGAAGGCGATTGCCCCGGCGATGGCGATGGCGATCGTCAGCAGCGTGGTGGCCACCGGCCGGCGGATGAATGGCGCGGAGATGTTCATGCGCGGCCCGCCGGCTGCGGCTCGATCGCCGGTCGCGCGGTTGCGCGGCTTGCGGCGAGAAGCGCTGCGCCAGATTGTCGAAGAAGATGTAGATGACCGGCGTGGTGTAGAGCGTGAGCACCTGGCTCAGCAGCAGGCCGCCGACCATGGCGATGCCCAGCGGCCGGCGCAGCTCCGAGCCGATGCCCGTGCCGAAGGCCAGCGGAAGGCCGCCGAGCAGCGCGGCCATGGTGGTCATCATGATGGGGCGGAAGCGCAGCAGGCTGGCCTCGTAGATCGCATCGGTCGAGTTCTTGCCGTGCTCGCGCTCGGCTTCCAGGGCGAAGTCGACCATCATGATGCCGTTCTTCTTCACGATGCCGATCAGCAGGATGATGCCGATGATCGCCACCACGCTCAGGTCCTGGCGAAAGAGCATCAGCGCCAGCAGCGCGCCGACGCCGGCCGAGGGCAGCGTGGAAAGAATGGTGATGGGATGGATGAAGCTCTCGTACAGCACGCCGAGCACGATGTAGACGGTGACCAGCGCGGCCAGGATCAGCAGCGGCTTCGTTCGACAGCGAGTTCGTGAAAGACGCGGCGGTGCCCTGGAAGCCGGCCTGCAGGCTGGCGGGAATGTTCATGTCCTTCGGCGACCTTGTCGATGGCGTCGATGGCGCTCGCCGAGCGAGGCGTTCGGGCGCCAGATTGAACGAGACGGTGATCGGCGGGAAACTGCCCCTGGTGGTTGATCGACAGCGGCTCGGTGGTCGTCTCGAAGTGGGTGAAGGCGCTCGAGGGGCACGGCGTTGGCTGAGTTGCGAGCTGGTGGCGGTGTTGGCGGAGCTCGCACGCGGCTGGTGGCGCTGGCGCTCGGGGCCGAGCGCGTTCGTGCGGCGGCGTCAGAGTATTCCGGCCGAGGGCGTGTAGAGCGCGGACGCGGTCAGTGGCGTTGGAGCCTGCCGAGCGGAGCCGGAGGCGGAGAAGGAAGTGCTGGCCGCCGCGCCGCTGGCGCCCGACGGAGGCGTTGGCCTGGATGTAAAGCTGGTTCAGCTGTCTCGGGTCGTGCTGGAACTGCGGCTGCGCTTCCAGGATCACGTGGTACTGGTTGAGCTGCGTGTACATCGTGTTGATCTGGCGCTGGCCGAAGGCGTCGTAGAGCGTGTTGTCGATCGTGGTCGGGGCGATGCCCAGCCGCGAGGCGGTGACGCGGTCGATGACCAGCGACACGGCGCAGGCCGCCGGTCTGCTGGTCGGTGGCGACGTCTTCCAGCTCCGGCAGCTGCTTCAGCTTGGTCGACGAAGCGGTTCGGTCCAGCTGATTCAGTTCGTTCGTGATCCGGATCTTCGAGCGTGTACTGGTACTGCGTGCGGCTGACGCGGTCATCGACCGTGATGTTCTGCACCGGCTGCATGATAGAGGTGGATGCCCTGCACCTGTTGCAGGCTTCGATTGCAGCCGGCGAATCACGTCGGAGGCGCTGAGATCGCGCTGGTCGAGCGGCTTCAGGTTGATCGACATGCGGCCGCTGTTGAGCGTGGTGTTGGTGCCATCTGCGCCGATGAAGGAGGAGAGGCTCTCGACCGCGGGATCCTGCAGGATGACCTTCGCGAGCTCCTGCTGCTTCTGCGCCATGGCCGTCGAAGGAGATGGTCTGCGGGCGCCTGCGAAATGCCCTGGATGACGCCGGTATCCTGCACCGGGAAGAATCCCTTGGGGATGACGATGTAGAGGAAGATGGTCAGCACCAGCGTGGCCAGCGCGACCAGCAGCGTGATGGTCTGGTAGCGCAGCACGAACTTCAAGCGTGCGGCCGTAGAACGCGATCATGCGCTCGAAGACGCGCTCCGACGCCTGGTAGAAGCGTCCCTGCTGCTCCTCCGGCTTGTGGCGCAGGATGCGCGACGCACATCATCGGCGTCAGCGTCAGCGAGACCACGGCGGAGATGACGATGGTGACGGCCAGGGTCACGGCAAATTCGCGGAACAGCCGGCCCACCACATCGCCCATGAAGAGCAGCGGGATCAGCACGGCGATCAGCGAGACGGTCAGCGAAACGATGGTGAAGCCGATCTGCTCCGCGCCCTTGAGCGCCGCCTGCATCGGCGGATCGCCCTCTTCGATGTAGCGCGAGATGTTTTCGATCATCACGATGGCGTCGTCCACCACGAAGCCGGTGGAGATGGTCAGCGCCATCAGCGAGAGGTTGTCGAGGCTGTAGCCGAGCACATACATCGCGCGCGAACGTGCCGACCAGCGACAGCGGCACGGCCACGCTGGGGATGATGGTGGCGTACAGACTGCGCAGGAAGAGGAAGATCACCAGCACCACCAGGCCGATGGTCAGCATCAGTTCGAATTCGACGTCGGCGACCGAGGCCTGGATGCCGGTGGTCAGGTCGGTCAGCGTGGTGACCTGGATGCCCGCGGGCAGATTGGCCTCGAGCTGCGGCAGCAGCTTCTTGATGCTCTTGACCACGCTGATGGTGTTGGCGCCGGGCTGGCGCTGGATATTGAGGATGACCGCCGGGCGTCTGGTTCATCCACGCGGCCTGCTTGGTGTTCTCGACGCCGTCGACCACGTTGGCGACGTCGGTGCAGCATGACCGGCGCGCCGTTGCGGTAGGCGACCACGACGTTCTTGTAGTCGCTCGCTGGTGATCAGCTGATCGTTGGCGTCGATCTGGTAGTCCTGGCGCGGGCCGTCGAAGTTGCCCTTGGCGGCGTTGACGCTGGCCTGCGCCAGCGCCGTGCGCAGCGTCTTCCAGATTGATGCCGTAGGAAGACAGCTGCGCCGGGATTGGCCTGGATGCGCACCGCCGGCTTCTGGCCGCCGCTGATGCTGACCAGGCCGACGCCGCTGAGCTGCGAGATCTTCGGCGCCAGCCGCGTGTCGACCAGATCTTCCACCTGCGACAGCGGCATCGTGTCCGAAGTGATCGCCGAGTGTCAGCACCGGCGCGTCGGCGGGATTGGTCTTGCTGTAGACCGGCGGCGCGGGCAGGTTCGACGGGCAGGAAGCTCTGCGCGGCGTTGATGGCCGACTGCACTTCTTCTTCGGCGACGTCGATGTTCAGGCTGAGATTGAACTGCAGCACGATGACCGAGATGCCGCCGGAGCTGGTGGAGGTCATCTGGCTCAGGCCCTGCATCTCGCCGAACTGCCGCTCCAGCGGCGCGGTCACCGTGGTGGCCACCACGTCCGGGCTGGCGCCGGGATAGAACGTGAGCACCTGGATGGTCGGGTAATCGACCTCAGGCAGCGCCGAGACCGGCAACTGCGTGTAGGCGACGATGCCCACCAGCAGGATCGCGGCCATCAGCAGCGAGGTCGCGACCGGCCGCAGAATAAATGGGCGGGACGGACTCACGGGGCATTGCTCTCATTATTCGGCGGGCAGGATCTTCGGCTTTGGAGATGACGACCTTGGAGTCGTCCTGCAGCTTTTCGAAGCTGCTGTCGGCGACCACATCGCCGGGATTGAGCCCTTCGACCTGGGTCGTGTTGGACTCGCTAACGCCCGGTTTGATGTTATGCATATGCGCGACGCCGTTTTGAATCAGGAAGACAAAGGACGACGTCGCCGTTGTGCTGAATGGCCGAGGAAGGGATCAGCACCACGTCTTGCAGCGTGTTCACCAGCAAGCGCGTGTTCACGAACTGGTTGGGAAAGAGCACGTTGTCGTCGTTGTTGAACAGCGCGCGCAGTTTCACGGTTCCGGTCGTGGTGTCGATCTGGTTGTCGATTGCTTCAAGCGTTCCGGTGGCCAGCTTGTCCTGCTTGGAGCGATCGAGCGCGTCCACGGGGAGTGGCTTTGCCATGGCGCATCTGCCGTTGCAGCTCGGGGACACTGTCCTCCGGGATGGTGAAGACGACGGTGATGGGCTGCATCTGGGTGACCACGGCCAGCGGGGTGCTGCTGGAAGCCGTGGCCAGGTTCCCGGGATCGACCAGGCGCAGACCGACGCGGCCGGTGATGGGGGAGACGATGTTGGTAAAGCCCAACTGCACCTGGTCGTACTGCAGCGTGCCCTGATCGGCTTTGACCGTGCCCTGGTCCTGCAGGACGATCTTTTCCTGGTCGTCCAGGGTCTGCTTCGGGATGGCGTTTCGGGCCCAAGCGTCCTGGTAGCGCTTCAGGTCCATTTGCGCCTGGGCCAGCAGGTTGGTGTCGCGTTCGAGCTGCCCCTGGGCGGTGGTCACGTTGGCCGAGAAGGGCCGGGGATCGATCTGGATGAGGGGCTGGCCGCGGTGGACCAGCTGGCCTTCGCGGTAGCGGACCTCGCTGATCACGCCGGTCACCTGGCTGACCAGGGTAGCGGTATAGACGGGGGTGACGGTGCCGATCGCGTCCAGGTAGACGCCGATGCTGCCCTTTTCCGCAGTGGCGGTGCTGAGGGTGACGGTGCCCCCCATGGCGGCCCTGCGTCCGCCGCCGGCGGCGGCAGGTGCCTGGCGATGGTGCATGACCCACCAGAAGAGCAGGGCAAAGAGGAGCAGGATGACCACCCAGACAAGGACGCGGACCCCGGTGGAGCGTTTAGGCGGGGGCAACTGGTGGTCTGGTCCGATGGGCGTTTCGGTGGCGCGCGGCTCTGTGGTTTCGTGCCTGGCTCGGGGATCGCGGATGTCGTCTTGCATCAGTTAACCTGGTGTCCTCTTTCTTGCTGCTGCCGGAATTGCTCGACGGTAGGTGTGGCCTGGTCCCGCCTGACTCCCCGGAGATCAGTCCGGGAAAGGCGGTTCATGGGCGAGGCGACAGCAAGCACAGGCAGACGGTATCAGAAGGCTTTGCATAACCACCCAAGGAAGCTGATCGGTACTAAAAGGCGGATCTTAACCCCCAGTCACTCGCGGACCGTGTGGGAAAAATCCAGAAGCCGCCGTTCATCAGGCGGAAAGAACGATAAATCTCTGGCCCGTGAAACAACGGTGGCACTTGCATCCATAGACGGTGGACCCGCGTCAGGAGACGCACGCGGTCCGCAACGGTATGGGATGAGGATACCGCACGCCGGGGTCCGGGGAAAAGGCGCTCCAGATGGCGGGTGGGATGCGTTAGGCCTGAGCGGACTTCAGGGCCTTCACTTTGGCCCAACGCCGGCGCTGTGCGTCGGCGATTGCGCGCCGTGCCTTAGCGCTTAGCGTGCGGCGCGTTCCGGGCGCGGAATTCGCCCGGGCGGATGTTTTCTTTGCTGTCCTGCGGGTTGGTCCGGTGGGGGCACCTGCCAACAGGGCGCGCGCCTGGCGTAACCGCGCAATCTCTTCATCGAGGGCATTCCATATGTGGTCGTACAAGGTCATTCCTTTCCAAACATGGAGGGGGAAGGCTCCTTGTCAAGGATAGCAAATGGGCCGTCGTAGTTTTCCCCTGGGAACTTGCCCGGTAATAAGACACATTGATGGTTACGTGTGCAATTGCCGGATGGGAGGTTACCCTGGTGCGCCCCGGTAATGGCGCTAAAGTGACACCATTCGTCCGGCCCGCTACCCGTTTCGTAAGATAGCGTTCTGGCCAAACTCGATTAATCTCACTCTTGCAGGAAGTCGCAGTGAAACCAGGGGGAACGATGAAGCGGTATACCAAGTCAATTCAGGTGGCGATGCTGGCGGCGGCGGCCGCCGTAATGGCAGCCGGTTGTGCAGACTCGAGAGTGCCCAACAAGGAGAACCTTGCGGTGGCCCTCAACCACGATTACCAGGTGAACCAGGATTGCCTGTTTGCCAAGCCCATGCCCTTTCCTTATGAAGTAGCCGTGAACGACAAGCTGCTGGGGGAAACGCGGCACCGGTTAGATGCGCTGGCCGAGGCGGGATTGTTGGAGCGGGAACAGAACGTGGACCACGGCCAGACCATCAACCGCTACGTATTGACGGCTGCGGGCAGCCGGACCGAGGGTAAGGGCCGGTTCTGCTACGGACGCCGCCAGGTGACGAGCGTGGAGAAGTTCACCGCGCCGGTCGATTACCAAGGTATGCCTTTGACTAAGGTGGAATACCATTTTGTCTTGAAAAATGCCCCCAGCTGGGCCAAGCAGGATGAAGTGCGCAGCGCGTTCCCGTCGGTAGCCAATGCGACCTCGCAGGAGCCGATCGACCAGGCTACGCTGCTGTTGACCCACGACGGCTGGGTGCTCACCTACTAAGCTCCCCGGCGTCTGAATCTGCCACGTTGTTGTGGCAGATTCAGACGCCCTTTTTCTTTTTGGGGGAGTCCTAAGGGCACCCGACAGAATTGCACGTTGAGGTCGTTGCCCACTCAAGCCAAAAGAAGGCTTGAATGGGGCACCCGAGGGATTGGTGGGTGTGTAGGGGTTGTGTTCCCTTTTTTTAACTGGCGTTCTTGGGAAGCTGACAGAATTGCACGTTGAGGTCGTTGCCCACTCAAGCCAAAAGAAGGCTTGAATGGGGCACCCGAGGGATTGGTGGGTGTGTAGGGGTTGTGTTCCCTTTTTTAACTGGCGTTCTTGGGAAGCTGACAGAATTGCACGTTGAGGTCGTTGCCCACTCAAGCCAAAAGAAGGCTTGAATGGGGCACCCGAGGGATTGGTGGGTGTGTAGGGGTTGTGTTCCCTTTTTTTAACTGGCGTTCTTGGGAAGCTGACAGAATTGCACGTTGAGGTCGTTGCCCACTCAAGCCAAAAGAAGGCTTGAATGGGGCACCCGAGGGATTGGTGGGTGTAGCCCTTAGTTTGGAAGTCGTATTCCCTTGGGGTTCCCACTCAACCAAAAGCCCTTTTTTAACTGCCGCGTTCTTGGGAAGCTGACAGAATTGCACGTTGAGGTCGTTGCCCACTCAAGCCAAAAGAAGGCTTGAATGGGGCACCCGAGGGATTGGTGGGTGTGTAGGGGTTGTGTTCCCTTTTTTAACTGGCGTTCTTGGGCACCCGACAGAATTGCACGTTGAGGTCGTTGCCCACTCAAGCCAAAAGAAGGCTTGAATGGGGCACCCGAGGGATTGGTGGGTGTGTAGGGGTTGTGTTCCCTTTTTTAACTGGCGTTCTTGGGCAGCTGACAGAATTGCACGTTGAGGTCGTTCCCCACGAAGTCCATGCTCTGGAAAATGTCCCGGGTGGCCCATTCAAGCCTTCTTTTGGCTTGAGTGGGCAAGGATGTTCAGGACAGCAGGAGTCTTAGGTCGCGCAGGTTGTTGTGGGTGGGGCCGGTGACGATTGTGTCGCCTAACGCGGTGAAGAGGGGATAGGCGTCGAAGCGGGCGAAGGCGGAGTCGGCGTCCAGGCCCAGGGCCTGGGCTCGCTGCACGGTGGTTGGATCGGCGATTGCGCCGGCGGCGGGGGAGTTTCCGTCGATGCCGTCGCTTCCTGCGCTCAGCACAACCATGGGCGCGGATTGGCTGGGCTCCGCCATCTCGAGGGCACAGGCCAAGGCGAATTGCTGGTTGCGGCCGCCGGCTCCATGGTGTTGGCCCAGGCGCACGGTCACTTCTCCTCCCGAGAGCAGGCATAGCCTTTTATGCTGCTGCCTCAGTTGCTCGAAACGGTCGAGTAGATAACGAGTGGCGTCCGCGTAGTCCCAGTCGTCGCAGGTGTTATCGATCACGACTTCGTAGCCGAGGCTTTGCGCGTGGACTTGCGCCGCCTGCAGTAAATCGTCGCTCGATAGCAGGGTCTCGACCGGGCCGGTAGGCAGTCGCGGGGTCTCCGGCAGATCGGGCCTGGCGAAGAAGTCTCTCAGGCCGGGAGTGAGGCGTTCGTGCAGATGATAGCGGTCCAGGATCTCGCGACATTGCGCCACCGTGGATGAATCGGGAAGCGTGGGACCGGAAGCCAACGCATCAAGGAAGCGGGGCGCTACGTCCGACACCAGCAACGACAACTTCGCGGCCTGGGGTGCGGATGCGGCCAGGCGGCCACCCTTTACCGCGGAGAAGTGCTTGCGCACGGCGTTGATTTCCGCGATGGTCGCCCCCGAGCCCACCAGGGCCTGGTAGAGCACTTTGGTCTCATCGAGTGAGATAGCCGGGTCCAGCGGTAGTTCGAACATGGCGGAGCCGCCTCCGCTGATGAGAAAGAAGACGAAGTCCCGGGCGGTGGTCTCGCGCAGCAACTGCAATGCTTTGTGGGCGGAGGCGAAGGAGTCCTCGTTGGGCAGGGGATGGCCGCCGGTGAAGTAGTCGATGCCGTCGATTCGCTGCTCAGGCAGCAGGGGAGCGCAGCAGATTCCGCCGGCTAACCGGTGAGGCAAGTGCGCCTGCAGAGCATCGAGCATGGGCAGGGCCGCTTTCCCTACGGCGATCGCGAAGATGCGGGCGTAGCGTTCGAGCGACAAAGGCTCCCAGCCCAGGCGATCGAAGGCCGCCGGGATACTCGAAGCAACGAGAGCGTGGTGATAGATGCTGCGCGCGTCGTCGTGGAGGTTGCGGTTGTCCATCAGAGCGTCGCTGCAATCCACGAGCTGAGCGCTTGCTGCATGAACTCGAGTTTGCCGGAGAAGAAATGGTTGGCGCCGGGGACCATCACCAGCTCCGCTGGAGGCATGGCCTGGGCGACCGCGGCTTCTACTTCCGCCTGCGGGCCGAACTCGTCTTCCGCACCGCTGATAAAGAGCTTGGGCGGGGCGCAGGCGGAGAGAAAGCGGTAGCGATACTCGCGATCGCCGGCACGCACGGGGAGCCCCAGGGCTGCGATTCCCTTGATGCGCTCGTCGCCGCAGCAGGTCTTCAATCCTACGAAAGCGCCGAAGGAGAAGCCGGCGAACAGAAGGGGACGTTGATACTCCTGTTGCATCCAGTCGAGCGCTGCGCGCACATCGCCCGTCTCTCCATAGCCATTGTCGTGCGTGCCCTCGCTTAAACCTGCGCCGCGAAAGTTGAAGCGCAGAACCGGGATGCCGAAGGACTGAAAGCTCTTCATGGCGTGGTACACCACCTTGTTGTGCATGGTGCCGCCGAAGAGCGGGTGAGGATGGGCGACCACGGCCGCGTACGGGGCATCGTCTTTACCGGTATTTAACAGTGCCTCCAGCCGGCCAGCCGGGCCGCGCAGGTCGATGCTGCGGACCAGAGCGGAAGATCCAAGGGTGGGAGCGTCACTCATCTCGAATATCGTAGTGCATTGGCCGGCAGGGGCCCTCAGGTATGCTGAAAAACGATGAAGCCTCTCGATCCTCTGGACCTGACGCGCCGCCTGGTTGACATCGAATCGCTCACCTATAACGAGGGAGCGGTGGGCGAGTATCTCGACGCCTTGTTGCAGGAGCGGGGCTTTGCCGTGGAACGGACGCCGGTGCCGCAGCCGCCGCAGAGCCGCTATAGCGGTCCCCGGTTCAATCTGTATGCCAGCTACGGCGCCAGGCCGGACGTGGTGCTTTCCACGCATATGGATACGGTGCCTCCATTTATTACCTCGAGCGAGGACGATCTCTATCTCTATGGCCGGGGCGCTTGCGACGCCAAAGGGATTATCGCTGCGCAGTTGGCCGCGGCGGAGCGCTTACGCGAGGCCGGTGTCGCCGCCGGGCTGCTGTTCGTGGTGGGTGAGGAGCGCGATTCCGCGGGAGCGCGGGAGGCCAATCTGCATCCCAAGGGCAGCCGCTTTCTCATCAATGGCGAGCCTACCGACAACCGCCTGGCCCTGGCTTCGAAAGGAGCGCTGCGGGCGGAAGTGCGCGCCCGGGGAACCATGGCGCATTCCGCCTATCCGGAGTTAGGCGACAGCGCGGTTCACAGACTGGTGCGGGCGCTTGACCGGATTCTCGATCTTGAACTACCTCACGTGGAGGGAATTGGCCCCAGTACGCTGAACATCGGCATCATCGAAGGAGGGCGGGCGCCGAACGTGATCGCGGACGCCGCTTCGGCCGCGGTGCTGGTGCGGCTGGTGGGCCCTTCACAGGAAACGCGCCAGGCGATCGAGCAAGCGGTGGCCGGCCTGGCGGAAGTGGAATTCACGTTGGAAATTCCCTTTGTGCGCATGCGCGAGGTGGCAGGACTGGAAACCATGGTGGCCGCCTTCACTACGGATGTTCCCGCGCTGACGGCGTGGGGCGAGCCCTTTCTGCTGGGCCCGGGCTCGATCCATGTAGCGCATACGCCGTTTGAGAAGATCGCGAAAAAGGAATTGCTGGAGGCGGTCGACTTGTATTTTGATCTGGCGCAGCGGCTCGCGGGATGATTAGCGATTTACCTGCGAAAAAAACCTTTGGCTGGGTGACCCGGCTGAAACTCGGGTTGCTGGCGGCCGCGGTCGCCTGGGTCGTGGGTTGGATCGTCAGCTTTCCCTTTGAGCTTTCGCTTGCCTGGCGCTATGTGGATGGCAATGCCCGCCTGTTGCCCGAGGCCCTGACCAAGGGATTGGCGGTTTGGGGCGGGTTCAGCCTGTTCCTGGCCGCGGCCGGGTTTACGCCGATGGTGCTGCCGGCGGTCCTGGTGGTGCCGCCGCGCTGGATCGTGCGCCGGCGATTCTTTCTCATCCCCGTGGCGGGATTGCTTGCCATTCTCGCCGTCGACAATCGCATGGGGTTTTTGCATAGTTATTATGTCCATCATCCGTACGCGGTTCGGCAGTTCTTCTTCACCGCGCCCAATTTCTTTGTGATGACGTTCGCGATGGTGGTGGTGTGGGTGTATTCCGTGCTGGCCGAGCGCCGGTTGCGTTCCCTCTCAATGTAACTGTTACGGTGTCTCGTTGCGGTGGTAGTCTCCGCCCTGCGTAATGGGTAGACTTATCGCAGATGACACACCCGACGAATTCGCTTGCCGAAGCTTCCTCCTCTTATCTGCGATCCGCCATGCACCAGCCGGTCGAGTGGCATGAGTGGGGGACAGAAGCGTTTGCCCGGGCTGCCGGGGAAGATAAGCCCATCCTGCTGGATATCGGCGCGGTGTGGTGCCACTGGTGCCATGTGATGGATCGGGAGAGCTATGAGGATCCTCGGCTGGCCGAGGTGATCAATGAGAATTTCATAGCGGTCAAAGTGGACCGGGATGAGCGTCCGGATGTGGATACGCGCTACCAGGCGGCGGTGGCGGCGATCAGCGGGCAGAATGGATGGCCGTTGACCGCGGTGTTGACCCCGCAGGGCCAGCCGTTTTTCGGGGGAACGTATTTTCCCCGCGAAGAGCGCTACGGCCGGCCGGGTTTTGAACGGGTGCTGCGCAGCATGGTGGATGCGTGGAAGACGCGCCGCGCGGAGGTGTTGGAGTCGGCGGACAGCGTGGTGGCGGCGATCGAGTACAACGAGAACTTCGCCGGGCGCGCGGGCAATCTCGGCATGGAGATTGTGGACCAGATGGTGGCGTCGGCGCTGGAAAAGTTTGATCGTCACTACGGCGGGTTTGGATCGCAGCCAAAGTTCGGCCATCCTTCGGCGATCGATCTGCTGCTCGATGTGGCGGGGCGTACGGGGAATGACGCGGCTCGCGAGGCGGCTGTGGTGACGCTCGAAAAGATGGCTCGCGGCGGAGTGTATGACCAGTTGGGGGGCGGGTTCCATCGCTATTCCGTGGATGAGCGGTGGGTGGTGCCGCACTTCGAAAAGATGTTGTACGACAATGCCGAGCTGCTGAAGAACTATGTGCATGCGTTCCAGAGTTATGTGGACCCGGAGTTTGCGCGGGTGGCGCGGGATATCATCCGCTGGATGGATGCGTCGCTGACGGACCGCGAGCGGGGCGGGTTTTATGCCTCGCAGGATGCGGACATCAACCTGGATGACGATGGCGATTACTTTACCTGGACGAAGGCTGAGGCCGCGGCTGTGCTGAGTCCGGAGGAGATGGAGATTGCCGGGGTCTATTACGACATTGGCGACCTGGGGGATATGCATCACAATCCGGCGAAGAATGTGCTGCATGTGAAGCAGACGCTGGAGGCGGTGGCGAAGCGCGCGGGTAAGTCGCCGGAAGAGGCCGCGGGGTTGTTGGCGGCGGCGCAGGCGCGGTTGTTGGCGGCGCGGGCGGCGCGTCCTACTCCTTTTATCGATACGACGATTTATACCAATTGGAATGCGCTGGCGGTTTCTGCTTATCTGCAGGCGGCGCAGGTTCTGCGGTTGCCTGAAGTGAAGGGGTTTGCGTTGAAGACGTTGGATAGGTTGTTGCGCGAGGGGATGCATGCGGAGCGGGGGTTAGCGCATGTGATTGCCTACACCGGCGGTGCTGAGCCTAAGTGGGTGGCGGGTGGGCTGGATGATTATGCGTTTCTTGTCCACGCTTGCCTGGACGGATGGTTGGCTACCGGGACGGCTACGTATTACCAGGCGGCTTTGGAGTTGGCGGAGCGCATGGTTACGGAGTTTTATGACGCCACGGGTGGGGGATTCTTTGATGCCGTGGCCAAGGGGCCGGAGTTGCTGGGGGTGTTGGCGGCGCGGCGTAAGCCTTTGCAGGATTCGCCGACACCGGCGGGGAATCCCGCGGCCGCTGCGGCTTTGTTGCGGCTGGAGGGGTTGAACGGAAGGGCGGATCTGCGGGAGAAGGCGGAGGATACTCTGGAAGCGTTTGCCGGGGTGGTGTCGCATTTTGGGTTGTATGCGGGGACCTATGGTTTGGCGCTGGAGAGGTTGTTGTTGCCTCCGGTGCAGGTGGTGGTGATTGGGGACGATGCGGTGGCGGATGAGCTGGAGGCTGCTGGGACGGTGGGGTTCGCGGTGAATAAAAGTGTGATTCGGTTGCAGCGGGGGCAGGTGGGGGAGGGGTTGCCGCCGGTGCTGATGGAGACGTTGCCGTTGTTGCCTGATTTGCAGGGGGGGCGGAGTTTTGCGGTGGTGTGTAAGGGGACGTCGTGCCTGCCGCCGGTTGGGGATCCGGATCAGCTACTGGTGTTGTTACAGAATTAATTCGCTTGTACCGACGGTTATAACCGGGTGCCCAGTTCGGGTTCCGCTTCGGGGATCCCAGGTCTCAAACGCGAGACCTGGGGCACCCGTGCGTGGGGGGTGAGCGCTGTGGCATCCGAAAGAACTGATCTGCAGTTTTCCTTTAGTTTGCCTCGCCGGTGAAGGGATTGGTTTCGTTGGGCTTGGCGGTGGTGGGGTCGGGGGCTTTTGCGCCTTCGGTGGCTTCGCGGGCGGGGGTGTTGCCGCTGAGGACGCGGTAGGGGCTGCCGGGGAGCAGGTTGTGCTCCTCCAGGGCCAGGCGGATGCGGCGCTGCATTTCGCGCATGGCTTCGAATTGCTTGCGCGGCAGGGTCCGGATCTGGATGGGATAAATAACTTCCGTACCCTTGATGGAATCTACCCCGAAGACTTGCGGGTCGGCGACAAACACATCCTTGAAGGCCGGCTCGTTGCGCACTTCCAAAGCGATCTTCTTCAACAACGGAATCACCTGGTCGGGATTCGCGGAAAAATCCACCGAGACATTCAGCGTGGAAACCGAAAAATCGCGGCTCTGGTTGGCTACGTTTGTGATCTGGCTGTTGGGGATGATGTACAGCGTGCCGTCAAATCCGCGGAGGGTGGTTTTGCGCAGGGTCATGGTATCGACGGTGCCGGTCATGCCCGCCAGGGTGACCACGTCGCCCACGTTGTACTGGTCCTCGACCAGGATCAGGATGCCGTTGAGCACGTCTTTCACGATCGTCTGGGCGGCCAGGCCGACGGCCACGCCGGCTACGCCCGCGCTGGCCAGCAGGGGACCCAGGTTGAAGTGGAGCACGTTCTCCATGATCTGGAGAAACGCCAGGAATAGGACGATGCCGATGCCGGTGGCGCGGATGACGGTGGCCAGGGTTCGCACCTGGGCACCGCTGGCGGTTCCCAGCTTTTCGCGGTGCTCGGCGATCTTGATGACCCGGCCGGTAAAGAAGTTGACCAGCAGGATGAGTATCCAGACGTAAAGCCCGATAAAGAGGAGCTTGGGCAGGCCGGTGTGGAGGAACTCCTGGACGTCGGAGAGCCATTCCTGGTTCAGGCCGCGGAGGAAGTTGGAGGCCGGGTCGAACCAGCCAAGTAGGGAGGCAAAGGGGAAAATGGTGGCGTACACTGGCACCCTATGATGCTACTCGAGCGAGGGGCGGTTGCGGCACTGCTAGGCCTGGGATTGGCCGCGGTAGTGGTGGCTCCCGGCCAATCGCCCGTTCAAAAAACCAGACAAAACCAGGCTCAGCCGGCGCCGGATCTGCCGCCCTGGGATTCGGCGCAGCCACCACCGCCCATCCGGCCGCCTTCGCCGGACGATGCGAAACCGGACCCGGACGACGGTCCGCCGATTCGTTCCGAAGATGCGACACCGGATCCCGTTGAGCCTGCGCCTGCGAGCCCGGCTCAGCCCGCACAGGCTACGCCTCCACCGGCGCTCGTACAAGAAGCAGCCAGGCCCGCTCCCCCCGCGGACCCTCCTCCCGACGAGGCCCCTAAGTTGCCCCCGTCCACGGACCCGGCCCAACGGCGCATGGAGAAAGACACAGCAGATCTGCTACGGCTGAGCCGGGAACTGAAGGCGGAAGTGAACAAGGCCGGAAGCAACACCTTATCGGTGGCCGCGGTGCAGAAGGCGGATGAGATCCAGCGGCTGGTGAAAAGTCTCAAGGAACAGATGAGGGAGCGCGGGTTAACTGTTGCAAGCAAGCCATGAAGAGCGATTCATTTCAAGGGTTGTGAGGCGGAAGTGAAGGTTGTTGGAAACAAATGGGCCCGGCTAGGGGGAATGGCGATCATCACCAGCCTGGGTGTCGCGGCGGCGCAGTTCAATACCCAGGCCCCGACGACCAATGGGCAGTTGCAGCAGCTGGACCGCGGGCACGGATCGTCGGACGAGGTCCCGTTTGTTGCCCGCGAGATGCAGGAGCGGCAACTGAAGCGGCTGCGCGAGGAGCACCAGAAAGAAGTGTTCAGCGATACCGACCGGTTGGTGAAGCTCGCAGCCGACCTGAAGGCAGCAGTCGAGAAGCGAGACAAGGCGGCGGCTCCAGACGTGGCCAAAGACGTCGATGAGATAGGCAAGCTCGCCAAACGTGTGAGCGAACGGATCAAGATGCAGTGAACCTTACCGCCTGGACCCCGAAGTCAGTGCTCGCGTTGCGCGATTACAACGGGAGGAAGTTCGGTGCGGACCTGGCGGCGGGCGTCACCGTGGGCATGGTGGCGTTGCCGCTTTCGATGGCGTTCGCCATTGCTTCGGGGGCTCCTCCGGAGGCTGGTCTCTACACCGCGGTGGTGGCCGGATTTACTATCTCCGCTCTCGGTGGATCCCGAAACCAGATTGGTGGCCCCACCGGCGCGTTTGTGGTGATCATTGCCGGGATCCTGGCGCGGTACGGATTCAATGGGCTGCTGCTGTGCACCATGATGGCGGGCTGCCTGCTCATCCTGCTGGGAGCGACGGGGCTGGGGGCGGCAGTCAAGTTTATTCCCCGGCCGGTGATAGTCGGGTTCACCAACGGCATCGCCATCCTTATAGGCAGTACCCAGATCAAAGACTTTTTTGGATTACGCACCGGCCCGGTTCCCGGGGATTTTGTGGGGCGCATGCGGGTGGTGTTGCGGAGCGCGGGGACGGCGTCCCTTACGACCACCTTGCTGTCTTGCGCCGGGCTGGTGGTGATCGTGTTGATGATCCGCTTTCTGCCCCGGATTCCCGGTTACATCGTGGCCCTGGCGGCGGCTACCGTGGCTGCATATCTGCTGCATCTTCCGGTCGAGACAGTGGGGAGCCGCTTTGGCGGGATCCCTTCGGGGTTTCCTCGTTTGCACATGCCGGTGTTTGACTACGCCATGATGAGGACGCTGATTTCTCCGGCGGTCACGGTGGCGATGCTGGGCGCGATTGAGTCATTGATGTCAGCCGTGGTGGCAGATCGCATGAGCGGGGATCAGCACAATCCCAACGTGGAGTTGATGGCGCAGGGAGTGGCGAATATCCTGTCTCCGCTGTGTGGAGGGTTGCCGGCGACCGGGGCGATTGCGCGCACGGCGACCAGCATTCGCTGCGGAGCGGTGTCTCCCGTGGCCGGCATGGTGCATGCTGTGACGTTGCTGGCGGTGCTCTTGTTCGCCGCTCCGTTGGCGAGGTTCATTCCGCTGGCGGCGTTGGCGGCGATCCTGATGGTGGTCTGCTACAAGATGGGCGAGTGGCATGAGATTCCCCAGATACTGCGGCTCTCGAAATTTGAGATCGGGGTCTGGTTGATGACCTTGCTGTTGACGGTGTTTGCCGATCTGACCGTTGCGGTCGAGGTGGGGATGATATCTGGCGGCGCTGGTGTTCATCCGCAAGGTGACGCTGACCACGACGGTGACCCGGGTGACTGAGGATGATGTGGAAGATGGACGGGTGCACGTGCTGCAGGGGAAAGATATTCCGCCGTACATCGCGATCTTTCGTATTCATGGCCCGTTTTTGTTTGGAGCGACGGAGAAGATCGATGAGATTCGGCAGCAGTTGGATTCGCTGCCGCCCATCGTGGTGCTGCGTTTGCGGAATATGACGGCGATTGATTCCACGGGGCTGGGGGCCTTGCAGCGGCTGGCGGCCGAGGTGCGCGCCTCGGGGCGAACGCTGCTGCTGTGCGGCGCGCGGGAACAGCCGGCGCGGTTGATGGCCCAGGCTTCGTTTGCGCAGCATGTGGGGGAGGAAAATATTTGTCCCCATGTGGCGGCGGCGATCGAGCGGGCGCGCGCGGTGCACGCGCAGGACCTGGCCCGTGAGGTCCTGATCTAAAGGATGAGCAAGGTCTATATCGGCGTAGATGTGGGCGGTACCAAGACGGCGGTGGTGGTGGCTTCCCATCCGCCGGAGACGCTGGGGCGTATCGAGTTCGCGACGCTGCCGGAACAGGGACCGGAGCGGGCTCTTGAGCTCATCATTCAATCCGCGCGGAGTTTGCTGGGGGAGCATGAGGTTGCCGGGGTTGGGGTAAGTTGCGGCAGCCCGCTCGACCGGGTGCGCGGGGTGATTCAGGCTCCGCCGAATCTTCCTACGTGGGTGGATGTGCCGATCCGCGAGATTTTGGAGAAAGAGTTCCAGGTGGAGTGCCGGGTGGAGAACGACGCCAATGCAGGCGCGGTGGCGGAGCATCGCTATGGCGCGGGTGTGGGCGCGGAGCACATGCTGTTTCTTACCCTGGGGACGGGGTTGGGTGCTGGGATTATTGCCGCGGGGGCGTTGTATCTGGGTGCGAATGGGGATGCGGGGGAGATTGGTCATGTGCGGTTGAGCCCGACGGGGCCAGTGGGTTATCACAAGGCGGGGTCGATTGAAGGTTGGTCCAGTGGCGGAGGCATTGCGCAGCTCGCGGTGAGCATGGTGGAGCAGGCGGCGCGGCGCGGGCGCGGGAGTGTGTTGCCGCGGAACGCAGTGTTGACGGCGCGGGATGTGGGGATGGCGGCGCAGGCTGGGGATGCGGTGGCGCTGCGTATTCTGCGCCGGTCAGGAGAACGGTTGGGGCAGGCGCTCGCTATGTTGATCGATGTGCTGAACCCGCAGCGGATTGTACTGGGGGGGTTGGCCTGGCGCATGGGGGATCCGTTGCTTGGGCCTATGCACAAGATGATCAAGCGCGAGGCGTTGCCGCAGACGTTGCGGGCTTGTGAGATTGTTCCCGCGGCGCTGGGGGAGAGGATCGGGGATGTGTCTGCTTTGTGTGTGGCCATGGGGCTTGAGGGTAGGTCCAGCTTGTAAGGAGATACATAACCGGGTCTCCAATTGAGGTTTGAGACCTGGGATCCCTTCGTTTTATTACCAATACGGTGGAGTGGAACGACGCTTCGAGCGGACCTGATTCGATCGCGATGTTTTCGGAAGAAACAGATGGGTGCCCTCAGACCAAACCCACATGGACGCCCGTTATGTCTGTCGGTACGAGAAGGTTAGAATCGAAGTTTGTGTTTGAAGGGTGAATGGATGAGTGGAACGGTTGGCGGGGAAGACGGCTGTGGTGACGGCTGCGGGACAGGGCATTGGACGGGCAACGGCGATCGCTTTTGCTAAGGAAGGCGCCACGGTATGGGCTACCGACATCAACGAGGCGGCGCTCAAAGCGCTTTGTGCGGAGCAGCCGGGTATCGTATGCCGCAAGCTCGACGTGCGGAATCCCAAGGAGATTGAAGCGCTGGCGCAGGAGCTGCCCGAACCCCATATCCTGTTCAACTGCGCCGGCTACGTGCATCACGGCACCATTCTTGACTGCAAAGAAGAGGATTGGGAGTTTTCCTTCGATCTGAACGTGCGCTCGATGTACCGCACGTGCCGCGCGTTTTTGCCGGGGATGATTCGCGCCGGGCGAGGCAGCATCGTCAACATGTCGTCGATCGCGTCGAGTGTGCGGGGAGTGGCAAACCGCTTTGTCTACACCAGTTCCAAGGCTGCCGTGGTGGGATTGACGAAGGCGATTGCGATTGATTTTGTGCGGCAGGGGATACGTTGCAATGCGATTTGTCCGGGGACGGTGCAGTCGCCGTCGCTGGAGGGGCGCATCGCCGCGCAGGGCGATGCGGAGGAGGTGCGGCGGGAGTTTATCGCGCGCCAACCCATGGGGAGGCTTGGCCGCCCGGAAGAGGTAGCCGCGCTGGCGGTGTATCTTGCATCGGACGAGTCGAGTTTCACCACCGGCCAGACACACGTGATCGATGGCGGCTGGAACATCTAGTGTCCGCCGGGGTGCCAGGTCTTCGTTTGTGAAGGTTTGGTTACGACTGGATGCGCGGTGGCTAGACTGCTGCCTTTCTTACTTTTGCCCAGCGCCTTCTCTGTGCGGCCGCGATCTTCTTACGCGCTTCCACGCTCAGTATGCGCTTGCCCTTGACCTTGGGCGCCGAACCATTGACCGTGCCTGCGCTCCGGGTGTGACCGTTGGTGGAACCTTGCAACAAAGCTTTCACTTGCTGTAGCCGCGAGATTTCACCGTTGATGTGTTCTAAGATCTCTTTGGTATTCAAAACTTATTCTCCCGACGAAAAAAAGTCGTCGTGAACAGAATACCAAACTTGATAACCGGAGCTAACTCCGGGGTTGATGGGCGCGGCATGGAGCGCCTAAGTGGAACTGGAGTTTTCCCAAGAAGGTACACGATTGTTCATGAGGACTTCACTTAACCGGCTGCGTGGCCGGTCGCTTCTGGATCCCAGGGCCGCCCTGGCGGAGCAGTTATTTCTTGCGCCGCCGTTTACCGAAGAGGTGGTGGGGGCGATTCGCCTGATTTCGACCCGTTTGCCGCTCAAGGCCGATGAAGCGTCACGGTTGCTGTGGCAACAAGAGAGCAATGCTGCATCTGAGGCGGAGTATGACGCGCTGCTGCCGCTGCTCGAGCAAGTGGAGAAACCCCGCCGCGTTCTGGAGATTGGTCCGGGATTTGGCCGGTCGGTTGTTTATTTCCGAAAAAAGGGATTGTTCGCGGATAGCGAGATAAGCCTTTACGACGCCAATGGAAGCAGTACCAGGTACAAACAGAAATATTATGAGCAGCCGCCCCGGTGGCCGGATACGTCGTCGTTTTGCGGGAATCTTCCGTTGTTGCGGAGCATGCTCGCGTACAACGGGGTGACGCAGTATGAATTATTCGACGCGCAGCAGTTGCCGCTGGGGGGGCTGCCGGGTCCTTATGATTTGATTTATGGGTTTTACAGCGTTGGGTTCCATTGGTCGCTGGAGTATTACCTGGATGAGTTGGAAGGGTTGATGGGGGCGCGTAGTTTGCTTGTTTGCACGCTGAACAAGAGTTTTCACCGGTTTCCCCGGTTGGCGGAGTTTTCCACGCGGGTGGTCGCGTGCCGGGAAGTGAAGAAGGGGGCGAGCCCGCTTCGGCTTCTGGTTCTGAGCAAGGGGGAGCTTCCCGCGGTAGGGCAGTCGATCGAGGAGGCTTTTCCTGGCTGAGGGTCCAAAGGAGCGACGGGGTCGCGGTCACGCAGGAGAGTCCCGCAGGGACGGCTGACCTTAGCCCAGGACGCAGTCCTGGGAAGAGCCTTCGAGACATGACAAGTCCCGTAGGGACGACTGAAGATTATCCAGGGCCAAGCAGCGGCATGTTTTCAGCCGTCCCTGCGGGACTCAATCATCTTGCACGATCCACCCAGGACTAGGTCCTGGGCTAAGTACAGCCGTCCCTTCGGGACTGGGTCGCATAACCCGATAACATCGCGTTGCAGGCAGCATCTATCCTCGATAACATCGCGCTGCGGGTATCATGTAGTTATGTGTGGACGATATGTGCGTAAGTCGACTCGACGGGAAATTGCCAACTGGTTTGGTGCTGAGGAGAGGGATGACCTCGCCTGGGGCGTGAGCTATAACGTTGCTCCGCAGACGTTTCAGCCGGTGGTGCGGTTGAACCGCGATACCGGGCAGCGCGAGATTGCTCTCATGCGGTGGGGTTTGATTCCTTATTGGTCGAAGGATGCGAAGATTGGCTACTCCACGATCAATGCCAAGGCGGAGACAGTAGCGACCGCGCCGGCTTTTCGCGAGGCGTTCAAACGGCGGCGCTGCCTGGTGCCGGCGGATGCGTTCTATGAGTGGCAGAAACTGGATCCCCGGCACAAGCAGCCGTTTGCCATCGCTCTGGCCAGCCGCGAGCCCTACGGGTTTGCGGGCGTCTGGGAGCGGTGGAAGGATCCGCAGACACAGGAGTGGCTGGAAACCTTCTCCATCATCACGACCGATCCAAACCAGGTGGTGGCTCCGCTGCACAATCGCATGCCGGTCATTATTGAGCGGAAGGACTACGGGCGGTGGCTGGGAGAAGGCGATCCTGCACAGCCGCCAGGCGATTTGCTGCGGCCTTTTCCCGCGGAACAGATGATTGCCTGGAAGGTGGACAAGGCGGTGGGGAACGTGGGCAACGATCGCGCGCAGTTGCTGGAAACGCCTCCAGAAGAGCCGATGCTGGGCTTTGTTGCGGATCCGCAACAGCCGTGATGATTGATTCCGCGGCCCGTACGAATTCCGAACGACTCGGCAAGCGCTCTGGTAACAACAACTTTGGCTGTTTCCGGCGGGCGAGTCCGGCCCTGTTGCGGGACAGCCACGTGCGCCGTGACCGCATAAACAGGGCAGTTGGCTGAATAGATAACCGGCAAGGTTACAGTAAAAAATCTACCTGAATACGTTCAGCCGAAGTTACTTACGATGTAACAAAAATAGTGCTTAAGACTGTTGCCCATTGTGGAAATCTGAGGCATACTGGCTCCAAGTTAAGTCATAACTACGAAGAATGTAGTTATGTTTTGGAAGGGTCTCCTCCCCCCGGTTGACCCTTCTTTTTGCCTAGGTTCCTCCCCCAGAAAATTCGGAGATCTATGAGTCCTCTTCGGAGACACAGCGGCGGACGTCCTCGTTCCGCCCATTCCATTCTGGATTTTGCCGAGCAGTGGGGTATCTCACAAAAAGCAGCACGACGCCTGGCGTCGCGCGAGCTCAGCCACGATGCCATGACGACCCTGGTGTGCGACGTGAAGCGCAATGCTGCTACCCAACGCCGGGAGATCACGGCTCAGGGCCGGTATGCCGGTGGCATGCATGCACTGGGTATGCGCAGCCGCGTTCCCGCAGGCCGTGCATGAGCCAAGGGCCCAGAATCCTGTTGCCGGGCCGCCGGCAACAGACGCAGGAGTGTGCCTGGTCACGACTGGGCTTGGCCGTAGGCAAGCAGATACGGCAAAGCCTGATCCGCCGGGTGTGGAAGGGCGATGTGAAATATGCCCGCAAACTCACTCACTCACGCACCGTGATTGTGCTTGACCATGACGGGCGGGAGATGGCGTTTCTCTACAGTAGCAGGGAGAAGGAGATCATCAGCTTCCTGCCTCCGGATGCGCCCGAGACGGCGGAGTGGCGGGCTGCGCGTCCCCCTGCAGCCACGGGTCCCGCTCGCCGCCGGGGACTGGGGGTACGCCGATGAACGCACGGGGCAGCGAAGTGATTCTCCCGGCAAATGTAACCGCGGAGATGGCGATTCTGGGCGCCATCCTACTCAACAATGGCCACTACCAGGAGGCCGCCGGGCGGGTGGAAGCGGCGGATTTCTCGCTGGAGGCGCATCGCCGTGTTTTTCAGCGCATGGGCGAGCTGCTGAGCGAAGGCAAGTCCGTCGACATTGTCACCCTGGCCGAGCAGTTACAACGTAACAAGGAGTTATCGACCATTGGGGGGGTGGCCTGGCTGGCCTCGCTGACCGAGGGGTTGCCGCGGCGGCTCTCGATTGAAGACTACGTGCGCATTGTGAAAGACAAGTCTTTGCTGCGGCAGACCATTGCGGAGAGCGACCGGGTCAGCGTGCTGGCGGTGGATCAGTCCGGCTCAGCGGAAGAGGTGCTGGCGGAGGCGGAGTCGGCTTTCCGCAGGATCGCGGGCAAGACGATTACCGCCGGACTTACTTCGGTGGCGGAATTCATTCGCGACCAGTATCCCTGCATCGACAAAATCTTTGAGCAGAGCGCGCGGTTGACGGGTATTCCATCAGGCTTCTGCGCGCTGGATAACCTGACCGCCGGATTTCAGCCCAAGGAGTTGACGATTCTCGGGGCGCGGCCTTCGATCGGCAAGACCGCGGTGGCGGGGAATATCGCGGTGCATGTGGCCAAGATGGGCCGGACAGTCGCGTTCTTTAGCCTGGAGATGCCGAGTAAAGCGCTGATTGACCGCATGTGCTGCGCGCAGGGTCAGGTGGATCTGCAGGCGCATCGCCATGGGCGATTGAACGAGGTGCAGAAGCAATATTATCTGCGCGCGCTGGCGGATATTCTCGATGTGCCGTTGTATATCGACGACCAGCCGGGACAGACGGCGGCGTCGATTGAGGCCAAGGCCGCGCGGCTGCAGGCGAGCCATGGTCTGGACCTGGTGGTGGTGGATTACCTGGGACTGATGGCCGCGGAGCGCAAGGGAATGGAGAACCGGGAGCAGGTGGTGGCGGCCATCAGCCGGGCGATGAAGGGGCTGGCCAAGCGGTTGAATGTGCCGGTGATTTTGCTTTCGCAATTAAATCGGGAGTTGTATAAGCGGGTGGATAAGCGGCCGATTCTTTCTGACCTGCGTGAGTCAGGGTCGATTGAGCAGGATGCGGATCTGGTTTTGTTTCTGCATCGCGAGGAGTATTACCACCGGGATGATCCGTCGTTGGCGGGCAAGGGCGAGTTGATTATTGCCAAGGCGCGGAATGGTCCGCTGGGCACGGTGCGGCTGCATTACGATGCGCGGACTTGCCGATGGGAGAGTGAGCGGGAGTGAGCAGGCCTTCCCCCTTTTCCCGGCACCCGAACTTTGTTTCTCGTCCGGCGGTCTTCAAAATCTTCTGAGGCCTCGGCGGCGCGTGGTTGGGATCGGGGCATCTGCCTCATCCAGTTCTTCTGATTTTTGTTGCCAGCGGATGGCGGCGGAGCCTACGTCGAGACCACGTACGGCGTGCTGGAGTAATAACTGCCGGGGCACGGAGGCTTGCTGGACGAAGGTGTAGACCGCGTAGCGGGTTTCGTCGGCTACGTCGTCAAGGGGGTCGCCGGGGATCTTGCGGATGTCGCCGGGCCGGGCTTCGTCGTGCATGCGGGTGCGCAGGGCTTCGAAGGTGCGCGGGCAGACGTCGGTGATTTCAAATTCCCGGGTGCGGAGCAGGCGATAGAGCAATTGCCAGCCACCCAGGCGATCGTTCGAGGCGCGCTCGCAGGTGATTTCCCAGGGGTCTAATACCTCGTTGATCTGGTCAGCGATGGTGTGACCGTCACCGATATCTTTAAAGTTCGCGGGATCGAGATAGGCGGCGACGATGCGCCGGCGCTCACCGTTTTCCTGCGGTTTTATAAATGCTTCGACCACCATCGCGGCCAGTTGGTAGGCGGGGACGTGAGGCACGACTAACTCGCCGATTTTGCGGATGCGGCCGTTGGGGAAATCCTCCCCTGTTTGGTGCGCGAGGACGCCGGGGATATCGATTTTCTGGCTGCTCTCGGCGGGGCCGCGCACGTAGAGCCCCACGGAAGAAGAGGATTTGCCGTAGCCGTAATCGATGGAGAGGAAGTGGTTGTGCCACCACTCCACGCCTGCGTCAGCCAGGGGGCGCACCATGCCGGCCTGGATGAAAGGGAAGTAAGCGCCCTCGAGGGTGCACCAGCAGCCTTGTTCCATGGCCGCCGCGGCGCCGCCGGACATCATGTGCAGACGCTTGGCGTAGTTTTTGTCGAGGAGGTTGTGGTCGGAGAGTTTGCCGGGGATGAAGGCCACGGAGAAGGGAATGGCTTCTCCATCGGAAGGCCAGCAGCGGTCGCGGTAAAGTTCGCCGGGTTGCGCTGCGTCGCGTTGGTTGTGGACCGGGCAGTGGCCGCGCAGGAACAGTGATTGATGCCAGGCGGCGCCGACGTTGCCGGGGTTGGAGGTGAGGCGCATGCGCAGGCGCAGGGCGGGATCGGTCGAGCTGAGGCGGCCGAGTATGTTGCGGATTTGTTTTTCAGTGTGCAGGGTGGATTCGTCGAAGCCGATGAACGAGTAGCGCGGGCCGAGGTATTTCCAGACATCGTCGTCGGTCTTCATGTAGGCGAAGCGGATGGTGGCTCCGGAGGGAAAGCTCCACGTCCATTTGGGCGAGCCGACGAAAGTGCCGCCCATGGGGGCGTAGAGGCGGCGGGTTTTGTCGATGATGTCGGTCATCTCGACAAAGGAGGAGCGGAAGATGATGGCGCGGAGGTTGGGGTTTTGGTATTCCTGGACCGCGTCCATGAGCATGGTTTCGGTCTTGAGGGAACCGGCCGAGCCTCCGAAGAGGAGGATGTCCGCTGGGGAGTTGATCGCGGATTCTTGGGCGGCGGTGGCCGGTCTCCATTGGTAGGTCATGGAAGTGTTTGTCTTGACCACAACCCGAGGTGGGTTAGGCCGATGGGGAAAGCATCGATCACGCTTTGGGTAGCCAGGTGGCGCGGTAGATGTCGGGCTCGGGGAGTTGCCTGGCGAGCTGCTTTGGTTTGCTGCCTTCGGCGAGTTCCTCGCAGAGGGCGTCGAGGGCTTTTAGCTGGCCCAGGATGCTGCCTTTGGTGGTTTCGGGTTCGATGTGGGCGAGGTCCCAGTACTTGTTCAGGACATCGTTGCGGTGGAATTTGAGTGAGGGCATGAGATGTATCTCCGTTGGTAAAGTCATTCGTGTAAGATTTGGCTCCATGGGAAGCAAAGATAAAGGCAAGCGCGAGACGAAGAAGGCACCTAAACCCAAGCCCAAAGTGGAACCCGGCCGCAAGCGCGGGGAAGATAGCCGCCTGGGAGGGCCACCCAAGAGCTGAGCGGGTTTAGGACCGCTTGAGATCCCGGTGACGCACAGTCATGTTCCGGCCGTCTTCGGTGCGGACGCGCGCGATCCGCATGTTGGGGTCCACGTAGAGGACTTTGGCGACGGCACCGTCCGCCAGCCTCACCTGGGCGCCCTTCACCACCGGGCCCCTGGCCACGGAAGGCCGGTCTCCATTTTTGGAGTGAAAGCGCTCCATCGCCCGGTCGTTCCGGTTGCGAGCAGCGGCGGTGGCCGTCACCGCGCCCCGGCCGGCGAGCTCCGCGTTGCGTGCTCGCTTGTAGTCGTGGTGCTCCTGGCGGTTGGCCTGGAACACCGGGCGGGGAACGATCTGCAATTCTTCCGACGCGCCGTTTGGCATCTGTAACTGTAGCGAATAGGCGCGGTAGTGATATTGCGGGTCGCCCGAATCGAAATGATCCTGCTCGCGTAATACTTTGAAGCGGTGTTTCACCGCGGCCACGACGGCATCCTTCGCTTGCGGCGAATCCACCGCGATCTGCGCTGCGCCGTAATCGCTTACGGTTTCTGCGGGTTGTCCTTCTCCTTCAATTTTTTCCGCCAGGCGCGACGGATTCTTTCGCTTGCGGCTGGCCGCCAGCGTGGCGCCCTGGATGGGCTCCACGAGTTGCGCCAGCCTTGCCTGATAGGCGGGCATGGCGCTGGTGGCCAACGCCTGGTTGAGAGCAGGGTTGCGCGTCGGTTGCACGATCTTGCGGCCTGAGGTGGGTTCGGTTGCGCCAGCTGGCATCGCGGGTTCAAAGCCCAGATCGGCGAGCGATGGCAGTAGCGGCTCAAAGCCCAATGCGTGCAGTGGATGGATCGCCATAGTTACCTTGGTAAAGGTTGCCTACAAAGGAACGGTGAGTTGCAAATAAAGGCCGAAACCTCTCTCTGCATACCGGGTTCGCATCGTATGTGAGGTTGTTGTAAGGGAGAAGGAACGATGAAAACGAAATGGCTTGCTAGTCTCATCCTGGCTGCTGCAGTCACCGCTCCAGCCTTTGCCCAAGTCGGTATTTATATCGGTCACGAGCCGCCGCCGTTGCGCTATGAGGTTCGGCCGGCTATGCCGGGTCCGGGCTACGCCTGGGCCGATGGGTACTGGAACTGGTCAGGGGCAAGGTATGTGTGGATTCCTGGAGCATGGCGCCGGCCTCCGTATGCGGGCGCGTATTGGTCCCATCCTCACTACGATCATTACCAGCGGGGCTGGGAATACAACGAGGGTCATTGGGATCACGATGATCACCGCGACCACCATGATTGGGACCACGACCACGACCGCCATTGAGAATTTACCCGGGACCACGGAAAGGGGACGGGAAACCGTCCCCCCGTGGCGTAGGTGATTTTCAAAGCCGAATCATTCAGGTTTCTTTTGTGAAGGGTACGGCCTTCAGGCCGTACATCTGATCGTCAAGAAAGATCGGCTTTAGCCGCCGAGGGCTGCTTCGACCAGTAAACGAGATGCCCTCAGGGGCTAAAGCCCTTCGTAGATTGGGTGGACAAATGTACGGGCTGAAGCCCGTACCCTTCAAAAAAGTTCTCATGCAGGCTCCAAGATTCGTACCCACCCAGGCACATGGGATGTCATCCTTGTGGCTAAGAGCCGAATCATTCAGGTTGTTCTGTGGGCTAAAGCCCGTACCTACTAGCCCCGAGCTATAAGCCGTAGCTACCGGGCCTGCTACCCGGCATTAACGTTGCGATGTTTGTGGCCTTTAGGCCCTGAGGTATGGTTTTTTGCAGAGTGAAATCACGAGCCCGTACCTACCGCCTTGGCAAAATACTCTAGTGCTCATCTAATACTTTAAGGTTGCTGTCTATCCGCATGGCTTCCAAAAGATTGGCTTTTGGGAGATAGCCGACCTGTCCCTTCGAGGAAACCTTGATGTACAGGGGATCGGTGCTCCGGCCGGCGGGTGCGGCTGCGGCGAAATAGGCGCCCAGGCCCTGGCGGGAGGGAGTTGCCTGCGAGGGCGGCTTGGTCAGGTTGCCGGTCAATGGGGTGGACTCGCCGGGGCCGCTGACCGGCGCGTGGTCTGGCGGTGGCAACACCAGGCTCTGCGCTTCTGCCGGGGACAGTATTTGCTGGAGCAGCCTGCTGGCTTCGTCTTGCTCATGGTCAGTCATGGTTACAATTTCCCTGCCTTGCCCAGGTTGCCGGCTACACTGCTGCCGACCTCGTCCCAGAAGCTGGGGGTTTTCGCGGCCTGGGTTTCGTCGCCGAGAACGCTGTCGGCGGCGTTTGATGATGTCCCATAAAGAGACTGGTTGGCGCCTATGGGCACCGCCGATGCGCCCAGGGCAGACTGGTTGTAACCGGCTTCTCCGGCGATGCGCTTTTGCTGCGCGGATGCGAGATCGCCCGATAGGTCGCGGGTGTTTTGCTGGGCTCCGGCCGCCGCGGTGGCAGCGTCGGCGGCGCTGTTCTGGCCAGTGCGGCGGGCTTGCGCCTGCAGCGCGCCGGCGAGCGAATTGGCACCAGCATCGGATACGTTGGCCAGGCCGGGATTGATGGTCTGATCGTATTCGCCCCCCGGGGTGTAGGGGTTGCCGGAAACGAATTTGGCCAGCTGGTTGTTGTAGTTGCCGATGGCGTCCTGGGTGGAACCAAAGGCCGACTGCGCGTTGCCGAAGTCGGTCGAGTTTTCATTGGTTGCGGTGTTGAAAGCTTGGGTGGATTGGCCTCTGCTCATCCCGATCTCCTGTTTAGGTTGGTGGTGCTTATAGGTTTCATGCGCCTTTCTTTAATTGAAAGGCGCACACTCGGATCTCTCCAGCGTCGCGTGACAGGAGATCGGGATCATGATTTTCCTCTCAGGTCTTTGGCGAAGTGGGCGAGCTCGCGGTCGACACAGTCGAAGCCTGCGCGCTGTAACGGTTTCTGGATCATTTTTTTCAGTGGCCGGGGAACGAAACACTCCAGCCAGCGAAAGCCTTTTAGCTTGAGTACATAACTCAGCCCTTCGATTTCGCGGCGGCTGAAGGCGGTGGCTTTCGGGTCGCAGCCAACAAAGCGTAGCTCCGCGATGGTTTCTACGTAAATACAGTTGCGAATCTCGCCGCTCTCTTCCACACCCACCAGGGCGAGGGCGATGGCAGCGCCGAAGAGCCAGGGCAGTTCGTAGCTCGTGCCTTGCGCGGCCTGGTGCTCGCGGTGGAGTTGGACGATGCGTGGCCAGTCTTGCTGCGTGGCCTGGCGCAGAACGATACGTTTCATTTGACCGTGAGGCCGTGCTTGCCGGCGTAGATAAGCATCTGTTGCTGCGACGTATTCAATGCGGCGTTGATCTGGTGGACGGCCGCCGAGGGGTCCAGGCTGCCGAGATTGTCTTTGGGATGGACCGCGCCACAGGCAGGGCAGGCGTCGTGGCCTACGGCTAGCTGGACCAGGTGGCGATGGCCCCGCTCGTCGCGCAGCTCGATCACGTGGAAGCCGCTGGCCAGGTCGAGATATTGCTGGTGCAGGCTATACATTGGCGTAAAGTCTCCCTCCGTTATCGCCGGTGGCGCCGCCGCCGCCGGCAGATCCTCCGCTCACGCCACCTGTGGCGGTCACGGTGGGGCTGGTGGAATAGCCGCTGCCCGCGCTACCCGGCGTCACCTGGGTGACCGCGCCGGCGGTGACCGAGGCAGTGGCGGTGGCTCCGCTGCCCGTGCTGTCAGTGATGGTGAGCAGCGGGGCCGCGGTGAGTCCATTGCCGGGATTGATGATCTGGTAGGCGACGATCGCGCCGCCGGTTACAACGGCATGAATGACCGGAAGGACCAACCCGCTGGCGTTGGCGATGACCGAGACCTTGCCTACGGGCACCCAGGTGTCGGGGAAGGTTTGTGCCAGTTGCGGTTTCAGTTGGTACTTCTGGCCATCCCACACTACGAAGCCGCTGGCGGCGTAGGGCACGTTGAGGATGGTCCCCGACGGAATTACCTTCGACCCGTTACCAAGGATAGAGGTCCACGCAGTGCCGACTCCCCCGGAGCCGTAAATGCGGACGGTGGCGTTGCTGCCGGCGGCCACCGAGTCTACCGTGGCGTAGTTCGATTGGTTGAGCGAGAGATTGCTCCCCGTAGCGGCGGAGCTCATCAGGCCGGCGATTACGGCTCCCGGTTGCACCACGTAGTTGCTCCAGTTTTGCTGGTTATAGCTCGAGCGCAGGCGCCAGTAGAGGGTGGCGCCGGGGTTAGGGAACACGTAGCTGGTATTGGTGCTGATGGGGTAGACGGTGACCGCGGAGGCGAAGTTGGCTGCCGTGGAGCTGGATAGTTCCTGATAGATGGGCGCGTTGTTCGCACTTTGTGCCGGGGTGATGGAGACGGTGTAGCTCCCGTTGGCCCCGCTTACAGAGAGCTTCGCGGCTGCCGGGGGCGCGGTGAAAGCAAAGGCGGTGGTATCGACCTTGGCCAGCGGAGTCGTGCCCGTCTGCGCGTAAAGGGATTGCAAGGCGAGATGGATGCCGGTGAGGGTCTCGCGCAGGTCGCTGTTTCCCTTGGCGGCGGCGTTGATCTGCGCCAGGTTCACACTAAGCGCCATTGCTGGTTCTCCCTGTGAACAACGGGCGGGTAAACAGGCTGCAGTACTTGAGGGCGAACCAGGCATTGGCCATGGAGCCGTTGGTGAAGCGCATGCGGAAGCGCTCGTTCTGCCCGCGGGCGCCTCCGTCATAGCCTTTCCAGTTTTGCGGGGTCAGGGGGAAAGGGGCGAGCTTGACCTCAGCATTGGCGGGTTGCGACGAGTCGATGGTGTTTCTGGCCACCATCACGGATACAGTCATGGATCCCTCGCCGAGGGCGTTGATGGTGACGCCGCCCAGCATGGAGACTTCCATCAAGTCCTGGGTGCTGGTGGTTTCGTACTGGCACTCGATGCCTTGGCCGTTGTCGTTGTAAACCCCGGTGGCGATCATTTGTACCGTGCCGTCGGGAGCGGAAGAGCCGATCAATACCTGGGACTGGCGCAGTGCTCCGAAGGGAGAGGCATTGGCGGGTAGCTGGCGCTCACAACGGATGGCCACCGAGCCGGCGATATCATCGAGGCTCCATTTGCGGGCTGCGCCCATGGCCACTTCGCGGCCGGCGTATTGGCTGAAGTGGATGGGCCCGGACAGGCCTTCCATGAAGTTCATGGTCAGGGTTTGGTTGGGTACGGTGGCGTTGCCTACGGGAACGCCGATGCGGATTTCTTTGTTTTCTTCGTCGACGCAGCACCAGATGAGGTGTTGGTAGTCCCAATTAATGGTGGACCAGAGGGTAGGGATTTCCTTGGTCATCAATTTTGGCTGCGGCTCGCTGGGAGCGTAGGCATAGTCCCAAGGTCTCAACGCGCTGGGAGCGCAATGCAGAAGCAAGCGGACGAGCGCTTATCTTCTGATCTGGATACCTGAATAGATCCCAATCCACACAAAAAGTGTCAGCTCTTATAGGCGTCTCGCAATATTCTTCTCACGCGGTACAGCGTGCATTTAACCGCAATCGCCGTAGTACCCAATGCCTCTGCGATCTGTACATCGGGAACATCGTCGACGTAAGCCATCTCCAGAATCCGCCGCTGCATGGGCTTTAGCGTCCCCAGCAGCCGCTCCAGATCAAGCCGCGTGCCGACCCCTTCCAGCTGCCTATCTCTGCCCACAAACATGCATTGCTCCGCATCCACCTGCACCAGGTGCGACTCTCCATTGCTCGCCTGTCGTCCCTTGCGCAGGATGAGCAAACAACGGTTAATAGCGATCCGCGTGATCCAGCTCCGAAACTTCGCATTTCCTTCGAAGCCGGCGAGCCGTGTGAACGCCAGCAGAAACGTCTCCTGGCACATATCGTCCAGCTCCCGGTTATGAAGAATCGACCGTCCGATAGCCCGCACATACCCGATATGCATCCGATATAACTCCGCGAACGCGACTTCATCGCCCAAACGCGCCGCAGCAATCAACTCCGCCTCATCCATGCCCGCTCCCGAACCCGCTGCGCCACCAATGCCCAGGGTGCCCCATTCAAGCCCTCTGTTGGCTTGTGTGGGCAACGAACCCACCCTCGATGCTTCGGGTGGCCCATTCAAGCCCTCTGTTGGCTTGTGTGGGCAACGAATCCACCCTCGATGCTTCGGGTGGCCCATTCAAGCCCTCTGTTGGCTTGTGTGGGCAACGAATCCACCCTCAATCCAAATCCTCGTCATACAACTCCCGCCGCAAATGCTCCGCCGCCGCCACCCGCACAAACTCGATCATCCCCAGCGTATCGGCCGCTATCTGGCCACAGCTGTCGTAGCTGATCTCCCCCTCCTCCGTGCGCGTGACAATCAAAACCTGCGTAACATCGTCCATACCTTCCATCTTCGAAATAAGAAACTCACTCGGGCTCGGCTCATCGCTCATACACGCTCTCCTCCCCAAAAATTGTCATCAAAGTCCCTTGGCCAGCATCAAAGCCCGCGCACCAAGAATCTCCAACGCGTCCACATATCCCTCGTAATACGCCCCGCGATCCTGCCGCGCCCCTTCGAGCGCGGCCATCACCAGCACATACTCATGGGTCCGGCGAAGCACCACCAGCCCATACACGGTCCGCCGCGCGTGGCGGCTCAGCAGCAGGCATAACAACTCCTGGGGGAACATCAAACTAAACCGGCTAAGAGCATTTCCTGGCTTCATCGTCTTTCCCCTTTCTCGCTTTTCCCGTCGCGCTGATAAGCGCCCCTCGCTGCCAATCCCACTTGTTCCTCGATCGATCTAACAAATCCCGAAGCCACACCGCGTTCAAGCCATCGTCCATAGCGACCACCCAGTCGTAGTGGGCCTGCATGTCAGCGGTTTGCGGAAACAGGAACTCCTCCGCGTGCTTGTGCATCTCTTCATCCATGCAGCGGTAATCCTGCACCGCGGCCAGCAGAATCGCCGATCCCAGGTTGCGCATGCGCGGTTTCACCGGCTGGTATCCCGGCCCAATGGTGACGACTTCCTTCGAAATAAACCGTAGTTCACTAGTCATTCCGTCCCTCCATACCGGGGGATGGTGACTGTTGCGCCTGGCTCACGAACCGCTCCGCTGGTTCGCAGAATGTGCACACAACAACGAATCCATTGCGCTTCTATCCGTTCCGCGGTCCTCGAAGCCGCATCTCCGTGAAACGTGTCCCAGCCCTTTGCGACCGGGTGTTGACTCACATACCGCAAGCCTTGCTTAACCGATCCAGACCCCAACGCGGCCAGGATGGCTTCTATCTCGCCGGGTATCTCCGGCGCCGGAGTTACCGGCGCTGCTTCCAGCAGCACCCTGCGGCCCGTCTCGTCCTCCCCGAAAAGCACACCACCGCCGTGCGCGCGGCCTTCCACTCCGTGCTTCGCCAGGTAACCGAACACCCACTGCAACGCAGCACGGCCCCGCGTCTCTTCCGACCAGCCAGCCAGTTCGCGTATCTGCCCCGGCGTCGGCCAATACGTGCACGTCTTTTCCGCCATCGCATAAGCCAGCGCCAGCGCCGCGGGATCCACTTCCTTCAGGTTCCGCACATGCGCCGCCGTCACTGCGCAGTTATCTTCCTTCTCCATCGCCTCGCGTAACTGCCGCACCGCCCGGGCAATCGCCTGCGCGCGATCCGCGCGGCTGCTGACCCCGGCAAAAATCTCCTGGTACACATCCACCTCGTCCATCACCATCCGCTTACCTGACCCCCTCGAATTTCCTGCCACTCTGCTCCAAACAGGACCGCGTATGCGCCTTTCCACCAAAGAAAGGCGCAGGAACCCCACCATCGCTTCCAAGCTCTACGGGAAATTCGAGGTTCCTTCCAACTCGATGAGTTTCGCCTGCAGCCGCAGCTGCCGTACCGTGGGGAACCGGTCCATCTGTTCCGGCCTCCCCATGCGCAACGTTCCCCGCCGCCATCCCGTAATCGCTATCTCCAGGTACTGCCAGGGCACATCCATCAGGTCCTGCGCCATCAGCAGCAGGCACTCCGGGGTCATCGAAAGCTGCCGGCTCAACGCCAGCTTGCCCAGCTCGATCAGCGTGTGCTCGAGCCAGCTCGATCGCTCTATCGACGGCGCTGACGACACTGTTACGATTGATTTCCGCTCTGCTTGCATTCACTCCCCCTGCGGATGCCGGCTTGTTGTACACCGTGATTTCTTCCTGGTAACGAGTCAAATTCGCGATCCACAAATACACCCGGTCGCCATGCGCCACCGCCGATCGCGCGCGGTTCATCAGCATCTGCCGGAATTGCATTTCGTCTAAGCTGGGGAGCGCGGAAAGAAAGTCGCTCAGCGCCTTGGCATCGCGGCCCTGCCAGGGCATCTCCGGAGCAGCATGGTTTTTAGCTTTCCAGTATTCAGCAAGGATGAAACGAAAGCGTGTATGCCGCGAATCGGGAGTTCGTTTTGCAGTAACTCGTTCCTGAGAAGTATTTGTTCTTAATAACTCTGGTTCTGAATGTGAATCTGAATCGGCATCGTCCGGCAATGCGTCCGCATTGCTCACAGCATCGCCGCTCCCGCTCATCCCCGGCAGCAACAACTCTGGCTTGGCCCATCGCCGGGCCGCCGCTAACTTCGCCTGTTTGGAATTGGAGAGTTGCTTGGTGGTAACACGGAGCCGTTCCCGCTCCACGCGCCCGTGGCGCCAAAGCCCGTCCTGAACCTGGAAGAATTCCGCCAGAACCGGCCGTGCCTGGTTCCACGCGCTCCTGCTAAGCCCGGTTATCTGGGCCAGCGCTCCATCATCGTCCTGCAGCGTGCCGCGCCGCCACAAATGAAACAGCAATAACAGGTAGGCCCCATGCTGTTCCGTACTCAGGTGCATGGTGTCGGCGAGATAGTCGCCAATGAAGACCGGCATCCAGATGTCGGTCTTGCCCAAACTCAAAGTCTGGGAAAGGTCGTGCTATGCCCGTAAAGCCTCATAGATTCCTCTCTTTTGGCTGCCCTGCTTTGTGCGCCGAAATCTTCGGCAACAACAAGATGGCATGCACTCGGGGAATGCGCAAGAGCCTGCGCAAAAGAAACATGAGGGAAAAGGGGTAGTTAACTGGAAGTTACTAGCGGTAACCAGGCTCCGCGTCGTAAGCCAACATAATAAAGACCGTAGTAGTTACTGTTAGTTTAATACCCCTTTTCCCTCATCTTTCTTTATCGCCGGCTCTTGACGCTTTGCATCGCAGGCAGCAAGCTCGAAGCAGAAATCAACTCGCTCTTCTGACAGTCGACCAATGGACAACAACCATGCTTTTACTGTGGACCGGCTCATACGCCAGTTATCACGCTTCACCGCCGAACAGCGCTCCCTTGCCTGGTCGCCGAAACCGCCCTTTCAAAGTTCCGGAGCAGGCGACTGCCGCATGGGCGGAAACTGTGGCCTCGACTTCAACCATGGAACCCCGCGCGCCCGATGGACCCAGGCCCGCCATCGCTTCCTTCGGGAACAAAAAATCCGCGAACCAAAAAGGCGGCGAATCTTATGAGACTTAAGAATAGGTTGATGTCCCCAGGTAGCTCGCCCGTCTGCCGCTGCTCTGTCTGTGCGTCCAGAAGGACTACACAATTAACCCAGGCCCTGCAAGACAAATTCGGTTCACGCACCCTTACCCGGAGAATCCAATGAGTGACGATCAGCATCGCCGTCGCCAGTTCATCGCCGGCCTTCGCGCCGTCGCAGAGTTTTATGAGAAAAACCCCACCGCCTGGTATGACGGCATGCATCTCACCATGAACATGTATGCCTGGGGACGCGGCGCACGCAAAACCCTCACCGAGACAGCCCGCGCCTTTGGCCACTGTAACAAGATCTATGATGACAACAACATTACTGTCTCCCGCCCATTCAGTGAGCAGGTGACCGTAGCCGTTTTCGCCGCCAGGGCCAGGGTCTGCCGCCGCATAGTCCGGGGCACGCGCATCTTACCTGAGAGGATAGTGGCCGCAACCAGCGAAGTGCGCATTCCCGCAACCAGGGCTGAGATTGTCGAGTGGCAATGCGACCCCTTGCTCAAGCAGGACGATCCCACCCCCTAGTCCGTTTTGGACCACCTGAAAATTGTCTGGCCATTCTTGCATCTTTGTTCACCTAAGTTGAGATACACTTGAGTGCGATGACGATCGAAGAAATACTCTCCCACATAGATGCCGAAATTAGCCGTTTAACAGAAGCCCGTGACCTGGTCGCTGGTACAGCCGTCGGTAAAGTTTCCCGCAGTGCGCGTAAAAGCGGTTTGGCTGCACCCAAGCCCCGCGCCGTGCGCAGCAAACGCGTGATCTCGCCCGAAGGCAGAGCCCGCATCGCCGCCGCTCAGAAACTCCGGTGGGCGAAACAGAAGCGCGCCAAAACCAAAGCCTAACCCCAAGGCCTAGGGCGAAAACGGCCACTCCCGCCGCCGCCACGCCCTAAGCTGGTAAGTCACTGTTCCGGTCAGCACCACTACCATTGCGAAGAATATCTCCCGTGCGAAGTGGGGCCTCGAGAACAATATGTAAAGAAATCCTGCAATCGCTACCAGCGGTGGCAGCGGGTAGAACCATATCCGGAATGGCCTCTCCATCTCCGGTTGCGTATGGCGCAAAACCATCACTCCCACCTGTTGCAGCAAAAACTGCAACAGGATCCGGATAACGACTAACGCCGCCACCAGGTCAGCCAGCTGCAGCACGCAAAATACCATCGCCACTCCCGCCAGCATCAGCAGGGAGACGTTGGGTATGCGGTGCCGCGGATGCACGTGCGCAAATATGCGAAAGTAGTTATCGTCTCGCGCCGCAGCATACGGTACTCGGGAGTAACCCAGCAGCAGCGCATACACCGAAGCAAACGCGGTCCACACCACCAGCCCCGCGATCACTTTTCCCGCCACCGCGCCATAGGCCCGCTGCACCACCACCGCCGCCACCGAGAGCCGCGCATTCGCGCCCGCCTGCCCAATCAGCTCCTGCCACGGCATCGTCCCCAGCACGCTCGTGTTCATCAATAAGTAAAGAACCGCCACCAGCGCGACCGACCACACAATCGCGCGAGGAATCGTCCGTCCCGGGTCGCGCACCTCCGCGCCCAGAAAATTAATGTTGTAAGCACCCCAATAGTCATAAGTGGCGATCAGTAAGGCCGCTCCCAGACCGGTAAAAAATCCAGTCGAGAGTTGGAACGCGCCCGGAGGGAACCCGAACGCCAGGCTCGCGTGAAAGTGCAGCAGCCCGGTAAGGATCACCGCCAGCATGGTGCCCATGACCCCCACCCAAAGCAGCGCGGAAAAGCGCGTCACGCTCTGTATGTTGCGATACAACAAGCCCGCGGCGATCGCGCAGCTTGCCATGGCAAGCAGAGTGCCGGGCCCCAGCTGAATTGTGAGCGGCAACGTCTTCACAAACGGAACCGGGATCGGCAACTGGTAAGAGAAGTACACCTTCCGCAAGGGCGGCCACAGATAGCCGGCATACTGCGCCAGCCCCACGCATCCCGATGCGATGGAGAGCGGAGCGCTAAAGCTCAGTTGCCATATATATAAGAAGGAGAGAAACCGTCCCCACCGTTTCGGGCCATAGATGGTGCGCAAATACTCATAGGATCCGCCGGCCTTCGGCATGGCCGCGCCCAACTCCGCCCAAACCAGTCCATCGCAAGCCGCCAGCACCGCGCCCAATATCCATCCCAGGATGGCCTGCGGACCATGCATCGCCAGCACGATCAAAGGCAGGGTCACAAACGGCCCCACCCCAATCATGTTGATCATGTTCAGCGAAATCGCGCCCCGCAGCCCGATCCCGCGTACCAGCCCCTCGTCCTTAGCCAAAAACCCTCACTCTCACCACCAGTCTCTCAACACTCCGCCACAAACAAACCACGGAGGAAACACGACCGGAACAGTCCACCTAACAAACCTCAGAGGAAAATGGACGGGTGCCCCACAATCGTTCTCGAACCTTCTATCCCCCAAACAAACTGACGGGTGCCCCACATCTCGCTCGTTTTTCGCGAGATGTGGGAGACCACCACCCCACCCCCGTAACCCAATCGACAACAAATCCCCACCAACACCCACATCCCTGAATCTAAATTCCCGTGAACCCTGTCATATGCTATAGCTAACTACGACCTATGACTTATTTCCGCCCAGGCGCGCCCCGACTCTCACTACTCTGTGCTCTCCTCCTAGCCGCCGCCCCGCTGATCGCGCAAACCCCAATCGCCACCACCATCGCCGCCACCACCGACTACCAGCCCCTCCGTGTGGACCGTGGCGCCGCAGCTCTCCAGCAATCCTTACGCAAGCTCGCCACCCGCTCCAGCCTGATGCTCATCGTCGCCCACCCTGACGACGAAGACGGAGGCATGCTCACCTACGAATCCCGCGGCCAGGGCTCACGCGTGGCCCTCCTGACCCTCACCCGCGGCGAGGGTGGTCAGAACATCATGTCGAACGATCTATGGGATGCGCTGGCCCTGGTCCGCACCCAGGAGCTATTAGCCGCGGACCGCCGCTACGGCGTCGACCAATACTTCACCCGCGTTGCCGACTTCGGCTTCTCCAAGACCCTCGACGAAGCCCTCACCGTCTGGGGACACGACCGCGTCCTCTACGACGTCGTCCGCGCCGTCCGCATCAATCGTCCCCTGGTCCTCGCCGCCGTCTTTGTCGGAGGCATCACCGACGGCCACGGCCAGCACCAGGTCTCGGGAGAAATGGCCCAGGAAGTCTTCAAAGCCGCGGGCGACCCCAACGTCTTTCCCGATCAAATCAAGGCCGGCCTTCTCCCCTGGACCCCGCTCAAGGTCTACGCCCGCGTGCCCTCCTTCTCCATCAGCCCCAAGGGCATGTATGACTACGCCACCGGCAAGTGGGCCCCGGTACGCTTTCACGATTACGTATCCGGTAAATCGATCGATGCCGTACCCAGCACCACCCTCAACATTCCCGAAGGCACCTACGACCCCGCCCTGGGCGGCTCCTACATCCAGTTGGCCCGCGAAGGATTAGGCCAGCAAAAATCCCAAAACGGCGGCACCGGCATCCCCCTACCCGGGGTCTTCAATGTGCCCTATCACCGTTACGGATCCCGGGTAAAATCCCCCGACAAGGAACAATCCTTCTACGACGGAATTGATATCTCGCTGGCCGGGATGGCCTCCCTCGCTCCGGGACAGCATCCCTTCCTCACCACCGGGCTTCATCAGATCGCCCTCTCTGTTGATCAGGCCACAAAAGCCTTCTCCCCCGCGCAGCCCGCAAAAACAGTCCCCCTGCTGGCCGCGGGCCTGAAACAGACACAGTTACTGATACAAAACGTCGCCCACTCCAACCTCTCCGCCGACGAAAAATACAATATCAATTACGAGCTCAAGGTGAAGGAAGCGCAATTCAACAGCGCCATCATTGAGGCGCTGGGCGTCACCCTGAACGCGGTCGTCTCCCCCGCCAACCCCGAACGCGGTCGCTCCGGCTTCGCCACCGACCCGCAGGATACCTTCACCACCGCGGTCCCGGGCCAATCCTTCGGCGTCACCGCCTACCTCACCAATCCCTCAGCCGTGCCCATCCAGGTCCAGAACGTCTCCGTGAAAGCAACCGGGACCGGCGACTGGCACATCGCCTACACCACGGACGTGAAGGGCGCCGATCAAGCCAACCAGCGTCAGACCGCGGAGTTCAAAGTCTCCGTGCCCGCCGATGCCGAGGTAACCAAAGCCTGCTTCCATCGCAAAGATGTAGAGCAGTCCTACTACGACCTTGACAGCGTAGCCTGCCTCGACCATCCGCTGCCGCCGTATCCATTAGAAGCGTGGCTCGAATTCAACGTGGATGGGGTAACCGTGCGCACTGGCCAGGCCGTGCAGACGGTGCAGCATGCCGTGGGCCGCGGTGGCGTCTACAACCCGCTCCTCATCGCCCCAGCCCTCTCCATAGGCGCCACTGCCACCGCCGGCATCATTCCCCTCGACGATCCCAAGCCGGCGGAAGTAAATCTGCGCGTGCGCAGCAATATCAAGGGATCCACGCCGGCAGACATCCATCTCAACCTGCCCGACGGCTGGCAATCCGCGCCCGCCTCCTCGCCCTTCACTCCGCATGAAGGCGATCAGCAGACTGTCTCCTTTGCCGTAACTCCGCGCAACCTCACGCCCGCCAGCTACAACGTGACTCCGGTGGCCGACTACCAGGGCCGCCAGTACACCCAGGGCTATGAAACCGTCGGCTATCCCGGCCTGCGCCCCTATAACTACTATCCGGCGGCCGCCTATAAATTAGTCGGAGTCGATGTGAAGGTAGCGCCCGGGCTCAAGGTCGGTTACGTCATGGGCACCGGCGACGATGTCCCGCAATCGCTCGAGAGCCTGGGAGTCGCCGTCCACCTGCTGCAGCCCGCGGACATCAACGCCGGCGATCTCTCCGCCTACGATGTGATCGTCCTCGGCATTCGCGCCTACGCCGCGCGTCCGGAGCTCGCCGCCGCCAACGGCCGCATGCTCGACTATGTCAAAAAGGGTGGAGTCCTCATCGTGCAGTACAACACCCGTGAGTACGACCACAACTACGGCCCGTATCCCATCAGCATGACCGGCGATCCGGAAAAGGTAGTCGACGAAGCCAACGCCGTAGAGTTATTAGAGCCAGGAAGCCCCATCCTCTCCTGGCCCAACCACATCACCGCGGAGGACTTCAAAGGCTGGGTAGAAGAGCGAGGCCATTCCTTCATGCACTCCTGGGACCCGCACTACCAGGCCCTGACCGAGAGCCACGACGAAGGCCAGGACGCCCAAAAAGGCGGCTTACTGTACGCCCGTTACGGCAAAGGAGCCTACGTCTACGTAGCCTACGCCTTATACCGCCAACTTCCCGAAGGCATCCCGGGAGCCTACCGCCTCTTCGCCAACCTCCTAAGTCTCCCCAAAGCCCCCGCCCAAAAATAAGAAGGAAACAGGACGGGTGGATTTCAACATCTCAAACCAACTCCGAAGGAAACAGGACGGGTAGATTTCTCCAACTCCAACCTACTCCGAAGGAAACACGACCGGTAAATTCCTCCAACTCCAACCTACTCCAAAGGAAACACGACCGGTAAATTCCTCCAACTCAAACCAACTCCGAAGGAAATCGGACGGGTGCCCCAGGTCTCGCGTTTGAGACCTGGGATCCTCCTAGTAAAGTCCAGTTCGGGCCGGGAACATGACCACAGGAAAAAACTAAACCCCTCCTACTTGTACTCCGAACAAAACCCCGGAGCCCCCTGACCAATCAACCCACAACCCCGTTTGATCTCATCCACAATCAACGAACAAGCATTCTGCGCGTTACACGGAGGATGCGTAGCCGGAGACACCAGCAAACACTCATTCACCAACTTCCGCGACCGCTCAATCCCCACCGCATTGAGACAAGTCCCCGTACTACTCACGGCCGCGGAAGAAACCGGAGCAAAATAAGGCTCCGCGATCCCGTAAGCCTCTGCCACCTGGTGCAACTCCCCCCGCAACCTCTCCCACTGCGAAGTCGTCGCCGTATCCAACTGCAACCGGTACACCAGCGGATCAATCTGCGTCGCCGTATGCACCAGCTCCGTGACCGCCTGCTCCGCCTTCTGGTTCCGCTTGAAACTCTCTAACGCACTATTCGCCTGTTTGGCAAACGAATCCGCCAGCATCCGCGCATCCTTCTCCTTGCCCGTCTTATGAATCGAACTCGTCTTCAACGCGTTCGCAAAGCTCTGCCGGAACGGCTGGGAATCATCTTTCAAACTCTGCAACAAGCGCTGCAGGTCTTTATCGCTCAACCGGCCCTGGGCCACGGCAGGCCTGCTCACGCTCACCACCATAGCCAACAGAACAACAAAACCCGCCCACCTGTGCATGCTTCCTCCTTCACGCCCCTGTATCCTATCGACGATCCCATGACGCAGCAACCGGCCAGTCTTCTAAAGGAGCCGCTTCACAGAATGTCAGCAGCTTCTCCGGTTCCCGCCGGTCACATCTTTACCGACAGCATCGTCTTCGACTGGAGAGCCCAGTCCTTCCGCGCCGACCTCATCTTCATCCTCCCCATCGCCATCTGCCTGGCGCTCGGTCTTGGCCTGGGTCATCCCGGCGCCGGACTCATCACCGCCGGCGGCGCATTCACCGTAGGCTTCGGCGCCAAGCAGCATATTGACGACTCCCGATTCCTCCCCATGATCCTGGTGACCTTAGGCACCGGGGCCGCCACCTTCCTCGGCATGGTGGCGGGCCACACCAACCTCACCCTGGTCCTCATCGCCGCCGCCGCCGGCTTTGCCTACGGAATGCTCTCCCTCCGCCAGGCAGGCGTCAGCTGGGTAGGCCAGCAGTTCATCGTATTTCTGCTCGTCGCCTCCGGCTTTCCCTTTTCCCCACGCGCCGCCGCCGTACGATCCGGCCTCGTGATGGCCGGAGGCGCACTGCAAATCATTTCCTCCAGCATCCTGCTCCATCTCATGAAGGAACTCCGCGCCGACCTCTTATTGGTCGCGCGTTACCTGCGCGACGAGCATCAGGCCCTACGTTCCTCCGTCGAACAAGCCGCGCGTTCGCTGATGAAGCGTGACAAGCCGCCCAGCGCCGTGCCCTACGCGCTTCGCCTCGCCATCACCCTGGGCGTCAGCTGCGAAATCTACCGTCACTTCGGCTTCGCCAACGGCTACTGGATCCCCATGACCGCCTTGCTGGTCCTCAGGCCCGGCCTCACCGACACCGTCAGCCGCGCCCTGGCCCGCACCATCGGCACCCTGGCCGGCGCCATGATCGCCAGCTACGCCCTCGCCCATCTCTCGCCCACGCTGCCCACCCTGGCCCTCCTGACCCTGCTCTTCGCCTGGCTAGCCTATTCACTCAACAACGTGAACTACGGTCTCTTCACCCTGTGCCTTACCGCGTACATCGTTTGTCTCCTGGCGCTCAACAGCCTTCCCGGAAACGAAGTCGCTTATCATCGCGCCATCAGCACCATCATCGGAGGATCGCTCGCCCTCACCGTCCGTCTCGTGGTTATCCGTTATCGCAAGAAGCATCAGACGGTATCATAGAGACTGCAGGCTGTAGTTTCCCCCGAGGACCCTGAATGAAGAAATCCGAAGTGCTGAACGCCTGGGCCAGCATTCTTACCGGCCAGAAGCCAACTCTTTCGATCGAAATCACCCGTGAATGTCCCCTGCGTTGCCCCGGTTGTTACGCCTACGAGCCAGAACATCTCGGCCCCGGCGGGGTGAACCTGCGTCAATTGTCCGATTACAAAGGCGACGACCTCGTCCGCCGCATCCTCGCCATCGTCGATCGCGAGAAGCCCATCCATCTATCACTGGTCGGCGGCGACCCCCTGGTCCGCTACCGCGAGCTGGAAGTGCTTCTCCCCCAGCTCGAGCAGCGTGGAGTGCATGTGCAGCTCGTCACCAGCGCCTTCCGGCCGTTACCCAAGGCCTGGAACAACCTCTCCAAACTCAGCCTGGTGGTTTCGATCGACGGCCTGCAGCCCGAGCACGACGAGCGCCGCAAGCCCGCCACCTACGAGCGCATTCTCAACTCCATCAAAGAAAGTTTCGTAACCATTCACTGCACGGTCACCGGCCAAATCTCCGGCCGTCCCGGTTACCTCGAAGAATTTCTCCGCTTCTGGAGCGCCCGTCCCGAGGTAAAGCGCGTCTGGGTAAGCCTCTTCACTCCGCAGCAGGGAGCCGAAGGCCCCGAGATTCTCACCCCAGCGATGCGCACCGAAGTGTTGGATGAGCTGGAGCGTCTCTTTCCGCTCTACCCCAAATTCCAGATGAACCGGCAGATGATCGACGAGCTGCGCCACCCTCCACAATCGCCAGACGAGTGCATCTTCGCCAGAACCACCACGTCCTTATCCGCGGACCTGGAAACCAGAATCGGACCCTGCCAATTCGGAGGCACCCCCGACTGCACCCAATGCGGCTGCGTAGCCTCGATGGCCCTGGCCGCGGTAGGACACCACCGCGTACTCCCCGGCCTGACCGCCGGCGATCTGATGTACGCCTCCGAGCGAGTAGGCCACCAAATCGGACGCCTACGCTCCCGCTTCCGCCCCAAACCCGAAGCCCTGCCCCCACCCGCCCCACCCCTGACCCACATCTCAGGTCTGTGAAGGCAAGTCCCGCAGGGACGGATTGTCGATTGCGAATCAGTCCCGTAGGGACGGCTGGCTTTGTTTGGAGGCGGCAACTCTCTCTAAAAAAAACACCCCCCGCCCCCTTGTCATCCCGCCTGCCCCGGCGTGCCGTGGGACCGGAGCGTAGCGGAGCGGAGGGACCTGCGGTTCCGCGAACCCTTCGTGGAAATGTTTTCCCAGCCACCCCCAAAACAGAAAAGGGAGAAGCCTTGCGGCCTCTCCCTTCCTCCTGAACCCCGTTGACTAAAAACTAATCCGCCCCGTAATCTCCACATTCCGCGGACCCGCCCCTTCCGCACTCTGCAACCCTGAAAGCGTCCCAAACCCAGACGCATCCACCGACATATTCGGCACGTCATAGTTCCGATGGTTCAGCGCATTCGCCGCCTGCGCCCCAAACTGAAACTGTAACTGTTCCGTAATATGCACGGCCTTGATCAGCGACAGAGACACCGCGTCCGTGCCCGGCCCCACCACACTGCCGACCGCGGCATCGCCGAACCGCCCGATATTATCCGCCGGCACCGCGAACGCATTCGGATTCACAAACACCGGCCCCGCCGAATTGCGTCATCCCTTTCGTCGACCGGGGAGAAACACCGGGAACCACATCCGCCCGCGTCACCCCCGCTACGTTCAGCACATTCGTCCCGGCCGGGTCCGTCGACGACTCCGAAGGAGTGAGAAACGCCCCGCTCTGGAATACCGTCACCCCGCCCAGCTGCCAACCACCCACCAGCGCGTCCATCAGCCGGCCGCTATTGGGCAGGAACGTCCCTCCCTTGCCAAAAGGCAGCGTATACAAAAACGTAGCCAGAACACGATGCCGGCGATCGAAGATCACATTCCCATAGTCCAATCCAGGGTGGAATCGGTCGGTGACAAAATTACCTCCCGCGCCCACTAACTGCGTCGGATCCGCGCCGCCCTCATTGGAAAGGTCCCGCGTCAACACATAACTGGCCTGGAACTGCAACCCGTGCGACATCCGCTTCTCCAGAACGCCGGTGAAGCTGTTGTAGTTGCTGACCGCCTGGTTGACCACGCTCTGGATAATGCTCCAGATGGGATAAGGCAGCGTCGCCTGCGTCGCAGGATCGTTATACCCCAGGCTGTTCGCATGCACCTGGTTCAAATCGTTAAACGTCTCCAGGTTGGTCCCGTGGCTGCCCGTGTAGGAGAGCCGCATCCCCGTATCGTGTCCCAGGTCGTGCTCGTACGTCAGGTTCCACTGCTGTACCGACGGATCCTTGTAATGGATAGGGAAAGCGTATTCGAACGTGGCCGTTCCCGGTGGATAGAGGTTCGCCGGGAAGGGAGAGGGGAAGGAAAGCAGCTCACCACTGCCGTCGGAAGGCTCATAACCCTGCGTGTAAGTCGGCACAAAGCTGGCATGCACCGCCCAGCCGGAAACCAGGGAGAACCCCAGCGGCGACTCGATGAATCTTCCCCAGCCTCCACGGATCACGGTTGTGTCATTCTTGTTCGGCCGCCACGCAAAACCGATACGCGGACCGTAGTCGGCCTTATAGGTGTAGCGCATGGTCTGTGGAAGGCCGGCCTGCGCCGCCGTCAGGATGGGCGTAGACCCGATCGAAGCCAGAAACCCCGGGTTCGTATAAGTAAGCGCCTGCGCATTCGGCACCGCCACTGCGCCATGAACACCGTTCTGGTCGTAATCAGGCACGAACGCCGCGGTGTTGTAATGCGTGTCCTTGAGCGGCGGATGCAGTTCATAACGGAAACCGATATTCAGCGTCAGGTAAGGCGTGACCTTCCAGTCATCCTGGGCGAACGCAGCGTAGGAGTAGCCCAGCCCGTTCATCGCCGGGTTCGTTACCTGCGCCAGCACCGAAGCATCCGGATAGCCCAACAGGAACTGCGTATAAGGATCGCCCACCGTCAACCCCAGATCCGACGATCCGTTGAACGTGTATTGGCCCGCGCGATAGTTGCCGAACACATTTTCGTCGTGGTCCGTCAGCCGGCGCACATCCCCGCCGAACTTGAATGTGTTTCTCCCCTTGATCCAGGTCACATCGTCCAGCAACTGAATCACCTTGCTTTGCTGGTGCGTGCTGTTGAGCCCCCCGGTGCGCTGCAATCCCACAATCTGCACATCCGGAACGGTCGGCACCGTCGCGGGATCGGGAATACCCGTAATCCCAATCTGGTTGATCAGGGAAACCGAGTTCACGTCCGCCGTCAGCGAAGTACGCGTGGCGTTGTAGCCCGCGCGAAACTCGTTGATCAGGTGAGGATTGATGGTGTAGTTGTAGGCCACCGTCAAGCCCCGGTCCTGCTCCGGTTGGGTGATACCGCCCAGCAACGGTGAGATGCTGGTGGCGCAGAAGCCGGAGCAGTTCGCCTCCGGCGCCGTGTCCACCGAACGATTTTTCCAGGTGAACCGCCCATAGATCGATTGATTCGTCGTGATGTTCTGGTCGATACGAATGTCGAATTGATTGCTCGAAATCGGCGCCGGAAAGTTTACCGCGTAGTTGTTCTGAAAAGAATCGCTGGCGCCCGTGTTGGGCGCAGGCATCAGGTACTTGATCACATTGGCCGCTACCGGAGAAACGGGCACGCTGCAGTTCGATGGGCCGGTGCAGGGAATCGGCGTGCCATCGTAGTTGTTGATCGAAGGCGTCGACGTCCCTTGCTGGGCCGCAAGGTAGTTGAACATGTTTCCATTACGCATATCCGCGCTGGGAACGCTCTCTACCAGTGGCACCTGCCGGGGTAGCCGTAATCCCTCATAGCTGGCGAAGAAAAATGTCCGGTCGTGTCCGTTGTAAAGCTTGGGAATCCGTACCGGGCCGCCCCCAAAACCCCCGAAGTCATTCATGTGCAAAGAAGGCTTGCCGGTGAAGGGGTTGCCCGCCGTGAGCGCAGTGTTCTCCAGGTTCTCAAAAACTCCGCCGTGGAACGCATTGGTGCCCGCTCGCGACGTCGTGGTTACATCCGCCACTCCGCTGTATTCCGCGTTGTTGTTCGTCTCGCTGACGCGTATTTCAGAGATAGAGTTGAAAGAAGGGAAGAGTTCCGCAATCGGCCCGCTGGCCTCGACGTTCACGCTGCTGATGCCATCGATCGTGAACGACATCAACGCCGGCGTAGTGCCCGCAATCACCAGGTTCCCGCTGGTGCTGTTATCCACCTGCACCCCTGGCTCGGTCGTGAGCGTGGTGATCGGGCTCGTCGATCCATTCGATCGCGAGTAGACCGCGACCGGCAGATCCACCAGTTCATGCCCTGTCTTGGTGGAAGCCAGGCTCGACTGCTCGGTCGTGATCACGTCACCCGCCGCCTGCACCTCGACTGTTTGTGAAGCCGCGCCCACCGCCAGGTTCGCATCGATACGCTGGGTGTCGCGCGCCTGCAGTACCAGGTGAGCGAACACCACATCTTTAAATCCGTTGGCCGCAACAGTCACCTGGTAAGTGCCCGCATCCAGATTGATAAACTCATAATTTCCCGAGGAACTGCTGGTGGCCGTACGAGTCGCGGACGAACCCTGGTTCACCAGCGTGACGGTAGCGCCAGGCACTACCGATCCCGACTGATCCTTCACCGTCCCCACGATCGATCCAAACGTAGACTGGGCAAATGCCGTTACACCCGACGCTAAGACGCAAGCCAGCAGGCCCATCAGCGCCCGCCTGGCAACATAGGAACCAGTCATAGCCAACCTCCGAAAGTAAAAGTAACCGTAACTATTATCGTAAAAGGAAGGGGAGACCAGCCATCCTTCTCCCCACCGTCACCGAAAACCGAGGAGATGATGCCAAGGCACACTCCAGGCATCCCCTCTAAATCTGCTACCAGAAAAATCGAGGGGACAACCAGGCTCTCCCTCAAACTCTTTCCCGAACCAACTGAAGGGTGAGTCCCAGGAACCTCTCCCTAAAACTCTTGCCCGAAAGAAACTGACGGGTGCCCCACACCCCGGATTTCCTGTCGACCCCATGGACTCACCGAACTTCATGCGGCTTTCCTTAAAGAAAGCCGCACACGCACTCTGGACGGTGCCCCTTGCAGGAAATCCGGGTATCTCGCTCGTTTTTCGCGAGATGTGGGATACCACAGTCCCAACCCTCAACCCTCTAAGGAGCCATCGGTAAATCCATCAAAGGACTCTTCGAATAAAAATCAAACGGACGCAGCGTAAAGTCATGCCACATCGTCGGCATCTGGGGCCAATCCTCCGGCCGCGGCACATGGTGAAACGCCATCGTGTACCACGCGACAATATCCGTGTTCATGATGCTACGGTTCTGCTTCACCCAAACCGGCAGCCCATCCTCACCCTTACTCCCGGACACATAAACTCCCGCCGCATATCTCTCCTTAACGTCATAAGGAGTCACCCAAAGCTGGTGATCCGAGAACCCCGCCCGCTTCTGCGGCCAGTCATCCTTCGACAGCAGCGATGCCCCAGTCAGACCCGGCATAATCTCGAAACTGGTCGGATACCCCAAATCGTTCTTCGCCGTAGAACTGGTGAACCGCCACATTGCCGGATGTTCCATGCTGATGTTCTGCATCGCCAGCCCTTCGGTCGAGATGCAATCAGGCTTCATCGCCCATATGCTTTTGCGAGCGCTGGTCGAAGGCAGCTTGTACTGCACCAGCTTGTCCACCATGAAGCTGTTCTGCGTCCCGTCCACATCCAGATCCAGCCGGAAAGAAAAGAAGTGGTCATGGTCCACGCCATCCGTATTGGGCGCGACCAGATGGCCAAACGCCACCGTTTCGCCCTCAGCATCTTTCCCCATGATGTCGCTCGACATATTCTCCGACGCGACCTTATCCTTCACCGGCTTCACTTCCAACTCGCCGGTAGCGCCCACCGCGATCGTAATCGCGCCCTCCTGCTCAAACCGCCAATCGAGGATGTAGTCGTAGTTACCCACCACCGCAACCGTGCGGAAAACCAACTCGCGCCCAGGTCTACCGACCGGTCCGTCCGTCTCCCAGTGCCGCCACGCCGGATCGCCCAGCGTCCGCTCAAACATGCAGGCCAGCTGCGGACGAATAAACGGAGTTCCATTCTCATGGAAGAACGTGCCGCTGAAGAAAGTCGCGTAATCCGGGCAATCCACGCCCTTCTGCAACGGCTTGGGAATTCCCAGGCCGGTGTTCATGAAATACTCGCCGGAATCCAGAAACACATGGGAATTCCAGGTCTCCTCCGGATCCTGGTAGGGCACATACATCTCCGACAGCGATCCTTCATACAACACCGACCGCCGCTTCCCCTGGTAGTCGAGTGAAGCGACGCTGATCACCGGGCCACTCCGCGGATCCACGCGAAACCGGAAATGCCAGTTCTGCCAGCTCACCTCACCATCCTTGATGGTGAAGCTGGGACCTTCGGGCTGCGACACCAGGATCGGCTTGGTCCCCGCCGCTGCTGGGCCACCATCGGCATCGTAGACCTCGCTGATCGCCGGCATGGGCACCACTCCGTAATCGCTCACGCGGATCACTTTCTTCGCCGCCATATCGACGGTAAAGAAGATGCCGCCTACTTCGCGATCCTCCATCCCGTTTTCCGAGTCGATGTTGTACTCGCACCCGCCCCAGCCCATGCGCCGTCCATCCTGCTCCGGCAGGGCAATGTACCCACCAGGCGTCGCATAACACGTGATCAAATTCAGATCCGTGATCCCGCGCTTCTTCAGAGCGTCCACGATGCGCGCATCATGCTTGATCGCATCGTTCACTTCCTGCTCTTCCGTAGCCGTATACGGAGCCTGCGCGCCCTTCAACTCTTCAAACGATTCCACCTTGGCCGTCGAGATATTCACCAGCGCCGCGTAAGACTTCCCCTTGTAATACAGCACCACGTCCGCCTTACGCTCGATGGGCTCGCCGGGTTTCCACGCCAGCACATACTTCTTATCCGGCTCGTGCAACAGCACGCTGGAGAACAGGGTCTTCTCCTCGGTATGGCCTGCATCGCGAACCGTCTTGTACACCACCCAGTATTCCGCAGGGGTGAGCGCATCGAGGGGATGATGAACCGTGGGCGGCAGCGCCACCGAAGGCAGTGAGAAGAGGAGCGCGGCAACACACGCAAATGTCGAGAGGCGAGCGAGCGAACGGAATAAAGACACTTCGGTATAACCTCCGGGGGCAGGGAACTCCCCACAAGAAAACACTGTGCCCTCCTCAACGGAAGGGACGATGGGAACAGTCAGGTCCTAAGCTGAAACAACTTCAGACAGCGGGCCGAAGGAAGACTGGAGCCTGGTTTTTCGAGTGATTCTGTGAGACCGCACGGGCACGTTGCGCGCGGGTAAGTCGTTTTACTGCAAGTCCCATGGATGGAACCGCGAGTTAGCGACAGGGCTATCGCGAAGATGAACCAAAGATAGCGAACGAGGCAAGCAAAGTCAACGTATATTCATCCGCCGCAACACGATCCATTCGTCTCTCCGTGGCGCATGCTGTGTCCATTGGCCTCGCCGGGCAAATCCATCGCCGGGTTCGCGGCAAAGAAGTTATTCGGCTTCAACATAAAGCCCGCGTATTCCACAGGCATGATGGGAAAGTCTTCCGGCCGGCAAACATGGCTGACACCGAAACTGTGCCAAACCACGATGTCTTCATTCTCGATTGAACGGTTCTGCTGCACCCACGCCGGTAAGCCATCGCCTCCCGCATGTTGGTTGGGATAGTTCCCAGTGGCATACTTTTCTTCTTCGGCAAAGCGCGTAACCCACAGGTGCTTGCTGGCGAAACCACCGCGCTTCGCAATGGCGCTTCCTGGTTGCGCCAGCAACACCGGGCTCGCCTGCGCCACCAGCTTGTACCCCGGATGTTTCCCCACCACATTGCGGTGATTGGGATTGATGATCTTCCAGAACCGTCCCGTTCGCCCATCGGCCTCGCGGCACGCGTCCAGCTCCCGGCTTAGCGTCCTCGCGGTCACATCGAACACGTTCCCGTAAGGATTGTCCGTTCCCCAAGGCCGGGGATGATACTCGTGTTCCGTCACACTGTTGCCTTCGCCATCCACCATCATGTGCATCCGGGCGCAGAAGAAGTGCTGATGATTCGGCCCGCCCAGTCCTTCGCCCACCATACCGCCGTAGGGATAATCCTCGCCAGGCGCGACCGCCGCCGTCTGGATAATCCCGGTAAGCTTCACCTCCAGCTGAATCGTGCCGTCCTGATACAGATACCAATAGAAGCCGTAGTCGTAGTTACCCACCGTGGCGAAGAAGCTGATCACCAATCGCCTCGACCGCCGCACCTGGTGCAGCCCGGTCCTGAAGTCGAAGTGTTTCCACAGAACGCCATAGTCTTCCTCGTGCATGCAGACCGCATTCTTCATCACCGTGACCGTGCCCTCATCCTCCACCATCGGCATATCGAAGTAGTGGATCAACCCCAGGCAATCGCACCCCAGCTCCAGCGAGTTAGCCAGCTTACCCAGCCCATATTCGCCGCAATCGAACGCGTTCTTCCAGAAGTGGGTGTTGGTCGCATCGCCATAGGGAACTACCATCTCCGTCACGCTCGCCCGGTACACCAGCGGCCGCGAGTCGAAGCCCAGTTGATGCAGCACCAGTCCCTCGCGCGAAGTAAACCCCACCCGGAAGCTCCACTTCTGCCACTTCACTTCCCACCCATCCACCGAAAAGCTGGGTCCCTCGGGCTGTGAAATATGTAACGGCTTCAGATCTTCGCGCGGCGTACCCAGCGATGCGGGATCGTAGTTATGCTTCGTCTTGGGGACCGGAATCACCACCTCATCGTCCACCAGCTGCAGCACCCGCTTGCCGATCAGGTCGACCACGGCGACCACGCCTTCGATAGGGTGGGAGTAGGCATTGTCCGTAAGCGCCGCGCGATAGTAGCTCACCGCCCGCACCACGCGCTTTCCCTCTTCCAAAGGAAAGCCAAAGTTCCCAGCCGAAAAAGGATCCACCTGCACCAGCTTGATATCTTCATCGGTCAGGCCGCGCCGCTTCACTGCCTTCCGCCAGCCCTCATCCGCCTTCACAATGCGGTCGCAATTGAAGAAGTCTTCCACCAACACCGGAGGCTGCCCAAACGGAGCGCTCTCGGTGTGATGCTGCACCCACGAAACCAGCGTCCCCAGCGTAAGGTTCACCACCGCCTCGTGTGTCTCACCATTCAAGGCGTTGAACATCATCGCGAACGCCGACCGTTCGATCGCATCGCCGGCACGATACCGGCAGGACATCCGCCTTAGCCGGCTCCTGCAAATGAATCATCGCGAAGCGGCACTCGGGACCAAGCCCCTTGATCGTCTTCACCAACGAGCAAGCCTTCTGAATCTCCTCCACGCTCAACGGATCCAGCGGATGCACATTCTTCCCCACAGGCATCTGCGCATCGCCAACCACCGGTGTAAACGCCGCAACGCTCATAATCCTCCTCTCAAACCTGTCCACATCACTTCTGTCGGGTTAATGAATGACGGGTGCCACGACTCCAACCCTCAAACTCTAACCCTCAAACTAATCCCTCAAACCTCATCCACCACCTGGTCCAACCGAACCGTGATACCCCGTCTCGACAACCCCACCGAAACACCCATCCCCAACAACAACACCCCCAGCATAATCCACGGAAAGCTCCGCACCACCCCATCCTCGCTCCCGCTCAGCGCCGGCAAATTCACCATCAACAAATACATCGCATAACCCAGCCCAACCATCCCCAACACTGGAGCGATCAGCGTATTCCACACCCGCTTATCCAAACCATTCCGCTGAAAGAAAACAATCACCGCCGCGCTCACCAGGAGCTGCAGCCCCACGATCCCAATCGTGGCCAAAGCAGAAGTCCAGCTGAACACCACCGTCAGTGGATCCGCCCCACTCAGAAACGCCCCAGCCACACCCACCAAAGCGCACCCCGTCTGCGCATAACTGGCCTTGTAAGGAGACTGATGCCGCGGATGAATCCCAGCCAGGAACCCCCCACAACAAACCTTCCCGGCCCAGCGCGAAAAGATAGCGGGTAATCGTGTTATGAAAAGCCAGCAGGCAAGCAAAGATACTGCTGAGCAACAAAGCCCGCATGATCCCAGTCCCAACCCGGCCCAGATACTCGTCGCTCTTGGCAAACCAGAATCGCCCCGGGTCCGCAAACGCCGCGGCCACCACATGATCCGCTCCATACGAGCTGATAATGGCCCACGTCGTAAACGCAAAGAACACCATGATGATCGAAACCGCGGTATACGTCGCCAGCGGAACCGTCCGCGTGGGGTTCCTGCTTTCTTCCCCATAAATCGCCGTCGCCTCGAACCCCACAAACGACGCCAGGGCAAACATGATCGCAATGCCCGGATGCCCGCCAAATACCACGCGCGGAGCAAACGGCCGCAGGTTAAAACCCTGTGGCCCGCCGCCATGCCAGACAATGGAGAAACTCAACGCCAGCAGGATCCCCATCTCGAGCGAGATAAATAGTCCCAGCACCCGACCCGCTCAGGTCCAGCTTACGCATACCCAGGAACTGCACCAGCGCGATCGCGGCGAAGCTATACGCAAACCAGGGCAACGTGACGCCCAGCAGAGGATTGACGATGACGGTAGAAAAAAATCCAAACAACGCATACACCCCCACCTGCATGGTGGTGTACGAAACCACGGCGACGAAAGCCCCGCCCACACCCAGGTGAGGATTCAACCCCTGCGCCAGGTACGCATAGAATGCGCCCGCGTTGATTACATGCCGGCTCATCGCCGCATAGCCAACGCTGAAGATAAGCAGAATCACACCCGCGATGACGAACGCGCCCGGAACACCCGCGCCATTGCCCAACTGAATATCCACCGGAATAATCCCCAGCATCCCGGTCAGCGGCGCAGCAGCGGCGATCACGAAAAACACGATCTGCCACATGCCGATCGCATTCTTCCTGAGCTCCGGTGCAGACCCTGTCATGCATCATGCTCACCCGGCCGAAGATTTTTATCATTGCTATTCGCGCCACTTTGTTGATAACTTACGCCAACGGCCACGTCGCCGCGGCTTTTTCCGGACCCTTACTTGGAAGACTCCCGCAGGTGATTCGAGACATGCAGCCGTTGACAGCGTCGCCCTATTCGCCGCATTCGCTCTACCCAACGATCCGCGCCAATCTCCTCGAACCCATCCTCGAGGCCATCCAGGCGCAGGGTCACGATCCAGCCAGCCTGCTGCGCGATCACGCCTTGCCCCAGGCCCCCGTCGATCCCTATCAATTAATTCCGCTCGCTAAGTACGTCGCACTCTTCGAGCAGGCAGCCCTCTTACTCCGCGACCCCTTTCTCGGTCTCAGGCTGGGCCAGGCCTTCCGGCCGGAACTCTTAGGACCCCTGGGATTCATCTTCCAGGCATCGGCCAATCTCCGCCAGGCCTTACTCCAGTTATCCGCCTATGTCAGCGTCTGGCAGAGCGCCACCCGCGTCGAACTGATCGCGGGCGCCCAGACCGCCGACTACATCTACCAGATCGCCGATCCCTCGCTCCGCCCGCGCCGTCAGGACGCCGAGTACTCCATGGCCTCCATCTGCAGCCTCATACGCAACTTTCTCGGTGACCAATGGTCGCCCCTGGAAGTCCACTTCGAGCACGCCGGCCCCGCGAGCGCCAAAAGAGCCTACACCCAGGCCCTGCACGCCCCGGTCTTCTTCGGTCAAAACCTAAACCGCCTGGTCATGCGCTCCGGCGATCTCGCCCGCGCCGGGATGGCTTCCGACCGCTCCATGATTCCCTTCATGGAGCGTCACCTGCGCGATCTCGCGAAGGAGAGCAGGGAACCGGAGAGTTTCGCGCGCCAGGTCAACTACGTGATCGCTCGCCGCCTCGGTTCCGGCCCCTTGAGTCTGCCCTCCATCGCCCAGGAACTCGGCCTCTCCGCGCGCTCCTTCCAACGCCGTTTAGCAGAAGAGCGCACCAGCTTCCGCAGCCTGGTCCGCGACCAGCGCCGCACCCTCGCCGAATCTCTCATCAAGGACCGCTCCGCCACCGTGACGTCGGTCGCCCACACCGTCGGGTATGCTGAGACTGCTGTGCTCTCCCGCGCTTTCAAGGTCTGGACCGGCGCTTCGCCCCGCGCCTTCATCCGAAGGGAGCGCCATGCGTCCGCTAGCCACCGGTAAGAAACCCGGCCTCGACCGCGTACTCGGCCGCCGCGACCTGGTGTTGCTCTTCGTCGTGGCCGTGGCCAACCTCAACATGATTCCGGCCATCTCCGCCTCTGGCCCTGTGACACTGTGGCTGTGGCTATTCGCGCTCGCCTCTTTCTTCTGGCCGCAGGGCGCCGCCGTTACCGAGCTGGCCCAGAAGTGGCCCGGCGAAGGTGGCATCTATCTCTGGGCCAAACGCAGCTTTGGGGAAGAGCATGGATTTCTCGCCGGCTGGTGTTACTGGCTTTCCAACGTCGTCTATCTGCCCACCGTCGTGCTCTCCTGCGTCGGCGTCGCCGTCTATGTAGCCGGACCAAAAATCCAGAAGCTCGCCGATAACCATGCCTTCACCGGCATTACCTCTATTCTCGTCATTCTTTTTCTGCTCGCGCTGAACATTCGTGGGCTCTCGCTCGGCAAGTGGATCAGCAACCTCGGCGCCGTCGGCACCATCGGCGGGGCGGCCATGATCTGCCTGCTCGCCATCCTCACCCTCCATCACCACGGCAGCGCCCTTCATCCCGCCGACCTGCGCCTCAGTCTTCACGACTGGCGGCTCTTCGCCGCCTTCGGCACCATCTGCTACAGCCTCATCGGTCTGGACCTCGCTTCCATCATGGGCGATGAAATCCGTGATCCCCGCCGCAACCTGCCCATCGCCATCCTCCTCGGAGGACTCATTGCCGGCTTCATCTACCTCGGCACCACGCTCTCCATGCTCATCGCCATGCCGCAGAAAGAGATCGGTGTTCTCTCCGGTGTCCTGCAAGCCATCAACGTCATGAGTGCACGCACTGGCTTAGGCAGCGTGGTCGCCCCGCTGGCCCTGCTCGAATGTCTCGCCATCCTGGGAACCGCCTCTGCCTGGTTTAGCGGCGCCGCGCGTCTGCCCTTTGTCGCCGGCGTCGATCGCTATCTGCCCCCTATCATCGGCCGTCTGCATCCGCGCTATCACACCCCGTACGTGAGCCTGATCCTTTTCGCCGTCTTATCCTCTCTGCTGATCGGCTCCAGCTTCTTAGGTGTTTCTGTAGGCGAAGCCTATCTGACCATGCTGGATCTGGCCGTGATCCTCCAACTAGCGCCCTCGGCCTACATGTTCCTCTCACTCCTCAAACACACCTGGAGCAAGCAAGCCGTCCTCCACGCCAACAAAGCCTATCTGACGGCCAACGCGGTACTGGGACTGGGCGCCACCTTTGTCGGCCTGATCGTCGCCTTCATTCCCTCGCGCCAGGTCAACTCCGTCTGGATCTTCGAAGGCAAGCTCATCGCCGCCTGTCTCCTCGTCTTCGGAGCCGCTTTGTTCTTCTACCAGCGCGCCCTCCGCAAAGCCCGCACCGCCTCCCTCGACCCCGACCTGCTACCCGGAGCAGAATACGGCGCCTGAAATAAGACGCTTGATTGCCAACCAATCCCGGAATAACAAGGCACTCAACTTGGGGGCGTTCCTCGCACCGCAGCGGTCGGAACGACGAACGAAGCCCCAACCCCCTGGACGGGTGCCCCATGTTCGCCTTAGCGTACATGGGCCGAAAACGACGGGGCGCAGCCCCTTCCAACGCTCTTCCTGACCCACGTAACGAAGACGAAATCCATTTCCGGCCCATTCAAAGAACGACTCACATCCTTCTGCACCTCGCTCTCCTCTGCACCGCACCTCGATTTCCCGGAGCCCCGTAGTGACGGCTGAACTTCGCCCAGGACGCAGTCCTGGGGAGAGCTTTCGAGACACGACAAGTCCCGAGGGGACGACTGAAAATTGTCCAGGGTCAAGTGGCGGCATATTTTCAGCCGTCCCTGCGGGACTCCATTGGGAAATAGAGATGTGGGGCAACCGGCATTTTTCCCAGGAGAAATAACTTCCCACAACATCCGCTATAACTTGAAACATCATGCGCATCCTTCTGCACCTCGCTCTCCTCTGCGTCACTCTGAACATCCACGCGCAGGAGAGCCCCGCCACCAAGAGCAACTACCGCGTCCAGGAATTCATGGTCCCCATGCGCGACGGAGTACACCTGCAGACCGTAGTCATCACCAAAGCCAACCAGGCACAACCCCTCCCCATCCTGCTCACCCGCACCCCGTACGGCGTGCTCTCCCAGGAAGACTTCGACAAACACGCCGAAAAAGACGGCCCCGACTGGCTACCGGAAAGCTGGAAGGAACTCGCCGCTGATGGCTACATCTTCGTCTGGCAAAATCTCCGTGGACGCTTCAAATCCGAAGGCGCCTTTCTCCTCACCTCGCAATACGATCCCAAAGACCCCAAGCAAGCCAACGAAACCAACGACGCCTACGACACCGTGGACTGGCTCGTCAAAAACGTCCCCAACAATAACGGCAAGGTGGGCATCTACGGAATCTCCTACAGCGGGCTCACCGCGGCGCTGACCCTGCTCCACCCGCATCCCGCACTCAAAGCCATCAGCGAGCAGGCTTCGCCTGTCGATCAGTGGATGAACGACGACGACCATCGTTACGGCGCCTTACGCGAGAGCTACACCTTCGAATACGCAGTCATGGAGCAAGCCGACAAAAACAAAAACACCAACTTCGATTTCGACACCTACGACACCTACGACTGGTACCTGAAAGCCGGCCCGCTCACCACTCTCAACGACAAATACCTGCACGGAACCTTGCCCTACTGGAACGACGTGATGCGCCACCCCGACTACGACCAGTTCTGGAAAAAAGAAGCCTGGGTCAACCAGCTTCACAGCTCCACCGTGCCCAACCTGAACGTCGCCGGCTTTTGGGATCAGGAAGACCCGTGGGGACCCTGGCAGATATTCCGCCATGCGCAGCAACACGATCCCGGCAACACCAACTTCATGGTCGCCGGACCATGGTTTCACGGCGGATGGGCCGCGCCCGCCGGAGACAGCATCGGCCCCGTCTCCTTCGGCGGTCACAAAACCGCCCTCGAGTTCCGGAAGAATATCGAAGCGCCCTTCTTCCGTTACTACCTCCACGGAGTAGGGGAGAAGCCCTCCTGGCAAGTGACCACCTTCCAGGCCGGCTCGAACACCTGGCACACCTACACCGAGTGGCCCCCGAAGCAAGCCAAGCCGACGCAACTCTACTTTCACGCCGATGGAACCCTTTCCTTCGACGCGCCCACCGGCGCCGGCCCCGCGTATCGCCAATACATTTCCGATCCGGCGAATCCCGTACCTTATCGCGCGCGGCCCATCTCTCCCACCTATCCCTTGCCGGAATGGAGATTCTGGGAAGTGGCCGACCAGCGCTTCGTGGATCATCGCCCCGACGTGCTCACTTTTGTGAGCGCGCCCCTCGATCACGATGTGGTAGTGACCGGCGAAATCGCAGCTAACCTCTTCGCGTCCACCTCCGGCACCGACTCCGACTTCATCGTGAAGTTGATCGACGTCTATCCGGAAAAAGACCAGCCGAGCGCAATCCAGGCAAATACCGCCTACGCAAATTCCATGAACGGATACGAACTACCAGTGGCAATGGAGGTACGCCGCGGACGCTATCTTCATAGCTACGAGCAACCCGTAGCCCTCAGAGCGAATCAGCCCCAGGAGTGGCGCATCCCCCTGCGCGATCATGATTATGCTTTTCTCAAAGGCCACCGTCTGATGGTGCAGGTACAATCTTCTTGGTTCCCAGTGATCGACCGAAACCCGCAGAAGTTTGTGCCCAGCATCTACCAGGCGGCAGCAACCGACTACGTTCCAGCAACCCAGCGAATATTCTGCACTCCAGGCATGCCTTCGCACCTGGTGCTGCCGGTGATCACCAACAGCCAGTAGACCCATTGAACGCTGGACGATCGTAAGCATGCTGTCGTACTGACCTATTTTCGGCTCCAGGATTCGTCGCGGAGTTGGCTCGTACTCAAGCCTTGAACCTCGTTGTGTGCAACCAGGCGTACGTACTAAAACACGAGGAAGAATGATGAATCCGAAAATACTTTTGCCAGTGGCGTTCGCCGCCACATTTTCCGCTTCGCTGGGCGTCGCACTCGGCCAGCAGCCCGCAGCCCCAAGCACGGGCTACGACATTATCAACCTGGGTGTACCCCTCGGCGGCACCTTCGCCAACGCGCAGACCCTCAGCCTCCAGGGCTATGTAGCGGGGTATTCCAATACGAAAGGCGATGTCGCGGAGCACGCCGTTCTTTGGGAACTGAATACCACCAAAGACCTGGGCACCCTGGGTGGTCCAAGCAGCGCGATCCTCGGCAATATCTCCGGCTTTTCCGAGACAGCTACGCCTGATTCGCTGGGGCAGGACTTCTGTTTGCGGCTCACCCACCTCACCTGCCAGGCCTTTACCGTCGTGAATCAGAGTGCGGTGACGCTTCCCACCCTGGGCGGCAACTCCGCCATCGCCTTCGGCAACAACGATTATGGACAGATCGTCGGAGAGTCGCTGACCGCGACCCCCGATGCCACTTGTCTGGTCGGCGGTAAGCCGCAGCCACCCCTTTACCAGGTCCAGCAAGGGCTGCCGGCGGTTTGGCAAAATGGCAAGGTGACCACGCTGCCCTTACTTGCCGGTGACCCCGACGGGCTCGCGAATGGCAACAACGACCTCGGTCAGATAGTCGGATCCACGGGCGATTGTTCCGCGAACACCGCTGCCCACGCCGTGCTCTGGAGCAACGGCCAGGTGACGAACCTCGGCAATCTGGGTGGGGCGAAAAATAACCAGCCCGTCGCCATCAACAACGTGGGGCAAATCACCGGAGGCTCTGATCTCGCCGGTGATCAGATTCAGCATGCTTTCCTTTGGCAAAAAGGAGTGATGCAGGACCTGGGCACTCTTCCCGGTGACACCTTCAGCTTCGGCAATTCCATCAACAACCTCGGTCAGATCGTCGGCAACTCCTGCGACGCCAAGTTCAACTGCCGCGCCTTCCTCTGGCAAAACGGCAAAATGACCGATCTGAACACCGCCATTCCCTCTGACTCGGTTCTGGTCCTCAATGTCGCCGCCACCATCGACGATCTCGGGATCATTGCCGGGTACGCCGCCAACCCCAATACCGGTAGAGACCCCGCCTTCGTGTTATTCCCCAATTTCGGCGGGTTCGTGCAAGGTTCTCGCAGGCAGGTAACCCCCAGGGTGGCTCTGTCCGATAGCCAGCGCGCACGGATGCAACAAAGGATGAAATCCCGGGGCGCACAGCGCACCGGGTTTAGCCTCGCCACTGTGCAGCAGTAAAACCTGAAGGGCGGCCTTCCCTCAGGAAAGGCCGCCCTTAGCCCAGCACTGCTCAGCCCTCTCCGCCGGCAACCGCCCTTCCCCCCGGCAACCACCCTCTCCTGGTTGTCATCCCGAGCGATAGAGAGGGATCTGTGGTGCGCCATTCGTGGGCCCGCCCCTACCGGTCAAAAATCTGCCGCTCAGAGAGAGCCAAGATCGGCACGTCGGGCGCGGTTTTAAAATCAAGTTTTCACAACCGTTACCTAGGTCAGGGATAAGCGCTTTTTAAAAGGGGTTGACGCCGGGCCTGGTCTATTCTTCAATAAGCAACACGGTTCGCCGCGAAACAAACGTTCGATCACAGGTCATACTTCACCGGGCCTGCCACGATTGCAATGGGTAATAAACAAAATTCAAGGGGATCCCGGTGGCCCAATCCTACGAAGAAACTGACGCCAGTCACGTCCTGACCATGGAAGAAATCACAAGCCTCACCGAAGAGGGAGGCAAAGCCGCCGATACCCTCATGAATGTAGTCGCCCTGATCGCTACCCGGTTCAGGACCGATGTCTGCTCCGCCTATCTGCTCGAGCCGGATCGATCCAACCTGGTATTAGCCGCAACCCTCGGCCTCCATCCGCGATGCATCGGTACCCTGCGCATGCCCCTCAGCGAAGGCCTTACCGGCCTGGTCGCGGAGCAGGTGTTGCCGGTCGCGGTCGAAGATACCAGGAATCATCCCCGCTTTAAGTACTTCAAGGAGTCCGGCGAAGAGATCTACCACTCCTTCCTCGGTGTCCCGCTGATCGACCGCGGCATCCTGCAGGGTGTGCTGGTGGTGCAAACCAAGGAGCCCCGAATCTTCCGCGAAAGTGAAATCCGCAATTTGACCGAAGCCGCCGGCCAGGTCGCGCCCGTGGTCAGCGAGGCGCGCACCCTCGACCGTTTCATCGCCCCGGCCCAGGAACGCCTGTGGTCCGTCGCCCGCAATCTCTGCTGGTGTTGGGACTACGACTGCATCAGCCTGTTTCGCGATCTCAATCCCACCCGCTGGTGGCAGCTCAACCAGAACCCCATCGCCCTGCTCAACGAGATGCCGCTCCAGGAAATCGAGGACGCGCCACCGAGCTGGGCCTGCATAGCCGCATCAACTATGTCTACCGCCGCCAGCAGGAATATCTCCACGCCGACCGCACCTGGGGCTCCATGAATGCAGGCGTCCTGCGGCCGCATCCCGTAGCGTACTTTTCCGCAGAGTTCGGCATGCACGAATCCCTGCCCATTTATTCCGGCGGCCTGGGTGTTCTCGCCGGAGACCACATCAAGAGCGCTTCCGACCTGGGCATTCCCCTCGTCGGTGTCGGCTTGTTCTACGGCCAGGGCTACTTCCTCCAGCGCCTCGACCAGGATGGCTGGCAGCAGGAAGAGTATCTCCAGACCGACGTCACCCAGCTCCCCATGGAACTCGCCATCGGCAAAAACGGCGAACCCGTGGTCGATCGAAATTGAAACCCGCGGCGGCTCCATTCGCGCCAAGGTCTGGCGAGTGAAAGTCGGCCGCTGCGATCTTTTCCTGCTCGACTCCAAAGTCGCCGGCAATGCGCCGGAGGATCTCGACCTGACCTCTCGCCTCTACGGCGGCGATGCACGCACCCGCATTCGCCAGGAGCTGCTCCTCGGCGTCGGCGGCTTTCGCGCCCTGAAGGCCATGGGCATCACTCCCGGCGTTCTTCACCTCAACGAGGGCCACAGCGGCTTCGCCGTGCTCGAAGCGATCCGCGATCGCATGCAGGAAGAAGGCCTGGACTTCGACACTGCCGCCAACCAGATTCCCCGCGAAGTCATCTTCACCACCCACACCCCGGTGCCGGCCGGGCCACGACCGCTTTCCCGCCGAGCTCATCGAAGAGCACCTGGGCCCGCTGCGCGAGCAACTCGGCATTTCGCAACAGAGACTGATGGGTTTCGGCCGCGAAAATCCCAACGATCCCCACGAACCTTTCTGTATGACGGTCCTCGGCCTGCTAGCTCTCGCGCCGCGCGAATGCCGTCTCCTCTCTGCACGGCGAAGTCTCGCGAGCCATGTGGAACGGACTTATTCCCGGCAAGTCGGAAGACGCCGTGCCCATCGGCCACATCACCAACGGGGTCCACGTGCCCTCCTGGCTGGCGCCGCAAATGTCCCGTCTCTACGATCGCCATCTTGGGGTCGGCTGGCAGGGCAAGAGCTCCTGGCTGCGCACCTGGGAGCCGGTCGAGAACGTCGACGACGGCGAACTATGGGAAACCCATCTCGCGCTCAAATCGCAGCTCATCGAGTTTGTCCGCCGCCGCGCGCGCGAGCAGGCCGAGCGCCGCGGCGAATCCAACGAAACTCTGCTCCGCCTGGGCAAAGTGCTCTCTCCGGATGCGCTCACCATCGGCTTCGCCCGCCGCTTTGCCACTTACAAACGAGCCAACCTGATCCTGGCGGATATCGAGCGGCTGGCCTCCATGGTCAACGATCCCAAACGCCCGGTGCAGTTCCTCTTTGCCGGCAAGGCCCATCCCCACGACGAGCCAGGAAAGCTGGTCCTGCAGCAGATCGCCGAGATGATGCGCGACTCCAAGTTCGGCGACAAGTTCGTCTTTATCGAAAACTACGACATCAACGTCGGCCGCCACCTGGTGCAGGGTGTGGATGTGTGGCTGAACAATCCCCGGCGTCCGCTCGAAGCCTCCGGCACCAGCGGGCAAAAGGTCGTCCTCAACGGCGGCCTGAATCTGTCCGTACTCGACGGCTGGTGGGCCGAAGCCTACGACGGCCTCAACGGCTTCGCCATCGGCAGCGGCAGAACCCACTCCAATATGGATGTCCATGACACCCGCGACGGCGAAGACCTCTACCGCGTCCTGCGCGACGAAGTCATCCCCCTCTACTATCAGCGCGACCGCGACGGCCTGCCCCGCGGCTGGATCACCCGCATGAAGCGCACCATCCGCACCCTGGGCTGGCGCTTCAGCGCCGACCGCATGGTCATGGACTACACCCGCAACTGCTACGTACCCGCCGCCGGAGGCACCTCCAGCGAAATGAAGTCTCCCTGCTAAAGTTCCGCTACGGGTTTTTCAAGCCCACCACCAGTGGAACGAATCGCTTCCTCGATGCGAGCCAATTCATCGTCTCGCAGTTCTGGAAACTGGGGACGTTTGTTGTTGGAGAGGGTGCCGTGGTTCTGTAAAACAAAACGAATAAGTAACGACGCTCGGGCGTTCGGCATATCCACAATGTCCTTCACCGCGGCCATCGATTTGTCGAAGACTTCAAGGAACTCGATTTCCTCTCGAAGATCTTTGCGAATTGTTTCTGCAACTGCTTCGTAGAGATATTCAGCCTGCGGAGTCGCGTCAAAATACCGGTACAAATGGTCTGTTTTATTCAAAACGGTAAGGCGCTGTTGGTCGTCCAGCTTATATAAAATTCGCGAACGGATGGAGTTGGAAAAAGCGTTGAGCGCGGTGTCGTAGGCTCTCGGTCCTCGAAGCATGGCGGCGGAAACTGGAAAGAGAATGCCCGGAGGAGCGAAGTTTAGCTTGGCTAGACTGTGATGAATCAGGAAACGATGAATGCGCCCATTCCCGTCTTCGAAGGGATGAATGAAAACGAAGCCGAATCCTGTAATGGCCGCCGCACAAACAGGATCCACTCCTCCGCTTTCCACTTGGCTCACCATCTCCATCCAGCCGTTCATCAGGTCATTCAAGTCTTCCGGCTTGGGACAGATAAAATGAACAATCGCACTGAAGTCGGATGCCGTTTGACCAACGTAATTTTGGCTGGCTCGCCAGTCCTTTTGGGCATACCGCGGGTCGACAATTGAATTTTGCAATGCGACCAGGGCGTTCTTGTCGCTGGTGTCGAAGTCATCCGCGCGCCCCAGGGCAGCCACGAAGCGCGACGTGCGATCCGCACTCGGCACTTCGCCTTCAATCGCAAAAGAAGACTTGGTCTCTTTCGTAAAAAGGTAATGGACGGCACAGGCGAGAAGGGAGGGATCGGCCCCCTCGATAATGCTTCTTGCCTCCTGGCCCAGTTGCTGCTGCATGGAAGCAATCAGCTTGTCGCTGCGACGGATCATCGGACAATAGGCTTTATTGCCCAGGAGGTTGTCGACAATGCGCTGTCGCCGAACGGGTCTCCCTCTGCCAGTAATGTGCAATTCGGGATTCAACAGCATGACGTTCGCCGTTGGAGGAACGTCCGGAATATCCAGCACCTGGCCTGTCAGAAGCTCGTAAAGGTACCAGGCACGCCGCGCGTACTTGCCGACCGGCTCACTCTTGATCCAAGCCACGAACGCAGGACGTTCTACTGCTTTGAAAAGAGCGTCTAAGACACTAAGATCGATCGGCTCATATCGCATCGCGAATCGAAGGTGCCCAAACTCATCGGTAGGAGCATACGTGGGCGGATACTGCTCCAAAACCCTGCCGTCTGCGATTCGAGTCTTGCGAGCTCCTCTCACCACTTCCGAACGAACAGCAGGGTAATTTACGGGAAGCGACAGTGCATCGATGAGCTTGTGCAGCCCAATCGCTTGGCCAATCGGTTTTTGCTTAAATTCGCTAAATTCCATGCTATATCGCTAAGAAAACGCTTCCATCAGACGAATTCAACAAACGAAAAAACCATCCGATCATCCAAAATCGCTAAAGTCAACATGAAAATAATAAAATAAGCAGCTTCCTTAACGAAAACGTTAAGCAGCAGCCAATTCCTCAAAGCAATGGGAAGGGTCGTCTCGGTTTACCCTTAGGACCGACCACCATGGCACAAAACCCACGAATCTGGACCCGCCGCGACCTCATGCGCCTCGCCGTTACCCTACCGGCGGGAGCCTTTCTCTCCAACCTCAACCTTTTCGCCCAACCCCACGCCGGCAAAGTGAAAATCACTGACATCAAGGCCATGGGCCTGGACCACATAGCAGGGAACTGCCTCATCCGCATCGACACCGACAGCGGCCTCACCGGCTATGGAGAAGCGGGAGCCACCGGCCCCATCGCCCGCGCGCGGATTGAAACCATGAAGTCGCTGTTGATCGGCAAAGACCCGCTCGCCATCGAGGTGCACTTCCAGCAGATGAGCTCGCTGATGTACAATTACGTGGCCCACATCCCCACCGTCAGCGGCATCGATATTGCCCTATGGGATCTCGCGGGCAAGATCACCAACCTCCCCGTCAGCACTCTGCTCGGCGGCGGCTTTCGCGAAACCATACCGATGTACTCACATGGCATCGGTCTCGACATGCTGGACAAGACTTCCTGCCGCGAATGGGCCGCCAGGATCAAGCAGCTCCCGGAAGGCTTCACCGTTTACAAGAACAACATTCACGAAGTCCTCCATGTCACCTCGGGAGTCTTTGCCAATACCCTCACCACCGCACAACTGCGCGACGTGAGGATCGGCTACGAGAACGTGCGCGAGGCCGTGGGCGACGATATCGATATAGCCGTGCACTGTCATGGGGAACTCGATACGCCCAGCGCCGTCGGCGTCGCCAAGGCAGTCGAGCCCATGAACCCGCTGTGGATCGAAGATCCCCTGAACCCGGTCTTCTCTGAGGGCTGGATGGAATTGCGCCGCTCCACCAATCTCCGCCTCCTGACCGGCGAAAAGTTGGAGCTGGTGCGCGGCTTTCGTCCGTTCATCGACAACGGAGCCGTGGACGTGATCCATCCTGACCTGTGTTTCTCCGGGGGCATCACCGGCACCAAAAAGATCGCGGACTACGCCGCCCTCTCCCGCACACCTCTGGCCTTGCACAACGTAGGTGGATTAGTCATGACCTATGCCAACGCGCAATTCGCTGTATCCATCCAGAACTTCTTCAAGTGCGAAAGCGCGCTCGCCCATCCCGGCCGCTACGTGGAAGCGATGGCCGCGTCTAATCCACCACAGGTGAGCAAAGGGGAGATGACGCTTCCTAAGGGAGTCGGCCTGGCCGTCGATCTCAACCCCGATTTTCTCAAGAAGAACCTGGCGCCCGGCGAAACTTACTGGGGATGAAGGGAAGGGGATACCGTGAAGACGCTTCTGTTATTTGTGCTCGTAACTGTGACAACCTGTCACGCTCAGAACGAAGGCCTGTGGGAAGGCTATGACGGCGAATGGAGCCACGCTTCCCGGCAGCTGATCGCCCTTGCCGAAGCCACCCCGCCGCAGAAGTTCGCCTGGCGGCCCGCGCCGGGAGTGCGTTCCATCGGCGAAGTGTACATGCATATCGCCATCGCCAACTTCTATCTCCTCGGCGTGACCGGCGCCAAAGAACCGCAGGTCTCCGTCAGCATGGAAAAGACCGTGACCCAAAAAGCCGACGTCCTCGATTGGTTGAAGCGCTCACTCGCCGCCGTCGCCGCCGCCCGCGCCCAGTTGAAGCCGGACGGTTACCAGCGCAAAGTCAGCATCGACGGCAAAACCGTAACCGTCGACGGCATGTATCTCCGCATCATCGTCCACGCCAACGAACACATGGGCCAATCCATCGCCTACGCCCGCATGAACGGCATCGTGCCCCCCTGGTCCAAACCCTGACCGTAAGACCAAAAGAAACCGCAAATCCCACCCGTACGCCAACTCCGCATTTCCTGGGCTAAGGTCAGCCGTCCCTGCGGCAGACTCTTCTGTTTGTCGTCCGGAAAGCCCACCCCTGGAAACGCGATGGGTGCCCCAGCCTGCCCCGGCGCGCCGTGGGTCTCGCGTTTGAGACCTGGGATCCTCCTGGTAAAGGCCAACAGAGCCCGCCTTAAAACCTAGGCAGCAAACGCAGAAGCCATCGCATCCTGCTCCGACCGCCGGATGCGCAACCCCTCCGCCTCCTCCCGCCAGCTCCTCACCGCCGCGGCTACTTCCGCGATCAATCCATCCGCCTCTTTCAGGCTCAGCGCATACAGCTTATGAGCCGAGCGGGCAATCTCCACATCGCACGCAGTCTCTGTTTCATTAATCGCCAGCGTCAATTCGTCCCTCTCAATCGAGGGATTGATGTCATACGCAGGCGAAAGGCGAACCCCGCGATCCTCCACAAAGAATCCGTGGTTCCGCAGATGATCGTCAGTATTGTGAATCAAAATACTGAACACGATCCGGCGAAACAGCTGATGGGTATCGCCCAGCGTATCCGCGCCCTGGCGCTGCAACAACTCCACCAACTCCAGGTAGCTGGCCCCGGGCTCGCCGTCCCGCCGCTGGGTAAGCGTCATCGCGGAAACAAACGCTCGCCGGCTCCCATCGCCTGTTCGATCAAATCGCCTCACCAGAAAGGTGTCGCTGCTATCCAGCAATCGAGCCGCCGGTAAATGAATGCCGCACTTCGCACCCAGCCGGTGCGCCAGCATCTCCCACGCAGCCATATTGCGCGTGTCCGCGCGGCTGGGAAACTTCGCGATACAAAGGTGTCCCGCTTCATCGCGTACCGAGGCCTTAGGACGAGCCCCACCGAGGGACGACCCAGGCGCCAGCAGTTGCCCTAACCATCGCGCGTAATCCGGATGATCTTCCTCATCCATATGCCGTTCGAGCCCTGCGCTGGCCGCCTGTAGTTCACGCACCGAAGTGATCGGAGGCGCAGCCATGCGGGCGTCGCTATCCAGAAACTCTTCCCCGGTGAGCGATCGCAAACGGAGTGCCCCCAGCCGGGTTTCATCATGAACGCCCAGCAAATAATCCCACTCGGTCAATCGCCGCGCTGTCCGCTCCTCCTGCCGGGCACGCAGATTCTCTCTCCGCTGCATCAACAAACGTCCCCACCGATCGGGAGCTGAGTCGAGAAATATGCCGAAATTACTACGAGACTGTGCCGGATACTGCGCCCCTTCCAGCAATTGCAAATCGGGATCGAACGCGAAGGCGGCCTCGCTCGCCAGCCATTCCGGAGCGTACTCGAAGGAAAACACTTCCTGCCTGCCCGAACTCTGAGCGTGCAGGACGCCCATCAGCGCGAGTCCGCCCATCCCCTCGGCGTCGACATAGACCTGCACCGACTTCTGCCGGCCGCTCATCGGTCGCTCATCGGGTCTTTGACCGGCTTCACAGCCTGGGCTTCTTCAACACGCGGCGACTTCCGCCGTGGCGCCCGCGCCCGGGTGCCGATCTCCGCATCCTGCAGCTTACGTCCGAGTTCGTCATCGGCCGCCAGCCGGTTCAAGTCCTGTTCCAGCCGGAGTACCTGCAGCACCCGCGCATAGTTGCCGAAAGAGACTCCGGGGTCCCCCAGCTCTATCCGGGACAACGTAGCCCGGGCCATGCCGGCCCGCTGCGCCACCATCTCCGCCGAGTAACGGCGGCGCAGGCGTGCCGCTTTGAGCCTCTCGCCAAGATGGCCGAGGATCCTTGCCAGCGCAGGCAGAAGACTATCCGCTCTTTCCCTCATAACATCTCATATTATAAACATTAACCGCCATTACCGTCTATTCTATGAGACATTATGCCTTACCGCCGATCGCCTCCCCCATTGGGCCGTTGTGGGCCCGGGGGCCGGTTTTGTGGCCGGGGCGCGGGCTGCCGGTTTGGGGCAGAAGTCGGCCGGTTTTGCTGCGGAGGCCTGCTCTGCTGCGGGGGCCTATTCTGCTGCGGCGGTCGACTCGTGGGCGGCCTGACGCCCGGCGAGGGCCGGGTGGTCACTGGCCGGTTGTTCGGCTGACCCGGCCGCACAGGCTGGATCGTCGGCGCGCCCGTTATTTGGCGGCCGATTGTTATTCGGTGGGCGGTTATTCCCGGGAGGACGATTCCCAGGACCACTAATAGGATGGGTGAATCCCGGCCGGGTGCCCGGGCGTCCCGGACGATTGATCGGCCTGGGTGGACGGTAGTTCGGTGGCCGATAGCCCCAATTCCCGCCAAACCCCGGGCGGTGGTTATATACCACGGGTCGAGGGCGATAATACGGGCGAGGCGGACGGTAGCCGCCATCCCAACCTCCCCACGGGCCGCGGTTGTAATAAATCCGCCGGCCTCCCCAGTTCCATCCCCATCCGCCCCAGCCCCAGGGCTGGCTGACCAGAAGCGCGGTGATCCCGATGGCAATGCCGAAAGTGATGAGTCCCGGGCCGGCCCCGCCGGCATACACCACCGTGGGATCGTACTGCGGCAGGTACACCACCTGCGGATTCGCCGGTTGAATCACATAAATGGGCTGCCCGCTGGCCTGCTGCACCTCAACCTGTTGCTGGGGACTGCTGCGCAGCGCGCCCGAAGCATAGGCCTGTGCCCGCAAACGCTGGATGGACGCCGAAACCTGGCCCTGATCGGCCGTGACGGCCGCCCCAATCGCGGCATAGTCGTCGATGTTCTCAGCCATCATCTCGACTACCTGGGGAAAGCCCGCCAGGGCAACGAACGCTGGATCAAAACCCTGTTGCTGGGCAGCCGCCGTCAGCTGCGACACGCTGAGGTTCTGGTTCTGCCCCAGCCAGTTATCGAAATCCAGGATCTCCTGCGGATTGGTCGACGCCGTCGTAATCTGCGCCAGCAAAGCATCGGGATAAAGCGCAACCGGCGCCAGCAATTGATCCAGTTGCTGCGGCGTGGGCACTGGAGGAGCCTGCGCCTGCAGGTCGGGTGCCAGGCCCTGAAACAACAGGAGAAACACCAAAAGAAGAACAGCCGACTGAGCTAGGTTTGCGCAGCATTCGTCTCTCCGCATTCAAAATAGATCGTCCACCATACTACTGTAGGCACTCAGAACTCTTCATAATCGACTTCCATGACAGACATCAGGAAAGGACGAGTCAGCGCCGTCATCCTGGCTGCCGGCGCATCCACGCGCATGGGCCGCGCCAAGCAGCTTTTGCCCCTTGGCGGAGCCACGCTCTTGGCGCGCGCCATTGAGAATGTCCGAGCCGCTTCTCTGGACGAGATTGTCCTCGTCCTTGGTGCCGAGGCCGAAGCCATTCAACCGCACCTTCCCCCATCCCTCACCCAGATTGTTGTGAACCAGGCCTACCGGCAGGGAATGGCCAGCTCACTCCGCCTAGGACTCTCCCACGTCGACGCAAGCAGCGACGCCGCGCTCATCGTTCTCGGAGATCAGCCCTTCCTTCAACCGCAAACCCTCAGTCACATCATGGATGGGTATTTCAAGACCCGGGCGCCCATTGTCATACCCTCGTATCAAGGCAAACGCGGCAACCCGGTGCTGTTAGACCGCTCCGTCTTTTTTGAAGTCATGGCACTGGAAGGAGACACCGGCTGCCGGGCCATCTTCCCCAATCACTTAGACGAGATCCTAAAGGTAGAAGTTGAAGATCCGGGAATCCTACTCGACATCGATACACAGGAAGACTACGAGCGCTTGAAAGGGTAGGTATGCGGCTTTACGAAGGAACATCCGCCTCACACTGACGAATCACGGCATCCGTCGAAAACACATCGCTGAGCCGCTCCTCATCCCGGGGAATGGAGAGCGCATTACCTCCGCGGCGAAGAGCGACCATTTGGCTCATTACGCTCAAGGCAATCTCTTCCGGGGTCGACGCCCCGAGGTGAAGACCCGCCGGCGCATAAACCGTGGCGATTTTGTCTTCGGCCATTCCCCCGGCTCGCAGATACTCGAGCACCAGGTTCGCCCGATGGTGGCTGGCGATCAAAGCAACATAGGCTGCATTCCCCTGAAGCGCCTTTTCCAGCCACAGATGATCCCGCTTATGTTGCGTGGCGATGACCACAAAGCTCTTGGGCCCAATGGGCGTCTCCGTGAGATCGAAGTCTTCCGTGACCAGCCGCTCTGCCTGCGGAAACGCAGTCCGCTCGGCAGCCGGATCGTTGACAGTGATGGAAAAACCCATCAGGTCGCCCAGCACAGCCAGGGTTTCGGCAATGCGCCCGTGGCCTACGATCAGCAGTTCGGGCTTGGGCAGAACCGGTTCGATGAATATGTCCATGGTTCCTCCGCAGGGCATGCCAACCCCCAGTTCTTCATCGCTCATATCCACGGTAATCATCCGAGGCCGCTCGGTTTCGAGGCTGGTCAGCGCTTCGCTCCGCACCGCGCTCTCGGCGCACCCTCCGCCGACCCACCCCAGCAACAGCTTGCCGGACTGGTCGATAATAGCCTTGGAACCGCGGCGAGCCGAAGAAGAGCCTTCCACCCTGACCACAGTCGCGATGGCGAAAGGTTGGCCCTGGGAGGCAAGTTCAGCCGCTTTGCTATAGAGGTCGGAGAACATCCTTGAACCGCAATCATATTCTTTCGTTACAGCACGCCACAACCGAGAGGCGCCCCCTTGTATAGCGAGCAGGTCCGCGCCCATTACGCCAATCCTCGCAACACTGGCAGCGTCGCCGACCCTTCCGGCAAGGCGATGGTGAAGAGCCCGCTCGACAGCGACACGGTGCTGATCTCCCTGCGCATCGAAAACAACATCATCCAGGAAGTAAAGTTCAAGTGCATGGGATGCGCGGTCGCCATCGCCTGTTCCTCCATGGCAACCGAAATGGTCTTGGGCCGTCCCGTCGAAGAAGCCTACGGAATCACCGAAGCCTCGGTAGCCGAGGCGCTGGGAGGCATACCCGAATACAAAATGCGCTGCAGCAACCTGGCCCCAGCCGCCATCCGCAAAGCTATCGACGACTGGAGAACACGCAGCAATCTGACTTAAGTCCCGAAGGGACGGCTGACCTTAGCCCAGGACGTAGTCCTGGGTTAGAAGAAAAGGACGATCAGTCCCGCAGGGACGGCTGAAAATTGACCGCGATGCCAGCCTGAAAAACTCTCAGCCGTCCCTACAAACTGAATCATGGCGACAAATCCTGACTCGACACTCTCTCGTAGCAACAAATACTGGGTGCCCCATATCTCGCTTGTTTTTCGCGAGATGTGGGATACCGCAGACGTGATCGCTCAACTTCCGGCGGGCCAATCGGAGTTCGAGGGTTGTCAGGAAATGGCAGCGGTATCCCACATCTCGCGAAAAACAAGCGAGATATGGGGCACCCAGTATTTTGTTGCCGGGACAGCTTCCCACCTTTATCTTCCTCGAACCGATTTTCGCGACTTCGCGTGCATCTAATCGTGAGGAGACACATCCCATGAACCCAGGCCGCTTACCATCCCTCATCCTGTCCGCCGCAATACTCCTAGCCTTACCCGCCGGGTTTGCCCAATCCACCGATCCCGGTCCAAAACAGGACATGAAAAACGCCGGATCTGACACCAAGCACGCCGCCACCAGCGCCGGGCACGGCATCAGCCACGGCACCAAAACCGCGGCCCATAAAACGCAAACGGGAACCGAAAAGGCCTACGACAAAACCAAATCCGGGACCAAGACCGCCTATCACAAGACCGCGTCCACCACGGAAAAGGGCTACGACAAAACCAAGTCCGGAACCGAAACCGGTTATCACAAAACGGTGAACGGAACCAAGACCGGCTACCACAAGACCGTGAACGGAACCAAAACCGGCGCAGACAAAGTAGGAGACACCCTGACCAATAAACACCAGGAGCCCGTCAACGGTCCTCAGCGCTAACTAAGGTTCCCGCGTCCAGTCACAAACGACGGTATTCCCGCTGCGGCTGCTCTCCATCGCCATCTCCAGCACACGCATGGTCCGCCACGCTTGCAGCGGAGTCACCGCCAGCGCCGCATTTCCGTGCAGCGCATCCCGAATGTTGATGTAGTAGCCGCGGTAATCCCCGGCTTCGGTAGGGATGGGCGTGCTGACCGCTTCTCCTCCCTCATCGAGGGTGAGCGTTCCCCAGTGCTCCGGCCCTTCCACGCCCCACGGCTTCGAAGAAAACACATCTCCGGCGAGCAAGTGCGCCTCCTGCGGGTCCATGCCAAATTTTCGGAAGGTGCCCCGGGTGCCGTTGAGAGTAAAGCGAGCTCCCGGAGAACGCGCCAGGCAGGTAGCGCGCAGCCAGACGCTGAGGCCGGAAGGTGTCGCCTGCGCATGAGACGCCGGGTAGTGCAGGTAGAGATCGAAGGCGTCGTCGACCCGTGCCCCCTCACGCTCGATGCGCACACTCGCCCACACCGACGCGGGAACACCAAAAAGGACCAGCGCCTGGTCCACCACATGCGCGCCCAGATCGAACAGCACGCCTCCGCCGGGCCCTCCATCCTCCCGCCAGGCGTGCAAGCGCGGCAACTGGCGGAACCGGTCATAGTGGGACTCAAACATCACCAGCCGCCCCAACTGCTCGTTCTCCAGCAGCTTCCGTACCGTCAGAAAGTCGCCATCCCAACGCCGGTTCTGGTAAACGCTGAGCAGCCGGCCGCGCTCCCGGGCCAGCTGGACCAATTCCGCGGCCTCCGCGGAGCTCAGGGCAAACGGCTTATCGATCACCACGTCGCGGCCGGCCAGCAGACATTGCCGCGCGATCGGCAAATGGGTGGCGTTCGGTGTGGCCACCACCACCAGCTGGATGCTGCTGTCCTGCAGCAGCTCCTCGACTGAAGTCAGCACCCGGACATGGGGAAACGCGGCCGCGGCCTCCGAGCCCGTTCTCTGGACGATGGCCGCAAGTTCCAGGCCCTCCACCGCTTGAATGACGTTCGAGTGGAAAATCCGCCCGGCAAATCCAAAGCCAATCAAGCCCACCTGGATGCATTTCATGAGTCCTGCGGCCCTCCTTTGCATCTTTATACACAAAGGGGAATTCGGTTACCTTTGCCAGTTCCAAGGTTTCCCCCCGCAGCCGCCGATGGCTTGACAAACGGCCACCCAGGCAAGAGTATTAAATTCTGAATGCAGACTCTGCACCATCCCGCTGGCTGTTGTTGCTGTGACAAGTGTTGTCCTTTGTCATACAGCACGAGCGGGTGTGAGTTTTCATAGCAGAGTAGTAGGGAATTCCTACTAGTTCTTCGCATAACTCAGACTAAGTAACCACAACCGCTGCCAGCCTCTGGCGAGCGGTTTTTTATTTGGACCTCAAAACGGAAAGGAGCCATTTTGCCAGCCCCCCATTCACCAGCTTTGGATATCGAATCCACGCCGGTAGGCGCCCCGCCCAAGCTGAGCCACCTGCAAAGGCTGGAAGCGGAAAGCATCCACATCTTCCGCGAAGTGGCGGCCGAGTTCGAAAAGCCGGTGATGCTCTACTCCATCGGCAAGGATTCTTCCGTGATGCTGCGGCTGGCGCAAAAGGCCTTCTACCCCGGGCCCATCCCGTTTCCTCTCTTACATGTCGACACCGGTTACAAATTCCGCGAGATGATCACCTTTCGCGATGACTATACCCGCCAGCTCGGCGTGGAGCTGCTGGTATGGCGCAATGAAGCCGCCATCGCCGACGGGGCCAACCCCGTCGCCCTGGGAACCCGCCGCTGCTGCGGACTGCTCAAGACCACCGCGCTGCTCGATGGCCTGCGTGCCCACGGTTTTGACGCCGCTTTCGGAGGAGCCCGCAGAGACGAAGAAAAATCCCGCGCCAAGGAGCGTATCTTCTCCTTTCGCGACAGCGCCGGACAGTGGGACCCAAAAAACCAGCGGCCCGAATTGTGGAACCTCTATAACGCACGCGTAAATCCAGGCGAGAGCATCCGCGTCTTTCCTCTCTCCAACTGGACCGAACTCGACGTGTGGCACTACATCCACCTGGAAAACATTCCTGTCGTCCCGCTCTACTTCGCTAAAGAGCGGCGCATGCTGGTCCGCAGCGACAGTCTCATCCCCATCGAGCAATCGTTCGTGCAAGGTCTGCCGGGAGAAGAGCAGTGGGTACGCTGCCGTCTGCGGTCGTTAGGATGCAGCCCTTGCACTGGGGCCATCCGCTCCGACGCCGACACCATTCCCAAGATTATTGCGGAGCTCGTAGCGTTCCGTTCCTCCGAACGAGCCAATCGCGTGATCGATCATGATCAGGACGGCTCGATGGAATTGAAGAAACGCGAGGGCTATTTCTAATGCCACTATCCCTCGACCCTGAGCCCGTAGAAGACATGTTTTCCATGGAAGATTTTCTCGCCGCGGAGCAGGCGAAGGAACTGGTGCGCTTCAGCACCGCGGGCAGCGTGGATGATGGCAAATCAACCCTGATCGGCCGCCTGCTTTACGACTCGCAAAACGTCTACGAAGACCACGTCCGCGCCGTGACCAAAGCGGCCACTGCGAATGTTGCTGCTGCGATCGATTTTGCCCAGCTCACCGACGGCCTGCGCGCCGAGCGGGAGCAGGGAATCACCATCGACGTAGCCTACCGCTACTTCTCCACCACTCACCGCAAGTTCATCATTGCCGACACGCCGGGCCACGAGCAGTACACCCGCAACATGGCCACCGGCGCTTCCACCGCGGATGTCGCCATTATTCTTGTGGACGCCCGCAAAGGCATCCTCACCCAATCCCGCCGTCACGCCTACATCGCCTCGCTGTTGGGAACCCGGCACATCGTCGCCGCCGTCAACAAGATGGACCTGGTCGACTACTCGCCCGAGGTCTTCGCCGGCCTGGAGCGTGATCTGCGGCAGCTTGGCGCAGAAGCTGCACATCGCGGATCTGCAAGTGATCCCCATCAGCGCCTTGCTCGGCGACAATGTCGTCGATCGCGGCTCCAGCATGGACTGGTACGAAGGCCCGACGCTGCTCGAATATCTCGAGACCGTGCCCCTGGGGCAGGACGTTACAGGACAGCCCTTCCGCCTGCCGATCCAGCGCGTGATCCGCCCTGACCAGGACTATCGCGGCTTCGCCGGACAAATTGCCTCCGGTGCCGTGTGGCCGGGCGATCGCGTCGTCGCGCTGCCTTCCGGCAGAACCAGCCGGGTGAAAAGCATCACCACCTTCGATGGCGACCTGGCGAGAGCCGTGGCGCCCATGTCGATTGCAGTCACGCTCGAAGATGAGCTGGATATCAGCCGGGGAGAGATGCTGGCCGCAGCCCACCAGCCGCCGGTCGTGGCAGCGAACTTCTCCGCCGCACTGGTTTGGATGAACGGCCAGCCGCTCGATGCGGGCAAGAGCTATCTGCTCAAGCACACTTCGCAGACAGTCAAGGCCAGGATCGCGGTCATCAAGCATCGCGTCAATATGCAGACCCTCGAAGCCGAGCCGGCTGCCACCCTCGAACTCAACAGCATCGGCGTGGTCGAAGTGGAAACCACCCGCCCGTTGTTTCTCGACCCTTATGCGGCGAACCGCTTGACCGGCAGCTTCATCCTCATCGACCCGGTATCGCACGCGACCGTCGCTGCCGGCATGGTGCGTGAGGTGTTAAGCGGCCTGCAAGACAAAACCAACGTGGCCGCCATCGCCGTCCGCGATCCGGAACAGCTGCGCCGGCTCGAAACCGCGTTGATCGAAGCCGGGGTTCCCGTAGTCACCACCCGCTCTGCCGATCGCGATCTGTGGCAGAAACTGTTACAGATCGGCGTGGTAGTCCTGATCGAGACCCAGGAACAACCGGATATCCCCGGAGCGCTGGTCTTCGAGCCACTGGAAGAACCAGGCATCGACCGGGTCCTGCGTGCCCTGAACAGGAGTAACCCATGAGTCTTCAGGAAAAAATCACCGCCGCGCGCACCCTGGTGCACCAGCAAATCGCAGCTTCCCCCAGGGAAGACATCTGCGTCACCAGCAGCTTTCAGGCGGAAGACATGGTGGTCGTCCACCTGGTGCGGGAAGCCCTCGGCGATGTGCCGGTGATCTTTCTCGATACCGGCTACCACTTCTCCGAGACCTACGAATATCGCGACCGCCTGGCCCACGATTGGAATCTGAACCTGGTGAATGTATTGCCCGCCCTGACGGTAGCCGAGCAGGAATCGCAATTCGGCATCCTGAATCAGACCGCGCCCGATCGCTGCTGTGGCATGCGCAAGGTAGGCCCGCTCTTCGCCTCCCTGGAACCCTATCGCTTATGGTTTACCGGCCTGCGGCGCGAACAGGCTAAGACCCGCGCCAACCTGCAACCGGTGGATGCCTTCACTCTGCCCACCGGCAAGCAGCTCCAGAAGATCAGCCCGCTGGCCGACTGGATGACCCGCGACGTGTGGCAATACGCCGAGCAATACGGCATTCCGCTGCTGCCGCTGTATGACAAGGGCTACACCAGTATTGGCTGTGAGCCCTGCACCAGCCTGCCGTTTGATCCTGATGATCCTCGCTCCGGCCGCTGGGGTGGCCGCAAACAGGAATGTGGTATCCACGTGCAACCGCAGTAAAAGAGAGTCCCTATGTTGGAGTTGGCGATAGGATTTTCGATAGCCGTGATCATCGCTCTTACAGGCGTTGGTGCGGGCGTGGTTACGGCACCGCTACTGATACTGTTCCTGCATGTCCCGGTGGAAATCGCCGTAAGCACCGCGCTGGCCTATGCAGCGGTGGTCAAACTGATCGTGGTTCCGGTACAAATGGTGCGCAAGAACGTCTCCTGGCGGATCCTGCTCTGGATGCTGGTAGGCGGCGTACCCGGCGTGATCCTGGGCTCCATCTTCTTCCACCATGTTGCCCAGCATGGCCCTAAATCGCTGCTCTACATCGTCCTCGGCGCCATCATCATCTTCTCATCCGGCTGGCAGATCTTCCGCCACTTCCGTCCCGACGCCATCGCCCGCCCCACGAAGGATCGTCCCAAGTGGATGGGCCTGATCACCTTTCCCATCGCCGCCGAAGTGGGTTTCTCCTCCTCCGGAGCGGGCGCGCTGGGCACCGTAGCCTTATTAGGACTCACCTCGCTCACCACCGCGCAGGTCGTGGGCACAGACCTGACCTTCGGCCTGGTGCTCTCCGTGGTAGGAACCGGCGTCCACATGATCGGCGGCTCCTACGACTCGGCCTTGTTATGGAAACTCGGAATCGGAGGAGTCTTCGGAGCCATCGCCGGCAGCGGAGTCGCCCCCCGCATCCCCAACCGCCAACTACGCTTCGCCCTCTCCCTCTGGCTCATGACCATAGGCTTCCAATTCGTCTACCAGGCCGCCCGTAGCTAATCCTTAGACACCAACCCTCGCCAAAGCGTACGTGGACGAAAACGATCTTTTTCCAATGCTCCACTCGCAACTAATCCCGGGTGCCCCATGTCTCGCTCGTTTTTCGCGAGATGTGGGATGCAACGATTTAAATCTTGAGTGCCGACGGCGGAGCCGAAATCTTCGGTTGAACCAAGCGGTCACCCACATCTCGCGAACAACGAGCGAGATATGGGGCACCCGGGATTAGTTGCAGGTCAATGGGGCCCAGCAACTTGCGCCCGCAGAGTTGAACAAGTCCCTTCGCGACTTGAATTACGCCGATCTTCGTAGACCCGCTAGAATGGTCAGCACTATGAAGATACTCACCGCCGAACTTCATACCAGCCGCAAAGGACCTGAAGCCTATTTCACCGGCGCCGTCTGGCTCAATGAAATCGTGGGCGCAACGCCGCCTTCCCATCTCAAATCCATTCGCGTCTGGTTTGCCCCCAATAGCCGCACCGCCTGGCACACCCACCCCCTCGGGCAAACGCTCCATGTCCTGGATGGTCTTGGCCTGGTCCAATCAGCCGGCAAGGCTCCGCAAATCATTCGCCCTGGCGATACCGTTTCCATCGCGCCGCATGAACGCCACTGGCATGGCGCTGCGCCGGGAAGGACCATGACTCACCTGGCCCTGCAGGAAACCGACGAACACGGCAGCGACGTCGTCTGGTTGGAACACGTCACCGACGACGAATATTCCCAGCCGCCTATTTAATCGCGCCATGCTGGTTGGGAACGTCGCGGGTTTCCTCGGCACTCTTGACCGGGTTTCGATCCGAGTTCTTCTGATACGGAGCCCGATCGTGCTGGCTTTTTTCCTTATCTTCCGGCTCTTCTTTTTTCTTGATTGGTTTGGGCATAGATTTCAAGATGCCGTCCAATCCACCGAGTTGCCCGGCTCTACATATCCAGCCGGTACTTATTCTCCGCCAGGTGAAACATCGGCCGCCACACCAGCCGGTTCACCGTGACCACCATAAGCGACATGATGATGGTAGCCAGCAGCAGAATAGAAAACTGCCCATGATCGCTGGCCGCGCTGATCTGTGCGCCCAGCCCCAGCGTCTCGAGAGTCCGGTCTTTCAAGTGGAAATATTCCGCCACGATACTGGCATTCCACGCGCCTCCCGACGCCGTGACCAGGCCGGTCACCAGGTAGGGGAAGATCCCCGGCAGAATTACCACCTTCCATTTCTGCCAGGTAGAAAAGTGGTAAAGCTCGGCGACCTCTTTCAGGTTGGAGGGGATCGCGCTCGCCCCCGCAATCACATTGAATAGGATGTACCACTGGGTCCCGAGCAACATCAGGGCGATCGACCCAATCCCCAATCCGCCCCCCATCTGCACCAGGCCGATCAGCAGAATCGGAAAGATCGCCGTCGCCGGGTAAGACGCCGCAATCTGCGCCAGCGGCTGGGCGATCCTCGCCAGGCGTGGATGAAAGCCAATCGCCACCCCTACCGGAATCGTCCAGGCGGACGCGATCAACAAAGCGGCATTCACCCGCAGAAACGTCGCCCCGGCGCCTTTCAGCAACTCCAGGATCTCTGCCCCATGGATATAGCGCAACAACTCCACCGCCTTGAACGCAGCAAACGCCACCAGCAACGTGCCCAGGAGAATGAAGAGAATCGCGGCCAACTGCGACCGCCTGCGAGCCGGGTGGGTAGGTCGTGCGACCAGCTCCCTTTGCCGCCTGGCCAGTGAGCCATAGATTCGCTCGCTCACCGGCGTCACGGTTGCCCCCTTTAACCAGGCCAGTGCGCTCGAGTTCTGCAGCATATAGAGGATGGGCGAACTCTTACGGCTGGTGCTCTCTCCCTGCTCAAACTTGAACTTATCCGCCCAGGCAATCACCGGCCGCCACACCAGCTGATCCGTGGCGACGACAATCAGGATCATGGCCACCGAACCCCAAAGCATCCCATGGCTATCACCGGAACTCGCAGCGGTCTGCAGGTAAGAGCCCAGCCCGGGCAGGCGGAAGTCGCGGTCCCCCAGGACGAACATTTCGCAGGCCATCAGAAAAAACCATCCGCCGGCTACGGAAACCATCGAATTCCAGACCAGGCCAATCGCTGCGTACGGCAGCTCCAGCTGCCAGAACCGCTGCCAGGCGGAAAAACGAAACACCCCCGACGCCTCACGCAATTCCCGCGGCAGGCTCTTCAGTGAGGAATAGAAACTGAACGCCATGTTCCACACCTGACCGGTAAAGATCAGCAGGATAGCGCCCAGCTCGATGCCCAGCTGGCGCCCCGGTACCAGCGAGATCATGGCCAGCATCACCGCCGGCAGAAAGCTGAGCACCGGGATCGATTGCAGAATATCGAGCGCCGCGATCATGAACGGTTCGGCCCGCGGAGTGTACGCCGCAATGTAGCCGTATCCCACGGCGAACGTCAGGCTCAGCAGGTACGCCACCGTGATGCGCACAATCGAATAGAACGCGTACAGCGGCAGCATCTTCGCTGAAGGCGAAATCGCGATCGCGGGTACCGGATGACCCATCCAGTACTGCGCAATGCGCAACACGGCGTAGAACAGCGCCAGACCGCACGCGGCAACACTCAGGTCCAGGAAAAACGGCCACGTCCGCTCCAGCACCAGGGAGCGGGAAAGGGTGGGAACACGGAAGAGCCTGGTGGGCTCGCTCATTCGGCCTGCGCCTCTTCGACCGCTTCTGGCGACTCTTCCTCCTCAGGAAGGATGAAGCGTCTACGGGAAGCGTCAAAGTCAAACAACTCCGCATAGCGGCCCCAGTTGATGGCCGTCTCCAACTGCCGCAGCGTTTCGTCGGCGCTGAACTGCTCATCGAGCATGTCGAGAAAAAACTCTTCCGGTACCGTGTGGTCTGACTTGGTATCGAGCGCGCGCGTAATCTGCCGCAGCAGGAGTACATTCTCCACTGCTGCCTTGCGGAATAGCTCTTTCTGCAGCAGAATCTCCGACTCTGCATACTCCCGCCCCTCGGGCGTTATGGCGGCATCGCCCTCTTCTACTTTCAAAAAGCCAAGCAACTGCGCCGCATCCACAATAGGCAGCAGGTCATCGATCTCGAACGCCAGGTCGTCGGCGAGGCGGTAGATGTCTGCGCGGCCGTTGTAATCGATCAGCAACTCGAGCAGGCCGGCGATCCCGCCCGGCCGGGCGTGGGGAAGCATCTGGTAATGCATCTGCCGCTGATCGCGCGCCGCCATCCTCTGCGGTACGGCGGAGGGGGCCACATCCGGCCGGGTGAGGACCTTGTAGATGTAGTCCACCAATTGGGTGAAGGCGGCACTCTTGCGGTCCCGCGGCTGGGTCAGCGTCACCGCAAAATCCACCCGCACATGGCCGGGGTTCCGCCCTAGCACAATGATGCGATCGGCCAGCAGCAGCGCTTCTTCGATGTTGTGGGTCACTAAAAAAATAGACTGCGTCGGAATCGTCTTCTTGGCCCACAACTCCAGCAGCTCACTGCGCAGGTTCTCCGCTGTCAGCACGTCCAGGGCGGAGAAGGGCTCGTCCATAAAAAGAACTTCCGGCTGCACCACCAGGGCGCGGGCGAAACCCACCCGCTGGCGCATGCCCCCGGAGAGCTCCTTCGGGTACGCGGCCTGGAAGCCGTCCAGGCCCACCGTGTTCAGGATTTTCTGACTCTGTTCCCGCCGCTCTTCGCTTGATATTCCTCGGGCAATCAATGGAGCCTCGACGTTTTCCAGCACCGTCAGCCAGGGAAAGAGCGCAAAACTCTGGAAGACGATGCCAACGTTAACCTGCGTCTGCAGAATCGGCTTGCCATGCCAGAAGACCTCGCCTGCCGAAGGACGCGACAATCCCGCCAGCATGCGCAACAGGGTCGATTTACCCGAACCCGAAGGGCCCAGCAGGGCAACAATCTCTCCCTGCACAATCGACAGGTCGGTCGGCGCGATCACCTGGATGCGATTTTCGCTGGGCTGAGCGTAGTACTTCTCGACCTGCTGGGCGCGGATGATCGGTTCAGCCATGGAAAGTGTCCAGTGAAAGGATTTGTGGTCAAATTATCTTATATGGTGAACAGGATGCCGGAATCTCGTTGGGCGCCCCACAACACTACACCGGGATGCAGCATCTGACTCCGAAGCGTATGATTCCAGATGCCGCCTCAGCATTTCCCTACCACCACAATCGTGCCCTGCATCGATCGATCAGGAGCGCTGAAGCGACGAGCGTCAGAAAGACATAGATCGTTACTCAGGAGCAAATGACCAATTCACAAGCAAAGCCCAAGGTGCTGGTAGCGGATGACGAGCGAGTCATCGCAGACACGCTTGCCATTATCCTAAACCAGAGCGGGTTTGAAGCCACTGCGGTCTACAACGGCGAGAAAGCCGTCGAAACAGCGCGTACGCTCCGGCCAGACATGCTCATCTCCGACGTCATCATGACCGACATGAACGGCATTGATGCCGCGATCACCATCCGGACCATGCTGCCCAACTGCAAGATCCTGCTCTTCTCCGGCCAGGCCGCCACCGCGGATCTTTTGGATCGCGCGCGCACGCAGGGCCACGAATTCGAGATCCTCGCCAAGCCCGTGCACCCACAGGATCTGTTGGCGCGTCTCCGCAGTTAAGGCGAAATTGACTGGATGATGGGTGGGAACTCCGCGCGGTGCGAGTTCCCCGCATCGTTTTTTCATCGACAATTCATTGTTTGTGCCGCCAGAAGCCCTCTTCCCTGGACGGGTGCCCCATGTTCGCCCAAGCGTACGTGGGCCGAAAATGACGGGGCGTAGCCCCTCCCAACGCTTTTGCTATTCGGTGGAATGACTGCGGAGCCGGAGCGCTTGCAAATGTATTTGGACAAGACTGAACTTCAGCCGTCACAACCCTCTACGGCAATAAACCAAAAACAGCCACGCTATTCGTCGTACCCACAAACACCTTTCCATTGGCAATCATGGGAGGAACGTATTTGTTATCCGAAAAATGATCGCGGCTGTTCGGCGCCTGGTTGCTGTCGTACAACTCATTGGGCAGGTTCGTCGTGTTGTACGCGTGCAAGACGCCCGCGCCGCTTTTATTCTCAATCGCCCACACAATCCCATTCTGCGCGCCGTTCGAGCTGACGCTCGGGGTAGCTCCGGGGAAAGAAAAGGTGGTGGCTGACTCACTCGCAGGAGTGGTCGCCAACAACGCATTGGTGATGGGAAACGCCTTCAGGTGGTCCCCATTGCTGGCGTAGTAGACGGTGTTGTTGAACAGGGCAGCCATCGACCAGGCGCCGCTAATCGCATTCGGCAGCTCCTGATAGATCGCATTGTTGCTGCTGGCATTAAACTTCCCCATGTTGTCGCGATCGACCACATAGATGTTCGTGTCTTTACCCGCGCCGACCGCAAGATGCCGCGTGTTGCCTTTGGCATCTGTTTGATCGGGCAGCAGCATGGCGCCGCCGGAACCTAAATCCTGGTCAGCGTCACTCTCCGCCTGCAGGTTGTAAGCCGCGAAATAGTCCGCCGCGGCCAGCATGTTCCCGGTCGTGGATACTTTCATGAACGCATTCCCAAAATCTCCCTGCGCAGGAAACCCATTCGCATTGAGTGTCGAATCGAACGTGCCATTCGCGTCCAGGAAGTAAATGTTCCCCTGCGTATCCCCGGCCAGTCCCGCTCCGCTCATCCAGACCGAACCTTCGCCATCAGCAAAATGCGGCGTCGAAGGCCCGTTCGGCGTCAGGTTTAACACGCCGGTCTGCTGCAGAGTGCTTTCGCTGTACGCCATCACCCAACCGGTATACGGATCCTCATCGCAGTGTGAAGTCCATGCCATGTAGATCTGCCCATTCATCAGGAGCAGTCCGACTCGCTCGGCATATTGACCAGGGTCGAACACCTGCATACCGTTGCTGGAGCCGTACCCGGTTCCCGGGAAGGTGGCCTGCGATCTCCGACGGGCTACCCGGTAGCTCCGCGCCCGTCGCGAGATCGATCGCATGCAGCCGCTGATGGTATTTACTGCTCGCATCCTTCGACATGGCCACCAAGAACACGGCGCCGTTGGGACCACGTGAGCGGTCGATGACCGGGGTGTCGGTGATGCCAATCTCCGGCGTGATCTGGCCGCAGCCATGATCGTCACTCGTGGTCTCATTCGCTCCCAGTGCGCTCACTTTCCAGAGCTGCGTACCCGAGTCGGCATCGAACGCATAGGCGCTTCCGTGTTCGGTAACTACGATGAGTACATTATGCGGCTGTCCCGCCGACAGAAAGGCCGCTCACGTAGAGAGGTTGACCATCGACCTTGCCGTCTACCGGCAATTCACGGAGCTTGCCGAAGGTGTTGAAGTTGACATTCTGCGGAGTCAGTACTGTCTCCGCGGCATTCCACCCGTCGCGGGCGTTGTCATTGTGATAGGTGGTCACGTTCACGCCTGCGGAGGCAGCCACGGTAAGCGCCAGCGTAGCCGTATGGGTAAGGGCGCCGGAGGTGCCGGTGAATACCACGTTCGCGCTCCCTGCCTGCGCGCTGTTGCCGGCGGTGAGGCGTGATGCTCTGGGGCGTGCCGGGAGTGAGCGATACCGAGGCCGGGTTTGCCGTCACCCCGGAAGGCAATCCACTCAACGCCACAGCGGTAGTCCCGCTGAAGCCGTTGAGCGCCGTCGCCGTCAGCTGCACGGCTTGCCCCGCCGCTCCCATGGTCAGGCTCAGAGACTGCGGGCTGACAGCCAGGGAGAAGTCCGCTTGCGCCGGTGGTGGAACTGTCACCGTGACGGGAAGGGAAGCCGTATGCGTGAGCGTGCCCGAGGTCCCGGTGAACGTCGCCGTTGAGGATCCGGCTGCTGTTCCCGCAGGAGCGGTGAGAGTCACCGTGGTGGGAGCGCCCGGCGTAAGCGAGAAAGACGACGGTTGTGCGGTTACTCCCGCCGGCAGCCCGGCAATCGAAACCGGAACGCTCGAAGAAAATCCGTTCTGCGCCGTCGCCAGGACCGAGACGGTGGCGGCCGTTCCGTTGGCTGTCAGGCTAATCGACGCCGGCGTAACGCTCAGTGAAAAGTCAGCAGGCGCCGCGGTGACAGAAAGCGAGGCCTGTGCGCTGGCGCTCTGGCCATTGGCGGTTGCAGTAAACACCACCGTAGCTGTGGTACTTGGTGTCGAGGAGGCGGCCGTGATCGTAATCGGCAACGCAACGCCCGGCGTCACCGACAGTGGCAAGGGGGAAACGGCGACGCCTGTTGGTAATCCAGTCATGGAAACGGTCGTCGCACCCACGCCGGCCGGTGCTCCCAACAATAGGGAAGCCGGTTGACCGGTCGCACCCGCGGTGAGATGAATGCTCGACGGAGAAAGAGTCAGCGTGGGCGCAGACATGCTGCTGCCGCTACTGTTACCACTCCCGCCGCTGCAGGAGACAAGACCGCCAAAGATCAAGGCGCTCGCAACCAGCAAACAGATACACCTGAAGAACCGATGGAGGGCACGAGTGTAGAAAAACATGGCAGGCTCCCGGGTCCCATGCTAACGCTCGCGGAGTTCCGCGCCGCTGGATTATCTTCTTGACCGCGCTTCCGAAAGTGGTATCGTACCTCACCCGTTTTGGGTGCTACTTAACAGGTACGCGATCCTTTGCTCTTTTGGATTCAGCATCCATGTCGCTTGCAATCGAGAAATCCCCGATGTATCGAACCCGGCTGTTTCTCGGTCGAGCAATCGACGTGGAGTAAACCACGTCTTACGTCTCGATAAAATTCCAATCTTATGGACAAAATCCACATAAACTCTTGACACAGTAAGAGTGTTTTGTTAATCCTGATGCACCAGTCAAGATCAAGCTCATCTTGTTCCTGGGCAGAACACTTGCCCCACGCTGACTTTGGCTTCGGCGGGTTTTGTGGTGCTCCCGCGGCCAGTCTGGATCACTCAGGGTCTTTTTTGCACGGCACTCGTTGGCATTAGATGGCGTAAGACGAGTCCGGCGGCGGTTCACGTCGCCAATAGTTAGTTGTTGTCATTGAGTGCGAGGCACTCCACATACCTCCATTGTGGCTCCTGTGCAAAGAGCCACACCCGCGTAACAATCGTTGCGGTCAAACAAAGACGCTGCTTGTCTTACAGGCTTCGTCTTACTATGCCGATCTTCAGGTTGTTGCATTGTTGTCTTGTTTTGGAGACACGTATGAAAGTACTCAGCTTTTTGCCCCGCTATGACCTGAAGAGACGAGTCGAAAAGGCTCTCAGCGCGGCACACTTTTCTGTTCAAACCGTCGAGTCCGCGAAAGAATGTTCGTACGCTACGCAGCGTGGCCACTACGACGGTGTCCTTGTCGATTCCGATTCGATTGACTTCCGGGACACGCTGACGCTGATACAACAACTGCGACGGGAGAACGCGGATGCCTCGTTATTCGCCTTTGCTCGCTACCCTGACCTGGAGCAACGCCTTGCCTTATTCGATGCCGGTGTCGACGACTACGTGCGCGATCCGTTCTTCGCTTCGGAGATGACTGTTCGCTTTGGCCTCTCCATGCGCTTGCGCCAGGCAGCCTCCGGCGCCGCCGCTTCGCGCACGGTCAATACCATCCGCTCCGGCGATCTCGAACTCGATTTGATTCGGCGTAGTGCCACTCGATGCGGCAAGATCATCGTTCTACGCCCGAAAGAGTTCCTCCTGCTGGAATACTTGCTCCGGAATGTGAACCGTCCGGTCACCCGATCCATGATTCTCGAGCATGTTTGGAACTCGTCCTTCGAGGGACTCACCAACGTTGTCGACGTGTATATCAGCTCGCTGCGAATTAAGGTCGACCGGGACTATCCGCAAAAATTGATTCATACCAAGCGAGGCGTCGGCTATATCTTCACCTGCATATCGGACTGCCCAAAACCTGATACCGCCTCACTCGGAGGGAACCATGCCACCGCCGAGCTTTAGCAGGAACTCCCTGGAAAAACTCACCATCGCCGATCATGGCCCCGGCGGGGGCACACCCGGACACTTGACTTGCTGCATCCTGGCAGGAGACTCGCAGAGGACGGAAAGTATCTAAGTACAGAATCGTTAAAGTAGAGTATCTTGAGTCGGTCATCAAAACGCCAGTCGCTCTCCCCCCTGGGGCGAATGTAAGGCAGTGCAACCATGAGTTCTTGCTTGCTTGCTTACCAGGGGAGAACAGAAAGGTTCGCTCATGGCAGGAATTGGTGCAAGGCTCCGCGCAGTTCGCCGGCAATGGCAGCTTTCCTTGCGGGAAGTAGAAGAACGCAGCCTCCGCTTTGCCCAGGAACGGGGTAGTCAGTCCTACCAGATCTCGGCCAGTTGGCTTGACCGTCTGGAACGCGAAGAGCACGAACTGACCGTTAACAAGCTCATCTCCCTGGCCTCCATCTACAACCTGCCGACCGAACAACTCCTGCGCTCCATGCATCCGTCAGCCGAACCGGCCCTCAATCTCAAGCAGTTGTCCAGCCCCAATGCCACCATATTGCTGACCGAAGGGCCACTGGAAGCCCAGGCGAAATATCTGCTCCCTGATGTGCCGGTCCCGGACCTGGTGCCCGACGACACCTCGTTGCTCGCAACCGACAATGGTCTCTCATTGGCGCCCTATCGGCGGGGCATTATCGGCAAACGCGACCTGACCCTGGATCCCATGATTCCGTCCGGTTCCGTCGTGCAGATCGATACCCAGAAACGCGCAATTTCTCTCCGCAAAGATTGGACCCACGAATTTCAGCGGCCCATTTATTTCCTGATGACCCGTGAGGGCTACGTGTGCGGCTGGTGCGAACTGGACAAAAATGCGGATTGGCTGACCCTTATCCCGCATCCCTTGTCGTCTGCCTCCAGCCGGAGGTGGAGGTATCGAACCGAGATTGAAAACCTTGGCCGCGTGATCGTCGTGGCCATCCGCCTGGCGCCCTGACTGGCGGAATACCTATCAATCATCCGCCCCTTAGGCTCCGAGAGAAGGCAGGTACGGCTGAAGAGTCTGCGTCACAACTTTGTTTTGAAGGGTACGGGCTTCAGCCCGTACATTAACCACCAAAGCTATGAAGGGCTTTAGCCCCTGAGGGCATCTCTTGTGCTGGTTTAAGTAGCCCTCGGCGGCTGAAGCCGATCCATCTTGACGATCAGATGTACGGCCTAAAGGCCGTACCCTTCGCAGGCCGGTTCTCACGCAAACTCTTTAGCCCGTACATTAACCCGGCTACATCATGGGGCCTTTAGGCCCTGAGGAAAGGTAGGTACGGGCTTTAGAATCTGCGAGAGAGCTTTGTTTTGAAGGGTACGGGCTTCAGCCCGTACATTCACCACCCAAACTACGAAGGGCTTCAGCCCCTGAGGGCATCTCTTGTGCTGGTTTGAGCAGCCCTCGGCGGCTGAAGCCGATCCATCTTGACGATCAGATGTACGGCCTAAAGGCCGTACCCTTCACAGGCCGGTTCTCACGCAAACTCTTTAGCTCGTACATTAACCCGGCTTCATCATGGGGCCTTCAGGCGCCGAGGAAAGGTAGGTACGGGTTTTAGAATCTGCGTCAGAGCTTTGTTTTGAAGGGTACGGGCTTCAGCCCGTACATTCACCACCCAAACTACGAAGGGCTTCAGCCCCTGAGGGCATCTCTTGTGCTGGTTTGAGCAGCCCTCGGCGGCTGAAGCCGATCCATCTTGACGATCAGATGTACGGCCTAAAGGCCGTACCCTTCACAGGCCGGTTCTCACGCAAATTCTTTAGCTCGTACATCAACCCGGCTTCATCATGGGGTCTTCAGGCGCCGAGGAAAGGTAGGTACGGGTTTTAGAATCTGCGTCACAACTTTGTTTTGAAGGGTACGGGCTTCAGCCCGTACATTAACCACCAAAGCTATGAAGGGCTTTAGCCCCTGAGGGCATCTCTTGTGCTGGTTTGAGCAGCCCTCGGCGGCTGAAGCCGATCCATCTTGACGATCAGATGTACGGCCTAAAGGCCGTACCCTTCGCAGGCCGTTCTCACGCAAACTCTTTAGCCCGTACATTAACCCCGGCTACATCATGGGGCCTTTAGGCCCTGAGGTACGTACTCCTCCATCTTGCTTCACCGGACACTGCCGGCGGCCGCCTCTACAGAGCCTCTTGCAGTTCCGCAAGCATGGAGAAATTCCCCGCCTCACAAAGGCTAAGCACTTGCCGGGTCATGCGATAGTAGCTAACCACCGCCCTCTGAGCATAAAAGGGAAAGGATACCTGTAAATCCCCCTTCCCAGCCGACGCCTTCAGGCGGGCGATATGCCACTTCAGTTCCCGCGCATCCAGCCGCATCCGCTCCGCAACGATCATCGCCTCCGGATACCGCTGCTGAACGTAGAAAACCAGATCAATCAATACTTCACTATTTCTCTCCAGCACCTCGAGCCCCTCAAGCCCACCGGTCAGCCTCCATAGCTGCGACGGATCCAGACCTCCGGCGTCCTCAGCCACCCTCGGTTGGCCCGATTCGTCGACCAGGTCAAGGGCCACTTCGGCGATGCTATTTCGATCGATCCAGGTTAGTTTGGTCAACAGATCTTCCCAACTCGCCGGCCGCGATCGGCGGCTCCGTAGATAGTAGTATCCTGCAACCAGAATCTGAGCGGTGAAGAAGAGCCCAATCGCAGTGACGAAATGAAGGTTTTGAGTATGCACGATCTTTCCAGGATCCGAGACCCTCAAGATCGTATGCAACAGCATCCGCAATGTAAACACTTTTTACCGCATCGCGGGCGCAATGGTGCCGCCCGCGGGTTCCTTGCGTAATCGGCGGCGACGCTGGCGGACGGCAGCACTGCCGGATGTTGCTTACGCGTAACAACATCTCTCCCCGTCATACCCCGGGACGCTTACCGCCGACAGAGCGTGGATACCCAATGTTTACTGGGCTTTTCGCGTGCCAACCTGCAAGAGTGTTTCCGATAAGCAACAGCCATGATGACCCCCTCACAACTTCGGTGCAGATGGTTTATTCCTCATGTGGGAAACGGCGCGCATACAGGATCAAGTCGATGAACTCGTTCCGTTCTACCCGGCGATTCGATCTTAATTAGTAACAATGAACAGGCTGCTTCAGAGCAGATTAGCTGTAATTGACACAATAAATAAACTCTGTTATTGCTTCTTGACTATGTAAGTGCCACTCCTCTTACTGGGACTTTCACTTCTGTCTTGTACCTTACTCCCCGCTTCTACTGTCTATGCGGAGTACCGAATATGGCGGCTCGAGTGAAGGACCGGCCTGCGGTTTACCGGTTTCATGGAGCGCTCTCTTACAGACCTGGATTTTGGAAGCGCTGCCCTTACCTGCAAAGCAAAGGCGAATTGCTTTACTGGTATAACGGTTCACGATAGGTGTCACGGTAAACATACCGGACACCGGCATTCACCAGGAACAGCCCCACCGAACGAGGGCAAGTCGGACACAGCAAGCGTGACGTTGCTGAACGACAGGTTCCGGGGATCCGCACGATCGCGGTTACGATCTTGGAGCTACTCTTGAAGGTCCTTACTTTCTTACCCCGTTGTGATCTGCAAAGAAGAGTTGCAAAGGCGCTCAGTTCTGCTCAGTTTGTCGTGGAAACGGTTGTTTCCGCCAGAGAGTGTCTCCAACTCACCCGGTTCGCTCCCTACGAAGGTGTCCTGGTCGATTCGGACTCCCTCATTTTTGGGGACATCGTCCTGCTCATAAAACTGCTGCGCCAGGAAAACTCCAACGCAGCTCTGTTCGTCTTCGCTCGATACCTCGATTTGGAGCAACGTCTGCAGCTGTTTGAAGCCGGCGTAGATGACTGCGTGCGCGAACCCTTCTTCGCTTCAGAACTCGCAGTCCGTCTCGGCCTTTCCATACGCCTGCGGCAGGCCGCTGCCGATCTCGCCGCCGCCAGCAAGGTGAGCGTACTGCGCTCCGGCGACCTCGAATTGGATTTGATCCGCAGACGAGCCGTACGCCTGGGAAAGGCGATCGACCTCCGGCCAAAGGAATTCCTGCTGCTGGAATACCTGGTGAGAAATGCCAATCGTCCAGTCACCCGCACGATGATCCTCGAACACGTGTGGAACTCCTCTTTCGAGGGGTTGACCAATGTGGTCGATGTCTACATCAGTGCGTTGCGCAGCAAAGTCGATCGCGACTTCCCCCAAAAAATAATCCAGACAAACCGGGGCATTGGCTACACCCTTGCCTCCGGGACCACTCCGCCGGGGGAGTCGAACGGCCACAGCGCCCTGCCGCCGCAGTCGGTCCCGCAGCTACTGAATGGCCAGGTGCGGCGAGCTTAGTTTTGTTACTCGCGAATAACCGGACCCTCTCGAACCTGGATAACCCCGCGGCACTCCGTATGGCACACTCACCCATACGGAGTGCCCGCTCCCGAAGTGGACGCAACCCCAACACCTCTCACATCCCTTGTATCTCGCACTCGAAAGTGCTGCCTCGGACGACCACGCCTGCGATGCTTCGGTGAACATTTTTTAATCTCGCTCCGGGTAGAGTATTCAGGTTCTCCCACTAATCTCTCGCCTACAGCGTTCCAGATTGGCACCGCGTCCAGAATTGCTAAACACCACTCCTCGCGATCCGTATCACGTCACCATCACTGTGGGACCGCACTCGCCGTCGGCACTCGGAGAATAAAATGGCTTCAGTCACCGCAGTCCCGGTCGATGCTGCGTTTCCGCTCAGCACACCGCCTAAAATCCGCTGCCATCCATTGCCATGCTCCTTGGCATTCTTCGCTTGTGACGGTGTTGCCATCGTACTCACCGGCAGCCTGGTCCTCCTGGGCAAACGCGCCGCCAGTGGAAGCCTGGACATCCATCGCTATCTCGCCCTGTGGCCGGTTCTTGGCGTATTCATCGCCATCTTCTTTTCTTCTCATCTCTACCCTGGTGTCATTTACAACGCTGTTACTGAGCTTCGGCGTTTGGTCCTCGCCGTCACACTCAGCTTCCTTGTGATCGCGAGTCTGATCTCTGTAACCCGAAGCTCGGATCAATATCCCAGCCGCGTTCTCCTCTTATGGTGGATGGCGGCGATCGTCGTCACCCCAGCATTGCGATCGGTGGTGCGCGCAGGAATCTGCCGTGCTTCCTGGTGGGGCATTCCCGTGGCCATCTTTAATACCGGCGATGAATCCATTGAGATCATCCGCGAGTTGGAGAATCATCCGGAGATCGGCCTGAAGCCTGTGGTCGTCCTCTCATCCTCGTATTCCACCCGGCCCAGGCACAATCTCCCGGTCGTAGACATTCGGCTCGCCGCTGCGGTGAGGGCTTGCGGCGTGGAGTGCGCCATGATCGCCCTGCCCGATGCAGGCTCCGGCAAACTGCTGGAAGAGTTGGAAAAATTCGAAAGCATCTTCCCTCGTCTGATGATGATGCATAGCTCCTCGGACCTCTATAGCCTGACCGTGGATGCCCGCCAACTCGGTGGGTGCTTAGCGGTTGAGTTGAGAAGAGATCTCCTCCTGCCTCTTCCCAGATTCACCAAGCGCGCCATCGATCTTTTGGCCGTCGCCCTGACTCTCCCGGCTGTGGTGCTCACGATTCTCACCGTGGCTTTGCTGGTGAGACTGGAGTCGCCCGGCCCCATCTTTTACGGCCATCGACGCGTCGGCCGCGATCATTCGAAGTTTTGTATCTGGAAAATCAGGACCATGCAGGTCAATGGCGATGCGTTGCTGCAGCAAGCCCTCGCTAAAGACGAAGCCCTGCGTGAAGAGTGGATACGCGAGCGCAAGCTCCGCTGCGATCCTCGTGTCACGCGCGTGGGCAAATTATTGAGGAAAACCAGCCTCGATGAACTACCCCAATTCTGGAACGTCCTGCGGGGTGACATGAGCCTGGTCGGCCCACGGCCCATCGTGGAGGAAGAGATACCAGCCTACGGACCGAACTTCTCCCTCTACTGCCGGGTCACCCCGGGCCTTACGGGCCTGTGGCAGGTCTCCGGACGCAACGAAGTCAGCCGCAGGGATCGCGTTCGGCTCGACAGTTACTACGTGCGTAACTGGTCTCCGTGGCTGGATATCAACATTCTGGCGCGTACTGTGAGGGTCGTTCTCACTGGACAAGGCGCTTATTGACTAGATCGTCGCTATAGAGAAAGCAACTGATTGCTGATGCGTGAATGCATAAGTTGCTATGAGTCACGAAGCTTCAAAGACGCTCAAGTAAGTCAGAAAGAAGAATGATGAATAAAGTAAAGGATAAGCGCATTCTGGTGACCGGCGCCGCGGGCTTCATCGGCGCGCACGTCGTCCGCCGGCTGCTTGAGGACGGATTCGAAGTAGTCGGCGTCGACAACCTGAACAACTATTACGACCCCCGCCTTAAGGATGCACGGCTGAGGAAGCTTTGCATCGGACCCCGATTCTGGTTCTTCCCGCTGGACCTTGCGGATAAAGCACGAGTCGAAAGTCTCTTCCGCGACGGGGAGTTTGAAGCCGTTGTCCATCTCGCCGCGCAGGCCGGCATACGGCACTCCCTCACCCATCCAGACGAGTATGTGGCCAGCAACCTGGTCGCTTTCGTCAACGTGCTCGAAGGAGTTCGCGCTTGCTCCTGCCGCCATTTTCTGTTCGCTTCTTCCAGCTCCGTCTACGGCGCATGCAATAAGACTCCCTTTGTCGAAGAGGACTCGACGGATTATCCCGTCAGCCTGTACGCGGCGACGAAGAAGAGCAACGAGGTCGTCGCCCACGCGTACAGCCATCTGTTTCACATCCCGACCACCGGACTGAGATTCTTCACTGTGTACGGGCCCTGGGGACGGCCGGATATGGCGATCTTCAAGTTCGTGGATGCGGTGATGAATGGTCGCGAGATCGAACTGTATAACTTCGGCCGCCTGCAGCGGGACTTCACCTTTGTCGACGACATCGTGGAAGGCATCGTCCGTCTCTTACCACTGCCCCCAAAGTGGGAGGGTAAGCACGGGCCCGGTGTCCAGGCGCCTATGCGGCTCTGCAATATAGGTAACCAGCATTCTGTCGAATTGCTCCACCTGGTTCGCACCATCGAGTCTTGCCTGGGCAAGACGGCAGACATACGCTTGATGCCCATGCAGCCAGGCGATGTCTACGAAACTCAGGCCCGCATTGACAAACTCAAAGAAGTGACCGGCTACAGCCCTCGCGTCTCCATCGAAGAAGGTGTCCGCATGTTCGTAGAGTGGTATCTCGGCGAATACCTGGCCCTGGGCCTGACCGAGTCACCTCGATATCCAATACCGATGCCGGTGCAGCGCGTTTATCAGGACGCACCCGCACCCGCAGCCGTCGCCGGCACCACACGTGGAAAGGGAAATCTATGGACACCCTGGCAATAGTCGCAATGTTGGCCGTCAGTTGGCTGTTGTTGCTTGTGCTTTTCATGCAAGTGCGCAAGCTTTCCCACCTCACCGCGAGGGTGATTGACTTGTCGTCGCCGCTCCTTAGCCGTATCGAGTGGCTGCAGGCGCTTTGGGAGCAGTCGGAGCGATCTGCCCGTGAGGAGAGCGCTCGGAATCGCCTGGAACAAACCACCCTCGCGCAAGGCCTTCGCAGCGAGGTCGTGAGCTTGCTTACAGGTGTCGGAGACTCCGTTTCCGCCAAGCTGGAAGGGTTCACCCGGCTCAATGATCAGAGGCTTGAGCTTCTGCGCGCGGGCATTGAGCAGCGCCTGGATCTCTTCACCACGGAATCCGGCCGCAAGGTCGACGGACTCACCCAGTCCACCGTCTCGTCATCGACCAAGTTGCAGGATGAGCTCTCTGCCAGGCTGGTCGAGTTCAAGTGTTCCCTCGACACCACCATCCGGCAGACCCAGGCGCTGCAAGGCCAGCAGGCCGAGGCCGTTGCCGCCGCAATCCGCTTCTTGCAGTCAGGTGTCGACAACAGCCTCTCGCAAATGCGCGAGGAGAGTGGAACTTCGTTCAAAAACCTCGGCGATGGCGTGTTGTCAACCCTTACCGGCATCTCCCAGATGCAAAGCGCCGAGTTGACCGAGATGAGAAACACGGTGGATACCCGCTTGCGTTACATTCAGGCCGACAACGAGAATAAGCTCGAGCAAATGCGCCAGACTGTCGACGAGAAGCTGCAGGGAACGCTCGAGTCCAGGCTGGGAGCGTCCTTCAAGCAGGTCAGTGATCGCCTGGATCAGGTGTACACCGGCTTGGGAGAAATGAAGACGCTGGCCAACGGGGTCGGCGATCTGAAACGAGTGCTCACCAATGTCAAAGTGCGCGGCACCTGGGGAGAAACACAGCTGGGCGCGATCATCGAAGATATCCTGGCCCCGGATCAGTTTCGCAAAAACGTGGCCACCGCGCGTCCCGACGAACGCGTCGAATACGCGATCAAGTTACCTGGCCGTGATAGCCAGGGAGAACCGGTCTGGCTCCCCATCGACGCGAAGTTTCCCTTCGACGACTACCAGCGTTTGATGTACGCCTCCGAGCGCGGCGATGCGGAAGCAGTGGACCGGGCCTCACGGCAATTGGAAGGTGCGTTGCGGGTAAGCGCAAAGGACCTCTCCGACAAATACCTTGCTCCGCCCCGGACCACCGACTTCGGCATCCTGTTCCTTCCCTCCGAAGCGCTCTATGCAGAAGCCATGCGCTACCCGGGCCTGGCTGACTCTATCCAACGCGAGTACCGCGTCGTGCTGGCTGGACCCAGCACCGTTGCCGCCATCCTGAGTGCTCTCCAGATGGGTTTCCGCACTCTGGCCATCGAACGCCGATCGAGCGAAGTTTGGGAGACGCTGGGCTCGGTAAAAACCGAATTCGGCAAGTACGCCGGCGTCCTGGCCTTGGTCAAGAAAAAGCTGGGCGAGGCGCAAAACACGATCGATACCGCCGAGACCCGCACCAGGGCCATACAGCGAAGCCTCAGGGATGTGGAAGGTCCTGAAGATCCGCCGCTCGCCGCCGGGTTCCTCGCGGAGGAAGACGAGTTGGAGGAAATTCCTGTACTCACCGGCGGGAGCTGACCCCTGCGATGCGCTGAATATTGAATTGTTCCCGCCCGAAACTCTCGGAGACATTCCCTGCGTCTTAGCTTGTAGGTCTCAGGAAGGGAAGTCATGTCCATCCGCACGCGCATCGGGTTCTTATTGTTGGTTCCGGTGCTAGGCACCGCAGTATTTTTCGCTCAGCAGAACAAGCAGCCGGCTTCAGCCCCTGCATCCAGAATCGATCTCGACGTTGTCGTCACGCCGAAGTCCGGCCCAGCGGTGGGTGGGCTCCAGCAGCAGGACTTCACCCTGTTTGACAACAAGGCTCCCCGGCACATCACGTCCTTCCAGGCCCGTGACGGCAGCCATGACCCCGTCCACATCATCCTGGTGATCGACGCCGTGAACACTGGGTACCAAATCCTCGCGTACGAGCGCGGACAGATCGACAGGTTTCTACGCGCTAACGGTGGCCGTCTGGCCCAGCCGATCACCCTGGCCTTCTTCACGGACAAGGGAACCCAGATCGAAGAAGGTTTCTCCACCGACGGCAACGGGCTCGCCGAATCCTTTGACCACTACGACATCGGGCTCCGCGACATCCGTCGCTCTTCGCAATTTGAGGCGAACGACCGCTTCAATCTCTCCATGACGGCTCTTCGCGAGATTCTCGAGCGAGTGGCCAAACTTCCCGGACGCAAGATGATCTTCTGGGTCTCTCCGGGATGGCCCATCCTTTCCGGTCCCCGCATCGACCTTACCTACCAGGAACAGAATCAGATTTTCAACACCGTCGTTGGCCTATCTACCCAGCTTCGGGAGGCGCGGATAACGCTGTACAGCGTAAATCCGCTGGGCTCCGGCGAAGGAGTTGGCCGCGAATTCTACTATCAGGGTTTCCTGAAAGGTGTGAGCAAGCAGAACCAGGTCCAGGTCGGAGACCTGAGCCTGCAGGTCCTGGCTATTCAGAGCGGTGGATTGGCCCTCGCCGCCGATAACGACGTAGCCTCACTCCTGCAGAAATGCATCGCAGACACCGAGGCCTACTACGAATTGTCCTTCGTTCCAGCCCAGGCCGATCATCGCGATGAATACCACAACCTGATCGTTCAGGTGGCTAAACCGGGCCTAACCGCACGCACCCGCACCGGCTACTACGCCCAACCCTGAGTCATCCCGAGCGAAGCGAGTGGATCTGCAGTTCCGCGGACCCTTACTGGAAATGTTTCCTGCATCCTCCTAAATCGCCCGAATCAACCGCGCGGGCAGCGTGATCAGCGCGACCACCAACTCCAGCGCCCCGTGCACAGCAATCCCAGCCAAACGAAACGGCAACAGAATCAACCACACCAGCGGATACAGCACCAGCGCCAGCAACGCCAGCGGCCAGCAAAGAAGAAAGAGAATACACCACAGCAAAAGCTTGATCATCGATCCTTACCCCGTAAGGGCCACCTAAGCCCTATAAGAGATACGCAATCCCAACTCCCCAGGTTCCACTCACACCACTGGATGAGACTTATCCTAAGCACGTTACATCTGACACCAGGCGACAACTGAGGAGAAAATCATGGCTAACAACGGAATCGTCAACAAGCCCAGCAAACATTCGGTCGACGAAACCCTGGGCAAGCTGAAGAATATCCTTGAAGCGAAGGGAATTACCGTCTTCGCGCTGGTCGATCACAGCGGCGAAGCCGCCAAGTTAGGAATGAAAATGCCTCCAACCAAGCTCCTCATCTTCGGCAACCCCAAGGGGGGCACCCCCCTGATGCTCGCCGCGCCGAGCGTCGCCATCGACCTGCCGCTCAAGATTCTGATCTGGCAGGATGAGCAGGACAAAGTCTGGGTCTCCTACAACACCCCGGAATATCTGGCGGAACGCCACGGGCTGCCCCCACATCTCCTCCAGAACATCGCCATCATCGAATCCCTGGCCGCCAACATCGCCGAGTTAACACTAGAATGTAGCTTCATGCCAGAAACCGCCATTCATGACCAGATCGTCGCGCTGGCTCAGGAAGCCGGTTTTTCCAAGGCAGGCATTGCGTCCGGTTCCACAGCCTGGGGAGCCCGAGCTGGCCGAGTTCGAAACCTACTTCGAGCAGTGGATCGAGCGCGGCCATGCCGGTGAGATGGAATACCTGAAGCGCCGCGATGAAGACAACCGCCTGCTGCGTTCCTCGCTGCGGATTGCTGTTCCGTGGGCCCGGTCCGTCATCGTCTGTGCCGCGAACTACAACGCGGATGCACCCAGGTCCACCGACCCAGCCTCGGCAGAGAGCGCCTGGATCGCCCGCTACGCCTGGACTGGCTACCGGTCCGATTCTTCTCAGGCCCGTCGCGGCCGAGCGACTACCACGATGTCCTCCTGGCCCGGCTCAAGAAGCTGGAGCAGAGGTTGCAAGCTGGCGCTCGGCCCATTTCCATCCCGCTGCTACGTGGATACGGGCCCGCTCGTGGAACGGGTGTATGCCCTGTACGCGGGAATCGGATGGATCGGCAAGAACACCTGCATCCTTGACCAGCAGTTAGGTTCATGGCTTTTTCTGGGCGTGATACTTACCGGCATCGAGCTGCCCGCTGTCCGCACAGTGACGTTACCGGAAGACCGCTGCGGAAGCTGCACCCGCTGCATCGACGCCTGCCCCACCGGCGCTCTGATCGCGCCCTACCAAATGGATGCGAGCCTGTGCATCGCCTACCTGACGATTGAAAAGCGCGGACCCATTCCCGAGCCGTTGCGTTCGCAGATGGGACGCCAGGTCTTCGGTTGCGACATCTGTCAGGATGTGTGCCCCTGGAATCGCCGGGCGCCCGCTGAGCACAGATCCCGAGCTGGCGGTCCGCCCGGAGCTAGTGAACCCGGCCCTCGCCTGGCTTGCAGAACTGGATGCGGAGAGCTTTCGCCGGCTGGTTCCGGCAATCTCCTTTGCAACGCACCAAGCTGCGTGGCCTGTTGCGCAATGTGGCGATCGCCATGGGGAACAGCGGCCTTGCCGGCTATGTGCCCAAGCTCCAGGAGTGGGCCGCCGCCGAGGATCCGGTGCTCGCCGACGCAGCACGATGGGCCCTGGCTCGCCTCGCCATTGCAGAGACGAACGCCGGCGACCGCATCTGATCCAATTTCAGGCGCTGCGTATACGTTCGCGGCGTTGAGTCCTTTGGGTCCTTGCTGGCATTCGAACTCCACCGCATCGCCCTCGTTCAGGGTCTTATATCCGTTCTCCTGAATAGCGGAGAAGTGTACGAAGACATCCTCACCAGTGGAACGTTGGATAAACCCGTATCCCTTGGCTCCGTTGAACCACTTGACCACGCCATTTTCCTTCAAGCGAACTCCCTTTCCGTCTTGATTAACCATCTCCAGCATCCGGAGAGACACCTCGAGCCGCCGCTATCTTTCTACGGCAAATCGCGTTCATCTGGAATGCTTTGAGGGATGAAACAATTACACCAATTGGCCTTCCGAGCGTTTCGAACCATGAACTTTTGTTCGAGCTTGATGATGTTATGGCAGGAATTGGAATTGAGTGCAAGAGAAATTTGCCTGCCGGAACCATAAGACGGCGACCGGCATTCGATGAAACGGTATCAAGGTTGTAGTGTGCTGGATCCTGCGGGTCATTTCGAGTCGGCTACTCAGACTGCTAGCATGAGTGGCTTATGACGCCCAGCGTGTCCGATCCCCCGCATCGCGGCGACGCCCGAAGAAGAGAGCACTCGTTGGCCTTCCCGCCGCAACCAAAGCCGCCGGCAAGACTCGCCGGCAACGCCGGCCTGGGAGAGGAGATTTGGAGTCTGATGCGATACATGGCGCAGACCGAAGTGCATACCTACGCCTTCAGCGTCGCCGCCAACACCATCCTGTCCCTCTTTCCGTTCATCGTGATGATGTTCACCATTGCGCGCCTGGTCTTCCATTCGCACGCCATGGAGAGCGCGATCGCCGACATGATCCGCTACTTCCTGCCCACCGGGCAGCAATTCGTCACCAAGAATATGGAAATCGTGGCCCATGCCCGCAGCGGCGTGCAGCTTGCCTCGGTGGTGATGTTGCTCATCTCGTCGACCGGCGTCTTCCTGCCGCTGGAAGTGGCCTTGAACCGGGTCTGGGGTGTCACCAGGAACCGCTCCTATCTTATGAATCAGCTCGTCTCGCTTGGGCTGGCCGCCAGCGATTGGCACCATGGCCTTGCTGAGCGTCGCCGTCGACAGCGGCGCAACGATCGGTTTTGCGATTCCTCTTCTTCGGCCACACCAATAATGTCGTGTTCGTCTTTGTCTCGCACTGGCTGTTGCAGATCTCCGCGGCCTTCGCCAGTGTCCTGTTCTTCTTCCTCATCTATTGGATTCTTCCCAACCGCAAGTTGCCTGTCCGTGCTGTGCTGCCGACGGCTATCGTGATCGGGCTCTCCTGGGAATTGGCCAAGATGCTCTACATCGCGGCCCTCCCCTGGATGGACCTTCATTCGGTCTACGGTCCCTTCTCCGTCTCCGTGAGCCTGATGCTGTGGGCCTTCGTCACCGGCCTGCTGTTGCTCGCGGGAGCCCACTACTCGGCCTCCCGCCACGCCCTGCGCCTCGCCTACCTGGCCGATCAGGAACGCGCCAAGCTAGGAAAAGCAGCATCGTAATCTAAACGTTCAAGCGATAACATCACCGCGAACAGATGATCGGCCCGAGAAATCAGTCCCGAATCTTCAGCCGTCATTGCGGACGAAGGTTGGTGGGTGATTCTATCCCAAAGCAGTCAAAACCCGTCGACCAACGCCATATTCCCGATTTCCTGTGAAGTTCGTGGGTTCCGTGCACCTCATCGCCTTTCCTCAACAAAGGCCGAGTGCCCCATATCTCGCTCGTTTTTCGCGAGATGTGGGATACCGCGAATCTTCACGTTTAACTTTTTATATAATCCGGCTACCGGACCAAAAATGCCTTCACCACAATGGCATTGGGCGATCGTCCGGCGGGGAAAAGCGTGAGCAGGGAAGCAGGATTCGCCGTACGCACCACCGCAATATCCCCTGACTGCGAATCCACCACCAGCAGAAAATGCCCGGAAGCAGAAAACGCCATCGCATCCGGACCCTCCCCCACTTTCACCCCCGGAGGAATCAACTTGCCGTCGTCAATGCTGTAAATGCCCACTCGTCCAGCTCCGAAATCGCTCACATACAGCAGAGAGTTGTCCGCGCTCACCAGCCCGCGTACCGGATGCGCGCCCACCAGATACGCGCCGCCCACTTCATTCGAAGACGTCGCGAGCTCGGAAATCGTGTCGCTGTCGTAATTAGAGACGAACGCCTCCCCGCCATCCGGCTTGAGCGCAATGTGGACCGGTGTCTTGCCTACATCGAGAAAAGCGAGCAGAACGTCGGCCGGCGTGGGATCGCTGCCCGCTGGGTGCGCCAGCCCAATCACCATGATCTGGTGCCCTCCGGAGCAGGTGATGAAAGCCTTGGAGGAGTCGGGCAGGATGATGGCATCCGTCGCTCCCGGGCAATGATCGAAGCTGCTTCTTACTTTGAACGACTGCACATCCGCGATGCTGACGCTGCCGCTCGCACGGTTGGTGATCACCAGCGTCTTTCCGTCGTTGGCAATCCGCGCCATCCCGGGCGCTTCGCCGGCGCCAATCACTCCAATCTCCCGGCGGCCAGCAAGGTCCAGCACCGATACATTGTTGGACTTGGAGTTGGCCACATACGCGCGGTCGCCCTGCGCATCCACGTCGATCGAGTAGGGTTGCTGTTGAACACGAATGGTCGCAGCGACGGTGTTGGTCTCCGCATTGATCACCGTGACGGTGCCACTGCCGGAATTCACTACGTACACTTCATTCCGGTGCGGGTTCACCGCCAGGCCGGAAGGGTTGGCGCCAACCGCGATCACCCGGTCCTGGCGCATGTTCACCACGTCGAGCACCGTGACGGTATTGCTGCCGCCATTGCTGATGTAGGCGTACTCGCGATAATTCGCCGGGTAGTTGGGGAAATCGCTCTGCCGGCAGCCCACCGCACCCAACAGGATCAGGGCCAGCCAGGGCAGGCAGCGGCTAAACAGGCTTCGCACTAAGTCTCTATACGCTCGCGGCAGAGGCGGGCTCGGCAATCGTATTCCGCGGGGCACCGAGCGATGCACCGCACCGGCGACCAGCGAAACCTCATCCATGAGTTCCACAAACTGCTCAGGGTAGATGGATTGGGCTCCATCGGAGAGCGCCTTATCCGGCTGGTGGTGCACTTCGATCATCAGCCCGTCGGCCCCGACCGCCGCTGCTGCGCGCGCCAGCGGCAAAACCATGTTGCGCTTACCCGTGCCATGGCTGGGATCCACGATGATGGGCAGATGGCTCAGCCGCTGCGCCGCGGGCACGATACTCAGGTCCAGGGTATTGCGCGTGTGATCGGCGAAGGTGCGCACACCGCGCTCGCACAGGATCACCTGGTAGTTGCCCTCGCTCATCACGTACTCGGCAGCCATCAGCAGCTCATCCAGGGTCGCCGACATCCCGCGCTTCACCATGACCGGCTTGCGGGTCCGCCCGGCGCGCTTCAGCAGTGAAAAATTCTGCATGTTCCGCGCCCCGATTTGGATCACATCGGCATACTCCGCCACCAGGTCGAGACTCTCGTTGTCCAGCGCCTCGGTCACGATGCGCAGTCCGAACCTGTCCCGGATTTCGGCCATGATCTTCAGCCCATCTTCACCCATTCCTTGAAAGGCATAGGGGGAAGTGCGTGGCTTATAAGCGCCTCCGCGAAAAAACTGCGCTCCTGCACGTGCGACTTGCTCGGCCACCGCAAACGCCTGCTCCCGGGATTCGATCGAGCACGGTCCGCCAATCACCGCCAGTTCCCGTCCGCCAATGGCTGCATTGGTTCCGGGGAAACGGATGACCGTATCCTCTTGCTTCACATCGCGGCTGACCAGCTTGTAGGGTTTGGAAACCCGGATCACTTCCGCGACGCCGGATAATTCTTCGAGATCGCCCTGATCGACAGCGCCACTATTTCCGGTGATGCCGATGGCCGTACGCTGTGCCCCGGGCATGGGGTGGGCGCGAAAGCCCATTGCTTGAATCTGTTCGCAGACGGCCTGAATTTCTTCTGCCGTCGCCTGCGGTTTCATGACCACGAGCATGAGGATTTACTTGCCTTTCCCTGCACCCTAAGTGTACTGGCTACAGTGAGCTGCGGCAAACATCTGGTATACCTGAGCAGATGAATCACGCATCCAGGCTGCGCCGCTTGCGCCGGCAAATGAAGCAACAGGGAATCGCAAGCTTGCTGGTCACGCATCTGCCCGACGTGCGCTACCTGTGCGGCTTTACCGGGTCCAATGCCTTCCTCGCCATCACTGCCAACCGTGCTGTCATGTTTACCGACGGCCGCTACATCGCCCAGGCCAGGCAGGAAACCCAGGCAGCCCGGGTGGTGATCGCCGCCAAGTCCGCCGGCGATGAGGCGTGCCGCTGGCTGGCCGGCAGCGGGGTTCGCCGATGTTCCTTCGATCCCGAAACGACCACGGTTGCCGACCTGGAGCATTACCGCAAAGCCCTGCCGTCAGGAAGAAGAGGATTTTTCCAGCCACTCGCCCAACCCCTCGTCCGTGACCTTCGCCTGGTAAAGGATGAAGAGGAGCTCAGGCTGATGAAACAGGCGGCCCTTCTGGGTGTCGACCTGTTCCATGAGCTCCTGCCCCAACTCCAGCCCGGGATGCCGGAAACGGCAGTGGCCGCCTTGCTCGAGCACAGTGCCCGGGCGCAGGGAGCCGAGGGCATGTCCTTCGAAACCATTGTCGCCAGTGGTCCCCGTTCGGCCCTGCCGCATGGCCGCGCCACCTCCCAGCGGTTACCCCGTAAAGGCTTCTTAACTCTAGACTTCGGTGTTATTCTCAATGGTTATTGCTCAGACATGACGCGCACCGTATTCCTGGGAAAGCCAACACGCAGGGAGCGCTTCACGTATGATTCTGTGCTGGAGGCGCAGCAGGCGGCCGTCAAGGCGGTCAAGCCAGGAGTCTCCTGTGGTGACGTAGACGAAGCAGCGCGCAGCGTCCTTCGCAAGGCTGGGTTGGCTGAGTACTTTACTCACTCCACCGGCCATGGCGTAGGGCTCGAGATTCATGAATCACCCCGCATTGCCGCGGACCAGTCGCAGTCCCTTTTGCCGGGGATGGTCGTCACCATCGAACCCGGCGTCTACCTTGCAGGTCATTTTGGAGTACGCATTGAAGATATGGTTGTCGTTACCCGGGAGGGTGGGCAGGTATTGACCCCTGCGTCCACCGGTTGGACGCAACTCTGATGCAGACGAGAGATTCATGACGCCTGATGAAATGAAAGAGTTAAAGGAACTGATCGAGTTCCTGAAAGAAAACGATATCGGCGAGTTCGAGTTCGAACGCGGCGACTTCAAAGTCCGTCTGAAGTTCGGCCAGCCGGCGCAGGCGCATCCTGCTTCAGCTCTCGATATCGCCCGTCTCGGACAACTGCTGTCGCCGTCAGGACATACGCGCGCCGGCTGTCTCGCAAGGCATCCACGCCGTAGCTTCTGCCGGGGCCGCCGCTGCGGCGGAGCCTCCGCCGGCGCCCGTCGAGGAAGAAAAGCTGCACATCGTCAAGTCGCCGATCGTGGGTACGTTCTACGAATCGTCTTCGCCGGGCGCGGCTGCCTTCGTCAAGATTGGGGACCAGGTCGAAAACGGCCAGGTGCTGTGCATTGTCGAAGCCATGAAGCTGATGAACGAGATCGAATCGGACGCCGCCGGCGAAGTGGTCAAGCGCCTGGTCACCAATGGCCAGCCGGTCGAATACGGCCAGCCCCTTTTCGCTCTGCGGCTGCATTAGATCTTTCTCCGGCATAACCGTCACAGCAACTGTATTCAGAGGTCAGGCCCCGATTGGAACCTATGTTTCGCAAACTGCTCATCGCCAACCGCGGCGAAATCGCCCTTCGCGTCATCTGCGCCTGCAAGGAACTCGGCATTCGCACGGTTGCCATCTACAGCGAGGCCGACCGCAACTCACTCCATGTTCGCTTTGCCGATGAAGCCATCTGCATCGGCCCGCCGCGATCGGCGGAAAGCTATCTGAATGTGCCCGCTGTCATCTCGGCTGCGGAAATCGCCGATGTCGATGCCATTCATCCCGGCTACGGCCTGCTGAGTGAGAACGCGAACTTCGCCGAAGTTTGCCGCGCTTCGAACATCAAGTTCATCGGGCCCACGCCCGAGGCCATGCGGCTGATGGGTGAGAAGGAAAAAGCTCGCCAGGCGATGAAGAGGGCGAAGGTGCCCGATCCTGCCCGGCTCCGAAGGCGTGCTGCAGAATGAGGATGAGGCGTTGGAATGGGCCCGGTCGGTTGGCTTTCCGGTCATCCTCAAAGCATCGGCGGGCGGCGGCGGACGCGGCATGCGCGTCATTCGCTCGGAAGAGGAACTGCCCCAGCTCTACCAGGCGGCGCACACCGAGGCGTCCAACGCCTTCGGCAATGGCGACCTGTACATGGAGAAATTCATTGAGCGGCCCAGGCACATCGAGTTCCAGATCCTGGCCGACGAGCACGGCAACGTCGTCTCCCTGGGAGAGCGCGAGTGCTCCATCCAGCGCCGTCATCAGAAGCTGATTGAAGAGGCGCCCTCGCTCAAGGTGACGCCCAGAATTCGCGAAGACATCGCCAAGACCCTCAAGCGGTGCCTCTCCTCCATCGGCTATCAGAACGCGGGTACGGTCGAGTTCCTCATGGATGAGGACGGCAAGCTCTACTTCATCGAGATGAACACCCGCATCCAGGTGGAGCATCCGGTCACCGAGGCGGTGACCGGCATCGACCTGGTGAAAGCGCAGCTGCGCATTGCCGCCGGCGAAGTCCCTGAACAGCATTCTTCCGGAGACGATGCCCATTCGCGGCCACGCCATCGAGTGCCGGGTCAATGCCGAACATCCGGAGAAGTTCACGCCTTCCGCCGGGCGCATCACCGCCTTCAACGTTCCTGGCGGCAACGGCGTGCGCGTGGATACCGCGCAGTACGCCGAAGGCGTCGTGCCTCCCTATTACGATTCGCTGATCGCCAAGCTGATTGTCCATGGCAAAGACCGGGCGGAAGCCATGGCGCGCATGTCGCGGGCGCTGGAGATGTTTGTGGTGGAGGGCATCCACACCACCATCCCGCTGCACCGCCGCATTCTGGAAGACCACGGAATTCCGCGAAGGGAATTTCGACACCAAGTTCATGGAGCGCTTCTTCGAACGGGAGAAACTTCGCCGCGAGCAGCTCCTTGCCGAGGTGTAGTCTGCCCCCGCCTGTACCCCATTCTGGATGCCGGCCTGCTCCTCCGGGCCGGGCTTTCGATCGAAGGCTTCGCCCGCGAACTGCGCCAGGCCGGCATCCGCTTTCTGCAATACCGCGACAAAGAGGCAACGGACGATGCTCCTGCAGCGAGCCGCGCTCCTGCGCACCATCTTCCCCCGACAGCTGTCTCATCCTCAACGACCGGGTATCGCTGGTAGCCGCCGCGCGCTACGACGGCGTCCATGTCGGGCAGGAAGATCTATCTCCAGCCCAAGCTCGCGCCGTGCTGGGACCGGAAGTTCTCATCGGATTGTCGACACACGGCGAGGATCAACTTCGTTCGTGCCGCAGATAGCCCCGCGGACTACGTAGCCATCAGGCCCCGTCTTCGCCACCGCATCCAAGCAGGACCCCGATCCGGTGATTGGTCTCGATGGCGTCCGCGCGGCCCGCGCTCTGACCGATAAGCCGCTGGTCGCCATCGGAGGCATCACCCGGGCGAACTGCGCCGCCGTGATCGAGGCCGGCGCGGATTCAGTAGCCGTCATCTCCGATCTGATTCCACGTTCCGGCGGCTCCGTGAGTGATCTGGTTAGGGAGTTCCTGGCTGCTCTTCAATGATCGCTCCCGCTAACCTTTGCTGGACACTCTAACCGGAAAACGGTATAGATCTAACAACCAGCGGCAAGACGGCCCATCAACCCTACTATCCCCAACTGGAGGTTCACCCCGACCCGATGCCTAGATTCCTGGCAACCAAACCCCTCTCGATTCTCACCAAAGAGGCCTACGAGGTAGGGGAGAACACTCTCAGGCGCTCGCTCGGCCCGGTCAACCTCATCACTCTCGGCATCGGCGCCATCATCGGCGCGGGGATCTTCGTGTTAACGGGACAGGCGGCCGCGCTCCACGCGGGTCCTGCCGTGGCCCTCAGCTTTATCTTCGCCGGTATCACCTGCGCCTTTGCCGGGCTTTGCTATTCGGAATTCGCGTCCATCATCCCCATTGCCGGCTCCGCCTATACCTATGGCTACGCCACGCTGGGCGAGCTGGTCGCCTGGATTATCGGTTGGGACCTGGTGCTCGAGTACGCGTTCGGCGCTGCTACCGTGGCCTCCGGCTGGTCGGGATACTTCGTCAGCCTGCTGGAGCAGCTGCACATGCATCTTCCTCCCCAGTTCACCACGACCTACGGCAACGTACTCTATTCCTACAACGACCGATGGCTGCCCGCGGCGTCTCTTCCTTCCACGGTCAACGCCGCCGCCCTGCCCCACGTGACCGGTCTATTCAATCTGGTCGCATTCTTAGCCATCCTGGTAGTCACCGCCGTCCTGGTAATCGGTATTAAAGAGTCTGCCAACCTCAACTCCGCGATTGTGATCGTGAAACTTACAATTGTCGGGATCTTCCTGGTGCTGGGCGGAGCTTATCTCCTGCACCATCCTGAACTCACCAGGGTGAACTGGCATCCCTTTATTCCTCCAGCAGAAGGGCCAGGCAAGTTCGGTTTCGGCGGCATCACAGCCGGAGCGGCCTCTGTCTTCTTCGCCTACATTGGTTTCGACGCCGTCTCGACCGCGGCGCAGGAGGCGCGTAATCCGCAGCGCGATATGCCCATCGGTATTCTCGGCTCGCTGGTCGTTTGCACCATCCTGTATATCCTGGTTTCCACCGTGCTTACAGGATTAGTGAACTACCGCAGCCTCGACGTAAGCGATCCCGTGGCTGTCGGCATCGACGTCACCGGCGTCTCCTGGGGCAGCCTGCTGGTCAAGATCGGCGCCGTCTTCGGCCTGGGAACCGTCATGCTGGTGATGTTGCTTGGCCAGTCGCGCGTCTTCTATTCCATGTCGAAGGACGGGCTACTGTGGAAGTGGGCCTCGGCAGTCCATCCCAAGTTCCGTACTCCGTGGATCTCCAACATCGTCGTCGGTACGATCGTTGCTTTCCTACCCGCGCTTCTCCCGATCGATAAGCTGGCCGCTCTGGTGAATATGGGAACGCTGCTCGCCTTCACCATCGTGTGCGCCGGAGTGTGGATCCTGCGCCGCCGGCACCCGGATATGGAGCGGCCCTTCAGGACGCCGCTGGTCCCGCTCGTTCCCATCCTCGGCATGTGCAGCGCGTTCTATCTCATGATCAAGTTACCTCTCCTTACCTGGGAGGTACTTATCGTCTGGCTGGTCATAGGCCTGGGAATCTATTTCACTTACAGCATCAAACACAGCAAAGTACAAGCGATGAGCCCGGCAGAAACCACTGGTCGCAGCCGCTAACTAAGCCCTGCCACGAATATTCGCACTAAGAAATGAGCAAATGGCCGTATACTTCTCTGGCCTAAGAGGAGGCGTCCATGAATAAATACTTTGCGGAGCTGGTCGGTACGTTCGTCCTGGTTTTCGGGGGCGTCGGCAGTGCGGTGCTCGCGGGGAGTCACATCGGGTTCGCGGGCATATCCCTGGCCTTCGGCCTTTCACTTCTCGCCATGGTTTACACCATCGGGCCTATTTCCGGTTGTCACGTAAATCCAGCGGTCACCTTAGGTGTCTTTCTAGCCAAAAAGATCAACGCGCGGGATGCCGCCGCTTACATGGTGGCGCAAGTCATCGGCGCGGTGATCGCCGCGGCAGTCATCTTATTCATCGCGAACGGCCTTCCGGGTGGCTATAGTGCTTCCGCAAGCGGCCTTGGAGCAGACGGTTACGGCCTGCACTCTCCGGACCATTACTCCATGGCTGCGGGCTTCGTCGCTGAGACGATCCTCACCATGTTTCTCGTAATCACCGTGCTGGGGGCAACGGACATCACCGCTCCAGTCGGCTTCGCCGGCCTGGCCATCGGCCTGGTCCTGACCCTGATTCACCTGGTGGGGATTCCCATCACTAACACCTCCGTCAACCCCGCACGGAGCATCGGTCCGGCTATCTTTGTCGGCGGCTGGGCCCTGCAACAGTTATGGTTGTTTATCGTCGCGCCATTCGTGGGCGCAGTGTTGGCGGCGCTCGTGTATGCAGGCCTTCGTCATTCTTCAGTGTTGATCAGCACCCGGAAGGCAGAACAAGCGCTGCCCGGCGAACAGATCGACCGCATCGCCTAATGGCTTAACCCTTGAGGGAGCCCAACTCTCTCAAGGGTTAAGTAACTTACGAGCCGTCCCGGTCCAGCAACGAATCTTGTGGAACGCTTGCCCTCTCCTATTTGTCATCCCGAGTGGCTGACTTGCCTGCGGCAAGTCGAGAGCGAAATGACAACACTCCTTACGCCGCCATCAATGCTGAGGGTGGCCCATTCAAGCCTTCTTTTGGCTTGAGTGGGCAATGCCCTTCCCGCCAGGCTCCGATGTCATTAGGAGCAAAGCCGAGGGATCTGCAGTTCCGCGGACCCATCGTGGATAATCTTCAGCCGTCCCTGCGGGACTCGATTTAGCCCAGGACGCTCTTTCGAATCACTCGACCCCGCAGAGAACCGCTAAATAACCTTCCGCGCCACCCGGCGAACCAACTCAGTCGTCACGCCATAAATGGCATGCGTCACCAATTCACTGGCATGCTCACGCGCGGGCTGATTCTCAGGGCTTTCCGTCAACCCCATCAAGGGCAATGCGGACGCATGTGTGATCCCGCATAACGTCAAGCCAAAGTTCGCCCCAAGCCGGCCCGTGACTGCGGGCTGATACTCAGCCAAAGCACCATAAACACCACCCACCAGAGCTCCAAATCCCCAGTGAATGGCCTGCACCGAAACCTCCTCCTGCTTCTCGGTCAGGGGCTGGTCGACCATTCGGTTCACCAACACGGCCGGCGCGGGTATCTGTCCCAGGGTCCGAGGAGGATACACTGCTTCACCCGCGGCCTTTGCAGCCGCTCCCACCAACCCCCCGATGGCTCCAGCAACAAACCCTTTAATCAGCGATCGCTTACGGCGAGGAGACGCAGCTTCTTCGGTCGTCGTCATATAGATACAGTCCGGCCTTTCGTCCTGTTACCCTAAATCGTCATTGTAGGTATTACAAGGTTGGAGAGAGAGTATGGCCATCAGCCGGCAGTGGACCGAATGGCACCTGACGCCCAGTGGTTGGGTTTCCGGATCAAGCCGCCGCGACGGGGAAGGGAACGTCTGGCGTGACGAACCGGAGGACCGGATCATTACCTTTGTCTACCAGGAACAGATTGACAGAGCCCATCCCGAACCGCATCCTACGGTGCAGGAATCCTGGCGATCCAAGGCGGCTGGGGCCGGCGCCGGCATAGACGAACTGCTTGCCCAGCACGGCCCCTGTCCGCGAAACCTCTAAATATTTCTTAACTATGCAGTTGTCTTCGAGCAGAGCTCATTCATCGCCCGTGTCAGTTCCTGGGCGATCATGGGCGCTGTCGCGGTTTCGATGGCCGAACGCTGCATCAGGTACACCAGCTTGCCGTCGCGGAGAATAGCGATCGCCGGCGACGTCGGAGGATGACCCTCAAAGTACGAACGGGCACGCTCGGTGGCTTCCCGATCCTGGCCTGCGAATACAGTAATCGACTGGTCAGGAAGGTTCTTGTTCTGGAACGCCATCCGGACCCCGGGGCGCATCTTGCCGGCGGCGCAGCCACAGATCGAGTTCACCACCAGCATCGTGGTGCCTGGCTTGGCCAAGGCTGCGTCGACTTCTTCAGCGGTCCGCGCTTCTTTGATGCCTGCGCGGGTAAGCTCTTCGCGCATCGGGATAACCATAATTTCGGGGTACATGCTTGCTCCTTGGAACGCTTTTTCTGATTGTAAAGACTCGACACCGGTTCCGCTAGTGCATATGCCTGCGCACCGCTCCTGATATACCTTGATGGCAAATGGAGTTCCTTGAGCAAGTACCGCTGGCCCCCTACACCACCTTTCAGATTGGCGGCCCCGCCCGCTGGTTTGCGGAAGCGGCCAGCGAAGACGATATCGTGGCCGGCGTCGCTTTGCCGGCGAGCACCAGTTACCGCTTTTCATCCTGGGAGGTGGCAGCAACCTGCTGGTCTCCGACGCGGGGTTCCCTGGTCTCGTCCTGCGCATTGCCTTACGCGGCATTGCGTCGACCCAGGAGGAGGACGGCCAATTCTGTGTCTCCGCGGCTGCCGGAGAAGACTGGGATGGCCTTGTCGCCTACGCTGTGAAGGCGAACGCCGCAGGGGTCGAGTGCCTCTCCGGTATCCCCGGAACGGTGGGCGGCACCCCGGTGCAGAACGTGGGCGCTTACGGGCAAGAAGTCTCGCAAACCATCGTAACGGTACGGGCGTTCGACCGGAAAACCATGCAATTCATAGACTTACCCGCCACAGACTGCGGATTTTCCTATCGCCGCAGCATCTTCAACAGCACCCAGCGGGAACGCTACATCGTCAGCCGAGTCGATTACGCCCTGCGCCAAGGATGCGCCCGCCAGCATCGTCTACGCCGACCTGGCTCGCTACTTCGCCGCGCAGCAACGGCGCGCCTCCCACCGCTGGAAGAAGTGCGCGACGCGGTGCGCTCCATCCGGGCGCAGAAGGGCATGCTGCTGGTCCCTGGAGACGCAGACTGCCGCAGTGCCGGCAGCTTCTTCAAGAACCCGATCGTCCCGGTAACGGTACTCGATTCACTGTCTCAGGAACTTGGGGTCGAAAAGAAAAGCATTCCCGCCTATCCAGCCCAGCAAGGGCGAAGTGAAGCTCTCTGCAGCCTGGCTGATCGAACGGGCCGGCTTCCCAAAAGGCTATGCGATCGGCAACGCGGGAATCTCCAGCCGTCACACGCTTGCGCTGATCAACCGCGGGGGCGCCAGCGCAGCCGAGGTCGTGGCCCTGCGCGACAAGGTCACCGGCACCATCGCCTCACGCTTTGGCATTCGCCTGGAGCCGGAGCCGGTCTGGCTGGCGTGAAGCTTACCAGGACCTCAACGCCGTCGTTAACAGCGGATGGGTGCCCCAGGTCTCGCTTTTGAGACCTGGGGTTGTGTGAATAAGAACGAAGCCGATCTTTAGTTCCGTGGAAGTTTCGTAGAGACATGTCTTTGAGTGGGCATGCGACGCAATCAGTCCGTCCCTTTGCCAAGCTGCCGCAGAAGTTGCTCCCGCCGGCCAGCCAGCACCACTTGCGCTGGGCCATGAGCCTGGATCTGCCCGTGATCGATCACCACGACATCCGCTGCTGTCTGGAAAGCTTCCGCCACATCATGCGAGACATAGAGCGCGGGTACCTGCCGCTCAGCCAACCAGGTAGTCAGTTGCTGAAGAATCGCAACCTTCAGATCCGCGTCCATGCCGGTAAAGGGCTCATCCAGCAGCAAAAGGCGCGGTCCGGGAGCCAGGGCACGAGCCAGCGCCACCCTCTGCTTTTCGCCGCCGGAAAGATCCCGAGGCATCCGCTTGGCAAGTTGGCTGGCCTGAAAGAGTTCGAGCATCTCCTCCACGCGTGCTTTGCGTGACGGGCCATTGAGTCCGGAAAGACCAAAGGAAACATTAGCCGTTACATTCATGTGGGGAAAGAGTGTGGGCCGCTGGGTAACAAACCCGATAGCACGTTGGCCGGGGGGCACCCACGCTCGTTTCTCCGTGTCGACCAATGCGCGTCCGTCCAGGACCAGCTTGCCACCGTCCGGTCGGGTCAAGCCGGCAATCACGCGCAGCAGGGAAGTCTTTCCCGCACCCGATGGACCGAAAAGCACAGTCCAGGGCGCCGACAAAGCGCACGAAACCCGCAGCGACAACTCGCCTAGCCCGTGCTCCACATCGACGTGCAAATAGTCAGACACCGGCTCTCCCCCGGCGCCCGTAGATGATCAACAGCGCCAGAAAGGAGAGGCTCAACAGCAGCAGGGCCGTGTGGTTGGCCTGCGTATAAGCAAAGTCCTGAACCTGATCGTAAATGGAAATAGAAAGCGTCCGCGTCACGCCGGGAATGTCGCCGCCAATCATCAGCACCACCCCAAACTCACCCACGGTGTGGGTAAAGGCCAGCACTGCGGCGGTCAACAGGAAAGGACGGATCAACGGCAGTAAAACGCGCGTCAGAATTCTGCCGCGGCTACGCGAAAGCAGCTCTGCTGCCTCCAGGATCTCCCGATCAATCGAGCGGAAGCCGGCGGTCACGGGCTGCACGGCGAAGGGCAGGCTGAAGAGAACGGACCCGACCACCAATCCGGCGAAGGAAAACGCCAGCGGATGACCAAAGATTGCCGACACCGCTCTGCCCGCTGCAGTCCGCGGAGCCATCAGCACCAATAAGTAAAAACCGAGCACGGTAGGCGGCAACACCAGCGGCAGCGCCACCGCGGCCTCCACCAGCGCTTTCCAGCGCGCCCCGCTGTAGGCCAGCCAATAGCCGAGGGGAATCGAAATCGCGAGCAGGATCAGAGTGGTCAAGCCGGCCAGGCGAAAGGTGAGAAGGATAGCTTGCTGGTCCATACGAGAAGTTGCTCTAAGGCGCTTTCAATCCGCGCTCAGCTAGTTGCTCTTTGATCGGAGGTGAGAGCAGGAAAGCCAGGAACTCATGGGCCTCCTCCGCACCGGATGCTTGCTTGATGACGACCGCGCCCTGGAGCAGCGGGGGATAGGAGTCCTCGGGCATCACCACATATTTCCCGTCTGCGCTGAGGCGCGGTGTCAGCGCGGAGGTGAGCGAAATGAGGCCGGCATCCGCGTTTCCCGAGTCAGCGTATTGGGCTGTCTGTGCGATGTTTTCGGCGACCACCAGCTTGTCCTTCAACGCAGCTGGCGAGTCCAAGCTTTTCGAGAGCAGCCTTGGCGGCACGGCCGTAGGGCGCATGTTCGGCATTTGCCACCGCGATGGTGCGCAGAGCCGGGCTACGCAGAGTGTCGAGGCTAAGCGGCTGCACAGGGGAATCGTTCCGCGCCCATAGCACCAGGGTTCCTCGGGCATAAGCTATCGGCTCGGTGCTGTCTGCCAAGCCGGCCGCGACCACTTTTTTGGGAAACGACAGGTCCGCCGACAGGAAAAGTCCGAATGGGGCACCGTTCAAAATCTGCGCAGCCAATGTGGCCGAGGATGCGTAAGAAGCCTCGACCTTCTTGTGAGATTGATGTTCAAACTCCTCGATGAGCGCGGGCAAGACCGGCTGTAAATCCGCGGCGGCCGCTATCTTCAAAGTGCCGCGCTCCTGCGCGATCGCGTGGAGGGAAACAAGGATGGTGGCAGCTGTAAAGATGAAAACCCAGCCGCGTTTAAACACGCAGCACCATCACTTCGGTCGATTTGATCAGCGCTGCTGCTGTTTCTCCCACCTGCAGCCGCATCTCCCGCGCCGCCTCCGCAGTAATGATGGACGTGATGATCTGCCCACCGATTGAAAGCTTGACCTGCGCCAGCAAACCTTCGATTTTCAGTTCCACAATCCGTCCAGTGAGTTGGTTCCGTCCACTGAGTGAGCGCAGCATCTCCCGTTTCGGGGTCTCAGGGCGTTTCGCCTGGTGCAGCAGGCTGTCCAATTCGGCTTCTGGAATACGGTAGTGGCCGCCGGGGGTTTTGACCGCCTTCAACTTTCCGCGATACAGCCATTGTTTGATGGTGGGGTAAGAAATCCCCAAGCGCTGCGCGGCTTCGCGGGGTGAGAGCAACATACTGCGAAATTATACGATACTGTTCGGCTTGTCATCCGAATCTAGCGCGAAATCAGTCGACTGTCGGCATTGTTGGCGTCGACGAACTTCCCGCGGCTTTCTTTACTGAAAGCCGCACACGTGGTCGTTTCCAGCACAGCGTGGCAGGAAATCCGGGTTCGCCTCGGGATGGACGGCTTTACGGGAGCTTGGGATCTGACTGGTTGAGTATGTGGAATGACAAAGATCGAAAAGTCACAGTCGCTCAGGACAGGCTATTCGACTGCACGTCATAGCGATAGCTTTGCCATCGCGCTTGGCTTGCGGAGAACGCCGGGATTCTAGCCCAGCCTTTTCCGAACCCGGGTTGCCGCCTCTCTCTCGCACTGCCATACCCAAAACATATTTGAACCCCCGCGACACTAAATGCTCGCAATCAGGATCTATATCGTCGAGCAAATCCCATCCGCCATCCGCCTACCGCGCCGGAGGGCCGCACAGTGAGCAACTGTTTGGGGTGAGCAGGAAGGCGCCCAGGCGTCCTCTTAGCAGGTCTTTGACAACTGACACCACAACCTGTCCGGCAAGCGGCCGGGCCCTATTCTGAATGGAGCGAAAAGCAGTTCTCCCCTTCCTTTTGAGTACAAAAAGGGGCTTATGGCGCATAAGGCGCTTATGGCGCACACTTTTTTTCGCACCCACCCGGCAGCGGCTTTGGACAACATCGCGGTTCGTAGCTCCAAAGACGGAGAACCTGGCGGCTAGTGACGGACGTTTCCCCCCCGCAGGATGAGTACCATCCGGTGAGAGAGGCAAGATGCTCAATTAATTACTTGAGCACCTTGAGCATCTTGAGCATCTTGCTCATCTTGAGAGAACAATCGCGCCACGCTTTACAGACAGAGAACTGCAGGTTGCTCGGCTTCCCCGGATTTCCTGTCGGGCCTATTTGTCATCCCGAGGGAAGCCGAAGGATCTGCGGTTCTACAGACGTTTCCTGGAAATGTTTTCGCCGTACCGATGGTCCAGGTAAAACCTGACTACACCTTGTGCTTCTGGACATACTCCGGACGCAGTTCACTCCCCATCCCAGGGTTCTGCGGCGCCAGGACGGCGCTGTTAACCATCCTTAGCGTCTCGATCGTCGAACTGTGATTCTTGAAGCTGCCGCCCTCCATGTAAATGGCGTTGGGCATGGCGAGAAGCATCTGCATATCCTCCGGACCGCCGCCATGGCTGGCGATAGGCAATTTCGCTGCATCCGCAATCGCCCCTATTTCCATCCATTCAGACACCCCGCCCGCCCGTCTTCCGTCGGGTTGCACTACATCGACGCCGCGCCGCGCGATCAGGTCCGCAAAGGCGTACTTGGTGTAGTCGTTTTCCCCGGTAGCGATTCTCATGTCCAATGCCTCCGCGACCTGGGCATATCCCGCGTGATCGTAGGGAACGATCGGCTCTTCAAACCAGTAACAGCCCATCTCCTGGTAGACCTTTCCCCGATGGATGGCTTCGCTTACATCGAACTTCTGATTGGCATCCACCATGATCCGCCGGTCTTTTCCTGCAATCTCCGTCGCCACCTTGATGCGTTTGACATCATCATCCAGAGTGGACCTGCCGACCTTGATTTTGGCCGCAGTAAATCCCTCCTCAAACGCGTCGTTCAGCTTTTTCTTGTACTGCGACAGGTCCTCGTCGTTGGGGTAGTACCATCCGCACATCGAATAAGTAGGAATCTTGTCGGTGAACGCGCCCAGCATCTTGTACACGGGAACTTCGGCGCACTTGCCGAGAATGTCCCAGATGGCGACCTCGGCAGAGGAGATCGCCATCTGGGCCACCCCTTGCACTCCGGAATATTCCAGCGCCTTCCACAAGTCGGAACGCAGGCGCTTGGGAAACGCTGGATCCTGCCCCACCAGCACCTGCTTCACCTCGTTCTGCAGGATGCTTTGTAGAACCAGCGGTCCGCCCTCCATGGTTCCGAAGGAACTGGTCGCCCAACCCGTGATCCCGGCATCTGTCTTCAAGCGCAGGACCACCGCGCCGCCCGCTGCCCCAAACTCATGGATCGCGTCGTAGTAGATCTGTCCAGGAGGGAAGCGGAGGACATCAGTTTCAAGCCCCACGATCTTGATCTGTTTTTGCATGTCAGTTCCGAGGGCGAGAGCCGGAGACGCGGCAACAGCTCCAGCAAACGAGAAAAATGTCCGTCGATTCATGCGCCGAATGGTAGTGCAGAAATCCCGCCCAGCACAAGCGGATCCGGGTTGGCCATTCGCGGCAAAATAGTCATAGACGGATACAAGATAATGTGGAGTGTTAGTTCCTGTCTTTTAGCTCTTTTCGCCTTGACGGTATTCGCCGCCGGGCCGGATGTTTTCGACGGTGAGCGGGACCTGGATCCGCGGTACCGTACATTGGAGAATGTGTTTCTTACTCCACACATCGGCAGCGCCACCGAGGATACCCGTAATGCCATGGGCCTCATACTGCTGGAAGGCCTTCACGCTAGCGAAACCGGTCAGGTCGCGAGGAACCGAGTATGTTGACGTCCGTTGCAGCAAATTCAATCGAATCGTCCCTTAAGGATCAGAAGTTGTTTCGCCAGCAGTGTTATGTCGGCGGCACGTGGGTCAACGCCGAAAATGGCAGCTCCTTTCCCGTAACCAATCCTGCCGATGGCAGCCAGATCGGCATAGTTCCCAGCTTCAGTGCTGCAGACACGCAACGCGCGATCGACGCGGCCGAGGCAGCTTTCCCCGCCTGGCGCGCCAAAACCGCCAAGGAGAGATCGCAGATCCTGCGCCGCTGGTTCGACCTGTGCATGCAGAATCAGGATGACCTGGCGATGATCCTTACGCTGGAGCAAGGGAAACCTCTGGCTGAGGCGCGCGGCGAGATCGCCTACGGTTCCTCCTTTATCGAGTGGTTCGCTGAAGAAGCCAAGCGTGTCTACGGCGACGTCATCCCGGCTACCTCCGGTGATCGAAGGATCGTCGTCATTAAACAACCGATCGGCGTCGTAGCGGCCATCACCCCGTGGAATTTCCCCAACGCCATGATCACGCGCAAAGGGAGCGCCGCTCTGGCTGCGGGTTGCACGGTCGTCATCAAGCCCGCCGAGTCCACGCCGTACTCCGCCCTCGCTCTTGCGGAGTTGGCGGAGCGTGCCGGTATACCGAAGGGAGTCCTCAACATCATCACCGGGCAGCCCGAGGTGGTGGGTGGCGTGCTCACGGCGAGTCCAACGGTGCGAAAACTATCCTTCACCGGTTCGACCGAGGTAGGCCGGCTATTGCTGCAGCAGTGCGCGGGCACCGTCAAGAAGGTTTCCCTGGAACTCGGCGGAAACGCACCGTTCATCATCTTCGCGGATGCCGATCTCGATCGGGCAGTGGCCGGCGTAATGGTGTCCAAGTTTCGCAACGGCGGCCAGACCTGTGTGTGCGCCAACCGCATTTTCGTGGAAGACAGCATTTACGACGCATTCACGGCCAAGCTGCAGGATGCAGTGAGCGCCCTCGTAGTGGGCAACGGAATGAGCGCCGGGATCACCATCGGACCGCTCATCGATCAGGCAGCTGTGGATAAGGTTGAAGATCACATCACGGACGCAGTCGCACACGGCGCCAAAATTTCTCTGGGCGGCAAGCGCCACGCTCTGGGAGGAACCTTCTTCGAGCCCACCATCCTTCTCGATGTGCCGGGAGGAACCAGGCTGATGAACGAAGAAACCTTCGGCCCCGTGGCCCCCTTGACCCGTTTTTCTTCCGAGCAGGAAGTCATCGCGATGAGCAATGACACTGAGTTCGGCCTGGCCGCTTATTTCTACACCCGCGACATCGGGCGCGTGTGGCGCGTGGCTGAGGCTTTGGAATACGGCATCGTAGGCATCAACGAAGGGCTCATCTCCACCGAGGTAGCTCCATTCGGAGGCGTGAAGCAGTCCGGCATCGGCCGGGAAGGTTCAAAGTACGGTATCGAAGAATTCGTCGAAGTGAAGTACCTCTGTATGGGCGGCGTCTAACGCACAAACGAAAGGCACCATGAAACTCAAAGGTCGAACAGCCATTGTTACGGGATCCGGTGGGGGATTTGGCGAAGGCATCGCCAGGCACTTTGCTGAGTTGGGCGCGAAGGTTCTGGTGGCCGATATCCGGAGTGAGGAAGCGGAAAGGGTCGCGAAAGAAATCAAAGCCGCGGGCGGAGATGCCGTGCCCGCGCATATCGATGTAACCCAAACCGCCCAGGTCGCGCAGATGGTTGCCCTCGCCCTCAGCAGCTTCGGGAAGCTGGATATTCTGGTGAACAACGCCGGGACCACGCACAAAAATATGCCCATGCTTGATGTGGATGAGGCGACCTTTGATCGGGTCTATGCCGTGAACGTCAAGAGCATCTACCTCGGCGCGATCCATGCGGTGCCGGTATTTCGCCGCCAGGGCTCAGGCAACATCGTGAATGTTGCTTCGACCGCGGGAGTCCGGCCCCGCCCAGGGCTCACCTGGTACAACGGCTCCAAAGGTGCAGCCATCCTCTTAACTAAATCGATGGCGGTCGAACTAGCTCCGGATAACATTCGTGTAAACGCGGTCAACCCGGTGATGGGAGAGACCGGCCTGCTCGGGCATTTTCTGCCCGCCGGCGATCCCGAAATAGGCCGCCAGAAGGTGATCAGCACCATCCCCATGGGAAGGCTCAGCCGCCCCATCGATATAGCCAAAGCATGCGCCTTTCTGGCCAGCGATGAGGCCGATTTCATCACCGGGGTCTGTATGGAGGTCGACGGCGGCGCGCTGCGTGTAGCGGCGTATTCCCTGACGAACGTTATGAAGACCTACACCATCGCAGTCATTCCAGGGGACGGGATCGGGAACGAAGTGGTTCCCGAGGGACTTCGTGTTCTCGAATCGGTCGGCGCTAAATTCGGCATCGGCTTTCGCTTCCAGCACTTTGACTGGAGTTGTGAAAGTTACAAAGCCACCGGACGGATGATGCCGGAAGACGGCATCCAACGGCTGCGAGACCACGATGCCATCTTTCTCGGCGCGGTCGGCTACCCCGGCGTGCCCGACCATGTCTCGCTATGGGGACTTCTGATTCCCATTCGCCGCGAGTTCGATCAATACGTCAACCTGCGGCCCGTGCGGTTGTTGCCGGGTATCACTCCGCCGCTTCGCGATCGCCGTCCCGGCGATATCGACATGTGGATCGTGCGCGAAAACACGGAAGGAGAGTATTCCCAGATCGGCGGCCGCCTGCACGCGGGCACGGAATACGAAACCGTTATTCAGGAGGCGATCTTCACCCGCAGAGGCACCGACAGAATTCTCCGCTACGCCTTCGAACTAGCCAGGCGGTTGGGGCGCGATCATGTGACCTCGGCCACCAAGTCGAATGGTATCTTCCACTCCATGCCCTTCTGGGATGAGCGGTTCGCGGCCATGAGCAGCCAGTATCCAGAGATCCGGGCGGATCAATATCACATCGATATTCTCGCTGCGCGATTCGTCATGTCGCCGGAGCGCTTCAGCGTGGTCGTCGCGAGCAATCTCTTCGGAGACATTCTGTCCGATCTGGGTCCCGGGGTCACAGGGACCATCGCCGTCGCTCCTTCGGCAAATATCAATCCCGAAAGAATATTCCCCTCTATGTTCGAGCCGGTCCATGGCTCCGCTCCGGACATTGCCGGGAAGGGAATTGCCAACCCTATCGGCCAGATCTGGTCAGGAGCGATGATGCTGGACCATCTTGGGGAGCCCGAAGCGGGCGCAGCCATCTTGCATGCATTAGAGACTGTGCTGGCCGCACCGGATCGGCGCCTCACCCCGGACTTGGGCGGCAACGCCACCACCAGTGAACTCGGAAAAGCCATTGCGAGCGCAATATGAGTGCGAAGGGTGAACGACTTCAAAGCAAATTGCTGCATACGGATTTCCAACAAACCTTCATCGACCACGGGCACAGCGCCGGGGCTCTGCGCTATCGCACACCCTGACCCCTTGACGCCGGATCTTGCCCGCATCCACCCCTGTTCTACGCTAGGCTTAAAGCATGCAAGAAGTTTCCCATCAACTGCGCTGCGTCGGTTGCAGCGCCGTCATCCTCCCGGACGCGGTAGCAAAAGACTTTCGTTGCGTCGACTGTGGTGAACTTCTGGAGGTGGAATATCCCTCGTGGAGTGCGGAGGGTGCCCGCATTCCGGCCCTCCCCACAGGACCCCGTCGTACACCCAATCCCGGCGCCCTGCGCTGGCTCTGGCAGGAGCGGCTCCAGTCCAGACTTCCCATCGATCAGAGCGGCGTGTGGCGCTTTCGTGAGCTTGCTGCCCATCCTGCTGGAGCCGGAAAAGGCAGTCACGCTCCGCGAAGGCAACACGCCCCTTTACCGGCTTCTGCAGTGCGCGAGAGGAACTGGGCCTCGACCAGCTCTACGCGAAACACCAGGGCATGAACCCCACCGGCTCGTTCAAAGACACGGGCATGACAGCGGCGCTTTCCCAGGCCCGCGAACGTGGCTTCCAGTGGGTCGCCTGCGCTTCCACCGGCAACACCTCGGCCGCCATGGCGGCCTACGCATCGCGCGCCCGCATGAACAGCCTGGTCTTGCTGCCCGAGGGCAAGATCTCCTGGTCCAAGCTTTCCCAGGCGCTCGATTACGGAGCCGTTACCTGCCAATTGAACACAGACTTCGACGGCTGCGTCCGCGTGCTGGCGGAAGTGGTGCGCCGCGCTCCGTCTATCTGCTCAACTCGGTCAATCCTTACCGGCTTGAAGGGCAAAAGACCCCGGCTCTCGAAATCGCCGAGGAGTTCGATTGGCAGATCCCCGACCACGTGATCGTGCCCGGCGGAAATCTGGCCAATAGTTCCGCCCTGGGCAAGGGGTTTATGGAAATGAAGCAACTGGGACTCAGCAGCAAGGTCCCGAAAATCACGGTGGTTCAAGCCGAAGGAGCCAACCCCCTCTACACCAGTCTTCTGCATAACAACGGGCAGTCGATCCAGCCCGTGCAAGCCAACACGCGAGCCACCGCCATCCGCATAGGGAATCCGGCTTCATGGCGCAAGGCGGCACGCGTTATGCAACAAACCGGAGGCTATTGCGAACAGGTGAGTGAAGCCGAAATTGCTCTGGCAAAGGCGGAGATCGGGCAGGAAGGCATTGGTTGCGAGCCGGCATCCGCTGTCACCCTGGCTGGCTTGAAGAAGCTCGATGCGTGACGGCAAGATCAGCCGCGCGGAATCGGTTGTATTACTGCTCACGGGCCACACGCTGAAAGACTCTGAGTTCACCATCGATTTTCATCGGGGCACGCTATTGCGGGATGACGAGACCGCCGGTCTGGAGCAGGAAATGCCCGAGAAGCGGCGGGCCACAGTTTCGCTTGAGGCCACGTCTGACGCTGTGCTTCGTGTTCTCGAGGCGGCGATTCAGGCATGAAGAGGGTGCATCTGCGGCTTCCCGCTACTTCGGCCAACCTGGGCCCGGGCTTTGACGCTATGGCTCTGGCGCTCGAGCTCTTTCTGGAGATTGACGCCGAACCAGCGACGGAGTTCTCCATTCACGCCACTGGACGTAATCCGCATGTCTGCGGCGAATTGACCAGAAATCTGCTGATAGAGACTTACAAGTCGGTACTTGGCGCCGAGAATCGAGAAATCGTGCCGCTCGAGATGCGCATGCGGAACGGGATTCCCGTGGGCATGGGCTGCGGATCCTCAGCGGCGGTGCGGCTAGCTGCGGTCGCTCTCGCCTCGGCCTTCGGAGACCTCGATTGGGATGCAGCCAGGATCGTAGATCACGCCGTTCGTCTCGAAGGCCACCCGGACAACGTGGCGGCCTGCTGGCACGGCGGGTTGACCATCGCCGCCAATACCCAGCAACTGGCCATCGTCTCTCTCCCGCCGCCACCCAAGTGGCGAGCATTGCTCATCCTTCCCGAAATTCCGGTGGCTACCGCCAAGGCGCGAGCTATGTTGCCCCAAAGCTATTCCCGCCAGGATGTCGTCTCGAATCTGCAGTGCGTGGCACTCTTGACTGCAGCCTTCGCCACGGGCAGGGCGGATCTGATGCAGTCAGCCACCGGGGATCGCCTGCACCAGCCCTATCGCGGGGAGCTTTGCCCTCTGCTGCCGGCTCTTTTGCCTTTGGCCGGCAGCCACGAAGTCATGTCCGTCACGCTGAGCGGCGCCGGTCCGGCAGTCATGCTGCTCACGCAGACCACTGAGGAGGCAACTTTGAAAGAAGCGATTCTGGAGCTTGCGCGGCCCGTGTGTCCGGTCGAGATCCTGCCGGCCGGCCTTTGCCGCGAGGGCGCCGGCATGACGGTCGAAGGGTAAAGATTTTTACGCGTGTTACTAAGTCGTTCCCTGAGTTCTATTTGCAACGCCGTTCGTCAACACCTGATTTACGCGTCCTGGGCGGTTCTGGTCCTAATGCACCTTTTGTCCTTGTTCCGCATCAATTGTTCAGGCTGATAGTGTGGCGTGGATGCTATGCTCAGCCAAGGAAAGCGAAGGAGGAACATGGCAGGACCAGGGGTTTTTGAGGTAAACGATGCGACATTTGAGCAGGAGGTGCTGCAGTCTGACCAGCCTGTTCTCGTCGACTTTTGGGCTGCCTGGTGCGGGCCTTGCCGCGCGCTGGCGCCGGTCGTGGACGAAGTAGCCGCGCAGTACCTTGGCAAACTCAAGGTAATGAAGATGGATGTGGACCGGAATTCGGCAACGCCCATGCGTTACGGAATTCGTGGAATTCCAGCATTGCTGCTTTTCAAAGGCGGCAAGGTCGCGGAACAGATTGTAGGGTTCGTGCCCAAAGACCAGATCGACAAGAGCATCACCAAGCTGATCGCTGTCTAAGCGATCGCTCGAAAGCCACAAACCAGAGGCCCCGGTAGACCGGGGCTTTTCTGCGTGCGGGCCAAAAACTCTGGGTGCCCCATTCAAGCCCGCTTTTGGCTTGAGTGGGCGACCACGAATCGCGACCGAAAATCAGAATGAGAACACATCTCGCGGGAAGAATGTAACTCAGGCGTAGCGGCGAAGAACTCCCAGAACACGACCCTGGATTGCGATCTGCGAAAGAGGAACGTAGATCGGTTCCATCTCCGCGTTGGAAGGCTGCAATCGAACCATCGTCCCTTCAATGTAATAGCGCTTCAGGGTGGTCTCGCTCCCGCGCACCAGAGCGACGATGATCTCCCCCTGTCGCGCCGTGCTGGTGTGTTCTACCAGCACGTAATCGCCGTCCACGATGTGCTCGTCGCGCATGGAATCTCCGCGCACCTGCAGCGCAAAGACCTCACGATTTCCAATGATGTCACCCAGCGCGATGCTTTCGTTGGTCTCCGACGCTTCGACCGGGAGACCGGCGGCGATCCGGCCCAATAACGGCAAGCGATCCGCACGTCGCGTCTTACTGCGGGGCGGCAGCACATCGATGGACCGGCTGCGGTTGTGCGCCCGCTGCAGCAGCCCTTTCTTCTGCAGGTTGGTAATGTGTTTGTGTACCGTGGCCAAAGACTTGAGGCTCAACCCTCGCGCGATTTCCTCAAAAGACGGGGAGTATCCATTGCGCTGCACAAAATTGCTGATAAAGTCCAGCACTTCCTTTTGCCTGCGGGTGACTGACATGGCTGCATTATAGCGAACAAAAAGCGAATTACAAAAGTCTTTTTTTCAGGGTCTTTTGCGGGCAGCGAACACCTTGCCACAGCCGCTGTTTCGAATTGGAACAATCGCTCTGAAATCCCTCCCGATATGAGACGGCGCGAAAAGGAATCTCCTCACAACCCTTGTTTCAACCACTCATTGCGATGCAGGGTAGAGGTGCGACGCGGAATGCGACCGCAAAGCGAAAGGCCAAAGGGCAAAAAAGGCGGGCTCCAAAAAGTAAACCACGGCAGGGTCCAGTTCCTCTGAGTATCGCCGATGACACAGCAGAGCTTTTCTTCAATCGGCATTGACACCACACCTTACCTGACTTTGCCTTTCGCTCAAAAAACGTAGTACCTCGACAGCGCTCCACGGGTCTTCAGTTTCTCGGGTCTGTTTCTCCAACATAGGTCGGATGGTGAATATGCAAGAAGCAGGAAAAGGTCACAGGCGTCCTCGGCGGGGTGGAACGTCGACGCAAGACGTCAGCCCAGTAACCCGTGTTGTCCCTGACAGTGCAAAGAAAGAAGCACCTCCCGTTGCAGCGCGCACTTCGCTTACCCCGCGGACCGGCGACCTGCTCACCGCTGAACAGGAAAAGCTCATGATCGAGCATTTGCCGATCGTGCGCTTTATCGCACGTCGCATCCATGAGCGCCTGCCACAACATGTTCCCATAGAAGATCTCTACAGCGCGGGCGTGGTCGGGCTGCTGGATGCCTTCAGCAAATTCGATCCATCCAAGCAAGTCCAATTCCGCAGCTATGCGCAGTTTCGCATCCGCGGGGCGATCCTCGACAACCTGCGCACTCTCGATTGGAGCCCCAGAGAATTGCGTCGCAAGGGCCGTGCCATCGAGCAGGCAATCCAGACTCTCATGGCCCAGTTCGGCCGAGCTCCCACCGACCTGGAGATCGCCGGCCAAATGCACATCGACCTCGCGGCCTATCAGCAACTGTTGGGGGAACTCAAAGGCCTCGAGATCGGGACCCTGCATTCGGAACGCAGCGAGGACTCAGGGGAAGAAGAGTTGGTCTACTTGCCCAACCGGCCGGAGGATGATCCCCTCTTTCGCTACCTGCAGTCGGAAATGCGAGAACGCCTGATTGAGGCCATCGGTGACCTGCCTGAGCGCGAACGTTTGGTGATGACCCTTTACTACTACGAGGAAACTACGATGAAAGAGATCGGACTCATCCTGGGTGTCGTCGAGTCCCGCATCTCGCAGATCCATGCTTCTGCCGTATTGCACCTTCGTGCCCGTCTTGCCGATTTCGCCAGGCAGGAAACACAGGGCGGCGCCCCTTCACCCCGCCGCCACTCGGTCGCCAAGAACGATTGTTGACGCAGGTATCCCGGGGGGCCGGTCATGTTACCGAAGGTCCCCATTTGCCCGGCGATGGTGCTACGCTTAAGTCCAGAATGGACGATCGCGACAATCCGTCATCACCCGGCGATTCGGACGTTTTCGATGAAGAGCGCCGGAAAAAGATTGCCAGGCTGAAGCAAGCCGTGGCCGACGGAACCTACCACGTCAGCGCCGAGGACTTGGCCGACAAATTGATCGTGCACATGCTGGAGCCTAAAGGCTAGCGCTCGCCGGCTTCGCTTGTCCGAATTACCTTCCCCGCTTCGATATACTTTGGTGGAGGCGCTTCGACATGGCGATCCGCTTTTTGTGGAATGCGACCAGAGGCCATCGGCTCACTCCATGGCGTAGCGAGTACCTGAAGTGGCGGATCGAAACCTATTCCGGCCGTAAGGCTGACACCATCAATGCCGGTTATTTCTGGTCGTTCCTGTGGAAGGAAAGGGCCCAACTGATGCGATTCCTTGGTTGGACACGAAACTTCGGAACCCGTCAAGACTCTTGAACCCGCTCCTGTCCCGCGAAGCCGCTCGGCAATTATAGAAAACCACCACCCGGCCGGCAGACAGGCCCTTCCTACTGCATCCAAGAACCACCCCCGGCCATCTATCAAGAGGGCATAGGGCCACGCTGTCAAATCAGAGAGAAAACGGAGACCGATGGCCACGACTGCCGAAGCGTCTGCTGCAAACGCGGCAATGTACGCATGGAAGCCAAAGACGAATCCCTGGCTGATCGCCGCTACGGTGGCTCTCGCCGCGTTTATGGAGGTGTTGGATACCTCCATCGCCAATGTGGCTCTCCCTCACATCGCGGGCAGCCTGGGTGCGAGCGCGGATCAGAGCACCTGGGTACTAACCTCTTACCTGGTGGCAAACGCTATCGTTTTGCCTATGGGCGCATGGGCCGCCAGTGTGATCGGGCGGAAGAATTTCTTCATGCTTTGTATCGTCATCTTCACCGTCAGTTCCTTCCTGTGCGGCATCGCCCCTACTCTGGCCCTTCTGTTGCTCTTCCGCGTATTTCAAGGTGTGGGCGGGGGTGGTTTGCAGCCCATGGCGCAGGCCATCATGGCTGACTCGTTTGAGCCGTCCAAACGCGGTCTGGCATTTGCGCTTTATGGGTTGGTCGCGGTGTTGGCGCCGTCGATTGGACCCACTCTCGGCGGTTGGATCACGGACAACTACTCCTGGCATTGGATCTTCTACATCAACATTCCGGTAGGCATGTTTGCTTTGTTCCTCACCAATCGGCTGGTAGAAGACCCTCCGTACCAAAAGGCAGACCGCAAGAACTTCTTCCGCATCGACTATATCGGTGTCAGCCTGTTGGTCATTTCCATGGCGGCGTTGCAAATCACGCTCGATAAGGGTGAGGAAAAGAACTGGTTTGGGTCGCACTTCATCACCGCCTTCGCCATCGCGTTCATCGTCTCGTTCATTGCACTCATCATCTGGGAGTTCAACGCCGAGAAGCCGCTGATCGACCTGCGACTGTTTAAATTCAAGAATTTCGCAGTGTGTGCCTTCCTCATGCTGTTGACCGGTGGATTGCTCAATGCAACCACTGTCTTACAGCCGCAATTCCTGCAACAGCAACTCGGTTATACGGCAACCATCGCAGGGCTATCGCTCTCGGGCGGCGGGCTGGCTTTGCTGGTCGCGATGCCCATGGCGGGTCAGGCGGTCAGCCGATTCCCGGCGCGGAACCTGATCGCGATGGGCTTCGTGATCTTCGCGTTCGGGTATTTCTACACCGCCAGGCATATCAGCCTGCTCATCAGTTTCGGGTTCGCCTCCAAATTGCGCGTGGTGCAGATCATCGCCATCCCGTTTGTCTTTATTTCGGTGACGACTGCAGCTTATTTTGGGATTCCTCCGGAGAAGAACAACCAGGTCTCGGGGCTTATTAACTTTGTACGAAATATCGGCGGGAGCATTCTCATCTCCCTCACCAACGCCCTGGTGACCGAACGGGCGCAGTTCCATCAGGACGTGCTGGCCAAGAGAACCTCGTTAGCCGACCCCATCTATCAGCAGCAGATGGATGCTTTGCGCAACACTCTGGACGGCGTGGCGGGCAAAACGAATGGGCTCCACCTGGCCCAGGGGCAGCTATATCAACAGCTTCTGGCACAGACCCAGGCGCTCGCGTACGTCGACGTCTACTACGTGCTGGGCTTCGCTTCGGTGCTGATGGTGCCTCTGGCCTTCCTTCTGAGCCGCAACCAGCCAGGCGGCGGTGGAACCGTCATGATGGAGTGATGCCAGGTATGGGAGCGGGTCGGAACCTGAGCGTGAGCGCGCGAGAACCGAGTCCCTCCGGGACTCAATTTCGTGATGGTCGGTTTTGCGGCAGGCTCTTCGGCCTCTAGCCAAATCCGAGCCTGGTGTGTCCAGACTCTGAGATACGCTCTGGGGAAATGCCTGGCGCTCATTCTGCAGCCTTTAGAGAAACCCAAAGGCCCTTTTCGTGTGCGCCGAAACCCAAGCCATGTTATTCTTAGTCAGACACTTAGAGAGTGGACTCGATTTAACGTAGAGGAGTAACGCGCTGCCGTGTTGGCAACTGCAAAGAAGACCGAGGTTATTACGCGCTTTCGCACCCATGACAGTGACACGGGTAGCCCGGAAGTGCAGATTGCGATTCTCAGCGAACGGATTGGCGAGCTGACTGAACACTTCAAGCTTCACAAAAAGGACCATGCCTCCAGGCGCGGTCTGTTGATGCTGGTAAGTAAGCGCCGCCGTCTACTGGACTATCTCAAGACGAACAATTCTGACCGCTACCGGGATGTGATCGGTAAGCTGGGTATCCGCAAGTAAACAAGCGAGAAACTTGTACCCCACAATCAGGCGAAGAGACTGGATCGAGCTGGACGCCGAGACGGCTGGTGCACACTTGATGGCACCGGTTGGCGAGCGCTCGCCGTTTTATCGGCTCCTTCCGTCTCCGCACGTTGCCTCTCGCGCTGGAATCATCCCGCCCTCTGCACACGCGCCCGCCCTTTGTGCAATTACGAAATGAGGATTTTATGAAACAGGAAGTGACAGTCGAGCTTGCCGGCGGCAAGCGATTGACTTTTGAAACAGGCCGCCTGGCCAAGCAGGCCTCTGGTGCTGTCGTCGTAACGCAGGGCGACAATGTGGTTCTGGCGACCGCGGTCGCCGCGCCGGAACCCAAAGAAGGACTCGATTTTTTCCCCTTGACCGTGGATTACCGCGAATACACCTATGCAGGTGGCCGCATTCCCGGTGGCTTTATCAAGCGCGAGGGCCGTCCCAGCGAGCGTGAGGTTCTCACCTGTCGCCAGATCGACCGCCCCATTCGTCCCATGTTCCCCAAAAATTTCCGCAATGAGACCCAGGTCATCGCACTCGTCCTGTCGGCGGATAAAGATAACGATCCCGATGTCGTCGGCATCAATGCCGCCGGCGCGGCCCTGGCGCTTTCCGATATCCCCTTTGGCGGCCCCATCGGCGCTGTGAGAGTCGGCCAGGTGAATGGCCAGTTCGTCGTCAATCCCTCCTATGCTGAGCGGCTCGTGAGCACGCTGAATATCACCGTCGTAGCGACAAAAGACGGCGTGGTGATGATTGAGAGCGGTGCTTCCGGCGTGAGCGAAGAGACCGTCGTCGATGCCATCGAATTCGGACACAACGAAGCGAAGAAGATCTGCGCCGTTGTTGACGAGCTGATTGCCAAGGCAGGGAAGAAGAAGCGCGTCGTCGCTCCCGTCGAGTTCGACCAGGAATACCTCTCGGCCCTGCAGGCCAAGGCCAGCGACCGGTTGAAGGACGCGCTGGACACCAAGACCCATCCCAAGACGGAGAGCTATGCGCTGGTTAAGCAGATCAAGGACGAGCTGGCCAAGGAGCTTCCTGAAGGCGATGCGGAAGCCAAGAAAAAGCTTTCGAAGTATTACGAAATCGATGCGGGAGAAGAATCTTCCGCGAGCAGGTCACCAAGGATCGCATCCGGCCTGACCGTCGCAGCTTCGATCAGATCCGCGAGATTTCAATTGAAGTTGGGGTACTGCCCCGCGTACACGGTTCCGCTCTCTTCACCCGCGGCGAAACCCAGGCATTGGTCACCGCAACCCTGGGAACTTCCGATGACGTGCAGCGACTGGAAACCTTCCAGGGCGAACAGCGCAAACGTTTCATGCTGCACTACAACTTCCCCCCGTTCTCCGTGGGCGAAGTAGGCCGCATGACCGGCGTAGGCCGGCGTGAGATTGGCCACGGCGCACTTGCCGAGCGTGCCATCGCAGCTGTGCTGCCCGGGGAAGACGAGTCTCCTTACACCCTGCGCGTAGTCTCTGACATTCTGGAGTCGAACGGTTCTTCCTCGATGGCCAGTGTTTGCGGCGCCAGCCTCGCCCTGATGCATGCCGGTATTCCTCTCAAGGCAGCCGTTGCCGGCGTAGCCATGGGCTTGGTCAAGGAAGGCGATGACTACGCGATCCTGACGGACATTGCCGGTGCGGAAGACCACTACGGCGACATGGACTTCAAGGTGGCGGGTACCCGCGAGGGAATCACCGCGCTGCAGATGGACATCAAGATCAGCGGCGTTACCGGGCAGATCATGCGCGAAGCGCTCGAACAGGCTCGCCGCGGACGGTTATTCCTGCTCGACCAGATGGATGCAGTTCTGGCATCGCCGAACGCGGAGCGTTCGAAATTTGCTCCGCAGATCCACACCTTGCAGATTCCGACCGACAAGATTCGCGATCTGATCGGACCGGGCGGCAAGACCATTCGCGGCATCATCGAAGCCACCGGCGTCAAGATCGACGTGGACGATACCGGCCGCGTCAATGTTGCTTCGAGCGATGAAGAGGGTCTGAAGAAAGCGCTGGCTATGATCAGCGACCTGACCGCCGTTCCGGAAGTAGGGAAGACCTACCTGGGCAAAGTGGTTCGCCTGGCCGAATTCGGCGCGTTTGTCGAGATCTTTCCCGGCACCGACGGACTGCTGCACATCAGCGAGATTGCCGAGCATCGCGTGAAGGACGTGAAGGACGAACTGCGCGAAGGCGATCAGGTCCTGGTCAAGGTCCTGGGAATCGAGGGCAATCGCATCAAGCTTTCGCGTAAGGCGCTGTTGAAAGAGCAACGCGAAAAGCTTGGGCTTCCAGAGCCATCTCGCGGTGGTTCAGGTGGAGAGAACGGTGGGGGCGACGTCTCGGCGCCGCGTCCTCCGCGCCAGCAATCGCACACTCCCGTAGAACGGCAGCCGGCATCGAACGCCAGCACCATCACCATTGAAGGTGGCGAAGAGTTCGATGACGATGAGCCCTTCGTCGAAGGCGGGGAAGAGCCAAACTTCAACCGCGCAGACGGTACTTCCGATGCAGCCCCGGCAGAAGCTCGCAGGCCGGCAGCTCCGGGCGGTGGCGCCGGCGGTGCAGGCGGCCAGCGTCGTCGCCGGCATCGTGGCCGTGGTCGCGGACCCGGTGGCGGCAGCGGTGGCGGCGGAAACCGTGGACCCCAGTAAGGATCCGAACAGCTGTCATTAGGAAAAAGGGTTGCGCGTCATGCGCAGCCCTTTTGTTTTGCAAATCGCGGTGGAGTACCTCGGAACTGGGTGCCGATGAAGTCGTCCTCCAAACAGTGGTTAGCTTTCGCAGCTCTCGGGATTGTCTGGGGCAGCACGTGGATACCTGCGGACACCCTTGCCGAGTCCGTCTCACCGCTGCATGGAGCGGCCATCCGTTTCCTGCTGGCCGCGCTGTTCTGCATCCCTGTCATCGTGTGGAACCGGCTGAGCCTGCCCAGCGGTCGCGCGCTTGGCTTCGTGTTGTTGCTCTCCGTAACCATGATCGTGTTGCCATACCTCCTGGTGCTCTGGGCGGAGCAACACGTCTCATCGGTAATCGTCACGGTGCTGTTTGCAGCCACACCGTTATTCGTGGTGCTGTTGCCCATCGACAGGCCGCCGCATGGCGCGTTGCTGACCACGGTTGCCGGTTTAGGTGGGTTGGTCTTCGCACTGGGCCCTTCGTTTTCGCTCTATCAGGCTGGGGGAGCCGGTATCGCGCTGCTCGCCGTAGTCTCCACCGCCACGTCCGCGGTTCTCGCCCGCCGGGAACTCCGGGCGGTGAACCCCCTGGTAACGACAGCGTTGCTATCAGGCACCGCGGCAATGCTCCTCTTTGTGGCCAGCATGGCGTTCGAACGTGGACAGCCATCGCAGTGGAGCCCCCACGTGATTGGTGCCATCCTGTTTCTTGCCCTCATTGCCGGCGCTCCGGCCTATGCGACCTACTTCTGGTTGCTTCAGCAACTTGAGGCCTATAAGGTGACTACGGTGCAATGGATCGAGCCCCTGGTGGCGATCGTCGAAACAGCCTTCTTCCTTCGCGTAAGTCTCTCCTTCGCCATGATCGCCGGTTCATTGGTTACCTTAACGAGTTTGTCACTGGTAATGCGTGCCCGCGCAGACGATGACAAGAACGTTTCCCTCTTGGGAATTTGACGACGACAAGAGAGCAATTTTTGCCTGGGGATGCGATAAACTGCAGGCGATGGGTGCCACTTTATACATTGTCGTCGAGGGCGAGGACCCAGGCTTCGACATCTTCGTAAACGGCAGAGCATTGGCTCGCAACGAGGATGCTTTGGAGAAGATGGCGCAACGCATTGGTATCAAACCATTGCTCGAGTTTTTTTCCGCTGATGAAAACTCCATGGCCCTGCTTGCTCGAGGAGGGCGCGGGCGATCCGGAATGGGCCAAAACTCTACCCCCACCGCAGTGGTTCTCCCCCGAGGATGGCCTGATCACTGTGTGCACCCTGCTCGATCATCTCAAAGCATCGCCAACCGCACTAGGAACAGAAACCCCAGCGGTCCTGCGAGAGATGGAAGAGTTCGAACGTGTACTGCGCAAGACTGCCCAGCGGCAAATGCGCTGGCAGTTGGCCGTCAGCTGGAAGTAGACAAGAGACACTCAAAATTAGTCCCGAAGGGGACGGCTGAACCTGCAGAGTTGTCTAAATAAGATTTGAAAGAAAACTCTGTTCAAGCAGCCACTGTTTCATCCAGCAATTGCCCTTTGCTGGCAACTACCGTTTCCTTTTTGTCATCCCGAGCGCAGCCGAGGGATCTGCGGTGCGCCATTCGTGTGCCCCGCTTTTACGTGCTCCGCCCATCATCACCGAATCAACCCTTCCAGGCGCCGAGAATGCGGCGGAGAAAAACCAGCTCCCCTGTGTGGTAGCTGTTGTGATCGGCGGCCACCAGCACTTCACGTAACAGTGTGTGCTCCTTATTGCCCCAGGGGATCTGCGCATAGAGGTTGCTGTCCGGGTTCCTGATCAGCGCTGCAAATGCCTCCAGGTCCTCCTTCAGCGCCCGCACCGACTGATCCCAGTCTTCCTTCGAAGGAGGCTCCGCGGTCTCCGGCCAGTAGTCATCCGGAAATTTCTTCTCTACATATTTGTCGCTGGTCGAAAAATCATAGATGTCGCGAAGTGCGATGCGCATGTGCTCGAGCAGCTCCCACGCGGAATGAGGTGAGTTCTGCGGCTTCGTCCCATATAGTTTCGGCGGAAAATCTTTGAGTGCCGAGAGCGTATCGACGTGTGCGTTGCCGCCGCGAAGCAGCTGAACCAGTTCTTCTCTTAGGGAAGCATCGGACATATCTTGCTCGGATGCAGAAACAGCCTGTTAGGAAACCTGGGCTTCCATCGCAACCTCACGTTTACCAGGAGCCGCAAAGATGTCTCCGATACGGCGGATCTGCGCCCCAACACCGCGCAGCTTCTCTTCAATCCGCTCGTAACCGCGATCGATATGGTAAACGCGATCGAGGATAGATTCGCCATCCGCAACCAACGCAGCCAGAACCAGCGACGCCGACGCGCGCAAATCGGAACACATCACCACCGCCGATGAAAGCGGGGTCTTGCCGCGCACCGTCGCCGTACGGCCGTCTACCTTGATATTGGCGCCCATACGAACCAGCTCGCCCACATGCATGAAGCGGTTCTCGAAAATGTTCTCGACTACGGAAGTGGTCCCCTCGGCCTGAGTTGCCAAAGCCATGTACTGCGCCTGCATGTCGGTGGGGAAGCCAGGATACTCCTCGGTCGAGATATCGTTCGCCTTCAGATTGCCCTCGCTGCGCACCCGCAAGGAATCAGTCCCCATGGGCGTGACCCGTACGCCGCATGCTTCGAGTTTGCCAATAAGTGCGGACAGATGCGCCGGCTGGCAATTCGCCACCACCAGGTCGCCTCCGCTGATAGCGCCGGCCACCAGAAACGTTCCGGCTTCGATGCGATCGGGGTTGATGCGGTGCTTTGCGCCGTGCAGCTTGCTGACGCCCTTCACCCGGATCGTCGCCGTGCCGGCGCCCTCAATATTTGCCCCCATCGCGACCAAAAGGGCAGCGAGGTCGGTAACCTCCGGTTCGCGGGCGCAGTTCTCCATCAGCGTATCCCCGTCGGCAAGCACCGCGGCCATCAGCAGATCTTCTGTGCCCGTCACGGTGATCTTGTCGAAGACAATATGCGCGCCGTGTAGCCTGTCGGCACGAGCTTCCAGATAGCCGTGTTCCTGCACGATGGTAGCGCCCATCGCTTCCAGGCCCTTGAGATGTAAATCAATAGGGCGGTCGCCAATCGCACATCCGCCTGGCTGGGCCACGCGGGCGAGGCCGCAGCGCGCGACCAGGGGGCCCAGTACGAGCGAAGACGCTCGCATGGTCTTGACGATCTCGTATTTGGCGGTTGGATCCGAAAGGACGCGGCAGCTGATGGTGGTGCGATGCTGTGCCCGGCCGTAGCCTAGTTCAACCTCAGCGCCCATCGACGTGAGTAGCTTCCGCTCCGTCTCAATGTCGCGGACCTGGGGAATATTCTCCAGCACCACTTCATCTTCGGTGAGAATCGCGGCGGCCATGCAGGGCAGGGCGGAATTTTTGGCTCCGCTTACCCGAATCGTTCCCAGCAGCGGGTTACCGCCGCGAATCACAAACTTGTCCATGCGAGCCCGGGGGTGCTCCTTATGTGGTTCTCAGTTCTATAACTCCAGCGTTGTATCTTCAATCGCCAGTCGAACGTTGCCATCGGACTTGGCCAGCCGGCGTACCGCCTCCGGCTTATCCACTCCTGCCTTCAGCATCACCAACGCCACCGGCACACTGCGGCCGGCGGATTTGATGGTGAGCACCGCCTGATCACGGTCGATGTTGCAGGCCCGCATCAGAATGCTGATGCCACGCTCCACCAGCTTGGTGTTCTGCATGTGCACGTTGACCATCAGGTTGTCGTAAACATACCCGAGCCGCGTCATGGCGCCGGTGGTGATCATGTTCAGAATCATCTTCTGCGCCGTGGCGGCCTTCATTCGCGTCGATCCGGAAACAACTTCCGGTCCAACTTCGGCCACGATGCAGATGTCCGCTGCGCCAGAAAGCGGGGTGTTGTGATTGCACGTCACGGCGGCTGTCTTGGCGCCGCGTGCGCGAGCATATTCCACCGCGGCGACGACATAGGGCGTCCGGCCGCTGGAGGATAGACCGATCACCACATCCTTGCGGGTGGGGCGGCGGCGGGCAATATCGCGTTGCCCCAACTCTGTTGAATCCTCGTTCACTTCCACCGCCGACGCGAGCGCTTTCGGGCCGCCGGCCATGATGTATTGAACGCTTTGTGGAGGGGTAGAAAACGTCGGTGGACACTCCGAGGAGTCAAGGCCTGCGATGCGCCCGCTGGATCCAGCGCCGACGTAGATCAGCCTTCCTCCATCGCGTAGACTGCGCGCCACCATGTCGATCACGAGAGCGATCTCCGGCAGCGACTTCTTCACGGCCGCTGCTATTTTTGAGTCTTCGTGATTGATGATTCGGGCGATTTCAAGAGCGGACTTGGTGTCGAAGCCCATCGAGGCTTCGTTGGAGCTTTCCGTTGTTAAATCGTGCAGGTTGTGCGGCTGATCGATATTTGCGTCCTGGCCGGTCCCTGTCTCCGTATGAATAGTGCTTGTTGTGGCCATGTTGGTTTACTCTGCTCCCACTCAACTAAATGATTTTATCTCTATCTGACGAAAGTTTGCTCTGAAATTAGGGCGTGGCGTGCCATCCACGCAAACACTTTTGGGTTATGGCAATCTACCCCGGTCTAGTGATTCCACTACCGCGTCGTGGAATGCTGGTCGAACAGCGCGAATGGCTTGGTTCTTGCGGTCAGGCCAGGTTCGATTGGTCAGCAGCACCACCGCCAACTCACGCTCAAAGTCGATCCAAAGAGAAGTTCCCGCATAGCCAAGATGGCCCGCGGAATGACGGCTGAAAAAGCGGCCTGAAGAGGAGGGCTGGGAGGGAGTGTCCCATCCCAGGGCGCGAGAACTCCCATGCGGCAGCTCAGCACGAGTAGTAAAGAGTTGGACTGTGGCGGGAGTGAAACGTTGGTGCTGGCCGAGAAGGCATTGGGCATAAAGCAAGGGATCCAGTGCATTGGAGAAAAGGCCGGCATGGCCGGCTACTCCTCCAAGGATGAAGCAATTCTCATCTTGAACCTCACCTTGGATCAAGCGGCGGCGTAACGTCGTGTCCTCCTCGGTCGGCGGAATGGAGGATCGCCAATCCGACGGCGGTCGAAAGCAGGTGCTGGTCATGGCTAGGGGAGTAAACACTTCCCGCGAGCAGAAGGTCTCCAGGTTTTCACCGGCGATCATTTCGAGCGCAAGGCCCAGCAGGATGAACCCCGGATCGGAGTATTCCGCGTGGCTTCCAGGCGGGGCTTGAAGCGGAAGTTTGAGGCAAGCATCCAGCAATGCCTCCCGATCGCCTGCTTCTTCAAAAAGTCTCGCATACCCAGGCAATCCGGATGCATGGGCGAGAAGCATGCGCAAGGTCACTTCACGCCGAGGGCTACCGGCTGGTTCTCCCTGGGCAAAGCCAGGAAGAAGCTGAACCAGAGGTTGGTCAAGAGAGAGCAACCCGTCCTGGTGCAAAAGCATAGCCATGGAAGTGGTTGCGATCACCTTGGTGACGCTGGCCAGATCGTAGACCGTGGACGCAGTTACCGGCGCTGCTGATTGAGCATAGCTGAATCCCCCAACGGCATCGAACGCGAGCACCTGGCCCTGGAAGAGCACGCCGAACGCTGCGCCAGGGAAAGCTTGTTCCGAAACCGCCTGCTCCAGTACCGAGTAGGCGGCGGCAAACTGAAGGCGCTGCGCGGAAGCGGAGGCTGGCAACGAGATCTGCGGCGGAGGCATGGTAACCATCAGCGATGTTACCCGAACCGCGTCCCGATCGAGTTCCACATCAGGACAAATCTGAAAAAGGTGATCGCCGATGCCTGTCGGCGCCCGTCTATACTTGTGAACAAGGGCACCGAGGTTGTGGAGGGTGGCGCTATGGGCGTTCGAGAGCATGTCGTTACACTTGTGCTGCTCGCCGGAATAGCGGTGGCTCAAGGGCAGACGGCCGCTACGCAGCCCGCGCCCTCGACTGGACCTCAACCTTCTGCCGCCCAACCGCCCACCCCTCAGACTTTCACCGTTCCTGCGGGAACCAAGGTTTTGCTGTCGCTCAAGAGCGCGATCAACACCAAGACCGCACAGCAAGGAGACGGCGTTTACCTGGTCTCCTCCTTTCCCGTCGTCGGCAACGCCCGCGTTATGATCCCGGTCGGGGTTTACGTGCAGGGAGTCGTCGACCGGGTCGTCCGGCCGGGCCGGGTAAAGGGCCGGGCTCAACTTGACCTGCACTTCACGACCATGATTTTTCCTAACGGTCAGATAGTGGACGTGCCTGGAGTCCTCAACAGTTTGCCCGGATCTGACGGGCCGAAAGTGAAGGGAAATGAGGGCACCGTCGAGCAAGCCGGCAACAAAGGCCGTGACGTCGCCAACGTGCTCAAAGGCGCTGCCATTGGAGCTGAGGGTGGCGTGATCGGCGGGGCCGCCTCCGGTGATGTTGCCAAGGGAGTCGGCTACGGCTCGCTTGCCGGAGCCGCCGCGGGCACCATTTATACTCTCTTCACCCGTGGCAACGATATTGTCATTCCGACAGGGACATCGGTAGAGATGGTGCTACAGCGCCCGCTCGTTCTTCAGGAATCGCAGCTGGCCGGCCTGGGCGACAGCCGCGGTCAAGCGCAGATGGTCCCTGGCAACCAGCAACAACCTTTGCCCAAGCGGAAACAGAGAATTCTCTGCCCATTCGGAAGCCCGGGTTGCGACTGATGAGCAAGGTGGAACAACAGCAAACCCCCGAGCACACGCCCGCAGAGTTGCCGGGGCGCAGTTTCTGGCTTTGGGGTCGCGACATGCTGTTCTCGCTCGCGGTCTCCTTTTTTATCATCACCTTTCTCTATCAGCCAGTCAGGGTAGAGGGCACCAGCATGTTGCCGCGCCTGGGTGATCAGGACCGGTTGTTCATCAACAAATTTGTCTACCACTTCGCCAGCATCCATCGCGGCGACGTGGTGGTTTTCCACTATCCGCGCGATCCTCAGAAAAGCTATATCAAGCGGGTGATCGCAGAGCCGGGTGACGATCTGCGCATCGATGACGGCCGCACTTACATTAACGGCCGGCTTCTTCCTGAGCCGTATGTGCCGAGAAGGTTTCATGACAGCCGCTCGCAGGACGCAATGATCATTCCACCCGGCGAGTATTTTGTGATGGGCGATCATCGCTCCATTTCGAGCGACAGCCGCGACTTTGGGCCGGTGCCGCGCGATCTGATCTACGGCAAAGCGGCCTTTGTCTACTGGCCTGCGGTCGACATGGGAATCATTCACTGATTCGCCGAAAATACCTGTTAAACTTGACTGAATCCACTCGACGGAGAAGCCATGCAGGCAATCCTCGCGCTCGAAGACGGGCGCATCTTCCGCGGTGAGAGCTATGGCGCCAAAAGAGAATGTTTTGGTGAAGTGGTTTTCAATACCGCCCTGACAGGCTACCAGGAAATTTTCACCGATCCTTCATACGCCGGACAGATCGTAGTTCTCACCAACCCGCAGATCGGAAACTACGGCACCAACGCCGCCGACAACGAAGCCAGCCGCCCATACATTGAAGGCCTGGTGACCCGCGAATTTTCTCCCATCAGCTCTAACTGGCGCTCCCAGCAAGTGACTGAAGAATATCTGGAGCGTTTCAACGTTCCGGTGATTGCGGAAATCGACACGCGTGCGGTGGTCCGTCATCTGCGGACTCACGGTTCTCTGCGCGGAGTCATCTCGTCGATTGAGACGGATCCCGACAAGCTCGTGCTCAAAGCCCGCGGCATTCGCAAGATGGATGGCACCGACCTGGCGAAGGTGGTGAGCACCAAAGCCCTTTACCAGTGGGACTGCCATGACCGGCGCAATTTCGACGGCGATCCGCTGTTGCAGGGAGACGAAAGTCTCCGGCTGCCGGAACCCGATCTGCATGTCGTGGCTTACGACTTCGGCATCAAGCACAACATTCTGCGCATGTTGGCCCGCGAAGCCTGCCGCGTCACCGTAGTGCCGGCCGAGACCTCCGCGGAGGACGTGTTGGCCCTGAACCCGGACGGGATCTTTCTGTCCAATGGTCCGGGCGATCCGGAACCAGTGACTTACGCCCAGGAAAACATCCGCAAGCTGGCCGGCCGCAGGCCTATGTTTGGAATTTGCCTTGGGCACCAGCTGGTTGGGTTAGCCCTGGGCGGCAAGACCTACAAGCTCAAGTTCGGGCATCACGGCGGAAATCACCCGGTCCAGCAAACCCAAACCGGCAAAGTAGAGATCACCGCTCACAACCACAACTTCGCCGTAGACCCCGACTCCATCAACCAGAGCGAAGTCGAACTCACGCACATCGATTTGAACGACAACACGCTGGAGGGCCTGCGCCACCGCACCATGCCTCTCTTCAGCGTGCAATACCATCCCGAGGCAAGCCCCGGGCCGCACGACTCCAATTACCTCTTTCGCGACTTCCGAAAAATGATGGAAGAATGGAAGCGATGAAGCGGCACTCGTGAAGGAACCGGCTTCAGTTGAAGGGGACGGGCTTCAGCCCGTCCATAATCAAGAAACCATGTGGCTTTAGCCACTGAGGGCAACCATGCGTCGTCCGCCGAGAGAAATGGTCAGGAGCAGCGGGCATACATACTTTGTCAGCACCCAGACTGTTGAGCGGCAGCCATTCTTTCGGCACGAACGATGGGCGACCTTGATGCAGGAGATCTTTCAACATTATCGCGGAAATTCTTACCAGCTTCACGCCTATGTGATCATGCCCGACCACTTCCACATGATCCTTTCTCCCAAGGAAAGCCTCGAGAGAGCAATGCAAAATATCAAAGGTGGCTTTTCATTTCGGGCGAAATCGGCTTTCGATTGGCGACACGATATTTGGCAGCCAGGGTTTTCAGATCATCGGATTCGAGATGCTAAGGATGGGGACTGTCATATTTCATATATGAAGCACAACCCGGTCAAAAACAAGCTTTGCTCATGTTCGGAGGAGTACCGGTACCTTGCGGCAAATCTGGACCCGATCCCTCAGCGGCTAAAGCCCCTCAGTTTGACCAGGCCAGATGGCGAGGCTGAAGCCCCGCCGCTTCAAAACCCCGATGCGATGACTCGCACCAAACCGGTTATGTCTGAATACCCTCGAAGTACCACAAGAATCAGCACGAATAAAACGGAAGAATAAGATGCCACGCAGGAACGATATCACCAAAATTCTCGTGATTGGCTCCGGGCCGATCGTGATTGGGCAGTCCGCGGAGTTTGACTACTCGGGCACCCAGGCATGCAAGGCTCTCAAAGCCGAAGGCTATGAGGTGGTGCTGGTGAATTCCAACCCAGCGACCATCATGACCGATCCGGAGTTGGCTGATCGCACTTATATCGAACCGCTGACTCCCGAATACGCAGAGGAAATCATCCGCCGCGAGTGCGAGCGGATGACCGATACGAACGGTCATCGTGTCGGCAAATTCGCCCTGCTCCCAACCGTCGGCGGCCAGACAGCTCTTAATCTTGCCGTTGATCTTGCCGATGCCGGCATTCTGGAAAAATACGACGTCGAAATGATCGGCGCCCGTCTGGAAGCGATCAAGAAGGCCGAAGATCGCCTGCTCTTCAAGGACGCCATGGCCCGCATTGGCCTCGACGTCCCGCGCTCCGCGCTGGTCAACAATATTCGCGACGGCGCTGAATTTGCCGCCAAGATCGGCTTCCCGGTGATCGTCCGTCCTTCCTTCACCTTGGGTGGTTCCGGCGGGGGCCTGGCTTACAACCGCGAAGAACTGATGGACATCCTGGGCCGCGGTCTCGATCTCTCGCCCGTCCATGAGTGTCTGATCGAAGAATCAGTGTTGGGTTGGAAGGAATACGAACTGGAGGTCGTCCGCGACCTCGCCGACAACGTGATCATTATCTGCTCCATCGAGAACATGGACCCGATGGGTGTTCACACCGGCGACTCGATCACGGTCGCGCCGGCGCAAACCCTCACGGATCGCGAGTACCAATCGATGCGCGACGCAGCAATTCGCATCATGCGCGAAATCGGCGTCGAAACCGGTGGGTCCAACGTGCAGTTTGCTGTCAACCCGTCGACGGGGCGGATGACGGTAATCGAGATGAATCCGCGAGTCTCGCGTTCCTCGGCGCTGGCTTCCAAAGCCACCGGATTTCCTATCGCCAAGATCGCCGCCAAGCTGGCCGTCGGCTACACCCTGGATGAAATTCCCAACGACATCACGCGCAAAACCCCGGCGTGCTTTGAGCCGAGCATTGACTACGTCGTAGTGAAGATTCCCAAGTGGCAGTTCGAGAAGTTTCCTGGAGCTGACGAGAACCTCGGGCCGCAGATGAAGTCGGTTGGGGAAGTGATGGCCTTAGGCCGCACTTTCAAAGAAGCCCTGATGAAGGCGCTGCGTTCGCTCGACACCGGCAAACGCATCAGTTCCGAAGTGATCGAGCCGCGGCGCTTGACACAGCGCCTCGTTACGCCGCAACCGGAGCGGCTGAATTACGTCCGCTACGCCCTGCGCAGTGGGCTCTCGGTGCGCGAGATCGCTCGCATGACCTCGATGGATCCGTGGTTCCTTTATCAGATAAAAGAAGTCACCGACGTTATTCAGAAGATCGCGGACTATTCACTCGATACCATGCCGGCCGATGTGCTGCGCAAAGTGAAGCGCATGGGCATCTCGGACGCCAGAATCGCCGAAGTCTGGGGTATGGATACCGTAGATGGAGCCGTTGCGGTCATGGGATTGCGCCGGCGCCTCGGCGTTACCCCCGTCTTCAAGAAAGTAGATACCTGCGCGGCCGAATTTGATAGCGACACCCCCTATCTCTATTCGACCTATGACGAAGAGGATGAAGCTCCACCCACACCTCGCCGTAAGGTGATGATCCTGGGTAGCGGGCCCAACCGCATCGGGCAGGGAATTGAGTTCGATTACTGCTGTTGCCATGCTGCCTTTGCTCTAAGGGAAGACGACTTCGAAACCATCATGGTCAATTGCAATCCGGAGACAGTCTCGACCGACTACGACACCAGCGACCGCCTCTACTTCGAACCGCTGACTCTCGAGGATGTGCTGGCCGTCTATGAACACGAGGCCTCTTCAGGAGCCGACATCGGGATGATCGTGCAGTTCGGTGGCCAGACGCCGCTGAACCTCGCTCTCCCACTGAAGAAAGCGGGCATCAAGATTCTGGGTACGTCTCCTGAATCGATCGACCTCGCCGAGGACCGCAAGCGTTTCGGTCGCTTGCTCGAGGATCTGAACATTCCGCAACCCCCGGGTGCGATGGTGACCACGATTGAGCAGGCGTTGGAAGGGGCTGAGCGCGTCGGATACCCGGTGCTGGTGCGGCCCTCCTACGTTCTGGGCGGAAGGGCTATGGTCATCGCGTATGACGCTGACGCCGTGCGCCGCTACATGGGCGAAGCGGTGGAGTATTCCCAGGAGCGTCCCGTCCTGGTTGATCACTTCCTTGAAGACGCGGTAGAAGTCGACGTAGATGCCCTCTGCGACGGCCGGGACGTCGTGATTGCCGGGATCATGCAGCATATTGAAGAAGCCGGCATTCACTCCGGTGACTCTTCCTGCGTCCTGCCGGCAGCCGATCTAGCGCCCTCGACGCTCGAAATCATTCGCAAGTACACCCGTGAGCTGGCTCTTGCCTTGAACGTAGTAGGCCTGGTGAATCTTCAGTTCGCTATTCAGCGCCGCTCCGGAGAACAGGACAAGGTATTCGTCATCGAGGTAAACCCTCGTGCCTCTCGCACTGTCCCCTACGTCTCGAAAGCGACAGGAGTGCCGCTGGCGAAGATGGCCGCACGGCTCATGACCGGGCAAACTCTGCGCGAGTTGATGCCGGAGCAAGTAGCCGATCGAAGCGACCTCGCGACCGGCAGTCATTTCTTCGTGAAGTCGCCAGTCTTCCCCTGGAATAAGTTTCCTGGTGTCGACACCGTGCTGGGTCCGGAAATGAAGTCGACCGGTGAAGTCATGGGCGTGGCCGATAATTTCGGTGAAGCCTTCGCCAAGGCGCAACTCTCTGCGGGACAAGTTCTGCCCATCAAGGGAACCGTCTTCTTTAGCGTGAACGACCGTGACAAAGCGGTGGTGGTTGATCTTGCCAGGCAGTATGTGGAGCTAGGCTTCCATCTGGTTGCGACGCAAGGCACAGCGGATGTGTTGGAGCGGGCCGGCATGATTGTGGAGCGGGTCTACAAAGTGAAAGAAGGACGCCCCAACGTAGTCGACCTGATCAAGGGTGAGCGCATTCAGCTGATCGTGAACACGCCCCACGGTCAGGACACGTTCTTCGATGAAAAAGCGATTCGCCGCGCAGCGGTGACGCAGAGGATTCCCACGATCACGACCATCGCGGCGGCCAGGGCAGCCGCGGAGGGAATTGCCGCGACCCAGCGGCGTCAGATTACAGTGAATGCGTTACAGGAATTGCGCCGAGAGCCAGTCGTCGCCCAGTAGCGTCCGCTGAACTGCAGATCCCTCTCCTTTTTGTCATCCCGAGCGAAGCCGAGGGATCTGCAGTTTACTTTCCTGGAAACGCAGACTTCCACCCTCAAAGCATCTGTCTTAGTTACGAATATCCGCCATTAACTCATCAACGACCCGCTGCTCATCTCCGGTCAACGGCAGCAGCGGCATCCGCGGCCGGCCGCCATAGTATCCGTTCACATCCAGCGCATACTTTACGCCGGGAATCCCCATCTTCCCGGCAATCTCAATGCCCGCCTTAACAATCCGCTCCTGCTTTTCCCCCGCAAGCACCGGATCCTTCTCCGCCCAAGCCGTGTAGACCTCACAACAAGCCTGCGGAGCAAACGAAGCCAGGGCCAGCACGCCACCCGTAGCCCCAGCCTCCAGCGAGGGATACAGCGTCTGAGCCGAACCGCAAAGCAGTTGAAATCCGACTTCCTTGGTACGCGTCTTCAGCGGAGGTCGCGGCGGAGCTTCAGCCAGGGCCGTAGCCCCTGACTTCAGCTGTCCGGCCGCAACAAATGTAGCGCCATCCTCCTGCTGGCCTGTCTTGGGCGCGAGCATCCGGGAAGTGACCGCGGCAAACACAGTCGTCACCGTCACCGTGCGTTTTTTTGCCGAGCGGGTCGCCTTGACCAGCTCTCCGATCCTCTCTACGTTTCCACTCGAATCCTTCATGCCGGCGACATTCGGATGCATCGCCAATTCGGCAACTACTTCTATGGGCAAATCGTATGCAGTACAACTGGGCACGCTATAAAGGAGCACCGGCAAAGGAGAACGGTCCGCCACCGCCTGGTAATAAGTGAGCATCTCCCGGTTCCGCATCTGCTTCCGGTAGTAATGTGGCGTACGCACCAGCACGGCATCGTATGCGAGTTCGGCGGCGTAATCCGCCAGGCGCAGGGTCTCAATCACGCTTTCCCGGCCAACACCCGCCAGGAGGACCTTCTCTGGAGCCGTGGCATTCCGGGCCACGCGCAGGACTTCCCGCGACTCCTCGTCGCTCAACATAACCGTTTCGCCGGTCGAACCCAGCAACACCATCCCGCTCATCGGGGTAAGCGAGTAGCGATCCATGTTCGCTTCCAACTTGCGCCAATAAGGACGCCCGTCGGGGTAAAAACACGTCGTGACAGCAGCAAAGACGCCTTCCAGCAGCATGCCCTCATTGTATTCCGAGCACTTAACGGCTAAAAGCGCCTCAAATCAGGATTTCTCCATCCAGTGGCAAATTAGAGCCATTGGGTGACCCATGCAAAGGCGGGGCAATTCACTGAACTATAATGTCCTGAGCGGAGATCAGGGTCCTTGCTTGATTCAGACGGCAATCAAAAGTCTGGCCGACGATGGTGCCGCTCAATTCATCGGGGAAGGAATCCGGCCAAATGGCGACAGGAGACGTTGCCGTAGGAGCACCCGGAGCGGGTAGCTCAGCGGCAGTACAGACGCCAACATCCAAACGGATCATTAATGACTTCAGCATCCAGGTAGCGACCGTAAATGGATCCGGGTCGCAGTCTGCCAATCTGGTGCTGCTTAAAAGCATATTCGGCATGGGCATTCCGGTCAGCGGAAAGAACCTCTTCCCATCGAATATCGCTGGCTTACCCACCTGGTACACCATCCGCGCCAGCAAACAGGGATACGTCGCGCGTCGACGAGAGATCGAAATGCTGGTGGCGATGAATTCTGAGACCGCGCGCGAAGATATCCTCTCCCTGCCTGCCGGCGGCTCTGCCATCTACGACGAGAGCCTGAACCTTAAGCAATATCGTGACGACGTCATCTGCTATCCGGTTCCGTTCGACAAGCTGACCGCTGCTGTTTGTCCTGAAGCCAAGCTGCGTAAGCTGGTGCGGAACATGATCTACGTAGGCGTGGTGGCGCAGCTGCTCTCCATGGATCTCGTAGAAGTGGAGAAGGCCGTCCGCCGCCAATTTGCCAAAAAGCAGAAGGCTGCCGATTTAAACTGGGGAGCAATCAAGGCCGGCTATGATTTCGCGGCCACCTCCCTGACCAAGCAGGATCCTCTGTTGCTGGAACGCATGCATGCGACGGAAGGCAAGATCATCATCGACGGAAACGCAGCCGCGGCTCTGGGCGCGATGTTCGCCGGGGTCACCGTCGTGACCTGGTATCCGATTACGCCCTCTTCATCAGTGGTCGAGAGCCTGATCGACTTCATGAAGAAGCACCGCGTGGAACCAGATGGCAAAGCCAGCTTCGCCATTGTGCAGGCAGAAGACGAATTGGCCGCGGTCGGCATGGTCTTGGGCGCCGGTTGGGCGGGTGCGCGCTCCATGACTTCCACTTCCGGTCCCGGCATCTCCCTGATGGCTGAGTTCGCCGGCCTCGGCTACTTCGCTGAACTGCCCGGAGTGATCTTCGATATCCAGCGCGTCGGCCCTTCCACCGGAATGCCGACCCGCACCATGCAGGGTGACTTGCTTTCGATCGCTTATCTTTCCCACGGCGACACCAAGCACGTCATGCTGCTTCCCGCTTCGGTCGCCGAGTGTTACCACTTTGCGATGGAAGCTTTCGACCTCACCGAGCAGTTGCAAACGCCCGTGTTCGTTCTTTCCGATCTCGACATCGGCATGAACAATTGGATGTCGGACCCCTTTGTTTATCCCGACAAGCCGTTGAAGCGGGGCAAGATTCTTTCCAAGGAAGACCTCGAACGTCTGGGTGGATTCGAACGGTATAAAGATGTGGATGGGGACGCAATACCGTATCGCACCCTGCCTGGAACTGATCATCCCAAAGCCGCCTACTTTACTCGCGGCAGCGGCCACAACGAGAAGGCTCTCTATACCGAGCGGCCGGACGACTACCAAAACCTGATGGAACGTCTGGACAGGAAGTTCAACACCGCTCGCACCCTGGTCCCTGCACCAGAAATGGTGCAAAACGGTAAGTCCCAAATAGGCCTGATTGCCTTTGGCAGCTCTGATTTCGCAGTGCGCGAGAGCCGTGATCAGCTCAAGAAAGAGTACGGCCTCGAAACCGACTACATGCGCTTGCGCGCGTTCCCCTTTTCCCCCGAAGTACTGGCCTTTGTGGCCGCTCACCAGAAGGTGTACGTGATCGAGCAGAACCGGGATGGGCAAATGCTCAGCCTGCTCAAGCTGGACCTGCCGGCAGACCAGGTCACCAAACTGAGAAGCATCCGCCATTTTGACGGCTTGCCTCTTGATGCGCGTACCGTGACCGACAAACTGGTCCTCCAGGAGGAAATTTAATGGCAACGATTGTAGGCAATCCACCGGCGGTCCCAGGTCCCAAGAAGAACCGTCTGGGTCTGCAGGTGTTGGATTACCGCGGAGGCAAGACCACCCTTTGCGCTGGCTGCGGACATAACGCGATCTCTGAGCGCATTGTCGATGCCATGTACGAGATGGGCGTCCAGCCAGAGCGTGTGATGAAGCTCTCGGGTATCGGCTGCTCCTCGAAAACCCCCGCTTATTTCATGAACCGGGCCCATAGCTTCAATAGCGTCCATGGCCGCATGCCCTCTGTAGCCACCGGCGCGCTTTTGGCTAACCACACCATGATGGGCTTGGGCGTCAGCGGCGACGGGGATACGGCTTCGATCGGCTTCGGACAGTTTGCTCATCTCATGCGGCGCAATCTGCCCTTGATCTATATTATTGAGGACAATGGCGTTTACGGTCTCACCAAGGGGCAGTTCTCCGCCACTGCCGACCTCGGCTCAAAGTTGAAGACGGGCGTCATCAACGACCTGCCCGCGATCGACACCTGCGCGATGGCAATCGAGCTCGGCGCAACGTTTGTGGGGCGTTCTTTCTCCGGGGACAAGAAGCAGCTGCTTGCCATGCTCAAGGCAGCGATTGCTCACCGTGGCACCGTAATGCTCGACGTCATCTCTCCGTGCGTCACTTTCAACGACCACGAGGGCTCCACCAAGAGCTATAAGTACGTCCAGGAGCACGAAGAGGCGATCAATGAGGTTGGTTTCGTTCCCTCATTCGAGGACATTTCGATCGACTACGACCCGGGAACGACCACGCTCGTGGAAATGCACGACGGCTCCCAAATGCGCCTGCGCAAGCTCCACCAGGACTACGACCCCACTCACCGGATTGGTGCGGTGACTGCCCTGATGGAAGCCCATGAGCAGGGCGAGGTCCTGACCGGCGTTTTCTATATCGACACCAAGAAACCCAGCTTTACCGAGCTGCTTAACCTGGTCGATGAGCCCCTGGCCACCCTCCCCGAGTCCCGTACGCGCCCCCCGCGCGAGGTCCTGGACCAGATTATGCAGCGGCATCAGTAGGCGAATTTAAGGTCCCTGGGTAAATTTGACACAAAAGTTACCTGGGGACACGGCCTTACGGACCGAATGGGTACTATTAGTTGTAGCAATAGTTGGTCAACTATCCCCTGAAAGTTGTATCATCAGCTCGTTTCTGCAAACAGAGCAGCAGGCAAGGGGATAGGATGCGTAAGATTTTCCTACGTGGGATATATTTGTCGGTCGTTGCAGTGAGCACTTTGGCGCTGGGCAGCGACCATTTGGTAGTCCCCAAGATTGCCCCTGAAATCAGCAAGATGGACGTGTGGATCGGCACTTGGGAGTCTCAGACCCAGGTAATGACGACGCCCTACAGTGAAGCTGCGTCCATGACCTCGGAGATGACCTGCACCTGGTCTCCGCACCATGGCTTCATCCTGTGCGACCACTTGATGAACGGCCCCACCGGCATCAGCAACAGCTTGTCCGTGTACACCTACGACGAAACGGCGAAGACCTATAAGTTCTTTGGTGTCAACAAAGACGACTCCCCGCGTGAAGTTCCGATGCAGGTGAAGGGAAACGTCTGGAGCTTCGGCACTGAAGTCCAAAACCAGGACAAGACCATCATGTTCCTGACCAACGACGAATTCCTTTCCGACAAGGTCATGCACTTCCGCACCGAGTTCAGCGAAGACAATGGGCGGAACTGGAAGGAATTGAACCAGGGCCAGCTCACCAAGATCGGCTAGGTCTTCTAAACAGCTGGAGTATTCGTGGCCCGTTCAAGCAAAAACGGCTTGAACGGGCCACCATACGAGTTTGAGCGCGCCTAGCGGCGCTCTCCGCTATGCTCCGGACTATTCCCAGGCTCAGGGAAATCCGTATCTGAGTCTTTGAGTAACTCGTCCTCATCGCGATGGCCAATCTGGCCTTGCAAATATGGTTCGCCGTTGGTGGCCGGCACGGTCGTTTCCTCTTCGACCGCACCCTTATGCAGATCGCTGTCCGGGTGTTCTTCTTTTGGCATGGTCCTTGAAAGATGACTAAATCGGCTGTGGCGTTGTCCCAGGGCCGGGATAAACCGGCCCCTGGGTACATTCGCTATAGAGCTGCTGTGACCGCCTTCACTTCGGTGTAGTTGTGCAGGACTTCCTCGCCCATCTCGCGTCCCCAGCCGGACTGTTTGTATCCGCCAAACGGTAGGGAAGCGTCGAAGACGTTGTGGCAGTTGATCCACACGGTGCCGGAACGAATGCGCCGCGCCATCTTGTGCGCGGTGCTCAGATCCCGGGTCCAGACGCTGGCGGCGAGCCCATAGATTGAGTCGTTGGCCTCGCGTGCCATGCGATCGAGGTCCGCATCGGAGAATGATTCCGCGCAGACCACGGGTCCAAAGATCTCTTCCTGGACCACCTTCATGTTCGGCTTGGTGTTGGTCAGTACCGTGGGTTGAACGAAATACCCGCGGTCGCCATGGCGTTTACCGCCGGCAGCGACGCGTGCCCCCTCCTTGATGCCGGAGTCGATATAGCCGGTCACCTTATCGAATTGTTCTTCGCTCACTAATGGTCCCATCGCGGTTTGCGGATCGAGACCGGGGCCCATGTTAATCCCGCCGGCGATGTCGCTGACACCCTGGAGGACTTTATCGTAGATGCTCTCGTGTACGAACAACCGTGAACCGGCGCAGCAGCATTGTCCCTGGTTGAAGAAGATGGCGCTGGCCGTGCCCGCGATGGCGCGATCCAGATCGGCATCGGGAAAGACGATGGCCGGACTCTTGCCACCCAGCTCGAGTGTCACTTTCTTCAGGTTGCCGGCCGAAGCCTTCACGATCAGCTTGCCCACTTCTGTAGAGCCGGTGAAGGCGATTTTGTCGACCAGCGGATGCGCTGCTAGCGGTGCTCCCGCGCCTTCTCCAAAACCGGTCAGGATGTTGACCACACCCGGAGGAAAGCCTGCCTGATCGAATAGCTCAGCCAGCCGGAGACCGGACATCGGCGTTTGCTCGGCGACCTTCAACACAACAGTGCAGCCTGCAGCCAACGCGGGTGCAAGCTTCCACGCCGCCATCAGCAGCGGGAAGTTCCAGGGAATGATCTGGCCAACCACCCCAATGGGCTCACGCATGGTGTAGGAATGAAACGCACCGGGTGCGGAGAAGGAAAGGGTGGATCCGGTAATCTTGGTCGCCCAGCCGGCCATGTAGCGGAACATGTCGACGGCGAGGGGGACATCGGCGACCCGCGCGACCGATAGAGGCTTACCGTTGTCGAGCGATTCAATCTCGGCGAACTCTTCCAGATTCTCCTGCAGCAGATCGGCCAGCTTCCATAGCAGCTGTCCGCGCTCAGAGTTCGACATCTTACGCGTCCACGGCCCCTCATCGAATGCCCGGCGCGCGGCGATCACAGCACGGTCGACATCTTCTGTTTCTGCCTCCGGTACCCGCGCCACGACGTCGCCGGTGGCCGGATTGTAGACCGGGAAGGTCTTGCCTGAAGCGGCCAGAACAAAACGGCCATCGATGAACATGCGATGTTGGCGGGAGAAAAACTCTGCCGTCTTCGAATTCAAACGTGAATCAACGGGGATGGTTGCCATCAAAAACCTCCGGCGCGGCCGACAGGAAATAAGTTTGGGGGTGAGACGCTGTCGACGTCGAACGCCGTCAGAAACGATAGCACCGCGACGGAAGGCCAGTCCAGTGCAAGCCAACTAGAAGTCGAGTCCCGCTAGGGACGGCTGAGCTTAGCCCAGGACGCAGTCCTGGGTTAAGCGAGACCGATGAAAAGTCCCGCAGGGACGACTGAAAATCCTATAGAGAAATGGTCAGCATTTTGGGAGCGAATCGCGAAAGCTCCGTTCGCGACCTTGAGCCAGGTTCAGTCGTCCATGCCGGGACTCGACTTGCTCCTGCGTTGTGACCCAAGATCCGGTGCTATCCGATTTACTGAGGTGTGGTGGGCGGATACGCGCTGGGCTTAGAGGCATAAATCCGCACGCCCATTCCATTCAACTTACTGCGGCCTTCTTGTGCTTCCGGCGTTTGCGGATACCGCTGCACCAACGTCCGCAGTTCGCGGACACCGGCATCCTTCTGCCCCATCTCAATCAACGATTGCCCCTTGCGCAATTCGGCTGCAGGCGCCTTGGCATTACCGGAGTACTGTTCGAGGACCGCATCATAGTTCTTGACTGCAGCCGCATACTTGCCCTGCCGGTAGTTGATCTCACCCAAATAAAACTGCGCGTTTCCCGCCAGCGCATCCTGCGGATAATAACGAATCACGTCCCCGAATTCAGAAGACGCAATGTTGTACTTGGCCGAATTGTAGTCACGCAAAGCGCTCTGGTAGAGCTGGTCGACGGGAGGCGCAGCCGGCGTCGCAGGCGTTAATTGTGGAGCCGCTGCCTGGCCTCCGGGACCTTGATTCGGCTGCATCCCACCGTTTGGTGGAGGAGCTCCGCCCGGCTGCGCAGGCATCCCATTCACATTCTGCATCTGGCCCTGAATGGATTGCACCTGCGTCGTCAGGTTGGCGATACGAGTCTTCAGCTCGTCAACCGAATCGTTCAGCGATTGAATCTGACTGGAAAGCTGCGTGTTGGTCGAACCGCGCTGCTCGCTCTCCGCCTTCAACGTCTGTTGCAAAGCATTGACCGCAGCCATCATCCGGTTCACGTTGTCGGTGTTCTGCTGCACCAGGTTGACGATCACACCCATGCGCTCGTCATTCGATGTTTGCAAATGCTGGACCATGTCCTGTAGCTGCTGCACCTGGGTTTGCAGCTGAACCATTTCCTTCGAAACCGCAAATGCATGAGGCAATCCAACCGGCAAAGCAAAAAAAGCAAGGGCTGTGAAGCGGATGATATGTGTACGCATGATGCTCCCCCGTGACGGTCCTCGTGACGATTCAAGGAGCGGCCGAAACCGCTCCCTATTAGTCTAGTCCGCCACTACTGATCGAGCGAGAACCCGGCACGGCGATTCTGCTGCCAGCAGGACTCGTTGGCCTGGGTGCAGAATTGCTTTTCCTTGCCGTAGCTCACGGAGCGGACCCGGTCCGGACTGACTCCTCCATTGACCAGGGCCTGCTTGGCTGCATTGGCGCGGTTCTCACCCAGGGCGAGGTTATATTCGGCCGATCCGCGGTCGTCGCAATAGCCACCAACAACCACCTTGAGGGTAGGATGCGCCGCCAGGAAGCTCGCATCCTGAGCCAGAACAGTCTGGGCGTCGGGACGAATCTCATAGCTGTCGTAGTCGAAGAAAGCCGGCTTCACGTTCTGCTCGAAGATCTGCTCGTTCATGCTCTCAGCGGCCTGTGCAGGAGCAGCGGGCGCGCTGACGGTGAGACGCGCGGTCGCGTCGGTTGAGCCACCCGATCCGCGTGCCACCAGGTGATAGGTGGTCGATTCGGTCGGGGAAACATTCTGCGTACCGTAAGCGTTGACGGTGCCGATGCCGTCAATCGAGATTTCAGTAGCATCCGTCGTCTTCCACGCCAGCACGGCGCTTCCACCAGGATTAATGCTATCGGGGGTCACAGTGATCGAAGCCGTTGGCGAAGGCGAAGTAGCCGCCGGCGGGGGTGGCGGTGGAGGTGGCACCGCTTTTTTGTGGCACCCAGCCGCGAAGGTGAGAGTAGCGACGGCGATGAGCGAAGCGAAATGCCTGTGTTGCGGAGTCTTCACGTTATTCTCCTGTCTAGGTTCATTTTCCGGGGGACTCTTAACTGCTGCATCGGCGCAAGAGCCAACGGAAAGCAGTCATGTTATTTCCAACTCCAATTGGGCATCGAGTTTCCGCCGCTTGGGGTGAGCCGATGCTGTTCCGTGCCATCGGAAAGCATGGTCCATATCTCGGATCCACCACCCTTTTCGCGTTGAAATACGATGTGCCGTCCATCCGGGGACCAGGAAGGAAAATCCTGTCGTCCCTCGTCATGGGTGAGTTGGGTCCAGCGTTTGCTGGCAATGTCCATGATGTAGATGTCCTGCCCGCCCGGCGCGCCTGGGCCGTATTTGCGGTTCCACGCAAAGGCCAGGAATTGTCCGTTCGGCGACCACGAGGGCGAGGTGGCGTAACCACCATCGGTCAGGCGCTGTACGTTGGTTCCATCCGAATCCATGGTGTAGATCTGGGGCAACCCAGTCCGTCCGCTGCACCATGCGATCTGCGAATTCGTTTTGGGATTCCAGGTGGGCGAAACATCAGGTCCCTTGAAAGTGGTGATTTGCTTCAAGCTCCCGCCGTTCGCAGTCCGACGTATAAATCTCCGGATCGCCCGTGCGTGAACCCGAGAATGCCAGCTTGGCGCCATCGCTCGACCATGCCGGGGAAAGCGTGGTCCCGACCATGGATGGAAAGCTGACCACGCGGTTCAGTACCAGCGAAAACATGCGGATGGACCAGCCCCCGCGTCCCAGTGACGCAAAGGCGATGCGATCGTTGTTGGGCGACACGCGCGGGGAAAGGGAAATGGTGCCCAGGTGGGTGACCGCGTGCGCCCCTTGCCCGTCGTAATCCATTTGCCAGATCTCTTTGTTTCCGCCCCGAGCCGCGACGTAAAAGATGTGGGTTTCGGCAATGCCCGGAATCCCGCCGCCCAGGCGAGTAATGATCTCGTCAGCAAAGCGATGAGCGATCAAGCGCGCATTATCCTGGCTGGCGGCCTCGTTGTACTGCTTGCCTAAAATCTGCGGCGAATCCGGATTCTTTGCGTCGAAGAGCCAACCGTACACCGCCAATCGGCCCCCGGTTAACGAAAGCGATCCGAAGGCGACAAACGCCGCGTTCGCCGGAGCTGCGGCCCATTGGGCAAGATTCATCTGTTGCGGCGACGCCGGCATCAGCGGCGGAGCCATGCTCTTGGAAACCATGTCAAAGATGCCTGCGTTGTTCAGGTCGCTGTAGAGCGTGGTGTCAAAAGTGGTTTTCAGCGCCGGAGTTTGGGGATCAGCGGAAGCGGGATTGAAGTCAGCAGCGGCCAAGCGAATGCGCGCCGCGCCTAAATTCGTACCCGTGCGGACCCAGTCCTGTGCCCCCGCCTGCCAGCCAAAGGGAAGGATCAGAAGGAGAACGAACAGAAGCCGGAAGTGGGAGGAGGAAATTCCTTTGATAGTTCTCATGCCCTACGCAGTATTAAGTTTATATGACGAAAAGCCATCTTCGTTACACCAGTAACGTCGTCATGTACCGCATCGGACACGTCCTCGCACAATCATCGGGCTCCAAATCCAAACTCAGTCCTGAGGAGCCCCATGCGCTCTGGTGCACGCGAAGCGCCGCATTTGAGATTGAGTCCCGAAGGGACGGCTGAAAGTTGTTCAGGAAGGCGTTGCGGCCCATTTTCAGCCGTCCCTGCGGGACTGGTCGTCCCGGTCACGCCAACCCGCGACTGCGTCCTGGGCTAACTTCAGCCGTCCCTTCGGGACTAGATTCTTAGATCACGATCGATTCATTTCTGCGGGCAATCGCCATAGCTGGCTCTGCCCAGAACCTGGCGACCAAGTAAGCTGGGCGAATGAGTTCTCTTGTCACGACCTCCTGGCTAGCCAACCGCCTGAACGATCCAAATGTGGTCATTCTGGACGCAACGCTTCCTCCGGTGGGCGTTACTCCACCGGTCGATACACGGGCGCGCTACGTTGCAAAACACATTCCGGGCGCGATCTTCTTTGACATTGAAGAATTCTCCGACCCCAGCAGTCCGCTGCCTCACATGCTGCCCCCACCCGATGTCCTTTCCCGCAACGTATCGGCCCTCGGGATCGGTGATCAAATGGACATCGTCATCTACGAGCAGGAAGGCGTATTTTCCGCACCGCGGGCGTGGTGGACCTTCAGAACCTTCGGCGCGCGAAACGTGTACCTTCTCGACGGCGGCCTTCGTGCATGGAGCGAAGCCGGGTTTCCTGCGCAGAGCGGAGAAGTCCACCGCGCCCCCGCTGTCTTCAGCGCCAAACTCGACTCAAACGCTGTGAAGGATTTCGCGCAGATCCAGCAGATGATAGCGGCCCACGGGCAAATTCTGGATGCACGCTCCGCCGGGCGATTTAGTGGCGCCTTGCCAGAGCCCCGGCCCGGCATAAGCTCCGGCCATATGCCTGGAGCCACCAGTATTCCCTATACGGAACTGATCGAAGAGGGCCGTTTTAAGCCTGCCGAGGAACTCCGTCGGACGTTCATCGCGAAAGGTCTGGATTTGCAACTGCCCCTCACAACCACGTGTGGATCAGGGGTAACTGCGGCGGTCCTCGCGTTCGGCCTCGCAGCCGCGGGTGCAAAGCAAGTCAGTCTCTACGACGGCTCCTGGGCTGAGTACGCCGCTCGCACGGAAGTAGTGATCGAGAGGTCCTGAAATTCAGCCAAATGGACGGTCGAATGTAGATAATGCAAATTTGCATTACAATCGGAGGTACGAAAGAGGCGAAGCGAATGAAAATCTTGACCGTGACGGAACGGGGTCAGGTTACCCTCCGCAAGGATGTGCTGCAACATCTTGGCATCCGCCCAGGAGAGAAGATCGAGTGGGAGAAGCAGCCGGATGGCACGATTATCCTGAGGGCTGCGCGGCCACTCGGCAAGATAGATAGCTTTGTCGGGTTGCTCGCGGGGAAGACTAGGAAGATTGCGACTCTGGATGAGATGAGCGAAGCCGCGGCGAGTGGCTGGTCCACGTTGAAATGAGAATCACCGTCGATACGAATGTTCTTATCCGAACTGTGGTGGGGGATGATAAGAAACAGGCGCGAGCGGCAGCCACCCTTCTCAGGGGTGCAGAACTGATCGCAGTCACACTCCCCTCCCTCTGTGAGTTCGTCTGGGTTCTGCGCCGGGTCTACCAATTTGGCCAAGCCGACATTGTCGCCGCCCTGGAAGCCTTACTCAATGCCGAGAACGTTGCGGTCAATCGCCCGGCTGTGGATGCCGGGTTGTCGATGCTCAAGGCAGGAGGGGACTTTGCGGATGGCCTGATCGCCTATGAGGGAGCCTGGCTGGGGGGCGACACCTTCCTCTCTTTTGATAAAGCAGGCCGTCTCCCTGCTCGCTGATCAGGGGAAGCGGGCGAAGCTGCTGCAGTAGTGCCGTGCGTTTGAACCCCCGGGTAACGCGCGCCTCACCCTTATCGTCCGCCCGGGTACGTGCAGTGGTAGAGCACGTTCAAGCTGCTTTCGTTGTATCCGGAAGGCAGGGGACCAAACGTATCCACTCGTTGCACCGCGTGCATACAGGAAGAGTTGAGCGACGGGGAACTGCTCGGCGTAGCCAGTGTGATGTTGCTGGGAGAGCCGTCGCGGGCGACCGTGAACTGAACGAACACGGTTGCTCCCGCAGGTGTGCTTGGCTCCACTTCCTGCAAGTACCAATCCTGCGCTACCTTGCGCTTGATCACGTCCACGTACCAGCCAAAGCGTGAGCCGAAGTCTCCCCCGGTTTGCGCGATAGGACTATTGGCAGCATTATTCGCGGCCGTCGCCCTGGGTACATTGGCGGGCGCCGCTTCTCCGTAATTAGCCTTGTTCTGCGGCTTCGGCGGCGGTTGGTGCTGCGGCGGAGTCTTAGGCTGAGGCTTCGGTTCCGGCTTCGGTGGCGGCGCTTTCTTCTCCGGAATGGGCAACGCATCGGGCAGTGGGATGGGCTCTTGTTTCTGCTCCTCCAGTGCCGGAGCTACACTCGGCGTCTCCGTGGCGAGTACGTTATCCGTCGGTGGATGATCCTGGGGCAGTGGTAACGCCGCTGTCGAGACCAAGGTGGCCTGGATCGCACCCTGCTGAAAAGCGTTCGCTCCCCACTCGTTTCCATGAAACAGATTGTGGATGTAGCCGTAGCCGATCAGCAGCCCGACGATGAGCGCATGCATGAACGTCGATAGCGCGAACGGCGAACCAATGCCATCCGGTTGATCGAGCATTTCGCTGGAATAAGTTCCGGCCATCGCCTGCTACTTTGCCGACTTCTGCAGAGGCTGGGTCACGATGCTGATGTTGGTGATGCCGGCTTGTTTGACCGCATCCATGACCGAAGCGAACGCGCCAAAGGGGACCCGCTCATCAGCGCGGAGATAGATGACCTGGCTTGCGGGGTCCGCTTTAGGGGAGTGCAGGATAGACGGCAGCTGCGCCAGGTTGACCGGCTTGTCTCCGAGAAAAACATTTTGGTCGCGGTCGATCGTCAGTACCAGGCGCTGCTGGGTGATCTCTTTTACGCTGCGTGTTTTCGGGACAGAGACATCGATCCCCGACTGGAGTACAGGCGCTGTGACCATGAAGATGATGAGCAGCACCAGAACCACGTCCACCAGCGGAGTGATGTTGATTTCCGCAAGCGAAGTGCGGGTATGGCCGGTGCTAGCGGTGAAGGCCACTCGCGGCCTCCCTCTCCATCGCTTCCTGTTTGGGGGTGATCTCTTCCAGGCTATTCAGCAGTTCGCGGGAGAAGTCGTCCATACGGGAACCGAACTCGCGCAGCGAAGATGTGAATTGGTTGTAGGCGATGACGGCGGGAATGGCCACCAACAAACCGGCGGCGGTGGTGATCAAAGCTTCCGACACTCCGGGGGCCACAGCGCGCAACGTGGCAGCGCCCTCCGTACCCAGGCCATGAAAAGCATCCACGATGCCCATGACAGTGCCGAACAGGCCGACAAAGGGGGCGACGGCGCCGATGGTGGCTAACCAGGTCAAGCGTCGCTCCAGCACGGTCAGCGACTCGCTGGCGGCGGCCTGTGCGGTGCGCTCCAGCGTGACAATGTTCTTCGGCGGTCCGAACCCACCCGTCTGCCGCCGATAGGTGTCGTACACCTCGTCGAAAACGGTCACCAGGGGACTGGGCTTGAATTGTTCGCTGACAGCGGCGATTTCCTGCAGGCGATCGGCTTTGCGGAAAGCGCGCATAAAACGGCGGCTTTGGGTTCGCGCTTTGCGGAACGTAGCCGATTTGCCCAGGATCACCGCCCAGGAGTAAAGGCTGGCGATCAGCAGCAAAACCAGCACGCCAATCGCTACCGGCCCGCTGTTACGTACCATGTCGAACACGGCGCTGACGCCAGAGGTAGAGGAATGCGCTACAGGCGCCGCGGCGTCGTCCGCCTGGAAAAGAAGAAAAGCTGCGATTTGAACCGGGGACATCATCACTTCCTCTTTCACGGTAGCAGACATGCGAACCTGAAACCAACTCGCAGCATAAGATGCCGGCACAAGGTAACCCGGCCTATAACCGGGGTAGCCGCTTCATGCTATGCTGCGCTCGAACCTTGCCATGCTCCTCGAACTCCGCGCTGAAAACTACGCTGTCATTGATCACGCCATCGCCGTCTTTGGTCCCGGTCTCAATCTGTTGACCGGAGAGACCGGCGCGGGTAAGTCCATCCTGGTGGACGCGCTGGCTTTACTGATGGGCGACAAAGCGTCTTCCGATGTGGTGCGGCATGGGGCGGAGAGGGCAGTGGTGGCGTGCGTCTTCGAGAGCACCCCCGGGGCGGAGAACACCCTGGAAAATAACGGCATCGACGCTGAGGGTTCTGAGATTATTCTGCGCCGCGAGATTCAGGCCGGTGGCAAGGGACGCGTCTATGTAAACAATCAGCCGGCCACGGTGAATGTGCTACGCCAACTGGCTCCGGAACTGGCTCTGGTGCATGCGCAGAATGAGACCATGGGCAGCTTTGACCAGGCGCAGCAGCGCATGCTGCTCGACCGTAGTGCAAGCATCAGCACCGAACTGGTAGCCGCGGCGTTTCAGGAGTGGTCTGACATTTGTGCCCGTTTGAGCCGCCTCGAAGGCGATGAGCAAGCGCGGCTGCGTGAGGCTGATCTGTGGAGCTTTCAAAAGAATGAGATCGAAGGTGCAGCCATCCGTGAGAGGGAAGACGAAGAGTTGGAAATTGAGCGCCGCGTGCTGGCGAACGCGGAAAAGCTTTTTGCCGCGGCCATGAGCGCCCATGAGTTTCTCTACGAGAGCGACCGCTCGGCGGAGTCTGCCTTGCGCTCTGCGGAGAAAAATCTTGAAGAACTCGCGCGCTACGATCCGCAATTTACGGAATCGGTACAGCAGATCAAGTCGGCACGCGCCGCCGTTGACGATGTGGGTGCTACCGTGCGCGACTATGCGTCCAGGATTCAGGCCTCTCCCGACCGGCTTGCGGAGCTGGAAGACCGCCTGGAAGTCCTCAATCGTTTGAAGCGGAAATACGGATCGAGCTTGGCGGACGTGCTGGCTCACGGCCAGGATGTGTCTGCGAAGCTGGCGGAGATTGAGAATCGCGATCAGTTGCTGGTCGATCTACGGGCGGATCAGGCACGCGCCGCGCAGACCTATCGCACAGCGGCTGCAGAACTGGGGGCAGCGCGCACCGCAGCGGCGCGGAAGCTGGAAAAGCTTGCCGAAACACACATCAACGATCTGGCGATGAAGGCTAGGTTCGCCGTGCACGTCATCCCTCAGGAAGAGGAGAGCCATTGGACACGCCATGGCTGGGACAATATCGATTGCAGAATCGCCACCAACGCAGGGGAGCCCCTGAAGCCGTTGGAGCAAATCGCCTCCGGCGGTGAATTATCCCGGGTGATGTTGGCGCTGAAGGTGAGCGTAGAGGAAGGAGCGTCCAAAGGGCAGCGGCGCAAAACTCCTGTTCCGCGCACGCTGGTGTTCGACGAAATCGACATAGGGATCGGGGGCCGGGCGGCCGAAGCTGTGGGCCAAAAGCTGATGGAGTTGTCCCGCGCTCAGCAAGTGCTATGTGTAACCCATCTGCCCCAGATCGCAGCATTCGCCGACCAGCATTTTCTGGTAGAAAAGCAGGAGCGCCAGGGTAAAACAAAAACCTCAGTCCGCCTGCTCAAGGAAGAAGAGCGGGCCGAAGAGGTAGCGCGCATGATCAGCGGAGCGAAGTTGACCGATACCTCCCTGCGCCACGCAGAACAAATGCTGAAAACCAGCCGCAAGCCAACCAAATCCAAAGCAGACCAGTAGCACCAACGTCTCGCCGGTCCTTGGCTGTCACCTACCTAAAGCCCCATAAGGTTTTGCGTAAGAGCCGTCGTGCAATAAAGTCCGGGAGGGACGGCTGAAGATTCTCCCGGATTAAGCCGCGACCCACGTTCAGCCGTCCCTCGGGGACTCATTTTCACGACTGCTTTCACGCGGATTTTTATCGCTCGTAAGCTACAGCTGGTCACTGCACGGCTGAGCTTCTTGCACCGAGGCTACGAAGATTTCCCTGTGGAGACGACGGAAATCTCACTTTGACCTACGCGAAACCCATAAAAGACAATTTAAGGACCGTTATCTCGTATGGCTCATCTAAGTTTGAGGACGCCAGACGAAACACCGTATCTCTCAGACAAATAAGGGCTGGCGCGGTATACTGATGGATGTGACAAGTCCCCTATTAACTGTACCGGCGAAGGATACCCGCTCTGAAGTCTCAACCAAGAGGGTTCTTCTCCTCAAGCCGCGCGGCTTCTGTGCCGGCGTGGTCCGCGCCATCGATGTAGTGAATATCGCGCTCGATACTTTCGGCGCTCCCATCTACGTGCGCAAGGAAATTGTGCACAATCGTTTCGTCGTCAACGAACTCGCGGAAAAAGGCGCTATCTTCGTCGATGACATCGACGATGTTCCCGAAGGCATGCGCGTAATTTACAGTGCCCATGGAGTCTCCCCGGCCGTGCGTGCCCGCAGCAAGTCACGCAAACTAAAGGTGATCGACGCCACCTGCCCGCTGGTGACCAAGGTGCACGTGGAGGCGGTGAAGTTCGCCCGCCAGGGATATTCGCTGGTCCTTATCGGCCACCGGGACCACGACGAGATCGAAGGTACTCTGGGGGAAGCTCCGGAAGTGACCCAGGTCGTCTCCACCGTAGAAGAGGTGTCAGCGCTCAAAGTCGCCGATCCGGAACGGGTTGCCTACCTCACGCAGACTACCCTCAGTCTGGACGAAGCCCGGGATATTATTCACGCTCTCAAGGCGAAGTTCCCTAATATCGTCGGGCCGCACACTCAGGACATCTGCTATGCGACCGAGAACCGCCAGGTAGCCGTCAAGAACGTCGCTCACCAGGCAGATCTTGTGCTGGTGGTTGGGTCGAATAACAGCTCCAACTCCAACCGTCTGGTTGAGGTTTCCCGCAACCTGAGCACGAACGCATTTTTAATTGAAGATTCGGGAGCGATCAATCCCGAATGGCTGGAGAATGCAACCACGGTTGCGGTCACCGCCGGCGCATCCGCCCCCGAGGTTCTCGTTGCAGAAGTGGTCGCTTATCTGGGCGGGCGCGGGTTCTCAGCCGTAGAAGAAGTCGAAGTCATGCCGGAAAATGTTCGCTTTGGGCTGCCCCCGGAGATTGTGCAAGCCATCAGGCCTGCACTTTAGCCGGCTTTGCAACCTGCTGAATACAGCGTAAGACAGCTGTTTTTTGAGAGAGAGCGTTAGTCCAGAATGAGTAGACCATCTGAAAGTGGACTGCCTGCCAAGCCCCGCTTTGGCCGCATCGATGCGGGTTTAGACCAGGTAGAGTCCTCCGTAGAACGGGCCCGTGATTTTCTTTTCTCCCAGCAGCACCCAGACGGCTACTGGTGCGGGGAGCTGGAAGCCGATACCACCCTCGAATCCGACTACATCATGGTGCATACGTTGCTGGGTACCGGCGACGAACGCAGGATGAAACGCGCCGTGGCCGAGATCCTGCGGAAGCAAAACGAAGATGGCGGGTGGAGCATCTACGCCGGCGGCCCTTCGAACATCAGCGCTTCGGTCAAAGCGTATTTTGCCTTCAAACTGATGGGTTGGCAGCCTGAAGATCCTGTCATGGTCCATGCTCGCGAGTGGATCCTCGCCCACGGCGGAGTGGTGGAGTGTAATACCTTCACCAAGATCTACCTCTGTTTCTTTGGGCAGTACGAATATGGCGCAGTACCAGCCATCCCGCCGGAGCTGGTTCTGTTTCCGAACTGGTGCTACTTCAATATCTACGAGATTTCTTCCTGGTCGCGCGCCATCCTGGTTCCGCTTTCCATCGCCTACGCCAAGAAGCCCTTCAAGAAGCTCGCTCCTGAAAACGGAATTGATGAGCTGTTTGTTGGCGGCCGCGCAAATGCAAAGCTTCGCCTCCGCTGGGATCGCAAGAAGTTAGTGGGTTGGCGCAACTTCTTTCTGGTGGCGGACCGGATAGTTCATTGGGCCGAGCGGGTACACATCCGGCCATTGCGCAAGGTCGCTCTCCGAAAAGCAGAGAAGTGGATCCTGGAACGCCTGGAGATGAGTGACGGCTTGGGCGCCATTTATCCCGCCATGCTCAATGCCATTCTCGCTTTGCGCTGTTTGGGCTACTCAATCGATGACCCGCAAACCATCCGCGCGATGGATGAGTTCGAAAAGCTCGGGATCGAGGACGAGGGCGTTCCCGATTACATGGAGCCCACTTTCCGCATGCAGCCTTGTATGTCCCCGGTTTGGGATACCGCTTACGCGGTCTATGCCCTGGGACAGGCCGGTGTTCCCCGCACCGATGCGCGGCTCCTGAAGGCGGCTGACTGGATGCTGTCAAAGGAAGTCCGGCACAAAGGCGACTGGGCGGTGAAGGTACGGAACCAGCAGCCGGGCGGATGGTACTTCGAGTTCAACAACGAGTTCTATCCCGACACGGACGACTCCGCGCAGGTGTTGCTGGCCTTGAACAAAGTGGACAACCATCCCCGCGAGCGCTATCAATACGACGTTTGCCAGCGCGCCATCTCGTGGATCTTCGCCATGCAATGCAAGAACGGCGGATGGGCGAGCTTCGACAAAGACAACACCAAGATGGTGTTTGAGTACATTCCCTTCGCCGACCACAACGCCATGCTCGATCCGCCAACGGTCGACATCACCGGCCGCATCCTGGAGATGCTGGCCACCTATGGCTACACGCAAAAAGACCGGCGTGTGGAAAAGGCTATTCGGTTCATCTATAGCGAACAGGAACCGGACGGAAGCTGGTTTGGCCGTTGGGGAGTGAATTACCTCTACGGCACCTTCCTGGTGCTGCGTGGTCTGGAAGCCATCGGTGTCTGGAACCACGAACCGCAGATTCAGCAGGCGGCGGAGTGGATTCGCATGGTGCAGAACGCGGACGGTGGATGGGGTGAAAGCTGCGGCAGTTACGACGATCCGACGACCCGTGGAGTGGGCCCCAGCACACCGTCCCAGACCGCGTGGGCAATCCTGGGCCTGCTCTCCGCTGGGGACACGCGCAGCGATTCCGTGGCCAAGGGCGTGCGCTGGTTGATCGAGCGGCAACTACCCGACGGGTCTTGGGATGAAAGTATGGGAGAAGGCCCGACGCGGCAGGCCGTGGTCACCGGCACCGGCTTCCCCCGCGTCTTTTATCTTTCCTACCATCTTTACCGGAACTACTTCCCACTGCTGGCGTTGACTGACTACCGCCGCGCGATGGAACGAGCCTAAGGAGATTTGAAACGATGGCAGTGCCGATTTCACAAATGTGGACCGTAGCCAGCTACGTAATCAGGAAGCGCCTGAGCGGGCAAAAGCGGTACCCACTGGTTCTAATGCTGGAGCCACTGTTCCGCTGCAACCTGGCGTGCGCCGGTTGCGGCAAAATTCAGTATCCCGCGCACATCCTCAAGAAGGACTTGTCGCCGGAAGAATGCTTCCGTGCGGTCGAGGAATGCGGAGCCCCCATGGTGTCCATCCCCGGTGGGGAACCGCTGATGCACCCGCAGATTGCCGAGATTGTCGAAGGGCTCGTGGCGCGCAAGAAATATATCTACCTGTGCACCAACGCGTTGCTGCTCAAAGAAAAAATCGGCTTGTTCAAGCCCAGCAAGTATCTGACCTTCTCCGTCCACCTGGATGGGCAGCGGGAGCACCATGATTTCTCGGTCTGCCGTGAAGGCGGGTACGACAAAGCAGTGGAAGGTATTCGCGAAGCGGTGAAACGGGGCTTTCGGGTTACCACCAACGCCACGCTTTTTGACGGCGCCGATCCCAACAGCGTGCGTGCTTTCTTCGACGAAGTGATGGCCATGGGTGTCGAAGGCATCGTGATCTCGCCGGGCTATTCCTACGAGAAAGCGCCGGATCAGAAGCACTTCCTGGGCCGGGCCCGCACCCGCAGGCTTTTCCGCGCGATTCTTTCCAACCGCGAGAAACATTGGAAGTTCAACATGTCTCCGCTTTTCCTGGAATTCCTCATGGGCAAGCGGAACTACGAGTGCACCCCCTGGGGCAACCCGGCTTACAACATCTTTGGCTGGCAAAAGCCCTGCTACCTGCTGCAGGACGGTTACGCTTCCACGTTCAAGGAATTGATCGAGGAGACGCAGTGGGAAAACTACGGCACTGAGTCGGGCAATCCGAAATGCGCGAACTGCATGGTCAGCTGCGGCTATGAACCTTCCTCAGTCAACGAAATGTTTGGGTCGGTTGGCGGATTCATGGCCGCGGTGAAAGCCACGCTGTTCAGCCGGTATGAGGATCAGGGTGCGCGTGATCTGCTGACCTCTCCGCTGCTAAACGGCCATTCGTCGCCGTCGCTGGTTCAGATTTCCAGTGATGCCAAACGGCAGATGGAAGAGACGCGGGTATGACCGGGCAAAAAGGAGCTACGACTCCGCAGCTCGATCCCGATTCGCTGGAACTGGCGCCGGGAACCGAGCACCTGAACCTGGAGGGTTGGGCGCCCGTTCTTGGCAGCGACGCCGAGGTGTTGGATGCGCTCGAGAAAGCCTTCGACTATCGCGGCGACGTCACCATCACCTGCAAGGATGGCTCCGTAGTCGAAGGGTATATCTTCGATCGCAAAACCGGCGCAACGCTCGACCAGTCCTGGGTTCGTTTGTTCCCCAAAGATTCGCCGGAAAAACGCTCCATCGCCTACAGCCAGGTCGCGGGGCTGGCCTTCACCGGCAAGGACCGCGCAGCCGGCGCGAGCTGGGAAGCCTGGGTGAAAAAGTGGAACGAGAAGAAAGCGGCTGGCGAAAAGGGCTTTGGTCTGCATCCTGAAGCACTCGATTAGCAGTTCTGAAGGGTATGGCCTTTAGGCCGTACGTTTTGACATTGAAATGAATCCGGCTTCAGCCGCTGAGGGGACAGTCTTCCCGCATGCAGATACTTTCTCCGCAGCGGGAACAGGGGTAAACTCTGAAGGTTTTCATAACAGGAGCTACGGGTTTTGTCGGGAGCCACGTAGCGCAAGAGCTGTCCCGTCGCGGTGCTGAGTTACGCATCCTTGTCCGTCCTACCAGCAACCTCGAAAATCTCGCCGGCCTTCCAGCCAAAACAGTTACCGGTGACTTGTTGCAAGTCGAAGCACTGCGCACAGCCATTGCCGGCTGCGATGTGGTCATGCATGTGGCGGCTGACTACCGGCTGTGGGTGACCGATCCGGAAAAGATGAACGCGATCAACGTGATCGGTACACGCGAACTGTTGCGCCTCGCTCGCGAGCAGGGCATTCCGCGGGTCGTGTACACCTCGAGCGTAGCTACCATGGGCTTTTTCGCCGACGGACGGCTTTGTGACGAGACGACGCCGGTTTCCCTCGCCAATATGATCGGGCACTATAAGCGGTCGAAATATCTGGCGGAGCAGGAGGCGATTGCGGCTGCGCGCGAAGGCCAGCAGGTGATCATTCTCAATCCAACGACGCCGATCGGTTCCGGCGATATCAAGCCCACCCCCACCGGTCGCATCGTAGTGGATTTCCTCAAGCGGAAATTTCCCGCCTACATGGATACCGGCCTCAACCTGGTGGACGTCAACGAGGTGGCCAAAACCCACGTCGATGCAATTGAACGAGGGCGGTCCGGGGAGCGCTATATTCTGGGCGGAGAAAACCTTACTCTGAAGCAGCTTCTTGATAAGATGTCCGCGATCACCGGCCTGCCTTCTCCAACCATGCGTGTCCCGCACACCGTAGCCATGGCTTTCGCGTTGTGCGATCAAACGGTCACGGGGAGGCTGCGCGGAAAAGAACCTCGTGCTACCGTGGAGGCCGTGCGTATGGGTAAGAAAAAAATGTTCGTGTCCTCAGCAAAAGCAGAAAGGGAACTGGGATTTCAAGTCGTTCCCGTCTATGGCGCGCTGCGGTCGGCCATCGATTGGTTTCGGGCGAATGGGTATGCGCCCGCCGTATGAAAAGAGTGGGGATTATCGCGGCCATGCCGGGCGAGTTGAAGCCACTGGTGCAAGGATGGAAGCCCCTGGACCTGCCGCATGGAGAGAATGCGTGGCAGGGCAATATTGAGGGCGCCGTGTGCATTGCGGTCTGTGCCGGGATGGGCAAGGCGGCCGCCGAGCGGGCCTGTGCGATTGCCATTCGCGAGGCTCCGTTGAATACGCTGGTTTCGATGGGCTGGGCGGGGGCCCTCTCCTGCGGCCTGCAACCCGGAGATGCGTATGTGGTAAACGAGGTGGTGGATGGCGCATCCGGAGAGAAGTTCCCTACCCAATCTCCAGCCCGGCCGGGAAACGCCCCACCGTTCAAGCTGGTCACCATAGACCACGTGGCTCTTGCAGCGGAAAAGAGGCAATTGGGCCAAAGCAACCAGGCCGTACTGGTGGATATGGAGGCGGCAACCGTAGGGCGGTTTGCCCGCAGCCAGGGAATCTCCTTTTATTGCCTCAAAGCGGTATCAGACACGGCAAACGAAGTCTTGCCCGACTTCAGCCGGTACACCGATTCCCAGGGCAAGCTGCAACTGGCGGCCTTGTTGGCTCACGTTGCCATTCGGCCCCGATACTGGCCTGGTCTGGCGCGCATCGGCAAGAATGGTAAGAAGGGCGCGCACGCCATGGCTTCCGCGCTGGCTCCGCTGGTGGCCGGTGTTTAGTCGTCATCTGTCCCTTCAGCAAACGATGGGTGACCCATATCTGCAAGTTTTTCGCGAGATGTGGGATACCACGGACTTTAATCCTGTACCTTGAACCACGGATCCAACGATGGGGATGATGCAGACTGCACCAATTGTGCCTACAGACATGCAGGCAGCCGTGTACCGCGGTGTGAACGACGTGCGTGTGGAAACCATTCCCGTTCCCGCGATTGGTCCCGGTGAAGTTTTGATCGAGGTCCACAGCTGCGGTATCTGCGGCACTGACCTTAAGAAGATCCATACCGGCTCGCACTCCGCGCCGCGCATCTTCGGCCATGAAACCGTGGGAACGATTGCAGCCGTGGGCGCCGGCGTTGGGTCATTTGCCGTCGGTGACCGGGTGGTCGTCTTCCATCACATCCCCTGTGGCAAATGCTACTACTGCCGAAAGAAAACCTTTGCCCAATGTCCGGTTTATAAGAAGGTAGGCTGCACCGCCGGCTTCGAGCCATCCGGCGGGGGCTTTGCCGGCTATGTGCGGGTAATGGACTGGATTGTGCAGCGCGGACTCATCAAAATTCCCGATGGCATTCCATTCGCCCAGGCGGTCTTCGTGGAGCCGCTGAACACCTGCCTCAAAGGCGTGCGCAGCCTGAATCTGGCCGCGGATGAGACAGTCCTGGTCATCGGCCAGGGGCCCATCGGCATCATGTTGGCGTCCCTGGCAAAGCGCTCGGGGGCAAAGGTGCTTACATCGGATCTCTACCAGGAGCGGCACGCAGTCGCGGCCCAGTTCGGTCTGGATTCGCCCATCGACGCTTCGCGGGAAGATGTCGCCGGAGTGGCGCGGGCTGCGAGCGAGGGCAGAGGAGCGGATGCCGTGATCCTGGCGGTGGGGGGGAACTCGCTGATTCGACTCGCGATGGACGCCGCCCGTCCGGGCGGCCGCGTGCTGCTGTTCGCGCAGACCCAGCACGGAGAGGCTATCGTCGATCCTGCCGCCATCTGTGTCGACGAGAAGACACTGATGGGATCCTACAGTGCTTCGGTCGATATTCAGGAGGAGGCGCTGCAGATCGTCTTCGAAGGATATCGCCAAGGGTATGATTTAACCCGGCTGGTTTCTCACCGCTTTCCTTTGTCACAGGCGGTCGAGGCCATCGCCGTCGCGTCCGAGCCCAGGGCAACTTCCATGAAGATCATGATTGAAGGCACGCCTGCCCGGATTGGGCGAGAATAGAGAAGGTATGTTAAGCGAGATGAACGCTGCCGTACTCTACGGCAAAGAAGACGTCAGGATTGAACGGGTCCCCATTCCCGGAGCGGGCAAGGGAGAGATTGTCATCCGCGTTCATGCCGCTCTCACCTGTGGCACCGACCTGAAGGTTTTTCGCCGCGGCTACCACGCCAGGATGATCGCGCCGCCGGCGCTCTTCGGGCATGAACTGGCCGGCGTGATTCATGAGACCGGCGCCGGCGTGCGCACCTTCAAGCCTGGTATGCGCGTGGTGGCGTTGAATTCCGCACCCTGCGGGGCATGCTTCTGGTGCGTCCGCAAACAGGAAAACCTCTGCGAAGACCTGCTCTTTAACAACGGCGCGTACGCGGAATACATCCGCATCCCAGCGCGCATCGTATCCAAAAACACGCTCATCGTTCCCGAGAGCTTGCCCCTGGAGCACGCCGCGCTGACCGAACCCCTGGCGTGCGTGGTTCGCGGCCTGGAGGAAACCGGGGCGAGGCGAGGCGACACGGTCGTCGTTATTGGAGCCGGACCGATCGGACTCATGTTCATGCACGTAGCTCAACTTTCAGGAATGGAAGTGATCGCGGTCGTGAAGCGTGACGAGCAGGTTGCCTCTGCGACTACATTCGGAGCTACGCATGTAGTGCAGACCACTTCCGTGATCGATGCCGTAGCCGCGGTGCGTGGCTTGACTCCCGATCATCGGGGAGTGGATGTAGCTATTGAAGCCGTGGCGACTCCGCTTACCTGGCAGTGGGCGGTCGATATGGTTCGCCGTGGCGGTACTGTGAATTTCTTCGGCGGCTGCGCGGCTGGAACAAAAGTAGAGATCGACACCAACCGGCTGCACTACAACGACATCACGCTGAAAGCAAGTTTTCACCACACTCCTGCCGCCTGCCGAAGAGCCTTTGATCTGCTGGCGAGCGGCCGATTCAAGTGCAGCGAATACATCACCGGCCGGGCACAATTATCTGATCTGGAGACCGTACTACGCCGCGTCAAAGATCGTTCCACCGATATCAAGACCGCTATCATTCCTTAAGGAGAAATAGCGCGAACGTGTAGCACGGCGTCACAGGTTGGGAAAATTTCAAGGCTAAAGGGCTTTGCAAGCTGCTAAGAAACGAAATGCTGAGGGTTAGGCAGGTAGGTACGGGCTTCAGCCCGTACATTAATCCCAGCGTAGTTTCCAGCCTTTAGGCCCTGAATTACGCTTTTCAGCGGTACGGTGGCGAAGGATGAGTCGCATCATGACAATGAGTCCCTTGGGGACTCATTTCTAATCGGGACAGACTTTAGCCGCTGAAAGGCAAAGGACAACGAGGCAGCATGGCCGTAAAAAGTCCGCAACAAGATCAAGAGTTAATCGAACGCGGATGGTCTGCGCTACCGGCTGAATACCGCATCCCCGAACACCCGCCCACCCTCGAAGAGGCGCGCGCCTACTGTCGCCGTCTGGCCACCACTCATTACGAGAATTTCCACGTAGCCTCATGGTTTCTACCCGAACGATTGCGGCCGCACTTCTACAGCATCTATGCCTACTGCCGCATCGCCGATGACCTGGGCGATGAGGTAGGGAATCGTGAACAATCGCTCGCGCTGTTAGATCTATGGGGTAGGGAACTGGACGCCTGTTATCAGGGGCAAGCGCGTCATCCCGTCTTTGTTGCGCTGGCTGAGACCATACGCGCCTGTGATATCCCTCAGCAGCCTTTTGCTGACTTGCTGGTGGCTTTTCGCCAGGACCAAAACGTGGCCCGCTACGGGTCGATGGACGATGTACTCGAGTACTGCCGATACTCTGCCAATCCGGTCGGACGGCTGGTTCTCTATGCGTGTGGCTATCGAGCCCCGGAAATGTTCCTGCTCTCTGATTTCACGTGCACGGCTTTGCAACTAGCGAACTTCTGGCAGGACATCAGTTCCGACTACGCGCGGGGCAGGATTTACCTGCCGCTCGATGATATGCAGACCTATGGCGTTGACGAATCCACCATTGCCCGGCGCGAGCCAACGCCGGCCTTTCGCGAGCTCGTGCGGCACGAGGTCGCCTACGCGCGTCAGCTGTTCGTCAAGGGCCTGCCTCTGATCGACATGGTCGATCGCGAGTTGGCACTCGACCTGGATTTATTCAGCCAGGGCGGCCTGGAGATCCTGCACGCTATTGAAGAGCGGCAGTACGACGTGCTCACCCAGCGTCCCGCCATCTCAAAAAGCCGGAAATTGGGACTCGTGGCGCGTGCGCTCACCGGCAAAATTGTCCCGGGACTGGCAAAGCGAAGGCGGCTGGTGTGACCGCCGACGTTCAGGCGGCGTATGCGGCCTGCCGCGCCATTGCCCGCAAGAAAGCAAAAAATTTCTACTACGCGTTTGTCGCCCTCCCAGCCAACAAGCGGGATGCGATATGCGCTGTCTACGCCTTCATGCGCCAGGCCGATGACCTCTCGGATGACGAGGACCTGCCCATCCCCGAGCGCCGCGTCGCGCTCGACAAGTGGCTCAACAGTTGGCACCAGGTGCAGGCCGGGGGCACCACCACCGACCCGGTGTTCATAGCCCTGTTGGACGCGCAACGCAGCTTTGCTATTCCGCCACAACTGCTGGATCAATTGGTGCAAGGTACCGCCACCGATCTCGAACCACGCGTCGCCGTTTATGCAACCTTCGCGGACCTCTATCGCTACTGCTATCTCGTCGCGTCGGTCGTCGGGTTGGTTTGCATCCGAATTTTCGGATACCTCGATCCCCGGGCCGAAAAGCTTGCGGAAGAAACCGGCATCGCCTTCCAACTGACTAACATTCTTCGCGATGTACAGGAAGATGCGCAGCGTGGCCGTCTCTATTTGCCTCTCGAAGATCTGGAGCGCTGTGGCGTGACAGCAGGCTCCATCACTGGAATCTCCAGCGGACAGCAGCTAACGCCCCAGCAGCGACAGGTGCTCGCCATTCAAGCCGAGCGCGCGGGGCAGTTCTACAAATCCGCGGAAGCGTTGTTACCCCTAATCTCACCCGACAGCAGGGCAGCGATGTGGGTCCTGGTCACCATCTACCATCGTTTGTTGCGCCACATCGAACAACGCAACTTTGATGTCTTTTCCAGCCGGGTCGGCGTTCCGGCGTATGAGAAGCTGAGCATATTGGGGGCTGGCCTCTTCAAGACCCTGGCGCAGGGAGTATGGGCCTGAAAGATTTGCAGTCTGTCACGGTAATTGGCGGTGGGCTGGCAGGTCTCTCGGCTGCCTGTGCCTTGGCCGACGCGGGTTACCAGGTCCGCCTGCTGGAGAGGCGGCGTTATCTTGGCGGCCGCGCGTCTTCTTATGAACACCCAGGCACCGGCGAGGTCATCGATAACTGCCAGCACGTGTTGCTGGGTAACTGCGTCAACCTGATCGATCTTTACCGCCGCCTGGGCGTGAATGACGCGATCCGCTGGTTCGATCGCCTGACGTTTATCGAGCCTGGCGGACGTAGAAGCATTCTTGAGCCCTCGTTTTTGCCGGCGCCATTTCATGACATGCCGGCATTTCTGCGAGCTCCGGCCTTCTCCTTTTCTGACAAGCTGGCCATTGGGCGCGGGATGAGCGCGTTTATCGCCGGCATCCCCAAAGACTCCGACGAGAACTTCGCCCACTGGCTGCAGCGGCACGGCCAGACCCGCGGAGCGATTGAACGCTTCTGGAAGCCGGTGCTGGTGAGCGCGCTCAATGAAGATCCGGATCGCATGTCCGTGCACTACGCGGGGCAGGTGATTCGCAAGTCGCTGCTGCTTTCTCCGGGAGCCGGTCGCATGGGGGTTCCGGCTATTCCGCTGAGCGATCTCTACAGTCGTGCGATCGAATACATCGAGAGCCGCGGCGGGCAGGTGCAACTAAGCTGTGCGGCGGAGTCGTTCGCGTGGTGTGAAGAAGAGCAGCAATGGACCATCACGACATCAACCGGCCGCTTCACCACCGGCTCAGTCGTTTTGGCCGTTGCATTCGAAGGTCTGAGCAGGATGCTGCCTGCTTTGCCGCAAAACCCGGAGACAGAACAACTAGCTCTGAACCTGGAGTGCTTTGAGCATTCGCCGATCACGGGCATACACCTCTGGTTCGATCGGGAGGTCAGCGACCTGGAGCATGCGATTCTGCTGGACGCAACCATACAGTGGATGTTCCACAAGTCGAAATTGCAACCGGAAAAGCGGCGTGGCGAACCCGGCAGCTATATCGAGTTAGTGGTCAGCGCGTCCAAGTCGCTGGTCAGCATGCAGCGGCAGGAAATCATCGATCTGGCCCTGCGCGAATTGGCGCAATTCTTCCCTCTGGTCGCCGAAGCAAAGCTGCTAAAAGCCACCGTGGTTAAAGAAGTACGAGCTACCTATTCCATTCGCCCCCAACTTGAGCTGCTTCGCCCGTCAGCCGCGAGCCCCTGGCCGCGTGTCTTTCTCGCGGGAGATTGGGTGGCGACGGGATGGCCGTCCACCATGGAGGGCGCTGTACGCAGCGGCTACCTGGCTGCGGAGGCGGTGAGCCAGGCAACCGGCGAACCGGCGCGGTTCTTGCGACCCGAGCTGGCGGCCACTGGGTTGATGCGCTGGATGCGCTAGCGGCTTTGCTGCACCCACCGGTCGAGTGAAAGGAAATCGATCGGCAAGGACGTCTTACCCTGCTGCAACAGGTCGGCCAGAGCCACCGCGATCAACGGCGCAAACTTGAATCCGTGACCGGAAAAGCCCGCGGCAAAGACGACGTTGGCGAATTGGGGATGCCGATCCACGATGAAGTCATCATCCGGTGTCATGGTGTACAGACAAATCTCTGCATGCTGCATGCGGGAACGGGCCTGGCTGTAATCGCCCGCGAGCCTGGGCATGTATTGGGCGGCGATGGCTGCAAGAGGGTCCAGATCGCCGGACGACGCGGGCGAAATCGGAGCGTCGGCACTGGGCAGAAAGCTTCCACCAATGTGCTGCGCCATCTTGACGCCCAGGCCGGGGACATTAGGAAAGCCGTAAGCAAAATTCTCCGGGAACGAGAAGACCGGCACGCGACCGGGTGCGAATAGTTCCGGGCTCACGGGATCGAACCAGGCGAGCACCTTACGCTTCACCGCGAGTGGGAGTTGAAGGCTGCGCATCAGGTCGCCCGCCCAGGCACCGGCGGTGATGACCAGACTGGACGCAGTGACGGTGTCATTTTCCAAATGTACTTTTACTTCGGTGCTGGTTGCCTCCCAGCCTCGGACCCGTTGGTCGAAAAAGCATTGTGCCCCGAGTCTTTGGGCGGCTGCATGACTCGAGGTGATGGACGCATCCACATCGAGCCAGCCTGCCTGCACATCGAAAAGCCCGGCGTACTCTTCGGGGATTTCGAAGGCGGGGTAACGATACCGCACCTCAGCTGCTGACAGTGTTTCTACTTCCAGATGGTTGCTGGAAGCGCTTTCTTGCACCTCGCGAAGAAACGGCTCACCCGGGGGGCCCATGTAGAGCATTCCGGAGCGGTGCAATAACTGCGTGCCAGATTCCGCGCCGGCCTGTTCCCACATCGCTCCCGCGCGTTGCGCCAGCGGAACATAGCCGGTGCCCTCGGGATAGGCAAGGCGATAAATACGAGTGCCACCCGAATGGCTCCCACGGCTGTGCGGGGGAGTGAACTGATCGAACCCGGCAACGCTCAGGCCGCGCCTGGCTAACTCGACGGCGGCGAAACTGCCCATGGTCCCGAGCCCGATGATGGCTACATCGTATTGCTTGGTCATCCGCTGTCGTAACCTTCTGCTATGGTGAAATATCGCCTGCAAGGATGTTGCGACTACGAAGTACCGTAGCACATCCGAAATCGCTGGCTGATTGAGGAGAACTGCATGTTGGAACGTTTACAAGTGGCGGGTGCGCCGGCGCCCCAGGGACCTTATTCAACCGTAGTGCGCGCGGGAGATTTCCTGTACGTGTCTGGCCAGGGGCCGGTGGATCCTATCAGCGGCGAGATTGATCCGGAGACCACCATACGCGACCAAACGCGGCTGGTCCTGCAAAATTTGCAGACCATTCTTCGCGGTTGCGGCGCGGATCTGAAGGATGTCGTTAAGTGCTCCGTCTTCCTCCACGACGTAAAAGAATTCGACCTCATGAATGAGGTGTATGCGGAAGTCTTCGGTGAGTTCAAGCCGGCACGCACCACGGTGGGCGCCGGTATGGTTGCCCTGGGCATGAAGGTGGAAATCGACTGCGTGGCCTACCTGCCTAAAGCTGTTTAGGCGAACGGAGTCTCACTCGTGGCGCCCTCAACAAATCGGCTCATCGTCGTAACCGGCGGCGGCAGTGGTATTGGCCGGTCGGTCGCGTTGCTTTGCGCCCGCCGTGGTGATCGGGTGGCCGTCCTGGACAACCATGCCGATAGTGCGAAACAAGCCGCGGAGATGGCGAGCGCCGAGGGTTCAGGCGCTGCTATTGGACTGGCTTGTGATGTAAGTGATGAGGCCCAGGTGGCGCGCTCGTTCGCGCTCATCCATGAGCAGTTCGGTGCGCCCTATGGAATCTTCGCCAACGCCGGCATTGATCTGGGCGGCCTGATCCACGAAATGCCCCTCGAACGCTGGCAGCGTATTCTCGACACGAACCTAAACGGAATCTTCCTCACCTGCAAACACGGTTTGCAGCAAATGCTGCGAGCACAAACCGCCGGCTCGATCGTCTGTACTTCATCTCCCGCCAGCTTCGTCGCTTTTGCTGCGGGAGGCAGCGGAGCATACAGCGCGACCAAGGGAGCCATCTCTTCACTCGTTCGCTGTATGGCAATCGACTATGCCAGATACGGTATTCGCGTCAACGCCCTCACTCCAGGCGCAACCGAGACCGGGCTCATGTGGAACAACGTGGCTGCGGACCAGGTAGAAACCATGCGCCTGCAGCTATGCCGCGAAATTCCCTTAGGCCGATTAGCGGAGCCAGAAGATCCAGCCCGCGTAGTGGCCTGGCTTCTCTCCGAAGAAGCCGCCTACATCACCGGCTCCCACGTCGTCTGCGACGGAGGAATTCTAGCCAAGGCGTCGATCAGCGTGTGACCACGAAAACATCTCTCACCGAGCCTGGAGGGATTCGGACGGGTGCCCCACGTTCGCCAAAGCGTACGTGGGACGAAAACGATGGGCGCAGCCCTTCAATCGCTCTTATGGAATCGACCCGCCAATCCCGCGGCGGCCTTGTCCATCAGCGTCACCTGGGGCTGGAGTGTCATAGGCATGCGACTCATCCAAATTCATCTATCAGTGTTTGATTGTCGTGTTTTCCACGTCTCCGCCAGTTTCGTTCTTCCGGCGTTTGGCTCTTTGCGGCTCCATGCGGTGTACATCTCGACGATCTTGCTTAGGACAAGCTGTTTGCTCGCCGCGTGCCCGGCAGAAGCGTCGTCCAGCCCATGATATGCGCTCAGCAGCAGCGGTTCAGCGGCTTCAAATCGGCCTTCCTGTGCGAGCACTTCGCCAAGCTTAGCGTCGCTATCGAAGATGTCCGGGTGGTCGGGTGGAAGTACTTTCTCACGGCTGCGCAGCCCTTCGCGAAGCAGCCGCTCGGCCTCGGCCAGCTTACCTCGTTTGGCGAGCAGCTCGCCCAAATTCGTTTCGATTTTCGCCGTATCCGTTTGATCGGCGCCCCAGGCATGTTGCGCGACCGCAAGAGCCTGGCGGAACATCGATTCGGACTCATCCAGCTTGCCTTGGTCCCGCAGTAGCGTTGCGAGGTGATTCAAACCGACGGCCACGTCGGGATGTTCGTCGCCTTCGGTGCGCCGTGAGGTAGCTAGTGACTTACGCGCGTACTCCTCCGCCTCAGCGAGTTTGCCTTCATCATGCAACGCATAAGACAACTGATTCATGGTCAATGCTGTGGAGGCGTTTTCAGGGCCAGAAGCCTGCATATGGATGGCGAGCGAACGGCGAAGCATCGCTTCGGCTTCAGCCGGTCGTTTTTCGAAACGAAGAATAACCCCCAGATTGTTCTCGTCCATCGCCACACCTTCGTCCCGGTGGGTCTTGAGATCCATAGCAAGGGCCTGGCGCACCAGCGTTTCTGCTTGTTGCAGTTTTCCCTCGCGCCGTACCGTGATCGCCAGGTCGCTAAGGCTTGCTGCAACTGCGGGATCATCGGGACCGAAAACTTTCGTGCGCAGGCGAAGCGCGTCGCGCTGCAGGGTTTCGCCTTCCGGAAGTTTGTCCTCGAATGTCAATTGCTCAGCCAGGTCTGCTTCGCTGGTCGCCAGATCGGCGTCATGGTCGCCCGGCGCAGAGCGTCGAAGCGCGAGGGCGGCGCGATACTCGCGTTCGGCCTCCGGATAGCGTCCCAGGCCGGAAAACGTTGTTCCCAGGCTTTCACGAGCGGCGGCTTCCACGAGAGGTTGATTATGCAACGAGCCCGCATTCAGGCGGCGGACAGCTTCATCGAGCACTTGCGCGACCGTAACATCGCGTCCTTTGTCCGGGTCGGCTTTGCTGGCCGCTCGGGGGTCCGCCGATTGCAGCATTTCCTGCAGAAAGGCATTGACAGCTTGCGCCTCCGCCGCTTCCTGTTGGGACTGCTTCAGGCTCGCATCAGCGCTACGTTCAGAGCGGATGGCACGAACCGCCTCACGCGTACTCACCACCGTAGCAGCGATGAGCGTTAGTAGAATTGCGGCACCGCTGGTCACGAGTACACGGTTGCGTCGCACCAGCTTGCGAAATTGATAAGCCTTGCCCGGCGAGTGAGCCAATACTGGCTCGTGGCGCAGATATCTCCCCAAGTCGGCGGCAAATTCCATCGGCGAGGCGTATCGCCGCGAACGATCCTTCTCCAAGGCATTTAATGCGATGGCATCGAGATCCCCGCATAACTGCCGCACAAGCGTACCGGCATCCGCGCCCCGGTTCTGGGCCGTCAAGCCCGATGCGACGGCCAGCATCCGCAATTTCGTGCTGGGCCGCGGTGTGTCCTCTTCACGCAGCCGGCGCAGAACCTCATCGAACGCCAGCTTACTAAAGTCCAAGGGCAGCACGCCTACCAGCAGTTCGTAAAACACCACCCCGAGAGAATACACATCACTGCGGGTATCGATATCCTCACCGCCCGAGTCCGCCTGCTCTGGGCTCATGTAGCCGAGCGTTCCCACCACCGTTCCCGCTCGCGTATACACGGTGTCAGCGCCGAGGCGTGCGGTCGCTTTCGCCACCCCGAAATCGATGATTCTCGGCGCCGGTCTCCCGTCGATCTCTACAACCAGAATGTTCGACGGCTTAAGGTCGCGATGAATGATTGCTTTCTGGTGCGCGTGCTGCACCCCCTCGCATACCAGCGTGAACAGCTCGACGCGCTCGTCGGTGGTGAGTTTGTGCTTATCGCAGTAGGTCGTGATCGGAACACCGGCGACGTACTCCATCACGAAGTAAGGGCGTCCTTGCGGAGTCGATCCGGCGTCGAACACCTTGGCAATCGCGGGATGATCCATCAGCGCCAAAGCCTGACGCTCCGATTCGAAACGCGCCACCACCTCGCGCGTGTCCATACCAACCTTGATGAGTTTGATGGCAACGCGGCGGCGAACCGGATACTTCTGCTCGGCGAGCCAGACCTCGCCCATGCCGCCTTGCCCTATCATCTGCAGGAGGTGATAGGGACCAACCACATCTCCCGACGCCGATGCCGACCCCTCCAGGCCGCGAGTAACCGGTGCGGATTCCCCGTTCTCACGGTTTATTCCGGATTCTTCGGGCACCGGTCCGCTATGCCTCCCTGGTTTCGTCGGAGCAGAACCAGTATGGCCTAACATGCAATGCCGGGGAAGGACGAAACGCTCCACCCCTACCGTCAATTCTTAAGCAGCGCAACCCCGCAGCACACCAACACCGCCGCCATCCAACGCCGGCGATCCACATTCTCATGCAATACCCACCGCGCCGCTACCGCATTGCTGACGAAGGTCAGCGATCCTGCTGCCGGAGCAATCAAGCTTACATCCGCGTGGCTTAGGGAATACAACAGAGAAAAGAAGCTGAGAGCCATAAAAACAACGCCGCCCAGAAAACGGCTTTCACTCAGCACTGCCCAGATCGCTCCTGGTAAGCCCCGTGTCTCTTTGATTCGATCCAGGTCGCCCACCTTGCGCATCGCAGAGGCGAGCAATACATCGCCCGCTGTAGCGGTCAACACGATGGCGCCAACCATCAATGCAGTCGCTAGGCCCGAACCCCGACTCATCAGGCGGAACCAACGGAATCGCGTGGCGTGTACGCCGGTCCCTGGGTGACGAAACCCACCCCGGCGGTTATCAAGGCTATCCCCGCCCAACGGGCAAGCGAGATTCGCTCGTGTAGCCAGAACCGGGAGAGGAACGCCACAACCACGTAGGCGAGGGAAGTAGCCGGCAGCACAAAGGTCAGATCCGCCCAGGATAGCGCGGTCAGATAACAACCAGTCCAAACCATCAGCACCAGAACCCCACTCAACACCCAGGGCTCCCGCAGTGCAGTCAGAAGCTCGGCAGGATGGGTCAGCGATACCGGCCCGAGGTGCTTCATCCCGATCGCCAGGAACGTATCACCAAAGGCGGCGGCGAGCGCGACCACGCCCAGAACCAGGTACCTTCGCGTAGTCAAGGTCTGCAAAAGGCTAACCGGTCATGCCCCTGCGTTGACGGCGGGGCCGGGTGTGTTGGCGGCCTTGATCTTACCGTCGGCTACCACCTTATTGCGCGCGGCACGAAGCTTCAGGAACGACTTCGCTTCCACATACAGACGTTTCACATCCCGGTTGACAACCGCCTTGCTTACGATGCGCCATGCTGCCTTGGGACGGAAGTAGTACTCATCGTAGAACCGATGCACCATCTCGAGCACGTAGTCCTTAGGCAATCCCGGATACTCGATGTGCGCCAGCTGGTGTCCACCTTCATCCACCATGGCTCCGTTGTTGATGATGAAGCCATTTTCTGCGGCGATACTCATAGAACTCGGTGCCTGGATAAGCATGCGCAATCGAAACCTGGATGGTCTCGACATCGAGTGCCTTAGCGAAGTTGATGGTGTTGCGAATCGATTCCTTGGTTTCGCCTGGCAAGCCAAGAATGAAATCGCCATGAATCGTAAGGCCGAGCTCATGGCAATCGCGCGCGAAATCGCGAGCGCGCTCGACGGTAGCGCCCTTCTTGATGTTTTTGAGAATCTGCGGATCGCCCGATTCAAAGCCCACAATCAAGAGGCGGCATCCCGCTTCACGCATCGCCTTGAGCGTTTCGCGATCGGTTGTCACGCGTGAGGTGCATGACCAGGTAAGTTTCAACGGTTTCAACTTGGCACAGAGCTCAACCGTGCGCGCCTTCTGGATGTTGAAGGTGTCGTCGTCGAAGAAGAATTCCTTGACGTCGGGGAATAGTTCCTTAGCGTGCGCCATCTCCGCCGCCACATCGTCTGTGGAACGCTTGCGCCATGCATGGCCACTCAATGTCTGCGGCCATAGGCAGAAGGTGCACTGCGCAGGACAACCCCGTGTGGAGTAAAGCGCTACGTAAGGATAGAGGAGGAAAGGGACGTTGTAGCGCGTCACATCGATGTCGCGTTTGTAAACATCCGTGACCCATGGCATTTCATCCAGGTTCTCTACCTGCGGGCGGTCGGGGTTATGCACGACGCTGCCATTTTTGAGGTAGCTGATGCCCAGGATCTGATCGAGTGGTTTGCCATTGGCAAATTCAACCACGGAGAAGTCGAACTCACGCCGGCAAACAAAATCGATCGCCGCGCACTCGTTGAGCGCCTTATCCGGAGATGTAGTGACCGGCGGTCCAACGAAGGCTATTTTGATAGCGGGATTCGCGCGTTTGATAGCTTCGGCCAATTTCTGGTCTCCCGTCCAACCCGGGGTGCTGGTGAACAGGACCAAAAACTCATAGCTCTTCGAGATCTCAATGGTCTCGGTCGCCGATATGTGATGCGGCGGCGCATCCAGCATCCTGGAACCCTCCAGCATGCCGGCCGGATAGGCCAGCCATACGGGGTACCAGTACGACTCAATCTCGCGCGTAGCGGGCCAGCGAGAACTGGCTCCGCCGTCAAAATTCTCAAACGAAGGGGGATTTAACAGTAACGTTTTTAGCGGCATAGGCTCATCTTTCAGTCTAACAGGAATTAGATGGCCGAGATGTCCATAAGGTTCGCAAATTCAACACCGGTATAAGGTTAAGGTGCCTCCTATGGCACAATCTGGCGCTAAGGCCGGGGCGCCGGCGAGGCCTTCGCCCAGTCCTCAATTCTTCCCATCGAGCGTAGGAGAGACAGACGAGCCTGGATCAGCTGGTAACGGGTTTCCAGCATATCGACAAAATGGCTCCGCTCCCGGATGTGGGCCCCTTGTTCGTCCTTAGGCAGAGGCGCCGCCGCGCCTGGGTTGCCACTTCCCAGGCGAATTTGCGTGGTGATGGCATCCAATTGGTCCTGAGACAACTCGTTCTGCAACTCCGCCACCTGCTCTTGTGCTGCGAGCTCGGCTATGCTTTTTTTGAGTTGCAAGACCTGCTCTCCCGTCTGATCGCGTAGTTGGTCGGCTTGAGCGCTAGCCTGGGCTGCCTCCGCGCTCGAACCTTTCGCCTTTGCCTTGCGGCTCGCGTCGAACAGTGGCAACGTAATCTGAACGCCGACATTGAAGTTGTTGTGCTGAAAGCGCAAATAATATTCGTTGTAGTTATTGAACTTTGCGTACCGGTTGTACTCCAGGCCAAAAGCCAACGTGGGCCGATTATTTAGCCGGTCGTCGCCAAATGCGTTGTACATCTTTGATTTCGCAGAAGCATAGGCAGCCTGGATGCCCGTGTTGCCGTCAACATCCACTGTGTTCGCAACATCGGGCGCGGCGGGAATTGATTGCGGCTCGGAAACAATGTCTCCCGGGCTGAGCCCGGTCAAGTGAGCGAGCTTTAGCCGCATCAGATCAGCCTGGTCCACAAGATGAAGCCGTCTCAGGGCGATTTGCGCTGCTGTCAACCGTGCCTGCGTGAGTTCCACCTTGCTGTCCAGCCCCGCATCCACGCGTTCCGTTTCGATGTCCACCAGCCTTTGCACGAATCCGGTTTCCTGGTCGAGCGCGGTGATTTGCTGGTTCACCGTTACCAGTTGGATGTAGTCGAGTGCGGTGTCCAGGATCACCTGCTGGCGGGTATCTTTCAGCTGAAGCTGCGTGGCCAGCAGCGCTGCGCGCGCCGACCGGATGTAATCCGGCTGCGAAAAAGAAAACGCCAGCGAATTGGCGGAGACGCTGTAAATCGAAGGCTGACCTACCGGGAAACCGTACGAATATCCAAGACTGGAACCTACGGAAAAACTGGGCTTGTAGGCGTCGATGCTCTCCATCACTGCGGCTTCGGCGTGCTGTACATTGGCCGCGTTAATGCGCACCGGGGTGCTATTGCGGAGTGCCAGGTCAACGGCAGTGTAGAAGGAGACCTGAGCGTGCCCGCCGGTTTCCCCAAGCAGGCTGACGAAACCCAGCAACACGAACTGGCAGGCGCGTCTCAACAATATCCTCAATTGACGATGCGAACCGGAACACCCTCAGAGATCGGAGCGCCATTGGTCGTGCCCAGGGCCACCGCCGTACCTGGCTCCAGACCCTTGAGGATCTGCACCGAGGTAAGGTTGAGGGCCCCCACTTCCACCGGCACGCGGTGCAGGGAGCCACGCGAGACCACGTAGACATAATCTCGTCCACCCTCGACATGCAGTGCCTCTCGAGGCACGGTGAGCGCATTGTGCACTTCATGGGTGGTCACCGTGACCACCACATTGGTGTTGGGCAAGAGCACTCCATTCGAATCTTCCACGCTCACCAGAACCTCGCCCACATTGCGCGTTCCATAGGTGATGATGTTGGAGGGCAGGCGCGTGATGCGCCCGTGAAATTTCATATCCGGCTTGGCATCCCACACGATGCTGACCGGATCGTTGAGCGCCAGGTCGCCGATTTCTGGTTCGTCGAAATAGGCGCGCACCTGAAGCTTGGAAAGGTCCGCTGCTTCCAGAATTTCCGCTCCCGGCTCGATATAACCGTAGCGGGTGACGGGAAGCGAATAAACCGTGGCCGCGTAGGGTGCGCGTACATTCGATTGCGCGATCACCTGGTCCGCGGCGTCCACCGCGGCCTGCGCTTCGGTTACGCTCGAACGAGCCCGGTTCAGATCAACCGGGGCGAACGGCTTGTTCTTCTGTTCTTCCAGCGAGTGCAGGGACGCCTTTGCCAGGTTCAACCGCGTTTGTGCCTGCGCCACTTCGCTGGGCGCCGCGGCTCCCTTGGCCGCCAGCTTTTGCACTACATCCAGGTCCCGGGCTGCCTGTTCGCAATCGATCTGCGCCTTGGCAAGGTTGCTGGCAAGTGCGAGCTGCTCCTGATGGGTGCCGCCGCTTTCCACACCCTGATAACCGGCTTCCGCTGCTCGCAACGCTGCCGTTGCGGCCGCTAGCTTGGCTCGCGCGTTGGCATCATCCAGGACCACCAGCAGCTGGCCCTTCTGTACCTGTTGACCCGCGTGGACCAATACTTCCTTCACCACGGTTGCTTCCGGAGCGTGCGCCTCAAAAATCTGCTGCGGCTCAACCTTGCCGCTGGTGCTGCTGACCTTGACTAAATCCTGCACCTGGCTGTCCGCGACTCGCACCGGCAACTTCTCGCGCGTCATCCAGCGGACACCAAAGAATATGAGAACCAGAGCGATCGCGCCGGCAATCCAGAGCGTACCGCTGCTGATTGTTTTTCGTCTTGCTTCTGCCATTCAATCGCGACCGGAGCCTAGTATATAAGACCCGTTGAAGCTCCCATTTGGAGTATGGTGCTATGACTCTAAGAGATGCCTCTCCTCTTCCGAATGGTGCAGGTACTGGATTGGGCGATCGCCGTGTCCTGGACCTCCCGGGTGCTGGCCTGGCGGCGGATGTTGCCCCGGGTCCCCGATCTGACACAGGCCGATGGTTCACACGGAGCGCCGTTACCCTCCATCACCGTGATCGTTCCTGCCAGGAATGAAGCAGAGACCATCGCCCCGGGATTGCGCTCACTGTTAGCGACGGAGGGCGTTGCCTTGCAGATCGTCACGGTGGATGATCGTTCCTCGGACGAGACCGGCGCCGTCATGGACGCTATGGCCCAGGCCGAAAGGGCCGCGGGCCGTTCTAGGCTTCAGGTACTGCACGTGACTGAACTCCCTCCAGGATGGCTGGGGAAGACCCACGCGATGTTCCTGGCTGCACAACAGGCGACCGGCGAATGGCTGCTCTTTACCGACGCGGACGTCATCTTTCATCCTGACGCGCTGCGCCGTGCGCTCGCCTTTGCAACCCGAAGCAACGCGGATCACATGGTGCTGTTGCCCACCCTCGTTATGCAGAGCTGGGGAGAGCGCATGATGATCTCCTTTCTGCAAGTGCTATCGATCTGGGCAGTCCGCCCATGGCGGGTGCCGGATCCCCGCGCCAAGAGGGACTCAGTCGGCGTGGGCGCCTTCAACATGGTCCGGCGTAACGTGTATGACGCCTCAGGAGGATGGGACGCCCTGCGCATGGAGGTCCTGGAGGACCTGGCTTTGGGCCGGCGAATCAAACAACAGGGCTACGCTCAGCGCGTGGCGTTAGGTGTTGACATGGTGAACGTGCGTTGGGCGAAGGGCGCCTTCGGCGTCGTCAACAACCTGACCAAGAATCTCTTCGCCTTATTCCGATTTCGGCCCGAAGTGGTGTTTGCCGTCGCCTGTGGCATCACACTATTCACCTTGTTTCCGCTGCTTGCCTGCGTGGCTGGTCCGGCTCTGTGGTGGCCGACCGGCCTCATGCTGATTTCTCTTTTGCTGGCCTACCAACTGACCGGGAAGTATCAACATTTTTCCGCTGCCCAGATGTTGTTGTTCCCCTTAGCCACGATTTTGCTGCTATACGCGATGCTCCGCTCCATGTTGCTCGCCATCTGGCGAGGCGGTATCGTGTGGCGGGGAACCTTCTATCCCCTGCATGACCTAAGGAGGAAAGAAGGGAAGTGAAGCCAGATCAGCAGCAATCCGGAACAGAAGGATTCGTGCTCGCAGGAGGCCGCAGCACGCGCATGGGACAAGACAAGGTCCTGCTTCCGTTGGCTGGCCGCTCGCTGCTCGATATCGCTCTGGACAAGCTTCGCGTACTGCCGCTCGCGGGCGCGCCCCGCATCGTGGCCGTGCGCTCCGATCTGTCGTCCCATGGCGCTGTGATCGCGGATCTAAAGCCGGGATGCGGGCCATTGAGTGGCATCGAAGCCGCCCTGACGGCAAGCACGCAGCCACTGAACGTCTTTCTGCCCGTGGACCTGCCTCTTCTGCCGGCGCACTTCCTGCTCTGGATGTTGCAGCGAGCCGAGACCACCGGCGCCATGATGACAGTTCCGCGTATCAATGGCCGGCCCCAGCCGCTGTGTGCGGTTTACCACCGCGATCTGGTGGTTCACCTCACCGCATCGCTGCGCGCGGGCGATTACAAAGTGATGCCCGTGATGATGGCAGCAGCGCGGGGATATTTATCACCAATCGACATCTTCGATGTGGAACTGGTTTCCTCGGCCAATTCGGCATTACGACCTCTTTCACCTCTTCCACCTCACCGCTGGTTCCATAACTGCAACACCCCTGGGGATATGGTGGGCATCGAAAATGTTTTAGTCTTGTCCCAATGAGTATTCCTCCCAACGTTCCCGAGCCGGCCGCGGGCATTCCTCCCGGAACTCTTATCGAGATCATCGATGTGGCGGCTGCGGGCGAGGACAGGGAGGACCCCGTGCCATCAGAACGCCCCTACATCTCCTTCGAACATGTGTCCAAATCCTTTGGTGACGTTCATGTGCTCGACGATGTCAGTTTTTCAGTCCTGGCGGGCGAAACCCTGTGCATCCTTGGCCGTTCGGGAGTGGGCAAATCGGTTTCTCTGCAGCAAATCATGGGCTTCCTGAAACCGGACACGGGGAAGATCATTGTGGCGGGACAGGACATCACAGATCTCGACGAAGACCAGATGGAGTCTGTACGCAAGAAAGTCACCATGGTCTTCCAGAGCGGAGCTCTCTTTGATTCGCTGAGCGTGGGAGAAAATGTGGCTTTCCCTCTGAGAGAACGCGGCCAACTGCTCGAAGACCAGATTCAGCAGGTAGTCAACGGATTGCTCGACATGGTCGGTGTGGCGGGCATGGCGGAACTCCTGCCGTCAGACCTTTCCACGGGGATGAAGCGCTCCGTGGCAATCGCTCGCGCGCTCGCTGCGCAACCCGAGGCTATCTTGTATGACGAACCCACGACCATGGTCGATCCCCTTATGGGCCGGCTGCTGGGCAATCTCATCCAGAAACTGAAGCATCAACTTCGTCTTACCAGTATCGTGGTCACCCACGACATGCGCTTCGCCGAGCGGCTGGCGGATCACGTGCTTTTCCTGCATGAGGCCAAGGCCTATTTCTTTGGCACCATGGACGAGCTAAAGCAGACAACCGACCCTTTTCTGCGCGAATTTCTCGATCTCGATCGGTTGGTCCTGCCCCAGGCGTGACGTTCTGGTTATCCTGGCGGCGTGTGAATGCAACATGACTTTCAAGTTATCCCGTCCCCAAATAGTAACCACACTTTCATCGTTACTTGTGCCCCGTACGGGGTACTGGATGGTATGCTCTCTGGGTATGGAGTCGACCCAAAACAGGACACCCCCTGGCGACTCTTGCTCGTTTAAGAAATAAGCTTGAAACGCTGATTCCTTGAAGTCTGACTTGAAGGTCCCACCCTTTTGTGGACCCAGCTTAACTCCCGAAGTACAAAGGTTTAGCTGCTATGCACCCCAGAGTTTTTAACCTCGCGTTGAACATCTTGCCGGGCCTTCGTTGCATCTCACTTTCGGCTTCGATGGTCCCGCTTGACGAGGCGGCCTTCGACTCGCTTAGGCATACCCAATCCAGCCACCAATCCAGCAGTACCTGGTAACGGTCCGAGTACCTGACTAGTAACAGCGTAACTTAGACAATTTGTTCGATTTCGGCTCTTACGAGGGGCAAAGTGTAAGTGGACCTTTGCGACCTCCCAGAGTGTGGGCGGGGATACCGATGGCAACCTCCGGACTTCTCAAGCGCTTGGCGACAAACGGCCGCGACGACCTGCGGCCGGGCAGCACTGCGGTCCAGCGGCCGAATACCCAGGGTAAAGGGACGCGCATCGGTGCGCTATGGATCCTGGGCGATGTAGTGATCGTGCTGGCTGCGCTCATGATCGCGGTACGTGGCTGGCTGGGTGAAGGGCTTTTTGGAGCAGACTCGCCTTACCGCACAAATCTGATGTTCTACAGCCACCCCACTTTACTGATGGGCTGCTTGCTGTGGTTCATCTGCTCCCTCATTCTTGTCAGCAAGCGCTACCACCTCTACGGGCCGATGCAGATGCGCAACACCCTGCACGAACAGCGCCTGACCATCCAGGCCTCCCTGACCGCGGGTCTGCTTGCTCTCGGGAGCTCTCTACCTGGTGCGCGGCGAGATTATCTCCCGCGGCGTGGTCATCATCACGGTCGTGACGACCACCGTATTGCTCTGCACCCGGCGCCTCGTGTGGCGAATGATGATGTACCGCCGTTTCGAAAGCGGTCTTGAAGTTCGCAACATCATCATTGTGGGTACGGGCAGGGTCGGCCAGGCGATGCGCCACCACCTCGACAGCATTCGACACCTGGGATACAGCTTCAAAGGTTACGTGCGCATACCCGGGGTGGACTCAGAGAATCCCTCTTTGGCGGGCGACGTTCTTGGTTCCCTCGACCAATTGCTGCCTTTGGCGCGGCAATTCTTTGCCGACGAGATTTTTTTATCGGCACCGTGCGATGCCCGTGTGGTCACACAGATCGTAACCCAGGCGCGCGAAGCGGGCGTTGATATTCGCGTCGTCCCAGAGCTTTACGATGGCTTGGCCTGGAATAGCCCGATCGAGTATATCGGCCAATTTCCGACGATTCCTCTTCATCGCGGTGAAACCCCGGTCATCGGACTGTTCCTCAAACGTGTCTTGGATGTGGTCCTCTCGTCGGTGGCGCTGACGATCCTGGCGCCCCTCCTTACGCTCATTGCTCTCGCCATCAGGCTGGACTCGAAGGGACCAATCTTCTACTGCTCTGACCGGATCGGTAAAAAAGGCCGCGTCTTCCGCTGCATGAAGTTTCGCACCATGGTTGCCGACGCCGAGCGTCGCCGGGCTGAGATCCTGCACATGAACGAACGCGATGGGGTGCTTTTCAAAGTCAGCAATGACCCCCGCATCACTGGCGTCGGCCGTTTCCTGCGCAAGTACTCCCTGGACGAACTCCCTCAGTTTGTGAACGTGCTCCGCGGTGATATGAGCATGGTTGGCCCCCGGCCCCCGATCGCCAGCGAAGTGAAGCGCTACGATCTGAGCCATCTCCGGCGTCTCGACGTACTGCCGGGAATGACCGGCCTGTGGCAGGTGCAGGCGCGCCAGGACCCCTCCTTTGACAGCTACATCTCTCTGGACACCGCCTATATCCAGAACTGGAGCATCTGGCTCGACCTGAAGATCCTGGTCCGAACCCTCTCCGTGGTAGCCGGCGGCACCGGCTCCTAAGCTCATCCCTCAGACAATCCCTCTTGTATACGCGAAGGGTGCCCCAGGTCTCGCTTTTGAGACCTGGGATCCTCCTAGGAGAAGCCAATCGCTCCCGGTGACGTTTCTCAAGTCTCCCGTCGCGTTCGCCCCAGAAAGCATGGTTGCTAAACTGAAAGAGTGAAGATCGCTCTCGCCCAGATCAACCCGACAGTTGGGGATTTTCAAGGGAACACGAAAAAAATTATCGAGTTTGCCCAGGAAGCATCGAACGCCCAGGCAGACATTGTCATGTTTCCGGAGCTGGCAGTTTGCGGCTATCCTCCAGCCGACTTCCTGGAAAAGCCATCCTTCGTGGCGCGGGCCGGCTGAGGCCGTTGCCGAGATTGCCGCCACCGCTACCACCGGACGCCCTCTGACCATCATCTGCGGCTATGTGACTGCAGCCTCCCCAGAGTCAGGGAAGCACGTGGTGAACTCGGCTGCACTCCTGCGCAATGGCATCGTCGAGTTCGTCCAGTCCAAGCGGCTCCTGCCGTTCTACGACGTCTTCGACGAGCAGCGGTATTTCTGCCCCGGCTGAGAGTCAGAACCTCTATACCCTGGGCGATGAACGCCTCGCCCTGACCATCTGTGAAGATGCCTGGAACGATAAGCTCTTCTGGCCCAGGCGCCTCTACCCCGTGGACCCGATCGAGGAGTTGATGCGCATCGGCGGGTCGCTCATCCTGAACATTTCAGCCTCCCCGTACTACCGGGGCAAGCGGGAGCTGCGCCACCGCATGCTGGCGGCGATCGCTAAAAGGCACAGGGCTCCGGTCGTCATGGTCAACCAGGTAGGGGGAAATGACAGCCTGGTGTTCGACGGAGCCAGTTTCGCCCTCGGCCCTGACGGCTCGATCGTTGCCCAGGCCCGTTCCTTTGAAGAGGACCTGGTCTATTTTGACAGCACATCGCTCACCGGCGATCGCCGTCCAGTCGATCCGTCCGAGGACGCCGCCGTCTACCAGGCACTGGTTTTAGGCACCCGGGATTATGTTCGTAAGTGCGGTTTCTCCAAGGTGCTCGTTGCCCTGAGTGGAGGTGTTGATTCGGCGCTGGTTGCCGCCATCGCCGTCGACGCCTTGGGCAAAGAGAACGTGACCACCATCGGCATGCCGAGCCAGTATTCCTCCGCCGGTTCCATCGACGACGCCCGCGCACTGGCGGACAACCTGGGCATCCGCTATACCACCATTGCCATCCACGATCTCTTCGACCAATACACCCAGGCCCTCGCCCCCAGCTTCGCCGGGCGGCAGCCCGACATCACCGAGGAAAACATCCAGTCGCGTATACGCGGCAACCTGTTGATGGCGCTTTCTAACAAGTTCAACGCGTTGGTGCTCACCACCGGGAATAAGTCGGAGATGTCGGTGGGTTACTGCACCCTCTACGGTGACATGGTGGGTGCTCTTGCGGTGATCGGAGACGTGGTGAAGACGGAGGTCTACCAACTCTGTCGCCATCTCAACCGGGACCGCGCTGTCATACCGCTGCCGATCCTCGAAAAACCGCCGTCGGCGGAGCTTCGCCCCGGGCAGAAGGATACCGATTCCTTACCCCCTTACGATGTGCTCGATCCTATTCTGCAAGCGTATGTCGAGCGCTACGAAACCCCGGAGCAGATTGCTGCCGCATACCATTTCGATCTGGCGACCGTCTGTCAGGTAGTCAAGCTGGTGGAGCGCAGCGAATACAAACGCCAGCAGGCGGCTCCCGTCCTCAAGGTCACCAGCAAGTCTTTTGGCATGGGGCGCCGTTTCCCCATCGCCGTCAAAGTTCAGGTATAAGCAAGATTAGAGAGGAACTGAATGCAGCTTCGTACAAACCTATGTCTTTTTGTTCTCGGAGTCGGTAGCGCCGCCTGCGCGCTGGCCCAGAACCCAGCCCCGCAGACTCCTTCTGCTCCTGCGCCGTCGGCGCCGTCTAATGGTGTTTTCACGGTGCCCTCTGCGGCGCCTGCCCAATCGGCCCCGTTTCCTCCGGTCGACCCGGCGAACTTCACCGCGACCACGCCCACCAAGCAGACGGTAGAAGATTTTCTCCACGCATTCTGGGGTTATGACAACAGCCGTGTATGGCAGATCCAGGCCATCCTGCCCACCCCCGCGGCGGGCGTAAGCCGTGTCCTGGTACTGGTCAAAGCGGCCAATCCGGGCCCCAAGGATCAAACGGCACAGCTATCTTTCTTCACCTTGCCCGACGGAAAGTTCCTGGTGGCCGACTCGCTGCTTCCTTTCGGTGCCAAGCCGTTTGAAGGCTATCGCCAGATCCTTCAATCCGACGCAAGCGGCCCCTCCAAGGGCGGTGCATCCAAGGCCATGGAGTTGGTTGAGTTCTCCGATTTTGAATGCCCGCACTGCAAAGACGCCCAGCCCATCGTCGCGAAACTGTTGGCCGACTATCCCAGCGTGCACTTTGTTTATCAGGATTTCCCTCTGTCCCAGATCCACACCGAAGCGCTCAAGGCATCGACTCACGGTTACTGCGTGGCCAAAGCCGGCGGCAACGATGCTTTCTTCAAGTTTTCGGATGCGCTGTTTGAGTCGCAGGCCGGGCTCACGCCTGCCACATCCGACCAAACTCTGAAGGACGCGGAGACCAAAGCAGGCCAGGACCCGGCCAAGATTGCTGCTTGTGCAGCCACCCCTGCGGCGAAGCAGGCGATCGAGGCTTCGCGCGCACTGGGCGAGCGAGTTGGCGTGAATCAGACACCTACCCTGTTTGTGAATGGCCGTGCCTTGCCGTTGACCGGAATTCCTTACGAGATGTTGCAGAAGATCATCGAATTCCAGGCGAAACTCGACGGCGTGCCACTGCCGCCTGCTCCGCCTTCTGCCGCTCCGGCGCCAAAACCGGCTCCGTCACTGCGATAACAGAGGTCGAGGGGACGATCGTTCCTTTGAAACAATAAACGTGACAGACAGCGTGGCGAGCGAGACCGTTTCTCCCCAGGCGCCGCGAGCAGAATATACGCGGCGGCTGAGCGAACTGTCGGTAAGCCGCTCCCGGATTCAAAGCCGGGAGCGGCTGGCTGGCTATGTGCAACTCGCACTGGCAGCAGTCTGTCTGGTTTGGATCCTGTTCCGCCTGCGCCATTTCAACGCGGGCGATCTGCTGATTCTTGTTCCTATCGCCGCCTTCGCGGTGCTTGCAGTCGTGCACGGACGGCTGATTCGTCGCGTCGCCTCCTGCTCCCGCGCCATCCGGTTTTATGAGCATGGCATGGCTCGCCTGGAGGGCCGTTGGGCAGGTACAGGGATCACCGGCGAGCATTTTCTTGAACCGTCGCATCCTTACGCACGCGACCTGGACCTCTTCGGACGAGCCTCTCTTTTTGAGTTGTTGTGCACGGCGCGCACCCGCGCCGGCGAAGAAACACTTGCCCGGTGGCTGCTTGCACCTGCGCCCACCGACCAGATCCGGGGGCGGCAACAGGCAGCAAGGGAGCTGAGCGGCCGGCTGGATTTTCGTCAAAGCCCTGTCCGCCACGGGAGAAGATCTGGCCCTCGGTGTACGGCCTTCGCAACTCGTCGCATGGGGAGAAGCGACCGACGATCTGCCGTCAGGCATGATTCGCATCGTAGCCCCTGTGCTCGCGGCCGCCTGGATTTTGAGTGTGGTGACGTGGCAGGTTTGGGGAGCGCCCGAGTTGCTGGTGCTGGCCATCACCCTGGTCAACCTGGGGATTTCCTACCGCTATCGTGGTCGATTGAATGAAGCAGCGCACGCCGCCGAAGAAGCGGGCCATGACTTGAATCTTTTGTCGCAGGTACTGACTGCGTTTGAACGCGAACCATTCTCCAGCCCCTTGCTGGTAGAGTTGCAAAGCCGGTTGAAGCAGGGAAGCGTCGCGCCTTCGCAGGCCATCACCCGGCTGAATCGCCGCGTTGAGTATCTGGAGTCGGCGCACAACCTGTTCGTGCGCGTCTTCGATTTCGTCATCTTCTACCGGCTGCAATTTGTGCTCGCCGCGGAAAGTTGGCGCCGGCGTTATGGAAAATCACTCCGGCAATGGCTGGATACGGTCGGCGAACTGGAAGCGCTCGCCGCGCTGGGTGGTTACACCTATGAGCATCCGGAAGATGTGTTCCCTGAATTTGTCGACCAAGCTCCCTGCTTTGAGGCCCAGGCGATGGCCCATCCGCTCATTCCCCGCAATGGGGCGGTGACCAACGATCTCCGCTTAGCACGCGACCTTCAACTGATGATCGTGAGTGGTCCAAACATGGCAGGGAAGAGTACGTTCCTCCGCGGTATCGGCGTCAACGCCGTGCTGGCGCAGAGTGGCGCGCCGGTCCGCGCAGCCAGGCTCGTACTTTCCCCCCTGGCAGTCACCGCCTCCATCTGCGTTCTCGACTCTCTGGAGGGTGGCATCTCCCGCTTCTATGCCGAGATCAACCGGCTGAAACTGATCATGGATCTGACCCACGGCCCACTGCCCGTGCTGTTTCTTTTGGACGAATTGCTTTCCGGAACCAACTCGCACGATCGCTTGATCGGCACGCGATCCTTTGTCACCAGGCTGGTCGAACGCGGCGCGGTAGGCCTGGTAAGCACGCATGACCTGGCTTTGACCGCGATCCCGGATGAAATTGGAGCGAAGGCGGTCAACTGCCACTTCGAAGACCACCTGGAAGACGGAGGGCTGCACTTCGATTACAAGCTGTATCCCGGCATCGTGCAGACAAGTAACGCGCTGCCTCTTATGCGGTCGATCGGGCTTGAGGTTTAATCAAGTCTCAACGAATCGAGGCTTCCTCGTCTTGCCCATCTTTCACCAGGCCCTCGCTGGTGACGCGCGCTGTCCAGATGGTATGGAGCCGCCGGTCATTAATGCCGCGAACCGCCAGCCTGACCTCTGCAAACCCTGCATTGCACATGTAGTCCTGGACTTCGGGCGTGGAGAAGTAATCCTCCACCACTGACCGGATTCTATTCAGGTAAGACGCCTGGTAGGGCCATACGACCGGGAACTGAAGCGACAGGATGTTCGCGTGATCGCCGAACAGGTCCACCGTCATCTGGTGCGAGCCAAAGGCTGCGCTCAGCAGATCGGCCTTTTTCAGCCGCGCCTGCACTGCTTCCGCGCGCTGGTCTTTCGGTCGCAGAAGAATGTAGGCGTAACAGTTCTTTATAGGAGGAGGCTGGTCCCCCGGTTCCACCGGGCGGCGCTGTATTTCAGAACGAACTTCCTCGTTCGAAGCCGCATGGGTCACGGGCAACGAAAGCTGTTCTTGCTGGCACGAAGTCAACATGAACAGAAACGGGGTGAGGACCAAAAGTTTGCCTGTCATATTGCCTCTGAGATATTTCTCAGGTGTCTTGCGCGGGACCTATAGGATGCACCTTTTTGTGGGCGACTTACAAGTCCGCGAAAGAAATTTCAGGCCAGGTGCTTCTGTTGGCATGTAAGCCTAGAAGCGACTGTTTGATACGGTAAACAATTCATCCAATGGTTGATGATTGCTAAATGTGATGGGGCAGGGGGATCACGGGGCCCGTCAGTGCCGCGTGCCGTCGCCGCAGGATGTGCGGGGTGACCAGAATTGCCAGGTTACTCACATCGTATTCCTTGGTCGTGTTGCTCAGCGCTGAGAAGCCGGGCAGTTCTGTGAGCCCCGGGGTTCCGCTGACAGCATTCGATTCCTGCCGCGTAAGGTCACCCACTACCAGGGCGCTGGCGCCGCCGCGCAGATGGATGTCCGCCGTATAACTGCGGTTGGTCAGCACCGGCAGGCCATTGAGACTGGTGCCCTGGAGCGCCTGGATCTTTAGATCCAGCTTCAGCACCACATCGTCATTGCGTTCGATCCGCGGCGTCACTTTCAGAGTTAACCCGAGATCCTGATACTGCACCTGGGGAATGGGCTGGGCGCTGGCCAGACTGTTCGCGCTAATACCCAGCCCGCTTAATACGCTGGACAGCCCGGCGCTCGTAATTCCGGGAATACTCACCGAGGACGCGGCAATGCTCGAATAGCTCGAAGTCGTGATCGGGTATCGGGTGCCGCTGCGGAAGGTTCCTTCGGCATTGTCATCGAGGCGCAGATGTACCTGGTCCAGAGAACGCGTGTCCGACATGTTCAGGCTCAGGTTTCCGTTGATCCCGTTGCTGGTTAGGCCGGTTAAGGTGAGGCCGTTCCCGAAGGTGGCAAAGGGCTGGGTCAAAATCGAGCTGGTCACCTCACCCGAGGCGATCAGGATAGCGGCGATGGCCGCAAAATCCCCGGCGTTTGCCAGGCCGCTGGAGATGATCTGCTGCACCAGGCTCGAGTTTTGTGAGATTACGCTATTCAACTCCGTGGACACATTGAAAACGGTCGTTGTTTGCGGCAGCTGGACGCCGACCAGGCGCGTCCGCGTGCTTGCGACCTCGTAAATCTTTACCTCCAGCAGGACCTCGCTTTTGCCGTCCAGAAGATCCGCCAGCGTCTTGTTAAGCGCCACGAGGCTGGCGGCGGGCGCGCGCACGGTCAAGGTACCGAACTCCGGCTGGGCCGCCGCCTGTTGGATGCCGAGCACGTTCTTGGCCAGGTTGCTCACGTCACTGAACTCAGTCGGTGTGAGGCCGGGCAGGCGAAGGGTCTCGAGCGCCAGACGGTCGTATTTGTCGTGGTTTTCCTTGTTGTCTTTGGCGATCAATACCCGGACCGGGTCGAGCGGCACCATGAAGGAATTCGTCGTGAGGCCAAGCAGGTGCGCAGCCTGGGCGAAATCAACGTCATCCGCGTCGAAGTTGATGGTTTTGGTCGCCAGCGAACCGTCGTCCACCATCTTGATGCCGTAGGCGTCGATCACCCGCCGCAGCACTTCCTGCTCGGTGCTGCGAAAGTGAAAGCTTTGCTTGCCTGGCTTCGGCGTCAGCTCAATGGGAGGGGCAAAATTGGCGGTAACGGTATCCGGGGGCAGCCCGGCGAGATTTGCCAAATCATCGATGTGCTGGGCCACTTCCTGGTTCTTGGGGTCGAGCGCCAGGGCTTCGGTGAGCTTGGCGCGAGCCACGTCACTGTGACCCAGGAGCCGAGCCTTGTCTGCGTCCTGTACCAATTTGGTGACGCTGTGCTGGCGAGCGATTTGCCAGTCCAGAGCGTAGTCGTGGTTCGAAGGATCCGCTTTCGCAGCCTTGGCGAAGGCCTTTTCCGCACCGTCCACGTCGCCCTTTTCCATGGCGCGAACACCCTGCAGATAGAACTTTTCTGAGGCTCGCGTTTGCCGGGCGGATGGTGGAGGGGTCGAGGGCGCTGCTGTCGCCGGCGGAGACTCCTGCGCGTAGCCCGCGAAGGGCATAAGGACGCACCAGGCGGTAAGCAGGCGGACTAAACGCATGATTTCATCCTAGGGATGACCCTGGGATTGGGCAAGTTACCATTCGTGGTGTGTCCGGATTTACGCCAGCGTTCTGGTGATAATCGAGCCTAAAGGAGGGCCTGCAAAGTACTGACGCAGACCTCTGGTTGGTGCTCGAGCAGCGTCTGGTAGGAGAAGACTCCGGTAGCCACTGCAATTGTCGGGAGATCATTTGCTTTCGCCGCGGTAATGTCCGAGGGAGTGTCGCCGACAACGCATACTTTTGCTTGGGCCCCTGCAAATTTCCGTGCTCCTTCGAGCGCATTGGCAATCATGTCCGAGCGCACGGCATGGCGGTCGCTGAACCCGCCGAAACTGAACCAGTCGCGTAGTCCCGCGATCTCGATTTTCAACCATCCGATTTGTTCCAGGTTGCCGGTCGCCACGCCCAGAACCTTGCCTCGGCCTTTGAGATAAGCCAACATCGACAGGACGCCCGGCATCACGGTTACGCTCATGGTTTGCCGCTGATCGAGCACCCGGGCCCGCATGCGTTCCAGAATTTCCTCAAGACGCGGCTGCCACAACGCGTCTTCGATCCCCGCAAGGCGGAAGGCGTCACGAAGAATGGCGGTATCGGTGCTGCCGTGCACGCCTACACCCTCCATCGAAAGCGGATACCCCAGCACCGCCTCTACGCTCCAGGAGAACGCGTTAGTGTGTACGCCACCTGCAGCGTGGAGTAGGGTTCCATCGATGTCGAAGAGATAGGCGTCGCAGTCGTCCCATCGAAATCCCTCCCGGACGGTCACCAGGCCCTCAGCCGGCGCCGTTTGCACCCGGCCGGCCTCGGGCACTAGCTGCGCACCGTCTGCTTGTTTTCAAAGGGAGCAGGACGTTCCGCGCGGGGCGGGCGCTTGAGTCCATTGCGAATTTGCTCGGGATCGAGTTTCAGTTCCGCGATCGTGCGGCGAAGCGTGTTGCGGTGCATGCTCAGCTCTCGCGCCGCTTTGCACTGGTTTCCCCTGTGATGCGACAACACCTCTAGAATGAAGCGCCGTTTAAACTCACGCACTGCTTCGTCGTAATGAATGCCGCCGGCGTGCATTTGCGTCACAAGACTATCCAGCTCACGTTTCACGAAAACCCTCTTTCTTTCTCCTACCCGCTCGACTGCCGGGTTTGTGTTTGCGCAGTGTTGAAATGTACTTCCGAAGTCGGTTTCAACCAGTTAGGTTGACCCATCCGGAGCGCTTGCAAGCCCTGACGGATTTCTTCCCCTAAAGCAAACGGCACAACCTGTGAGCCACCATGGGCCGCGGTCAAAAATGCCGGAGCCAGGCGGGAATTACTCAACCAATCCTGACGAGGCAAGAACGCCACCATGCCCATTAGAATCAGTGTCACCACTACACAACCCTCAACCAGCCCAAAAGCGGCGCCGAGCAGTCGATCCACAATACCCAAGCCCACGGTCCGAAACAAGCCACGAAGCAAACGGCCCGCAATGCTGGCCACCACCATCACCGCCAGAACAATCAACAGGAAAGCGATCAGGTTTGCGGCCTCGCGGCTGTGGATTACGCGCAGAATCCAAACGGCGAATCCTCCGTAATTTGCTGCCGCAACAAAGAGCCCAAGAATGACACCGGCCAGGGAAAAGACTTCTACAAAAAAACCTTTTACGAAAGCAGAGATCACAGATACTAACAGAACAATCACGATCAGCAGGTCGGCCAGATTCATTCTTACAGTTCCTAAAGCGCGGGGCCGGTCAGCAATTCTAACGCCTGCTCATATTTCTCTTGTGTCTTGCGTACCACATTTTCCGGGAGCTCCGGCGCAGGTGGCTGCTTATTCCAACCCACTGCCTCCAGATAGTCGCGCACAAATTGTTTGTCGAACGAAGGTTGCGCCGCTCCGGGATGATATCCTTCGCTGGGCCAAAAACGGGAAGAGTCTGGCGTCAACACTTCATCCGCCAGCACGATGCCTTTCGCGGTCAGCCCAAACTCGAATTTGGTGTCGGCCAGAATCAGGCCTCGCTCACCGGCATGAGCAGATGCCTTCGCGTAGATGGCGAGACTTAACCGGCGCAGTTCCTCGGCATGGTCACCGCCAACACGCTCCACCATCTGGTCGAAAGAAATATTTTCGTCGTGCTCGCCGCTCATGCTTTTGGTCGCGGGAGTGAAAATCGGTTCCGGTAAGCGCTCCGACTCGCGCAAGCCGGAAGGCAACGAAATTCCTGAGATTTTTCCTGTTTGCTTGTAGTCTTTCCATCCTGAGCCGGAAAGATAACCGCGAACTACGCATTCCGCTGGAAACATCCGCGCGCGGTTCACCAGCATCGACCGGTCACGCAATTCTTCCCGGTAGGGATTCAACTCGGTTGGGTATTTCTCTACATCTGCGGTAACCAGGTGATTGGGTACTAGATCACTGAGGTAGTCGAACCAGAAAAGGGAAATCTGTGTGAGGACACGGCCTTTTCCCGGTATTCCCGTCGCCAGCACATAGTCGAACGCCGAAATTCGATCGGTCGCCACCATGAGCAGAAGTTCTCCCACCGCATACAGATCGCGAACCTTACCCCTGGCAAATAGTTGAAGGTCTTCGAATTCGGTGGCGATGAGCGTCGGCAAAGGTTCCGCCTCGGGAGAGGAATGACTTTCCGATTGTCCGAGGTGACGGCGGCTTTGTCAACGCAGGAAAACTCCACACACGTGGCGCACGGCCGCGTGTATCGCATTCTGGACATCGACTCTCAAAGTAGAAAGTCGATTTTGATTTGGCAGAATTTGACGTTGAACTTCTGATGATGGGGAAAAGTAGCTTCAGTACATGCCAAAGCAAAACATCTGGCCTTCGGGCCGTTGGTCGAGTTCTTTTCACTCACCCAACCCGTTCTCACGCAGACTCTGAATCACCTACGCCATGGCCAGGCGGCGCTCCTGAACTCGTTCGCGGGCGCGACCGGGAGAAGTTTCCTCTCCAGCCAGGCGCACCGAAACCAGCTTGGATACTCCCGGCTCCTGCATCGTGACCCCGTAGATTAAATCCGCTGCGGTCATCATGCGCTTGGAGTGGGTTACCAACAGGAACTGGGTTTCGCCGCTCATAGTCTTGATCATCTCCGCCAGACGCCCTACGTTGGTTTCATCCAGCGGAGCGTCGACTTCATCGAGCACGCAGAAGGGGCTCGGTGCATATTCGAAAATTCCCACCAGCAATGCCAGTGCGGTGAGCGCTTTCTCGCCGCCTGAAAGCAGCAATACATTTTGCAGCTTCTTGCCCGGAGGTGAGGCTACGATGTCGATCCCGCTTTCCGCAGTATTCTCTTCGTCGGTCAAGCGCATGAATCCCTGACCGCCTCCGAACAGGCTGGTAAACGTTTTGGAGAAATTCTGGTTGATGCGGGCGAAGGCTTCGTCAAATTTCTGATGAGTAATCTGATCGATTTCTCGAATGGTCGATTGGGTGTTCTCGATGGCGTCGATCAGGTCTTTGCGCTGGGTTTCGAGGAAGCTGTGGCGCTCCGCCGTTTCCTTGTATTCCTCGAGCGCCATCATGTTGACTGGCCCCATGGCCTCGAGTTTCTGCTTCAGCCCACGGCAAGCCTCATCTTCTTCCGCCAGCGGTTCGCCTTCGAGGCGGGCTACATCCTCCTGCTGTCGAAGTTCAGAGGCTTCGATGCCGAGGTCGCTTACACAAGCCGCTTCCATGTACTCCAGTTCGACGGCCAGCTTGGCCGTGTGCGCGCTGCGCGTGCTTCGTGCCTCGCGGAACGCATCCAGGTCAGTACGAAGCACCTTGAGCGTGTGCTCCAGCTCTTTCAGTTGTTCGCGCAAGAGCCTGGCTTCTTCCGTCGATTGCGCAGCTTCTTCCAGCGCTCCTTTGCGGACTTCCGTCAGGCGTTCGCGTTCTACTTCCAGTTGTTCGTTTTCCCGGGTGCGCTGCTGCTCTTCCGCCGTGGCGGACGCCAGTTGTTGTTCCAGCTGATTGACCCGCCGCTCAAGATCGCCGTACATGCGATCGATGCGAGTAAAGGCCGCTTCTGCTCCACGGCTCCGCTCTTCCAGGCCTGCCAGGATCGCGGCAACACTCGCTGCCTGCTGCTGCGCTTCCTCCCGTTGGTAGCGCAACTCTTCCATGTTCTGCTGCAGCTCGTTGACTTTGACATCGGCTGCCTCGTGCTCGGCATCGAGACGCGCGGTCTCTTCACGTTTCTCTTCGATCAAGGCCTGGCGAACGTTGCGCAGGTCCTTGTTGCGCTCGCTCTGCACGACCCAGTCGTCGAGGCGCCTTTCCAGCCTGGCTACTTCAGCATCCATTTGACGCAGGGCAGCACTCTGGTTGGCGCTTTCCCGCTCTGCCTGGCGGCGCTCTTCGCTGATTCTTTCCGCTTGCGCGGCCAGCTCGTTCAATAGCCGAGCCAACGTACTTGCACTGATTTCCGCACGTCCCAGTTCCGCTTCGACCAGGTCAAGGCGCTTTTGCGTCTCGCGTAATTCGCCCTTCAACGCCAGCGGACCCTCGGCTCTCGGCTTGCCTCCAGTGACGGTGACGTTATGAAAGCACTCACCGGACGGGGCAAGGAAGAAAGCGTTGGGGTTTTCGAGGGCCAGCGATTTCGCAGAATCCGCATCCGGAGTCACAAAGCCATCGCGCAACTTGGGTAGAATCACTTCCAGCGAACGGCCGAAGCCGTCGAGCACCCGAATACAATCCTTCAACCGCTTAACGCCAACGCTATTGTGCTCTGCGTCCAGAGCGTCTCCGGCAAACGAGAACTTGGCCTGGGAGTCATCCGGATGGACCAGGAAAGTCGCACGCCCATCGACATCGCTTTTCAGCAGGCGCATGCCTTCGTGGGCCGCGTCCCAACTCTTGACCACGATGTAGTTAAGTTCGTCGCGCAAGAAAGCATCGACTACGGTTTCGTATTCACCGGAAACTTCCAGGAAATCGGCCAGCGTGCCGACGGGAGCGAGGCCACCGCCGAGAGAATTCGACTTGAGCAGTTTACGTACCGTGTCGGTGGAATAGCTGTGTTCCTTAATCAAAGACTGGAGCGAATTGCGGCGGCCGGTCAGGGTCGCCATTTCGGCGCGCAAGCGATCGACTTCAAGCTTGGTGGAGCTTTCTTCGACACGCTTCGTCTCGGACTCCGCCCGCACGGCCACCATCTCGGATTCGAGACGCTGTAGCTGCTCGGTGACGGATTCAAACTTGAGGGAAGCCTGCCCGCGTTCCGAGCCCAGGGATGCCAGCTCGCTGCTGGCGGCGTGAATCTCCCCTGCTAGCCGCTCGGCATCCGTTTCCAGCGCCGTCAACGACTCTTCCGCATGCATGGTCTGGTTGCGGGCATGTCCGGCCTGGGTGAGCAACTGCATCGCGTAGCGGCGTGCCGCTTCCAGCCTTTGCTCCGCGCCGCTCACTGCTTCGACGGCCTCGCGCGCTTGCGACTGGCGAAGCCTTGATTCTTCCCGAACACCCGCGGCTTCGGCGGCGGCCGTCTCCAGGAAACTGCGGTGAGACTCGCGTTCGACAACCAATCCCTGTAAGTGCAGCCGTGCCTGCTCCAGCTCCGCCGATCCGGCGGCTGCACGGCTCTTCAATTCTGCAATGCGCTCCTGGTTCGCGATCTCGCGCGTGGTGGCGCGCTCCAGATCGACAGAAGCCTGGTTGGCGCGCGCATTCGCGTCTTTCGCGGTCGAGTCCAACTGATAGCCGCGCGACATCCCGGTCGAGTATTCACCTTCGATCGCAGACACTTGCTCCGCGCCTTGCTCGATCTGCGCTCCTAGCTCCGCTATTTCGACGGTCAAAGTTGCCTGCTCGGCATCCATCTGCGCGATGCGGCTGGCCAGGACCACGCGTAGCCGGGTCCGCATTTCGTCCCGAAGTGCAGCGTAACGCTCGGCCTTTGCCGCTTGACGCTTAAGCGAGCCCATTTGCCGGGTGACTTCTTCAAAAATGTCGTCGACCCGCGCCAGATTCTGCTTGGCTTGTTCCAGGCGAAGTTCAGAGAGCCGCTTTCTGGTCTTGAATCGGGTGATGCCCGCGGCTTCTTCGATGATGGCGCGCCGGTCATGCGGCTTGGAACTTAGCAGCTGTCCAATGCGCTCCTGTTCGATGATGGCGTACGATTCCGGCCCGAGGCCGGTGCCCATGAAGATGTCCTGAATGTCGCGCAGGCGGCAAAGTTTGCCGTTGAGCAGGTATTCGCTCTCGCCGGTCCGAAACAGGCGCCGCGTGACGACGATCTCGCCATGTCGCGCTGCCGTGCGCTGGAACCGTCTACGGCGGACCTTTAGCACCACTGGGCTTTGCGCCGAAGGCTCGGTCAGTTCGGGCGAGGGCTGCTCGCTCTCCGTGACCGCGCCTTCAATAGCCGGCGCCTCTATCGGGGATCCATCCGCACCTTCGACGATCTGGCCGGGCTGTACCTCGGCGATGATTTCTTCGGTCTCCGCGGCCCGTTCAGCGCGAATCTCCTCTTCGTCCCAGTCCGTTTTCTCTGGTTCGCCCTGATCATTCTGCTCATTCGCGTCCGGCGAATCGAGCAGGGGACCCTCCGCATACGCTTCCGGATCGATGAGAGAGAGAGAAACCTCTGCCATGCCCAGGGATTTGCGCTCCCGGGTTCCGGCGAAGATGACATCTTCCATCTTTGCCCCGCGGAGGCTCTTGGCCGACTGTTCGCCGAGCACCCAGCTCACCGCGTCGAGAATGTTCGATTTGCCGCAGCCATTCGGACCGACCACAACCGCGATCCCCTGGCCGGGGAGAGTCACTTCCGTGCGATCACAGAACGACTTGAACCCCAGCATTTGGATCTTTTTAAGCTTCAGCATGGACCTGTTCCTTTGGCCTTAGAAAGACTCTAGCGATCGCATCCCCTCGAAGCAACATGGCGACCCCAACATGTTGTGGATAAAAGGTACACAACCCAACACATAGGCCGGAAGTGGGTTTCGCTCGGTTCCATCGGCTGTGCGCTCGGTTCATGTGAAACCGCAGAATCTTCCTAATTTGGCACACTTTAGAGGCTAGTCCTACCCCCCAAACGTTACAAGTAACGTTCGGGGCACGCGTTATTGCGACAGTTGTGCTTTCACCAGCTAAGTACCTGAATGCAGGGCCTCCCTGCAGGTCTATTACGGCCGTTCCGGGCGCAGATTCCAGCCGGAGGGCGCGACTCGTTCTCATTTGCCCCGCAGCCAACGCAAGCTCAGTCCCGCAGGGACGGCTGACCTTAGCCCAGGACGCAGTCCTGGGTAAAGTTCGAAAGATGACAAGTCCCGCAGGGACGACTGAAAGAAGCTTGGCAATGCCCAAAAGCCCTCGATTCAGGACCGGTCGACGATTGCGAATTGGTGGCCCGATGCCTACGGCTTCATCGTCGGTCGCAGCAGCACCTCGCTGACAAACGACGTCGGGGCCTGCGTCACCAGGTTGGCCACCACGTGGGCGACATCGTCTGGTTGGATCATTCGAGTGGGATCTTTAGTACTGCCACCGCCACCAAAGCGAGTGTTGACCGAACCTGGAGCGATGACCGATACACGGACATTGTATTGGCGCAATTCCTCAGCCACCGAATACGTCAGGCCGTTCAGGCCCCACTTCGATGCGGCATAGGCTGCCCCGTCGGGCAAGGGATTCTTACCCGCGAGCGACGAAATATTGATGATGTGCCCAGACTTGGCTGCGATCATCAAGGGCGCCAAACTGCGGATCATGAGGTAGGGAGCTCGCAGGTTGGTATGCATCATCTTGTCCCATTCCTCTACGGGAAGATCCACAAGCGGTTTGCGAAGAACACCTATTCCGGCATTGTTCACCAGAATGTCGCAGCGGCCGTGCTCCATTTTGACGCTTTCTCCCAGTGCGGCCACTGCTTGTGCGTCGGCCAGATCGCAGGGCAACGCGAAAGCCCGTCCGCCACGTTGCTCGATGCCGGCCTTCACCTGCGCCAACCGAGCCCGATCGCGGGCGGTGAGGACGAGCGTTGCTCCCATGCCTGCCAACCGATGGGCAACGGCTTCACCGATACCGCGCGCCGCACCAGTGACCACCGCGATTTGGTTCCATAGGGGACTGGCCGGGAGCTGTTCCATTCTGTTTTCAGTCATCGTTTCTTCCTTCGCAAATTGCTGCTTTCCGCACGTGACACTTCCTTTACTTGTCAGAAGCGACAACGGTTTCTATAATCCTTCCACAGCTCATGGAAAGACTCTTTGTTTTTCTCAATGAGATCGAACCATTGGGCGAAGGATCAAAGCGTTTAGGTCACATTAAGAGTTTTCCGCTTGCATCCCATTCAATGAGAATGTTTTCTGGTTTCTGCTATTTCCTGATTCCCGCATCTCCTAGGAGCGTTGCATGAAGAAGTCCGTCCTTGCGTCCTTGTTGGCCTTGGCCATCATCTCTCCGGGCAGCGTTCCCCTGGTCTATGGCCAAGCCGCCGCTCCGTCCGGTCAGATCACCATCAAAGATCCCACAGAGTACAACGACTACACCAACGCTGTGGGACAATCCACGCCAGCTGCCAAGTCAGCGGCGATCGAAGCGTTTTTGACCAAGTATCCCAATTCCGTGGTCAAGAACGATCTCATGGAAATGCTCATGGCCACCTACCAGCAGTCGGGCGACATACCCAAGACGCTCAGCACCGCGGATCGGTTGCTCGCATCCGACCCTGGGAACCTGCGGGCGCTGGCCATATCGGTGTACATCGAGAAAACCCAAGCTACGACCAACACCCCTCCCAGCCGATGCGCAGACGATTCTCGACAAAGCTGCCGCCGAAGCCAAGACCGGCCTCAGCGCTACCAAATCAGGGAATTTGTCGGATGCTGACTTCCAGAAATTGAAGTCTGCGACGGCACCGATCTTCGACAGCGCTATCGCGCTGGATGACGAAAACAAGAAAGATTACCCAGGCGCGATCGAAGCCTATAACAATGAGCTAAAAGCTTACTCGGATCCGACGCAGACCAAGAGCGGTCCGGGACTCAATGACACTTACCTGTTGGGGCAGGCCTATGCACAGCAGACTCCGCCTGATCTTAAGAACGCAGCATGGTTTTTTACCCGGGCAGCTCAGTTTGCTCCGCCGCAAGCCAAGCCGCAGATCGAAAAGGCCGCCGAATATTTCTACAACAAATACCACGGCAGCATGGACGGTTATCCGGCCGTTCAGACGCTAGCCCAGGCCAATATCTTTCCGCCGGCGGAATACAACCCCACCCCGGCACCACCGCCACCCTCGCCAGCCGATCTGGCCGCGCAGACCGTTGCCTCCACTCCGGACCTCAAGACGCTTAGCCTCGGCGATCAGGAATTTATTCTCTTCAACGGCAAGCCTGAGGACGCGCAGAAAGTTTGGGATGTGCTGAAAGGACACCGGGTCCAGGTACCAGGCATGGTTATTTCTGCAACGGCTGAATCCGTCCAGCTCGCGGTAACGGAAGACAATCAACAGAGCAAGAAGGCAGACTTCACGGTAAACATGAAGACCCCGTTGAAGAGCGTTCCTGCGATCGGTTCGACCGTTACGTATGACGCGACGTTCGACTCTTACACCCCGAACCCGCCGATGATCACCCTCACCGACGGTGAACCACCGGCTAAGGCGGCCCCGGCTCGCCCGGCTCACCGGCGCCCGGCTCACTAAAGCAAACGCGAAAAAGGGCAGCCTCGTATCTGGGGCTGCCCTTTTTTCGTTGTCAAGTAAAGTTCAACGGCGCCAGAAGCGGAAAAAGCCTGCAGATCTGCGTGGTAAAGTTGGGTCGATGCCCCCCTTGCTCCGGCCTCTTTTGTTTTTCGGTCTCGCCCTCCAGACCATCTCTGTTTGTGCCCAGGGGCAGCAGGAACTTTTTCCAGGTTTCACTGCGAGCGCCAGCAAGACACCCTTCCCCGGGGTCACGCCGGTTCCTATCGGGACCACACCCCTTGCGTCTTCCCCCACGGTGATTGCGCTCGACCACCTTGAGCCGAACCAGATGAGTCAGGCGGACTACGAGGTTGTTTCCAATCTGAGCGCCGAGCTTTCGAAGCAGGCCGCTCTGGCGAATTTCGATATCAGCAATCCTGCGTGGCACTACCAGCAGATTATGTGCCCGGCATTTCCGGATTACGTATTCCTGGCTTTCACCCACGGTCCAGAGGAGAGTGGCTCCTCCAGGTTTGTCGCCCTGCTGCCGCGCAATGATGCGCAGGTGCGGGTCGTTTCCACGTTCGCACACGGTCTTCTGCCGTTTGACGCCTCGTGGAACAGGCCGGGAACGTTCGAGGTATTCAATGGCATGCTCCGCCAGGAGCGGGGCACAATGCCGCTGAGTCACGCGCCCAATTGGTTGATGATCGCGGTGTGCTATGCGGAGTTGAGCGGATACCCGGTGCAGGTCCTGAACGTCATCCCGAATCCCGGGCCGACGCTGGATTTGCTCCGCCTGGGAGCGAACCGGCCCCAAATGGTGATCGCGGGGGATCAGAGCGCCGACGTCACCTTCAGCGACGTTTCCCGGCCCAACATCACCACCAACTGGACGATCCACTTCGACCGCCACGGTCAGGTAACTTCCGTCAGCCGAAGCCCGGTGCACCAGGCGGAAGTGATTGCCTTGAAACCTTAGGCACCCTTGCGATATCTCGGGGAGTTTAACGTGCTTGCGGGAAAACCGGGCGCGATATGAGTCCCGAAGGGACGGTTGACCTTAGCCCAGGACGTAGTCCTGGGTTATCGGCCACCGTTGACAAGTCCCGAAGGGACGGCTGAAACGCTTATCCACGCATCATCTCCATCACGGGCAGCGAATCCGGTTTGAACTTGCTGGCAAGTTCAAACCCCTACGATGTCACCTACTCGCCCAACATGAGCCGCTGGATGGAAATAGCCCTTCCGGTACCCCCGTCGCATTCAATGAGCGCTGCGCACATCCTGGGGTCGCCCTTGGCGGCTTCGAATTTGCCCGGCATGCCCGTCAGGAAGCGATGAATTATTTGCTCCTTTTCCACACCGATGACGCTGTCAAAGGGCCCACTCATCCCCACATCCGTCTGGTAGGCGGTGCCCCCTGGCAAGACTCGCTCGTCGGCAGTGGGTACGTGCGTGTGGGTTCCGATTACCGCGGTAACCCTTCCGGCTAGGTACCATCCCAGGGCGACCTTCTCAGAAGTCGCCTCGGCGTGCAGGTCTACCAGGATCACTTTGGCCTTGATCTTCTCCAGCAGGGAATCGACGACCCGAAATGGGTCTTCCAGGCTGGCCATGAACACCCGGCCCTGGAGGTCAATCACCGCGTAGGTCTGGCCCTGGGGTAATTCTCCCTCGTAATACCCGAAGCCTGGTGTCCCGGCAACATAGTTAGCGGGGCGCAGCACGCGGCGGGCGCGACTGTGGCTGTCCGCAGGGACGGACTGCATATATTCGATGATCTCGCGTTTGTCCCAGACATGGTTACCGGTGGTGATAACGTGGGCGCCCAGGTCGAACAGTTCCTCGGCTATGGCCGGGGTCACCCCGAACCCCCCGGCGGCGTTCTCGGCGTTCACCACCACCAGGTCGACGCCCCGGTGTTCAATCACCTGGCCGAGGTGCTCGCCGACTATCCGTCGACCTGCCTGGCCGAATACGTCACCGACAAAGAGAATGCGCAAAAAACCTCCCATCAACGCCTATCGGCAAAATGATCCTGCCACGGGTACGATATATTCCTGAAATGGTCATGGTTACCTGTTAGTGGTTCTGCAACCTTGGAAGTGACTAACGTGCAGTCGTAGGGTCATGCTTATATTCGCGGTTGTATGTTAGCGTTCCGGAATGGCCGTTAATTGCAGATTTGCTACCGGTGTTCACGTTCTGGTTCTGCTTGCTTCAGAACCGGACACATTACAAACTTCAACCGATATCGCCCTCAAGCTGGACACTAACCCGGTGGTTGTTCGCCGGGTACTTGCCTCCCTTCAGCAAGCCAAGCTGATCGAGAGTCAAAAGGGTCCGACGGGTGGTTCAAGACTCCTGAAATCTCCTAAAGCTATTTCTCTGGCCGATGTTTACAAAGCGGTCGAGACTGGCTCGCTCTTCCATACTCCCAGTGTCCGTGCTGCTGCGGCGTTGCGGGTCAATGGCGCGCTCGAAAAAATCTTTTCCGGCTCCATGATAGCGCTGCTGGATGAGTTTGAGAAAACGAGCCTGAGCCAGGTACTCAAGCGGGTCGGCAAACAGACAACCAGAAAATAGAGCGAGTCAGCTCTTATTTCTGGTTGTCTGCGGGCCCCCTCTCCTCATCGTGCGGAGAGCCCGTCGTGGTTTCTTTAGCAGATGGCTCGCCTGTTTGGGACCGCATCAGCGGGAAGAGGATCACGTCTCGAATGGATTTGGCGCCGGACAGCACCATCGTGAGCCGGTCGATGCCGATCCCTTCACCGCCCGTCGGAGGAAGTCCGTAGGCCAGGGCGCGGACGTAGTCTTCATCCATGGCATGGGCTTCTGCATCCCCCCTGTCCCGCTCTGTCAGTTGCTGTTCGAACCGTTTGCGCTGTTCCTCCGGGTCGTTCAGCTCACTGAAAGCATTCCCCAGTTCGAATCCCCCGATATAAAACTCAAACCGCTCCACCCAATCCGGTTCGTCCGGCTTGTTCTTGGAAAGCGGCGAAACCGCCACGGGGAAGTCGTAGATGATCGTTGGCTGAATCAGGTGGTCCTCAGCGACCGCCTCAAAGATACCGGCGATGGTCTTTCCTGTTGGTTCCCCTGGCTTGTACTCGATGGACACTCGGACGTCTCGTAGTCTCAGCACCATCTGCTCCACTGCATGGCTGCTCTGAAAATCCTGAAACGCAGGCTTGGCTCCCGCGCCTTCGGGCCAGAACTCAAGGATGGCCTCACGCATGGAGAAGCGCCGCCACTTTGACAGGTCGATCTCGTCCCCACCAAAGTTAGTCACCGCCGAACCGTTCACCTCCATGGCCACATGCAGGATGAGCTCCTGGGTCAGCTGCATCAGGTCGTGATAGTTGGCGTAGGCCTGGTAGAACTCGAGCATGGTGAACTCGGGATTGTGCTGGGTCGAGACACCCTCATTACGAAAGTTGCGATTGATCTCGTAGACGCGGTCCAGACCGCCCACCACCAGCCGCTTGAGATACAGCTCCGGTGCTATGCGCAGGTAGAGGGGAAGATCCAGCGCATTGTGGTGGGTGCGAAACGGCCGGGCTGCGGCCCCGCCGGCGATCGGCTGCATCATCGGGGTCTCCACCTCGATGTATCCCCGCTGATCAAAGAAGGAACGAATCGCCTTGAGCACGTGGGCGCGCTTCACGAAGACAGCGCGTACATCGGTGTTCATGAACAGATCCACGTAACGTTGGCGGTAGCGAAGCTCTACGTCGGCCAGGCCGTGATACTTCTCCGGCAGGGCGAGCATGGCCTTGGCCAGGAACGTAATTTTCTCGACGTGGATCGTCAGTTCTCCGGTGCGGGTGCGGAACACGTACCCGGAGACTCCAATATGGTCACCCAGGTCAAGCAGCTTGTAGAGCTGAAAGCCCTGTTCGCCTACAGCGTCGAGACGAACGTAGATCTGTAAGCGCTCCCCGCCTTGTTGCAGCTGCGCGAAACCAGCCTTGCCCTGGGCCCGAATGGCCATAATGCGTCCGGCGACAGTGACGATAGTCCGATTGGCATCCAGGACTTCCGGCGCGATCTCGCCGAACTGTTGCCGGACGTCGGAAAGAGCGTGGGTAGTGACGAACTGGTTGGGGTAGGTTTGCTGGCCAAGAGCTGCTATTTGGCGCAGCTTCTCCTGGCGAAGCGCAAAGAGATTGCTCTCGAATTCCGACTCAAACAATGGATGCCTCGAAGTGTCAGTATAACGGTAGCGAGGTCCTCGCTTGAAGGTGCAACCTGGACGAACAATCATGTTCCACACGCTCTCACGTGTACGTGATCGCCGATTGCAAAATCGAGTCCCGCAGGTACGGCTGAACTTCAAACCTGTCCTAATGAGGTCGGCAGGTGCTGGCGGGTCTTAGACGCCAAACTACGGTCGTTGGTTCTGGACGGGTGCCCCATGTTCGCCTGAGCGTACATGGGCCGAAAACGGGTTCTTCCAATGCTTTCACTCCATGTGCAAGGACCCTGACTCTCTTCCCTGGTCTCTACGTTCTAGAGGAAAAGCATTCGTAAGGGCTGCGCCCCGTCATCTTCGGCCCATGTACGCTGAGGCGAACATGGGGCACCCGTCCAGCTAAGAGGGCTTCGTTCTTTGCTCCAACTCGGCGACGCCGAGGACTCCACCAAGCTTGCTACCAGGCACTTCGCTCCGAGACCCTTCCCGAGTGGACTTCCCGCTTTTCTCGAACCACACTACCGGCTCACCGACGTTTCCCATGGTGTATAACTGCCGAGGATACGCACAGAGATGGTTGCCAACGGAACGCCCGATCCGCCGGAAAAGCCCACCAAGGATGCGACCCTGCACTCCCTGGTGCGGGTGGAAAGCCTCATCCAGTTGGGCCTGCTGCTGCCTGCCTGCATCGTGATCGGTTGGGCTCTCGGACTGGCCCTCGACCGCTGGTTGAATCAGCATTGGATGAATGTCGCGGGCCTCATCCTGGGCGCGATTGCAGGATTTGTCCAGACCATTCGCATCGTTCTCTCGCATAGCAAGGAGTAAATGGAATTCAGCGATCAGGATCTACGGTTGGTGATGAACCGGGCGCTGCGCAGCGTCCTGATTGCCATCGCTGTAGGCATTCCCATCATTTGGTTCGCCTGGGGCTGGCGCTCCGCCGTGTTGTACCTCGTGGGGGGCGCCATAGCCGCTACGGGAATCCTCGAGTGGCGCCAACTCATGGCGGCCGTGCTCGTCCGCCTGGATACCGGAAGCGGCCAAAGCGCACCAAAGCCCCTCGGACCGGTTCTATTCTGGTTTTTTATCCGTCTCGTAGCCGCCGCCGGCGTGCTTTATGTTAGCCTGAGGAGTTTGGACGGGAAGGTGATAGCGCTGTTATTGGGCATAGCCCTGGCTCTCATCGCCCTGTTCATCGAGGCAATTCGACTGTTCCGCGGCTGGTCCGCATGAGGCTTGATTTCCTGGTATGCATGAATTAGACCCCATCACTGCTACGTTGAACAAATATTTCGGCAACCTCGCGACGCAGATTATGCACGCGGTCCACGTCCAGCCCTACAACCCCCAGGCTCCCATTACGGAAACGTTTGCCATGGAACTGCTGGTGGTGGGTTTCCTGTTGGTGTTTTTTCTGCTGGTGCGCTTTTCGCTAAATGTCGAGAAACCAGGAACCATCCAGCAGATCGCGGAAATGATCCACGGTTTCGTCTCCGACCAGGGCGAGTCGATCATCGGCCACGGCTACGAGCGGTATGTCATGTTCGCGACCTGCGTCTTGCTCTTCGTCCTGTTCTCCAACCTGCTGGGCATGGTTCCGGGACTGATCGCACCGACATCAGTTGCCACGGTTCCCTTGGGTGTCGCGCTTTGGTGCTGGTTTTACTACCACTACCACGGTGTCCGCGAGCAGGGGCCGGTGAACTACTTCAAGCACTTTCTGGGGCCGATCTGGTGGATCTCCCCTATGATGCTGCCCATCGAGGTGATCTCGCACCTGGCGCGCATCCTATCGCTCACGGTCCGTCTTTACGCCAACATGTTTGCCGGGGAAGAGGTGACACTCGTCTTCTTCTCTCTCATTCCCATCGGCATCCCGATTATTTTTATGGCCTTGCACTTGGGCGTGGCGCTCATCCAGGCCTACATTTTCATGTTGTTGACCATGATTTATGTGTCTCAGGCAGTCGCCCACGACCACTAATCTGAAAAGTTTTTTCGCGCCGGGGGCTATGCTTCCGTCCCGGTACGAACGCCGCCAGCGTGAGGGGGCCAGCACGGTGAGCCTCAACCACCCACTGGCGGCTATCTCAGGAAGCAAGGAGAAAGAATGCGCAAACTGCAGTATCTATTCATGACCTTGTCGGTCCTGTTCCTCGCCACCCCAGCCTTTGCCCAAGCAGCGGGCGGAGATGGGACGGGGCACGGACTCGTAGCCATCGCAGCCGGTGTTGGGATGGGGCTCGCCGCCGGACTTTGCGGACTCGGCCAGGGCCGGGCGACCGCCTCAGCCACAGAAGCGCTGGCCCGCAACCCCGGCGCACGCGCAGGCATCCTGCTGCTCCTCACACTCGGCCTGGCGTTTATGGAGTCGCTCTCCCTGTTCACGCTGGTCATCATCTTCCTCAAGGTCCAATACTGATCAGCGCATTGCGCATCGAAAAGAGAAAGAGATCAGGCCTGGTTCCTGATCTCTTTCTGCTTTAGAAGTCCTTTCACCGGCATGCCGCCTCTCCTGACGTTCTCTGCTATTTCGAAACAGTTCGGCAAGTACACCGCTCTCCACCCGCTGACGCTAAGCCTTGAACCGGGAGAAATCCTAGGCTTTCTCGGGCCCAACGGGGCGGGGAAGACGACGGCGATCCATCTCGCTCTCGGATTTCTTCATCCATCGTCCGGAAGTGGTTCTCTGCTGGGCAGACCCTTTGGCGACGCGAAGGCCAGGGCGCGGCTCGGTTTCGTGCCCGATGTCCCGGTATTCTTTCCCGAGAGCGGCCATCGCAGCGTAGAGTTCGCGGCCCGCTTGAACGGTGTCCAGGATTCTCGCCTGGCAAAGGATATCCGCGATCTGCTCGGCGCAGTCGGCTTGCCCGACGATCGCAAGGATGCGCGGCAGTATTCGCGGGGTATGCAACAGCGGCTGGCTCTGGCCCAGGCCCTCATCAACGATCCCGAGTTGCTGATTCTCGATGAGCCGACGGCTGCTCTCGATCCTGCGGGAGTGCAGCAAGTCCGGGAGTTGTTGCGCAACGCGCGCAACGCCGGCAAGAGCATTTTCTTCAGCTCGCACCAACTGACCGAGGTGGAGCATATCTGCGACCGCATTGCCTTCCTGAACCAGGGGCGCCTGGTTCGCAGTGGATCCTTGAGGGAATTCCAGAGTGCATCCGATCGGGTAGAGCTTGAGGTGCGGGGGCTTTCTCCGGCTGAGCTAAACCGCATTTACCCTGGAGCCGCCCCCGAAGGCGCCGAGCCGGCGTTGATACGCATCATGGTTCCGGCGCAGGAACAACGGCGTGTGATCGAAGCGGTCTGGAGTGCTGGAGGAGAAATTGTGAGCCTCGCTCCGTTGCGGCGAAGGCTGGAGGATCTGTTTCTCGAGTGGTCGCAAGAGGAGAGCTCGTGAACAGCGCTATGTCGAAGATATGGCCGATCACGCGCCGCCTGCTTCATCAGAACCGGTGGATCTATTTGTTTCTCATGCTGTGGCCATTTGGACTGGCGGCAATTCTGCTGGTCCCTGCCACCAAGCCGGAGATGGATGACGTGCTCTCCATCCTGCACCAGGAGTGCCTGTACGGATTGGGGTTGGTGGCTTTCACGGGCAGCGCTTTGCTCGGCAACGAGCAGCGTTCCCGGCGCATTGCAACGGTGCTGTCACGCGCGGTGAGCCGGCGGCAGTATTTTTTCGCGCTGGCGAGCGCCGCATGGCTCCCGCTGGCATGTTACGTGGTCAGTTTTGTGGTGAGTGGAACCATGCTCTTTGCTGCCATCGACAGCCCGTGGACGCTGTTGTTTGCGCTGGCGCTCGCGCAATTAGTCCTGGGTTTGTGGACAGCGGCTGCAGCGCTCTTCTTTGCCACCTGGCTTCCCATGATGCTGGCATCGACCGCGTCGCTGGGGCTGCTGGCTCTGTTGGGGCTCGCGGGGTATGAGTGGCCTGGGTTCGGCCCGGCACGCTTATTGTTTGTGATGACCCAGGGAGATCTCGGCTCAGCGGCCCGCTTATTGCGTGATCCAGGCGGATTCATCCTGATTATCCTGGGTGCGGCGATTTTGCTCGCAGCAGGAACAACGATCTTCGAACGCCGCGATCTAGCGCTCAAGAGCGACTAGAACATATTTGCTCGCAAAGAATCCTGGGTGCCCCACATCTCGCTCGTTTTTCGCGAGATGTGGGAGACCACAGTCTTCCACTTGCGACCCTTGATCCAACCGCGAACCTTGAATAACGCAACAGGTGCCCGCATCCAGTTCTCGCCGCTATTCGGAACGCAACGAGCTCGCTGGATCGACCCGTGCCGCACGCCAGGCAGGCACCCAACTCGCAATGGCCGACACAATCGTGAGCACCACGATCACCGAAAGATACGTGACCGGGTCGAATCGCGATACGCCATAGAGCAGCGAAACAACGATCCGGCTCGCGGCCACCGCGCCCAGTAATCCGGCGGTAACTCCAACGAAGGTGAGCGTGATGCCCTGGCGAATCACCAGCATTCGTATGCTGCCACGCGAAGCACCCAGCGCAGCCCGCACACCCATCTCGCGCATGCGTTCGCTGACCCCGGCGGAGAGGACACCATAGACTCCGACAGCGGCAAGCATCAATGCCACCATGCCAAATGTTTCAAATAAAGTCAGCGCAAAACGCCGTTGCGCCTCGGATGAGGCTAGCAGACTCCCCATCGTCGCAACCCGTACGATGGGTTGATCCTTGTCCACCGACCAGATCGCATTTTTGATCGCTGGAGCCAGCCCCGCGCCATCCCCATGGGTGCGCACCACCAGCGACTGCGCGGGGTCCACCCAGGACCACTGCGGGGTGGTCGTGTAGAACGCCTCTGCCTGGCTGATTGCCAGGGATGCCTGCTTTACGTCGCCGACAACGCCGACGATCGTGGCCCAGGGCTGATCAGCATGCAAGGCATTAGGGCCCACACGTACCCGCTGGCCGATGGGATCCTGATGGGGGAATTTACGTTTGGCGAGAGATTCGCTGAGCACCACCGCACCGGGATTGGACGCGGTGTCGTGCTCATCGAGCAAACGGCCTCGCAAAAGTGGAATGGCCATGGTTGCAAAATAACCGGGGCTAACGGAATAACGCAGGGCGCCTTCCGCTGTGGCGCTTTGCCCCTCGAACTGTACCCCGTAGACGTCGAAATCTCCACTCAACGGCAATTGGTTGGTGAACGCCGCGGAAGTGACGCCACCCACTCGGCGCACTGCTTCCAGCGCCTGGACCAGAAACCGGGCCCGAGCCTCGTCACTGTCCAGCTGATGACCAGTTTCCTGCACCTGCAGAGTAAGCATGTGGGCGGCGTCGAAGCCAGGGTCCATGGCAAACAGCCGTTCGAGACTGCGCAGGACCAGGCCCGCGGTTACCAGCAGCACAAGCGCGAGCGCGATCTGGGAGACTGCCAGGGTGCGGCGCAGCGAATGGCGGCCGCCTGTGGTCGTCCGTGAGCCTGATTGCAGCCCAGCCGTTGCGTTGCCCCGGGCCGCCTGGAGAGCTGGTAATAAACCCACGACGAGGCCGATCACTGTGGTGATGGCCAATCCGAAGGCGAAGACTGCGCCGTCGAGATGAATCGCCCCGATGCGGGGTAGATCGGGAGGACTGAGCGCCACCAATGCTCGAACACCCGATTCCGCAACGGCCATTCCGAGAGCCCCGCCGATTGCGGCGAGCAACAACGTCTCGGTAAGCACTTGCCGGATCAGGCGCCTTCGCCCGGCGCCCAACGCACCGCGCATCGCGAATTCATTTCGGCGGCGGGCGCTAAATGCGAGCAAAAGATTAGTAACGTTCACACATACAATCAGGAGCACCAGGCCGGCCGCACCCAGAATCGCCAGCAGAGACGGTTTGACGCCGAGCGTTAAATCGTCCTGCAGCCGATTGACCAGGATGCCGTCCGGAGGTCCGCCGGAGTTCTCATATCCTTTGGCGTACGTGCGTGTGAAAGGCCGCAGGATCCCGTCCAGCTCATTCCGGGCCTGGCTCCTGCTGACACCTGGACGCAGCCGGGCCACCATGCGCAAGTGATGCCCCCAATCTCTGCTGTCCGCGGGAAGGGAAGGGTCGTATTGCAACGGCGCCCAAAGCTCCGCGCCGGGAGCCAGGACATTTTCGAATGTGGCGGGCATCACGCCGATCACAGTGAACAGGGTGTCATCTAACTTGATCTGGCGGCCGACAATGGTGCGGTCTTGTGCGAAGCGTAGTCGCCATAGCCGATCGCTCAGGATAACTACGTTGGGGCCGCGGAACTGGTCGTCTGCTGCCTGGAAATCTCGCCCCATTACAGGCGATATATCGAGAGTGTGGAAGTAGTCGGCGCTGACCTGTTGACCTTCGAATCGCTCCGGCAAGCCGCCGCCCGTCATGGCCGGTTGCCACGGCTTCATGACGGCCGCAGTCTCGAAGGAATGCGTCCGCTCCTGCATCCCGTGAAACGTGCCAAAAGTGACCGGTTGCGCCGAGCCATCGCTGCGCATTTCCCAGATCATCATGAGCCGTGCGGCCCCCGGATAGGGAAGAGGCTGGAACAGGATCGGATTCACAGCACTGAAAATCGCGGTGCTGGCGCCGATTCCCAGCGCCAACGTGAAGGCGCTGACCAGGGCAAACCCAGGATTGCGGATCAGTTGACGCACGGCATAACGCAGGTCGGCGAACAGTGTGTGGATCGTATGCTCCCATCCGTAAGCGCGCACCTGTTCGTGGATCACGGTCGCACTGCCCAACTCCAGGCGTGCGGTTCTCCTGGCTTCCTCAGGCGACAGTCCCGTGGCCTGCCATGCATCGGCTGCTTGCTGCAGATAATGTTCTACCTCCTCGGCCGCATCTCGGTCAGCGGCCTGCCTTCGAATAAGCACGCTTAGACCGCGAGTGAGTTCGCGCCAGAGTGACATGCGGTTAGCCTTCCGCCTTCAAAAGCCGTGCGATGGCGGACGCGCGGCGTGTCCAGTCTGCGGTTTCTACCTCGAGCTGCTTTTTCCCCTCGCGGGTCAGGGTATAGAACTTTGCTCGGCGGGAATTCTCAGTCTGTCTCCACTCAGCATCGAGCCATCCGGCGCGGGTGAGCCGCTCCAGCGCGGTGAGAAGGGAACCCGGGTTCACCTTGAACACCCCGCGGGAAATCTGTTCGACCCGCCGGGCAATGCCGAACCCATGCATCGGCTCGAGGCTCAGCGTCTTGAGGATAAGCATGTCGAGCGTGCCCTGGATCACGTCGGTATTCGGTTGGTCCATGAACGCTACGGTAGTCCGCTTACATCTTGATTGTCAAGATGTGATGGTCAAGCTGTGGAGTGCCTATCCGACAGATTTATCTCAAGCGCCCCAACAGATCCGTCATCCTGAGATCCCTGTGACTTTATCAATCTTTCGTGTTTCGACGTACCCAACCAGCTTGGTTTTCACCCCCCAACAAGCCCGTCATCCTGAGCGAAGCGCCTCGCCGACCTATCGCAAACAGAGGCTTTCCGGCGCGGAGTCGAAGGACCTCGAGGAAAATTATCTTGCCCATGCTGCTCTGAGCTTTTCGACCACGAAACCTGTGCTTGGCTGACCCGCGGCCTGGACTCGAGACATGCGTATTCCGACGCACGAAAACTCACCCGTGACCAAAGTGAGTAATGCGGGGGGAACGCGTCTAGGGCTTGGTGGTTGAAAAGCTCCACACCGCACCGGCCAGTTAAGCATCGCCGGGGTCCTTCGGCTCCGCGCCAGAAAGCCTCTGTTTGCGATAGGTCGGCGAGGCGCTTCGCTCAGGATGACGGATTTGTGGGGGTTAAGAAAAGTATCCCGCGGGCGATCAGGCGGTCGTCAACCGGCCGCCCGTGGTAGCGGCAATCTGCATGCACACGGCCTCGGTCACCTGCGCCGTGGTCGCAATTCCACCCAGATCCCGGGTGTGCAGGGAAGGATTCGCGGTGACATGCTCGATGGCTTTCATAACCCGCGCGGCCGCTTCGAGTTCGCCCAGGTGCTCGAGCAGCATCACCACCGACCAGAACGTACCCACCGGGTTCGCCCAGCCCTTGCCCATGATGTCGAACGCAGACCCATGGATGGGTTCGAACATCGACGGATAAAGCCGTTCGGGATTTATGTTCGCGGTAGGAGCAATCCCCAGGCTGCCGGCCAGCGCAGCCGCGAGATCGCTCAATATGTCGGCGTGCAGATTCGTAGCAACGATGGTATCCAGGGACGCCGGCCGGTTGACCATGCGCGCCGTGGCCGCATCCACCAATTCGCGGTCCCAGGTGACACCGGGAAATTCCTTGGCCACCTGAGCCGCAATCTCATCCCACATCACCATCGCGTGACGTTGGGCATTGCTCTTGGTGATCACGGTCAGCAGCTTGCGCGGACGGGATTGCGCCAGCTTAAAGGCGTAACGTTGTATCCGCTCTACCCCCGCGCGCGTCATGAGAGACAAATCTGTCGCTACCTCGATCGGGTGGCCCTGGTGCATCCGGCCGCCGACGCCAGAATATTCACCCTCGGTGTTCTCGCGCACGATAACCCAGTTCAGGTCTTCTGCTCTGCAGCGCTTGAGCGGTGCATCGATGCCAGGAAGAATCCTCGTAGGCCGAACGTTGGCGTATTGATCCAAACCCTGGCAAATCTTGAGCCGCAACCCCCACAGCGTGACGTGATCAGGAATATGCGGATCGCCGGCAGATCCGAACAGAATTGCATCCATGCCACGCAGGCTCTCGAGGCCGTTCTCCGGCATCATGGCGCCATGCTTGCGGAAATAGTCTCCGCCCCAGTCGAAATTCTCGAACTGAAAGCCAAAAGACCCGCCGCCCAGCGCTTCCATCATCTGGCGTCCGGCAGGCACGACTTCTTTACCGATTCCATCTCCCGGTATGGTGGCGATCCGATAGGTCTTCATCACTAACCCCGGTAGCTCACGGGTGGAGGATTCACGCTGGACAACTCCTTCAACGCGGAGTCTGGTAGTTCCAACCCGGCGGCAGCAATATTTTGCTCCACATGGGCAGCGGAAGAAGTTCCCGGTATGGGCAGTATGAATTTTGAACGCTTGAGCAACCAGGCAAGCGCTACCTGCAGGGTAGTCGCACCCACTTCCTGGGAAACTTCCTCCAGCACATCCAGTGCTTTCCTATTCTGCCCCAGAGGAGCCCAAGGCAGGAAAGCGATGCCGTGCTGATCGCAATAATTGACCAGGTAGTCCCACTCCCGGTCCGCAAAGCTATAGCGATTTTGCACCGAGACGATAGGGACGATTTTGCGTGCGCGTTCCACGTATTCCTGGGCCACATTGGAGAGGCCGATATGGCGGATCTTCCCCTGCTCGCGCAGCTTAGCCAGTGCTTCCATGGAAGCATCGAAAGAGACGGCCGGATCGGGAACATGGAGTTGGTAAACGTCGATGCGATCGAGACGCAAGCGCTTCAGGCTGCCTTCGACCGCTGCGGTAAGGTGTTTGGGGCTGGCATTGTGGAGCCACTGCGCCGGTCCGCAACGCTCCCAGCCGCCTTTGGTGGCGACCACAACCCCTGCTGGGTAGGGATAGAGTGCCTCTGCGATCAGTTCTTCGGAGACATAGGGCCCGTAGGAGTCCGCGGTATCGATGAAGTTGACGCCCAGCGCCACCGCGCGGCGCAGCGTGGCGAGTGCCGCGGCCTTGTCTTCGGGCGGCCCCCAGATTCCTTTGCCGGTGATCCTCATGGCTCCATAGCCGAGGCGGTTGACAGTGAGGTCTCCGCCCAGGGTTACGGTCCCGGCGGCCGCTGCAGAGATAGCTTGGGTTTGGCTCGTAGGCATACTCCTATGCTACTTGATACAGGCAGGGGCACAACGCATGACGCGCGGCGAGACCGGACAGGTTAGCATAGGAGGCAGTGAAGACGCGGCAAAGCCAACGTTTTAAAGCGGAGATTGGATGAGCACGACCCAACCCATGACAGGCAAACGTGTGAATAGCCCGGCTCAGGTGTTATTCGCCAGCCTGATCGGCACCACCATTGAGTTCTTTGACTTCTATATCTACGCAACGGCTGCCGTACTCGTATTCCCAAAATTGTTTTTTCCCGGATCTGACCCGGCGGCCGCTACGCTGGAGTCGCTGGCAACTTTTGGCATCGCGTTTCTGGCCCGGCCGGTGGGCTCAGCTCTCTTCGGTCACTTTGGCGATCGCGTCGGCCGCAAAACCACGCTGGTCATCGCCTTGTCGGCCATGGGTATTTCCACGGTCGCGATCGGCCTGCTGCCTACCTACAAAACCATCGGCTTTGCCGCGCCTCTGTTGTTAGCGTTGTGCCGCTTTGGCCAGGGCCTGGGTTTAGGAGGGGAGTGGGGCGGAGCCGTCCTTCTGGCGATTGAGAATGCGCCTCCCAACAAACGCGCGTGGTACGGTATGTTCCCCCAGTTAGGAGCCCCAGCCGGTTTTCTGCTCTCCGGGGGAACATTCCTGCTGCTGTCCCGGTGGCTCACTGACAAGCAGTTTTTCTCCTTTGGGTGGCGCCTGCCTTTCCTGGCAAGTGCGGTGCTGGTTTTCCTTGGTCTTTATGTTCGCCTGACGATCACCGAGACGCCGGTTTTCCGCGAAGCCCAGAATCGAGGCGAGCAGGTAAAGGTGCCTATGCTGACCGTGTTTCGTGACTACACCAAGTCCCTCGTCGCCGGTATCCTGGTGAGCCTGGCCACCTTCGTTCTCTTTTACTTGATGACCGTGTTTGCGCTCTCCTGGGGCACGAATGCCCTGGGGTATAGCCGATCAAAATTTCTGGTCATTCAATTGATCGGTATCTGCTTCTTCGCTCTCTTCATTCCGATTTCCGCGCTGCTGGCGGAGCGCGGACGGCGCCGGGTCATGCTCGGGGTGACAGTTGCGATCGCCATCTTCGGCCTGGTGCTGGCGCCTTTGTTTACTGCCGGGACCAATGGCGCGGTGGCGATGATGATCCTGGGTCTCTCGTTGATGGGAGTGACCTATGGACCGCTGGGCACAGTTATTTCTGAGCTTTTCCCCACCAGGGTGCGCTACACCGGGAGCTCTCTAGCCTTCAGCTTTGCCGGAATTCTGGGCGCTTCGCTGGCGCCGTACATTGCCACCTGGCTGGCCAGGCATTACGGTCTGCAATATGTTGGCTACTATCTCTCCGCGGCCGCCCTTCTGACGCTTCTTGGGCTCCTTGCGATTCGCGAGACCAAAGACGACAATCTGGCTGCTTCGAACGTCTGAGTTACTTGGTATGGAGAAACGCGATGGCAGAACTGGCCAGGACCGGGGTTTCGCTCGAAGAAGACCTGTTGCAGGAGTTCGACCGCTTGATTACCAAGCGCGGTTACAAGAACCGCTCCGAAGCGTTTCGTGATCTCATTCGGGAGGCACTCCTGGCCGAGACCGTCGACTCGAACAAACCTGTTGTCGGCACCTTAACGCTTGTCTACGACCACCACGTGCCAAACCTATCGGAGAAGTTGACCGCTGCCCAGCACTCCGCCGGAACGATGGTGCTCGCCGCCACCCACGTACATCTCGACCACCATTACTGTCTCGAGGTGATCATCATGAAAGGCAAAAGCAAAGAACTACAAGAGATTGCCGATCGTATGCTGGCCTTGCGTGGAGTCGAGTTAGGCAAATTGGTGCTGACCAACTCCGGTAAAGATCTCAAGACTCACAAACATTAGCAAAAACAAAAAACGCAGATCTCTCCACCTACTACCGCCCAAACTTATAGGTCAGGTTAACGCTAGCGTAGGAAGGTATGCGTACGCCGACAGGCTGTGCGATCACCGAAGGGTAGAGATTCTCGGTCGTCTGCCCGGTGTAACCACCGGCAATCAACATATTCACTCCCACATCGAGGCGGCTATTCAGGAAGGGACGTACCACCGCTGCGCGAAACTCTCTCACGGAAACGCCGGCACACTGTGCATTCAAATCCGGCGCGCATCCTGTTCCCAGCGGTTTTCTACCGACATATTCAAACTCGCCCCGCGCCTCGACCTTCCACGGCAGTCGCTGGGTGTTTGCTAACAGATCGAAAATGGTCCTGGGCGCTTCCGGAGTCGGCTGCCCGGAATCTACATCGCGCGCGTCAGCCTTGGAAAAGGTCGCCAGAATCGAGCCCTGCCGGAAGCTGTGCCGCACCGCCCCCGTTAAAAATTTCAGCCGTCCGGGACCCTGGTTTTCCTGCAGGCCCGTATCGGGGTCGATCTTCCCCAATTCCTGACTCGTGGTGACATGGCCGAGCGTGAGTTTCAGATCCGTGCTGGCGACCGTCTTGCTGGCGACCAGTTGGTAAGAGTGTGCCGTGGCTACTGGACTTCCCGCAACAGTTCCTGTTCCGATGCGCGGATCTTCAGTGAAGAAGGCCTGGCCAAAGCTGACGGAAAGCAGAGGCATCCACCAGGTTTGCTCGGGAAGAAAGGAAACCGTGGCCTTCGGTGAATTCACGCCTACCCACTTCTGAAACGAGTTGCCGGTGTCGATCAAGTCTTCGTTGTCGATATTGATTTGGTCCCGGCGCCAACCGGCGTAATAGCGGAAGTACCGCGTGACGGCCCCGGATCCCGCAGCGTAGGGTGCAATTGAATTGATGGTCACGTTGTTCGAGTCCACCTTGGCAAATGGGCCGTAGGTGAAGTCTCCCGGAGTGTAGAAGTTGTAATGATCGAGATTGTCGCGCCGCGGAGCCTCTCGTTCGTAGTCCATTCCCAGCAGCACAGACAGCGACTCGGCAACCTTGTTCACATAATTTGTGCTCTGACCAGTGACCGTGCGGAACTCGCTCTGGCGAATAAGTCCCTGACCGAAATCCGAAAACAACGAAAGATTGTAGGTACGAAAGAATCCTGATAGTTGCAGTTCCTGGCTTCCAGTAAGCTGCCAGATGTCGTTCAGCGCTACCAGGGTGGTGTGGGTCTGGTCTTTCTGCCGCGGGTCGATCGTGTCTCCCATACTTGGAGTAAATATGGGCACCAGCCCAGGGATATAAGAAAACCCGTAATAACCCATTCCCAGCAAAGTGAGTTGATGATCGCCCAGGCGGAAGATGCGTTGGCCGTTCAATTTGTACTGTTGGCGGTGCTCCAGCCGCTGAAGAAATCCATTTCCATACGAGCCTTCCACGGCCACGAAGGAATCACGTGAGGGACTGAATCCCGTGACCACGTCGATATCCCGGTAATCTCCGGTCAGCGTGATAAACGGATCGAGGCTGGATCGCAGTCCATAGACCGCGGCCAGGTTGACCGAGTGGTTCCCCTGGCGAACGTTGTAGGCGCCCCCATCCACCTGGACGCTCTCCAGGATTTCGGGAATAAAGATATTGGGATCCGCATAGCCGTTGCCGTGTGCGTTCGCCGACAGATTATTCGGCACCAGGTAGGAACCCACTGCGATGAACTGAGCGATGGGCTCTCCATGATCGCCGGCCACACCTGGGGCGAAGTATTGTGGAGCTTTGATCCCACTCGAAGCGGTCTCAATCGGATATCCGGGGATAGAAACCGGTGCTCCCGGGCGGCCCGGATTGGCATCCAGAAGATCCTGGCGGACATACACTTTCTCCGCGGGGTCGGGCGAAAGTACATCCAGAGAGTTAATGTCTGCCGTGACGGTAACCGAGTCACTTCGCGTGATCAGGGGTGTGAGTTGGAGATCGAGACTGCTTGCCCCGGCAGAGACCTCGACTGTTTTGCTAAGCGGCTGAAATGTGGGCGCCGTAACCGCGAGGTCATAGCTTCCTACGGAATCTAATTTCAGCCGGAATTGGCCCTGGGAGTTCGTGACCGCCCGGTGCGCTTTTTGCCCCTGAACAAGAACGACGCTCGCACCCGCGACCGGCTTTCCTTGAGCGTCGGCCACCTTGCCGGATATCGCGAAATGGTCCGCGAGGGCAGATCCGGAAAAGAGCATAAATGTGAGGGCCCACAGAAACCCATGAAAACGCCACATTGGGTGCCCCTTGGCTGTGTCGCGCTACGTTCTCATGAGGAGGGGTTGCGGTGGTATTATGCCTTTGAGAATCGTGCTACTTGAAGTACGAAGATTCCCGCCCCGTGGATCTCAAGGTGCCAAACCGCACTTAGAATAATACAATTGCAAAAAACGTGCTACCGGCCATTCCAGCACGATGACACCAGGACCCTGATGCGACCCGTCTTACGGACCCTTTTCAACGATGCAGCCGGGAACACCCGAGGCAGGGTGCTGGGGATCTACTGCGTCCTGCTGGTTTTCAATGCAGCGGCGTGGCTCTGGGCGATCGTTGCCTTCCGTCATTTCCCGGTCTTGCTGGGTACAGCGTTTCTCGCTTACAGCTTTGGCCTCCGCCACGCAGTGGATGCGGACCATATTGCGGCGATCGACAATGTGACGCGCAAGCTCATGCAGGAGGGCAAGCGCCCCGTTGCCGTCGGGTTCATGTTTTCGCTCGGGCATTCGACCATCGTTCTGCTGGGATCTGTGGGCATTGCCTGGACTACGCTGGTGTTGCAGCACCGGATGGTTGCCGTGAGGGAGATTGGAGGCGTCGTCGGCACGCTCCTTTCCACTCTCTTTCTCTTTGGCATTGCCGCGGTCAACCTGGTGGTTTTGCGCTCGATCTGGTTGACGTTCCTCAAGGTGCGCGCGGGCGAGCCCTACGTCGACGAGGACTTCGATATTTTGCTCGGAAGTCGAGGCTTCCTGGCGCGCTTGTTTCGTCCCATGTTCCAGATGATCACCCGCAGTTGGCACATGTATCCGCTGGGAGTCTTGTTTGGCCTTGGCTTTGATACCGCTACCGAGATTGGCGTGTTGGGGATTTCTGCCGCCGAGGCGTCCAAAGGGCTGCCGTTCTGGTCGATCCTGATCTTTCCCGCGCTGTTTGCCGCGGGGATGTCGCTCATCGACACCACCGATAACATCCTGATGCTGGGCGCCTATGGTTGGGCGTTCGTGAAGCCGATCCGCAAGCTTTACTACAACCTGACGATCACCAGCGTCTCGGTGGTGGTTGCGCTTGCTGTGGGAGGCATCGAGGCGCTGGGACTATTGGCCGGCAAATTCCATCTGAAAGGCGGCTTCTGGGACGCCGTCACCAGGCTCAACGAAAACTTCGGCACCCTCGGTTATCTGATCGTTGGCTTATTTGTGTTCAGCTGGGTAGCGTCGGTCGCCTTCTACAAATGGCGGCGCTTCGACGACCTGGAACTTTCAATAACCAACTAACTCCTCGGTGCCCCATTCAAGCCTTCTGTTGGCTTGAGTGGGCAAGAATTCAGAGGCACAAAGACGTCCATCAGGAATAGGAAGCGCGGATCCTAAGACCGCCGGGCCTTCTCGGCAGCCGCGAGCAGGACGCAGATCGCCACCCCCTCCGCCGCCACAGCAACCTCCGACAACGCAGGAAACGTGGGAGCAATGCGGATCGTCCGATCCTCAGGATCCTTTCCATAAGGATGCGTCGCTCCAGCCGGGGTAAGCACTACGCCAGCTTCCTTTGCCAGCGCCACTATCGGTTTGGCACAGCCCTGACCCACCTCGAGGCTGATGAAATAGCCGCCCTTCGGCCGGGTCCACGACACATCTGGAACCTGTGCCAGCTTCTCGTCGAAAATATCCAACACCTTCTGAAATTTCGGCGCGATGACAGCCCTGTGCCTGTCCATCAACCGCAGAATCGCCGCCTCATCCTTCAAAAAGCGGACATGACGCAGCTGGTTGAGCTTATCGGGACCAATCGTCCGCGGGGTAAGCCTGGCTAAAAGCCATTGCACGTTGTCCTTTGATCCGGCAAATAAAGCCAAGCCAGACCCGGGAAGGGTGATCTTCGACGTGGAGGCAAACACGAATGCGCGGTTCGGCTGGCCATGGCGCGCGCACAGCTCCAGAATATTGGCGATCTCGACCCGTTCCTCCGTGAGGTGATGGACGGCGTAGGCATTGTCCCAAAACACGCGGAAGTCCGGAGCCGCGGTCTTCATGGCCGCCAGCCGCTCAGTAACCCTGCTGGAATAGACCGTTCCTGTTGGGTTGCTGTATTTGGGAACGCACCAGATGCCTTTAACAGAGGCGTCTTGCGCCACCAGCCGCTCCACCTCGTCCATGTCCGGGCCATCTTCCCCGAGCGCCACCGGAATCATGCGAATCCCGTAGTCCTCGCAGATCTTGAAGTGCCGGTCGTAGCCTGGAACCGGGCACAGGAAGGAAATCTCTCCTTGTTGCGACCAGGGAGTGAGGCTATCGCACGTCCCCTTGAGCAGCGCGTAAACGACGGTGTCGTGCATCAAGGCGAGGCTCGAGTTGTTGGAGGCAACTATCTGTTCCGCCGGCGCTCCCATCATGGTGGAGAAAAGCCTGCGTGCTTCCACCAGCCCTTGCAGTCCGCCGTAGTTACGGCAATCGACTGCTCCTTCGGCGACGTAATCCTCCGCCCCAGGAAGCGATAACAACCCATTGCTCAGGTCGAGCTGGGCCGCGGACGGTTTCCCTCTCGTCAGGTCAAGCTTGAGCCCCCTCGCCTTGAAGGCGTCGTACTCGGACTGAAGCTGCCGGCTGACTGCGGTGACGTCGTCTGGGCTGAGCTGCGCAAGGTTTGTCATTCGGGAACCAACATCCTTTCAAGGTGACCTGTTCTTCCTTCACTATTATGAAGGATTTCTCCGTCTACATACTTCGAGTGATCTCTGCGCCAGAAACGCCGCGTTTTCGCTGCAAAGCACCTTATCTGCTAACTCATGCGTAACAACAGGTTTTCGGGAACGGTTCATACCCTCTATGCTGCAGATAGATGGTCGAGAGCGCAGTTGCTGCATTCGCCGCACGGCGCGTCCCATGGCGCCGCTGGCCGCCGCGCGTTCCTCGACCGGTTCGCTGCCGAACGCTGTGGCTCGTGTTTTGCTGCTTCTCCCTCCTGGTCGAGTGGCCCGCACACGCCCAGGGACCACCCAACCTTCTGAACAAGCCCCTGGGCTCCATCCGCGGCACCGTGGTAGACCAGAACGGAAACTTCCTCCTCGCCGCCCGGGTCACTCTGACGCGCCCAGGACAAAGCGAAGAGAAGACGCAGGAGTCTGACGGAGCCGGACAATTTGTCTTTACCGCCGTCCCGCCTGGTCCCTTTCAACTTACGGTCACGGGCGAGGGATTTGCCCCCCAGCAACTTCCCGGCGTCCTTCATCCTGGAGAAGCCCTCGAGATCCCGCTGATCTCGCTGCCGATTGCCTCGGCTACTACCGAGGTGCGGGTCGAGCGTAACGAACTACGAGTTGGCGGAAGAGCAGGTCAAGATTGAGGAGAAGCAACGTGTGCTCGGCGTCATTCCCAACTTCTATGTCAGCTACCAGCAGGATGCCTTGCCGCTGCGGCCCAGACAGAAATTTGAACTAGCATGGAAAACCAGCATCGACCCCGTCACCTATGCGGCCACTGGAGCCGCTGCCGGGATACAACAGGCACAAAACGAATTCAGCGGCTACGGGCAAGGGGCACACGGATACGCCAAGCGCTACGGCGCGGCCTATGGGGATGCGTTTATCGGAACCATGATTGGTGGCGCGATCCTGCCCTCGCTGCTCAAGCAGGATCCGCGGTATTTTTACAAGGGCACGGGCAGCACGCGATCACGGGTCCTGTATGCGCTGGCGAATGCGGTCATTTGTAAGGGTGACAATGGCCGCTGGCAACCAGACTACTCCGGCATTCTGGGTGCGCTCGCCGCCGGCGGCATTTCGAACTTATACTATCCCGCGAACAGCCGGAACGGAGCCGGGTTGACGTTCGAAAACACATTGATTGGCATTGGTGGCTCGGCCGTCGCCAATCTATTTCAGGAGTTTCTCGTCCGCAAATTGACTCCGCACGCTCAAGGCAAGCCTTAGATCCTGGAGAGATAAGCACCTATGTCGGGCAAGCAGAAACGCGACGAAGAGAACCAGCGCGTCCAGGTAGAAGAAACCCGCATTACTGGAATGCTCAACTTTGTTGTCTTCCTGGCGGTCGCGGCAGTTGCGTATACCGACTGGATCGTCATTCCAAATGTGTCCCTCGGTTATCTCTACGTATTGCCGATAGCCCTCAGCGCGTTGGTCAACCGTCCACCCATCACCATTGGTCTGGCAGTCGCGTGTACGGTCCTGCAGGATCTGTTTTTCGGAGCCCTGCCCGAGACGCTGCAAGTCAGGATCTTCCGCAATGTGATTACGCTGATCGGGTTTCTGGTGGTGGGATTTCTCGTGACCCTGATTGCACGGCAGCGCAACCGCCTGGTCGCAGAGGTGCGGCGGCAGCGCGATGAATATGAACACGATTTGCTCCTGGCCGTCCCAGGTGCAAAGGCAGGTTTTGCCGAAACCTCTTGTCTGCCCTCATTTGGAACTGGCTGCGGCTATGCAAACCGCGACGCTCCTGGGCGGTGACTACTACGATTTCTTCCAGATCTCCGAGAATGTCGTGGACGTGGTGATCGCCGACGTTTCCGGCCACGGCGCCGCGGCGTCTCTCCTCATGCCCTCGCTCGCCGTCGCCCTGCGCCTTCGTGCCCGCGAACTCAGTGGGCCGGCTGCGATCCTCAAAGATCTCGATCAGGTATTGCAACAAATTACCAATGCGGCAACCTTCGTGACCATGTTCTATGCCCGCTTCGATCAGGCGAACAAAACCCTGCAGTACGCGAATGGAGGCCACAACCCGCCTATCCTCATGCGATCCAGGAATGGGCAATGCGTGGAGTTGGAGGCCGGTGGGCCCATCATGGGTATTTTGAAAGACGCCCAATTCTCCAACACGGTGGTTTCGCTCGATCCCGGCGACATCCTTACCCTGTTTACGGATGGTGCGATCGAACAGGAAAACGAAACGGGTGACGAGTTCTCGCTGAGCCGGTTGGAGGATGTGGTCACGAGCAAGAAAGAGGAGCCCGCTGCCGCCCTGGTCGCCGGTATCACCGACGCTGTCTCTACCTTTGCTGGCGCCAAGCCGCAGGCAGATGATCTCACTGTCGTCGTCGTAAAGATCTTCTAAGACCCGTTTGACAATACAGAATGCGGTGAGTACTCTTCCCATAACATGCTTAGGGAAGAGAGCGGAGAGCTCATACAGGGCACGTTGGAGATGCTCATTCTCAAGGCGCTCGCGCGCGGTCCCTTGCACGGTTACGCCGTGGCGGAGTGGATCGAGCAGACTTCGCAGCAGGTGCTCAAGGTGGAAGAGGGCGCGCTGTACCCGGCGCTGCATCGGCTGCAATTGCGCGGGCTGCTCAGCGCGGAATGGGGCGCCTCGGACAACAATCGCCGGGCCAAGTTCTACCAGCTAACCGCGGAAGGTAGAAAGCGGCTCAACGCTGAATCGCAGCGATGGGCCAGGCTATCGGCTGCGGTCGCCTTTGTGATGCAGGCATCCTGAGCGTGAGTGGGAACGCCAATTCTATAGCCCCGTCAGAGGCGGCTGAACGTAGCCCAGGACTTTAGTCCTGGGTTGGATTCGAAAGCACGATCCAGTCCCGTAGGGACGGCTGAAAGAGAGTCCGCGCGACACTCGGAGGAGTGGCAAATGGCACTTCACCCAGTTCTGCTTAAGATACAGTCGCTGTTTCGCCGGCGCATTATGGATCGCGAGATTCGCGAGGAATTGGAGTTTCACCAGGCGCTGTTGCGCGACCGGCTTTTGCGGCAGGGCGTGCCGCCGGCGGAGCTCGACATTGCCACCCGGCGCACCTTTGGCAACGCCTCGCATTGGCATGAGCGCCTCCATGAGCTGTGGCAGTTTGGGGCTCTTGAAAATCTTCTGCGCGATCTTGCTTTCTCCATGCGTTTGCTGCGCAAGTCGCCCGGCTTTACCGCGGTTGCGCTCCTGACGTTGACTCTGGGTGTCGGAGCCAACACCGCGGTCTTCTCGTTGATCAATGGGCTATTGTTGCGGCCGCTTCCGGTGCCGCATGCCGATCAATTAACCGTGCTGCGCATGGAGGAAGGGAGTCCGCAACCGAACTACTCTTTCTGCACGCCCTTCTTCCGCAGCCTGGAGAGCAACCACGACGTCTTCTCCGATGTCTTTGCCTACAATCCGGATATCCTGCAGGTACAGGGCCGTTCCGCGAACGAAAACATCCCGGGCATGTTGGTGAGCGGGCAATTTTTCAGGGCGTTGCAGACAGCGCCGTTGCTGGGCAGATATCTCACTTCGGAGGATGACCGGCCGGGAGGAAGCCCGGAAGGTTTGGCGGTAGTGATTACAGAGCGGTTCTGGGAAACCTGGTTTGATCGCGCACCCGACGTGCTGGGTCGTAAGCTCATCATCGCCAACGTACCGTTTACCGTGGTTGGTGTCATGCCTAAGCAGTTTATAGGAGCTGACCCGACGCGCAGCCCGCAGATTTTTGCTCCACTCTCCACCGACCCCATCATCGACGCACCTAGAAACCACATTGACGACGGGATCCACGCCTGGTGGCTGACCGTTGGCGCGCGGGTGCAACCGGGCGTCACGCTCGCGGAGGCGAATGCGTTGCTGGCCGCCGTGTCCCGCCCGATCCTGCACCAGGCTTCCGATGATGCCGATTTCATCGGAGAGGAAGAGAAGGGCCATTTTCACTTTGCCGCTGAACCTGGCTCGCGAGGATTTGCCTATGCCCGCCTGCTGTTCCGCCAGCCGCTCCTGGCCATGTTCACCCTGTGTGTCGGCATTCTTCTCCTGGCTTGTCTGAACCTCGCCGGCCTGCTGATGGCGCGTAGCGCGGCACGCGACCGGGAGTTCGCGACCCGATTGGCGATTGGCGCTACCCGGCAGCGGCTGATTCAGCAGATGCTGGTGGAGAGCCTGCTGATCGCCATCCTCGGAACCGTCACCGGACTCGCGGTTGCTCCGCTGGTGAGCCGGTCGCTGGCCGCGCTTCTGCTTAGCCGCGAAAGCGGATGGATGTTGGACACATCGCTCGACTTGCGTGTGCTTTGCTTTGCTGCGTTGATCGCTGTTTTCTCGGCCCTACTGATCGGCCTGTTGCCTGCGCTCGCGGCCACCGGTGGTAACGTAAGTGACCACATCAAAGATGGACAGCACGCGCGCCATCGGCTAGAGCGGCGGCGGATTGTGCCTCGCGTCCTGCTCGCCTCGGAAGTTGCGCTGGCCCTTGTACTGGTCGCCGGGGCCGGGCTTTTGGCCACTAGCCTCGTACGCCTCTTTAAGTCAGGCGTGGGCTTTGATCCCACGGGATTGGTGAACATCGCCTTTCGTATGGATAAGCAGCAGCTCGAAGGCGACGCGCTCATGCGGCAGTATCAGCAGATCGGTGAAGGCCTGAGCCGCCAGCCAGGCGTAAAGAACGTGAGCTTCGAATTCATCGTGCCGCTTTCCCATCGAGGCTGGAATGGCCGGTATGGAGCGCCGGGCGCAAAACCCCAGCTTATGTTTATGAACAGCGTGGGGCCAGACTACTTTCGAACCATGCGCATTCCGCTTTTTCAGGGAAGGGAATTCACCTGGGCCGACACCAAGGCCTCGGGCCTCAAGATCACCCTCAACCGGTCCGCGGCAAACCTGCTCTTTCCCGGAGAGGAAGCGCTGGGCCGGCAAGTGATGGAGGAGAGCGCACATGCTACCTACCAGGTGGTCGCAGTCGTGGGCGACACCAAGTATCGCGACATGCGTGAACCGGCACCGCCTTCAGGCTATATACCGATCATGCAGGATGAACAGAAGAAGCCTTCTTTGAACGCAGTGGTGCGCACCAATGGGCCCCAAACCGCATTGGCTGCCGCCGCGCGTTCCCTGGCAGCGCGTCTCGCACCCACCATACCTGCTCCTACCCTTTCGACCATGAACGAAGTGTTAAATGACGCCGTGAGCACGGAACGGATGATGGCCCTGCTGTCAGTGTTCTTTGCCGGTTGCGCATTGCTGGTCACGGCGATTGGTCTCTATGGAACGCTGGCGTATGCGACCGCGCGGCGGACCAGCGAGATCGGCATCCGCATGGCGCTAGGTGCGCAGCGCAGGCGCGTGATGCTGCTGGTATTTGCGGAAAACGCCATAGTTGCAGGCTTAGGCAGTCTCGCTGGTCTGACCATTGCGCTCCTGGTTTTGCGCGCGATCGGAGCTTTCTTGTACGGAACTTCACCGCACGATCCCTGGGTGCTGCTTGGCTCGGTGGCGGCGCTGATCTTAACGGCAAGTCTAGCTTCGCTACTGCCGGCGCTCCACGCGGCCCGGATTGAACCTATGTCGGCGATCCGCTGCGGATGACCATGGGAATCAATTCCCACAGGACAGAGGATCGGCAGAACCGTGCGGAGGGAGATAGAATGATTGTGCATGACCACACGTTCCGAAATAATCGCTCAATTAGATGATGAAATAATCCGCCTCGAGCGCGCGCGAGATTTTCTCGCGGCCGCGCTGGCAAGCGCCCCGAACCAAATAAAGAAGACTGCTTCGGCGATCGCTTCGGCGCGGAAGGTAAAGGCCTCGATCCCAGTTCCGGCTCCAAAGCGCAAGCGGCCGGTCAAAGCCGCCGCGCCCGCTGCGGCTGCAGAGCAGAATCAAGTGGTAGAGGTTGCACCTCCTCCCCCTTCGAAAAAAGAAGAGCCGCAAGTAAAGGTTGTTCCTCCGCGACGCCGGATGGAACGGCGCCACCTGGAAAAGCCTGGCAAATCTGCCGCCGCGTTGAGCGGCTCGGTACCTACGGGCCCGGTTGTCGTTTCCGCAAACGAGGCGCGCAAAACGCAGGAAAAGGCCGTGACCGCGCCACCACTGCCGGTGGTGACCGAATTACGGTCAGAGATTGGTTCCGAGCGCAGCCTCGGATCCCTGATCCAGGCGTTCGAGCGGAGAGCTGGCCTTAGCGGGTTAGAGACGCCTTAGGGATACGGTCCGTTGCAAGGGGAGGAGAGTGCCTGCTCCTCTCGTAAACTGGAAAGATGAAGAAGAGCCGTTCGCCGCTGTATGTCACTACGCTAATCGCGAGCGCTTTCTTCATGGAAATGCTGGACGGCACCATCATCGCCACTGCGCTTCCGCAGATGGCGCACAGCTTCCACTCAAGCGCGGTCAGTCTCAATATAGGCATGACGGCCTACCTGCTTACCCTGGCTGTCTTTATCCCGATCAGCGGCTGGGTGGCAGACCGCTTTGGCTCCCGTTCCATATTTGCCGCGGCCATCGGCACGTTTACCCTTGCCTCCGTGTTCTGCGGGTTGTCCCACACGCTTACCCAGTTCACGCTGATGCGCATCCTGCAGGGAATCGGCGGAGCGATGATGGTGCCGGTTGGCCGCCTGATCGTGCTGCGGGCCACCCCCAAAGAGAAGCTCACTGAGGCCATTGCTTACATCACCTGGCCGGGGCTCACCGCCCTGGTCGTGGGTCCGCCGTTGGGCGGCTTTATCACCACCTATGCCAGCTGGCACTGGATCTTCTTCCTCAATCTCCCCATCGGCATCATTGCCCTCATTCTGACCCTGCTGTGGGTGGAGAACGCGCGATCGGGCGAGAGTCACGGATTCGATTGGCTCACCTTCGTCCTCGCGGGCTTCGCTTCCGCCGGTGCCGTTTATGGGATGGAAAAGTTGGGAAGCGAAGGGGTGTCCTGGCAAGTGCCCGGCCTGGTGCTGGCGCTCAGCATTCTCAGCGGGGTAGCTGCGATTGTCGTAGCGCACCGCAATCCGGCGACGTCGCTCATCGATTTGGAATCGATGAAGCTCAAGACCTATTCGCTGTCCGTTTACGGGGCGAGCGCTTTCCGTATCGCCGTCTCGGTGCTGCCGTTTTTGCTACCTCTCATGTTTCAAATTGCGTTCGGGCTGAATGCGTTCCAATCCGGTCTGTACCTGTTGGTGATGTTCGCCGGAGATCTGACGATGAAGGCATTTGTCATCGGGGCGCTTCGCCGCTTTGGTTTCCGGCGGCTGCTGATCGTCAACGGCATTATCACTGCAGGGTCCATGGCGCTGTGCGCGCTGCTCAGTCCAGCCACGCCGGTCCTTCTGATCCTGTTGATCCTCTTCTTTCACGGCGCGTCGCGATCGATGCAGTTTACCTGCATGACGACGCTGGCGTATACCGAGATCCCACACGAAAGAATGAGCCGGGCCAACGGCTTCCTCAGCGCGGTGATGCAGCTTAGCCTGGGGATGGGCGTGGCCATCGGCGCCATCACCCTGCGCCTGGTCGCCCATGCCCGCGGGCACTCGGCAGCCGCTCCACAACTCCGCGACTTCCATTTGGCCATGCTCTTCATGGCGGTAGTGGCGCTAGGGCCGGTTTTGGACAGCCTGGGACTGCCGCCGGACGCGGGGGCCGCCACCAGCGGCCATCGGCTGGAAACGGTGCCCGCGGCGATCGGCGTGGCAGAATAGGTCAATGTTTACTACCGACGAACTTAAGCGAAGCAAGTTGTGTTGCGCTCTGGGAGAGCGCGACCTGGCCAGGTTTGCCGAGATGGCTGCAGATGTACGCCTGGCTCCGGGTGAATGGCTGATTCGCGAGGGTGAGCCGCCCTGGTTTTTCGTTCTTTTTGAAGGCAAGCTCCGGATGGTGAAGGAAATTCTTGGCCGGCAGCAGAACCTGTTCGAACACGAGTACGCCGTCGGCGATTTCTTCGGCGAAACCCCGATATTGCTGGGTACCCAGTCCCTGGTCTCCCTGCGGGCGGAAACGCATTGCCGCGTGGCGCGCCTGGAACGGATGGAGTTCCAGAACTTGATCCGAGATTCGAAGGAAGCCAGCGCGATGATTCTGCAAACCATGAATGACCGGCTCATGCGCGCGCAGAAATATGCAACCACGGTCCCGTCTTCGCGGGTGCTCATCCTGGGGACGAAATACGATACCGATTGCCGGGATATCCGCGGCTTTCTCGCTGCCAATCGAATCCCCTTCGAGTTTGTCGACCGCGAACTGGAGCCGGAGCGGGTGCCGTCGTTCGTACCCAAGGATTGGGGATGCCCGGCCGTGGCCATCGATGGCAAGCTGTTTAACCACGCGCCCACGGTACGTGAGTTGGCAGAAGCTTTGCAGTTGCAAACCAAACCAAACAGTGACAGTTATGATCTGGTGATTGTCGGTGCGGGTCCTGCCGGCATGGCTGCGGGAGTGTACGGCGCCTCCGAGGGCCTGAAAGTACTCATGGTGGAGCGTTCGGCAGCGGGAGGGCAGGCGGGCACTTCCTCGCGTATCGAAAACTACCTTGGGTTCCCGGAAGGGATTTCGGGGGAAGATCTGACCGGGCGCGCGGTGAAGCAGGCGGTTCGTTTTGGCGCCGAGATTGCGATGACGCGTTGCATTGAAAGACTGACCCCAACCGCTAGCGGCTACTTGCTGGAGCTTGATGGGGGACACGAAGTTTCTGCGCGGGTCGTTCTGCTGGCGACGGGCGTGGAGTGGCGCCGCCTGGAGGTAAAGGGCGCCGACCATCTGCTGGGTCGCGGCGTGCTCTATGGAGCGTCTCGTCCTGAGGCCACCAGCGTAAATGGTAAGAAGGTCTTCATCATAGGTGGCGGCAACTCTGCCGGCCAGGCAGCGATGTTCTTTTCGAACTATGCCACTGAAGTGAAGGTGCTGGTACGTGGTGAAGGGCTAAGTCTGAGCATGTCGCAATATTTGATTGGCGAGATCGCTTCCAAGGCAAACATCGAAGTAGTTCCCTTTACCCAGGTGGTAACGCTTGAGGGCGAGGAGCATCTTGAGCGTATCGTGACCCGAACGCAGGCGCCGGGAGAGGAAGAGAAGATTGTCACGCGTGAAGCGGACGCCCTGTTCGTGATGATCGGCGCTGATGCCAGCACGAAGTGGCTGCCCCCGGAGTTGGAGCGGGACCCCAAAGGATACATCTGTACCGGGCGCGACCTCACCACCTGGAAGCTGGAGCGGGCGCCCTTCCCGTTGGAGACCAATCTGCCCGGAGTTTTCTGCGCCGGCGACGTACGCCACAATTCGATCAAGCGCGTTTCCAGTGGTGTGGGTGAAGGGAGCATGGCTGTTTCCTTTATTCATCAGTATCTGGCGCTGCCCAACCCGCCAGCAGGATGAATGATCACGCGCGAACATACGACAGATCGTAGCTCTCCGGGCACGCGTGGTCCTGTGTTGGGAATGTCTCGGTTTAGCAACCATTTTTTATGAACCATTGCGCTTTCCTTGTCATCCCGAGCGAAGCCGAGGGACCTGCGGTGCGCCATTCGTGTGCCCCGCTCCCTACCGTGCCACAACCTCCGCCAAGTCTCGGCAGGTTGGTGGCATCGCTCTATGGCTTCGCCTAGCATGACTAGTCCTGCGCGATACTGCCTCAAAGCCGTTTGCCGGATGATCGAATCGCCCATTCCTGTGGGCCTCCGTTGTTCGTTGAACGCCTGAGGGAGATAGGCTCGCTCGCCCACACAAGCCAAAGGAGGGCTTGAATGGGCCACCCCGAGCATGATCGAGGGGATGCACCTTATACAACGCTGAGAGCTTACCTTGGACTACCAAACGGATGCTCCAGCGAGGGACTCTGCGGGGTAAGCAGCTCGGCTCCGTTGACGGTGATCACCATGTCGTCCTCCAAACGTACCCCAAATTCTCCCGGCACGTAAATGCCAGGTTCATCGGAGAAGGTCATGCCGGCTTTCGAGCATGGTGGTGTTGCCTCGCACGAGATAAGTCCACTCGTGTTCATCCATGCCGATGCCGTGGCCGACGCGGTGGGTAAAGTAGCGGTAGTCCGGGCCAAATCCGTCGTCGCTCACGACCTTTCTGGCCGCCGCATCCACGGCCTGACATTCCACGCCGGGACGGGCTGCCGCGAGCGCCGCCGCTTGTGCTTTATGCACAATATCGAAGCGTCGCCGCATTTCATCGGTTGGCTTGCCATAGACAAAGGTGCGCGATAGATCCGACTGATAGCCTTCTACGATGCAACCGTCGTCGATCAGCACAATCTGGCTTTCCTGGATGACCTGCGGCGTCAGCGAGCCATGCGGCAATGCGCTGTAGATCCCGGTCTGGCAGCTTGCCTCGCCGGCGAATCCAACCCGGGCGTATGCCTGGGCACAAAGATCCGAAAAGTCACGCGTGGTCATCCCCGGATGCGCCGATTTCCATACCGCCTCATATACCTGCAGAGTGATGGCGCATGCGAGCCTCATAAGCGCGAGCTCGGCCGGGCTTTTGATCATGCGGCATCCGGCGACTACTGGCGTCGCATCGATTAATTTGAGATTTGGGCAGGCATGGGCAATCTCATTCGCGAAGACGAAGGGCGTGCGCTCCTCGATGCCCAGGTCGCCGCTCAAGACGCCCAGGTCTGCAAGGCCCTTCTGCACCAGGGCATAGGGGCTTTGATCCTCTTGCCAGGTATAGATTCTGGAGGTGCCGCCGCCCGGGACAGACACCAGGCGTTCGTGCAGACGGCTTTCTTCAAAGACCGGGCACACAAAAAAGCCGTTGCCTTTTGCCGGCAGCACGAAGGACACCATGCGCTCGGAATTGCCCCAGCGAAGACCGGTGAAGTAGTTGAGCGAGGTTCCGCCGGTCATGAGGATGGCGCTCATCTTCTGCTCTGTCATCAGCGCGCGTGCGCGCTCAAAACGCATCTCGCGCTCGGCCAGAGTAATTGGCTTGGCTTCGCTGGTACGGTTCTTCAACGCCTCCACAGCAGCGGGTAGCGGCCGATGATCGTCGGCCGGCGTCGATGGTTGCGCAGAGCTGACAGCAGAAATCGCCATGAACGTACTGGACTGCAAAAAGTGACGCCGATTCATTGATGGGCCGCGATGAAACCGCGCCTAAGGTGTCTTGGTGTACGCCATAAGTGGGAAGGGTTAAACGCGTGTTGTCCGTGTCTCATGATTTGAGATCCCATCTCCTGGATGACTGCAGTTTTGCAGGCGCGGGCCTAATGCGGACCAGTTGCGCCAACCTGCTATGACGGTATCTCCACGCAGCCCTCGCGTCCATAGGGCCTGCTCAAAAAGATTCCTTCTCAGTTGGCTCCTGGTCCACCCGCAAAATGTGCTCCTCGGTTAGTAAGGCCAAGACACGTGCCCGAATTTCTTCACGCGTCTTCCGAACCGAATCGATGCCCTGGCCCTTGGGGTCGGGCAAGGGCCAGTCGTCCCGGCGCAGGCCGGGAACGTACGGGCATTCATCTCCGCAGCCCATCGTGACGAGCAACGCTGCATCTTTTGCCAATTCGTAGGTGAGCTTCTGGGGTTTTGCGCCCCTCAGGTCAATACCAACTTCGAGCATGGCGTCGACCACTACCGGATGAACCTGCTCCGCAGGGTGAGTTCCGGCGGAGATTGCGATTGCCCGTTTGGGATCGGCGAACTTGTTAAAGAATGCAGCCGACATCTGCGAACGGCCTGCGTTGTGTACACAGGCAAAGATTACTTTCTGCACATTGCCTCCAACTGTTCGACCCCATTGTGATTTCGCTTGTGTAAACGGAGTAGTCGGATCGTCATCGGCGCCCGATTTCGTCGATTTCCTTTTGTAGAGCAAAGGTGTCCAGGCTTTGGAGAGGGAGTGAGATGAATAAACTGATGCGCCTGTCGAGTGAGGTGAAGGCCTCTCGATAGGCGCGTTGATCTGCTCGGGTGTTCCGGTGACTGCCGCGGGATCAGGTATACCCAATGGGCAGTCATCGGCTGGCCGGGCCAAAACGGACATACCTCCTTAGCTGCGTTGTCGCAGACGGTGAAGACAAAATTCAGCGGCGGTGAGCCTGGGCGTGAATTCATCCCAGGATTTACTCGCATGCGTGGGTGGGCAAATGCGCGGACTCAGTTGCTTGATTGCCTCCGGCCGCACAGCGCCGCTCGGATGGCTCCCGGCGCTGTAGGCGGTAAAGGTCCGGCCGCCTTTGCGGTTCATGATGGCTTCCGCCATGATGGATCGCGCCGAGTTGCCGGTGCAGAGAAAAAGTACGTTGTAATGTGACTGCATGACCGCCATCCTTCCACTCTCCTGTACGGTTTAACCGCTACTGGATAAGCCGCTTGAACCTCGCACGACTTAGGAACAGCAGGTTGGCCCACAACAGGTTTTTTCCGCTGCGGCTGCGGGTTTGATCGCATAGACTTTGACGCTTGCCGCGGCTGCGTTGACGTCGTAGTCAGAGAGAAGGGTTGCGAGATCCTGGTGGAGGGTTGCGGTCTTGTCCGTTGAGCAACAAGCATCACTCGCGGTATCCATGGAAGGGGAGCAGCAGGCCGCCTGGTTTTCGACCTTCGCGTAGGCGTTGAGGTCGGCTCCACTGTCTACGATTTCCACGTGTTGAAACCCGGCTGCGAGCAAGCCCTGACGATAGGCATCTATCTGGATCGCGCCGGCAATGCAGCCGACATAGGCCGCCAAGCTTTGCGCTACGGCCAAAGGCAACGCACCTTTAAGGGCGATATCGCTGACGGCTAAACGTCCACCCGGTTTCAGAATTCTGGCGATCTCCCGAAAGACGGCCGGCTTGTCGGGAGCAAGATTGATGACGCAATTGCTGATGACGCAATCCACAGATGCGTCCGGGAGAGGGATCTTATCGATCGTCAGCCAGAAGGAACTCAACGTTCTGGTATTCACCAGCCAAGGCATTTGCCCGGGCACGTTCGATCATCGCGGGGGTCATGTCGATGCCGATTGCGCGGCCTTTCGGACCTACGAGTCTGAGAGGCCAGGAATACGTCCAACCCGCCACCGGAGCCGAGGTCGACCACCACCTCTCCGGGCCGGATGGAGGCAATTGCTGTGGGATTCCCGCAAGAAAGTCCCATATTGGCTTCGGCAGGAATGGAAGAGAGTTCTTCGGGACTGTACCCGAATGCCTCTGCTACTGCCTTGACGCCTGCGTCTTTGTTCGAGAGAGTGCTGTTGGCAACGGCTGCGTATCGTGGACTGTACGGATTCAAGCAATTGATCTGTCATCTGGTTCCCCCTTTGGACATATGCGCTAAAACGACTATATGATCGCTGGACACATTCGTCAATGCGTATATAATTCTTTGGATGAAGGTCAGAGACAAAAAATTCAATATAGAACGTTTCTTTCAGGCTCTGGGTGACAATACGCGGTTGCGGCTTCTGAATCTGATGGGCGATCAGGAGATTTGTGTCTGTTATTTTGTCGAAATTCTGGATCAACCGCAGCCCAAGATATCCCGCCATCTGGCGTACCTGCGGAGTGCCGGAATCGTGGCCGCACGGCGCGAAGGGAAGTGGATGCACTATCGCATCGTCATGCCATCGAATATCGGGGCGGCGCAAGTGCTTCAGCAAACGCTGGCGTGGCTAGAAGGCGAGCGCGCGATGCAGGCCGATCGCTCCAGGCTTTCAAAAGCATGCTGCAGCCCGGGGAAGTTTGAGGCGCTGCAGGGCGCGCCGCTTCCCATCCAAATCGATCCCATCACGGCCAGCGCATCGAGGTAATCATGTCCACTTTCCCTTACACGCAAGGCCAGGTATGCGCCCCCTTGCCACGCAAGAAGCTTTCGTTTCTCGATCGGTTTCTCACCCTCTGGATCTTTCTCGCTATGGCGATCGGCGTCGCGCTGGGGCATTTTATCCCTGAGTCTGCATCCTTTGTAAACCGCTTCCAGGTCGGCACAACCAATATTCCGATCGCGATCGGTCTCATCATCATGATGTATCCGCCGTTGGCCAAGGTTCGTTATGAAAAGCTGAGCGAGGTCTTCCGCAATCGGAAAGTTCTCGGCTTATCGCTGGTCCAGAACTGGTTCATCGGCCCTGTACTTATGTTTTGCCTCGCGTTGGCCTTTCTCCGAAGCGAGCCCGCTTACATGCGCGGTCTGATTCTCATCGGCATTGCTCGCTGTATCGCCATGGTGCTGGTATGGAATGAACTTGCGGGTGGCGACACAGACTACGTGGCCGGCCTGGTGGCCCTCAACAGTGTGTTCCAGGTTGTGTTCTACAGTCTTTATGCCTGGGTGTTTATCACGATTCTCCCTACGTGGTTTGGGTTGAAGGGGGCAGTCGTCAACGTTGGCATCCGTCAGATCGCCCAGAGCGTGTTTATCTACCTGGGTATTCCGTTTCTTGCCGGCATGTTGACCCGATTCGCACTGGTGCGGGCCAAGGGGGAAGAGTGGTATCGGACGCGCTTTATCCCGCGCATCAGCCCGTTTACTCTTTTCGCCTTGCTGTTCACCATCCTGGTGATGTTCAGCCTCAAGGGCGACCTGATCGTCAAACTGCCGCTGGACGTGTTACGCATTGCCGTTCCGTTGCTGATCTATTTCATCGTTATGTTCCTGGTCAGCTTCTGGATGGGGCGCAAACTGGGCGCGGACTATGCACAGACGGCCACACTCTCGTTCACGGCAGCGGGTAACAATTTTGAGTTGGCGATTGCGGTCGCGGTGGCCGTGTTCGGGCTGAATTCCGGTGAAGCGTTTGTCGGGGTGATTGGCCCTCTCATCGAGGTGCCGGCGCTGATCGGGCTGGTCAATGTAGCTTTTTGGCTTCGCCAGCGCTATTTCTTCGGAGCGGACAGCCTCGCTTGACCGATGAGGTCAGTCGCGAGCCGGGATACTTAGCTAAAGCCGCACCCGAAGGCGGAACTCTTCGTCTGATTTATTTGTAACCAATGGCGAACGAGATAATGTTAGGCCCATCGGCTCCGGCGACGTACTGCCGTCCGTCGACCATGTAGGTCATGGGCGAGGCACGCCACGAATCGTTGCTGCGGAAGGTCCACAGAGCGTCTTGCCTGTCTTCGCATCAACGGCCGCGAAATCTCCGCCAGTTTCGCCGTGGAATACGAGTCCACCCGCGGTCGCGAGCACGCCGGTATAGTTGGTCTCCTGCGGGCCGGTCAGGGCTTCTCCCAGACCATATCGCCGGTCTCTATGTTGAGGGCTCGCACGTAACGGGTACCGAGATCGCTGGGGTCGGGATTCTTATCCCAGATGCGGCCGGTCTTGCGATAGACGCCACAATCCTCGGCAGCCATCAAATAGAACAGCCTGGTATTGGGGTCGTAGGCGGTGGAGTACCAGTTGGTCGCGCCGCGCACTCCGGGGCAGGTCTTGGTGCCCGCTGATTGTGGGAGTTTGGCCGGGGATCAAGATGGGCGCGCCAGTCCGGATCGAAGCCGCTTGCCCAGGTCATTTTCTTCACGAACGGTTTCGCTAGCAGAAACTGTCCGTTGGTTCGGTCCAACACATAGAAGATGCCGCTGCGCTGGGCCGAAATCAGCAGTTTGCGCGGCTTGCCATGCCAGGTGGTATCCACCAGCAGGAGAGGCTCGGTCGCGTCCCAGTCATGCGTGTCATAGGGGTGAACTGGAAATGCCATTTGAGCTTGCCGGTCGCTCCATCCAGCGCAAGCACCGAATTGGTGTACAGATTGGAGCCGCTCGCGTTGGTCAGGATCGGTGTCGGGATAGGGATTGCCAACCGCCCAATAGAGCGTGCGCGTCTCGACATCATAAGAACCGGTCGTCCAGGTACCGCCGCCGCCCGTGGGCAAAGCGCGCCCGGCCCAGGTTTCGGCTGGATGCTCGCCGGGTTTAGGGATGGTGTAAAAGCGCCAGGCCAACTTGCCCGTGGTGGCGTGATAGGCCGCGATGAAGCCGCGCAGTGGCGAGTCTCCCCGGCGACGCCGGAGATCACCAGGTCGCCGGCCACAAGCGGCGCGCTGCTGGTGTAGTACTTTCCGTTCGCTCCGGCTTCCTGCAACGGTTGCGACCACATCACCGCGCCGGTGAGACGGTTCAGGCAGACCATGAACGCATCGTCTGAGACATAAAAGACGCGATCTCCCAGCAACGCCACTCCACGATTGGGTCCCTTCGGCGTCGCGGTTTTAGCCTCGCTCTTCTGTTCGCTGGATACGCCTGATCCGAGGCCATTGGTGCGTGGGGTACACCATATAGAACTGCCGGTGCGGGCGTTGATGGCACAGGTTTGCGCGGCGCCGGTCACGTACATCACGCCGTCCACCACAACCGGGGTCACTTCCAGGCCGGTTCCACCCGGCGAGAAGGTAAATTGAGGCTGCAACTGGCGCACATTCGAAGTGTTGATCTGGTCGAGCGAACTGTAACGGTTACCATTGAGCAGGCCGTTGTAGGTGGGCCATGCGCCGCTCGTGGGTTTCAACACGGTATTCAGGTCGGCCAGTGATACCGGGGGAACCGGCCCGCTTACCGGTCCGGCTTCGATGCCGCCCAGACTGGAGAGATAGGCGAGCAAGTCCTGGCGTTGCGCCGGGGTGGCCTTCAGGGGCGGCATCGAAGATGTCTTTTCCTGCCGAATCAGCGTGTACTCGCCGGCATCCAGCAAGTGAAGCTTGCCATCGAAAGATTGAAGCTGCAGTTCATGCTCTGTGCGCTTGCGCCCGAAGCCGCGGAGCACCGTTCCGTTCTTGAGTGTCACGTCCAGCACTGCCCAGGAGAAGTCGGGGCAAAAGGCCCAGGGTGGGCAAAGGGCGAGCGAATGGATGCCCATTTGGGATGCCGGATCATCCAGCACTTTCTCTATTTCCGGAAGGGTGGAACGTGCAGCAATGTTGGTAAGATCGGGCCCGTTGACTGCGCCTCGGCCGTGCACCATATGGCAGCTCGAGCAGGCGCCTTCGCCAAAGAAAAATTGTTGACCCGCCCTTATTTGTTCCAATGGCGCATTAGAGAGAGCGGAGAGGTTCATGGAATGAATCCATCCCGCCAGCGCAGCTACATCGCTTGCCGGCAGGGAAGAGAAGGCAGGCATGCCGCCGGAGGTGCCTTGTCGAATGATGTTCTCGATCTCCGGAGGCGACCGCTTGCGCAAATCCGGATTGCCGTTCAGAGCAGGCGCTCGCTCTCCACCCGCGCCGCCAGACCCGTGACAGGCGGCGCAGTTGGTTTCGAAGGTCTGCTTTACCGCGGTGGGCTCGTCCTGATCCTGGGCATCGGCGTGGGCGTGGCAGACTATGGCGAATGCCACCAGGCCAGCGGCCAGGGAAACAACGTTGACTCTCTTTATTGCCCGTCCGAAGCTGGTTAACATTCAGGCTGGACCCACGACCTCCAGATCCAAACCCCAGCCCGGTTTGCGTGGCGGGTGCATGTAGAGGCCTTCCGGCCCTTTGCTGATCTCGTAGTTTTCATCGAAGAGATCGTACACTTCCTTTGGTCCGCCAGGGGGAGGCATGAACAACTCCGCCCATGGTCCGTTCACGTGCGAAATAGACCACTGGACGGCGCCGTTGAGGCCACCACCATGAGGGATCACGGGAATGTCATAAGCCTCTGCCAGGGCGCCGATGCGCCGCAGCTCACTCATGCCGCCACACCAGGTGACGTCGGGCTGCCATATCGATGCGCCGTCGGCTTCCAGCAGGCGGCGGAAACCGTAACGGCCGTAGATATGTTCTCCGGTGGCGATCAAGGTAGATTTGATTTCCTTCTTAAGACGGCCGAAGCCCTGCATGTCATAGGGTGGAAGGACCTCCTCGACCCACTTCACATGGTAGGGCTCCATGAGCTTGCACATTTCGATGGTGTAGGGCTCATCCCACGACATCCAGCAATCGCACATGACGTCGCCGTCGGGACCAACTGCTTTGCGCGCACGCTCCACCAGCGCAACATTGCCGCGCATGCCTTCACTCCCACTCGGTGGACCAAAGGGCATGGCCACTTTGACGCGCTTGAAACCATGGGCAACATGCTGTTCGATGTCGTTGCCGGTGCAATAGGCTGGGACCCGTGGCTTGGTCTCACCGCCGAGTAGTTCATAGATGGGCACACCCAGGGCCTTGCCGACAATGTCCCACAAGGCATTGTCGAAGCCGCTGATGGCATTCATGGTGACACCTTCCTGGCCATAGGACTCTGTCGCGCGCCAGTTGATGTCCCAGTTGCGCTCGGTGTCGAAGGGATCGCGGCCCATCATCAATTGCGCCAGGTGGCCCATCACAATCGGACCACCGCCAGGGCCGCCATCCCCGTAGCCCACGATGCCCTTGTCTGTGGTGACCTCGACGGTGAAGCTGTCGACGTTTTTGGCGGCGAACAGACTGCGGGTCGGTTTGAATTCCGGGTAGATGTTGAGCGGCGCCGATACTTCCACACCCTGGGTCGACCAGCTGTTCGGATCGGGCTTGTAGGTGGGATAAGGACGTTTCGGTTTCGTCTTGACCAGGCGAATCGCGCTGATGGTGAGCTTCGATTTCTCCTGCGCCCAGGGCACGGATGGCGCCGCGATCATGGCCGAAAACGTGGCCGCAGCCTGCAAAAAAGTGCGACGGTTCAAGGTGCTGTTTCCTTCCTTTTCGCTGAATGTTCTAAAGGCACTTGTCCGGATGCGTCGCCATGATACCGATTTCTTTCGGTTTTATCTTGGGCCAGTTTGACGGAGTTCTTTTGGGAACTCGGGCTTACTTGCCCACTCAAGCCAAAAGAGGGCTTGAATGGGGCACCCTGTGCGTTGGTTAGGCTTTCTTGGTGTATATACCGTTAGGGAGGGGTCTGGTCATGCGTCGGAATTGTCTGCTCGCTCTACTTGCCGCACGGTTGTCGTTGGTTGGTATGCTCCTTGGTTCCGGGTTGGCGGTGAGTCAGACGGCATCCCCTCAAACAGGTAACTCGGGTTTTCACACGGCGCCCCCCAAGGATGAAGTGACAGGGAAGGAAACGGTTGCGCAGCCAGCGCCGAAATCCCAGGTAGGCAGTCCGAACCGAACGGTAGGGCCACAGCAGGATGGTTCGATTGTCGCGTCGGACAACCAGACGCTCACACCAGCAGGCAAGATCGTCGCCCTCGGTACGCCGGTGACGAGCTAAGGCCATTGCGCTGAACCCAAATGTGGTGACCCATAGCGCGGCTGTGCTGCTGATGGGTTCACCGCAGCCTATCGTCGTATTCAACACCGCGACGGGAGATGTGCTGCAGCGTTTCATCCCCATGGATGCAACGGCCACCTCGGCCAAAGACAGGAGCGCCGGCTCTTTCACAGGCATCACGTTATTCCGCCAACGGTTCGAAGCTGCTCTTCAGCCAGGACAATAACTATGTAGTGATCGCGAACGTGAACAGGAAGACGGGCCTGCTCAGCAACGAACAGCGGGTGCGTCTGCCTGAGCCGCCCGCCGATGGTCGTCCGTACCACAATGCGAAGTCCATCAATCCGGGAGGCATTGCGCTTTCCAGTGACGGCAAGCGCGCCTATGTTGCGCTGAATGCGGCGAACACGCTTGGCGTGATCGACCTGGCTGCCTCTCCAGCCAGGCTGGTTGCTCAGATCCCCGTGGGCAACGTCCCAAACAGTGTGGTGGTTCGCGGTCAAGTTCGCCTACGTCAGCAACGAGGGAGGAAGGCCGGCCAGCGGCTCTGACTTCACAAACTACTCCGACGGTACGCCGATTGTTGTCGACCGCGAAGATGCCTTCACGCTTACGGGTACCGTTTCCGTTGTGGACCTCGCGGCGGCCAAGCAAGTCGAGTCGATACCCGTGGGTCTGCACCCAGCCGGAATGACGATATCGGGCTCCCACCTTTACGTCGCCAACGCCTACGGTGACAGCCTTATCCATCATCGATCTCAACACGAATAAGACGGTGCGGACGATCAGTCTCAGCGTTCCGATCGCCGGCGGCGTCTTCGGTTCCGGCCCTAACGGCGTGGCTGTCACCGAGGATGGGAAAGCTTACGTGACGCTGGGCCAGGCCAATGCCGTAGCCGTCATCAACCTGCAAGGCCGTGAGGCCAACCCGGTGATTGGTTATATCCCGACGGCCTACTTCCCCACTTCGATCACGTACGACAAGGTGCGCAAGCAGTTGGTGATTGCCGATGACAAAGGTCTGGGAGTCGCGGGGTAACCCCGCTACGAAAGGCGGAGTGATTGCATATAACACCCATGCTGATATGGGTGTGGTGAATCTGATCCCGGAGCCGAACGCGAAGCAACTCGGGAAGTTCAGCAAGCAGGTCTTCGACAACAATCACTGGAACCTGACGACGAATATTGAAGTGGGCAAGGAGTACATCGATCCTGCGGCCAAGCCGGTCGCGGTTCCCAAACACATTGGCGAGCCTTCGCTGATCAAATACGTGTTTCTGATCATCAAAGAGAACCGTACCTACGACCAGATGCTGGGAGATGTGGCATGGGGCAATGGTGCTCCAGAGCTTGCCGTTTTCGCCTCTGCTTTGCCGAATCAGCATGCCTTCGTCAAGCGGTTTCCTCTGCTCGATAACGTGTATGCGCCGAGCCGGCAGTCGGCAGACGGCCATCCGTGGATCGGTATGTCAGGATCGTTCTACTCCAACGACATTCTCTCGCCCGACTGGATTCGTTCTTATCCCGGAGGCGAGGCAGAGGATGCGCTGACCAACACGCCTCAGGGTTTCCTGTGGACAGGCGTCGAAGCGAACGGGCTCACGGCCAGGTTGTATGGCGAGTGGAGCACCGGCACTACGGTAGCCCCCAAGGCGGATGGCTCAGCCTATACCTGGAGTGACTTCTACCAAACGTCTCTCTGCAAGGAAGGCAAGGCGCCTGCCACCAGCTGCATTGTGCCGGACGACGCGATCCATGTGACGTCTGCCATTCCTTCGGCGGCGAAGATCATGGACCCGCATTTTCCGCCGTTCAACCTCGACATCCCTGATCAGTATCGCGTCGATTACTGGACGAAGGAATTTGAACGCCTGGATGCGGCGAACCAGGTGCCGAACCTGACGATTCTTTGGCTTCCCGACGACCATACGGCCGGTACTTCGAAAGGTCATCCTTATCCCATCAATTACCAGGCGGATAACGATCTCGCGCTCGGCCGCATGGTGGACGTAATCAGCCATAGCAAGATCTGGGCGCAGTCGGCAATCTTTGTGGAGGAAGATGATTCTCAGGCGGGGACCGATCATGTCGACGGGCACCGTCAGCCGGTTTATATCATCAGTCCCTACACCGCGGCCCCGCAGGCCACCGGTCAGGGAAAGACGATCCACACCACTTACACGGCTGAAAATATCAACCGGACGATCGAGAATATCCTGGGCGCTCAGCCGCTCACACAGTTCGATCTGGTGGCCTCACCGATGTTTGACGCCTTCCAGAACGAGCCGGACGTGACGCCATACGATCACCTGGCCGCAGTCATTCCCCTCGACCGGGGTCCCGGTCTTTCTGGAGACACTGCTGCTGTTACGAGTCCTATGGCGCGTGCCTGGCTCAAGGCAACGGAAAAGGTCATGAAGGGGAAGTATGACAAGGCAGACGCCGTCGATCCGAACTTTCTCAACCATGTGACCTGGTATGTGACTACGGGCTGGAATCGACCCTATCCGGGCGAAGACAAGGTTCTATCGCCAGAACCCCTGGTCAAATCGGCCATGAAGTACAAGAGCGATGATGATGATTAAAGGATCCACAGGCGACGCTGAGAAACCTACCCCGGATAAATGATTGTTCCTGGTCATTTGCGGGCGCGTCATCTTTTTCCAGACAAACTAAACTCAATTCCTCCCACAAAACTGCGGCCGGGCATGCGCCCCCAGGATCTCCTCATAACCAGTGTTGGAGAGATTGGTCATCTGCAGATAGGGGTGGATGCGCCCGGCTTCGCGAATGAGGGACTCATCCCACACCGGATAGGGATTGCGCTGGTATCGCTCGACAACTCCCAGCCGTGATTGGAGCAGGAACTGTTTATCCAGGTGCCAGGTCCACTGAGCTCTGGCGTTGTTGACGGGATAGTTGAAGACGTATTCCGATTGCAGACCGTGGAGAGCCTTTTGGGCTCCCTCGAGAAAAGTCCAGGCTAGCTGGAACTGCTGGTTCGGGCCGGCGTCCCAGTCAAAGGCTGCTTCGACCCCGGTGAAGCTCAATCCTGACAGATTGCTCGCTTGCCAGGGGTCGGCAGGGGAGGCCCGGATGTAGTCGATGGTGTCTTTTTGCCTGGAAGTGAAGCCAGTGAGCGCGGCGGTCACGCGGGGGCTCGGATACCAGTCGGCTCCAGCTTCGTAGTTCCATGCGGACTCCGGCTTGAGGTTTGGATTGCCGAGCGTTGCCGGGTCCGAGTAGTAGAGGTCCAGATAGGTCGGGAGCCGGAAACCGTGACTGACAGCCGCGTGAAGCTTGACGGCGTGCGGAACCCAGAGCGTTCCGGCGGCGGTGGGACTCAGGACAGAGCGGCCTCCGCTAAAAATTTCTTCCCGAGAGCCCAGGGAAAGGGAGCCACGCTGGGGAACGCGCCATTCGAGTTCGGCGTAACCCGCTCCGCGGTTGCGGCCGTGGCGCCCGAGATTGGTGCTGTTGATCTGGTCTGTAGTTTCCTCCAAGCCATAAAGCAAGGTGATGTTTTTGAAAGGAGCGCGGCGGTCGCGCAGGGAACCTTCAAAACCGTCGTCGATGTGCTGGTTTTTGTACCCTTCGGGCTGATCGCGTTGCAAAAGAAAAATATCGGAGTGGCGGCGATAGCCGAAGGCAGCCTGCGTGTGCTGGTTGACCTGTTGAGTCCAACCGGCAAACCAGCCTTTGGTGCGCTCCCAGGAATTGTAATTACCGTAGAACTGGGCAGCTCCAAAAGCACGGTCATCTCCGGCGAATAATAAATCCGTTTCTCCAAGCCGCGACGTGGCCCGGGTTTCTGTGCTGGCGTCATCTGTCCGATAATCGCGGTCCGCGACAAAGCCGGTGGAGAACTCCCGGCTCCCGGCGAGGACTTCGTTCCAACGCCGGCGATGGAGAGCTCCGAGAAAGCTCTGCTCGTTTTGACCGAAGCTCCCCACCCCAGCCCGGAGACGCAGCGTATCTGCTTCCGGCTTCCAAGTGACAAAATCGGCAACGCCGCCGATTGCGTCTGAGCCGTAGAGTGTCGACCCGGCTCCGTGGAGAACATAGATGTTGCCGATTGCGCTCGATGGAACTGGCAAATCGAGATTGAAGTGCGAAGTCTCCGCGTTGTTCATACGCAGCCCGTTGAGCAACACCAGGGTCTGTTCGAAGGAGGCCCCGCGCACGGAAATGTCGGACATAATGCCGGCGGGTGCGCGCTGCTGGATGTCGATCGATGAGTCGGTGCGAAGGTAGTCTTCAAGCTGCTGATAAGCGAGACGATGCTGCTGCGTGTCGAGCACCGTGACTGTACGGGAGGATTCGCCCTGTGTGACAGGCTCCAGGTTACCCAGGACGACCACGGTTTCCGCGAGCGGCGGGATTGGCTGCTGACTTTGCTGTGCCGGCAGACATAGCGCTCCCATGAACAGCACAAGGAGACAGAGCCACCGGGAATTTCTGTATGGCGAAGGCCTGCCCTTTACTTTGAGTGCGCGCAACTACCATCCTCCTTGGGGGCGGCTATGAGCGTGGAGCGGCAAGCAGCCGCACACCGCTTCGCCAGAGTGGGATCGCGAACAGAAGGGAAGAGCATTGAGCTAACACGGGAACAAGGAATCCTCGCCAGCCGATTTCTTCGCCGGTCGCGGAAACGCCGCTCTGCAGAACGCCGTATGTGCAGATAAGCGCCGCATTGACCACGCCGGCGCCCGACCGCATGTGGAGGGATCTCTCGCTTGCCCGGAGGAATCCTGCCGATGTCGAGGCTCTGCGCGTGCAGCAACAGCAACACCCACGGTGTCGTTAATACAACCGTAAGAGCGAGATAGAGAGAAACGAGAAGCGATACACGCGTACTAGAACGCAGATGAGGTATTGGACCCAACGCTTCCTCTGATGATTGGCCGGCATTCGTCGTCAACGCTTCGTTGACCTCATTCGCGCGGGCCTATGAGCCAGTCCATATGTCTGATTTTACATTTCAGGTTTTTCGTGGCGCCACGACCACGGGGTCAGCCATTTGCCCAGTGAGCGAGCGGGAGTTTTTATAAAATTCGATAAAATTTGGCCTCTTATCGGCTTGCACGGCGCCGCTCGGATAGACGCAGGTCTGGGGAAAGGGTCAGCTTGTGGGAGTTAGGTGTGTCCAGAACAGCGTCGAAAACGTAGGCGGTCGCGTCGGGAACCCAGTTATTGTTTGCGGGCTTGATGAAGGGGTTGAGGGTGCGTTGGCTCGGGTCAAGGTTGGGAAACGACGCGTGTCTCGTGAGTTTCGGGTCTGGCCTGGGAGTAGGCCTCGGCTCGGGGGCGTGGGGCGCGGCGGGCCTGGTTTTCGTGGCGCCCTTGGAGTCCGTTGGCTCCTCAGCCAGAGGTTCGTGCTGGTCGTCGTGAACCTCACGAGCGATTTGCGGCTCGACGTAGGGACTGCGGTCGTTCGTGGTTCGAGACGGGATCAGGCCTTCCATCGCCAGGATCATCGATAGGGCCTTGATCTGGCCGGCCATGCTGCCTCTGGTCGCTTCGACGCTGAGAGTGGCCAGTTCCCAGAGCCGGGTCAGGATCTGGTCGCGCCCAATGTTCAGCTTACGCAGGCCCTGGACTTCCTGATCCACCAGCTTTTCGTTGACGGCTGCACGGTGGCCGCTCATGTAGTCGCGGACGCGAGGTTTGGCTTTGGTGTAGGCGGCGGTTTCAGGGTTGAGGCCGGCGGCTTCCGCGGCACAGCGGTCCGTCATGGTTCCGGATAGGACCAGGTGAGCAAAGGTGAGTTCCTGATCGGTAATGGGGTCTGTGACTGTGTTTTTGGGCATAGGTCGTCTCGTTTCTTGGTTGGCTGGAAATTGAGATGGATGGATTGGCTGCTCTCTTGGGGCACAACGGGGGCGAGAGCCGCGGCAGGTCACGGATAGCTGGCGTTGGTCATTTTGTGACAGGGATCGGGTGAGGCACCGGATAGTGGTGAAACTATCCTTCGCTCACGCGGAAGGCCGAAACTACTGGCGACTGCCGGCTAGGCGCGGTTGCGTGAGGAGCCACCGCCTGCCGATATCTTCTAGTTTAAGAGATACAGCCTTTCCGGGTTAGATGTAAGTGGCCGGATGATTCTTTTCGGTACCGGAGTACAGGTCCATAGGTTACCGAGGTTTCATGGACAGGCGAGAGGCCACTGGCCGCGCGCAAATCGCAAAGAAAGCGAGGCTGCCCGTCCTTGACGCCTCAACGTAGGTTGCATGTGTTTTACATCACGAGTAAAAAGCTCCTCTTGCTCAACGCCCTCGAAAACCCGAAGAATACGCGAAAAAGTTGCGACCAACCCTACTAGTTGGTAGTCTAAAGATGCATGCATGGCGAAACAGCAGAACGGATTCTCGAAGCGGCTAACACCCTCCTCATAGATCGAGGGTATTCAGCTTTCAGCTACGCCGACATTGCTGAGACTGTAAAGATCCGAAAGGCGAGCATTCATCATCATTTCCCGACGAAAGCCGGGCTAGTGGTAGCAGTTCTAAGACGCCACCGTGCCAGGATTTCAGAGGGTATGAGAGCGCTCGATGATCAGATCGACAATCCCTTGGTACGGATTAAAAACTACTTCAAATATTGGGAAGGGTGCATTGAGGGCCAGACCCTCTCCTTCTGTATCGGCGCACTTCTCGGAGCCGAAATGCCGTCCCTACCCGAAGAAGTGCAAGCCGAAGTTCGATTGCATTTTTCGATGCTTTCTGAGTGGTTTGAGCGCACGTTGAAAGCCGCATCGAAAATGCGCGTGATTCATCTACAAGGTGCGGTCGCAACGGAGGCGCAAATGTTGATCGCCGTGCTGCATGGCGCGATGCTTTCTGCACGTGCGACCAGCAACTGTGATGTCTTCCGATCGCTTTCACAAGCGGCTCTCAACAGGATTTCGGCAGCAAAGCAATAATCCCCTTTGGCGGCTTGTCCGCACTCATATTCCTAGGAACTCATAACCTACCAACTAGAAGATAGTGAGGCAAAAAACATGGAAACCATAGCTCTCGACTCCACACGTTCATTACGCAACCTTTACTTCGTCCGCACGGCCTTCCAAGTGATGTGGGCGGCAGGCGTTATCACAACCGCGATCAAACAGCCACAAATCGCCGCAGTGCTCTTTCTCCTCTACCCGCTGTGGGATGTTGCCTGCACGGTCTACGACCTCAACACTTCGAGCAAATCCGGCAGTGCTCGCACCTCGCAAATCATCAACGTTGTCCTTGGTATGGGGGCGGCAATTGGTATCGGCTTTACGGCGTTCCACCAGCCGATCTACTCGGTCGCAATTTTTGGAGTATGGGCCTTCGGAGCCGGACTACTGCAACTTGTGCTTGGCTTGATTCGGCGAAAACAGTTGGGCGGTGGCCAGTGGGCGATGATCCTCAGCGGCGCCCAGTCAATGATTGCCGGGATTGCGTTCCTTTTAGGCGGTCTCTATGACAAGCGCCACATCCAGGATGTCGGAGGCTATGCCATATTCGGAGCGCTCTACTTCCTGATTGGCGGAGTTCTGCTCACGCGCAAGCTTTCGAAGCGCTCAACCCTGGAAGCGATATGACTTCAGGCTGCGGTACTTGTCTCTGACTCACTTCGCATGGAATGCCCAGTGAGGAGCGTAAGCATAAACGTGCTTTGCTCCGCATCGAGGAGATTGCCGACGGGCTATTACGGCGACACGGGCAATGACGGCGACACGATACTTATTTCACCTGCGTTTGCTTCGTCCGGCCGCGTGCGGTTGGCTTATTAGCATGCAATATGTATGCTGTCACCGGATTTAGGATTGTATGCTGTCACCGGATTTAGGATTTAAGCCCCCGGTGATGAATCTCCCACTTTGCATGGAAGTGCCTGCAAAGTCGCATTTCGATAATTTGCCTGCGCCCGGTGGGTACCAAGGCAAAGATTTCCGGGATTTCTTCGGAACCGATCTGCGGAGCGATGCCAGTGCTAGACTTTTGCCATCGCATAGCGAGGGAGACGGCATGCTGAGAAGAATTGGACTTTGGGCTTTTGGCGGCTGCGTGGTTGCGTTGGCTTGGGCTCTGGTTTTCTACGTTTTCGGTCCAAGCAACGGTGCATATCCGACCCAAGCAGCCATACTGCACTACCTAGGCCACACACCTCTATTGCCGATCACCGCGCCGGTGGCGTTGCTCGGACGTCACTACGCGATTACCTGGGCTTGGTCCGCGGCGATTAATGCGGTTATCTATGCCTTCGTTGGGCTCGCTGTTGAGACGATTCGACTGGTGGCCGTTCGCCGTCCACGACTGCGCCACTAAGGATCACTCATCTGAAATCTGAGTGGCTCGTAATCGGCATGAGCAAAATCGAGAGCCGAGGCGCACCACGACTCGCCTCCAAGCGATACGTTTGTTGGGGTGAGCGCAACGCCCTCGCGCTTCTCCCGGAAACAAAGCTGCTGTGATTTACCTTGATAGTTTTACCTAAACTTTGACCTCCTGCAAAGCCGGGTTTTCAGTAACCTCTTCTCAAGGAATGTTAGGATACGTCGATATGAGTTATGACCTAATGGTTTTTGAACCAGAAGCTGCGCTAAAGGGGCTATTACTTCGATACGATACTTATTCACCTGCGTTTGCTTCGTCCGGCCGCGTGCGATCGGCTTATTGGCTGCAATATGTATGCTGTCACCGGATTACGCCTGTCACCGGATTACGCCTGGATTACGTCTGAGCATGTTCGGCTCCGGATGGCAGCGGATAGAACTAGCAGTCATCAGTCTACTGTCCTTCGCTTTTTGGTATGGCTTGACCCTCTATTGAAAAGTTTATTGACCAGCATGCGATACTTGGGGCAAAAATGGGCGAGAGTAGCCGTGCAAAGAGCAACCGAGTACCCGCACCTGTGCCCCGCCTCTCGATGAAGTCCCTCTCCCTGGGCAGATCAACATGGACCTTTTTGATCGGGATCTTCGTGCTTTCTTACGGAACAGCAGCCGTGCAATACAGTCGCTGGAATCATGCAGAGAATGCTCGCGTCCATCCTGTTTTCCATCCATGGGCGATCGTCGCTGGAATCGCACTTATTGTGCTCTCTTACAGAGTGCGTAAACGGTGACAGAAGTCTCTATTCCACGACGGCTTCAGAGTGCAACTGAGGCACTGTCCGGGTGACCGACAAACGGAAGTCACTCCATAGTGCCTGCAAAGTCTTAGGGCTGTATCTGGAGCGCCCGCGAGCAAAGGTGGGCCCCTGGGATGCTCTTGTGGGCGCTTCAGATACAGCGACTTGAAGGAAGCCTTAATGGCTGCCGATTCTATGGGCTTTAGATGGATCTGAGCCGATGCGGGTGTTTTCCACACGTGGCTTTAAGCACTGCGTAGGTCGACCTTGCCGGCAGGGTACTGCCGGCAAGGCTATTTTAAGCAGCCGGGAACCGGTTGCGACGCGGCGTGCGACCTTCTTTGAGCGATGTGAGACACAGGGTCTGTAAGCGTGTGCGGACACGAGGAGGGTTCGAGGGTGAGGCTGTGCGTTCATCAGGCGTTCCCATCGAATGGAGGTGAACGGAGCAGGAGTTGAGCTGCTGAGAGCCGCTCGAGGACATGCATGATTGCGCCGCACACGGGACACTTCCAGGGTGAGTGAGGGGGATCTGTTGAAAGCGATACGGATGCAACTGGGATGTTCTTTCGTGCCTGGAGCAAGCTGAAGCAGAGTGGCAGCAACTGGGCACGATGTCGGTTGGCAAGGAAGCCGAAGTTGCGGATGCGGACGAAGCCGCGTGGGAGTAGATGAAGCAGGAAGCGACGCAGGAACTCGTCGACTGGCAGGGTCATGCGGCGCTTCTTGTTGCCGTGAGCGGAATCTCTCCAGCGAAAGGTGACGTCCTGGTTGGTAAGAGCAACGAGCCTGTGGTTGGAGATGGCGACCCGGTGAGTGTAGTTGCCGAGATAGCGTAGGGCATGACCCGGCCCACCGAATGGCGGTTTGGCGTACACGACCCAGTCGTGACGGAAGAGCAGCCGAAGCCAGGATGCGAAGGCTCGGGGTTGAGACAGCGGGACAAGTTGTCCATGGAACTGGAGTTTGCCCTGGCGGAACGCTGTCTTTAATCCAGCGACGAACTTCCCGCGGAAGACGCGACGAAGCACTCTGGTGGGGAGAAAGAAAGAGGGTTGCGAGGCGATCCAGCGGGATCGGTCTGGAGCGAGCCCGCCGGCAGCAAGCACGCAGTGAATATGAGGATGATGCTGCAAACGCTGATTCCAGGTGTGGAGCACGCTGAAGAAACCGATCTCTGCGCCAAGATGCCGAGGATCACGAGCGATCTCAAGTAAGGTCTCAGCGCTGGCGTGGAACAGGAGGTTGTAAATCACCTGCTTGTTCTGCAAGGCCAGCGAGGCAACTTCACGCGGTACCGTGAAGACGATGTGCACGTAGGGTGTAGGCAGAAGCTCCCGTTCACGCGCCTCGAGCCAGTGTTGGCGCGCGTTGCCCTGGCACTTGGGACAGTGGCGGTTACGACATGAGTTGTACGAGATGGCGGTATGCCCGCAGCCGGAACAGCGGTCGCGATGGCCACCCAGCGCAGCGGTGCGACAGCGCGTGATCGCCAGCAGGACCTTCTGGTGTTGCCAGCTGATCCAGCGCTGACTCCGTTGGAGAAAAGACTGCCCGGCAAAGCGCACGATATCGGCCATCTCCAGGGGAGGCCGATTCATGCGTTCCTGGTCTGTTCTCCTTGTGTGCCAAGCGTGAGAGCGTCCAGCGGACTGGCGGTTGCGCTGAGATGCCGCTGCGAGAGATGCAGATAGATCGTGGTCTCCTCCAGGTCACGGTGTCCGAGCAGCATCTGGATGGTCCGCAGGTCGGCTCCGACCTCGAGCAGATGGGTGGCGAAGCAATGGCGAAGGGTGTGTGGATGGATATGCTTGTGCGTGAGACCGGCGCGTTTGGCCGCATGCAGGCAGGCCCACCAAAGCACCTTCGTGTCGATGGGACGGTCTGAAGTATGCCGGCGTCCACCGGGAAAGAGCCAGTGCGTCGGCTTACGATCGAGTCCGCGCCAATATCCACGCAGCGCTTCAAGCAGCGCTGGGCTCAGCATGACATCACGGTCCTTGCGCCCCTTGCCGCCTCGAATGTGGATGACCATGCGCTGGCTATCGATATCGCTGATTTTTAAATGCGCTACCTCGGCGCGGCGGCCACCTGTGGCATAAAGCGTCATGAGCAGAATGCGATGGAAGGGCGTCAGAGCAGCATCGATGAGCTGTGCAACCTCTGCCTGGCTGAGCACCTGAGGCAGGTGGAGAAGCTTCTTCGGATACGGTGTCTCAGCTACACTCCAACTCCGCTTCAGCACCTGGATGTAAAAGAAGCGCAACGCCGCAAGGCGTTGCGACACTGTGTTCGGCGCCAGCTTCCACTTGGAAAACATCAGCGCCTGATACCGGCGGATGTGCTCGGGACCTAATCGATCGGGGGCAGAACGGAAATGCTGGGCGTAGTGTTCGACCGTGCGGATGTAGCAGCGAATGGTTCCTGGAGCGTAGTTGCGACGTTCCAGCTCTTCAAGCATGATCTGACGTAGATGGGTCACAGAGACTTTTCCTCTGCGACAAAAGTTAGATCAGAGCCGCCGCTGTTGGCTCAAAGCACGCGCATGCGTCCGCCGCCCTGGCGGCTTCGTTCAAGTCGCGTTCTCGGTAAGTTCCCCCCGCAACCAGCAAGAGAAAGAAACTTGTCATCCTTTGGATCGCGGCAGGCGGTTATCTTTACATCGACATCAATCCATTGCGCGTCGCGGGTCAGGACAGCGAGAAAGCGCCGCATGTCTTCTTCACGATGTAACTACGAAACTGCTTCCGGCTTAGAAACTCGAATAGCTCCGTGAGGGTCCCCAGGGAGAGCAAAATGGCTGTGTACAGTCAGCCATTCGAGCAAGTGGAAGAGGCCAATCAGCTATGGTGCGCGACTTCAAAGCTGGTTTTTGACCGGCAGAGGAGAACGCATTGATCCCTTGACGGCGACGGATGCGCATAGCCGCTATCTGCTGCGCTGTCAGAGCGTGGAGAAGACGATGCGGAGCACGTCGAAGCGATCTTCACGGCTGCGTTTCGCGAGTATGGCATGCCTCTGAGAATACGAACGGATAACGGCGCGCCGTTTGCCTCTCGGGCCATTGCGGCATTTCGCGTTTGTCGATCTTCTGGATGAAATTAGGCATTGCGCCAGAGCGGATCAAGCCTGGTCACCCAGAGCAAAACGGGCGCCATGAACGGATGCATCGCACATTAAAGGCGGAGACAGCCAAGCCACGGCGGCCAATCGCAGAGCGCAACAGGAGGCGTTTGATCGATTCCGCCGCGAGTACAACGAGGAGCGGCCACACGAAGCGCTCAAGCAGCAGACGCCCTCCATTCTCCCTCCCGATGCGCTAGGTCAACCGCCCTCCTCGCCTTCGATCCCGGCGACAGCAATGCGCTGACAAGGACGTTGGTGTCGAGGATACAGCGCACTTACGCGCCTTTCAGGAGCGAATCAAAAACCTCAGGAGTAAGCCCGCGCGCTTGTGCCTTGCGCCCTGCTTCGTCCAACACCTGTTCCAACGATGGAAGCTCGTTGGATGTCAACTCGCGCAGCCAAAGTCCCACCAGCGCCTGCATTTTCAGCTTCTCTTCGGCGGGTGCGGCACCATAGGCCCGCGCCGTCTGCGGGTCGAGAGGAATGGAGATGGTCTCGGTCGGCATTATGGAACTCCAGACTTCATAATATGGCAAGTCCGGGCTTCATTTCCGCGACTCGAAAGCGTGACACTGGAAAGCGTTACGGACGGGACGTACGGTAATCATTTCGAGGATAAGGGGACAGGATGGTGTGGTCCACTCGGTTTGGGGGGTAACCCGGGGACGGGACGATCACCAACCACCTACGGCTGCGAAAGTGATCGTCTCGTCTGTCACCTCCGTTGTCACCTCCACATGCCACAGATGGCAACCACTCCCCAAAGAGAAGCGAGAGCGCATATGCATCCGCCCATAATGAGAAGAAGCTTCATGGTTTTAATCTTCCCATGGAGCGCCGAAATACTGTGAGGATGGACCGGTTCCTACAAAGTCTCGTTCTCCGTAACCTCCCCAGCCGGAGGCGTGAATCATCGGCAAGTTACCGAAATTCCCGTTTTCACGGGAACTTGCACTAGACTGATCTACTAAATGTCTGCAACATTTCACATTGAGGAGCGCGCCGGCGTGTTGCTAGTCAGTGTCACTGAGCCTGGGAACTATGGCCGCGTTGCTCTCATCGCAGCCGTAGGAGGTGTCGTAGGCTATTTCTTCCTCCGTGCCGCGACATCGACAGCTTTCCGGATTGCAGTTTGCCTGTTTTTTGCGTTCGTCCTGATCAAAGACGCTATCTCCTCTTTGCGGGGCACCGCCGTGCAATTGCAGATAGGCAATCTCGACTTGATCAGCAAAGGTCATGCACCCGGCGGTTATAGCCCGTCCACGATCTCCCGTGCCGACATCGAAAGATTCGAGTATCGAAGCGCAGGTGGGGGAGGCGACAGTGCCGAATGGCCAGAGGGGCTTTATGCTGAATGGAAAGGCTTCGGTCCTTGGCCGTCTAGCCGGTGCATTCTTCCGGGTGTGAGCCAAGATCAGGCAGATGCGGTGATTGAGGCTATCTATAGGCGTTACCCTGACACGGGTACATTTTCTCCAATAATTGGCCTCAACCTGAGTTCGTCTGGAGAGCCGTGATCAGCAGAGAGACGACCTCCTGCAATCCGGCTTCTAGGAAGTTTCGCTATGGACCCTTTAGCAAAAAGCGGCAAGTTGCTGGAAATACCGTTTTTGGGAACTCCGCGCCTGGAGGCACGGCCATTTGCAGGAAGGCCAACCTAGTACGTTTTGCTTTAGGGCGTGTGAGGCTCTCGCACGATGGTTGGGCCGGTATTACACCCTGGCGGTAGAGGAAGCATGTTGCCGCCTTTGACTCCGCCCTTTCCATCCGGCGAATACATTGGAAACGATTCGCCATCTCCGAGGTAGAAAAGTGAGACGCGAGAGCTGACGGGGATAGCACGACCGTTCTGCTCATAGGGCTTGTAGGTCCACTGCCTAACGGCTTTAAGGGAAGGGTCTTTTAGTTCGTCGTAACCGCTCGTGACTTCCTCATCCATGATCTTGCCGCTTTCGTCAACCGTGATTTTCAACATGACCAGAGCGTTGGAGCATCGTTTTAGGAATCCCTCCGGCAGTTTTGCCCCTGGACTGCTTAACAGGTGAGCCGCCATCACCTTCTCGGGAATTTCAGGGGGTGCGGCAACGTTGCTTTCACTCTGAGCTGCGCAGAGAGCATAAGAAGGCAGGAGCAGTACAAGGCCTCTCAGAACGCGAGCAGGGAAGGGAGAAATCATGGACCGACTATACGTGAGGTGCTTCTTCCTCGAAAGTCGGGACTAGCAAGTTACCCATAACCCCGTTTTGCCGGAGCTTCCCGAGCGCTAATTCTCCGAAGGTCTCTCAACATGATCGATGATTAGAACCTCCTCAGAGCCTTTCTGAGGCTCAAGGCTGAGTCCGAGTTGTTCCTCAAGTGCGGCGAATATGGAGGGCTTTGTGTTATCGGTATCACTATCCGGAGCTACCGGAGCGAAACTCAGACTAACCTTGAAGGAACCCGTGAATCCTGTCCTGTCGACCACTGGGCGCCCCAGCACGCTTGCAAGAACAATCGCGAACCACTGCATCGAGATTTTTTCATTTGTGATCGATTCAGGCGTCACGTTCATTCCAGCGCAGCCGGCTTGAGGACTTGTGTCCGGAGCCTTCCTTCCGTAGATGCATGGTTCGGGTCTCGTATCCGGTAACTTCAGTCCGTTCTTTGCCGGCAATAGGAAGTAAACTCGCGCATCGTGAGTTTCGGAGTGTACTTTGAGAGCGAATCGGTCCCTCAGCAGCTTCTGCATCATTAATGAAAAGTCATCGGAGCTGACATTGGGATCCGGCGCTACGGCCGAAACGTCATAACCATCTGTAGCAACCCATGACGGTCCACCTGAGATTTTCTGCGTCCACCCGACGCCAATGAGGAGCCTCAGCGGGACGTTCGTTGCCGTGAGTCGTCCCCTCACCGGCGGGACCAACCACGGACGGCTTCCCGACATATTCCTTTTGACGGACGCGACTTCGAATTCTGGTTGCTGTGCGAGTGTTTGCGCGAAAGCCGAAGTCAAGGCGAAAAGTAGGCTGGCTGTCGGGATGAGCGTCCGCATACCTCGCAGCCTTCGCCCCCGCAACGCTTGCTTGGTCTCGAGCATTTCATCCTTCTTTCAGAAGATAATCGTTCTGAGCGATTATGCCTGCGAAGTCAGCTTATCGGTAAGTTCCTCAGCAGGACGGGACCGGTCAGGAGGAAATTACCGGCACCTTTTTTTGGGGGCATTGACCTGGCTGCCAGTGTGGTCGGTTTTGAAATGGGTTGCTAGTGGGAACCCTTGTCTTTTGGGTTCCTTTGTCTTTTGGGTTTCTAATGCGCGCTAATGCGTCGACATGATTCCGATTTCCTTAGGTTTTAGTGCGTTGTGAGTTATTTGTGCAACAGATATTATTTCGGCCCAGTTTGACGAAGGTCTTAAAGGAACACAGAAGAGAAGTGGTTGCGGGCGTCCTTGCCCACTCAAGCCAACAGAAGGCTTGAATGGGCCACCCAGAACTTTGGGAGGCTTGTCATTCAGATCAGGCCTGTGTCACTCCGCTTTACCGCGCCGCGGAGTCTCGCGTGATCGATGACTGTCTGATCGCCGTAGGCTTCGGCCCAATCGGCCAGTGACTCCCGGAGCGGCCTGGATGTGCCGCAGTAGCCGGCGATGAGGGCGGCTTCGCCGGTTTTTGCGTGGGCGCGCGCGAGCAAAGCGCCGCAGGCCCAGCAGTAGAAATTGAATGCGTCGCCGGTGAGCCATTCGATGGGTACGGAGGCTTTGAGATTCTTCATCTGCCTTACGTAGTACTCATGCCCATCCATCTCAGTCCAGCCCAGCAAGACGTCGCTGGACGATTGAAGAGCGCGTTGTCCGGTGACAACCCGCTGACCATCGTGCCCAATTTCCGAGCGTCTCACAGGCAGATACGGCGCGTGAGCCGGAACGAGCGCCTCCTTAATTTGCAGGAAGAGCGGGTCGTTGTCGTCCTTGCCCATTAACAAAGCCAGATAGGTTCTGGTGCCGACCGAACCGATACCGACCACCCGGTGAGCCACATCCGCAACGCGATAGCGTGACAACATGTAGCGAAGCTCGCGGGGCAGGGTTTCCGAGTATCTCTCCAATGCAGTGATCAGAGCTTTCTTTTTTGCGGAGTTGACCCGGGTGAGGATGGGCGGGTCTTCCCGGAACTGCCAGCGGCCGGCGGCATCCTTGATGGCGACTTTCGGCAAGAGGCCCTGATGATCTGACTGCAATGCTTTGGCGAGTACCTTCTCAATGACCGCTTGCGCTTTGGCGGGCACTTTTCTCAGCACATTTGTGCGCCCTGGAAAGGAGTGGAGATGCCAAATATCAAAGGTGCCCAGGTGTTCGAGCCTGGCCATGTTGTCCTGATATCCGCGCACCACTTCGGCGACCGCGGTTCGCCGTTCGCGCGTGGATAAGCCATTCTCCCGTCCGGCAACGTTCGCGCTGGCGGTCAGGCGCTTGAGGTCCCACTCCCACGGTCCGATGACGGTCTCGTCGAAATCGTTCAGATCAAATACGACTTCACGCTGCGGCGTGCCGTACAGTCCAAAGTTGCCCAGGTGAGCATCTCCGGCGAGCACCACGTTGTAGCCCATGGTGGGTGTCGGGTTCAAGTCGTAGGCCATCACGGCGGCCGCACCACGGAGAAAGGCAAAGGGAGATGCAGCCATCCTCTCCATGCGCAGTGGTATCAATCGCTTTTGCCGGCCGGCGTTTCTTACGCGGATGATCGACAGGACGTCTTCACGGTGGTCATCCGGTTTCCACTGGCCATGGAGTTCGCGAGGCACGCTGACACGCATGCTTTTGCCTTGCGCGTGAAGATCGGCCACGCCAGGGAGCGGCTTGCGCATATTGAGCGGCTCGTTGGTCGCTCTGTCGCTGCTTGCTGACGGAGTGACGGGACATTGGTTGGCTTAGTCCATCAACTTACGCGAGAGATATATGTAGTCCACTGCTTTGGTCTCGGCGGACTCTTTCAGATTCGCGCCGAAATTGTGGCCGCCTTCGACGATCTCGTAATAGAAAAATGGCTTGTGAAATTCTTCCAGCCGCGCGGCAAACTTTCGGGCGTGGACCGGCCCGACGCGGTCGTCTTTGGTGGTGGTGAATATCAAGGGCTCGGGATAATGCACATCCGGCCTTAGCTGGTTATAAGGAGAGATCGATGCCAGGAACGCCCGCTCCTCGGGAACAGATACGGAACCATATTCGCCTACCCAGGAGGAGCCTGCCGCGATCTGCTCGTAGCGCAGCATATCCAACAGCGGCACGCCGATGATGACGGCGTTCCACATTTCCGGATGCTGGGTAAACTCAACCCCCATCAGCAGGCCGCCGTTCGAATCGCCGGTGATGCCAAGTCTGTGAGAGGAAGTAATGTGCCGGGTGACTAAGTCTTCTCCTACTGCAGCAAAGTCATCGTAGATACGCTGCCGTTTGGTCTTGAGCCCAGCCTCATGCCAGGCAGGCCCGAATTCTCCTCCTCCGCGGATGTTTGCCAACACGTAGACACCGCCGCGCTCCAACCACAATTTGCCGATGATGCCGCTGTAGGCAGGTGTGTTGGCCACCTGAAAACCGCCATAAGCGGTCAACAAGGTTGGGTTCGCGCCGTTGTATTTCAGGTCTTTGGGACGAACCACAAAGTAGGGAACCATGGTGCCGTCTTTCGATCTGGCCTCAAGCTGCTCCACCACATCATGAGAGGCATCGAATTGAGGCTTGAGCGATTTCGCGTTCTGGAGTGAATTGGTCGCGGGATCGCCGAGGAGCAGGGAAGACGGGGTAAGAAACCCCTGCACATCGAGAAAGAAGCGGTCGCCTGCGCCATCCGAGGGCAGGATATCCACGGTTTGGTTGTCGGGCAGATCCAGCTTTTTCCGCGTCCACTCGCCCGCCGGGCTGAGGGTGTAGATATAAGCGCGCCCCTGGACGTGTTCGAGCGTGGTGAGTACCAGATGGTCCCGGGTGGTTTGCACCTCCTGCGCGAACTCGACTGCAGTTGGGGTGAAGATGGTGGTGGGTTTCAGATGCGCAGGATCTTTTTTTACGGCGTCGAGATTTAGCGAGATAACGGAACCCTGCGGGAAGGTCTTATCTAACCCGTCGGGCTTCCAGTCCTGATTCAGCTGGACGATAAGCTGGTTGCGCAGCAGTCCTTCTATCTCTGCTTTGGCGGGTAAGGCCAGCCTGGTTGTGGCCGCGGGTGTCCACAGGAAGTGCGCGCTTTCGAAGGTGCTGACATCTACATCCATCAAGGTGACATGGTGACCCTGACTGTCGTTTAGGGTTTCTGGCTGGACGCTGATGTTGTTCTCAGCACCGCGAAAAATCTCCTTTGCCTGATCGAGCGGCTGGCCGCGCTTCCATAGCTTCACGACAAAGGGATAGCCGGATTTCGTCATGGTGCCCGTGCCCCAGTCGCGGGCTACCAGAAGCGTGTCCTGGTTCAGCCAACTGATGTCTTGCTTGGAGTGCGGCGACACAAAGCCGTGCTGGATAAACTTGCCGGTCTTGAGGTTGAATTCGCGGAGTGTTTCAGCGTCTTCACCGCCGGCGGAGAGGGAGACGAGGCATAGAGTGTTGCCGGGGTAGAGACAATTCAATCCGTTGGCCACCCACTCCTGCTTATCCTGTTTGGCGAGCGCGTCGTAGTCGAGGACGGTTTGCCAGTGTGGGTCTGGGGTCAGATAGCTGGTGAGGCTGGTACGGCGAAGGATGCCGCGCACGTGCTGGGCGTCCTGCCAGGTGTTGTAGACCGTTCCGTCTTTCAAGAGGGGAATCGCCAGGTGGTCGGGCGACTCGTATATCTTGAGTGCGTCTTGCTTGAGGTTTGCGAATCGCGGGTCGCTTTCCAGTGTCTTGATGGTGCGGGTGTTTTGCTCCTTCACCCAGGTCATGGGGCGAGCGCCTGCGACATCTTCGAGCCACTGGTATTTGTCGATTTGCTCCAGGGAAGAGGAGGTGGCTGCCTTGGCGGCGGGCGCGGAGGAATGGCAGCCGGTGACCCCGCTGACTGTTGGCACTATTCCGGCGAGCGCAAGCATGATGGGGCCGAATCGCATTGGTTATCCTCCCTAAGGACGGGCTTCCCCTGAGCAGGGTCTCAACTGTTTCGAGGGAAGTCCATCTTATCCGACCTTGCCCTGGAATAAGCATCGAGTGCAGGTCCACATCAATGCTGGCGCTGCTCGATGTTGCCAGGCGTTTCCGCGGAATAGGTGGGGAACACGTGTTCCACGAGCTCTCGTCGCAGGGCGAGGCGTAGGTCGGTGTCAGGGTCGGGCTCGGTATTTGATTGCGGATGGAGCGCGGACGAGGGCGCAGGGGCTCCGGTGTCGGTGGTGTTGACCACCAGAATGCTGGCGGTGTGATCCGTGGGGTCGATCAGCATCTCAGAGGAAAAGCCACCCTGGTCACCGTCGTGATAGACGTAGCGGTGACCCTGTAGGTTCAACACGAAAAACCCAAGCCCCATCATCGGCGTCCCGCAGGGTGTATGCGGTCGCAGGCTTCCCTGGCTCGGTAACCGGCAGAACACCCTTCCAAGCTTCTTCGAGCGACTCGCGCTTGAGCACGATGGCGTAGCGCGGATTCGCCGGATCGCCGATCAGGAAGTGGAGATATTTCACCATGTCGATGAGGGGCGCTTTCAGACCACTGTTGGAGGTGGTGATGCCTGTGTCGAAGTCGAAAGGCTGCGGAGTAAGCTTGTCGCCGGCACGGAGATAGCTGGCCGAGACATGGGATTCCAGAAAGTACGGCGAACGGTCGAAGTAGCTGGCGGTCATCCCCAGTGGCATCAGAATGTTTTTGTGACGTAAATTTCGAAGTCATCGCCGCGAGAGCCGTCGAATGATCTGGCCAAGAAACACGTAACCTAAGTTGGAATAGCTCCAGCGAGATCCCGGACGAAAGGCGATCTGGGTATAGGGCAGCATCGCGTCGACCTGCGCCCACTGCGTCGGTTCGAACGGTTGCCAGTCGCAGTTGGAGCATCCGTCGCAGTCCCAGGGCCAGGTGGGGTTGCGAAAGCCACGCACTGTGTGTCAGCAGATGCGGATGGTGATGGCATCGATGGGGCCGAATGCATCGTGCACCTGGCGCAGTTCGGGCACGTAGCGTACTGCGCGGTCGTCCAGCGACAGCTTTCCGCGGTCGCGCAATTGGAGGATGGCGATGGCCGTCATCGTCTTGGTGATCGAGGCCCAGTTGTAGGATGTTTCTTCGTCGACGGGCTGAGGGGTGTCTTGGCTTGCTTTGCCGTAGAACCTGAAGGTTGCTGGCTCCTGCATGTGGACGATGGCGATCCCCCCGCCCACGACTCCGTGTTGCGATAGGACGGCATCGAAGTGCTTGGAAAAAGCAGATTCTTGTGCGGGCACGGATGCTGGTGCGATCAGGCAGATCGCGAGCAACGCAGGCAAGGCGAACCTTTTTGACATGGTCCTATTATCTCGCGCCGGCCGGTCGGGACCGTTGAGTGTAAGCCGTGTGGAGCGGGAGAAAGAGGCGAATGGTCGCTGGCGGGATCTAGACTCAAAACCACGGTCGTTTGTCTGGACGGGTGCCCCATGTTCGCCTGAGCGTACATGGGCCGACGATGATGGGCCGCAGCCCATCCGAACGCTTTTGGTCTATAGCGAAGAGAATAAGGGCGAAAGCAAGAGCCCTTGCACATGGAGTGAGAGCGTTGGATGAAATCCGTCTTCGGCCCATGTACGCTGAGGCGAACATCGGGCACCCGTCCGGGGAGGAGGGCTTCGTTGTTTGCTCCATCGCAACGACGCCGGCGAACTTTACCAAGCTGGCGACCCCAGAGCGCCTTCCTGACTCGCTAGTTCGGACAGGTCTGGCCGGCTAGCTTACGCCATGAGCTGAAGGCGTACTCTTCGTTCGCGTGTCCTTCTCAGGCATAGGCCGTGCGGAGAGGGAGAAAGATGTGGACGGTCGTTCCGTGTTTCTCTGGTTGGGTGTGACTCTCGATGCTGATCTGGCCGCCGTGGCCTTCGATGAAGTTTTTCGCTACGAACAGCCCTATTCCTGTACCGACGGTCGCCCTGGTGGTGAAGAAAGCATCGAAAACTTTGGGCAGGACTTCCGGCGCTATACCCTCGCCGTTATCTGCAACGCTCAAGGTTACGCCGTCCGCCGGAGTTGCTGTATCGCGGGCCGAAATAGAAAGGGTTCCACCGTCGGGCATCGCGTAGATGGCGTTGGCGATCAGGTTCGAAATTACCTGCATCATTTCGCCACGACGTAAGATAACCTTCCGCGAGGAAGAGACTGATTTCTCAATGGTGATGCCGGCGGCCGTGCAACGCGGTTCGTAGATGGCGATCGCATGTTCGGCGATCTCCCCAAGGGAGGCCAGGCTCGCGGCAGCATGCTCACGGTAGTAGCCTAAAGTCTGTTTGGCGATATGCGATACACGGCCAAGCTCGCTTTCGGCTGTGCCAAGGTAGTTGATCCCTTCCTCGTCGGTAATCTTGGGCCGGAGCAGGTAAAGCAGGTTCATCACCGCTTCCAGGGGGTTATTTATCTCGTGCGCAATGGTCGCGGCCATCCGCCCGGTGGCCGCGATTTTTTCTGCTTGCAGCAGGGAACGCTCCATACGCTTGCGTGTGGAGACGTCGCGCAGAATTTTTGAGGCCCCTACCACTCGGCCCTGTGCGTCCTTGACTGGGGAAACCGAGAGCGAGACATCAATCAACCCACCGCTCTTGGTGAGCCGAACCGTCTCGAAGTGCTCAACCCGCCGGCCGGCACGAATGCTCTGCAGAATGGTCGCTTCGTCCGAATGAAGGTGTTCAGGAATGAGTTTGAGGATGGAGGCCCCAATCATCTCGTCGGCGCTGTAGCCCAGAACGCGCGTCGCTGCGTCATTCCAACTGGTGATGATACCGTTGAGATCCTTGCTGAGGATTACGTCGTCTGAGGAGGCCACGATCGCCGCGAGTTCGTTGAGGCGTTTGGCATTCTCGCCCAACTCCGCTTCAGCCTTTCTCATTTCTGTTACATCGCGGACCGTGCCCAGAATTCTTCCTTTCGACCCCTTCGTCTCTGGTTGAAGATTTCCGTTGATCTCGATGCGGCGAAGCACTTTATCCGTGCGATAGATGAGACCTTCAAAATGGAACGGTTGGCCGAGTTGGAGGGTGCTTCGCAGCGCATCGCGAAAGGCATCACGGAAATCCGGATGCAGGAAATCACGCAGGAGTCCTGCTCCATTGACGGGCCCCTGTTCGCTTGTCCGGCCGAAGATTTCGTACATACGATCGTTTTCCCAGTTTTCCTGGTCTTGCGTTGTTTCCCAGACAAAGACGCCGAGCTGCGCAACTTCAGTTGCGAGCTTCAATCTCAGCTCACTCTCGCGCAGCCGCCGGGCGCTTTCGACCGTCTCCGTCATGTTGCGAAAGGTGTCGTAAACGCCTGCGATTCTGCCGTTTTCATAGACTGGAATGAGGGTATAGCTCCAATATTGATCTTCCAGGATTCCATTGAGGAGGATGGGGATCAATAGATTGTCACGAACCGCGGTCTCCCCACGATAGAAGCAACCTTCCAGATCGGCTTTCACGAGATCCCACGCTTCATGAAAGACCTCGCGGTAGCGAGCGCCAAGGGCGTTGGGATGTTTGACCGTCAAGGTGGGGATGGCTCCGTCGTTGTAAAGGAACACCATCTCCTCTCCCCAGCAGAGGACGGTTGGAGAGGGCGAATGCAACATGAGGTTGACGGTGGCGAGGAGGGTCTCGGACCAGCCTTCCATGGGCCCAAGGCGCGTGTTCGACCAGTTATGGACTCGAATGCGACCAGCCATTTCGGTGTTCCCGGTAATCAAGGTGTTCGTCCGGGCAGTGATCGCAGGGTCAACCATGGTTTTACTGAGGAACGTCAAGGATTCTGAATACCCTCACATGCTAAAGCAAATTGGCGCTGCGGCGGCTCGGAGGGCAGGAATAGAGTCAAACGGGTAAACTCCGGGGTCCGAAAAGACACCGCAGGGTATCTGCTACCGGGTTTGCCTATGGGGTTATGCCAGGCGGAGTCTCCACCATATGAAAAGAGCTACCGCCGAGGGCACTGCGAAGATCAGCAGGAAGATAGGGAACTCGTCCGCTATGGAGTAGCCCGCCCTGGCCACTCCATACCAGAGATTCAGGGCAGCGATGATGAGCCACGCCGGTAAAAAGGAGAGAGCGGCGCGTGATCCATGACCGAGCAAACGCCCGCCTAAGACGAAAATGCCCAAGAGCCCAAATCCTACGGCGAGGACCTTGATGGTGTGCATGGTTCTCTCCTTGTGAGCCGCATTATTTTGACAGGAAATGCGCCAGGCGCTCGATTCCAGACTCGATCTTCTTACTGTCGGCGGCGTAGCACCAACGCAGCCAGCCTTCTCCTTCGGGGCCAAAAGCCCTGCCGGGCGCGAGGCCCAGGCCGGCTTCTTCGATCAGGCGCTTGGCCAGCCGTACGGAATCGTCTTCACCGTCCACCCGCAGAAAGAGATACATGGCGCCGTCCGCCTCGGGCACTTGTAGCCGGGGCAGAGGGGACAACGCAGCAAACAATTTCGCCTTGGTGTTCGCCAGTTGGGTTCGCAGCCCATCCACGTAAGGCTCTCCTTGTTCAAGAGCGGTGACGCCGGCGCGTTGAACAAATTCGGAGACGCAAGAGGTGTTGTACTCGATCAGCGCCGCGAGATCGGCCTGGATGGCTGGCGGAGTTACCATCCAGCCCAAACGCCACCCCGTCATACTCCAGGCCTTGGAGAAGCTGTTGATCACAATCAGGCGCTCGCCCGGTTCAGCCATTGTGAGGAACGAGGCCGCCGTTTTCATTCCATCGGCGTAGACGAGGCGCTCGTAAACATCGTCCGCGATGATCCATATTCCATGACGGCGGCAGTGTTCCAGGATGACGGCCTGCTCGGGGCGTTGTATGGTCCAGCCGGTGGGATTGTTAGGCGAGTTGAGTACCAACATCCGGGTTCCGGGCTTGAGCGCATCGAGAAGTCTGTCCAGCGGCAGCGTCCATCGGCCGTGTTGTACCTCGAGCGAGACGCAGGTAACCCGGCCACTCATCACCTTGGGAATTTCGACTGCATTGGGCCATAGCGGTGTAACCGCCACCACGCGGTCACCGGGCGCGACCAGGAGTTGACTTGCCAGCATGAGCGCGGAGACCCCGGAAGATGTCACGGCGATTTGGCCGGCGCCTATGGGGAGTTGATGAAGATGGGTCAGATAAGTGGAGATAGCCTGCCGCAGGTAGGGTCTGCCCAGGTTCTCCGAATAGAAGGTTTCCCCTAGGTGCAACGAGGCGATGGCCGCCTCGCGAATAAACGTTGGGGTCGATTGGTCTGACTCTCCAAACCAGAAAGGCAAGACATCCGGCCGGCCCATGGCCGTGTTGGCGACGGCACGAATCAGGGAACGAGAAAACCTCGATTCCACTGCCTGCTCCGTTGTTATGCCTGACAGGGTTTCTGGATGCAAAGGGTTAAGCCTCTCACTCCATCTTAAATGGAGGCTACACCTCGGGCTTTTTAGCTTTGGCGGCACTTGTATTGAACAAACTGCAACGGAGGTGGCAGGTAGGTACGGGCTTTAGCCCGTACATCACAAGCCTGAATGATTCGGCCTTCAGGCCCTGAGGCATGCTCTTTATTCTTTTTCGAGGGAAAACCGCACCTCAATGCCTAAAGGCCACAAGGATCGTTCACGCAAACCTTGCGTTAATTCACGAGCCTTTCCAGCCAATCCTGGCCCGCCGGAATTTCGGGCTTGCCGTGCGATCATGGTGTTGGTCTGACGGCCTACGGAGGAACCTGGATGCCCATAGAAAATATAAGCCGGCGCACTTTGCTTGGATCAGCAACCGCGGCAGTGTGCCTCGCTGCGTTGTCGAAAGCGGGCGCCCGCCCGGTGGAGTGGAAACCGCGTCTTGGCATTTTGGCCAAATATACCGAAGCTAACGTGGATTTCGCCCTTCAGCAAGAATTCAACAACATGATTCTTTCTGCCGGTGCAGGGGTTCCGGGCCTGGATGTTACGACGATTTCGGATGAAGATATCGCGAGAGTCAAGAATCATTTGTCGTCAAAAGGCATGCACGTTTCGGCTCTGCAGGTAGGTGGGAATCATATCGCGGCCGATCCGGCGCAGCGCGCACAGGAAAACAGCAACTTCGTGAAGGCGATCGTACTGGCTGGTAAGTTGGGTGTTCCTTATATAGGCACGCAGTCGGGCAAGGATGCCTCCAAGTCATTTGAAGCGCAGGTGGACGAGATTGTGCGGGTTTACCACGACAAGTATTTCGCTGCCTGCCAGGAGCACCAGGTGCGGATCTTGTGGGAGCCGTGGCAAGGGGGCCCGAATATTGCCACCAGTCCTGTCGCATTCGACGCGCTGTTCACCGCTTTCAAAGACTCGCCCTACGTAGGCTTGCAATACGATCCGTCTCACCTGCTGTGGCAAATGATGGATCCGATTCAAACCGCGAAAGACTTCGTTGACAAGATCTACGACGTCCACTTGAAGGACACGCAGATCCACTGGGACATCGTGCGCCGGGGAGGCATTGTGCCGGTGAACCAGGCCAAGTGGTGGCAGTTCCGGATTCCGGGGATGGGGAGTATCCCGTGGCCCGAATTCTTCAGCGTTCTACAAAGCGCCGGTTACCAGGGCGCCATGAGCATCGAGCATGAAGATGATCTTTATGGCGCGGCGGACAATCCGGGGCCGGATTTCAGCGAACCTTACAAAGTCGGATTCCGCATGGCCAGGCGCTATCTGCGGCAGTATGTGCCGGTCTAGACTCAGTTAGCATTGGCTGGTAAGGGAGCCTGACGATTGATGATTTCCATATTGCTCGCCGTCCTGGCGGCTGCCCCGAATCCTGCTCCGAGCGCTGAGGCCGCAACCAAGGCTGCGATTGCCCGGGTGCATGCGGTGGATCCGAAGATCCACGCAGTGATATCGCTCGATCCTACCGCGCTTGATCAAGCGCGCGCCATTGACCGGGGACGCAGGGCGCGCGGGCTGCTCTACGGCTACGCGATCCTGCTGAAGGACAATATCGAGGCGGACGGGCCACTGCCCACGACCGCGGGCAGCATGGCGCTGCTCGATAACGTGACCCATCGCGATGCGCCGCTGGTGGCGCGGCTGCGGGCGGCCGATGCGGTGATCCTGGGCAAGACGAATTTGTCGGAGTGGGCGAATATCCGGTCGAACGCATCGATCTCGGGTTGGAGCGGGGTGGGCGGCCAGACGCGTAATCCGCATGCGCTGGATCGTAATCCGTGCGGCTCATCTTCAGGTAGCGCCGCCGCGGTGGCAGCGGGCGAGGTGGAAGCCGCAATCGGTACCGAGACCGACGGGTCGATCACCTGCCCGGCAGCGGTGAACGGCGTAGTCGGGCTAAAGCCTACGGTTGGGCTGGTAAGCCGCGCGCGGATTGTGCCCATTAGTCACAGTCAGGATACCGCTGGGCCCATCGCAGCCGATGTGGCGACCGCAGCGCGGGTGCTGGGTGCGATCGCCGGCGCGGACCCCGCCGACCCGGCGACCAAGGATGCCGATGCGCACGTGACCGATTACCTGGCAGCGCTGAAGCCCGATGCGCTCAAGGGTGCGCGGATCGGTGTGCTGCGCTTTGCCACCGGCTGGTCTGCGGCGACCGACAAGGTGTTCGACCAGGCGCTGGCCGTGCTGAAGGCGCAGGGCGCGACGCTGGTCGACATAAAGGAGCTCAAGGACCGGGACAAGATGGGCGAGGCGGAGACGCGGGTGCTCAATACTGAGCTCAAGGTCGACTTGAACGCGTATCTCGCCACGACGCCACCCGCGGTCAAGACGCGCACGCTCGCCGATGTGATTGCGTTTGACGCGGCGCACGCGGATCGCGAATTGGCGCTGTTTGGGCAGGAAACATTTGTGAAGGCCGAGGCGACCAAGGGACTCGATGACCCTGTCTACCAGGAGGCGCGCGCGACGTCGTTGCGCATCGCCGGACGTGATGGGATCGACGCCATGCTGGCCGCCAACCACCTCGATGCACTGGTATCGCCCACCATGCCGCCGGCCTGGAAGATTGATGCGGCCAATGGCGACCAGATCAACGGCGCAGGCGCGGGTTCACTGGCGGCCATCGCCGGCTACCCACATCTGACGGTGCCGATGGGGGCAGTGATGGGGCTCCCTGTCGGCCTCTCCATCATTGGTCCAGCATGGAGCGAAGCGCGGCTGATTGGATACGGTTACGCGTATGAGCAGGCCGCTAAGGCAAAGGTGACGCCGCGTTTTGTGCCATCCATTGAAGCGGTGCCGCCGGTTGCGCCGTTGCTCCAACCGCTGCAGCGGTGAGTTCCTCTGCATCTGCGTGAGTATCGATTTCAGAATGGCTCCCTCGGCTTGCAGGGAGCTTCAAAAGCGGACATCCGGTCCACAAATGGACAGTTTGTTGGCGGAGCCGAGAGATGTGCCTAGCCTAAGTCGATGGTTGGATATAGACTTACACCCATACGTGTTTTGGCACCCTGCTTGCACATCCGGGGGGATACTCAGGTTACCCAGGAGCAAAGTTCCTTAGATGGAGGTAGGCGTGAGAGAACTGCTTCAGGATTTTCGTTTTGCCTTGCGGCGACTTCGCAAGAATCCGGCATACACGGCCGCGGCTACGGTGATGTTGGCAGTGGCCATTTGCGCCAACGGCACGGTGTTCAGCTGGATTAACGGGACGATGCTGCACCCGATACCGGGAGCGCGAGATATGAGCTCGCTGGTGAGCGTGATGCGCGGGCAGTGGAATAGCTCGCCGACTCCGCCATTCTCCTATCTCGATTACCGCGATCTGCGGGACCAGAATCACAGCTTCGAGGGAATCATCGGGTATCACCACGATTGGATTGCGTTGACCGGCGGAGCCAAGCCGGAACGGATCTATGTTGCCAACGTGACTGCGAATTACTTCGATGTGCTCGGCGTGAAGCCCCTCTACGGGCGTTTTTTCCGTCCGGAAGAAGAGGCTGCAGGGCGAAGCATTCCGTATGTCATTCTCAGCTACTCGCTATGGAAGACGCATTTTGCGGGTGACCCCGGGATTGTGGGCAAGCCGCTGGAGATTGCTCACCACCCTGTGACGGTGATCGGCGTGGCGCCGAAGGGTTTCGTCGGTGCGGCGCCGGGACTGCGGCACGATATGTGGGTCACGCTCGATCCGCTCGGAACGGGCGGTTGGCGGATGACCGAGCGCAGCGGGAATTGGCTGGTTGTGTTGGGAAGGCTGCGGCCGGGCGTGAGCCGCGAGCAGGCAAACCAGGATCTTGAGACCATCATGCGGCGGATTGTGGCGGCGTATCCTAACGATCACCTGGGCACGAACACGATCACCCTGGATCCGATGTGGCGCTCGCCGTTCGGCGCGAACGGATATATGGCGACGTCGCTCCCAATCCTGCTGGCCATTGCGGGGATCGTGTTGCTACTGACGTGCGCCAATGTGGCCACGCTGACACTCGTGCGGTTTGTGTCGCGGCGGCGCGAAATCGCAATCCGGCAGTCGCTGGGTGCAGGTCGCGTGCGCGTTGTCCGGCAGATGATGCTCGAAGGCGTGATTCTTGCCCTCTGCGCGGGAGCGGCGGCGTTGTTCTTGACTCTCTGGACGGCGAAGACACTCGCACTGTTCCTTCCTCGAACGCGATCCCAATCGAGATAAACGGCATGTTCGATCCCGGCGTTGTGATCGCAATTGTGGCGCTGGCAGTTCTGGCGAGCCTGCTATGCGGGGCATTTCCGGCTTGGCGGTCGTCGCAGGTGCCGGCGGCGGAGGTGCTCAAGGAGGAATCGGCCAGCGTATCGGGCAGCAAGCACAATCGGCGGCTGCTTAGCGGCCTGGTGGTGGCGCAGGTGGCGCTCTCGCTCGCTCTGCTGGTTAGCTCCGGATTGTTTTTGCGCACGCTCAGGAACATTGCCCATGCAGATCCTGGCTTTGAGCAAGATCATGTTTTGACCGCGTCCGTGGGATTGAACATCTCCGGCTATCCGAATGACCAAAGGCGGATGATCCGCGACAAAATTCTCCAGCGCGCGGAGGCATTGCCCGGCGTGACCGTGGCTTCGCTTACCGACTGGGTACCGCTGTCGCTGACGCGAAAGACGGAGGACGCGTATCCGGAAGGATATGCGCCACGGCCGCATGAATCGCTCGAAGTAGGCAGAGCGGATGTATCGCCGCGGTACTTCGAGACCATGGGGATACCCATTCTGGAAGGGCGCGACTTTACGCAGAACGACAATGAGAAAGCGCCGCGAGTGCTGATCGTGGACCAGACAGCGGCGAACCGATACTGGCCGGGACAGGATCCGATAGGGAAAAATCTGAGCATATCAAGCAACCTGTTCACGGTGGTTGGCGTGGTGAAGAACTCGAAGCACCTGATGATGAGTGAGCGGCCCGGGCCCATGATCTATATGAGCTATTATCAGCAACCGGGCCCGGAACTCATCGTGCAAATGAAGACCATGGGCAATCCGGCGGATCTGCTGCAGGCAGCCGAGCGCACGATCCAGGAGGTTGACAGCCGGCTCCCGGTTTATGACGTGCGCACGATGAGGGAGACGACCGCGATAGCGACTACCTTTGTCATGATGCAGAGCACGTTCGCGGGGATATTCGCGGTCGTCGCGCTGGTTCTGGCGGCCACGGGCATTTATGGCGTGATGGCCTACCGCACCGAGCTCAGGACGCACGAGATCGGCATCCGCGTAGCTTTGGGGGCTTCGCGAGCGGATTTGATGAGGCTGGTGCTGCTACAGGGAATGCGGCTGACGGCAATTGGGCTGGCGCTGGGACTGGCTCTTTCGTTCGGGCTGACCCGCGTCATTGCCGGTCTGCTGTACGGCATCGGCGCCAATGACCCATTGACGATCTTTGCCGTGCTGATTCTGCTCGCGGCGATGTCTTTGCTGGCGTGCTATCTTCCGGCACAGCGAGCGACGCGGGTGGATCCGGTGACGGCAATCCGCCAGCTCTAGGCGATGAGCGAAAAGCAGGCCATGGAAATGACAGAGTATGGAAAGCATGGAAAGCCATGATGCCGGCTTCCCACCCTTCCCACACTCTTTGGATCCGAGCTCAGGCGGCTACCCCTCTAAGCTGGCTCCGCGCGGGCCGGACTATTTCGGCTTCTGCCTGCAGCCAATCATCCAGATCGTGTCCGGGCTCTCCACCCCGTTGCTCGAATAATTCGTAAGCGCGAAGCTCGATTTCACGGTTGTAGGAGGACTGATACATCTGGGTTTCATCCTGACTGAATTTCATGGCGATCTCTCCTTTCGATGAGATGGTGGGCTGTGGTTGACGACTTCCATGAAGAGACCCGGCGTTTTAATGCTGGTCTGCTCATGATCGGACCGGCGTTTGCCGGGCTCGGCGGGTGTTACGGAGTTTGCGAACCCATCGTTTCACTTGGCGCAGGCAGTTTCGCGCCCAACGGTGTTCGGTGGAAAGCATGACCAACCCGGCGATCAGCAAGGGAGTGCCCGGTAAGACGGGAAGTATGAGTCCCGCGGTACCTAACACCAGAAGTATCCAGCCGCCGGCGGTACGCCACAGAGAGCCAGATGGCTGCGTGCTCCACACGCCTACGGATTCAGTCATAACGCTTCCTTTCATAAAACAGCCTGCAAGGGGCGGGGCTGCGGAACAGCCCCGCAAGTGAAACGGTGCGACAGGGGCTAGATTTCGGTCTTGTCAGTGGTCACATCGACCGCGCGTTGACAAGCCTTTTCAAAGTCCGTCAGCGCGTCCACCTTGGTGTAGAGGCTATCCGCTTGCTGGTACATGCCATCCACCCCTTCGCCAAATTCCTGGAAGCGATAAGTGCTTCCCCCGTCGTTGAGCGTGACGATGGCGGTCTCGACATGATCGGCCAGCCGTTCCAGATGCGGACGAGCTTCACGGATGGCGGCCTGCTGCAGAGCTGTCGCCTGTGGATCGAGCGCCTCCAACTCACTCAGCTGCTTGCCGAGAAGATTTACGTTCTCCCTCGCCTGGCTCAACTTGATCGCATGCGACTGCCGGTTGAGATTGTTATTTCGTGCCGCCGCGGCATAGAAATCCAAGTGGCTGCGTGTGGATTCCGCGGTGCGTTCGAGAGTATCGAGCCGCCCGGAAACCTGAACCTGGGCAACTGTACGATCTTCCAGGCAGTTGGTGTTGGCTAATGCAAGTGGGCTCAACATTGCGAAGGAACTCGCTATTGCTGCGCCCTTCGCGATCATCCATCGGTGCGTTTTGATGAAAAGCATGGTCCTTCTCCCCGTTACCAATTCAAGAGCCGTTGTGCGGCTTGTGGTATTTGTTGGGACGCAACTCAGGGAGAATAGGATTGTTCGATAAAATCACGCACGACCCTTCGGATTATCCGAAGTATTGTGCGAACGAGCCAGGCGTTAGGACCGGGTATTTACGGGGCCATTCGTGGCGTTTGGCCGACCCCTTCGAAACACGGCGCTATGAGCAAACTCCGAAATGGCGACAACAGCCGGGTGTTTCAATCGCCGATCAAGGGAAATGGCATAGAAGCTCTCGCGGATATCCTCTGTCCGTCCGAGAAAAGTTAGCTGAAACTGGCGTTTGACCTGGGCTTCGGTGGGCGTGGGCGTAGCAAAGGCGCCTACGGCGGCCTCTCCAAAAACAACGGTCATCGCGCTGTCTTCGAATTCTCCGGCCACGATCGGGCGCACGCCCTGGGCATCGAACCAGTGTTCCAGCGAACGCCGCAAGTCGGTATTTTCCGCGGGCATGAGGAATGGCATGCCATCGAGGCACTTGGGAAAACGCGCTTTCGATCGCCGGGCGATGCGGGGATGAGCGAAGAAGCTCAGTCCGGATTGCCCCAGCAGATGGCTGAAAGCACGAATGCGGATGGACGGATCCAGAGGTGCGTCAGAAATCACCAGGTCGACTTCGTGGATGGCGAGTTGGGAAAGCAGCTTGTCCGGTTTACCTTCGCGACACACCAGCCGTATCGGAGCCGGCAGTTTCAGTGCCGGAAGAATTAAACGAAAGGCAATCAGCTTTGGAACGACATCCGCGATGCCGATTGTAAAGCGAGCGGCCGGCCCTATCGCTCGTCCACGCAAAACGTCACTGAGCTCGCGACCGCGGGCAAATATCTCGTCGGCATACTGGTAGGTCACACGGCCTGCGTCGGTAAGGGCCAGGTTTCTACCCTGTTTGCGAAATAGCTTTATCCCCAACGACGCTTCCAGTTCACGGATCTGTTCGCTGATGGTGGGGGAAGCAAGGAGCAGGACTTCGCTCGCTTTGGCAATCGAGCCTTCCCGGGCGACGGTCCAGAAATACAGCAAATGATGGTAATTCAGCCATTCCATGCGTTCGCCCCGGCGAAGGATCCGGCTCCGCTGTGATTGTTCGGTTTTCTCGAAGTAATGCACGGGATCTTTGTCATGGTCGGTTGGTCTCCGGCACTTCATACAAATATAGCCGTGTCTGGCGGGAAGGAGACGACGGGAACCGCAGCGCTAATATTGTCGCTTGACAATAACCGTGTGGTTATATAAACAATGACTTATGGATGTAGTTGTTGACCTCGATGCCGCATTCTCCGCTCTGGCTGATCCAACGCGGCGCGCCATTCTTGCGCGTCTCGCATCGGGCGAAGCGACAGTGATGGATTTGGCCAAGCCATTTGAGATGACGCAACCGGCGATCTCTCAGCACCTGAAGGTTCTGGAAGACGCAGGCCTCGTGACCAGTCGAATTGATGGCACAAAGCGGCCGCGCCGCCTCGCCCCTCAGGGAATCGAGGCCATGGAGCAGTGGCTGGAAACATTACGCAAAGCGCTCGAGAGGAACTACGACCGGCTAGACGCAGTTCTCGCCGGAATGAACTCACCAGAGAAAAAACGGAGGAAGAAACCATGAGCAAGCTGACGTTGAAGACCGAAGGCGACACCCACGTCGTCATCACCAGGCGTTTCGCGGCGCCTCCCAAAGCGGTTTACCGTGCGCACACCGAACCGGAATTGATTCAAAAATGGCTGCTCGGCCCCGAAGGCTGGACCATGCCTGTCTGCGTAAACGAAAGCAAAACCGGGCGGCAAGATTCGTTACGAGTGGAGCGACGGCAAGGGGCAGGCTTCCACATCACGGGCGAATATCTTGAACTGGAGCCGTTCCATCGCATCGTCCATATCGAGCGGATGCTCCTGCCAGATCCCACTCCCGATAACCATGTGGAAACGACATTCGAGCCGGATGGGGCAGGTACGCTGATGACCATCCGTATGACCTTGCCGGACGCGCAAACAGTGGCGTCGATGTTGGCCAGCGGCATGGACAAAGGCATGGAAACCAGCTACGTGCGGCTCGAAGCGATGACCGTCTGACTTGACATCCATATTAAGACGTCTATATATAGATGTCTTAATATGGCTAAACTTGATTCTCTGCAGGGCTCTCTCGATTTGCTGGTTTTGAAGATTCTTTCGCGCCGGCCACGCTCGCATGGCTATGCGATCATGGCAGCGGTCTCTGAACTCTCGGGGGATGTGCTCCGCGCCGAAGAAGGCTCGCTCTATCCGGCACTGCACAGGATGGAGGAGGCGGGGTGGATTCGCGCGAAGTGGATTACGAAAGAGAACGGACGGCGCGCACGTATCTATGAAGTGACAGCGGCGGGGAGTAAGCAACTCGCTGCCGAGGAGTCTCGCTGGCAGGCAGTGACTTTGGCGGTAAATCGCGTTTTGCGGACGGTGTGATATGTCGCTTTGGTCGCGTTTCTGGAACGTGTTTCGCGAGGATCGTCTGAACCGTGAGATCGAGGAGGAGTTCGAAGCTCACATTGCGGAGGCGGTCGAGCAGGGCCGCGATGCGGAAGAAGCGCGGCGCGCGCTGGGCGTGGTGGTGCGGCAAAGGCAGGAGAGTCACGACGCCCGCGTCGTGGGATGGCTCGATTCACTGCGTGCCGATGTTGTTTTTGGATGGCGCCAGCTCAAGCGTAACCGGGCGACATCCGCTGCCGCGATCCTGTCGCTGGCACTGGCGATTGGGGCTTGCACCTCTGCGTTCCGTTTGATCGACGCGTTGCTGCTCCGGCCGCTGCCGGTCGCGCATCCAGAGCGGATTTATATTTTGTCGCGAGAGGGCATGGGCTTTGACAACAAACCCGCGGCGTGGGATTCCTGGGCATATCCGGACATCCAACTGATGCGCGCTGCCGCAAAAGGGCAGGCGGAACTGATAGCGCTTTCCTACGCGGACCGCTCCGACGTGACCTACAAAACAGATGACGAGATGGAGAAAGCGAACCTGCAGTACGTTTCCGGGGGTATGTTCGCGACGTTTGGGATCGAACCGGTTCTGGGCCGGCTATCTACCGGGAATGACGATCGCAAGCCCGGCGGGGCGCCTTTCGTGGTGCTCTCCTACGACTACTGGAGTCGGCGCTTTGCACGCGATCCTCAGGTGATTGGTCGAACCCTGCATATAGGCGACGGTGTTTACGAGATTGCCGGCGTCAGCGAGGAGAAGTTCACTGGGACGGAACGAGGGACGATGATCGACATTTTCATCCCGGTGATGATGCACCGCAGTGTCACCCGCGCCGACTCAACTCCGTTCCGCACATTGCTGGTGATCAATCCGGGAGTCGCGGTTGAGCCGCTCAGGGAAAAACTGGCGGCGGTGAGCCACGCCTTTGAAGTGAATCGGCTAAGCGGCGAAACCGGCTTGTCGCAGGAAACTTTGAAGAATGTCTTGAACAATCGGGTGTCGCTGGAACCGGCGCCCACGGGAGCGTCCACAACCCAGAAGGACTACCGCCGAGCTCTCGCCGCTCTCGGCGGGCTAGTGGCGATGGTGCTGATGATTGTATGCGTGAATGTGGCGAACCTGATGACGGCGCAGGCGGCAGCACGGGCGCGCGAGATGGCGTTGCGGGTCTCGATCGGTGCAGGGCGGTGGCGCCTGACGCAGATGGTCCTGGTAGAGAGTGCGTTGCTGGCTTTTCTGGCGGCTGCGTGCGGAGCGTTGTTTGCCTGGTGGTCGGCTCCGTTTGTGGTGAGCATGATCAACCCACGGGATAATCCGGCGCGGTTGGTTCTCCCGGCGGATTGGCGGGTGCTGGGGTTTGGCGTGGGCCTCACCCTGGTGGTTGTCTTGTTTTGTGGTCTCCTGCCAGCGTTGCGAGCTTCTTCGGTGAGGCCGGTGAGCGTGCTGAAAGGTGGCGACAGCCCGCATGCACGGCAGCGGCTGATGCTGGGGATGACTGCGCTCCAGGTGGCTTTCTGTTTTCTCGTGCTTTTTGTTGCCGGACTTTTTGTGGCGACTTTCCAGCGGCTTTCGAACAAGCCGACAGGGTTTTCATCCGACCGGATTCTGCTGTTGGACACGACAAGCCGTCCAGAGCAGTCATCGCTCTACTGGGATCAGGTGGCCGCATCTCTGCGCGAAGTGCCGGGTGTCGAGCGGGTGGCACAAGCCGCATATCCGCTGTTGGAAGGGTCGAGCTGGAATGATTCGATCTCCATCGATGGAGGGCCGCCAAGCGTCAATCTTGGTTACTTTCTGAAGGTCTCTCCCGGGTGGCTCGAGACGATGAAGATCCCTCTGCTCGAGGGGAGAGATTTCCGCGAAAACGATCTGTATCCCGACGCCGGGATCGTCAATGAGACGTTCGCGCGGGAGTTTCTTAAAGACGAGCATCCGATTGGGAAAAGTTTTGAGAAGGCCTCTGACAATGGAACCCGTCAACGCATGCGGGTGATTGGAGTGGCGCGGGATGCTTACTACAGTAGCCTGCGCGGCCCGATATTGCCGGTCGTCTATGTTCCATTTCACGAAAAGGCCGCTAAGGGCGAGATGCTTCCAGAGAGCGACGGGACTTTCATTGTACGTACGGCTTCGTCCACCCCACTGTCTTTAGCTTCGACGATGCGGCAGCGGGTGTCGCAGGCGCGCCCCGGGTTTCATGTCTCAAACGTTGAGACACAGCTGGAAGTAAACCAGGCGCAGACGATACGGGAGCGGCTGCTGGCTACGTTAGGCTTTTTCTTTGGAGCGGTTGCCTTGCTGCTGGCCGGGGTTGGCTTGTATGGAGTGCTTAACTATTCAGTACAACAGCAGGAGCGTGAGATTGGCATTCGCATGGCACTGGGTGCGCGGGTCACGCATGTTGTACGACAGGTCACTTCCGGAATCTCGTTCGCTGTCCTGCTGGGAGTATTTGCCGGGGTGCTGCTTGGCCTGGGGCTGGCGCGCTCCCTCCAGTCGCTGCTCTATCAGGTCGAAGCCACCGATCTCGGTATGCTCGTGCTTCCGTGCGCCATCATCCTGGCTGTCATATGCATCGCTGCCGTACCGGCCATTCTTCGCGCCATCCACATCGATCCCGGAAGTATGTTGCGTGCCGATTAGGTCTGGCAGCTGCCAAATCCAGGGTGCGACATCGGGCGGCGGGCACTCCATACTGAACGCCTTCGCCAACTGTCGTTCAGAGCTTTCACGCACTCAAGTGGAAGGTGCCATCGAGCCAGTCATAGATCCGGCCGAGCGCAAGGCGGTGAGCTCCCACCTGGCAATGAGCACCAGCGCCTTCCGCGACGGTGAACCGCAGGAGCTTCTTAGGGCAGGTGAGATGGTCGTATAGCTGTTCTGGCTGTCCCTTGAAAAAAATGTCTTCTTCGGCTTCGAGAACCAGGGTGGGGCAGGAGATCTGCTCGGCAATGCCGTTGCCCAGATGGTAGTCCAGAGTTGCCGCGACATAAGCTCGCGGGCTCGGGGTGCCGGTCGCGAACATGCCGTGGGTCAGGGCCCACGCCGCGGTGGGCGAGGAATGAATCGCCTCTTCGAGCCTGCGATCGATTTCCGGCGCGTGTTTGGCTTTGAAGAGAGCTTCGACTGCCGCTCTCTGCGAAGCAGGGACTTTGCCGCCGAGATTGGTGATGCCGTAGTCGTAGACGCCGTCGTTGGCGATGAGCGCCGAGATGCGCTTTTCATAAGCGGCCGCGCGAGGGGCAAGGTAGCCGCCCAGGCTGACCCCCATGAGAGCGATCCTGTTGGCGTCGACGCCAGGAAGAGTCAGAGCGAAGTCAACCACCGGAGTGACGACTTTTTCCCAATCGGGACGGAAGAAAAGGCGTTCACGATGAAGCGGCCCATACTGGCCGGGACCGTCGAAGGTAAGAACGTTGTAGCCGCGCTCGATGCCGGCGCGGGCTCCTTCGCCATGCAGCTCTTCTGCCGAACCGTCGAAGCCGGAGTGCATGATGAACAGCGGACGCTTGGTTTCCGAGTCATCGATACGATGGAAGTAGCCGGGTAGCGTCGTTCCGTCGTAGGGAATCTCAACCGGAAGAATGGGTGGTTGGTAAAGTGCGCAGCACGATTTGTAGGATTGGATAGATTTCTTGTATGCGCTTTCTATGCGTGGGTCTTCGGGTTTGCCGTGGAGAAAAAACTCCGAGTTGCGGAAGTAAGTCGTGGCCCGGAGGAAGTTGTCTCGGGCGCTGATCCGGTGGCCCGCCGCGAGTTGCGCTTGAGCCTCTGCGAACACTTTTTCGCCGGATGCGTTCCACTCGCTGTACCAGCTGTCGTTGTCGCCCGAGACGATGCGGTTCACTGTAGCCATGACTTCACCGAATTCGCTGGCGCCGTAGCTGCTGGCCCCGAAGGCGCGCTTGGTTTCGTACCAGAACTGGATGTTGTCAGAGAAGAAGGGGTGCTCGGGCATCAAATATCCTTTCGTATCTAGTGTCTGACCGGCGTTAACGGAGTGAACCCGGCGCCTGGCGAGAGGCCGGACTCGACGACTACATTGTTTCCGTTGGTCCATTGCCGGCCGCCCTGGCCCAGCCGGGTGATGTAGTGTTGTCCGGTCGTGGTGTCGACCGTTGCCTGCACGCCGTTGATGACATCGTTGAAGCTGTCATTTTGGAGTCCGCTGATCATCGCCTGTTCGCGTGCATTCTCTGCATTCGTGGCTGCAATCGTCGAGCGGGTTGCGGCGTTAATCTGCTGAATCGCGCGATTATTCAACTGGTTTTGCATCGTGATCCACGCCGGGTTCATGGCCAGCGACTCCCCGGAGTGTTGTAGCGTCGCGCCTGCTGCCTCCGCCTGCTCTGAAGGAGCAATCAAACTCCCCAGCGCTACTACCACCCAGGAGGAGCCTGGTCCTCCCGGCCCCATCAGCATGGTCTCCGCATAGACGTAGGCAGACATAGGCGCGCCATTCCTGGTGCAGCTGAAGAACGTTTCACCCGCGGTCGTGTGGCTTATCCCGGCCGCTGCTGGATGATACTTTGGCGGCAGCGTATCGCTTTTGCTCAACTGCAATCCCTGACAGATGGAGGCAAATCGGGCCTGACCGTATTTGGTAGCGAACACGTGGCCGGAGGTGTAAGAGGCCACTCCCGGTCCCGGCCGCAAGAACGGGCCAGGCACACGGTAGGGAGGAACCGTGGAGTCTCCGATGCGGAGATTGGTCAACCCATCGGGCGAGGTCATGTCGACAATCATCCGCGTGTCGATGGGACTGAAACGGAACAGTCCGCCATAGGTCTTCCAGCCCTGCGGAACCTGGATCGAGAAGGCCTTTTCCCGCGTATCGCGCACGGTTACCCAACTCGCGCTGGTTCCGCCCTGCGTGCCGGCCGGCGTGCGCTGCCCGGGTACTGCCGCGTCGACGCCACTGGGCGCCGAACGATGCGTTGAAGTGTAGGCTATGCCCAACACCAGCAATAAGAGAAAGAACCCGGCCAAAGCAATCTTTTTCACCAGTCGCCTCCGCTTACTCCAGGGGCCTGAATTCTCTGGGATTGTAGTCCATCCCATGTCTGGCTCGAAGCTCTCCCCGAGTTACGGCGGATCCCTACTTCACCACGTAAGTGATACCGGTGGTGAACTGGAAGGTGTTCCGGCGAAACCCTTCGGGCGGATCGCCGAGGTAATTGTCTGTAGAGGAGACGGTGAAATTCAGCTTTTTATACACAGGAAAGACCAAGCTCGTGCTTCCCACAGCGGAATAGGCCTGAGTCACGTTGAAAGTCGGCGTGACGGTGACGTATTCGTTGAACTTGATATTGTGGGCAAACGTCCGCGCCCAGGTCTCACTGAACGCGGCGCCGATGAGGTTGACCGAAGGAGTTCCGAGTCCACTGATAAGGCCGTTATAAAACTCTTGTTGCTGATATTGGAGCGCCGCTTTGAGGGCGAAACTGTTCTTCGGACGATTGATGGGGCTCCAGCCCAGGCCTAATCCATACGCTTGCTGCAAGCGCAGACCGTTGCCAAAGTTATGATCGGCGCTTGCATTCACCAGCCCAAAGAAAGCCGGCGAGAGATATCGGTCGTACTCGGTATCGCCGTGCAGGATATCGGTCTTGCTGGTGGAAGCACCCTGATAGATCTCTCCTTTGGAGACGATCTCGGGGTTTTCCGCGAGACCGTAGGTGCCGCTCAGGTTGAGGGTAGTCTTGCTCAGCGGTGGCAGCCACGCAATGGTGGGAATTGTACGGGCAAGCACTATGGCGCCGGTGTAGGTTTGTGCGCTGTTGGTCGCTTGCACCAGGCTTGCGCCCAGGGTAACGGAACCGGCCCATCCATAAAGGAAATTGGACTCGCCGTGAATTTCCTGGTGGAAGGTCGTGGCATCGATGACCGAGCCGACCCGATCCGCCGCCAACGATTTCTCACTGGCCTGGGAGGGGTTTACGCGGAAGGAATGATCGTCCAGTTTGATGCTTCCCACCGGGATCTTCGCCAGGGCGGAGGCTCGGGTGACGCGTTGATCTTTCTCCACCATGGCGAAGGGATGGACGGTGTTGAGCGCCTTGACCTTGGCGACCGGCACCGTCACGTTGCCCAGGACTTCGCTGTGAAAGATGACGGTGCCGGCAAGAATACTGACCAGTTTGCCTCTGAGCTGCTCGCCGTCGCTGAAGGTTATGGTGTCGAAGGTTTCCGCGTAGGCCTGGAAGGCCGAGACGAACACCAGGATGCACGACAGGAGAAGGATTTTCTGTTTGAACATGATTTTTAAAAGAGGCAACTCGGCGGTTGGCAACGTATCAGGGCTGTTTATCTGCGGTCGGTAATCACTTGAGATCTATTTTATGAGTTGCAGTCTTCACCCCCAGTTGAGCAACGCATATAGGCAGGTATCGCAGCAGATACCTTGACTCGTCCTCAAGCGAACGGGAAGGAGTGGAGAGTGTCTGCGTGAGAACCTGCCCTTCTCTAATGAGTCCCGTAGGGACGGTTGAACTTCACAGCTGGCCAAATTAGCGAGTGCGGGGGCGTTCTGTTGTCGCTTTATTAGGAAGACTGACCTATGGGCTGTGGTTCGGAAATCAGGTCCGGGGCAGCAAGATTGGTGAAGTTCATCGGCGCCGCCAAGGTGGAGCAAAGAACAAAGCCCTGTTCCCTGGACGGGTGCCCCATGTTCGCCTCAGCGTACATGGGCCGAAGAAGACCGGGCGCAGCCCCTTCGAATGCTTTTGTTCTATGGCGAAGAGACTACCGGCGAGAGCAAGAGTCGTTGGACATGCAGTGAAAGCGTTGGAAGAGCCCGTTTTCGGCCCATGTACGCTGAGGCGAACATGGGGCACCCGTCCAGGGAACAGGGCTTTGTTCTTTGCTCCACCTCGGCGGTGCCGATGAACTCCACCAGGCCTGCGGGACTAGACTTGCAATCGGTCGCCAGACCTTCCATAGCAAAGCGCGATAAGCTTTTTCCATGAAGTTCAGAGATGCAACGAAGCTCGACATTGCCCAGATTTGTGCGCTCGAGAGACTGCCGGAATTCCGCACCTTTGTTGGTTCCTGGCCAGAGGATCAGCATGTGCGGATGCTTGCCGATCCGGATGTTGTCTACATCGTTGCTGAAGGTCCATCAGGAGGGATCGCCGGCTTCGCAATCGTTCAGGGTCTGCGCTCGGAGCATCGACAGGTGGAACTCAAACGCATCGTGGTGCGTACACCCAACCAGGGCGTTGGCAAGGGACTGTTGACTGAGGTTGTGGACCGGGCATTCGGCGAATACTCGGCCCACCGGCTGTTTCTGGATGTATTCGTAACCAATGACCGCGCCCGGCACGTGTATGAAAATTTTGGTTTTCTTGAGGAGGGCGTCATGCGCGAAGCGGTGTATCGAGACGGAGCCTACCACTCGCTGGTCCTGATGTCTCTCTTGGAAACTGAATATCGATCCGGGAGCAAGGCGGCACGAGTGGATAAATCCAATGCATAGATCAACCCATAAGTCCTGGCTTCTGACCGCGACGGCTTTGTTTTACTGGGCAAGCTTTGCGGTGGCGCAATCTGCGCCGGAGACTGGGTGGCCGAACTACGGCGGCGATGCGGGCGGCACGCGATACTCCACCGCGCGGCAGATCGATCGCAGTAACGTGGCCCGGTTGCAGGTGGCCTGGACCTATCGCACGGGCGCCATGGAACAGCAGACTGAGATGATGCACAAAGCGGCGTTCGAAGCCACGCCTATCCTGGTGGAGGGCAAGCTGTTCCTCAGTACCCCGTACAACCGGGTCATCGCCCTCAATGCGCAAGATGGTCAGAAGGTTTGGGAGTACGAACCGCATGTCGATCTTTCGCGGGAATACTCCGAGGTTTCTTCGCGAGGTGTCTCCGCCTGGAATGACCCCAAAGCGAAACCGGGCCAGCCCTGCCGCTTGCGCATTTTCACGGGGACACTCGATGGACGGCTCATTGCCCTGGACGGCGAGACAGGCAAGCCCTGCCTTGATTTTGGCGTCAAGGGCGAAGTGAACCTTGCGCTGGACGCAGCCACGGCGACCGAGTGGACGGGAGGCTACCAGGTTACGTCTGCTCCCGCGATCGCCAACGACCTGGTGATCACCGGCTCTTCCATCGCCGACAACTGGAAAGTGGATACAGGGCGCGGAATCGTGCGCGCCTTCGATGCGCGGACCGGCCAGGTGCGGTGGAGTTGGGATCCGATTCCGTGGGCGGAAAAGACGGAACCGCGCACGGGAGCGGGGAACGCCTGGTCAACACTCTCGGTCGATCCTAAAGAGGATCTGGTTTTCATTCCCACCGGCAGCGCCGCCCCGGATTATTACGGTGGGATCCGCAAAGGCGACGACAAGTGGGCGAACTCCGTGGTCGCGTTACGCGCTTCGACGGGCAAGTTCGTTTGGGGTTTCCAGGTAGTTCACCATGATCTTTGGGACTACGACGTCGCTTCTCAGCCCACGCTCTTCACCTGGAAGGATGGAACGCCGGCCATCGTCATCAACACAAAAATGGGCCATGTATTCGTGCTCAACCGGCTGACGGGTACTCCCTTGCTGCCGGTGGAGGAGCGGCCGGTACCGCAGTCCGATATAGAAGGGGAACAGAGCTGGCCGACGCAGCCGTTTTCCACCATCTCGTTGGTGCCCGAACATATTTCTCCGGGCGATGCGTGGGGGCCGACACCCGAAGATGTCGCCTGGTGCAAAGCCAAGATCGCGGCGTCACGGTGGGATGGCATGTTCACGCCTCCTAGCCTCCAGGGAACCCTGGTGTTTCCCGGGAACGTGGGCGGAGTGAACTGGGGCAGCGCAGCCTATGATCCGGCTCACCACATCATGGTGGCAAACACCAACCGGCTCATTGCGTGGGTCAAGATGATTCCACGCGACCAACTCGCGGAGGAAAATAAGAAGCCCCAGGACAACCGTATTTATGGTGAGTTCGGAAACCAGAAAGGCGCTCCCTACGCGATCTACCGCACCTTCCTTTTTTCCCCGAGCAAGGCGCCTTGCAACGCACCGCCGTGGGGAACCACCGAAGCAGTGGATCTGTTTACCGGCAAGCCAGTGTGGGATGTTCCGCTGGGCACCATGGTTCCAGGGCGGCAGACCGGGTCGATCAATTTGGGAGGACCCATGATTACCGCCGGGGGCCTGGTCTTCACCTCAGCGGCGATGGATCTTTATTTGCACGCCTTCGACATTGAAACCGGGAAAGAGGTTTGGAAATATCAGCTCCCAGCCGGCGGCCAGGCCACGCCCATGACCTACACCCTGCATGGCAAGCAGTACATCGTGATTGCTGCCGGCGGGCACGGCAAGCTGGGCACCAAGCAGGGCGATTACGTTCTTGCTTTTGCGCTACCGTGAGTTGTTCGCAAGACTCCCCACCAGCATGTGGGGGTGGCGACGGTTCACCATCAGGATGGCAATGATGCTGAGCACGGCCATGGCCATCAGGTAGTAGGCAGGCGCGGCGTTGTCATGGGTTGCGGTGGCTAGCCAGGTGAAGATGGCCGGGGCAAAGCCGCCGAAGAGCGTGACCCCCAGGTTGTAGCTGAGCGAGAGCCCCGTAACGCGCGTGCGTGCCGGGAAAATACCCGACATCACCGCAGGCACGGAGGAGACGTAGGCGATCTGCAGCAGCGTTTCCCAGATGAGGCCTACCAGGAGAGTGGTTAGACCCGGGTGGGTGACGATGAGCCGAAACACCGGGTAGAACGTCAGCAGCATCAGGATGGCCGCAGGAAGCATCATGCGCGTGAGTCCGAACCGGTCTGCGAGGTGGCCGGCCACTGGGCACAACACCACACCAAGGGCCGCCAGCACCATGGTCGCGAAGTAACCAACGGCAGGGGAAAGATGCAGTTGTGTGGTGGCATAGGTAGGCAGGTAAAGGGAGAAGTAGGTGCCCGCTGTTCCCAACGCAACCAGGCCTGCGCCGAGCAGGAGTCCCTCTTTCTCCGTTGCAAACACCTCACGGATAGGCGTGCGCGTGGGCGCCGCTTGCAGGAACTCCGGAGTTTCGTCGACTTTGTGCCGGATATACATGCCGACGGGCCCCACCAACAATCCAAAAACAAAAGGCACACGCCAGCCCCACGAGTGCAGGTGGTGCGCCGTCAGCGAGCCGGTCAGCACAAAACCGAAAAGAGCAGCCAGTAGTTTGGCGATTTGCTGGCCGGTCATCTGCCAACTGGAGTAAAAGCCCTTGCGATGGGAAGCGTGCTCGATCATAAAAGCCGTCGAGCTGCCGAATTCACCAGCCACGGCGAAGCCCTGCATCAACCGCGCAACGAACACGGCTATGGGCGCGAGCAAACCGATGGTGGCGTAAGACGGCATGATGGCCATCACGCCCGTGCCGAGGACCATAAGCTGAATCGACAGCGCGAGCGCAGCTTTGCGTCCGGCGCGATCGGCGTAAGCCCCGAGAACAACGGCTCCAAACGGCCGGGCCAGATACGACAAGCCGAACGACATGAAGGTAAGCAGCAGGGAGACTACGGGATTTGCATTGGGAAAGAAGACCCCGGCGATGGTAGTGGCAAAGTAGCCATAAACCAGCAGGTCGAACCACTCCAGCGTGTTACCGATGGTCGCGGCAGCAATCTGCAAAGCCCCACTGACGTGTTTCGGCGCGGGCGGCACGTGCGGGTCGAACGTGGTGGCGCTGGACACTATCGGGTAGCTGGAGGTTACATGAGGTGGAATATCAGGGCAAGGCAATTTCGCCCGGGAAACAGGCTCCCGCTCAGAGCGGAGCCTGTTTTATGCTCTACGCTTTGGCAGCGGCCGCTGGAGTGCTCACTGTGTTCAGTTTCTCGATGGAGGCGTGGTCGAGCTTTAACCGGGTTGCCTCTATCAGGTCGGTCAAGTGCTGGTCGCTGGTTGCGCTCGCGATCGGCGCGGTCACACCGGGTTGTAGCATCAGCCAGGCCAGCGCGACCCGCGCCGGAGTGGAGTGGTGCTCGCGGGCAACCTCATCCAGCACGTGAACCAGGTGAAATCCCCAGTCGTTTAAATACTTGGCGACCGTCCCGCCTCGCGCTTTTCCCTCGGCATCTTTTTTCGAGCGGTACTTGCCGGTAAGGAAGCCGGCGGCCAGCGAGTAGTAGGGAAGCACGCCAAGGCCGTGTTCCTGAACTACGGGCAGCAGTTCCGTCTCAAACTCTTCGCGCTCCACCAGGTTGTATTTTGGCTGGAGCGCGATGTAGCTCACCAGACCATTATCCTTGCTGACGAGGAGTGCTTTGGCCAGCCGAGCGCCGCTGTAATTCGATGCGCCGATATGCCGCACCTTGCCTTGCCGCACCAGCTTATCGAACGCGGCCAGCGTCTCTTCGAGCGGTGTCTCTTCATCGTCCTTATGGGCTTGGTAGAGGTCTATATAGTCGGTTTGCAGGCGCTTTAGCGAGGCTTCTACGGCCTGCTCGATGTAGGCGGCTCCCAGGCCTTTTTTGCCTTCGCCCATTTCAATGCCGAGCTTGGTGGCCACGATCACGTTGCTGCGCTTGTTGCCTTTCGCCAGCCATTTGCCCAGGATTGCTTCGGATTCACCCCCTTGGTGGCCCGGCATCCAGCGCGAGTACACATCGGCGGTGTCGATAAAGTTCAGGCCTGCCTCGAGCGCCGCATCCAGTTGCCGGAACGAGTCTGCTTCCGAGAGGGTCCAGCCAAAAACATTGCCGCCGAGACAAAGTACGGGAACTTCCAGATCGGATTTACCTAGCTTGACGCGCTGCATCGCAATCTCCTTGTTCCTATGATGTGCGAAACGCGAGGCCCGACGCAAACGAAAGGTCCGTAGAACTGCAGATCACTCGGCTTCGCTCGGGATGACAAAAAGGAGAGGGTAGTAGTAGAGAAAGGGCGGTTGCCGGAGGAAAGGGCAGTTGCGGGACGGCGTTTTCTCTGAGGGGACGGCTTGTGTCAAAGGGCGCGGGATGACGCTACCTCCAGCAACTGCCTTTCCCCTACAACTACCCTCTCCTTTTTGTCATCCCGAGGAGCCGACTTGCCGGCGGTAAGTCAAGGGCGATGACTACACTCCTTACGCAGCCATCAATGCTTAGGGTGGCCCATTCAAGCCTTCTTTTGGCTTGAGTGGGCAACGCGCTTCCCGCCAGGCTTCGATGTCTTAGGAGCGAAGCCGAGGGATCTGCGGTTTGTACAGGGGGTAAACGAAGATCAGGTCAGCTTTCGCTTTGCCTGGGAGTGAGCTGCTTTTCTGCCGTGGGACTTAGCGGAATGCTTGCTGTAGCTGACAGCCTTCACAGTAGCTGCCGTCGAGTGCGGCTTAGGCCGGTACTCCACCGGCGGGCGGAGAATCGCTTCCACTCGATGTTCCGCAGCGGCAGGCTCCTGATTGTAGTCCGGATCAAACATGGCGATGACAGTTGAGGCGCGCACGGAGTAGCGCCTGGCCCATTGGCTATCGATCAGCGCTCCCTGCACGGTCTGCCAATGCTCCGTGTCCGTCTCCATGTAACCGTCGAGGAGCGGCAGTTCGCGAGAACCGTTTTCATCGTTCACCGCGCCTAGAAATTCAACGAACGCCTGCAGATTTGTACCCATTTGAAAAACCAACTGGGTTAGCGCCATCTGCTGCGGCCCGGTGAGCCGGTCGAAACACCGGCAGTATCCCTTCGCGTTATAAACAGCCTGGATGGCCGAGATGCGCAGCAGCCGCGTCGCTTCTTCTTCCGTGAGCTGGGGCCTCAGGGTGTGCCGGATCACTTTCCGGCGATATTGCTTCGCTGTCCAACGATTGGCATCCCGCTCGAATTGATCGAGGATTTGCTGCAGGCGCTCAGGCGCAAGCCCGGCAGCTTCCCATAGCTGGGCGGCCGAAGGTTCGACAAACGGATGCGGATTGAGGGGGTCGAGCTGCGGGTGCGGTGTCACCGAAACATCGAGACTGAATCCGGCGCCAATGAGCGGCCGGCGGGTATTGGGGTCCGGATAGGCTGCCAGGACCCAACCCTCATGCTGGTGGTCGCGCAGGATGTCCATCAACCGATCCAGGCTGAACTTGATGTCGGAGTCTTTGAAATCCCGCAGGGCCTGCGCTCCATTGCCGGTATCAGCAGGAGCGGCCAAAGATTGCACGGGCAGCAGCAGGTCCCCCACCGACGGCGGTAGGGTTTGGGCGGAAGCGGAGGCCGCCGCCAGGACCAGCAATGGAAGAAACGAACGCATCTTTCGAGACTTTCTGGGCAGGCTCTTCCGGGCAATACTGTGTGCAATACACAATGACGCAAAACCTGCCAATAAACAATGACGGAAAAGTGCCAGCCGGGAGCAAGGTAGCGCATCCAACACGGGGTGCCGGGCACGGTTGTGATGCTTTGGCCGCGTAGAGTGATCGCATCGACACATATGGCTTCCATCAATACCCCAGGCGCTCCTTCGCTCACTCCGCAGCCCGCGGCTTCGGCCAAGCGCCTCCTCCCGTGGCTGGTGGCCGTAGCGTTTTTCATGGAGTCGCTCGACACCACCATCCTGAACACAGCGGTGCCGGCAGTCTCCGCGGCGCTACACGTCACTCCGCTGAGCATGAAGTCGGTATTGGCCAGCTATACCTTGAGCCTGGCGGTCTTCATCCCCATCAGCGGCTGGATGGCGGACCGATTCGGTACCCGCCGGGTATTCGCCTCGGCGATCGGCCTGTTTACCCTGGGATCATTTCTTTGCGGCATTTCCAGCAACATCCATCTGCTGGTCGCCTGCCGCATCCTGCAGGGCTGCGGCGGAGCCATGATGGTGCCGGTCGGCCGCCTGACCCTGGTGCGCACCTTCGCCAAATCCGAGCTCATCCGCGCCATGAGCTTTGTGGCGATTCCCGGCCTTGTGGGCCCCATGCTGGGACCCGTTGCCGGTGGCCTGATCGTCGGATATTTTCACTGGCGGCTGATCTTCTTCCTGAATATCCCGATCGGCATCTTCGGTTTGCTGATGGTCTATCTCCATCTGCCCGACTATCGCGAAGAGCACACCCACCCGCTCGATCTCGTTGGCCTCATCCTGTTCGGTTCGGGGATCGCCCTGCTGTCCTATGTGCTGGAAATATTCGGGGAACATGCCCTCAGCGTGCGCGAGATCCTGGGTTTGCTGATCATTTCGCTTGCGCTGCTGGCGGGGTATCTGCTGCATGCGAGGGGTACGGCGTTTCCTTTGCTGGAGCTGAATCTATTTCGCATTCGCACCTTCAGCGCGGCGGTCAGCGGCAGCTTCTTCACCCGTCTTGGCATTGGCGGCGTGCCGTTCCTCTTGCCCCTGCTCTACCAGGTAGGCCTGGGGTTTTCGCCCATCGAATCCGGTCTGCTGATCGCACCCCAGGCGATTGCCGCCATGAGCACCAAGTTCCTCATGCCGAAGATTCTGGCCCGGGTCGGCTTCCGCGGGGTGCTGATGTCCAACACCGTCGTCCTCGGCTTGCTTCTGCTACTCTTTGCAACCATTGGGCTGCACACGCCCGTTTGGGTGATCGTATTGCAGGCGTTTTGTTACGGGACCTTCAGCTCGCTGCAATACACCAGCATGAATACCCTGGCCTACGCCGACATCAGCGAGCCCCAGACCAGCAGCGCCAGCTCGATTGCCAGCACGACACAGCAAATGTCCATCAGCTTCGGAGTCGCTACGGCCGGCCTAGCCACCGCGTTGTTCATTCCCGCCAGCCACGCTAACCAGCAGGAGATGATTCACGGTATCCACCAGGCACTGGTATTGTTGGGCGGATTCACGATTCTCTCCACCCTGGTCTTCCGCAGGCTCAAGAGCGGCGACGGCAGCAGCGTCAGCCAACAAAAAGTCGCTCACTCGGAGTGATCCAGGGCTTGCTCCTCAGCACGCTGGTGAAAAAGTGGTTGCGGCTGTAACGAACCAATTGGCACCCACACTATATCTTTCGATTGGGTTTCCCCATCCATCCGGCAGTTCTGATCTCCGGCTACCGCATACTGCGCCGGAGCCCATGGCTGCCAGGAAGAACAACGCCGCGGTGGACGGCATCAACCCACACGCATCCTGATCTGACAGACTCATGAACTGCATTGCCCCGAGGAGAAGCTATGAATGTTGAGATGCGTTCGTACAATCCCGCACGCACTGGTTCAAATTTAAGCGAGACCACCCTCACCCCAAGAAACGTTGGTAGCAACATTATGGTGAAAAGGTTTAGCTTGCACTTTGCCGACAATCCGGCTCTGAAAGATGACCCGCGGCTGGAGGCGCAGCCTTTGTATGTATCCGGGTTAAAGATGAGCGACGGCAAGGTCCACGATGTTGTTTACGTCTGCACCATGGCGAACAACGTGTGGGCCTTCGATGCAAAAACTGGCCAGCCGATCTGGGCTCGCCCAACCAACCTGGGAACTCCCATCACGCCAAAGTCGACGCCTCACCCGGGTTTTCCAAGCGCTACCGAGATTGATCTTTGGGGAGTGAACCAACGCTGGGGGATTCTGAGCACACCCGCGCTCGACGCGAATACCAAAAAGATGTATGCCGTCTGCTGGACGAGCAGCGATGGGAGCCTTGCCAAGGCCGTCTATGAATTGCACGAGGTCGATCTCGTAACTGGAAATGCGCTCCGCAAAGTCGAAATTACGGCGACTGCGCCGCAGCAGCAGGTGAAGGGCAAGCCGCTCGCGACCTTCGTACCTTCCAAGCAAAAACAGAGAGCCTCACTGCTGTTGGGTGCCGCCGGAGCCCCGGCGAAGTCGACGGTCTTCATCGGGTTCGGGATGACGCACGAGGAAGGGGACCCCACCCACGGCTGGTTGCTCGCCTACGATGTCGCCACTCTGCAGCAAACGGGTGCGTGGTGCACGACGCCGGGCGGGACGGGCTCGGGAATATGGCAGGCAGGACAAGGTCCCGCTCTGGACGACAAAGGGGACATTTATTTGATGACAGGGAACTACGGGGTGGAGGACGCGAAGGGCCACACGCAGCCGCCTACGGCCGCCGATCTTCCCGAGAGCCTGGTCAAACTCCACTACACCCCACCGGCGGGCGCGGCCGCGGGTAAGCTCGAAGCTGTCGCCTGGTTCACCCCATTCCAAGACAGCGTGCGCAATCCAGATGGAGTCGACGACTTCCAGGATTACGATCTTGGCTCTGCCGGACCGGTCTTCCTGACTGGGCTGAACCTGGTCATCGGAGCAGGGAAAGACGGCGTACTGTTCGTTCTTCCCCAGGACACCGCTGCTTTTGGTAAGGGGTCTGACTACGGCCGCCTGAAGCAACCGCCTATCTTTTTTACCTACTTCCCGGGATTTGGTGTGAACGCCGCCGTCATCGCTAATCTCGACCAATTGTTTGACGGCAAGACACACCATCAGCATTGCTCGCCTGCATTCTGGGACGGTTCGACGGGACCAGCACTCTTCACCTGGGGTGAGAATGAGTGCCTGCGATGCTGGAAAATCGACGGCAATGGAGTGGTCACGTTCGTAGGCAAAAGTGCGGAAATCGCCTCGGCTGGCGCAGCCGGAAGAGGCGGGATGCCGGGGGGCATCCTGGCTGTTTCGTCCAACGCAAAGATGCCGAATACCGGCATCGTCTGGGCCACCGTTCCCCTGCAGGGGGACGCGAACAAATTCGTGGTGGAAGGCATCTTGCGGGCCTACGATGCCGCGAACCTCGATCCGGTAGCGAACACCGACGGCACGGCAAAACTCAAGTTGCTCTGGGATAGCAAACACATTCCTGGAAATGTTTTTAACTTCAGCAAATTCTGCCCGCCCGTTGTGGCGGACGGCCAGGTGTTTGTGCCCACCTATGATGGGCGAGTTGACGTGTATGGGCTGGTTGTCCCACCTGGGCCCGGACCATTATCGACGAACGCGAACATGTAGCAAACCGCAATGCAATCGAGATCATGAGAAGGCGGGAGTGCTGAGATGGGCGTGCTATTAGAAGGTTTCTTCTTTGGTCCCGGTCGAGTGGCAGGCGTTCCGTCGCCTCTGGATGGTGATCACACCGTGCCTTTTTGGTGGGACCATCTGGCATCGCAGGCTCGGCAACTGGCTGCATCCGGGTTTACGGCGATCTGGTTGCCGTCGCCCTTGAAAGGAGCCTCTGGTTCGTTCTCCAGCGGTTACGATCTCTTTGACGATTACGATCTGGGAAACAAGAACCAGAAAGGCACGATCCCCACCAGGTACGGTGGCCGGGAGGCGCTGCAACGCTGCGCGGCCGTCATGCGCGCCAACCGGATCGATGTGTATATAGATCTGGTCGAGAATCAGCGGGACGGCGATGATGGCCGTTTCAACTTCGCATATGTGGATGCTTTCGACCGGCCGGCCGCCGGCCGCTTTTCCAAGGGGCCGGGCGACTTTCACCCCCACGTTCCCGAAGACCCCGGAGTCTTCGGCGATCAGTTCCAGTTCGGCCGCGACCTGGCTCCCATTAACGGCGTTCCCAAGAACCATTGCCGCGACGGTTTGCTGAACGCCGCGGACTGGTTAACGCGCGCCCTCGACGCGCAGGGCTACCGCCTGGATAACGTCAAGGGTGTCTCCACAGAGTTCACCACCATGCTGCTGAACCATGGCGCGATGGCCAACAAATTCGCAGTTGCCGAGTTCGCGGATGGCAACATCCAGTTCATTGAGAATTGGGCGAACGCCGTTGGCCATCGTTCGGCAGCTTTTGATTTTCCTCTCCACTTCGTGCTGAAGAACATGTGCAACAATCCCGGCAGTTTTGATATGTCCACCCTAGATCATGCGGGGCTTGCGGGCATCGATCCGGCGGGAGCGGTTACGTTCGTCGAGAACCACGACACCGATCGAGGCGGCGTCGGCGGTCCTGTGGTGCAGAACAAACTGCTCGCCTACGCCTATATCCTGACCTCCGAAGGTTATCCCTGCGTTTTTTATCGAGACTACAGCACAGACAAGAATTGTTTCGGGTTGAAGCCAGAGATCGATCCGTTGATCCACATTCACGAGACCCTTGCGGAAGGAGGCACGCAGCAACGCTGGAAGGATCCGGACCTGTTTGCCTATGAACGCATGGGCGGAAGCCATTTGCTGGTGGGATTGAACAAGGGTAGCTCCACGCGAACCATCACGGTGCAGACCGGGTTTCCGCCAAATACCGAGTTGCAGGATTTCACCAACCAGTTGGGTCCGATCAAAACCAACGCCACCTCGCAGGTCACCTTCAGAGTGCCGGCGAATGTTGGCGGCCGGGGCTACGTGTGCTACGCTCCGCGGAAAAATGCGATCCCCGCGCCGCGGGCCCCGCTTGCCACCACGCAGATATACGAGGGAGCCCAGGACCTGGATATAAAACCGGCCTCAGAAGATGCGCCGGTTCAGGTCTGCCGGATTTATGCCGCAAAAGGCACTTCCATCACGGCCCACCTCTCTCCTGATTCAGCTCACTGGACCCTGGCAACCACCATGGGAGTGGACATCAAGGATCCCTCCGGACATACGCTGGGCTCCCAGGTGTTTGGCCAGGCCGGGGGTTCTGTGACCGCCAAGGTTGCAATCTCCGATTTCCACACGGTGTCGGTGAAGGCTGCGAACACTCCGCCGCAAAACAAGACGCCGGCCTACACACTTAAGCTGGTTTATACCGCGCCGGAAACGATCACACCCTCATGAAGTTCGACGCCCGGACCTCCGCGATCACCGTTGGATTGGGCACCATGGCGGTTGGCATGCAAGCCAGCGCCGTCGCTGCGTCGCTTCCTGAAATCGCGCGGTATACGGGAATGGGCATGGCCCGGTCCCCATGGATCCTGGTGATCTACACCCTGGTGCTCACGAGCGGCATGATCAGCCTGGGCCGGCTCGGGGATGCCGTTGGTTACAAGCCGGTTTACCTGGCTGGCCTGACGCTTTTCACAGTCGCCTCTGGATTGATCGGAATGAGCACGTCGTTTCCCGTCATCCTCGTTTTGCGAGCCCTGGAAGGCGTTGGCGCGGCGATGGTTTCAGCGACCTCATTGGCCTTGCTTGCCCACGGCCGCGTGGAGCGTGAATACGGAGGGGCCATTGCCTGGCAGACTACCTTGACGTACACGGGGCTGGCCCTGGGACCTATCCTTGCCGGCTTCTTCCTGCAAACCTTTGGATGGCGTGCCGTGTTCCTGATGAATCTGCCGGTCGGGCTCATCGCTATCCTGGTTGCTCACTACGTACTTCAAGGCCCTTCCGCTGAGCGGCGTTCTTTGTCTGAGTTCAAGGTAGCCCGTAGTCTGGGCTGGATCGCCGTCATTGCGCCCATCGTGTTCGCGTTATCTTATGCGCAACAAGGCTCTTCTTCACTCCTGCGGTTGGCACTGCTAACGCTGATGATGATTGCAGTACTGGCCTTCAAGACCTGGCGACAGGCCATCGTAAATACTCTCGTACCCGCCGGCACCCTTGTGGGTGCGGATTATTGGCGAATTCCCGCCACTGAGATACTTTGCTATCTCTGCCTATATGGTGTGGCGTTTCTCATGCCGTTCTATCTACTGGACAACCACAGAGTATCGCTTGCGCTGGCCGGGTATCTCTTAAGTGCGCAATATATCGCCAGGGGTCTCACCGCGCTCTTGAGCGGCTACTCCAGCAGTCGCCTCGGCATACAAAACGCGAGACTGGCCGGCACAGCTATTCTCGCGATCAGCCTATTGGGCCTGGCGCAGTTAGACGGCCGAAGTTCCCCTCTTCTGATCGCGGCCTTGCTGGCGGGTGTCGGCGCCGGTACCGGGATTTTTGTCCCGGCTAATAGCCACGCAATCATGAGCTGTACCCCAGCCGAAATACAAGGAACGGCAACCGGCATTCTCGCGACCGCCAGAAATCTCGGGATGACGCTCGGCGTGCCCATCGCGGCCACCATGTACGGCCGGTTCAGAAGTACGGAGTTCCACTCCATCAGGTCGAGCATGTTCGTTCTTTGTTCATTCGCGTTTTTCAATGTACTGATTTGCGGGTTTGTTCCATCCAACAGAGCCTCACAGCGTGTGGCCCTTTTAGTCCAACCATCCAGCAGATGAGAAGGGGGATTCTCCATGTACCCAGTGATTTGGTGTTCGATTGACAGCTTTCTTGCGGCTTTAGCCATTGGTCTGGTAAGTTCGCCGGAGGACACGTTCCTATGGCTTGATCGCCGCCTTTGCTCTGTGCGATGGCATTTCTTACGCGTTAGGCAGAGGTATTCGTTTATTGCCGGTAAGCCACGCGATTGCCGAGCTAAATCCTTTGGGTGTGAGCTTGTTTCTGGCGGGAGTCGTTGCCTTGCTCATGCTCCTGTTCGCCCGAACGAGACCGTCCATGCTTTGGAGCTTGCCGGTGTTTCTGGGTTTGGACAACCTGCTCTATGGTGTCGCTGATCCGTCGAGCGGGATTTTGCAAGTGTCACTCACGAGCGTGCTGGTAAGCGGCGCATTGGCATATGCAGGTTTCTTCGTATCCCGCAATGTGCGGTCGTTGCTACCACGGCCTATTGCCACTGCAACTGCGCTCATCCTGGTCGTAATCTCGTTCGCCGCAAGCTAGCCTACGGATTCTGGGTGAACCAGTAGTGCTCTTTGACCTTGGCGCCGCCTTTTTTCATCGGCGGAGGGTTCTCCTTGCCCCAGGCCGCGTGGTTCCAGGTAACGGCCTGGAGGCCGTCGTGGCTGGGTTGAAAAGTCATAGGGGGCTCCGTCGCCTTACCTTGCGCGGCGTCGAAGGTAACCAGAACCTGGTTACCAGAATCGACCCAATGTCCAAACAGCGTTCTCGTACCACTTCCCGCGTCTTCCGTGACCGTAGCTGAGCCATCTGGGCCCAGGCTCAGGTTCATCGACGGCCCCGCCATGGGGCCCGGGCTGAGGCGGGATTGATAAACTCCAACAAATTTGGAGTGCACGTTGGTATTGCCACAAAGTGCGGCCATCGGAAACAGCAACAGTCCCGCACAAACCGAAACTCGAAGAAGAAAGGGGCTGCCGGAGCGCATGGTTCTCCATCTTCCAACGTAGGTCGGTCCTTTTGCAAGCGGAGATCCACATCCAAGTGTGGGTTTTCTGTAGCTCCATGAGTTTGTAGGCGCTTAACGCTACACTGATGGGATGTCGAAGCCGTGCATTGATAAGCAAACATTTAGCTTGACAAGCGTCCGCATTCGACAAACCCAGGGCTCGCTCTGCGGAACTCACTCGCTTGATGATCTGTCATGCAGGCTCTTTGGAGTTCGCGAGAGAGTTCGCCTGCGAAGGGTACGGCCTTCAGGCCGTACATCTCATCGTCAAGATGGATCGGCTTCAGCCGCTGAGGGCTGCTTAAATCAGGACAATAGATGCCCTCAGGGGCTAAAGCCCTTCATAGCTTTGGTCGTTCATGTACGGGCTGAAGCCCGTACCCTTCAAAAAAGAGGTCGGAAGATTATTAGGCTTTATTCAAGGGAGATACATGAAAGCTTTACCCAGTTTTGATTTGCAAGGCAAGGTGGCACTGGTCACGGCATCGGCACGAGGCCTGGGCCGGGCGATTGCTCTTGCCCTGGCTGAAGCCGGAGCCGACGTGGCGTTGGGCTTTCGGGACATCAGCAGTGACAGCGGCGTCGCCGCCGAGATTGCTGCGCGCGGGCGGCGAGCCTTGCCGCTACAGATGGACATGACAGATCTCCAACAAATCCGCGATGCAATCGATAAAGCGGTTGAGCATTTTGGCCGATTGGACATTCTGGTGAACAATGCGGGCATTGCCCCCGACAACCTGGCGGAAAACGTCACGGAAAAAGATTTTGATCAGACCATCGCCATCAATTTGAAAGGCACCTTCTTTGCCTGCCAGGCTGCGGGTAAGATCATGATCCGGCAAAAGAGCGGATGCATCATCAACATGGGCTCGCAAGCAGGATTCGCGGCGCTACCGACCGAATCTGTCTACTGCATGACCAAGGCCGGCATCAGCCATCTGACCAAATGCCTGGCTGTCGAGTGGGGCAAGTACAACATCAACGTAAATGCAGTTGCGCCTACCTTCATCCATACCCCAGGCACGGAACCCGCCCTTGCGGATCCCGCGTTTCGCCAGGATGTGGTGGACCGCATCGCCGCTTTGCATCGCATCGGAGAACCGATCGAGGTCGCTGGGGCTGTAGTATTTCTCGCATCGCCGGCAGCCTCTCTCATCACCGGCCACACCCTGGTGATCGACGGCGGCTGGACCGCGCGATGACCATCAGCATCCAGGAGCAGTTTGGACAGATTGATATCTACGTCTTCGACCAGATCCTGCGCGGGAACATCGCACCGGGCATGCGTGTGCTCGATGCCGGCTGTGGATATGGACGTAACCTGGTCTACCTGCTGCGCGCTGGATGCGAGATCTTCGCCCTGGATGCGGACTCGGACGGAGTGGAACATGTGCGGCAATTATCTGCATCCCTCCAGACCGGCCTGCCGGCACAAAACTTTCAAGTGGGATCGATTGAGCGCATGCCTTTCGCGGATGGACTCGCGGATGTTGTGATCTGCAATTCCGTGCTTCACTTTGCCCGCGACGAGCGCCACTTCCACGCCATGGTGGCGGATCTGTGGCGAGTCTTGAGGCCGGGCGGTTTGTTGTTCTGCCGCCTGGGTTCGAGGATCGGTATGGACTTCGAGCGCGTGCCCGGCGGCCTCTTTATCGTAGGCGACGGACAGGAGTGGTTCCTGGTGGACGAGGAGATGCTTCTCGACCTCACTGAACAAATGAACGGAGTGCTGGTGGATCCGCTGAAGACTACGATCGTTCAGGATTATCGCTGCATGACGACGTGGGTCTTACGGAAGCGCCGGAAGTGAGCCGATCGTGATTTTGCACCGGTTGATCGTGTCACCACATCCAAAGGGCTGGCACGACTCAATCCCAAAACCGCAAAGGTCCCCATGAAATACCACACGCTTGGCCCCACCGGCCTTCTTGTCTCTGAAATCTGTTTGGGCACCATGACCTTCGCTCCTGGCGAGGGCATGTGGAAGTCTATCGCTGGTGTGGAACAAAACCTCGCCGACCAGCTGCTCAAGCGCTCCTTCGATGCCGGTGTAAACTTCGTCGACACTGCGGACGTTTATACCAACGGCGAATCGGAGAAGACCCTCGCCAAAGCCATCGGCAATGTGGGCATCGCGCGCAAAGACGTGGTGATCGCCACCAAGGCGTACGGCCGCACTGGCCCTGGGCGCAACGATGTAGGCGCTTCGCGCGGACACATCATGGACGCAGTAGAAGCGTCGCTGAAGCGTCTGCAGACCGACTATATCGATCTGTACCAGATCCACGCAGCCGATTCCGTAACACCGGTAGAAGAGACGCTCCGCGCGCTCGACAACCTCGTCTCTCAGGGAAAGGTGCGATACATCGGCTGCTCCAACTGGTACGCCTGGCAGTTGATGAAAGCACTCGGTATTTCTGAAGCAAAGAACCTGGCAAAGATGGACACGCTGCAGGCGTACTACTCCATCGCCGGCCGCGACCTCGAGCGGGAAATCGTTCCTCTCCTAAAGGACCAGGGAACTGGCCTGCTGGTGTGGAGCCCCTTGGCCGGCGGGTTGCTCTCCGGAAAGTTCTCGCGCGAGAACCAGAAACCCGAGGAATCCCGCCGCTCCTCCTTCGACTTTCCCATTGTGGATAAGGAGCGTGCCTGGCGCATCCTGGACGTTCTGCGGCCCATTGCAAAGGCGCATGATACCGGTGTGGCTACGATTGCGCTGGCGTGGGTGCTGGCCAAGCCGTTCGTCACCTCAGTCATCATCGGCGCCAAGCGGGCCGACCAACTTGATCAAAATCTGGCGGCCGTGGATGTTGCTCTCACCGCAGACGAGATGAAGCAGCTCGATGATGTGAGCGCTTTGCCGCCTGAGTACCCCGGTTGGATGATTCCTTTCCAGAACATGAATCGCCTGGCCGACGTGCCCCGGTTTTAGTCAGGCAATTGATACTTAGTCCGGAGGGGCGGCTGAACTTAGCCCAGGACGTTAGTCCTGGGTAGGTTTGAAAGGACGACCTAGTCCCGTAGGGACGGTTGAAATTAAGGCGCGAGTCAATCCTGGACAATTTTCAGCCGAACCTCCGGGACTTGTATCCTCTCAGGCGGTTAGCTCTTTCTTCCGCTTGAGTTCGTCGAGAAGCAGTTCCACTTGCTGATCGCGTTCGAGCGTCGCAAAACGATCCTCGAGAGAATCACCGGCGGTGAGTTCCGCGGTCGCCCGGTTTGCCGCCTGGTCGACGCCGATACGGGACTTGTAGCGGTCGATGGAGGCAGCACTCTTTTCTACGCCCAGGGCAGCACGGACCTGGTGCGATTTGCCGACCGCCCGGTTCCGTCTATGCTCGGCAATCAGCAATTCGCAATGCGCGCGTGTTTCGGCGAGCTTCTTCTGCAGTTTCAAAAACGCGCTGCGCAGAGCCTCGGCCTCGCTCCGTTGGTCTTCCAGCTGCTCCAGGAAGTTCCTGTGCATTTGGGCATGCGACAGCGACCTTTCCAGCGCTTCCCGCGCCATATCATCGCGGCCCTTGGCGACGGCAAGCGCGGCTTTGTTCTTCCAGCTTGCCGCCGTCGTTTCGTGCTCCGCTGTCTTTTTCTCCAGCAGGTGCTGATCGGCAATGGCAATGGCCACCTGGGTCTTTACCTGCAGCAGTTGGTTCTCCATGTCGAGTACCAACTGTTTGAGCATCTTCTCAGGGTCTGCAGCCTTGTCGATCAGATCGTTAAGGTTGGCGCGCAGAAGAGTGGTGACTCGTTCCATCAGTGCCATGGCTTCTAATCCTTTCGTGCCTGCCGCTGTTACGGCAGCCGGTTGGGGGTTAACGTAGCGACGGGGTGTTTCCGTCACCGTTGGGATGCGATTTCATCTGTTTCACATTGGCCATCAGGTCCGACATCTTCATCCCACTCAGCGCCTCGAACAGGGCGGGGACCTGGGCAGCGATCTCCGTCATCTCCCCCGTGATCTTATGCGCTCCGACATTTCCGTCGTTACCGGTCGAAACGATGGTGATCTTGTCCACCTTGGCCAGCGGTTCCGACATGGCGCGCACCACGTCCGCCAGGTTGGTAATGAGCTTGTCGACGACAGCGGCCTGCGACCACTCCTGGTAGGCCTCGGCTTTCACGTTCATGGCCTTGGCTTCCGCCTCACCTTTCTGCAGGATGATGGCAGCTTCCGCCTCACCTTGTAGGCGAATAGCCGCGGCGCGGCCTTCCGCTTCCGCCATCAGCCGGGCGCGTTCGCCATTGGCGAGGTTCTCCACCCGTTGCTTATCGACCTCCGAGCGTTTGAGCACAGTCGCGATGAGTTCCTTCTCGTTGCGCAGGATTTCCGCCTCCTGCACCTTCACCTGGCCTTCTTTCTCGATCTGCTGCACCTTCACCTGCTCGGCGATGACTTTCTGCTGCATGACGTTGGTCTGCAATTCATACGCCTTATCGGCCTGTGCCTCCTGCTTGCGGGATTGCTCGGCGAACTGGGCCTTCTGAATGTCCAGGTCGCGCTGCGCCTCTGCCTGTTTGGCCAGCGATGCGGTTTCTGCGATGACCCGGTCCTGATCGGATGCGGCCTTGGCAATGGCCGCCTCACGCAGCGCGTTGGCCCGGCGAATCGCTGTATCGCGTTCTGCCTCTGCGCTGGCGATCTCGGCATCGCGCTTGATCCGGGCGATATCCGGTCGGCCCATATTGGTGATGTATTCGTTCTTGTCGCGAACTTCGCGGATGGTGAAGCTCACCACCTCCAGCCCCATCTTGCTCATATCGTCGGCGCACGTAGACCGCATGCGCTCGGCGACCATCTCCGGTTCCTTTACGATCTGTTCCACGGTGAGCTGGCCGATAATGCCCCGCAGATGTCCTTCCATCACCAGGCGGATAAGCCCCTCACGCTGGTCTGGAGTCTTGCTGAGGAACTGCTCCGCCGCGGTGAGAATCGATTCCTGATCGGAGCGAACCTTGATTTGGGCGACCGCCTCGACGGTGACAGCGACACCCTGGCGTGTGTACAGGTCCTGCTGCGGCGCAACATCAAAGCTCATCAGCTCCAGCGAGAGCTGGCGGCAGTGTTCGACCACGGGAAAAATCATGGTTCCGTGGCCCTTGATCACACGTGGGCCGCGAAAACCATAGACGATGAGCGCCTCATTCGGTCCGACCTTGCGGAATAAACGTGCCACCAAAGTGAGCAGAACAATCGTGGCGAGAACGCACAGACCAATGACGATAAAGATCGTGTTCGGCATAAAGCCTTCTTTCATAGTTCGGGTGAACCGCGAGCGGCCACGTGAACATGAGCCGCGCCTTTTAAGTCCCGTTATTTCTAAGGTTCGATATCATGCCATGCTCGTACATAGGCGATGCCTCGTTCGTATCGCAGCACCACCACCTCGGAACCGCGCTCGATGGTGCTGCCATCCTCTGAGCGTGCCGGCGAAGACCTGCGCGCGCCGAGCTGGGTGTAGATGATTTCGCCCGTGCGCTCGGGGAGCAGGGAACCGGTGACCCGGCCAACGACGCCGGTGATCTCTGTGTCTTCCGCAGTGAGCACGCGCTCGCGTGGCAGAAGCACGGCGGCCAGAAACCAGAAGATGAGCGCGCCGCCCGCAATGCCGCTCAGCGTCGCCAGCAGTAGAACAAAAGGAGCAAAGAAACCGCTATGCGTGCGCAGCAGGTAGCCGACTCCGCCAAACCAGCAAAGGAAGGCGGTGATGGTGAAGCCATTCAACGGAGATACCCCGTTGGAAGCATGAGGGGGCGTGACCTTGGCTCCGTGCGGCACATGAACGTGCGTGTGGCCCGCGAAGTGGAAGTGGCCTGTGTGCGTTTGGCCGCCTGTGAAAAGGGAGACTACACAGAGCACCAGGCCAAGGATGAAGCAGAAGAGATAGAAAAGTTCCCACGTCATGTTATTTCACCGATTGCCGCGTTTGTTCGGGACGAAGAATCTCAAGCAAACGTTCCATGAGGACCGGCGTTTCGAGCAGCGACTCGACGAGAAGTAAAGTACGGCGCGAGTCAGGATGCTTCGCGATGGCTCTCAGAGCGCGACACAATTCAGGGTCTTTACGAAACCGATCCGAGCCGGCGATCAGCCACAGGTCAAGCTTCTCCTCCTGGGTACGAAGATCGGAAAGAAGCTCCGCATGGTAGCCCTCCGGATCCTCTACCAGATACCCAGGGTGCACCTTGAAAAACTTGGCCAGCAGGAGGCGGGTGGTGTTGGTGAGGTGTGGCCGGGCGCCCGACTCAATCTGCGAGAGATAGCTCTGGCTGATGGGCGAATCCATTTCCGCCGCGATCGCGCGAACCAATTCCTGTTGCGTCATCGCCCGCCCCAGGCCTCGCAGGCTGCCTTCCACTTCTCGCAGGTACTTCAATTTGTCGGAGAGCTTCATGTCTATCGCCGATTGCGATAACTATATCGCATATTGCAATATCACGCAATGTTAAACATTTCCACGACAGGTCCGCTGACACTGCAGATCCCTCGCTACGATCGGGATCACAAAAAGGAGAGGGCTTCCGAAAGGAGAAGGCGGTTGCTGAAGGAAAGATCTGTCGTTAAGGAAAGGGCACTTCATGCCCCAATAACTAACCTCTCCTTTAGCAACAGCCCATCCCCTGTAACAACCCTCTCCTTTTTGTCATCCCGAGCGCAGCCGAGGGATCTGCAGTGTCAGCGGACCTGTCGTGGAAAACGGAACGCAGCCGTTTACTTCGTAGGACTAGCCGCGGTGAAATCGGAACAGCACGGTTTCACTACCGGCTGAAACTCCATGAGCTCAGCGCGCGTACCGTCAGGATCGTAGATATTCAGCTGCCACTTGCCATCCAACCCAATCTGCGGAGGACTATGCTTCGCGGTCAGGCGATCTCCTGCGTAAAGCAGATTCACCGTCTTCTCCATGTTGAAAACTCCAAGAGAGAAGTGGTTCAGCACGCCGGCGGTGTCCTGCGACATGGTGGGTGGTATCCCCTTGGTCTCAGGGCCGCTCACCACCATGTACTCCAGCCAGTCCGTGCCGTTGGGCACCTGCTGCGAAATCCAGTCGGTCTTGCCGTTCCGGCCGCCGTGCCAGTAAGGGCGGAAGCCCAGGGTCTCCCGGAAGAAAGCATTTTCTATGTCAGGGTTATGCACGATGTATCCAACGTGGATGATGTGATTGCTGAGCGGGTTGGCAGGCACTGCAGCCGGTTTGGCAGGCGGCTGCACAAACTGCACCTTGTTGCCCTCAGGATCGCTCACGTCAAACCATTGGCTGCCATCGCTGGCCTTCTCCACTTTACTCGGCACCGTGATGCCATGCTCGCCGAGATACTTTCTCAGCCCATCGGCGTTGACCGTGTTGAACGCCACATGGTCCAGCCGGTTGATGGAACTGTTTCCAGCCGGCAATGGCAGCACTTCCACAAACTGTATGGGGCTGAAGTAGTACCGGACACCCGCGGAATTCTCCGGATCTTCTCGCTTTAACCCACCGAGATCGTGAACATAAAAGTGCTCCGTCTTAGCCGGGTCGGAGCTATACACGCTGATATGCGAAATTCCACCAATGGATGGCCGATGACTTACAGTTTGCGCCAGCGACAACGTTGTGGAAAGCAGAGCTACGACCGAGACAACTGTTGATTTGATAATCTTCATCGCAATGAACCTCTCAAAGTAGGCAATCCAGTTCAGGCAGTAGCACGCTTGCGCCGCTTTTCCTCAATGGCCGGGGCAGAGCGATGGTATCCGGAGTGACGCTGCAGAACCACGGCAGCCGCACCGTGAAGCCGCGACAGCTCTCCATCGTTCGTGATGCCCAGGCGTGGTGCTGGCCCGGCCAGCATCGTCTTTTCCATCTCCGCCTGAACCATCGGGCCAAAGCGGGACCACGACGAGGTAATGTCGCCGGTGATCAGGATCACTTCGGGAGCAAGCGAAGCGGTAATCAGCCGCAAGCCACGGCCAAGCCAGGTAACCTGGCGGGTCAAAGCGGTCGTTGCCGCGGTGTCTCCTTCTTCGGCCATGCGCAGCAGATCGTGGATGGTGACCGGTCGCTTCTTGCCCGCTATCTCCGCGTAATAACGCAGCGCCGCGGTCGATGACGCGAAGACCTCCCAGCAGCCCAGCTGTCCGCAGCCGCATTGGGGCCCGGTCGGGTCGATCGGACTGTGGCCAAATTCTCCCGCAAGGCCGCTGCGGCTGGTAATGATCTGGCCATTCGCCAGAATGGCCGCGCCCAGCCCTTCGGAGACGGTCACCAGCACTGCATCACGCACCCCATCGAGTTTTCCCGACCACAACTCAGAGAGCAAGCTCGCATTCGCCGCATTCGCTAACTCCACCTGCAGCTGCATCGTTTCTTCGACCAGGCTCTTCACGTCGTAGTTGCCCCACTTGAGATTGGGGGCAAGGATCAGGCGCTGGGATCTCCGGGTCGACCCTGCCCGGCATGCTGAGACCGACTCCTTCGAAGGAACGATCCGCGTGCTTGGTGCGCATGGATTCCATGCAGTCGATGATCTTCAGGATCGCCCGTTTAGGATCCGAAACCAGGGGAACAACTTCGCGCGCGAGAAACCGTCCATTGAGGTCGATCAATGCCACGATAGCCTGCTGGGGCCGGATGTCCGCCGCCAGGATCACCAGGTCATCGTTGAGGGAAAGAAGTGTAGGCCGGCGCCCGCGCGGCCGGCGGGCGATGGCGCCCTCGGTCACCCATTTCTCTTCCATGAAGCTGCTCCACGATCGCGGAAATGGTACTGGGCTGCAGGCCGGACACGCGCGCCAGATCGGCGCGGGCAATCGGCTGCCGCGAGCGGATAATCTCCAGAACAATATCCCGGTTAACATCGCGTGCATTCTCGCTCGACGCCAATTGCACGTACGCAAGATCGATACGCTTGATTCCGCGATTTCCCGGCTTTGCCCGCAAGGGTGCTCCCGTGCTTCAGTGCTTCTGCACAAAGCTTTATATTACATTTTCCAATCAAAGGAAATAGTCTTTTCTGAAATGTCAGTATCATCTCGCCCCTGGAGATGCAGTCTGTAGCCAATAAAATCAGGCTTGGGACGATGCCTCGGCACCGCAGGCCAGGAGGGCGAAAAAGAACAGCAATCAAGACGGCGCCAGAGGCAGGCAACCGGAGAGTTTATTCGAAGCAAAAAATAAAGTCCCGTACCGGGCCACCAATGACCCGGATGCCCCATTCAAGCCCTCTGTTGGCTTGAGTCGGCAACATGCCGGCGGCTCGGGCCATCCTTATGAGATCGGCTTTTGATGAATGATCATCCGAGACGTGCCGAACATGTCCCTGAGCATGCTGAACGGAAAAGAACGTCTCCTCATGGGCATGAACCTCGCCGCCCTCCGTGAGCGACGCTAACGTTACACTGATGTCAATTCCGGAGAAGACTGATGCGCGGCAAGATGACCCTCTTGTGCTCCTGATGGCGGCACAAATGGCCCACGCACTCGATTCTGTGCCCAAAGCTGAGTACCGGCAGCGGCGAGTAAAACTCGCAGCATGACTGCACGGCGGTTCAGCCCTGATTGTTGCCGCGCACGAGCCGCCCATGGAGTACCAGGATTACCGGCAGGACGAGGATTTCTTTTACCTGACCGGCTCCAACGAACCGGGGGGCGCGCTGCTGCTTATCGGCGATGGCCCGGCCGCCATCACGCGCCTGGGAACGGTCGTCCCGGCCCACGCCTACCGCGAGATCTTATTTCTGCCCATGCGCAATCCCGTCCGCGAAAAGTACACCGGGGTGAAGACCGACGCCGCCACCCCGGGTGCCCGAGAAATGCTGGGCGTCGATGAGGTGATGGCTCTCTCCGCCTTACCCACCGTCTATGGCGGCTATCTGGCCGAAGATCTGCGCCGCGCAAGGAAATATGGACCCAGCAGGACATGGACGTCGCAACCGCAACGCTCGCCTTTACTTCCACCGTGATGGGCACGGACGCCACGCCTCCAACCCATGACGTCCGCTCCGCTCACCACCCAGTTGCGAATGGTGAAGAGTCCGGCCGAGATCGCGCTCATTCAGAAAGCAACCGACGCTTCGATCGCGTCCCAGCTTGCCGGCATGCGCGCCATCAAGCCCGGAGTGCGCGAGAGAACCGTTGCCGGCGTCGAAGTCGGCACCATGTTGGCCGAGGGATGCGAACGCGCCAGTTATCCCTCCATCGTCGGCTCGGGCATCAACTCCACCACCCTTCACTACGCAGAAAATGGCAAGTTCATGGCTGCGGGCGAAGTGGTAGTGATCGATGCGGCCGGCGAATACTCGATGTACGCCAGCGACCTGACCAGAACCATGCCGGTCGATGGCCACTTTACCGCCCGCGCAGAAAGAGATCTATAACATTGTGCTCGGCGCCCAGCAGGCGGCACGGGATGCCTTTGTTGCCGGCAAATCGAAGATGGGCTCGATTGACCATCGTGGGGCTGACGCCGACAAAATATCGCTCGACAAAGTAGCCTTCGACTACATCAACACCCACGGCAAAGACCTGCAGGGCGATCCCCTCGGTAAGTACTTCCTCCACACCCTTGGGCACTCCGTCGGCATCGATGTACACGATCCCTATGACTACGACAAACCCTTCGAGATCGGTTCCGTGTTCACCATCGAGCCGGGTATCTACATTCCCGAAGAGAAGATCGGCGTGCGCATCGAAGATACTTTCTATGTCAACGCGGACGGAAAGCTCATTGATTTTGCCGAAAAACTCGCCCACACGCCGGAGGAAGTCGAAGCGGCGATGCAGGCCAAGTAGCCTGGGTTTTTCTCCTCTGGGGGAGTTCTGGTGTCGCTCTTGTTTGTGTTCATCGGGATCGCGATAGCGTGGCTTGCGGGCCGCCGGCTAGTCTCCGTCATCAGCGGGAATTATCTCCGTTGGCGCAAACTCACAGAAGGTCTCGTTCTCTCCCTGCTGGCATTGGCTGCAGCTGTAGTAGCCGGCAGTAGTGGATTCAACGCGATTATGCTCTATCGCTTTCGCCACGCGCCGCCAGGGCAGATCCTTATGGTGAACGGCCACGCGATGCGCATCGATTGCAGCGGGAGCGGTTCGCCGGTGATCGTGCTGGATGCCGGGCTGGGCAACGACGGGCTCATCTGGGGCCGTGTGCAGCCAGCCCTCGCAAGGACCACACGCGTCTGCTCTTATGATCGAGCCGGCTTCGGCTGGAGCGACGCCCTGCCGCCTCCCCGCGATGCCGATCATATCGCCGCGGAACTGCATGGGCTACTGGCCGCGGCCCAGATCACTGGCCCGGTCGTCCTCATGGGCCACTCGATTGCAGGGATCTACATGCGAGACTACGCGACACGTTATCCGGAGAACGTCGCAGGATTGGTTTTCGTAGATGCCTCCACCCCGCTGCAGAATCGCAACCCGGCGTTTCAGGCGGACGGCAACCCGCGATCACCCTCATGGATTCAGAGCCTACGGAGACAGGCCACATTTGCGCTCGGCATTCCACGCTTCCTGGGCGAATGTTCTGGCAATTTGCCGGGATTCGATCCTCACGCTGCCAGGCTCCAGGCCGAGGATCAATGCCATGATCGCTCCGCGGCTGTCGCGGCCGAGCTGGAGAGTTTCGATCGGTCCGGTGAGGAGACGGTCCACACCGGTCCGTACGGCGCGTTGCCCATTCTCATCTTTTCTCAGGATCCGGCCCGCACCGTCAAGTCCGAACCGAAAGATGTGGTGATGGCCTGGAACCAGATGCAGGAAGATCTGAAGCAGCTGTCCACCCGCAGCCGCAGAATCATCGCCCGAGGCAGCACCCATTACATACAAGGGAAGCGTGCCGATTTGATCGAAAGGGAAGTGCCCAAATTCGTTGAGCAGATCCGTGGGTCCGCACCCCAACCTGCAGATTATGGATCCACGCAAACAAACTAGATGGAAACATCTTGCTTGTTCATGCCATCATTAGCGGTCTGTAATCAGCACCCAGGAGTCAAGCTTAATGAGCGAACAATTTGAGCACGCGCAGGAACACCTGGAGCACGCGGCCCATGAACACGGCGGCAGCTCATCCCACACCCGGGCCGCCATCATCATCGGCATCATGGCCGCCGTCCTGGCCATCACCGAATTTGTGGCCAAGGACGCGGCGACGGATTATCTGACCAATCACATCGCCGCCAGCGACACCTGGGCTCAATATCAGGCAAAGTCTGTCCGTCGGACCATTTTGATCGCGCAGGCGGACCTCCTGGAGAGCTTACCGACAGCCGCTGATCCGAAGATGCAAAAGAGCATTGCCGATGCCCGGGCGAATGCGGAACGGATGCGTTCGGAACCAGGCGCTGATGGCATGGAACAGCTCAGCGAAAAGGCTCACGAGCAGGAGCACGAGCGCGACCACGCCATGCATCGCAATCACATACTGGAAATAGCCAGCGGCGGCCTGCAGATCGCGATTGTTCTGGCCTCCATTTCCGTGGTCATCAATCTGCCCGCTTTCATGTGGGTCAGCATCGCGGTTGGCGGCTTTTCCGTTGTCTATGCACTGCTCGGCGCTTTCTCTGTGCTGCACTAACGGAAATGGGTGAGGTATATCACGGTGACAAAAACAACTATGGCTATCGCCCGCTGTGTTTCCTCAATTCTTGCCGGCGTCTTCGCCTTCGCTCTTACCGCGGCGGCCCAGGCGCCCAGCAAACCGAATGATTCCTTTCGTCCTCGCGGCCGGCACCTCATCTATGTACTGGTGCCGGGTTCGCTCGAGCGCGCCGGCTGGCTGAATGGCGTGGGCATCGTGGTGCTCGACGCTAACGATAACTACCGTTTCGTAAAGCGCGTTCCCACCTGGGAATATGCCGCCAGCATGAGCCCCGAACAGGTGTCCGGTGTAGCCGCAAGTCCCGTTACCAACCTGATCTACGTTGCCGCACGTGGCCGGTTGGGTGCCATCGACATGGGGACCGACAAGATGGTCTGGTCAGTCACGTTCGACGGCAAATGCTGTGAACGTCCCCAGGTGACTCCGGACGGAAAAATCGTGGTGGTAGGCGGCGACCTGCAAGACTATTGGTACGAAGTCGATGCCCACACCGGCAGGCTGATCGGTAAGCTCGAAGCACCGGAGAGTCCGAACTCGCACAATCTGAACCTGAGCGCGGACGGTAAGACGGCCTTCATGTCGCCGAATAACAAGGTCATGACGATCTCCGACGTCAAGTCGCGCAAGGTGATTAAGACCATTCGTTTTCCCGATAACGTGCGCGTCTTTGTGCTCAATAAAGATTCCACCCGGATCTACGCCAACAACAATAACTTTCTGGGCTTCCTCATTGCGGATGTTGCCACCGGGCGAGTTATTAAATCGGTCGAAGTCACGAGCGTTGACTGGAAATCGAAGTGGAATACGACCCCGCGTCCACACATGCCACATGGCTGCCCCAGCCACGGCATCGCGTTGACCCCGGATGAAAAGGAAATCTGGCTGGCCGACGGTATCTTCAAAAAGATCCATATCTTCTCGAATACCGACGACCCTAAGGAGATCGGCTCGATCGACACTCCCGCCGGTACTTACTGGATCACCTTCGGACTGGACGGCAAGTATGCCTATGCGTCTTCGGGCGACATCATCGACGTGAAGACCCATAAAATTGTCGGGCAAATGAAGGACGAATACGGACGAACCATGTACAGCGAAAAATTGCTGGACATCACCTTCGACAACGGACACGCGCAGCGCGTCTCAAACCAGTTTGCCAACGGATACGGCGATTACCAGACTGCGGAACAGTTAGGAGTCGGCCCCCATGTGACACCGATGCCGGGAAGTGCACCGATTACGCTGACCGGTGTAAGCGCGGTCCGTGCCAAATCCACACATGAGTAGGGAAGCGGCCAGTCGTGCAAGGCGCAGGCCATTCCTGGCTGTGTACGCGCTCATGCTGGTGGCAAGTCCGGTTGCCGTTTCCTGGGCAAGCGACAGCGGATCCTCGGCTATCGACTTAGCGAGAGAGAGCCGGTCGCTCAAAACTGTGTGCGCCAAGTGCCACAATCTGCAAATTGTCATGGACACGCCTATGAGCTATGACGCCTGGCACGACACCGTGCAGACCATGATGGATCGTGGCGCCACAGGCACGGATGAGCAATTGGCCGACGTCATGGACTATCTCCACCGGACCATGACCACGATCGATGTAAACACCGCGGATGCGGACGAACTGCAGATCGTGCTCCATGTTTCGCCATCCACGGCGCAGGCCATCGTTGCCCGGCGGAGCACGCAGAAATTCAAAAGCCTGGCCGACCTCAAGTCGATTCCGGGCGTGGATGCAGCCGCCGTCGAAGCAAAGGCAAGGCTGATTTTCTTCAAATGACCGCGAAGAAGGAGGAACGATGACAACGATGGCAGGTTTGGATCGAAGGCAATTCATCGGGGCTCTCTCGCTGGGAGCGGCCGCGTTGGCTCTTCCGCAGTTGGCTTCCGCGCAGGCCGCGCCCAGGCGATTGGCGGGCGTTTTCCCCATAGGCTTTACTCCGGTCAACGCACAAAATCAGATAGATGACGAGGGCCTCGCCGCGCAGGTGCAATTCTGCAGGCGCGGCGGAGTGCACGGTTTGGCCTGGCCGCAGATAGCTAGTGGCTGGACAACTTTGACCGAAGAAGAAAGAATGCGCGGTGCAGAGACCCTTATCTCTGCCGCACGGGGCGGCGCCACGGCGATCGTGATTGGTGTGCAGAGCCGCACCGCGGACTTCAACGAAACGGAACGCTACGCCAGGCAAGCGGAGAAGCTTGGTGCGGATGCCATCATCTGTATCGCCCCACCCGGCGTGACCGCGGCTTCAGAAGTGCTGTCGTACTATCAGCGGCTGGGCAAGGTAACCTCCTTGCCCCTGTTCGCCCAGACCGGGGGAGACTTCAGCGTCGATTTGATCGTTGAAATGTTCAACACCATTCCCACCTTTCGCTATGTAAAAGATGAGGCCGGCGATCCTCTTGCACGGGTAACGGAGATCAGGAAGCGCACCAACAACCAGTTGCAGTGTTTCTCCGGAAAGGGCGTGACCACCATGATCACCGAGATGGAGCGAGGCTTCGTGGGTCATTGCCCATTCGTTAGCCTTGCCGATCTCTATGCCTCTGCGTATGACTCCTACCACGCCGGTAAGCCCCGCGACGCCTTCGATCAATTCGGGCGTATCGAAGCCGCCAGTTCCATGTTTCCACAAAGTGATGTGGACGTTTTAATAGCCCGCCGCGTCTTTCGTCCCGGCACTACAACACGTGTGGCGCCGCCCGCCCCGGGAGCTGACACCCAGCACCGCAAGACCATGAGCCCCGAAGAAATCAGCCAACACCTGGACATCTATCTAAAGCCCTACCTGCGCGCCTAACTGTCCAACTAGAGCCATGATCTAGGAAGCAAGCCCCGCAGGGGGCGGTTGACCTTCTAACCTCTTTAGAATAGGTCGAGTTTCTGGCGGGACTCGACTCACCACTACGGTCGTTGGTTCTGGACGGGTGCCCCATGTTCGCCTGAGCGTACATGGGCCGAAAAAGGGTTCTTCCAATGCTTTCACTCCCTGTGCCGACACTCTTGCTCTCGCCCGTGGTCTTTTCGTTCGGAGGGGCTGCGCCCCGTCATCTTCGGCCCATGTACGCTTAGGCGAACATGGGGCACTTGGTCCTTGAATCCGCCCACCCGTCCAGGGAGGAGGGCTTCGTTCTTTGCTCCACCGCCGCGACGCCGAGGAATTCCACCAAGTTTGCTACCCCAATCTGCTGAGGATTGTCCAGGATCAGGGCGCGCCCCATTTTCAGCCGTCCCCTTCGGGACTCGATCCTCAAAACCTCAGTCCCCGTCCGACACTTGTCAGTCTCCCCCGAGTTCTGTAGCCTTCGGAGGTCGCAATCTAAGGGGAAATCCGGTGCTTCAGCGCTCCTGCTCGGCCCTGGCGTTGCTGCTTCTGCTGGGCGGGGTGACCGTCCTGGTCCGCAGCCAGACTGCCGCTCCAGGGAACAACGTCTTCAAGACAACTGCGCGCATTGTCGTTGTCGACGTGGTCGTTACAGGTAAGAAGCATCAGCCGTTGACTGGCCTTCACCCGCAGGACTTCCAGCTAACAGAAGATGGACACCCGCAGACTATCCACTACTTCGAGGAACACACCGGAGCGCAGACAGTCCAGGTAAATGCGCCCGATCTACCGCCAAACGTATTCACCAACAAACCGCGAGTGAAGCCGGTAGATTCTGTAACCGTTTTGGTAATCGATTCTCTGAACACGCCGCTTGACGACCAGCGTCGCGTGCACGCGCAAGTGCTCAAGTACCTCAAGAAGCCGGAACCAGGCCGCAGAATTGCCATCTTCACCCTCGGAACGCAGCTGCGCTTGATCCAAAGTTTTACCGACGATCCCGTACTACTGGCGGCGGCGCTCAACCAGGGAAAGAAGGGCCAGGCCTCGCCCTTGCTGGAGTCGGATGCCGAAACTGCCTCCACCCAGGAGACAGAGGCTGCCTTGATGGAGTACGCCCCTCAAGCAGCGGCTCAGATGCAGCAGTTTGCCGCTGAGCAAGGTTCGATCCGGACCGACGCGCGCATCCGGCTGACACTCGACGCTCTACAGCAGCTTGCCGCCTATCTCGCTGCATTTCCGGGCCGCAAGAACGTAGCGTGGTTCTCGGCAGCCTTCCCCGTTGTCATTTTCCCTGATCCATCGATGGCACAGCCTTTTGGCGCGCAAAGCGATCACCAGGACGAACTACGCAAGACGGACGCCTTGCTCGCCTCGGCCCAGGTGGCCATTTATCCCGTGGGCGCTGAGGGCGTGACCGTGGACTCGCCTTACAACGCTGGCGCCGACGCCCGCTTGGTAACGCAATCGCAATTATCCAGGCCCCAGGCCGGAGTGCAAGAGCGGAACGCCAACCACGCAGCCATGGATCTAATCGCGAAACAAACGGGCGGCACGGCCATCTACGGTTCCAACAGTTTGACCGATGCACTGGACCGCGTCGCCGGACATGGATCGAATTTCTACACCCTGACCTATACCTCGACGAACCCCGCCACCGATGGCAAATACAGGAAGATACAGGTAGCACTCGACCGTTCCGGATACCAGCTTGACTACCGCCGTGGATACTACGCCGATGAAGCCAAAAGCACGCCGGCGCCGGCCGTCAAGCCGGGACCCCGAGAGGATCTGCTGTCTCCCTTTCTGCGCCCCGGCCGGCCGGAATCGACACAGATTCCTCTGACCCTGAGGGTGACGCGCAGCAATGCTCCGCCAAGAACCTCCGGTGCAAGCCAAGGTGGAGACAATGCCAACCTGAACGGAGCGCTCACCCGCTATTCCGTAGACCTGATGATTCCCGCGCGCAGCTTGCAATTTGAGCCGGGTTCAGACGGCGAACACCATGTCAGGGTGGAAGCCGGGCTGATGGTCTACAACCGCGCGGGCAATCCGCTTAATTGGATCCTGAGGCAGGTCAACCTTAATCTCGACGACGCGCGCTACGCCCTCGTCCAGGCCAACGGCGTCAACCTTTATCTCCAGATCGACGGCCCAGAGAACGCCATTTCTCTGAGAGGCGGGGTCTACGACCTGAATGCTAACCTAACGGGCACGTTAGCTATTCCGCTCAGCGCCGTTACCGCCGCGGGCACCGCTTCCGCTGTTCCATGAGTTGCAAAATCTGAAGGGAATCGGACGGGTGCCCATGTTCGCCCAAGCGTACATGGGCCTAAAATGATAGGCGCAGCCCTGCGATCGCTTTTGCTAATAGAGTTGAGTCGTTTCCCATAACACCATGCCCGACAGGGCTCCTCTGGACATCCCAGCCACCCGGTAAGCATCTCAACAATAGAGATTCGTGCCTTCGGAACTCGTCGGCTATTCAACAAACGCGTCCTTAGTGTTTGGTCTGCGGCTCCTTAGGCTCTCTCCAAAGGGAGTCGCTTATGTGGAATGAACAAGGACAGTTACTGAAAACCAATCCGGCGGACTTGGTAGCCGCGTTGTTTTTTGACGAGGTTTCTGCTCGTGATGCGATTGCCGATCTCAAACTCGCTGGATTTTCTGCCGGGCAAATCGGTGTCGCTTTATCAAAACAGGGAAAGCTCGAACAAACCAGGACCACGCCCTGTGACCTTGAGGGAAAACATAGCATCTGGTGGAAGTTTCGCCACAGCTTCGAGCATGATCTTCACAGCCAGGGCGCCGACCTATCCAGCACACAGGACAAAGCGGCCACGACCAGAGAGACTACCCCCTACACAGAGGTCGATCTCACCGATACCCTTCATGCGATTGGAGTGGCGCCGGCCACGATTGGTTTATTGGACCGCGAAATCGGAGCAGACGGTATGCTGATCATGGTGGACGCGGGTGTTCGCTGCGACGAGGGCGAGTCGATCCTCGAAAGAAATCGAGGCATGGTGCGAACCGTCATGGCTACCGAACAAGCCAAAGTTACCAGTTAAACGGCGCTTCCGTCACCGTGTGTCGTCTGTTTCGCCGAGATTCAGATGCGTGGCAGGCCGTTCGTATGCAACCGAGCCGGGAAGGGTCAGTTGCACTTCTGTACCCGCACCGGCTTCGCTCCAGAAATCCAATTGCGCCGTCATGCGCCTGGCACGTTCCCGGATCCCGATCAGCCCCCAATGTCCGGCACGGCCGCCGTCTTCCAGCACCTGTGGATCGATCCCTCTCCCGTCATCCCGGATACGTAAGCGAAGCAGTTGCTCATCGAACAAAATTTCGGCGTCAACGTGGCGCGCTCCGGAATGCCGGAAAGCATTCCGGAGCAACTCACGGCCGATGCGATAAATCTCATCTTGCAGCACCGGGACCAAAGCACGGCGATCGCCCTCCACTGTTATAGAAAACGCTGGCGGATCCAGATCCTGAGACTCCGCCAATTCTTCCCCGATAGCCGTCAACAAGTGTGCAAGATCCACCGGTTCGGTCGGCTCAGAGCGTAGGTCCTGAATCGCCTCCCGGCTTTCCGTGATTGCCTCATCCGCCATACTGAGGGCCCCATCGAGAGCTTGCATCGCTTCTTCGGGCTGGAGCGGCAGCATGTCACGCGCCACTTGAAAACGTAGGATCAATCCGTGGAAGCTCTGCAAAACCGTGTCATGCACTTCGCGTGCGATACGTACGCGTTCGCTGACCCGCGCTTCCAGTCCTGCCTGGAACAGAGCCTCTTCAGCGCGCCTTTGCTCGGTGATATCCTCACAGGCGATCAAAAGAATGGGACCGTTCACGCGCGCCACCGCTTTCGCCGACCCGCGAACACGGAGCACGGTGCCGTTCTTGCGCACACAGCGGAACTCCCAACTGCTGCCCCGCCCGATTTGCTCCAGGGATGCGGTGAGGGTGGCCTTCACCGCATCCCGATCTGCACCATAGAACACCTGCAGCACCGGCTGCCCCAGTAGTTCGTCGACGCTGCAGCCAAGCTGCTCGGCGCCAAAGGAATTCACCGCCATGATCTTGCCGGCAGCATCCACCATGAAGTACATGATCGGGTTGTTTTCAAAAACATCCCGCCATTGTTCCTCGCTGAGGCGCAGGGCCTCCTCGGCTTGCTTCGCTGCAGTCTCATCCATCACCGCGCCCGTAAATTCGAGCCCTGCGCTTCCACCCGCCAGGGCGTGTGCCACCACGTGGACGTACTTGATCGACCCATCCGGCATCAGCAGCCGGTACTGATGTTCAAAGTCTTTGCCATCCCGGGCAGCCCGCTCGATAACTTTTCTCACCGCGTCCGCATCGTCCGGATGGACCCGCTCAAAAACCAAACTCACGTTCGCCTTTGTTGCTCGATCAAACTCAAAAATGCGAAAGGTTTCTTCTGACCAGTAGTTTTCTCCGCTCCGCACGTTCCAGCCAAAGCTGCCCGTATGGCTCAAGCGTTGCCCTTCGGCCAGGTAAGCCTCGCTCCGGCGCAATGCTTCTTCTGCGGCAGACCGCTCGACGCGCGCTTGGCCTTCGCGCAGCGCCCTCTGTACCGCGGGTAAGATCCGCGACAGCCGGGTCTTCAAGACGTAGTCCGTCGCGCCGATTTTGAGAGCTTCGATCGCCACTTCCTCGCCCATGGCGCCGGAAACAAAGATAAACGGTGTTTCGGGGCGCTTTTCAACCGCGATTTTCAATGCGGAGAGGCCGTCAAAGGTGGGGAGGCTGTAGTCCGCCAGTATCAGGTCGATCCCTTCCTGATCGAGCCCGGTCACAAAGGCGGCCTTGGTTTCTACCAGGGTCACCCGGCACGTGACACCCTCTGCCTCGAGCATAGCCAGAACGAGGTCTGCGTCCTTGGGGTCGTCTTCAAGGTACAGAATCTTCAGGTTGGATTTCACAGCTTTCTGATGCGTAGATTCCGGAATTGGCTATCTCTTTCTTACGCTCCCGGGGGGCGGCTCGTTAATGACCGCCCAGAATACCCCCAGTTCTTTGATAGCGTTAACAAATTCGTGGAAATCGACTGGTTTTACGACGTAGGCGTTTACACCGAGCTTGTAGCTGGCTATCATGTCTCGCTCTTCCCGGGAAGAGGTCAGCACCACCACTGGAATCATCCGCAGCTTCTCGTCCGCCTTGATCTGCTGCAGCACTTCCAGACCGTCCACTTTGGGCAGCTTCAGATCCAGCAGCAAAACCGCAGGGTTTTCACTGTTGCGCGCCTGGAACTTTCCCCGGCAATAAAGGTAGTCCAGGGCTTCCTCTCCATCGCCGGTAACAACGACCTCGTTGGCCAGGTTGTATTCCGACAAAGCCGTCAGCGTAAGCTCCACGTCCTGCGGGTCGTCCTCGACCATCAAAATCCGTCCAAACGTATCCATGCGTGCTTATCTCCGATAGCCGGGAAGTGAGAAAGAAAAGGTTGCGCCCCCATCTACTACGCCCTCGGCCCAAACACTCCCACCGTGGCGATGGATAATGCGTTGCACGGTCGCCAGACCTATGCCGGTGCCTTCGAACGTTCCGGTCTGGTGCAGACGTTGGAATACACCAAACAACTTGTGCGCATACTTCATATCGAAACCAACCCCGTTGTCCCTCACAAACACTACCATGGCCCCGTCCTTCTCCAGAGAGCCTATTTCGATCTCCGCGCGTGGGCGGGTCCGGGAGAATTTGACCGCGTTGGCGATCAGGTTAACCAGTACCAGCCTCAACATGGCGCGGTCGCCAAACGTCTCTGGCAGGACTCCGACATTCCAGGCAATCTCGCGGCCCTCGGTCTCGCGCTGCTGGTCCAGGAGCACCTCCTTGACCAGCTCTTCCAGGTTGACCGGCCGCTGGCGAGTCTCTGCGCGGGCGATCCTCGAAAAGGCCAGCAGGTCGTCGATCAGGGCGCCCATCCGCTTCGCCGCATCGAGGATGGTTTTCATGTAGCGGAGACTCTTCTCATCCACCGCCGAGGCGATGTTCTTCTGCAGCAATTCTGTATATCCCACCATGTGGCGAAGTGGCGCTCGCAGGTCGTGCGAGACGGAGTAAGCAAAGGCTTCCAGTTCCTTGTTGCTGGCTTCCAGATCGGCGCTTCTCTTTTCCAGCTCCTGGTTGAGCTTGCGAATCTCCTCTTCCCGATGCTTGCGGTCGCTGATGTCGTTGTTCGTTTCCAGAATCGCGACCGGATGCCCCTGCTCATCCTGACGCAGAGACCACCGGCTGGCCACGAATACTCGGGATCCATCAGCCTTCGTTTTCCGCAACTCGCCTTCCCACCGGCCGGTGCGTAGCAGTTCCTGGTGAACCTCGTCCACCGACACCGGAAAATCGGTTTGCAAAAGCTGGTTGCTGTGCTTTCCGATCGCCTGTTCCTCCGTCCACCCGAATAACTCGGCCGCACCCCGGTTCCAGTAGGTGATGATGTCGTTCATGTCGCGGACGAAGATAGTGTCGTGGGTAAGATTGAGCAGGCTGGCCTGTTGCGTCCGCACCACGATCTCTCGCTGCAGCGTATCTCGCGATTCAAGGAGCTGCTGCTCCACCCGCCGTCGGACTGCGCTAAACCAGGTGAGAAGCAAAGCGAACAGAATGAAAATTAGGTAGTACGGGACATCGGCACTTGCCACATAGAGACTGAATCGAGGTTCGGTAAACAAATAGTTGAACGAAAGGCTCGAAAGAACCACTGCGAGAATCGCGGGTCCCACGCCGGCATACCAGACGGTCACCGCAATGGCAAACAGGAAAAGCGGGTACTCCACGCCGCGAAAGTGATAGCGGTCCAGAAGAAATGCAGCCAAAGTACCCAAGGCAACAGATCCCACCGCCAGGCAGTAACGTAAAATCGCGGGAGTAACGTTCGCTAACGCGGGTCTCCGCTCCGCCATCCCTCACCCTCCGTAAGCCAAACCATTTTGCCACGCCCATAGTTTGAAGTAGCAGCCCACACATTGCACAATGAGTCCCTTGGTGGAGTTCATCGGCGTCGCCGAGGCGGAGCAAGGAACAGAGCCCTGTTCCCTGGACGGGTGCCCCATGTTCGCCTGAGCGTACATGGGCCGAAGATGACGGGGCGCAGCCCCTCCGAATGCTGTTGCTCTATGGAAGAACCCGTTTTCGGCCCATGTACGCTGGGGCGAACATGGGGCACCCGTCCATCACCAACGACCGTAGTGGCGTAGTCGAAATCCTGCCAGAAGCTGCTGACCTAATTTGGACGAGGTTTGAGGTTCAATCGTTCCTTCGGGACTTAACCTATATGCCTGCCATCTCGCCATGTCCGTGGTTTATACTCACTAACAATGCTAAGCTGGCGCCTCAATCAGAGATCACGTCCGTCACTCTGGGCGGCGCTTGGCTTCCTCTGCTGCGCACTCATCGTCTGCGCAGGGATCGTGCAGGTTGGGCACACGCATGGCGACGGTCAGCTAGCTCAGACTGATTGCGCCCTTTGCCACACTGCCCACGTTGTCGTTCAGCCAGCTATTCCGCAGTCTTTGCCGCATACCGTATATGTCGTAGCGGCGGTATCAGACCCGGCTCTACCGATTCGCCCCAAATGCTTTTTCATCTTTTCCCTCTTCACCCGGCCTCCGCCTGTGGACCTTGCTTTCGCGTAGAACTTCGCTTTAGAGCAACGTCGAACGCAACCACGCTGGATCGAGGGAGGCCCTTATGCCAGGGCGCAACCGTAATCTAACAACACGTCGCTCGCTATGGGTGGTGCTCTGCTTTCTTTGCTGCGCACTCATCACCGTCAGCGGGATCGTACAGGCCGGGCACATTCATGCAGACGGTCAAGCCGTGCAGACCGACTGCGCGCTTTGCCATGTCGCCCACCTGGTTGTACAGCCTGCTGCTCCTCAATTGCTGCCGCGCACGGTCCGCGTCGCCGCCAGGGTCTCGACTGCGCTCCAGCCGAGACGCACGCAATTCTTCTTCGTGTTCTCCCTCTTCACTCGGCCTCCGCCTGTACTCACTGCTCACTCGTAAGCAGCTTTCTCTCAAAAATCAGTGAATCTCAGGAGGCAACCTATGCGCACGCCTATGCGCAGCATTTTCTCGTTACTATTCGTGTTTGTATTTTCAGCCATGTCCTGGACACTCCAGGCACAATCTAACTCCGGATCCATTAGCGGTGCGGTGACGGACCCTTCCGCGGCCGTCGTTCCTGGAGCAACGGTTACCATCGAGAACCCGGTCAGCGGCTATCTTCGCACTACGCAAACAGACAGCAGCGGAAGATATCAGTTCAGCAATCTCCCCTTCAACCCCTACCATCTTTCCGCGAAAGCCACTGGCTTTGGCGCCGTGGCGCAAGATGTCGATGTGCGATCCACGATACCGCTCAGCGTGGGGATTTCCCTGAAGGTCTCCGGCGCGTCCACCACCGTAACCGTCGAAAGCGGTGCGGATTTGCTGGAGAACGACCCCACCTTTCACACCGACGTGGATCGGGGGCTGTTCCAAAAGCTGCCCCTCGAAAGCCAGTCGTCTTCTCTTAGCTCTCTTGTGACGCTGGCCTCACCCGGCGTTGCCGCCGACTCGAACGGCCTCTTTCACGGTCTGGGTGATCATGCTTCCAATTCATTTTCCGTAGACGGTCAACCCATCACCGACCAGCAGAGCAAGGTGTTCTCCAACCAGCTTCCGTCCAACTCCATTCAATCTCTGGAAGTAATCTCCGGCGCGCCTCCGGCGGAGTACGGTGGGAAAACCAGCCTGGTGATCGTGGCCACCACACGATCGGGACAAGGATTGACCAAGCCAACGGGAGACCTGGCCGCCTCCTATGGAGCATTTGGCTCAGCCACGGGAAGTTTCGACCTTGGCTATGGCGGGAAGAACTGGGGCAATTTCGTCGAAGCGGACGGGCTGAATACTGGACGCTTCCTCGATCCACCTGAGTTCGTCGTCTTTCATGACAAAGGGAATGAGGAAAACCTCTTCGACCGGGTGGACTATCAATTCACCCAGGTGGATTCCGTTCACCTGAACCTGAACTACAGCCGCTCCTGGTTCCAGACCCCGAACGCTTACGACAACCTGAACGTGGCGAACGTCGTCAGCGGCGGCGCCGGCCCCGACCCGGTCTTTGCCGACGTCGGCAATGCTGACCAGAAGTCCAAGATCGAAACCTTCGATATCGCGCCCACCTATACCCGCATCCTCGGCGCAAATTCGGTGCTCAACTTTGGGGCCTACGTCCGCCGCGATGCCTACAACTACTATCCCAGTGCTAACCCGTTGGCCGACCTGGGTCCGCCCAATCTGCAAACCTCGTCTATCGCGCAATACCGGACGCTTACCAACGCCGGCCTGCGCACGGACTTCTCCTATGTAAAGGGAAGGAACAATATCAAGGTCGGCGCCGTCTACCAGCAGACTTTCCTGCGTGAGAACGACAGTCTCGGCGTCGTCGATCCCGCTTACAACTCGCCCTGCGTCGACGGCAACGGCGTTGCCCAACCGGGATTTTCCGACCCTACGCAATGCGCCGCAGCTGGACTGGTATCGAATGATCCGGCGGTGAATCCTACGGGAACTTATAACTCAGTGCTCACCCCTTACGATCTGACGCGCGGTGGTGGCCTTTACAGCTATTTCGGTCACACCGACGTAAAGGAACTGGCACTGTATGCTGAGGACCAGATCAAGACGGGGAATTGGCTCTTTAACGTCGGCATCCGCGGCGACCTGTACAACGGTCTCACCGCGGCGCGCCAGGCAGAGCCACGGGTGGGCGTCGCTTACAGCGTTAAGCCGACCAGCACGGTGCTCCGCGTCTCGTATGCGCGCACACTGGAATCGCCCTTCAACGAAAACCTGGTGCTCTCCAGTTCCGGATGTTCCAATCCTGTTCTGGCCCCGCTGCTGCTGTGCACGCCGGGAGTATCTGGCACGCTACAACCTGGTTTCCGCAATGAGTTCCATGCCGGTTTCCAACAGGCGGCGGGCAAGAATTTCGTGTTCAGCGGCGACTACATCTGGAAATACACCCACAATGCCTTCGACTTCAGTGTGCTGGGCAATACGCCGATCACCTTTCCCATCGACTGGCATAACTCCAAGATCCCAGGCTTCGCCCTGCGCGCGGACGTTCCCAACTATCACAACATCAGTGCGTTCGTGGTCATGTCTTCGGTGGCGGCACGCTTCTTTCCGCCACAGTCCGCAGGGGCTGGGGCAACCGTGGGGCAAGGGGGATATCCTTTCCGCATTGACCATGACGAGAGATTCAACGAGACGACCCACGTGCAGTACCAGGTGCCGGGAGGCAAATATCTAAGGCCCTGGATATCGTTCAATTGGCGCTATGACAGTGGCCTGGTCGCGGGCTCCGTGCCCTGCTACAACGTAACCGATCCAAACAGCGGGTGCGCTGGAACCTCGGTGACCTTGCCCAATGGGCAACCGGGCGTCGATCTCAGTGGGCTGACTGCGGACCAGGAGTTTGAAGCCGGCCTGGTGTGCGACGGAGTCAAAGCGACCCCGACGAACCCCTTGCCCACGCCGTGCCCGGCCTCAGGACTCACGTCAAGCCTGGTGAAAGTTCCAGCGCCGGGGACGGAAAATGACGACAAAAATCCACCACGCATTCAGCCCCGCAACCTCTTCGACGCCGCCATCGGCGACGACAACCTTTTCAACGGAGAAAAATACAAGTGGAGTTTGCGCCTCACCGGCGTCAATATCGCCAACAAGTATGCACTCTATAACTTCCTATCGACGTTCAGCGGTACTCACTACGTGACCCCACGAGCGTTTACGGCTGAAGTGGGTTTCCACTTCTAGTCCGGTCCGGAACTAACTCGTCTTTCCCAAAGCTGCAGGACGGTGCACGTTCGCCGTCCTGAGAGCCCGCTCTTGGCAGGGAGGCCAGTTTGTGTCCAGGATGAAGCATCAGGATAAGGGCAGCAGGCGCAGGGTACGCCGTATCCGATGGACCCGCGGCGAGTTGGTTACTGCGGTCCTGCTGTTTCTCGTGCTGGCGATGGAAAGCGTCATGGTCACTTTGTGGCTGATGGGACACTCCATCGACTAAGGGCCAAGGAGGGTACAAATGTTAACCTGACGCAGGGATGAGTCACACATGGGGTTCCTGAGTCACCTTTTATTTCCCTGGGGCTTGCTGCTTCAGGTATTCGCCATTATCCATTTCATCCGGCGCCGGCCGGATATGTTTTGGATTTTCATCATTCTCTTTCTCGGACCGCTGGGTGCGCTGGTCTACATTGTTATCGAGGTGCTTCCCGACGCGGGACTGCTCCGGCAGTCCTTTAAGGTATTTCCACGCCGCAAGCGCATCAGCGAGATTGAGACCGCGGTCCGCGACAATCCATCAGCGGGGAACTACGAGGAACTCGGTGATCTCTATATGGAGGACGGCAAGCTCCAGTTGGCGCGAGCCGCCTTCGACAAAGCCATTGCCGCTCGTGCAGACACACTCGATCCCTTTTATCGGCGTGGTGTTTGCGCGATCCTGTTAGGCGATGCCGCGGCGGCCATCCCTGACCTGGAACGAGCAGTTCGTGAAGACCCGGACTATGACTTTTACCGCGCGGCGGGATTGCTCGCCCACGCTTACGCGCAGACGGGACAAAAGGAAAAAGCCGAAGCGCTATTCCGCAGTACCACTGTCACGTCGACCTCGTCCGAGACCTATCTGAATTTTGCCAATCTTCTGGCATCCGAGGGACGCAACGCCGAAGCCCGCGAATGGGCACAGAAAGTGCTGGACAAGAAACCAACGATGCCGGACTACCTCCGCCGCCGGGAGCGCCCCTGGTTCCGAAGTGCGAGCAGCCTGCTAAAACGCCTCCCGGCATGAAGAACAACCAAGCCACCATCCCTGGACGTATCTAGTCCCGTCAGGGACGGCTGACCTTAGCCCAGGACGCAGTCCTGGGCTAAGGTCTGGAGACACGACAAGTCCCGTAGGGACGACTGAAGATTGTCCAGGGTCAAGCAGCGAGGTATTTTCAGCCGTCCCTGCGGGGACTCAATCATCTTGCGTGATCGACCCAGGACTAGCGTCCTGGGCTAAAGTCTGCTGTCCCTTCGGGACTTTGGAAGAGCTTTAGGCAGCTTGTATTGAGCGAATTCGAACGAAGTAGCGGCCTGAGAATCGCTGAAGTTAGCGCTCATGGGACGCAGCCCCTTCGAATTTTCTCCTCCGCAATAAAGGCTGGCAGTTCGCTACTTACGGAGTCCTTGAGGTATCGCTATAGATTTGAAACTCCCGAATATGCGCCTCCTGCGAACTGGAGAGGATGTTGAGGCGTATCCGGCTCGCGGTCACTGCCGGGAAGCGATCCATCTTTTCATGCCCAATAGCTTGACCTGAAGCTACGCTCTTCCACTCGTCGCCGATCCAGGCCTCGATAGCATATTTCTCCACGTGCTGGCCGTCGTTGAGCCATTCCATCGTGACTACCCGGTCGATGCTGGCCGGTTTCCCCAGGTCGATCTCGAGTATGGAATGATGCGAACCAACCGGCGCGGACCAGAAGGTATCTACATTCCCGTCGAGAGCCGCCGCCGCTTCGGGAGTCGTCGCCAGGTGATGCAGCGCGAGGTTGCCCGCTTGCAAGCGCTGAATGGTCGCACCAAACTCCTTGAGCCTGGCGACATCGGAGTCGGGCAGTAACCCACGTGTGTCGGGTGCCAAACCAAGCATCAATTGGGCGCCGCGTCCGACGGTGTGCTCATAGATAGCGGTCAAATCGTCCAGGCTCTTCAACGAAGCCTCGTCATGCGGATGCCAGAACCAATGAATTTCACGCAGCGGCGTATCCGCCTCGACCGGGCGCCAGCGCAGGTAGCCGTGACGGTCGATCACATTCCAGTTCTCGTAATCCACCCGCCCGGATTCCGTACCCACCCAGCGCGCATCGCCATACTCAAACAAACCGGTATCCGCGAAGACGATCGTATTCGGCTGGTAAGTCCGCAAAGTATCGATAATTTTGGGAAAGTTATACACATGCCCGGCACTCCCGGCTCCGTCGAGCCAAAACTCCACCAGGTCCCCGTAATGCGTCGCCAGCTCCTCTAACTCGGAAAGGTAATACTTGTCGTAAGCCTCCGGATTGTTATATCTCGGATCGTGCCGGTCCCACGGTGAAAGATAGACTCCGAATTTCAGGCCATACTTCCGCGCCGAGCGAGCGACATCGCCGACCACATCTCCTTTGCCGTCTTTCCACGGGCTCGCCTTCACGCTGTAGTCCGTTTGCTTGGTTGGCCAGAGACAAAATCCGTCGTGATGTTTGGCTACCAGCACCACGTACTGAGCCCCGCTGGCCTTGATGGCCTGCATCCATTGATCCGGGTCAAACTGCGTCGGGTTGAACACTTCCGGGCTGGCCGTACCATCGCCCCACTCACGATCGAGGAAGGTGTTGGTTGAGAAATGAACGATCACTCCGAACTCCAGGTCCTGCCACGCCACCTGTTGCGGAGAGGGTTTCACTTCCATGAAGTTCTGGTAGCCCAGCATCGGAGCAGAGAACATCGCGGACGTTGCGCCGATAACCAGGGCCTTAGAAAACCACTTCATGGACGCGCCTCCTCAATACGAACACTCGCTGAACAGGCTGTCAGTATACCGACCGGCGCAAGAGCAAGGCACAACTCACCGGTACGCCTTGGATACAGCGCGCGGCCACTTGGTTCTGCGAGGTCCAATTATTTTGGAAAACTGCGCAATTCGACACTTTCTGGGCTGTTTCGCAGTCGAACTTTTCTGATAGGTTTCGTGTAAGGATAGATCGCTTCCGGTAGCAGCGAGAAGGAGAAAGCCAATGAGCACCTCACCCAGCACAGACGTAATCCAGGGAGACGAGCAATCCAGAGATGGTCATTATCGGGCGAAGCAGGACCCGCGCCAGCAGGCCGAGGGTAGCGACGGCGCAGAGCCAGCCAAGGAACTTGATCCGAACGCTGTTATCGCTCTACAAGCGCAAAACCCCTTCGATCTGGGTAAGCTGCGGGTTGGGGCTGCTTCGGCGGAAGCAGCCGGCATACCTGCGATCTGGAACACGATGCTCTACGGCATCGGCGAGATGGGACCGATTCGATCGTCGGAAGCTTTTCTGAAGATCAACCACGTGACCGGATTCGATTGCCAGAGCTGCGCCTGGCCGAGCCCGGATAAGAAGCGCAAGATCTTCGAATTTTGCGAGAATGGCGCCAAGGCGGTCTCTGACGAGTCCACCAAGAAGCGCATCACTGCCGAGTTTTTCGCTCAACATTCGATCGCGGACCTGGCAGCCCAGTCAGACTATTGGCTGAACCAGCAGGGCCGTCTCACCTCGCCCATGGTGCGGCTGCCGAACGCAACCCACTACCAGCCGATCACTTGGCCTGAAGCGTTCACCCTGATCGCGGAGGAGCTGAACCGCCTCGATTCGCCTGATCAGGCTGCCTTCTATACTTCGGGCAAAACTACCAATGAGCCCGCTTTTCTTCTGCAGTTGTTTGCCCGTCAATATGGCACCAACAATCTCCCCGACTGTTCCAACATGTGTCACGAGTCATCGGGAGTCGCCCTGACGGAGACGCTTGGCATCGGCAAAGGCGTAGCCACTCTCGAAGACATGGAGAGTAGCGAACTCATTTTTATCTTCGGCAACAACCCCGGCACCAACCATCCGCGCATGCTGACCTCCCTGCAGAAGGCGAAAGATCAGGGCGCAAAGATTATTGCCGTCAACCCGCTCCCCGAAGTCAGCCTGATGAGGGTGACCAATCCCAACCCGCAGGACTATCCCAATCCACTGGAGCTGCCCTTCGCGCTGTTGGGCAAAGGGCAGGCGCTGGCTGATCTCTATCTCCCCGTGCGTGTGAATGGAGATGTGGCCGCGATCAAAGGCATTTTGAAAGATCTGTTCGAGCGCGAACGAGCGGGGCAAGTCTCAGCCATCGACCACGAGTTCATTCAAACCTTCACCGAAGGTTTTACTGAGCTGCTCGCCGATGTAGAGGCGGCGAGCTGGGAAGAGATCGTAGAAGAGAGCGGGCTCACCCGCAATCAACTACGTACCGCCGCCGATATGTATGCCGCCTCGAAGAAGACCATCTGTGCGTGGTGCCTGGGCGTTACCCAGCAACGCAACGGCGTCGACAACGTGAACATGATCGTCAACCTGCTGCTGGTTGGCGGTCACATGGGCCGCCCGGGCGCGGGCACTGTCTGCGTGCGCGGTCATTCCAACGTCCAGGGCGACCGCACCATGGGGATTTGGGAGCGGCCTCCCAAGCCCTTTCTCGCCGCGCTGGGAAAAGAGTTCGGCTTTGAGCCTCCGCAAAAGTGGGGATACGACACAGTCGAAACACTGCACGCGATGTTTGCGGGAGAAGTGAAAGTGTTTTTTGCCATCAGCGGCAATTTCCTCTCCAACGTGCCGGACACGGTGTATAGCGCGCACGCGATGCAACGTTGCAAGCTCACCGCCCACGTGTCGACCAAGTTGAACCGCTCTCACCTGATCACGGGAGAGCGGGCCCTGATCCTGCCCTGTCTCGGCCGCAGTGAGGAAGATATACAGGCAACCGGCAAGCAGTGGCTCACGGTCGAGGACTCGATGGGCATTATCAATCCCTCGCAGGGCTTTTTCCCACCCACGTCGTCAGATCTGCTGAGCGACGTGGCGATCATCTGTAACCTGGCGCATGCCACCCTGGGGTCTCGCACAACCACCAAGTGGCTTGACCTGGCGGGGAACTACAACCTGATCAGAGATGGCATCTCCCGAGTCATTCCGGGTTTTGAGAACTTCAACGCACGCATGGCCAGCGAGAAATTCTTCTACCTGCCCAACGCGGCAAAGAAGCGCATTTTCAAAACCAGCTCCGGCAAGGCGAAGCTGACCGTTTGCCCCATACCGAAGCATGACCTCAAGGCTGACGAATTTCTTCTCACCACCATCCGTAGCCACGATCAGTTCAACTCCACGATCTATGGACTGAACGATCGCTATCGTGGGGTCTTCGACGGCCGAAGGGTTCTCTTTCTCAACCCCGAGGATATGGAAGCAGGGAATCTCCGCCCCGGCCAGGTCGTCGACATATACAGCCACTTCGAAGGCGAAGTCCGCAAGGCCCCTCGCTTCGCCATCGTTCCGTATGCGATCGCTCGCCGCAGCGCGGCCGCGTACTATCCGGAGACGAATGTTCTGATACCCATTCGCAGTGTTGCCGCCAAGAGCAATCAGCCTGCCGCTAAATGCATCCGCATCACCCTGACTCCGGTGGAACCCTATGAAGCGTTGCCGTTTTCCCAGGCTGATCTCGAACACAATCTGCATCGCGCTGTGCCCCGGGTTCCCTGATCTCGGAGAAGGGCCGCACATGCTATCCTTGCGCCCATGCGTCTGCGGTTTTGTGCGAGCTTTCTGGCCCTGTCTTTGCTACTCACCGTGGGCCCTGTCTACGCAAGGGTTCTGCGTGTCGATGTAGCATCCCGGACCACCGTTCTCAACGGTAAGGAGTTCGGGAAAGCTGGGGCTTACGAGCGTATTACGGGCCGCATCTACTTCTCGCTCCCAGTGGCTAACGCGCACAACCAGCGTATCGTAGATCTCCGCAACGCCGTGAATCTCAAAAATGGGGAAGTCGAATTCTCCTCGGACTTTGTTGCTGTCCGCCCGAAGGATGTTCATCTGGGGAACGGTTCCATGCTGTTGGAAGTCCCCAATCGCGGCAACGCACGCATCCTCTCCCTGGTCGATGGCGGTGATGAGGAGCTTGCGCACGACGCAGGCGATGCATGGCTCCTGCGCAATGGATACACCATCGTGAGCCTTGGTTGGCAGTGGGACGCGCAGGCACCGGGGCAACTGCGATTCTTTGCCCCTATCGCCAAAGAAAATGGGAAAACTATCACCGGTCTGCTGCGCGGCGACCTGATGCTGCCCGCCGCAACGGCGGAGATCCCCCTGGGCCATCTGATGGGAGGCCACCTCGGTGGGGTGGAGTATCCCGTTGCTTCTCCTCAAGACCCGCGCAATGTACTCACCGTCAGGGACTCTCGCGAAGCGCAGCGTACCGTGATCCCCCGTGACCAGTGGAAGTTCGCGCACACCGTCGATGGCAAGCTCGTCCCGTCAAATCGGTTTATTCATTTAGAGGGCGGTTTCCAGCCGGGAAAGATATACGAATACGTCTATGTCGTCGCCGATCCGGTCGTGGCGGGCGGTGGCTTCGCCGCCATCCGTGACTTCGCTTCGTATGCCAAGCACGACCCTAACGCCATTACACCGGCGGAGCGTGTGTATGGCGAAGGCATTTCGCAGAACGGGCGTTTTTTACGCGACTTCCTTTACCAGGGCTTCAATGCGGATGAAGAAGGAAGGATTGCGCTCGACGGTGTTCTTGCCCACGTAGCAGGAGCGGGCCGCGGCAGTTTTAACTACCGCTTCGCCCAACCATCGCGCGACGCGCAGCCCACTTCCTCGGTCTTCTTCCCCACGGATATCTTTCCCTTTACCGATCAACCCGAAGAAGATTCCATGACCGGCGAGACGGCGGGTCTGCTCGATCGCGCTGCTGCTGACAAGGTTGTGCCGAGAATATTCTTTTCCAACACGGCGTATGAATACTGGGGCCGGGCAGCGGCTCTCATTCACGTGAGCGCTGATGGAAAGCAGGATGCCACAATCTCCGACCGGGTGCGTATCTACCACTTTGCCGGGCTGCAGCATTTCTCCGTTCCGTTCCCGCCGGAGAAGGGAACGGGCGACGAACTCGGACAGAACCCGCAATCGCCGCTGCCAGTCAAATATTTCTGGCGCGCCATGATCGCCAACATGGACGCGTGGGTACGCAGCGATATTTCTCCTCCGCCCAGCAGCTACCCGAAGATCGCTGATCACAACCTTGTGCCGCTGAGCGAATATGCATTTCCCCGGATCCCCGGAGTCAACCTGCCGCACGAGGCCAATCAAGCGTATCGCCTGGATTTCGGACCCAACTGGCAGCAGGGAATCCTGAGCATCCAGCCGCCCAAGGTGGGAACGGCCTTTCCTGCGCTTGTGCCCCAGGTCGACGCAGACGGGAACGAGCGGGATGGTGTTCACCTGCCGGAGATCACCGTGCCGCTTGCGACCTATGCCGGTTGGAATCTTCGTGATCCGTCGATTGGCGACCCCGATCAACGGGTGGCCTTTGAGGCATCGTATCTTCCTTTTCCCAAGACCGCTGCGGACCGCCAGAAGACGGGCGATCCGCGCAAGTCGATTGCGGAGCGCTACGCGGGGCACGAGGACTATCTCGCCCGATACCAGGCAGCCGTCGACGACATGGTGCAGCAACGGTGGATTCTACCCGAGGACCGCGCAGCCCTGCTGCATCGCGGTGAGCAGGAGTGGACCGAGAGTGTGCAGTGAATTACAACCAAAAAGGATACGAATGAATTCGAAAGATATTTCTCGTCGTGAAGTGTTGCGCGGATCCATGGCTGTCGCGGCCCTTACTGCGGCGCCAAAGCTGGTGCAGGCCGTCAGTGGGCAGAGGACGCTGGCTTATGTGGGAACCTACAGCAGCCCCGTCGATGGGGGCGGCAACGGGAAGGGAATCTACCTGTTTGAGATGAATCCCGCGACCGGAGAGCTGACCCTGATCGAGCTGGCCGCGGAGGCGCGCAATGCCGGATGGCTTTCGTTCGATCCCTCAGGACGATTCTTATATGCCGCTAACGAAGTTACAGATTATGAGGGTAAGAGCGGCGCAGTTAGCGCCTATGCCGTCGATCGGAAAACCGGGAAGCTTCATCTGTTGAACATGGTGAGCTCTCAGGGGGCGGGTCCGGCTCACCTGAGCGTCGATGCTTCAGGCAAATATGTCTTTGTTGCAAATTATGCAGGCGGCACGGTAGCCGTTCTACCCATCCAGCCGACGGGAGCACTAGGCGCACCCACCTACGTTCACCAGGACACGGGCTCGGTTGGACCCAGAATCCCTTCGAGTGCGCCACCGGGCAGCTTCGCGTTCAGCGGGCACGACAAGCCCCATGCCCACATGATCCATGCCGACCCTAGCAATCGCTTCGTCGTGCAAACAGATCTGGGGCAGGACAGGATCTATGTTTCGGCTCTCGATCCTGGCTCGGGGAAGTTGTCGCCGGTTGCGGGTTCTCCCTTTTCCGTGCCTCCGGGGGACGGGCCGCGCCACTTTACGTTTCATCGCAATGGGCGCTGGTTTTACTCGCTGCAGGAAGAAGCATCCACGGTGATCTTCTTTCATTTCGATCCGGCGACTGGATCCCTAAGTCCTCAACAGACACTCTCGACGTTGCCGCACGGATTCAAGGGGACCAACTTCACTGCGGAGATTCTTCTCTCGGCCGACGGGCGATTTCTCTATGTTTCCAATCGGCTTCATGACACAGTCGGCATCTTCTCGCTGAACCACGAAGGACGGCTGAGTTATGTAGGGGAAGCGTCCACCATGGGCGACTACCCAAGGCACATACAGATTGCCCCAGGCGGAGGTTTTCTGTATGCCTGCAACCAGCGCAGCGATGCCATTACATCGTTTCGCGTTGATCGCAATACCGGCCAGTTGCGATTCACCGGGCAATATACGGGCGTCGGTACTCCGTCGTGTATTGTCTTCATGACGTAAGGCAGCGGCGTGGGACGAAAGGAAAACCGCAGGTCCCTCCGCTACGCAATGGTTCGCTTAAATCACCCATGTCGACCTTGTCAGCCCGACCGGAACGCAGCGGAGCGGAGGGACCTGCGGTCGCTCTTTGATTCGCCGCCGCTCGAGTCATCGTTCGCCGCACTCTGTCAGAACAGCTGCAAGCTGTGCGCGAAATAGCTTCTGGCCACCACGTGCTGGATGATTCATCATTTTGCCGTTGACGACATGGTGGCCATCCAGGCGTAGTGCCTCGGCGCAAACGGAGTAGGTAATTCCGCCAATCAGTACGATGGGCACATTCCGTTTGCCGACAAGGCGTCGCACTTTGCTCTGCAGTGTTGGGAGGGTGCTTCGCATGAGCGCGATCTTGGTCGCCGCACTTGCCCCATCGGGCATCGGCTGCGCATAGGCATCGATGAGATGATATCCATCGTTCTGAAACCGTCGTAGTAGCTCTGGCTTCTGCAGCCGCATCTGCTTCACTGAATAGCCAGGGCGAAACTCACCTTCGCTGTATCCGATTTCAGCCGGATACAACACCTTCATCATTTCCAGAAACAGCGTGTCCCCATCCCTCAGGCCGGTAAAGTAAAAAAGCCGGTTCACTTTGAATGCGGGAGGAGCTTCCGCAATGAACAAGAGCCGCAGCGGATGCGGCAGGTAGCGCTGGGTCGCTCTCTCGAATCGTTCCAGCGCGTCGACCGCCTGCTTGGACGTTACCATCGTGCTCTCGACCTTAAACCATTGCTTGAGCGTTCCTCGTTTTTGCCCGGCCGCAATTGAATCAATAGGTTGGCTAATAAACCGGAACAAGAGCTTTAATCGGAGCCATTTCTGGAACCAGAACAGTAACGGAAATCGGTTGCAAAATTACCATCGGTATCGTGTATAAGACCTTGCCTGCAGAAATCATCCGACGGTTTCCCATGGACGGAAGGTGTGTTCGTGGAGTTCCATGTTCACCCGCCGGCCGCGAAATTTAACTCCCTCCATGGTGAGCCGAAGACGCTGTTCGGCCGCGGCCTCGCCTCGTAGTTTGATCTCGCCACCAGCACCCACGATGCGCTGCCATGGCACTGAATGCAGCTCAGCTGTTCTTAATAACCTGGCCACGGCCCGATGATAAAGCGGATAGCCGGCAGCCGCAGCCACCTTGCCGTAGGTTGACACTTTGCCCTTAGGGACCGAACGAATGATGCGGCGAAAGGCAGCATCGCGCTGCTCGTTGTCGCGCAGCGAATCCTTGAGAATTCTTCGTTTGAGATTTTGAGGAACAGCAGAGCCGCGCATGCGCAAAATATAACAAAGGCGCCGGGCTACTGCGTGGCGGCGGCGCGGGACAAGATGTAGGCTTCGATTGCACGCAGCTGGTTTGGCCGATTGGTCGGGATCCGTATCTAAGGAAGTCTACCTCCCGCCATGCCAGGTCCTCATTTATGCTGATGCTTGGATAGTCCCCTGGAGTTGAAGTGACCACTGAACAAGAACTTCGAGAGAAATTGCGCAAGATAGAGGCTCTTTTTGAGGGAGCCACGACGGTGGGAGAACGGGACGCCGCGGCAGCGGCAAGCAGCCGGATCCGGGCTGTACTCAACAGTGCTGAACGGGCGGAGCCTGCGATCGAAACACAGTTCACGCTGCCGGACCGCTGGGGCCGCCTGCTCTTTACCTCACTGTGCCGCCGGTACAGGCTGAAGCCCTACCGCTATCCGCGGCAACGTCACTCCACCGTGATCGTGCGAGCTCCAGATTCATTCATCAGAAATACGCTCTGGCCGGAGTTTCTCGAGATCAAGGCCGCGCTCGATGGCTACCTGAATGAAGCCACGGAGCGAATCATTCGCGAAGAAGTATTCGGCGATGCCGAGGAGGCAGAAGAACAAGCGGGTTAGGAGTGTGGCGGGTCAGCACACCAGCTTCGAAACTACTTCAACCTCTGCCTTGGGCAATCGTCCTATTTGACGCAGGACCAATCGAAATCGCCGGGCCTCCTCCATCAATGCTGACCGCGGCAATTTCTAGTCGCGCCGGCTTACTCCTGCACTACGAGGATGGCTGCGCCGCAGTCGACCGGCACAGGGCCGCCGCGACGTCTTGGTTGGATAGCGTTTTGCGAGTCGTCGAAGTCCACTCGCCATTTACCAGCTTCGGGGATGAGAGTACGCATCTGCTGAAAGCAGTTGTAGGCGTCCTCGTGGTGTTCGTCAGGGCTGGTCCCGTTGGATTGGAAACGCAGGGTGATGTGGTAGTGCGCCGGATCCATGCCCAGCGCGTCGCAGTTTTCCGGACTGAAATCAGGACCTACGGGCGTGGGTGATTTGGGCTGCTTCATCAGCTTGATAGTCGGTTCAGCAGGGCAATCGTTGTAGATAAAGCGCAGGCCGCGGGCGCGTTGACTGCTGACGATGTCGGGAGTGCCCGGATCGGAGTTGCACCATGCGCCGGAACCGTTCCTGTGGATCCAGATAGGCTCGGGCAGCAGAGGCACCATGGTGTCTGGGTTGGGAACCTCGAGCACGGAGTGACAGTTGGTGGTGGGTAAGGGCGCCAGCTTCATGGTTACGGTCAACAGCCGCTCGGGGGTTACACAGGCGCACTTACCGGCCTTGGATGCCGGGCCCGTCATGCGGTAGAGGAAGCCTTCAGGGTAGCCTCCCTGGGGCGCCGGTGCGATCAGGCCGTAGACTCCGATGTCGTCGTTGTCGGTCTGAATGTTTCCGTGGTGATCGAGGCAGAGCGGGGCATGGATTCTTGCGATGCCACCGGTGAAGTGGACGACGACGGGTCCAATCAAGTCGAGGACCAGCGGTTTAGACGCGGCTGCGGATGTTTTTTTGCTTTTTGTGGCCAAGGCAATGTTCTCCAGTTATGAGGTTCCAAATACGGCAAACGAGGCCCAGTAGTACGGATGTTGGTAACTCTGAATGTTGCGAATAGCGGTCCGGGCGGCGCGCAGGGATTCGCCAGGGGTTTTGCCCGACGTCAGGTCGGCATAGAACACATGCATGAGTTGGCGGGTGACGTTGGAGTCGACTCTCCAGCGGCTGGCGACTACGTTGGGAACGCCCGCGGCTACGAGCGTGCGGGCCAGGCTGTTTCCGTCGGCGGAGGTGCCTTCGTCTCCGTTGGCGGTGTCACAGGCGGAGAGAACTGCCAGCTTCAAATTGTGCAATCCGAGCGCCGCGATGTCTTGCGAACTCAACAGCGAAGCAGGGCCGAGGACCAGGCCGACATGGTTGAAGCCGGCAGTCGCATGGCCGGCGAAGTGCAGCACGCGAGCGTCGCGCAGTTGTGCGAGGACTTCGGCGCGGGTTACTTCCTGCCCGTGGATCAGGACTGCGTTGTGGAAGAGAGAGGCTACTTCGGCGCCTTCCTGATCGGCTCCCGGCAATACGGGCAAGGAGGAATTGGCGGCGCCGGAGGCTACGACCACGAGGGCGGCGCTTTGGGGCGAGAGTGAGGCCGGGGAGGCGGGGTGGTAGGACATTCCCGGCGATAGGGTGATATTGAAATTGTCACCGAGGTAGTTTCCCTTTGCGGATTGCAGAAGGTTGAAGGGCACCTGGTCGATGACACCGTCGGTCTCGATGATCAGCGCGGGCGCTCCGCGGATATCGGCTTCGAGGGGCGCGATGAGACTGCGATAGAGTTGCGCTCCGGTGGCATTGAGCTGGCTGATGTCGCTCGATGGATCGGAGCAGAGGTTCAGCAAGCGGGAGACGTCCTGGTCGAGGTGCTGGGGCAATGCGAGCGTTCGGACTCGGACGTTTCCGTCGCGGAGAACAAAGGCGACAATCGCGCCCTTCATGAGCGCGTAGGAGATCAGGGCGGTGTTTTCAGGCAGCGCTATGGCAGTGGCTTGCGCAGGCCTGGTGGAGCGAAGGGAGGCGCTCTTGTACCACTCCCATGCGGCCAGGGCTTCGGCCGGGGTTTTCAGTTTCAGCTCGACCTGAAGAAGGTCGCGGTAGAGTTCGGTGCGGCCCCGGCTCCACGCGAGTTTGTCTGATTCCTGCTGCAGGTTTCTCAACCCGGTTTCTCTTACGGCGAGGGCGCGTTCGAGCAGGGGTTGGGCTTGCGCTTCCATACCCTGGGCCAGGTAGGCTTCGCCGAGGGTTTGGAAATATTCGGCTTGAAAGCGTCCCGGGCCGGCAGCCTCGACCTGATCGCGATAGGGCAGCAGGGAAGCGATGGCATTCCTGATGTTGCCAAGGCTCAGATCGATTTGCGCGTTTGGCACGGCGATCTCTGCTTTGCGCATGACCACAGCCTGGTCGTTGGGCAAAGCGTCAAGATGGGCGCTTACCGCCAGCAGGGTTAGCCGGGCGGCTTGATAGTCTCCGGTTCGTTTCTGCGCATCGGCCAACAGCTCTTGCTCGACCGTGCGGTCTACCGGGTCTTTGGGCGGAAAAGAAACCAGCATCTGCTGGAGTGCGTAAGTGTCGACAAACGGCCAGCCGATGGTGTGGGAAGACTCAAACAGAGAGGCATAGAGGTTCTCCCCGGGCTTCCCAGAAACATTGGATTGCCAGTAAGTGGCGAGGCCATCGCGCAATCCTCGGAGGCCCTGGTCGGTGCTTCCGGTGTCGAACAGGTACCCGGCGCTGAAGGCAGCGGCACGGAGTTGCAACTCGGGGTAGTGAAATTGTTTTGCCAGATCCCAAGCCTCTTGGTTGGCCTTCATGGCTTGCTGCAGCTTTGCCGCTCCGGCGAGACATTGCCCTTGCTCGATTAAAGTGGAGGCTTGCAGCCAGCGGTACCGCGTCTTTGCGAGCAGAGGAAGCAGGGTGGAGACGGTGGCGAGACAGTCACTGTATTCAAGAGCGAAGGACTGGGCAGACACGGTGGCCAGGCCGGCACGCAGCATCCCCGCCTGGTCATGCGCGGCGGCGAATTGCTGCATGGATTCGCGGGCGAGGCTGGTGGATGCCTGGTAGCGGCCGTTGGAGAGAGCGTTGTTGGCGGCCTGGAAATTCTGGATAGCGGTGATGCGGGTGGGGCCTGATGGGGATTGGAGGAAGTCTTTCAGCCAGTTGTCGTCGTGTTCGTTCAGCTGGGCCTGGGCTTGCAGTTCGGGCGGCCGGGCGAGCGTCGGCGCATGTGACTGCGGGTTCAGGAGAGACTCGGGTTGGGAATGTTGCCGCTTCTCGATCTTCTGCTGCAGGGCGTTGAGTCGCTCGCGAGCTTCCTGCGCCCATTCTCCGTGGGGATCCTGACGCAGGTAGTGTTCCCAATCCTCCACGGCCTGGCTGTAAAGAAAGAGTTGTTCGCAGGCCAGCGCGCGGTTGAAGAGGGCTATGGGATCGTTGGGATTTTTGGCGAGCGCCTCACCCAGGGCCTCGATGGCGTTGCCGTAGTCGAGAGTGCGATCTGCGCTCTGTCCGCGCATGTAATAAGCAGAACCAAGGTCAGTCAGCAGGCGGGGAGAATCCGGCTGGGCTAATTGTGCCCGCAACAGTGTTTTTACCGCCGAGTCATAGTTTCCATCGAGGAGATCGGCGCGGGCGCGAGCGTCAAGCCAGGTGGGATCATTGGGCTTTTTCTTGAGCTGTTCGCTGATCAGGGCTTCGGCTTTCAGCAAGGAGGCAGGTTTCTCAAGGTTGGAATCGGTGACTCCGCGTTCTACGCGCAGAGGCGAGTATTGTGCTTCGGGGATCCTTACTTCGACGGTCCGGCGCTCGGTGTAGGCGGCTGCCAGGAGGTGGTCGACCGAGGGACCCCGCAACAGACGCAGGCCTTCGCCTACAGCGATGGTGACGAGTGCAATGGCGGCAAGGGCAAGAACCGCTAGTTTCCAGGAGAAGGTGTTGCGGTGGGCGGCGGTGTTTTCCGCCGGCTGCGGAGCGGTGTTTCCCGGCGCATGAATCAGTGATTGCGCCAGCCGGCCTGCCAGTCGGCGCCGGCGCTGGGCAGAGCAACGACTGTACTGGCTTCCTCCGGGGTGAGGTCGTCGGCAAAATCGTCTTTGGCCTGGCGCAGGAGGGGGCCGCAATGATCGCACTCGCCGGCGTGGTTCAGGAACCGGTCTGAATCCTGGTTGGCGAAACCTGCGGCTATATCCCACCAGACGTCGTCTGGGGGACACTGGGGGCCTTTGGTTGCGCGCGCGTCCGGGATGAGTGAAGCGATTTGCTCCATTGCCATTTCGTGAGCGCGCATTCGGGACTGACAGCTCGCGCATTCTTCCAGGTGGCGGCGGGCATCGTCCCAAGGGCTCTGCTCGCCCATAAGGAGAAGCTCATCTATCTGGTCATTGTTCAGATGTGGATACAACTGCTTCTCCTTTCTAAAACGATTACGCAGACAAAAAGCCTTCAGGTTCGGGTTGCAGTTGATTTCTGAGCGGGCCGACAGGTTCAGCCATGCGTTGGCGGAGATCTCTGGTCAGACGCTGGAGAATGCTCTCGATTCCTTTCGGGGTGAGGCGGATGCCGGGCAGGCCCGCGATGGCGCGGGCGGACAGGCCGGCTCGGTAGTGGAGCCAGAAGATGCGGCGATTGCGGTCCCGATCGGGCCCGGCGAGGCATAGGTCCAGATGGCGGGTCAGTTCCTGGATGAGTACGGCCGCTCTATGGATTGCGGGCTGCCGGCAGTGTCATTGTCGGCGATGGGGAGAAAGTCTTCCGCGATCTGGGCAAGTTGCCCGGCGCCGCGCTTTTGGGTGTGCAGGGATTTGAAATGATCGCGAACGACGTTGGCGGTGAGGACCTTGACATAGCCGGTGAAGGCGTCAGTGTGTTGTTGCTCGAAAGTGCGGAGGATGCGGAAGTTGTCGGCACAGAGCTTGAGGTAGGTCTCCTGGATGAGGTCGTCGACGGTTTGCCGGGAGGAGTCGCCGAGCCTGCCGGCGGTGCGCAGGGTAACGGTGGCGATGAGGCGGTGAAAGCGGCGGACGAACTCCTGCCAGGCTTCCGGACTGCGCGATGCGGCGCACCGGCGTACCAGGTTTTCAATCGATAAGGAGGCGTAGGTCTCCATCGCTTTTGCCGGGGGGCTGAGCCAACATTCTACAAGGTTTTTGTTGATCGGATAGTAACGATATTCAACGCCGGGGGCGGAGATTACCGGCGGCGCACCAGGAGCGATGCAGCGGTGAGGCAGGGAGGGGGTAGCCGCAGGAGTTTTTCGGGGATTGTCGTTGTTAGAGATAAGACAGAATGGCATCGGGAGTGGCACGCGCTCGCTCGATGGGATAACTGGACGCATTTAACCACAGCACCCACGGACGAGGAGGGGAGTTTTGCGACCACAGGTTTCGGCGCGACACGACTTAGGCAGGTTTTCAAGCGATGCAACCGTTGTTGTCAGGAACCCCGGCATGAGAAAGGACGATGCCCGAAAGGGCGTGCATTTTCATCAGTTTATTTATCGGACGAACCCCGATAAGACAATTGACGCGATTTGCGCATTTTGTTATCTGACAGCTGGGACAGCCGAGACGCACGCGGAGCTCCGGTTGCAAGAGTGCGCACATCGTTGCCCTCGGGTTTGAGCTTGGTTTCTGGGTTTGTGTCTGGTTCCTGGTGGTGGTTGGCTCCGGGTAAGTGGTGTTTTGGTTACCGTGGTCTGGGATAAGGCTGAAAAAAAAGTGTGCGCCCTAAGCGCCTTATGCGCCTTAAGGGTCGTTTCTTCGCGTTGGGGTGAGTGGGGCTAGGGTTCGGCATGTTTGTTTAGATCCGGTTCTTGTGGGTAAGTGGCGGTGGGGTTTCTTTTTTTCTTTTCCCGAGGGGGAACCACTTCAAGTAGAGCCGCGGCCCTCACAAGGTGAGGAGTGGTGTTCCCAGGAGCAAGCACTCTAAATAAAACCATTACCCCCTTACCTTGTCATCCCGACCGTAGCGTAGCGGAGGGACCTGCGGTCCTACGGCGTTCTCAGTCCATGTACGGTGGCGTTTGTCCGCTGAGTTTCAGGGAGTGCCTTGCGGGCCGGCGGCGTAGTTTCCGTTTTTCCAGCCACCATCTTTGATTTGCTGCGCGGTGAGGGTTGGCTCCTTCATGGCCAAATCGTGGGCACGCTTGAAAGCGGCAGAGGTCACCTTGGGATTAGTAAGCCGGGGCAGGGTGTCGATCTCCGCGTTCACGTACTCGCTGCGGTTGCCGGGGTTGGGGTGGTCAGTGAGGATTTGTGCTCCGCCAGCGCCGTATTTTCCCTGGATGATCTCGAAGAATTGAGGCAGGCCGCGGGGATCGTAACCGGCGTGGTAAAGAATGTCGGTGCCTAAGAGGTCCGCCTGCTTTTCGTCGTCTCGCGACATGCGCAGGCCGTAAAGCCCGGCTCCTCCGCCGATGATGGCCTGGGCGACTTGTCCTCCGGCGCCGTCGCCGAGCAGGATGCCGGTGGCGAGTTGTCCCAGGCCGGCCAGGATGTTGGTGGTTTGCTGCTTCTTCATGTTGCAGGTGGCATGGCGCAGAACGACGTGCGAAATTTCATGCGCGAGGACGCCGGCGAGTTGCGCCTCGGTTTCCACGGCCTGAATGGTTCCCAGGTTGACGAAGATCGCGCCGCCGGGGAGGGCGAAGGCGTTCACGTCGGAGCTGGCGACCACATGAAACGAATAGGGCCATTTCAGGCCGGGGGCCTGGGCAGTGAGGCGCCCACCCAGCTGGGCTACATACATGGAGACCGGGTCAGATTCCGGCAGGACGGGCATTTGCTTGTAGACCTGGGCGGCGACCTTGGCGCCTTCGGTGATCTCCTGCTGCGGGGTGAAGGGGTTGTTGCAGGGGGGCGGCGGAGTGTAGGTGGCGTGGGCCTGGGGGATGGCGGCGAATAAGTGCCAGGAGGAGAAGGCTGAATTTCACGACGGTTGGCTCCTTGCTGTTTGCCGCCGCTCAGGAGCCAACCGGCGGTGGGTTGATCCGGTCTGAGCGACGCTTCAGACTGCTTTCCATAGAGTAGATGCTCCCTTCCGTGGATGGACTGCTTGCCCTCACTTAGCCAGGTTCTGGTTGAAGAAGGACGCGACTTCGCGAAAGGCGGCCGCGGATTCAGGAGCATCGTGCACGATCAGATACTGCGCGTGCGATTGCCCTTCGAAGACGAGCAGGTCAGCCCGCACGCCGGATTGCAACAGTTTCTGATGCATGCGCACGGTGTTGCTGAGGAACAGGTCGCGGGTGCCGGAAAGAAGAACGGTGGGAGGGAAGCCGGATACGTCGCCATAGATGGGCGACAGCAGCGGTTCTTTCAAATCGTGGGAGCCGGCATACACCCGGGCAGCGGCCTCGAGCGAACCACGGTACGAGCCCAACACGTTGTCGACAAATTCATGGGTGAAGTAGGTGTCTCCGGTTTGGGATAGGTCCGTCCAGGGAGTGCCGGCCATCAGTGCTCCGGGCAAGGGAAGCCGCAGCTCTTTCAGCTTGAGGACGGTGGCCAGGGTGAGTCCGCCTCCGGCCGAGGTGCCGAAGAGTCCGACGCTGCCGGGTGCGTGGGAGCGAATCACCTCTTTCCAAACGGAAACGGTGTCATCGACAGCGGCGGGAAAGGGAAAGTCGGGAGGCATGCGGTAGTCGATGGAGATGACTTCGACCTGGCCGTAGTGCGCCATGAGGATGGCCTCGGGCGTCGCGGCTTTTCCGCCGAAGACCACGTAACCGCCGCCATGTACGTGGAGCAATAACCGGCCACGATTCTCGTCCGCGATGGTCTGTGGTTTGACCAGATAGACGGGAACGCCGGCGATGGTTTTTTGCTCGAGCGTGACGTGGAATTCCTTGAGCAGGCCATCGACCGAGTTGGCTTCAGGTGCATTGTTTTTCTGGATCATGGCCTTCCATTGCTGGTTGGTCATGTGCTCGGTTTTGGTGCTGCCTTTCCAGGCGGGCGCGATGGCCTTTTGCATCTGCGGGCTGACGGTGGAGGGTGTGGGCAGGGTGCGCGCCGGGATATTGCGGATGGGGGTCGATTGGGCGTAGGAGGGATGGGTTGCGGCCAGAAGGAGGCAGGCGGCCAAGTGGAGAAAGGGTTTTGCATGCATGCGTTCGTATCATACGGGACGGCTAGCCAGCTATGGATGCAGCCAGGAACTGGGTCTATCCACCGTTTTCTGTGGACGGCGTCCCAGTGGAAAGAGAGGTGGTGGTTAGGTGGGATGAGTAAGGAATTCAAGCGCGATGGACGCAACCACTCTCCTTACAACCGCTAACCTCGCCTTATCACCCCAGTACTCACTTCGACCGGCAACAACCTCTCTCCGGAAACGCCTACCCTTACCTTGTCATCCCGCCTGCCCCGGCGTGCCGTGGGACCGTAGCGGAGGGACCTGCGGTTCACTCTCCCTACAACGGCTAACCTCGACTTATCACCCCAGTACTCACTTCAACCGGCAACAACCTCTCTCCGGAAACGCCTACCCTTACCTTGTCATCCCGCCTGCCCGCGTACGTGGGACCGTAGCGGAGGGACCTGCGGTTCACTCTCCTTACAACGGCTAACCTCGACTTATCACCCCAGTACTCACTTCGACCGGCAACAACCTCTCTCCGGAAACGCCTACCCTTACCTTGTCATCCCGCCTGCCCCGGCGTGCCGTGGGACCGTAGCGGAGGGACCTGCGGTTCACTCTCCTTACAACCGCTAACCTTGCCTTGTCACCCCAGTACTCACTTTCACCGGCAACAACTTCTCTCCGGAAACGCCTACCCTTACCTTGTCATCCCGCCTACCCCTGGCATCCCACCGTAGGCGAGGGGACCTGCGGTTCCGCGGACCTCTCCTGGGAAAGCAACGTGGCGGGGAACTGGGTTGTGCCGTTCTTGCCGCCGTATCGTTTGGGCGATACACTCTCGCTGGAGCCAATCCATGCCAATGCCCATATTCACGCTGGCGCACGGGATCCCTCTGTGGTTTCTCGTGTTGAGCCTGCTTCTCCCCAGGCTTTCGCTGTTTATCGGATGGATCCATTTGTGGTGGTTTTTTGTGCCTCAGCCGTGGGCCGCGGTGTTGTGGGCCTTTCTTCCCAGGGTGCTGGTCCTGATCTTTATCCATGCGCACCAGGGGTTCGATTTGTGGTTCTGGATACACCTGGTGACGGCCCTCGTGGTGTGGAGTGGGTCTGGGGCTTCTCACAACCGTAGAAGGATGCGGAGACGGGCAAGCTAGCCCGCATTTCTCACGGCCTGGTCCGTAACGAATGACGGGTGCCCCATATCCCCGTATTTCCTGTGAAGTGTCGTGGGTTTCCGCAGTAACTTCATGCGCCTTTCCTTAAAGAAAGGCGCACACGCGGTACGTGTCCAGGGACGGCGTACAGGAAATTCGGGTATCTGCCCGGTTTTGGCAGATGTGGGATTCCACGAACCTCGGCTCCTGAGTGTGCAAGGTGCAGATGACCAACAACATCAAGAACTGTCGCAGTAGAGCGTGATCGGTGGAACAGCCGTGGAATCCCACATCTGCCAAATGGGCAGATATGGGGCAACCGTCATCCGTCGAAAATACAGATCTCGCTACGCGCACGCCCCTTAGAGCCTCAAGCCGCGCCTGACCATCTGCCTAGTGCGGCTGCTTTTTCTTCGCCGGTCAGGCGCAGATACGCCCGGAGCAGCGCGGTTGCCTGCAAGGTATGGTCGGGCCGCTCCCGGCGCATGTACGATTTGGCTAAACGGTGCAGCTCCGCATAAACCAAAGGCAGCAAGTCCTGGGCGGCTTGGGGATCGCCCGACCGCATCGCTTTGAGCAGTTGTGTCACTTGTCCGCCGTCGTCTCCCATCGATACCTCCTGATATAGTTCAGCCGTATCCTGGATACGCCTGTTCGTTCGCGATTATGACCGACCCAAAGCAGTCTGCCGAGGAATTGTTTGGGGAAGCATTGGAATTACCGACGGAAGGCAGAGCTGCTTTCGTCGAGCGGATGTGCGGCCATGATCCGGACCTGCGACGCCGGCTCGAACAACTTCTGCTGCAGGATGCGCGCGCCGGTAGTTTTCTGGGCGCTCCGGCCTTTACCCCGGATGGCGCCGGGACCGTGTCTACAGTAGGCCCACCACGCACCCTGGGCCGCTTCCACGCCGGACAGCTCATTGCCGGCCGCTTTGCCATTGTTCGGTTTATTGCCCGCGGAGGGATGGGTGAGGTCTATGAGGCCAGGGACCAGTTTCTTCAGGATGCGGGCGTCGCGCTGAAGATTATCCGTCCCGAGATTGCCGGCAGTCACCACCTCGGCCCGCTTCGAGCAGGAGGTGCTTCTCGCGCGCAAGGTGGTTCACCCCAATCTCTGTCCTATCTACGAGATCTTTCGCTGTGACCAGCCGGCTCCTCCCTTTTTGTTCCTCACCATGAGGTTGTTGCAGGGGGAGACCCTCTATGCCCGGTTCGAACGTCGCGAAAAGCTGGAAGCAGGCGAAGCGGCGGAGATCTGTAAGCAGCTGCTGGCCGGCGTGGCGGCACTGCATGCCGGAGGCGTGATTCATCGCGACCTAAAGCCGAACAATGTCATATTGGAACCCGGCAGCTCTGGCCTGCACGTCAGCATCATGGATTTTGGCCTCGCCCGCCCGCACGAAGCTGCCAACACCTTGTTCGGATCCGGCGTGATCGCCGGAACGCCTGGCTATCTGCGCCGAACCATTGCGTGGCGGGCGCCCCACCAAGGCCAGCGATTTGTTCGCTCTGGGTGTGGTGTTCACCAGGTGTTGAACGGCGAGCGCCCCACCGAATCAGAAGGGGGATTGGCTCTCTCTCCCTCTCCGTCTCTACGCGCCACCCGCGAGCCCGGAGTGTTCGTACAAGCCGTGGAAGGCTTCCTCTCAGCCGATCCCAAACCAGAATACGAGCCTTCGAGCGGTCATGGCCCGGTCAGACCGGTGCGGCAACTCTCGCACCTTCCTCTCTGCGGAGTCGCAAAGTTGTTGCCTATGCCGCAGCCGCCATGGCCGCGCTGTTTTTCGCCGGGCTCCTGGTCCTCAAAACGCCATCTCCGGTTTCCGGCCCACTCGAGTCAACCCAGATCACCTCGTCTTCGGAACCTAAAGAAGCGCCGCTGTTCACCGATGGGTCGCGACTTTACTTTGCCAGCCGGGGAACGCCGTCGAGATGGCGGTGGGCGGCGGCCCTGTTGTGCCGATGCATATCCTCGAGCCCGGCATGTCGTTAATCGATATCTCAGCCGACGGCGCAAAGGCACTCGGTCTAAAGCCCGACGGGGAGGATACGCTGGGCCGTGGCACGTTGTGGACAACCGCGATGTTGGGGGAACTCCACGGAAACTAAGTGACCACCTGGCGGGCTCGGCGAAGTGGTCTCCGGACGGACGCTTTGTTATGTTGGCCGACGAGCGAACTCTCTACAGAATCGGCGCGGACGGTGAGAATCTGACCAGGATTGGGAGGCGTCGATGGAGTTGAGCGATCTCGCCTTCTCGCCCGATGGCCGCCAACTCAGCGTAACGGTCGGTCGTTACCCCGAAACGGCCCGGCTGTGGCGTATGGGCGCCGATGGGCGGAACGCACGTCCATTGCAGTTCGCCTGGCCTGCGGATGCCGATCAGTATTCTGGCCAATGGACACCGGACGGACGCCACTTTCTGTTCTCGTCCAACCGCGAGGGGCGCTCGAATGTGTACGAGTTGGTGGCGCCCCGCTGGTTTGAGTTCTGGAAGAAGCCGGATCCGGTCCGAATCACCGGCAACCAGATCCCTATCCTGGCAGACGCCCCAAGCCGCGATAGCCGCGGATTGTTTGTGCTCGCCCGTATGGACGAGGCAGAATGCGGGCCTACGACCCGCGTTTAAAGAGCCTGGTTCCGTTTTTGGAAGACCTTTCCATGCTGCAGTTTGTGATTTCGCCTGATCGCCAGTGGATGGCGTACACCGATTACCCAAGCAAAAACTTATGGAGGAGCAGATTGGACGGCAGCGAGAAGCTGCAACTCACCAACTCCTATGCGGTGATGGAACAGTGGTCGCCCGATGGCAAATGGCTGGCTTATTCTAACTGGAAGAATCTGTTTCTCGTGTCATCGGAAGGCGGCGCTCCGCAAAAACTGACCCCGGACGGAGAGACTCCCATCGCTCCAACCTGGTCCTCTGACGGGAAAACAATTCAGTTCAGCTATTTTCCGGTGCCGGATAAAGTGCCCAGAATCGAAACCATTGATCTGGCTAGCCGGCGGATCTCCCCAATGCCAATGGGGGAGGGGCACTACTATCCTTCCTGGTCGCCCGATGGAAAATACATGGTAGCCATGGCGGAGAATCCTGCGAGCATGTCTGTTTTTTCTACGGCGACGAGGACGTGGAAACAGTTGCGTTTGTTTCCAGAAAATTGGGGTTTTTGGACCTGGGCATCGGATAGCCGTTCCTTTTATATGACACCGTTGCTCGGGAAAGCGGACGATGGCATCTACCGCATGACGATTCCTCAAGGCGATTGGGAGAAGTTAAGCGGCGTGGAGGGCATCAACCCCGCATACTCTACCGAAGCCTTTGTGAGCCTCACGCCCAGCGGGCAACCGGCGATCATGAGCCGCACCGGCGCGGCGCAAATTTATTTCCTGCGTTGGCCGCAATGAAAGTGCTCAGCATCGCTACTGCTCATCGTAGGAACAGTAGCGATGCATTGTCCGTAGCATAGTGTCATCGTCCTGCCTTAAGAGTGGCCACTTCGACTGGCGCACTTGGATGATTGGAGGCAATCTGCGATTGCCGTTCGGCCTTCGATCTCTCCCAGATAAGGTGACTCGAGTTACCCGGTACCGAAACGGATCGCAAAAAGTACTGATTGCCGTAATGTGTGAACACGGCCTTCCCCTGGGTGGCCGGCTGGCCGTCATTCGCCAGCTGGGTCATGGCCAGCCCTGACGCGGTGTTGCTTCGGATGAGCATGGACTGTTCACCGTTCATGCGAATGGTGTAGACGCCGGGAGCAAAACGTTGGCCTGAAGCGATTTGAAAGGCGAAGGGCACGGTCATTTTGGCCGCGAATCCTGCATCCTGTGCTTTGGCGGCTGTGGCCGGGGCGGCGACAGCGAGAACGGCGGCGATTAGGCCTGCGGGAACCTTCAACATCATTGAGCTGCGCATGGTGTTTTCTCCTGTGGAAGGCGTTTCATCAACCGCCTTCACTTACTAAGGCGCAGTGCGGCGGAAAAAAGTGAAATGATTCCGAAAATATTTCGCTCTCCTGTTGCGGCGACTCGGGGGGCTAAACCGCCCAGAAGCCTCCTGATAGAGTTCACCGGTACGGCTCTCGATCTTCTGAACCGAAATCATGACCAACCCGGGGCAATCCGCGGAGGAGCTCTTTGGGGAAGCGCTGGAGCTGTCCCCGGCAAGCAGGACTGCCTTCATTGACCGCGGCTGCCCCGGAGTACGTATACGTGGTTTCCGCGGCGGGCGGCGCCCCGCAAAAACTGACGCCGGAGGGCGCCCACGCCGTCGCTCCGAGCTGGCTTCCCGGCGGTCAATCCATCGCCTTCAACAATTTCCTTATCCCGGTACGCCCTACATAATCCACGTGATCGATTTGGCGACGCGCCGAATATCGGACATGCCCTGGACTGACCGGCTCTTCGTACCGTCCTAGTCGCCGGACGGGAGATACATGGTCGCAATGGCGCAGAACCCATCGCGTATGGTCTTGTACTCAGCCGAAAGCAAGACGTGGAAGGATCTGCACGCCTTTGATTTGCCCTGGGGTTATTGGGTCTGGGCGAACGATAGCAAGTCGATCTACATGGGATTGATAAACGGGGACAACGGAATCTATCAGCTCACGGTGCCTCAGGGTGATTGGAAGCGATTATGCGGACTGGAGGGCGTAAACGATCCGCAGGGTCTTGATTCCTTCCTGAGTCTGACGCCGGAGGGACAGCCGGCCATCATGAGCCGGACTGGTGTCGGGCAGATCTTTTCGCTCCTTTGGCCGCGTTAGGCATTAGTCCATGCCCCCGCAACCGGCGATAGAGTAGCCTAGACGAGGCGCCTATGACCAACTCTCGATCCATTCTCCTCGCCGCTCTCTTTTTCGGTGTTGTCCTCTCTCCGGCTCTCGCCCAGACATCGCACGTTCCGCCATCTAACCCGCAGCTCGCCAACCCGCAAATCGAGCGCAAGATCGATGCATTGCTCAAACAAATGACGCTCGACGAGAAGATAGGCCAGCTGGTGCAATACAACGCGACCGAAGCGCATCCCGCGGCTTCCCTCGCCAACACCACGACGGCTCTCAATGTGAATCCACCCGCGCCCGGCGGAGTCGACAGTTACGTGCTTGCGCAAAAAGGGGAACTAGGCTCCATGCTCAACACCGTTGGGCAGGGCCTTACCAACCATTTTCAGCACGCTGCTGTGGACAATACGCGCCTGCATATCCCGCTGCTCTTTGGGGCCGACGTCATCCACGGCTTCCGCACCATATTTCCTGTTCCCCTGGCCACCGCGTCCAGTTGGGATCCCGCCCTGATCACTGATCTCGCCCACATGGCTGCCATCGAGGCCCGCACCGCAGGCGTCGACTGGGTCTACTCCCCCATGGTTGACATTGCCCGCGACGCACGATGGGGCCGCTGCACCGAGGGCGCGGGGGAAGACCCCTATCTTGGTTCTGCCATTGCCCGTGCCTATATCCGCGGCTACCAGCAAGAGAGCCTCTCGGCGCCCGGCTCCGTCGCGGCTTCGGTCAAGCATTTCGCTGCCTACGGTGCAGCCGAGGCCGGTCGTGACTACAACACAACGGACATGAGCGAACTGCTACTCCGCCAGGTCTACCTGCCGCCTTATCACGCAGCTGTCGAGGCCGGCGCAGCCACTGTGATGTCCTCCTTCAACTCGCTGAATGGTGTGCCGGCGACTGCCAATCCTTTTCTGATGCGAACCATCCTGCGCGATGAGTGGGGTTTCGACGGCCCTGTGGTCTCCGACTACACCGCTGTCATGGAGCTCACGCATCACGGCATCGCGCTTGATGCCGCCGTGGCGAGCCAAAAGGCGCTTATGGCCGGCGTTGACATCGACATGATGTCGCACTACTACGACGCCGAGCTGCCGGCGCTGGTCAAGTCGAGCCGCGTGCCCATGCCTGTAGTGGATGAAGCCGTGCGCCGCGTCCTGCGGGTGAAGTTCGCCCTCGGCCTCTTCGAACACCCTTTTACCGAAGGCCCGGAGGTCACAGGAGCCGTTGCCGAGCATCGCCCCCTTGCCCGCCGGGCGGCCGAGGAGTCTTTGGTGCTGCTGCAGAATAATCCCGCACCTCAAGACCCGCTCCTGCCTTTGGACCCGGCCACCAAAAGGATCGCGCTCATCGGCCCGCTGGCTGACGATTCCAGCGATATGGTCGGCGCTTGGTCGGGCGCGAACAATTTTGGAGATGTGCGTACGCTGCGCGCCACCATGGCGGAACGAGCTGCAGCAAAGCGGCGCCGTCCTTACGTACGAGAAGGGAACCGAAATCTCCGGAACTTCAGACTCGGGGTTCGCCGCAGCCGTGGCCGCGGCACAGAATTCCGATGTGGCCATCCTCGCCCTGGGCGAGTCGAGCGACATGAGTGGCGAAGCCGCATCCCGCGCCCACCTGGATTTGCCGGGGAATCAACAGCAGTTGCTGGAAGCAGTCGTCGCCACCGGCAAGCCTGTCGTGTTGCTCATTTTCTCCGGCCGGCCGCTGGTGCTGGATTGGGCCGCTCAGCATGTGCCCGCCATCATGGAAGTCTGGTTCCCGGGCGTCGAAACCGGACCCGCAATTGCGGGCACCCTCTTCGGCGATGTAGCGCCCAGCGGCAAGCTCACCATGAGTTTCCCCCGCGCTGTGGGGCAGGAGCCGCTCTACTACAACCAACTTCCGACGGGCCGCCCGATCCAGCATGCCGACCCGGCGCACCCCGGCTACGTGGAGATGAAGTTTGTCTCGCGCTATCTGGACGTACCGAATGACGCGCTCTTTCCCTTCGGACATGGTCTTACCTACTCCACGTTCGCTTATTCCGGGGTTTCGCTTTCCACGCAATCGATCAGCTCGGCTTCGCTGATGCGCGATCGAAAGAGCCAACCGTTGATGCAACCGCCACGGTCACCAATACAGGAAAACGCCGCGCTACTGAAATCGTTCAGTGCTATGTCAATATTCGCGGCGCCAGCACGGAGCAACCGGTACGCAATCTCAAGGGCTTTTCTCGCATCACGCTTGACCCAGGCCAGTCGCAGGCTGTTCACTTTCCCCTGGGCTTCGCCGAACTTTCGTACTACAACGCCAAGGTGCAACCGGTGGTCGAGCCGGCTGACTATACCGTCTTTATCGGCGGCAGTTCGACCACCACCAACGCCGCCCACTTCACGACGACGCCCTAGGCCAGTCGCGGCCGTTGGTTGTGGGTTTCCCGAAAATTCCACGGAACCTTCGCCGCATCCGCTCCGTACCCACTGCCATGAAGACGAAATATGCCCTGCCGCTGGCCGCGCTCGCCCTTCTCTCCTCGTCGGCCGGCCTCGCCCAAGACTCCGACCACTCCTGGTCCAGAACCTATCAGACCACCGGCAAGCCCACGCTGACCCTCGAAACCTCGGATGCCGGCGTTGAATTTCGTTCTTGTGGGGACTGCCATGAAATCCGAATCCGCGTCGAGGTCGAGGGGCGGAAGCTGAGCGACTATCGCCTGGAGGAGGGCCAAAGCGGCGATGAGGTGCACTTTCTCTTCAAGGAGCGGCCGCACACGGGTGCGCACATCGCCTGGCATAAAGAGCAATCCCAGGTGACCGTGGAGAGCCCCGCCGAGCTCACTCTTGACGCCAGGACCGGTGATGGAAACGTAAATCTTTCCGGCCTGCGGGGCGATCTCGGTCTGACGACTGGCGACGGGAACCTGACGATCGATCATGCCTCCGGCAACCTGCGCATAAGGTCCGGGGACGGTCAGGTGAAGATCACCAATGCCGACGGCGGCCTTGACGCCCACACCAGCGACGGCAACCTCAGCGTCGACGGCCTCTTCCACGCTCTTGCGCTGCACACCAGCGACGGTACTTTGGAGCTCAGCTTACGTGAGGGAACCAAGCTCGCAGGCCCCTCGACGATTCAATCGTCCGACGGCTCGGTGACCATTCGCGTCCCTCAGAACTTTGCCGCTGACCTCAACGTGCATACCAGCGACGGCCATGTGGATTGCGCCCTCCCGCTTACCATGGACCATTACCAGTCTGGCGGTGAGGGTCATCAGCTACATGGAAAGCTAAATGGCGGAGGCACGCCGCTCACCGTCCACACCTCCGACGGTAACGTAAAGATCGAATACCTGTAGGATCGTGCCCGGGAGAGGCGGTGCCCTCTGCGTGTCGAGGCGTTAAGGTAACGCAAAGGAAAAAACATCACTTCCCGCCGCAATGGCGAAGAACTGCTTTCCCTTAATGGCGTAGCTCATAGGCGATGCGTGGATCGATTGTCCGACACTGAAATGCCATAGCGGCTTTCCGTTTTTCCCGTTGAGGATGACGAAATTCTGATCATCGTCCCCATAGACGACGAGCCCGGCGGAGGTAGACATGACGCCTCCCCAACCCTTCTCGGGCCCGGGCTGAAGGTTGCGCCAGGCAAACTCGAGCGTTCTAAGATCGAAGGCGTCGATGTACTCCTTGCCGGCCTTGGCTGTCTCTCGCATGCCGGTTGCGTAATAGGTGTGGCCCTCTTCGAAAGGCTCTGTTTTCGATTTAAAAGTCCCGCACGCATCTAACATGCGAAAGTAGAACATGTGGCTTGCGGGGTTGTAGCTGGGCGAGTACCAGTTTGTGGCTCCGCCCGCTGCTGGACAAACCACAACGCCCGTCTCGTTGGGAATGAGCCCGGCCGAGATGGGCCGGCCGTTCTCGTCAATGCCCGTGGCCCAATTCTGCGATTGGGCGAATTGCCTGGCAAATAGAAACTTCCCATCTGTCCGGTCCAGAATATAAAGGAAACCATTGCGATTTGCGGTCACGATCAATCTGCGCGGCTTACCCTTGAACCTTGCATCGACAATCACCGGTGTTTCCACGGCATCGTAGTCATACAAGTTGTGCGGAGTGAACTGGAAGTACCACTTCAGCGTTCCGGTATCCGGATCCAGCGCCAGCAGGGAACTCGTGTACAGGTCGTCCCCGGGGCGTACGCTGCCATCGTAGTCGGGAGACGGATTGCCGGTACCCCAATACAGGGTATTGAGGTCCGGATCGTAGGTGCCTGGCATCCACGTCGCCCCTCCACCGTGCAAATACATGTGCCCGGGCCAGCTTTCGCTGCCTCTTTCGCCTGGCCCGGGTATGGTCCAGAATCGCCACTGCTCCTTACCGGTCTCAGCATCGAACGCTGCCAGGAAACCACGCACTCCGTCATCCCCGCCTGATGTTCCAACTAATACCTTGTCCTTCACGATCAATGGCGCGCTGGTCGCGCCGTAATTCTTGTTGCCAATCGCATACGCTTCATCCCAGATCACGCTCCCCGTGCGCGCATCCAGGCACAGCAGGTGCGCGTTGTCCGTTTCCATATAGAGACGTGTTCCGAGAATGGCCACGCCACGATTGTGGTGCCTGGCGGAATCGTCGATGAGCCCGTGTGTCGTGGGGCGTGCATGATGCCACAGCATCTTACCGGTCCGTGCGTCCAGCGCGTACGCGTCATTCGAGCTGGTAACGAACATGATGCCCGCTACCACCACAGGCGTCACTTCAAGGCCGCCTGATTCCCTGGTATGAAATACCCACTGTGCTGCGAGATGACGTGCGTTACCTGGGGTAACCTGCTTCAGGCTGCTGTAGCGTTGTCCCGTATAGTCGCCATTGTAGGAGACCCAACTATCTCTTACCTGCTTTTGCAATAAGTCGCTTTGAGTAACATTGATAAGGCCGATTTCACGGTTCGGTGCGGACATGTTCTTGCGGGCAGTTCCGCGCTCGGAGTCTTCGGCTTCTCCATCACCGCTGGCTGCGTGCGCCGGCTCTCCTTCGAGTCTGCGCAAAAACTCCACTACGGATCCGATGTTCGCGTCGCCGATTTGTGCAAAGGGCGGCATGCCTTCCGCCGTTCCATCGTGTAGGATCCGGCTTAGTTCTGCATCCGAGTGCTTCATGACGCTCAGGGTCGTCGCCAGTGATACAACCTTGCTGCCCCCCTTGCCATCGGCCCCGTGGCAGCCCGAGCAATATTCCATGAATCGGCGGGAACCCTCTGCAGGGTCATGGCTTTGCCCATGCGCGTGACAAAGCGCGCTCAGGGCGACGAAGATCGTGCAAAAAACTAACCGTGCAACCCGGTGACCCGGCATCCCTGCCCCAAGTTCTCTTGATGAGAAGCGCCGCGCCGATAATACTAATTGCTGAGGCCGAACGGAAAGCTGGCCAGGTGCGATAAGTAATAAAAACCGGCGTGTTTCTGAGCTCGAAAATCTTGCCACTGTTCCTCAAGTTATGACATACTTACTGCCGTACCTGAGGTGCAACCAATGCGGGCCTCCATTCTGTTCAGCCTTTTCGTCCTTTCTCCTGCTCTTCTCAGCTCCCAGATGACCCCTCAGGCAACTGCTTCTGATGGCAGTGTCCGCACCCATATCGAAGGGATTGATATTCCTCCCATTGCCAATGCTCCATTCTCCGCAAAGGTTTTGGTCACCTGGGATGAGCCGCTGATCGGCGGCGGCACGGTTTCGCGAAAGTATTACACCCTGGTCGCTCGTGACGCTCAGGGGCGTGTCCACCGCGAGACTCGGGACTTCGTGCCTGCCGGTTCGGCCGCAGAACCGCCCTTGCGTAGTATCACCATCTTCGATCCAGTTGCCGGCACACGCACCAAGTGTACGCAGACCGCGTTGACTTGCACCACCGGCGAATACCACCCCCACCTAGCGCTGGCCCAACAAGCCGGCGGTCCGCTGGTGGTAAACGCGGGTAATGTCAGGAGTGAGAGCCTCGGTAACCAGACCATCGATTCCCTCACGACCGTAGGAACCCGCGAGACCCAAACTACAGCGTCGGGCCCGCGCGTGATTATCAGTCATACAGATCTGTGGTATTCGCCTGACCTGCAAATGTATCTCTCTATCGTCCGTACGAACCCGCAGTTAGGTCAGGTTACGCTCACAGTTACAGATCTTGTACGTGGAGGCCCGGACCACTCCTGGTTTGACGCCCCCCCGGGCTACAACGTCAGTCAAAGCCGCCCTCAATAGCCCCAGGCTTGTTGAATGGGCGACGACTGGTAGTCACCTGACGACGATCCAGGAGCGTTGCCCTCTAAAATTATGCTGTGTTTTCAGTCGTCCTTGTCTCGCTTCCCACAGAATCCAGATCCGGCAAAGAGAGCGGCGTGTCGCTTTGCCGTTATGCAGGCTTGAACCGTTTAAGGGTGAATCGCGGCGGAGGCGACTGCTTCACCAACAGCGGGCGAGAGGTTGAAATCAAGCGGAGGCGAATCCAAAGCCGGCAGAAAGGGAGGAGACAGGCTGGGTTGGAGGCCGTAGAGCTCCAGGACGTTGGAATGAGGATTACGGGCGATGTTCAAGGCCGCTGTGGCGGTGTCTTCCGGTACTGCCCCGGTGGTCCCCTCGCGCCGAGCGTTGGCAAACAAGGTCTTGCAACTGAGAGCCCGAGGCACTGGAGTTAATGCAGGCAGACAGGATGTTTGCGAAGGTGTGAATTTTAGCCCGGGGAACGTGGCTGTCTGGCCTGGAGTTGGTGAACCCGGTGGCGACATTGGCGAGCGTGGCAGCATTCGCGAGGCCAGTCGACGCGCCAGGAGTTTCGAAACTGGAAACGTGCGTCGGGTCGGTGGCATTTGCGACCATCGCGTAAGCCGCCGCTACCGTCGTCACTTCATTGACGAAAACGAAAGGCGCAGCGTTCGTGAAATTTCCGGCTGCCGGGCAGGCGCCCAGCGACGCGATCAGGCCAATCGCGGAGTTGGAACCGTTGCCACCGCTATTACCTCCTGCCACATAGAGGTAGACCTCATGTCCGGCGCTACAGTTATAGTCGCCCGCGATCGAGAAACCCCCGTATTCGCCGGTGACTACGTAGTAGCCGATGGAGTCTGCTGTGTGGCCAGTCCTTGAGGTGAGGAGCGAAACCGATGGCTTGCCATAACCTGTCGTGTTGGCCTCCAGCACATATACCCTGGCGCCGGCGATGGCCCGGGATTGACCTCCGTTCACGAGTCCCTGGAACGGCCGGGAATCTAGGCTGCCGGAACCAATAAAAGCCAAGTTCTCCGAACCCGGGGCGCGAACTACGCTGCCTCCGGAACCTCCCGACCCGCCCGACCCGCCAGAACCTCCCGAACCGCCTGTTCCGGTTCCACCTGAAGTGCCCGTGCCACCTGAAGTGCCCGTGCCACCTGAAGTGCCCGTGCCGCCCGAGGTGCCCGTGCCACCCGATGCCCGTACCGCCGCCACCCGTGCCGCCGCCTATGCCAGTGCCGCCAGACGTGATGATGCCACCGCCGGAACCACCCGAACCACCACTGCCGATGACGGCGGTTCCACCAGCCTCACCCGGGTTGTTACTCCCGCAACCGATCACAACTAGGCCGAGAACCACAAGGCAGGGTAAAAGATGGGTGGGATGACGCATCGCGCCTCTGTACTACAACCTGGACCTGCTACTTAGACAGCCACACTCGCAAAAATGTTTCATCCGAACCCAGGAAGCCGGCGTCTCTTTCAGGCTGTCACGGTCATAAGTTCTGGTTCTTGCTCACCCGAGATTCAAACAAGGGGAGTCCCGCAACGCTTGCGTCAAGTTCCGTGTGAGTACTACTCATCGCGGTACTTCGCCCAGATATTGTTTGGTGCTCTTAACCCGATGTCTGGTTCGGTGGTTCTAACTGCGAAGGGTTGCAGAGTGTTTCTCGACCCCGTTGTAGAACTCAACTCATATTGATTGTCAAGTGTACACAGTATGTCGAAGAGAAAGGCGGCCAAGGTCGCATGGTATCCCTCGCGCGACGAATATGCTTTGCCGCCTGTCCTTCAAGCAATCGCGAAAACGACTACGCACGAAATCCTGTGCCGCATTTCATCACCCCGGTGTGACTCCGTGGCCAAACAGGCAAGTATAAGTCGAGGCGTGGAAACTGGTGAGAAATCAAATTGATCACACCTAACCTCGGCGGTCGCGGCTGTTAGGTGCTCGCCCTTATGAGTGATAAGTTTTGCTCAGCAGCTAAAAGGCGCAACCGATGATGATGTCATGGGGTCGCGGGAGTAAGCTGGCTGATGAGGATCACTATGCCATCTATGTGGTCGTTCCTGTGTGGGTTGATGCTGCTCAGCGTGTTCTACCCTCAGCCCTTGAAAGCGCAGCAGCCAGCGGGGGCTCCAAATGTACCCACGATTCGAGTTACCTCACGCTTGGTATTTCTGGATGTGACGGTCCTGGATAAAAAGGGCCACATCGTGGTAAACGGGCTCACAAAGATGACTTCACCATCACCGAAGAAAGAAAGCCGCAGAAGATCTTTCCCTTCGAAGCGCCGGAGCGCCCACGTAGCGGACTTTAATGCTGCAGACGATAACCCGGCCGGCAAAGCTCCTCTGACCATCCTGGTGCTGGATCTCCTGAACTCGAGATTCGAGGACTTCGCGTACATACGCTATTCCATGCGCAAATACCTGACGGCGCAGCCGTCGAGATTAAGTTCGCCGGCAGAGTTAATGGTGTTGGGCAATGAGTCTCTGGAGATGGTGCAGGGTTACACGCGGAACAAGGAGGACCTGCTGTACGCACTGGATCATGTCCCGGCTGCGCTACCGTACAAAATGATGAACGGCGCCTTCTACCCTGAACGGTTCGGGCAATCGATCGACGCGCTGCAACAAATCGCCCTGCAAAATAAGGGGATACCGGGGAGAAAGAACATCGTCTGGGTGGGACACGGTGGTCCGAGTATCTATGTCAACGCCCTGGTCGGGCCCATTGTAGAGGAGCTGAATCAGTATGCGCGTGACACCACGAACATGTTGGTGGACGCGCGCATCAGCCTTTTCGTGATTTATCCGGGGCTCAGGGTCAACAGCCCCGCTCTCACCCTGAGTGAGGGCTCTGCGGCCGTTGATATTGGCGACAACGACGATCCCTTTGCCGGCGATATCAATTACGGAGTGTTCGTGAACGAAACCGGAGGTAAGCTCTTCTACAATCGCAACGACGTGGACCGGGAGATTGAGCGATCGCAGCAACTGGGCTCCGAATACTATACCCTCACCTACCAGCCGGCCGAGGGCGATGCGGATGGAAAATTCCGGCGGATACGTGTGACCCTGCGTGACCCGAATCTGCATGCGGTGACCAAGGCCGGATACTTCGCACCCGCTAAAGGGGCGCCGGTCGATCCCCGGCAGCAAACCATGGTCAACCTGGTCGAAGCGGCGCGTTCCACCATCCCCTTCCAGGCTCTTCGCGTGGCAATTGAAGACGTGGTGCGACACCGCAGATACCCGTACCCTGGACTTCACGGTGCTGCTGAAACCGGATACGGGTAACTGGGAACCTGCAGAAGATGGTAAGAGTACGAGCAACTTGACCGTGGCGGCGGCGAGCCTGGCCGAAGCCAGAGACATTCTCGCTTCGAAATTGGAGACCGTGACAGTAACAGCAAACACCCAGGACGCGGCGCGTCTAGCCGAGATGCCGACGCGTCTGGCGGTGACACTACGCTATCCACACAAAACTCGGACTGTGCGTGTGGTGATTCAAACCGCGGATAGCCAACGCATAGGGGCCGCAGAGTTGGACCGCAAAACAATAGATGCAGCTCCGGAGGCGCCAACTCCTCAGCCTGTGCTCGTTCCACGCTTGCAGAAACAGGAAACACCCGTAACTCCCCCAGGCTAGGCATTTCTATAAGCACATTATTCTGTGAGCCCTATCGGGCCGGACGCGTGCGTAAGTACGCCCACGGGCTATAGAGAACGATGAGCAGCGTCACCACGTAGATCGGGATATGGACCGCGGTGGCCACGCCGGTAAGTCCCACCAAGGGTAACCATGGGACGGTGGATCGCAAAGCTCTGCTTTTAGACCGCCGGCCTAAACTTTCCAGTAGGAACAGAGAAACGACAAAGCTCAGAGTTCCGAGACAGGCCATAGCCATATGGGCGCGCCAATCGGGCAGTTGTCGCAGGTCCGGCGCGCCGGAGTCCTTGATGTTGTCGTAGATGATCTCGCCGCAGTAAAGAGCTGTCGCGCCGCAAAGCGCGGCGATTACCACCGCCATGGGCGTAGAATCCTGGCTTATTTGTTTTTGCCGTTTGGCTTTTTTCATGGCCATCTCATCACGAATCGACCACCGGCCCTACCCGGTAACGGTAAGAACAGGGCATTGAGAATCGATAATGAGCTGAAAAGCCCCTGACGTCCTCGTCTCCATCCCCAGGTGCGAAGTTTTGCGGATTCCCAGAACCAGCAAGTCGATCGATCGCTCCTCTATGTGCTGCAGAATCTGCTTGTGTGCATCGCCAACCGCTACGAACGTCCTGGGATCGCAAAATTCTTTCGCCTCTTCTGGCACAACTGCGTCCAGAGCGCTGTAGAACTTCTTTCTCGTCTCATTCAAATGGTCCGGATGAAGGACGGCGCTGCGGTCGATGACGTTGAGTACATCGATACTCGATCCCATGACCTTCGCAAGTGAAACCGCAAAGACTGCAGCCCTGGCAGCCGCAGGACTAAGGTCTGTGGCATAGAGGATGCGGCAAAATGGCAACGTGTCGAGACGTGGCCGGCTTTACTTGCGGACCGACCGTCATCGTGGGCCACCGGGTGGATCGAAGAACCCGTTCAGCAACCGACCCAATAATTTCTCTCTCGATCCAGCCACCGCCATGGGTGCCGAGGACGACAAGCGATGGCTTATACTCGTCAGCCAGCTTTGGGAGCACGTCCTTCGGGTCACCATCCAGGAGAATGGGAAGCGCCTCCGTTGATGTGGGCGTCAGCGTGGCAATCTTTTGGTCCAGAAGAGCCTTTAGATCTCTGCGTTGCTGGCTCACCAGATCACGATGGATTTCAACTTCCGACGCAGCTTGCGATAGGGTGAATGCGTGAGCAATCACCAGTTTCGCGGTCAGGTACTGGGCCAGAAGACCTGCGTAGAAACCCGCATTCTGGGAACAGAGAGAAAAATCCGTCCCGAAGATCACCGCGTTCAAGTCTAACTCCGGCGTCTCGCCGATAAGTGGCATCGTTTATCTCCCGGTCAACGAGCTGATGCAAAGAACGGACAAAGCGATCGCGCTTTTGGCTGCGTATATTCGGTCCTTCGCCAGGGTGAACCCAGGGACGTTCATTGAGTCCCGCCCCATGCTCGGAGTTTGGTGGCTGGAGAATTCCAAGCGAGGGTCGGGTGCTTCAGCGTATGGCTACCGTTGCCATCTCGAACTGGCGCTTGCTTCGGCGTGTATTGTCGCAGGAGCTGCACCAATTGCCCAATCGGCCCCCGTGGTTCTGGGCCGTTCAGCAGCACGATGCTGAGCTGGCGCTTGATTGGACCGTTATCGAGCGCCATTTTCCTGACTGTGCCAAGCAGTAAGGGCTTTTCCAAGGCCATGCTCGGCACAAATCCCACCCCAAGACCAGCCTCGACGGCGGAGACGATTCCTTCCGTCGAATTCATATCGATCGGCGTCTGAAGCTGCTGCCGCAAAACACCATTTCGTTCGAGATATTCTTCAACAAAGCGGCGCATGCCGGACCCCTCTTCCCTGAGCAGTATGGGGGACTGCACCAACTCTGCTGCCCGCAGTACGGGTTTCTTTGTCCAGCGATGGTCCGGCCGCACAATGAGCGCCAACTCGTCTTCACCGAATACTTCGGTCTTCAGGTCAGGCCGGAAGGCCGGCGATTCGATCAAACCGACACTGATCTGGTGTGTTGTAAGCGCGTGCAGCACCTCATTACTGCTCCCGCCGAGGATATGAATGCGCAGTTTGGGCCATTCACTTACTAACCGCGGAAGGAGCTTCGGCAAAAGGTAAATCGCGATTGTATGAGACGCCCCAATACGAAGCTCTATTCCCTCCTGGCCTCCGAACGGAGCCAGTGCTGCGACGGCTTCGTTGGTGATGGCCTCGATTTGCCTCACGTACTGCAGCAGCGTGACGCCCGCCGGGGTGAGATTGATATCCCGGCCTATGCGGTCGAACAAAGCAATGCCAAGGCTCTCCTCTAAAGTCTTGATTTGTGCTGTGACCGCCGGCTGGGTTAGATGAAGTTCCTCGGCGGCTCTGCGAAAATTCAGTGTATCCGCAACCACGCGGAACACTCTGAGCTTGAAGTTTTCCATCATGGGGTTGTTCCAATCTGGTAGTTGAGGGTCGCGAGCGTAAGCCGATATTGGTATTGCGCATTCGTATTACTGATGGCGGCGTCTGTCTGTTGAAATTCCGCCTGGCTTAACTCAACGATCGAGCTGAGCCCGAGCCGGTATCGTGTTTGGGCGAGCGTCAATGCCAAGTTCGCCTGTTGCAGAAGTTCGGCGGTCACGCTAAGGCGCTGGAACGCTGTATTCGTGGCCAACCACGAAGTACGAACATCGCGAACAATCTGGTCGCGCAGTTCACGGCTTTTGTTCCGAGGCGGCCTGAGCACGAATCGCCGCCTCCTTCGCCTGGGCCGAGAAAAGAAATCCGTTGAAAATCGGCACATTCATGTTTATGCCGATGCCCCCCCACCAGTTTGAGGTGTAATACTGGTCAGGCCGAATGGGAACACTGCCAACTGTGCCTGCAGCGCTGATGCTTGGCAATTTCTGATCCTGTTGAGCCCGGCTGAACCTGACGGCGGCCTGCTGGTCATAGTTAAGCGCCTGTAGGTCCGGCCGTTGTTGCAACGCAAGCTGAATAAGTTGGTCGGCATCCGGCGGTGGCGGCGGAGCGGGCGTGCCGCTCTCTGTCAGCTCATAGGTCACCTGTCGATCAAGCCCCAGCACTGCATCCAAGGTCGCCATGGTTGAGTCTGCATTGTTTTGGGCATCGAGTTGTAACAATTTCGCCTGCGAAAAATTGACGTTTGCAAAGCTCAAATCGAGGGTTGACTTGAGATTGTTTTGCGTCATCTGGTTGACCTGCGTCTGCGTGGTCTGCCTGGTGTCGACGTTCTGTTGTGCTACCTTGAGCAGCGCCTGTGCCTCCAAGGCGTTGTAGAACGCCTGGTCTGCTGCAATGACTATGTCTTCCGTGGTTGCCAGCGCACTTGCGTTGCGGGCCTTTTCGGTCAGCTTTGACGAGGCCACGAGATTACTAGTTTTGCCAAAATCCGTGATCAGTTGCGTAAAATTGCCCCCCGCGCCTGCGTGCTCAAAAAGGCGCGAAGCGGTGAGAGAACCGGAGGAGATGCGACTCGCATTATTTGCGTCCATCGCGGTGATGCTCCCATTGGCGGTCGGCAGTTCTGCCGACCTTGTTTCCCGAACGACCTGATGCTGGGCCAGCGCAAGCAGGCGTCCGATGCTGACCCTGGGATTATTCTTGATCGCCATCTGCTCAGCTTCTGCGCGAGTCAAATGCGGATGGGGACTCCCGCCTTGACTATTTACGGGTACTGGTGAGGATTGGCTCGGAGCAACTGGCGGGGACCCTTGCTGCGCGCTTGCGACGGCGAGCAGCGGACGAGAAGGGGCGTCCGGCAGCAATGGGGTAGCGTGTGTAGTCTGCGCGGCCACCGTCGCCAGTCCGCCGACCGCAAGCAAGAGTGCAAATGCGTATGCACGAGTACGGGTTTTCGCTTGTTGTGTCATTTGGACTATACCTCTCCTGCAAGGGCCGGCTTCTGTTCATGTCTGCCATGGACCAGCAGGTACACCGCAGGAACAAGGAAGACCGTAACCACGACAGATACCGCCAGTCCACCGATAATGGCACGTGCCAGCGGCGCGTACTGTTCGCTCCCGGCTTCCAGACCAAGCGCCATCGGAATCATGCCGAGCAGAGTAGCCAGGGATGTCATCAGGATCGGACGCAGGCGGATCTTGCAGGATTCGACGACTGCTTCCAGCAGCGGCTTGCCCTGCTCATGCAGCAGGCCCGCAAACTCAACGATTAAAATGCTGTTGGAAACTACGATGCCGGTCATCATGATGACGCCCATCAGCGACATGATGTTCAGCGTGCTGCCGGTAGTGAACAGAATGAGCACCACGCCAGCGAAGCCGGGAGGGATCGCCATGAGAATGATGAAGGGATCGACAAATGACGTGAACTGCGCCATGAGGATCAGATAGACCAGCGCGATGGACAACAGCAGGCCGATGGCGAATCTGGTGAAGGACTGATTCATGCTGACGACAGCGCCGCGCACGGTGATGCGGATGTTGCGCGGCTTGTCGATGTTGCTCGATCAGTTTGTTGACATCGCGGCTGACGCCGACCAGGGTCTCCGTCGAGGGCATGACATACACGTCAATGATCGCGGCGGATCTGGTAGTGGTCCACTTCGGTGGGCGTGTTGATGGGCTTGATGTCGGCTACCGAGTTGCAGAGGGTGTATAGTTCGTGACTGTACTCGGCGCGCAGCGGGATCTGCTTGAAATCTTCCATGGTCATGGAACCAATCTTGCTGGTCGAAATACTGCACGGTGAGCATGTAGTTGTTGCCGGTCTTGGGATCGATCCAGTAACTGGGCGCGATCATGCCATTGGAAGTCATGGCGGTGATGACGTTGTCCACGACTTCCTTTGGGGAAAGGCCGATCAGGCTGGCTCGCTCGCGGTCGATGTTCGAGCTGCAGGCCGGGATACTTGATGTCCTGCGGAATCAGTACATCGCTGACATTCTTGAGGCTCTTGATCCTGCGCCGCGATCTGGTCGGCGATGGCGAATGACTGCGTTCAGATTGTTGCCGCTGACCTGAATGTCGATAGGCGCCGGCAGGCCCTGGTTGATGACGGAGTCAACCAGGCCCCCGGCCTGGAAGTAGGTGGTCAGCTGCGGCATGTCCGTCGCCAGTTTGCGGCGCACCCGCTCCATGTATTCGATAACTCCCAACTTTGTGGTCTTCCTTGAGGCTGACCTGGACAAAGGCGGTATCCATGGCGGAGTTGCTGGTGTAAATGGCGGACAGATCGGGAGTGATGCCGATGTTGGACACGATCATGTCCAGGTCGCGGCTGGACCACTTGGCGGATGATCGTTTTCGACCTGGGCGATGTATTGGTTGCTCACTTCGAGACGGGAGCCGCTGGGGCATTTGACATTGATCACAAACTGGCCGGGATCGGTGCGGGGGAAGTACGATCGGCCCAGGAAAGGAAACAGTCCAACCAGTATCAGGGCCACTCCGCCAAAAATTACCAGCGCCGAGAGTCCGGGGCGTCTCAGAGCTGCGTGTCACCTGGATCTCGTAATAGTCCAGCATGCGGTGAAAGTGTTCGTTGAACTTCAGCTCAAATCGGCTGAAAAACGAAGCGGGTTTTCGATCGCTTCATGTACTTCTTCGTGTGAGATGTTAATGAACTTGGAGCAATAGAGTGGCACCACGGTCATGGCGAAGATGTAGGAAGCGAAAATCGAGAGCACAACGCCCAGGGCCAGATCGGTAAAAATATATTTGCTTACCCCAGAGAAGAAGGTTACGGGAAAGAATACGATCGAGGTGGTTGAGGTGGCGGCCAGAACGGCGAGGGATACTTCCATGCCGCCTTTTTCCGCGGCGATGTGCGGAGCTACGCCCATCTCCATATAGCGAAAGATGTTTTCCAGCACGACGACAGAGTTGTCGATGAGACGGGAGAATGCAAGCGCAAGGCCACCCAGCAGCATGGTATTGATCGATCCTCCGGTCGCGTTCATGATCACCAGGCACATCATTGCCGACAGCGGGATGGATAGAAGGACCGCGAAGGTGGCGCGGGGGCTTCCCAGAAACACCAGGATCATGATGCCGGTGAGCACCAGACCGATGGTGGCTTCCTTGATCAGGTTCTTGATGGCGACTTGACGAAGATGGATTGATCGAAGACGACGGCGGTTTTGAGCTGCGACGGGATGTCGACCAGATTTTTGATGGCGCTCTTCATTCCATCGACGATGGTGATGGTGTTGCTGTCGCCGCCCTGCTTCAACACTGGGACATATACAGACTGCTGCCCGTCGATGCGAACAATGTTGGTCTGGATCGTGCCCGAATCCTCGGCCTTGCCGATGTCGCCTACCAGAACTGACGCATTGCCTACGGATTTGAGCGGCAGGTCATTGATCTGCTTCCGGGGTGGGTACCTGGCTGTTGGCGTAGATGTTGAAGTCCTTGGTGCCGATACGCACGTCGCCCGCGGGCAGGATCAGATTGGAGTTGTTCACAGCGTGGACCACATCCATCAGGCTCATGTTGTGCGCCTCGAGCTTCAACGGGTCGACGTAGACCATGATCTGCCGATAGCGCCCGCCGAAGGGCTGCGGCACGGATGCTCCGGGCACGTTGGAAATCTGATTACGGACCTGGAACTGTGCCAGATCCTTGAGATCTGTCTCGTTAAGCCCTTGGCCCTTCAAGGTCACCAGGCAAACCGGCTGGCTCGATGCGTCCATGCCCAGGACCACGGGGGGCAACGTGCCGGGCGGTAATCGTCGCAGATCGGCCATGGCCAGATTGGCGATGTTACTCAGCGCCGCGTTTGGATCGGTCCCGGGCTTGAAGTAAATCTTGATCAGACTGACTCCGGTCAAAGAGCGCGATTCGATGTGATCGATGTTGCTGCCCAGAGTGAAGAAGCGCTCGAAGGTATCGGTGATATCGGCTTCAATTTGCTGCAGGCGGCATTCCGGAATAAAAGGTTGCCACCACCACCACCGGCATGTCGATCTTGGGAAACAGGTCCACCGGCATGCCGGCAATGCTGGTGACTCCGATGATCAGCACGACCAGGCAAGCCATGATGATGAAATACGGATATTTCAGGGCGAACTTAGGCATGGGTGATCCTCTCCTGAGACGGCAAAACGGAACCCGTTCTCACCCACTCTCTCGTTTTCACTACGAAGGTCCAACTGCAATTCATCTCGTTGCGCCCTGGTTTTCTTGATAACCCCTGTGTAGTCATCTTTATAACGTCACAAATGCTGTGCTGTTCTTACTCCGCCGCGGCTCTCTTCTCCCGTTTGCTGTGAATGATGAGATACACCGCCGGAACGAGGAACACGGTGGCGGCGACCGACACAGCCAATCCGCCGATGATGGCGCGCGCCAGAGGTGCATATTGCTCGCTCCCGGCTTCAACGCCGAGGGCCATCGGGATCATGCCCAGCAGGGTGGCCAGCGAAGTCATGAGGATCGGCCGCAAGCGGATTTTGCAGGATTGCACCACGGCTTCCGCCAGAGGCAGCCCTTCGGTATGCAAATGACCCGCAAACTCCACGATAAGAATGCTGTTGGAGACGACGATGCCCGTCATCATGATCACGCCCATCAGCGACATGATGTTGAGTGTGCTGTGGGTCAACAGCAGAATGATCAGGACGCCAGATAGTCCTGGTGGGATTGCCATGAGAATGATGAACGGGTCAATAAAGGAAGCGAACTGCGCCATCAGGATGAGGTAGACAAGGATGATCGACAGCACCAATCCAATTGCGAATCTTTTGAATGACTCATTCATACTCACCACGGTGCCGCGCACGACAATGCGAACATTCTGCGGTTTCTTGACTGCGGCGATGAGTTGGTTGACATCGCGGCTTACGCCCTGCAGTGCTTCCTTCGAGGGCATGACGTAGACGTCAATGACCCTCCGGATTTGATAATGATCGACCTCGGTTGGAGTGTTGATTTCTTTGATTTCAGCAACGGACTGCAATGGTGTGTATTCTTTCCCATTGTTAGCGCGGAGTGGAATCTGTTTAAAGTCTTCCATGCTCATGTGAGCGAGTTTCTGGTCGAAGTACTGCACCGTGAGCATGTAATTGTTGCCGGTGTTAGGATCGATCCAATAGCTGGGCGCGATCATGCCGTTCGAGGTGAGCGCGGTGATGACGTTATCGACAACTTCTTTCGGGGAAAGGCCGATGAGGCTGGCGCGCTCGCGGTCGATGTTGAGCTCCAGGCCAGGGTAACGCAGGTCCTGGGGAATTAATACGTCGCTTACGTTCTTGAGTTTCCTCGCCCCGGCCGCGATCTGCTGCGCTATGGCGAAGGACTGCTCCATGTCATTACCGCTGATCTGAATGTCGATGGGCGCGGGTAGGCCCTGGTTGATGACTGAATCTACCAGGCCACCAGTCTGGAAGTAAGTGGTTAATTCCGGCAGATTCGCGGCCAGCCTGCGGCGCAGGCGCTCCATGTACTCGTAACTTCCTACCTTGTGTCCCTCTTTGAGGCTGACCTGCACAAAGGCCGTGTCCATGGCTGAGTTACTGGTATAAATCGCCGAAAGGTCGGGCGTGATTCCGATGTTGGACACGATCATGCCCAGGTCTTTGGGGGCGACAGTTCTGCGTATCTCTTGCTCTACGCGGGCTACGTATTGATTGCTCACTTCAATCCGCGTCCCACTCGGGCACTTGATGTTGATGACAAATTGTCCCGGATCTGTGCGCGGAAAATAGGAACGGCCCAGCAGAGGGAAAAGCGCAAAGCTGAGCAGGACGGTACCGAGAATGCCAAGCGCCGTCGCCACCGGACGAAGGATGGATCGGTTGACTACTACAACGTACCGCTCCAACATTCTCTGGAACCAGCCGTTGAAAGCAAGCACGATGCGCTGGAAAATGGACCGCTTTTGCGTTTCACCCGGCGCGAGACGGCTTTCATGGTCAGCTTCGGGCGCCTTGATGAAGCGTGCACAGTACAAAGGAACTACGGTCATGGCTACGATGTAGGAGGCAAAAAGGGAGAAGACGACCGTGAGGGCTAACGCGGTAAACAGGTATCGGCTGACGCCGTATAACAGCGCCACCGGGAAGAATACGATCGCGGTGGTAAAAGTAGCAGCCAGCACCGCGAGTTGAACTTCTTCACCACCGGTTTGGGCAGCCATTGCCGGCGGTTCGCCCATCTCCAGATGGCGAAAGATGTTTTCCAGCACCACCACGGAGTTATCGATTAAGCGCGAGAATGCGAGCGCCAGTCCGGCCAGCACCATGGTGTTGATGGAGCCGCCACCCACGCGAATGCAGAGGAAGGCGGCCAACGCGGAGAGAGGAATGGAAAGCAGCACGGCGAAGGTAGCGCGAACGCTGCCCAGGAAAAGGAGGATCATGAGGGCCGTCAGGACCAGGCCGATGCCACCCTCGTTCCCGAGGTTCCAGATGGCGGATTTGACGAAAATGGACTGGTCAAACACAACGGCGGTCTTGAGCTGGGAGGGGATATCGACCAGGTTCTTGATTGCTGCCTTCATCCCGTTCACGATGGTGATGGTGTTGCTGTCCCCGCCCTGCTTCAATACCGGAACGTAGACAGACTGCTGCCCATCGATGCGGACGATGTTGGTCTGGATCGTTCCTGAATCCTCCGCCTTGCCGATGTCGCCCACCAGGACCGAGGCGTTGCCGACAGACTTCAAGGGCAGCCGGTTGAGGGCAGCGACATTCGGCACCTGGCTATTGGCGTAGATGTTGTAATCCTTGGTTCCAATGCGCACATCGCCGGCGGGCAAAATGAGATTGGAACCGTTGACCGCCGTGACCACATCCGTCAGGCTCATGTTGTGTGCTTCGAGCTTGAGCGGATCAACGTAGACCATGATCTGGCGGTAGCGTCCGCCAAAAGGCTGGGGAACCGAGGCTCCGGGCACATTTGCGATCTGGTTTCGAACCTGAAACTGTGCCAAATCCTTAAGGTCGGTTTCGTTAAGTCCCGCGCCCTTCAAGGTCACCAGGCATACTGGTTGGCTTGATGCGTCCATGCCCAGAACAACAGGAGGCAAGGTTCCAGGGGGCAATCGCCGTAGATCGGCCATAGCCAAGTTGGCGATATTACTTAACGCAGCATTTGGGTTGGTTCCCGGCTTGAAGTAAATCTTGATGAGACTCACCCCAGTCAGAGACCGAGATTCCGTGTGGTCAATATTGCTGCCCAAGGTGAAGAAGCGCTCAAACGTGTCCGTGATATCCGCTTCGATTTGCGCTGGTGGCATACCTGAGTAGAATGTCGCCACCACCACCACCGGAATTTCAATTTTTGGAAACAGGTCGACCGGCATTCCGGCGATATTGGTGACCCCTACGAGCAGGATCACCAAACACGCCATGATGATGAAGTACGGATAATTGAGAGCAAACTTGGGCATTGCTATTGGTCGCTTTCAGATTGCTCAGCATTCGCATCGTTGGGCGGTAGTTGCTCGAGGATCGGCTTCACGGTCTCGCCCGCCTGATACTTCGACTGTCCGCCGGCGATCACCCGCTCGCCCTCATTCAATCCGCTGGTGACCTGAACCAGCCTTGATCCCTGCAAACCGACAACTACATCGCGCGTCTGAACATGGTTCTGGCTGTCAACCACCAGCACCGACTCTCTATTGCCGTTGTGCAACACTGCCTGGACCGGAATAGTCAGCACGTTGTCGCGCCGCTGCAATTCGAGTGTGGTGTTGGCGTACATGCCAGGGGTCAACGACAAATTCTTGTTCTCGACATCAATTTCTGTTTCCATCGTTCGCGTCGCCAGGCTGACGTCTCGCGTAAAACGGACGATTTTGCCAACGAAGGAGCGATTGACGGCGTCCACGTGCACTTGCACCTCGGCTCCTACGTGAATGTCCTCAACGGCGTCTTCCGGGACCGGCAAACGCAGGCGCAAAAGGTCGCTTTGCGAAAGCTTGACTACGGGCAGAGACTGAACGTCGGAAGCCGTGCCGGCTTGAATCAGAGCTCCGGTATCCGCATAACGCCAGATGATTACGCCGCTTAGGGGCGCAGTAACCCGCGTGTAGTCCGCGAGTGCGCTCACCCGCTCGTTGTCGGCGCCGGCCACGGCAAAGTTTTGCTTAGCTGCGGAAAGTGCCGCTTTGGCCGCATCCACCTGCGCCTCTGCAGCCAGGTCCTTCGATTGAGCATCATCCAACTCTTGTTCCGCGATTAGCCCTGGCTGAACCGCTGATGCCTGCTTCAACCTTCCATAATCTGCATGTAGGGAATTGTGTACGGACTGAGCTCGAGTTACTTCATGTTCTGCCCGCGTGATATCGTCCTTGCGGCTCGCGGCTTCGGCAACCGTGCCCTTCAGCTGCGCACTCAGCTCAGGTACCTCCAGCACTGCCAATAGCTGGCCCTGGTGAACCCTGTCCCCAATATCTACATAGATATGCCGAATGTAGCCCGATACTTTGGCGTGAACGTCCACCACCTGGTAGGGCTGAAATTGACCGGCCAGGTTTAAAGTATGGACAATATTTCCCCGTTTCACGGCGACGACGGTCGCCGACGGAACCTCTGCGGCATTCGCTTCCGCGCTCTTGTCGTTGGAATTGCAAGCAACGATGGCAGTGAGGGCAGCCAGTATCAAGCCTGCCGTGAGCATCAAGGAGAGTTGCTTTCGCATGTCTCGAACGCACCTATTCATAGATTGATAATCGGCGACGTCAGCTTGGAGGAATACACTCCCCGGCGGAATACACTCCAGGCTGTAGCCGGCGAGGTAGAACCAGCCGGATGACTCTGTCTTGCCGCATTGAACGACATCAGGAGAGATTTGGGAGAAGGCAGAGAAAGGACGCAGTCAGGCGAGTATGGGACGCGACGATTCGGCAGCTCACCCTTGCTGCGCGAGACTTGGGCAACTAGTTCTGCTTCCCGTGCTCCATATTGCGGGACTTGCAACGTCTGGCCCCGGCGCACTCGGTCGCCGATGTCACCCTTAGCGGGGTGGACGAATCGGGCAACACGAAGGCCGACCAGCACAGGAGATATCGAACCCGGAGTCACCGCCGGCGCACGTGCTGCGATTGATTCTGGAGCGGTCTCGACCTTGCCGTTCGCATGATGGAAGACGGACCATGCGGTCAATTCGAGGACTACGCAGCCAGCAATCTCTAAGATGAGATGCTTTTGCATATTTTCCCACGCACCTGTTTGTCGGAACAGACTCAAATTAATTCGCGAAACCCAAATCGGCGGCGACGCGTACAAGGCTCCCGCGCCCGAAAACCAAAGCTGGTCGCGGAAAATCTACCTCGTTGTTTTTGAGATCGTTTTTAGAGCAGGGCAGGAGGCGGACGAAGGAATATTGCTTGAAGACAGGGGGGACGGGAAACTGGGATCGTTCTACGCTACCAGTTCGGATATAGCGTGCCGCCGCCCGGAACAATCCAGGGGCCACGGTTACCATCAGAAAGATTGGGAGCAGGGCTAGAGCGGGTTCACGGAGGGGCTTAACGCTAACTACTTGCCCCAGTGCCGGGCGTTCCTTTTGAGAAAGAAGCTTAGCTTCGGGGATTTGATGCGAGATCGAACCTTTCCCCTGATAGAGAGACAGCTTGTATTGCAGCCCCCAGCCAAAGACAGCCGCAGAGAGCATCAGAAGGCCCACAGCAAGCAGGAAAGCGCTCTGGCCTTTCTGAAACGATTTTCTCAGCTGCAGCAGCACTGGCTCTCCTAACGCTTGCCCAAGTCCCGAACCCATCCTAAGAATGGCCGGATGAATCGATACGACCAATATACCAGATGCAATCTGCCGGCTCTAAGGTGGATCCCGAACAAGATATCCATCAGATTTTGAAGGCGTCAGAGAGCCTCGCTTTAGCGAGCCTCGCTTTGAGGACTAGCGAACAGGTTAGTTCGCCGAGCTTAAATCACCGAACGGCTGAATCCTCGAAGAATCAGACGAAAGTGGCCTCCTCTCGTTTCATCTTCTCGGCCAGCCATTCATAGTCATAAGCTTCATGATCCATGACCGGCGTTTTTACGAAATTTTTGGTGAGTGGTGGCGATTGAATTTGCCACTCCAGGCCCGTGGCCTGCCACGGATTATTCCCCGCGATGGCGCCATACTTCAACGACCAACCGAAGTAGAGAAGGGGAAGCATGTAACCGATACCGAGGACCGTGGCTCCTGCTGTGGACAGCACATTCAACACCTGGAACTCCGGCGGATAACCATGATAGCGCCGGGGCATGCCGAGATAGCCAAGTACGAACTGTGGCATGAATGTCAGGTTGAAGCCGATAAAGGTGGTTAGAGACGCCAGCTTGGAGAGCGACTCCGGATACATCCGCCCAGTCATCTTTGGCCACCAGAAGTGCATCCCCGCCAGGAATGCCATCAACATGCCGCCAACCATGACAAAGTGGAAGTGCGCAACGATGAAGTAAGTCTCGGTCAGATGGATGTCCATTCCCAGCGAACCGAGGAACACCCCAGTTAAACCCCCGATGGTGAACAGTCCCATAAAGCCGAAGGCGTATAACATCGGGGTTTCGAAGGTAATCGATCCCTTCTGCAGGGTGAAGACCCAGTTAAATATCTTGATAGAGGAAGGAACGGCCACCAGCATGGTCAGCATGGAGAAGATAAGGGCAGAGTAATCGGAAACGCCCATGATGAACATGTGATGCTCCCAGACGAAGAAGCCAAACACCGCGATTGCGACGGAACTGAACGCAACCGCTGTGTACCCGAACACCCGCTTACGGCTGAAGGTTGAAATCACTTCCGAGATAACCCCCATGCCGGGCAGAATCATGATGTACACAGCGGGGTGCGAGTAGAACCAGAAGAGATGCTGGAACAAAAGCGGGTCTCCGCCTTTGGTGGGGTCGAAAACACCAATGCCAACGATGCGCTCCAGCGCGATGAGCACCAGCGAGATGGCCAGCACCGGCGTCCCTAGCACCATCAGGATCGAGGCAGCGTAATTCGACCAGACGAACAGTGGCAGCCGGAACCATGTCATGCCGGGCGCTCGCATGCGATGAATGGTTACGATGAAATTCAGCCCGGTAAAGATCGATGCGAACCCTGCGATGAAGATGGAAGTTGCCGCGGTGATCACGTGAGTGTTCAGGTAGTGGGTCGACAACGGGGTGGTGAACGTCCAACCCGTATCCACTCCGCCTAAGAGCAGCGCCGTCAGTGTCATCAGCGCGCCGATCACGTACAGATACCAACTCAGCAGGTTGAGCCTGGGAAATGCAAGATCCTTCGCGCCAATCATGATCGGGATCAGAAAGTTGCCCAGGGTGGCCGGCACCGAAGGCACCAGGAAGAGAAAAATCATGATGATGCCATGCATCGAGAAAAGCTTGTTGTAGGTGTCGGAAGCCACCAGTTCCGGTTGTGGCGTGAGCAACTCCAGGCGGATCGCAGCCGCGAAAGCCCCTCCGAAGAAAAACATCAGAGTGATCGAGACCAGGTAGAGGATCGCGATCCGCTTATGATCTGCGTCGTCAACCAGCTCAGAATGCCCTGTTCGGCGTTGAATAGTTGCGCTGTGGCAGGCGTGCTGTGCTTTGGTCGGGGAGAGAAAGTATTGTGCTGGCAGAGGCCATGGGCCGTTCTCCACTCTTCGGATGGACGTACTTTACCGAAGCTTACGAGGAGAAGGTATAGCGGGTATTGGATGAAATTGCTGTGCGTAGCGGCCGGGGGTGGTGCCGGCCAATGCCCGGAAAACCCGGTGCAGATGGCTCTGGTCGACGAACCCGCAATGATGCGGCCACTTGGCCGGTGGTAATACGCGCAGCAGATGTTTGGCACGGAAGATGCGGTGCTGCAGCTGATAAGCGTGCGGCGGCAGGCCGAAACGATCGCGGAAGCCGCGGAGCAGGTGGAACTTGCTGATTTGCGCCATCGCCGCCAGATCAGACAGGCGAACATCCTCGAAGAGATGTTCGTGCAGGTAGTCCCTGGCTCGCAATATGGCGGCCGGCGCGCTTAGCAGCTTCTTTGGCAGCGACCAGGAACTCGCTTCGGAAATCACGCGGGCGATCGCGGTAATGAAGCGGCTCTCCCTCTCCAGGCTGGAGGAGCCATCCTCAAGGCTCCGATGCGCGGCAAGAAGATTCAATCGCGCGGTTCTGCTATCTAAGATTGCGCTGCGAAACTGGAAGCTACCGTTTGGAGTGGATTCGGGCGTTACGATCGCCTTGAACGTCGTTTCCGGAATGTAGAGCATCCGAAAGCCAAAGCCCCGTTGTCGAACGCCTCTCCGGTGTGGACTTCGCCGGAATTGAGCAAAACGATTTCCCCTTCCGCTGCCCTATGAGTACCCTCCCTGGTACTCAAACTGCTCCACGCCGGTATCGATCAAGCCGATCGCGAACTCTTCATGCCAGTGAGGAGAGAAGGCGTGGCCGGAATAGCGGGCGTGCAGGACCTCGATGGTCCCAGCGATTTCGATGGTCGAGCAAATGCTCGTGTTCTTCATAGACCCCGCCGCTTACCCGATCGCATGTCTATATATTGCTACATAGTGGTATAGTCAAGCAATGGTACCAGCCCCCATCCCTATGGGCGACAAAATGATGGAACTTGTCGCGCGACGCTTCCGGACCCTCGGCGAGCCATACCGGCTGCGGTTGCTTCAGATGCTTGAGTCAGGTGAGATGAGTGTCGGCGATCTGGTGTCGGGCCTCGATGGAAATCAGTCGAATGTTTCCAAGCACCTGCAAATTCTCCACGAGGCCGGTTTGGTCGGGCGAACGTGAGGGAACCACCGTGCTCTACTCGATCAGCGATCCCATGGTATTCGAGCTCTGCGATCTGGTTTGCCGCAGTGAAGCGGACAAATTGAAGCATGAACTCGCGCAAATCAGCCCGCAGAAAGCCGCCAAAGCAAAGAAATAGATCGGGGCAGCTACCGGGTTCTTATCCAATGTTAAGCAAGCGACGACTGTTGTGTATCGTTCTTCCTTTCGCCGTCGCTGCCACCTCAGCTGCGCAAGGCCCAAGCGTGAATGCTGACGCGATCACCTGGCAAGCTCACGAGTTGCGCGGAACCGCTGAGCTGAATGGAGGACGTCCAGATTTAGCGGTGGTTGAATATACCGCCGCTGCTGCGATGGCGCCCAATCAACCAGGGCTCCATGAGGAACTTGGTGATGCAATTTGGTCTTCGTCAGGATGATGGATGCCGCTTCGTCCTATGTAGCGGAGATTGCACTCAATCCCGATTGCGCGTCGAGTTTATTCAAGCTGGGCAGCCTGAGGGTTATCTCTCCGACCTGAGGCGGGCATGGAGCTTCTGAAGCAAGCGCTTGCGATCGATCCGGACCTCATCATGGCCCGATATTATCTTGGGAAAGGCGAGCAATCCGTTGGCCTTCTCGACGAAGCGCGCGAAGATTTTCAGGCGGTTACCGTGAAAGCGACTCATGATACTGGGCGCCTGATGGCGTGGTACCAGCTTGCCTTCCTCTACCGGCGAATCGGCCAGCACAGCGAATCTGCTCACGCGTTCGAAGAGTTCCGGAAAATTCAACAGCGCAGGGCGGCAGCCATGCTGCCAGACCCGATAGTTCCTGAGGATCGTAAGCGGGAACTTCCGCACCCGCCTCCCGCACCCATGTAGACTCGTCCAGGGAATATAGCCTCGTTCTTTGCTCTAGAACGGCGAGCCGATGAACCAATAGAGCTGCCAGGTCGTTGGTCATCGCGATTCCTGCCATCCGAGAGCGCTTACAAAAGGGAGCAACCGCTCTTCAGGCCCATCGCTTTGAGTATGTTTTCAGCCGGACACCATCTCGTCCAGGCGGATTGGAAGAGGTTCAGACCCACGAATACAGTCAGAAGCAACCAATACGGCGAGACCCAGTGTGCCAGTGCCACGGAAACCAAAACCAAACCTCCCGCTACCAGGCGTACCCCATTCTCTAAAGTCATCATAGCGCCTCCAACATCGTTGTGCTCTCATTCCAATCTAGTTGTTTGGGATTTGCAGTGACGCAGATCACCGTTCCCAGGCCGAAGCGACGTTGTGATGACAATCACCGCGGCGATTTCTTTACACTTTGAAGATTCAGTCATCCCCGCCGATCTTATCTACGGAATCGTCTCGCGTTCGCTATATGACTACATAGTGATAGAGTGGTGGATGGGAGCGGGTCAGGCGCCAGTGAGGACTAGAACAACCATGAGGGTGCTGCTCTGTGTAGTGTTCGCGCTTGTTCCGGCAATCAGCGCGGGGCAGACTTCTCCCGCTATGGCCCTCACGCTCGAAGATGCCGTAGCGGCTGCCTGTGCAGGAAGCCCGGAAAGCCTGCTTGCCGCCGCCCGCCAGAATGGGGCGGCCGCCCGCGTTCGCGCTGCGCGTGCAGCCGTACTGCCCAGGGTCGGTGTGGCGGAGGCAGCTACCGAATCGACTGACCCGGTATTCGCTTTCGGAGCTCGCTTGCGCCAGGGGCGCTTTACAAATGCGGATTTCTCCGCACCGTTCCTCAATAACCCAGGACCCACCTCGGACTACATGAGTACCGCCGGTTTGGACTGGACGGTGTTTGATTCCGGCCGTGCACGCCACGCGATCCGGGGAGCGCAAGCAGCCTTGACCGCGTCCCGCGGGCAGGCGAACGCCACGGCCCAAAACATCGCGTTCGCCACCATTCGTGCCTACTACCGCGCGTTGCTTGCCGACGATGAAGACGACCACGCTGGCCGCCGTCCAGCGCGCGCAGGCATTTGCCAGGGAGACGCGTGATCGCGTGGATGCAGGCATGGCGCTGGAGGCCGAAGCGATGCAGGCGGAGGTTGAGCTTTCCCAGCGCCAGGAAGACGAAAGCGAAGGCGGAATCGAATGCTGCACTCGCGTATTCCGTTCTGGCGGCTACGCTGGGTGACCCCGCGAAGTCCTTTACCCTCGCCATTCCATCGGGGATGCCCGCGGAAGATGCGCAACCGCTCCCGGTATTGCAGCAGCAGGCTCTCCACAAGCGGCCGGATCTGCTCGCTCTTCGCAACCGCGTCGTTTCCGCGACAGAACAAATCAAGGCGAGTCGTTCTGCGTTTGGTCCCCAGGTGGACACGTTTGCCAATATTCAGGCAGACAATCCTCATCTGTTTGGCGGGGGTGCTAGCAACTGGACCGTCGGCGGAAAGATCGAATGGCAGGTCTTCGATGGCGGTACACGACGCGCCGAAGTTGCAAAGGCAGCCGCGGACGCACAAATAGCCCAGGCCACCCTCAGGCAGCTGGAAAACCAGACCGTGCTCGATGTGCAGAGCGGCTTCTACGCCCGGCAAACGGCACAGCGAAAGTACTTCATTTCTGACGCGATGTTGATCAAGGCACGCGAGTCCTCCGCACGGCGCAGGATCGATATAGGGCCGGCCTGGTGACCGTCGCTGAAGTATTGCGGCAACAGGAGCAGTTGGACGCTATGGAACTTGACCGCACCCAGGCGCTACACCAGTGGTGGATAGCGCGTGCCCAGCTTCGCCTTGCGACCGGAGAGCTCGTTCTACCCGCGGCAAAGGTGAAACCATGAAGAATTTCTCGAGACAAGCCTCGCTGCTATTTCTCATCGCGGCGGGCTGTTCCAGGCATAGTCAAATTTTGCCCGACAAGACAGAGTCAATGAGCGCGGAGGTCATCAAGGTATCCGTCGAAACGGTTCCTTCCGTACTGCCCTTTACCGGCGTGATCGCCGCCCGGCAAGCGGCCGACATTTCCTCGCAAATTCTGGCGCCGGTCGCGGAGCTTCGCGTGCGGGAAGGGGATCGGGTGGCCAGGGGGCAGGTGCTGGTCCGCCTTTCCTCCGCCAGCCTCGCTGCAGGCGTGCAACAGGCCGAGTCACAGGTAGCCGCAGCCCGGCAACAAGAGAGTGCCGCGGCAGCCCAGGAGCAACTCGGCCTCTGAACCTTCACCCGCTACCAGGCTCTTGATCAACGCCACTCCGTTACCCCTCACGAATTCGACCAGGTGAGAATCGCCTTTGCCGGCCGCGCAAGCCCAACATCAGGTTGCGGCGGCGCAGGTGCAGGCCGCCCAATCAGCGGCAACCCAGTCCCGCGCAAACCAGGCCTTCACCGTCATCACCGCCCCGTCCGCCGGGCTGGTGATGCCCGTACCCGTCGACGCCGGCGCCATGGCCACGCCGGGTACCCCTTTACTGCGCATTGAGGATGCCCGGCAGCACGAGGTCGATATCCAGGTGAACGAGTCAATGCTGGTCAAGCTTCGCCCGGAGCCCCCGGTGCAGGTGGCTACCAGCACCGAAAGTTCCATCAATGGCCCCAGCCAGCGGAGTTATCCTGCGAGATCGTCCCCAGCGCCGACCCGTCTGCCCACACGTTCATGGGGAAACATCGCCCTGCCTGCTTTGACCGCACTCTATTCCGTGGATGACCGTAACTGTCGCCGTCCAGGCCGCTCAGCTGAATGCCATCCAGCCTTCCGGCAGCTTCATGATGGAGCGCGGTCAGATGGATTCTGTTCTTGCTCTCGACGCCAATTCAGTTAGCTTTTAGATTCGCTACGTAAACCTGGGCCGCTTGTTTGCCTGAACTGGGTGGAAGTGACCAGCGGACTCAACGCCGGAGATCGCGTCCTGGCGCGACCCGAGGACGCGCTTATTGGGCGCCGAATCGAGCCGCGTCCATGGTCAGGTTAGGCATTGCGGGACGATTGCGCATACCTTCATCCGTTCCAAGTTGGCATGCTGGCTCCCCGCCCTCGTAGCGCTTGCGGTAGGGGCCTTCAGCATTCTCGAAATTGCGCGCGAAGAAGAACCGCAAATCGTTGTGCCCGATGACCCATGTCTTTGTAGATATGCCCGGGGCGTCCGCCAAAGAAGTAGAAGTCGAATCAGCACCCCACTCGAACTGCTGATTCGCGACATCCCGGGAGTCCCGTATGTGTACTCCGCCAGCCAGCCCGGGGCCGGCATGGTGACTGCGCGCTTCTATGTCGGGCAGAAATAGGTACGACGCCATCGTGCAGACCTACTTAAGAAGCTCAATGGCGCAGCCGGCGCAATGCCCAACGGCGGAAGCGCACCGCTGGTCAAGGCGCGCTCCATCAACGACGTTCCCATGATGGCCCTGACCTTTCCGGTAAAAACTATGACAGCACGTGCCTGCGCATGGTCGCTAGCGAAATCCCAGCGCACAGTCTGGAGCAGGTGACTAATGTTTCGGTAACTGAAATTCTGGCTGGTCAGCCCCGGCGCGTGAATGTGTCTTCTGCTTGAGAGAAACTTGCCGCGTATCGCCTCTCCCCCGGCGTTCTCGCGAAGGCACTCCAGGCTTCGAATTATCAGAACACTCCCATCGAATTTGCCGCTGGAGGAAGTGAGAAGCTGTTCACAGGCAGGAAGGGATTCACCTCGTTCGCCACGTGACGCCCCGGTCGTTGGTGGCAGCCGCGGGACACCCGGTCTTTCTGCGCACGTTGCCCAGGTAACCGAGAGCCCGGGCGAATGTCTGACGATGATGCGCTCTTCGCGCCCGGCAAGGCTTTTGAATCTACCAGACGAACTTCCCGGCGTGACCATCACCATCGCAAGGGTGCAGCGCGGGAATGCAACCGTCATCTCCCAACAGATCGAAGAGCGGTTGGCAGACATGCGTGGTCCGCTGATTCCACCGGACCTGCACGTCGCCATTACACGTAACTACGGCGAAATACTGCCAAGGACAAGTCCTACGAACTTCTGGAAAACACCTGCTAATTGCCACAATATCCGTTAACCTCCTGATCGCGCTGGCTCTTGGACTGCGTGAGTCCGGGGTCGTGTTGATTGCGATTCCCGTGACCCTGGCACTCACGGTGACGATGTTCTTCCTTTACGGATACACCATCAACCGGATCACCTGTTTGCAGACCGATCTTTTTCAGTTCCGCAATCCCGGTCGACGGATGCGATCGTCGTGGTGGAGAACATCGTCCGCCATTTTCGCCTGCCGGAAAGCAAAGGAAAA
>CAWCJV010000003.1:0-1368830 GCA_963795845.1 uncultured Acidobacteriaceae bacterium | reverse complement strand
AAATATTACGATCCGACTTTTGGTGGTAAGGACTGGAAGCAGATCGTTGCCAAACACAAGGATGCCGTTCTCCGGACGGAATCCTCGGAGGCCTTCGAGGCTGCCGTTACGGATATGCTGCATGACCTCAATTCCAGCGGAACGGGCATACTTGGCCCCGCGACCAAGATCACTCCGCGCAACGCTATCAATGCGAGCTTTCGCAGAATTGAGACAAGTACGGATGGGTCTCGCTGGGTCTTCCAAGATGTCCTGCCGGGAGGAGTAGCCGACCGTGCTGGGGTTCGACCAGGCGACGCCCTGATATCCGCCAAGGATACCGATATCGCTCCGACGGAGTCGCCGTTTTTCCCGATGGGCGAACGAATTCCCATCGTCACCTCTCGAAATGGAGACAGAAAAGATACGTATTAGGAGCTGGCAACTCAACAGCCCAAGTACAAGGACAACCCCTATTCGGAGCCCATCAGCGTGACAGGAAATATTGCGGCGGAATCGTTGGGGGCCGTCAAGGTGAGCCTCTTCCCGGGGAAGATCGGAATCGACTTTGCGAACCATGTGGATGCCGTGTTTCGGGAGAAGGTGCCCAGCGTCCGGCGCCTCGTTCTCGACATGCGAGGAAATCCCGGAGGCGGGATTGGTGGATTGCATCTGATGAGTTACCAACACCGTCGAAGCTTCCCATCGGTTACAACATTGATCGCCCGACTGCAGAGCGTGGCTATGACAAGGCGAGTCTTCCAAAGCTCGGCCACATCCCCAAGTCGAAACTTGAAATTCCTTTTCTAGCCGTCAAATTCTTTGGAAAGAAATCCGTTGTTCTCGAAACCGAAGGCCTCGGAAGCCAGAGCTTTCATGGACGAGTCGTAATTCTTGTCAACGAACACACGACCGGTGCCGCCGAGATGGTTGTCCAATTCGCGCAAGAGAACAATCTTGCTACTGTGGTCGGAAGTAAAACACCAGGGAGACTCGTATCGCGGTCCGCTTTCAAGATAGGGCACAACTATCGGCTAGTAATCCCGATAGGTTCATTTGTGAGCTGGCGAGGGAATCGGATTGAAGGAAAGGGAATCACTCCGACGTTCCGGTTGATTGGTCGTACGAGGAAGCACTCCACGGGAGAGACAATCAAATGAACAGAGCCATTCAAGTTGCCCAGCAGCTCGGCAGTGGGTCGGTTTTCGCATAGCCGACTCCCCACTCGTTAGCTCACTTCTAGCGGTTTTGCACTTTCAACGGGTAATAGTATGTGCCATTGTCGCTTTCTCGCACTGTGGCCAAGAAATATGATCCCACTTGGGCGCGCCGCAGATCGAGCGTCACCTCCAGCAGCAACCGAGGGCCTGCGGCGACAGTCATGCCGCTCCCTCGCGCGAAAATATCTGTACCGCCCTTATCCTTGGACACGGCCACCGTGTAGCTCCCAGGATCGCTGAACCGCGGCAGGATCAACCGAAGATGGACCAGCGAGGAGGGTAGCGACACGGCATCTAGTGGGCTCGGCTCGCCACCGCCACGAACGGTCCCATGATTAAAGAGATCGATCGTCCTGTTGTTTGCAACCGTCTGCGAGTTACCCGTTTGCGCTTCATTCCCGATAGCGCTCGGGGCTTTTCGCTCAAAAAGAACTCTCGATCCGGATATTCCGGCAGCTACCGCTAAACAGGCGGCTATCGCCCAAGCGAGGACTCTCCGTTTCAACGAACGAGCAGCATCGTATTGCTCTTTGAAGCTACGGAACTCAGCAAAGCACGGCGAGCAAGAAGCCAGGTGCAGCCTCGCCGGATGTTTCAACGGAAGCCTGTTTTCAGCAATATCCTTCAACGTCTTCTCGTCAGGACACCCCTGACGTTCAGGATTCGGATTTGCTTCCAGAAAAAATTGTCGTATCGGTTTCACTCTATGCTCGGTTTTAATCAGATATCGGGGTTAAAGTGTCGTGATCGGGTCATCATTTCGTTGTCGGAGCCGCTTCGCGTTTCCGGTGGCGCCAATATTGCCGCCATCCTGTCCCTGACCCGCTGAATCGCCTTCGCTGCGGCCGAGTAGCTCATCTCAAAGACCTCCGCAATTTGTTGTGGGCTCCCGAGGTCCTGCTCCATGAGAACAAGAATCTGTCGATCACGCTCGCTGAGCTGGGCCTTGATTTCCGCGAACAAAATGGTCAAATCTGCCGAGGTCATTGCATCCGGTCTCGGACCTTTGATCCGCTCAGACTCTTCGAGTTCCAGCGGGACCTCCACCCTGGGGTGAGCACGGTACCACTCTTGAAGTTTGCCCGTCAGGGCGACGATTGCGTAGCGTCTGGGGAATTCAATCTGTACGAGGCGGCGACACATCGCCAATGCAACCGACTCGGCCATCCCCGCAAGTAAGGCCGGATCGAAGTGCTCGTATTCGCGCAAGACCCAGTGATACGCCGTTTCCACGGCGATGCGAACCGAAGGAGGAACAGGTTGCCCGTGTTCGTTAACAAGATGAAGAAGCACCACCGCCATCAGAAGCACCGAAGCCTACACGCTCAGCAAAAAAAGTGAAATGTTGGTGTCAAACTTTCGGCCGTTTTAGCAGCTATGGATATTAGAGGCGCAACTGACCTCGCTGGCAATCGAAAACGTTGAACTCTTCGACGCACGATCAGCAGTGCAAGTTGCTTGGCGCGGCGACATATTTGGATGACTGATTGTTACATATCGTGCGGAGTGACACAAATTGTCGATCATCCGGTAGTGCTACCACCATCGGCTACAGATGTGCAGACTCACAGACCTGGGATCAATAGGGAGAATGCAATGGGTTACGTCATAGAGCTAAAATCCGAGACCCTCTATGTAACGGCTGTAAACATAATCTGGAAGGGTAAGCCACGAAGGATGACGATAGAGAGTCGGCCGGAATATGCGGTCATTCAATTGTCCGGAATTGACGAAAAGTTTCCGGTCCCATGGGACGAAGTTTTCCGAGCTGCCAACACTCGACACGAAATGAATACTCGACTGGAGCGGCACGCGATGCGCAAGGCCAATCGTCCAACCGTTTCACAGAGAAAATCGTGAAGAGAGGACTTCCCTTTCACCCTTATCTTGCATAGTGCAGCTGCATTGTGGCAATGTATATTGGAGGGTACATTTCACTATACATTCTTAACTAGCGGTTTTTCGACCATCTCCAGAGGGAGAAACGTGATGGCAGTCGATAGTTTCAGAAGTGCCACAGTGAGCCTTGAGCCTTATGTTGATTCGATCGTCGCAGGCAAATTCTTGGGACTTCATCCAGTCACCGTGATGCGTCTTGCCCGCGAAGGCCATCTTCCTGGACATCCCGTGCGACATGCCAAAAGAAGGCAATGGCGATTTCTGCTCTCGGAACTCAGTAGTTGGCTCGCAGGGCAGACGGGTACGCAATAGCGTCTGGTCATCTAGCGAACCGTCCCTATCCCGCCTCACTTCCGTAAGGTTCAGGTGTCCCACTGATGCTTCCGTCGGAGGGCGTACTTTTGTTGCTTCGCTTTTCAGGGTACATTGTGGCTACCGATGCATTCTGCGCCCTCAGCGAGAGGAGGTTCTATTGAGGAAAGCGCGGAAACAAAATGGCTCTCTATATATGGACGTAAACGGCAGCAAGACCCCGGTTTGGATCTTCAGTTGGCACCATATTCTGCCCTCTGGTCGGCGCATGCGCCGAAAGAGACTAGTAGGCACCCTTGACCAGTACAAGACGGAAGCTGCCGCCGAGCGAGCGGTGCGGGGTTGGCGACTGGCCATCAACTCTAATCAAGTACACGCCTTCAGTGGAATCACGATGCAGGATGTAATCGAACACTTCCGGTTGAAGGAGCTGGTCGACAACGGCGAGAACGGACGCGCTTGGTCTACCCGTGATCGGTATGAGAGCTACCTAGACCGTTGGATCGGGCCACGCTGGGGGAAGGAAGAGTTGACCTCCATCAAGGCGCCCGTAGTGGAAGAATGGCTGAAGGATCTGAAGTTCGATACAACCTGGCGACAAAAGAAGACTGTTCAGCTTGCCCGAAAGGAGAAGGAAAAAGAGAAGGACATGCAGCTTCTCGCGCCAGCCAGCAAAGCACGAATTCGTGATCTGATGAGTGTGCTCTTTAACCATGCGATCCGTTGGGAATTTACGGACCGCAACCCAATCTCGGGACCTAACAAAGGAGCTGGCGTTCGCCAGAGTTCAAAACGTCAGAGCGTACCAGACATCCTCGAAGTGTCCGAGATTCAGGCCATTGTCGCCGAACTTCAATTACGGGAGCGAGTGTTGTTGTTCCTGGATATGGCGACCGGACTGCGTCGTGGCGAATTAGCTGGAGTCAGGTGGCAAGACTTCGATTTCGCGGTTTTGGACATCGACGTCCAGCGGTCGGTTGTTGACCAAGTCGTTGGCCGGTGCAAGACAGAGGCATCGCAGAAACGAATACCACTGGACGAGCACACGGCACAGGATTTGCTGGCTTGGTTTCAGCAAACGTTATATCGCGGCCCCGATGACTACGTCTTCGCGACCAACAGCAGCCGGGCAGGAAAGAAGCGCGGAAAGCAACCTTTGTGGTTGTCGACCATCATGCGCTACTACATCCAGCCGGTGGTCAAGAAACTCGGCATCAAGAAACGGGTGACGTGGCACACCTTCCGGCGCACCTATACGACCCTTCTTCATGCCAATGGGGAAGACGTGAAGGTGGTGCAGGAGTTGTTGCGACACAGCTCGTCACGCATCACGATGGACATCTACGCCCAAGCTCAGATGCCCGCGAAACGAGCAGCACAACAGAAAGTGGTGGAGATGGTCCGGTCGGAGAAAACCTCGCCGGAGGCCAAAAAGATGGCTTAACTGCTCCACAAAATGCTCCACGGAGAAAACGGGGGATTTTAGTTAACTCTTTTGTTTTGTTGGCGTCCCCGACGGGATTTGAACCCGTGTTATCGCCGTGAAAGGGCGGTGTCCTAGGCCGGGCTAGACGACGGGGACGTTGCTTGGCCCGCAGCCTCCGGGCCGGCCGGAGTCGACCAGACTCAACTCTAGCAACTCAGAAATGGCATGTCAAAAGCCGGGGGTCCGCCGTTGTACCCTAAAGCAGAGTCCTCATGGCCCGTTACAAGTACCTCGATACCCTCGTCCTTATATTCGTCGTTGTCTTGCTGGTATCGAACCTGGTTGCCCAGAAAGTCTGCCGGCTTGGCCCGCTCACCATCAGCGGCGCCGAATTGCTCTTCCCTATCACCTATATTTTCGGTGACGTGTTCACCGAGGTATACGGATACCAGGCCTCGCGGCGCGCCATCTGGATAGGGTTCTTTGCCTCCGCACTGCTCAGCGCCGCCGGCGCCATGGCAGTTGCCCTCCCCGCAGATCCCGGATGGCATAACCAGCAGGCGTTCGAGACAGTCTTTGGGGTGGTGCCTCGCTTCGTGGCCGCCAGCCTCATCGCTTACTGGGTAGGTGAGTTTGCGAATTCCTTCACGCTGGCCAAGCTCAAACTGCTCACCGGTGGACGCTGGCTCTGGACCCGCACCATCGGCTCCACCATCGTAGGCCAGGCCTTCGATACCTTTCTGGTCATGTTTATCTCCTTTGCCGGGACGGTTTCCCGCCCCACCCTGGTCCGGCTGACCCTCTCCTCCTACCTGATCAAAGTGGCCTACGAGACGTTGGCTACTCCCCTCACCTATGCCGGCGTCGCGTGGCTGAAGCGCCGGGAAGGCGTGGATGCCTTCGATACCCGCACGGACTTCAACCCCTTCCGCTTGCGCTCGCTGTCCCCAGCAAACGAGGCGAAAACGCCGTGACTGCGCTGCCCGAGTCCATGCGCGCCATCGATATCACGACCCCCGGCGGACCTGAGGTTCTTCGGATTGTGACCGTGCCGGTCCCCAAGCCAGGTATCGGAGAGGTCCTGATCCGGACCGTGGCGGCCGGGGTCAATCGCGCCGATCTGCTGCAGCGGCAAGGGCACTATCCCCCGCCGCCCGGGGCTTCTCCCATCCTCGGAATGGAGGTATCAGGAAACGTCGCCGAGCTTGGCCCCGAAACCAGCTCGCGCTGGCAGGTAGGCGATGCCGTCTGCGCGCTGCTCGGCGGGGGTGGGTATGCGGAATATTGCGCTGTACCCGAAGGCCTGTGCATGAGCTGTTCCCAGCGGCTGTCTCGATTCAGGACGCGGCTGCCGTCCCAGAGGCAGTCATCACCGTATGGGCCAATCTATTCGAGCCGCGCCGGCTGTTCCCCGGCAACCGGTTTCTGGTGCAGGGTGGATCCAGTGGCATTGGCACGACGGCCATCCAGATGGCCCGGGCTTTTGGCGCCCACGTCGCACCACCGCCGGCTCTGACGAGAAATGCAGCTTTTGCCTCAGCCTCGGCGCTGAGATCGCCGTCAACTACCGCGGCGACTGGGCCACAGCGCTGGCCGAGTGGGCCCAGCCCCACGGCATCGATGCCATCCTTGACATGATCGGCGGGGACTACTTCCCCACGCATATCCGCTTGCTCGCCAGCGGGGGCCGGCTGGTGCATATTGCCACTTCCCACGGCAGCCAGGTTTCGCTGGATTTGCGCGCGATGATGACCAAGCGCCTTACTGGTCACGGGTTCCACGCTGCGCTCACGCCCGGTCGTGGAGAAGTCTGCGCTTGGCGCGGTCGGTGGAGCAGGAAGTGTGGCCACTGTTCGCTAACGGACAGATTCGTCCGATCGTCGATTCCGCATTTCCACTGGAACAGGCAGCCGATGCCCACCGGCTCATGGAGTCAGGCAGGCCATATGGGAAAGATCGTTTTGGTCATGCAATGAGCGCAGCCTTCGCGCCAACGCATTAAAATTGTGAAGCAACCTCCGCGGTAGTCACATCCAAGTGTCACTATTTGAATAAAACCTTCCTGCTCCCGCCGAGCCGGACCTAAAGATGTTGGTCAAACTGCAGATAAAAGAAGCGCAAACGCCTCTGCAGCATTCTTTGCGTTTGAGGATTTCGCTTTGAGAAGGCTACCCGTTTGGATCGCACCTTGTCTTTCCGTCGCCCTGCTGGCGCTCGCAGCCTGCGCCAAGTCAGCGCCGCCGCAGGCTGCGCCGCAAGCGATGCCGGTGCAAACACAGACCATCGCGGCAGCTCCCGTTCCGCAATACGATGAGTACGTTTCGACCATCAAGTCCCGGCGCTCGGCGACCATCAATCCGCAGGTCGATGGCAACCTGGTCCGGATCTATGTCCATTCCGGAGACCGGGTGCGCGCCGGCCAGCTGTTGATGGAGATCGACCCCGCCAAGCAGGAGGCGACGGTTGCCTCCTCCAAGGCCACGGAACAGCAAAAGCTCGCCGTATTCAGTACAACCAGATTGAAGTGGAGCGGCAACGCAATCTCTTCGACCAGGGCGTCACCAGCCGCGATGCTTTCGACCAGGCAGAGCAGGCGTACAAAAACTCCCAGGCCGACTACGAGTCTGCCGTCGCAGCCACGCAGAGCCAGAGAAAGCAGCTCGGCTATTACCACATCGCCGCTCCCTTTGACGGCATCGTGGGCGATGTACCCGTGCACCTGGGCGACTATGTCTCTGCCACGACCATGCTCACCACGGTGGACGAAAACCGCGATCTTGAAGCCTACATCTATATCCCAACGGAGCGCGTGACCCAGATCCGCAAGGGACTTGCCAGTGGTCATTCTCGACAACCAGGAGAATGTGCTGGAGCACACCGCGATCGACTTTGTTTCACCCCAGGTGGACAACGGGCTGCAGGGTATCCTGGCGAAGGCTCCGGTCAATGCGGACCTGGGCAAGCTGCGCAACCTGCAGCAGATCAAGGCGCGGGTGGTCTGGACAACCTCGTCTATCCCGGTGGTGCCGGTGCTCGCGGTTATCCGGCTGGGTGGGCAGACCTTCGTCTATGTCGCCACCAGCCAGGGTGGTAAGTATGTTGCCAAGCAGCGACCCATCACTGTCGGCGACACGGTGGGCAACAACTACGCGGTTCTGAGTGGCCTTCAAAATGGGGAGAAGGTCATCGTGTCGGGCACGCAGTTCCTGATCGATGGCGCCCCAGTACAGCCGTTGGGCTAGACATCAAGTAACAGCCTCTGAGCTTCATAGGCCGCTGCGCCGCGCAGCGGAAAGCATTTAGAAGCCGGCAACCCGCGCAAATCAGGCCGTAAACGGTTCAAAAGGGAGCGTTCTCGTGGTTGATTTTTTTATCCGCCGGCCGGTGTTCGCAACAGTCTGCGCCCTGCTGATCATTCTTGCCGGAGCCGTCTGCATCCCGACGCTGCCCATCTCCTTGTATCCGACGTTGGCGCCGCCGCAGGTTACCGTCACCAGCAACTATGTGGGCGCAAACGCGCAGACCGTGGAGTCCGCTGTCACCATCCCCCTGGAACAGCAGATCAATGGCGTACAGGGGATGCGCTACATCTCCTCCACCAGTTCCAATGACGGAACCAGCGCCATTACCACCACCTTTCAAACGGGCTACAGCCTCGATATCGCCGCGGTCGACGTACAGAATCGCGTTTCTGCCGCGACCGGCCGCCTGCCCCAGGCGGTCAACAACACCGGCATCACGATCACCAAGGCGAACAGCAATTTCGTATTCGCGGCTGCTTTCTACTCTCCCGACAGCCGCTATTCCGATCTGTTCATCAGCAACTACATCGACGTTTATGTGAAGGACGCGCTCAAGCGCATCCCCGGCGTCGGCGATGTGGTGATCTTCGGCGAGCGCCGGTATGCCATGCGGCTATGGCTCGATCCGGCACGCCTGGCGGCGCGCGGATTGACCAGCGCCGATGTGACCAACGCCCTGGCAGAGCAGAACGTCGAGATCCCCGCCGGCCAGGTAGGTCAGCCGCCTTCGGATGAGAAGCAGACCTACCAGATCCCGGTGCGCGTGATCGGGAGGCTTTCGGAACCGGCAGAGTTTGACCAACATCATCGTCAAAAACAGCCCCGGCGGCATCGTTCAGTTGAAGGATGTGGGCTACGCCGAGTTGGGCGCGGAAACCTACTCCACCGACCTGAACTACAACGGCCAGAACGCGATCGGTGTCGGCGTGCAGCAGCTCAGCAATGCCAATGCGCTTGCGGTGGACCGCGCAGCCAAGGCGGCCTTGGACGACCTGGCCAAGTCGTTTCCCCCAGGGCTGAAGTACGAGAGTTCCTTTCGACACCACCACGGTCATTGGCGATTCCATCCGCGAAGTGGTGGGACGCTGGGCGAAGCGATCGTCATCGTCATTGTCGTGATCTTTCTCTTTCTGCTCGACTGGCGCGCAACGATCATCCCCGCGATTACGATCCCTGTGTCGCTGGTCGGGACCTTTGCCTTCATCAAGATCTTCGGTTTTTCGATCAATTCGCTGACCATGTTCGGCATCACGCTGGCCACCGGCCTGGTGGTGGATGATGCCATCGTGGTGATCGAGAACGTGCAGCGCCATATCAACGACGACCACTCCGATCCGCACTCGGCTACCTCGGTCGCCATGGCTGAAGTTACCAGCGCGGTCATCGCTACTTCGCTGGTGCTCATCTCCGTATTCGTGCCGGTTTCTTTCTTTCCCGGAACCACCGGCATTCTCTACAAGCAGTTTTCCCTGACCATCGCCTTCTCCATCGCCATCTCGGCCTTCAATGCTCTGACCCTGTCCCCGGCACTGGCGGCGATCTTCCTGCGCGGCGAGAAGCACAAACGCGGCCTGCTGGGGTTGATCGATCGCGGTATCGTCGCTACCACGGTTTTCTACGGCAAAGTGATTCGCCAGGTGTTGCGGTTGCGCTATCGTGGTGCTGGTGCTCTTTGTCTGCGGCCTGGCTAGGTACGGTCTATCTTTACCAGCACACGCCCACCGCCTTTCTGCCGACGGAAGATCAGAATTATCTGATCTGCATTGTGCAAACTCCGCCCGGAGCCTCGCTCACCTACACCTCCGACGTGGCGCAAAAGGCCGTCGACATCATCCGCAAAGACGATGACGTCTATGGAACCTTTGCCGTGATGGGGTTCAGTCTCAGCGGCGGCAGCTCCTCGAATTACGGGCTGATCTTTGTTCCGCTCAAGTCGGTCGATCTGCGCAAGAAAAAAGGCGCGGGCCATTCGGCTGCGGAAATCTACGCCTACCTGGCGCCCAAGCTCTTCGGGGTGCCGGGGGGGCTGGTGGCCATCTTTGAACCGCCGGCCATTCAGGGCATTGGGCAACTTCGGTGGATTCTCTTTTGAGCTGCAGGATCTTGGGCCGCAATACTCTGCAGGATCTGGATCGTGTCGCCCACCAGATCATCGGGGCGAGCCGTCAAGACAAGTAAACTGGTCGGCCTGTACACCAGCTACACGGCAAACGATCCTCAGCTGCTGATCACGATCGATCGCGTGAAGGCGAAAGCCCTGGGCGTCCCGATCAGCCAGATCAATTCGACGCTTGAGCGTCTACATGGGCTCGGCGTATGTCAATGACTTCAACTACAACAACCGGTCCTATCGGGTTTATGTGCAGGCCAGACAATCCGCGCGCATGACGCCCGGGCGATCTGCGCAAGTTCTATGTGCGTTCCGACTCTGGGCAAATGGTCACGCTCGACAACCTGGTGACCATCGCACAAGCAATCCGGACCGCAGGTCATTAGCCATTACAATCTCTTCCGCTCGGCGGAGATTGATGGCTCTGCTGCTCCCGGCTACAGCACCGGAGAAGGTTTGGCCAACATGGAAGCCTTGGCCAAGAAGAACATGATCCAGGGCATGGCCTACTCCTGGACCGGGCTATCGCTGGAAGAAATCGAGGCCGGCGGCAAGGCTGTACTCATCTTCGGGCTCGGGATCCTGGTGGTTTACCTTACGCTCTCCGCTCAGTATGAGAGTTTTGCCCTCCCCTTCATCATCCTGCTGGCTGTACCTACGGCGGTGCTGGGAGCATTGGGACTGGTGACGCTGCGCGGCATTGCCGAACGATGTGTACTGCCAAATCGGGTTGGTGATGCTGATTGGGCTTTCGGCGAAGAACTCCATTTTGATCGTGGAATTTGCCGAGCAGATTCGCGGGCAGGGCAAGTCCATTTTCGAAGCCGCGATCGAAGCGGCTGAGCTGCGCCTGCGGCCTATCCTGATGACCTCGTTTGCCTTCATCCTCGGCGTGCTGCCGCTCTATTTTGCTACCGGCGCCGGCGCCCTCGGACGGCGTTCTGTAGGCACGACGGTGGTCGGCGGGATGTTGGTTTCGACCAGTTCTTGAACCTGATCTTCATTCCGGTGCTGTATGTGATTGTGAAGTCCGCACTGGAGTTCTTTGGCCGGAAGAAGAGGCCCACAGGACCGGCGGAGTTCCCGGCTAAGCTGTAACGAGGTTCCAACCTCCTCCATGTAAGGGTTCACGCAAACGCTGAAGCTCACTGATGAATCAAGTCCCGCAGAGGACGGCTGAACTTAGCCCAGTACGCAGTCCTGGGTTACCGCGTGAGCCTGAAAAGTCCCGTCGGGACGACTGAAATTTCCCCCGCGGGTCTATTTCACACTATTCCGGGATTAAGATTCGCTGCCTGAAATGTGGCCGTGGCTCGATAAGCTCTTTCAGCCGTCCCTGCGGGACTTTCGTTCTCGGCCGCGTGGCTGGACGAGAGGATCGACTCCGAGATATCAGGGCTCTTGCGAGGCCAGGTAGCCGGTGATCGCCACGATGTCCGCCATAGTCAGTTTGGAAACAACGCCTTTCATCATCGGAGCCATGGAACCGTTCCGGGATCCGTTTTGGAAGTCGATGATCTGCCGCGCCATCTGGCTGGGCGAACGGCCGGCAATGGAAGGAATATTTCCCGTTCCCTTCAGGTTCGGGCCGTGACACATGGTGCAGGCCATGGTTTTTCCATTGCCGCCGGTCGTCACCAGGTCCTTTCCTTTCGCCAGGCTTCCCTTGGGCACATAGGCGATGAAACCCGAGGTGGGATCGCGCAGTTCTGTCCGCTCCAGGTTTTCAGAGACCTCGATCACACGGTCGCCGATAGGTTCCTTTCCCGCCGCCATCGATCACTACCATCATGCCGCCCGCACGGCTTGGTCTTTGGCACCTCGTCCACTTCCACTACGCGAATCCATGGCTTCAGCTTGAAGGAGGAGAAATAGGCCGCGGCCGCTTTAACGTCCTCGTCGCTGACCGATTTGGCCAGCTTCACCATGTTGGTCACGGAGAGCATGTCCGGGTCAGAGCCCTTACGCAATCCATTCTTGAAATCCGCCATCTGCTGCACGATGTATTCCGCGGGCAGGCCGGCAACGCTGGCGTTCTCCGGACGCCCTGCCCATTCGGCAGGTGGCAGTGACCACATGCATAAACATCCGGCTTGCGGCCGTGGGCGACGATCTCCGGCATCGGCGGATGGATATCGGGATACCAATCGGGCACGACGAAAAGGTCGCTGATCTCACCCTTGGTGTAGCTTGCTTTGCTGCCGGGCAGATGCTCCACCTCAGCGCGGTCGGCGGCAGAAGATGGGGCTGAGCGAAGTGACCAGGGTAGGCCCAGAGCGGCAGCTTTTCCTGGGATACCGCCGGCGACTGCGCCAGGGACGCAGCCGCGATCAAAGTCAGAGCGAAGAGAGCGGGATGTCGGGTTCTCAAAGGAGTCCCAGAATAGCAACTATCTCGCGTTGGCGACAACAGATCCCAGTCCGAAGTGGCTGACTCCAGCGCTTGCCGAAGCTGCTGGTTTCTCACCAGCAGTTCGGCAACCAGCTTCTGCAACCGGGCGTTTTCCGTTTCCAACTCAGCAACGATTTGCATAGCGATCGCGGGGGCGTCGAAGTCCATTACATCCCTCAGGCCTTCTGTTCTTCTGGTTGAAAGTCGCGATAGCCACAGCGGCCTCGCATGGCCGCGGGTGAATTTCTCCCGTTCTTCGGGCGTCATCTTTTCCCATCGTTCTCCCATGCGGTGGCGCCAATGCATTCCACCCCTGCCGCGAAAGCCACCAAAGAGAATCTTGCTCAGCAGCAGGATGCCGACCGCCTGCCAGAAGCTGATCGTATGCCATCCGATAATCGCCGGAATGAGCCAGTTCCATAGATGTTGCACGAGCGACACCAAATACTGCAACCGCCGCGATTACAATAAGGAGAATTCCAGGCATCTTGTAAAACCATCTCTTTCTCATGCTTTGCCTCATTTCGTTAACAAACTCCTCATAGATCGATTGCAGCCTGCGGCGCAGATGCAGCACGGCGTAGTGCTTGCGCGATAACAACGTGTTGACGCTCACTCCGGTTTCGGCGGCCAATTCCTTGAAGCTGTAGCCTTCCCATTCATGGGCAATGAATACAGACCGCTGCTCCGGAGGCATCTCCTCCAGAGCTTCGTCAATCTCGTCCAGCAGCAGGCTTCGCGCATAGAGCTGCCTCCGGTCCGCTATCCGGCGAGGGCAACAGGTCTTCAAGCGAAACGGCCACCTCGTCATCCTCGCCATACCTGGCCTGGCTGAGCGACTCAAGCTTGCGGCCACGAAAGCGGTCGATGATCCGGTTCTTTGCCACCCGAAACAACCAGCCGCTTACCTGTTCGATCGGCTTGAGCAGCCGGTAGGCCTCAACCAATTCAACAAAAACTTCCTGCAGGATGTCTTCCGCAGTTTCCAGGTCGACGACATGCTTGCGGATGTAATTGCGCAGGCGTCCGCCATCTCGCTCCATCGCCTGCGCGATCGACTGGTCCTGCTCCGCGATTAACTGGTCCAAGCTCGACATCTTCGTTCTAGAGTGAAGACGGAATGGGAAGGAGAAATATTGTGGCTGAAACGCAAAAAGGGCTTCGCTTTTTGGCGGAGCCCTTTTGGATCAGTACTGAACGAAGGGTTAGACGTTGAAAGAGGAGCCGCATCCGCAGGTGCTCTTGACCGCCGGATTATCGAACTTGAACCCCGCCGCCTCCAGGGTCTCCACGTAATCGACCACGCAGCCATTCAGGTACATCAGGGAGGTGGCGTCGACAAAGACCTTTAAATCATCGAACTTGAACACCTTATCCATCATGCCTGCCTGGTTCTCAAACGACATGGAGTATTGGAATCCGGAGCAACCGCCACCGACCACGCCAATGCGCAGACCTGCAGGCAAGGGATCCTGGGTAGCCATGATTTCGTGTACCTTCGCAACCGCCTGCGGCGACAGGGTCAGGGGCATAGATACGGGATTGAGGTTTGTTACCGGTTCGGCGACGCTTGACATCTGTTTTATCTCCGTTTGCTGCCTGTACCAAATAGTTTAGTCCTGGATGCCGAGTCGAGTAAAGCCGGAATCCCATTATCAGTAGATGCGCTTCGCGCCCTCTCGACTCACCTAGTGAACTGTTACTTTCGGGGCAATCTCGTTGAACTGCGCCTCCGTAAGCAAGCCGATCCTTCACCAGATCATGCGAAGAGGCGTACGGCCGATGGTCGATGATCTGTTTGGCTTTTCGCACAGAAATTCCGGGTAAAGACGTCCAGATCCGCCTCGGATGCAGAATTCAGGTCCAGGCGGCCGGAATCGGGCGCGCCTTTCGTGTCCAACCCTTGCTTAACCCCTGCAGCTACATCATTTACTGCCTGTTCCGCATTTTTGGCGGCGACCCGGGCGTCGGCCAGCGCCTCTTTGGACCCCTGTTTCGCCTGCTCGGTCGCCTGGGCGGCCTGCTCCTGCAGGCGCTGGTCATCGGAAGGCGGGTTGCAGGCGGTGAGGAGCGATCATGCCGACGGTGGCTGCAGCAGCTACGAGACTCCTTTGACTCTTGCCGTTCATGGTCTTGCTCCTCGAAAGTGCACAGAATCTGAGAGCCACTTTGATCCCGGCGAGTTGCCGGAATCTCCGCGGTAAATGCGAAAATTCTGGGCAACCCTACGCTCTACGGGACTATATTGCTTAGCCGTAAGCCCCTCCTACCCTCCGAGCCCGCCATACTCCGGACCCGCCCGGTATCTGGGACTTCTGGGAGACTCCCGGGGAGGTCAATTATGCATGTTGTTCCCACTTTGTGGATAGTGTGGGCGGTTTTCGCCGTCTGCCTGCTGGCTCTGCTGCTTTATCGGGGAACTATCACCCGCTACGAAGACGATCAGCTATTTCTGGACGATATTTCCGACCGTCAACATAAAGAAAATGACGCAATCATCCGCAAGTTGAACCAACATTCAACCGTTCCTGAGGGTCTTTACCGGCGTAACCAGCATTCTGACTGCCGCGATCATCGGCATTTACGCCTGGGACGCCATTAAGACCTTCTACATGTAGCAGGTCTGGCCCTCGACGTTCACCGGTGCGATGGTGCTCGCCACCGCATCGCTACTCTACTTGTTTGATCGTGCCCTTCGCGCTGACTTCGATTTCCACCTGCTTGCTGACGCGGAGCAGGAATTTACTTGGGTTTTTCATTCCCCACTCGACATATGGCACCGTAAATCGCGTAGTTGCCGTCACGGTGTCGGCGCTGATTTGCACCTTGAGTGGGAGCTCCAGGGGATGGTCCGCTCCGTGAATGTTGAAAGTGCCTTCCCCGGTCAGGGCCTGCGTCCCTCTTCAGTCTTGAAACGGCCCTGTGATTTTGGTCGGGTGATAAGAAGATGGCAGGGTAACGATTGCTCTCCAGCACCTCGTCCTGCATGCGTTTGTCGCGGGCCGCGTTTCCACTCTCTCCTGTGGTCGCGTCCACCAGAATCTCCCCTTCGGCTAAGCCCGTTTGGGGGTTGAAAAGAAACTCACCGCTCTTCAGCTTGAATGTGCCATGGACCGGGTGGAGACCGCTAAGCTTCCAATGAATTTCGGTCTGCGCCGGATCGAGCACAACCTTTAGGCTCTCGGTTCTGTGCCTGCTGCCAGCTGGCCAATGAAAATGACCAAAGCCGCGATGATGCTCGCCTTGCTGTATTTTTCTCAATGTCCCTCGCCTTCTATGCCAGAAGCCGCAAATCCGAGCGCAGGCGCGTCCCGCAGCAGGAAATCTCCGAGCGACCGCTCGCCAAGATGCACCGCGAGCAAGTGAGCGAAGAGTTGTGGCTGGGCTGAGAGTAAACTCATGGCCCGCTCCCGCATCCAGGGCCACGCATCCATGCGGAGCATGACTCTTGACATGAGATGCGGCATGCGCTGAATCGACGGGATGGCCGGCTTCATAGATGTCCAGATTTTCGACCGCGATGGCCTCGCGCCAACAGCAGGGCTTGGCGGAAGGACAACCCGATGCCCTCGCCGGTGACGGCGTCGGCGGAGCCGGAAGCGTCGCCGACCAGGGCCACGTTGCCCGCTCGTCACGCGGCGCAGCTTGCGGGTAGTGGTCAGTGCTCCGCGCACCTCTGCTCAGTTCGCGTGGCGCCCGCGAGACGCGCGCGCAGCGCCGGCAGGCAGTCGAGAACTTCCTCCATCCTGATGGAGGGATAGCGGGCGACGGTAGCGACGCAGATTTCTTCCCGGCCGACAGGGGTAATGTAGGCCTGGCCCAGATCTCCCCAATGCACTTCCACCATGCGAGACCACGGCTTCACCTGGTAATGGCAGCGGGTGCCGAAACGGCGGCTCAAAATTCTTCCCTGGCCCAAGCCGGTCGCATGGCGAACGCGGGAGGACTGGCCATCCGCGCCGATGAGGTATCGATAAGCGCAGGGCTCGCCATCGAGGCGCAGCTGGCTGCTTCTCTACAACCTGGACCCGGGTGCCCCAGGCAAGCCGCACGCCCAATTCCTGACAGCGCGCAACCAGCAGCGAATGGAGTTGCAAGCGGCGAATGCCGATGCCGCTGCCGCCGCTCGAAACGGGCTTCTGCCTGGTGATGGCGGGAAAGAAATGCGATGCCGTCGAACGGACGCGCCATCGTGCATCGTTGTCTCGATGCCAAGCGCGGCCAGGTCTTTGCGCGCATCCGGCATCAGCCCCTCGCCGCAGGCCTTGTCGATGGGCGGATGAAGGGCATCGGCGACCAGTACATCCAAACCTTTTTGCCGCAGAGCGATCGCGGCTGCGAGACCGGCGGGGCCGCCACCGACGATGAGTGCGTCACAGCGGATCACTCGCCTCGCTCTTTACCACTCCAGCAACAGCATCTCGGAGCAGAACCCGGGACCCATTGCGGCCAGGATGCTGCGCGATCCCGGCTTAGGCCGGCGGTGGGTCATCACCTCATCCAGCACCACCAGCACCGAGGCCGAGGACAGGTTGCCCACGCGCCGCAGCGCCTCCCACGAGAGCTCCAGTTCGCCGTTGTGCAGGTCCAACGCATCCGGCGACCGCCTCCAGCACCTTAGGGCCGCCGGGATGCATGATCCAGGAATGGACCTGGTCGCGGGTCATTCCATGCTGGGCGAGAAAGGCGTCTACATCGCGTCCCAGATTTGCCCGTACGACCGTCGGAACATCGGGAGAGAGCACAACCTGAAATCCCTTCTCCGAGATCTTCCAGCCCATCACATCCTGGGTATCGGGATAGAAGGAGCAGGCGCTTCCCAGGATCCTGGGTCCGTGACAACTTCACCTGGTCCCCGGCCACCAGCACCGCGACTGCTCCGTCTCCGAACAGGCCGGTAGCGATCAGGTTGGCCACGGTGAAGTCGTCGCGCTGCCAGGTAAGCGAGCACAGCTCGACCGAAAGCAGCAGCGCAATCTGGTCAGGATAGGCACGCACGTAGTCGGCGGCGCGGGCCAGGCCAGCAGCCCCAGCCACGCATCCGAGGCCGAAGATGGGGTTGCGTTTGATCTGCGGCGAAAGACCCATCCGATTGACCAGCCGTGCATCCACCGACGGGCTGGATACTCCGGTCACGGAGACGAAATAGAAGGCGCCAATCTGGCTTCGGTCCACGCCGGATTTGCTCAGGACACATTCAATCGCCTGCGCACCCAAACGTTCCGCAGTCTCGATCCATACGTCGTTTGTTTTGCCCCAGGTGTCGAGGGGCGGATATTGCTCCAGCGGAAGAGAAAAATATCTGCCTGCTACGCCCGTCCGGGAATGCAGCCTTTCCAGTACGGCCGCATTTTCCAGGCCCTTCTCCCATTGGCCCTTGAGTGCTTCCACCACGGTTTCCTGTAAGAAGTAATGCGGGGGGAAGGCAGTGGCCGTTGTGATGATCTGCATGTTTCGTCAGTATACGTGCCTACGCTGGACGCTGCTAGCGATTTGATGGCGGTAAAGTCGATCGATCGAGTGTTGGCGAACTTGTCCACGGCAAAGTGGTCCGTGGAACCGCAGGCCCTTCGTGACGCCTTCAGTCTGCATCGATGGCGATGGAGGACGCCAACATGCGACACATGTTCGAGAGAATCGGATTCGCATCGCCTCTGGCTGAGCACGGCCTCAAAAGCGCGCCCAACCAGCAGCAGGGTGGGGGCAGAGGATGTCGGCAGATGAGAGAGGCCGCTCAGCGGCGAAGCGGTATAGGTAGCTTCAGGGCGCGATGCATCGGTGACGGCAACACACGGCATCGCTGCGGGAACTCCGCTGCGGAGCAACGATGCGGCCACCTGGGCCAGATTCTGCCCCGGCATGTAGATGGCCAGGGTAGCATCGGTGGGCAAGGTGCCAGGCCACAGTTCCGGCTCGGGTACGGTGCGCGCGGCATGGTGGCCGCTCAATACAATCAACCGCGAAGAGACTCGGCGATCGGTGAGCGAAGCCTCCAGAAAGGCGGCCGCAGAGGATGCCGCAGTCACTCCAGGCACCACTTCAAAAGGCACCCCAGCCTCACGCAAGGCGTCGATCTCCTCGGCAGCACGGCCGAAAATCATGGGGTCGCCGGATTTCAGCCGGATCACGGCCAGCCCCCTGCGGGCCGACACAATCATCAAGTCATGGATGGCGGCCTGGGTGATCTTCTTCCGCCCGCAACGCTTGCCTACGCTGATGATCAGGGCCTGCTTGCCGGCCAGGTTGAGGATGGATTGCGGATACCAGGTCGTCGTGCAGCACGACGCCTGCCTCCGCCAGCAGGCGGGCAGCTTTGAGCGTGAGCAACTCCGGGATCGCCCGGACCCGCACCCACCAGGTAGACTTTGCCGGCTTCCGCCTTGCTCATTGCGAGACCTCATGCTTGATTTCCGCGTCGGCGAAGGCTCGCGCCGGGCACGCGGTGACGCGCAGACCTCGCGATGCGCCAGTTCGTGCAGGAGCGCCTTCCGCTCTGCCCCAGCCGGCATCGCCTGCAGGACCTCGCGCCGCAGCTGGCCAAGCTCGGCCACCCAGGGTCCCAGATCCGGCGGCAGTTGTGCGTCAATTTCCCGCCGCAGTCGCTGGGCCAACGCCGGGCTCTGACCAGCGGTCGAGATCGCGATCTGCAAATCGCCGCGCTGCACGATCGACGCAAAGAAGAAGTCGCACAGAGGCGGATCATCGGCAGTGTTGCACAGGATATGCTGCCTGGTGGCTTCCTCAAAGACTGCGCGGTTCACCTCCCGATCACTGGTGGCAGCGATGACCAGATCGCAACCGGTTACGTCTGCGGGTTCGTAAGCCGCGAGCCAGCCAGCTGATCTCGCCCTCGGTGCTCAATTCCTGAACACGCGCAACTGCCTGCGGAGCGACCACGCGTATCGACGCTCCGCAGCGCAGCAGGCTTTCGACCTTTTCCAAGCCGATCAAGCCCGCGCCCACTACCAGGCATCTTTTCCCTTCCAGCTTTAGAAACAGCGGGAAAAGCGCAGCGCTCTCACTCAACGTGTCTACCCCCAACCGGAGCTGGGTCCCTGGGTACAGCCTCGAGCACCGCGCCGGCCAGTTGCTCCCGCAACTGCTCGTCGCTGGTGCGGGCGAAATAGGCGCGCAGGTTTTCTCCTGGCTTGCGCACCTGCAAATAGCCACCGAGCAGCCGCTCCAGCGCATCCGGTACTTCGGTTGCCAGGCAGCGGTATCCAACGGGCCGCGCGGTTTGCTGATGCAGTCCCACGGCGCCGCCCACGCAGAAGTAGTAAGCGTCCTCCAGCTTGCCCTGGTGCTTGATCTTCTTGCCTTCCATCCCGATGTCCGCGATCCAATGCTGCCCGCAGCTGTTGGGGCAGCCGGTTACGTGCAGTTTGAGCTGCTGATCGAAACCCGGCAGCCGCTCTTCCAGTTCATCGACAATCCAGCGGGTAAAGCCCTTGGTCTCGGTAATCGCCAGCTTGCAGAACTCGGTTCCGGTGCAGGCGATCGCACCCCTCCAGAAGGAAGAACCTTCCACCGGCAAGCCAATCGCCTCGAGTTCGCGGGCCAGCTCCTGGGCTTTATTGGAGGGCACGTTCACGACCACCAGGTTCTGCATGACCGTGGTCGCGCAGCTGGCCGTTGCCGAAGCGCTCCGCCAGGACTGCCACAGCGTTCAACTGGGCTGCCGTCATGCGCCCGCGCAGCACAGAGAGGCCCACGTAGCTGAGCCCCTCCTGCTTCTGCCGGTGGATGCCGACGTGGTCGCGATAGATATCATCCGGAACCGCTTCCTCTACCGCGGGATCGAGTTGATAGCCAAGCCGCCGATTCAGATCGGCCAGGAAGGTTTCGGCGGTCCATCCTTCGCGAAGAAAGAGATGCTTCATGCGCGCGCGATCGCGGCTTTCGCGCAACCCCTGCTGATCGCGGAAAAGTTCGGTGATCTTGCGCACGACGGCGGCCACCTGGTGCTGTTGCACGAACGCATTCAGGCGCACCCCAAGATGCGGATCCGCGGAGAGACCACCGCCCACGCGTACGGAGAATCCCACCTCGCGGTCGTTGCCGCTGATGCGCACGGCAGGAGTCAACCCAATGTCATTGATCTCCGGATAAGAGCACCACACGGAACAGCCGGTGATGGACACCTTGAATTTTCGCGGAAGGTTGTAAAGTTCAGGGTTGCCGTTCAGATCCCTGGCCGCAGCCAAAGCGAAAGGTGAGGCGTCCAGGACCTCGTCTGCGGCCAGACCGGCCAGTGGACAGCCGGTCACATTGCGGACCACATCGCCGCAGGCGCCTTTTGGGGAGAGCCCGGCGGCCTCGAGCCGGTCGATGATTCCGGGTAGCTCCTCAATGGTGAGCCAGTGCAGTTGGATCGCCTGCCGGACGGTAATGTCGACCAGGTCCCGGCCGTGCTTGGCAGCGATGTCGGCGATCACCTCAATCTGCTCCGAGGTTGCGATACCGTTGGGCAGCGCGATGCGCATCATGAAGTATTCGGTCGCCTTGCCTTCCCCGCCCTTGCCGCCCAGCGCGCCGGCCCCGTCTCCCTGGGTGTAGATGCCCCACCATTTGAAGTAGGCGGAAGCCCATTCCGGGAGCACCGATTCCCTGCCAGCGGCGGCGAAGGCACGCACTTCGTCGAGCGCCTCCCATGGGTTCTTCTCCCGCTTAAGCCGTTCCATTCGCTGGGCTTTTGTTTCCTTAACCTCGGCCATCGAATACTCTCCCCTTGAAATGAAAAAACCCGGCGCGTCGCTGATTGCCGACACCCGGGTTTCCGAAGATGATGATTCGTTTAGTTCTTAGGACACACCCGTACGGCCTGATTGGGGTCAAAGCAACAACAAGCGCTGTGGCGACAGTACAGGGACATATATCAACCGTAACCCCGCACCGGATCCAAGTCAATACATGGCAGGTTGCAGGGTCGCCGGGGATGGATCGGGATTCCCCAAGCGCGACTCAATCGCGAGTCAGTCGACCGCGGTACTTACCTGGTGGCGGATGTCGGCGCCGCGGATCCAGAAGATGACGTCCCGGGAGATGTTGGTGGCGTGGTCGGCGATGCGCTCGAGGGCGCGGGCGATGATGATCGCATTCAGAGCCTGCAGGCTGATCTCCGGCTGCTGCTCCATCACCTTCATGAGCTCCGCCCGCGCAACGCGGTTCATGCGGTCGATCTCATCGTCCATCACTACGACCGCTTCCGCGAACTGGGCATCGGCATCCAGCAGCGCCTGGATGGCCGAACGAATCATGCGCGAGGCGTATTCGCCCATGCACGCGATGTCCACCGGCAGATCGACCGCAGGATGCGCCAGCAATTCCTGGGTGCGGATGGCGATGCTCATCGACTGGTCGCCAACCCGCTCCAGATCGCCGTTGATCTTGATCACCGCCAGAATAAAGCGCAGATCGATGGCCATCGGCTGTTCCTGAGCCAGCAGCTCGTAGGCCATCTCATCCACTTCGCGCTGCGCGGCATTGATGGCGGTCTCGTTCTCCCGCACGTACTGGCACAGTCCGGCGTCCCGCTGCAGGTAGGCGTCTACCGCGGAGCTCACCGCTTGCTGCGAGAGTGCAGCCATGGCCAGCAATTTGTCTTTCAGTGCGGCGAGCTGCTGCTGAAAATGGATGCGCGGCAAGAAAACCCCCTATTACAAAAATTGTGCACCATCCACCGTGACAGTTTGAAGAAAATACCAGGATTTCGCTGCCGGGGGCCTACCGGCAAAGCCGCTTCTCAGCTTCGCGGGTAGCCTCATAGATCTGGTCGAAGGAGTCCACCGCGTACAGCACGGGCTGCATTTCCGACGTTGAAAACTCCTGGTTGAGCACCTGGTCCACATCAAAATCCTTGATTTCCGGGCGGCCCTCGATCACATGCGTGGATTCGCCCTGGGAGGAGATCAAACCACTTCCGTAGAGCCGGTAGCCTCCCTTTTGCCGGATCACCCCAAATTCAACGGTAAACCAGAACAGACGGCCCATCTTTTCCAGAGCATCCTTGTCGGTCAGGGCTGCACAAACGACTCCGTAGTGCTGCAGAAAATCGGCAAAGACGGGATGGGCGTGCATGGGAACGTGGCCGAAGACGTCGTGGAAGATATCCGGTTCCGGGATGTACGCCAGAGATTCCCGGCTTCGCAGCCAGGTGGTGGTCGGGAACTGCCGGGCTGCCAGCATGGCAAAGAACGCATCCGGGGGAAGAAACCCGCTGACCGGGGTAGCTCTCCAGCCACTCCGGGGCCTAAGCCGCTGATTCACATCGGCCAGGTTGGGAATCTGGTCGGCTCTGAGGCCAATCTGCTCAAAGCCCTGCAAATATTCCTCGCAGGCATATGCTTCGATCTGGGGCATGCGGCGGCCGACCAACTCTGCCCAGGTCCCGTGTTGTTCCGGGGTATAGGCCGCCCAATCCTGCTGGATGAGATAGGGCTCAGCTGCCCCGAGCGTTGCTGAACCGATCGCCATGACCTGCCTCTTCCTGTCCCCACGTATATCAGACCCACCTCAGCGCATTTTCTCTCTGCTGCGCATCTAAACGGCATGCGGCGTCCAAAAACGGCGCCGATCCGGATGGACGTATACACACAGTTAATTCTACTTTCCGGGACCTATCCAAGTACCGCCCGAAAGGTATATCTTTCTTCCGGCCCTGAAGAGGTTGTGAAACCTCTAAGACAGTAGGGCGACCCAAGGAGTAACCCAGTATTTATGACAACACTTACGCACCAGGAGCAACAGACGACTGAAGAACTTCTTCAATTGAACGGGACCGACTACGTTGAGTTCTATGTTGGGAATGCCCGCCAGGCCTCCTACTTCTATCGAATGGCGATGGGCTTTAGCCTGGTCGCCTACGCCGGCCCGGAGACGGGTCAACGGGACCGAGCCTCTTACGTCCTCCAACAGGGCAAGATCCGTTTTGTATTCACCACACCTTTACGGCCGGACAATGAGATCGCTGAGCACATTCGATTGCACGGTGATGGTGTTCGCGACGTCGCGCTGTGGGTGGATGACGCCAAACAGGCATGGAGAGAAACGACCAAACGAGGCGCACGCAGCGTACAGGAGCCATTCGAATCCTCGGATGAACACGGCAAGACAAAGATGGCTTCCATCGCGATTTACGGGGACACCATCCATACCTTTGTCGAGCGCAAGAATTACCGCGGCGCCTTCCTGCCCGGCTATGTAGGTAAGGGCCACGATCACCTGGCTCGCCCGACAGGGCTGTTGCACATTGACCACGTTGTGGGCAACGTGGGCTGGAATGAGATGAACCGCTGGGTTGATTTTTATGCCAACGTGATGGGCTTCTCTCTTTATCAGCACTTCGACGACAAAGACATCTCGACTGAATATTCCGCGTTGATGTCGAAAGTCATGGCAAACGGCAACGGCCGGGTGAAGTTTCCGCTGAACGAGCCGGCGGAGGGCCGCAGAAAGTCCCAGATCGAGGAGTACCTAGAATTCCATCACGGGCCGGGCGTCCAGCATATCGCGCTGGCCACCAATGACATTCTGCACACCGTCAGCCGGCTGCAGGAACAAGGCATTGAATTTCTTCGCGTGCCCCATTCCTACTACACGGAACTGCAGGCGCGCACTGGCGCCATTGATGAGCCAGTACATGAACTGGAGAGACTCGGCATCCTGGTGGACCGTGACGATGAAGGCTACATGCTGCAGATCTTCACCCGTCCAGTGGAAGACCGGCCGACTTTGTTCTTCGAGATCATCCAACGCAAGGGTAGCCGCAGCTTCGGCAAAGGCAACTTCAAAGCACTCTTCGAGGCCATCGAGCGCGAACAGGCAGAGCGCGGCAATCTTTGAGTATGCTGGCGATTGATCCCGCTGAACATGCACCGGCGGAAATCTACAAACTGATGGTGGGTGCGATCGTGCCGCGGCCGATCGCACTCGTCTCCTCTGTCGACGAGGCCGGCATCCGCAATCTCGCGCCGTTTAGCTATTTCACAGCCTGTAGTTCGAATCCTCCGGTGGTTGTGTTCTGCCCCATCCTTCGCCCGGTTCCACCCATGGCGAAAGATACCCTGCGCAACATCACGGCGACGCGGGAATTTGTGGTCAACATCGTCTCGGAGGAATTCGTCGAACGCATGAATGCCACCGCGGCCACGGTGGGTCCGGAAGTCGATGAGTTCGAACTCTCCGGGCTTACTCCCGAGGCCAGCGATTTGATCAAGCCGGCTCGGGTCGCGGAGAGCCATGTACAGATGGAATGCCGGCTGCGCCAGATCGTCCTGGTGAGTGATCAGCCGGGTGGAGGCAGCCTGGTGCTGGGCGAAGTGTTGCGCTTCCATATTCGGGAGGACCATCTCGATAACTTCCGCATCGATCCGGACAAGTTGCGAGCGGTCGGCCGCATGGCCGGTTCCACATACGTGCGTACCATTGATCGTTTTGACCTTGAGCGACCTAAGTGATCTATAACGCGGGGATGAAATGTACTAGGATCATGGCTGAGGAGTTCCGATGCGAATTCTTGGGGCAGTTGGCTTGGCTGTAGTGTTGGCATCCGGCGCGGGCGCCAAGCAGACCAACAAACCCGACTTGAAATTGACGGCTTCCCTCGACATGGCGGCCCCGGAACAGCAGCCCATCCTGGTGATCCACATCGTGAATCAGTCGGGCCATGTGTTGCGCATCCCGGATCCACCCATGCTGTGCAAGAATGCCCCGGGCGCGTTTTCCCTGGAGGTAAAGTTCGTCCCGGAGAATTCCAGCCAGCCGGAGCCAGCCACCGACTGCGGCCTCGAAGTGGATGGCAGCGGGTTGCCGGACATTCGCGAACGGGCCAAGAAATGGATCACGTTAAAAGCCGGTCAGGACTATGAAGTCAGACGTCCGCTGGCGATGGGCGTGGATGCCAATGCACACGGGACCTATGAGTTCCACGTGGTCTACAACGGGCCCAGCGCCACTCCGGAAGACGATCAGAAGTTAAAAGAAGCGGGCATTGCGGTGCCCAGCGGCCGCTTCGAATCGGACAAGCTCACTTACAAGATCACCGCTCCTAAATCGTAGTTACCCGACCGTATTAATCAGCGTTCCAATGCCCGCGATGGTGATGTGGATTTCGTCCTGTTGCTGCAGCGTGAATTCATCCGGAGGAACAATGCCTGTGCCGGTGAGCAGGAAGCAGCCGTTGGGAAATGCATTGTCTCGGTAGAGATATTCGAGCAGAGTACTAAAGGGGCGCTTCAATTCCGTAAGCGCAGTCGAGCCGGAAAAGACGCTTTTGCCCGAACGATTGATTTGCAATTGAATCTCGGTCGAGGTGGGGATCGGTTCGCCGGCAACCAGGATCCCGGGCCCTAAGGCGCAGCATCGGTCATAGACTTTGGCTTGGGGCAGGTAAAGCGGGTTCTCGCCTTCAATGTCTCGCGAGCTCATATCGTTGCCGATGGTGTAGCCCACGATTTTTCCTTGTGGATTGGCCAGCAGAGTGAGTTCTGGCTCGGGTACAGACCACGTTGCGTCTGTTCTGATGGCTACCTTGCCGCGATGACCGACCACGCGGCTGGGGGTCGCCTTCATAAACAGCTCGGGACGTTCCGCCATGTAGACGCGATCATAGAAGTCTCCGCCGCCTGCGGTCTTGGCTTCCTCCATGCGCGCGTTGCGGCTGCGATAGTAGGTGACCCCGGAAGCCCACACTTCCTGGCTGCCAATGGGCGCTAGAAGTTGGTTCTCGATTTCCGCGTAGGAGCCATCGAGCGGCTGCAGTTGCGCCAGCGCTTTCGTTAAATAGGCTTCAAGATCGCCGCGGATGATCAGTTGATCCCACGCTGTGTCCGCGCCTGCATAGAATCGGTCCTGGTGCTCGACGATGTAGCCGCCGGCGGTGCGATAAAGTTTCATTCGTTCACCTTTCTGGTGGAGCCAGGTTCCCAAAAACATTTCCACGAGGGATCTGCAGTTCTGCGGACCTTTCGTGGAAATGTTTTTGACGTCTCATTTACATCACGGAAACGGATTGTGAGAACGCAGCTCGCTGAGGATTTCAGCAGCAGCCGCACGAGCACGGTCACCCTGATCAGGCGGAAAAGAAATAGCGCCTACACGGGCGTGTCCTCCTCCGCCATATCGTTCACAAATCTGCGCCAGGTTCACCATCTCTTCCGGCCGGGCCTTGGTCCATGGATTCGATCCAACCGCAACCTTGGTACGAAAACTGGATTTGCTCAGCCCCACACTGTACGTTGCGTCAGGATGCAGAAAGTATGGAACGAACTTGTTGTATCCCTCGACCGGTTGGTCGGTGATGTCGAAGTACAGCGTGCCATCCCGTAATTCGGTGCGATCTCCGATCAACTCCAGTGACTTGTGATGGCGTTCGAGCAGCGGCGGAAGGAGCTCGGCCACGAAAGGCTGCTTCAATACTTCGGCCAGACTCATTTCCGTAAGCAGCGGGATCAGTTTAGGAATAAATTCCGGGTCCTGGCTCGATTCAATCACCATGGTCAGCTTCATGGCTGGCTCTGCCATTTCGACAGCGACCTTGGGGCTTTCATAAAGCGCGCCGTCGACAATATCCGCCCAATGGATCAAATCCGCCACCGGTGACGGATCAAAACCGAAACGGGTTTCCGCGATGTGAGCGATGAAACTGGTGCACGAGGTGTAGTTTGGGTCGTAGAAGTGGCGATTGCTGGCGCTGCCGTTCCGCTGGTTTTCCAGAAAGTGCTGTTGATCCGCTGGCGTGAGAAACGCGCTCAGGTGATGATCGAACCACCAGGTAATGCGCGGCGAAGCGCTGTACTTGAAGTCGACAATGGCGTTCTCGTCACCGATAAAATCAGACTCCTGGAAGAGGGCTCCAGCGCGATGCACCAGCCCGTGGTAGCCGTATTGCGCGTCGGGGCGAATGCACTCGCGGTGGAAGCGCATGAACAGCGAAGCCGAGCACGCTCCGTCAAAGCACCGGTCGTGATAGAAAACGCAGACCTTCAAACAGTTAAATTCCTCTCCGAAGACGAATGACTAGGATTGCCGGGAGGCGCTTGCCTGTCAAGCTGCGACGTCAGAAATCCGCGCGGCGATGAGACAATGGCGCTGGAAGACTGAGATGGAATGATGGCGAGGATTGGAGTGACTGCCACGCAGCGGCGAAAACTGCCCCTGTTGGTGCGGATTGCGGCTGGCTTGGTAATCAGCCTGTTGATTGTTGCGGCAATAGGCATCGCAGGCACCGTGGCGTGGCTGAAGGATGCTATGCGCGAGCAGTTACCGGTGCTCGACGGGCAGCTGACACTGCCTGGACTGTCCGCACCCGTGGTGGTGCGACGCGATGGCCACGGCATCCCTCACATCCAGGCAGTCAATATGGAGGACCTGCTCGAAGCGCAGGGCTTTGTGGTGGCCCAGGACCGTCTGTGGCAGATGGATATGGCTCGCCGCTTTGCCTCCGGCGAACTGGCGGAACTGCTGGGGCCCAGCGTCGTCGAGCACGATAAGGTGCAGCGGATCCTGCAGATCCGGCCAGCCGCAGAACACTTGACCGCGACCATGCCGGAAGACCAGAAACGCCTTTTCGAAGCCTTTTCCCGGGGCGTCAATGCGTTTATTGCCGGCCACCAGGATCGCCTGCCGGCTGAATTCCGGCTGCTGGGCTATAAGCCCCGGCCGTGGCAGCCAGTGGATTCCTGGCTGGTCGCCCTGAACATGGTGGGCCGGTTGGATACGCTGTATCCGTGGAAGCTGGAGCGGGAGAAAGTGCAAGCCAAGCTCCCACCGAACCTTGTAGCCCAGTTGTACCCCACGAGCACCTGGCGGGATCATCCGCCGACACAGTCAACTCCCGACCTGACAGCTCCGCAGCAGAACGCTCCGAATGCTCCCGCGGACGAGCCGCAAGCGAGCCTGGACGACCTGCTACGGCTAAAGGCCATACTCAACCTGGGATCGGACAACTGCGATAGCTGCAAACCCGGCTCCAACGAGTGGGCTGTGAGTGGAGCCCGTACCGCCAGCGGAAAGCCCCTGCTCTCGAATGACATGCATCTGGAGCATTCCATCCCCGACATCTGGCATGAGGAAGACCTGCAGGCTGGAACCTTCCATGTTTCCGGCGTCACCACCCCCGGCATCCCGTTCATAGTCGAGGGCCATAACGAACATATCTCCTGGGGCTTTACCACGCTCAATGGAGATGTTCAGGATGTTTACGTGGAAAAAACCAACGCCCAGGGTGAGTACTGGACGGCGAACGGATGGCGTCAGCCGGAACATGATCGGGAACGCATCCACGTACGCTTTGGCAACGATGTGGTGGTTGATGTGGAGCGCACGGAACACGGGCCAGTGATCACTCCGATGTTGCCGCATGAGACGCGCATGTTGGCTCTCAAGTGGGTGTTGTATGCCTCTGACCTGCACGGTCTGCCGTTGCAGGGAATGGATTCGGCCAGCAATTGGGCTGAGTTCCGCCAGGCCACCAGCGAATGGTGGGGGCCGACGCAAAACGTAGCCTATGCCGATGACCAGGGCCATATCGGTTACCAGGCGGTGGGGCTGTTTCCCATTCGACCTGCGGGTCTGAGCCCGGTGCCGGTGGTTGAGACTGGAACCCCGGCGGACAGCGAACACGAGTGGCAGGGATACGTTCCGTTCGCGCTGCTGCCCAGCGTGCTGGACCCGGACAGTGGTATCGTCGCCACCGCCAACGCGCGCATCACCCCCGACGACTATTCCTACCCGCTGGCTCTCAACTGGGACGCGCCCTATCGCAACGAACGCATCTGGAAGTGGCTTTCCAGCCATGCCAAGCTGACACCGGCCGATATGCTGACGCTGCAAACGGATACCTTTTCCGAGGTCGACCGCGCATTGGCCCAGCGTTTTGCCTACGCGATCGATCGCTCGACAGTCGCGGATGCAAAATTGCGGCAAGCCGCAGATCTGTTGCGCACCTGGAACGGAGTGATCACCACCGATTCAGTGGCAGCGGAGATCGTGGATGCTACCAGGCGGTCGCTCTGGCCGCTAATCCTCCAGCCTAAACTGGGTGCCGACTGGCAGCTCTACGACTGGCAGAGTAAGAACTTTGTGCAGGAGGAGTTGGTGGAAAAGACTCCGCCAGAATGGCTTCCCGCACAATACAAGAGCTGGGATGACCTGATCGCGTCCGCGGTGAAAAAGGGCATGACCGATGATCATGCTCCGGCCTCGTTGCGCGACTGGACCTTTGGCAGCCAGCACATCCTCAACGTGAAACACCCGTTGTACGGAATGATGCCATTCTTCAAATGGACCGGTACCGGCCCCCATCAACTGGCCGGCGACGAGACCACGGTCGACCACGTACGGGGCTTGCTGGGCGCCAGCCAGCGCCTGACAGTGGACTGGAGCCACATCGATGGATCCACCGAAAACATCGTTATGGGCGAGTCGGGCGATCCATACAGTGCCTATTATCTTGACCAGTTTCCCTACTGGTACAGCGGCAAAACCTTTGCCATGCCCTTCACAGAGGGCGCGGTGACCGCGTCCACCACGCATACCCTGCGACTGGTTCCGTGACCGGAGCGCTACCCTCCCCGCGGGATATCCTCGGTTGATGTCTTCTGCACGACTTCGAAGCATTCTGATTGTCTGCACCGCCTTGCTGGCGACGGGAACGTTGGTGGTCCATGGCAATTCGTGCGGCCACGATTTCGACTTTCATCTGCTCTCCTGGATGGAAGTGGCACGAGCGTGGCATAGCGGCATTGCCTATCCACATTGGGTTCAGGATGCCAACTTCGGCGCCGGTGAGCCGCGGTTGATTTTTTATCCCCCTGCTTCGTGGCTGCTCGGAGGACTTCTGGGAACCATCGCCGGTTGGCATGCGGCCCCGGTATTGTTTGTGCTGTTAGCGCTGTTGGGCGCCGGTTGCAGCATGTACCTGCTGGCGAGGGAATGGGCTTCTCCCGCCGCAGCGAGCTTTGCTGCGTGTCTTTATGTCATCAATCCCTACGCCATGTTTGTGGTCTATGAACGTTCGGCCCTGGGCGAGTTGCTGGCTGCCGTTTGGTTCCCATTGATGATCCTGTTTGCCTTACGGACCCGCTCCTCGATGGCTCCGCTCGGCCTTTCCGTGGCTGCGCTGTGGCTGACCAATTCGCCGGCCGCTGTGATGGGCAGCTATCTGCTGGCCGTGCTCGCACTGGGCATGTGGATCGTGGAGCGCAGACCGTGGCCGGCCTTACGCGCTGCGGGCGGGATGGCGCTGGGCCTGGGGCTGGCCGCGGTCTACATTATCCCCGCCGCATTCGAACAGCGATGGGTACAAATCGACCGCGCGATCAACCCTGGGATGCGGGTGGAAGACAGTTTCCTCTTCGCGCACACCAAAAATCCGTTTCATGACCAGGTGCTGTCGACCGCGTCATGGATCTTTATCGCCGTCGTCGCCGCGGCTTCGATTGCCGCCTACCTGGCATGGAGAAAAGGGAACGGAGGGCGGCCGAGAATGGTGCTCACGGCGTTGCTCCCCCTTCTTCTGTTGCTGCAGTTACCGGCCAGCCTCGTCATTTGGCGGCACACACCACATTTGAAGTTCTTGCAGTTTCCCTGGCGTTGGACACTCACACTGAGCGTGGTGACCTGCCTGCTCGCGGGTATGGCAGTGAAGCAGATCTACCGATGGACAGCGATACTGGCGGGAGTGTTCATCGCCGCGATGGCCATCGGCGGCGGCCTGCATTTCTTTCAACCCTGCGACGACGAGGACGCAGTCGCGGCGCAGATCGCCGACTTCCGTCAGGGGCAAGGCACGCAGGGCACAGATGAGTACACACCGGCCGGCGCTGATAACTCAGAGGTGCAACAGGATCTCCCCCCGGTGCGCGTGTTGCCGGACGCGCAGGATGATACGGCTAACAGCGGCAAGGGGGATAACCCGGAGTGGCAGGCCGGAGGCCCGGGCGGCATCGCGGCAACGGTCCAGGTAAAACGGTGGAATGCCGAGCACTGGGCCGTGAGGGTCACTACCCCGGACTCGGGTTATGCCGTGCTGCGATTGATGGATTATCCTGCCTGGCGGGTGACCGTCGATGACCGGCCCGTCCAGGACCGCCCGATCCGGGAAGATGGCCTGATGACGGTGCCGGTCAGCGCCGGAAATCATACGATAGAAGTTCAGTGGACCGCGACCAGGGACGTCCTCGCCGGACGCTTTGTTTCGGCCATCTCACTCCTGGCGCTCGCCATCGTGGGGGTGCTGGAACGTCGCAAGCGTCGGGTATGATTACCAAAATGCAACAAAGCGTGCGGGAGATTCTGAGCAGCAGTGCGGAGCTTGTGGATGCAGCTCTGGATCGTCTCTTACCCGGCCCGGACCAGGCGCCGGTCTCCATCCATCGAGCGATGCGGCACAGTGTTTTTGCCGGAGGCAAACGGCTGCGCCCTGTGCTGTGCCTGGAAGCTGCCAGAATGATTTGCGCCTCGGGTCAGCTTCCTCCTGGAGTGGAAGATCTGGGCGCAGCCATCGAAATGCTTCACACCTATTCCCTGATTCACGACGATTTGCCTGCGCTGGACAACGATGATCTGCGCCGGGGCAAACCGACCTGCCACGTGGTCTTTGGCGAGGCGATCGCCATCCTGGCCGGGGATGCTCTGCAAACCCAGGCTTACGAGGTGCTTGGCGGTCTGCAATGCTCTGCGCCCCAGATCGTAGAGATTGTGCGATCCATCGCGCAGGCTACGGGTACGGTCGAGGGTATGATCGGCGGCCAGGTGATGGACCTGGAAGCCGAGGAGCATAAACCAACTGCAGAACTGGTGGAGGCCATCCACCGTGCCAAGACCGGGGCGCTGATCCGTGTCAGCCTGGTCACCGGGGGGTCTACGCGGGTGGTGCCGTGGACGACATCATACGGCTGCGGGAGTTTGGCCGCAAAGCCGGCCTGGCGTTCCAGATTATGGACGACGTGCTGGATGTAACCCAGAATTCGTCGCAGCTGGGGAAAACAGCGGGCAAAGACGTCGCCAGCGAAAAGGCGACGTGGCCGGCAGTGTATGGGGTAGAGCAGAGCGTCAAGGACGCGGAGCGGCTGATCGATGAGGCGTTTGCCCAGCTCTCAAGTTATGGCGAGCGCGCTGACCGGCTGAAGGCGGTGGCACGATTTCTGGTGGAGCGGAAGAATTAGGTGGCTCTCAACGAAGAAGACGTGATGCAGGCATTGCGGGATTGCTACGACCCGGAGATCCCGGTGAACATTGTGGACTTGGGATTGATTTACAAGGTCACGTTGGCCCCGGACCCCAACGCCAAACGTGCCTTTCCCAGGCAGCGCGTAGAGGTGGAGATGACAATGACCTCGCGGGGCTGCCCTTCCCACCTAACCATCATGGAGCAGGTGCGCAACCGGCTGGCAGGCATTCCTGAGATCAGCGACACTCAAGTCAACCTAGTGTGGGAACCGCCCTGGACCCCCGACCGCATCAGCCAACAGGCTCGGGAACAGTTGGGTATCGGGTAGACAGGACGGGATCTTCTCCTGACGGGCGCAGATCGGCTACGGATTCAGCCCGTTCAGCGCAAAGTAGGTACGCGCTTCAGCCCGTACTGGAGAAGTCCCGCAGAGCCTGCCCTGAGCTTGTCGAACGGGGACGGCTGAAATACGCCGCTACATGATTCTGGATAATTTTCAGCCGTCCCTTCGGGACTCGTCGTGCCTCGAAGGCTCTCCCAGGACTGCGTCCTGGGCCAAGGTCAGCCGTCCCTAACGGAACTAGCTTTGTCATCTGGTTCTCACGCACACTCTAAAGGCGTCGACGGCGTGAGCTTGGAAGCAAGGAATGAATCCCCGGCCCGCCTTAAAATCTATTCCGCAAGCCCGTATCCACGTCTTGGCCGTAGGCGGTGCTACGTCGCGTGTGACCTACTGGCGAACCATCTTTTCAACCACCGAGCGTAGCTTGTCGCCCTGGCTGGTGACTTCTCCGACAAATTTCTCGAAACGGCTCAACATGCTGTGACCACTGTCGAGATAGTCAGGGATGTTGTTCCAGACCTTTTTGACGCCCTCGGGATCCTCGACGAGCGCGAAGATGGTTCCCGCTGCGGCGACTGCCAATCCGGCTTTACGCTTTCCGCTGGCCAGCAGCACCGCTCCTGTCACCAGCGTCCCGGCGGCGACCGTACGTACCCAGTTCTTATCCCAGCCCTGGTCTAGCAGGCGGTTTCCCTGGTACTTCAGGCCCTCGGCGGCGTCCTGGACGGTAGCTGTTACTTGCTGCGGAATGTGTGTGATCCCCATCGCTCTCTCTCTTTCGCGTACAACTCTGTTTATAGATGCGGAGAAACGCTTAGTCGAGATCGAATTCACGCAGAGGGCGTCCCTGGTCGGGAGTTTCCTTAGCCTTGCGCAACGCTTCCTCGAATCGCTTGTCGAACAATTGCTGTTTATTCTTTTCCGCCTCGACGGACTGCCGGAAAATATCTTCCTTGCGTTCGTCTTGTTCGCGCATAGCTTTGGCCGCAGCCTCAAAATCCTCAAAGGTACGCTTACGCGGCGCGGAGGTGTGGGAAAGGATGGCCTTGGTTTCAGGGTCAATCTTCAGGATTGCCCCGCAGTCCGGGCAGATGACGTCAAACGGCTTCGCGGGTGAAACCTTCATGCTGCCAACATTCTAAAACATTTAAGGGTCACCCGGATGCACCGCTCGGCCACCGGGGCTACAACCAGATGGCTTTGTGTCCTGGACATTGCTGGCCGGCCTGCTCCACCAGCAGTTCGGGAAGCGCGTCCCCATAGCGGGAAAGGAACCATGCCGCACCCAAAAGCCGCTCCTGCGGGTGGCGATTGGGAAACAGGTTGAGCGCCATCAGCCCGGCGTTGCGGCCGAGGGTTTGATCCTGCCGCAACTCGTAGTTTGCCGCCAGGCGCCGCATGCGGTTCATCTGGTAGCGCATTTTGGAACTGCTCACGTCGGCGGCCCGGCCCAAACCGGGGTCGAGCGAGTGCATGTACGTGGCCAGTGCCGAGAGTTCCGTATCAAGAGCATTGCCGGCGGAAGCCAGCTTACGCTTGCCGATAGCGGAAATGGACCGCGCACCCAGGCGCTGGGCCAACTCCAGCGGGTCCTTCAGGGCGCTCTGGATCACGTCGGGCAGCGATACATCGTAACGGGCCAGCAGATTCCCAATCGCGGGCTCGACAAGGGTCGCCGAGAGACGTGGAAGCACTGGAGTCGTGCGCCCAAGAATGCGCTCATAAAGTACCTGTGATTGAGCGAAATAGGCAACTTCGGAAGGACCGCCTACATAAACGGCGGTGGGCAAAATGGAATCCTGAAAAATAGGCCTCAGGAGCGCGTTGGGGCTCAGGCGCTCCGGCTCTGCATCCAGAATCGCCAACAGATCGGCGGTGGAATAGCTCTGCCTCGCCGCCTGCCATCCGCCCTCAGCGGTGCGCCTCAGGGGAGCCCGCGCGCCCGTGGCGCTGTCGAACAAAAACAGCAAGCTGGACAAGGCTGGAACCAGAACCTGGGAATGATAACCGGCTGCCGCCAACTGCTGATCGCGATCGTTGAGGGCCACTCGCAATTCGTCCGCGCGCACGATGGCCTGGCGTAGGACATCGCTACCCAGCGCGTGAAACCCGCGGGATGAGGCATCCATCACGATCAGACCCTGCGCGGCAAAAGTCTGAGAAATGAATTGCGCGAAAGCCTGCCCCAGACTTCGGCCTTCGCGATAGCAAGCCGAGAGCTGATCCAGCAGAGGTCCCGGACCGAGGATTTCTGCCGCCTGGGCCAACAAATCCCCAATGCCCTTTCCAATGGTGACTTTGCCTGCGGCGGACCCATTGCCAGGCTCTGCGGCCAACCGCAACGTCTTCAACTCATGCCGGTCGGGGAAAGTAACGTGGTCCACTTCCGCCAGATCATGGTCCTCGGTCGCCAGCCAGAAAACAGGCACGTGCGGACTGCCGGCAACGGAAGCATCTTTTACTTTGCGAATCGTGGTCGCTGCTTTGAGGATGGTGAAGAGCGGGCCACCGAACAGGGTCACCTGCTGACCGGTGACCACTGCGCCGGCGCCGTTGCGCAGCCGCGCGATGTTTTCAAGGACAGCATCCGAAGCACCGAAACTTCGGTTTTGCGTGTCCAGTAGGTCACAAAGGGTCTCACGGCTGGCGGGAGGAAGAACTGGACGCGTCGCCATCCAGTCGGTCGAATAAGCGCTTGCCGGGTAAAACGGAGTTAAGGCGTCCCGCCGCTCCGCGTAGTCGAGGAACAGGCGACTAAGACCGGGTAGCAGGGAGATGGGATAACACTCGGTCTTCATGGACTCCGCATCCACCATCGCAAATCGCTCCCCAGGCCGTTCTGTTGTAGTTTCTCATCATTTTCGCCGCAGCGAGCTGTGCAGCTGCTTCTTGCCCGAAGCAGGTAATGTTTTGAGAGCATACAAGGCCAGCGAGCGATACACACCCGCCAACATAGGATGGGGCTTCAGGGCCTGAAGATGCAGATCAATTGTCCGCACGTCCCCCCGGGCGATCGGCCCGCTAAAACTTTTGCCGCGCCCGTGCAGAAAGAAGTTCTCCAGGGTTGCCCGGACAATGGGCTCAATCAACTTCCTCGCCTGCCTGGGGGTAAATCCAGCCAGTGCCGCCGCTTCGTGGGCGGCAACCAGATGGCTGACCAGTAGCGGCGAGGACAACACGCCCACCGCGTGGTACAACGCCTTATTGCCAGCCCCCACGGCGAATGGGCGGCCACCCACCCGGCGCACCACCGCGTTCAAAATGCGGCGGCTGGCGGACTCCGCTTCTACGCCGAAAGGCACCCCTTGCAGCGAAACCGGCGCGCGGGTAGCAAAGCTCATAACCGGATGCACCGACGCAACAGAAGCCCCCACACGGGCAGCCGCACGCAGCTCTTGCGCGCTGAGGGCGCCGCTGGAGTGGACGATGATCTGCCCCTTTAGGCCCTGCTTCCCGCCCAGCGCAACGGCGCGTTTCACCAACCGGCAGGTTACTCGGGCGATGGCGGCGTCGGGAACACAGAGCCAGAGGACGTCTGCCTTGAGTTGAGCGCGGTCAAACGTGGTCAACGGCAAAGCACGAGCCCATACGGGATGACCCGCACGCGTGCGCTCCCTGGAGAGGATGACTTCCTGCAAATCCACTCCAGCGGTTTTGAGCGCGTGCGCCAGGGAGGTGCCCCAGTTGCCAGGCCCGACGATCGACACGCTCCGTTGCATACCGGATGGTACTTTAAAAATGTCCAGCATAGAGAAGGAGCGGCATGGCAAAAAAAGCACCCAGCAAGAACAGCCAGAAGGTGGAAGTGGTCTCATCAAAGCTGAGCTACGAAGGTCCCCTGTTTCGCGTACACACCGACCAGATCAAGGAAAACGGGCGAGAGTTGACGCGCGACGTGATTCGCCACAACGGATCCGTGGTGGTCCTGGCGGTGGATGATTCGAAGAGCAAGCGGGACCCATTGATCGTGATGGAGCGCCAGTATCGCCACGCCGCCAAAGAAGTTTTGCTGGAAGTGCCTGCAGGAAAAATGGAAGAGGGAGAAGATGCCCTGGCGGGCGCCAAGCGTGAACTGCTCGAAGAAACAGGGTTCAAGGCGAAACGTTGGCGAAAAATGATCCGTTACTTCGCCAGTCCCGGCTTCCTGGGCGAATTTATGCAAGTGTTTCTCGCGGAAGGTCTCACATTGGGGGACGCTCAGCCGGAGTACGACGAGCAAATTGAAATCGAGATGATTCCACTTTCCAGGCTGGTCCAAATGATCGATGCGGGCAAGATTTACGACGGTAAAACGCTGATTTCAGTCATGCTTTATGTGCGTCTGAGGGATGCAGAAAAGAAAAAGAACAGAAAATAGGGCAGTTGTCCTGCCAACATTCTGCGAGCCGTGGTCAATTCGATCGACATTTTGGGGAAAACCAAACGAGCCCTTGATGCGTCTGTAAAGGAGAGCAGTTTGTTCTCTTCATGCTCGATCCGCATCAAGGAAGGTCGACCGCTAGTGGCTCAATACAAAGGCAAGGTCAAGTGGTTCAACAACGCGAAGGGTTATGGATTTATTGGACGGGATGACGGCCCGGATGTGTTTGTTCACTACAGCGCGATTCAACTCGATGGATACAAGAGCTTAAAGGAAGGTGACGAGGTGGAATTCGACATCGTCCAGGGGCAGAAGGGACCTCAAGCCGACTCCGTAACTCGAGTGAGAGAAGTAGCCTAAGCGCCTCACACGCGGATGTGCCGCACGAAGGCGCATCCCTGCATCTGGTCTGTACTCCAGGCGAAGATGTGGGGACACGGCTGTGCGGCCCGCCATTCTTCCTTGTCTTCCATAAAGTGATTTAATGTCCTTTGCATGGACAATAAATCCATCGCGCAACTATTGGGCGAAACTGCTGACCTGCTGGAGATTGCAGCGGGCGATCCCTTTCGTATCCGTTCTTACCGGCGTGCTGCCGAGGCTGTGGAGAATAGCACGGAGCAACTCAGCTCGTTCGTGAACGAGCCCGAGCGGCTGCTTGCCATCCAGGGGATCGGCAAGGGCATGGCGGCGAACATCCAGGAGATTGAGACACGCGGCAGCCTGAAGCTTCGCGACGAATTGCTGACAAAATACAAATCCACCATGCTGGAGTTGCTGAAGCTGCCGGGCATGGGACCGAAGACCGTGTCTCTTCTCTGGGAGGCGTTGCAGGTCGGCGATATAGAACAGTTACAGGCTGCAATCGATGCCGGCAAGCTAGCCACTCTTCCCCGCTTCGGACAAAAGCTGATTGACAAGTTGTCCCGAGGAATCGCTGACTATCACAAAAACAGCGGCCGCTTTCTGCTGGATGACGCCGAAGCCGCAGCCGAACGAGTCACCCTGTACCTGGAGCAATTCCCGGGGATCGAACGGGTAATGCCGGCTGGATCTTTGCGACGGGGACGGGAGACCGTCGGCGATCTGGACCTGCTGGTGACGGGCCCCGCTTGCGCCGAGGAGAAGGTGGCTGCGGCCGTCGAGTACACCGCTGCTTATCCGCCCATTGCCGAGCTACTGGCCAAAGGCCAGAACAAAGTCAGCTTCCGTTTACGCAGCGGCCTGCAGGTGGATGTGCGTTTACTGCCGATCGCCTCCTATGGAGCGGCTCTGCAATACTTCACCGGCTCGAAAATGCACAACGTCTGGCTGCGCCAGCGAGCATTGAAACGGGGTTACACGCTGAGTGAGTATGCCCTGGCACGGCTGGATGATGGCTCCATCGTAGCCGCCGCATCCGAGGAAGAGATCTACCAGGCTCTGGAGTTGGATTGGATTCCGCCGGAGCTGCGCGAAAACAACGGCGAAATCGAAGCTGCTGCCGAGCACTGCCTGCCTCGGCTGATCGAGACCGCTGATCTACGCGGCGATGTGCATATGCACACCGTCGCGACGGACGGGAAAAACACCATCCTGGAAATGGCCGAAGCAGGGCTCGCACGCGGATACGAATACATCGCGATTACCGATCACTCCAAGAATCTGGCCATGGTGAATGGCCTCGACGATCAGCGTGCGCTCGAGCATATAAAGCAAATTCGCGACGCGGACGCACGCATGGAGGGCCGCATCCGTGTTCTGGCCGGGATAGAAGTGGACATTCTGGGCGATGGCGAGATCGACCTCTCGCAGGAAGTGCTGGCGCAGATGGACGTAGTGATCGCCAGTGTTCACTCTCTTTTCCAGCAACCCAAAGAGCAGATGACCGAGCGGCTATTGCGGGCACTGGAGAATCCCTGCGTCAGGATTCTCGGCCACTTGACTGGAAGACTATTACTGCGCAGGGACAGTTACGAAATGGATTTAACGGCCGTCCTCAAGCAGGCGGCGAGGCTTGGTGTGGCGGTCGAACACAATGCCTATCCTGACCGGCTGGACCTGTGCGATGTCGACCTGCGCCGCGCTCGGGAGCTGGGTTGCAAGATTGTCATCAATACTGATTCCCACCAGGTCGCGCATCTGGACGCGATGCAATATGGAGTCCGCCAACTACGCCGCGCCTGGCTAACGAAAGCCGATGTGCTGAATACGCGGCCGGTCGCTGATTTTCTGGCTGAGTTGCGTCCGCGACCCTAGGTCCTCGGCTTTGCTCTGAAACAAGCCCTTTCCTTCATTAACCTCTCTTCCCTTACAACTACGCTCTCCTTTTTGTCATCTCGAGAGCCTGTGACTTTTTAGATCTTTCGTGCTCTGCGTATCCAACCAGCTATATTGCAAGCCCTCAAACGAAGTCGTCATCCTGAGCGAAGCGCTTCGCAGATCTATCACACAACAAAGGGCTTTATGGCGCGGAGTCGAAGGACCCCGGCAATGCTTCCCTGACAGATGCTCTTGGGAGCTTTCCGGCCGCGAACTATAAAGCAAGATAAAAAGTCACAACCTCCGAGCGAAGCCGAGGGATCTGCAGTTCTGCGGACCTTTCGTGGGAAAGATTTCTACAGAACGCATCGCAGTGGCGACTGCCTAAAACACCCTCTCGTCCAGCACCGAGCGAAGATACTTTCCGTACCCGCTCTTCGCTACCCTGGCAATCAGCTTTTCCAGTCTTGCAGCGTCGATCCAGCTCAAACGATAGGCAATTTCTTCCGGGCAGGCAATCTTGAGCCCTTGCCGTTTCTCAATCGTCTCAATAAAAATTGCCGCCTCGATCAGCGAGTCATGGGTCCCTGTATCAAGCCACGCAAAGCCACGCCCAAGAACCTGGGTACGCAGCTTCCCTCTTTCCAGATACCAGCGATTCACATCGGTAATCTCTAATTCACCGCGAGCGGAGGGAGCGATCTGCCGGGCAATCTGCGAGGCTTCACCGTCAAAAAAATAAAGCCCGGTCACCGCATAACGCGATTTTGGTTTCTCCGGCTTTTCCTCTATCGACAGCGCGCGGCCGGAAGCGTCGAACTCTACCACCCCGTACCGCTCCGGATCAGAGACCGGATAGGCAAAGACGACTGCCCCGTCCTGAATTTGTGCCGCCTGCTGAAGGCTATGGGCAAAATCATGACCGTAGAAAATATTGTCGCCAAGTATGAGCGAACACGGCGCACCGCCGACGAACTGCTCGCCAATAATCAGCGCCTGTGCCAAACCGTCAGGGGATGGCTGCACGGCATATTGAAAGCACATTCCCCACTGCTCGCCGGATCCGAGTAGCCGCTCAAAAAGCGCCGTGTCCGCAGGCGTGGAGATGATCAGCACCTCCCGAATACCGGCCAACATCAGTACCGACAACGGGTAGTAGATCATCGGCTTGTCGTAGACCGGGAGCAGTTGCTTCGAGACGACGTGGGTAACCGGATAGAGGCGGGTCCCGGAACCGCCGGCGAGGATGATCCCCTTCATCGCGTAACGCTCCCGCGTTGAGCGTAGTTCAGATCGATCCATTGGCGGTAGGCTCCGCTGGTCACCTGCTCCACCCAGTCCCGGTGGGCCAGGTACCACTGCACGGTGCGCCGCAGGCCGGTGGCAAAGGTCTCAGCCGGACGCCAACCAAGCTCCCGCTCAATCTTATCTGCGTTGATAGCATAGCGCCGGTCGTGGCCGGGCCGGTCGGTCACAAAGTGGATCAGGTTGCGATGGGGCGCATGCGAAGAATCGGGCAGCATCTCGTCGAGCAGGCTGCAAAGCAAGTGCACCGTATCCAGATTGGCCTGCTCATTGCGGCCGCCAATGTTGTATGTTTCGCCGATCCCGCCGCGCTCCAGCACCACGCGAATGGCGGAGCAATGATCGCCAACGTAAAGCCAATCGCGGACCTGGCGACCATCGCCATATACCGGTAGCTGTTTACCGGCCACCGCGTTGGTGATCATCAACGGCAAAAGCTTCTCGGGAAACTGATATGGGCCGTAGTTGTTCGAGCAATTCGTCGTCACCGCCGGCAGCCCGTAGCTGTGAATGTAGGCGCGGACCAAGTGGTCAGAGGCCGCCTTGGAGGCGGCATAGGGACTGTTCGGCGCGTACGCGGTGGTTTCTTCGAACGGAGGATCCTGGGGACTGAGAGTGCCGTAAACCTCATCGGTGGAAACATGCAAAAAACGGAACTTCTTGCGGTCCTCCGGAGAACCTTTCGCCAGGTAGGCGCGCGTGGCCTCGAGCAACCGGAAGGTGCCCTCGACATTGGTGCGAACGAAAGCCTCGGGGCCCGACAGCGAGCGGTCTACGTGGCTCTCCGCCGCAAAATGCAAAATCGCGCGGGGCTGGTAGCGATCGAGCAAACGGCTCAAACAAAGCGGGTCGCAAATGTCGCCCTGTTCAAAATGGTAACCGGCCTGGTGCTCGACCGATGTCAGGTTCTGCAAGTTGCCGGCATAGGTGAGCTTGTCGAGATTCACGACAGGAGTGCCCACCAGCGCGAGCCAATCCAGCACGAAGTTCGACCCGATGAACCCAGCTCCACCCGTGACCACTATCGGGGATGAATCGTTCAGCATCGCTTTATCTCGACCTAGGTACGCGTGGGCAGGCTAGCACGAAAATAGTCAAGGGACAGTTCGAGGCCCTTACGGAGAGGAATTTTTGGCTCCCATCCGAGCAGAGCTTTGGCCTTGGTGATGTCGGGGCAACGCTGCATGGGATCGTCAATAGGCAGGGGCTCATAACGAATCTTGCTGTGTGAACCGGTGACTGCCAGCACCTCTCGCGCACAATCCTTGATGGTCCACTCGACCGGATTGCCGATGTTCACCGGAAGATGTTCGCTCGAACGCGAAAGCAAAACGATGCCCGCGATTAAATCGGATACGTAGCAGAAGCTCCTGGTCTGCATGCCGTCGCCGTAGATGGTCAGATCTTCATCGAGCAGCGCCTGGATCATCAGGTTGGAGATAACGCGCCCATCGGTCGGCTGCAGACGCGGTCCGTACGTGTTGAAGATACGCACCATGTGCGTATTGACGCCATAGTAGCGGTGATACGCCATGATGAGCGCCTCGGAGAACCGCTTGGCCTCATCGTAGACCGAACGCGGCCCAATCGGGTTGACGCGGCCCCAATAGGTTTCCGTTTGGGGATGTACATCGGGATCGCCGTAGCACTCAGAGGTAGAGGCGTGGAGAAAGCCGGCTTGATGCTTGCGTGCCAGGTCCAAAGCGTTTCTGGTTCCCTGGGAGCCGACATTCAGGGTCTCAGGGCCCAGCCGGGCATAGTCAGCGGGACTGGCCGGGGACGCGAAATTGAAAAGATAATCGATCGCTCCCAGGTCAAATGGCTGGCAGATATCCTTCTCCACCAGGGTGAATCGCGATTCGTTCTTCAGGTGCGCCAGGTTGGCGGGACGGCCCGTGGACAAATTGTCCACGCCTACCACCTCGTGGCCTTCAGCCAGGAGAGCGTCGCACAAATGAGAGCCGAGGAAGCCGGCAGCGCCGGTGACCAGGACACGATGAGTCGTCAAAATACGGTTTCCCCCCGTCTTTGGAGGCGATCGAACAAGATCGCCCCTAATCACTCGATTATAGGTTTTACGGCCAGCGCTTGGTCGATGCAGATTCGACCGAGGTGTGCTGGGAGGGCCTGCCTACACTAAGGTAGGTGAAGCCCAGGTCCTGCATGACCCAGGGGTCGAAAAGGTTGCGGCCATCGATGATGATGGGATAGCGCAGCGTGTAACGCAGCCGTTTGAGGTCCAGGCGGCTGAATTCCGCCCAGTCTGTCAGGATCAGCAAAGCATCGGCGTTATCCGCCGCGGCATAGGGGTCTTCGGTGTACTGCAAGTTTGCATGGGGCGGCATTTCCACCTTAGCTCGTTCAATCGCTGCCGGATCATGAGCACATATGGAGCTCCCCGCATCCAGCAGCATGCGGATGATTTCGAGCGCGGGAGATTCGCGAATGTCGTCCGTCCCCCCCTTGAATGCCAGACCAAGCACGCCAAGACGTTTCTTGCGCAACGTCCACAACGCGGAGCGAATCTTCTGGAAGAACCGCTCCTTCTGCAGTTCGTTAATCTTCTCTACTTCTTCCAGCAGACTGAAGTCGATGCCCAACTGTTGCGCTACATACCGAAATGCAGCCACATCCTTGGGGAAACAAGAGCCGCCATAACCGATACCGGCGCTCAGAAATCGCTTGCCGATCCGCTTATCCATGCCCATGCCACGAGCTACATGCTCTACATCCGCGTCCACTGCTTCACACAGGTTCGCGACCACGTTAATAAAAGAGATCTTCATGGCCAGAAAAGCATTGGAAGCATGCTTGATGATCTCGGCCGCTTTGGTCGAGGTTTGCAAAATCGGCGGAAGATCGGCGGAAGACCGATGGCCCGGAACGGCGTCGGAGCGCTCGTAGTAGCTGCCGGAAGTGAGAGGCTCGTAAATAGCCGCCAAAAGTGTCGCCGCAGCCTCACTATCGGCGCCGAGAACGATACGGTCGGGATGGAGAAAATCCTTGACCGCAGTCCCTTCACGGAGGAATTCAGGGTTCGACGTCACATCGAAGAGCGATCGCGAAACACCATTCCGTTCAATCGTGCGCCGGATCCAGTCGTTGGTGTAGACCGGCACCGTGCTCTTCTCGACAATGACCTTGTAAGAGTGGATCGAGCGGGCAATCTCGCTGGCCACAGCGTCCACATAAGACAGATCAGCGTTGCCGGTTTCACTCTGCGGCGTACCTACCGCAATGAAAATGACCTGCGAGGCCTGCGTTGCATGGCCAAGATCGGTGGTGAACTGCACCGCACCGCTGCTCCGGTGCCGCCCCAGCAACTCAGGAAGAAACTCCTCATGAATCGGCACCAGGCCCTGGTTGAGTTTGTTGACCTTGTCTTCGTCGTTGTCGACGCACAAGACCCGGTGGCCGATTTCCGCAAAGCATGCGGCCGCTACCAAACCAACGTATCCCGATCCAACGACCGTGATTGCAATCGATTCGCTCATATTATTTTCTGCACTCCGCCTATCATCAATTCAGTCGATCTAACCACCAATTTTGGGGGAAAGCCATACTCAAATCGTGCAAGATCGCTCAAATGACCGGTCGAACCGCGGCGGAATTGGCAACTGCTGGAGCCACCAGCGTTCCCGCTTGTGCGTAACCGTCCCAAGGCCGGAATTTCCGGAAGGTGCAGATTGCACGATGTTCCTGAGCGGCCACAACGTACGCAGCGGAGATCACCAATCTTGGTGAACCGGCAAACCTTACGGGACAATACAAAGTCTAAACCGCGGCTTCTACGCTGTCGGTGCTCTTCGTGGGGGCGTTTGCGGCCCCTGCTTCATTCTTCGCTTCCTCCTCATGATATTCCATCTCCGTGTTGATCGACCAGACATTGTCCTTATCGTGAATTCCGCCGAGGATGTTATCGACTGCTGTCATGGCGGTCAGCATGGAGTGGTCCTGATTGTTGTACTTGTGCATCCCATTTCGGCCGACAAGATACAGATTTTGGTAGCGATCCAGGAATTCACGAATCACATGAAACCGGTCGTATGTCCCAAAATAGGCAGGGTAGGTCTTAGGCACGCGCACCACGTGCGCGTCGATTACGTCGCTGGCCCGCAAGATACCGATCTTCTCCACCTCGGCAATGGCAAATTTCTCCAGATCTTCATCGGCCATCTTCCACAAGGCGTCCGTCTGGTAGCAAAAATACTCAAGGCCGATCCAGGTTTTGCTGGGGTCGGCGACCAGGTACGGGCTCCAATTGTTGAAGATCTGCAGCCGCCCTACCAGTACATCGGGCTCCTGGATATAGATCCAATTGTCCTTGAGGGGGCCGCCATCGGCTTCTCGCACCGTCAGTTGGTTGACCAGCAACCCGACGGTAATAAAGTCGCGATATTGCAGGCCGTCGCTTACCTCACGAACCTCGCTGGGTATCGGTGTGTCCATTGCGTCAATCAGTTCGCGTACGGGCATGGTGGAGAAAACGTAGTCAGCGGCAAAGCGGCGCCGTTCTCCAATGTCGTTGACCGCCTCCACCGCAGTGATCGTATCTCCCTCAACGAATAGCCTGGTGGCGCGCCACCCGAGAAGGATCTCCCCTCCCCGTTGACGGATCTGATCGGCCGCATGCTCCCACAACTGACCGGGCCCATATTTCGGATACAGAAACTTCTCAATCAAAGACGTTTCCGTCCCCTTCTGCTGGATCTCCTGGTCCTTCTGGGAGGCAAAGGCCTTCTTGAGGAAATGGAGGACAGCGGTCGTGAGCGAAAGCCCCTTGATGCGTTGTGCCCCCCACTCCGCGCTGATTTTCTGGCACGGCACGCCCCACACCTTTTCCGTGTAGGACTTGAAAAACGTAAGGTAAAGCTGCCGCCCGAAGCGATTGATGAGGAAGTCTTCCAGCGAATTCTCGACCTTCCGGGGGAAGATCCGCGCCAGCAAATAACTGACGCCTATTTTGAGGGTGCGCGCCAGGCCCAACTTACGCAGCGTGTCCCCTGTCAGCTTGATCGGATAGTCGAAGAAGCGGCGTAGAAAGTAGATGCGGCTCTTGCGCGGGCGTACCAACATGACCAGGTCGCTGGTCTCGGGAGTCAGTCCCGAGTCGTTAGTCTTGAGGGTCCGCTGTTTATTTTGGTGCCGCAGCGCATGCTGGGTGTCCGCGCTGGACTCTGGCGGCATCAAATCCATCCACCAATTCATTACACGGTCTGATTTGGAGAAAAACCGGTGCCCCCCAATGTCGATACGGTTGCCGTTATGTCGAATGGTGCGCGAGATGCCGCCGATCTCGTGGCTGGCCTCGAGCACAATGGGATGCACGTCCGAACGGCGAAGAAATTCCAGGGCGGCCGTGAGGCCTGCGGGCCCGGCACCGATGAGCAAAGCAGTTCTAGGCATGAAAACTCCAGCTGGCGACGGAACACCATCGAACGATGATGGCGTACCTCCCCGGAGGGGTTGCCTTTCCAATAAATAACACGGTAACAGGATCGATGCCGTGTGAAACGCTGGGTTCACCGCCGAGCAAAGGTTTACGAATGGGGGCCGTGCGACGCTGCTGAAAGCTCGCGTGGTCTTGCTTGCTCTTTGTGCTATTACCGGGAAAGGTTCCGGTCGATCGCTGACCCGAACTGGACGGATCTGTCACTGCTGCACGCACTCTTGCCGCAAAAAGCCTATCACGATGAGTCGCCGTTGCGGTTGCGTCTATTCGATGCAGTACCTCGCGCGCTAATTGTGATCACTGTTCTGTCTTGGTACAGCACTGTTTCTCTTCTAGACAGATGAGTAGCGTTTTGATTACCCTAAACGTGCATCGGGGAAGAACCGCTGCTAAATGAGCGGGCTCCACGCCGTCGCAACAGGGAGCTGCTGCAGGTTTTCGTTCTTCCAGCTTCGAGAGTGGGTTACTCGATAAGAGTTCCGGATTGGGAATCACACCGCAAGCCGCCCTTTGGGCATCATACTGTGTACTAGCGCTGCAACTATTGTTGGATTTGTAACCAGCGAGGTTACTTGGTAGAAACGATTGGATGCAGCGCATGCTCTAATTATGTCCGTACTATGCGTGATGAAATGGAAGCCTTAACCGGGGAGGAATGGTCATTCTGCCCTGGCTTTCCGAGATCTCCAGACACCGAAGGACCAACATTTGATTTCACGGGCGGCAAACATGCGACTTCTCTCTAAAACACTAGCTTTGGCGGTCCTCGTGGCGGGAGCCATGCTGCCAAATGCGGCGGATGCCCAGGTGGTACCCGCGATCAAGGGTGGCGGAAGTCAAATCAATGTCTACGGGACCTATACCCTGGTCAAAACCGACTTCAATTCCACGCTGGACTATCCACCCAAAACTCCCCCAGCTAACAACCTTTTCGATGCTAACGGTTGGAATCAGGGCTTTTCCGCGGGAGCTGACTTCCGCCTGGGTCGCTTTGTGTTCGGTCAACCAGCGGTGGGAGCTCGCTTTACTTACAGCACCGGCACTTTCGGGAAACAACGAACCGTCATGTTCGGCCCCGAACTGCACTACATCTACAAAAGGTTCCGCCCCTACGGCGACTTCATGATCGGCCCCGGTAACATTACCTACAAATCCGGGCAAACCGACAACAGCATCGTTTACCAGCTTGGCGGCGGCGTTGATTACCACAAGAACCGATGGCTGAACTTCCGCATGGTCGACTTCCAGTATCAATTCTGGGATCTGGGAAACCACTACTATCCACCTGGGTTTCTGCCCGGACAACCCGGCGTTTACGTCGACACCAAGCTCAAGCCGTACACCCTCAGCTTCGGCGTTCTCATCCGGGTACGGTGATCTAAGGCGCCGCACTCCCGGTTTGTTCTCGTTAAGCCAAGGGGTATTCTGCATCTCTCCTGCCTAGGCAGTGAGATTCGGGATACCTCCCTTCGTCGGAATCTGGGTATCCTCTCTTCAGTGATGTCATCGTGAAGTAAAGATGTTCCGAGCCACCCAACCCGACGATCCCTATCTGAGGCCCTCGTTCTCTGTGTCTAACCGCATGGTTAGGCTGGCGTGGTCCATCGTTTGGACTCTTTTGTATCGGCCGTCACCCCGGCCCTTTCACTCCTGGCGTGCGTTTCTGTTGCGCGGCTTCGGCGCTGAGCTCGGACCGAATTGTCATTTTTATCCCAGGGCACGCGTATGGGCTCCCTGGAACCTGGTGTGCGCCGATGGCGTAACGCTGGGTGATGAGGCGGAAATATATAACCCCTCGCTCGTCACCATGGGATCGCACGCCATCATTTCCCAACAGGCTTACATCTGCGGAGCTACGCACGACTATAACGATCCAGCATTCCCGCTCATTTCCTTTCCCATGAGTTTTGGCGCCTATTCGTGGGTGTGTGCCCGTGCTTCTGTTTCGCCAGGAGTCAACGTCGGCGAGGGGGCGGTGCTTGGCCTGGCGTCGGTGGCAACACGGGATCTGGAGCCCTGGACGGTGTATGCGGGCGTACCGGCACAACCCGTAAAGCAACGAGTCGGGCGAGAACAAAGCAGCGCTGCCACGTAATAAGTTGGACTCCACATTCATCGGCAGGAATGATTTCGCTCATTTCTCCTGTTAGTGTGTGGGGTAGAGCTATAGGAGAAATGCGTTTTCCGATGCAGCCTGGATCGTCACACCCTCGCCGGACAGAGACGAGTGCCTGGAACCTCGTGTTTGGGGCGACGATCGCAGCTCTCCTCGTCATAAGCGCCGTGTCAGCTCCCCCAGCGGAAGGACAGGATAACGGTGGCCTGTCTTCGCAGAGTCCATCGCCGATTACAATCACACCTGCTCCGAGTAATCCCTCCGCGAACACGCCGCTGGAGCCGATTTTTCCCCAGTCGCAGCCGTCGAACGCGGCCGGGGGGAACGGGCCGGCGCGATCGTCCAGAGACGCTGTCCCCCTGGGACCGTCCTTGGGAGCAGGCCTGGGCTATGGACCTATCCGGCCCGGCGATATCGTCGAGGTGCAAGTGTTCGATGCCCCGGAATATTCGGTGAGAATGCCCGTCTCCCCTGCAGGGCAAATCGCGATCCCCTACGCTGGCCTTTTTCATATAGAAGGAATGACCTCGATTGAGGCAGCCTCCGCGATCGCCCGGCTCTTTGTGCAAGAACAGATCCTGCGCGATCCGCGGGTGATTGTCACCACGCAACAATTTGGTTACAGCGTCACCGTGATGGGTGAGGTGAGAAATCCCGGCATATATCCCTTAGCGGGAAAGAAACGCCTGGTTGACATGCTTACCGAGGCCGGGGGCGTCAGCGACCGTGCGGGACATGTGATCGAAATCTTTCCCTCCGGCTCGATGAAGAATCCGCGGACCGTTTTGTGGGACCCCACACTGCGCGAGAATGACAATGCCGAGCTGGAAATCAAGACGGGACAAACCATCCTGGTCAGCCGTTGTGGAGTGGTTTACGTGGGCGGCAACGTAGGTCGGCCGGGAGCATTTCCCATATGCGACTCGAACCACACCACCCTCTCCCAGGTGATTGCGCTGGCCCAGGGAACGAAGCCAAACTCTTACCCGAATCGTACGATCCTGCTGAGGAGCTCAGGATCCGGGACGAGGGTGGTGCAAAAGGTAAAACTTGACGCAGTGCTACGAGGACGGACGGTGGACATCACCATGCAGCCCGACGACATTGTCTTTATTCCGCCGAGCGTGCTCAAGGCGGCCGGGAAAACTGCTTTGACAGCCGCCATCGGATTTGCGACCCAGGCGTATTTCTACACCCGTTGATGACTTCCACCATTCCCCCTTCCCAGGGAGAGCCCAGGCAACGTGCCCATGAAGTTTAGTGTGGTTACCGTCTCCTTCAATCAGCGGCAGTACCTGGAGGAGGCCCTCACCTCGGTGCTGGGGCAGGATTACCCCGCAGTCGAATACATCGTGGTGGATCCGGGCTCCACGGACGGAAGCCGGGAATTGATCGCCAGCTTTCGCGAACGCTTGGCGAGCGTAGTTTTTGAAGCGGATCAGGGCGCCGCCGACGGTTTAAATAAAGGATTTCAGAGAGCCTCAGGCGACATTTTCAGCTTTTTGAATTCTGATGACGTGCTGCTGCCCGGCGCCATGAAGACCGTCAGCCGGGCGTTCGAACAGAATCCCGATTGCGACATCGTGATGGGCAACGGCTTCATCGTCAACGCCCAGGGCAAGCGCATTCGGCGCATCCGGGCGGCTGGTTTTACGCTGGAGCGATATTTCTACGGAGGGGCCACCTGGCTTCAGCAGTCTACGTTCTTCCGGCGCGCAGCCTTTGAGCGCGTGGGGGGATTCAATGTAAACAATCGTTCCTGCTGGGACGGTGAACTGCTGGTGGACATGGTGCGGCAGGGCGCGAAGATCAAGTATGTCAATCACGACCTGGCGCTCTTTCGTATCCACGCACAGTCCATCACTGGCTCGCGCCGCCATAGCGAAATGATGAAAGCAGACGCGGACCGCATGTTTTCGCTTTCCCGCGGACGCCGATGGACGGCCCTGGACACGCTACGGGCCTACCTCGTCCGCGTAGAACGTATTCTCACCCATCCCGGCGCGGTCGAATCCGCCATCCGGGCGCGCGTGCGCAGAAGCCAGTAACCTCTTGAAGATCAATCGCGAAACCACTAAGTACACTGGTTCCCTGCGTGATAAAGATTGGTGAACCAGCTCCCGGCACTCTATAATTTAGGCTCTAAAGGGGAGAGAATCCGACCACTTTCGGGCAGGTGGAGGTTGAGGTCAAGGGGCGTCCACTACAAGACTCCTCCCATCTACTGGTTCGGTGAACTTCCAAACGCATGAGTATCTATCCCCCACCATCGGAGCCGGTCGTACTCCCCGAGTATCGCGAACCAGGCGAACGCGAGCGCTCTTTTCTCAGCCTCGGATTGAACGACGGTCAGACGCTCCAGCACTTCCTTCTCATCGGCAAGAAATATATCTGGCTGGTTCTGGTGTGCGCCCTGCTGGGCACAGGTGCCGGTTACATCGAGAACGCCACCTCTCCCAAGGAATACCGCTCCACCGCGAACATCGAGATCACCCAGGACACCGCCGACCAGTTCCGTGTAGATACCGGTGGCTATGACAGCGGCTACATCGACGTCACCAAACTGGATACTGAGATTGCGATCCTGAAAAGTTCCACGTTGGCGCTTCAGACCATCAAGTCGCTGCACCTCAACCAAAATAAAGATTTCCTGCCGCCCGGTTCAAATCAAGTGTGGGATCTGGACAAGATCCAGGATCGGCATGCGCTCATTGGAATGTTTGAAGCGGGTCTCTCAGCCGACCGCTTTGGACATACAAATATTCTTGATCTCAGTTTCACCGCACGCAATCCGGAACTTGCCGCCGTCATCTGTAACACCCTTATCGACAACTATGTGCAGCACAACTTCAGTGAGAACTACGCTGCCACCAAGGAGGTCTCCAATTGGCTGCAACAGCAATTGGGTGATCTGAAGAATCATCTGGAAGCAAGCCAGGAACACATGCTCACCGTGCAGAAAGATATTGGCCTGGTGGGCATCGACCAGACGCAGAGCATTGTGCTTTCGCGACTGGTGGACATTAGCCATGATGTCACCACGGCAGAATCGCAGCGACTGGTCGCGCAGGCCAAGCTGATCACGCTGCAAAGTGCTCCGCCCGATGTACTGGCCACTCTGAGCGGAGATCCAGTCCTCATGGGCCTCAAAGAACGAGTGACCGCACTGCAGGCAGAAAATGCCAATCTGAGTGCCAAGTACGGCGCCAAGAATCCCCGGCTGTTGGAGAACCGCTCGGAACTCGCCGAAGTCCAGCAGAGCATGAAAGTAGAGCAAGGAAATGTTCTCGCCCGGGCGCAGCAGGAAGTCAACGCTGCTCGGGAAAATCAGGAAGCTCTGCAGCGCAGATTGGAACAGGAAAAAAGCAGCGCGTACATGGGTAATTCCAAGGCGGTCGAGTACTCGCTGGCCCGCCGCGAATACGAAGCCAATCGAGCGCTGTACGATGGCCTGCAGCAACGCCTCCAGGAAGCGGGCATTATTGCCGGCCTGCACTCTACCAACATTCGGCGCATCGATCCCGCCGATGCTCCCGACTTTCCCAGTTCCCCGCGCAAGTCGGTCAACCTGATGCTTGGTCTGCTGTGCGGCCTCGGTATCGGCTTGGTGCTGGCGTTTGTGGTCGAAGCTCTGGATACCAATATCAAGACCATCTATGACATCGAAGAGCGGCTCGGGCTGCCCATGCTGGGGGTCGTTCCCCAGGTGGACTCCAAGCTGCTTTCTCCGGAGACTTTTGTCAGGGATGCCACCTCACCCCTGCCTGGAGCTTGGTCGCGCCTGGCCGAGGCCTATCGCGCGCTGCGCACCACCATTCTTCTCTCTCGCGCTGGAACGCCGCCCCAGGTCATCCTCATCAGTAGCGCCAAGCCCTCGGAAGGCAAGACCTCGGTCACTACCCTGGAGTCGATCGTATTCGCGCTCAATGGTGCTCGCGTGCTCCTCATCGACTCTGACTTGAGACGGCCGTCTGTACATTTACGCTTTCGCATTGCCAATAAAGTTGGACTGACGTCGGTATTGACTGGCAAGACCTCGTTGCAGGATGCGATCGCGTCGATACCGGGTGTACCCTCTCTGCATGTCCTGCCTGCCGGCCCTATTGCCCCGATGCCCGCCGAATTGTTGGGCTCGCTACAAATGCAAAGGCTGGTCGAGGGATTGCGCGCCAGCTACGACTTCATCCTGATCGATACGCCGCCGGTGCTCACCGTGACCGACGCGGCCGTGCTGGTGTCCATCAGTGATGGTGTGGTTCTGGTGCTGCGCTACGGACAAGCGTCGCGGAACGTCGTCGCGCGGGCCAGCGAAATCCTCCTGCGTTCCGGCGCCCACCTGCTGGGCGTTGTCCTGAATGCCGTGGATCTGCAATCCTCCGATTACGCCGAGTACTATGGCCGTGCCTACAACGACTACTACCAATCGCGCGTCGATGTAGAAGAGTAGGGTTTGAAAGCAATCATTGCCACGGGATTTGGCAAGCTCCACTTCCACGAAACAGCCCGCGCGTTAGCCGCTGCCGGGGTCGAAGTCAATTTCCTGACCGGCTGGGTTCCGAAAGACAATCAGACCGCTCTGGTGGACACGCTGGGAAAGTTTCTCGGCGAGAAACACCTGGCCACGCGCATGGCTGCAAGGAAGATCCAGATCCCGGGAGCGACCGTCACTCCTGTGGCCTGGGTCGAGGTCGCGGGGACGTTCATTCGGTTTGTTCAGCGTACCCGGGTCATACCGCTCGATCTGGCCTATGGCATGGAGTTCCGCGTCGCCGCCTGGGGCAGCCGAAAATATCTGAAGAATGCCGATGTGCTGCTGGTGCGCAGCGGTGCCGGTCAATCCGGCGCAATCAGGAAAGCTCGCACAAACGGCATGGCCATCGTTACCGATCATTCCATCGCACATCCGGCGTTCATGCATGAGGCTCTTCGAGATGAGTTCGCACGATTCGGGATGGCTGCCGGCTATAACTCGCGGGCAGACCTGTGGAAGCTGGTATTGCGCGATTGCGACGATGCTGACTTGCTTCTGGTCAACTCCGACTTTGTGAAAAAGACCTTTATCGAGCAGGGGTATCCTGCGGAAAAAGTGCGCGTCGCCTACCTCGGAGTTCGGGAAGACTTCTTCGACCTGAAACGCGACTACCGGATCAACGGTCCAGTACGCATCTTGTTTACCGGCAATTTCGACATACGCAAGGGTGTACGGAACCTGTTGGAAGCGATTCGGCAGTGCCGCCGCTCCGGGCTCGACGTCCGCCTGGAGTTAATGGGCAACCTGGGCAATGGCGCGCCGTGTCTGCAGACGGGGGACGAGATATTTTTTAGCCACACTCCGTTCGCCCCGTCGCAGCAGGTCGCCGCAGCCTTTGCCGGCGCCGATCTATTTGTCTTTCCCGACTTTTGCCGAAGGCTCGTCGCGCTCCGGAATGGAGGCCGCAGCCGCCGGACTGCCCATCATTACTACAGAGAATTGCGGCTTGCCCCTACAGCACGGAAAAAGTGCGATCTACGTGCCGGTAAACAACGCGGACTCTCTGGCCGAGGCCATCGGCCTGGTCTCATCGGATGAGGCTTTACGCACCTCCATAGGAAGAAACGCAATGAGAACCGTCACAGAGAACTACACCTGGACACAGTACGGGCGCCGCCTCGCGGAATACCTCAAGGAAGCAGTTGAAAGAAGAAGATAGAGATCATCGCGCTTTCCTGGTCTGGTTGTGACTAAACCTATGGCTGGGGTAGCAAGCTTGGTGGAGTTCCTCGGCGTCGCCGAGGTGGAGCAAAGAACGAAGCCTCTTCCCTGGACGGGTGCCCCATGTTCGCCTGAGCGTACATGGGCAGAAGAAAGACGGGGTGCAGCCCCTCCGAATGCTTTTGCTCTATAACGAAGAGACCATGGGCGAGAGCAAGAGTCGTTGTACATGGAGCAAAAGCATTGGAAGAACCCGTTTTCGGCCCATGTACGCTCAGGCGAACATCGGGCACCCGTCCAAAACCAACGACGTAGTGGTGAGTCTAAATCCCGCCAGAAGCTGCCGACGGAATTTGGGCCAGGTTTGGCTGAACTTAGCCGCCCCTGCGTGACTGAGCACGGTAATCTCTCACATCTCCCCCAACCCGCAAGCGCCTACGCCTCGTCCACCCCAATCGCTCCGCTGGGTGAGGTGAGCCCAAGATGCACCTCAACCGCCTGTAACAGAGACCCTGCGATCTCATCCGCAACGATAGCAGCCACCTCGGCTCCCTCCTTCTGGCGATCCGGCTCTCCCTGGATGAAGATGGTTTTCATGCCCAGCCGCATGCCCGCCTGAATGTCAGAAAGAGAATCGCCGATGACCACGCTGTTTCCGGCATTGGCTTGGGGAAAGCTTTGGAATGCCTGTTCAAAGAGCCCAGTACCCGGTTTACGGCAGTGGCACTCCCCGTAGTCGTGCGGGCAGTAATAAATCCCGTCCAGGCGCGCGGCCTTTCGCGCCAGGTGATTCTGCATTTTTTCGTGCACATCTTCCAACTGCGTGACCGTAATCCTGCCCAGTGCGATGCCGCGTTGATTGCTGACGACGATCACCGTCAACCCCGCGCGCTTCATGCGAGCCACCGCCTCGACGGCTCCCGGCAGCCATTCAAATTGGTCCCACTCGCCTACGTAGACGCCCTCCGGCATCTTGCGGTTCAACACTCCGTCGCGGTCCAGAAAGATGTAGCGCACTATAATGGACAAGGCTAACACTCATGTCCGACCGTGCCATCAGGCGCATTACCCTGCTGAGTTTTCGCACCTTTGGCGACTACGTACTAAAAGCCCCCTTTCTCTTTGAACTCGGCCGGCTGTATCCCAATGCCGAGGTCACCATCATTACCAACCGCAAGGGTGGACAGGTGTATCCACTGGTGGATTCTCGTCTGAAAGTGGTCATTGCCGACCACGGCGACCCCAAACTGCCCATGCTTCGCACACTATTGTCCATGCCAAGGGCAGACCTGGTCATTGCCCTCGACGACAGCCGTACGACCCTCCTGCTCTCTCTGGTGGTTCGGGGCAAACGAAAAATGGGATGGGTTCAGGGGATAAGCCTGCTCTATGCAGACGGCGGCTTCTTTGAATGGAAGAGTGTCCGTCCCTGGCTCTCGGCAACAGTGAAGACCATCTACCGTCCGGGCAAGATTCGTCATCCGGAAGACAAGCACGACGCCGAAGTCGAGCTTGAGCTGCTGGAGGTCCAAGGTCAATTTCAGCCGCTCGCACATTATCGCGGCGACTTCGCATCGCCGCCGGGCCCGCGGCCTGACGCTCCTTACATCTATTGCGCGGCCGAAGCCGGTTGGCGTGCCCGGCAACTCACAGAGGAACAATGGACCGGGATCATTCGCGGCCTGCGACAAAGCTTTCCCGAACACACGATCGTCGTCCACGGCGCAGCCGCAGCTGTGCAGGGATTCGCGCATGACCCGCAGGTCAAGGCTTACGGGGCAGGACCCGTGGCAGAGCTGTTCGCGAAGATCTCCGCAGCCGACCTGGTGATCGCTCCTGATAGTTTCGCCCTGCACCTTGCGTCGTTCTATGACGTGCCCGCTATCGGTTATTTCGGCCCTGCCCATCCCCACCGCTTCCGGCCTACCGCCCCAGGCAGCGCCAGCCTCTTCCATCAACCCGCATGTTCCCCCTGCCTGCAGTTAAGAGGCAACCAGGCCTGCCGCAGGGGCCTGATCCAATGCAGTTCTCTCTCGGCGATGCAGCCGGCTGAGTTCATTGCGGCGGCGGAAGCAGCGTTGGCATAGCCATGGCAATTGTTTCGCTGACACTTGAACTGCACATTGAGCAAGCCCAATCGCTGAAAGATCGCCGCCAGGTGGTCCGCAGCCTCAAAGAAAAACTCCGCCATGGCTTCAATATTTCCGTCGCCGAAATGGATGAGGCGGTCACCTGGCAGTCGGCGACGATCGGCGTGACCGCCATCTCCCGCTCGCGTGACTATCTGTCCGGCCTGATGCGGCAGGTTGAGGATGCGGCCGTCCGCATCACTAATGACCTGGGGGCTCAGGTGGTTGACTCCTGGTGCAGCTTTCTTGAAGAGGAAGCGGGAGAGTAGGTCCTGAAAGGCCAGCTTTCTGATAATCTTAGAGGTTTAGCTAAGGACTTTTTATGGTGGAACCACGGGGACGAAAGTATCATCGGGATCGCGTGGCGGAAACGCTGCGCGAAGAGATCAGCGGCATGATCGTGGGTGAACTCGCAGACCCGCGCATCAGTTTCGCCTATGTCAGCGAGGTGGTTCTCAACCCTGGCGGCAAATCGGCCCGCGTATACATCGCCGTAGACGGGGGAGAAGCCGAGGAAGAAAAGACGCGCGATGCGCTGACTGCAGCCCGCGGCTTCATCCGTCACGAATTGTTGGAGCGAATGGGAGTGCGGCACGTGCCCGAGCTGTCGTTCCAGATCGACAAATCCAAGCACCTGAAGTTGCGCATCGACGAACTGCTCGGGCGTACCAAAAAGGCTCAGAAAGCGGACGCGAAGAACGGCCTCCCCCAGCCCGTTACCACCGCTCACTCCAAGGAGTAAAAGCCGTTTCCCTGCGGCTTTATCATGTTAACCACTCCGCCAACCAATCCCACGATCGACGCCATCCTCAGCTCCATCACGAGCGCCGATCGACTTCTGGTGACCGCGCATGCCCGGCCCGATGGCGATGCTGTGGGATCGCTGATCGCCTGCTGGATCATGCTGCAGCGGATGGGCAAGCAAGCGGACATGGCGCTAAGGGACCGGGTGCCGCGCATTTACCGTTCCCTGCCCTGCGCGCAGCTGGTGCGGCACTGCAGCCGTGTAGAGGGCGAATACGATGCTGTGATCCTGCTGGAGTGCGATGGTATCCCGCGCAGCGGACTCGATGGCCTGGAAGACCGCTTCCTGATCAATATCGACCACCACACCAGCGGCCGCACTTTTGCCAACGTGAACTGGATCGACAGCAGTGCATGCGCCGTCGCGGAGCTGGTCTATCAGCTCATCGGCGCCGCCGGCATCGACATTACCCGGGAGATGGCCACCTGCCTCTATACCGCCATGCTTTCCGACACCGGCTCCTTCTCCTACGAGGGTACCGACGCCCATACCTTTGACCTCGCACGCAACCTGGTTCGCCATGGCGCCGACCCGGTACAAATCGCTCGTGACGTCTACTTCTCTAATCCGGCGGCCAAGATGCATCTGCTGGGCGCTGCACTGGCGAACCTGCACCACGAGGGGAACCTGGCCTGGCTCTGGATATCGCAGAACGATATGGAGCGCACCCACGCAGCCGAAGAGGACTGCGAAGGCATCGTCAACTACGCCATCGCTCTCGCGGGCATAGAAGTTGCTGTTTTTCTGCGCGAGCTGCGCAATCACGACGTTCGTCTCAGCCTGCGCAGCAAAGGCCGGGTGAACGTGGCCAGCATTGCCGAGCGGTTTAACGGGGGCGGTCATGAAACCGCCAGCGGCTGCACCCTGGACGGCCCGCTTCCGGTCGCGACTGAGCGCATCCTGCAGTTTCTTCGCAGCGAGATGGAGGCCGCGGCGTCGGTGAACGGCGTTGCGTAAAACCCAAGTTTTCGTGTCGCTTCATCGGGCCCTCCGCCATCCTCTCGGCGGAGCAATGAATCTGATAGCCTTGTGCGCGTAGATACCTGGCAAATCAATGGCTGAGAAAAACGCAATGCTGGGTACGCCTCGAGTGTTCACTCGACCGGGGAACGGTCTGAGTGCGTTGAAAGCTCGGTTCCCTGCCCTGCACGATACGCTCGAAGCGATCAGCCTTTTCGTTTTCACCCCATTTTTCCTGTTCTATGGCTTGGTGCCGGTTTTCGGCGGAGATGGGCTCGGACTGGTAGGCGCCGACGAACCCAGATACGCCCAAATTGCCCGCGAGATGCTCTTCCGTCATGACTACGTGACCCCCGTTCTGTGGGGCCATCCCTGGCTGGAAAAGCCTGCGCTTTACTATTGGCGCGCCATGTTTGCCTTTCTGGAGTTTGGGGTGCATGACTGGTCGGCGCGTCTGCCATCCGCCAGCTTTGCCTTCATCCTGGTGGCCCTGATTTATCTGCACTTGCGGCGCTTTCGACCAGGGAGCCAGTTGGATGCGGCCCTGATCACCGCCTCCTGCGCGGGCATCGTCGGCTTCGCCCGCGGAGCCTCCACCGATATGCAGCTGGCAGCTCCCTTTTGCATCGGCATGCTGGGCTGGTATGCGTGGTATGAGACGGACAAGAAATTCTGGCTCTTCGACCTCTATTTCTTTGTTGGCGTAGCCACGCTGGCAAAGGGTCCCGTGGCGCCGGTCATGGCCGGCTGCATCATCTTCAGCTTCGCTGCTCTGCGCAAAGAATGGTCCTTATTACGCCGCACCATCTGGATTCCCGGAGTCCTTCTCTATTTCGCCATGGTGCTGCCCTGGTACATCGCCGTCCAACACCGTAATCCCAACTTCCTGCGCATCTTCTTCCTCGAGCACAACCTGGAACGCTTCGCTACCAACCGCTACATGCACGAGCAGCCCTTTTGGTATTACCTCCCTATCCTGCTGCTCGCCCTTATGCCGTGGTCCGTCATTGCCCTGCGGGCGCTGGTGGAGGCCATTCGCCAATCGATCGCCGAGTGGCGGGCGCGGACGGCGAAGCACCACTACGTCGGCCATAGCCGCTGGGGCGATGCGTTTCCTGAGTTTCTGGTGTTGTGGACGCTCTTTCCCATCGTCGTCTTTTCCCTTTCCCGATCGAAACTGCCCGGCTACATCCTGCCCTCTATCCCGCCGCTGACCATCCTCACCGGCGATTACATCAACCGGATCCGCCACAAGGGGCTGGATGTGTGGCTGCTCCTGCTGCACGCCATGCTGTCCGCAGTCACCATCATCCTGGTGCTGTTGCTACCGTGGCATATCGTTCATCCGGGGATGCGCCCGCCAGGCGGCATTTTGCTGCCGGCGATTTCCAGCGGTGTGGCGGCGGCGCTTCTCATCCTGGTGGTCGTGGGCCGGTTTGGGGTCAAGCGTTTGCGCGTCGCCACCATGGTTCCGCTGGTGGTCATGCTGTTGTTCATCTTCGGGGTCGGCCCATTTTTTGGCCTTCCCGCTATCTCCGCTACCAAGAAAAACATCCGCCTGCTCGATGCCGCCTACTCTGCCCGCCCGCTGGCCGCCATCATTAGCCAGATCACCCGGCCCAAGGAGGTCGTCGCTGTCTATCGCGTGCGGCGCGATGTGGAATATGGGCTTTCGTTCTATCGGAACCATCAGGTCGAAAACTATGAGCAGGACGGCATTCCGGCCGCAGAGCATATCCTGATAACCCGCGAAATGTATGTTGGTCAGTTCAGCAGCCTGCTGGCCGGCCGCTCCTACCAGCCGTTGTTTTCCTATCCCGCACAAAACCTCGCGGTTTACCAGGTATTCGCCAAGCCATAGATGTTTCGTGAACGGTTTCAGCCCCGGGTTTCCTTGGCATGGCTTTGTACCGTACACTCCTTTTCAAACGGATGACCCCGGCCCTGCATCTTGAAATTCTTGATCTGCGACATTTTTCCGCCAGCAATCTCAAACCGGTGCTGGAGGCGGAGAGCCTTGTCTGGAACGACCGGCTGCGTTGGGACTTTCACGCTTCCGCTAACCTACTGCTGCAGTATCTCGATTCTCGTCTGCTACCTGGCTATGTGGCGATTGAAAACGGCCGCATCTGTGGCTATGTGTTTTGTGTTTACGAGAGCGAAAAAGCGCTGGTCGGGGATGTCTTTGCGATTCCCTCCCCCGGCAATCCGCAGTCGACCGCGGACGTAGAACGCCGGTTGCTCGAACATATGGTCGAGTTGCTGCAACATTCCCCCGGGGTGGACCGCATTGAATCGCAACTGCTGCTGCGGCCGCATGGCACCCATACCGATACCCTGCGCAACGCCGGCTTCCAGATTTACGAGCGACTGTTCATGGAGCTTGACCTGAGCTCCGCCTGTGAATTCAAAGCACCCACGGTTGACCGGCTGGATGGATTGGAATTGCGAGCCTGGAAAGACAGCGATTTCAGCCGCGGCCGGCCACCTGATAGCACATGCCTATGAAGGTCACCTGGACGCCACAATCAACGACCAATACCGGTCGGTGGCCGGCTCACTACGGTTCCTGCACAACATCGTACGTTTTCCAGGCTGCGGGCTTTTCGACCCTTCATGCCTCACGTGTACTCGCCTACCGCGGCCGCGATGAGCTCGCGGCATTGCTGTTGTGTTCGCGGGTACGCGAAGATGTGGGCCATGTAACCCAGATTTGCGTCAGCCAGCAGTATCGTCGGCGCGGCCTGGGGGCTTGGCTGCTGGCTGACTGCTCACGAACGCTGCGCAGCCGCGGCTTTCAGGCTCTCACGCTCACCGTGACGCGGGCGAATTCCGAGGCGGTGGCACTTTATCATCGTAACGGGTTCGTCACCCGCCAGACCTTCGACGCCATGGTGTGGGAACGCCGCGCAAGAAGCCCGAATGTAACCGCCGCCGGTGTATTCTTAACTGATGGCGCAAAGAACGGACACAGGGAAACAATCGGCAGCCTCCAAGGCCAACCGATTGGGATATATGGCACTGATTGCCGGCTGGCTGGTCCCGGGAGCGGGGCATCTGATGCTCAGACGCTGGGGTCGTGGCACTCTGGTGCTGGCTTCGATCACCTGCATGTTCGTGCTGGGCATGATGATGGGCGCCAGGCTCTACGCCCCAAATACCGCCGACCTGTTAGACATGTTGGGTTTTCTGGGTGATCTGGGTTCCGGCCTGCTTTATCTGATTGGTCATGGCCTGGGATTTGGGCAGGCGCCGGTGCAGGTCGTAACCGCGGATTACGGTGCGAAATTTGTCGTCGTCGCGGGTTTGCTGAACCTGATCTCGGCCGTGGACGCGCACAGTATCGCCGTGGGGAGAAAGCCATGACCCTCGCCCCTTCTCACTTCGCCGCGGTCATGCTGTTCGCTACGTTTGCGTCGATCATCTTCGGCATTACGCAACGCAGTACGCCCAAAGCGATGGTTCGCTACGGAGCTTATTGCTTTGTGCTGTTTTTAGCGGCTGTGATCGTTGCCAGCTGGCTCATGTACTTCATCCGGCACTAGCGTCTGTGACAACTCTATTTTTAAGCTAAGTCCCGTAGGGACGGCTGGCTAGATGCGGACTAATTCGGTTTGTATCGGCCCGGTGACGACAGCCTTATGGGGCTCGGTCAGCATATTTATCTCGCTCCGCACGCCAAACTCCGGGAGGTAGATACCCGGTTCGACCGAAAAGCAGGTGTAAGGCAGGATCAGCCGCTCGTCGTGGGTTTCGAGGTTGTCGAGATTGGCCCCGTTGCCGTGGGTCTCGTTGGCGATGCTGTGCCCCGTGCGATGAGTGAAATAGTCTCCAAAGCCTGCACTTCGAATCACAGCACGGGCCGCATCGTCGGCCTGCCATCCTGCGATCACCTTACCGGCGGCAAACGCCTCCTGCACCGTCTTGATCGCTGCATCCCTGGCTTGCGCAACCAGGGAGAACACCTGGCGCTCTCGTTCGTTTGGCTCGCGTCCGACCACTGCGGTCCAGGTGATGTCGTAGAAGCAGGTTCCGGGACGGTCCATGCGCCCCCAAATATCAATGAGAAGGAAATCGCCTTCCCTGATGGGCTTCGAGACTGTGGAGGTTGGTTCGTAGTGGGAGTCTGAGCTGTTGGCGTTTACCGACACGTTAGGTCCATAACCTTCAGCTATGCCCGCGCGGCGCATCGCCTCCCGTAGCCAGACCATGACTTCATATTCGTTCAGCGGAGCACCGCCGGAGCGCAGACGCGTGGCAATGTGCTTCCAGACAGCACTCACGATCTCGTCAATGTGCCGCTGCGCCTCGTAGTGGCTGGCGATCTGTTCCGGGGTCAGGACAGCCTCGAAGCGACTCACCAGGTCGGCGGAGCTGACGATGGTTTTTCCCATATCCCGCAGCACCTCCACCGTGCCCGCGTCCACCAGCGATACGTACATGATGGCGTTGCGCGGCGAGTACTGCATGGCCAGCTTCTTATAGGGCTCCAGCATGGTGCGCAGGCCGCCCTCCAACTCCTGCCAGGACGAATACACGTCCCCACTGCCAGGCAGGGACGCCAGCTTGCCGCTTTCAACACGGTGCGTCAGCTTACGAGGTTGCCCTTCGGCGGGAATGAAATAGTACCAGCGGCGCGATACATGCATCGCGTCGCTCAACCCCAGGATCCGATAGGCAATCGGATCCCGGTGATGATGGTCGTAGAAGAGCCAGCCGTCTACTTGCTGCTCACGAAGAGCGGACTGGATTTGTTCCAGGTTCATGGGCTGACTATTGAGCAGTCAGCTCAGCAGCGACACGCTCGGTTACAAATGCCTCGACCGTGTCGCCGATCTGGATGTCGTTGAAGTTGGCGATGCCCATGCCGCACTCCATGCCGTTGGTGACTTCGCGGGCATCGTCCTTGAAGCGCTTGAGCGACGAGAGCTTGCCCTTGAACACCTGTTCTCCATCGCGCATGAGGCGAACTTCCGCATCGCGCTTGATGGAGCCGTCGACCACACGGCAACCGGCAATGGTGCCGACCTTGGGAATACGGAAGATGTTGAGCACCTGGGCACGGCCAACATAGTTCTCCTTGATGGTCGGTTCCAGCAAGCCCAGCATGGCTTTCTTGATCTCGTCCTGCAGCTCGTAAATGATTGAGTGCAAGCGGATCTCGACGCCATCCTGCTCTGCCAGATCGGCGGCCTTGCGCTCCGGGCGCACATTGAAGCCAATAACGATGGCATTCGAAGCGGAAGCCAGCAGGATGTCGCTTTCCGTGATGGCGCCGACGCCTGTGTGCAGCACCTTGATGCGCACCTTCTCGGTTGACATCTTCTGCAAGGAGTCGGCCAGGACTTCAACCGAACCGGTCACGTCTCCCTTAAGAATCAGCGGCAGTTCCTTAACGCCAGCCTGCTTGATCTGCTCGGCTAGTCCTTCGAGCGATACCCTGGAGGATTTCGCCAACTGGGACTCGCGCTCCTTCATCTTGCGGTACTGCGCGATGCCCTTGGCCTTGTCGCGATCGGCAACCACCAGTACGGTGTCGCCTGCATCGGGCATGCCTTCCAGGCCCAGTATCTCCACCGGAGTAGAGGGTACGGCTTCCTGGGTGGGGCGTCCGCGATCGTCGAACATGGCGCGTACCTTGCCGAACGTGTTGCCCATGATGAAGCTGTCGCCCGCGCGCAGGGTTCCGTTCTGTACCAGCACGGTGGCTACAGCGCCGCGTCCGCGGTCCAGTTTGGCTTCGATCACAGTGCCTACGGCTGGACGATCCGGGCTGGCCTTCAGGTTGCCGAGATCGGCGACCAGGCAGATCATTTCCAGCAGTAGATCGAGGTTCTGCTTCTTCTTCGCCGACACGTCGACGAATACAGTGGAACCTCCCCACGCTTCAGGCACTAATCCGCGATCACCCAACTGCTGCTTCACGCGATCTGGCTGTGCATCCGGCTTGTCGATCTTGTTAACCGCAACAATGATCGGCACGTTTGCCGCCTTGGCGTGGTCGACCGCTTCGAGCGTTTGCGGCATAACTCCGTCATCAGCTGCGACCACGATGACCACGATGTCGGTGACCTTTGCGCCGCGTGCACGCATGCGGGTAAAGGCCTCGTGACCCGGGGTATCGAGGAAGACGATCTCGCGCCCGAAAGCGGGCGAGTCCGGCTTGGAAATACGAACCTTGTAGGCGCCGATATGCTGCGTGATACCGCCGGCTTCACCCGACGCTACGTCGGTTTCGCGGATAGCGTCCAGCAACGACGTCTTACCGTGGTCGACGTGGCCCATGACCGTAACGACGGGCGGCCGGGTCACTTCGATCTCGCTGACATCCTCATCCTTCATCAGATTTTCGAGGGCCTCGTTCGCCATCTCGTCTTCGAAGGTGATGACCTGCGTATCGGCTCCGAACTGCGAGGCCACATCTTTGACCAACTCAGCGTCGAGCGACTGGTTGACGGTGACAAAGACGCCGCGCATCAGGAGAGTTGCGATCAGGTCTTTACCGCGAACACCAAGCTTTTCCGCCAGGTCCTTTACGCTGATGCCTTCGGTCACCGTGATCGTGCGGGTGATCGGCACCGGCTCCTGCGGAACCTGCGCTCCGCCGAAACGAGGCGGTGGCGCGAAGCCCTTCATTGGGCCTTCCTTGGTCTTCGGGTACTGCTGACGTCCACGGCGTTGCTGCGGAGCGGCTCTCTGCGGGCGCGGCGCTTCGCCAGGAGGCGGCGTGAGTCCGCCTGCGCCACCGGCGCCAGGCCTGGGTGCGCCAAATCCGGGGCGAGCCCCAAAACCTGGCCGCGGGGCGCCGAATCCGGGCCGTCCGCCAGCGCCGGGAGGGCCACCGGGTTGGGTCCGCGTGGGGTGCATGGGCCGGCGCGCGCCGCCGGGTCCATCTTGGGGACGGGGTTGATACCCCGATCCGCCGCCGGGTCCACCTGGACCGCCGCCGGGGCGGCCACGATCAAAGATAGGCCGTCCTCTTTGGATGACCCCTCCCGGTGGCTGGGAAACGTTCGAAGGGGTAGCCGCCTGCTGAGGAACTGGTGGTGGTGGTGGAGCGGTATAGACCGGGCGCGGCCCGGTCTGGGGCATAATCACGCGCCGGGGTGCTGGAGCAGGAGGAACCGGAATAGGAGGCGTTGCCGGCTCTACGGCAACGGCTGCCGGCGCGGCAGGCGCACTGGCGGACGCGGCCATAGGCTCTGGAGCACTCGCCGCGGGAGGCGGCGGGAGACGCGACAGGCCGAGCCTGCGCGGGCGCAGCTGCTGCGACCACACCCGTGGTGGCGGCCGGCGTACGCACTTCTGCACTCGTGGGGGCGCCAGGAGTAGCGGGACGGGCCATGCCCGGCGCAGCGACTGGCGGACGCACTTCTGTGCCCGCAAGCGGAGGCCTGGCAACCACGGGACCGGCCGGTGGCTTGGCGGCGATGGCCGGCGTGGGTGGTGGTGCGACCACAATCCTGGGCTCCTGCCGCGGCTGAGGAACAATCCTTCGCGGCGCCGGCGGAGGCGGTACGGGAGGACGCTGACCTTGACTGCCCAAATTGGGACGCAGCTGGCCGGGTTGACCCTGGCTAGGCGCAGTTTGGACTGGAGGAGCAGGCTGGCTCGGCGCTGCCGAGGCTGCGACGGCCGGCGGCGTGCCCGGAGCGGGACGAGCCACGGAGGCTGACGGCGGCTGCACAACTCCTACGGACGGACTCGCTCCTTGGCCGGGCGCCGGGCTGGCTACTGGACCGCCGGAACCTACCGGGCGAACGGGTGAGGTAGGCTTAGCCACCTGAGGCTGAGGAACGGGCGGCCGTTGGGCCTGCGCTGCGGCCTCATCTTTTCGCTGCTGGATTGCTTTGAGCACGTCGCCTGGCTTCGAAACGCGAGACCAGTCGATCTTCTGCTTAGGCTCGCTCTCCGCTGCTTTTGACGGCCCAGCGCCGTTCTTCCCACTCCGTTGAAAGTGCTGGCGCACCCGCTCAGCTTCATCTTCTTCGAGCGAGCTGGAGTGTGTTTTCTTCTCGGTCACGCCGACGTGCGTCAGGGCATCCAGGATCGCCCTGCTCTTCACTTCCAATTCGCGTGCTAAATCGTTAATCCGAACTTTGCTCATCCGTCCCTTTGTGTCGTACCCGCAGCCAATCAGACTCTCATTGCAACCTCACCAGCCGTGGGATTGACAGGTCTATTTATTATCCTCTGAAAACGTGGAATTGCGTTACTCAACCACGCGGTGGCGCACAATTTAGGCCCCACCTTCGTCTACCTTCCGATCCTGCAGCGCTTCCTGAATGGGTTCCTCTACATTCCCCTCGTCCACGGTCTCCGACCGGGCTATCTCATAGTTTGGGACGTGACTGGCCAGAGTCCGGCTTACGTCCTCCTGTCCGGGGGCTTCAGAGACACCGCCGACATCATCGAGATCCGGGCCCGACTCGGTCAGTTCTTCCATGCGCATGCGGGTGACATCGTCGCTCAGGCGGCCCGATCCATCCTCGGTATCCGGAGCTTCCCGTTCGCCTTCCTGGTCGAGAGTGAGAGCGTCAATTTCCTCCGCCACCTGGGCATCTTCGATTGCCCGGGCTTTTGCGACGAGTTCTTCGTCTGATTTGGCCAATGCTCCTCCAGCAGCCGGGCGCTCTTCGCCGGGCTCGTATTCCCCGAAATAATGACGAACCGCCAGGCTGATCTTCTCCAGGGTCTTCTCTCCGATGCCGGGGATTTCCTCCAACTGCTCCGGAGTCATGTCAGCCAGCGCTTCCACCGTAGTGATGCCGGCAACCACCAGCTTCTGGATGATCTGCTCACCCAGTTCGGTTACCTGCTCGATGGGCGTCGATGGGCCGCCGCTCATGGCTTGCATCTGCTGCTCGACTTCCTGACGCTTCTCTTCCTCGCTCTTGATATCGATCTTCCAGCCCAACAGCTTGGCCGCCAGACGTACATTCTGGCCCTTCTTGCCGATGGCGAGAGAAAGCTGGGAGTCGTCGACGATGACTTCGATCTGCTTCTCTCCCAGGTCGGTGATGCTCACCCGGCTCACCTTAGCGGGCTGCAACGCCTTTTCCGCGAAAGTGGTGATCTCTTCGCTGAACTCGATGATGTCGATCTTCTCGCCACGCAGTTCCCGGATGATGGACTGCACGCGCATGCCCTTCATGCCCACACAAGCGCCGACAGGGTCTACATCCTTATCCCGCGAGACGACTGCGATCTTGGTGCGCTCACCGGCTTCCCGGGCAATAGCCCGGATCACCACGGTGTTGTCGTAGATCTCCGGCACTTCGCTCTGGAACAGGCTTTGCACCAGCTCCGGCACGGCACGGGAAACGATCACCTGGGGGCCCTTGGCAGCGCGGTCTACCCTCTGCAGGACGACACGAACGCGCTCGCCGATGGCAAACTGTTCGAGCCGCGATTGTTCCCGCTTTGGCATCCTGGCTTCGGCTTTTCCCAGGTCGAAAATTACGTCCTGCAACTCGAGCCGCTTTACGGTGGCGTTCAGAACTTCGCCCAGGCGATGGGCGTATTCCTTGTAGACTGTGTCGCGCTCGGCTTCCCGCACCTTCTGGAAAATGACCTGCTTGGCCATCTGGGCGGCGATCCGGCCCAGAACGTCAGTCGGCTTGTAATAGCGGATTTCCCCGCCGGTCTCAACTTCGGGAGCCAGAGCCCGGGCATCGTCGAGGGTGATCTGGTTGACCGGATCTTCCAGTTGCTCGGGAGCCTCAACAACAGTCTTATAGATGTAGGCACGGATCTCTCCGGATTCGCGGTCGAGTTCGGCCCGCATGTTCTCCTGGGTCTTGTAGTACTTACGGGTAGCCAGCGCGATGGCATCTTCCACCGCGGAGACCACGATCTGCGGATCAATTCCCTTGTCCCGGCTCAACGCTTCGATGCTTTGATAAAGAACACTCGCCATGGTTTTCTCTTTTACCTGTTCGCTCTATATTTCGGGTGCCAGGTTGGCCTTCTCGATATTGGCAAAGGCAATTTCGATGGTCTGTACCGGCGCCGGCCCCTTTTTGCTCATTTTCTGCTTCTTCGCCATCAGGTTCAGCACGATACCCTCTGGCTTTACCTCTGTGAGCCTCCCCAGCCAGTGGCGGTTGCCTGCCACGGGGGTGAAGGTTTGCAGCTTCACCAGGCTACCCTGGAAACGCTCATAATCAGCCCGTATTGCCAGCTTGCGGTCCAACCCCGGGGAGGAAACTTCCAGGGTGTAGTCGTCGGCTGGGACGAGCCCCTCCACATCGATCACGGTGCCAAAATCCCGGCTGAACCGTTCACAATCTTCATGCGTGACCCAAGCCAACTGGTCGAGGGCAACACCTTCCAAGCCCAACTGCTCCAGTTGGTCTTGCTCTCTCGCCTCCTGGGCGCGCCGGGCGCGTTGTTCCGCGTTTTGCTCGATAAAAACTCGCAACATGCGATGCTTGCTGCCACCCAGGTATTCGATTTCCACTACTTCCAACCCGTGCGATGCCGCTACCCGATCCGCCGTGCGGCGGATTTCTTCGATGCTTAATGCCATAATTGCCGCTTCAATAAAGGCGCCGCCACGGGCCGGGGCCCCCGAGTTCCTGTCTAGTTTGTTAGCGTTGACCAACTTCATGCGATTTCTTTATGGAAAACCGCATACGTTGCCGTTGGTGATTGCCGCTCGGCAGGAAATCCGGGCCCCCCTGATTTCCTGTCAAGACTGATAGCGTTGACCAACTTCATGCGGTTTTTTTACGGAAAACCGCATACATTGCCGTTGGTGATTGCCGCTCGGCAGGAAATCCGGGCCACACCAAAAGAAAAGTGGGCTTTCGCCCACTCATTTCTCCGTGTTTCTCCGCAGTGCTAAAGGCGAAGCCAGGGGACAAATTCGTCTGCTTCTAAAAGATACGCCGATTTCTGGTGAAATTCAACGTTCGGCGTGGCTGTCCGGTTGGTTATAGGATTGAACAATAACGCCATCTTATGATTCAGATACCAGTACCGGAAGCCCTCACCTTTGACGACGTTTTGCTCGTCCCCGCATACAGCGATGTCGTTCCCGCCCAGGTAAGCACGCAGACCCTGCTGACTCGGTCGCATCTCCCTGAATACCCCCCTGCTTTCCGCGGCCATGGACACGGTGACCGAGTCTCGCCTGGCAATTGCCATGGCGCAGCAGGGCGGGTTGGGGGTTATTCACCGCAATTTGACCATTGAGCAGCAGGCCAGCGAGGTGGACAAGGTCAAGCGGTCGGAAAGCGGAATGATTGTCGACCCGGTCACCATTGAGCCGCAGCAGCTGATCTCCGATGCGCTCGAGGTGATGCGCCGGTACAAGATCTCCGGCGTTCCGGTCACCCAGGGCAAAAAGCTGGTGGGCATTCTCACCAACCGCGACCTGCGATTTGAGACCCGTACCGACATTCCCATCGGCGACGTGATGACTAAGGAGAACCTGATCACGGTGCCGGTGGGAACGACGCTGGAAGAGGCGGAGAAGATCCTGCACCAGCACCGGGTGGAGAAGCTGCTGGTGGTAAACGGCAACTATGAGCTCAAGGGGCTGATTACCGTCAAAGACATCCAGAAGAAGCTGAAGTATCCCAACGCGGCGAAGGACGACCAGGGCCGTCTGCGGGTGGGGCAGCGATCGGCGCGACCGGCGATTTTCTGGAGCGCGCGGCAGAACTGGTTCGGTTTCGGGTCGATGTGCTGTCGATCGATTCGGCGCACGGCCACTCCACGCGCGTTCTCGATGCGGTGCGCGTGGTGAAGAAGCGGTTCCCCGATGTGGCGCTGATGGCGGGGAATGTGGCTACCTATGAAGGAGTCAAGGCGTTGATCGAAGCCGGGGCGGATACGGTCAAGGTGGGGATCGGGCCAGGATCCATTTGCACCACGCGCATGGTTACGGGCGCGGGCATGCCGCAGATCACGGCGATCAGCGAGTGTTACCGGGCGGCGCGCGAACACAATATTCCCGTGATTGCCGATGGAGGCATCAAGTACTCGGGCGATGTCACCAAGGCGATCGCCGCGGGAGCGAATGTGGTCATGATTGGTTCCTTGTTTGCCGGGGTGGACGAGAGCCCGGGCGAAACGATTCTTTACCAGGGCCGCAGCTTCAAGACCTATCGTGGCATGGGTTCGCTTTCCGCCATGTCGCAGGGTTCGGGCGAGCGCTACTTCCAGGGGAAGGGCGACATCGAGGAAAGACCTTCAACCGAGGGGGTGGTGGCCCGCGAACGAAATGGAGAAAACCGGCTGGCCAAGTTTGTACCGGAGGGGATTGAGGGCCGTGTACCGCACCGTGGACCGCTGGAAGCGATGGTGTATCAGCTGGTGGGCGGTTTGCGGTCGGGGATGGGCTATGTGGGCTGTAACTCGATCAAGGAGTTGCAGGAAAAGTCGCTGTTCATTCGCATATCGAGCGCGGGGTTGCGGGAGAGTCACGTCCACGACGTGATCATTACCCGCGAGGCGCCTAACTATCATGTTGAGTAGGTTGGCCCGCAAGTGTTGATGGCTGTCTTCCTGGCACGGCAAGTCTTCGCTGCAAGCTGACTATCCTTCAGCCAGCGAAAAGAGGCGTTGATACGAAACTGTTACGGGCCGGATTTTGGCCGCCGTGGCAGAGACAGATGTGGAAGAGCCTGGGTGAAACCCGGCTACAGCATTTCGCTTGGCGAAACGAGCGTCACTGTATCAGTTGCACAGTACCGGAAAGTGAATATTGCATAGGCTTGGTACCGGCTGAGGCATAATTGACCGTCGCCCACTGGATATTGGTGGAAGCCTTCGCATAGATGACAGCGCACCCTATGTTTGATAAGTAGGTAGCGTTCCCAGTCAGGCCAGTACTGAATCCGATGTTGGCCACTTTGATGACGCCGTCAATGGCGCTGGTGTAGTCCAGCTGAGGCTGGGGAGCAGTCGAGCTTGTGGTGGCCGCCTGGGTGACACCCAATTCCATGCAGACCTGATAGTAGTGATTGGCTGCGGGAGTCGTGTAGATAGTGGTCGCCGTGAGATTCCCAGTCTGGGCGGTCAATGGGGTGGGAGTCGCAACGATGCTGGCTCGCAGAGCACCGTCGGCAGCTGCGTCTGCGACGTCTGGTTCGGCCGTCTGCCTGGTGTGCACGTTATAGCTATTCCAACCAAACCATGCCAGGACGAGCACCAGCGCGCAGACCGTGGCAAACCCTAACCAGCCTTTCATTGCTTTGCTCCTCAAGTAGCATGAAGTCTGCTGCGAATACCGTTGACACTGCCCAGCAGTCAAGAGACATCAAGCAGTCGCTAGCGAGGATACCAGCTAATGCATCTGGGTGACCTGATCTTTTTTGGTAACAGTTACCCGCCTTGATGGAAGCATGGCTCAGGAGATTGACAGTTATTGTTACCGCAACTTAAGTCGTGGACTAGTGGGCTGCGGCGACAACACTGGTGTGAGTCATCTGCCGGGCAAGACGCGACCGTGACGTGTTCTTGTTCTGCTGGTGCAACGTCGCATCACTCACCTGCGCATCGGAGTGATGCGGTTCGCCGGCTAGTTCCAGGGGGTCGCTTGGCGTGGGTGTAAGCCCGGCCAGATAGATCAGCAGGTCGTTGCTTTCGCGAAAGACCTCGGGGCCGCCATGCAGGTCCTGGGTGGCTGCGACAAATAGGCCAATGTGGCGAGCAGGATTGAGGGCAATGTACGTGGTATAGCCCGCGCCGCCGCCGGTTTTCTCAATGATCATGGTTGGATCATCGGGTTGGTTGAGATGCACCCAACCGAGACCGATCCCGTTGGGAACACCGGCGCGGCCGATACCCTGAGCCCAGCGGAGTTCCGAGGCCGGGATGTACGTGGCGGTGGCCGCAGGGTCCTGATGCACGGGCACACCGGGCAAACCGAGAAGGTACTTTAGCCAACGGGTCATGTCGTTGGCGGTGGAGTACATGCCTCCTGATCCGGCAGCGGCCGTCGTATCCGTGCACCGGCCCTCATTCCTCCGGCCGATGAGCAAGCGAGCGCACTGGCCCGGAGTGGGACTCAGGGTTGTATCCCGCAGCCCGAGAGGCTTGGCGACACGGTCTGCGAAAAGTTGAGGATAGGGTCTTCCGGCAGCAGCGGCGAGGGCATCCGCGAGCAAGTCATATCCGATGTTGGAATAGTGTGCCGCGGTCCCGGGCGGAAAGCGCAGGCGATAGCCGGGAAGCCACTGCCAGCGAAAACTATAGTCGGGAAATGTAAAATGACCGCTGTCGCCTGCCGGATAGGCGATTTCGCGGGGGAAGCCCGCGGTGTGCGTGGCCAGGTCACGCAACGTTATCGGGCGGCCGGTCTCGCCACGCACCGTGCGAACCGGCACGGTGACATTATGAGGAGCGAATTTCTGTAGTGGGTCGGTGAGCGATACGCGTCCATCCGCGACCAGCTTGACGAGCAGGTCCGTGGTCATGATTTTAGTCAGCGAGCAAAGACGGACGAGCGAGTCAGCATCCGGTTTCTGATGGGAGCCAGGATAGGTCTGACCATAGCTTTGCACCCATGTGTCACCGCCGCGAACAACCACGACTACCATGCCGGTGGAACGGCTCCGATGGAACAGGTCGGCCATGAAAGGATCGGCGGATTGGAGTTGCGGGAGGGGGGCGGTCTGGGCCTGTCCTTTATGCAAGGCGACGGGTAGGAAGAGGATGAGGGCGGCCAGAAGGCGCCAGGTGTTACACGTCCGTCGCACCGCCGATGAAACCATGATCTGCAAAACTGTTCCTCTCCCGGCTTCGCCCAGGGCGGCAACCTTCGATGGTTACCATTGTTCCCACGGTCCGTCTCTATGAGAAACATGATGTCGCCTGAGAGTCCAGAAGATTCGGCAAGAAGGCCTTACCGTGTGCTCTTGAGGCGCCCCATTCAAGCCCTCTTTTGGGCTTGAATGGGCGAGGCTATATGTCAGGCAGCACGATGCGGGAGGGTCCAGTCCGGCCGGATGTAGTGGCAGGTGTAGCCGTTTGGATAGCGCTCCAGATAATCCTGATGCTCGGGCTCCGCTTGCCAGAACGGACCGGCGGGGGCTAATTCGGTCACGACTTTCCCGGGCCAGATTCCGACGCATTCACATCGGCGATGGTGTCTTCCGCGTTCGTTTCTGCTCCTCGGTTGTGTAGAAAATCGCGGAGCGATAGCTCAATCCACGGTCGTTTCCCTGGCGATTCAGCGTGGTGGGATCGTGAATCTGAAAGAAAAACTCGAGAAGCTTGCGATAGGTCAGCTTCGCCGGGTCAAACACGATTTCGATAGCCTCGGCATGGGTCCCGTGATTGCGATAGGTGGCGTTAGGTATATCTCCGCCGGAGTACCCCACACGGGTTGAGATGACGCCCGGATAGCGGCGTAAGAGGTCCTGCATGCCCCAGAAGCAGCCACCAGCGAGAATTGCAGTTTCATAGGATGGGGTCATTTTATTTCGCCTCCTTTGACTCAAATAGTTTGACATATTGACCATAGCCTTCGCTTTCCAGCTCTTCGAGCGGGATAAAGCGCAGGGACGCCGAATTGATGCAGTAACGCAGACCGCCGGCCGCCTTGGGTCCATCGTCAAATACGTGACCCAGGTGACTGTCAGCATGGCTCGACCGCACTTCAGTCCGGCTCATTCCATAGGTGTTGTCCGCTTGTTCCTCCACATTTTCGGGGTCTACGGGCTTGGTAAAACTGGGCCAGCCACACTCGCTGTCGAACTTGTCCAGGGATGAGAAGAGCGGCTCGCCCGAGACAATATCCACGTAGAGACCCGGCGCGTCGTGATCCCAATAGGCGTTCTCGAACGGCCGCTCGGTAGCACTCTGCTGCGTGACGCGAAATTGCTCCTTCGAGAGGCGAGAGATAGCGTCAGGATCCTTTGTGTAGTTGGCCATCAGCATCCCCCTTGGTTGCTTAGGATTTGATCCCTCAACCGGAGGAATGGATGCAAGGAAAGCAACTTTCCAAGCCGTCAGCTCTCGTCGGCCGAGGGACCGTACATGCCCGGGATCGGAGCGCCGAGCCCCGAAGATCCCGGCCTAATTGGGCGCGATGATGGATGAGGTGATTCAGCACCCAGGTGCGGAAGACTTAGTAGCGTGAGTCGTTGATCCACGTCTGGTCACCCGCGGTCATCTTCCAGTTGTCATTCCATCGGGATGTATCCAGGCTCGCGAGGATTTGCTTTGCCTGGGATGTTTCGGCATCGAACTTTTGCAGGATTTCCGCTTTGCTTGCGGGATTCCAGGGCTTATAGCTGACCATGTCGAATTTGAGCCCGTCTTTGGAGAGGTGTCGATTCCCCACGCTCCACTGTTTCGGCGACATGACCAGCAAGACGGCCGAGCGTCATGCATTTCGGGTTGGACTTCCAGTTCAGGTCGGCATCGGCGGGAATCGCATCCAGCATTTTTCGTGTCGCTGCGAGTTCACGGTCGTACTCAGCCATTAATTCCTTTTGCATGTCCATCGGCAACCTCCGGAGTTCTGGTGCCGGATAAGCATACGAAAATTGCCCTTCGAAATGTCATGAAGGCTTCAGATTTTTGCGCCGGCCAGTTGGATGTCGAGGAGGACTCCTGCCGGAGATACTTGCGTTCACCATGGGCAGCGAATTTGTCTCTGACGCCTGCTCGGGCCGTTTTCGAACGGATATATTTGGGACGGTTGTCAACCGGGCCTGGCCCTGACGCGCCGATTTATCCACCCTTGTGGGATTCTTTCGCGACCGCGCGTGATTTAGTCTTTGCACGCGATCGGAGCTTGGTTTTGAATTTTTCCCTCACGGTCAAGCTGCGTCGGCCTCACTGCTGGTTGGGCTGCTTTCAAGCTTATTGACTGCGTGTGGTACCACTTTTGTTCACCCGGATAACGGCGTTGTTCCGCGCGCATTCTTTGGTATGACGGTGCTCGATTCCGAGCATGTGAATCCGCCACTAAACTATGGCACGACGAGAACATGGGATTCGTTTCCTATGCTCGATTGGGCGGACATCAACTCCTCCGCCGGGGTCTACCATTTTGAACGGTTGGATGCCTTTGTGGAATTGAACCAGGCGCGCGGAGCCGATGTGATTTACACGTTTGGAAGAACGCCCCAGTGGGCATCGTCACAACCGGGCGCGCCCGGTCCCTACGGGCCCGGAGAGTGTGCTCCACCGGCCGATTTAAGAAACTGGGATAACTATGTAACGGCCATCGTTTCTCATGCCGGCTCCCGCATTACTTATTGGGAGCTGTGGAATGAACCACAGGATCCCGAGTACTACTGTGGTGACGTGCAGACGCTGCTTACGATGGCGCAGCGTGCTTATCGCATCATCAAATCCATCAACCCGTCGGCGCAGGTGATTACACCCACGGTGAGCGCGTCGGAGGGTCCAGCGTGGCTCGACCATTATCTCGCCGAGGGGGGAGGGGATTACGCGGACATCATCTCCTTCCATGGCTACTGCAACGCCGAGGCTGAGTCCATTGTCTCCGTGGTGTCGCGTTACCAGGAGGTGATGAGGGCGCACGGTCAGAGTACTAAGCCTCTATGGGACACGGAAGCTGACTGGGCCGGGGACCCCGATGATGAACTTTATGGAAGTGGAAACCGGGCAGCTTTTATGGCCAAGTACTATTTCCTGCAATGGTCGGAAGGGGTAAGCCGGTTCGTTTGGTACGCCTACGATGGCGGCAGCTGGGGCGGCCTATGGAGTCCGGGCTCTGGTGCTGACCTGGGCGTTGCCTCGTACGGCATCGTTCAACAGTGGATGGTTGGCGCGTCAATGACCTTGGGGTGCGCGCCTGATGCAAACGAGACCTGGAGCTGCACGCTGAATCGGCCCGGCGGGTACCAGGCACTTGTCCTCTGGAACTCCAGCAAGACGGTGAGCTATCAAGTACCGGAGCAATATACCGAGGTTCGCAATCTCTCCGGGACAGTGCAACCGTTGGCTGGAGGGAAGTTGCAGGTTGGGGACAGCCCCGCCCTGGTCGAGACCGGCAGGGTTTTCTAGAACGGAACGCGGCCTCGCCTCGCGAAAAAGCTATCCGATTTGGCAGATCTCGAAAGCGTACCTCAGCGGCTCTACAGGCTGCGAAAAATGTGTCGTACGAAGGACGCGGCACTAGACGAAGGGCACGGGTTTACCCGTGCCGTCCAGGACCGGACGAATGAGGGCTTTTAGCCCCTGAGGTACGCTCTCCCTCAGCTCCGAGAAAAGCGTACCTCAGCGGCTTAAAGCCGATTCACGTTGACCCTGGATGTACGGCCCTTAAGGCCGTACCCTTCAAAAAGCTACTTCTTACACACGCTCGAAGGCTTATGTTCCGTCCAGAATGGCCACAAATCCAAAATTGGACAAGTTTGATTTTGTTGCAAAATCTGATGAGCTTACGCGGGCGCGCGGCTTGGGTTGACATTCGACCCAAGGTGGCGAATACTTGGGTCGAATGACTACCCGAGAAAATGAAGACGATCGCATTGCCTTGTTGCAGGGCACACTGGACCTGCTGATTCTAAAGACGCTGGTGCTGGGACCGTGCCATGGGCAGGGCGTAGCGCGTCTGATTCAACGCCAGTCAGAAGAAGTATTTCTGGTGGATCACGGCTCGCTCTATGTGGCTCTGCAAAGGCTTGAAGACAGAAAGTGGATCCGCGCCAAGTGGGGCGTGAGCGAGAACAACCGCAAAGCGCGTTTCTATTCGATCACAGCAAAAGGCCGCGAGCAGCTTTCGGAAAAAACAGGCGAGTGGCGGCGCCTGACGCGGGCAATGGGATTGATCCTGGATTCCGGAAGCGGGCCGCAAAGCGAGGAAGCATAGATATGTTCAGGCGCAAGCGCAGTGCTGAGGACTTTGCAGAAGAAATCAAGGCCCATCTTGAACTGGAAGCCGATGAACTGCAGAGCAGCGGCTTGAGCGAGGACGAGGCGCGGTGGAAGGCGCGGCGCGAGTTCGGCAGTGTGCGCGCGGCGCAAGAGCGGTTCTACCTGAAAGACCGATGGGTGGGCCTGGACAAGCTGTTGCGCGATCTACGATTCGGATTGCGGTCGCTGCGCCAGAGTCCAGGCTTTACAGCCACAGCGATTGTGACCCTGGCGCTCGGAGTGGGCGCAAACACGGCGGTATTCAGCCTAATGAATGCGGTGTTGCTGCGGTCGCTGCCGGTGAGCGATCCGGATCGGTTGGTCTACCTGAGAACTACGAACCCGCCGCACGGGACCGGCACCATTAACTCCAACGAAACGTTTTCCTACGCCGTCTACGACTCGCTGCGACAACAAGGCGATGCGCTTTCGCCTCTGATGGCGTATGTGCCACTGTCCGGCAGCAAGGTTGCCGTCCGCTACGGAGCCAACCCCGAAGAAGCGGAAGGCGACATGGTGAGCGGCACGTTCTTCTCCGGCCTGGGCGTGAAGATAGCGCGCGGAGTCGGCTTCAGCGAGCGGGATGAGACGAACCATGCGGCGATAGCCGTCATCAGCTACAGCTACTGGACGCGACGGTTTGCGCGCAACCCGGACGTACTGGGAACTGCGCTATACGTCAACGGGGTGCCCATCACGATTGTGGGCGTCGCGGCGGAAGGGTTTGAAGGGGTCGAGGGCGGGCAGTCCACTGACTTCTGGATTCCGTTGCAGAGCCGCCCGGAACTGAATGCGTGGGGCAATCCGCTGGACGACGGCAAGAACTACATTGCCAATCAGACATGGTGGTGCCTCCGGCTGATGGGACGTCTCGCTCCGGGCAAAGACCGGGCGCAGGTGGTGGCTCAGTTGCAGCCGATCTTTCAGCGAGCGGCCTATGCCGGCCTGGGCACCCCGACCGGCAGGAGAGAAGCCGCCGGTGCTGAGCGTGGCCGATGCCAAAAATTTCCCGGGTATAGCGAGCAATACGGCCACCCGCTGCGCATGTTGATGGCCATGGTAGGCCTGGTGATGTTGATTGCGCTCACCAATGTCGTGATGCTGCTGGTGGCCCGGAATGGGGCGCGCCAGCGCGAGTTTTCTGTGCGACAGGCGCTGGGTGCGGGGCGCGGTGAGTTGCTGCGGCAGCTGCTCGCGGAGAGTTTGATCCTGGTGACAGTGGGTGGCACATTGGCCTGGGGCTTTGCCGAGATGGCGACGCGGCTGCTAGGAAGTTGGGCGCAGATTGAGTCAAGCCTGGCTCCGGATAAAACCGTGATGTTTTTTACCATGGGCGTGCTGGCTATGGCCGCGCTGCTGCTTGGCACTGGCACCGTTGCGTGTGGCGCTTGCGGCAAAGCCCAACTGGCTTTGAAGACCTCGGCTGCCACGGCGAACACGGATACCGGCAAATCGCGAGGCGGCAGAGTGATTGTGGCCCTGCAGATGGCGTTGTGCGTCGTGCTGCTGGTGGGCGCTGGACTGCTGATTCGCACCCTGCGTAATTTGCAAAATACACCCCTGGGAATGCAGATCAAGGGCCTGGTGGTCTTCGGAGTGAAACCGAACATTCAGTCCGTTCCAGAGGGAACCGCCTTCTATGTGAACCTGATGGACCGGCTGCGCGCGCTGCCTGGGGTGGAGTCGGTAACCGTGATGGAGGAACGCATTGGTTCGGGATGGTCGGACAACAACGCCATGCAGGTCGATGGCAAGTTGCCGGATGTGGCCAACGGATCATCGCGAACGGTGCGCAGCAACGTGGTGGGGCCGAACTTCTTTCGCACCCTGGGTGTACCGGTGCTGGCAGGCCGCGACTTTGCCGATTCCGATACCGCGACCTCGCCTCACGCCGGCATCATCAACGAGCAATTTGCGCAACGCTTCTTTCCCAATCAGAATCCGCTGGGGCACACCATTGGGAGCGAAGATGGGCGCTATCAGATGACCGTGGTCGGGGTGGTGAAGGACCACAAGTATCGAAGCATCGATGAAGATCCCATTCCCATGGCCTGGTACATGTATGCGCAGATTCCAATGACCGGGGCTATGGACGTGGAGATGCGCGTTCACGGTGATCCGCTGGCCATTCTGCCTTCGGCGCGCAAGGCGCTCAAGGAGATCAACCCTAACCTGCCGCTGATACGGCCGATGACGCAACGCGCGCAATATGACCTAACGATTTCCGGGCAGGTACTGTTTGCGCGGCTGGCGGGTTTCTTCGGATTTCTGGCGGTGGTTCTGGTGGCGGCGGGGCTTTATGGAACGTTGGCGTACCGGGTAAGCATGCGGACGGCGGAGATCGGTGTGCGCATGGCTGTGGGCGCGCGGCGCGGGCAGGTAGTGTGGATGATTCTGAAAGGTAGCCTGCTGCTGACTACGGCAGGAGTAGTGACTGGTGTTCCGTCAGCGATGCTGGTGGGTCACGCGTTGACATCTTCTCTTTATGGGGTGAAGCCGTTGGATGCGGGACTTATCTTCTGGCGGTGGTGGCGTGGCTTTGGTGCGCTTGGCGGCAAGCGTAGTGCCTGCCGCCCGGGCGGCGGGTGTCGACCCGATGAGAGCGCTCCGCATGGAATAGGCCCATGGTTTGGTTTAGCCGCCAGGGATGATTATGCTGGGGCATGGTCTTCTCGATGTTTCATCCTTTCGAACAGCTTGCGGCGAAGCTACTGGGCACCTCCACGAACGATGAAGATGGAGCACACGATCTTTCTCACATTGTGCGCGTCTGGCGCAACGCGAAGTCGATTCAGATGAAAGAGGGCGGTGACCTCGAGACGCTGGTGGCGGCGGTTCTACTGCATGATTGTGTTGCCGTGGCCAAGGATTCCCCTCTGCGCAGCAAGGCGTCGCTGTTAGCCGCGAACGAATCGCGTGTTCGCCTGGCGGCACTTGGTTGGGAGCCTGCGCGCATCGCCACCGTCGCAGGCGCGATCGAGAGTCACAGCTTCTCCGCAGGAGTAGCGCCGACGAGTATAGAAGGCTGCATCCTGCAGGATGCCGATCGCTTGGACGCCATCGGCCTTAGCGGCATCGCTCGATGTTTTTACACCGCGGGCCGCATGGGCTCAAGCCTTTATGATTTGGACGATCCAGAAGGGATCTTACGCCCCCTGGACGATGGCCGCAACGCGTTGGACCATTTTCCCAAAAAGCTATTGACGTTAGCAGGGAGCTTCAAAACGAGCACCGGCCAAGAGTTGGCGAAAGAGAGACATCGGCGGGTGCTTGCGTTTTATCGGGACATGCTCGCTGAGGTGCAAGGGTAAGTTGCCGGAGCACCTTCCCGGCTCAGCCGGCGTCTCCCCCGTAGAACGCCGGCTGGTGCACCGATCGAGGCTATTGCACGTCGTCGGCCTGGAGTTCGCTGGTCACCGGCGTCAGAGTTCCAAATAGGCCATTCGTCTCATGATCAGGACCGGCGGTGAAGAACAAGGTGCTGCCCGGACCGGAGGCGCCGCCATTGCCGAATACGAGTGCCCACAGCCCATCGATGTTCACGGCTGAGCCAGTGGCGTCCTCTATGTTTCCAATAAAGCGGCCGGTGAGTGGATTGAATGCCGCGATGTTACCGCCCAGGAAATTGCCTACCAGGATGGCATGGCTGAACACGCCGAAGTTTGCCGGGGTCAGCACAACTCCCCAGGGCGCGTTGAACCAATCGCATGCTGAAGGTGCGCAATCTTCTTGCCACGGTGGTCAAATACCGCAACAAAACCCAGGCCAGCGCCGCCGATAGGATCGTGCTTAGCCGAGTCCTGCAAGGCATAAGTTACATAGATGTTATTTCCAATGCCTTGCACGTTGAAGGGCGCAAATCCGCGGGGGAGCTCATCGTCTCAAGTACTCCCTCGGGAAGATGGAGCTGTTTGAAGTTGGTGTCGAACACATCGATCCTGCCGCTGCGAAAGTTGGCCGCCAAAATGTATTCCTTGCCGTTCATGCCGGCGATCGTCGCCCCCTTATAAACGGCTCCGTTGTCTTTGGCCGGGACCTGGGAGTTGTCCACTTTAATGACCGCCGTGGTTGCATTCACCGCCGGGTTCCACCCCTGGATTGTTCCGTCTTCGGTGGCCCACAAGAAAGTCGCCTGATGGCCCGGGGCAAGTAGAAAATTCGTAGGGCTGCCATTGAACATGGTCGAAGTGGGTGACCCTGAAGCCTGCTGGCTGGGAGCATTAAGAATCTTCACGCCATTCCCGGGTGTCCCGCCAGGAGCGTTCAGCGCAACAATCGTCACTGGCTCCAGCACTGGAGCTGGGCTTTGCCCTGCAGGATTTGCCGGGTTCAATCCGGAGGTGTTGTAGAGGGTCGAGGTGCCGCCGGCGTTATTTGAAATCCACCAGGGCGTGGTTGGGCCGTGGACCAGTCCCCAGGCGTTTGTGAGATTGGGATCCGTGACCGTGGCTGCAGGAGTCACGGGCACATTGGACACCAGGTTTGTTTGCGTATAGTGCTGCGCGAGCGCAATCGTAGGAAACAATGATAGTGCGCAGGCGTAAACCAGAGCCGGCCTCGAGGAATGGACGGGAAATTTCATCTGCTTCTCCTTTAATGTCCGTAAAGTTGTTGAGAGCTTCCCTCCCCGCGAAAGCTGTTTCTTGTCCCGTCGAGGCAGTACGTCCGTTGCCTTTTCGAGTGGAGTTCCGGTTCCTTCTTCTTGATCGGCAAGCATGCTTTCATGGGGGTAGGTATCCCCACCCAATGACAGGGGAGAACTCTTCAAGACCGGACTCCGAGGGAATGCTATTCCGCCGGATGGCCGGAGTTGTCACAGTTCTGTCGCGATCCTGTCAAAGTTGTTGAGAGTTGGGTGGAGCCGCTGCGGGTCAACGCCGGGTTTCCAGCACCAAGACAAACGATCCTAGAACAACGACTATTCCTGAGAGTGCAGCGGCGGCGAAGGCTACGTCACCGGTCAATCCCGAAGGCGTGACGAACAACCGGTAGACGGACTGGGGCAAATGGAAGAGTCCCCACAGCAGGAGAACCAGGGAGTACAGAGCACTCAGCGCGCCAACGATGAGAAATGGCCGGCGCGTGGTTCGCTGCAGCGCGTCCACACGGCGCCTGGTCTGGGCGCGGCGCCAGATCATAGAGGCTGCGGGAAGGTCGCAATGCCTTTCCAGCATTGTGGCTTGCTCCTGCAGCGATGCCGCAATCGACTGAGTCTGGGCACATCGCGCGCAATCGCGCAGGTGATCGCGCAACGACGAGGTCCACAAGCCGTTCTGCGTTGCCTCGATAACCTGCTGCTCTCTTTCACACTTCATGAACGGCTCTCTCCCTTCGCTTCAGTAACTCCGCCGCTTTCCGGCGTGCACGCAACAATAGGATACGGACACTCATTGCCTGCAAGCCAGTGGACTTCGCGATTTCGCTATGGGTCATGCCCTCAACGTAGGCTAACCAAAGCAGCTGGCGTTCCCTGGGTTTGAGTTGCTGCATCAAATCGCGAATATCGATTTGCGTATCGAGGTCTCGTTCGCAGCCGATTTCCAGGGGTTCGGACCATTTCGTATCCTCACCATTGCGCCATCGGTCGCGCAACAGATTGGTCGCGATGCGGAACAGATAGGGCCGGGTCTCCGCGAGCTCTCGATTCGCTAATTGGGAAGTAAGGAAACGGCAGTAGGTTTCCTGCAGTAGATCATTCGCTACGTCCGGACGTCCGGACATAGCGCGCGATGTATGCCCAAAGGGGTTTCGCCGTAGCAGCGTAGAGCGTATGGAATGTCTGCTCTTCCATTCCTGACGACTCCTCGCTGCACCCCAGGACAAGGGTCCTGCGGAGGCGGGCATCGTGCATTGCCAGGCAGCCTTATCGGCTCAAGAGACCAAAGGTGCGGGAGAGGAAGTATGAGACAGCCGCAGCCACTCCAAATCCAAGTCCGAGAGCGAGAGCGAGCGTGCCGAAGACCAGGGGTCCTTCGTCGCCGATATTCCAGGCATGGAGCCGCAACATGCCGGCGCCGAAGAATATGAACACGATTCCTGCCTGAACTCCTTTGAGAATCTGGTTGTAAGGTGTGCTTCGGTCGATCTCCATACTCTTGATAAATTGCGTTCCTGCTTCGCTCTGGGCGTAGCCCAGGAGGGCATTGGGAGAATCGAACCGTTGCAGTAGCCTGCTTTGGATGTCTGCCTGGAGCTGCGCTACTTTGTAACGGCGAATAGAAGAAAATAGCGCCCAGGCGACCCAACTGATCGTGGAAAAGACTGCGATGACGGGTATAGTGTCCCCGCCCATGTGTATGCCTCCGTTGGTTGGCTTCACCCTGTAAAACGCTGCTGAGACCGGATGGTTAACAGGGAGTACGCAGATTGTTGACGAAAAGATCCCGCTGTATGTCAGTCATTGGTTCGCGAAGTTCCTTGACCCCAGGCCTCGCTTGCCTACTCTATGCCTCCATCGAACAATCCTATGGCCATGGCTTGCTCCGCGAAATGCAGCCGCCGTGTGGTCGGTAAATGCGAGTTTGCCGGTGGCCTCGGGGCGGACGATGCAGGAGATTTACAGCCAATCGCTGGCTGCGAACTTCGTTCACGCTGGTGATGCTTGGGTCGCGGGCGCCATGGCGTTTGTGCTCGGGTTATCGGCACCTACGGTGTGATCTCCTACGCGGTGCTGCAACGCACGCGCGAAATCGGCATCCGGCTCGCGCTGGGGGGACAAAAAGGCAGGCTACGGTGGATGTTCGTCTGTTCAGGCGCTGCGGGAGTCGGCGTAGCCGTCGGTCTGGCTGCGGCAGCCGGATTGGTGCATTGATGAAGTCGATGTTGTTTGGAGTGAGTCCGCTGGACCCTTTCACTTGTATGTCGGTACTGATCATTTTGGCGGCATCGGCAGTGGTTCGCCAGCTATCTGCCGGCTCGCCGTGCGGCCTCGGTGAATCCTGTGGAAACTCTACGAGCTGAGCAACTTGAAATTCATGCCGCGTTTCGCAAAGAGGAAGTTGGGGGCGGGCCGCTTTCCAGGCGGCTCTTGGGCGGTAATGCCGACAAACGCAATCGCTTGTCCCGCACATGTCTCAGTGCAGGTAACTTGTACCATTATCGTCCACGACAACAGGCGGAAAGTGTCGCGGCCTTTGTCCCGCTTGGTTATCGCGGATAACTTTTCCTAAATACTCCTTTATCTTATCTTCCAAAAACTTCTGGTGTTTTAACACCCATGTTATCGACACTGCGCTCGCTCCGCCTCTCCTTGCTTCTCAGCATGGCGACTCATAAACACGTTTACTGGTTACCGTTACGAAAAAATCACTCCGCCTATTTCAATAAGCCTGCTATAAGAGAGACCAACTTACTTGGGCTCGACTCAGACTCACAGGCTCCGCACCTCAAGACTAGTTCCACTGTAAGGAATCGCCATGGTTTGCCTTTCCCCCCCAGCAGCCCGGCTCAAGTCCTTCCAATAACCAGGTGCTTCAAGTAATAATTTTGCGACCAACTGTTTGCCCGCTTGGTCGCCTTTGCGACCCTGCGTGCGTGGTGTCAATCTCCGCCCATAGGATGCCGACGGGGGGATCTAGACGAGGCAATCAATACCGAGATCGGATGGTGGTGGTCCTGATGATTGTTGAGACTTCCTTGAACGAAATTCTGCAAGGATACAGTTGCGTGCCTGGCCGATTTGCAATCCGTTTCCCCATCTTGAAAGCAATACGGCATCTCCATTGGCGCGAGCTGAAGGGGATTCGCAGGGTTCTTGGGATTTGATCGCCCGGCAGCGGCGAAAAAGAAGGCGACATTTAAACCATGGAGTGCAACCACGAAAGTACTGCGCTCGATCCAGTTGACCATCTCAGCAACTATAACGCGTGGCTTCTGGAAACAGACTATATACGGAACGCGACGCGCATCGCGCAACAGTTATTGCCGAACTGCTTTCTGAGGTGCAATTTCGTTCTTCTCAAGCGCGCCAAAGTCGGCTCGGGGACGCCGTGGCACCAGGATGAAGCTTATTTCGATCCCCGCTTTGAACATGCAACGCTCACCTTTTGGATGCCACTCCAGGACGTTGGCCCAAAGGACGGATGCATGATCTACGTGCCGGGTTCTCCTCGATGGGGATGCTCGAACATCGAAGCCTGCATGGGGATACGCATGCACATTCTTTTGAGTGCGCGGTCAACTTTAATCAGGATCAGCGTGACACCGTTCCTCTCGCCGGGGTTGCTCCTTCACGGGCGAAAACACTTAATTTGTCTCCCACAACTCTCAACGTTGTCGCTCGCTTTCATTTTGACCTCTGACGCCACCGACCTTATTGCGACGCCGCGTAAGGCCACGCTGACTTGGCAGCGCTTCGCAGCAATGAGCGCTTGTTATTTGCACGGAGGCGCTCTTCGTGCTCCTGGTGCGAAAAATTCGCAGGCTCCGCTCGCTTACTACATCGGTTTATCGGTGCTTTGTGAAAGACGAGGGAGGTTGCCTTATGGCTCGCACTCCCTCGCAGAGTAAGCCGATTGGTTCCAGGAACGGTTCGGCCGATCAGGCTTCGTATGCGACGGGAAGTTTGGCGGCGTCCCAGGCGGCGAGACCGCCTGCCATTTCGATGAGGTTGGTGACTCCGTGTTGGTGCAGAATGCCGGCGGCTATGGAAGACCGATAGCCGCCGGCACAGTGGACCGCGATGCGACGGCCGCGAGGTATCTCGGCGATGCGCTCTTGCAAGTGATTGAGGGGAATGTTCAGGCTTTGCGGGATGTGTTTAGCTTTCCACTCGGGGAGATTGCGGATGTCCAGCACCAAGGGCGGTTCGGCACCGGCCAGTTCTTCCGCGATCATCGTGGGAGTAGCCCGCTCTGTCGGCCACACGAGGTCTAGCCTTTCGGCGAGCGCGACCATGCCGCCTTCCAGAAAACCGCTCACTTGGTCGAAACCGATGCGGCCCAGGCGTAACGCGGCCTCCTGTTCCCTTCCCGGCTCGGCGATGATCACGATGGGCTTGGCGCGATCCAATAACGTGCCCGCCCAGGTGGCGTATTGGCCGCCGAGACCTATGTTGATGCTGCCTGCCAAGTGCCCTTTGGCGAACTCCGCTGCATCGCGCACGTCCAGGAGCTGCGCTCCCGCGTCTCCCAGGCGGAGGATTTCGTCGAGCGCCACAGGGTGCAGCACTCTCTCCAGGTTGGTATCGAGCGTTATCCGCTCGCGGGTGTTGAGAATGGCGTCGTAGGTGAAGTATTGCGGGGCTTCGGGTTGGTCAGCCGTCACCAGACGAATGAACTCGTCTTTAGACATGGGCTGCAGGGCGTAGTTCATGCGGCGCTGATCGCCGAGCGATGAGACCGTGTCGGAAGAAAGTTGCTTGCCACAGAGAGAGCCTGCACCGTGCGCCGGATAGACCAGGGTTTCATCGGGCAGGATCAGAAGCTTATTGTGCAGCGAGTCGTACAGATGGGCGCCGAGATCGTTGGCGGTCCAGCCCAGCGAGGCGCGCAGGTCTGGCCGGCCTACGTCGCCGATGAATAGGGTGTCTCCGGTGAGGACGGCGTGCGGGTGGGCCGGGTCTTTCCGCGGATCAAAGACAAGGATGGAGATGGACTCGATGGTGTGGCCCGGGGTTTCCAGCACTTGCAGGCGCAGGCCGGGGAAGTCGAGGGTGTCCCCATCGGCCATGGGCACAAACGGGTATTCGGCTTTGGCGCGGCTGCCCAGGTAAATGGTTGCGCCGCAGCGGTCGCGGAGCTCCAGGTGGCCGGCGATGAAATCGGCGTGGAAGTGGGTAAGGAAGACGTGGCGAATGTGGAGGCCCAGTTTTTCTGCGTCGGCCACGTATTGTTGTACGTCGCGTTGCGGGTCGACGATGATTGCGGTCGCGGTGGTTTCGTCTCCCAGCAGGTAGGAGGCGTGGGCCAGGCAGCCTAGATAGTATTGTTTGAGGATCATGCAGAAGCCTGTCAGATCATAATCGGGCCCGTAGGGACGGCTGCAAAGTAAGTTGAATGCGCCCGATGCAGTCCCGATCGATAACTTTCTCAGTCGTCCCTACGGGACTTTTCAGAGACCCATTTCTACCCAGGACTACGTCCTGGGCCAAGTTCAGCAGTCTCGGGACTCGTTTTCATTTCACAGTTGGTTTTCACGCAGTCTCTAGAGGGCGACTAAAGAGGCTGGTGAAACGAAACACAAACCTCAGGGCCTAAAGGCCGAATGATTTGCCGGGTTAGGTACGGGTCAAAGCCCGTGCCTACCTTTATCCGTCCTCGAAGGTGAGTTTTCCGCAGCCTTCAATGTCGAACACGGAACGGTGATCCCCAGGCCTCATGCGTGAGACCTGGGGCTGTAGGTTAGTTGGGTTGCGCGACTACGCGGAGATAGGGTTTTAGGGTCTTCCAGCCGGCAGGGTAGAGGGCTTTCGCGTCCTCGTCGCTGACGGAGCCGGAGATGATCACGTCGTCCCCTTGCTTCCAGTTGGCCGGTGTCGCTACTTTGTGCTTCACGGTCAGTTGCATGGAGTCCAAGACGCGGAGAATTTCGTCGAAATTGCGGCCCGTGGTCATGGGGTAGGTCAGCATTAGCTTGATCTTTTTGTCGGGGCCGATGATGAACACAGAGCGCACGGTCGCGTTGGTGGCGGCAGTGCGGCCTTCACAGGTTCCAGCTTCGTCCGCGGGCAGCATGTTGTATAGCTTGGCGACGGCGAGATCCGTATCTCCAATCATGGGGTAGTTCACGCGGGCGCCCTGGGTTTCTTCGATGTCGATGGCCCATTTGCTGTGATTCTCGACAGGATCCACGGAAAGGCCGATCAGCTTGGCGTTTCGCTGGGTGAACTCGGGCTCAATTTTGGCCATGTATCCCAGTTCTGTGGTGCAGACGGGGGTGAAGTCTTTGGGGTGGGAGAAGAGCACAGCCCATTGGTCGCCGATCCATTGGTGAAAATCGATCGGGCCCTTGGTGGTCTGGGCGGTGAAATTCGGGGCGGTATCGTTGATGCGAAGCGACATTCTTACTCTCCTGCGGCGTGGCGGGGCGGCTCGACCATACTATCGCAGTTAGACAGCGGTGTTGTTAAGCCTCAACCTGGCCGGTTTGAAGAAGGGTTGTGTAACGCTCGAGCGCGGCCAGGTGTTCCCGGTCGGCGCGCAGGCCTACGTAACCGTCGGGGCGGACGGCAAGGAGTGTGCTTCCTTCCATCCCCAGTTGGGACGCCGCAGCGGGGTCGAGATGACCGATGGAGTCTGACGCTGGGGCGCCGGCAGAGAGAGCGACGGCTGCCTCAAACAAGCTCGAATGCTTTACGTGCTCCTGCAAGGCGGCGTGGAGAGCCGATAGTGCAGAGGGGCTTGCCGCGGGCCCACCTATCAGGATCAGGGTGCTCCCGGCACGATGGCCCAGTGCGTGGAGGCTCGACGGGCCGGGCTGGGGCATGCGTACCGGAATGTTGTCGGGCAAGCGATAGCCGGCGGCGAAGGAGCTGTTCGCATCCCCGAAAATGAGCGGGGAGTGGGCGTAGTCGATGTTCAATTCTGTTTCGGCCACTTTGTCGTGGTGCTGCATCTCCGGATCGGCAAGTGCGGTCCTTATGGCCTGGTCACGCTTCTTGCGCTCCGTGGGGTCGCTCATGGTCAGGGAGTTTTCCATTTCGTCACCCGATTTCATGACGAGCTCCGCAGCGGGTCGGCGCTCGACTTCATAGCTGTCGAGCAGGGCTTCGTGGGCTGTGCCTTGATGGACGAGCGCTAGTTTCCAGGCGAGGTTGAAGGCGTCCTGCAGTCCGCAGTTCATGCCGTGTCCCTGGCCGGGGGAGCAAAGGTGGGCTGCGTCGCCGGCGAGAAAGATAGGGCCAGAGCGATACTTCGTCGCTATTTTGGTGTGGCAGCGGAAGCGTCCTGGGTTCTCTATGTCCACGAAAGAAGCAGAGGGTACGTAGGCACGCAAGGTAGATGTGGCATCGGCGACCAGATCGGAGTCTTCTGAATTCGGGAGGAGATAGACCCGCCAGCGATGGCCGGGAAGCGCATTCAGGATGACCGGCAGGGTTTCGAGATAGACCCAGGTCGCTTCGAAGCTTTGGGCCCAGGGGTGTACCGACGCATCGAAGACGGCCCAGGGCTTCAAGGTGTCGTGGCCCTCCAGGCGAATGCCGGCGAGGTTGCGGGTTGCACTGTGGAACCCGTCGCAACCCACGACCCAACGGGCTTCGATCTGGTAGTGGTTGCCGTCGCGCTCGACGTCCGCGAGGACGAGGTTGCCGGGGGTGGTGGTTAGCCCGACCAAGCGGGAGGATCGATGTACCTGGCCACCGTGTTGGTGAAGATAGCCGGTGAGGATGGACTCTGTTACCTCCTCGGAGAGACCGACATTGAAGCCGTAGATGCTGCCGCAATCAGCGAGGTCGATGGTCCCGAGAAGCTCGCCGCCGGAATGAATTTTGACGGCACGCTGCCTGCATCCGGCAGTGAGGAATTGATCGACCAGCCCCAGGGACTCGAATATCTGGAGGGAGCGCGGATGAACGACAGTCGCCCGATCCCAGTGGAGAGGCGCAGGCTGAGCATCGATCAGGTGGCAGGGCACTCCTCTGCGGCACAGGTCGGCGGCGAGGAGCAGGCCGGTTGGGCCGGCTCCAACGACGAGCACCACGGTTTGATGGCTTGCCTTTTGACTCATAGACGGGAGGGTTTCCAAAAGATATGGGCGCGGTTAGGAGTTGTCAACCCGGTTACCTTCTCGCGGAGGGAGGTGCTCCGGTATGCTCGTGGGGGATTGAAAGGAAAGACTCGGTTGCGATGGAAACTCAGATATGGAAGAGCGCACGACTGACGATCGAACGCGGTGAAAGCGAAACCCTGGGTATGGTGTTTCGCTTGACCGGGCCATTTACCGGGCGGGATATGTATAACTCGCTTTCTCCCGATGCGTTTCGCAATATCTTCGAACCGGCGCAGGGCGATGCACAGGCGGCTGCGCACGTGTTTGACCTCAAGGAGGTGCCGTATATGGATTCCACCGGGCTTGGGATGTTGGTCAGCCATTATGTCCGGTGCCAGAGCAAAGGGATTCGGTTGAGTATCACGGGGGTGAATCCTCGGATTCGGGAGTTGTTCCGGCTTACTGGGATGACGACGGTGCTTCCTGTGGTGTGAGGCATACCTCAGGGCCTAAAGGCCGGATGGTTTGCCGAGTTAGGTGCGGGCTAAAGCCCGTACCTAACTTCCCTTCCGCGGAAGTAGTTTTCAAAGTCTTAGGGTTGTGGCCCTTTACAAAGCATGAGAGCAGTGAGGAGAGCTGGTTATGTGCGATGACATGATTCATCAGGGGCTCATTCATGAGCCCACTATTTCGCGCAGGGCATTTGGGCTTGGCGCGGCTGCAACGATGGTGCTGAGTTCGTCGGTGGCGGCCGCGCAGGCAAAGGTGGTGCAAAAGGACGTAGACGTGCCCATGGCGAGCGGTGTTTCCGACTCGGCGCTCTTCTATCCAGAGGGCAAAGGGAAGTGGCCGGCGGTTCTGGTGTGGACGGATATTCTGGGGTTGAGACCGGTGTTCCGGGAGATGGGGCAAAGGCTGGCCGCCGAAGGCTACGTAGTCCTGGTACCAAATCCGTTCTATCGGAATGCAAAGGCGCCGGTGGTCGATGGTTCGTTTGACTTCAGCAAGCCGGAGGACCGGGCCAAGGTGATGCCGATGGCTGCGGCACTGACGGCTGATGCCAATATCAGTGACGCGAAATCTTACGTCGCCTTTCTCGACGCGCAGCCGCAAACGAACAAGAAGAAAAAGATGGGCGTTCAGGGGTATTGCATGGGTGGCCCCCTGACCTTTCGCACCGCGGCCACCGCAGCCGAGCGCATCGGCGCGGCTGCAACTTTTCATGGCGGCGGCCTGGTGACGGATAAGCCGGACAGCCCCTACCTGATGATCCCAAAGATGAAGGCCGAGGTTCTCTGCGCGGTAGCAGACAACGACGACAAGCGCGACCCCACGGCCAAGGACAAGCTGAAGGAGGCATTCGCAGCGGCCCATCTGAAGGCTACGGTGGAAGTCTACGAGGGCTGCAATCACGGCTGGACGGTGCGCGGCAGCCAGGTTTACAACGAGGCAGGAGCCGAGCGAGCATGGGCAGAACTTACGGCGCTCTATAAGCGGAACCTCACCTAAGCGATGGAATTACGGCCTTCGCGATCACGCCTGTTGCTCTTGTTTCTGCTCTTCTTCGTTATTTGTTGCGGTCTGGGATACCCAGTGCTGAACCGCGTCGATTGGCGGCAAGGCCCCGGAGGGCTGGATGACGTTGTCATCTATGCCGGCCTGGTCACTGCGCCGCCTGCGGCAGACTTGAACCAGCATATGCAGTTCCGGGTTCTGGTTCCCTATCTTGCGAGGCCGATCTATCACGTGGCCAAGAATCATATCGGGACGTGGGACCCGATCATGTTCGGCCTGCTGGTGGTTAATTCTTTTTTCGTAGCTGCCACTGTGACCCTTCTGCTCATAGTGGTTGAGGGACAGCTGGGAAACCACGCTGTGGCGCTGGGTTCTGCATTGATCTACCTGCTCAACTTCGCGGTGCCCAATCTGCGGCTCGCCGGAATGGTCGATGCGGGCGAAGGCTTTTTTCTGATGGCGACGGTCTGGAGTCTTTACCAAAGAGGACTACTGGATGCTGCCGTTATGGGCGGTCATCGGGGCAACCGCGAAAGAATCATTCGTGCCGTTTCTGATGGTATTCAGTTTCTCGTGGTGGCTTTGCTCGCGAAAGGATTTATCCAGACCCACCGACTGCGGCGATCTGGATGGTCACTTCGTGGATTGCCGGACTGGGAGCCTTGACTGCCCTGCAATGGAAGATTACGCACGTGTTTCGGTCGCCCTTGCGATTCGGATTGGATCTTCACCAGAATTCCGACTACGTGGTGCACTTTTTCAGATCGTTCGGGGACCGCAATCTTTGGTACATATTTGTTTGGCTGCTGCCGTTATCTCTGTTGAGGTTGCGGCGGTTTCCGCTCAATTGGCGGGTGGCCACGGCCGTGACCAGTGCGACAGGCTTTGCCCTCGATGCTTATTATGGCGGTTCTCCCGGCACAATCGGCCGGGCTCTGTTCAGCATCGCGGGGCCCCTCTTGTGTGCATCTGCCGCGATCTTCCTATTCACCGAAGGGAATGAGTCACCCATTTTCGCGCCACCGCCCCCGGGCCACTAAACTGAAAGCCGGGGTTGCTTTCCGCCGTGCCATCGTCGAGAAGAGAATTCATGCAACTGGCCATCACATCCGCCGCTCTTGGCGGTGTGGGGCCGCTCTCTGCTGCATTCGGGAAGCGGGGGACGACCCAGCCGCAGCGAACGGTCGTGATCATGTTCGACGGATTTGGTTTGGATTACCTCCAGCAGAGCGACATGCCAACATTGCGTCGATGGCAGCGTGACGGTGTGTATCAGCCGGTACAAGGGGTGATGCCATCGGTTACGAATGCAAACAATGCATCTATTTGCTGCGGATGCTTTCCTCGAGAGCATGGAATCACGGGCAACTCGTACTTCGACATGGCCGCGGATCGTGAAGAGTACATGGAAGCGGCCGACCTGCTTCTGGCGCCTACGCTCTTTGAACGTGCGGCGAAACTCGGCGTGTCGTCAGCGTTGCTGTCGAGCAAGAAGAAAACCATTTCCCTGTTGCGTCGAGGCGCTACCACCACGCTCACCGCGGAAGATCCGTCTGCGGAGTGGGTGGAACGGCTGGGGCCGGCACCGCCGATTTACAGCCGTGAGATCAACTACTGGATTGTAAGGGCGGCCATTTACATCCTGAAGCACCAACCAGAAATACAGTGCCTGTACGTGCATACCACGGACTATCCCATGCATACCTGGGCTCCCGATGCGGCGGAATCCAAGGAGCATCTCAAGACGATGGATGCCCTGCTGGGGGAAGCGCACGAGGCGGCGCCGGACGCTCAATTCCTGCTCACGGCAGACCACGGAATGAACCACAAGACTCGCGCATACGATCTGGATAAGACACTGGCGCGATCGGGCAATCCGATTCGGATTTCGATTTCCGCGGAGCGAGACCGGTATGTCAAACATCACCGTGGTCTGGGCGGAGCAGCATGGATATACCTCAAGCGCCCTGAGGATGAGAAGAAGGTCAGGGAATCGATCCAGGCGCTTGCCGGGGTTGAGACTGTACTGACGCGAGCCGAAGCGGTTTCGCAATTCCATTTGTATGGTTCTCGTATCGGGGATCTGTGCGTATTCGGTGACAGGCAGACAGTTTTTGGGGAATTGGAGCAGGCGATGGACACACTGCCCGACGGTTACCGCAGCCACGGATCGAGGTATGAACTGGATATTCCGCTCCTGGTTTTCAACTCGTCGAAAGCACCGCCCAAGTCCTACTTCAAGCACAACGTTGACCTGACGCGGTGGCTCTATCGAGGGTGAGGAGCGGACTCGGATGGTGGTGGCCCAAGCGAGTGTCCGCTGTTTTGATCGCGACTGAGCGGAAGTACAATGCATGGCAGATGCGCATTCGCTCGCCATTCGCTATCTGGCTGCTCGGGCTCCTGCTGTTTGGATTTCATCCTGCCTTTGCGTACGCGCAAGCCTCATCGGCTCCCTCCGTGGTTACCATCGACGGGCTTGGTAAGGGCACGGTCGAACTCTCCGGGCCGTGGCGTTTTCATGTCGGCGATGATTTGCGTTGGGCCGAGCCTGCCCTCCACGACAGCCCAGGGGAAAACGGATGGGAGACCATCCTTGTCGATCGTCCGTGGGGCGCTCAAGGGCACTATGCGTACACAGGCTTTGCCTGGTATCGGCTGAACCTCCGCGTTACCCCCGCGCCAGATGTCAAAACCGAGTTTCAGTTGTTGCTGCCCCGCCTGGACGAATCCTGCGAGGTTTATTGGAATGGGAGGTTGGTGGGCCGGTACGGTTCATTGCCTCCGCACCCATCGTCGCCGGTTGTGAATGCGCCGGCAGCCTTCACTTTGCCTGATATTCGATCCGGTACGCTGGCGATCCGGGTTTGGAATAGACCGCTTGGTTCGAGCGCAGCCGGGGATGGCGGCGGCATTGCTGCGACGCCCCTGGTGGGGGATGCGAAATCGATCGCCGACTACATCGGCACGTGGAACTACCAATTCCTGCGCAGCACTCTTTACTTCAACGCGCGCAACATTGCTTACTTCCTCGTAGCGGTGGCAGCCTTCGTCCTGTGGCTGCGGCGCAGGAGTGAAACGCTACTGCTTTGGTTTTCCATCTTCGCGATTTGCCCGGCGATCTGGACGGCGATCTACACTATGCGTCTTCCGGTCACGAGCCAGTTCAGCCAGTTTCTGCTGCAGCCGTTGTGGGCCCTGCGGAATGTCGCGCTCTGGTTTCTTCTGATCGAGTTGCTTCACCTTCGGAGCCGTCACGGGCTGGTTCGCTGGGCAAGGATTCTTGCGGTGGTCAGCCTGACTGGCGCGTTCCTTGACGGCTGTCTTACCTATATGCCCGCGCACTGGATCTCTCCACACGCCAGCGCGTGGATTGATGGAATCCTGACTGTAATCATTGAGCCGTGCCAGCTTTACCTGCTGGTGCTGGTGGCGAACGGTTTCCGCCAGAAGCTTGATTCCGCGCGGTGGGTGCTGGCGTTGAGCGCATCTCTCTCCCAGCTCCTGGCGGTCATTGTGGTCACCGTGCGGCAGGGCCAGCGATTCACTCACTGGACCCTTGCGGATTATCTGTCGTCGTCACTCTTTCATTTAGGGCCAGTTGCCTTCAACGCGGACACGCTTCTCGATCTGCTGGTGTTTTGTGCTGTCATCTACGCGGTGTATCACTACATTCGGGACCAGCAAAATCGCAAAGCTATCCTGGAGCAGGAACTGCAAAGCGCGCAAGAACTGCAGCAGGTGCTCATCCCGGAAAAGTTACCCACGCTGCGGGGGTTCAGCATATCCAGCGCGTATCGGCCCGCGCTCGAAGTGGGTGGCGATTTTTTTCAGATCATTCCACTGGATGGACTGGACGCTGGATCGACGCTCATTGTTCTCGGGGACGTTAGCGGGAAGGGCCTTCGCGCCGCGATGGCGGTGTCCCTCATTGTGGGTGCGGTGCGCACACTGGCGGAGACTACCTCGCGACCGGCTGAAATTCTCGCCGGCATCAGCCGCCGCCTGCATGGGCGGCTGGAAGGAGGTTTCTCGACTTGCATTGCGCTGAAACTCGATCCAGACGGAACTTGTACGCTGGCCAGCGCGGGGCACCCCGCGCCTTACTTCAACCATAGAGAGATGGATCTGCCGGGCGCTTTACCGCTGGGCATCGATCCTGAGACTGCCTATGAAGAGATCGTCGTACAGTTCCTGCCAGGAGACCGTTGCTCGCTTTACACGGACGGTTTGTTGGAGGCGCGGACGCCCTCGGGTGAGATCTTCAGCTTCGAACGGCTGCAAAGCCTTTTTGCTTCAGGGGCGGACGCGGCGCAGGCTTCCGAGGCTGCGGTTGCGTTTGGGCAGGATGACGATATTACGGTGGTGACACTGACGCGGCTGGCGACCGCTTGAGGGATGGAATGGGTTAGGCGCCGTCTGTTTTTCCCCAGGGTCTAAGGTGCGCAGATACGCAATCCCTGCTGTTTAAGCCTTGATTGGAACAATTGGATGGGTTGGTTTGCTCTTCGGGGCTGTCGAGCGGTAGAGGCCGTTGTCCACTCAAGCCAACTACGGCTTGAATGGGGCACCCTCGCGCTCCCTTGCACCCTCGGAATGCCGGTACGGAACTTTGGTACCACGATTCTGGTGACGTTCACGACGTTGGATTTCGGTCATGGGAACTGTATTATGAGCGCGCAGCTTCCTCCACCACAATCTCACAGGTTCCTTCGCCAGGGTGCGTACATGTCTGGATGGCCCGTTTTGCGCAGTTTTGCATTTCTGTATTCCCTGCCTCGTGCGTTTCCCCGCATTGCTCCACTTTTGATTCTTGCCGTGATGGTACAGCCCGCACGGGCGCAGGCGGTGAAGGTTGAGCATTGCAATAACCCGGCGCATATACTGCCGGCCGGGGACAAAGACACCGACTTGCAAGTGACCAACGGGATCGATTGCATTGTGGACGGGAGGGCCGCGGAGGGCACTTATCTCTATCGCAATGTGAACATATGGAATGGCACGCTGACCTTCCGCGATGCCAAGATTGATTTTCACGCACATTCCATATTGGTTGAAAACGGCGGAACGCTGGAGGCTGGGTTCGACGCGCCCGCTGTCGGGCCGATAAGCATCTGGCTGTACGGGGCGCGCGGCGACGGGATCCCGAGTATCACCTGCAAGAGCGGCGATACCTGTGGCGTGCCGGAGGCGATCTGGAGATCGAATCCAAATGTGGTGATGAAAGAGATGCCACACCACAGTTGCTTGCCGGCTTCCAACTTTCAACCTTCTCCCGTGGGCAAAGATTGCTTTTATCAATATGAGGACCTCGACGGGGACGATGCCCATGGGGCGTTCTTCGGCAGGAAGGTGCTGGCGGTCTCTTATGGGGGCACGCTTCTGTTGCGTGGCAGGAAGGGTATTCGCAGGGGGCAGATCGAGGCAAATCCTTCGGATTCGGGAACGAGTTGGGTGCGCCTTGCGAAGACGTTGAATACGGGTGACCGGTCGTTCCGCATCGACCGCGCGGTGCCGACGTGGAGCAAGGGCGACCACGTGGTTTTAACCAGCACCGACTATCTGCCCGGACACTCCGAAGAGGTGGTGATTGAGAGCGTGGAGAGTGACGCCACGGGCGCGAACATCACGCTGGAGAACGGTGTGCTCTATCCCCATTATGGCAAGGCTTACGACTTCAGCGAGATCCCGGCGAGCTCTGGTCCCAGGGACGATCCCAATGGCCCCAAGACTCTTCCCTCGCGGCACGTGGAAACGCGGGCGGCGGTGGCGCTGTTGACGCGCAGCATCATGATCGCCTCGGAAGGCGCGGAACCGGTGATGAAGGATCGTAGCGTGCCTCATTTTCCCGAGGGCTACTACGGCGGTCACACGGTGATCCGGCAAGGGGTCAAGCAGTGGCAGATCCAGGGTGTGGAGTATTACCAGTTGGGGCAAGGCGGCGCACTGGGCCGCTACCCGGTGCATTTCCATATGGACCGCACGGTTCCCCAGCCGACGATCGACCCGCCGTTTGATGGCACGTTCATTGCAGACAGCTCGATCCACGAGTCGAATACGCGCTTCATCACCATCCATGCTACGCAGGGACTCCTGGTTGCGCGCAATGTCGGTTACCAATCGATCGGCCACGGTTTTTACCTGGAAGACGCGACCGAAATCAACAACCGTCTGTACTCGAATATCGGGATCCAGGCTCGGGCGGCGGTCGACGACGATTTGAACCCACGCAAAGTGCCGGGCATTTTCAGCCGTCCTGGTGGAGGGGAAGACTTTCCATTTCGCTCGGACTTCGATCATCCGTCGGTTTTCTGGATCATGAATACGTGGAACGATCTTCGCTATAACGTTGCCGTGGGAGCGGGGACGTGCGGAGCTTGTTATTGGATGCCGCCGTCGGCCAACAGTGGTTCTTCGGTGTTTGAGACGTGGGACTCTTACGCCTCTGCGCAGACCCGAGGCCGCGAAGGGTCGGCGCCGTTTCTCAATTTCGTGGGCAACTCGTGCAGCACGGCGATGAGCGCGATTCAGACGGTCGGGGATACGGCAGCTTGTCTTGGTGTTCGTTCGGGATCCGAGACTGATACAGGCTACTTGAATGCAATCCCGAACCCGGCGCCCATTCCCGAGAACCGGTATCCGGTGATTGGCCGCGGACAGCGGGAGCACGCTACGCTGTGCGATGGCGCCCACCAGTCGGATTGCAGCAAGGTACCTCTTTGCACCGGGACGGGCGCGAATGAAGCGCAGTGCGCGGCGACCGTGATCGACCATTTCACCAGCTCGTTTACGTGGGCACAGAAGAATTTTTCTGCCATCTGGTTGCGCGGATGGTGGTTCCTGATGACCGACAGCGCCATCACCGATGCGCAGAGCGGAGGGCTGACCTTTGTTACCGGAGGGGGATACACGCGGGCCGATGCGGCACAAGGATATTGGTCGCTCTCGCACCGCAATATCTACGTGGGCAACACGCAGCCGAATACGTCCGATGGCCTGCCGGAGAACGCCGCGGCCTCAAACGCCGGCCCCTTCAATCCACGTGGTCTGACGTGCGCCTATAATCCGCAGTTTTGCATTTCGGCAGCCAACGACATCAGCTTCCAGAACGAAGCTTTTAATGGTGGCCAGCGGCTCTTCAATATTTACGACGGTCCGGCATTTGAGGACTCCGATGCGTTTGCCGATGTGCACACCACCACTGTGGGCACTTTGGGCGAGTGCAAGGGCGGAGCGGGAAACCCGGTGGGAAGCTGCGCCACGTTGAAATGGATGAATGCCTTTACTCCCGGTGTGTTGCAGAACCCACCAACCCGGCACTCTTCGAATGCATGCGTTCTTCCTAATGCCGCCATCGCCTGGAAGCAGCCAAACGGCTTCTACTATCCACCGGCCTTTCACTCGACCAACCTGGCATTTCACGACGTGGATATCCGGCACTTTGTGATCCAGCCACTGTGGCTGCCGAATTCGTTTCAGCAGGACAGTGAGGCGACCCGCAATACGTACTGCACCTGGGAGCCCCATCAATTCAATAATTTCACCGATGTGGACCGTCAGACGGAGTTGAGCGATGATAACGGTTCACTGACCGGGCTCACGTCGAACACGGAAGGGACGCCGGAGCCTTCGATCTCCGTGACGAGGGATCCGTTCTTCAATGCGCCGTTGGTCACGCCGGAGTGCGCGAGTTCGGTACCCGAGCTCACGGCTACCGTGGACACCAGCCCTTACCAGTATGTGACGACTGCGATGTACACGCCATGCGGCGCGCCGGGGGGCAGCTGCGACGTTACGCCCAAGACCTGGGGCGCCGATTGTGGCTCGCAAAGTTGCTATGGGGTTCCGCTCTACCGCCAATACCTAACCGATCCGGAGTTCAAGGCGTTCCAGGAAAATCCTGCAACCCGGCCGGAGATTCGCATGATGGGGCAAGGGACAGGGCAGCGCAGCAATATGACGCTCAATCACGGTAGCTATTACATCGATACCACCGTGCCCCGCGAGGACCAGGGGGTGGAAAACCCTAACGTGTTTTTGGGCGGGCATTCCTACTACCTCTATTTCCTATATGCCACACCGCAGTTTCATCAGACCTATAGCCTGTATATCGGCAAGGTTCCCGAGCAGGAGGGTTTGAACGCGGTGACCGCGGGACGTATCGGGGTTGATTCCGGCAAATACAGCTTTAGTCCTTCGCCCGGGGGGAATTGGATCACGAAAAAGAATTACGATCCGCGCACAGGCTTGCTGACGATCACGGTTGACCTGAGCCAGCAGGGAAAGGAGTTCGAGAAGGACCGGCCAGACTTCTGCCAGCCGCGGAGCTACTGCAGTTACAAACCGGCCACGCAGTCTTGCGGATGCCGGCCGGGCAGCAACTGCAAGGAGGATTCGGTGTGTAATTGGGCGGTTAAGGATATTGATTGCCCGATCGCGGGATGCTTTGGTTTGTCGATCAAGATGCCGGAGAATTTCATCGCGGCCAAGCAGCCTGGATTACCGCCTGCGCCGGTTCGATTTACTGGCGATGCGGAGAGCGATCCTTTCTTTCGTACAGGGAATGTGACGTTTGAGAATGCTTCGAGGAAGGTCGCAGGTGCTTGTTATTACAGCGTGCCGCCTATGCAACATTAAGGGTTTGCGTAAGGAGGGCGGACGGGGTGAAGGAGTCCGGGAAACCGGCGAACCGGGGTTTCCTATTTCCGCGTTCTCAAGAGCGTCAGATCTTGAGGTCGCCGCATGACTTTTAAAATTCGATAAAATTGGGTCTTTTTACCCGTTTTAGCGGCGGCCGAAGCGGCCTTTTTGTATGGAGAAGGGCTTCCTGGTGTCCCGGGGAATATCGAAGGCGTTGCCGGTCGCGAGAGGGACCCAGTTGAAGCCGTCCGGGATGAGAGGGTTGGCTGGGCTGGGTTGGTCCGGTTCAGGGTTGGGTTTGGGGGCCGGGTCGGGGATTTGGGGCTCGGCGGGTTGAGTTTCAGCGGAGGGGACGGGATCGGCTGATTCTTCGCCTTCGGCTTGTTGCTGCTGGTCGGGGAGCCACTTGGCGCGGAAAATATCCACCTTTAGTGGCGGGGCGGGGGGTTGCTTCGCGGATGTGCGACGGTCCGGAATATACCCTTCGATGGCTGAGATCATGGAAAGTGCCTTGACCTGGCCGGCAATGCTGCCTCTGGTTTGTTCGTGGCTGAGAGAGGCCAGCTCCCAGAGCCGGTTCAGTACCTGATCGCGGCTAGGGGTCAACTTGCGCAACGCTTCCACTTCCTGGTCGATCAGCTTTTCCTTGACGGCAGCGCGGTACTCGGTCATGTAGTCGCGGACGCGGGGTTTGGCTTTGGTGTAGGCGGCGGTTTCGGGGTTGAGACCGGCGGTTTCCGCGGCGTAGCGGTCTGTCATGGTTCCGGAAAGGACCAGGTGAGCAAAGGCCATTTCCTGATCGGTGATGGGATCGATTACGGGATTTTTGGGCATAGGTCGTCTCGTTTCTTGGTTTGCTGGAGATTTGGGTGAGTTTGTTTGCGGCTCTCTTCGAGGCACAAAGAGGACTGAGAGCCGCGGGTGGGCACTTATCGGTCTTGCTGGCTATTTTGTGACAGGGATAGGGTGAGGCACCGGATAGCGGTAAAACTATCCTTCGCTCACGCTCAAGGCCGAGACTGCTGGCAACTGCCGGCTAAGGTGCGGCCACGTGAGGGGCCTCGCCTGCCGATATCGTCTGCGTAGAGATATATAGCCTTTCCTGTTGCTTGTAAATGGGCGGCGCGCTTTTAGCGCACGGGGGTTATAAGCCCAAGGGTTACCTGGTCTCGATTATTTGGGTTGGCAGGGGGTAGAAATCGGTGCGGTATGGAAGACGCAAAGGTAACGTTGCGAGCCCACTCAAGCCAACAGCGGGCTTGAATGGGGCACCCTCAGATTCGTTGCACCCTGGGTGGTCTCACTATCGCGGTGCTCTGTGACTAGGTTGGTTGCTGCGGACGTGCGGAGTAGCGGATCCTGAATCTGATAATCTGATTTTATGAGAAGCATAGCGATCACTGTCACGAAAGCCGCCCGAAGCTTCGCCGACTGTATTAATCGCGTCCATTACCAGGATGTTACGTTTGTGTTGCTCAAAAATGGTACGCCGGTTGCTCAGCTTGTACCGAACAAGGAGAAGGTCTGTTCCGGGCGTGATCTCGCCTCGATTTTGAATACGGTGCGGTTGAGCGATAGTGAATCAAAAGCATGGCACCGGGATCTCCAGGCTTCACGCAAGACTCTGAAAGAGCCAAAGGACAAGTGGAAATAATCCTGGATGCGGATGTCATTATTAGCGGCGAGAAGAGCCTTTTCGATCTCCCGAGTTGGTTAGCTTCTCGAGCGGAAGATCGATTTGAAGTTGCGGCGATTACCGTTGCTGAACTTTGGCATGGCGTAGAGCGCGCATCCGGAACTCACCGGACCAGACGACGAAAATATCTTGAGGCTGTCGTGGCTGTGCTGCCGATCATCGCCTATACAGAAGAGACGGCCTACTACCATGCGCGGCTGTGGTCGGACTTAGAGAGTTCCGGGAAAATCATCGGCCCCTATGATTTAATCGTGGCGGCCACCGCCTTACAACGCGGGAGTATTCTGGCTACATTCAACCGACGCCACTTCTCGCAGATAAAGGGCCTTACCATCCTCGACCCTAAACGGACATAGGCCGTGTCCGTCCTCGCCATTGGACGAGAACCTGTCGCCCACTCAAGCCAACGGCAGGCTTGAAGGGGGGCCCCCTCGTGTTCCTTGCACACTTGAGTATCTTGTCCGAACATAACAAAGCCCGCGTTTTGGGCGCGGGCTTTTGGAATTGATGGCGGAGTTAGGCGTTAGCGTCGCTGCCACTTCCGTCGGGTGGTTGTTGCTCGGCCATGGCCTTGTCGATTTCTTCTCGGCGCTTGGCCCTGGCTTCGGCGCGCTTCTGGCGCTTTTCGTCCAGTTCGTGCTCGGAGCCCAGGAGTTCGATGAAGGCCTTTTCGGCTCCGTCGCCTTTTTGGAAGCCGGTGCGGACGATGCGGAGGTAGCCGCCGGCGCGGTCTCCGTAACGCGGGGCTACGGTTTCAAACAAACGCGAGACGGCTTCCCGGGTCTGTAGATACGAGAGGGCCAGACGGCGCGAGTGCAGGTCGCCTTTCTTGCCCAAGGTGATCAGCTTTTCGACGTGAGGACGCGCGGCCTTGGCCTTGGTGATCGTCGTCTCCACCCGGTCCTCGAGAAGAATGGACGTGACCAGGTTCCGTAAGAGGGCTCGGCGATGACTGGTGTTGCGTCCTAGTTTGTAACCTGCATTGCGATGGCGCATGGGTTTCTCTTTCTTGCGAAATATGTTGCAGTGGCCGGTTAGTTTGCCTCACCGGCCACCGCGAAATGACTAGAAGTTCTCCGGCTCGGACTGGAGGGGAATGTCGACACCCTCGAGGTCTTCGTCTTCGTCATCTTCTTCGTCGTCGTAACGGTTGTAGCTTGCGGCCAATGTTGCGGCCGGCAGTACGCTGGTCGGTCCAGGGACTGCGTTGCCGTGCTCGTCGATCTTCATGCCCAGGGACAAGCCCATCTGCGCCAGGATTTCCTTGATTTCATTCAAGGATTTGCGGCCGAAGTTCTTGGTCTTGAGCATTTCAGGCTCGGTCTTCTGTACCAGCTCGCCGATGGTCTGAATGTTCGCGTTCTTGAGGCAGTTGTAGCTGCGTACGCTCAGTTCCAGCTCCTCTACGGAGCGGTTGAGGTTCTCGTTGCGCAACTGCATGCGGCCTTCGTCGTGCGCGCTCTCAGCTTCGATCTCTTCCTCGAAGTTGATGAAGATGCTCATGTGGTCCTTGAGCAGCTTGGCCGCGAGGCCAAGCGAATCAGCCGGCAGCACGGAGCGGTTGGTCCAGACTTCGATGGTCAGCTTGTCGTAGTCGGTGATCTGACCCAAGCGGGCGGCGTCTACGGTGTAGTTAACCTTGCGTACGGGCGAGTGGACCGAGTCCACGGGAATAAAGCCGATGCCCAGATCGGAGTCGAAATTCTTGTCGGCGGAAACGTAACCACGGCCGCGCTTTAAGCGCATTTCCATGTCGAGCTTGCCACCTTCGCTCACGGTCGCGATGTAGACGTCCTTGTCGAGGATCTCAACGTCTCCGTCGGCGTCGATCATGCCGGAGGTGACGATTCCCGGCTGGTCCGCACGGAGGTAGAGAGCCTTCGGGCCTTCGCCGTTGAGCTTGAAGGGAATCTGCTTGAGATTCAGGATGATGTCGGTGGCGTCTTCGACTACGCCGGTGATCGATTGGAACTCGTGCAGTACGCCTTCGATCTTGACGGCGGTGACAGCCGCGCCTTCAATGGACGAAAGCAAAGTGCGGCGCAGCGCGTTGCCGATGGTGGTACCGAAGCCGCGCTCAAAGGGCTGGGCGCTGAACTTGCCGTACTTCTCGGTAAGCGTGTCGGTGTCGACTGCAAGACGTTTCGGTTTTTGGAATCCTCTCCAAAGCATATCTGTGGTCCTCTCCATGCACGGCAAACGTCGCGAAGCATTCTGCTACGGCCGTGCTGTGTTCTCCTCGTTGATTGAATCTGTACTCTGCTGTGAACCCACTCAAGCCAACAGCGGGCTTGAATGGGGCACCCATACATTTGTTTACTTGCTGTAAAGTTCGACGATCAGCTGCTCGTTGACGGGCAGGTTGACGTCTTCCCGCTTGGGCAGTGCCAGTACCTTGCCGGACAGATTGGCGTGGTCGACCTGCAGCCACCGTGGCGGTTGCTGATGACCGGCAAATTCTGTCGAGGTTTCGAGTACGGTCAGCTTTTTGCTGCCTTCGCGGATCTTGATGTCGTCGCCTACGCTCACCTGGAAGGAAGGAATGTTGACCTTGCGGCCATTCACTTCCACATGGCCGTGGCGCACGATCTGGCGCGCCTGGCGGCGAGAGGTGGCGAAGCCGAGACGAAAGGCTACGTTGTCCAAGCGACGCTCGAGTTGCTGCAGGAGCAGTTCGCCGGTGACGCCCTGGGCGCGGGAGGCCTTCTCGTAATAGGCACGGAACTGGCTTTCCAGGGTGAAATAGATGCGCTTGGCTTTTTGCTTCTCGCGCAGTTGCAGACCGTAGCCGACAATCTTGGGCTTGCGATCGCGGCCGTGCTGGCCGGGGGCAAAGTTGCGCTTCTCAATGGGGCACTTTTCAGAAAAGCACTTGGTGCCCTTCAGGAAAAGCTTGGTGCCTTCGCGACGGCAAAGGCGGCAGACGGGTCCGGTGTATCTTGCCACGTAATTCTCCTTACTTCAGAGGCCGACCGGTTTACGGATTGGAATCCTTCGTCCCGGTCCAGCGGATTTCGTTTAAACGCGTCGCTATACGCGACGCCGCTTGGGCGGACGGCAGCCGTTGTGCGGAATCGGCGTGACGTCGCGGATGGAGCGGACGTCGAGTCCCGCTGCCGCCAGGGCGCGCACGGCGGATTCGCGGCCGGAGCCGGGACCGCTGACACGGACATCGACCGAACGCAGACCGTGATCGCGCGCCTGATTGGCGGCGTTCATGGCAGCCTGCTGCGCGGCAAACGGGGTTCCCTTGCGGGAGCCGCGGAAGCCGAGCGACCCCGAACTCTTCCAGGAGAGGGTGTTTCCCTGGCCGTCGGTGATGGTGACGATGGTGTTGTTGAAGGAGGCTTGCACGTAGACCAATCCGTAAGGGACGTTCTTGCGCTCGCGCTTCTTGAATTTCTTGTTCTTGGCTGCCTTGCCGGCTCCGCCTGGTTTCTGCTCTTGCTTCGCCATTAGGTTTTCGCCGTCGCTTTCTTCTTGCCTGCGATTGTGCCCTTACGGGGTCCCTTGCGGGTGCGGGCGTTGGTGTGGGTACGCTGACCGCGGACGGGCAGGTTGCGGCGGTGACGCAGGCCGCGGTAGGACTGGATGTCAATCAGCCGCTTGATGTGCATGGAAACGTCTTTGCGCAGATCGCCTTCGATCTGGCCTTCGTTCTCGATCACCTGGCGGATGCGGTTTACCTCGTCTTCGCCGAGGTCCTGGACTTTCTTGAACGGGTCTACATTGGCCGTTTCCAGGATGCGCTGGGCGCGCGGGTTACCGATTCCGAAGATGTAGGTCAGCGCGATTCTTGCCTGCTTATGGCGGGGAAGGTCGACGCCTGCAATACGTGCCATAACGGATCCTTTTTGTTGCTTGCTCGAAGTGGCTTCGCCGCTTCTTGCGGTTTTGCTGTTCTGGAACAGCGGTTGAGGCTATCGGAGAGGTTCAACGCAAGCCTTTATGGCTAACTAGCCTCTTCGGGGCCCTTTTTACTGAGGGGAAAAGCCTCAGTTTAGGTTTGTGGTATCCCTCATCTCGCGAAAAACGAGCGAGATATGGGGCACCCTTCATTTGTTCTGCCGACAGACTGTTTCGTCTGAGCCTACTAGCAGGATCCCAGGTCTCAAACGCGGGACCTGGGGCACCCGTCCCGTTTTTTCCTGAGAGTCTTTCGACCCGACTAGCCTTGGCGCTGCTTGTGCTTGGAGTTTTCGCAGATTACGCGGACCACTCCACGGCGGTGGATGACTTTGCACTTGTCACAGATCTTTTTTACGGATGCTCTTACTTTCATTGGTTCCTAACCCTTTCTCTACTTGTAGCGGTATACGATCCGGCCTCGGGTCAGATCGTATGGACTGAGCTCTACCGCCACCCGGTCGCCAGGGAGGATGCGGATAAAGTTCTTTCGCATGCGTCCCGATACGTGCGCCAAAACCTGGTGCTTGTTTTCAAGCTCGACTTTGAACATCGCGTTGGGCAACGTCTCTACGACAGTTGCCATTACTTCAATCGCGTCTTCCTTCGACAAACGTTATTCCCGATTCTGCCGGCGATAGATATCCCGCTGGCTTTTTTCCCTACTGCGTCAAGATCACAGCGCCTTCGGCCGTCACCGCCACGGTGTGCTCGAAGTGAGCGCTCAAGCTTCCATCTTCGGTTACTGCTGTCCAGCCATCGCTCAACACCTGAACACCCGGCTTGCCCACGTTCACCATGGGCTCGATGGCCAGCACCATTCCCGCGCGCAGCTTGGTTCCCATGCCCCGCTGCCCGTAGTTGGGAACCTGCGGATCTTCGTGCATCCGGGTTCCGATTCCATGGCCCACAAACTCACGCACGACACTGAAGCCGTCCGCTTCGACTACTTCCTGCACCGCCGCGCCGATATCACCCAGCGTTGCTCCCGGCCGGACGACCTTGATCGCGGTCTCGAGCGATCTGCGGGTCACATCCAAAAGACGCTTGGCCTTCGGCGTCACCTCAGCTCCTACCGGAACCGTGATGGCTGAGTCGCCGTAGTAGCCGTCCAACACCACGCCGGTGTCGATCGAAACGATGTCCCCTTCATGGAGCACCCGCTCCTTCGAAGGAATGCCGTGGACTACCTGCTCGTTCACCGAGGTGCAAAGCACACAGGGGTAGCCGCGGTAGCCTTTGAATGCGGAGGTGGCGCCAAACTCAGCCATCTTCTTCTCCGCAGCGTTCTCCAGGTCGAGCGTGGTGACGCCCGGCTTGACGAGCGCTCTCACGTGCTCCAGAACCTCACGAACTACCGCTCCGCTGCGCCGCATTTTTTCGATTTCCTGCGGCGTCTTAATCATGATGGCCATTGGCCTTGTATCCACTCACTTTTCTAAGTCTGGGATCTGAGTCGCGAAACCGCGGCCATGATGCCCGCCATTACCTCGCCCGCCGGTTGCTCGCCATCGACTTCCACGAATCGACTGCTGGCGCGATAATGCTCGACTACTGGCGCCGTCAGCGCCGCATATGTGCGCATCCGTTCATGGAAAACCGATTCAACGTCATCCGCGCGCTGGACCAGCGGTGTGCCTTCCACATCGCACACCATATCGAATTTCGGCGGCTGCAGGTAGACGTTGTAAATGCGCTGGCAGGTTGGACAGTTGCGTCTTCCCGTGATACGACGCAACAACTGAGTATAACTTACCTGGATGCTAATCGCAATCAGCGGAAGCCCTTCCGGGACAGCCGCCAAGCGTGAATCAAGCCACTCCGCCTGGGCCAGGGTGCGGGGATAGCCGTCGAGAATGTAACCGCGGGCGGTATCCGGCCGGGCCAGCCGTTCGGCGACCATCTGGTTGACCAGGTCGTCGGGGACGAGCTTGCCGGAATCCATGATCTGGGTCGCGACCAGGCCAAGCGGAGTTCCGTTGGTGCGGTGCTCGCGGAGCAGATCGCCGGTGGAGATCTGGGGTATGCCCCAGGCGGCCATAAGTCCTTTGGCCTGAGTTCCCTTGCCTACGCCCGGCGCGCCCATGAGCAGCATGGGGCCGGGAAGGATCTGTTTTTCGTTCGTAGACGGCCCGGTTTGTGCACCTTCCGCCACGGTTACCGGCTTTACCACGACCGCCTTCCGCGGACCCGGCCGCTGCGGGGGGAGAAGCCGTCATAGTGACGCATGATGAGCTGGGACTCGACCTGGTTGATCGTGTCCATGGCTACGCCGACAACGATCAGGAGCGAAGTTCCGCCGAAGTAGAAGCTCACGTTCAGGCCGTGGGTGACCCAGGTGGGCAGCTTTTCGAAGAATGGGCCGACCAGCCAGAGGTCGTTGAGGTGAATGCCGCTGATCAGGATCTGCGGGATCAGGGAGATGACGATCAGGTAAAGAGCGCCCACCAAGGTGATGCGGGTGAGGACGTCGTTTACGAAATCGGAAGTGCGGCGCCCGGGACGGATGCCGGGGATGAAGCCACCGTACTTGCGCATGTTGTCCGCGATGTCATCGGGGCGGAAGACGATGGAGATGTAGAAGTAGGCGAAGAAGACGATGCCGACCATATAGAGCAGCTCGTACCAGGGTTCGCCGGGGCGCAGGCCATCGAAGATGCGGGTGAGGAAGCCGCTGTTGCGGACGAATCCTGAGCCGGCAAAGAGCAGTGGGGCGGAGAGGATGGAACTGGCGAAGATGACCGGCATTACGCCGCCGGAGTTGACCTTGAGCGGCAAGTGGGTGGATTGGCCTCCCATGAGGCGGCGGCCCACAATGCGCTTGGCGTACTGGACGGGGATGCGGCGTTCACTGCGCTCGACAAAGACGATGAAAGCGACGATGGCGATCATCATGACGACCAGGATGACCAGGGCCGGGATGGTGAAAGCTCCCCAGGCCTGGGTCTTGGCTTTGTCGATCAGGTCCTGGATGCCGCGGGGCAGGCCGACGACGATGCCGGCGAAGATCAGCAGGGACATGCCGTTGCCGATGCCACGGTCGGTGATTTGCTCACCCAGCCACATGATGAAGGCGGTGCCTGTGGTCAGGGTGATCATGGTCATGAGGATGAAGCCGGGTCCGGGGTTCAGGACGTAGGAGACGCCGCCTGAGCCATGGGAGAGAGTGAGGGCGATGGCCAGGGATTGCACGGCGCCCAGGACTACGGTGACGTAGCGGGTCCACTGGGTGATTTTGCGGCGGCCGAGTTCGCCTTCCTTCTGCAGCTTGGCCAGTGGCTCGTAGACCACGGTGAGGAGCTGGAAGATGATGGAGGCGGTGATGTAGGGCATGATGCCCAGGGCGAAGATGGTCAGGCGGCGAAGGTTTCCACCGCTGAACAGGTCGACCAGGCCGAGGGCGCTGCCGGCCTGTTGGTCGAAGAACTGGGCCAGGAGCTTGAGGTTGACTCCAGGGGTGGGGATTTGCGAGCCCAGGCGGTAGACGGCCAGGATGCCCAGCGTGAATAACACCCGCTTGCGCAGGTCCGGAATGCGGAAGATGTTGGCAATCTTCTCAAACATACAATTGATACCTCAGAGGCGGTGCCCCCGTTTGTCTTGCCGGTTCACGTGCTCGTCTTTCAAGAAAAGCCGTACCTCAGGGGTTAAAGCCCTCATTGCCCCGTTTTTTATGTCACGGCTAAAGCCGCGCCCCTTCGTTCAGCTTCAGGGTCCCTTGCATCTTCTATCGTACCCGGGACTACGTCCCTGCAATTTCAGCCGTCCCTTCGCGGACTGGTTTTCATCTGACTTCGCGCCTACGGTAGCTAGGCGACCAGAATTGCTTTGCCTCCAGCCTTTTCGATCTTTTCCTGGGCGGATTTGGAGAATTTGTGGGCGTGCACGGTTACGGCTCCTGTCAATTCGCCGTCGCCCAGTACCTTGACCAGGCCGTTGCGCTTCTTGAGCAGGCCCTTGGCGGCGAAGGCTTCGAGGGTGAATTCGGTGTGCCCTTCGGCCTGGAGTTCGGCGATGCGGCCCAGGTTGATGACGGAGTACTCGGTGCGGAAGATGTTGGTGAAGCCGCGCTTGGGCAGACGGCGGTGAAGGGGCATCTGGCCGCCTTCAAATCCGCGCATCATGTGGGAACCGGAACGGGAGCGCTGGCCTTTGTGGCCGCGGGCGGAGGTTTTGCCCATGCCCGAGCCCATACCGCGGCCGACACGCTTCTTGTTGGAGTTCGCCTGCTTGGGCGCCCTTAAGTTGGAAAGATTCTTTGACATGATTTCCTCGCTCAACGCCGGCTGGCCTGGCCAGTCCGACTCGCATTGTGTGTTGCTATTCTACGATCCGCACTAAATGGGGCACGGCTTTGACCATGCCGCGGATCGATGGTGTATCTTCACGCTCGACTATCTGGTGAAGACGGGTGAAGCCCAGGCCTTTGACCACCAGTTTGTGCTTCACCGGGGTGGAGATCTTGGACCGGTAGTATTGCAGGCGGATCATTGGCTTTGCCATTAGTAAAGCTCCTGTGGCTGCTTGCCACGCGCGGCGGCGACTTCACCGCGATCGCGCAATTGCACCAGGGCATCGAAGGTGGCCTTGACCACGTTGTGTGGATTGGCCGAGCCCAGGCTCTTGGTCAGAATGTTTTGTACGCCGACCGAGGTCATGACCGCGCGTACGGCACCGCCGGCGATGACGCCTGTGCCTTCCGGCGCCGGCTTCAAGAGCACATGCCCGGAACCGAAGCGTCCCAGCACCTGGTGCGGGATGGTGGTTTCCGAAAGGTTCACGTGGACCAGGTTCTTCTTGGCCGCTTCGATGCCCTTGCGGATCGCCTGCGGCACTTCCTTGGCCTTGCCGGAACCGAAACCTACTACGCCGGCCGAGGGATCCCCGACCACCACCAGGGCTGCGAAGGACATGTTCTTACCACCCTTCACTACCTTGGTGACACGATTGATGGACACCACCTGATCCTTCAGGTTGTACTGCCCGGCGTCCAGTTTCCGCTTGATGATTGCCATGCTGTTTTCCGATCCTTCTGCGCTGCTTGCGAGCGGCGCCTATCCCAAAAAACTTAGAACTCTAAACCTGCTTCGCGAGCCGCATCCGCCAGGGCCTTGATGCGCCCGTGGTAGAGATAGCCGCCGCGGTCGAAGACCACCCGTTTGATTCCCTTTTCGATGGCGCGCTCGGCCACCAGCTTGCCCACTTCTTTGGCTGCCGCCACATTGCCGCCGGTTTTTACCTTGGAGGCGAGGCTGGAAGCGGAGAGTAGTGTCTCGCCCTTGGCGTCGTCGATGATCTGCGCGTAGATGTGGTTGAGCGAGCGATACACATTCAACCGCGGACGCTCGGCCGTGCCCTGCATCTTTTGCCGAATGCGAAAGTGCACTCGCTGGCGAATCACATTTCTCTGTCTAATCGGAAGCATTGAAATTTCCTTTCCTAAAGGCGGAGCCGCCCTGCGACCCCGTTCGGTTTATTTCGCGCCGGTTTTGCCGACCTTCTTCTTCAAGCGTTCGCCGGTGTAGCGCACGCCCTTGTTTTTGTAGGGATCGGGCTTACGGAGGGAACGCATGTCGGCGGCTACCTGGCCTACTTTTTGACGGTCGATGCCGCTGACCGTCAAGTGGGTCTGCTTGGGATCGATCGCTACTTCTATGCCTGTGGGCAGAGGAAACTCGATGGGGTGGGAGAAGCCCAGGGTAAAGACCACGATGCCTTTGCCCTTGAGCTCGGCGCGATAGCCGATGCCCACGATATCCAGCTCCTTGGTCCAACCCTTGGTCACGCCTTCGACTGCATTGGAAACCAGGGCGCGGGTGAGGCCGTGGATGGCGGCGAACTCTTCCTTCTCCCGAACAGCGACGAGGTTTCCATCCTGCTTCTCGAGCTTGATGCCCGTTGGCAGCATGGCAGACAGCTTACCCTTTGGGCCCTCGACCAGCACGGTGTTGCCTTGCACGGTGTACTTCACGGTGGCAGGCAACGGAATCGGTTTCTTCCCTATACGCGACATACTTTTCTTAACCCTTCATGGCTTGCGAGTCGCGGTCCCTTAGGGGACCGTTCCACTGCAGCCTATTGCTTACCAAACTTCGCAGAGAATTTCGCCGCCAACGCCTTCGCGCCGTGCCTGCCGTCCGGTCATCACGCCGCGCGGCGTGGTCATAATGCTGATGCCCAGTCCGCTTTGCACGCGCTTGATCTCATCGCGGCCGACATAGACGCGGCAGCCGGGGCGCGAAACGCGCGACAGATCGCGGATGGCGGCTTCGTTGTTGGCGCCGTACTTGAGGTAGACGCGGAGCACTGCGCGGCCATTCTCTTCCGCCGCTTTGTAGTTGGCGATGTAGCCTTCTTCCTTGAGGATGCGGGCGATCTCGGTCTTCAACTTCGACGCCGGAACATCCAGCTTTTGGTGGCGCGCGCGGATGGAGTTGCGGATACGCGTCACAAAATCGGCTACTGGATCAGTCAAACTCATTCTCTCTCCTCCATTCCCCGTTCGCTCCGGCCTGCATTTCAGGCCGCAGAACCTGCGGGAATGTTGTGGTTACACGGGGCCTTGATTTACCAACTGGACTTGACGACACCGGGGATTTCGCCCCGAAGCGCCAACTGGCGGAAGCACAAGCGGCACAGGCCAAACTTGCGCAGATAAGCGCGCGGCCGTCCGCAAATTTTGCAGCGATTGTGCTTGCGGCTGGAAAACTTTGGCTTCCGTTCGTCTTTAACTCGTTTCGCTGTTGTTGACATTCGTCTCCCTTGAATCCTCTCTACGCCGTCTGGCGGAAGGGTATGCCGAACTGCCGGAGCAGGGCACGCGCCTGGTTGTCGTCCTTGGCAGTGGTCACGATGGTGACGTTCATGCCCTTCAACTTATCTACGCGCGCGTAATCGACTTCGGGAAAGATCAGCTGGTCGCGCATGCCCAGCGTGTAATTGCCTCGTCCGTCAAAGCTCTTGGTGGAGACGCCGCGAAAGTCACGAACGCGGGGCAGGGCCACGGAAATGAGGCGGTCGAGAAACTCGTACATGATGTCGCCGCGCAGGGTGACCATGGCGCCGATCGGCATGCCTTCGCGCACCTTGAAGGCGGCGATGGATTTCTTGGCCTTGGTGGTCACCGGCTTTTGTCCGGCAACCGAGGCCAGGTCGGCAACCAGGGGATCCATGATCTTGACGTTCTGCGTGGCCTCACCCAGGCCCATGTTCAGAACAATCTTTTCCAGGCGGGGCACAGCCATCAGGTTGTTGAGTCCTAATTCCTTCTGCAGCGCCGGCCGGATTTCCTGGTGGTACTTTTCTTTCAGTCTTGCGTTTGCTTTTGCCATAGAGCTATCTCTTTTCTTTCACGGTTCCCGGAGTGGGTTGCATTTGCGACCCGTGTACCGTTGCGTGATTACTTTTTCTTTGCGGCCAGAGTCTGACCGCACTTCTTGCATACCCGAACCTTGGTGTCGCCTTCAAACTTATGTCCCACGCGGGTGGGGCCGCAGGAGCCGCAGACCAACATCACGTTGGAAATCTGGATGGCTGCTTCCTGCTCGGCTATGCCGCCCTTGATATTGCGCTGCGGGTTGGGGTGAACATGCTTCTTGACCATGCGGACGTGCTCGACCAGGACACGATCCTTATCTGCCAGGACGCGCAGCACGCGGCCGCGCTTGCCTTTGTCGGTGCCGGTGATGACTTCCACCGTATCGTTGCGCTGTAACTTGAGTGCCATAACTTGTCTCGTCTCCGATGGTGCCGTTGCTTAGATGACTTCCGGGGCCAGCGACACAATCTTCAGAAATTTCTTTTCCCGCAATTCGCGGGCGACCGGGCCAAAGACGCGCGTGCCTACGGGCTCCCCGGCTTCGTTGATCAGTACCGCGGCGTTCTGGTCAAAGCGGATGTAGGTTCCGTCGCGGCGACGATATTCCTTGCGCGTGCGGACCACGACTGCTTTGACGACGACGCCCTTCTTAACCTGGCCATCGGGAGAGGCTTCCTTGACGGCGGCAGTAATCACGTCGCCCAGGCCGGCCTTCTTGCCGCTCGATCCGCCCAGCGGCAGGATCATCTGCAGCTTGCGCGCGCCGGAATTGTCGGCGACCTCCAGCATGGTTCTCATTTGTACTGCCATACGTGTTTCTCCTTGCTGTCCTCAAGAGGGCGAATCGAAAAGCATCCCTCAGGGGCTAAAGCCCACTTCATTCCGGGTTGTGAATGTATGGGCTAAAGCCCACACTTACCAACCCCTACTTTCCGGCCTCGATTTACCAGCCCCTGGCTTAGACGGCGGGGTTGGCGATTTCTTCGGCTTGCGGCAGCGAGGAACGGCGAATGACTTCTTCGAGGGTCCAGCGCTTCAGCTTGCTCAACGGGCGGCTTTCCTTGATGCGTACTACGTCGCCGACGCGGGCGGAGTTTTGCTCGTCGTGGGCGTAGAACTTCTTGTTCAACTTGATCACGCGCTTGTACTTGGGATGGGTCTTGCGCATTTCCACCTGGACCACAATGGTCTTCTGCATCTTGGTGGAAACAACGTTGCCGATCTTTTCGTTGCGGCGGGATTCCGGCTTGGTTCCTGTGGCGTCCGACATGGCTTAGCGAGCCCCTTTTCTGGCCGGCTTGGCCTTTTTCGTTTTCGCAACCGCTTCGGTGGCGGGCTTAGCGGCCGCGCCCTTCAGACCCAGAGTCCGCTCGCGGGCAATGGTCTTGATGCGAGCTACGTCTTTGCGCAGATCGCGCAGCTTCTTTACACCTTCGTTTTGCCCCAGCTTCATCTGGAAGCGCAGGCGAAAGAGCTGCTCGGCGGAGGTCTTCTCCTGCCGCGCCAACTCGTCATCATTGAGGTTACGAATCTTTTCCGTTTCCATGGCTCTTCTCTCTACTTGACTACTGCCGCGACCTTAACGTCGTGGCGCATGACGAACCGCGTCTTGAGGGGCAGCTTGTTCGACGCCAGGCGCATGGCTTCGGCCGCGATGTCGGGGGATACCCCTTCCATCTCGAACAGCACCTTGCCCGGGCGGACGACGGCTACCCAGTGATCCGGGGCGCCCTTGCCCTTACCCATACGGGTTTCGGCGGGCTTCTTGGTCACCGGCTTATCGGGGAACAGGCGCAGCCAGATTTTGCCGCCGCGCTTGATGAAACGAGTCATGGCCACACGGCTGGCTTCAATCTGCCGGTCGGTGATGTAACCGCACTCCATCACTTTCAGCCCGTAATCTCCGAAAGAGAGCTCGGAGCCGCGCCAGGCTTTGCCTTTCATGCGGCCGCGCTGCTGCTTGCGGTACTTAACCTTCTTTGGCATCAACATAAAAATTCGCCTCGATACAAACTGTCGTTTGCTTAGAACACTCCGCTGGTGCCGGCCGGCTGGGGCTGGCGGCGCTTTTGCTCGTAAATGTCACCGCGATAGATCCAGGTCTTGACCCCGATCACGCCGTAGGTGGTGCGCGCTTCGGCGAAACCGTAATCGATATCGGCGCGCAGGGTGTGCAGCGGAAGCCGCCCCTGCAGATACCACTCGGAACGCGCGATTTCGTTGCCGTTCAAGCGCCCAGAAACGCGGACCTTGATGCCTTTGCAGCCAAAGCGCAGCGCTGAATCCACTGCCTTGCGCATGGCGCGGCGGAAACCGACACGCTTTTCCAGCTGCAGGGCGATGTTCTCGGCCACCAACTGGGCGTCCAACTCCGGCTTGTTCACTTCGAGAATGTCGATGAACACGTCACGGTTGGTGCGCTTCTGCAGGTCGGTCTTAAGCTTCTCGATCTCGGCGCCTTTGCGGCCGATGACGATGCCCGGACGCGCGGTGCGGATGATGAGTCGCAGCTTGTTGCCTGGACGCTCGACCTCGACCGAGCTGACACCGGCGGCCTTGAGCTTTTCCTTCAGCTCTGCGCGCAGGTGCACATCTTCAATCAGCAACTTGTCGTAGTCGCGCTCGACGAACCAGCGTGACCGCCATGGCTTGTTGACACCGAGTCGAAAGCCGTAAGGATGAACTTTTTGTCCCATAATTTCCTCGAACCTACTTCGCGGCCTTCTTCACTTTTTTTGCTGTGCTCTTTTTGGCTACGGCCTTCTTGGCCGCAGTCTTCTTTGCCGCTGCGCCCCGCAACAAACGCTTCTTAGCAGGCGCGGCTTCAGAATCAGCGGTTTCGACCAGACCAGCCCGCTTGCGCTCCGCGACCGCGATCACGATGTGCGCCAGCCTGCGCTGGTAACGGAATGCCCGGCCCATCGGAGCGGGACGGACGCGCTTCATGCGCGGTCCTTCGTTGGCCAGGGCAGTCTTGACGTAGAGGTTATCGACATCGACGTCGAGATCCCGCTCCTGGCTGAGATAGCTGGCGTTCTGAATCGCAGCGCGCAGCACTTTCTCGACCAGAGGAGCGACACCCTTCTTGGTGAAGGCCACCGTTTCCAGTGCATCGCCCACCTTGCGCCCCTTGATCAGTTCCAGCACCAGGCGAGCTTTCTGCGGCGATACCCGCTGAAACTTAGCTTCGGCCCGGAATTCCTGTGTTTCCAGTTGCATTGGCTTCTTCCCTTAATTCTCTTATTAGCGAGGCTTGGCAGAGGACTCGGCCGCTTTTGCCGAGTGGCCCTTAAACGTCCGCGTTGCGGAAAATTCGCCCAGCTTGTGCCCGACCATGTTTTCCGTCACATAGACGGGAATGAACTTTCTGCCGTTGTGCACCGCGATGGTGTGGCCCACCATATCCGGATGAATGGTCGAGCGGCGCGACCAGGTACGAAGGACTTTTTTGTCGTTCGTCGCGTTCATCGCTTCGATTTTCACCATCAGGTGGCCGTCGATAAACGGACCTTTTTTTGTCGAACGTGCCATCTTTGCTGCTCCTGACTATTTCTTGTAGCGGCTGACAATAAAGGTGTCGGTCCGCTTGTTGTTGCGTGTCTTGTAACCACGAGTGGGCTGGCCCCATGGGGTCACGGGATGACGGCCGCCGGAGGTCTTGCCTTCGCCGCCGCCGTGCGGGTGATCGACCGGGTTCATGGACACACCACGGTTGGTGGGGCGAATGCCCTTCCAACGGTTGCGTCCCGCCTTGCCGATGGCTACGTTCTCGTGATCGGTGTTGCCGACCTGGCCTACAGTCGCCATGCAGGCCACCAGCACCCGGCGGGTTTCTCCGGAGGGCAGCTTGAGCAGAGCGTAGTCGCCTTCCTTGGCTACCAGCTGAGCCGAAGCGCCGGCGGAACGCACCATCTGCGCGCCCTTGCCGGGCCGAAGCTCGACGTTGTGCACGGTGGTGCCGGAAGGAATGTTCTTGAGCGGCAGTGCATTGCCGACCAGGATGTCCGCTTCAGGCCCGCTCATAATGGTCTGCCCGACCTTGAGGCCGACAGGCTGAATGATGTAGCGCTTTTCACCGTCGAGGTAATTCACCAGGGCGATGCGCGAGGAGCGGTTGGGATCGTATTCGATCGAGGCCACTTTGCCGGGCACGCCAAACTTATCGCGCTTGAAGTCGATCAGGCGCAGCTTCTGCTTATGGCCACCGCCATGGTGACGCATCGTCAGGTCGCCGGAGTTGCGGCGGCCGCCCGTGCGCTGCTTGACTGCCAACAGCGGCTTGTGCGGGCGATTCGTCGTGATGTCGTCGTTTACCAGAGAGGTCTGGAAACGCAGCGTGGGTGTGATCGGTCTGTATGTCTTGATCGGCATCTTTTTAGCTCACTTACAACGCGTTGACGTAGTCGGGCATTTTTTCGCCCGGCTGCAGACGAACGTAGGCTTTCTTCCAATCGGGACGAAAACCGGAGAACTTACCCCGGCGCCGTTCTTTGCCCAGGAAGTTAGCGGTGCGGACGCTTTGTACCTTGACCTTGAACAGCGTTTCGACGGCCTGCTTGACTTCGGTCTTGGTGGCATCGGGAGCTACGTCGAACACCAGGGTGCTCTCCGTCTCCTTCACGCCCAATCCTTTTTCGGTAATCAGGGGTCGCCGGATCACGTTATAGATAGTCGACATCAGGCCACCTCCGCGCCGGCATGCTTGCGCCGGGAAGTTGTTTTCTTCAAGGTCTCCTGCAATTGCTCGATGGCGGCGCGGGAGAAAATGGCGCGCTCGTAGCGGAGCAGATCGTAGGGGTGCACTTCCTTGGTGAGCTTCAACTCGACGCGATCGAGGTTGCGCGATCCGAGTAGCAGCTTGCGGCCTGGTTCCTGGCCACCCTCTACCAGCAGAGTCGTCCGCTTGGCGTCGAGCTTATCGAGCGCCGCGCGATAGGCCTTGGTCTTGGCGTCGGCCAGTTCCAGGCTTTCGACCACGGTCAGCTTGCCGTCGGCGAGCTTAGAGGCCAGCGCGGCGCGCAGAGCGCCGAGCAGCTTCTTGCGGGGGAAGGCGTAATCGTAACTGCGGGGCTGAGGTCCGTGAACCGTGCCGCCGTGGCGCCAGATGGGCGAACGTACCGAGCCTACGCGGGCGCGGCCGGTGCCTTTTTGCTTCCACAACTTCTTGCCAGAACCGGAGACCAGCTTCTTGTTCTTGGTGGCGGCGGTGCCTTGCCGCAGCGCAGCACGATAGTGCTTCACTGCTTCCCAGAGAAGGGCCTCGTTGATCTGTTCCGGCGCGAATACTTCGTCCGCCAGTTCCAGCGAGCCTACTGTCTCTCCACCCAGATTCACTACATCAATGTGTGCCATATGCAGTTCCTTACATTGACGAAGGTACAACCGTCTTACTTCTTCTTGCCGCCTGAGGGCTTGCCACCGGAAGCCTTCTTCGAGGCCTTCAACGGATCGACTGTGCCCCCGCCGCCAAAGCCACGACGCTCACGCGGGGGCGCCTTGGACTTGGAAATCATGACGTATCCCTCGCGAGGACCGGGGATAGCGCCCTCGACCATCAACAGGTTCTCGTCCAGATCGATACCGCGAATGCGCAGGTTGCGGACGGTGATCTGCTTCGCTCCGAAGTGCCCTGGCATACGTTGGCCGGGAAACACGCGCGACGGAAACGAGGAAGCACCGATCGAACCTTGCACCTGGAACATGTGTCCGTGGGCCTTCGGTCCACCGCCAAAGTGATGGCGGCGCACGACGCCGGCAAATCCACGGCCCTTGCTGGTGCCGATCACGTCGACGTACTTAGCGTCTTCGAAAATGTCGACCAGGACCTTGTCGCCAGCTTTGAGCGCCCCGTTTTCGCTGTCGGCGGGCACCTGTTCGAGAGGCACTTCGCGCATCAGCTTGACCGGCGGAACGTTGTTCTTGGCGAAGTGACCAGCCATCGGCTTGTTCACCTTGCCACCCTTCACAAACTCAATCAGGCCGATCTGCGCGGCGCTGTAGCCGTCGCCGGCCAGCGTCTTCAGCTGGGTCACTACGCAGGGCCCCGCCTGCAGCACGGTGACTGGGTGTACTTCACCCTTGTCATCGAACAGCTGCGTCATCCCGATCTTCTTGCCCAGAATCCCTGTCACCGACATGGTGCTCTCCTTACTTCTCGAATGCCTTGATTTCAACATCGACGCCGGCCGGAAGATCCAGCTTCATCAGCGCGTCAATGGTCTGCTGCGTGGGCTCGAGAATATCGATCAGCCGCTTGTGGGTGCGGATTTCGAAGGCCTCGCGCGATTTCTTGTCCACGTGCGGGGAACGCAGCACGCAGTACTTGTTCTTTACCGTAGGCAACGGAATGGGACCCGCGACCTGGGCGCCGGTGCGCTTTGCTGTTTCGACGATCTCACCGGTCGAGGTATCAAGTACGCGATAGTCGTACGCTTTGAGTCGAATGCGAATTCTCTGTCCTACCATCTCAAATCCCTTCGTGCCACGATCCGATAACTGTTTGGGCCACCTGCCCACTCAAGCCAACTGCGGGCTTGAATGGGCCACCCTCAGCAGGTGCGGTGGATACTCACTGAGTTACTTGATGATTTCGCTGATGGTACCGGCGCCCACGGTGCGTCCGCCTTCGCGGATGGCAAAACGCAGACCCTTTTCCATCGCTACCGGGGTGTGCAGCTCGATTTCCAGCTGTACGTTGTCGCCCGGCATCACCATTTCTGTGCCTTCCGGCAGCTTCGCCGTCCCGGTTACGTCCGTCGTGCGGAAGTAGAACTGGGGCCGGTAGCCGTTGAAGAACGGGGTGTGACGGCCGCCTTCTTCCTTGCTCAGAACGTAGATCTCGCCCTTGAACTTGGTGTGCGGGGTGATCGAGCCAGGCTTGGCCAGAACCATGCCGCGCTCCACGTCTTCCTTGGCGATACCGCGCAGCAGAAGACCCGCGTTGTCGCCGGCAAGTCCTTCATCCAACTGCTTTTTGAACATTTCGACGCCGGTCACGACGGTCTTGCGGGTGTCGCGGAAGCCGACAATTTCGGCTTCTTCACCGACCTTGATCTTGCCCCGCTCGATCCTGCCCGTCACCACCGTGCCACGGCCGGAAATGGAGAAGATGTCTTCAATCGGCATCAGGAACGGCTGGTCAATGGCGCGCGCCGGCAGGGGTACGTTCTTGTCCACCGCATCCATCAACTCGTCGATCTTGGCTTCCCACTGCGCTTCGCCGTTCAACCCACCCAGGGCCGAGCCGCGAATCACCGGCACGTCGTCACCGGGGAAGTTGTACTTCGACAACAGTTCGCGAACTTCCATCTCCACCAGGTCGGTCAGTTCTTCGTCTTCGACTGCGTCGCACTTGTTCAGGAACACCACGATGTAGGGCACGCCTACCTGGCGGGCCAGCAGAACGTGCTCCTTGGTTTGGGGCATGGGACCGTCGGTCGCCGCCACCACCAGGATTGCTCCATCCATCTGTGCCGCACCGGTGATCATGTTCTTGATGTAGTCCGCGTGGCCGGGGCAATCGACGTGCGCGTAGTGACGGTTGGCCGTCTCGTACTCTACGTGCGCGGTGGCAATCGTGATGCCGCGCTCCCGCTCTTCCGGCGCGTTGTCGATCGAATCAAACGAACGAAACTGGATCTTCGGATTGTGCTTCGACAATACCTTCGTGATTGCCGCCGTCAGCGTCGTCTTGCCGTGATCGATGTGCCCAATCGTCCCCACGTTCACGTGCGGTTTGGACCGGTCAAACTTTTCCTTCGCCATCTCGTCCCTCTCCTGCTAAATCTTTTGGTTATTTGCCTTGGTTACGGCCAATGATCTCTTCCGAGACCGACCGGGGCGCTTCTTCATAACGGTTGAAGTGCATCGAGTAGTTGGCCCGGCCCTGGGTCGAGGAGCGCATGTGGGTGGCATAGCCAAACATTTCGCTCAACGGCACATTGGCCTTGATGACCTGCGATCCGGCACGATGCTCCATGCCCTCGATGCGGCCACGGCGGGAGTTAAGGTCGCCGATGATGGTGCCCATGTACTCCTCGGGAACCACGACTTCGACCGACATCACCGGCTCCAACAACACCGGTGTCGCCTTGCGGGCTGCTTCCTTGAACGCCATCGAACCGGCAATCTTGAATGCCATTTCGTTGGAGTCGACATCGTGGTAGCTGCCGTCGTACAAGGTCGCCTTTACGTCGACGATTTCGTAGCCGGCCAGCACGCCACCCTGCAGAGCTTCTCGAATGCCCTGCTCGGTCGGCTTGATGTACTCCTTGGGAACCACGCCACCCTTGATGTCGTTAACAAACTCGAAGCCCTTACCGGGCTCGTTGGGCTCTACCCGGATCTTTACGTGACCGTAGTTGCCCGAACCACCAGTCTGGCGGATGTACTTGCCTTCCGCCTCGGCCTTTTTGCGAATGGTCTCGCGGTAGGCGACCTGGGGTTTACCTACGTTCGCTTCCACCTTGTACTCGCGCATCATGCGGTCGACGATGATTTCGAGATGCAACTCGCCCATGCCGCTGATGATGGTCTGGCCGGAGTCAGGATCCGTGTGGACCTTGAAGGTGGGATCTTCCTGAGCTAATTTCGCCAGCGCCATGCCCATCTTTTCCTGATCGGCCTTGGTCTTCGGTTCCACGGCAACGTGGATGACCGGAGCCGGAAAGTCAATCGACTCCAGCACGATCGGAGACTTGTCGGTGCAGATGGTGTCGCCGGTGACCAGGTTTTTGAGTCCTACGCAGGCGCAAATGTCACCGGCATAGATCTCAACAATCTCTTCCCGCTTGTTGGCATGCATCTTAAGCAGGCGGCCGATACGCTCGCTCTTGCCGGTACGCGGGTTGAGCACGGTGTCGCCTGTCTTGAGGTGCCCGGAATAGAGGCGTACGAAAATCAACTGGCCGACGAATGGGTCGGTCATGATCTTGAAGCCGAGCGCGGTCAAAGGCTCAGTGTCGTCAGCATGGCGGAGGATGACCTCTTCCATGTTGTCGGGATTGTGGCCCTCGATCGGAGGAACATCGAGCGGGCTGGGGAGATACTCGACCACCGCATCGAGCAGCGTCTGCACACCCTTATTCTTGAACGCACTGCCGCACAGCACCGGGAAGAGCTTCATTCCGATGGTGGCCCCGCGCAGCGCTTTGCGCAGCTCAGCAGCGGTCGGAGTTTCGCCTTCGAGGAACTTGTGCAGCATTTCGTCGTCGTTCTCGGCCACGGATTCGACCAGCTGCATGCGGAAGGCTTCGGCCTTCTTGAGCAGGTTCGCGGGGATCTCTTCGACGTCGTACTTGGCGCCCATGGTTTCGTCGTGCCACAGAATGGCACGCATCTCGATCAGGTCAATGACGCCCTTGAAGGCAGCTTCCTGGCCGATGGGGATTTGAATCGCTACCGGGCGGGCGTTCAGCCGCTTACGGATGGTGTCGATGGCATGCTCAAAATCAGCGCCCATCTTGTCCATCTTGTTGATGAAGCAAATGCGCGGTACGCCGTACTTGTCTGCCTGGCGCCACACGGTCTCCGATTGCGGCTCCACGCCGTGCACGGCGTCAAAGCAGGCGACCGCACCGTCGAGCACGCGCAGGCTGCGCTCGACCTCGGCGGTAAAGTCCACGTGGCCGGGGGTGTCGATGATATTGATCCGGATGTCACGCCAGGTGCAGGTGGTGGCCGCCGATGTAATGGTGATGCCGCGCTCCTGCTCCTGTTCCATCCAGTCCATCGTCGCGGTGCCTTCGTGCACTTCGCCGATGCGGTGGGTGATCCCGGTGTAAAACAGAATGCGCTCCGTCGTTGTAGTCTTTCCGGCGTCAATGTGCGCCATGATTCCGATATTCCGGCAACGATCCAGTGGTACTTGACGAGGCACGGTATTCTCTCACTCTCGCGCGAGACGTTAGACTCGCGATTCTTCTTGCTGCTCTGGTTTACGCCCGCTACCTTGCGGTATTGGGCCCTTATGTCGTTACTACTTACCAGCGGTAATGGGCAAACGCCTTGTTTGCTTCCGCCATGCGATGAACGTCTTCCTTCTTCTTCATCGCAGCGCCGCGGCCATTGGCCGCATCCAGCAACTCGCTGGTCAACTTGTCGATCATGCCCTTTTCACCCCGGGCCCGGCCGTAGGTAACCAGCCAGCGGATGGCGAGCGAGGTCCGCCGCTCGGGATTGACTTCGATCGGCACCTGGTAATTGGCGCCGCCCACGCGACGGGTCTTGACTTCGAGCAGGGGCTTGCAGTTCTCGACGGCCTTCTTGAACAGCTTCAAGGCTTCGTCTCCGCCCTTTTGCTCCAGGTTGGTCATGGCCTGGTAGAAGATGCCTTGGGCGGTCGACTTCTTGCCGTCCCACATCATCGAGTTGACGAACTTCGTCACCAGGGATGAGTTATAAACCGGGTCAGCAGCCACTTCCCGTTTCGCGATATGTCCTTTTCTCGGCATAGTTCCCTTCTACTTTGAGTGCTGGCTGGACTACTTAGCAGCCGTGGTCTTGGGGCGCTTGGCGCCGTACTTGGAGCGGCTCTGCTTGCGGTTGGCGACGCCGACCGAATCGAGGGTGCCGCGCACAACGTGATAGCGCACACCGGGCAGATCCTTCACACGGCCGCCGCGGATGAGCACGATCGAGTGCTCCTGCAGGTTGTGGCCGATGCCGGGGATGTAGGTGGTGACTTCCACACCGTTGGTCAGGCGAACGCGGGCGACCTTACGCAGCGCCGAGTTCGGCTTCTTGGGGGTTTGCGTGTAGACACGGGTGCAGACACCGCGCCGTTGGGGCGAACCCTGCAGTGCAGGTGAAGCCGTCTTGTAGCGCGCCGCAACGCGGCCTTTTCTCACGAGCTGACTGAATGTAGGCAAACCTTGACTCCTTAAAAACTACGCAAAACACCCGTTTGCCGCACATCACCGGAACGACGCCTGAACCTGGCGTTTACCGGTGCACGAGCCAGCGGCTGCTGCCCCCTGCCTGTTACAAGCCTAGACAGAACATCGACGGTGACCGCGCGTTTCTCTCTGGATTCAGCCGAAGAGGATGGCGCTCACGCGCTACTACCCCTCGTGCCGGATCAGGCACCGGAAAACCGGGCACTAGAAAGAAGCCAGTTCCGTTTCGAAGTTCCGGCCCGCATAGCCTTCCCAGGTGGAAGGTGTCGCAAAGGCCGATGCGATTGTTTCCCTACATCACGCGAGCGTTTTGAGGGACCCTGATGAGTGGGCCGCAAAGTATTACTGCCAGTGTTGCAGAGCGCCTTGCTGCGGAATGCCACAGCACATCGTTCAAGCACGCACTTTACTGGCTAATGCGGAACCTTTTTAAGATACCAAGAGGGGCGGCCGGCGTCAATGTTGGGGTGGATTTAGGGCAGTAGCTCCCAGGGAAGTGGTTCCTGGGACCGGATTAGAACGGCCCGCGAGGCCTTCCTGCCCCGTTTCAGCCGTCCCTTCAGGATTAGTGAAAGAGCCATCGTAACCCAGGACTGCGTCCTGGGCTAAGCTCAGCCGTCCCTTCGGGATTCGATTTGCTGGCCGGGCAGCCGAAGTTCCACGGATGGGGGGTGTGCTAGCATCCCTGCTAATGTTTGCGCAGCTTCCAACCCCCCTGTTTACGCGCTCCCGGCGCGGGCTCGCGCCCGCGTGCGGCGCAATTTTAATTGCGTTGATGATCACGCGGAGTGCAGCCGCTTTTGCCACGCCTCCCGATCCGCGCATTGGCAGCTTGATCGAGGAACTGGAGAAGACGCGCAAGATTCGCCAGGTTGCGTTGTCGCCCGACGGCCAGATGATTGCGTGGGCGGTGGATGGGCAAGCAGGGATTGAGATCCAGGTTGCTCCCACTGCGGATCCTTCTCATCCCCGGCGCTTGACGGCCGGGACCGGGGCTGCCTGCATGGAAGAGGACCTGGCGTGGTCGCCGGACAGCAAATCGCTCGCTTTTACTTCTGATTGCAACGCCCCATCGAATTCCTCGGACCAGCTGGATGTCTACGTTGCGAACCCGGCGTCTAGCGGAGGTTCGGCCCGGCGGCTAACCCACCTGCACGGTGGCATTACCAGCCTGGCCTTCTCTCCGGACGGGCTGCATATCGGCAGCCTCTATATTGAAGGCGCCACGCGGCCGGCAGGGGCCCTTGCCCCGATGAAGCCCCCGGCTGGGGTGATCGGGGTGGAGGGACTGGAAATTCAACGGGTTGGCGTGATTGAGGCGGCATCGGGGGAGTTCCGCCAGGTCAGCCCGGCAGGGCTGCACGTCTTTGAATATGACTGGGCGCCGGACTCCCGGCAGCTCGCCTTTGTCGCCGCGGCGCCGCCGGGAGAGAACAACTGGTGGGTGGCTCAGCTCTATACCCAGCCGCTAACGGACGGGCAAGCGCACGCGATCCTCGACCCGGAACACGCCGCAGGTTCGCTCCATGGTCTGCAGATCGCGGTACCGCGCTGGTCGCCGGATGGCAGCAAGATCGCCTTTATTGGCGGACTGATGAGCGACCAGGGAGCCACCGGTGGAGACATATATATGGTCTCCGCGAAAGGTGGGGAGGCGAGGGATGTGACCCCGGGATCAGACGAGAGCGCCGTCTGGATTCATTGGCTGGCTGACGCCCAACCTCGATTACTGGTGTCATGGAGCAAGTCCGGAGCGGTAGAGATCGGTACGATCGACCCTGATTCGGGGAAGAACACGGCGCTGCAGACTTTTCCCGCTTCGGTGAGCGATGGAGGGCTGGAACAGAGCCTCTCCCTGGACCAGCATCGAAACATCGCTTACATCAAGAGCACCTTCGCGGAACCGCCGGAGGTCTACCTGGGCGACCAGCACGCGCCGGGGCATGCGATCACGCACTACAACGACGAGCTCAAGCCGCTTTGGGGCAAGTCCGCTTCACTGGAATGGACGAGCGACAAGTTCCCGGTCCAGGGATGGCTGCTGTACCCGGCACACTACGACCCGAACAAGAAGTACCCAATGATTGTGAGTGTGCACGGCGGTCCATCGAGTGCGGTGCAGCCGCGCTGGCCGGACCTGGGCTACAACCCGATTGCCTTTTCGGCCCTGGATTATTTTGTGCTCATGCCTAACCCTCGCGGCAGCTATGGAGAGGGTGAAGCGTTCACGCAGGCGAACCGTAAGGATTTTGGCTACGGAGATCTGCGGGACATCCTGGCCGGCGTGGACACGGTAAGCGCAAAGTTTCCTATCGATCAGCAAAGGATTGGGCTGACGGGGTGGAGCTACGGGGGGTTCATGACCATGTTCGCGGTCACGCAGACGCAACGCTTTCACGCAGCTGTGGCTGGGGCAGGGATTGCCAACTGGCAGAGCTACTACGGGGAAAATTCCATTGACCAGTGGATGACTCCGTTCTTCGGCGCTTCGGTGTATGAGAACCCCGCGGTCTACGCCAAGAGCTCGGCCATCGACTTCATCCGCAACGTCAAGACGCCTACCCTGGTGGTGGTGGGCGACCGGGACGGGGAGTGCCCGGCGCCGCAGTCGTTCGAATTCTGGCATGCGTTGCGGGCGGAGCATGTGCCCACCGAGCTGGTGGTTTACCCGGACGAGGGTCATCGTTTCAACTCGCCGCAGCATCGCCGGGATGTGCTGGCGCGGGCCCTGGCGTGGTTCGAACAATACATGCCACCACAGAGCTGATGCACTTTTCGCAATACCATGAACCCTCTAACGGCGGTTACGAGCAGCTTTCTTTGGCGGAAAGCTGCGTAGAGTTCTGTGGCTTGGGTTGACGCCTTGCGAAAAGAGCGAATGGCCGCCTGTTGCCTCATGGCGCAGTCCCTTCTACACTTAGGACGTTGACCACGCACAACTCTGCACGCGCATCGAAGCGGTGTCCACGGTGCCGGCGATCAGGCAACGCACAGTCGCGCTCCCATGAATGGAGAGTCAGCCTGGAGCAGAGCTGGTTGGTGGAACAAGTCAGGCAGGCGAGCGATCTTCGATTGCTGAGGCACCACCGAAATGCGCAAGGCGTGGCTTTTCCTCGCGGACGAGCCACAGGAAAGACGGCGGCTCCGGGATATTTGTGCCGGAGATTCGCTTTCGTAGTTCATCAACCGCTGGGATCGGCGACACCCGGCGGGGAGGTTTCATGCAGCGGTTTTTGACTTTTGTGGTTTTGCTTCTTCTTACCGTTCCCGTGGGTCTTTCGCTTCAGGGCTGTGCGAACAAAAACTCCAACTATTGCAACGGCGTAGGGTTCGGCTACACGGTTGGCCAACCAGTCTCTATTGCTTTGCAGCCTCAGACCACGGGTTTATCGGTAGCGTTCTCGCAAACTTCGCAGCTGCAGGCTCCTTCGGCGCAGGACTGCAAGGGCAGCTCGGCGTCGGTGGGCAGTTATACCTACGGCACGTCTGACCGGACCATCGCGGATGTATCGCCGACGGGCGCTGTGTGCGGCGGGACCTGGAATCTTCACACCCCCGCAGTCGCTGACTACACCACCTGCCTACCTACCAACAAGACGGGCGTTGCGTATATGACCGCCAGCGCGGCTGGGTTTACCAGTAACCAGGTGGCGGTGTACTCCCATCCTCCGCTGACCAGCATTTCCATCCAGGGTCCGACGACTGGGAATACGAGCGCGCCGCAGTGTCTGTCCCAGGGCCAGACCAGGCAGTTGGACGCTACCGCGTATTGCTCGTCGACCGGGATCTCCGGTCAATGCCCGAGCCCAACGATACCTACCGGTCAACCGGTTCTCCTGTGCTCGCCGGCGCCGACCGACGGGAGTGCGGCCACGGTTCCCGAATGTAACGCGTTAATCGGTCATATTACTTACGCATCGGCCAGTGCGGGCGTGGTTACCATCGACCAGAATGGCGTCGCCACGGCACAGGCTCCCGGCTCTACGCTGATCACCGGCACCATCGCTCAGACCAGCAGCAACGCGGGCTATTTCTATACCTGCCCGCCAGCCAGCATTAAGCTCTCTGTGGCCTCAGCCACCACCAACCCCACGAGTGCCAGCGTCACGCTGAATACTCCCCTGGCGCTCACCGCGACGGTGACGGATACGAATGGCAACACCATCAATGGATTGGCGCTCAGCTACGTATCCACGAATCCGGGGAGTATTGCCGTTAGTTCGACCGGCGCGGTCACAGCGTCCTTTCCCTCAAATTCGGCGATCACCGCCATCTGCCAGCCGACCACCTGCAATCCCGCCCCGATCAATGTGATGGGCACTTTGGGTACGGGTGTTCCGGTGCTGAGCAACTTTGTGCAGATTGCCTCTCCGGGCAAGAACAGCAACTATGTCTGGGTAGCGAGCCCGGGGTCGCCGTACTTCGTGCCCATCGATTACTCCACCGGAACGGTGGGCAACCAGATCAAGTTGCCCTATTCCCCCAATTCCATGGTTCTGGATCCCACAGGCACGACGCTCTATTTCGGCAGCTATAAAGAGCTGATGACCTTTACCGCGAGCACCAACAGCCTGGCGTCGGAGGTTCCGAACGTGCCGGGGATCGTGCTTGCGGTGTCGCCTACCAACTCCACGGTGGTGGTGAACGATCAGCTGCGGGGCATTCTTTACCTGTACGCACCGTCGTCCGGGTCCTATACCTCGTTCGCGGGCATCGGGCAGAAGGCTGCGTTTACCCCGGATGGCCAGACGGTCTACATCGTGGGCAATGGCGTTCTGTACATTCACAACAACTTCACCGGGTGGTCGGTCGAACCCCTGCCTACCAATCAGGCGACACCCGGCACCGGCACGTGCCCGGCGACCAACACCACCAGCCCTATTCCCCAGGACCCGACGAGCTATCCGCCTAACACCACGGCGAACCCCAACAATACCTACAACATGTTCTGCTCGCCCGATCTCGCGGTTACCATTCCGGCTGCGGCGGTGTTTCTCTCCGGAGCGACGACCTCGGCTTACGGAGAGTGCCCGGAAACCACGGTGCAGCCGGTAGTGAATTATCCGGAAGCAGCTACGGTGGCCGCGATCTCGGATCACGTGGCCTCGACCACGGATGGAAGGCACATCATTGGCGCATCGGCGAGCCCGGCGACGCTAACGGATCTTTCGATTACGGTCCCCATCAACGCGTGTCCGACGAATGGGAGTGGGCAGACCACGGGGATTACGTTTAATCCAGCCCCGGTGGTGAACCAGCTCTCCCTGGGGGCGTATGGGATTACCAACATCAACGAGGTGGTGGCGGCGACCAACTCCCTCGAAGCCTACGTAACCTATGGGAGCGCAGCGACGGCGCCGCCTGCGGGGGGCGCCCTGTTGCCGGTTTATAAACCCTCCACCACGGCGGGTGCCGCGGGCACGCTGAGCAGCGTCACCCTCTCCGGCAAGGCGATTGCACCGGTGGCGGGGATCTTCTCGCCGGACAATACGCTGTTTTTTGCCGGGACGACGGGGGACAACCAGTTGCACGTGATCGATACCACGACGCTGCTGGATACGAAGCAGCTCGACCCGAAACTCACGGATATCAATGGCACTCCATTGCCGCCGGTGTTCCTGGCGGTCAAGCCGCGGCCTACGACTTAGTTAGGTGAGGCTGGGGTTCGCAGTGAGTCGAAGGGCTTCTACAGGAAAAGGTCCGCTGAACTGCAGGTCCCTCGCTTCACCCTTAGTGACAAGGACGTTGGGCGCTGGCATCCTTGCCCACTCAAGCCAAAAGCGGGCTTGAATGGGGCACCCTGAACAGTGATGGTCGAGTAGGAGCCCTATCGATCGAGTTCGCGTGTTGGCAAGCGATCAGTCGCCGGCGAGGGTAACAGCGGTCGAGGGCCCGGCCTTGTATTCACCGCCTCGTTCCCAGCCCAGGATTTCCGAGATCTGGTCGGCCAGAGTGAGGGGGTCGAAGGGTTTGGAGAGGATGGCGGCAGCTCCCAGGTCTTCCAGCTTACGGCGGTCCTGGCCCTGGACTTTTGCGGTGAGCAGAAGGACCGGAATGTGCGCGGTGTTGCCGTTTTGTTTCAGGATTTGATAGGTGGTCGGGCCATCGATGTCAGGCATCATGACGTCGAGCAAGATGGCGTCAGGTTGTTCGAGCGAAGCGCGACGAATGCCTTGCGCTCCTGACGGGGCCAGAATGACCTGCCAGCCGGCAATAGTTTCCAGGCTGAGTGCGGTCACTTCACGGATGTCAGCTTCATCGTCAATGATCAAAATACGAGGAACCATGGGCGCGCCCGCTCTCTGGAGTGTTGTTATCACTCTAGGTTCAGCGATTCCGGGCGTACATAACACTTGATGTGCATTACCTTGATAACAGGCAGCTTAGATCGTTATCGGACGAAATATACGGCGCCGTGATGGTTACGTAAAGGAAGTTTACAAGTAGAGATCTGCAGATCGGTTATGCTAGCGGTGCGCCGGAATCCCCGGCCAGGACGCGAGGAAATAATGACCAGATTGCACAGAGTATGCATAGTAGCGCTACCGGCTTTGTTGGCACTGTCGGCGCCGGCGGCGATGCACAAGAACAAGGGTTTGGAAGTGGACTTCAAGACCAGCGATGGCCAGGATGCGGGAACGGCCCTGCTGACTCCCGCAGGCAGTGGGGTGAAGGTCAAGCTGGATTTGAAGAACCTTCCCGAAGGGGAGCACGCCATCCATGTGCATGCGAGCGCGAAATGCGATGGACCGGATTTCAAGACTGCCGGCGGCCATTTTAATCCCGACAGCAAAGAGCATGGGACCAAGAACCCCAAGGGCCCTCACGCCGGGGACATGCCGATGAACCTGCAGGTGATGGCGGACGGGACGGACCACATCAGTTTCGTGACGCAAAGCATTTCCTTGAAGAAAGACGCGAAGAACTCGGTCTTCGCGAACGGCGGCACGGCATTCATTATTCACGAAAAGGCCGACGATATGATGACCGACCCCACGGGAAATGCCGGGGGACGGATCGCGTGCGGGGCGATCACCGCGCCGTAGCGCGAGGCCTCAGGATACGCGCCGCGAGGGTCTGACGACGGGGGAGCTGGCGGCCGCGAAATAGCGGGTTAGATTCGCGGCCGGCAGAGCCGGGGCGAGAAGAAGCCCCTGTACGAAATCGCAACTTAGCGTGCGCAGGCATTCCAGCTGATCGCTGCGCTCCACTCCTTCGGCGACCACCTTGAAGCCGAGGCTGTGGGCCAGGGCAATGATGGCCTGGACGATGGTGTAGGTGCCGTTGGGATCGGAGATACGCTCGACGAAGGAGCAGTCGATCTTGAGGGTGCTGACGGGCAGCTGATGCAGGTGGCTGAGGCAGGAATAGCTGCTGCCAAAGCCGGCGACGGAAAAGTGCACACCCAGGGCGGCCAGACTGCGCATCTGGGAAGCAACCTCCGGGCGGTTGCGCATGACGGTGCTCTCGCTGACGACCAATTCGAGCAGCTTCGGATCGAGGCCGCGCTGTGCGGCAGCACTCAGCACCCGGGCGGAGAAGTCAGAGTGCAGAAATTGCAGTGGAGAGACTGCAAACGAGATGCGCAGCGGCATAAGCTGCTGATTTTTCCACTCCATGCTCTGGCGGCATACCTCGTCCAGGACCCAGTTGCCTAAGGGAACGATCAGGCCACGCTCTTCCGCAATGGGCAGGAAGCGATCGGCAGCGACGGTACCCAGTTGCGGATGGTTCAGGCGCAACAGCGCTTCCAGGCCGCAGAGATTACCGGCCATAGAGTATTGCGGCTGGTAGAAGAGTTCCAGGCCATCGTCTTTCAGAGCGGTGCGCATGAACCGCTCCAACTCGGTGACCTCATCGGCGGAGCCGCTTTGGCTGGAGACCATCAGGAACTGGGCTCCCCCCGCTTGCTTGGCACGATACATGGCGGCGTCGGCCAGCCGGCGGAGCTGAGCCGCGTCGGTGCCATCTTCGGGATACATCGAAATACCGATCGAGGCGGAGACGTCGAAGGAAAAATCGTCGACTTCGATCGGTTTATTGATGCTCTCGAGAACGCTGCGCGCGACCATCAAGGCACTATGCCGGTTGGACAGCTCGCCCAGGATAATGACAAATTCGTCTCCGCCCGTGCGGGCAAAAGTATCCACGGCGCGTAACCGGGCAGACACCCGGCTGACCACCTGCTGCAGGCACAGGTCACCGGTGGCGTGGCCGAAGCTGTCATTGATCTGCTTGAAGCGATCCAGGTCCAGACAGAGGACGGCGGCTTGTTGGCCATAGCGGGCGGCCTGGGCCAGGCTTTGCTGCATGCGATCTTCGAGCAAGAGGCGATTGGGGAGGCCTGTCAGCAGGTCGTGGTGTGCCTGGTGAACCAGCTGCTCGTGCAACTGCTGCCGGTCGGTGACGTCCTGCACCAGCACGAAACTACATTTCCGCCCCTGAAAGTCGATGATGTGGGACGCCATGTCGACCTGGATATAGGAGCCATCCTTGCGCCGATGGCGCCAGGGGCCGGTCAGCTTGGTGGAATTGGTAGTGGAATTTTCCCGCAAAATTGCTTCCACGTCTTCAGTGGGGCGCAAATCGGACAGGGTCATGCTGACAAATTCTTCACGAGAGTAGCCGTAGTGGGTCACAGCGGCGTCATTGACCTCGAGAATGCGCAAGCTCTCAGGATCATGCACCCACATAGGGTGCGGGTTGGCGGCAAAGAGCAAACGATAGTGTTCCGTGGCGCGCCCGACGGCCAGGAACTCATCCTCCAGCATGGTCAGGATCATGCCGAACGCGACGAAATACTTGGGCACATTCCACAGCTCCGCGGGAATCTGCCCAGCCTGTAGGAAGTAATCGCAAATCAACCCGACGGGAAACACGGCAGCCCAGGCCACCAATCCGAGAATCGAGGTGAGCACGCCGGTCGAGGTCCGGCGGAAATCGAACCAATAGAGGGCGGCGAAGGTGAGAAAAATTTCAAAGAGGAACGCGGAAATGCCGTAGTCCGGCTGATGCCGGGCTATGGAAACGGCAGTGAGGGTGCCGCTCGCGACAAAGGCCACAGTGATGACGGCCCACACCCGGCTGCGGCCGCGACACAATTTCCAGGGCAGAATCACACCGGCCGAGCAGCAGATGGCGGTCGCCAGGTAAAGGGCCCAGGTTTGCGCGCCACCCCAGATCAGATAGTTGGTGTAAAAGAGCGCCGGCACCCCAATGCCTAATCCGGCCAAAGCTCTGCCTGCCGGAGACTGGAAGATAGCCGAGGCGGAGAAAAGAAAGCACAAGCCGGAAAGCAGCAAGGCGCTCAGGCTGAGGCTATCGACCACCTCCTGCGCATGAACCGATGCAGACGGCAGCAGAAGCGCCGCGAAATGCAGCAGGACCAGGATCCAACCGATGACCCAGTAGCGCAGGCGTGCGGACGCACGTTTGCGATAGATCGAGGCGAACAACACCACGAGCAGGCCAAGTATCAGAATGTCGAGCACTTCGTTTTTCATGAGTAACAAGACGTTAGGCAGAAAAGACTACAAAAAAGCACAGCGAGGAAGAGCGAAACCGTCTGCTTTTTCCCTGGTGTTAAGTATCGCTCAACATCGTGAAATTCCAAGATCACCGAAGTGTGACCGGACAGGGGAGAGTGTTACAGGTTGCCGAAAATTTGTGTACGCGTGGCGCTATTTTTCGGCAGGTCAGGAGACCATCCCCTTCCAGTCATGAGGGCCCATGATAGAAAACGGCTGCCAAGAACCGGCAGAGATGAAGACGTACCTCAGGGCCTAAAGGCCGAAAAAAGTTGCCAGGGATTTGTACGGGCTGAAGCCCGTAGCTTAACCCTCCGAGGCAGCTTGACGCGGTCAGGCTTTCGCTGTCAAGACCCGGGTATCGCTGGCCGTATTTCCTGGTTTGTTACGGGCGGTGTAGCGCAGACAGAGCACCAGCCGACTGGGTCTCGTCCGAGCACTGTTCCGGCTCGTCCTGGCACATCTTGACTGCGGAACTGGCTGCTGCGGAGATGACACGAGGACACAGGAACAGGGGAAGGCAGGGCCTCCCCGCACAGTTACGAGGCGTTCTTGAGTTCATTTTCAGCGCGCAGCCAATCCTGCTCGGGCGAACCCTCGGGCCAGCCGCGTTCGGCCCAGTACTTCTCTGCCAAGCGAGCAATCTCCTCCCGGGTTGGAGCCGGTGCCGGGGCTGCTACTGCGGGGGTCTGCTTTTTGGCGGCCGGTTTGCGGCGTTTGACGGTCCCGTTTGGCGCTTCCACGCTCTTGGTAGTCATCGATGTCTCCTTCAAGTTGCTAGCCCATCCACGATAGGCGCCCTTTTATGATACGAAGGAGAGGGTCGAATTGCCAGCTTGTATGTTAGTAACTTTTAGGCTACGCCCGGGCTCTTTGCATAAGCATCAGGCTCCCGACGCGGGGCTGTCGAAGCGCTCCTGACGGCGGGAGATGGCGTTGGAAAGGGTGATGGGGGGTTCAGCCTGCAGCAATTGGACGCTCCACTCTCGCATGGCCGGCCGAATTCGCTGCAGCTCCGCCAGATCGGCTCTCCAGTTTCTAAGATGGACTTTCGTATCCAGCATGCGGATCCAGAAGGCGCGGTATTCGGCCAGGTTGAGGCGCTCCACGTTGGCGAACAATTCGTCGTCGCCCAGCAGCCATTGCCATAAGAAGCGGTCCTGGGAAACGGGCTGGCGAGCAGCGAGTGCCTCATCGGCCAATTCCTCGTCCGTGGGGAAAGCGTTCAAGCCGTAGCCGAAATCGGAGAAATCACTTTTCTCCCCAGTCTGCTCCGCGATTCGCTTCAGGCAGCGTGCCAGGTTGCGGCGCGCGGGGCCGCGATAGGATCGTTCTTCGATCAATCCTTTGTAAAGACTCACTGCGCGGCGCAGGCCACGGACAAAGAGGTCGCTGCGGGAGCTGTTGTCGGCAGTTTCCTCCGGAACGTAAAATCGGCTGCATAGCAAGGCTTCGACATAAGAGGTATGGCGCCACTCGGGATCCACCGAGGCAGCGTGGGCGATGTCGGCAAACGCCTGTTTGGAAAGAGATTCGAGCTGGACTCGTTCGGTTTTCCGTTGCCAGGACGGTTCCCGGTCCTGAGCCTCCAGCACCATGTAACCGGCCAGCGCCCGGTAGGAATACGCCTGGGCAATGCGCCGCCGCTCCACTGCATCGGGGAAGCGCGTCATCTGGGAGAAGAAATGGTCCAGACGGGAGAGAGTTGTCCACGGATCCGAGCGGTAGAGATGGGCGACCGCGGAAAGCAGCAGACCGTTCAGATAAACCGCCGCCTCCGATCCTGTGGAAAGATCCTGAAATGCAATGCGCCCCTGCCCCACGTAGGCGAGGTTGTCGATGTCATTGATGATCGCCTGGGCGCGGGGAGAGAAGGCGTTACCCTCCTCCTGAAAGCTCAAGGGCTGCTCACCCACCTCCTGCAGCAAACCAGGCAACGAGTTCCGGGCTTCGCTCCGGGCGTCGCGCAGGGTTTTCAGCTCGGTAGAAACAGCTTCCACCTCCCCCACGGCGTGGGAAGCATCTTTATCCCAAGCGCGCGCCTGCTGGTAGACCTGGATGACGATCAATGCGGCAATGATGGCGAAGACGGCGAGAAAAAGCGCGGAAGCGGTGCGGACCCGGCGCTGGGCCTGCATGGCCTGCTGCACGGTGTCCTGGGATTGGCGCAACTGGTCGTGGACCTGGTTGATTTCGGAGTGAATTTCCTCCGAGGTCGCGTCGTTATGCACAGCTGCCGGTGCGGACTGCACGGCAGCGGGAGCCGCGGCCTGGGCTACGTAGCTGGCGATCGGCCGTCTGGGTTGGTAGGGAACGGGAGCGGCGGGAACCTGGGTGGTGGACGGTTCGATGGTTGAGCCGCCAACGGTTTGCGCCTCCGCCGGAAATCCGATGAGGATATACAAGCAGGCGAGCAGGCAGATAGCGAGCAGGCCCAGCGCCAGCATGGTCATCCAGCGGTTGGTGTGCTTATGCTCCGCCACGCTTGCGGGATCACTTTCCATTCTGCCTCCGGAGCTGAATTGCAGGGAGCTCCGCCGTGCAGCCGTTGCTCCAGAACGGCTGCACATCAGCAGCTATGACCCTATGACCCGTGAACCCTGATTATGCTCTGAAGTATCTGCCACTTCGAGCGGGCGGGCAATCCCACTTCCGCAACAGGAGAGCGGTTACCCGCGAGTCCTGGTCACGGTCACGGGCTCAGCTAACTTAAAGGTGACGACGCTTTCCGCGGGCACGGAGATGTCCTTATTGCCGGTGAGAGCGGCGCCCGCAGTGCCCGCACCGGCGCCGAGCAGGCCGCCGATCAAGGCTCCTTTGCCGCCACCAGCCAAGCCGCCAATCAGGGCTCCACCGCCACCGCCGCCGCCAATGAACCCGGCGGTGCGTTTGCCTTTACCTTTGGAAACCGCCTCATACGCAGTGGTGCTGACCGGATAGTCACCGACTCGCTTGATGGCGATCGCCAAATCTCCGGAGCCCTTGAACCTCCCTTGTCCCTTGGCGGCCGTGACCACACCGGTGACCGGGGCGCCTGAGCGGATGACGGTGACGCCATGGACAACCACGGACTGGGCCAGAACTCCGCTGAAGCTATCGCCGACGCTGGCGTTTTTAGCAGTGATCGTCTGCTCCACGCGAACCACAATCGGCGTCCCGACAGGAACGGTGTACTGCCTCGGTGGCGGTGGGGGCGCGGGCGCCGCGGCAGCCATCGCCGCCGGAGGAGGAGCGGCGGGCGCGGGGGCTGGGGCAGGCGCAGGGGCTGGAACAGCGGGTTGCGCGGCAGCCGCTGGGGCTGGTGCGGCGGGGGGTGGCGCCGCTGCCTGGGTGGTGGGAGCGGGTTCGGCTGCGGGAGCGGCCGGAGCCGGGCCCTTATTGCATCCGCCCAGCAAAAGCAATCCGCTCAACGCGAACGAAAGTATTCCGGCATATGTGGCCTCCCGGGCGGCGTGGCCATTCGTGGAGTGGATTGCGCTCGATAACGTGTGCTTGTTCATCATTCTCTCCATTGATGCAAAGGTTTCTGCGCCGTCATGCCAAGCCCGACTGTTTCAGCTTTTCCTGAATCAGCGCCTGAGCCGAAGTTACTGTCAAATTGATGCTGAGCAGCCTTGGATTGCACTCAATTTTTGCGCGACCCGGGTCGATCTCAAACCGATTCAGGACCGACGATGCAGCCATTCGATCCAGCAAGCCTTGCAAACCACCAGAGAATCGTGACGCGGGAATCACGGATCGACGGAGGCGGCCGCGTTGAGAACGCCTTAAGCTTACACCAACTCCGAACACTTCTTTTGGATGCTGTCAGCGGCGCGCAGGACTGCGGCTGCAGAGTTTGGCGGAGGTGGAATCCGCAGGTGGGAGGGGTTGCGTAGAGAGGGGCCCGGGTGCGGAGGGTAAAGGTAGGTGCAGGCTGAAGAGTTTATGTGGGAACTCGCCTACGAAGGGTACGGCCTTTAGCCAGTAGATCTAAACGCCAAGACCGATCGGCTTCAGCCGCCGAGGGCCGCTCAAATCAGCACAAGAGATGTCCTCAGGGGCTAAAGAGTGTGCGTGAGAACCAGAGATTATGTATTTAGTCCCGTAGGGACGGCTGACCTTAGCCCAGGACGCAGTCCTGGGGAGAGCTTTCCAGACACGACAAGTCCCGAAGGGACGACTGAAAATTGTCCACGGTCAAGTAGCGGCGTATTTTCAGCCGTCCCTGCGGGACTCACTCATCTTGCATGATCCACCCAGGACTAGCGTCCTGGGCTAAGGTCAGTCGTCCCTGCGGGGCTTTTTTTCCAGTAGCGCTTAAAGCCCAGGACATCGCCCGTCCCGACCGGGGAAAGACAAAAAAGCGAAGTTCTCACCCAGATTCTAAAGCCCGTGCCTATGTTTCTCCGGTTACCACCACCCAGATCTCTGAGGGGAGACCTGGGTGGTGGCAGCTGAAGTTCAGGCCTGGGCGTGTTCGAGCCGGCGGCGGAGGTTGGAGGCAAGTTCTGCTACAAGTTCCAGTTTGCCGGCTACTTTTGGAGTTACCTCGGGCTCGGCCAAGGCGAGTTGTGATTGAAGCAGCAGCCCGGTTACGGTGGATTTCAGTTCGCTTTCGAGAAGCGACGCAGCTGCTCGCATAGCCCGTACCTGTTGTTGCTCGCGGCGCGCAATCGCCGCCTGGACCTCGCGGGCGAGCCGAGGACCGCCATGAAAAGCGAAGTTGATCTGCACCGGAACGGCCATACCCAGACTTTGCCATAACAGCTCGGTAGCGGCCGGATTGGCTTCGGCAGTGCAGTCATCCACCACGACCACGGAATAGTCGTGATGACGCAGTTCGGTCACCCCCGCTCTTTGGTTGGCGGCTACTTTGACCGGGCAACCCAGGGCTGTGCTCAGGGTGTCGGCGATCCGGGCTGCATCGGACATGGGACTGATGATGAGGACACTATGCTGCAGCGGTGATTTCACGGCTACCTCCTTAAAGGTGCGGTGGGGAGACAGGTTTGCTGTGGAAGCGGGCCTGTCGGATTTATCGAATCTATAGTCCGGGAGAAGCAGCACCGTCGGTTCGGGCGCTGTCGTCTGCTTCCGGAGCGCCGATACCGTACTCCTTCAGTTTGCGATAGAGGGTGGTCTTTCCGATGCCCAGCAAACGGGCGGCGAGGAGTTTGTCGCCATTGAGTTTGCGCAGGGTTTCGAGAATTGCCTGTTTTTCTAACTGGGCCAAGGGAAGAACCGGTCCCCGGGAGGAGCCGATCGGAGTTATCACGGATGGGGCGACAGCGACAGGGCGCCGGTTCTGGAGGTGAAAGTTTTGCAGTTGGGTGGGGAGATCGCCCAGGTGAATGACGGGGCCGGAGGAGAGGGTGCAAGCGCGGTCGAGCGAATTCTCCAGTTCGCGTACATTCCCCGGCCATTCGTACTCGACGAAAGTGCGCAAGGCATCGTCGCTCAGAGTGTGGGCGTTACCGGTTTCACGGGACAGGCGCTCCAGGAAGTGTGCGGCCAAGAGAGGGATGTCCTGTTTACGTTCGCGCAAAGGGGGGATCCGGAGGTTGACGACACTGAGACGGTAGTAGAGGTCTTTGCGGAAGCGGCCTTGTTCCACCATGGCGGCAAGATTGCGGTTGGTAGCAGCAAGGATGCGGACGTTGATAGGGACGCGATGGGTGGCGCCGACTGGCCGGACCTCTTTTTCCTGGAGGGCGCGCAGCAGTTTGGCCTGCAGGTCGAGAGGCAGCTCGCCGATCTCGTCGAGAAAGACGGTTCCTCCCTCGGCGGATGCGAGCAAACCTTCTTTGGAGCGATTAGCGCCGGTGAACGCCCCTTTGACGTAGCCGAAGAGTTCGCTTTCCATCAAGGTGGGCACGAGCGAGCCGCAGTCGATGGGTACAAACGGCCGGTCAGCGTGGGGACCGTTGGAGTGAATGGAGCGGGCTACCAGTTCCTTGCCTACACCACTTTCGCCCAGGATGAGTACGGGATGGGAACTCTGGGCCACCTTGGCCAGAATGCGATAGAGTTTGTCCATCTCGGGGCTGCGGCCGATCATGTTGCCCAGGCCCTGAGGCGAGCGCAGGGATTCGCGTAAGCGGCGGCTCTCGCCGTCGAGGGTTCGGCGCTCCATCATGCGTTCCACGGCGCGTTCCAGCACCGCAGTCAGTTCATCCATAGCAAAAGGTTTGGTGAGGTAGTCGGTGGCGCCGGTGCGCATGGCCTCGACAGCGGCGGGTACGGTGGCGAACGCCGTCATGACTACGACGACCAAACCAGGGTTGAGGGCTTTGATCTCGTTCAGCAGGCCCAGGCCTTCTTCGAGAGGGGCGCGAAGATCGAGCAGCAGAATATCGATGCCCTGATCGCGCAGCAGGGTACGGGCAGCGTCGATGCCGGCGACGGTCTGGGGTACGAAGCCGAGGTCGAGCGCTATCTCGCAGCAGGCCGAACGAATTGCGGCATCCTCGTCGACAACGAGCAGATGAAGCTTGCCGATGCGCTCCACGGGTCGCGACATAGTTGCCACGGGAGGAAATGTAACTGGAACTGTTATCGCCATTGTACGCAGATTCCTTTCTGGCCGGAAACTTCCCTGCCTTTTGTATCGACCGATATTGCGCCAACTTGCATCGGCTGAGGCGAAAAAGCCGAGCCGGGCAAAGGATGGTTTCGCGCACAAGCCGCCAAAGCCTCGACAGAGGCGGCACTTAACGCTTTGAGTGGTACGCGGAAGCCCGGTTGCATCCACTGCAGACCTGAGTTCATTTCTTCACTCCTTTTTAGATTTCTCATGTTGCTCATGATTTGGTTGCGATGTTCATGAGTGCTCGTGATTGCTTTTAGTCCGCAAAGATGGCCTCGGTTCTATCTTTTTCCCGGACTCGACGGCGAGAGTTTTTGGGGAGTGTCGGGTGCTGGTGCTAGAGCAAATGGGGGGCCAAAGCGAGAGGGAGGGGGAGAGGAAGGTAAGTGCCCGGAAGGCAACAAGTTGCGGAAAGAGGAGCGAAGGGCGATGCCGGGGCTTTGGGTTTCGCTATTCCCGTTTAGGAACGGGTGTTCGCGTTCCAATTGGGGTAACTTCAGTTGGCCGCACGGTTTACGAAGGTTGTTCCAAATTGGGATGTGTACCGAAACGGGAATGGCAGGGGAACCTCTCATACAATCAGGAAATGAACCCCCAGCAGAAATCCGCGGAAGCATTCTTCCGCCCCAACGATCGGGCACCCAACGCAATGCGCCCGGTGCGCCTGACCCCCCATTACACTTCCATGGCCGAGGGCTCGGTGCTGATTGAAGTTGGGCACACGCGAGTGCTGTGCAACGCCACGGTGGAAACCGGAGTGCCCGGCTGGTTAAAGAACAGTGGACGAGGATGGGTGACGGCGGAGTATGGCATGCTGCCGCGAGCCACGCTTACCCGCAGCCCGCGCGAGTCGGAGCGCGGCAAAGTGGGGGGGCGGACGCATGAGATCCAGCGCCTCATTGGACGCTCGCTGCGCTCGGTGGTCGACATGCAGGCGTTGGGCGAACGCACGGTGATCCTTGATTGCGATGTTTTGCAGGCGGACGGCGGCACGCGCACCGCGGCGATCACCGGGGCGTGTGTGGCGATGGCCATTGCCTTCCGGCGCCTGGTGGACGCGGGGACGTTGAAGAAGCTGCCGCTCACACAACTGGTGGCCGCGACCAGTGTGGGCATCGTGGAAGGAGTGACACTGCTCGACCTGGCTTATGAAGAAGATTCGCAGGCTGAGGTCGATATGAACGTGGTGATGACGGAGGGCGGCGGTTTGGTGGAAGTGCAGGCGACCGCGGAGCGCAACGCCTTTCCGCGGGAGAAATTAATCGAGATGATGGATCATGCGCAGCGTGGGATCATCGAACTGGTAGAGGCGCAGCGCGCGGTGCTTGCGGTTTAATGGGTTGAGGAGGATTCGTACCTCAGCGGCTGTAGCCGTCAAGCGCGCAAAGTATTTACGGCAGGGCCGAAGACATTTCCCTAAGGCAGATTTTAAGGCGGACTCGACTAGCCTTTTCGAGGAGGATCCCAGGTCTCAAAAGCGAGACCCCACGGCGCGCCGGGGCCGGCTGGGGCACCCTTCGCGTTTTTGGGTTTGAATTGCGGCGGGTACAGGCCGGTTAGTTTTCCACGCGCCATCGCAGTCGCCGCGGATGTTTTAGAATGAGGCCCGGGAAACAACGGCAATATTGAGAGGAAATGAGCAATGACAACCACCAAGATTACAGCTGGAAAACTGGCGGGACTGAAGGCCGTCTCGGATGCGCGGGGGGTCATCGCTGCAGCGGCGATGGATCAGCGCGGATCGCTGAAGAAGTCGTTGGCCAAGGAGAAGGGCGTCGCCGACCTGCCGGATTCAGCCTTGATTGAGTTCAAGGAACTGGTCACTGAGGTATTGACCAAGTATGCGTCGGCGATCCTGCTCGATCCTGAGTACGGGTTGCCGGCTAGCAAACGGCGTCATGGCAAAGGTTTGCTGCTGGCGTACGAAAAGACCGGCTACGATGCCGATCAGGCGGGCCGCCTGCCGGATTTGCTCGACCACTGGTCGGTGCGCAGGCTGAAAGAAGCAGGTGCGGACTGCGTGAAGGTGCTGCTTTACTACACTCCGTTTGAAAAGAGCGACATCAACGATCGCAAGCATGCGTTCATCGAGCGGATCGGCGATGAATGCCGGGCGTGCGACATTGCCTTCTTCCTGGAGTTTGTCGGGTATGACGTGCATGGCAACAGCGAGAAGTCGCTGGAGTATGCCAAGAAAAAGCCGGATATCGTTTCGGGTTCGATGTCGGAGTTCGGCAAAGAGAAGTATTTGATCGATGTGCTCAAGGTTGAGGTTCCGGTGCAGATGGAGTTTGTCCAGGGCACTAAGGCGTTCAAGGGCGAGTCCGCATATACGCGCAGCGAAGCGTTGCAGCATTTCCGCGATGCGGCCACGACGACGCACAAACCTTTCATTTATTTGTCGGCGGGGGTCAGCAATTCCGTCTTCACCGAAACGCTGGAGCTGGCCGTGGAGAGCGGCACAACCTTCAACGGGGTGCTCTGCGGACGCGCTACCTGGAAGGACGGGATTGCGATTTACGCCAAGAGCGGGGCTAAGGCTTTTGAAGACTGGTTGAATGATCAGGGCGTGAAGAACATCCAGAACGTTAATCACAGCCTGGAGGGGGCACATTCGTGGTTCCCCAAGGTTGGGGTGACGGCGGCGGATTTGATGGCGTTAGCTTAGAAAGACCCAGGACGGTTTGAGAGATACCCAGGACAATCGTCCTGGGTAATCCTCAGCCGTTCCTCCGGGAGTGGTTGCGACGATCCTGCGAGGGTTATTCCCACTCGATGGTTCCCGGTGGTTTGGACGTGATGTCGTAGACCACGCGGTTGATGCCGTGGATTTCGTTGACGATGCGGCTGGAGATTTTCTTGAGCAGATCGTAGGGCAGCGGCACCCAGTCTGCAGTCATGCCGTCTTCGGAATGCACCGCGCGGATGGCGCAGGTATAGGCGTAGGTGCGTTGGTCTCCCATAACACCGACGCTCTTGACCGGGAGCAGCACAGCAAACGATTGCCAGATTTGCTGGTAGAGCCCGGCTGCCTTGATTTCCTTCACCACGATGTCGTCGGCTTCCTGCAGTAAGGCGACCCGCTCGGGTGTAACCTCGCCCAAAATGCGCACGGCTAATCCCGGCCCGGGAAAGGGCTGGCGCTCGAGAATTTCAGACGGCATATCGAGGTCACGGCCGATACGGCGGACTTCATCCTTGAATAAGTCGCGGAGCGGCTCGATCAGCTTCAACTTCATGTTGGCGGGCAGCCCGCCGACATTGTGGTGGCTCTTGATGGTCTGGGATGGGCCTTTGACGGAGGACGACTCGATCACATCGGGATAGAGAGTTCCCTGCACTAGCCAGGCCACCGTGGCTCCGGGCTGCTGTTGTTCCAGGATGCGCACGGCTTCATCGTCGAAGACGGAGATGAATTCGTTGCCGATGATTTTGCGCTTCTGCTCGGGATCAAGGACACCGGCCAGCCTGGAGAGAAAACGATCGGCCGCATCCACGGCCACCAGGCGCAAGCCCAGGCGGTCGCGCATGTTCTGCTGCACTTGCAGGAACTCGTTCTTGCGCAGCACGCCGTTGTTCACGAAGACGCAGGTGAGGCGGTCGCCGATGGCTCGCTCCACCAACACGGCGGCCACGGAGGAATCGACGCCTCCGGAGAGGCCACAGATGGCGCGGCCGTCGCCCACTTGTTCGCGGATGGCGGAAACGGTGGACTGGATGAAGTGGGCCGGGGTCCAGTTGGGTTGGGCGTGGCAGATGTTAAAGAGAAAATTGCGCAAAAGTTCAGTTCCCCGCGGGGTGTGGCGGACCTCGGGATGGAACTGCACGGCCCAGATGTTGCGGGAGGGGTCCGCGATGCCGGCCACGGCGTTGGCGGTGCGTGCGGTGAGGGTAAAGCCGGGAGGGAGGTCGAGGGCCTCGTCTCCGTGGGACATCCAGACGTCGAGCGATGGGGGCAGTCCGGCAAAGAGGGGATTTTCGGTTTGCCCGGAAACAATGGAGACCTGCGCGGGCCCGTATTCGCGCTTGTCGGCGGAGCGTACCTTCCCGCCCAGGTGGTGGGTGAGGAATTGCAGGCCATAACAGATGCCGAGGATGGGTAGTCCCATCGCCAGCATGTTGGGATCCGCGACGGGCGCGTCATGATCGTAGACCGAACAGGGTCCACCAGAAAGGATGAGCCCGATGGGGTGATGGGACTGGATCTCACCGACAGAAGCTGTGCAGGGAAGGACTACGGAAAAAACGTTCTGTTCTCGTATGCGGCGGGCGATGAGTTGTGTGTATTGGCTGCCGAAGTCCAGGATGACGATCGAGGAAGTATCCACGTTCTAGTTTTTCAGGATTTTGTTCGGTGGGCAAGGTGGTTCGTGGGTCAAGGGTTATAGGTTCGCCAGAATTGTATGAAGGCGGCAAGTCTCGCGACCTGGAAGAAATCGTTGGCAATGAAGTAGAGCAGAGTGACGAGGGCCCACCAGAGGTAGAGCGCGGTTCCTGTCATGTCGGCTTCGAAGGGCAGCGGGATGGCGGAGAAGACCATGGCGAGGACAATCAACGCCAGGCGGATGATGCCTAACACCAGGTTGACTTCGACCAGTTTCCCGGTCAGCCGGCCCTGGTGAAGACTGCTGACCAGACTGCCCGCGACTCCTTTGTTTTCCAGCATGGCGAGCAACGGCGCGATGGAGAAAATCCAACTCAAGAGGGCCCAGAGAACGAAGATGCCGAGCGAAAGGCAGATGACCCAGGCGCTCCAACCGACCAGGTTGGGCGTGGCGCGGCTCAGGGTCAGATTTGCGGACCACTGGATCGCGCGGTACCAGCCCAGCCAAACGCCGATCAGGGTGGCCATGCGCAGCAGTTGCAGCAGAATCAGGGTGAAGGGTGCGGCGTGCAAGGAAGGATCCAGACGCTTGAGCACAAGGGTGCGGCCAAGGCCGGAGATGATGGCCCAGGCGATGGCCAGCAGCGGCCCCAACCATGCGGCCAGATGGGCTGCGTCCGGTTTGATGGTCGCAGCCACTTGGGCTATCTGCTGACCGGCCTGCATGGGGTCGCTCAGGGAAAGGCCAGACAGGCTGGGAGCCACTCCGGCTGCGATGCGTGCTCCCTGGTAGTAGAGGAGGGCGGCCGCAGGAATGCCGAAGCCCCAGCGCCAGAGCAGTTCCCTTCCCAGCAGGCCCGGACGCTTCCAGCAGTCGCCGCAGATGTGCAACAGAGACTGAGTTCCCCGCACGAAGCCTACTTAACCACGATGCGGATAAAGGAGTATGCGAAGAAGATCGCTTTTTTCGCCTCGACTGTCATTCAGCCTACTTGACCACGATGTTGATCAGTTTGTTGGGGACGACCACGACTTTGAGCACCTGCTTGCCGGTGATCGCAGCCTGTACCCTGGGTTCAGCCAGGGCTGCCTGCTGCATGGCTTCGCTGCCGGCGTTGAGCAACAGGCGAACGACGGCGCGCAGTTTGCCGTTTACCTGCACGGGAATTTCGAGTTCGTCTTCTCGCGCCAGATCAGCATCGAAGCTGGGCCACGGATGACGGAGCAGCGCACCGGCGCCCCCGATCTCACTCCAAAGTTCTGACGCCAGGTAGGGAGCAAACGGCGCCAGCAACAGAATCAGCGAGGGTACGATGGCCGCCATCAACCGCGCGGAGGTTTCGGGCGGCATCTCCGCCAATCCTGGTTCAGCCGCAGTGACTTCGTTGACCAGCTCCATGACCGCGGCGATGGAGGTGTTGAAGTGCCAGCGTCCGGCAAAATCCTGGGTGATCTTGCTGATGGTCTGGTGCAGCTTGCGCAATAGCGCCTGGGCCAATGGCGACGTTGCCACCGCGGGGGGGTGACCGGCCTGGTTGCGCACGGCGTCACGGTAGCGCATACCTAAGCGGTAGACGCGGCCCAGGAAGCGGCTGACCCCGGCTACTCCATCTTCCTGCCAATCCAGGTCGCGGTCGGGCGGCGCGGCGAACAGCGAGTACATGCGGGTGGCGTCGGAGCCGTAGCGGGCGACCATGTCGTCGGGCGAGACCACGTTGCCTTTGGACTTGGACATTTTGGCGCCGTTGCGGATGACCATGCCCTGGGTGAAGAGGCGGGTGGCCGGCTCATCATTGCTGACCAGGCCGAGATCACGCATGACTTTGGTCCAGAAGCGGGAATAGATCAGGTGGAGGATGGCGTGCTCGACGCCGCCGATGTACTGATCGATGGGAAACCAGTAGTCAATCTTCTCCCGGCTGAAGGGCGCCGTTGCGTTCTGGGCATCGGGATAGCGATAGAAGTACCAGGACGAATCGACGAAGGTGTCCATGGTGTCAGTCTCGCGGCGCGCGGGTCCCCCACAGCGAGGACAAGTGGCGTTGACGAACGAGGGGACGCGGCTCAGAGGCGAACCATCCTGCTGGGTGATCTCGATCTGTTCGGGCAAGAGGACGGGGAGCTGATCATCGGGCACGGGCACGATGCCGTCCTTGGGACAATAGAGTACGGGGATGGGGGCGCCCCAGTACCGCTGGCGGCTGACTCCCCAGTCTTTCAGGCGAAACGTAACTGTGGTTTTTCCGAAACCGTGCTGCTCGGCGAAGGCGGCCAGTTTTTGCTGAGCCTCCTGGCAGCCGAGGGAGTTGTATTCGCCGGAGTTGATGAGCAGGCTGTCTTCTTCGGTGTAGGGCAACACGGGTTCGTCGGGCTGACCGGCGGCCGGAGGATCGAGGGTGCGCCGGGGCAAAATCACGATGCGCACTTCCAGCCCGTATTTTTTGGCGAACTCGAAATCGCGCTCGTCGTGTGCCGGTACGGACATGACGGCGCCGGTTCCGTAATCCAGCAGGATGTAGTTGGCCACCCAGATGGGCACCCGCTCCCCGCTAAAGGGGTTGATGGCGTAGTGGCCGGTGAAGGAGCCGTGCTTGTCGATGGCCCCGGTGTCGCCGGCTTCGCGAGCTTTCTTTTGCTCTTCGACCAGCGAGGCCACTTCCGCAGCCAGCCGCTCGTCGGCCTGAGCGAACTGCTGGACCAGCGGGTGCTGGGGCGCGAGCTGCAGGCTGGTGGCGCCGAAGATGGTATCCACGCGGGTGGTGAAGACCGGGATGCGCACGGCGTCCGGCGCGAGCGGAGATCCGGCAACAAAGCCTTGCGGCGCGGGCAGGGGGACTTTGCCCCGGTCTCGCCCGGTGTCAGGTTCGGGGGTTGGATCGAGAGTGAACTCGATGGTCGCACCATCGCTGCGCCCGATCCAATTGCGCTGCATGGTGCGCACCTTTTCCGGCCAGTCAGGCAAGTGGTCCAGGCCGTCCAACAACTCCTGCGCGTATTTGGTAGTGCGGAGAAACCACTGCTCCAGGTCGCGCTGCTCGACCACGGTGTCTTCGTGACGCCAGCAGCAGCCGTTGATGACCTGCTCGTTGGCCAGCACGGTGGCGCAGAGGGGACACCAGTTGACTTTGCTCTGCTTGCGGAAGGCGAGACCGTGCTCGAGCATGCGCAGGAAAAACCACTGGGTCCAACGGTAGTAGTCGGGCAGGCAGGTGGTGATTTCTGTCTGCCAGTCATAGCTGAGGCCGAGGCGGCGCATCTGGCGGCGCATGTGGGCTATGTTCTGGAGCGTCCACTCGCGGGGCGGGGTCTGGTTTTTCAGGGCCGCGTTTTCGGCGGGTAAGCCGAAGGCATCCCAGCCCATGGGATGGAGGACGTTGTAACCCTGCATCCACATGTAGCGGGCGAGAGCGTCGCCGATGGAGTAGTTGCGGACGTGGCCCATGTGGAGCTGGCCGGAGGGATACGGCAGCATTTCGAGCACGTAGTACTTAGGCTTGCCGCTGTGCGGCGGCTCGGCACGATAGAGTGCGGGGTCCGCGTCCCAACGCTGCTGCCAGCGGACTTCGATTTCCGCGGGGTCATAACGGTCGGGGAGAGCCGGGGACGCAGGTGCTTCGCTGGACGGGGGCTTGCTGGTGACGTCGGACGGGGGCATCATGCTTGATTGTAAATCGGCTCGATTTCATTTGGCTTCTCGGGAAGCGGTGTGTTGGATCACCGCGACCTGGAGTTGCGCCCTTATTCCGAAGCCGAGTTTTTCGTATAACGCGATGGCTTGATTGTCGGTCTTGACGTGGAGAAATGGGGTCTCCGCGCGATCCATGATGCCCGAGATCACGACGGACATAAGGGCGTTTCCGTAGCCTCGACCTCGAACGCCGGGATGGGTGCAGACGGCGCTGACTTCGGTGAAACCAGTCAGGCGGAGCCGCTCTCCTGCCATGGCTACCAGGGAACCCGATTCGCGGATCCCGTAGTAGGCGCCGAGTTCGATGGTTCGGGGGAGAAAGGGTCCTGGTTCAGTCAACCTGGTCAGCGCCAGCATTTCGGGCACGTCAGCAAGTGTCAGTTGGCTGAATGATTGGCTCGGCTTGGCGGGTGGCGGGGCATGGAATGTCATCTGGTATACGTCTACGCTTATTTGCACCTTCCAATCAGGAGGTAGAACGGGTGCGGAAGGCAGGCATAAGGCGACGGCGTCTCCCTCGAGGATTTGTGCAAGCGCCTCGTAATCGGATGGGGATTGAGCCTTCATAGCTCCGAAGGGGGATACGTCTCGCGGGAAGCGCTTGGCAAGGTGATTGCCTTGGGCCAGGTAGGACTGGTCTGTGGAGAGGGCGTTCCAGATGGGGTTGTTGAGGAGGGTGGTGTCGGTGGAGACCTGCATGGGTCTCAGATAGATGGGGTTTGGTGGTTGATTCAGGAAAAAGCTGTGGTGGGGCTTCGCCCATCGTTCAGTCTCTGCTGGGATGAAACCCAGGATGGCTTTAGGGGTCGTTGTCTTCGGCGGGTTGGGTTTTCAGAATTTTGGAGAGGACGTTCAGAGTGCCGTCGACCTGGGGGGCTTTCAGGCCCAGGAGGTTTGCCAGGAGGGGATAGAGATTTACGTTTTCGAAGGGAGCGAGGGTCGAGCCGGGACGGATGTCGGGGCCTACGGCGAGGAAGAGGGCGCGCATGGATTTCACTTGTCTTGGGTCGTAGCCGTGCACTCCGGGCTCGGGGGGCAGGCCTTCGGCGGCGGCCTGGGCCCGGATGGCGTAGGGTCCGTTGGCGATGATTACGGGATCACCTTGGCGGGGGTTGGCGTCGTAGTGCAGGGCCGCTGGGACTCGCTTGCGTCGGTAGACGGTGAAGGCGTCGGTTTTGATCTTTAGTTCCTGATAGGCCTTTTCGGCGGCTGCTTCGGAATTGGGGTAGAGGAGCAGGCCGACCGTGGTGAAGTTCTGGAGATCGGCGTAGCGGGAAAGATCGATCCAGGGTCCCTGCTCCTGCTCCATGCCGTGATCGGAGACCACGATGAGATCGACCGGCAGGTGGAGTTGCGCGAGATCTGCCCTGAGAGTGCCTACCAGTTGATCGACATGTTGGACGGCGGCGGCGGTTTGCGGGCTGTTGGGCCCGAACTGGTGACCGGCATGATCGACAGTCGAATAGTAAAGGGTGATGAAATGAGGGCGCTGCTGCGGCGGCAGGCGGAGCCAGGCGATGACCTGATCGATGCGCTTCTCGTCGGGAAAGCGATCGTCAAATTTGAGGTAGTACGTGGGGCGGGTGGCGTCGATCTCGGCTTCAGAGCCGGGCCAAAAGAAGCAAGCGGTGCGCATGCCCTGTTTTTCCGCCAGGACCCACAGGGGCTCCCCCCCGTACCAGGTTCCGTCGGTGTTGGTTGCCGGATCGCGATAGGAGTAGCGTTGCTTGCGGGCCGGATCGTAGAAGTTGTTGGCGATAATGCCGTGGTGTTCGGGATACAGGCCGGTCACCAGGGTGTAGTGATTGGGAAAGGTCAGCGAGGGATAGGCGGGGATCATGCCGTCAGACGCGACGGCGCCGTCCGCGCCCAAAGCCAACAAATGTTTGGCTCCGTATTTGCGGGCGTAGTCGTAACGGAAGCCGTCGAGCGAAACCAGCACCACGTAGGGTTTGGCCTGCTGGGCGACTGCGTTGGGCCCATGGTCAACGGTGATGACCTGGGCGGCCGCGCAGAGCGCGAGCAACAGCGGCAACACAGCGAGCCAGCGGGAACGCCTGCGCAAATCAGCCGCCTGCTGCTTCACGCAGTTGTTGGGCGGCAGCTTCGGGGGTGATGTCGCGCTGCGGCATGCCCAGCATTTCAAAGCCGACCATGAATTTGCGCACCGTCGCAGAACGTAACAGCGGCGGATAAAAGTGGCCATGGAAATGGCACTCCGGATGAAGATCGCTGTCGGTTGGACGTTGATGAAAGCCCATGGTGTAGGGGAAGCTGGTAGCGAACAGGCGATCGTAGAGGGTGGTGAGCTGCTTGAGAATATCCGCGAGACCGTGTTGCTGGGCGGGCTTGAATTCCAGGAGACTGCCGAGGTGGGCGCGCGGGAGCACCAGGGTCTCGAAAGGCCACACTGCCCAGAAGGGCACGAGGACGACGAATTCCTCGTTTTGACAGACGATGCGTTGATCCTGCGCAAGCTCGACCTTCAGGGTGTCGCAGAGCAGGCAGGCGTTATGCTGCCGGAGATACGCGCTTTGATTGGCGACTTCGGCGGCGGCTTCGTCGGGTATGTGTTCAGTAGCCCAGATCTGGCCGTGGGGGTGGGGATTGCTGGCGCCCATCATGGCGCCGCGGTTCTCAAAGATCTGCACGTGATGGATTTCCGGGCGTGCGGCCAGTTCCTTGAACTCTTTGGTCCAGGCTTCTACGACGCGGACGATGTCCGGCACTTGCATGCCGGCCAAGGTGAGGCTGTGGTCGGGATGGAAGCAGAGGACACGGCAGATGCCGCGCTCCGTCTCTGCCCGCAGAAGGGGGTCGCCGGTTTCTGCGATGGGGGCCGCATCGGGCAGAAGCGCGGCGTAGTCGTTGGTAAAGGCAAAAACGCTGCTATAGGGCGGGTTCTTCTTACCGCCGGCACGAGTGTTGCCGGGGCATAGATAACATTCCGGATCGTAGTGCACGGCAGGCTTGGCATCGGTGCGGCTGACTTCGCCTTGCCAGGGGCGCTGGGTGCGATGGGGCGAAACCAGGACCCAACGTCCGCGCAGCGGATCGTAACGGCGATGGGGAGATTGCGGGTTGGTGGTCATCAGTGAGCCTTACGGTTTGGGGTCGCGCCAGCCAGGCCTTTGCCTTCTTCCACGGAAAAGATCTTATCCACGCCGGGCAGGACCACTTTTTCTTTCAGGCCGCTGGGCCAGTGAATTTCGACTGCATCCACTTTATCCGCATCGCCCAGACCGAAGTGAACGCGCGGGTCGTTGTTGGAGATAAAGCTGCCGCCGCTGAGCACATCGCCGCGCTGCCTGATGCCTCCGGCGGTGAGATACACGGTGGCGCCGACGGCGTCCCTGGGGCTTTTGGGTCCGCCGGTCAGGCTCAGCTCTACCCAGTGATGGTGATCGGGGTTCACGTTGCGCAAGAGGACGGGCAGGGAGTCGATGTTATTGATGACAGCGTCGACGCGGCCGTCGTTGAAGAGGTCGCCGAAGGCGGCGCCGCGGGCGGGGATGACTAACGCCAGACCGGTGCCTTCGACGGCCGGCACCAGGTCGAATTTCTTGCCGAGCTGATTGTGGAATAGAAGCGGACGCTCGGCGTAGGTGCTGCCCCAGTTGTTTTGATCGACCATGGGGTACACGTGGCCGTTAGCGATGAACAAGTCCTTCCAGCCGTCGTTGTCGTAGTCGATAAACTCGGTGGCCCAGCCCAAGAAGGGGACGGTCGGCTCGGCTACGCCGGCTGCATAGCTGTCATCGGTGTAGTTGGCGTCGCCGTCGTTGCGGTAGAGCACGTCGTAGTCGTCAGAGAAGGTGGTGTTGAAGAGGCCGAGGCGGCCGTTGTTCTGGTAGTCGCCGACAGCGACGCCCATGGATGCGGTTTCGCGGCCATTTTCGTTAAGGGCATAGCCGGAGGCGTAGCTGTCGTCTTCGAAGGTGCCATTGCCTTTGTTGACGTAGAGGTAGTTGGGAGTGGAGTCGTCGGCGACCAGGAGGTCTACTTTGCCGTCGTTGTTCAGGTCCACGAAGACGGAGGTGAACCCGTAGTAGCCGTTGGGGTCGTTGACTCCGAGTTTCACGCTGACATCGGTGAAGGTGCCGTCACCGTTGTTATGGAAGAGATGGTCGTGCTCGCCTTTGAGGCCGCGCGGACCGCACATGACGCTGACCCCGCGGAACTGGCAGAAGTTTGACGCCACGCCTCCTTTGCCGTCAGCCCCGGCGAGCTGATCCTGGTCGAAGTGGACGTAGCCGGAGACAAACAAATCGAGACGGCCATCGCCGTCGTAGTCGCCGAAGGTGGGTCCGCTGGACCAGTTGCCGAGTTGCACGCCGGCTTTCTCGGCAGTGTCGGTGAAGGTGCCGTCATGGTTGTTGTGGTAGAGGCGGTTCTTGCCGTAGTTGGCGACGAACAGGTCGGGATAGCCGTCGTTATCGTAGTCGCCGACGGCTACACCGAAGCCCCAGCGGTCGTTGGTGACGCCTGCTTTGGCGGCGACGTCGGTGAAGGTGCCGTCGTGATTGTTGTGGAAGAGGGCGGCGTGGGGTGACTCGGCTTTGCCGGAAAGGGCTTCGTAGGTGGAGCCGTTCACCATATAGATGTCGAGCCAGCCGTCTTTGTCATAGTCCAGAAGGGCTACACCCGAACCCGTGGCTTCGAGGATGAACTGCTTTTGGGGGGTGCCCATGGTGTGGCGCCAGGTGGTAAGGCCGGCTTTGGCGGCGATGTCCTGAAAGATGATGGGGCCGGTCTTTACGAAGCCGCCGGCGGTGATGGGGCGTTTTTCGGAGTCGAGGATGGGGGCGTGAGTTCCCCCGGTGTTGACGCCACCCATCCCTTGGGGTGGTTCCTGAGCTGGGGCCTGGCCGTAGAGAGCGGGGACAGTGGTGAGTAGTAAGAGTAAGTGCAAAGTGCGACGAAACAAGTAGGTCACCCTTTGAGAGGATAGCAATTTGGGGAACTCGGTGGTTTACCTGGGGACATGACACGGGCAGACATGAGCATTCACCAGAAGGATCCCAGGTCTCAAAAGCGAGACCCCACGGCACGCCGGGGCAGGCTGGGGCACCCGGCGACCTGAGGATCCTTGCCCACTCAAGCCAAAAGAGGACGGAGTCTATGTACGGTCTAAAGATCGAGAAAATTAAGGTTTTCTCATGTGCTTCTTTTGCAGGGAAAGGCGTCGTAGGCTGATGCAACACGTGGAGCGAGGTGATTGTGAGCGTATTGGTCCGTATGAGGACTCGCGGCCTGCTCAGGGACACCACGCATCTCTCTATCGGACAGGGTTTACGGCTGATTGTTCAGGCTGGGTACTTTGTGCTGCTGGCGCGATCACTGGGCCCGGATGCTTATGGAGCGTTCGTGACGGTAGTGGCGATGGCTGCTCTCCTGGGACCATTTTCGGGGTTGGGCACGGCCAATCTCTTCATCAAGAATGTGCGTTCAGGAAAACGCGACGCCCAGCTCTGCTGGGGTAACGGGATCCTGCTCACGGTGCTGTCGGGAAGCTTGCTCACCTGTCTTGGGGTGGGGCTGAGCGCGCTGCTGCATCTAAAAACAGTACCCATGGTGGTTACGATCGTTTGCGTGGCGGACCTGGTGCTGGTGAAAGTTACGGAACTGGCGGCGTTCGGCTTTACCGCCATGGACCAGATGAAGCAAACATCGATTCAAAGTGTAGTGGTCAGCCTGTTGCGGCTCGGCGGCATCGCTACGCTGGTAGTGACTGCGCATCGGGTTACTCTCGATATCTGGGTTTTCACTTACTTACTTACCAGCCTGCTGGGTATGTTATATGCGCTGGTAAAGGGGCAGCAACTTTGGGGAAGACCGGTGGTGGACTGGCGGATGCTACGGGAAGACGCCGGCGAGGGTGTGTTCTTCAGTGTCGCCGGGTCGGCGACCACGATCTATAACGACATCGACAAGATCATGTTAAGCAGGCTGGCGGACCTGGCTGCCACCGGGGTGTACGGAGCTGCTTACCGGGTCATCGATGTGACCATGACACCGGTGCGGTCACTGGCGGCGGCGGCTTATCCGCACTTCTTCCGCAAGGGAGTAGGCGGGATGACCGCGACCTATCCCTACGCACTGTCACTGATCGCGAAGACCTCGATCTATGGGGGTGTCGCTTCCATAGGGTTGTGGCTGGCGGCTCCGATCGTGCCCTACATTCTGGGAAACCAATACCAGGCAGTGGTTCCGGCGGTGCGCTGGCTGGCATTGATACCGTTTTTGCGCTGCCTGCACTCTTTCATGGCAGATGCGCTGTCGGGCGCCGGGCTACAGCGCGCCCGCACTGGAATCCAGGTGGCGGTCGCTTTGACCAATATTGGTCTCAATGTGTTGATTCTGCCGCGGTATTCGTGGCGCGGCGCGGCATGGACGAGCCTGGGGTGTGATGGATTGCTGGCTGTCCTATTCTGGTCCACGGCTTCTTATTACCGCCGCCAGCATCACTGAATATTGTGTGGCGCTAATGAACATTTGCAGTTGCTGTTATCGATCAGGATGACCGAGCCAAAGTGGGATTGACTGTGTTCTGCAGTGGTTCACCTGTCCGAAAAAGCAGCAACCATAGTACGGATTTGACGATTAGGGAAGACATTTCCTCTGATCCCATCACTCCAAAGAGTAATAATTTCCGGCCTATGTGATGAGGGCGGAGTGCTATACTCTGTTTTCAAAGTCCCCTGCTGAAGGATGATTTTCACTTAGAGGCCAAAGCAGCCCGGGTGGGTCCGTCACAGGTGCCTAGCGAACTAATGTTGAACTGAACATTGCTGCTGCTGTACACACCTAAGTAAGACCAGACAATCAAGCATAGGCGCGACTGTTTCCTTGGTGCGGGAGAAACGACGTGAGTTCAAGCGGGTTGATTGATAACAGTCAACAGTTGAATACCAGCGCGGTATGGAGCGAGCCGAGACCTGAGCCGGTATTTCTGGATGGGCCGCTCGCCACGCGCGTACTTATCGGCAACCGCGCGATCCACTCCCACCTGGCGGAGATTCTTGAGCTGCGGCGGCGTTGCCATCAGGAAGACGATCTGACCACGGAGCCGGAGTATTTCTTTGCGGCCCAGGCGCTGCCCAACAGGCGATGTGCCGCAGTGCTGATTCGCCAGGATCAGGAACTCAAAGCTTGCGTGTTTTTCTTCGAACATACCCGGTACGGCATTGGGCTGGGACTTTTCCGCGGGGGCGATTATGTGGGCGAGAGCCTGATCGTTGCCCCGGAAATACACCACGCGCACTATGTGCATTTGGCGACCCAGGCGCTTTTGAAACAGTGGCGAATTCATGGGGTGAGCATCAGCATGAAAGCCCCGGTGGATCGCTGTGTTGAGGTCATGGGCCCGGCGAGTTATTTCAAAAGGTTTGTGGGGAGCGAGGTGCAGCACAAGCTGCCGCTGGCGAGCACTTATGAGGGCATGCTCGCGAACCTTGGGCCTCGGACCCGGCGCAGTCTTGCGGGAAAACGCCAGCAACTGGAAAAGAGTTTGAATGTGGAATTCGTGTCGGCGCTGGATCCGGACCAGAGCCTGGCGGCGATGCTGGAATTGCACGAGAAGTCGGTGCCACAGCGTGTGCCGGAGTTCTATCAAGCGCGTTATCGACTGCTGCGGGGAAAATCGGAATTTTTCTCCATGGGTCTGCGATTGGTGAATGGACCATGGCTCAGCATGGTCACCGGTTGGCGCCGCAATCAGGTGACGTACGTAGACCTGCAGATGAACGATATGAACTACAAGAAGGAGTCGCTCTCGGCGGTGATGCGCGCGTTCCTTTTGGAGCATGAGATTGGGATCAAGCAGGAGTTGATGAACTTTGTCGCCGGCTCTTCCCTGTTGCTGAGACGATACTGCGAGCCGCTGGAGCCGTGCACGGAGCTTTTTATTTCGAAGCCTGGTTTGCGTTCGCAGTTTTTTGAGATGATGGCGAGCCGGGTACAGTCGGGAAGTGTGTATGAACGCTTGAAGCCCGGCGCCCAAACGAAGCCTGAGGGTGAGACGGAAGGTTAGCGTTCCGCCTCTCTGCCGGATGGTTCTTCCCTCCAAAATCGGTTGATTGATTCACCAGAGCCATTGTTGGGCTGCGCCCAACGTTATCGGCCCACGTACGCTGATGCGAACGTGGCGCACCCGGCGGTATGCCGTCGAGTGAAAGGCTGGTAGCTTATGGGTGTTGCTTCGCGAAAAACAGGAGAAACGGGTCGATGAGGAGAATAGGGCTGGCAGCATGCGTGGTTTTCCTGACGTCGTTGCAGGTGTTGTCGCAGAGCGTGGTGTTTGTGAGTCCCAGCACCAGCGGACTTTTGACTATGCCGTGCACGGAAGGTTCGCTCAGCTCTTTTGAACAAACACACTATCTCGCTGTCGCCCACTATCTGGCGGAACATCTTTGTCCCCAGACGCAAATCGAAGGCGCGGTTGGAGTTTGGAATGGCCGGGCAGAAAATTCGGGCATGATCGATGGCTGCCCGAATGAACGGGCACGGGAGTTGAGCGCCCTTCTGGCGAAGTACTACCACCAGGAAAAGGCCCTGGTGTTTGACCGTAATGCTGAGGGAAAAACGTCGCTGATCAGCTTTCGAGCGAACCAGCAACTGGGTCTGCTCTCCATCATGATGGCCCAGGCGCAAGTGACCGGCGCCACCGTAATCCCTCATGCGCAGGACCATCTGATCCTGATTGTTGCGGGGGATGCGACTGCACGGGCACATGCCATGAACCTCTATTCCCTGCTCCACGGCAGCGCTTTGCATGAAGAGATGGGTACCACGGAGCTTATCGGCGACAACGATCGGGGGAAGGCCCGGGGGATTTTTACCGCTATTGTTGCAAATGCGCCGGCGGACGTGCGCCAGTTGAACTCCGACATGTATTCGGAGCAATTCAACGATCTAGGGCTGCCGGGAACGGCTGAGGGTATCGGGACGCATTAAAAACTCGAAAGAGCTCTTGCTCAGAAATGGCGTAAGAAGCGTAGCTCAGGGCCTAAGGGCCAGAGGGTGGCTGGTTAGTGCACGGGCTTAAAGCCCGTACTGGAAAAAGTCCCGCAGGGACGGCTGAACTTTGCTGAACTTAGCCCAGGACGCCAGTCCTGAGTTCATCATGGAAGATGATTGAGTCTCGTAGAGCCTGCCCTGAGCTTGCCGAACGGGGACGGCTGAAAATACACCACTACTTGGCCCTGGACAATCTTTCAGTCGTCCCTTCGGGACTTGTCGCGTCTCGAAAGATCTCCCCAGGACTGCGTCCTGGGCTAAGGCCAGCCGTCCCTAACGGGATTTGTTTTGTCGTCTGGTTCTCACGCACACTCTAAAGCCCGCACCTACCAGCCCGTCCCCACCAGCCCTTACCGTCGGTGTTAACTGCCTGGTTTTTTCTCCACGTGGCCACCGAATTCGAAGCGCATGGCGGAGAGTAGTTTGTCTGCGAAGTCGGCTTCGCCTCGGGAGCTGAAGCGTTCGTAGAGGGAGGCGGTGAGGACCGGGGCGGGCACACCTTCGTCGATGGCTGCCTTGATGGTCCACCGGCCTTCGCCGGAATCTGAGACGTGACCGGCGAATTCCGCCAGAGCGGGGCTCTTGGTCAAAGCGGCAGCGGTCAGGTCCAGTAGCCAGGAAGAGATGACGCTACCCCGGCGCCAAACCTCGGCTACGTCCGACAAATTGAAGTCAAATTGATAATGTTCTGGATCGCGGAGGGGCGTGGTTTCGGCGTCGATGTCGCCAACCTTGTGGCCTACGTTCGCGTGGTGAAGGATGTTGAGACCTTCCGCATAGGCGGCCATGATGCCGTATTCCATGCCGTTGTGCACCATCTTGACGAAGTGGCCGGCGCCGCTGGGGCCGCAGTGAAGGTAGCCTTCTTCGGCGGTGCCGCCTATCTTGTCCCGCCCGGGGGTTCGAGGGATGTCGCCGACGCCCGGGGCGATGGTCTTGAAGATGGGATCGAGGTGTTCGACGGCGGCGGTAGGGCCGCCGATCATGAGGCAATAGCCTCGCTCGAGACCCCAGACACCACCGCTGGTGCCCACGTCGACATAATTAATGCCCTTGGGCGCAAGCTCGGCACTGCGGCGAATGTCATCGATGTAATAGGAATTGCCACCATCGATGAGAATGTCGCCGGACTCCAGATGGGGAGCGATCTCCGCGATGGTTTGGTCGACCACGGCTGCGGGAATCATCAGCCAGATGGCGCGTGGCTTGGAAAGCTTGGCGACCATGTCGGCGAGCGAGGTGGCTCCGACAGCTTTTGCTTTTTCGAGATCCTGAACCGCTTGCGGCGAGCGGTCGTACACCACGCTGGTGTGACCGTTGTTGAGCAAACGCTTGACCATGTTGGCGCCCATTCTTCCCAGACCCACCATTCCTAATTGCATTGAATCGCTCCTCTTTCAGTTAATGTTCTCGTCTGTGCGCCGTTTACTTTTGCTTGCGGTAGCGGCGGATAAGGTTGGTGGTGGATGCATCATGCTGCAAGGCCGGCTCCGTGGGGGCCTCGATCTCGGCGATGATGTGCTGAGCCAGAACCTTGCCCAACTCCACGCCCCATTGATCGAAAGAGTCGATGTGCCAGATCGTCCCCTGGGTGAAGACGGAATGCTCATAGAGAGCGATCAGCTTGCCCAGCGTCTCCGGAGTGAGCTTATCGGCCATGATGACGTTGGAGGGACGATTGCCCTCGAACACGCGGTGCGGCACCAGCCAGTCGGGGGTTCCCTCGGCTTTGACCTGCTCGGCTGTCTTACCAAAAGCCAAGGCCTCGGCCTGGGCGAAGACGTTGGCTAACAGCATGTCATGGTGGCGTCCCAGAGGGTTTAGGGTTTTGTAGAAGCCGATGAAGTCACACGGGATGAGCCGGGTTCCCTGGTGAATCAGCTGGTAAAACGAGTGCTGGCCGTTGGTCCCTGGCTCACCCCAGTAGATAGGGCCGGTGTCGTAGGTGACGTGCTCTCCGTCAAGGGTGACGTGCTTTCCGTTGCTTTCCATGGTGAGCTGTTGCAGGTAGGCGGGAAAGCGCTTCAGGTATTGCTCGTAGGGCAAGACCGCCATGGTCTGAGCGTCGAAGAAGTCGGTGTACCAGACGGTGAGCAGGCCGAGGATAACGGGGAGATTGCTTTCAAAAGGTGCGGTGCGGAAGTGCTCATCCATTTGATGGAAACCGCTAAGCATGGCACGGAAATTGTCGGGACCGATGGCCAGCATGGTGGAGAGGCCGATGGCGGAGTCCATCGAGTAGCGGCCGCCGACCCAGTCCCAGAACTCGAACATGTTGGCGGTGTCGATGCCGAATTTTTTGACTTCGACGTCGTTGGTGGAAACGGCGACGAAGTGCTTGGCGATGGAGGACTCGTCCTTGAGACCCTTGATCGCCCAGTCGCGGGCGGTGTGGGCGTTGGTCATGGTCTCGAGGGTAGTGAAGGTTTTCGAGGAGATGATGAAGAGCGTTTCGGCAGGGTCGAGGTCGATAACGGCTTCGGCGAAGTCGGTGCCGTCGACGTTGGAGACAAAGCGGAAGACCATGCTGCGGTCGCTGTAATACTTGAGCGCCTCATAGGCCATGACAGGGCCGAGATCGGAGCCGCCGATGCCGATGTTGATGACGTTGCGAATGCGCTTGCCGGTGTGACCTTTCCACTCTCCGCTGCGGACCCGATTGGAGAAGGCGGCCATCTTGTCGAGCACGGCGTGCACGGGAGGAACGACGTCGAGGCCGTCGACCAGGATGGATTCTCCCTTGGGCGCGCGCAGGGCTACGTGGAGGACGGCGCGTTTTTCGGTGATGTTGATTTTTTCTCCGCGAAACATGGCGTCGATGCGCTCGCGCAGGCCGGATTCCTGGGCTAGCTGAAGCAGCAGCTTGCGGGTTTCATCGGTGATGCGGTTCTTGGAGTAGTCGAGGAGGAGACCGGCGGCTTCGATTTGAAAGCGGTCTGCGCGCTGGGGATCGTCGGCGAATAACGAACGCAGAAGCGTGCTTTTGATTTTTTCGTGATGCGTCTCGAGGGCCTTCCAGGCGGCTCGCTGGGTGAGAGGTTGTAGCTTGACTGCCGTTGCCATTGCTTTGCTCCGTTTCCCTAGTGGGAGATTTATTTGACCTGATGCTGAGTCGATCAGCCTCTACTAGGGGGATCCCAGGTCTCAAAGGCGAGACCTGGGGCACCCACATCTTTTGCGGTTTAGATGCCCCGGGGACAGTTTGGTGTCTTGTCGGGGGATTCTTTCCGATGCAAGGATTCTCTCAGAAGTGGGGTTGTGGTGGAGGCGAGGTTGGACTGGGGGGTTTAAATTCGGGAGAATTTCGGGTTGGGGGCAGTTGTGGCTGGTGGAGAGGAACCGCGGGTCCCTCCGGTCCGGTCGGGATAACAAGGGGAAGATCGTTTGCCAATCCGGAAGGTTTTATTGGGTGGTCAGGGCCGCTAGTGAGTCTTTAATGGTGGGGGTGGATCCGGCGGCGATGGCTTGGCGGCGGATTTGATGGAAGTTTGCCAGCACGGCGTTGGCCTTGGCCAGGGCTTCGATGCGGAGAGTGTAGGCTTCGAGTTTGGGTCCAGGGATAGCGAAGATAGCTACATCGTCGGTGAGTACGTCGAGGTAAGCTCTGGCTCCGCAGCAGCCGAGGCTCAGGGCTGCTCGGCCGGTGTTCATGACCTGGGGCACGATGGCGCAGGCGGGCCGGCCCATTGCCGGGGGGTTCTGGTTTTCTACCTGTTGGGTGGCTTCGGAAAGAATGAGAGTCTGATTGGCGTTTACAAACAGAAGTACTACGTCTGGACGTAAGCAAGACGAAGCCAAGGGCGCATAAACGACGTACTCGGGCTGGGATTGCAAAACCGGAATGGACGCGAGGTCTTCCGGCCGCACGTATTCGAGATCCCCAAAGACTTTGAGAGCGTCCATCAAATCGACCTGCTGGGCCGGCGAGGATTGAAGGTTGTGGGTATAAACACCGACGGCGCAGAGATTGTGGTCTGCGGCGGTGGTGGCAAAGGCAGCGGTGGCGGCGTCTTGCCAGAATCTGCAGCCTGCCGGAACCCGGTCAGAGTGGGCTGGTATGCCGACAGGAATGGTGCTGGTGAAAGAGATGGCAACCGGGGGCTGCTGAAGATCGAGCGATGCGGCGAGACGGGCGGCCTGTTGTGAGTACATGTCGATCCCTCGTTTAGCTTTTTTGGTGTGGTTGCACGGTGAAGCCCAATTCGGCGATGAAGGCGACGATGGCGTGCTCAGTTGTCCGGTTGGGATCGAAGGCGACCGTGACCTTGCCTTCGGGATAGGTGGACTTGCTGGAAGCGATGCCTTTTTGTTGGCCGAGCAAGGTGTCGAGGCCGGTGGCGCAGGTGATGCAGGTGAATCCCTTGACTTGATAGATCACGGTCTGGGTCGCGGTAGCCTGCACTGCTTCGAGAGGGACTAATCCCCCTACACTCGCCATGGTTACGATTTGAAGAAATCTCCTGCGAAACATTTTGTTGCCTCCTTAGCGGGCGTTTGCGGTACCGGGCTCATATCTCCAGGGGGTCTGGGTACTGGCCTGTTCTGAGAAGCGGGTATCGGTGTAGTCGCTGAATTCGAGTTTCTTATTCAGGACTCCGGTTTCGATCATGAGATCGCGGACCATATCGAAGTCCGCTTTACGGGGAGCGAGAGGACTGTAGGTGACGCGGTCCAGCGGCTTGGTAAGAGCCCAGCGGAGCAAGGCTGGTTTCTGGTTGAAGTAAAAGCGGCCGACGAAGTCGGCGGCGTCTTCCCGGTGAGGTTTGCTGGTGTCGAGCCAGAGGCCTGATCGAGCGATGCCATCCACCAGGGTTTGGACCACCTCCGGACGTTGATCGATGAGGTCTTGCCGGACCACGAGAATGCAGGACATGTAGTCGGGCCAGTAATCCCTGGCCTGAAACAGGACGCGGCCGAAGCCACCGATCTCTGCTTGCGAGGGAAAGGGCTCACCCATGGCGAATCCGTCGATGGCGTGAGCGGCGAGGGCGCCGGAAACATCGGGAGGCGCCATCTCGACTAACTTGACTTCGCTGGGCTTGACTCCCCAGACCTTCATGGCGCGCAGGACCAGCAGGCGCTCGTCAGAAAAGCGGCTGGGGATAGCGATGGTGCGGCCGCGCAAATCTGCGACGGTTTTAACCGGGCCGTCTTTGCGCACGACGACCGCGCTGCCGTAACGATGCCCCAGGTAAACGATCTTGATGTTGACTCCCTGGGATTTCAGAGCCAGGGCCAGCGGAGCCACGATGAAGGCGGCTTGCACCCGGTTGGAGATCAGCGCTTCCTTCATCTCCGGGAAGCCTTGAAACAACCTGGGCAGGAACGTTTCACCGGAGAGAGAATACTTGGAAATATAGTCCGTCACCGGGCAAGTGAGCTGACAAGTGGCGGGGAGATAGGCAACGATGATTTTTCGTTTGGCGGGTGGCTGGTAGTCATTCAGGACCGCGCCCCAGTTCACGTTGAGCCAGGCGTGGAGCCCGGTGATAAGAAGCAACCAGGCGAAGATGCCGAAGACGATTTTATTTTTAAGACTCATCACGGAATCCCCAGCGGATGGATTTGAGTTTTTCGAGGCGGCGAACACCGGTATCGAGGATGAGGCCGATGAGACCGATGATCAGCATGGCGGCCACCACCAGGTCGTAACGCTTGCCGGAGTTGCGCGAGTCGATGACCAGGTAGCCGAGGCCGGAATCGACGGCAATCATTTCTGCCGCGACCACGACAAGCCAGGCAATGCCAAGAGCGATGCGCAAGCCAACGATGATTTTCGGCAGGGCGGCGGGAAAGACCACCCGGGTAAGCAATCGGAAGGGCCCGAGGCCGAAGTTACGCCCCGCGAGGCGAAACACCGAAGGCACATTCGACACGCCATCGACGCAGGCCACGATAATGGGGAAAAGGGCTCCGAGGAAGATGAGGGCGGTGGCCGCGTGATCGCCGATACCCAGGAGGATGATGGCGACGGGGATCCAGGCGATGGGGCTGATGGGGCGAATGATCTGGAGGACCGGATTGACGACCTGGTTGACTGCGGGATACCAGCCGAGGGCGAGGCCCACGGGGACACCGATTACGGTAGCGGCGCCGAAGCCGATGGCCACACGGCGAAGAGAGTCGATGATGTCGCCCCACAACACTTTTTTGTGAATGAGCTCGGCGATTCCTTTCTCCACATCGAGTGGCGACGGAAAGATTTTCGTGGCTGTCCAGACAACCGAGTAATGCCACAGGGCGAGCAGGAGCGCGGTGGCGAGGAGGGGCCAGAAGAACTTCTCCCATTTTTTGGGCTCGGCGAGAGAGTTCATATTTTGTGGGCCAGGCCAATCTGCTGGAAGATTCCGTCCCGCAGTTCCAGGTAGCGCGCGGAGCTGATGTCGCGGGGGTGGGGTATATCGATGTTGACGATTTGCTGGATAGTGGCGGGGCGGGCGCTCATGACGACCACGCGGTCCGCAAGCTGGACGGCCTCATCGATATCGTGGGTGACAAAAATGATGGTTTTGCGTTCGGCTTGCCAGATGCGCAGCAATTCTCCGCGCATGATGAGGCGGGTAATGGAGTCGAGCGCTCCGAAGGGTTCATCGAGGAAGAGCATGTCTGGATTGACAGCAAGCGCACGCGCCACTTCGAGCCGTTGTTTCATGCCGCCGGAGAGTGCGGGCGGATAGGCTTTTTCAAAGCCCTCGAGGCCTACCATTTTAATGTAATGGGCGACACGCTGATGCCGTTCCGCCGCGGCCAGGTGGAAAAGGCCGAAAGCGATGTTGCCCTCTACGGTGAGCCAGGGAAAGACGCCGCGCTCCTGGAAGACGAAGATGCGCCGGGGGTCGGGCCCCTGGACTGCTTCCCCGTCGATGGTGATCTCTCCAGCGGTGGGGGAAAGGAAACCAGCCATGGTGCTGAGCAGGGTTGATTTTCCGCAACCAGAGGGCCCGAGAAGACACACGAACTCTCCATCGGCAACGGCAAGGTTGATGTCATCGAGAACCGGCGTGCTTTTGCCGTCGCGCGTGAACACCATGTGGATGTGACTGGCTTGCAGCTTGTCTTTTCCCACTAATCCTCCGAGTAGCTCCAGCGGAGCGACTTCAGTTGCTGCAAAGATCGCATTCCTAAATCGAGTAGCAGGCCGATGAGCCCGATGATAACCATGCCGGCGACAACGAGGTCATAGCGGTTGCCGGCGTTACGCGCATCCACGATGAGGAAGCCAAGGCCTGAGCTCACAGCAATCATTTCTGCCGCGACCACGACGAGCCAGCCGACACCGAGGGTGATGCGCATGCCGATGATCAGTTGCGGGATGACTGCGGGAAAGAGGACGCGGGAGACGAGTGCAGTGGACGAAAGGCCGAAATTGCGGCCGGCATTGATGTAGACCGCCGGGATGCCTCGCACCGCATTCATGGCGGTCAGGAGCAGGGGGAAAAAACAGCCGAGGAAGATGAGAAAGATAGCGGCCAGATCGCCGACACCGAACCAGAGGATGGCAATGGGGATCCACGCCAGAGGGGAGATGGGGCGCAGGACTTGCAGTAGAGGATTGAGAGCCATCTCTGCGCGGCGATTCCATCCAATGACCAGGCCCAAGGGGACAGCGACGATCGCGGCGAGTGCAAAGCCCCAGGTCACGCGGAATAACGACGCAACGATATATTTCAGCAGCAGCCCGTGCTGCAACAGATCACCGATGCCGGTGACGACCCCCCAGGGTGTTGGCAATATATGCAGCGGATTCCGGGTGACGGCAAATTGCCACAGCAGGAGCAGGACGGCAATGAGCGCGATCGGACGGAGACGGACAGTCAAGTCTTTCGACCTCTTTCTATTTTGGCGGATCGGGTCCTGTGGTCGCTGTCGCATTCTAGCGCCCTGGCAGTCACTTCCACCTCGACCGAAAGGTGGATGTGGGTCTCCACCTGCTGGCGTGCGATATGCTGGTGCATCCACGCATGGAGATTCCTGTAAGCACGATCGATGTGACCGTTATCGGCGGCGGCCTGGCGGGCATGGCTGCGTCGATCCATCTGTCGAAGGCCGGCTTGCGGGTGTTGTGCGTTGAGCCTGACTCCGATACTAGCTCCGTGGGCGAGTCGCTGGACTGGTCTGCGCCTGGTTTGTTGCAGGTGCTGGGCCTGGCGATGGAACGGCTTATCGCGGAGAAGATCGCGACGTTTAAACGCCATGTGACGCTGAAGCTGGGCGACGGGATTGACCGAAGCTATGTCCCGGGCGAGTGGCTGGGACGGCCACCTTTCAACGTGGAGCTGCGCACGCTGCATGTGGATCGAAGTCAACTGAACCAACTGCTGCGGACGATCGCGGTCAGTCACGGTGTCATTTTTCTGCAGGATAAAGTCCTCTCGGTGGAGATCAGCGGGCGGCGAGTTACGGCGGTGAAGACACAACTGGGCAATAAAATTTCTTCGCCCTGGTTTATCGACGCTTCCGGCGGCGCGGCGAATTTATTCGCGCGGGCGTTCCAGTTGCCGGCATATGAATCTGGCCCGCGGAAAGTGGCTATCTGGGGGTACTTCCCGGTGACGACGCCGAGCGAAGGGACGACGCTGTACGCCGAGGGAGTGCAGCCACCGTATATGGAATGGATTTGGGAAATACCGATCAACCCCGACACCATCAGCGTGGGCTATGTGGCCACCGGTGAGACTATCAAGGGCAAACGCCAGGCGGGGCAAACGGTGGAAGAAATTCTTAGAGAGAAGCTAGGGCGGTTTCCTCGTTTTGCAGAACTGCTGCAGTCTGTTCCGGCGATTGCGCCATCCGTGACCTCTTTTGTATGCCGCATGCATAGTAAGGTTGCCGGACCGAACTGGCTGATCGCTGGTGAAGCGGCTGCCATGGTGGATCCTATGACGTCAAATGGGGTAACTGCGGCGCTGCGACATGCGGCGGAGGCTTCCCGGCTAATTATCGAGTCGCAACACCGGCGCCGGATTCCGTATCTGGCGGGAGCTATGTACAGCCGGCGGGTTGGCGGGTTGGCGAAATTTTTCAATCGTGGCATTGAGAGGGTGATTTACGAGGCGCCGATCAGAAATCAGATTGGGGTTTTGCCGGCGGGTGATGTGTATACGGTGCCGGCGTGGAGCCTCAACTCTGTCTATTCGCGTTTTCGGCCGCATGGTCCGGTGAAAACTTTATTGTTTTGCTTTTTGCTGGATGTGGTGCGACTTGGGGAATACCTGCTTTACCAGTGTTGCAAGTGGTGGGCCCCGTTTTCCCGGGCTTCGGTGTAGGTTGCTGGGTGCCCGCTCGATTCCTACAGGGCCTCGAAACGACGAAAGGGCCAGAGCAATCTCTCCCCCACCCAAAGGTTGACATGAATACCAACCCTGGGGTGGTTGAAGACTTCGGTAGGTTCCTTGATGCTTGCGCCACCTAATGTTTTGTTACGGAAGCTTTGTCCTTCTTTATGAACGGCCGAATGCCGGGCATAATCCGGGAATAGCTCGCCCACATCGCAATGCAGCGTACGGAAATACCGTGCAGTCCGAGGGCTTTCGCAGAAAATCCCTCTCGACGAAAGATGAGAATCATTTGTCGCGAACTCCGCGGCAGACATTTTGGAGGTAGTTTTGCGTCGTTCCGTTTGTTTTTTGATGTTGTTATCCAGCGCTGTTGCTTTGTGCGGTCAGACGACGCAAGCGACGGCCAACCATCATCCGGTGAATTTTTTTGTATATGAGCGGGGGCGGGGGCTCGGTTGGGATTGGTTCAAGGCACCGCCCGACAACACCTACGGTTATGGTGAATCGCTATTGCGTTTCGGGCTTACACAGACGATTGCGCGCTGGGACTGGAGATTAGAGATAACGCAGGCCACTATCCTGGATGCTCCTAATACGGCGGTCAGTTCGTCTACCGCGCAAGGCCAGTTGGGCCTGGGCGGTAGTTATTATGCCGGCAATGGAAACAATTCTTATCCTGCAGCCGCCTTTCTCAAGCAGGCATTCGCTCGCTATGACTTCGACGGGGACAAGAATATCCGTGTCGGACGCTTTGAATTCTTTGAAGGATTGGAGACGAAACCGAAGAATCCAACTCTAGCGTGGCTCCAGCCCAACCGTGTTGCACAGCGACTGGTAGGTAATTTCGGATTTACCAACGCGCAGCGAAGTTTCGATGGAATCGATGCGCACTATGGTCAGGGTTCGTGGGATGTGACAGCCATGGCTGCCCGCTCTGACCAGGGTGTCTTCAACATGAACGGCAACCCGGAATTGAACGTCGACCTTCAGTATCTGGCATACACAAAATCCGACTGGCAGGGCCGGTTCTTGTGGCGTGTGTTTGGGATCGGGTATCACGACGGCCGCCCGGGAATTGTGAAAACGGATAACCGCCCGCTGCCGGTGCGGCAAGCGGATCACCAAAATATTCGCGTTGGCACCTACGGTGGCGACTTTTTAACCGCTATTCCCGCCGGCCCGGGACAATTCGATTTGGTTGGTTGGGGAGCGCTGCAAAACGGCCAGTGGGGAGAGCAGGAACACCGGGGGGGTGCGGCGGATATTGAGGGAGGGTATCAGCTTCTTCATGTGGCCAGCACCCCGTGGCTGCGCGGCGGCTGGTATCGAAGCAGCGGAGACAACAATCCATCGGACAATAAGCACGGGACTTTTTTTGAACTGCTGCCGACGCCGCGGGTTTATGCGCGATTCCCTTTCTACAATCTGATGAACCTGGAAGACGAATTTGTACAGTTCATCGATCGGCCGAAGCGCCAGTGGGAATTGCGCAGTGACCTGTACTGGCTACAGCTCACTTCAGGCAAAGACCTGTGGTACCAGGGTGGCGGGGCCTTCGATCACAAGGTATTCGGGTTTACGGGGCGGCCCAGCGGAGGATTTACCTCTTTCGCCAGCGCTGCCGATATCAGCTCAGACTGGCATGCCACAAAGCATCTTGATGTAGGCGGATACTATTCGTACGTGTGGGGCAAGAGCGTGGCCGGTAGCGTTTATCCGCAGGGCCGCAACGCCCAGCTTGCCTTTCTCGAGTTGGTTTACCACTGGGACACGCCGCTCAAACACTGAGCGCTCCAAGTGAGAGGGTCGTTGATTGCGCTATCCTTAACCGAGAGCAAGGGTGAGGATGCAATGCAGCAGCAGTACGTTGAGCGCGTGGTTGACCTAACGGAGCCGGAAGCTAACCAGTTCTATCGCCTGACAGTTGAGGAGGCGAGAGAGACCGTTTTGTATGGGACAGCCGAGGCGGTGGGCCGTATAGCAGGATCGTTCGCGCTGGTTGCGCGCGAAGGCAAGACGGTGAAAATGGCCCGCTCGCTCGATCGCCCCTTGCGCTACTTTCTGGCCAAGCGCCAGGAAGGGCCGGTGTTGATTGTAGCGGCGCGCATCGATACGATTTATGGCTGGCTGAAGGCGGAAGGGCTTGAGGGCCAGTTTCATCCCAGCTATACGAGGATGGTTCCGGCGCATCACGTGGTGGAGCTGCAACTGATCGGATGCCCAGATCCGGATCCGGTGTACACCCGCTTCTTTACGCCGGCACAAGGTGTGCTGGGCACGGACCTTGATCAAATCGGACAGGCTTATATTGGCGCTCTCACGAACGAGTTGGCGGAGTGGCTGCCCCGTGTGCCTGCCCACGAACCGATTGGGGTGTGCTTTTCGGGCGGCATCGATAGCGGGAGCGTGTTTCTTACGACATATCACACGATGCTGAAGCTGGGCTTGAATCCGTCACGGCTCAAGGCGTTTGTGCTGGAGGCAGGCGATGGTCCGGATGCGGGGCAAGCACGCGCTTTCCTCAATTCTGTCGGACTAGGGCTGTTTCTTGAGCCGGTGGCGGTGGATGGGTCGTCGCTCGATGTGGATGAGACGATCCGCGTGGTGGAAGACTATAAGGCGCTCGATATTCAGTCAGCCACCATGGCGATGGCTTTATGCCGGGGGATACGGCAACGGTACCCGGAGTGGCGGTATCTGGTCGATGGCGATGGCGGGGATGAGAACCTTAAGGACTATCCAATCGAACAAAACCCCGAGCTGACGATTCGCAGCGTGATCAATAATCCGATGCTTTACCAGGAAGGTTGGGGCGTGGGGAAGATCAAACACTCGCTGACCTACAGCGGGGGCCTTAGCCGGTCGTACTCAAGAACGTATGCTCCTGCGCGCCACTTCGGCTTTGTCGGATTCAGCCCTTATACGCAACCGTCCGTGATCGCTGTGGCGGAGGGGATTCCTTTCATAGACCTTACGAGATATGAAGTGGCACGCTTGTACGCGCTGAAAGGCGATATCGTGGCGCGTGGAGTGAAGGCGGTCACGGGCTTCGATATGCCGGTGTTTGCCAAGCGCCGGTTCCAGCATGGCGCGGTTTCCCAGGAAACGCTGGAGTCGCGGCTTCCCTTCCGCGAGGCGGAGTACCGGCAGAAATTTCTTTCCCGCTACTCATGAGTTCCGGGGTGGATCGCCTGGATACTCAGCCGGCGCCCGGCGCGTGAGCCACGCGATGCTTACCTTCCGTATGAGTATTTTGTCGAAGAAGAGTGCGTTGCCGGTGGAGTGGTTGAGCCCGTAGCCACGGTTTTTCTTACGAACAAGGAATGTCCGTTTCGCTGCGTGATGTGCGATTTGTGGCGGAACACTCTTACCGAATCTGTGCCGGTGGGGGCGATCCCGGCGCAGATCGATCATGCGCTGCTGCGGCTTTCGCCGGCAAAGCAACTGAAACTCTATAACAGCGGAAGTTTTTTTGATCCGCATGCGATTCCTCCTCAGGACTACGCGGAGATTGCGCTGCGCGCCAATCGATTCGATCGGTTGATTGTGGAGAACCACCCCGCGCTTACAGGGGATGGATGTCTGCGCTTCCGCGACATGCTCAGCGGCCGGCTGGAGGTGGCCATGGGTTTGGAGACGGCGCATCCCGAGGTTCTGACGAAATTAAATAAACGGATGACGCTGGATCAATTCTCGCGCGCGGCGAAGTTTTTGCGGCGGAATGAGATGGATGTGCGGGTTTTCATTTTGGTGCAGCCTCCCTATATGCCGGCGGCGGAGGCGCTGTATTGGGCGGAGCGGTCTTTGGATTTTGCGATGGAAGAAGGGGCAACGGCTGCAACGCTTATTCCTACACGCGCGGGGAATGGAGTTATGGATGACCTCATGGCAGAGGGGCAATTTGCCTTGCCTGCCCTGCATAGGTTGGAGTCGGCGATGGAGTATGGCCTGAGGCTTAAGGCGGGGCAGGGTTTTTGCGGATCTTTGGGGATTGCGCGAGTCTTGCGCTAGCTGCCACGCGCAGCGTGTCGGCCGCTTGCGGGAGATGAATTTGCGGCAAGTGGTGTTGGAGCAGAATTGCCTGTGCTCGATGCGGGGGGGAAAATTGAAGCGCGAGGTTGACCTGGTTGTTGTAGGGGCTGGCTTTGGCGGCAGCCTGATGGCGATGATTGCGCGTCGCCTTGGGCTCTCGGTCGTATTGCTGGAGAAGGGCCGGCATCCGCGCGTGGTGATTGGCGAATCGACTACGCCGCTCAGCAACCTGGTGCTGGAAAGACTGTGCGCGACGTATGACCTGCCGCGGGTTGCCCCGTTGGCGAAATGGGGTAGCTGGCAACGGGTTTATCCGCAGATTGCTTGCGGGTTGAAACGGGGGTTTAGCTTTTTTCACGAGAGTGGGCGATTACTGGTGGCGGCAAGCCCCCATGATGCCATCGCGGATACACATTGGTATCGGGCGGATGTGGATCACTTCCTGGTGGTGGAAGCGGAAAAGATGGCGGTCGAGTACCGCGACCAGGTGCGCATTGAAAGTCTGGATGTGGCGAAGGGTGGGGCAAAGATTTGTGGATGGGCGGGCGAGGAAGGATTTCGTTTGCGAGCAAAGTTTCTGGTGGACGCTACCGGGCCACGCGGTTTTTTGCATCGCGCGTTGGGGCTTCGCGAGGAGACATTACCGGGCCTGCCTGCTACAGAAAGCCTCTATAGCCATTTCACTGGAGTGAGTCGAACAGAGGACGAAGGGGATGCTCCTTACCCTGTCGAGGATGCGGCGGTTCACCACATTTTCGATGGGGGATGGGTGTGGGTGCTTCGTTTCAATAATGGGGTTACGAGCGCGGGGGTCGCGGCGCGTTCGGATGTGGCTGCAGAGTTGGGGCTGCGAGAGGGCGAACCGGCGTGGCAGCGGGTTTTGGATCGCGTGCCTGTGTTGAAGAAAAAGTTTGACGGAGCGGCGGCGTGCCAGCCTTTCCGGTATATGCCGTCTGTTAGTTTTCGCAGCTCTGCAATTGCGGGTGAGCGATGGGCGATGTTGCCTTCCGCGGCTGGATTTGTGGATCCTCTGCTCTCGACCGGGTTTGCGCTTACCTTGATGGGGATTGAAAGGGTGGCTCGGATTCTTGGCCAGGGTCTTGCTTGCGAACCGCTACGGGAGTATGCCGCGAAAACGGATGGGGAGTTGTTGGCGGCCAGCCGGCTGATTGGTGCGCTCTATGCGACGATGGGTAATTTTCCCGCGTTTACTGCGGTGTCAATGTTGTATTTTGCTGCGGTTAGTTTTGCGGAGACAGCATACCGGTTGGGAAAGCCCGAGTTAGCTACTGGGTTTCTCTTAAACGAGCACGCAGAGTTTGGTCCGGATTCGCGGAGGTTGCTGGAACGCGCGCATGGATTGCGTGGGGTTGAGGATACCCGGGATTTTAGTGATGAGGTTTCGCGGGTGATTGCTCCGTTTAACGTGGGGAGGTTTGGGGATCCTGCGCTTGGTGATTGTTATCCGGTGTGCGCTGAGGATTTGATTCAGACGGGGTGGAAGTTGGGGGTTGGGCGAGAGGAGATTGTTTCTATGTTGGATAGGGCTGGGTTTTATTCGGTCCAGCGCGGGAGTTTGGTGAGTGGCTGAGCGGACCGCGGGTGTCCCTCCTTCCGCTCGAAAACATTTCCATCGAACACATGCCCTTTCCTTTGTCATCCCGAGCGAAGCCGAGGGATCTGCAGTTCATCCCCTGGTAAACCAACTCCAACCGAGGCATAACCCTTCCCTTGTCATCCCGACCGAAGCGGAGGGACCTGCGGTTCAGCGGACTTATCGATAGAGGGTAGTTGCCGGATCCAGGCGCTTGGTGTGGGTTATGGCTTTGCGGATTTTTGAAAGGTCATGGGGTGGGCTGCCAGGATGCCTTTTCCTTCTTGTATGGTGATGGATTGGTTGGGAGCCAGGTTTTCCAGGGTGTCTTTATGACCGCTGGGCCAGGCGATGGTCAGATGCATTTTTCGGCTGGGGTCGGGCTTTCCTAAGCCGAAGGTTACTGGTAACTCACTTTGTGACAGATAGCCGGATCCGGTCTTTACCATGCGCTGCAGGCGGAGATTTTTGTCTACCTGGAGGGTCAGCTTGGCGCCGATACCGTCTCGGTTGGAACGGGTTCCGATCAGCTTGATGCGCAGCAGGTCGTTCTGATTCCCGTTTTCGTTGCGGAGCAGGCGAGCGGGACCATTGGCTTCGGTGATGACCAGGTCGAGATCGCCGTCGTTGTCGAAGTCTCCGTAGGCGGCGCCGCGGCCCACGATGGGGCGCTGCAGCGCGGGGCCCAGTTGGGTCGACATGTTTTCGAATTGGCCTTTTCCGCGATTGCGAAAAATGAGAGCAGGTTCCGCGTACCTTAGATGTGGTTGGGTTACGGCGATGTCGTCGGCTACGTGACCGTTTACCGCCAGGACGTCCAGCAATCCGTCCAGGTCGTAGTCGAAGAAGAACGTACTGAAGGTGAGGGATTGCAGAGACCAGCGATCGATGCCCGTCGACTCGGAGGCGGACGTGTACAGGCCGGAACCATCGGTCCGGTAAAGAGCTATACCTTCGTTAGTGAAATTACCGATGATGATTCCGGGATGGCCCGAATTGTCATAGTCTCCGTTATCGACTCCCATGCCGGCGCGGGTGGCGCCGGCGTCGCTGTAGGCAATTCCGGCCTGCACGCCGACGTCGGAAAAAGTGCCATTGTGGTTGTTGCGATAGAGCTTGTTGGGCTGGGTGTCGTTGGTGACCAGCAGATCGAGCCAGCCGTCGTCGTCGTAATCCACCAATGCTATCCCCAGAGACTTGCTGGTTGGGTCGAGTAGTCCAGCGCGCTGGGTCACGTCTTCGAAGGTGCCGTCCCCTCGATTGTGATAGAGCCTCGCGCTCTCGCCTTTGTAAATCTGAGGAGTGCAGTAGGACTTGTTTTTGGTGTCGAGAGAGCAAAACTGGTCTTTGGCTACCGACCAGTCCACATAATGTGCGACAAAGAGGTCGAGCTTGCCGTCGTTGTCGTAGTCGAACCAGACGGCGCCGCTGGAGAATCCTCCCCCTGCGAGTTTTGCGTGGGCGGTCACGTCGGCGAAGTGGCCGTTGCCTAGATTGTGGAACAGGTGATTGTTGCCGACTGCAGTGATGTAGATGTCTTCTTTGCCGTCGTTGTCGTAGTCGCCAACGGCGCAGCCCATGCCGTAGGACTCCACGGCCAGGCCTGCCTGCCGGGCGCGATCGGTAAAGGTTCCGTCTCCGTTGTTGTGGTAGAGCGCCGGGTAGTTTTTCGCGGAGCCGTGTCCCGGCCAGTCCATGGAATTTACGAACAGTATGTCCTGATACCCATCATTGTCGTAATCCAGCACACAGACGCCACTTCCCATGGTCTCCGGAAGATACTTCTTTCCAAAAGCACCGTTATGGTGACGAAAGGAGATGCCGGAAGCGGTAGTGGCATCGACAAAGCGAATGGGGCCAGAAGGGCGCTGGGCTGAGGCGCTCGCCAGCAAAGTTGCGAACAAAGCCAGGGTGAGACAACGACGCAACGTACTTTTAGGCATGCGCAACCACAAGGCGGGCACGACGGGACTCCATCCACATTTCGAGAAGCATGGCTGCCGGCCCTACCAGGAAGAGGGCATAGAACGGGGCGTAGACGGCCTGGTGCAGGCGGAAAATCATTTCGACCGCAGCCACCACGAACACGGTTACGCATTGGCCAAGCTTGGAGCGGACGGTGGTTTTGGGATCGGTAATCATAAAGAAGATGAATAATTGATACATGGGTCCGGTGATGGGCGAGACTTCCGAGCTCCAGGGATCGCCGGTGATCCAGCTACGCATGAAGGCGAACCCCAAAAACGATAGAACGTACGTGGCGCTGATATGAAAACGGTGCAGGCGATAGATGATGGCCGATCCCAAAGTCCAGATCACAATCATGGGCCAGATAAAGTTGCCCCACTGGATGCTTAAGCCGGCCACTGTTCCGGAGGCCAGGATGAACATGGCCACGATGCCGAAGTTGGATGGATTCCAGATATGGCGATCGTGGACGCGCAGCACGTACTTTGAAGTAATGGAGATGAGCGCGCACAAAGCGTAGGGCCAGAAGGCAGGCGACCGCACCAGAATGCCGACGCTGATGCCGGATATGTAGGCACTGGCGAGGTTGGGCCATTTCCCCATATAAATGCGGGACAAAACTGCCTCTGCGATAAGGCTGGTGGCAATCGCCAGTAACGTACGGGTATAGCTCTCGAGGATGCCGTAGGACAGCTGGCCCACCAACAGGACGCAAGAGATGAGGAGCGGAGAGAGATAGCGGTTGGAGGGGCTGAAAAAGCGTTTCCACGCTGGCTCAGGCTTTACCGGTCGCGCGATACTGACGCCTTGACTCATTCCGCCTCCTTAACATTGTAGAGCTTGCCAGCAACCAGGCTGTTGACGGTCTGGACTTTGCCCGACGGCCAGCGGATGACTGCTTTCTCGATCTGGGGATTCTTGCCCAGGCCAAAATGCAGACGGCGATCATTCTGCGCGGCAAACCCGCTGCCCCCGGACACGTGCTGGATTTGCTGTTGGCCGTTCCAATAGAGAGTGACCTGTGCGCCGATGGCACTGCGGTTGCTGGTGGTTCCCTCAAGAGCAAACTCAATCCACTGGTTTTGCGGGTTGACGGTGTTCTTATAGATCAGCAAGGGGCCGCCCTGATTGGCGACAACCACATCGCGGACGCCACGATTCCACAGATCGGCCAGCGCAACGGAGCGGCCGTCGTAAATGTCTGTCGCACCCACGGCCTGGGCAACGTCCTCGAATTTTGCGGCTCCGTCGTTGATCCAGACTTTCTTCTGCTGGTAGCCGGACAAGCTGCGTCCGTTGAAAGCCGGCCAATCGGCTGCGTCCCCAATGATCTTGCTGTTGCCGCCGGCGACGCGGGAAAAGTCATACCAATAGCTTTTGGTCCGGCTGAGAGAGATATAGCCGTTGGTGAGATAGAGATCGAGGTAGCCGTCGTTGTTGAGATCGCCGAATTGGGCGCCGAAGCTCCAGCCACCGAGTTCCACGCCCATATCGCGGGCCAGATTCTCGTACTTCAAAGCCGGGCCTTCCTGGGGTACCCAGAGGTTGTTGCCTTGGATCAGCACGCCCTCCTGGGAAATGTTGGAGACATAGATGGCGTACTTGCCCTGGTTCAGGATGTCTCCGTAAGCGACGTTCATGCCGCTCTTGGGGGCGAAGCCGACGCCGGTCGCCTGGCCAGCTTCGTGAAAGTGGCCGCCGTCGTTGAGGTAGAGTTCGGAAACGCCATAGTCGTTCGCAATGAAAAGGTCGGGATGGCCGGTGCCGCGCAAGTCCGCGGCAGATGCGGCCAGGGCCCAGCGATTGCTGATGATGCCTGCCTTTTCGCTGACCTCCTCGAACTTGCCATTGCCCAGGTTGTGAAACAAGAACTTTCGGCCGCCGTTTTTGGCGTACTCAAAACTTTCCGGCATCATGCGCGTAGTGTGCAAATGCCATAGGTCGAGGTTCTCCGGGTAGTAGCCGCCGACAAAGAGGTCGAGCAGTCCGTCGCCGTCATAGTCAAGCCAGACGGCGGTGTTGGCATTAATCCAGGGGGGTAGGCCGGCGGCGGCGCTTACGCGGGTGAATCCATGGCCCTGGTCGTTGTGGAAGAGTTCGGGCTTTCCCCACTTGATGAGAAACAGGTCTTCGTAACCGTCATTGTCGTAATCACCCCAGACGGCTCCCATAGAGACCCCGGTTCCTGACTGGTTCACGTCGGCCAGGCCCATTTGCGAGGCGACGTCCTGGAAGGTCCCGTCGTGCATGTTGCGGTAGAGGTGGTTCTGACTGCCGATTGCGCTGTTGGTGGCGTAGAGGTCGGGCCAGCCGTCGCGATCGAAGTCGACGATGGAGACGGAGGCGCCCATTGAGGCGACTTCCGGCATGATGCCTTCGAGCTTGCTGTCAAGGGTCGGCGCCTGGTGGATGAAATGAACGCCGGCCTGCTGCGAGACTTCCTGCAGATGGAAACCGTAGCGGGCAATTGCCTGGCCTTCGTCCAGCTTTGCCTGCGCTTGCTCGCGCCTGGCGGAAACCTGGCGGATGGCGAGCGGGGTGAGTAGCATCCCGAGAAACAGGATGGCCAGAATGATTCTGGCAGTGCGGCTTGCTTTCATTGGGCCTCGCCGCTCCTCAGGGCGTGATCAAGGGATTCGGGGGTTACGTAGCGCGTGTGGTAGTTCTGCCAGTCTTGTGGATGCTGACGGTAGACCCACTCGCTTTCCAGACTGCCCGGAGCCTGGTCGTATTGCGTCTTGGCGTGGTATGGCAGTGGCTGGATGGTTCGGGACTCGAGGGTGTTGTAGTCTCCATCTTTAATCCATCCGTCTCCGGCGATCACGTAGTCTCTGACCCAACCAGCCGGGGGTGGAGGCTGCTCGGGAAATCGCAAGGCAATTTCGTCGCCCGCGTTCATGATCACGTAGCGATCATCGATGGCTGACAGCAGTGGCCGCACGTCGCCGTAACGCGTGTAGTAGCCTTCGAGGTCGCGCCAGATCTGTGTGGTGGCGGCGATGCGGTTGTAATTGGGTAGTTCGGGAGAAGAGGCGTTGGCCTGGTTGACGACGGAATATCCGCGGTAGTGAAGGTCAGCCTGGGATGGATCGAGGTGCGTGATTTTGAGTTGGTCTGAGGCAAGCCCTGCGCCCACTGGATCTGATCCCAATAGACTTCGAGATTGGTGCGTAGACGCAATTTGCGCGGTGTGCCGGGCAGGAAGACGTTCTCCAGGTTGATGAGGCAGATCTTCTTGCGGCCGGCCGGGAAGCCGAGGTTTGCCTGGGCGGTGCGCCATCCACCGCGACCATCTGGAACTTCGAGACTGAGTGGTTTCGCCTTTTCATGATGCCCCTGGCCTATGGCCAGGTTCACTGAAGAGTCGGTTGGATGTACCCATCCTTTGGCTATCAGCCACAGCGGACCGCTGGCGGGTACATCGTTGCCCAGGTCTACTTCGACATAGTGATCGCGGGTGAGGCCCTGGTATTGTCCCCGGCCGAAGGTATCGAGATAATCGCCGTCGAGGTTGGTGACAATCGCGGTTACATCTGTGCCTTGATCGTCGACTGCTTTCGTGATGTTGTGGGGTGGTGCGACCGTGGTGATGGCTAGTTTGGGCGCTGGTACGACGAAGCGCTCATCGGTAAAGATTTCGGTGCCTGCCGGATGGTCGACGACCATGAGCTTCAGATAGTCGTAGTAATAGGTTTCCCATAGTTCACCGGTGAGGCGCAGATCGTAGTAGCCATGGTGCGGCGCAAGTTGATCGCCGCGGATTTTGTACCACTCCTCGGTAGCCGCGATACCAGGGGATCCCACGGAGTCGATCTGCAGACCAATCGCGGAGCCCCAGGGTACCGCGTCTTTCACGAAACTCATTTCCTTGCCATTCCAGGCGAAGAGAAAAGGGCAGGAGCCTTTGAGACGCTGCTCGGTCAGCACTTCCTGATCGGCTTTCAAGGCGAACTCGGCGTTTTGCATACCGTTGGGCCAGAGAATGGTGACGACGTCGGCGATGGTCTGCTCCCCCAGGCCGAAATGCAGTTGGGGTGAGGTGATGGCTTGTTTTTGCAATAGCAGGCCGGACCGTAGCGCTATCTCTCCTCCGATGCCGAAGGAGTTAATGCGCTGATCGCCGGTGGCCACGCGGGCTCGGGGACGGAGAATTTGCCAGTGGTAGTTTTTCCTTCCGTGGCTGAGGGCCTGCTGCGGTTCTCCCTTAGTGGAGAGGCCCAGCAGATCGAGCCTGCCATCGTTATTGAGGTCGGCAACGCCAAATACGCGTGGGGAACCTGCAGGGTTGGGCAACAGCGTGAATTTGCCGGCACCGTTGTTTAACCAAATTGAGGCGCCCGGAGGATCGCCAGGACTAGGCGCGACGGGGACCACAAGGAGATCGACCGCTCCGTTGTTGTCGAGGTCCGCGGCGTGCAGGCGTACTTCTCCCGCCCGGCGGGGTGCGCTCCCCAGGGGAATAACTTTCCACGCCTCATCCGCGCGCGTGATCGCGACCAGTGCTCCTGACTGTTCCAGGGCGACGAGATCGAGGGTTCCTGAGGAGCTGACGTCGGCAACAGTCACTGCCTTGACGGGCGGCAGATTTGCAGGGAGCGGAAGCTGGTTAAACACGCCGCCTCTCTGGTTGTGGAAGAAGTGCAGACTGCCCGCGCCATCGATCAAGGCCGCGTCGGGGTTGCCGTCGTCGTCCATATCGACCCAGGCCAAACCGCGGAGGCCTTTGACGCCGTTGAATGGATGGATCGCAGCGAAAGTTCCATCACCGTTGTTCCTCAGGACGAGAGGATCTCCCTGCTGCGTCGCTAACAGGATGTCCATATCGCCATCCGCCTCGACATCGATGGCCCAGGCGCTGGTGTAGGCGGCGTTGAGCAGCGCCGGCGGCAGCTTGGTCTGCGCGGTTACATCGGTGAAGGAGCTCGGGCTCTCCTGGCGGAGGAAGCGAACGCCGCCTCCCCCTGCCAGCACCAGGTCAGTTTTGAAGTCGTAGTTGAAGTCGATGGGCAGAATGGACTCGGGCTGGAGAGGCGCGGTTGCGGAGCCTCCCGGAAAAGGAAATTCTGCTCCCGTCGATAGCTTCACGCTGTGGCTATTGCCTACTGCAATGGCCGGCGCGCCGGCGCCGTTGAGCGAGACGGCTCCGATCCAGGTCCACGGATTTGCCCCGTTGGGCGTGAGTGCGGTCATGGTTGCCGTCTGGAAGTTGAGTGTCGTGTCGGCGGACGGCGGGGTAAATGTTGGCGAGGGCAAAAGCAGGAAGCGGGTGAAGGGGGTGGCCTCGTTGCCTGCTGTTGGCTGGATAAGGTTCAGGCTTTGGCGGAAGTCGGGCAGGCGCATGAGTGAGTTGCGTAAGAATGCGATGCGTATGGCGGCAGCTCGCGGATCCGTGCCGGCGGCCGCCGCTTGCAAAGCTGTCCATTGCTGTTGCACTTCGGGCGGCCAGGATGCTGCGCGCGCGTTCAGATGGGTAACGACGGAATGCAGGGTCTGCGCGTCTCCCCGCTTGGCTGCGACCCGTCCTAGTTCGAGCAACGCCGCTGGGTTGTCAGGTTGTGCGACGAGAATTTGTTGCAGCAGCTGCTGGAATTCAGCTTCTCCGCTGGTGTCGCCCTGGCGTTCTACTTCCTGCGCGAGCAAATACATAGCGCGCAGATTGCGGGGGTCGATCTGGACTGCTTTGCGGAGTTCGGCGATCGCCTGAGAGGGATTGCCGCGTTTGCTTTCAAGTACACCTGACAAGTAGTGGAGCTGGGCGTTTTGTGGCGCCAGCTTTTGCGCTTGTCCCAAACGCCTGGCAGAAGCATCGAAGTTGCCTTGACGGAGTGCAAGCAGGCCCCAGTTTGCCCAGCCGGCCGGCTCCCCTGGCGCCAGCTGCGTTGCTCGTTCCAGGGTGGCGTCGGCGCGCACGTCGTCTCCTACCTGCAGCGCGGCCAGGCCGACGTTGAAGGCCGTTACTTCGTCCAGATATCCCTTGGTGTCTGGCTTCGGTAGTCCGGAGGGGTTACAGCCGCTCAGTAGCAACGCCAGAGCGGCGATGATCGCGCAACGAACGGTTGCGGGGGCCGCTGGTCTTCGACTGCTTCTACTCCTCATATGGCCGTGTATTCGCACTCCCACGCTAGCTTACGTCACCGATGCGCTGAGTTCCTATCCGATCGCTGGTGCGGGAAGGCTAGCTATGACGAGGGCTGTTGCGGCAGATTGAGGTTATATGAGGAGGAGCGAGACGTCACCATGCTTAGGGTGGAGGAGGGTTTCAACCTTTTGGTTGAGTGAAGTGAGGCCGTTTCTGTGACACCCGACAGAGCTGCACGTCGAAGACTTTGGTATCCCACATCTCGCGAAAAACGAGCGTGATATGGGGCACCCGAGGTTCGTTGCTGTTGTTGGTCCCGTCCTATTGCCTACTGAATTTTCGTCCGGCCGGAAAGAGCGTAGACGTTTAAACATCGTTTTTGGTGCGGAAGAGGTAGATGAGGAGGGGCATCATGAAGAGGATGGCGATGACGGTGGTGAACATGCCTCCTACAACGACGCGGGCTAGGGGTTGTTGGGCCTGGGCGCCGATTCCGTTGGCCAGGGCGGCCGGGCAGAGGCCCAGGCCGGCGGCCATGCAGGCCATGACCACGGGACGCATTTCGTCGCTGCAACCTTTCTTTAGACCTTCGTCAAAGCCTTCCTCGGCTTGAGCGCGGCGGATGCCGGAGAGGAAAACGACGGCTCCCAAGGTGGCAACTCCAGTCAGAGAGGTAAAGCCGACGGCCGCGGAAATGCTGAAGTTGGTGCGGGTGAGGAATAAGGTCAGTACGCCCCCGATGGCGCTAAAGGGTAAGGTGCCAAGGACGATGAGCGCGTCTTTCCAGGTACGGAACTGGATGTAGAGCAAGACCAGAATGGCTACCAGGCTTATGGGAATGACGAAGGCGAGACGGCGCTGCTCTTTGCGCAGGCTGTCGAACTCTCCGGCCCAGGTGTATTCATAGCCGGAGGGCAGCTTAATCTTGTCGGCCAATTGATGCTGCAGGTCCTCAATGGTCGTAGCCAAATCGCGGCCGCGCACGCTGAACTTGATGGGAATATAGCGGCGGCCGTTTTCGCGATAGATCATGAAGGCGCCGTCGCGGGTTTCTACATCCGCGATCTGGGCAATGGGGACCCGGCCTCCGTCAGCCGTCGGCAGCAGGATGCCTTGTATGGCCTCGGGCCCGTTGCGGTATCGCTCGGGAAAGCGGACAGTCAGATCGAACCTGCGATCGCCTTCGATGATCTGGGTTACGGCTGCACCACCCACCGCCGCCTGAATGGTGGCATTCAGGTCCGCGGCGGCGAGACCGTACCGCGCAGCCTTGGCGCGGTCGATGCGGATGAGCAAGCTGGGCTGGCCGCCAATGCGAAAGATGCCGACATCGGCGACGCCCTTCACGGTTCCCATCACCTCGGTGATCTGGTTGGCGAGCCGGGACAAGGTGTCGAAGTCGTCGCCAAACAGCTTGAGCGAATTTTCTCCTTTGACGCCGGACATGGCTTCTTCGACGTTGTCCTGAATGTTTTGAGAGAAATTCAGGTCCATACCAGGGATGCGGGAGAGGCGATGGTTAATCTCATCGATCAATCCATTCTTGGTCAGACCGGCGCGCCACTCGCTGGGCGGCTTCAGGGCGACCGAGACTTCCACGTCATTAAAGGTAACTACGTCGGTTCCGTCATCCGGGCGGCCCATTTGGGAAACGGCCTGGATGACCTCGGGCGACTTGGCAATCTGCGCGCGGAGCTCGTCGCCGATACGGGCCGCAGCGTCAAAGGAGATGTCCTGAGGAAGCGTGGCGCGGATCCACAGGTTCCCTTCTTCCAAGGGCGGCATGAATTCTCCGCCCACGAAGGTGAAGAGGATGCCGGCGGCCACCAGGCAAATAAGAGCAACGATCCAGGTGATGGGGCGATGGGCGAGGACTCGTGGCAGTCCTTTGTCATAGCGGCGGCGGAGAAAGGCGCCGAGGAAGGTTTCGTGCTTCTCCTGCTTCAACTGGGTGGGAACGATCAGTTGGGCGAGCACCGGAGCAAAGATAAGGGAGAAGATGAGCGCCCCGGTGAGGGCAAACCCGTAGGTGACCGACATGGGGGCGAAGATCTTGCCCGGCACACCCTGCATGGTGAAGAGAGGAATAAAGGCCACGAGGATGATCAGCGTGGCAAAGAGCACGGGCTTGGAGGCGTTGCTGGCGCCTTCGATGATGAGATCGATGTTGTTTTCGTGCTCGGTGCGGCGCGAAAGTTTGCGGTAGATGCTTTCCAGCACGACGATGGAGGCATCCACGAGAATGCCAAAGTCGATGGCGCCAATGGAGATGAGGTTGGCGGACTGGCCGGTGAGCACCATCATGGAAAAGGCGAACAGCACGGCAAACGGAATGGTGATGGCGGCGATGAAGCTGATACGCAAGTCGCCGAGCATGGAGATCAACACCAGGGTTACGAGAAAGAGGCCAGAGAAGACGACGTGGCGGACCGTTTTGGTGGTGGTGTTGATGAGATTGGTGCGGTCATAGACGGTGCTGATGTGCATGCCGGGAGGCAGCAGACTGCCCCGGTTTAGATCGTGAATCTTCTTTTTCAGGCCTTCGAGTGCGGGGAGGGACTTCTCCTGCTTCTGCAGCAACACGATGCCCAGCACGACATCGGGATCGCCATTGCGGCCAACCTTCCCCAGCCGCGGTTGTATCCCTTCTTTGATCTCGCCGATATCGCGCACCAGCACAGGAGCGCCGTTGCGTTCGGCAACGACGACGGAGCCAATATCGTCGATGTTCTTCAATAGCCCGATGGCGCGCACATTGATGCTCTGATCGCCGAGGGTGAGGTAGTTGCCGCCGGCGTTGGCGTTGCTGTTCTGGATGGCGGTGAGGACCTGGGGCAGGGTCACATTCATGGCCAGCAACTTGTTGGGATCAGCTTCGATCTGGTACTGGCGGGTGGTCCCGCCGAAGGTGGTGATGTCGATAATGCCGGGAACCTGCTTCAGCTCGCGGCGGACGAGCCAGTCCTGCGTAGCTTTAAGTTCATTGAGTGAATAGCCGCCACCGGTGAGCTGATAGCGGTAAATCTCACCAATGGGCGACCACGGCGAGAGTTGCGGCTGCAATCCGTTGGGGAGGGCTAATGTCTGGAGACGGTTGAGGACCTCCTGCTTGTCGCGGAAGTAGTCGCTGTCGAAATTGAAATAGAGCTTTACATCGCTGAGGCCGAAGATGCTGATGGAGCGCACCTGGTCAAGGTGCGGGGTTCCGTTGAGTGTGGCTTCGACGGGAACGGTCACCTGCTGTTCCATCTCTTCGGCAGACCAGGAGGGGTTTTGAGTGATGACCTCGACCAATGGCGGAGAGGGATCGGGATAGGCTTCGATGTCGAGCTTGGAAAAGGCGTAGACGCCCACTTCCAAAGAGACGACGAACACGATGAGCACGATGGCGCTGTACCCCAGCAGGGTTCTGATCAATGCCTTCATGCTTAGTCTCCGGAGGGCGGGCGCAGCAGCGCCGCCCCCGCAGTGACAATTTGTTCGCCGTCTTCGAGGCCGGATGTGACGACGACCGTTTTGTCACGCAAAGCACCCGTGGTTACCTGGCGCCGGTCATATTTTCCGGGGGAGGTTTGGACGTAGATATAGCTGGAGGTTCCGTCATGCACGATGGCGGCGGTGGGCAGCACAAACTCCGGCGCCGTGGTACGGGCGATAGAGAGGCTGGCGAACATTTCCGGCTTGTAGCGATGTTTTGGGTTGGGCAGAACCACCCGCACCTTGAGGGTGCGGCTGGTGGGATCCATGGCATCGGAGATATTGGAGATTTTGCCGTGCACCACCTCGCCCGGATAGGCCGGGAAGGTGACCTCAACCGACTGGGCTGCGCGGACGGTGTTCAGGTCGCGCTCAAAGACGTCGCCGACGATCCAAACGGGGTCGAGATTGGCGATGGTGGCGATGGGACTGGCGTTGTCGAGCGAGCGCTGCATTTCGCCGCTTGCCGAGCCGGTTTCCAGCACCGCGCCGCTGATGGGCGCTTTCAGCGCTACCGAGTCGGATGATCCATCGGGAGAAAAGCCGAGCATGTGAATTCGCTGTACGGTGCGGGCGAGTTCTGCATGAGCGGCCTGATCCGCGGCTTCGAGGTCATCGTAATCGCGTTGGGCCATCACTTCGTGTTGCAGCAGAAGCTTGGCGCGATCGAGTTGGCGATCGGAACGAGCTACCTCGATTTTCGCTTTATCGTAGTCGGCGCGCGCGGAAGATATATCGCTGCTTTGGATGAGGCCGATGTTTTGCCCCTTGGTGACTTCCTGGCCGGGGCGAACATAGAGTTCGACCAGGCGGCCGGTGATTTGCGAGAAGATATGGACTACCCGAGTCGGGTCGGGCTCAACTTTCGCTGCCAGCACCAGGCTATCCGTGACGGACTGCGGATGGATGGTAGCGACCTCGATGGGGGTCTTCGGGGGCGTGGCCATCGACGCTGGCGGGCGGTTTGTCGTTGCAGCCGAGACAGGCCAGGAGCGACAGGGTGGCCATGCAAAATGTGACGGACGATCCGATAGAGGATGCTTTCGTCATTGCTTGGGTCAGGGCTCGGTTCATGGGACCATCTCCGATGCAGCGACGTAGCTGAGTTGGTGAAGACCAAGCCAGACCTGCACATTGGCGTTCAGGGCGTCGAGATTAACCTGCCGGTAGTCACGCAGAGCGTCGAGGTAGTCGAGCAGAGTGCTGCCTCCGTGGCGGTAGCTGAACTCCAGGTTGTCGCGAACGCGTGATGCTTGCGCAAGATAATGACCGTTGTAGCGTTGTGACTGGCGCAGCGCGGTCTGGTAGCCGGCCCAGGCCTGGTCTACGTCATTGATCACCTGGTTGCGAGCCGCGATTTCAGCGAAGCGGGTGGACTGGGCTTCATAGCGGGTCCGTTCTTTTTCGCCCTGGTTGCGATCGAAGATGCGCAAGGGAATATTGACCTGGAAGCCGCCTGAGTTGTCGTTGCCCGAGCGATCGTATTCGCCGCCGAGGGTCGGGTCGGTGGTTCCGTAGGCTTCCGCCAGCTTGACGTTGGCCTCCGCCATGCGGAGCGACTGCTGGGCAGCACGGTAGTCCGGACGATCGGCAAGCGCGCGCTGTTCCACGTCCGGCAAGGTTAACGCGGTCGGAGGAGGATCGAGTGTGCCGGCAATATCGAAACCCGGAGCAGGCGTGTCGAGACCTAACAACATCTTTAACTGGTCGGCGGACTGTTCGAGATTCAGATTTGCATTGTCGTAATCGGCTTCAAACTCGGCGAGTTGTAGTTCGATGCGATCAAAGTCGGTGGCGCTGATATCCCCCGCGTCGAGGCGCTGCTTGCTCAAATCGACGGTCTTGCGATAGCTCTGCAGGTTGTCATCGGCTATTTTCAGGCCGGCTTTGGCGGCCAGCATCTGGGTGAAGGCTTGTTTGACAGCGAAGATGGTCTGCCGTTCGCTGTCTTGATATTGGCTTTGTGTGACGTCTGTCGTGGCGTGGGCCAGGTCTAACCGCCAGCGCCGCTTTTGCCCCCTCTCGAAGAGGCGAGAGAGGTTGGCCGAATAGGAATAGGGATTGCCGGGGTTGTTCGCCGGCAGCGTCACATCGGTGCCGCCCAGAGTCAGGTTCGGATTTTGACGCAGACCTGCGGTGATCTCGCTGGCCCTGGTGGCAGTGACGTGTTGCTGGCCCGAAAGAAGGTTGGGGTTCTTTGCCCGTGCCAGCGCGATGGCCTGCTGCAGGGTCAGCGGTACCCCCGCTGTCTGCGCGGGGCAGAGCGAGGCCGCAAACAGCAAGGCCAGGAGGCAGGCCCACCCTGAGAGACGAATCGATGTCATACGCGCTTGCAGCGATCGTAATTCACCGGCAGAGGCGCTAACGATCACCCAAAGGGGCAGTGCGCGATGAGGGCCCTCTGCAGCCGCCAAGCGAGGAAGTGCTGGACAAACTCGAGGGTTGGAGGTACTAGCCCTTTGCGGAACAAGAAGAGCTGAGGCCCTGCTGACCGTCATGCAGGACAAAGATGAGGCCTTGTTGGGTCGATTATCAGTAATTGAAACGACGACTGTACGCTGCGCCGAGAGTCAGCGCACTTCACCAACGAATCGCGCAGCGCGAATCGAGAGACCGTAATCGTCACAGCGGGCGGGGGGCTGACGAGAGTGGTCAAAATCGATGCCTGGAGCATTCTCCTGTTTGAGTTGCAGGGAAAGAATGGGTGCATCTTCCCCTGCGATAAGGATATAGCAATGGCAAGGGGTCGTAACCTGGGGGACAGAGCGGGTAAGCGAGTTTGCCACCGGCGCCAAAAGATGCGGATGGTCTTACCTTTGTAAGAGCCGGCGGCGGGATCGATGCAGGGCTAAGAGGTGTGTGCGGAAGCCCCGGGGGACGAACCTGGAGATGTGGCTGGTGTTGACGGTCCGACTGAAGAGGCCTCCAAAAAGAAAATGGTTTGTGGGGCATGAAACGAAAAAGCACACTCCAGAACCCAAAGAGTCTGCCTCAGAACGGTTTTTAGAAGGGTACGGGCTTCAGCCCGTACATTAACCGCCCAGGCTACGAAGGGCTTTAGCCCCTGAGGGCATCTCTTGCGCTGGGTTAAGCAGCCCTCGGCGGGTGAAGCCAATCCATCTTGACGATGAGATGTACGGCCTAAAGCGTGTGCCTAAGAACCAGACATCTACGTATTTAGTCCCGGAGGGACGGCTGACCTTAGCCCAGGACGCAGTCCTGGGAAGCTTTCGAGACATGACAAGTCCCGCAAGGGACGACTGAAGATTGTCCAGGGTAGAGCGGCGGCCCATTTTCAGCCGTCCCTACGGGACTGAATCATCTTGCCTGATGCACCCAGGACTGCGTCCTGGGCTAAGGTCAGCCGTCCCTCCGGGACTAATTACGTAAATCTCTGGCTTTCACGTGGGGGCTAAAAGGCCAAGGGATTTTTCCGGGCTTATATATGGCTAATGCCTGCCATTTTCGTTCGGCAATGGCTTTCCGCAACAGATACCGCTGTGTACGGATGAAGCATCACGCCCTATCACTTGTAATTAACAAGTGATCTCAAGTAATGTTTTTGACGTGGTGAGGACAGCAAAGTCGGCGCGGCGTTCGGGTTGTCCGGTGAATGTTGCCCTCGAGGTTTTTGGCGATACCTGGTCGTTGCTGATCGTCCGCGATCTTATGGTCAGGGGCTATCGGACATTCAAGGAGTTCCACGAGGCCGGCGAGGGCATTTCCACCAACATCTTGGCGGACCGGTTACAGAGGCTTGAAACGGCGGGGATCATTGGCTCTGAGCGAGTCGAGAACGACGGACGGCGAATCCATTATCGGCTTACGGAGAAAGGGATTGATCTGGGGCCTGCGCTGCTGGAGTTGTTGATCTGGGGAGCGCGGTATGAAACGACGGGGGCGCCGTGCGCTGCCATCGAGAGCATGGAGAAACATCGCGCAGAAGTGCTGGCGGAAGTACGACGGCGATGGAAGGAACGCGACCACACTCCACTGTTGCCGAAATCCGGGCAGTGGCAGTGGCAACCTCAGGGATCGATGCACAAAATACGAAGGAGCAAATGATGAGCAACGTGAGGATATTGGTTGGGACCCGTAAAGGCGCATTCGTACTGGCATCTGACGGCAAGCGGGAACAGTGGGACGTAAGTGGACCTTTCTTTGCGGGCTGGGAAATTTACCACCTGAAGGGGTCTCCAGCTGACCCCAATCGGCTATACGCGTCGCAGTCGACGGGCTGGCACGGCCAGGTGATCCAACGCTCCGATGATGGCGGTAAGAGCTGGCAACCGGTGGACAATAAATTCGTGTATGACGGCGTTGCCGGTACACACCAGTGGTACGACGGCACGCCGCACCCCTGGGAATTCAAGCGCGTCTGGCACCTCGAACCTTCGCTCAATGATCCGGATACGGTTTATGCGGGGGTGGAAGATGCGGCGCTGTTCCAATCCAAGGACGGAGGTCAAAGTTGGCAGGAGATATCTGGTCTTCGCAAGCACGGCTCGGGACCGCATTGGCAGCCGGGTGCGGGTGGCATGTGCCTGCACACGGTGATTCTCGATCCTGCAAACCCGGGGCGGATCTTCATCGCAATTTCGTCCGCCGGTGCCTTCCGGACCGATGACGGCGGCGAAACCTGGCGGGCGATCAATCGCGGGCTCAAATCCGCGCACATTCCCGATCCCGAGGCCGAGGTCGGCCACTGCGTGCACCACATTGCCATGCACCCTTCCCGGCCGGAAGTCTTGTTCATGCAAAAACACTGGGATGTGATGCGTAGCGATAATGCCGGGGACTCATGGGAAGAGGTGAGTGGGAATCTGCCCACGGACTTTGGGTTCGCCATCGACGTGCACGCGCATCAACCGGAGACGATCTACGTGGTGCCTATCAAGAGCGATTCCGAGCACTATCCGCCGGATGGAAAGTTGCGGGTGTTCCGCAGCCGCATTGGGGGCAACGAGTGGGAGGCGCTGAGCAACGGTTTGCCGCAACGCGACTGTTACGTGAATGTTCTGCGCGATGCCATGGCGGTCGATTCACTCGATACTTGCGGAGTGTACTTTGGCACCACAGGCGGTCAGGTGTATGGGTCGTCCGACGCAGGGGACAATTGGAAACCCATCGTGCGTGATCTGCCGGCTGTGCTGTCGGTCGAGGTACAAACGCTGTCATGATTCGAGTTTTGCTGCCGGCACACCTGCGCACGCTGGCTCAAGTGAATGGGGAGGTGACGCTGCAGGTGGAAGGGCCGGTGACGCAGCGCTCTGTGCTGGATGCGCTCGAGGCGCGGTACCCGGTGCTCCGTGGAACCATCCGTGACCATGTCACGCAGCAGCGGCGGCCGTTCCTGCGGTTCTTTGCCTGCGCGGAGGACCTGTCGCACGAGCCGCCGGACGCTCTGCTGCCCGATGCGGTGGTATCCGAAGCGGAGCCGTTTCTAGTGATTGCGGCGGTAGCCGGCGGGTAGCAAAAAATAATTGGGGAGCACTGTCGATTTCGCTTTGGCTTGTTCGACGCGTAAATAGGGCCGGACTTTTGAGGCCGGCTCAACTAAAGACAGGAGAGAACAGGATCATGAAATTTTTGTGCTTGTACAAGTCTGCGAAACCTGAGGGCACGCCGCCCACGGAGAAGGAAATGGCCGAGATGGGCAAGCTCATCGAGGACTGGATGAAAGCCGGCCGTCTGTTGGCGACGGAAGGCTGCCTGCCAAGTGCGATGGGGGCGCGGATCCGGCTCACCAACGGACAGTTCAACGTAGTGGATGGCCCGTTTGCCGAAGCGAAAGAGGTGGTGGGCGGTTTTGCTTTGATCCGGGCGGCGTCCAAGGCGGAGGCTATCGAATTCACCAAAGAGTTTCTGAAAGTCGCAGGCGATGGTGAAACTGAGATCCGCCAGGTCTACGAAGCCTGAAGGGATTTCACACGCTAGATTGTTGATCACTGTTTCGGGGTGTCCTGCATCCGAGAAATCATGGAGGTCAGGATGCCCGGGAAACAGGATGCTTCTCACAAGAATTCCCATGGAAAGCGGAAATGGTCTGGTTCGGTCACGACGGATTCCACTCATCCACGGGAAGGCCTGTTTAACAAGGATGCCAGGACCATTGCCCGTGAACTGGCTTCGGAAAAGGTATCGCCCAAGGGAGCGTCGTCGGGGATGCGGATGCTCACTTTTTATATCAATCGCGCGGGGAAGAATTTACCGGCGTCGCGGTTGAAGGTGCTCGAAGAGGCGAAGGAGTTGTTGCATCAGAAGATTGCCGCGGGTAACGCGCGAGGGGCATGAGGTCGGCCCTCGGGCCTACGCGGAAAACATTTTCGAGAGCGACCGATCCTGACTGGAAACTCGACCCTCCCCCTTGTCATCCCGACCGTAGCGGAGCGGAGGGACCTGCGGTTCAACGGACCTCTCTTGGAAATGATAAGAGGGAGGGCGGAGTTTCCAGTTAGGAGTTTCTAGCCGTCGTTGAAATTTTTCGGGAATTTTTTCTCAAGCGTGTCGATCTCTTTCTTGTTTGTTCGACGTTTCAGTAGAGTCAGGAATTCAATCTGAAGGAGACGACGACTATGCGATTCATGATGCTGATGATTCCCAAGGGATATGAGAAGGCGGAACCTGGAACGGTGCCTACCGCGGAAGCGGTGGCGGCGATGATGAAGTACAACGAACAACTGCAAAAGGCCGGAGTGCTGCTCGCGCTGGACGGTTTGCATCCGCCTTCTGCGGGGGCGCGGGTGGTGTTTGCGGGCGGTAAGGCCAAGGTGGTCGACGGACCCTTTACCGAGGCTAAGGAAGTGGTCGGCGGGTATTGGATGATCCAGGTTAAATCGCGGGAGGAAGCGATCGAATGGGCGAAACGGTGCCCGGGCGACGATTGCAGCATCGAGGTGCGGCAGGTGCAGGAAATGTCCGATTTTCCTCCCGATGTGCAGAAAGCTGCGGCAGGCTTTTCCGAGATGCAGTCGGGTAAGCGCAGCCCGGCGTGAGTTGTTTACCGGCTTGCGGAGGCGGATTGAAGATGGTGTGATGGGTAGCTGTGAGAGCAGCCGACGCCCATCGCACCATCGATGCAGTGTGGAGAATCGAGTCGCCGCGGCTCATTGCCGGGTTGGTGCGGATGGTGCGGGATGTCGGCGCGGCCGAGGACCTGGCGCAGGATGCCTTGGTAGCCGCGCTGGAACAGTGGCCAGAGTCGGGAATTCCAGATAATCCCGGGGCCTGGCTCATGGCCACGGCAAAGCATCGCGCGATCGACCGATTCCGCCGTAATACACGGTTGGAACGCAAACTCGACGAGTTCGGTCGCGACCTGGCGTCCAAAGAGATGGCAGTACCGGACCTGGTGAGTGCACTGGATGACGAGGTCGGCGATGACCTGCTGCGGCTGGTATTCATCTCCTGCCACCCGGTGCTCTCTCGAGAAGCGCAGGTGGCGCTCACGCTGCGATTGCTTGGGGGGTTATCGACCGGAGAAATCGCGCGGGCGTTCCTGGCGCCTGAGAGCACGATCGCGCAGCGTATCGTCCGCGCCAAACGAACGCTCAGCGAGGCCCGCGTTGCGTTCGAAGTGCCCCGCAGAAGCGAACTGGCCGAACGACTGGCGGCGGTCCTGGAAGTCATTTACCTGATCTTCAATGAGGGGTACTCAGCGACCTCGGGTGACGACTGGTTACGGCCTGGTCTGTGTGAGGACGCGTTGCGACTGGGAAGAATCCTGGCTGAGTGCGTTCCCGAGCAGGCTGAGGTTCATGGGCTGGTGGCGCTGATGGAGATCCAGGCATCGCGATCCCGGGCGCGCGTAGGACCTGCCGGCGAGCCGATTCTTTTGCTGGACCAGAACCGTTCGCAGTGGGATCAATTGCTGATCCGCCGTGGCCTGACTGCATTGGAGCGGGTAGAGCGGTTGGGAACTCTGCCCGGTCCCTACGCCATCCAGGCAGCCATCGCCGCTTGCCATGCCCGGGCGCTCACGCCGGAGGATACGGACTGGCCACGCATTGCTTCACTCTACGCCGCACTGGCCCACCTCACACCTTCTCCGATTGTGGAACTCAATCGCGCGGTGGCGGTGGGAATGGCGTATGGCCCGCAGGCGGGGCTGGCGCTCGTGGATGAACTCAGGGTGGATCCCTCGCTGAAGAACTATCACCTGCTGCCGAGCGTGCGCGGCGATCTGCTGGCCAAGCTGGAGCGGTGGGAAGAGGCGCGGGCAGAGTTCGAGGCTGCGGCCGCACTCACCCGCAATGCGCGCGAGCGCACCCTGCTGCTGGAGCGCGCCCGGCAATTAGTCGACCATCAACATAATCTCGGTTGACTTGATGACGGCCGTGACCTCATCGCCCACCTTAATGTTGAGGTCGACAACGCTTTGCCGGGTGATGACGCTCTCAATCAGGTTTTGTCCCACGCGTACCCCCACTTTTGCGGTGACTACTCCCAAATCGACTGATTCTACTTTGCCTCGCAATTGATTACGCGCCGATATCTTCATGCCAGCGATTCTATGTACAGCACACAGGCAAACGCAATGTAAGCTTGGTAGGTTCTGACGGAGCTACCGGAGACCCATGAGCATTAACTTTCACGTGATAAAGAGCACCGTGGTCGGCGCGCTGGGCGGCCTGCTTTTCGGTTTTGACACGGCGGTGATCTCGGGCACGACCAGCGCTTTGACACAAACGTATCAACTGTCGCCCGCGATGCTGGGCGTTACGGTTTCAAGCGCCTTATTGGGCACGGTCATCGGAGCGATCACCGCCGGTATCCCCGGACAAAAGTTCGGACGCCGCGACAGCCTTCGGGTGATGGCTATTTTCTACGTGATTTCGGCCCTGGGATGCGCTCTTGCCTGGAACTGGACTGCGCTCATCTTCTTCCGGTTTATCGGAGGATTGGGCATCGGGGGATCCTCGGTGCTGGGGCCGATGTATATCGCGGAAATCGCTCCGCCCGCATGGCGAGGACGCCTGGTTGGTTGTTTTCAGTTGAACGTCGTCATCGGAATCCTGCTGGCCTATGTATCCAACGCGTGGATCGACGGTATGAAGCTGGGCGCGAACGAGTGGCGTTGGCAACTTGGCGTTTCCGCGGTGCCGGCGGTTCTTTTTCTGGCGGCCTTGTTTGATATTCCGCGCAGCCCCCGATGGCTGGCTATGAAAGGAAAGGTGGATGAATCGCTCTCGGTACTTCGCCTGACCGGGATTGCGAAACCGGAAGAGGAGCTCAAGGAGATTGTCGCGTCTATTCATCAGGAGCGAGCGGCTGCGACCGATCCTTTGTTTTCCCGGCAGTATGCCTTTCCGATCTTTCTTTCAGTCACGATGGGCGTGTTCTGCCAGTTATCTGGAATCAACGCTGTTCTGTATTACCTGAATGATATTTTTGCCCTTGCCGGGGCCACGAAGGTCTCCGGGGCTTTGCAGGCGGTGGCCGTGGGAGCAACAAATCTTGTGGCTACCTTGTTAGCGATGTCGGTGATCGATAAGTTCGGCCGCAGGAAGTTGCTGCTGACCGGGACGGCAGGACTGACTGTTTGTTTGAGCGCGGTGGCGTATGTGTTTATGACCCATAAGCATCTGCCCTGGCTGGTGTGGCTGTTGATGGCCTATATTGCGTGCTTTGCCATCTCTCAGGGTGCGGTGATCTGGGTGTATGTGAGCGAGGTATTTCCGAATCGGGTGCGCGCCAAGGGACAGGCTCTGGGCAGCTCTTCTCATTGGGTGACGAATGCGATTATTTCACTGGTGTTTCCGATCATGGCCGGGTCTTCCGGGGCTTACCCGTTTATATTTTTTGCGGTCATGATGGTGGTCCATTTCTTCATTATTTTGAAATATTATCCGGAGACGAAAGGTGTTTCGTTGGAACAGATGCAGCATCGGTTGGGGATCGAGTGAGAGGGAAATCGCAGGCCTTTCTCCTCCGGATGGACATGACAATTCTGCTTCAGCGTTATATTCCGGGACTCTAGCCCAATCCTTTCCGAACCTGGGCTGCCGCCTCTCTCTCGCACTGCCATGCCCATAAATATTTGAACCTCCGCGACACTAAATGCTCGCAATCAGGATCTATATCGTCGTGCAGATCCCATCCGCCAGCCGCCTGCCGCGCCGCAGGGCCGGACGGTGAGCAACTGTTTGGGGCAAGCAGGAGGGCGCCCAGGCGTCCTCTTAGCAGGTCTTTGACAACTGACACCACAACCTGTCCGGCAAGCGCCCGGGCCCTATTCTGCATGGAGCGAAAAGCAGTTCTCCCCTTCCTTTTAAGTACAAAAAAGGGGCTTATGGCGCATAAGGCGCTTATGGCGCACACTTTTTTTTCGCGCCCACTGGATGAGTACCATCCGGTGAGGGAGGCAAGATGCTCAATGAGCACCTTGAGCATCTTGCTCATCTTGAGAGAACAATCGCGCCACGCTTTACAGACAGAGATGACAAAGGTTGGGGAACTCTTCGGTCGTCCCTGCGGGACTTTTCGTACTTCGAAATCCTTACCCGGGACTGCGTCCTGGGCTACGTTCAGCCAGAGCTGTCCAAATTAGTTCAGCAGCTCCTGGCGGGGGTCGGACTCCAACCTACGGTCGTTGGTTCTGGACGGGTGCCCCATGTTCGCCCGAGCGTACATGGGCCGAAAACGGGTTCTTCGAATGCTTTTACTCCATGTGCAGGGACTCTTGATGTTGACGGCAGTCTCTTTACAATTCGTAAAAGCATTCGGAGGGGCTGCGCCCCGTCATCTTCGGCCCATGTGCGCTCAGGCGAACATGGGGCACCCGTCCAGGGAACAGGGATTCGTTCTTTGCTCCACCTCGGCGATGCCGTGAAACTCCACCAAGCTTGCTACCCAAATCCGATTTCCGGCCCACAGGCCAGAGGTCCAGTTTTCCTGATAAAGCTATAACCAAGCGCCCTCCGCACTCGCTAATCTGGACAGCTCTGAAGGTCAGCCGTCCCTGCGGAACATACTATTCATGCAGTTGACGGTTTAGCGGCGTTGGAAGTCGGGCGAGCCGAATAACAGGCCGGCCGTAAGTGCGGCCTCGCGGTCGGCGGCTTGATGGGTTTGCGGGTTCATCGCTACCGGCCTTGTGCCCGCCTGCGGCGACTGTAATTGTTGCAAAATCAGGGAACGGGTTTTATCGGATAGCTGGCCGTGCATGAGTAGACTTTCGATCTGGCGTTCTTCCAGATCCGGAACCAGGGACACTGCTCCAAGCTGGCTTAACCAGTCGGCGGTCACCCCTTTGCTGAGCCGATTGCCGGCCAGGGCAAGGGAGAAGTTCATTCGCTCCAATAATGCCGCGCTGTTGATCCAGGGTGTCGACAGCATGGAGTAGCCATCCGGTGTTTGCTTACCGTAGAGGGGCTGCCCCAGGTCTGCGATGCCTTTTACAACGACGTTGGCATCTTGAACGTCGACGCCACCAGCACGTACCGCGGAGATGACAAAGTCCTCGGGAGTTTTGATTTTTGCGCGGTAGGACGTGACGGCCCAGAACTCCGGCGATTGCAGGAGAAAACGCATCACCTCGCCGATGTTTCCGTTCGAAGCGAGAAAAACCGTGCTCAAGCGGTCAACCAGCCCCTGGGGCGGATCATCGCTGACGAAGCGCACGGCCAGCTTGCGGCAAATGAAGTGCGCGGTCGCAGGGTTCGTGGCCAACAAGTGCAATACTTCAAGGCCTTCCTTGAAGCCGTTCTCTTTGATGTTGACGCCAAGCACGCGCTTGATGCCCGGCTCGTGACGGCTTTCATCGAACACAAAGCGCGGGCCACCCTTGGGTGGCTGCTCGATGGTCCAACCGGTGAAGACCCTGGCCACTTCGGTCACATCGCGCTGAGTGTAACCGCCATTGACCCCAAGAGTGTGCAGCTCCATCAGCTCACGCGCATAGTTCTCGTTGAGCCCTTTGGGCGACCCGGGCTTGGAAGGGACTGGGCGCCCCGGCGCACCGATCGCATTGAGCGAGTGCGGACCGATGCTGGCGGCGTTATCCAGATAGGTCATCATCGCGGTGCTGGTTGCCGTTTGGTACAGCAGCACCTCGAAACTGCCCAACGCGTTGGGACGGATGACGTCGCGCTCGTAGGGGACGAGACTGTAGATTTCTTCGCCGGTCTTGCCCTGAAAGATATTGAAGTGGTTTAACCAGAAATCGGTCATCACTTCCTGCAGCTGCCGCTGGCTGTAGACAGCGCGCAGGACGCGGCTTTGCAGCAACTCGCTCTGCACCACTTGTCGCGGACTGTCGAGGGCTATCAGGGTCTCGCGCTGTTCCGGCGACATGCCATCGTCCAGGGCAGTGCGCTGGACCGGCGAGAGCTGATGGCGCAGCGGTCCGTACTCCCCTGCCGGCAGCGAAAGCAATTTGGCCATGCGCGGACCGGGAGCCAGGCTCAGCAGTTTGGTTACTTCTTCGGCGGATAGCACGGGTGGCACGACAGGCGATGCGGCGTTACCCGCGGCCGGCGGATCTTTTGCCTTGGCCTTGTCCTGCTCCTGTTTCTTTCGATCGGTGACCACCTGGTTTTCATAGATAGCCCGCTCGGTGGCATTGAACAGCGGTGGGGACATCTTGCCGTTCTCAACCTGGCGAATGACGATCCCGGGAGGAAATTTCCTGGTGAGGTCCTCTTCCGACAGGCGCATGGCCGGGAATTGCTCCAATCGCTTTTCCATTGCCGTGTCGTCAATGGCGGCTGGATGGAGTTGCTGGGTGATCCAGATATCGAGGCCCATGGCTTTCACTTCTTCCACCTCGCCGGGGCGGGGGCCAAAAGTAAGCCGGTTCAGGGCATGGAGGATGCGCTCATCCCCCTGGATCTGCTTCAGGCTGGGCGGTGCGGGCAACTTGACCGTCACCGTTTGGGTTGCCGGATCTTTCTTCTTGGCGGCGACGGAAGGCAGGGGTTCGCAAATCTGGGTGAGGGCCAGGGTACAGATCAGCAGGCGACTCGTCGTCAAGAGCGGCGGCTTTTGCAAGACACACCTCGACACCAGGAAAGAACCCCCGCGGCTGCGACTAGTTGCTGCTGGGTATAAGATTCGCCAGAGGAGGGTCCGACCTATGATTCGTGTTATCCAGCGGGTGGGTCTTGCTGCCGCTATCCTGTTCATTCCCCACGGCCTATGGGGACAACTGACACCCGCTGAGAAGGTTCCCTGGGTAGGTGATACGCCGGCAACCCCTCCACCCCTGGCGACAGATCTCTCACCGGCCCTCACACGGAAGAACGTTAGCCACGCCATGCAGAAGGTTGCCGATTGGCAACTGGCGAAGGCAGAGGCGGGCTTCAACCAGGATTGGACGTTTGCCGCTCTTTATACCGGCTTTATGGCCGTACCCAAGGCGGCCAATGGGGAGAAATACCAAAAGGCCATGCTGCAGATGGCGCAGAAGTTTCACTGGCAACCGGGACCCCGGGTGCCGAATGCCGATGACGCGGCTATCGGCCAAACTTACTTGAGCCTCTACTTTCGCTACCACGATGCGGCGATGATGGCGCCTATCCGTGAGCGTGAGGATGCGGTGATGGCGTTGCCGGATGATCCGGGAAAACCTTTGTGGTGGTGGTGCGATGCTCTTTTTATGGGGCCACCGGTGTTCACCAAACTTGCCTGGGCGACCAACGACCGCAAGTACCTTGACTTCATGGATCACCAGTGGTGGATCACATCTGGATTGCTGTACAGCCCTTCGGCCCACCTCTACTTTCGCGACAAATCATTTCTTCAAAAACACGAGGCGAACGGCAAGAGTGTCTTCTGGTCCCGCGGCAACGGATGGGTATTTGCCGGGTTGGCCAAAGTGCTGGCGGAGATGCCGAAAGACTACCCGTCAAGGGCGAAGTATGTAACCCAGTTCAAGGAGATGGCTGAAGCACTGGCTTCACTGCAGGGGACAGACGGGCTTTGGCGGCCCGGGTTGCTGGATGCGGACGCTTATCCCCTGCCGGAGAATTCCGGTTCTGCTTTTTTTGTTTTTGGCTTCGCTTACGGAATCAATTCGGGCATTCTCGATCGCGCGAAATACCAGCCGGTGGTGGAGAAAGCATGGAAGGGGTTGCTGTCTCATATTTATGAGGATGGCAGGCTGGGTTGCATCCAGCCGGTGGGGGCAGCTCCCGGAGATTATCAGGCGGCCTCGAGCTATGTTTTTGGTACGGGAGCTTTTCTGCTGGCGGGGTCAGAAGTCTACCGGCTGGCTCACTAATTGATTGAGCGGAGATCACGGCTCGCTTATGATCATGCCGTCCCCACAGGAGAAGGCAGCCGTGTTTCGATCAGCTACGCGCGTAGTTCTCTTTGCCCTGGCGGTTTGTGCGTTGCCGCTGCTGAACGCACAAAATTCAGACGCGTTATCCAACTACTTCACCGGCAAGGAAGTGGTGCTCAAGATCGATATGCCGGGGACGCAGCAGGGCGTTGATCTGAGCTTTAACAAAGACAACCCCATGAACTGGAAGCAATACTCCGGCCGGCTGAAGGCCAATGGTGTCTCCATCCATAAGGGGGACGCGGCCCGAGTGACATCGTTCGTGGTCAAGGATGACCGGATCGAGTTTCAACTGGATGGGGGTGGGTTCGGCACCTTCTTCGATGACAGCAGCACGACGGTTAACGCCAAGTCAGTGGATAAGAGCGATTACGAAAAGCAGTTGGAGCGTGATATCGCCAACACTACCGATGAGGATCAGCGGCGGAGATTACAGCGTGACCTGGATCGGGAAAGGGCGCGGCGGCAACGCCAGGAATCCGATAACCAGGACGCTGCGTTGGTCGCCAGCCAGATCAAGTCACAAAAGGTAGCAGACGACCGGCTACGGAGCGGGTCTCGATTTAATCTGCGGTGGCCAGGTTCTATTCCTGCGGATCAGAAGAATCCGCAAGCGGTGATGAAGCTGCTGGCGGATTATGTAAGTTTCCCGTTTGCGGATCAGGCGGGGGCGGCGCCTCCTCCTCCTGAGGCTGCTCCGGAGAACGCCGGAGGTAATGGCTCGATACCGGCGACGGCTCATCTGAAGCGCGGTATGAAGATGGATGAGGTTACGAATCTGCTGGGCCCGGGGAAGCAGATGTCGCAATCGGTTTCGCCCGATGGTTTGAAAACACAGGTGTTTGAGTACACCAGCGGGGACCGATTGGTGGATGTGACTTATGTTGAGGGCTTGGTGGTTAGGTATTCGATCAGTTCGAATTAGCGCTGGGTTGATCTGGCGTGGTTGAAAACATTTCCACGAAAGGTTCGCGGAACCGCAGGTCCCTCCGCTACGCTACGCTCCGGTCGGGATGACAAGGGTGAGAGAAATGCTTCCATTGAAATGACAAGGGTGAGTAGTGGTCCCATTGGGATGACAAGGAGAGGGCAACAATTCCAAGAGAGTAACGGTTCCCGTCGGATCCTTGCTTCCGCCTGGTGCCGGAGCGCTTTACTCGGATGCGGCCGGAAAGGTCGCGGTGCTGGCCAAGACCTGCCGTAACGCGACGATCGGTTTCATTGTGCTGGGTTACGCGATCTACTGGGCGGGGAAAGGGCAAGCTGCAGACGTACAAAACAAGGGCGCATTTCTGTGGCGCAAGTTTCCCAAGTTCATCCTGGGATTTTTGCTCATTTCCCTGCTGGCCACGGTAGGGTTCTTCACCAAGCCACAATTGGCAGCGGTGGGCAACCTGTCGCGCTGGGCCTTTCTGCTTACGTTTGCGGGAGTGGGCTTGCGCACCAACCTGCGTGAACTGAGCAAGCAGGGAGCACGGCCCTTCATCGTGGGGGCGGTGGGAGAGATTGTGATCGCACTGATCACGCTTGGGCTTGTGTTTGGAGCCGACCACTGGTATCACCTGTAACTATGAAGGTGAAACGAAGTCTTTGGATTTGCGGCGCTTTTCTGTTCGTGGGGTATCTGTGGGCGCAAAAGCCGGGATCGCAGGACTGGCCAAACCTCGCTCGTTATGGCGCGGAGAATGAGGCCCTGCCGCCACCGGCGCCGGATGTGCAGCGAGTGGTTTTCTTTGGGGATTCCATCACCGACGCGTGGGGGCGAACCACGGGAGTGTTTTTTCCGGGCAAGCCGTATGTGAACCGGGGCATCGGCGGCCAAACCACCCCGCAAATGCTGGTGCGTTTCCAGCAGGATGTAGTCCATCTCAAGCCGGCAGCGGTGGTTATCCTCGCGGGTACGAACGACATCGCGGGCAACACCGGCCCGACTACCCAGAAGATGATCGAGGACAACTACACGTCGATGGCGGAGATTGCAAAGCAAAACGGCATCAAGGTGGTGTTTGCTTCGATCACGCCGGCATTTGCTTACCCATGGAAGCCGGGCGTTGAGCCGGTGGAGCGGATCCGTGAGCTCAACAAGTGGCTACAGGATTTCTGCTCGGCGAATGGGTGTGTTTACCTGGACTACTACAGCGCCATGGCGGACGCGAAAGGCGCCATGCTTCCCGGCCTATCGTCAGACGGGGTTCATCCGACGGCGAAAGGATACGAGGTGATGGCGCCCCTGGCGGAACATGCCATTGCGCAGGCTTTGGCCCACTAAGGCTTGGGCGCGGGCTTGGGCAGGGTCAGAGTCTTCAGAGCATCTTCGTCGGTGGGAAAATCCTTTGTCCCGGCGGGAAACTTGTTGAAGCTCAGGATATAGGCGAGCAGATCAGCGGCCTGCGGGCGGGTCAGTGAGCCCGGAGCGGTGGCGGGCATAAGTTTCTGGACCAGGTTGTAGAGATTGAGTGCAGGCTGCCCCTGATACTTGGTGAGGAAGTCGTCTCCGCTGAGCGGCGGGTACGGACCTACTCCATCGAGTGCGTCACCGTGACAGGATGTGCACTGCGCTTTATACAGGGTTTCGCCACGGTGGGCCTGATCGGCAGTGTAGACGCCATCCGCCGCTGGTGCTGTATTTGCCTGCCCGTAAACAGCCTGGCAGGAGAATCCGCTTAGAACGAGCGCGACGCAAAGTAGGACGTTGTTTTTCGCAAGCACCGTGTCGACTCCTGAAAAAGATTACACTACCTAATCGTACGGCAAATCCCAATCGTTATTGACGTTAAACATCGGCCCCGGAGACAAGGGATGAGATCAAAACGTTCGATCATTGGATTGTTCGTGGCGTTGGCGTGTTGCATGACAAGCGCCGGATTACACGCGGCCATCCCCTACGCCTGCGATCCAAACAACGCTGGGTTGACGCTTCCTGCGGGATTTTGCGCGCTGGTCGCGGCGGACGGATTGGGGACCGCACGGCATGCCGTCGTCGCACCCAACGGCGATTTGTACGTGGCGCTGCAAAGCGGCAAGGGCAAAACGGGTGGCGTGGTCGGGCTGCGCGATGACAACGGCGACGGTCGCTTTGAGACGAAAGAATACTTCGGGAACGGAAGCAGCACCGGAATTGCGCTGCGCAACGGCTATCTGTATGTCGCCAAGGTGGAATCGGTCGAACGGTGGAAAATGACCCCGGGGCAACTGAAGCCCACAGGGCCTCCCGAAGTGGTGGTCGAGGGTCTGCCCACGGAGCATGAGCATCACGACAAGGGCATCGCGTTTGATGGCAAGGGATCGCTGTATATCAATATCGGGTCTCCCTCGAATGCGTGTCAGTCACAGGACCGGCAGAAAGGGATTGTGGGGCAGGATCCGTGCCCGTTGCTGGAAACACATGGCGGCATCTGGAAGTTTGATGAAAACAAGCTGCACCAGAAAGAGGCGGACGGGCAGAAGTTTGTGACCGGACTGCGCCAGGAGCCGGCAATCACGTGGCACGATGGCGCGCTCTATATCGTGATGAACAGCCGGGACCAGTTGGATGTTCTTTGGGATGGGAAGTTTACGGCGGAAGAGAATGCAACCCGCCCCGCGGAGCCTATGTACCGCGCGACCCAGGGATTGAATTTCGGATGGCCTTATTGCTTCTTCGACTACACGCAACAGAAGCTGCTACTTAACCCGGAGTACGGCGGCGATGGCAAGGCAGTGGGCCGCTGCAGCGGGTTTGCCCTGCCGGTGGCCAGCTATCCTGCGCACTGGGCGCCGGTGGATGTAATGTTTTATTCCGGCAGCCAGTTCCCTGCCCGCTACAAAGGCGGGGCGTTCATCGCTTTCCACGGTTCGTGGAACCGCGCACCTTTGCCCCAGGCGCCTTCGAATGTCACGTTTCAACCGTTCGCCGGGGGTAAACCATCGGGCAAGTTTGAGATTTTCGCCGGTGGATTTGCGGGCAAGGATCCGCTGATGAGTCCCACGGATGCACTGGCGCGAGCGGATGGGGTGGCGGAAGCGCCGGATGGCACTCTCTTCATTACCGACAGCCAGAATGGGAAGATCTGGCACGTTTTTTACCGCAGCAGCAAGTAAAGGAGAGACGATGAAAAGGTTTGTCTTGATGACGGTATTGATGAGCAGCATCGGAGCGGTGGCGCAGGCTCCGGCGGCTCCTCCTCCGATGGCTAAGCCTGGACTTACGTTGACAACGCCGGCGTTCGAAGACGGCGGGATTATTCCCAACAAATACACCCAGGCGGCGGAAAGCGGCGCTGCGGTTTCCCCGAAGCTGACCTGGACCAATGTTCCGGATGGAGTGGTCAGTTTTGCGCTCATCCTGCATGATCCGGATACGTCGCTGAATAAGACTACGAACGAAGTGTTGCATTGGATGATCTTTAATATTCCAGGCACGGCCCGCGAGCTTCCGGAAGGAATGCCGGCGCAGGCGCAGCTGCCGGACGGATCGATCCAGGCGTTGAACCGGGGGCAGAAGGTGGGTTATATGGGGATGGGCGCGCGGGCGCCAGGCCCCTATCACCATTACACGTACGAGTTGTATGCGCTGGACACCAAGCTGAGCCTGGGTCCCGACGCAACACAGGCCGACGTGATGAAGGCTATGGATGGACACATCGTGGCGAAGGGTGTTTTGGAGGGACGTTTCCATCGACCTTAGAGAGTTTTCTCGTCGTGCTTTGCTGCCCCTGGTGCTTCTCGGGGCGGCGAGCTCGTTGCTGGGGCAGTCCACGCAGAGTTGGACCCTGGGCCCTTTTGTGCGCCCTATCGATGCACCTATCATCGAGCCGAACCCGAAGGCGGTTTTTACCGATCCTATTCTTCAGAAACCTGTGCATTGGGAGGCGTTGCACACGTTCAATCCTGGCGCGATCGTACGAGACGGGAAAGTGTATGTGTTGTATCGCGCGGAAGACGATTCCGGCACGATGGTGATTGGCATGCACACGTCTCGACTCGGCCTGGCCTCGAGCGAGGATGGGGTGCACTTCACGAAGGAGCCGGAGCCGGTTTTTTATCCTGACAATGATTCCCAGAAAGACAGGGAGTGGCCGGGTGGGGTGGAAGATCCTCGCGTGGTCGAGAGCGAAGATGGCACTTACGTTCTGACGTATACCCAGTGGAATCGGAAGTCCACAGACATAGGAATCGCAACCTCTACTGATCTTATTCACTGGACCAAGCACGGACCGGCGCTGGTAGGGGAGAAGTATCAGCATTTCGACTACAAGTCGGCCAGCATTGTTACGCGGCTTACGGGTGGACGCCTGATTGCTGTGAAGATCCAGGGGAAATATTGGATGTACTGGGGAGAGGTGCGGGTTCGGCTGGCGACCTCCCCGGACTTGATTCACTGGACTCCGGTCGAGGATAAATCCGGGAAGGCTGTCGTGTTATTGCACAATCGGCCGCGTCACTTTGACAGCGCGTTTCCTGAGGTAGGGCCGCCTTCGATTCTTACTGATCATGGGATTGTGCTTATTTATAACGGGAAGAATGCGGAGAAGAAGGGGGCGCCCGGGATTGCTGGTGGGGCTTACTCGGATGGCCAGGCGTTGTTTTCGGCGGAGGATCCTCGGAAGTTGTTGGCTCGGCCGGACAAGCCTTTTTTTAAGCCGGAGAAGGCTTGGGAACAGAGCGGGCAGTATGCTGCGGGGACTACGTTTGCGGAGGGGTTGGTTTTCTTCCACGATAAGTGGTTTTTGTATTACGGATGCGCGGATTCCCGGGTTGGGGTTGCGGTTTGGGATGCTCAGGCTGACCGGAAACCTTGAGGCGAACCGCGACGATTTGCTACACATAAAGTGAGAGCGCTTGAAGGATTCGTTCTCGGCCCATGTACGCTGGGACGAACATGGTGCACCCGTCCAGAACCATGAACAATGGTTGGATTCGACGAAATTGAAGAGCGGTCCCCATCCCGTTTGAGGATGGGGACCGGTTTTGTTTAGGCGCTCAGTTCTTCGGCTTCGTCCATGTTGGACTCTGAGACGAAGAGGCCGAGGGCCTGGCGTTCGAAGAGGCGTTTGTAGGTGCCTTCGGTTCGACGGACCAGGTCGTCGTGCGTTCCTTCTTCGACCACACTGCCTTGCTCGAAGACGAGGATGCGGTCGAGCATCCGCACCGTTGAGAGGCGGTGAGCGATGACAATGGCCGTGCGGCCCACGATCAGCCGCTGCATCGCTTCCTGGATCAGCGCTTCCGATTCAGAGTCGAGGCTGGAGGTCGCCTCGTCCAGAATCAGTATGGGCGCATCGGCCAGGAAAGCACGGGCTAACGCTACTCTTTGGCGTTCACCGCCAGAGAGCTTGACTCCCCGTTCCCCTACCAGCGTGGCATAACCTTTCGGCTGACGGATGATGAAGTCGTGCGCGTTGGCTAGTTGTGCCGAGCGCTCGATCTCCGCCAACGTTGCTTCCGGACGCGCGTAGGCGATGTTTTCCGCCAACGAGCGGTGGAAGAGCAACGGCTCCTGAGGGACCAGGGCGAGTTGCGAACGCAACGATACCTGCGCTGCGCGCGCGATCTCCTGCCCGTCGATCAGGATGCGGCCTTCATTCAAGTCGTAAAGCCGCTGCAACAGCTTGACGAAGGTGGTCTTGCCCGAACCCGAGTGTCCCACCAGCCCCACGCGTTCTCCCGGCTCGATGCGCAGGGAGAAGTTGTGAAAGAGCGGGTCAGGATGCGCACCGTAGCGGAAGGTGATGCGGTCGAACACGACCTCCCCCTTGTCGATGCGAATCGGTTCGGCATCCGGACGATCGGCCACGCCCAGCGGTAGCACGTTCATCTCGACCAGATCTTCCATCTCGTTCACGCTGCGCTGCAGGTTTGCCACATGCTGGCCTACGTCGCGCAGATAGCCGTGAACGATGAAGTAGCTGGTGAGCACGAACGTGACTCCGCCTGGAGTGGCCCGGCCTTGCCACCACAGCCAGATCGCGTACAGGGTTACCGAGCCTCTGAGACCGAGTAACACGATCATCTGCGTGGTTCCGCTCCAGGTGCCATTGATCCAGTGACGATAGGTGCGTCGACTCCACTTACTGAGCACCCGGGCGATACGCGCGTCTTCACGCGCCTCGGCACCGAAAGACTTCACCACCGCGTTGCAGGTGACAGCATCCGCGAGGGCTCCGCCGACTAATGTGTCCTGGGCGTTGGACAGGCGCGCCGCAGGGGACACAAAATTCAGTGACAGCGCGATGGACAAGCCGACGTACAGGGTCGCGCCGATGGCCACGATCAAGCCCATCGACAGCCAGTGCGCACCTAGCACCAACGCACTGCCGACCAACACCAGCGATGCGGGCAGTAACGCCAGCAGCAGTGTGTCATCCATCAGATCGACCGCCCACATGCCGCGGGTAACGCGACGGACAATCGAGCCGGCAAAGTTGTTGGCATGCCAGTCGGTGGAGAAACGCTGCAACCGATAAAAGGCGTCGCTGGCCAGGCGTGCCATCAATCGTATGGTCAATCGGCTGATGCCCATCAGCGAAAGGTGGCGGCCGGCGACCAGGATGCCACCCAACAAAAGCATGGTGGCCAACGCAGAAATGGCTGCGTGCAACGCCTGCCGGTGAGTTCCACCGTGCATGGCGATGGCGTCTACCATGCGGCCGGCGAAGACCGGCATGAACAAGTCAGCAATCGTCGCTACCACCATGGAACAAGCGACGCCGGTTACCAGCCATGCCTCTCGCCGCCAATGGCGAAAGAGAAAGGCCAGCACGTCACGCATAACATTTTGATTACCTCGGGAAACGCGCATAGATCACACACCAGGACAACTGGTAAATCGCGAGGCATGTGCCTCGACGATGAGCTCAATGAAGGAAGCTGTCCCCAGGGCAAAGAGAAAGGCCCTGAGGCTGCGCCTCAGGGCCTTCGTAAATTCGCTAACGAAGTGCGCTAGGGACGCCCTACTTGCTTCACGCCGGCAAAGTCCGATACCCCGGCGGGGTGGACTTGAGAGACGAAGTTACGGGTTTGAGAGTTGATCAACATAGCACACTATCCTGAAATACTGGTCTAGTTTAACCCAGGTTTCAAAACACGGACAGTTATTTTTTGTCGACAGTGTATTTTTGGGACATGCGGTATGTGGGTTGTAACTACATGTTCACAACGGGGGTAACACCATGCAGAAGCACCAATTCTTTCTGTGCATGCTGGCTTGCAGCGCGCTTCCTGCGATGACCGGATTTTCCCAGCAAGCGAAATTCCACGTGAAGACCGGGCTTTGGGAACAAACAGTGGTGAGCCACAGCACGGGCGCTCCCCCTTTGTCTGACGACATGAAGGCGCAAATGACGCCGGAGCAGCAGCAGAAAATGGCGGATGCGGCAGCGGCCTCGAGCACGAGGGGCGCACAGCCGCAGACGACGCAAGTCTGCATGTCGCAGGACAAGATGGATCGGGGATTCGCGGCCGAGGCTGACCGGGCTGGTTGTAAGCAGACTGTTCTTACCAATACACCGACGGTACTGGAGGTGCGCCAGGAGTGTTCAAACCCCACCGGCAAGGTGGTCATCACTTTGCATTACAAGGCCCTCAGTCCAGAGACAGTGGCAGGCAAGACTCGCTTCGAGATGACTCGCGGAGGTCAAACCATGGTCTCCGATGGGACGATCCAGGGAAAGTGGATCAGCGATTCCTGCGGGGATGTGAAGTAGGAGTTTTCGGCTTGGCAGTCAGCAGCAACTACAAGTGTTTCCTTGCCAGGCCGATTTCCCTTCTTGAAGAAGAATCGGTATGGCAACCAGGGCGGCGACGGAATCAAGCCAGGGGATATGGAACACTGCGTTCGCGGCCAGACCGGCCAAGGTGACTAGGGCCAGGTAGGCGCAGGTGGCAGACTGAACAGCGTCGGCTGCGAGGGCCAAGTTGTTGGTGCGCCGTGCTTCCCTGCGTTTCAATGTAGCCAGGACCGGCATGACGACCAAAGCAGTGATCGTGATGGTCATGCCCAGATAACTAGGCTCGGGACGCCAGTGAAGGATTAAAGAGAGCACGGCTGTAGCTGCGACTACGAAGGCGAGAAGGAAGAGCAGGGCTGCTGCAATGCGCGCCGTGGTTTGTTCGGAGATTGCTTTGGGTGCGCCATATCGCAGAAGCACTACAGCGGCGGACAAGAGTTCAACCAAGCTGTCGGAACCGAACGCCAGCAGCGATGGACTGTGCGCAGTGGCTGCTGCGTAGAGGGACACCCCACATTCGATGAGCATCCATGCCAGGGTGACGATCTGCAGCCAAAGCACGGCTTGAGAGCGTGAAGCGGGTGCGCACGCCGAGGCCGGTTGTGCAGGCTGGGAACCGATCTGTACAAGTCCGGACATAGAGCCTTATGCGGATATTGTCCCACATGCCGGGACTGATAACCGGTTCTCATACCTGCGGGCGTTGACAATATGCCTGCGACACCAAAGAATACTGATCGGTAAACGATGGCAATTCTTGATAAGTTTCGTCTCGACGGAAAGCTTGCACTGGTTACAGGTTCTGCCACCGGCCTTGGCGCCGCCATTGCGGTTGCGCTGGCGGAGGCGGGAGCATCGGTGGCATGCCACGGAAATCGCCGCCCTGCGGAGGAAACCAGCGAAGCGATTCGTGCCTTGGGCCACACGTCACAGAGTTTCGCGGCTGACCTTAGCAAAGCGGACGGCGCGGATCGGCTGTATGACGCAGTGTTGGCGGGCATGGGTTCCCCGGATGTGTTGGTGAACAATGCCGGCACCATTTATCGCGAGCCGGCGGAGGAACACGATCTGCAGGCCTGGATGACGGTGGTTCAGGTGAATCTCAACAGTGTCTTCCGCTTGAGCCAGCTTGCCGGCCGCAGCATGCTGGAGCGGCGGCAAGGAAAGATCATCAACATCGCGTCGTTGTTGTCATTCCAAGGGGGCATTCGTGTGCCGGCATATGCTGCGTCGAAGGGCGGGGTAGCGCAATTGACCAAAGCGCTGGCCAACGAATGGGCAGGGCGCAATGTGCAGGTGAACGCCATTGCTCCGGGTTACTTTCGCACGGAAAATACTACGGCGCTGCGGCAGGACGAGGTCCGCAATAGCCAGATACTGGCGCGCATCCCGGCCGCACGATGGGGAGAACCGGAGGATATTGCGGGAGCGGCGGTGTTTCTGGCGTCGCCTGCGAGTGACTACGTTACGGGTGAAGTGCTGGTGGTGGATGGCGGTTGGATGGCTCGTTGAAGGGGGCCGACTTCACGGGCTGCGCACAGATAACCGGTCGGTGAAAAGGGACGAAAAGCTTACCTCAGGGCCTAAAGGCCAGCTGATCGTGGGTTTTTTGTACGGGCTAAAGCCCGTACCTACCTTTACCTGTCCTCAGAAGTGAGCGACCTGTTGAGTGCGTGAGAACCTCAACGCATTTGCAGCTTTGGAGGAATGCTATGCGTACTCTGTTGATGTTTTTTGCGCTGTGGCTATTTCCTGCCCCGTTGTTTGCCGCTGATGAGCCGGCCGGTGACCCCGGGCTTTTGTTTTATCTGTCGGGGGATCACGGGTTCCACGCTGACTACGCCGCCGGAGGGAAGCCGGAGCCCAACTTCCTCAAAGACGTAAAAATACTCCCAGGCGGAGCCAAGGGCTCGTACCTGCAATGCGGCAACGATCAGCTGCTTTCGTATTGGGCTCCGGGCAATATTTATTCACAACGCGGAACGCTCTCGTTTTACTGGCGTTCCCGTGATCCGGTGGATGCCACGGAGTTTCCCGTGTTTCGCGTTGGCTATGGCGACCACTCCAGTTGGGATATGGTGTGGCTCCGCATTGACTACAACGGCCACGGGTTCGACGCTTTTGTTACCGACGTGAACCTGGGCCGTACGCGGGTGTCTTACACCATGCCCAATTTCCCCAAGGGCAACGAATGGGTGCACCTGGCGCTGGCGTGGGATGAGACGACCGGCATTCGCTTCTACGTGAATGGCAAACTCGCCGGGGAGAAGCCGGCAACCGGGATGTTCGACGCCGCGCTCGATCAGTTCGGCCCCCACTCCCGCATCATCGGGCCGACGGGCGTCGAGAGCTCGTACAACTACGATCGCGGCGGAGACATCGATGAGCTTCGCATCTACGACCGCATGCTGTCGGACGACAACATTGCTTCGCTCGCGAAAAACGAGACACCGCAGTCGATTCCACCGATTCCGGTCGCGGCCTCGGACTGGCAGAAGGATTGGTGGTTCCGCTATGGGTGGAACCGCAGCGGCGATATTCCCGCTCCGCTTCCTGACGCGCACACGATCGTGCGGAAGGTCGAGATCCATGACGCTTACGATTTGAAGCGCTGGTGGTGGAAAGGCACGGATGGTATTCGCGAGACCACGTGGCCTGGTGTTTATAACCGGTCACGGCTGGTTGGACGCTTCGACTACTTCCAGCTTACCTGACTGGGATTGCTACTCGCTGTCGGGCAAGTCAGTGACGTTCTACTTGCCACACGAGCCGTGGAATCACCTGGAGATCCAGGGAGGCGCATGGGGGAATGTTTCGCTGCTAACGCCAGGCGCGGACGATCCGAGGGCAATCGCCGATACCGATCAGCACGATACTTCTCCTATGCTGGCCAGGACGCTGTTCGAGCGCCCGCGAGGCCAGGAGCGGACCACTCATCAATTCGATCAACCAGTCACGGGAGAAAAGATTCGCTTTACGAATGTAGAGCAGGAGTGGCCCATCGGCGAGTTCGCTGCTTACTACGTTCATACCGGCACGGAACCCGCCGGGGTGGCTGTTCTGCGCTACAGCTTAAGCAGCCAGGGGGTGCAAGACAATCCCTCTCTGGCGCCCCTAATCGACTATATTCATGGACGATTTCCCGTGGAGCAACGTGCCATCATGGTAGCGACGCCAGCGCCGAATGGCGGTAAAACGATAGAGCAGGCTGGGGCGCTGCCGATCGTGCATATTCTGATTCCAGCGGACTTTCGCGCGCTGCCTACGGGGACCAGCCGCGGACTGGCTTATGACTGGCAGAATCTGCATGCGGGCCTGGATGGCATTGCGATCGATCTTCCACCTTTGAAGGTCAAGCCGACACACGGCGAGTATGTTCCTATGAACATCCAGATCAAAGATCCGATCTGGCCGATGCGTGACATGCTGGACTTCAGCTTCTCGGTTAAGCCCGGCGAGCCGTACACGCTGTTTCTCGATACCCGCGACCGCATTCTTCCCAATGGCAAGAGCCTGTATTTGACCATTGCCTCGGCGAGCCCGGAGTTTGGTCCCCAGTCTCTTGCGGGCGCTCACGTGCGGCTCATCTTCAAGCCGTGGAACGACGCGCTGCCGGAGCACACCATCGATCGGCTTACCCAGGTGCGCGACAACTACGCCAACCTGGTGGAGGAAAGCGTCAGCTCGCGAAAGCTCAACATCTTCAATCGATTCGATGCCGATATCAGCGATTTACTTCGGGTAGATCCGGAAAATGACCTGGGACGCAAGTACTGGCACGAGATGAATCCGGATCAGCCCGGGCCTGAGTACACACCGCCTGCTGCACCCGCAGGCGTTCCCCAATGGGCCTTTCTGCAGGTCGAAGATCTTGGGCAGCTCAAGCGCCTGATCAATTGGTATGTGGACAATCGGCAGATCTCCAACGGCGAGTTTGGCGGAGGGCTCTCCGACGACAGCGACTTTCTGAATTGGTGGCCAGGCCTCGCGTTCATGGGATCCACCCCCGACAAACTAAAGGCTTCTCTGCTGAAGACGCTGGATGAGATGTACGCGCAGAAAATGTTCACCAACGGGTTGGCGACGGCGCAGTACGACGAGCTGCATAGCTACGAGGATGGGCTGAACGTGCTGGGGCAGGCGATGATGCTGGACTTCGGCAGCCCCAAGCAGTTGGAGCGTGCGATGGAGAGTTCGCGCCGGCTGGAATGGCTGACGGGTATCAACTCCGCGGGCCAGAGGCAGGTTCGTTCCTCGTATTTCAGCGGCACGAAAATGGCCGAGGGTGGTGTATGGGGTTGGGGCAAGTCGCGCTCGTACATGGTGTTTCATCCCGCGCTGTCTCTGGTGCTTTTCAATGGCACTCCGCGCACGCGCACCATGATCGAAGAGATCGCCGACGGTTTCCTCGCCCACCGTCATCTCGATGCCGATGGCAAGTACCACATGCACTACACGGTCAACTTCCACACCAACGAAGATCTTCCCGGCAGCCAGGAGCCGGCGTTCATTCTGTGGGCGGCTTATCGCTGGACCGGAGATAAGAAATACCTGGCAGGGTTCGAAGATGATCCGGTTGGAGCGCTACGGTCGATCAATTCGGATGCGCTCGACATCCTGAAGGATCGCGACACGTGGGGCAAGAAGGTGACGGCGACGGGAGCTCCCGATCGGCGCGACGATGCCGGCAACAACCGGGAAACCAACCTGCATTTTGCGTGGCAGCTCAGCGGGAACACGGATTATCTTAGCCAGCTCTATCGTTCACAGCTCGAGACTGCCGCGAATCGGGAATTTATCAATCGCGAGGGCAGTCTTTGGATCGATCGCGTTTACTTCAATAACGGTGAGCTGCAGCGCGCGCGGCTGGGCGGGGTCGCGTTGATGCGCAATTATGTTTATCCCGGCAACGTGATGAGCTGGCGCTTCGATGCTCCCGCGAATGACCAGAGTGTGGCGATTTTGATCCCCGAGGGAACTCCCGATCACATCCGTATCACTGCCTACAACCTGGATCAGAAGGTGGTGACTGCGCACATGACGGGTTGGGAGATTGACCCTGGCCAGTGGGAGATCACCCAGGACGGCAATAAGCGGACAGAGGACTTCGAGCGCAGCCGCGATCTCACGTTCACGTTTGCGCCGCGGAGCTCGAGCGAACTGGAGCTGAGGCTGGTCAAGCCCGGCGTCCCTTATTGGTCGCGCCCCGACCTGGGCATCGATCGCGAGGATATCAAGGTGAATGGCCCGCGCATGATGATTACGGTGCACAGCGTGGGCTCGGTTGACGCTCCCCCGGCGAGGATTGTGCTGCGGGACGGTCACGGAAAGGTCCTCGCGACGGGCCGCACTCCCACTCTCAAGGCGCCTCTCGACCTATATCCCAAAACCGCCACCGTCTCGCTTACATTACCGGCGGGCATAGACTGGAAGGGCGGTAGCGTGACGATTGAGCCTGGGGGCAATCTGCCGGAGATTACCCGGATGAACAATCGTGTGCAGCTCAACTGAGGAGAATGCATGTCTGCAATCGAAGTGACTGCTTCACAGGATGAATCGATGTCTCACCCTGAGCCGGGGCTCCGGCGGCAACTGATGTCGTGGAGTCCTGGCATGATGCTGGTGAGGCACAGGATGGAGAAGGGTTGGGTCGGCGCGAAGCATAGCCACCCCCACGAGCAATTGGTGTACATCATCAGCGGCCATCTTACTTTCGAATATCCCGGCGGTGTGTTTCAGGCGAAGGCGGGTGACAGTTTTCTCGTACCCGGCGACGTGGTGCACCAGGCTTCCGCACAGCAGGATTCCGAGGTGCTGGATATCTTTACTCCTTATCGCGAAGATTATGCGCCGGCGGTTTAGCGGGTCCACCAGGCGAGGCCGTCCGGCTCGCGGCCAGCGTCAATCTGGGCCACTTTTGTGAGCTGGCGAAGATCGACCACGGCGACATAGTGATCGCGCGGGCAGGCTACAAAGGCGCGCGTGCCGTCGGGCTGGATCTGGATCCCGGATGCGCCGCGTTGTTCAATCGAGATACGCTTGGTCACTTTGCGGGTGTGCGCGTCGATCACCACCAGGTCCTTACCGGTGTGGGTGGTGACGAGCACCAGGCGGCCGTCCGGCGTGAATTTCAGGCGATTGGCTCCGCGGACGTCTGCCGCGATGGGTGTCTCGGATTTTTCGGTGGCAAGGTTAATGATGGAGATGGTGCCGTCGTTGTTGCCAACCCAGAGTTCCTGTTCGTCGGGGGAAACGGCAAATCCTTCGGCGGCGTGGCCCACCGGGATCAGCGTGTGTCTCCAGCCTGGAACGGTGTAGGAAGGTGGCGCTGGCGGAGCTCCCGGAACGGTCACCGGCTTTTGCTCAGTGCGATCGAAGACGCTCATGGTGCCTGAGCCTGCATTGGAGGCGACTATTTTGTGACCTTCTTTTGACACCCAGACCAGGTGGGTTTTGTCCTGCCCGGTACCGAGCACGGCTTCGACTTGCCTGGTTGCGGGATTCAAGGTCCCCAGGGCTTTTGATCCTTCCGCTGTGAACCAGAGGGTTTGGTTGTGGAGGGTCAGGCCGTGCGGGCCACGCAAGGGGGCCAGATCGATGGGCGGTAGTGGCTTGTGGTTGGGCAGATCGACCACGGCTAACGTATGCAGCGTGCCTTCGCCGTAGTTGGAGATATAGGCTGTTTTTCCGTCAGGTCCCACGATTACCTCGTGAGGGTCTTCGCCGATGGGCACCTGCGCGAGCACGCGGAGTGTTGCTCCATCAACGATCGCCAACGCGTGGGATTGCTTGGTGACCACCAGGAGGGCTCCCTGGGCGTGCGCTCTGATGGAAATGATTGCCAGGAGCAGGGCGAGTAACGTGCTTTTGCGCATGTGCCTTCCTTAGAACGAAATCTTAACTTGAGTCGTTGAGCCGGGATTTGCGAGTGCCAGGATAGGTCCGCGAGCCGCAGGTCCGCTCCGCTTCCCTTCGCTCCGGTCGGGATGACAAGGACATGGTAACGGCTCCATGAAGAGTGGATAACGGAGCGAAGGACTGGTTTGTTGGAACCGCCGCTGTGTTCCACCCTTTGGGGGAGTTACTCCCTGATGAGGACGTCCCGCAGGGCGGAACGACGGGATCAGTATGTCCTTGACACCTGTAAGTTGCGACTGGAAGAATCCCGACCGTAGCCAAAGAGAGAAAACATTTACCCCCAATCAGGCTGTAGCTCAGCCGATTGGCGCCGAATAAGGCAGGGGCTACGGGAACGCCACTTTTGGGAGACCTACGATGCAAGCACACAACGCCGTCACTGCCGCTACATCCATCTCACGGAAAATCATCGCCCGGGTTATTTTAGTTTTGCTTCTCCTGGGCGGATTTGTCACCGCCAGGGCTCAGCAGACAAACGCGACGATTGTCGGCAACGTCACTGACAGCACTGGCGCGGTCATGGCCGGGGCAAAGGTGACAGCGACGGAAGCGTCCACCAATACCGTCCGCTCCACGGTTACAGATAGTGACGGTGCCTATACGATCCCCGCCTTACCCGTCGGAACCTACTCGCTGAGTGTGGAGATCGCCGGGTTTGCGAGCCAGAAGGCTACCGGGATCAACCTGGACGCGAGCCAGACGGCACGCCAGGATTTCAAAATGAGTGTAGGGCAAGTAAACCAGACAGTCGCGGTGGAGGCCGGCGCGGCGGCGGCGCAACTGCAAACCGAAACCGGGGCAGTCGGCCAGGTGATCGATGGTAGAAAGATTGTCGAGTTGCCGCTCAACGGGCGTAACTTTGTCCAGCTAGCTCAGCTTATTCCGGGGGTGAACACGGGCGTGGAAGGCTCCATTACGGTCCGCCGGGCCCGCGGGTCCATCGCTACTACCGACGCGACTGGGGGCACGATCTCCATCCAGGTCAATGGAGAGCGGGATACACAGAATCTCTTTTCCATCGATGGAACCGAGGCCATGGACTATGACGCGTGGACGTATAGTTTCTCACCGTCGGTCGACGCCATCGCAGAGTTCCGGGTTGACACCAGCAGCAGCGGAACCGATTCCGGCGCCGCGGCCGGCGCCAACGTGAACATCATTATCAAGTCAGGAACCAACAATCTGCACGGTACGCTGTGGGAGTTCAACCGCAACAACGCTTTTACCCAGACATACGACGCGGTTGCGAAAAAAGATGTTACGCCCGCACGCCTGAATCGCAACCAATTTGGCGCGAACTTCGGCGGCCCCCTCTATATTCCGCACATTTACAACGGGCACGATAAGACTTTCTTTTTCTTCAACTGGGAAAGCGGCAAGCTGCTGAACGGCGCCAATGTACAACAGGCGATCGTTCCGGATAACAACATTCGCGCGGGAATTCTCGACGCCACGGCGCTCACGTCATCGAGCGGCAAGCCGCTCAACGTGGTCGATCCGATTTCCGGACATAAGTACCAGATCGGAGACCAGGTCACCGTAGATCCCCGCTCCGCCATCATGATGCAGGTGACCCCGGCGCCCAACGTGCCCAATGCAAGCTCGGCAACCAATTACAACACCACACCGGTGAATACCCTGAACTATCAGTATGACTACATCGGCCGGATGGACCATAACCTCACCCGCAAAGACACGGTCAGTGGACATTACATATACGACGAGACTTACAGTAACGGGCCTTCGTTCTTCGGGAACGACGAGGACAACAACGACGCTTTTAACCATCTGATCGAAGTGTCTGAGATTCACGTCTTCTCGCCCAGGATCGTGAACGAGTTTCGTTACGGGCACCAGAACTTCCAGGAATTTGAGACCTTTGGAACAACGAACAACGCGAAGTACAACATCTCCAATGGCCTGATGCAGATTCCCTTCTCATCGTCCGATCCCCACTTCTACGGGGGACCGAACATCACGATCAGCGGGCCGGATGGCGCACATCGCCTATTTGCGGATTTGCGTAACATCGGGCCCCGCAATCGCGCCAACGGCATCAACCAGTTTGTAGACAACCTTTCCTACCAGTGGGGCCGTCATTACCTGAAGTTTGGAGTAAACATTGGGCGGCGCACCGACTACTTCAGCCAGGCGCGCGATCCTCACGGCACATTCAACTTCACCGGTCAATACACCGGGTCCGCACTGGTTGACTATCTGCTCGGCTACATCGCCAGCGACAGCATCAACCCCACCGTGACGCGGACCAACATCTCGAGCATCATTCAAGCGTATTCGGTGCAGGACAATTGGAGCGTGACCAAGACCCTGACGTTCAATCTCGGATTCCGTTGGGATCACTTTGCGCCGTATACGCAGGACGACAATAAGTACGCCGACATCTATAACGGACCGAACGGGCTAAATCCTTCGATGGCCGTAACCCCGGCAACGTCTCCCTACGGACGCGGTCTTCTGCAACCTACCTACCATGACTTCCAGCCTCGTATTGGTTTCGCGTGGCAGCCGTATGGCTTAGGCAAGACAGTAGTGCGGGGAGGTTACGGCATCTACTTCACGCCGGAAATCGACAATGCTCCCTTCAGCATGGGTGAAGGTGACCAGGCACAAGCTGGCGCACAGCTTACGGGCAACACCGGCCTGACCGCAGCCAACCCGGCGCAAAAGGTCCCCAACATCTTTTTCAGCAATCCCTTTCCAGGAGTGACTACTGGCGGACCGTTGACCTATCCGTTTGATACTTCGATCGACCAGCACCTGCAGGACCAGATGACGCAGGAGTTCAACCTTACGATCCAGAACCAGCTGCCTGGGGCGTTCACCGGCCAAATCGCCTACGTAGGCGCGCGCGGGACACACAATTTTATCTCCTATAACGATGTGAACATGCCGTTCCCGATCAATCCCGCGAGCACCACGCTGAGCATCAACGCAAGGCGTCCGAACCAGACGTTCCTGCGGCCGGTGCAGGGTGATTTCTCTCGCGGTAACTCCAGTTACAATTCGCTGCAGACCCAACTGGAACGACGCATCGGGCATGGGCTCAACACCCTGGTGGCTTATACCTGGTCAAAGTCGATTTCCGGGCCGGGTGACATTGGTGGCATTGTGGGCGGCGGCAATTTCGGCGCCAGCCCGCTCAACCCCTACAATCCGCGCTACGACCGATCGCTTTCGCTTTACGATATCCCTCACCGGTTTAGCGGAACCGTGCTTTACGACATCCCGTTCTTTCAAAGCTCAAGCGGTGTCAAGAAACTGTTGTTGGATGGGTTCCAGGTTTCGACGATCGTGACCGCGGTATCGGGCGATGCCTCGCAGGTGACTTATGGCGGCACATCGAATACCGGGACTGGACAGACTTCGCGTCCGGACGTGGTTCCCGGTCAAGTTGCGAATTTGGCTCGTGGAAACAGAACGCCCATGATGCAGTTCAACACCGCGGCGTTTACGGCTCCCCAGCCAGGAGAGTTCGGCACATCACCGCGAACTGGCGCTGTCCGCTTGCCTGGTTTGTTCAATGACGATTTCTCTGCGACCAAGGGGTTTAAGCTGGGAGAGTCACGCAACCTGCAATTGCGCGCTGATTTCTTTAATGCTTTTAAACACTACAATCCCGACCCTTCGACCATTAGCACCAACATCAGTTCGCAGACGTACGGAAGGATCAATAACGGACTTTCGGGCGGATTCGCAACGCGCGTCATTCAATTAGCGGGGAAATTCTACTTCTGAACAAGCTGACTTTGTGCGGGATTACGGTTTTGGTGTTGGCCGGCACACTCTTGATGGGCCAGAGCGGCGGCATGAAGAACGCGGAAATCTGGATGTTTGATCAGACTTCCGTGGTTGGTGGATACACGACGCAGGTGCTGGGTCATCCGCAGGTAATCGAGACTTCTTTCGGCAAGGCAGTTCAGTTCAACGGTATCGACGACGCGTTGTTTGTCCCGGTGCACCCGCTGGCGGGCGCAGCTACGTGGACCTGGGAGGTCATCTTCAGACCGGATGCGGATGGGGCACCGGCGCAGCGGTTTTTCCATCTCTCGGTATTAGACCCGGGCACGGGAAAAGATCTCGACGACCGGCTGCTGTTCGAAATAAGGATTGTCAAGGGCCAATGGTGCCTGGACAGCTTTGCCATGGCGGCGGGTCAATCAAAGACGCTGTTGAATTGTGAGAAAGTGCATCCGCTGGATAAGTGGTATCGCGTGACCGCGGTTTACGACGGGAAGACGCTCAGCAACTATGTTGGCGAGGAGTTGCAGGGTGAGGGTAGTGTGCAACTGGTCCCACAGCGGCCGGGGCATTCGTCGGTCGGGGTCCGGATTAATCTCAAGGATCATTTCAAGGGAGCGATCCTGGAGGCGCGATTTACGCGAAGTGCTCTAACTCCGGCAGAGTTCCTGAAGATGCCCTAGCGGGCTGCTGTGGTTTCCCACATCTCGCGAAAAACGAGCTAGATACCCGAATCTCCTGTAGGCAGCGGTGGACAAAGCCGCGTGTGCGCCTTTGGTAAAGGAAAGGCGCATGAAGCTCGCAGGATTCACGAGGCCTCACAGGAAATTCGGGGGATGTGGGGCACCTGAGTTTTTTTGGGAGGAATATGAAGGATTCCCGCCCTAGTATCTACCAAATACCTACAGTCCTATTGCAGGCGGGTTCACCTTCGGAACTTTTAGTCCCTCGTGGGCCCTCGTGCAGAAGGAATCGGCATCCAAGTTGGGATGCGGATAGCCTCAATGGCTGGGTTGCCACTCTGGTGGATGCTTGTGCTCGCTGGGTGCGGGCGAGAGGTTGCGTCGCATCCGCCGCAGCCGAACCCCGCGCCCAAGCCGGCATTGAAACAGGCTCCGCCGACTCCCATTGCAGTAAAGAAGGAAGAGCTCGGCGAAGATTCGTGGGATCCGCAGTGGGATGTAATTGTGGAGCGGGCATTGTCACCGGAGATGCTGTCGCCGAGAGTTGCGCGAGGCGTGAGAACGTTCTGCCCGCGATTCGCCAGCTTGAGCGAGGCCGACAAGCGCGCCTTCTGGGCCTATACGTTTCAGGCGCTCGCCGGGGCGGAGGCGGGTTTGAAACCAACGACGAACGTCCAACACACAGAACCCGAAGTCGCGGTACAAGACGCGGTCACCAAACGCACAGTGCGACAGGAAGGCCTGCTGCAACTGACCTATATGGACGCTGAACGATACGGATGCGACTTCAACTGGAAACAGGACAGGAAGCTGGCCGAGAAATCTCCCGCCAGGACAATTTTGACGCCCAAAAATAACTTGTTGTGCGGGGTAAAAATTCTCGAAAACCAAATGCTGACGCAGAAAAAGCCTCTGCTTACCGCGTCAAGCTACTGGGTGACTCTGCGGCCCGCGACGCCCAGCTACCAGGTGTTCGCCAAGCAGATGAAGAATGTGCCGACGGTGTGCCGGGCGACCATGCCTCCGGTAGAAGAAGCGCGAGCGAAGCGCCCAAAAAGTCTGCCGGCATCAGCTGCTACGATACCTGCACACGTCGCGGCCGCCAACTAGGTAGCGCACTTTTCCATGATTTTAGCCCCGCATGACCGGCTCTTCGTTCTGACTGGCGCAGGAGTCTCTGCAGAAAGCGGATTAGCTACCTTTCGAGGCTCTGGAGGGCTGTGGAACGGCTATCGAGTCGAGCAGGTCGCAACGCCCGAGGCGTGGCACGCGGATCCCGAATTAGTGTGGCGTTTCTATTCCATGCGCCGCCGCGATGCCCTCGCCGCCCAGCCTAATGCCGCGCACGTTGCCTTGGCCAGGGTCGAGAAAACTTTAGGCGACCGGTTTTATCTCTGCACCCAGAACGTAGATGACCTGCATGAGCGCGGCGGTTCGGTTCGGGTCCATCACATGCACGGCAGTCTCTTTTCGTCGCGTTGCGTGGACTGCAACTCGCCCTTTGCGGATCAGGAATTGTATGAGGACGCTACCAACCTGCCCATGTGCGAGAAGTGCGGAGCAGCCGTTCGCCCACACATTGTGTGGTTCGGTGAAATCCCATTGGATATGGACGGCATTTACCGCGAACTCGATCGCGCTACGCAGCTAATGGTCGTGGGGACTTCCGGTTCTGTGTACCCGGCTGCGGGGTTTGTCCACATCGCCAAACAGCGTGGCATCCGCACCATTTATGTGGGTCCCGAGGAGCCTCTGAACGCGGATGCCTTCCATGAGATCGCCCTGGGGCCGGCGACGGAGGTCCTTCCGCGACTGCTCTCACCCTGACCGGGTGGCCCGGCTAAGCGGCCGCGACCGGACCTTGTTCGCGGGTCCAGACCTTATACTCATGGCTCGCCTCGCCCAGCGAGTAGCACGTGTTCTTTGTTTCTACGATCCCCTGCTGAGGATCGACACGCACGATCGGCGAAGTGAAGATGAACTTCCCTTTTTCAATCCTCTGATGGCCAAAAGCCCTGCCAACCAAAAAATTCCCTGGCCGCAACGCTTGATAGCTTCCCGAGTTCGGAGCCGGCACTACCGCCCAATCTTCGAGTTTCACGGATGGCTTTTGCGTCTGCATGCGAATCCTTTCTAGCCTGATTGGATGCGGCCGGCGCAATTCGCGGCCACGGGCAATTTTGACGTTTTCCGCCAAAATGAGTACATCCACCGAGGGGCGGACTATACCTCGTGTAACATGGGTGAACTTGAGGAGCCTCTATGCCTAAATACATCATTGAACGCAACATACCGGGCGCGGGCGCCCTCGATCGCCAGCAGTTAGCGGCCATTACCCAGACTTCGTGCAACGTGCTCAAAGGTATGGGTTCGCAGATTCAATGGATTGAGTCATACGTGACGGATAACAAGATCTACTGCGTCTATATCGCTCCGGACGAGGCGACGATACGAGAGCACGCCCGGCTGGGTCAGTTTCCGGCAGACTCGGTGCAAGCAGTGCGTTCCGTGATTGATCCAACCTACGCGTAAACGGCATTGATGCCGACCGTCAGGCAGCGTGTTCCTGGAAACCTGCAGTTTTACCTTCCGCGCCGGCATAGGGAAAAATCAAGGTAAATGCGGTGCCACCGAGTTGCGATCCACGTTTACTGCGGACGTGGATATGGCCACGGTGCTTGCGGACTATTCTGGCCGTAACCCACAGGCCAAGACCAGAACCCGCGGAACCCTTGGTGGTATAGAAGGCGTCGTACATGCGCTTCCGGGTTTCCACACTTATGCCGGACCCGGTATCGGCGATGGTGATGCGAACGCCTCGATTCCCTGTCATCCAGTCGGTGCCCGGCCTGACCCGGATCGTTATCTGGCCCCCGTTTTCGATCGACTCCACAGCATTCCCAACAAGGTTGACAAAGACCTGGCGTAATTCCCCAGCAAAGCACAGCAGCTCGGGCGCGTCTTCTGTTTGCAGATCAACAGTGACCCGGGCTGTGCGAAATTTCTCCTTAAACAGCGCCAGGACTGATTGCACGATATGGATGACGTTGGCGGAGGTGGGAAAGGAGGGCTGGCGGTGAAATTGCAGTCCTTGTGCCGTGATCTCGGAAGCACGGCCCAATTCCTCTTCTGCAGTTCGCAGGAAAGGCATCGCGTTGTCGAGGTCTGGCGCCCGCTGGGCCAGGAAAATCAGGTTGAGGACCGCTTCCAAAGGATTGTTGATCTCATGGATAATGGAGGACGTCAATCTTCCAATCGCAGCCATCTGCTCCTGCTTCTCCAAAGCTTGCTCGGCCCGCTTGTGATGGCTGAGATCTTCACAGATGGAAATCAGGTGGCTTGATTGGTGCTCGTCGCCGTTTACCAGGCTTACCGAGTTGCGGACCCAGACGGAGGTCCCATCACGGCGGAGGTAGCGTTTTTCAATAACAAATCCTGGGATTTGCGAGGCCAGCAACTGATCCAGCAGGCTTCGGTGACGCGCTCGATCCTCGGGGTGGGTCAACTCGAAGAGATTCAAGGCGCCGATTTCCGCCGGGGTCCGATCGATAATGCGCGCCAAAGCCTGGTTGACATCGACCACGTTGCCATGAAGGTCGGTCACGGCAAAGCCGGTAGCCGCGTGTTCAAACCAGTGGCCAATTTGCCGGTGAGAGGTCATGGAATGAAAGAAGTAGCCCCCAAATGTTCAGCCCACGCTGTACCGGGCCCTTTGGTAGATGCGTCCAGACTGGGTAGAGGTCGCCTGCGAAAACGGATTCCCTGCGTTACAGTGGGCGAACGGGGGCCGGCTGGGGAATATTTCACTGCTTTGTTAGCCTGCTGCGCCAGGAGCCTGTTCGTCGCTATAATTGACGATCATGCCACGCGTCGGAGAATTCTGCCCTTCCAATATCGCGCGATTACTGCTCGGGGTGGTCATCGTGCTGACGCTGGTTGTAGCCGTGGGCGTTTGGCTGTTTCATGCGCCAGGCCATGCTACTTCGATCGAACAGCCTACTCATACAGCGGAGCCCCATAACAAGTAGGGCATTCCCCCGAAGCCGCTTCCACGCCTATCAATTGTTACAAAAGGCTGAACTGTCCTTCAGAAGGCGTGGGGTGCACGCCCGATTGCTTCCTGATTTTCCTATTCGCCGGGGCTCACGTTAGAAAGCAAAAATGGCTTGAACAAAAATAGCGCGGTTGCCCGGTGTGGGCGAGCCGAATGGGCCTGTAGCAAGAGATTGCGTTTGACCAAACAGAGGCGATGCCAGAGTGCCGTTGGGCGTGCCCAGGTTCACGATGTTGAAGATGTTCAGCGCCCCGCCGACCAAGGTCAAGCTGTATTTGCGGGCGACGGTAGCATCCAGCTTTGGTTGCGCCTGTCCACCGCTTAGACCACGGCCACTCACGCTGCCGCCCCCTCCCTGCATACCCGGCGCGCCTTTGGCGCCTTCGATGCGAGGACCGATCCCGATCACTTTACTGACTCGCATGTGCAAGACGAAATTTGCGGGGCCAACGCCGGCTCCATAGGGAACAATTCTCTCTCCTTTGCCCACCGGGTCCGTGTCAAGACAGCCGTATGGAGTCGAAACCACGTTCGCGGCCCCGCACGTGCCGTACGTCGGACGCGCATTGAACTGGTTGTTCGCGGTGAGATCGTTGCCGATGACCAGGCTATAGGGGGTGCCGGATTGAGCCGCCAATAGCGGCGCAAATACGAACCCATGCGGCGCAGAGTAGGTGCCAAGCAGGAAGAGACGATTGGTTATGCCGAAGCCTGCGCGCCCGTAATCAAGACCCGGGTTCTGGGCGACCGAGGGGACGTAGGTGACACCCTGGGTATCGCTGCTAGCCTTGTTGAAGGTATAGGAGCCATGCACCGACAGATGGCGGAACTGGGTGTTGGCGGTGACAATTACCTGGTTCTGCTTGTAAATGCCGCCGGACTGAAATTGATAGTTATACTCCGCGGGAAGAGGGCCGACCACGGTGTAGGTGGCTGGGTCAAATTCAGGCGCGGTGACGTTATTGGTCAGGTACTGGTGAACGCCGCGAGTAAACAGATAGGTCGCATTGAACATGAGCTTTTTGCTGATTTGCTGATCGACCCCGATGCCGCCCTGCATGCTGAGCGCTGCATGAAAGTGGCGATCGATATCGTAGAAGGAAGGAATGGAGGTGGCCGCATTGGCCAGAGTGCTGGGCGATGCCGGAGCATTCGGGTTGTAGAAGCCGGGGTTGTTAATGACGTAACTCTGTTGATTGATTCCGTTCTCGTGGATGGCCTGCACGAGATAGGGTGTTCCGGTGGATGAGGCAAAGGAGTTGGGTACGGTAAACCGATCGTAAAACCAGCCATAGCCCGCGCGCACTACTGTTTTTGGGGGTGTCTTGCCCACGTGGCCAGGGGCCCAGGCGAGGGAAAGACGTGGCCCCCAATCCGCATGATCACGAATGCGATTCTGGGTTTCGAAGCGCAGGCCGTAGCTCATAGTGAGATTTGGCCGTGCACGCCAATCGTCCTGATAAAAAAGCGCGCCATCGAACAGGATTGCCCGGGCTAACGGATTTTGAATCACGGTGGCATGGTATTGCGCGGGTGTCTGCGCGAGATACTGATCGATCGAGTTGAAGAGATAGTTTCCGTTGGAGCCGGCAGTGGAGTAGTTGGCGTCACGATAGGCGCGCAGGCGGGCGCCAAAACGTATGGTGTGACTGCCGGCGGTGGCCGTCGAATAATTCTGCAGTTCAAAGATGTCCTGATGATCGCGCGCCACACCTGAGTTGCTGCCCCCGGTGGTGAAAGCTCCTTGCACCGTTACGGTCGGAGTGAAGTAGGAGGCGACCTGGCTGTTGCGCACGCGGCGCCATTGGAAATGGGTTTCGTTGATCACGCGCGGGTTGACCACGACGGTGTCGCTGACCTGAACAGCGTTCTCCTGATTGTTTACGTTGTATGCCTGCTTAGGAAGGTTGAGCTGACCCGGACCATTGGCGGTTGCGACGGAACGGACGTATGAGTCGCGAACCGATAATGTATTGCTCTTGCCCAATTGGAAATCGACGCGAGGATTGGCGACCAGGAGAGACGAAGGGTTCGGAAAGGCCTGGTTGAAGTTTGTGGTTGGATCTTGCGGGTTGACCGCATCGATGATGCTTTGGTTTTGCCGGTCAAAGTGAAACAGGCTAAGGAAGTACGAGGCGCTTTTAGTCAGAGGTCCATTGACATCCGCTTGAATGAAATAGAGATAGTAGCTGGGTTGCTGCTGGACGAGCGGATTAGCCGTATTCCACGCCGAATCGTTGCCCAGGGAGGTTATGTGCCCGGAGAATTTGTCGGAGCCGGGTTTGGTAAGAATTTCGATCCGGCCGTAGCCGATTTTGTCGAACTCAGCGGAGAAAGGATTTTGATTGACGCGGATCTCCCGGATGGACGACTTGGGAGGAATCTGACCTCCGGTGAATCCGTCAATGTATATCTGGCCACCGCTCGGTCCGGCGGCAGGGCCAGCGAGGGCTTGAAGTTCGTTTTGCAATTCGTCGGGATCGTCAGAGAGAGCATCGAGATCGCTTCCCTTCACGACCAGCGCGCTTGAATTCTCATCGGGGTTTACACTGACGCCTGAGTTTTGATCAGTGACGGTTATATCCTGCTGCTGGACGGCAATGACAAGGGACACATTCAGCTGGCGAGCCTGCCCCGGAGCGACCATGACCCCCTCTTTGGTGAAGGTGGCGAATCCAGTTACCTGTACGGTTATGGTGTATGAGCCTGGCGGGACCGCCTTGAATAGGTAGGTACCGTCGTTCCCGGCTTGGACGCTCAGCACAGTCGTCCCCTGGGTAAGGGTGACGGATGCTCCCGGAACGACAGCGCCACTGGGATCCGATACCTGACCTCGCAGGCTTCCGGTCGACTGTGCGCTGGCGAGTGAGATTACGGCGAAGCTAAGGGCGAGCAGCAGGACTTGCTTCAGCAACAGGCTGCAAATCCGTGGGAAGAGATTCTTCATGGGCGGCACCCATTCCTACATCTTCACTGCACTTGACGATCCATCTGTTTTGTTTGCTCGCAAACAAGTTCGTTTTGCGGATTATTTGCACTTACTGAGAAAAAACATTTCCATGAAAGGTCCGCAGAAGTCCGGATCCTTCACTTCGCTCGGCATGACAAAAGGAGAGGGCAACCGTTCCACAGAGAGTGGTTGCCAGCTCATGACCTCTCCTGTGCACCCCTGGACTTTCTCCTCAACCGAGCACGGGGCGTATAAGGCAAATACGCACGCAGGTCGACCGGGGTTCCGGAATTTCAGTAGCGCAGGCCGAGTCTTTGAGGGAATTCCTCCTCGTCTTCATCAAGATCAATCAGGTTCACGTAATATTCGACGTCTTTTTCGTGAATTCTGAGCATCGCGAGATGCGCTACAGCTATGACCACAACGATCGCCAACACGTGCCACACACTGTCCTCGAGCCAGGGTTCAAGACCGACCGAAAGCAGCACAAGCGGCGGAAACAATCCGAAATATTGCAGGAGTATGAACGCAAGGTTCGTAGCCGGCGCTTTTGTTTCTCCGGTGAAGGGGATGGTCTTGACTTTGAGGAACAGTGCGTCGGTCAGCAGCAGGCAAAGACCCATCGCCACCAGAACCTGGCAGGCAAGAGAATTCCAGCCGCGCAGTGCGGGGGGCGCCACTTGATGGATCAGCGCGATCATGCATAAGGTAAGACCCAGTACACACGGCAGTATCCATCGCCTGGTCGTATCAAGCTGAATCGATGTGGGCTTGCCCAGGATCACGCGAAAGATCCAACCGCCTCTCCTATCGGTCGGTGACAGAAAAGCAGTGCGCAATCCGGCAATGATCCAGAAAGCGGCGATGGGAACCGCAGCCCGCAAACCATCGGGCGACAAAGCGAAGCCGAGATGCCGATGGGAAAGCTTTAGGAGCACCGTGCATGCAAGTAGCAACGCGAGGCCGAGGCCGCCATACAGTGCCATATAGACTCGATGGCGCTGAGTCCTCAGCAAAGAGCCACTGATAAAGTGGTAAATTCCGCGCTGCACTGCACTGCGCAATAAGGTCGCATGGAGCAGGCGGCGAATGGGAATGATGGCTGGATTCCGGGTGTCGAATTCTTCGGTTCCTTCGACCAGAAATCGCATTCGGCGTCGATAGGCAAGCGGATAGGAGACGACGGTCAAGGCAGCAACGAAAGCTGTCGCCAGCCAGGCGGTCTTTGCCAGCCCGATAAAAATAGGCAATGAGGCAGAGCCGGCGAGGAGGGTTTCGTAGATTCCGAGAAACCAGAAGGGTGGAAACCATCGGGCTGCCGGCACATTCACCAGCACCTCAAGAAACCGCGAGGTGACGGGAAACAGCAAGAGGATGGTCAACAAGAGCATCATCGAGATGCCTTGCAGGAAAGGGAGAATTGCCCGGGAAAAGCGTTCGCCCAATACCGTAACCATGATTCCTTGCACGCTCAGTACCCACGCGGCAGCAAACATGCCGCTGGTGAGAACAGCGACCACATGGGCCAGCAGGTGCCGTGCCAGGCCTGGCGACTCCGAGAGCAAAGGATAAAAGATTGCCCCGAGCGCGCTGCTGCCGAGCAGGAACAGGCTGAGGAAGAGTACGGCGGCGACAATCCTGGAGCGAAATAGTCTTGCGCCGGCGATGGGGAGCGATGAGAGGACGAACAGGTCCAACAGATCGGGGAAGAGCAGGTCCCAGGCAAAGATGCTCACCGCTCCTACGGCCACAAAGGAATACAAGACATAGAAGTAATGGTCGCTCGCCTGAGACCAGAAGGGCCGCTCAAGGGGGGCGTGATACAGGGGAAACAAAAACAGGGCGACGACCAGTCCTGGGAGAGCGATCGCATACACCACCTGAAGAAACCGCGCCTTGGTTTCCCCGTCTGCCGAGACCAGGTCGTTGTTGAAGAATCGTTCCAGAAAGTGGCGCACCAGAAGTCGGAACTGGCTTTGCTCCTGCACCTCGATCGCCGGCAAGTGCGCCTGCACTTCGAGTGACAACACGGGGAATTCCGGTGGAGCGAAGATGCGGAGGCGGTCAAACATTGGTCACCTTGATGGCTTCCACTACCTCGCGGGCTACCGCTCTCGTATCTTCCTGCTGAACCAGTTGGGCAAAGACGCTCTCAAGGTTAGCCAGTTCCATGAGCTCGGTCAGTTTCGACGGGCTGGCATCGGCCAGAATTTTCCCCTTCGCGATGACGACAACACGGCTGCAAATTTGTTCCACGACCTCGAGCACATGAGAGATGTAGAGAACCGCCTTCCCTGCCGCTGTCAGTTCCAGAAGTAGGTCCTTAAATAGCCGCGAGGAAAGAACATCGAGACCGGAGAGCGGTTCATCGAAGATCAGGAGCTGAGGGTCGTGCATGAGCGCAGCGGCTATCAGCACGCGCTGCTTCATACCCTTGGAATACATGGAGATCGGCGAATGCCGCCACGACTCCAGACCAAGCAGCTGCAATAGCCTGTGGGCCTTGATGCTTATCTGACGCTCGCGCAAGCCTCGCAGCCTGCCCACCAACTGCAGGTACTCCATGCCGGAGAGGTAGGTATAAAGATGCGCTTCTTCCGGGACGTAACCGAGCACCGCACGAAAACTGGCGAGATCGTCGCGTATATTCGTGCCCCGGAACAATACGCGGCCCTCGTTCGGCTGCAGCAGCCCAGTAATGATCTTGACGGTGGTCGACTTTCCTGAGCCGTTGGCGCCCAGATAACCCACCACCTCTCCTGCATCGACGCGGAAGGTGACGTTCGAGATGGCGGGAATACCCCGATAGCTTTTGGAAAGGTTTTCGAGTTGAAGCACGGCATGGGCCCTCAATCACTGTACCCTATGTAGCATACTATCTTTTACTGGTCAACAGTATGCTACATAGGTATACTGCTCACCATGGCTACCGAAGCCAAACTTTCCCATACTGCCGCGATGATCCTGCAGACGATTCATGGCGGCCAGATCTACGGCTTCAGCGTGATGGAAGCGACAGGCTTACCCAGCGGAACGGTTTATCCGGCCATGCGCCGGCTGGAACGCGATGGACTTATCGTCTCGAAGTGGGAAAAACAATCGATCGCCGACGCAGAGCAGCGGCCTTTGCGGAAGTACTACAAACTGACTCGCTCCGGTGAAACGACACTCGAGGCGGTGCAGAAACGCTACCCGCTCCTGCAAAAAATGATCTCTGATCCGGAGGTCAAAAACGCATGAGCCTCAGCCTGCTGCTCCGCTCTCTCCCCGTATCACTCTTCCTTATCCGGTGCGCCGGTTTGCTGGTGCCGGGCGGAGAACGCGAGGAGTGGTTGGCTGAATGGCGGGCCGAGGTCTGGCATGTGTGGCACTTGCAAGATCGCAAGGACCAGGTGACGGACCTGTGTCTCGGGGCGTTCCAGGATGCCTTTTGGCTGAGATGGTATGCCCCACGTTCTCTGCCCCGCAGAGTCCTGCGGCCTGGCTCCGTATCCCGCTGTTCCTTTTTCCTGTCCGCTTGGACGGCGATCAGCTTTGCTGTGTGTCTGTTTCTGCCGGGCGCGCGCAAGGCCATGAGCCCACCGCCGTATCAGGACACCGATGGACTGGTAGTGATTTCGAGTGATGGCTATGCCGGCACACAATTACCAACCATACCGCTCGAGGACTATCGATCATGGAAGGTGAGCACTCGGCATTTGTTCACCGACCTTGCGTTCTATCAACCGATACGCAAGCGAGTGCATATCGCGATGCATGGCGGTAAAGAACTTTCGATTGGCCGGGCAAGCGGCAACCTCTTCCACTTGCTCAATCTGCCGGATGCACCCGATAGCGGCGATCAGGCGTATGCGGCAAGGCTTTTTTTGAGCGAGGCAGCTTGGCGTCAGCTTTTCGGGAGCGATGCCGGCGTGATTGGGAAACGCACCGATATAGGTGGCCAGCGGGTTCTGATCGCTGGGGTGACGGCGCAAGACTCGTCGCGACTACCGGGCCAGGTGGATGCGTGGCTGCTGGAGGACCAGCGGCACATGGATTTATTGCCTCGGAACTCAAAAGGTTTTGTGGTAGCCCACATGCGCACAGCAGGACTACGCCACATGGACGGCTGGCGCACCATGAACGTTCCCAGCGAGGATGGAGGCAGTGTTCGCTTTGATTGCATATCGCTGGCGCAGCAGTCGCGGTTACCTTTCTCGATTTTTTTGTTTACGCTGATCGTTGCTGTGATCACTCTGCCCGCAACCACGGCTTTGCCTCTTGGTGAGTATCCGCGTCTTAGCGGACGGCTTCCCTGGCCGGTGAGCGGAAGACGCTGGCTATTTTTATTGAGCAAGATTTCTTTGGTCATACCCCTGGTGTGCTTGACCGCGGTGGACGTTGCCTATGGAATTCCATCCCTCAGCTCCACCAGCACGCAATATGTCCAGCTTGGGCTGTCTTACTTCGGGTTTCTTTTTGCGTTTCGATGGATACTTGAGGACCAACGAAAGCGGTGCCCGGTTTGTCTTCGTGTGCTCTCCAACCCGGCTCGGGTGGGAGAAGCTTCACGGAACTTTTTGGCCTGGAACGGTACGGAGTTGATTTGCGCCGGTGGGCATGGACTGCTGCATATTCCCGAGTTGCCGACGAGTTGGTTCAGCACGCAGCGATGGCATTCTCTTGATGCGTCGTGGGGTAGCTTGTTTTCGGATGCGTGTGTGCCTTATGCGGGATTGGTGTGATCTTCGCAGATGGTTGCGGGTAATAATCGAAGGTCAACGCGATTAGCCTCTCAGACTGAATCGATTCGGAGTTAGCGCTGTAGACAGTCTACTGCCACCGGGTGTAGAGTCTCTACACTGTGACTCAGGAACGTTCACCATATCAGAATCGTATCGAGCTGCTCCAGGGAACGCTGGACATGCTTATTCTGCAGACTCTGCAGTGGGGCACCCAGCACGGTTATGGCATCGGGCAGGCTCTGCGCACCCAGTCCGGCGAGGTGCTGCAGGTAGAAACCGGATCGCTATATCCGGCGCTGCATCGCATGGAGCGCCAAGGGTGGATCGCTTCGAAGTGGGGCCACACGGAACAAAATCAACGCGCCAAGTTTTACCGCATCACGGCGGAAGGTAAGAAGCAACTTGCTCGTGATCGCTCAAAGTGGGAAACGATGGTCGCGGCAATCGGTAGCATTCTGTCTCCGGCAAGTGAAGGATAGGGATTGCGATGGGCTTCTGGAGCCGTATTTTTCGACCTGAACGCGCTAAGACAGATCTCGATGAGGAAATCAAGTCGCATCTTGCCTTGGCGGCGTCGGACAAACGAGAACGCGGCGCGAACGCGGAAGCGGCGCGACAGCAAGCAGAACGGGAGTTTGGCAATCAGGCGCTGGTCAAAGACGTGGTTCGCGCGATGTGGGGAGGGGTCTGGCTAGAATCCCTGGAACGAGACGCCATGTATGCTCTGCGCCAGTTGCGAAGGTCTCCGGGTTTCTCCATTACCGTAATTGCAACACTGGCGTTCGGAATCGGAGCCGCGACGGCCATGTTCGCCGTCGTCGATCATGTTCTTCTCAGGCCCCTGCCCTATCCGCATCCGGAACGCCTGGTGACTGTGGAGGAGGCGAGCATTCGCGGCGCCCGCGACATTGTGGCCCACGGCGCACCCTACCTTGATCTCAGAACCTGGCAAGAGCAGAACAAGTCGTTCGAACAGATTGCGTTCTACCGAGCGGGTGGTGCTTCGGCAGGCCGATTTAACTTTCTCGAAGGCAATGGCGGCTCGGCAGCGGTACATCTCACCAATGTCAGCCCCAACTTTTTTCGTACGCTAGGCGTGCTTCCAGCATTGGGCCACGGATTCGAGGAAAATGTCGACCCGTTTAACGATGGCAAGAATGCCAATACGCTGATATTGAGTGATTCAGCTTGGCAACAGATGTACGCCGGTGATCCTGGAATTTTGGGGAAGAAGGTTTTACTCAATGGCAAAGGGTATGCCGTAGTTGGCGTGATGCCGCGTGGCTTTGCATTTGGATTCGAGAAAGACCGGCCTGGAGTGTGGACCTCGGTTCAGCTGGACGATACGGATAAAGACCGCAAAGCAGGAGGTCGAGATTATCAGGTAATCGGTCGATTGAGACCCGGGCTGAAGTTGACCAAGGCCGAGGCGGACCTGCAGACGCTTCAAGCGCAGATCCTTCAAGCGTACGAAGATCCGGACGAACGCGAACGCAGAGCGACCGTCATCGCTCGGGGCTACGGCGAATCGCTCGTCAATGCGAACCAGAAGACCGCTCTCATCGCCCTTCTGGCGGCAGCCGGTGTTCTCTGGCTGATTGCGTGCGTCAATGTGACTAACTTGTTTCTGGTTCGCGCCTCCGGGCGGCAACGCGAGATAGCGGTACGCGGTGCGCTCGGCGGGAGCCGGGTAAGGATCGTACAGCAGCTTCTCGTGGAAGGCCTCGTTCTCAGCAGCGCTGCTTCCATGGTGGGAAGTCTTCTCGCGTTCACCACGATTACGTTGTTCGAGAAGCACAGTCCGGCGCACTTGCCGATGCGAGTATCTTCGAGCACAAATGGGACGATCCTGTTCGCCCTGGTCGCGCTCACGCTCCTTTCGACGGTGCTTTCTTCTGTGTGGCCGTCTCTCTTCGCCGCACACTCGCCTATCGAACCCGCGCTCAGGCAGGGTGGCCAGCAGACGGGACGGAGCCGCCGCCAGCATCGCATTGGGAGTTCATTAGTGGTTGCGGAAATCGCCATGTCGCTCACACTGCTGGCGGCATGCGGACTCCTTCTGCGCACGATCTATGCGCTGCGCCACGTATCACTGGGCTTTCGCACAGACCACATCGTCGTTGCCAACCTGGCCATCCCTTCCTATCGATTCGCGAATCGGGACATGACAAAAGATTTGTATCAGCCTTTGCTTGAGAGGGTGCAGGGGCTACCCGGCGTGCAGTCGGCCGCGCTCATGACAGAAGTACCGCTGGGCCAAACGTTCCATATGCAGCTGACCCTGCAGGGTAAGGGGTACGGCCGCCACAATACCCAGGATGACGTCATCACCACCAATTTCAGGGCCGTGAGTCCTGAAGCGCAAGAAGTATTTGGCCTCAACATGCTCATGGGCCGCTATTTCAATAAGGCGGATACGGCTGGGTCCCAGCCGGTCGCGGTAGTCAACCGCACGTTTGCCAGGCTCTATGCGCCAGATTCACAGAATCTACGGTCGGTACTAGGCATGCAGCTTCTTGATATGCAGAAGGACCGGAAGGCGATCGTGGTAGGCGTGTTGGACGACGCACGGCAGAACTCCATCACGAAATCGGAGCCGGAGGCCGCGATATGCATTCCGCAGATTACTCCAGATAGCAACTCATACCTTGCGATCGAAGGGAATGCCATGGACCTCGCACTCCGTACGGAGCGCGCTCCCGCATCCGTCATTCCTGAACTGCGTGTTCTGCTCCGCCAGGCCAGCCCCGAACTGGCGGATGCGACATTTACCAGCATGGACCAGGTGGTCGAGGAATCCTATGAGAGCCAGCGGCTGGCCGCGCACTTGCTCGAAGTTTTTGGGGGAACCGCGCTGCTGCTTTGCATTTCTGGACTCTATGGGTTGCTTGCCTACGTAGTGACCCAGCGAACGCGTGAGATCGCCCTGCGGGTCGCGATCGGCGCTCAGCGGTCACAGGTGCTGTGGCTTGTGCTGCGCCATGCGGGTGTCCTGGTCATCGCTGGTGTGATCATCGGGACGATGGCTGCACTCGCTTCGGGAAGATTTGTGCATAGTTTTCTCTACGGAGTCGCCGAGCACGACGTTCTGACACTGGCGGCCGTCGCTTTGCTACTGCTGGTGAGTGGAGGCCTGGCCGCTTACTTCCCTGCCCGAAAGGCAGCAAGCGTAAGCCCTATGGAGGCACTGCGGGCCGAATGAAGGCTCATTTCTGGGGAATGTTGTAAGTAAGCTCAGGTAAGACTCCCAAGCGTCAGCTGGGTCTGGGGTGCTATGCGGACCGAGACATGAGTACCCGGTCTGGTAGGCTGTTAGCCGGAGTGACGCCTATGAAAGCACTTGTCTATCACGGGACAAAAGACCTGCGGTACCAGGATTTTGCGGACCCCCAGGTGGCAGCGGGAGAAGTGCTGCTTCGCATCAGGAACTCCGGTCTGTGCCATACCGACTTTAATGAGTACGTCAATGGGCCGCTGTATGTGGCGGCCACTCCTCATAAGAGGACGGGCCGTTCCGTGCCTCTCGTATTAGGGCATGAGTTTTCGGGGGAAGTAGTTGAACTTGGCTCCGGCGTCACCAAGGTAAGCATCGGCGATCGGGTTGCCGTGAACGCGGTGGATGCATGCCGGAAATGTGAGTTCTGCCGCCGGGGACTCTTCGTGCATTGCCCGGCTGCTGCCACCATTGGTTTCGCGCGCGACGGAGGATATGCCGAGTATGCGGCGGTTCCTGAAGACTGCTGCCACGTGCTTCGGCCAAAAGTCTCGTTTCGGTCGGCTGCTATGGTGGAGCCGTTTTCAGTGGCCTTGCATTCGGTGAGGCGAGCAAAAGTCGAAGTGGGCAGCAGGGCGGCAATCGTGGGCGGCGGTACCATCGGCTTATGCACCCTGCAGGCCCTTCGCGCTTGCGGAGTCGTGGATGTCTACATCATCGAAAAGTCTTCCGCAAAACGACAGTTCGCTGAGGATCTGGGCGCGAGTGCCTTTATTCAAGCGGAACAAACGGATCCTCGCCAGGCAATCCTGGATCTGACGGGCGGGATGGGAGTGGACTATACCTTTGAATGTGTAGGGTCTGGCGCAGCGCTCAACACCGCCCTCAGCGTCACCCGGCCAGGTGGTACGGTCTGCCTCTCCGGAGTGATACCGCATGCCATCGAGTTCAACTGGAATGACGTGCTCCGCGACGAGAAGGCAATCACTACAACAAACGCTTACGACGATGAATTCCCCATCGTGATCGCGATGATGAACGACGGGCGACTACAAGCGGAGCCTCTGATTTCGCAAATCCTTCCGCTCAAAGAGGCCTGGAACAACTTGACGCACTTTGAAGAGGTGGGAAGAACCAACATCAAAATGCTTATCGAGATGGATGCTTAATGCTCCTCATTTGTCATTGGCGAGGACTAGGATCCAGTCTTGCGGCATGGGCAATGGACCGGGCTGATATGCGTCCAGAAGGAGAACCTTCTCTTTTCCAAAGTTGTCCCAACCCTTCCCTATCAAGGCGCCGCGATAGATACCCCGCGCGTCATACAGCTTCTTCTCGAGGTGGTCATCCGCGACCAGCGTGGGACTTTTTCTCAGCTCGAAATGCGTGAAATGTTGCGCCGGTTTTGCTCCGCCGTACCACAGCCCAGCGCCGCCTGCGGTGATGTTGCTGACCGGCACGATCTTTGATGTATAGGTTTTGGATCCATCGGTGATGGATACTGCTGCCCACGGTCCTCGCACTTCGGCACTCAGTACAAAGTTCGAGCCAATGGTCTCCACAGGCATACTTCCCATCGGATCGCCGTCGACACCTTTCTCGCGATCCAACAAGTACACTGCCTTTGCGGTTGGTGAATAAACCGCGGCCAGATAATTGCCGGCATCGTGATAGCGAAGAATCAGCCCGGCCCTCGCATTGCTGAGACCTGCGACACTCGCCACCAGATTTTGTTCGCTGAGTTGATGGATGGCCGAAACTTCGCCATCAGCGGTCGTCTTACCGCCGGCGGGAGATTCGTCGGTGAGCAACACGGCGCCAGGCGAGGGCCGCTCAATCGATCCGAGATCGAATTTGACGCCAATCGTGGGTTCCCAGTAGTAAGCGTGGTAGCGAACGCCTTGCTCCAGACCGAGCACGGTTGGAGGCGCATGGCAGAACAGGCTCAAACAGGGCACGTAGATAAACCTGATCTTGCCGGCAATTCCGGCAGCATACGGCTTAAATATATTGCCGTTCTTTGCTTTCCACTCGCCGGCCGGATAAGACCAGGGTGCACCGGATGGTTGAGGGGACTCTTCGGTGAGAATGGAATCAAAGGACCCCAATTCGGAGCCGCTTCTCTCGCTTCGCGGTTCCAGCAGAGTGGTTCCTCGGGGGGCGATCCACTCCGGGTGCGGCGCAAATTGCCACCATGAGTATTGCTGAAGCAATTTCGCTCCCAGGCTGATCTGGTAGGCGCCCGGCAGATCCATCCCCTCTTCCCAGGTCAGGAGCGTATATTTTGTGCGCTGGAATGGCTTGTCTGCACTGTATGCCTCGAACACCGGGTTGGCGCCGTAGGTGTAGCCGGCTGCTCCGTTGAGCATGGCTAACCAGAAGGAGACGCGCTGGAAATCCTCAAGATTCGTTCCGCCGATGCCTTCATAGCCGATCTCTCCAACCACCTCGGGCTTTATCAGTGGACGCGAACGGCAGATGTCCAGGAGTGCGACCTCCAGAGCGATGCTCGGCCATCCCATGTGACTGGGTTGGAAGAGATCGAAGTCCGTCAGTGACTCGTCCTGCAACGGAATGTTGAATGGAGGAGGAATTTCATGGACGGTGAGTGGGTGATGATAAGGGTCGGTGGTGCGGATATATCGCGTCACCTCGGTCCATCCCGGCGATCGCAGATCGGTTAGTTTGCCATAGAGAATGATGCCTGGAGATTTCGCGCCCTTCTCCGCAGGGGGGTCGAACACTTCCCCTCCGGCGATCCAAAAAACCGGGTAAGCTCCGTAGCGGGCGATGATGTATCGCCAGTGTTTTTCCATCTTGGCGACGCCCATCTGACCCAGGGCCTGATGCCAGGCGCCTACAATCGCGGGCGCAATTCCAGCGTTTACCAGCAGCTGAATTCTTCGGTCTGCGAAATCGAAATATTTTGGGTTGATCTGCTTGAACGCAGGGTCCCATACCGCGCCGCCTTCGTTGTGAAATCCGGGGTCGACCGGCGCCTCCTCTTCATTGGAGGGAACGAGGCCCGCGACAATCTGAACTACGGTGAAACCCTTGGCCTTGCGATTGGCCGTAAGCTTTTGAAAACCATCCCAACTCAGGCGGTCAGATAGACCAGTCCACCATGTGTCCCCCAACCAATAGAACGGCGTTCCGTCCTCGCGCTCGAAATATCGCTTGTTGGCGGCGACGCGCAACATGCCCTGCTGCCGTGCGGCCAGGCTTACGCGCGCCTCGTGGCCGTTGAGCGAGGGATTGGTTTTATCTGTGCTCTCCAGGTGATAGTCGTATTCGCCGGACGTGGGCGGCGCGAAGCGAACAGTCCATTGGTTGCCTCCGCGCCAAAATGCCGGGACCCGCCAGGTTTCTCCGCCCTTGGCAAAAATGACGTCGACGTCTAACTCATTGAACGGGTCGGCATAGGACTTCTGAGAGGTAAAGCTCTGTTCGAAAACCCCACCCTGGGTTTGCGAGCGGCGGACTTGCTCGCCTGAAAGGCCGGTGGCGATGGCAAGCAGGATGGGAAGCAGGAATACTCCGCGTTTCACGGTGCACCGCTCGACTGCACATGCGCGCGAAACTTGCTCACGCCGTCGATAAACACGCCAATGTCGCTACCCAGGCTGAGGGCGCGAAAGCCTTTGCCGAGCCAATGCACGGCCAACTCCGGCGAAGAGGGGAGGAAGCCGGGAGCCACGCCGTGGCGCCGGCACGCCGCGACTAGTTCCTCCATGGCTCCGAGGAATCGCGGATGCTCAAATTGCGCCGGGATGCCCATGGAGACGGTGAGATCGTAATGCCCGACCCAGGCAACGTCCACGCCTGGTACGGAGATGATGGCATCCAGATTTTCGAAGGCTTTCACTGTTTCCAACAAGAGGATGACGCAGGTTTCCTCATTGGTTCGGCTGAAGAAGCCGGCGTCTCCGACGCGATAAAGGTCGTGAGCGATCCCCAGCGCCACTCCCCGTCTGCCTACCGGCGCATACCTGAGTTGGCTGACAATGTCCTCGGCTTGCGCCCTGGTTTCCACGCGCGGCACCATGACGCCTCGGGCACCCAGGTCCAGCGGACGCGATAACGGCGCATACGCTACGTCAGGAACGCGCGCGATGGGATATATATTGCTACCGCGGCAGCCTGCGACCATTTCCGCGAGTAAGGATATGTCACAGCGGCCGTGCTCCATATCGAAGATCACAAAATCGAGGCCGCTCGCTGCGAGCATTTGCCCGATGCCGGGGGTGAAGAGTTCGAGCACCATCTGGCCTAAAAGCACGTCACCCTGGCGCAGCCGTTGGCGAAAATTGGTCATGGGGTATTGCCCCCTGCTGAAAGTGCAGATTTATACTTCGCGAGTTTTTGCTGAAAGATCGGACTATTCAACACCTTGGGATTCACGACGTGGTCCGGCACTTCTCCGCGATAGATGGCTAAAGCGCCCCGGCAATCAATGCGCCCCATATCGCGAAACAGCTCCTCGGTCCAGGCGATGGAATGCGATGTCAGGATGACATTCTCCATCGCCACCAGGGGCGAGTTGGTGCTGAGAGGTTCTTTCTCGAACACATCGAGTGCGGCGCCGGCAATCCTTCCCGTCTGCAATGCTTCGATCAACGCGCCTTCCTCCACGATTGGTCCTCGCGCCGTATTGATGAGCACCGCTTCTGGCTTCATGAGCGCGAACTGAGGTTTCCCTAGCAAGCCACGGGTCTGCGGGTTGAGCGGGCAGTTGACCAGGACGTAGTCCGACTGGCGCAGAAGATCCTCAAGGGTGACGGCTTCCACTCCAAGCTGCGCAGCCCGATCCGGCGATACATAAGGATCGAAAGCCAGGAATCGGTTTACGTCAAAGACGCGCAGCAAACGAATCGCCTCAGAGGCGATGTTGCCCAGGCCAATCGTGCCGACGACGCGCTGCCGCGGCTCCCGCCCGAGCAGGCGGTTACTTTCGGCCCACAGCCCTCGCCGCACTTGCCGGTCTTTGCGTACCAGGTGGTGGGAGAGCGCAAGCACCAAGAGCACAATCGATTCGGCTACCGGGCGTACGACTCCCGCAGGGGTGATGAAGACAGCGATTCCATGTTCGGTGCAGGCATCAAGATCGACGTTGTCATAGCCGACACCGCAACGGCCAATCGCACACAAACGGGAGACTCCCGCGAGCGACTGCGCTGTCACCTTAGGCTTCAGCGAGATCACAACGTCATAATCAGCAAGCTGATGAGGGGAATATTCATCGCGATATTCCGCAACAAACTCATGAGCGACGCGGGGAATGCCTTCGAGCAACGATAAGCCAATATCAGGGAAAACAGGCTGGCCTTGTTGATCGCAAAAATCCGCAGAGAAGCCGATTCTGAATGGGTTCATGCCTTCTGCTCAAGAACGATTACCCAATCGCGGAAGATAGGAAATTCCGGCGGCTTCCAGGAACCGCTGCTATCGGGTTGGATGTTTTCGATCGGTATTTCCGTTCCATCGCTGGGATTGAAGAAAAACCCGCGGTAGTTTGCCGTCTCCAGATTCTTGAAGGTGACTGGCTTAAAACCAGAGGGACAAAACGCGATCACCACTTCTTTGGGAACGTGGCCGGCAAAGGGCTGCCAGTAATCCTTATCGTTCCAACGAGGTTCGATGAGCTCTGGCCGGGGTTCGAGTTTCCACCAGGAATAACGAGTGAGCAGCCCCTTGGCCAAGCCGAGTTGCCCCGAACCCGGCAGTTGTGCGGCGATATCCCACGCCGGGCCGCCCCAGGAATGGCCATGCGGAGAAAGGCCATAGGGCTGCTGCCGCGTATTCACCTGCCAAATGCCGTTGGCTCCGTAGGTGTGTCCGCCTGTCCCGCCCAGGAGCGCGGACCAGAACATGAATCGCTGTACTTCCTGCCGGCTGGCCTCGGCGATGCCTTCGTAGCAGACCTCTCCAATCAACACCGGCATTTTGGGGATTGCGGCCAGTGAATGATTCACTGTCTCGATGGTGTTGGGAACGCTTTGCCGGTCGTTGTGACCGGTCTGGAGCATATCAAAATCGAGCACCGCGGGATCGTCCACGCAGAGCCGCGCGCTCTTGGAAGGATGAATGGTGATCGGATGATGCCGCGGATCAGTGGTCCTTACATAGCGCGCTAATTCCGTAAGGCCGTGCTTTTGTGTTTCGGCATCCTGCTCCTTGGTTTTGGAAAGGTAATAAGGCATGGTTCCCTCTCCTGCAAGGCACCAGACAACGGGATACGCACCCCAGCGGGCGATGAGGTAGCGCCAATGCTGTTTGACCTTAGCCATCCCCATACGCGGAATGAAATATCCCCAAAAACCTACGACACAGGTGGCGAGACCCCGGTCGGCCAGGTGCTGCATGCGCACGTCGGCCATGTCGAAGTACGCGGGGTTAATACGAGCAAAATCCGCCTCCCAGGGAAAGCCCGCTTCGTTCGCTCCGCGGGGATCGAAGGGCTCCATGTCTGGATACAAACCGGCGACAATCTGGACGACCGTGAATCCCTTTTGCACGCGATCGGCTGTCAGCGTCTGAAAGCCATCCGGCCAGCTGAGGCGATTGCACAGACCCATCCACCAGGTATCCCCGAGCCAGAAAAAAGGAGTTCCGTCGGCATGTTGAAAGTGGCGATTATCTTCTGCGACTTTGAGGGCGCCGTGTTTGTAATGCACGTTCTGGCCGGCGTATGGCTCTACATTTAAAACCGATGTGCGGTCGTGAAGATCGCGGTTGCCGGTGTCGCTACAGACGGACCGGATTTTGTAATTGCCGGGCGCAGGCGCGGCGTAGCGGACTCGCCATTCGGAGCCGCCGGCCCAGAACGCCGGCATGCGCTCTTGCTGGCCGGAAGGCAGCGTGATGATGGCATCCACGTCGATCTGGTTGAAAGGGTCGGAGTACTGTTTTCCGCTGGTGTAGGACCACTCGGTGGGTTGGTTCGATGCGGCCACTCGCTCCTGTGCGAGGCTGGAGTTGATCGTCGAGCTGGACATTGCGCTGGCGGCCAGCGCTTTCACAAACGATCGCCTCGACATTCCCTCGAACATGAAAAGAATGCCTCCTGGGAAGCAGTAGTGAGAGCCATCAAATCATGGGTTAGCTGCAGCGTTTGTGTCAAGGAGCGAGGGCGAGCCGGTCTCCACGTTCCTCACGGTGCTGAGGGGACGGTTGGACAATGACTCACGGAAGGACGGCTGGAAAAGTTGTCCAAATTGGATATTTGCAATTAGCTGGGAAGAGTGGCCGTGGATCCGTGCACGCTTGGCGGTGAACGACGGGGGGTTTGCTTTGTATCAGGGCACGACTTTAGTCGGGCCATAAATGACAGAGAGAGAGTCGGGCTTTAGCCCCTGGGGGGACGGTACAGCAAACTCAACTATACGTACCGGGCAAAAGCAGCAGTAAAGGGGCTAAAGCCCTCATCTTGTTGCGACGTAACGGCCCGACTAAAGTCGTGCCCTGATACAAAGCAAACCCCCGCCCCTTTCTCGATCAACAACCTGCTTTTACATATCCCTTTTCCGCATCGCCACCGAGTTAATTTGGACAGCTCTGAAGGTCAGCCGTCCCTGCGGGGCTCTACTCCATGTGGTTGTATCCACGCGGGGGCTGAAAAGAGTGTGCGAGCGCAGGAAAAGCACCCGCATCCTACGGTATAAAGGCAAGGCATATTGGTGACGTATGAAAACGAGCTTGATCGAACAGCGGGTCGGCACCAAGGAAAAAGCGCCGAAGTGCGTCGTCCTGAAGGCTGGGCCATTGACCGCAGAGCTAGTGGCGGGAAATCTACGGGCTATTCGTTATGAGGGCCACGAGGTGTTGCGCGCCATTGCTTACGTGGTGCGCAATGCAGACTGGGGAACCTACACTCCTGAAATCACCGACTGCGTCATTCGTAAAGACCGCAAGTCGTTCACAGTTACCTATCGAGCCCGTTGCGTTTCCGCCGATTCCAGCCAGATGCTCAACTACCAGGCGCGCATTGCGGGCAATGCCCAGGGCACTCTCGCGTTTGAGGTGCTCGCCGAACCGCTGACTCCTTTTCGTACTGCGCGCTGTGGCTTTGCCGTGCTGCACCCCATCGCGGGGGTCGCCGGTCAGCCGGCTGTGGTGGAACACGTCGACGGTTCCCGGGAACAAGTTGTCTTTCCAGAACTCATTTCACCCGCGCAGCCGTTCAAAGATATTCGCGCGATTCATCACCAGGTCACCCCCTCGATTACGGCACGGTGTTGTATGAACGGGGATGTGTTTGAGATGGAAGACCAGCGGAACTGGTCGGACGCTTCCTACAAGACCTACGTGCGCCCGCTCTCTCTCCCGTGGCCCTATGTAATGGAGCAGGGAGTCGTGAATCGGCAGTCAGTGGAGCTCAGCATAGAGCGCAGTGAAGGGTCGGCCAAGAAGTTCTCGGCTCGACAAGGCAGCAGCGAAAAGGAACCGGTCCGCGTCAGCATCGGCGGCCCGGAGGGCACCTTTCCTGGCATCGGTGTCGCCATTGATCCGGACCTTATCCAGGAAATACTCGCTCACCCTAGCTTGCTAGGTCATCTGCGTCCGCAACTTCTGCTGTTTCACTTTGACCCCGGCGCGGGACACGGGGAGAGCGACCTTCGTGGGTTCGCGGACATTGCCAAGGGTGTTCCGGCGACTGATAAGACACAAATGGTCCTTGAATTGGTGCTGCCCGGCAAGGAAAGTGTGCACGATGAATTGGCCGGGATCGCTGAAATGGCGGCCTCTGCCGGCCTGCGTTTAACAGGCATCCTGGTTTCGCCTGCAGTGGACCGCCAATCCACCTTGCCTGGCAGCATATGGCCGCCATGCCCGCCGCTCAGCGAAGTCTACGAGGCAACACGGAAAGCCTTTCCTGGGGTCGCGGTTGGCGGCGGCACGCTTAGTTACTTCACAGAACTCAATCGCAAGCGCCCACCGGTCGAGTTATTGGATTTCGTCTCGCACTGCACGTGCCCGATCGTGCATGCAGCAGACGACTTGAGCGTGATGGAGGCGCTGGAAGCCTTGCCCCATATTGTGCGATCGGCGCGGGCGATCATCGGCAAAGAGAGGTCTTACTGGATTGGGCCTTCCACCATCGGTATGCGGCACAACCCTTACGGCGCCCGGGTGATGGAGAACCCGGCAAACGGCCGGGTTACGATGACAGATTGTGATCCAAGACAAAGCAGCCTATTCGCAGCGGCGTGGATGATTGGCCTCGTCGCCGCTACGGCCGAAGCAAATCTGCAAATGTTGACGGTTGGCAGCCTGACTGGACGCCTCGGGTTGGCCCGCGTGCAGGTTTCCGGGGAACTGCAACTGTATCCGGCGTATTACGCCGCATGCGGACTTGCAGAACTCGGAGGAAAGCCTCGATGCACTTGTCATGCGAGCCGCCCGAATAGAATTGCGGCAATCAGCGGAGTGGATCGAGAAGGAAGGCAAGTTGCGTGGCTGGCAAACCTCACCGGCCGGATTCAGGAAGTGGTAGTTGAGGGGGATCAGCCGATCTACTCTGTCTTTCTGTTCGACGAACAAAGTCTCAGCAAACAGGGCTCTGAACCGTGGCGCGAATGGAGCAGATCTGATTCAATCCAGCTTTTGCCTTATGCCCTGGCCTGTTTGCGTTTTGTTGCATCCTGATTAGTCTCGCCCGCCCTGGGTGAAAGTTTTGATTTCCCGCTCTGGTTTCGTCGCTGCGCGCCGCTCCCTGCCGGTCAGGCGGTGGTACCCGATTTGGAATAGTTGCCCTGTTGATATGAAAAATTCTATTGAGAAATTTCTTTTCCCTTGACATTCGTATTTTGCGCCCTATATTTTCGGGCGCGTATTCGGAATGGGCATCCTGGTGCGTGTGAGAGTCCGGGGTAGTGTGCTCCTCTACGCGTAAGCACCGCACCACAGAAACAGCCGGAAGGTGGGGGAACAACCACCGATCGCGGCAACCGTAAGTCATTTTGGGAGGCGGTCTTATGTCATTGAGAAGGATTTACTTCTTCTGCGTTCTCGCTGTAGTTACTGGCAGCATGGCTTTCGGGCAGGTGGGAGCAACGGGCTCCATCCTCGGCACGATCATGGACAGTACAGGCGCGGTCCTTCCTAATGTGAAGGTCACGGTGACGAACACAGCCACCAACGCCGCGTTTCAGACGGAAAGCAACTCCGCAGGTGACTACAACGCGCCTTCGTTGAACCCGGGTTCGTACACCGTTGCGGCGCAGATCACCGGCTTCCAAAAAACCCAGACGGAAGCCTTCACACTCGCGGTTGACGGTAAGATCCGCGTCAATCTAACGCTGAAACCGGGAGCAGTGACAGAAACGTTGGAGGTAGCTGCCCAGTCGGTAAACCTCGACACGGACACTGCCGCGTTATCTCAGGAAATGAGCGGCGATCAGGTGGCTGCGCTTCCCTTAAACGGGCGCAACTTCATGCAGTTGCTGTTGGTCGGCGCAGGCGCGGTTACCGTGGGCGGCGAGCAAGGCACCATGCGGCAAGGCGAGGGCAACGCCGTGAGCATCAACGGTGGCCGTCCCGAAGGCAACAACTACACCCTTGATGGACTTGTAAATACGGATCAGGCGTTGCAAACACCGGCGGTGATTCTCTCCCAGGATGCAATCGGGGAGTTTAAGGTGCAGAGCGGTATCTATCCCGCCGAGAACGGCTTCGGCGCTAGCCAGGTCAATATTGTCACCAAGGGTGGGACAAATTCACTGCACGGCGCTATCTTCGAATCTAACCGCAACAATGCCTTTGACACGTCCCCATTCCCTACCGCGACCGACACCATCGCCGGCGTTAAAACCGCCAATCCAATTTTGCATCTGAACCAATTCGGGTTTGTAGCCGGCGGTCCCGTGTACATCCCGAAACTCTACAACGGACGCAACAAAACCTTCTGGATGGCCAACTACGAAGGTTGGCGCATGAATAACGGCCAGAGAGTTCAGGCGATCATACCGACACCGGCGGAATTGTCGGGCGATTTCTCACAGACAACTTATCCGGCCGTGAGCGGCCTGCCGGGCGGTCCGTTGCCTGCCTACGGTACGCCCACATGCACTGCAGTCTTGAATGCGGGCTACGATTGCCTGCCGGCGGATCCAACAACCGGGTTGAATGACTGGGGAACCCAGGTTCCGACGGCCGCTCAAACGGCGCGTATCGGGCTGGTGGCGATTTCCAATAAATTCTGGAGAGCACCGAATGTTCCCGGCCACACTGACGAGGGCGTGGTTAACTACACCACGAATATTCCCGGTCCGCTGACCATGAACCAACAGACCTACCGCGGAGATCAGCTTCTGGGCCGGTACGGCTCAGTTTTTGGCCGCTACACTCACGCCAAATACGTGAATAGCAATCTATACAACTCCTTTTCGATTGACTACGGTATCGAGCAATATTTCCAGACCGAAGACAGCTGGATGTTTGGTCACACCATCAGCCTGGGAGCCACCAACGTAAATAATTTTCGCTTCGGCAAGCTGCGCGCCCAGGCGCCGGAGGGATCGGCGGCGCCGCCGGCTTCCGTAGTGAGCGCGCTGGGTCTGACCGGCACGTTCAAAACCTTCACTGCTCTACAGCAGACCTGGCCCAATGTTGGCTTCGGAACTGGCAAGTTCAACAGTGGCGGCGGTCCCGTCAACTCGTATAGCGGATCGGATAACCCCAACTGGGAGTTCGCTGATTCATTCACCACGGTCCGAGGAAGACACACCATTGGTTTGGGCATCGACTATCGCCGCTGGCAGTTGATTCGAAACCTCGACGATGATTTCTACGGCGACTACACGTTCAGCGGCAAAACCGCCCCCATCAACACGGTCGGCTGCGCCAACCCCGCTTCGCCCATAAACGGTGGCCAGCCTCTGTGCGGCACCGGCAACGCGGTCGCGGACATGCTGACCGGCTTTTACAACAGTGTAGGTGGATTCGTCCCCGGTCCGTTAAGCCCGACGACTGAGGCCGGTAACCCGCAAGACCACGTATTCTCGGCGCTTGGACCCTACGCGGAAGACGACTGGAAGGTAACTCAAAAGCTTTCCATCAACTACGGGCTTCGTTGGGACTTTCGCGCTGCAGCGTATGAAGCGTCCAACCACTTCTTCTGGCTGGATACCACCAATGCACAAGGCGGGCTTTGCTATGCCGATCCAACATTGACGACCAACGGAGTGGCGCCCGGGGCCGGCTTTAATGGCGGCCCGATCCTCCGCTATTGCGGAAAGGTACCCCACCCCGGTTCGAAGACGCCCTTTGCGCCTCGTTTCGGCGTGAACTACCGCGTGAATGACAAGACGGTCGTCCGTGGTGGTTACGGTATCTTCTTCGACTCCTATGAAGGACGCGAAATTGACGACTCATCGGATATCTATCCGTATAGCATTCGCAACAACCTCACTCCGACGACGGTGAGCGGCGTTCCCAAGTTAACCAATCAGTTATTCCCGAGTTACTCTACACTTGGGCCGTTCCCTGAATCCACGCTGTCCTTCATCGCGGTCATCGAGTCGGAGAATCCGCTCAATCCTTACGTGCAGTCCTACACGCTCTCAGTGGAGCGCGAGCTGGCAAGGAATACCACGCTCGAGGTGAACTACATCGGCACGAAAGCCACTCATCTGCTCGATCGACACAATATCGCGCAGCCTTACCAGATCCCTGCTGCGAGCCGTGCCTTCTGCCAGCAGCAGGACCCAGTCACCGGCAGCTACCTCAACATCACCCAGGCGCCCTGCACGGTGAAAAGCCGGTTGCCTTATCCGAATTTCAACGGTTTTTATATCGATAGCGACTTCCACGGCTACTCCCACTACAACGCCGCCAACATCAAGTTTGAGCATCGTGCCGGTGATGTGGCCATAACCGCAGTCTTTACCTTTGCCAGAAGTCTGGATGACAAGTCGGCGGCGGCAGGCGTGGGCGCCACCGGCGCCGGCTACCAGGGATTCGAGGACAACCATAACCCGCAGCTGGACTATGGACCGTCGGACTTTGACGTCGATCACCGGTTTGTCACCAGCTATGTGTATCAACTGCCCATTGGGCGGGGCAAGAAATTCGCAGCCAATGTCAACCGCGCAGAAGACCTTGTAATTGGCGGCTGGGAAACGAGCGGTATCACCACCTTCCAGACTGGCTTCCCCTATACCATCCAGGCAAACGATATCCAAAGCCTCAACGACAGCCAATTTATGCATGCAAACTATGTGCCGGGTTGCAATATTCACGCCGGCCTGACCAAGCAATTCCAGCGCTTGAATGGGGCTTGCTTTACCCAGCCTGCACTTGGGGAGTATGGAAACATCGGGCGAAATACGTTGCGCGCGCCGGGCATCAATAACTTCGATATGGGTTTTGGAAAGACCTTCGACATTTACGAGCGTCTCAGGTTCGCGCTGAAAATGGATGCCTTCAACATCTTCAACCATCACCAATACACGGATAATGTGGGCGGATTATTGGTCGCTGGATCGGGCGGAAACTCGGTCATTGATAACACCGTGGGCGATTCCAAATTCGGCCTGATTACTCGAGCGGCGACCTCTCGCGTCATCCAGTTTAGCGGCAAGCTCACGTTCTGACCCCCGCATCCATCGTGATACTCACCTTCGCCACGCCTTTCGGCGTGGCGAAGTTTTCACAACAAGGGGATACACTTGCCTGCATGATTCCTGGATATAGGACGTTTGCCTTCTGCGGTTTGTCGATGCTTGCGTTGAATTTCGGCTGGGGAAGGGCAATGCAAAGCTCACAGGAGGAGACCCTGCAACGATATTCCGAAGCGGGCCAGCAGGCATTGGCTGCCGGCCACTACGAGGAGGCGGAGAACGACTTCAAGAAGCTGCTCCAAATCGCTCCGGATATCGCCGAAATGCACGCCACGCTGGGGGTAGTTTACTTCCAGGAAAAAAAGTTCGATCAGGCCATGCCCGAGCTCAAGCAGGCGTTGAAGTTGAAGCCAACGCTCAGCAAAGCGAGCACGCTTTTGGCGATGTCTCTTTCCGAAGTTGGGGAATACAAGGAAGCGCTGCCTGGGCTGCAAAAGTGCTTCCCGATCGCGCCGGATCGAGCCACCAAACGCTTGTGCGGCCTACAGCTGATGCGAACCTATACCGGTCTGCAGCGCGATAACGATGCGGTGACGGTTGCTCTGGAGTTGAACAAGGCGTTTCCGGATGACCCGGAAATTCTTTACCACACTGGCCGCATCTACGGAAACTATGCCTTTCTCACGCTCCATAAGTTGGAAGTGGTGGCGCCGACATCGATTTGGCGGCACCAGGCTGCAGGAGAGGCTTTCGAGAGCGAAGGATCGACAGACTCTGCGATTCGCGAATATCACGAGGTACTTAAGCTTGATCCAGGGCGGCCGAATATCCATTACCGCATCGGCCGCACGATGCTGGCTGCCTGGCGGCTTACCCGCAATCCCGAGGGTCAGGTGGAAGCAGCGCGGGAGTTTGAACAGGAACTGCAGTCAGACCCACGCAACGCCAACGCTATCTACGAACTCGCAGAAATCCATCGTCAGCAGAATGAGCTCGATCAGGCGCGACAACTCTTTGAATCCGCTCTCCAGTACTACCCTGACTTTCAGGAAGCGCACGTGGGCCTGGCAGCGGTGCTGATGGCGCAGCGCAAGCCCGATCTCGCTCTGCCGCATTTGCAGAAGGCTGTCGCACTCAATGCCGATGATGAGGTGGCCTGGTATCGACTGGTATTGGTGGAAGGACAACTCGGTAAGGTTGACGAACGGAACAAGGCTCTCGTTCAAGTCCAGCGTTTGCGTGACCAGATCGGTCTCCAGCAAGGGACCAGTGCGCCAGACGAAGTCACTAAGCAGACATTGCAACCCGGAGAGGTTCAGTAAGTCCGGATTCTCGGCACCGAATTCCTTATGCACTATTCCTGTCATTCAAGCATCGGCATAGGAGCTACAGGCCTTATCCTCGTCTTGGTTGGCTGCGGGGGCAGAACCAGTTTTTCTCCTCCGCCAATCAACCTTTCGGTTTCCGTCAACGACACGACCGTGGTTGTGGCGCCGAACGGAACCCCGGTAAATATACCCGTGATCATCGTGGCGCCCACGGAGACAGCAACTTTTACGATCAACGGGCTGCCTGCGGGGGTGACGGACGATTACAAGGAATCAGAATCGAATCCGTCGGGGTTACTTACGCTGGTTGCCAATTCGTCCACTAAGCCAGGGACATACATGCCCGTAATCACCGTTGGCTCGTCGGGCCAAACTGCGTCAGTCGTTTTCACCCTGGTGATCAGCGCACCGCCTAAGCCGGGCAGCTGACCATGGTCTTTGGTGATGACCATACTATTGTTCGAGATCATTTTCCGGGCACAGAGTACACAGCGAGCTGGTCCCGTGTAAGGACCGCAAGTTGCGAGGCATCCGGCGCGAGTGCGTAACCGTCCCGGCTCAACGACGGAGAAGCGATACGCACCCCGAGTAGTCGCTTACCGTCGGCAGCTCGATAAACGCGTAACTCCTCGGAGGAGAAGTGCGCTGCACTCATAGGTGCTCCCGGAGGTACAGGCTCCGTAGACTCCACGATCTTTACGACAAAGGCTTCATGGTTGGCGCTGCCGTCGGCGGCATGCCCGCATTCATTCACCGTCGAATCACCTTTGAGCGCCAGCTTGCCGTTGGAGCGCAGAACACGGTACTCACGGCCCTGGCTGTGCTTGTCACAGCTGACCAGGAAAATAAGGTCGGGCGTGATGCTTGAAAATTCGGGAGTACAACTCGAGGTGAATTGGGTCAGAATCGAAGCATGATTATCCCAGCTCAGCATGGAGATGCGGTAACGCATGTTCGGTAGCGCGGTTAGCCTGGCCTGACCTTCGTTCAGCAGCGTAGGCGGCATGAGGCCCGACAGTGCGGTAGATTTGGCGATCGTTTCGAAACTGCGATTCAATACCAGGATATTGACATCTTCTTCCGGGTCGCCATCAAGGTTCTGGACTAGCTGAGCATGCAACTCCGAGGTGTGACGCTCATGGATCACGCCGATTGCCATAAAGCTCCCGTCGGGCGTTATCCGTACAAAGGCCAGTGGACCGTCTAAGGGCACTCGATTCTGAATTTGTAATCCCTGGCCATAGACACGCAGCTCCGCGCCTACATGTACCATCACCCGGCCCTCGGTGAGCGCCCAGAGGAATTGCCCGGAGTCTGGCACTTCCCAGTCGAGCGTGTGGGTGACGCGGTGGGTATCTGTGTCCACCAAAGCAGCCCGGATCATCCGGACGGTTGCACCCGGCTTGAGCGTTTGCCGGGAAACGAGTTGGTGCGGGTTAAAGGCGACTAGCAGTTGCCTCGGACCGAGATAAGCCAGCGCCTCATCGTGGTCAAAACTGTATCGTTCCTTTTGGGGCCGCGGAGCATAGCCCAGTTCGCGAATCGAAATCGTGGCCGCGGCGTGTTCCGCCCCGGCCGCGTTTCCCGACGGCAGTGCAACGTTACATTGCGGCGGCGCGCAAAGATCAATGTCATCGACCGGCGACCGGGACGGCGCTGAGATTCTCCCTCCTGACGTTTCGGTTGGTAGGTTCGGTGCGACTCGTTCATCGACAATGGAGCCGGCCGACGCGCGCGGAAATGTTCCCTGTGCAGGCACCAGGAGCAACAGGGAGTGCTTTTCCAGCGCAACATCGCGGTTGTTCGAGGTGAGGATAGAACTGTTCTCCGGCCCGGTTCCAACACTCAGTTTCAATCCCCGGATGCCGTAAACATCGCCCATCTGCATACGGGGGACGAGCGGGAATAGATAGATCTGTGACTCCATTTGCAAGTTGGTGGCCAGGCTGACACGCATACTATTCAGAGCCATCTCGCCGGTGAGCCCCGAGAGGGACTTCACCGGCAAGTTCTCGCTGACTATGCCAAGATCGCTATTTTCAGGGGGAGCTGCGACCGCTGAGAGAAGCAGTTCAAATGGGCCCATTTTTAATTCTCCGCATTGAGCCTTGGTAAAGGCCAGACCGACCTCGGAACCTTTGGCGGGCTTGATACGAGGAACTACCGAAACCACATGCGCTTCGAGGATCGCCCCGTTGCGGAGTACACAACCTGGGCCTTTCCAGTCCACGGTAACCCGCGCGTAGACAGTTCCGCCAACTTTCAGGAGGCGGGCGTGAAGGTCAGCCATCAACTCCGCTTGAATGGGTGTGATTCCGGGCTTGGCGATTTTTTCTGCCGACGCTGTTGCCCACCAAAGCGCGAGAACGGTCGCCAGCCTCACAATCCGCATCTTCGGTCCCGTCCTCGGTGGAAGCAATTCTATAGTGGCGAGCTATCTTTGCGTCGTGCAAACAGGCCGTTAGGTGTTGCGCAGAACCGGCTGCAAAATGAGTCCCGCCAGGGACGGCTGAAACTTAGCCCAGGACGCAGCCCTGGGTACGAATTCGGTGGACGAAAAGTCCCGTAGAGACGACTGGAACTCTGAATCCTCGACACGCTCCAGAGGGACCTGCGCTTCACTCCATCGGCGCCCAACCTCCGGTATAAACCACTTCCCCCTCATCATCCCGAGACCCTGTGACTTTTTCGATCTTTCGTGTTTTTCAACCTACCCAAACCGGCTATGTCTCACCCCCACGACAAAGCCGTCATCCTGAGCGAAGCGCTTCGCAGATATATTGGAAACAGCGGCTTTATGGCGCGGAGTCGAAGGACCTCGGCGATTCTCGTTAGCAGATGCTATTGAGAGCTTTCCGGCCGCAAACTACAAAGGCAAGAAAAAGTCACAAGCTCCGGCCGGAGCGATAGGCTGCCCGAAATTTAGACCATGCCTGAATAAAACATTTTCAGCCGTCCCTACGGGACTTTTCAATGGTGTGCCCTAACCCAGGACTGCGTCCTGGGCTAAGGTCAGCTGTCCCTGCGGGACTTCATTTGCAATCGGTTAGCTCTCAAGCAGACTCCCTAGGGAGCCCCAACCACCACCACAGCAAAAGGAGCCAGGCTCAGATGGTTACCTTCTTGCTTGGAGGCACGCGCCGCCGCTTCTCCACTCGCTTCATCAACCGTGAGAAGATTCCCGTTCTTAGCACTCTCCGGCAAGATGACGTCAACGATCCGGTTTCGCTTGTTGATCAGCAGCAGTTTCTTGCCCTCCGGAGTTACGAAGCCCTGAGCTGCGATGTCGCTATGGCCAGAGAGCTTCGTCGCTACCAATTGGTCTCCGGGGTGGAAGTTATTTTTCAAGAGGCTCAAGACCCAGTAGCGCGCGTTGGGCTTCCCGTTCTTCCAGTCGATCATGCTGACGCTGGGGAACTGCGAGGGATAACCGACCAGCTGCGATTCTCCGATCACGTCAACACCTTGCTTTGCCAGCTCGCTGTACAGGTACGCGTAGAGAGCCCCGGCTGCATTCCAATACAAGGCCGGGATGGTGTCGGGATGCGCCTTGCTTTCCGCTATCTCCGCCTCATCGGAAGCCAGGATTACTCCCAGCTCATTGGTATCCGTCTTGGTTTGCGGCGAAAGACGTTGGCGGATCGCATCGATGTAGCGAACGGTGGCCAGAAAACGATCCGCCTGGTCAAAGAAGGTGTACTGCCAGCTGTTGATGTCCTGCTGGGGCGCCGGGCTGGCGTAGAAGTGATACGACACGTAGTCGAGCGGAATGCCTGGTTTGTGATTGGCGTGATTCAAGAAATATTCAAAATAGCGCGGATCGTCTGAGGGCGTGGCCAACGCCAGGCCCATGAATTTTGTGCCCGGACTTACTTCGTGGATCGCGCTGACGATTGCGTCGTAGCGGGCGGTGTATTGCTCCGGAGTGGTTTTGTGCTCGAACTCAACCTCGTTGAGTACTTCCCAAATGGGGAATTTGTAATGGTAGCCGGAGGAATGTTGTTTGCCGTTCTCGTCGGTGAAACCGCCCTTGGTGTACCAGCTCACCAGCCGCGCATAGTAGTCGCCCAGGTCCTTGCCGGTTGGGTCTTTCAATTCCGTTCCCTGGGTGTAATCCCAAGACACCTGGTTGGGATCAGCGGGATAAGGAACCGGCTTGTCCGTCTTGAATAACCATGCAGGAATGGTGCTGAAATTCATCACGGTACTGTGACCTTCCGTCGCCGTCAGAAAGTCTTTAGTCATGGGATCGATGAGCGAGAAGTCCCAGGATGTGGTGTCTTTGGCAGGCGGTTCGAGCTCAGCGACACCAAGCCTGGGATAAGGGAGCCAGGGTACATAGCGCACGTAGTCCGCGCCCAGGGATTTGAGGGCCTGGAAGGATGCATCGTGAATCGGTGATCCGGAACGCAACATGGGATTCACGACGACTTGCAGGGTGGGCGTAGACCTGGAGACGATCACCGTCTTGTCCCAGTCGACGGTGACTTCGTTTGGCTTGCTTGCTGATTGAGCGAGCGCCGAGACGGAGAAACAGATCGCCACCAACAGGAGGGTCAGAGTGAAAGCGAATCTGCATGGAGCTGCGGACTTCATAGCGATTACGCGGTACAAGGTGCTGGACGGGTACCGATAACGATCTTTTTCCAATGCCTTCACTCCAAGCGTGGGCGTTCTTGCTGCTGCAGCCTCTTTGTCCGAAAAGCAGAGCATTCGAAGGGTTGCGCCCGTCTTCTTCGGCCCGTGTACGCCTGGGCAAACATGCGGCATCCGTCCAGGGGAGCGCGCTTCTCAGACCGCATCCATGATACAGGTAAAAAGCAATAGAGCAATAGTTCCAAATAGGGAAATCACCCCCTCGACTCCGGGATTCGTCTCGAGATTCGAAGGGGACAGCACTTTCCTATTGACATTGCTGCCTCGCCAACTCGATAGTGTCAGCCGAATGCACATGACCTCACCAATCGCTTTTCATAGCGCTGCGCAGCGCGCTATCCGCGCCACTCTACTAGCGATTTTTTGCCTTGCCCCAGCGTTCGCGGCTTCGCTTGCCGGAAAACCGGCCCATCTCACTTGCGACTCCCTCACTCAGCCGTTGGGCATCGATTCCAGCCAGCCTCTGTTCTCCTGGCAGCTTCAAGACCCCGGCGAGGCTGCCCGGCAAACTGCTTACAGGATCGAGGTAGCCAGCAAACCCGCGATGTTAACCGGTAGCAAGCCGGACGTGTGGGATAGTGGCCGGATCACTTCAGACAAATCGCTTGGCGTGGTGTACGGCGGCCCGGCATTGGCCGCTTCCACCCGCTACTACTGGCGCGTGGACGTTTGGGACAAAGACGGAAAGCTTTACCCGGCAAGCGACGTGACCTGGTGGGAAACAGGATTACTCAAGGAACCCTGGAAAGCCCAGTGGATCGGTTATGAGGACCCTGAGCATCGCGCAGTTCGTAAGTCGGGCGCCACCTGGATCACCAACGCAGACGGCATGGCTAAGAACGGCGCGGATACGCAACATGATTTTCGTTTCAAATTCCAACTCAACGGGCCGGTGAAACATGCAGACCTGTTTGTGACCGGCGAAGATTCTGCCGCGGCGTGGGTGAATGGGAAACAGGTGCTGGAGGCAGTGCCACTGCCACCCTGGAAGCAAGCGCCCTGGAAGACCTACCTGCTCAAGGACGTTACCGCGAACGTGCGTAGCGGCGAGAACCTGCTCGCCGTAGGGGTCACGTTATATGGAACGCCCTCGCCCACTGGAATGGTCGCGCCTGAAACCAACCAGACCCCGATGAGCGCTTGCCTCTACGTCGAGATGACGGATGGCAGTGTGGTTGTCTTCGCCAGCAACAAAGAGTGGAAAGCCAGGCTGGATGCGGACCAGGGTTGGTATGACCCCAAGTATGACGATGCCCCCTGGTCGAATGCGGCCGCCTACGTACTACCCAAGACACCAATGAGCGCGAGCACGTTGGGAAATCCGTGGCGCACCGGGCCGGTGAAACTGCTTCGCCACAGCTTCGCAGTCAGCGCACCCATTACCTCTGCGCGCCTTTATGTAACCGCCTTAGGCGCTTATCGCGTGCAGATCAACGGCGCGCGGGTAGGTGATCAGATCCTGTCTCCCGGATGGGATGATTTCCGTGCCCACGTTCCCTACCAGGCCTATGACGTTACGCGGCAAGTAAAGACAGGACAAAATGCGATCGCGGCCTGGCTGGCGCCGGGGTGGTATACAACGCCGCTCATGTGGTTTCGCCAGGGATACAACTATGGAGATACTCCGCCGGCCTTGAAAGCTCAGCTTCGCATCGAGCATGCGGATGGCTCGATTGAGTGGATCGCCACCGACGCCACGTGGAAAGCCGATATTTCCCCGATTTCCCAGGCCGAGATCTACGATGGCGAAGATTACGACGCCCGCAAGGAACAAGCAGGTTGGGACGCAGCATCTTTTTCCGACGCGCATTGGAAGCCAGTCGATTTGCTCAACCCAAGGGAACCAGAAATCGTTCCGCAATCCTTTCAGCCCATCCGTGCCCAGCAAACGTTGACCGCGACGGAGATCACCAATCCGAGACCGGGAGTCTATATCTACGACTTTCGCCAGAACCTGGCGGGCGTGGCGCGCCTGCGGGCTCGAGGCACTGCTGGAACAGACGTTCAGCTGAGGTTTGCGGAAGTGCTGAATCCCGACGGCACTCTCTACGTCGATAACCTGCGCACTGCAAAAGCTACCGACCACTTTGTTCTTGCCGGCAGAGGCGATGAGGAATTCCAGCCGGACTTTACATTTCATGGCTTCCGTTATGTTGAGGTGACGGGCCTGAAGTACAAACCAGACCTGAATGCCGTGAAGGCGGTGGCCATGTACACCGACGCGCCGATCACGGTGCAGATGCAATCCGGCAGCCCGATGATCAACCAGTTGTGGAGCAACATCCTCTGGGGACAGCGCTCCAACTTCGTCGGCGTTCCCACCGATTGCCCGCAGCGCGATGAGCGTTTGGGTTGGACCGCGGATGCGCAGGTATTCTGGCGAACCGCCTCCTACAACATGGACCTGACGCAGTTCTCCAAGAAATTTGCCCGCGATATACGGAACACCCAGGTGGGCACGCCCATGTATGGCATCTTCGCTCCGGGAACCGATACGCCCAACCCAGGCTTCGGCGCCGGCTGGAGTGATGCCGGCGTCATCATTCCCTGGACCGCGTGGCTGCAATCGGGTGATACGCGGATCATCGAACAAAACTGGGATGCAATGGAGAAGTACCTCGCGGCGATCCAGGCGGCCAATCCCTCTTACTTGTGGAAGACGGGCTATGGCATACCCTTTGGCGATTGGCTTTCTCCTGAGGGACCGACACTCGAGCCCCTGGTGGCGAGCGCCTACTGGGCCTACGATGTCACGCTCATGCAGCAGATGGCGCATGCCCTGGGCAAGACAGAAGAGGAAGCCAAGTATGCGGAAATCTTCAACAAGATCAAGACCGCTTTTGGCGCCGAATACATTCATGCCGACGGTTTTATTCCGGGGGCCGATAATGGCCCGTCTCCTTTTGGACAGATCAACAACCCCGAGGCCAAAGCCGCCGGTGGCGATACGCAGACCAGCTATGTGCTGGCATTAAATATGGGGCTGGTGCCCGACTCGCTGCGAGCCGCGGCGGCAAACAGATTGGTGGCCAAGATCGAAGCCAATCACGGGCGCCTGGCAACCGGGTTCCTGGGAACACCTTATTTGCTGGCGGTACTGGTGGATACCGGTCACAGCGATCTTGCTTATCGCCTGCTGCTCAACACGGAATATCCCTCGTGGGGATACCTGGTCGGACACGGCGCCACCACGATGTGGGAGCGTTGGAACGGCGACCAGATGCGCGGCGACCCCAGCATGAATTCCTACAACCACTATGCCTACGGAGCAGTGGCCGATTGGATCTATCGCTATGCGGCCGGAATCGATGCTCTGCCCACGGACGCCGGATTCCATACCATTTATCTCCATCCCAATTTCGACGCGCGACTGGGCAGCCTCGACTTCCACTACCAGTCTGCTTACGGCGAGATACGATCCTCATGGTCGATGAAAGGTACCGCCGTTACCTGGCTGGTCACCGTTCCCCCCAACGCCAAGGCAAATATGCCGGTGCGAACTGACCAGCAGAATAAGTTCACCTTGGACGGAGAGTCGCTATCCAACAGCAAGAAGCTGCGCCTGGTCAGTGAGGCGCAAGGGAGTGCTACTTACGAGCTGCCTGCCGGCACTTATTCCTTTCGGATTACTACGCAGTAAGTCTCGCGGAAGGCTGCGGGCTGTAAAATAATTTGTGACCCAAGTGCGGTCCTTCCCCTCTTGCCGCAACGAGCATATTCCCCTATTGAAAATTTGACTTGCTTTACCGGGTAATTGATATATCTGAGTTATTGACATAATCGAATTTAGAATGGAAACTATTACCCTATTGCAATGACGTCAGCCCCCGGGGGTGTCCAAGGTGGAAAGTTCGCCTGCACTCAAGTAAGTAAACTGAAGAGTTCAGCACGGTTTCACGGATAGGGACACTATGGCACAGGATATGGAAGGCTCCGTTTGGCAGGCACTCGATCAATTCAAGATCGAATTGCCATCGTGGGGATTCGCGAACACGGGAACACGGTTCGGCAAATTTATGCAGCCTGCGGCCGCGACCAACCTGGCGGAGAAATTCAGCGACGCCGGCATGGTGAACCAGCTAACAGGAGCGTGCCCGACCGTTGCCCTGCACCTGCTTTGGGATCTGCCGAATGGGCTCAAAGACGTACCTCAGGTGAAGGAACTCTCCGCTAAGTGCGGCGTCGCCGCAGGGTCGATTAATCCCAATTTTTTTCAGAGCCAGGAATACAAATTCGGGGCCCTGGGCAATCCCGATCCGGCGATCCGCAAGCAGGCCCTCGATCACATGCTGGACTGCGTCGCCATCGCGCATAACTTGAACTCACGCGATATAGCGCCCTGGCTTCCTGATGGATCCAACTATCCCGGAACGCAGAGTATGCGGCACCGCATCGCCTGGTTCGAGCAGGCGTTCAAGAAGACGCATGCCGCCATGAGCCCCGGCCAGCGACTGCTCATCGAATACAAACCCTTTGAGCCGTACTTCTATCACACCGATGTCGCCGACTGGGGTATGGCGTTGTTGCTGGCGAAGGCGGCCGGGCCGCAGGCGCTGGTGCTGGTCGACACCGGGCATCACTATCAGACACAGAATATTGAACAGATTGTCGCCTGGCTGCTGCGCGCCGGCATGTTGGGTGGATTTCATTTCAACGATCGGCGCTATGCCGACGATGACCTCACGCTGGGTTCGATCGACCCCTACCAGGTGTTCCGTATCTTTCACGAAATTCGCAACTACGAATGGGAAACCGGCGCCCTGGTCGATGTGGCGTACATGATCGATCAAAGCCACAATATGAAGGGCAAGATGGAAGCCATGGTGCAGACTGTCTGCACGGCGCAGGAAATTTACGCCAAGGCCGCCCTGGTCGATCAAGCGCGGCTCTCGGTCCTGCAGGAAGAATGCAAGCTGGTGGAAGCAGAGGAATGTTTCCGCTCTGCGTTCTGGCAGGATGTGCGGCCGATCGTCAAGAGTTGGCGGCGATCGAAAGGGCTGGTGGAAGATCCGCTGCTGGCGCTGCGCGAAAGCGGTTATATCGAACAGATCACCAAGGAACGCGCAGCGGCAAACCAGGGCGCGGTTGCCAGTTACGCCTGACACTTCAACGCACCTTTAAGTAGTTGCCGTAGCCCACCACCACGGTGGAGCCGACGAGCAGGAATAATCCGAAAGCCACCAGCCCTTTCGTCCGCCGGCTGGTTCCCTTCCACTCCTTGAGAGCCACCCCCCACAGGGTGGCGAAGATGATGATGCTCGCCATGTGCAAAGTCCAGCTGGAAAAATCGTACTTGCCCATCTTGGTCTGCCCCATCGAATAGAAGAAGAATTGGAAATACCAGATGACCCCGGCCAGGGCAGCGAGAACGTAATTCTTTATCAGCGTGGAAGCGGTAAGGTGATCCGGCTCCAGCAAAGCCGCCTCTGCGCCCAATGACTTTGCGGTCGTGGCTTCGATAGCCCCCATGGGGTTGATGCCAGGGGCCCCGGCGAATTGGTCGAAAGAGCGATTCTTGATGATCAGAAAAAGAGACCACGCGAAATTAGTCGCAAAACCGCCCCAGAGAACGACCACCAGGACAGGAAGATTCTGCCAAAGATCGAGGCGATGCTCAGCAAGAAGTTGGACGCGGCCAAGTTCAGCGATGGGTTTGCCGGCAGCCAGACCGTAGGCAAAGCAGGAACTCATGATGCCGGCAAAGATGGCAACGGCGAGGCCCTTGGCGAAGGAAAAGTCGCGCTCCCCAGCCTCCGCCCGGTCTTCGGCGGAAATCTCATGCTCTTTCGAATAGCCGGCCAGTCCGCTGACAGCGATCGCCAGCATGCACACGCCGACCCCGGCGAGAATCACCTGCCCGGAGGTCTCGTGCAGGATGGAGGACATCTGGCCGCTGAAAATCGGCGGCATCAAGGTGCCGAATGCGGTACAAAAACCGAGCGCGATCGCATATCCCAGGGCAATGCCCAGGTAGCGAATCGCAAGGCCAAAGGTGAGCCCACCGACTCCCCACAAAACGCCCCAGAAGCATGCATAGTAGATACTGGCAGACGGCGCTCTATGAAGGACGGCGAACAGATGCGGGACCAGCAGCAGGGCCAACACCATGGGGGCGACGAGCCACGCAGCGATGCCCTGGATAATCCAGTAAATTTCCCAGGACCAACGCTTGATTCCGCGAAAAGGGATGAAATTGCTGGCGGAGGCGAGGCCGCCGATCCAGTGATAGATAACGCCAATGAATGGGTTAGGACCCACACTCACCTCAGTTTCAGGTGTTGTAGCAAGCGCACTCATCCTACGTGAACCGTGAGACCTTGTGAAATACTTTGTCTATTGAATCAGGTAACAGGTTTCGCGCTGAGAAAACGCCTCGCGACGGCGGACGACAACACAAGGAGAAAAGTATGCCCCTCAAGTATCTTTCCGATCTTTGGGATGAAAGCCACGCAGTAACGCTTGATCCGCCTGCTCGATTGCGCTATCGCTCCAACTTGTTGGGATCCGATCTGCGCATCACCAACTTCGGGGGCGGCAACACCAGCTCAAAACTTGAGGGCGTCGATCCCCTGGATGGCCAGAAGAAGGAAGTGCTCTGGGTGAAAGGCAGCGGGGGTGACCTGGGCAGCATCAAGGTCGAGGGCTTTGCCACCCTGTACATGGATAAAGTGCGTGCCCTGGCGAATGTCTACCGCGGGGTGGAGTATGAGGATGAGATCGTTGGCTTGTATCCCCTCTGCACTTTCGGAAACAATCCTGTGGCAGCCTCGATCGACACCGCCCTGCATGCCTTTCTTCCCTTCCCTCACGTCGATCACCTTCATCCAGACTGGGGCATCGCGCTCGCCGCATCGGCCAATGGTAAGGAAAAGATGGATGAATTCAACCAGCAGTACGATCACAAGTTGGTGTGGGTTCCCTGGCAGAGACCGGGCTTTGAACTGGCCATGATGCTTGAACGCGCGGTAAAGCAAGTGTCCGGCTGCGATGGCGTGGTGCTTGGCGGCCACGGCCTGTTCACCTGGGGCGGCACGCAACGGCAATCGTATCTCAACACCATCACCATCATCGACCAGATTGGCCAGTTCATCGAGGGCTACCGATCGAGGAAGAGCACGGCTGCGTTTGGCGGCGCGAAGTACAAGCCTCACCAGCAGCGGCAGGCCATTGCTACCAAGCTCATGCCGTTCCTGCGCGGTAACGTTTCCACCCAGCAGCGCATGATCGGCAGCTTTACGGATATCCCCGAGATCCTGGAGTTCATCAATTCGCATTCCGCGGCGGAGCTGGCGCATTTGGGCACAAGTTGTCCTGATCACTTCATCCGCACGAAGATCAGGCCGCTGTTTGTGGACTGGGACCCATCGAAAGATGCAGCGCAAATTCTTCCCGCTGCCACGGCTGCGTTGGAGAATTATCGCCGCGAATACGCCGACTACTATAAGCAGCACGCATTGCCCGACTCGCCTGCGATGCGGCATGCGAACCCGACGGTCGTGCTGGTGCCGGGTATCGGCATGTTCAGCTTCGGCAAGAACAAGGCCGAGGCGCGCATCACCGGTGAGTTTTATGTCAACGCCATTCACGTGATGGAAGGCGCAGGGCATTTGGAGGACGGTACCTGTCCCGCAATCCTGCCCCAGGCAGGACCCGCGGCGGAGACGAGTGCCTTCAAGGTGCACTCCAACTACGTAGCGCTGCCTGCATCCGAAGCCTTTCGGATTGAGTATTGGGCTCTGGAAGAAGCGAAGATCCGCCGGCAACCCGCCGCCAAGGAATTGAGCGGCCGCGTTGTCCTGGTGGTGGGCGGAGCCAGCGGCATTGGACGCGAAGTAGTGCTGATGGCCGCGGCGCGCGGCGCGCATGTGGTCGTCGCCGACCGCGAGATGGACGCGGCCAACAAAGTTGCTGCGGAAGCGCAATCGATCGCCGGCCGCGAGGGAGCCATCGCCACAAAAATTGACATACGTGATCGTGCGGCGATTCGAGCAGCGCTGGACGCGACCATCGCCGCGTACGGAGGCATCGATATCCTGATCAATACGGCAGCGATTTTCCCTTCTTCCCCCGACGGCGTGATCAGCGACGCCCAGTGGGCATTGACGCTGGAGATCAACGTCACCGCCAACTATCTGCTGGCGGACGAAGCGGCCAAGGTCTTCGAGGCCCAGGGAATTGACACCAGCATCGTACTGACCAGCTCAGCTAACGCGGTCGTAGCCAAACGCGGCAGCGAAGCTTATGACGTCAGCAAGGCGGCAGTCAGCCATTTGATCCGCGAACTTGCCGTCACTTTATCTCCCAGGGTCCGAGTGAACGGCATCAGTCCCGCAACCGTGGTGAAGGGATCGACAATGTTCCCTCGAGACCGCGTGAAGGCATCGCTTACGAAATACAAAATTTCGTTCGATGATTCCGCTTCTGATGACGAGTTGCGCATGCTGCTGGCTCAGTTCTACGCCAAACGAACCTTAACTCATCAACCCATAGATCCCAAGGATTGCGCCGCGGCTATCCTTTTCCTCGCCGGCCCGCAAGCACCCTGCACCACCGGCCACCTGATCCCAGTGGATGGAGGTCTGACCGAGGCTTATCTCCGATGAGCGAGAACTGTCCTAAAGATCGGCGCGCAATGATCGCCATCGATCTGGGCGCGGAGAGTTGCCGCGTTTCGTTGCTTCGCTGGTTGCATGAGTCGCCTCATATTGAGCTGGTTCACCGCCATGCGAATGCTCCCGTCAGCCACGATGGCGAGATCCGTTGGGACCTGGGCAAGATTACGCAGCAGATGGACATCGGCCTACGCAAGTGCGCGGAGATTGCCAGCGAAGGCATCCGATCAATCGCCGCGGATGGCTGGGCGGTGGACTACGTTCGTCTGAACGCGGATGGCGAAGCCCTGGCCGATCCTTTTTGCTATCGTGACGAACGAACCATTCGGTCGCAGGCTGAGGTCTTCCAACGAATATCCGCAGCGCGTCTTCGCGCCATCACGGGTACTGAGATGAGCCGCATTAATACGCTTTACCAGCTTTGCGCGGATGCGGAGGAGCTACAGGAAAAACCCTGGCTCACCTTACCGGAATATATCCTGCATCGGCTCGGGGGAAAGCGTGTGGCCGAGTATACAAACGCGACCCACACCCAGCTTGTGGATGCGGAGAAGCGCGGCTGGTCACGGGAGATTTTCGCAGCGGCCGGTTTGGTGCAAGCAGCCGCGGCGCCCATCGTAGGGCCGGGGACCGTGATAGGAAAATTGAACGGACGTGCGCTCAACCTGTCCGCACTCGATGGCGTGGAGTTGATTGCACCTGCATGTCATGACACGGCGTCCGCCATCGCGGGCATCCCTGACAGCGGAGACGACTGGGCCTACATTAGCTCGGGCACCTGGTCGTTGGTCGGAACACTGCTCTCCGAGCCTTGCAACGGGCCAGAGGCGCAGGCAGCGGACTTCACCAACCTGGGCGCTGTCGGGGGCCGCATCTGTTTTCACAAAAACGTGAACGGCATGTGGATGCTGCGGCAATGCATGACGGAATGGGCCGCGGAGATCGACTGGACCGTGCCTGAGCTAATCGCCGCCGCCGAGCACGTCCCGGCGCCTGCTGGTGTGTTGAATGTGGACGACCCGGATCTTCTATTGCCCGGAGAGATGCCGGCGCGCATCAACCGGCAACTCGTACGCCGCGGCCTGCTCCGTTGGCAGCCGGCGCCGAGAATGCTCCACAAATGACGAGCCTCATTCTTCATAGTTTGGCTGCCAGATACGGGCAGATTATGACCAGTCTTGCGCACATTACCGGAAAGAAGCTTCGACGGATTTATATCGTTGGCGGTGGTAGCCGAAACACCCTTCTGAACCGGCTAACGGAGGCCGCGACTGGCCTGGAGGTGCGCTGTGGAGCCGTGGAAAGCGCGACGATCGGCAATTTCGCCGTGCAGTTGGCGGCCCTGGAAGATCCGCGGCCGGAAGGCGTAGCCGCCGCCACAGTCGCGCACTGGGCGCAGCGAATTTTATCGGCTGCGGTATAAAACTGCAGATCCTCGGCTGTCTGAATTGTCAAATGGCAACTGACGCAAGTCCCTCGTCATCCCGACCGGAGCGAAGCCGTATTTCCTAGCACGCGGCACTATAAACAACCGCGTGTGCGGCTTTCAGTAAAGAAAGCCGCATGAACTTCGCCAACGTCACCGATACCAACAGGAAATACGGGGTAGCGCAGCGGAGGGACCTGCGATTTCTTTCTATCTAACAGACGCGAATAAAGCGCATCTGCAACAAGCTCGCAATCTTCTCAATTTGTGCGCCGGCGTGCCCTATCCCGATGGCGCAGTGATGTGCCGGACCATGTGAATTCCAGGCTTCTATGAATGGGCGCGCACCCAGGGGAAATCGATAACGGCTGTTGGTATTACCTATCTCCAATATTTCCCCCGGCACACTTTCGCCTTCCGCGATCTGCAGGGCGAAGCCGGTGTTCTTATCCTCAATGACAGAAAGCAGGGTTACCGGCCCGTACTTAACCGACATCTCGACCGATAACCCGGCACCCACTTTACCGTGATAAACGCGCAGTGGACGCACCTTGATCTTGTCCTGAGCAATCGAGAGATGACCCGGACCATCATGGCCCATAAGAACCAGGTCTGCGGCAAAATCGACCGCATAGTACTCGGTAAAGGAACCGCCGATCCCCAACAAATCCATGATCTTCATGGCGATCACGTTTTTCACTTCGTACTCTCCGGCAACCGGCACTCCTCTGCCAGTCAGCATCGATGTGCCGAGGATGATCGAACTCATCGTGTCTTCATTTTCGAGAACACCGCTCCCCTTGTAGAAATACGCCATCAAATCAAGATGATTTTTCTCTACCAGCTGATCGAGCGCCACCGCCGTGCGTGCTGCGCGCAGCAGTTCACCCTGCGAGCAATCGTCACCCACCGCAAAGAACGCGCGGAACTCTGCAAGCTTACGCTCCGTCTCCTCTTCGCTGACAGTGTTCTTGAGCGCGGTGAGCTCATCCACTTCCAGCATTTCGATATACAGATCAAATCGGCCGCTCACCTGCGCGAGATCGGTGGCGATGTCGAGCATGCCTCCGTAATAATGGCCCATCAAACCGAGGCGGCTGTGGGCCAACATGTGGACCACCTCAGCGGCGCGAAGCCATTCGTCTATCTCCCGCCAGCATGCCGGATCATCATGGAGCATTCCGGTGACTTGGTGAAACGGAATATCCAACCGGCGAAGCACGTTCGCGATTTCAGGAACAGGACACGCGCTGCAATAAGCCAGCCACTCCCCGTCATCGCGGTTCTGCTTTCCATCGCATTGAGCCGCTGGTAGTCGATGGCAGCAGCAGGCTGCAGGTTCAGCAATACCACCGGGACCTTTGCCCGCTTGATCAGCGGCAAGATGGTTAGCGGACAGTGCATAGGTAGTCACGTAAACAAGCAGGATTTCAATGTCTTCGCGCCGGGCACTATGGGCAGCTTCCACCGCCTTCTCAGGCGTATCGACCAGTCCGAGATTCACCACCGTCCGCGAATCGATCGAGATTTTTTTCTCGACTTCGGTCGAGGTAGCCTTTGAGTCTTTCTTCCAACCCCGCGAATTGGCTCCAGTAAGCCTCAAGCCCCAGGCCGACCAACCCTATGCGCAAATGCCGATACTTGCTCTGCATCATGGTTGTGAGGATACGCGGATCATCTGCACAGCTCCAAGTAAGCCGGAGGGAAGCAGTGGCGAATTTGGCTTTATAAGGATTGTGGGTGGTGAAGGTATATTTTTTCGCCGTATTCGGCTGCGCATCACCGATCAGTCGATTCACCCAGAGATTGGCCACACGGATCTCCAGCTTGTTCTCACCCGGCTTCATGGCGCTGGTCACGTTCAGACGATAAGGAGTCTTCCATAAGGTTCCCAGGGCCTTTCCATTCACAGTCACCTCGGCCAAATTCTCTACATCGCCGAGATCAAGCCACAGTTGTGCCCCGAGCTTGAACCAGTCCGCGGGCGCGTCGACGGTTTTTGTGTAGGTGCCGTGTCCGGAGAAATACTTTACGCCCTCGTCGGTACTGTCACTCCACGACACCAACTTATCGAGAGTAACTTTTTCGGGTGCTCCCCGGTCAGCTTCGAAACTTACTTCCCAAGGGCCCCCTACCGTCGCTATGGTGCTCTCACGCTTTGCTGGAAGATTGAGCGAGGGAGAAGTCGACGCCTTGCGGAAGACAACGAAGACCGTCTCGTATGGATCCAGATGGAGTGGCACCGTCGTGCTGCCGTTTGCCACACGATAAGAAGCTGGCTCCATCATGCCGGTGTCGGCGTGCCAGAGTTCGGGCGCCTTTCCATCCACGCGGAAGGTCGCGTCCACTTGTTCCATCCGGTCATGCCGGTTATCGACGTAATAGAGATCAGTATTTTGCAGCCTGCGGTGCACGAACAAGACCTCGGTGTCGGCTTGCGGCTTCGAGTAAGCAAAATCAGGGGGAACCTTCATCCCCGCAAGCACGTCCACCATTCTTTGATCGCCATAGACCCTGCCTTTGCCGGTTTTCGATTGACCCCAAAGCTGATCCGAGATGACGTGGAATTCAGCAGCGTCATCCGCCAGGCTAGGGTCGTCCGTTGGACGCGTGCCAACGACAGTAGCGCCGGCAAGCACCAGGTCGCACACCTTCCGCAATACGGGAAGAGACATATGTTGGCTGTAAGTGTCGAGGGCCAGCACGCGGTAGCTCATACCACTCGCCGTCACCAACTGGCCGTTTTTCACCGACACCTCATGAATCAGCGCATCGGCATTCACGTAATCGAAGTTGTAGCCGGCGGGCACATCCGGTGACTTGCTGCCAAAGATGGCAGTGAGATTGGAATCCTCACCGTAGAAGTAGAGGATATCCGCAACAAAGTGGCCCTGCTGCAGCAGAAACGAACTCCGTGCCAGGTACGTGATCCACGGTTCAGCCTGCTCGGCCCAAACCTCGTTGCGCGTAAACCACTGTCCAAAGGGGCCGAGGGCGAGCCCGGGAGCCTTGTTCACCAGGGGCTGGTGAACCGAGGTATGAATCACAAATCGATTCAGACCCACCGCTAGTTCTTTGTCGGCTGTGGGCTTTAAGGTCGCCGGCGACCACGCCCAGGGGGCACTTGCCGCGGTCAGGGATTCAGCGGCCACCAGGTTCTGCCCATAGATGTGGGCCACGGATGCCGACTCGCGAATATCTGCGTTGTACCCATACTGCTCCGCGTTCACACCTGGACGCTGTGTCCACATCGCGGCCATGGGAACGTCGTCAGCTTTTTTCATCTCCATGCCGTCGCCAATGGTAGCGCGGCCTTCTTCATGGGATTCGCCATACTGTCCCATGCCTCGCGCGTGCAGTGACTGAGCGATTTGACCATAGTGGTTCTCGGCAACGAGATCGGCGAGGGTCTTCCGCCAGTCCCACAAGAAGCGATCGCTGGCTTCCGCGCTTTCGACCACGTGGCCAGTCAGGACCGGCAGCCAGGGATGCGCATCGTAGCCACGCCTGGTGGAGAACTCGGCCAGCATGTCATCGGTCCAGTTCTCGGTGCCTGCTTCCCAGCTATCGGTGACGACAAATCGGACGCCAGTCTTACCCATCAACGGACCCACCGTACCCTTGTAATTGTCGAGGTAGTGTTCGAAGTAGTCTTTGACGTGGGCGCGGTTGAGCTTGTCCACTTCGAGGCCAGTAGCTTCGGGCGAGGCCGGATGATTGGTGATGCCGGTAAGCGAGATAACCCATCCGCTGAATCATCCAGCGTCCTGGTGCAGGAGTCCAATCAAGCGTTCCATCGGAGCGCATTTTCGCCGTAAGGTCGACGACGGTTGTCTTCTGAATCGCCTGGCCGGCAGCTACCGCTGGAGTCGCAAACGAATAGAGGTCCGGCAAAGTTGCAAATCCGGCCTTTTCTTCAAAGCGATTAATCCGCGCACCCGCGTGCAGCTCGAATTCCGAGATGTGGTAGTCCGTCGGCGGCGGAGGCATCCCCACAATCCCGAGGGCAGACAGATCGATATCTCCGAGCATCGATTTTGATGGCTCGACGGTGGTGAAGGTGAGACGGAAGTAGCGCGCCGTCACCGGGGCAAAGGCCATGGTGTGTTGCACCGCACCCGCCGTCGGTATCGTGACGATGGCGCGGAATTGCTGTCCATCGTCGCTGGCTTCGAGCACGGGCCCATGACCGGTGTCCCCTGCAAACTGCGCGAACGGATCGCGCGGGCCTCCCATGGCAACCGTCACTGCATCGATGGTGTTCGGCGCTGGATATTCGAACTGTATCCATGACTGCTGCCCAATTGGGGCGATAGGCAGGTCGGTGGATTTCATCATGTCGTGGGCGGCCAGGATCGCAGCATCCACATGCCCGCTGCTGGAGGTCAACTTTGGCTGCGCCGTCGATGAAGACACCTCGGCATCTGGTACGCGATAAGCAATGACCACGCTGTCCGCGTAGTAGTCTTTCGGGGTCGGAGGCTGCTGGCCGGGACCACCCATCATTCCCATCGGATCCTGCTGTGCGAGGTTCTGAAAAGGTCCGGTCACCATGGGTGGTTTGGCGATCACGCCCCTGAATGGATGGCCGCCCTCGACAATAGTTTCGCTCCAAACAAACTTCTTCATTGCCTGCGACGACTCAACCCACGGACCGCCGGTCTCGCTCCATCCTGGGGATCCGGCAATGGCCAACTCTAGGCCGAGAGAATCGGCCTTCCTGGTCGCGAACAGAAACGCCTCCTTCCACTCCGGGGTCATGTAAACCAGGCGCTTTTCCACCACCTGGGGAGTATTGAGTGCGGCGTCGAAGTTTTGCATGCCGCCGAGGCCTACTCGTTTCATCCACTCCATATCCAGGCGGATGCCTTCTTCCGTTATGTTCCCGCTCATCCAGTGCCACCAGACACGCGGCCGCGCGCTGCTCGGGGGACTCAGAAAGCCTTGCTCCAACGGGTCCGCTGAAGTTTGAGCAGGGGCTAAGGCGGGTACTGCGAAGGCTCCGAAAAGAGCGGCCGCTGCAACTTTCCTGAGTGGGAAATGCGTCGTCATAAATGATTTTTCCCTTCGTGCTTCACGATGGCGGGCCGGGCGCTTTTACCCAAATGCGAAATGGTTTCTCAATTGGTTTTATTGCGCGGACAAATATAGCATGCCGATATCAGCGGTGGCGACGAGAGAATCCGCGCCCAGCCGCGACCTCACCCGAGTCTCGGAGTTCCTGCCATCCTGCGATCTCCTCAGCAGGCAGAGGAGCAATGGAAGAGCGCACGCGGACGTTATACTGATCGTGGTTTCTGTATTGAATTCGCACGGTGGAGAGCAAACGGCTCAAAAGGAGAGGCTTGGCTAAGTCTGGATTAAAGCGGCTCTATCACATTCCGATCCTGTCCAAGGCGCTGGACATCCTGGAGTTATTGCAGGCGGAGGATGAGCCGCTCGCGCTGGAGGCTCTTTACCAGCGAACCCGCATTTCCAAGACGTCTGTCTATCGAATTCTGAAGACGTTTGTCCACCGCGGCTATGTCGCGCAAACTGAGAATGGCCTTTACCGGCTGGCCAGCCGTCCGCGAAAGATACGGTTCGGCTTCGGAGGCCAGTCGGAAGACCTGCCCTTCTCACAGGCAGTCACCGAGAGCCTCAGAACGGCCGCGGCCTCTTCCGGGGTGGACTTGATGATCCTCGACAACCATTACGATGCCGCCACGGCGATCCGTAATGCGGAGCAGTTTGTCGCCAACCGGGTAGACCTGGTCATCGAATTTCAAATTGAGCAGCAGGTCGCGCCGATTGTTGCCGACAAGATCGCGGATGCAGGTATTCCTTTGATCGCGGTGGAGATACCGCATCCGCACGCCATATTTTTCGGAGTGAATAACTATCGCGCCGGCTTTGAAGCAGGTGAGTATCTGGCGATCCATGCGCGGCAAAAGTGGGACAGCAAAGCATCGTGGGTCATTGGCCTGGATATTGAAGAAGCGGGCCCCTTGGTGCAAAGCCGGATCACCGGTGCCTTTGAAGGGGTGCGTTCCGTGTTGCCCGACCTGCCGATTGAAGCGTTCGTGCGCATGGATGGGCGCGGGCTTCGTGACCGAGCCTACAAGCTGATGACTGACTTTTTGCGGCGTCACCCCAAGGATCGTGGTCTGTTGATTGCCGCCGCGACCGACACCAGTGCCCTGGGAGCCTTACAGGCAGTCCGTGAAGCGAAGCGCGAGAAGTACGTTGCCATCGTCGGCCAGGACTGCATTCCCGAGGCTCTCGAAGAGATGACCAGGACCAACTCACCATTTATCGGATCGGTCTCGCATGAAGTAAACACCTACGGTGCCCGGCTGATCCACCTGGGACTGGCGATGATCAAGGGTGACCGCATCCCTCCCTATAACTACGTCAATCACAAACTGGTTACCACAAAAAGTATTCTCGCCTCTGCTTAGCGGATGCGCTTGATTTCGTTGTGAGTAGGTCATTCGACGTACTCCTCAAGGGACCCACTTGGGTATACTTTCCAGTGATCGAACGCCGGTCGAAATCATGGTTCTCTCGGTAAAGAGGAAGTAGACAAACCTTGCCAGAAAATTTTCTCAGCCGTGGCTCGCGCGACCGGCGATCATTTATCAAATTGCTGGCAGCAGCCCCTTTATTGGCTGCGATCCGTTCTCGTAACCTGGCTCGCGCCCTGGCCGCTACTACCAGGAATGCGTCTTACACGAATACGTACGCAGGCCTGGGGGTCCGGCCCCTTATCAATGCGCGCGGAACCTGGACCTATCTGAGCGGCTCCCTCGAACTGCCGGAAGTGCGGCGTGCGGTGGAGGAGGCATCCTACCACTTCGTCGACCTGTTTGAGCTTCAGCGTGCCGCCGGCAAACGGCTCGCTGAACTATCCGGAGCCGAATCCGCCATGGTCACATCGGGTTCAGCTGGTTCCATTGCAGCGGCTACTGCGGCCTGCATGGCAGGGACTGACCCAAAGCTCATCTGGCAACTGCCAGATACGGCCGGGTTGAAAAATAAAGTGGTGATGCTGGGCGGACGAAATCCATTCGACAGCGCGATTCGCCTGGTGGGCGCGCAGTTGGTCATTGCCCCTACGGTAGACGACCTTGCCGCCGCCATCGACTCGCAGACGGCTATGGTTTACACGACGTTCCGCGATGACCGCATGGTCACTGCGCTCAAGACCACGCGAGCCAAAGGTGTGCCGATGCTGGTCGATCATGCGGCCGGCATTCCGCCTTACGACAATTTCACGCGCTACGGAAAAATGGGCGTCGACCTCTACTGCTTTAGCGGCGGCAAAGGCGTACGCGGTCCTCAATGTTCCGGCGTGTTGTTGGGCCGCAAAGATCTCATCGACGCGGCTCTGGCCAACAGTAGTCCGTGGGAGGGCGCCATATGCAGGCCGATGAAAGTCGGTAAGGAAGAGATCATTGGCATGCTTGCGGCCATCGAGTATTGGTCGCGTGCCGATCTTGTCGCTCTCAACAAGGAATGGCAGAGCCGGGTGGAACGCATCGCCAGGTTGGTCGAGACGGTGCCCGGCGTCACCACTTCGATTACGATCCCACAGGGTAGCAACAGCTTTCCGACTTTGACGGTGAAGTGGGATGAAAAACAGTTTGGTTTGACCCTGGCACAATGCGCCCAGAAATTGCGCGAGGGCGAGCCACGCATCGAGGTGCTCACCAACAATAATCCCAGCCAGGTACTGGCCCGTGTCAGCAACGATCCGAACTTGCCCGCAACGCGTCCCAGCGCGTGGGGACATGCCGACCCGCATTTACAGATCATCTCTGTTAGTCTGCAACCGGGCGAAGATCTGATCGTAGGCGACAGCCTGCGCCGTATTCTGAAAACATCCCACCAACAATCCAGCTGAGAAAAAACGATGATATCCCTCTCAAAACGCACCCTGATGGCAATGTTATTTATCTCGGCCGCCGTAAGCGCCACTCCGTTGCTATGCCAGAGTGGCGGCACAATCAGCGTGATCAAGGTCGAAGGTGACAGCCCGGTCTCCAGCGCTGGGATGCTGGCCAATGGAACGCTCTACGTCGCCGGCCAGGATGGACGGAATGCGGACGGCAGTGTGCCCACTGATTTCCATCTGGAAGTAAGCCAGTCGCTAAAAAAACTCGAGCGCGTGCTGCGCGCAGCCAGGATGGACTTTGGCGATATCGCCTGGATGCACATCTATGTGACGAATGAGCAAAACCTGGCTGCCCTGAATGAGGTTTACTGGAAGTCGATTGGATCTCATCCGCCGGCCCGGACAGTCCTCGTAGTCGGCGGCCTCCCCCATGGGGAACATATTGAGATCAACTGTATTGCCGCGGATAAAAGCAAGCCTCGCAAGGTGATCCGGCCAGAAGGATGGCCGCAAGGTCCCCATGTCGACCCCGCCGGGCTCCAGGTTGGGGATGTCTTGTATATGTCGGCCCTGGATGGCGTCGATCCAGTCACCAAAGCAAAACCGGCGGACTATGCAGCTGAGGTAAAGCAGGCCCTCGATAACGTCGCCACGGTGCTCAAAGCAGCGAACATGACCATGGCGAATGTGGTGTGGGTAAACCCTTACATGGCGACACCAGACGCCTCGCTTAAGCAGGCCGCGCCTGGCCCGATTGCTCACAATGGACAGCCACAGCCGCCGCAAGCCAGCGTGATGAACAAAATCTACGCCACCTATTTCGAGTTCGGAAACACGCCGGGGCGGGGGACGATGCAGGTGGTAGATCTGCCCAACAAGAGCCACATCATGTTTACCTGTATTGCGGGCGCCGACCTCGCGAAACGCAAGTCAATTCGTCCAAGGAATATGCCGCCGAGCCCCACCGCGAGTCCCGGTATTCTCTACGATGACACGTACTATATGTCGGGCAAAAGCGGATTTATTCCAGACCAGGGGATCGTTACCCCCGACCTGGATTTGCAACTGAGACAGTCCATGCGCAATCTTCTGGACGATTTGCAAGAGGCCGATATGGATTTCCCCGATGTCGTTTCCTCGACCGTTTACCTGCGGGAAATAAAGGATGCTGATGAAGTTCATCATTTGTATGGAACGTTTTTTAAAGACCGTTTTCCCGCAAGGACGACCTTGCAAAACAGCTTTGATATGAAGACGGCGACGGATGAACAGATCTCGATGATTGCGGTGAGACAACCAAAGCATTGAATGAATAGCCATAACATTGCGCAAGAAAGAGAGCCATATGTTGCCAGATTCTGAAATCTCAAACAGCCTGAACGATCGCCGATCCTTCCTTAAAATGATGGCCGCCGCTCCTCTATTTCTTACCATCGCCTCACGGGGCCTTGCGGATACCGTGGCAAAAGCGACGTCCGCGAACATCTACTCCCGCCTTGGAGTTCGCCCCTTTATCAACGGCCGCGGCACGTGGACGTACCTGAGTGGCTCGCTCGAGTTGCCGGAAGTTCGGGAAGCGGCCGAGCAAGCATCCAAACAATTTGTCGACATGTTTGAGTTGCAACGCGCGGCCGGGAGAAGGCTCGCGAAACTTTCCGGAGCGGAATCCGGCATGGTGACCTCGGGCTCCGCAGGCGCGATGGCGTCGGCGACCGCGGCTTGCATCGCCGGAAGCGATCCTAAATATATCTGGCAGCTGCCCGACACCACCGGCTTGAAGAGTGAAGTCGTGATGCTTGGGGGACGAAGCGCTTTTGATAGCGCGATTCGCTTGGCCGGTGGCAAATTGGTGTTAGCGGCGACCACCGATGAGTTGCAGTCGTGCATCAACGGGCAGACTGCCATGGTCTACACCACCTGGCGAGATGACCGCCTCTCGAAGGCTCTGGAGATTACCCGGGCTGCCAAGGTGCCGCTGTTGGTGGACGACGCGGCAGGTATTCCTCCGTTTGACAACCTGACACGGTACGCAAAGATGGGCGTGGATCTTTATTGTTTCAGCGGCGGAAAGGGCCTCAGGGGACCGCAGTGTTCCGGGATATTGCTAGGCAGAAAAGATTTGATCGATGCGGCTCTAGCCAACAGCTGCCCATGGGAAGGCGCCGTGTGCAGACCGATGAAGGTTGGCAAAGAAGAAATCATGGGCATACTTGCCGCGGTGGACTATTGGTCTCGCACTGATCTGGCGGCGTTGAACAAAGAGTGGGAAAGCCGCGTCAAAAGGATCGAGAAGTTAGTCGCCACAGTGCCGGGCGTTACGACCTCCATCGAGATCCCGAAGGAAGGTAATAGCTACCCAACCCTGAACGTAAATTGGAATGAAGAACAATTTGGATTGACCGTAGCGCAATGCGATCAGCAACTACGCGAAGGTGATCCACGGATTGAGGTGTTGACCAACACCAATCCCAGCCTCGTCCCCGCGGTCCAGGAAGGCGCGGACCCCAAGAAATCTCAGAAACCGCGCCCAAATCACTTGCAAATCATTTCCATGACCCTGCAGCCGGGAGAAGACCTGATCGTGGGCAACCGGCTACGCCGCATTCTCGAGACAGCTCGTAAGCGATCGGCTTAAGGAACCCTCCGCAATCATCGATCGTGATTGCGTTTTTATTGGCAACAAATGCCGGGTGCCCCACATCTCGCTGGTGTTTCGTGGGATGTGGGATGCCGCGGCGCCGAACCCGAAAGCACTCGGCTCACCCTCAACACCTTAGAAATCCAGATCGGTTCGTCCCGGGAATTTGTTGTTCGTTTGCGGGCTACGAGGCCTTGGCCGCTTCGCTGAAGATCTCCACCAGCCGTTCAGCGATGATCTTATCTTCGCCAGTCTTAAGCTGCCACACCGCAAAACCAAATTTGCTGGGGTCAGCGGGGCGACGGTTATGACGGGGCGGAGCGGGGGTGACAGGGGCGTCAGGGTCGCGCCCATGCATGCCGCTGGAATTGGCGCCCATGCTGCCGATCCCGATCGGGCGAGTATCCGCCAGCTTCTGCATTACCTCGGGTCCAGTGATCTTGAGCTTGGACGAGTCAATATGCCAGGAGTAATAAGGCGTGACATTGCCCAATGCCTGGGGATTGAATTCCCGTGGAAGCGCTGTAACTCCGAATGTTTTGACCGCGTCGGTGATTACCTGCGCGCGCTCGTCATACATCTTCAGCGTCGCGTCATAGTCCTGGTTGACGAAGATCTCCAATGCCTTGAGCAGGCCGAAGATCGTCTCCTTACCCACCTTGCAACAGCGGCCGATACGATCTTCCTGCGGGCTCATATTCAGCAGGGCATAGCGGATCAGCTCTTCCCGGCCCATCAAAACACCCGAGGCCTGTGGCCCGCAGATGTCTTTCCCTCCGCTGACCGTCAGCAAATCAAAGCCAAGGGCCGGGTACTCCCAAAGCCGCGAGACTGGCGGTACGTCTGCGGAGAAATCGTTGAAGCTATAAATGTTGTGCGCCTTGGCAATAGCCACGGTCTCCGGCCCACTCACTTTCCCGCGATCTGACAGGATGTTCGTGAAGTGGATGGCCACGGTCTTGGGATTGATGGCCGCGATCATCTCTTCCCGGGTCTCGACCTCCACTAACTTCGCCCCCGTCTGGCGTATCTGGTGGTCGAAATTGTATCGATGGCTCTTCTGAATGATGACCTCGTTGCGGGGAAAGCTGCTTACATCCGGGATGGTGTGAAGGCGAGGCTCGAGATCCTCGGTCATCATGCCCGCATAGCCCACCACCATGGCTGCGGCCGCGCCGCCCGTCACCAGTCCTGTGTAACCCGCGGGCAGCTTGCATAATTTCGCTATAAATTTGCCGGCCGCGACCTCTAATTCATCGATCAGGACAAAATGCTCGTTGCCCCTGCGGATCAGCTCCACGACCTGGGGCGCCATGACCGATCCACCAATGACCGTTACGGTTCCGTTGATGTTGATGAGAGGCGTGATGCCCAGCTCTTCATAGATATCGCCCGACCCCAGGCCGCTGGTGATTGGCACGATGGGAGAGCCATCGACCGTCGCTGCAGCCTTTGCGCTTTTTGCCGGAGCGTCCGGCTGCCTCCAACTCACCAGGAGCCAACAAACCACCAGTGGCGGCTCCGAGCAGGGACAAAAAGGATCGGCGACTCCAGCCAAATTTCAGATTCATCGATAGCTCCCTCGTTACAGTCCGGCTGTAGGTGTGTTCACAACCCTTGCGCTGCCGACGATTTCAATCAAGGAATCTCCCGGGATCCACTCCAGTGCCATGCAGGCGCGGGATGGCGCATTGCCCGGGCTGAAGTAGGTTCGATAAATCTTGTTCAACGCATCGTATTGCGCTTTGTAGGCGTCGAAGCGGGCCTTTCCGGTCAGCGCGGGCACTCCGTCGGCGATCGGCTGGCAGAAGAACACCTGGGCATGAATGATGCTGTCCATGGTGCAGCCTGCTCGCTCGATGGATTTCTTGAGGGCGTCCATGGTGCGCGTCACATGCTTTTCGAATGGATCCGTAACCAGGACGTGATCTTCCTTTGGGAAGCCGTCATTCGACCCCGTACCGCTGAAATAGTAGATCCCATCGTGGGTATGATTCGCGCCACGACGAGCTCGATCATCGCCGGACGCCGTTATCTGAGGCGCCGGAGTGGGTGGCGCGGCCGGTGAAGACTGCTGCGCAAAGAGTTTTGGTGCTCCAGATGCAAAAGCCGCCATCGCTGCAATCTTGCCGAAAAAGTTGCGACGAGTATTGATCACCATGATCGTTCTTCTCCTTCCCTGATAAGGGAACCAGCTTTATTGTGAAGCCAGATTCTCCCAGCGTTATAGGACAAATAGGCTATGACTACTCAACCTCTCTCGTTGTTCTCCGGACGGGTCCCGATATTTGCCAAACCCGCCCCCGCTGGCCGTTGCGCGTACATGCCCCGAAAGCGGGGACGCTAGAGTCTGCATGAGAATGAAAGATTTACGCATTTATACCGTAGGGACGGCTGAACTTAAACCTGTCCAAATTAGGTCGAGCGACCTCTGGCGGGATTCTCGAATCTACAGTCATTGGTGCTGAGAACGTTCCGTGTTCACCTGAGCGTACATGGGCCGAAAACGGGTTCTTCCAATGCTTTCGCTCCATGTGCAGAGGACTCTTGCTCTTACCTGTAGCCTCTTCGCTATAAACGCAAAAGCATTCGGATTGGGCTGCGCCCGCCATCTTCGGCCCATGTACGCTAAGGCAAACATGGTGCACCTGTCCCGGGACCGGGCTTCGTTCTTTGCTAGACCTCGGTGACGCGATAAGGAAACCTGGCTAGTCAAGATGAATCATGCCTCGTTGCAATGCAAGAATAGTCGCCTGCGTCCGGTCTCGCACTCCCATCTTGCCCAATAACGCGCTCACGTGGATCCGCACTGTTTTCTCGGCAATCCGTAAATCCTCTGCTATTTCCCGGTTGCTCCGGCCGCGGGTGATGCAGATAAGCACTTCTGCTTCCCTGGGCGTAAGGTCAGCAACCGGCATGCGTTCCGCCAGCCGATGGAGCATGGCGCTCGGAAGGTACCGCAAGCCACTATGAACGTTGCGAATAGCGTTGACCAGTTCTTCTCCACCGGTATCTTTGGTCAGATATGCCATGGCTCCATTGCGGACAGCACGGTAAATGTCTTCGCTGCCCCGGTAATTGGAAAGAACGACAATGCGCGCGCAGGGAAATTCGTCTCGCAACCGGCTGATGACGTCGAAACCACTGATTTGCGGCAGCCGCAAATCTAGAACCACTACATCGGGACGAAGTTCCCGGTACAAGGCAATACCCATTTCTCCGTCGCCAGCCTCACCCACAACCTTGATCTGCGCATAACCTGCCAGGACTGATTGCAATGCGACCCGCGCAAGGAAATGGTCTTCTATCAGCAGGACACGAATAGGTTTCATGCTCTCACCCATCGCGTTCTCTGAGATTGTTTCTGGACTGACGGCTGCACGGTCCGGACCGGAACCCGCACTATGATCTCGGTGCCGGCTCCAACCTTTGTCCGCAGGCTGAAGGTACCTCCAAGCTTGTTGGTTCGCTCCTCCATCACACGGATACCAAAGTGTCCGAGCCGCGATTCGCCCTGGCCGGAAGTATGGAAGCCCTGTCCATCGTCCTGGATGGAGAGATTGATGCAGTCGCTTTCATATCTGAGTTGAACCTGGACGCAACTTGCTTCCGCATGGCGGATCGCATTGGTCACCGCTTCTTGCCCGATACAAATAAGATGATGGACGCACTCCGGAGCAAGCGGCAACTCGGCGCCTTCGACATTCAGCGTGGTGGTGACCGATTGACACAGATGGTTTGCGCGGAGCGTCCGAGCCAGCGCCTGGGAAAGAGACCCGTTAGCTTCCGCCGTGTCGCGTAGATCGCACAGGATACGCCGCGCCTCCGCTTCCGATTGGGAAACCATGATGCGCACGGTCTCGCAGGATTTCGCAGCCGCGGTCGACTCCTGGTTGCCATCGCGGAACATCTTTGCGGTGGCGTCCAGTTGCCAGGATATGGCAGTGAACCCAGCCAGGAGAGAGTCATGACAATCGCGTGCCATGCGATCGCGCTCTTCCAGCAGGCCAGCAACCTGTGCTTCGACGGACTGAGCCCGGCGCCGATAATGCTGGATCGAAATCGCGGCAGCGAACAGAACGAGAGTGATGTAGAAACAATTCGCTTGATCGCCAAGCAACGACGTTTCCTCGCCTGCGCGCGCGACAATCGCCATCGGATAGTCTCCGCGCCGGGCGCGGCTGACGGCCACAGTTTTTATGCCCGGATCCTGCCATTGAGCACGGAGTGACGATTGGTATTCAGGCTTCTCAAGGGGCCTCGTAACCCAGGCCGCCTTGGTGGCGTTAGAAGGCGAGGCGGAAGCCGGCGCCGGCGGAGCTTGCGCATTTACGCTGCAGCACGCAAACGCAGACAGCAAGACTATTTGCGCGAATTTGAACTGTGGATAAGAACATCGCATATTGCGCACACCTCAGCGTGATGCGGCTGCACCATTCCCTCGGTTCCTGCTTACCGCAAAAGGGTGGGTCCGATTTGCAACCAATTTCCTGCCCGATAAAGGTCGATGGTCTGACCACGCACGACTCACAAAGCTGTGCTATCCAGCTAGCCGCTAAACTCCTCGCGGCTTGCGGGCCCTTGCTGCCCAAAACTTGCCTATGCTGGAAACTTCCCTGGATTCGGCCCGTCTTCCCCGTACGCTGAACGGTCAGCCAGTCTCGAATGCCGCTTTCGGCGCAGTCTCGCGCAAAGCATCGAACTCTCCCCGCGCAGAGAGGCCCGGCGATCTGTCGCTGCGCGCGCTCTTTATCAGGCGAACCGTGTAGGCAAAGTCATCGAGAAGCGATGAGAGCGTTTCTGAGAGCCGCCGAAAGTCCTTGGCTGTCAGGCTGCCGAACAAATGGTCGTTCACCCTTTGCCGTTCCGGTCCAATGCTTTCTACCAGCGATTCACCGCGTCGGCTCAGCCGCAGAAAGACGCCGCGGCGGTCTTTCGGGTTAGGCTTCTTCTCGATAAGCCCAGCCTGTTCCAGGCTTCCTGCCTCCAAAGTGATAAAGGCTGTACTTACATGCAGCCGCCTGGCAACGTCTGTCACGCTGATTCCGCCGGTATTCTGGTGGTTCGCCACGATCATGGCAATGTTGTACTGTGGCGGAGAAATTCCCAACTGAGAAGCGAGATACGCTCGGGCAACCTCAAGCGAAGCCCCAAGAGTCGAGAAGTCGTACAGCAATTGGCGGAACCGGTGGTCCGTCTTACCACCCTCATCCAGTAACTCCACCAAAGACGCCGAGAGCGCAAGGTGAAAGGGTGCGTCCTTCTTTTTTGCCGGCCGCGTCTCCGCCCCCGGTATCGCAGAGCCATTGCGGCCGCGCCATGACGCCCGATGCGCAGGCAACGGTTCCACCGGTCGCCTTTTCCTCTCGCCTTTTGATGAGGACACCATCGTCATCGGCCTTATGCGGTCAATAATAAGCTTAATTAAGTTACTTGACTACATTCTTTTTCGACCCTATGCTTACAGCCACGTCGTCAAGAGAACATAGCCCGCTCTTCCCTCGAGTGCTGCATGCCTAAGAATGGACAAGACCACCTTTCAAGTCTCCGCGATGGACGCCAGATTTTCATCGATGGCCAGCTTGTCAAAGATCACGTGTGCCATCCGGCATTCCGTTCCAGCATTCGCTCGGTGGCCGCGATGTACGACTACCAGTCCTCCCCGGAAAATCTGAAGAAGATGACGTTCCCTTCTCCTGCGACCGGGAACTGTGTCAACCGCATGTGGCAGCTTCCTACCTCCTACCACGAGCTGGTAGAGCGGCGCGCCGCGCTCGAAGCCTGGGCCACGCTCTCCTGCGGATTTCTAGGCCGGTCCCCAGATCACGTCGCCTCGGTGGTCTCCGGCATGTACATGGGGCTTGATATTTTCCGCCAACATGGCAAGCGGCATGGCCAGGCGCTCTCCGGCTATTACGAGTACGCTCGCGATAACGACCTGTATCTGACGTACGCCATCATCAGTCCCCAGGCGAATCGCAGTAAAGGCGTTGGGGAGCAGGCGGAGGGGTTCACCGCCACCGCCGTGGTAGACGAGGATAGCGAGGGCATCACCCTACAGGGCGCCAAAATGCTGGCTACCGGCTGTCCTATGGCCAATGAAGTGATGGTCGCGGCCATTCAGCCGCTGAAGCCGGGCGAAGAGCGATACAGCTGCACGGCAATGGTTCCGCTCAATGCCAGGGGAGTGAAACTGCTCTCCAGAAAATCTTTTGAGCAGGCGGCTGTTTCTACGTTTGATAACCCACTCTCATCGGCCTACGACGAGAATGACTGCGTGCTCTACCTCGATTCCGTCAAGGTCCCGTGGAGCAGGGTATTTGTCCACAACGACGTGCGCATGGCCGCGGCGCAGTGGTACGTCGCGCCCACTCATGTCTACCAGAACTATCAGTGCCAGATACGATTGATGGTAAAGCTTCGCTTTCTGCTGGGCCTGGCGAGCAAAATTGCCGAGATCAATGGCGTCATCTCCATCCCCGCGGTACGCGAGACGTTGGGACAGATGGCCTCCGAAGCATCCATGGTCGAGGGGATGGTCGAGTCAATGGAGATCAGCGGCTCCCAATACGGCAAGTATTTTGTGCCCAATGGCCGCCGCCTCTATGCCGCCATGGTGCTCACTCAGCAGCTCTATCCGAAGTTCGCCAATCAAATCCGCGAGCTGGCAGGCGGCGGTATGATCATGCTTCCTTCTTCGGCAAACGACTTTGCCAATCCCGAGATTGCGAGCCTGATCGAGAAGACGCAAAATTCTCCGGTAACAGATTCCCTGGGACGGGTGAAATTCTTCAAGCTCGCGTGGGACGCCGTGGGGTCTGAGTTCGGCTCGCGGCATCTGCAGTATGAGATGTTCTACGCGGGAGCGCACATGATTACCCGCGGCCACGCCTTCCGCACCTGCGATTGGGAGCAGGCCACGGGCATGGTCGATCAATTCATGTCCACCTATGACCTTCAGGGTGTGAAGGTTTAGAGGCTCCGTATGTCATCGATTGGCACGCGCGGGTTGCGAGATGTGCTCGGGTGCTACGCGACCGGTGTGGCCGTTGTGACTACGCGCACACACACAGGAGAGCACGCCGGCGTGACCATAAATTCATTTGCCTCTTTATCCCTCGATCCGCCGCTGATCCTCTTCTCGCTGGCCAAGACGGCCCATATACTCCCTCACTTTCAGCAGGCCCAATGCTTCGCCGTCAACATCCTCGCTCACTCCCAGGAGTCTCTGTCCAATATCTTTGCGCGGCCTTCCAGCGCTTCGTGGGAAACCACGCCTTACACCGAAGGAGCCAACGGGTGCGCTCTTTTTGCGGATGTACTGGCGCAACTGGAATGTTCGCGCTATGCCGAGATTGACGGTGGCGATCATCGTACTTTTTTTGGCGAGGTGACCCGGATGCACCTTGGCCCACCTGCCGACCCACTGCTTTTCTATCGCGGCCGCTATGGTACGTACGCGCGTAGCCAGATGGAAAAAGTTCCCACACCCGACGGCAGTCTCTCAGAATTTTCTCCCACGGGGTGGAGCTAAAAACAAATGCCCGAGATTGAATTTCTGATTCAAGATAACCCTGCAGTGATTGAAATCCATGACCTCGTGGTCGCCGGGTGGACCGGACGAGACCGCGCGTCGGTTGAACACCACATAGCCGAACTGCAAGCGATCGGGGTTGCGCGTCCCCGCACGATTCCCTGCTTCTACCGGGTCGGCGCCAACCTGCTGACCACCGAAGAAACCATCGATGTTACGGGTACGGATGGGAGCGGCGAAGTAGAGTTCGTGCTGGTATCTCTGCCCCAGGGTTTGTACGTGGCGGTGGGTTCAGACCAGACCGACCGCAAGGTGGAATCATACGGGGTTACGGTGTCAAAGCAGATGTGCCCGAAACCTATTTCTCGCGAACTCTGGCCCTTTGCCGAAATGAAGGACCACTGGGATACGCTTGTGCTCCGCTCCTGGATAATGCGCGATGGCCGGAAGATGCTATACCAGGAAGGCGTCGTGACGCGCATGCTCGCTCCGGAAGATCTCATCGCGAGATACACGGGCGGCGGAAGCTCTCTTCCCCACGGCACGGCAATGTTTTGCGGCACGATGCCTTTGCTGGCTCCGATTGGGCGCTCAGACGATTTTCAGGTGGAACTGGAAGACCCGGTTCTCGGCCGCAAGCTACGCCACCGCTACAGCACGCGAGAGCTGCCCTATAACGATTAAGGAAGGAGGCGATCCATGGCAATCCAAAAGGAACACAAGGAGTTTCACACCGTCGATCTAAGCGCCGGTTGGCATACACCGCCGGGATATCCGGAAGGGATTCAGCAGCAAATACTCGCGGGCTTTCTGGATGAGAAGAATAAACGCGGCTTTCGCACCCGGCATCTCCGCTTTGCCCCCGGTGTTTTCACCACAGCTCCGTTCGTCCACGATTATTGGGAAGAGGTTTACCTGATCTCAGGGGATCTGATTGTCGGCAATGACGCCGCCGGCAAGGGAGGGGAAAGCTTCCCGCCAAACACCTACGCTTGCCGGCCTCCGGGCACGATGCACGGTCCGTTCAAGTCAGAGAACGGCTGCCTGCTGCTGGAGATTCACATCTACGATGAACCGGGAGCAGGCGCGGAGTGAAGAGGTTGTTGCCGATTGCGAACACATTGCAACAGCTCGCCGCGGGCGAACTGCGCGGCAGCGATCTCGTGGAATCCTGTCTAGAAGCCATCGCGGACCCTGCAGGAGAAGGATCGCGCGCTTTCACGCGCGTCTTCTCGGATAGAGCACGAGCTGAGGCTAAGGAGTTCGACACCCATCGCACGGCAGGAGCACTCGCGGGTTTACCCATCTCCGTCAAAGCTTTGTTCGACGTTGCCGGCGAGCCCACCACCGCGGGCTCCGTTGTGCTCGCCCACGCTCCCCCTGCCAAGGCCGATGCACTCGCCGTAGCCAGGCTGCGCGCCGCGGGCGCGATCCTGATGGGGCATACCAACATGACGGAGTTTGCTTTCTCTGGATTGGGAATCAATCCTCACTACGGCACGCCGGCGAATGCCTTCGACCGGAAAAATAGACGCATCCCAGGCGGTTCCTCGTCGGGCGGAGCCGTTTCTGTAACTGACGGTATGGCGTATGCCGCGCTCGGTTCGGATACCGGCGGTTCCGTGCGCATACCAGCGGCATTCTGCGGCCTGACCGGATTCAAGCCCACCGCCAGGCGCATCCCCCTCGATGGAGCTCTGCCACTCTCGACCACGCTCGACTCCGTCGGTTGCGTGGCGCCTACCGTCGCTTGTTGCGCGCGCCTGGACGCTGTGCTGGCTGGCATCACTCCTCAACCCATCCGGCCGGTGGCGCTCTCCACCCTGCGGTTTGCTGTGCTGCAAGGTTACGTATTGGACGGGCTCGATGGGCATGTGGTTACCGCTTTCTCGTCAGCATTAGCACTAATCGCCCACAGTGGCGCGCAGCTTGAAGAAGTTGCTTTCCCATCGCTCGGCAAAATCCCTCTTGCCAATCAAAAGGGAGGTTTCGCTGCCGCCGAAGCGTATCCCTGGCACCGCTCCCTGCTGGCAGCCCACGCATCGCAGTACGATCCGCGGATTGCTTCCCGCATTTTGCGCGGCAAAGACATCAGCGCAGCGGACTACGACGAACTCACCCAGGCGCGGCGCGAAATCACTGCCGAGGCAGCCCGTGCCTTCGCAGCCTACGATGCGATCCTGATGCCCACCGTTCCCTGCCTGGCTCCCCGTATTGCCGATCTCGAGGCGACAGACGAAGCGTACTTTGCAGCCAATGCGATGATCCTGCGTAATCCCAGCGTGATCAATTTTCTGGATGGCTGCGCCCTGTCAATTCCATGCCACCTCCCTGGGCAGGCGCCGGTTGGGCTCATGATCGCGGGTCTGGCGATGCAGGATCGGAATATTCTGAGTATGGGCGCGGCAATCGAATCGCTTCTCGCGAGGAACGGCCGTGCCACGTCACACTTTGCCGGTCCGTTCCACGACTGTTGCGTAAAGGTTGGGTATGATCCGAGGCTTCATCATTGCGTCGCTCGGCTCCGCGGCACGCCAGGCCGCCGGCCTTTTGCTTGCCACGGTTCCGCTGTTAACGGCGCAGGCGGAAGAGCCGCCTCTCACCCTGCGCGTGGCCAACCAGGTGATCGCGCGGTGGCCCGCTGGTCACATCACCCCTAAGGGCACGCCAACGGCTTGGGGATTTGAATTGGGGATCGTGCTCACCGGGATGGATACTGTCTGGAGCGCGACCAACGACTCAGCATATCTTGCCTATCTGAAGCACGCGGTAGACCAGTTTGTGCAGCCTGACGGCACCATCAACGGTTATAACGCGCAGTCGTATTCGCTGAACAATATCCTGATCGGCCGCCAGCTATTGACGCTCTATCGGGTAACGCACCAGCAAAAATACAAACTTGCTGCAGAAAATCTCAGGAGGCAAATCGCCACCCAACCTCGCACCGCCTCTGGAGGAGTGTGGCACTCCGCGGCCACGCCAAACCTGATGTTGCTCGACGACCAGTTCATGCTCGCTCCGTTTTACGCCGAGTACGCGGCTGCCTTCCATGAGCCTCAAGATGTGGACGACATCGTGAAGCAGTTTTCGCTTCTCGATCGGCACACCCGCGACGCCGGCACCGGGTTGATGTATCACGGTTGGGATGAATCGCACACCGCTCCCTGGGCGAACGTCAACACCGGCACATCTCCCAATCTGTGGGCCCGCGGTATGGGGTGGTACCTTATGGCCTTGGTCGACACCTTACCCTACATTCCGGAACACGATCCCCATCGCGCTGCGTTGGCCGCCATGCTGCTTCGAGCCGCAGCGGCGGTCGAGCGAGCGCAGGATCCGCAAAGCAATCTCTGGTATCAGATCCTCGATAAGCCCGGGGCCAAAGAAAACTACATCGAGTCCTCCTCCGTGTTGATGTTCACTTATGCGTTCGCGAAAGGTGCTCGCCTGGGTTACTTGCCCGAGCAATACCGCGTCGCCGCGGTACATGCGTGGAAAGCCATCCGCATGCGTTTCGTCGCGGTGACCGGATCGGGCGAAGTAAAGATTACCGGTACGGTTACGCATATTTCGCTCGGCGCGGCCCCTGCGGACGACGGGAGCTATGGCTACTATCTGCACGCTCCCGTGGTCGACGACGATCCCAAGGGAGTGGGCGCCTTTCTACTCGCGGGAAGTGAAATGGAATTGTTGAGGCATTCGTAAATCGGCCCACGTAAAGCACCGCACAGTTGATCTTCATCTCAAGCAAGGAGACACTCATGGCGCAGTTTCCCCGTCGGCAATTTCTCTCCTCCTCGGCCGCAGCCGCGGCCCTGGCGCTTCACCCCGTTGCTTCTTTGGCTGCGCCCACTGAGAAGAAGCCTGCGAAAAAGCCGGTCCTGATGAAGCTTGGCTGCCAGAGCGAACCCACGGATGACCAACATATGAAATATCTCGCTCGCTATGGCGTGCGTAATATCTGCGGCTACCCCGTCATCGCGGACGGACGTCTTTACGCCACGGTGGAAGAACTGCACCGCATGCAGGACCTGGCGCGGGCCAACGGAATTCAAGTGGATATGACCACGCCGCCATTCCTCGCCTCTATCCCGGTGGACAAAGATCAGCATGCTTCGATCATGCTGGGTGAAAGCCCGCAGCGTGACCGCGACATCGAAGATCTGCAGACCATGATCAAGAACTGCGCCACGGCCGGCATTCCTGCCATCAAGTACAACCTGCAGCTCGTCGGAGACCTGCGTACGGGCCGTTCGCCTGGGCGGGGAGACGCGACCTATAGCACCTGGAAGCTAGCGGAAGCGAAACCCAAAGCGCCCCTGACACGTGCCGGTCATGTCAGCGCAGACATGGCCTGGGAACGCATCACGTATTTCCTCGATCGCGTCATCCCAGTGGCCAGCGAGTACAAGATCCGCATGGCCCTGCACCCTGACGATCCCAGTGTTCCCTCCCCCGGGTATCAAGGCGTAGAGCGGGTTCTGGGCACGGTAGATGGAATCAAACGGTTCATCACCATCCAGGAGAATCCATATCACGGCCTCAACTTCTGCCAGGGCACGGTAAGCGAGATGTTGAACAACCCAGGCGTTGAGATTTTTGACGTGATCCGCTACTTCGGCACCCGCAACAAAATCTTCAATGTGCACTTCCGCAATATTCGCGGCCGTCGCGATGATTTTGTAGAAACCTATCCCGACGATGGCGATGTCGACTTTGTCAGAGCACTCCAGGTATACAAAGAGGTTGGCTACCAGTACATGCTGATGCCCGATCACGTGCCGCAAACCCCCAGTGATCCGACGACTCGTCTGCAATCCTTCGCTTACGATTACGGCTACATCCGGGGTCTTATCCAATCGGCGGCGGAGCTGAGCTGAGTCAAAACGCTGCGCCGCTAATTGATCTACAATGACTTCCGACCGGCGATTGAAAGTCCGAGGCAAGCGCGATGACTTTGGAATACAAAGGTGCGGCCAGATCCCCAGGCCCGCTCGGCAGGTTCGAGGGGACACTGAGCGGCCGCATCCCCGGGCCATTGGACTTTCAACAGGTGGATCTGGGGAAAGCGCAGGCCGCGACGAAGGCGGTGAAGGAACTGCCGATGCCCCCACCAGCGGGCGGAAGCAGCAGCATCATTCAGGCACGATCGATAGGCTGGGATCTTGCCAAGGACACACCGTCCGAGCGCGATGTCAAACAGGGCGAGCTCGCCAACTGCCCCGTGGCCGCAATCCTGGCCGCCATGGCTCATACACCGGGCGGCAGAAAGCGCATCGATAGCCTGATTACCGAATACGTCAACACCCAGGTCAAGACGACTTTCTCCAAAGAGGTGTTGGCAACGCTCTCCGCCAAGCTGGATGACCCCGACTACAAACGTCCGGAAAAAGAAATACTCGCAAAACGATATTTCACCGTGAACCTCGGGAACTCATTCGAGGTTAGCGATGTGTTCTACGTCAAGTACACCGATGGATCCGACGTGAACATGATGTACATGGATTCGCCGAAGAGGGCGCTCTGGCCGTGTGTGATCGAGAAGGCATACGCAGTCAAGATCGGCAGCTATGAAGACCTCGATGACGACACCAAACACACCGTCAACGAATTCTGGACCGTCCTCGTCGGCACGAAGCCGGACGGGTTTGCGATCGATGGAAACACCGATCTCACCAAAATAAGCAACGCTGCCAAGTCAGCAGGCACGATCCCGACCATTGCCGCTTCGAAAGAAGACACCACGAAGGTCATGTCTCACCATGGATTCGCGGTCCTGGGCATTCAGGGTTCGACGATTGAGCTTTACGACCCGCATGCGAGAATCGAAAAGTTATCGCTCACCGACTTCCGCAACAGCTTCACCGCCATGTTCTTCGGCCGCCCTGCGTGAGATAAGAAAGTCAGAAGTGCGAATCAGGTGCTCCAAAATCCACGAGAGCCTGGGACTGCAAAAAGAGTCTCGCAGGGACGGCTGACCGTAGCCTAGGACGCAGTCCTTGGGTTAGCACGCCTTTGAAGAGTTCCGTAGGGCCAAATTTTAAGGTAGGTATTCCGGATGCTCCGGCAGACCCGCCGTAGAAGCATTGTCTGCGCGGTTCTCAGGGTCGCCGTGATCGCCGCTGGCGTCAGTTCTAGGGTCCATCATGGCGGCCGGCTCCTCCGTAACCGGAACGATGACAACAACAGAAGTTCCACCGCCCACGGGCACTGACATTTGCAATTTGCCACCTAAAGCTTCAGCCCGCTCGCGCATCCCGATCATGCCAAAACCGGTCATCGCGGAACTTGCTTCAGGAAGACCTTGTCCGTTGTCATTGATTTCAAGTCTTATCTGCGCGTTCCTTCGCCTGAGCAGGATGGATGCTTTCGTCGCATGCGCATGTTTGAGAATATTGTTGATGCACTCTTGCACAATGCGGTAAAGAGCAATTTCCAGTTCAGGTTCAACGGCCCCATCGACCTCTCCAATTTGCTCGCTCCACTCGCCCGGAAAAATCTCTCGTCCCTGCTCTGACAATGCCTGAATGGCGCGAGTGAGGCCAAGACGGTCGAGCTGGTAAGGACGAAGGTTGTAGGAAATCGCCCGCAACTCATCAATAGCTTCCGATGTCTGCTCTGCAATTCTGTCGTAAAGAATGGGGGTATCGTGACCTTGTTCCGATGCCTGTGATCCCATCAGAGAAAGATTGTTGATCAGTACCAGGTGCTGCCCGAGCCCGTCGTGCAACTCCGCAGCGATACGCTTACGTTCTGCCTCCTGCGATGCCATGAGTGTCCTGGCAAAAGCCTGTTGACGGGTTCTTGAGCGAAGAAGGTTATGGTGCCGTAGCCTTGTGAGGCTAAGAATCGCTGATAGCACCAACAGTCCGATCAGGATCTGAACTGAACGCCTCTGGTAAAGGCGAGGCACTATGGAGAGCGGGATGGCCGCGGTGGTGTTACTGCGAAACCCGGACAGGCTGCGGGCTTCCACTTCAAAGCGGTAATTGCCGGGTGGCAGGTGAGAGAAGAGGGCAACTCTGCGCGTACCAGCTTGCGTCCACTGGCGGTCGAGTCCCACCAGGCGGTAGCGAAAGAGCAGCTCATCCGGATCGCCATCGGTGATGCCGGTGTACTCGATCTCGAGATTTGATTGCCCGGGATGAAGGGTGATCGAATCCGTGCCCTGCAACTCGGTGCCGTCAACCCGATAGCTCTCGATATAAACTCGCGGCGGAGAATGGCGGATGCTTATGGCTTGGGGGTCCAGGATCACAACGCCACTACGGTTGGAGAAGAGCAGTTGGCCGTTGGCGTCCTGAAGAGCGCGCGACTGACCCGGCGTAGGGATGGGACGAATAGGTATGCCGTCGGCTTCGCCGAGACGAATCGAGGGAATAGTCGCCGCTTCACCTCGAGCGTAAGCCTCAAGGTCCTTTTCCGCGATCCTGACCAGACCGAGACGCGTGACAAGCCAAAGATACGCCCCTTCTGCAGTGTTGGTTTCCAGCATCGCTGCCACCCTGTCATCGGGCAAACCGGCGGCGGTCGAGTAGTTCGTCGTCGACCCAGCGCCCACGCTCACCAGACCATTCCTGCTGGTCCCTACCCACAACACACCATGCTGTCCCCTCAAAAGCGACTCAACTGGTCCATATCGCCAACCCTCGACCAGCCGCCAATCAGCGCGGTGATTGCTGAAGGTAAGTTGACTGAGTCCAATCGAGCTGCCAATCCATAAGTCGCTCTCGCCGCTACGCGCGATAGAAGTGACAGTTGCGTGCTGTGCCCCATCGGGATGGACCAGGCGTAGAAACCATCCGGCGCCGATGTGGGTGAGGCCTTCCTCGCTGCCAAACCAAAGAGAGCCATCCGCCTGGGGAAGCAACGCGTCAATGTCCCCGTACCGGCCGCCAGGCAACGCAATCGGCTTACTGGTCAAGCCATCAATACGCGTAACCTTATTGCGAGACGCTGCCAGGATCGCGCCATCCGGCTGCTGTGATAGGGCCGAAACTATCGTAAGGTCTGCAGATTTGTCGCGGTGTTGCTTGAATCGCCGCAGCACCCCCTGGTGATCGAGGTATTGCAAAGCCGTACTGCCAAGCCATACCCGGTGGTCTTTATCCAATAGCAGGTTGGCAGGGAATTCCGGGGCTCCGTCGGGTACCACCAGGTGCGCCACTGAGCGCGTCACCCGGAAAAGCCCTTCGGTCAACGTGGCTATCCAAAGCGCGCCTCCGGGGTCTTGAATGGTATTGAACAGGTTCGGGGTAGTGATGGCTGATTGCGGATACAGGTGTCCATCTTTCCAGATAGCCAAATGGCCATGGTGCGTGTCGATCCATAACGCTCCATCGTCGCCTTGCCAGCATACAAACGCTTCTGGAGGCAGGCCGCGGAAAACCCGCAGCCCGCCACCCTGTACGCGAAAATACTGGCCAGGATAACCTCCAGCGTTGTACCAGATGTTCCCCCTCGAATCCTGGTAAATGGTGTGAATATGTAACTGCGATGGGTCGTTCATGCCCGGGGGTAAGGGAAAATTGCTCCAGGAGCCATTGGCGAAGCGTTGCAGATGCGAACCGGCGTTGCGCCAAATTCCCCAGTGCTTACCATCAAAGCCAACCTGCTCTGCATCGGCGGGCTGATAGCCGTTGAAAGGAGAGCCCGGCTTGGGTGCGAGCCGCTCGAGTTTGCCGTTCACCCACTTCGACAATCCAGAACGGGTAAAGATATAGACCGCGCCCGTTGGGTCCTGGTCGATTCTGGTAACATCGTCATCCGGCAAGCCATCGCGGCTGCTGATGCTCAAGAACCGGCCACCCTGGTAACGCACGGCGCCACCATCCGAGGTGCCGGCCCACAAAGCGCCATCGCGACTTTCCAAAAGCGCGCCAAAGGTGAAATTTACGCTGATCAGCGACGGCGTGTTTGCCTCATTGAAGATCCGAAAGTGCAAACCGTCGAATCGTACCAACCCGGTACTCGTCGTCATCCAGATGTATCCGTCGTGCGTGCGCTGGATTGCATTGATCGTGTCATCTGGGAGACCGTTTTGCGAATTCCAGGTATGAAACTGGTAAGCCACCCCTTCTTCCGATTGAAGCAAATGAGGCCGCGCGCTCACGCAAAGCAACAAAACCAGCCACTTCACGAGCAGGCCGCCCTCTGGAAACGCCACCCAGCAACAGCGCTGCGCGGGGGAGCGCTTGCGATCAGAGTTGCCTTTGATGTTGAAGCGCATAGCGTAACAAAGCATTGGATCCCGAAAGCCCCAGCTTGCGGCAGATGCTGGTGCGGTAGTTTTCAACGGTTCTGAAATGGATCGCAAGGTCAGTGGCGATTTCTTTGCTTGTCTTACTCTGTGAGACAGCACGCAGCACACGCCTCTCCATCGGTGTCAGCTCTTCGGTCATAACTGCGGAGAGTCTCCCGGCAGCGTTGCGCTTCTGCAGAAGACCGCGCGTGATCGCGGGAGAAAGATATTCCCGGCCCCCCATCACTTCCAGCACTGCGACCTGGATCTCCGGGATGGCGCTTTGCTTCAACAAAAAAGCAGAGGCGCCCAGAGCAAGAGACTCGGTGATGATATCTTCTGCCTTGTGCAGGGAAAGGCAGATAACCTTAGGCCGCTTGGCCTCTCCCCCTAATCGGCGCATCACCGCTAACCCGTTCATCCGCGGCATATCGATATCCAGGATCAGCAGATCGGGGTGGTTGTCGGCGACCACCGCAAGCGTGGCGACCCCATCGCCCGCCTCGCCGACAATCGTATTCCCGGCCTCTTCCAGGGCGAGGCGCAAGCCCTGACGAATCAAAGGGTGATCGTCCGCGATCACTACCGTGGTTCGCCGGTCTTGGACCGGCTTTTGCAAATCAGATTGCTCTGGCATTGGCGATCGAAGACCCTCCTGCAATTACCGTATATGTCCTTTCTACAGCGTGTAAGAGATAAGCGGCACATGTGGTACCACACGTTTTTTTGATGTGGTCCCCTCCATTGTGGACCCGCTGCTGCGACCCTACACTCGCTGTGGTTCAGGTCGCCGATTACTGCTGAAACCTTAGATTTCCAGGAGGATTGTTATGCATCGCAAACTAGTTGGGACCGGTGTGCTTTGGCTTGCCGGCAGTATCGGTTCCGCTGCGGCCCAGACGCCCAGCCAGCCGATCACCACACAGTTACAACAAATTGTGGACACCTATCTGTCCCAGAAGCAGCACGAGGAGAAAATCACCGGCATTGCGCTGCAGGTCAGCCTGGATAATGGGCAGCAGGTGATCTCGGTGGCGACTGGCAATGACGGGCTGCCACATCAAAATCCCATGACACCGGACTCACTTTTCCAAATCGGGAGCAACACCAAAAGCTTCACCGCAGCGCTCATCCTCAAGCTTGAAGCGGAAGGCAAGTTGAACATCGATCAGACCGTCGGCGACTGGCTTCCACAATACGCGGCGTGGCACTCCATCACTATCCGCGAGTTGTTGAACATGACAAGCCATATTCCGTCTTACGACTCGACTGTAACGATTGCCGAAAAGATGCTCAATCTTGATTACCAGTTCACGCCGCACCAGCTTATCGCTGCGGTCGACCCTGATGATGGCGTTCAACTGCCGCCGATCACCGGCTGGCGCTACACCAACACGGGTTATTTCCTTGCCGGCCTCATCATAGAGAAAGCTTCCGGCATGTCTTATAAAGAGGCGCTGGAGAAGATGATCCTGAAGCCTTTGCACCTGACCAATACCTACTATTATTACGGCGAGACGCCCCGGTATGTGCTCGACCGCATGCCCGCAGGTTTCTTTAACGATCCCACCGTCCTCCCCTACCAACCGGAAGGGCAGACAACCAGTGTATTGGCGCCCCTGCTCGGGAAGGATGTGCGTGCCCAGAACCTGTCATGGGCTGGTCCGGCAGGAGGCATTATTTCGAACCTCGGCGATCTCGCCGAATGGTACCGGGCTTTGTTCGGGGGCCGCGTGATGCCCCAGGCTCAACTTGACGAAATGCAGACCCTGGTTTCCACCAAGACTGGACTTCCGCTTGCAGTTCCCCACGACGGTGACGATCAGGGCTACGGGCTCGGCCTGGATGAGAATTACTCATTGGCCGAGTTCAAGGGCCTGATCTGGTATTACGAGGGTGAGACGCTGGCCGACCGGGTCGTCTTCACTTACTGGCCACAATATGACGCGGTGCTCACCATGGTTGCAAACAGCAACGTTCCCACCAGCTCCTTTCCTCTCACGGTGCTACCTGCCGTCATTGACGCTCTCGTCAGTACGGGGACGGTTACCCAACACTGAGCTTGGCGTAGTGCGGCATACATTCCGTCGTTTATGAATATAGCCTTCGGGGGGCGCTGTCAGCCCCTCGCCGGGAGTAAGCCACCCTCAGCTGCTAAATCCAATTCGTTTCATGGCTAGGATGTACGGTGTCTCTTTCTGCGCGCTTCGCGTCACAAGTTTCCCTGCGATGTGTGTCCGGCATGGAACAACGCGACATTCCAGCGATAGAGCGCAGGAGGATCAGCTGCTCTCGCCACCAGCTCGCGCACGATTCGAGGCAGTTCCTTAGCGATGCGACGTTTGTTTCTTTAAACCGTCTCCGCGCTCGGCATGGTGGACGCGGGTGGAATCGAACCACCAACCTGTCGATTAAGAGTCGAATGCTCTGCCAGTTGAGCTACGCGTCCGGGAGGGGCTGGGAAGGCCGAATGTTCAGCAACACTCGGGGTAAAAGCGCATCAAGCGCGTCCATTCCCAAGCAAAATATAACATAATCGGCGCTGCTACAGGATGGGATGAAGTTAGAACGAGAAGGAGAGACCGCCTTGGATCGATCGCTCGCTCTGAGCGAAGTAGAGCGTACTGCCATCACGCGTCAGGAAGGGCCGATATCCTTCCGCCAGGAGATTACGAACATCCACCAACGCCTCGGTTCCATTAGGTAGCAAATGGCCACAGTGGATCTGTTGGCGTACCAGTATGTTGAGATACGCACCCTGCCCGAAACTGTCATACACAGCAACCGGGGTCACCGTGTTCACAGGTTGCCAGCGGTAGGAAGTACGCCACGTGGTTCCCGTGCGCACTACGCGACCATCCAGCGATGCGGTGACAGCTTCTGTTCTGCGCTGGGTCAATCGTTGCACCGCCTCGTCCAGGCTGACCTCAGACTCCGGACCATCGAAGGCAAGCGCCTTGCCATTCGCATACGAGAGCGTCGCCCAGGTGGACCCTACCACTTTTTGCGCAACCACAGCGCTGAGTCCACCGGTCGTGTAGCCAGGGCCGGTGACGCGGAAGCCTTGCGAAACCGGATCGTACACGATGTCTCCCGTGGTCAGATCCTGTTGCGATACCCATCCGCCGCCGCCGATCACGGGGCTTTGGATTTCATCTTCATAGAAAGCCACCAGGGCTCGACGCGATTCCGTGTTGTCCTCAAACCGCAATTCCTGATGGAGGCCATGCTGAATATGCACCCTGCCGCTCTCTTCAGAAAACATCGGCGCAAGGGTGGCGCTGTCGGCCACGTTCCCGGCATTCTGCATCTCCGGTGAAGTAGCCGCGCGATACGAAACGCTGATCCCGTCATCATGCCAGGAGGCGTTCACGAACGGCAGGCTGGAAGTGGTCTGGGAAGCGCCGTGCACCGACTGCACCTCGTTGCCCAGTTCCATGGAAGCATTCGGGCCCAGGTTTACCGCCTCGGCGCTACGCAACCGTAGCGCGTAAAAACCCTGGCTGCCTGCGCCTTCCACTGCGTTCATCTGCTGCACGCTGATTACGTTGCGAATCTGACGTTCCGGCCCAAGAGCCAATTGATATCCGGCCATGTACTCCGAACTCTGCTCCGGCTGTGGACTCAGGTTAGCCCGCAGAATCAGATGGCCACCCACCGCGCTCGAGCGCTCCACGGCAAATGCATGGTGCGGACCGCCCTGGCCAAACTCCCGCGACGGACCAGAGACTTCGACGCGGGCCGCCAACTGAGGACCCGAACCGTGGTCATCGCCGGAAAGCACTACCAGCGGGCCATCCTGCAGTAATCGCAACAAAGGACGATTGCTGGAAGAACGCAAGGTCCATTTCCAATCGTCACTTGGCTCATCAGGCGACTTGGGCCGAGCCGGTAGCCATTGAATGGCCTCAAACAATGTGCTCAGAGTGAGATTCACAACCAGTTTGCTGCGGGAACCAAGCTTGAGGTCTTCCCGTAACGTTGGAAGGAAGGAATCGCCGGTTGCTTTTATCTGATAGGTCCCGGGGAAAATGTGGTCGAAGCTGAAAGCACCGCGAGCATTGGTATATACCCTGGCAACTACGGTGGCATTGGCTGCCATCAACTCGACCATCGCGCCGAGTTGCGGAGTACCCCGTGCGTCGCGCACTACTCCGCTCACACTTCCAGGTAAAGGCGCGGCCGAGGCGGACAAAAGTCCGGCCACGGTCATCACCATCAGTGCTGCGATTTGGCAATACCTTTTACGCACTCAATACGCTACTCACTCAAACGCATTGCAGTAACCCAATCCTGCGATGGCCAGACCGCCCGGTTCCGGCCAGTCACGTTACCCTTTTGAGCTTATCAGAGGCCTAGTCAACCGTAAACGGGGCCGATTGTGCCACCTGTTGTTTGGATACGTGGTCATTCACCGTGATCGTCACCTGGTACTTGCCCGGCTGCAGGCTGGCCAGGGGTACCGATCTCCTCACCGTCAACTGGTCGGAGTTGATGCTGTTGTCTCCCAAAGCAGCACTGGTCTCCGACGTATCCAGGATCGCCTTGTTAGACGCCATATCGGTGATTTGGTACTGAATGGTGGCCGCATTTTGCTTGCTCTTGTCGTCGATCGCCAGGTTATAGATCTGCATCCAGAAATTCAGCTTCTGGTTGCGGTGGAAATTGACCGCCACCAAGGGCCCGGAACTGACCCGCGGCCGGACGTAGGTATTACCCAGAATGAACTGCCCGGTGCCGATCTGCTTGGTGGGCACCTGCTCCATCTTGTCGGCCAGGATCAGCGAGGACGCGGAAAGCTTTTCGTCGTCATATTTGGGCACCACGATGCCCTGCGCCCACGTACCCACGTGGTCCGGGTTGTTTACGTCCTTGATGGCGATATCCACCCGGTACCGGCCCGGCTTGAGAGGCAAAGCCCACCAGTGGACCGAGGCCTGGTCGAGCGCCTTGCCCAGCAATTCGCTCGGCTCTTCCACTTCCAGGGTCTGCTCAAAGGTCTGCACCACGTGGTCGGTAATGGTCGCGATGCGCCCCAGAACGTTCACCTCGCCCTTGGCGACTCCGTCCTTGGTATTAAAGGTGATGTCGCGGTTTCTGATCTGCAGGGTCAAGGGGACCAGCACCGTATCCTCAGTGACCTTTACGTAATCGGTGCGGACCTCAAAGGGGAAGAATGGTCCGCTGAGCACCTTGTGGTTCACCAGGAACGATTCCAGATCCTTGAACTTGACCACCGGCGGAGCCTGCAGCTTAGAGAACTGCTCCAGGCGGTCAAACTCCTTAGCCTGGTTTGAGCTGGCCATGGGGCCTCCGCCCAGGTTCTCCAGGCCGCCGTTGAAGCGGTCCGTCCGCTTCGAGGTTCCCATCTGCTCGCCCAGGGTCGCGCCGGCTCCCGGCACGTGCAGCAGGGCATCCTTCTCCGACCGGTCCAGGGTCATGTGATAGTCGCCGCACATGCAGGTGTCGACAAACTCGATATCGATGTTCTCGCCGATACCCTCGATGTACCGGTAGTGCCAGGTTTCAAAGGGGAAGGTCGAGGTCTCGCCCCCGCCCTCTTCCATGGGCCGCTCATAGGAGCCGCCGCTGGGGTGAGATTCTATGCTGTCCGGCTTGCCGTAGGCGATGTACATGTGCCCGCGGTCAGTCTTCCAACCCGGCTTGCCGGCGGCAAAATGCTCGTTGGCATAAGCGATGCGGCGGTAGTTTTCTTCGCGGTATTCGTTTTCAGGAGAATCGGGGTCCGGGTTGCGCCGGCGCCAGAACTGCTCGATGAAGTTGTCCCGCTCTTCATCGTTCGAAAGACTCTTAAACGCCTTTAGCTCCTGGTCGGTGATGATCCAGCGAACGTCCTCGTCGACCCACTTCTTGTAGGGTCCCTTGAGCTCGTTTCTCAGTTCCTTTTGCTGCTTGAACTTTTCCTTGTCGTTCAGCGGCCTTTTCAGCGGATCCTGATTGCTCGGGGTGGTCTGCGTATCTTGGGCAGCGTTAGAAGAAGTACTCGGCGTGCTCGCCTGCGACGGCGCAGTTTGTGCAACGACCATGGATGGCAGGCCCAACGACAAGAGCAGAAAAAGGGTGGAATTAACCCTTAGCATAGGTTGCGCGATACTCCCCGTACGGCACAACAAGTTTAAGGTTCGGTAACCGCGAATTCAAGCGGGGAATGCTTTTGGCCCTTATCTTCCGGCCCGGCAGGGGTTCTCCGGTAACCGAAAATTGAGGTACCCGGAGCGAAAAGCGGGGAACCCCGCACCCTCGGTCAACGTATGATGTAGGCGAGGGCGGAGTGCACCGCTACCCATGAAACTCAAGAAAATCCTGATCATCTCAGGTGCGGTCGTGGTGGCGGCGGGAATTGCCGGTTTCACCATCGTTCGCGCCCAATCCGGCTATACCAAGGTGCTTACTGCCAAGGTGGTTCGGCAAAATCTGGTCTCCATCGTCAGCGGGACTGGCCAGATCAAACCCAAGACTTACGTCAACATCGGAGCTACCTCCTTCGGCCGCATCACCCACTTGTACGTGAAGGAAGGCGATCACGTGAAGAGTGGGCAGGTCCTGGCTACCGTCGAAAGCGTGCAAGCCAAGGCCGGCGTGGAAGCACAGGAAGCCAGTATCCGGTCCGCGGATACCGACATATCTTCCTACCTGGCGGCGGAGAAAACAGCGGAAGCGACGGTAGCCCACTCCGAAGCCGACCTCCAGCAAAAGCTGCTGGATTGGCAACGGGCACAGGCCCTGTATAAGGCAGAGCTCATCGCCAAATCGGAATATGACTCGAAGAAGGCAGCCTACGACACCGACGTCGCCACCCTGGCGCAGAGCAAAGCGGCGCTGGTGCAATCGCGGGCCCAGACCGCATCCGCTCGCGGAAAGCTGGGCACCGCCAAAGCCACATTAACCAGCAACATCGATGCGCTGAACAAAACCGTCAGTATCGCCCCTTTCGATGGCATCGTGACCAATATGCCGGTGCGAGAAGGCGAAACCGTCGTGGTGGGCATTCAAAACGCCCAGGGCAGCACCCTGATGACTTTGGCCGACCTGTCCGTCATAACCGCGGAAGTCAAGGTCGACGAAACCGATATCGTGAACGTCGCCATGGGCCAGCCAGTAGACGTGACGGTAGACGCTCTTCCCGGCAAGATCTTCCCCGGAAAAGTGACCGAAGTGGGCGACCAGGCGATTCTGCGTTCCACCGGCATCGCCACCAGCCAGAGCACCACCGGCACCGAGGAGGCGAAGGACTTCAAAGTTGTCGTCACGCTCCTGAACCCGCCCCCGGAATTGCGCCCGGGACTCTCGGCCACGGCCAAGATTACGACCGCGCGCCGGCAAAATGTTTTGACCATCCCTATTCAGGCGCTGGCCATGCGCACGGCGGCGTCCTTGAAGCCGGGCGCCACGATGCAGACGGTGAACGCAGCCTCTACCGGAGATGCACCTCCGGCCAGCGTTCAGGATCCGGGCACCCAGGGTGTTTTCTTGTTGCGCTCGCATGGCAGCAAGATTGAATCGCAGTTTGTCCCTGTCACCACCGGTATTACGGGAGCCACCGACATTGAAGTCACCAGTGGGCTGAAAGAAGGCGATGAAATCGTCATTGGACCGTACAAAGTGCTGCGCACCCTCAAGAACGACGTCAAATTAAAGCGAGATAATGCAGCGGCAACCCAGAGCACAGAATCTTCCTAAGCGTAACAACCGCGAGACAGGAGCGAAAGATGGCACTCGAAACCACCGGTGCAACGCAAGCCGACATGGCCCGTGAAGGCGCCCAGGGAGAGGTCATCGTGGTCGACGATCTGTGGAAGACGTACACCATGGGTCTGGATCAGGTGGTGAACGCTCTGTGCGGCATCAACCTGCGCATCCAGCACAATGAATACGTGGCCATCATGGGTCCCTCGGGCTCGGGCAAGTCGACGCTGATGAACCTGATCGGCTGCCTGGACACACCGAGCAAAGGAAAGTACTGGCTGAACGGTCACCTGGTCAGTGAATTGAATGACGATGAGCTGGCGCGTATTCGCAATCGCGAAATCGGCTTCGTTTTCCAGACCTTCAATCTTTTGGCGCGCGCCACCGCTTTGCACAATGTGGAACTGCCACTGATCTACAACGGCACGCCTGCGGAGGAGAGAATCGAGCGGGCCAAGGCAGCACTGCGCTCGGTCAACCTCGAGCAGCGCATGAACCATAAGCCAAATGAGTTGTCTGGCGGTCAACGCCAGCGTGTGGCGATCGCACGGGCGCTGGTGAATCGGCCCTCGATCATCCTGGCGGATGAACCGACCGGCAACCTGGACTCGAAGACCGGCGATGAGATCATGGCGCTCTTTGACGAGCTGCAGGCTAAAGGCAACACCATCATCCTGGTCACCCACGAGCCGGACATCGCGGAGTACGCCCACCGCGTGGTTTACATCCGGGACGGAATCATCGCTTCCGACTCAGCCTCTTCCGGGACGCGGCAACCCAAAGCCTGAACGCCGGGTCGAGACAGCGCCGCCATTGTCCTAGTCCCGTAGGGACGGCTCACCTTAGACCAGGACGCAGTCCTGGGTCTTCAAGTGCAAATCGAAAAGTCCCGCAGAGCCTGCCCTGAGCTTGTCGAACGGGGACGACTGAAAATCTACCGTGAAACAATCCTGGACGATCTTCAGCCGTCCCTGCGGGACTTATCTTCGGATGGCCAACTATACAAACCTTAGTCGAGCACACTAGCTGCAAGCCGCATGGTTTGTGCTGGGCCTTACCCAGTGCCATCCCTCTCACTTGAAACGGCTTTTCGCAATCCTGTTACCTCCTCATATCCTCCCCTCAACTCTTCGACTGCATCGCCGATAAACCGCTAAGAGCGCTTTCAAAGCTTGTTTATGGCGCAGTCGAGGAGCAAGGAATGATCAATCAGCCATTGCAGTCGCCCCGGGAACAAGGTCGTTGGTCGCCTTCGCGCCGGCCTCCGGGCGGCCCGTTGCCCGAGTTAGTCTCGCGATCGTTGGCCATGCGCCGGGTGAGTGAGCAACTGCAGCAGATCGGCCCGCGGGTACGGCTGGTTCTGATTGAAGGGGAAGCGGGCACGGGGAAACACCTGCTGGCCAGACATATCCAGGCGCGGCATGCTTCCGCGGGCCCACTGGTGGCGGAAGAGGCGTCGGGCCTGCTCCTGGCCGACGACCCCAACAACAGCGAGTCTCGTTCCGAGGCTCTGCGCGCTGCCGTTCGCCGTGCAGGCGAAGGCGTCCTGCTGCTCCGCAATATTGACGAATTGACAGCTGCGCCCCAGGCGCAGCTTCTCCGCTACATACGTTCGTTCGAAACGTCTCTTTCGGCCGAAAAACAGGGCGTGCAGCCCTCTCCCTCGCAGGTAATCTGCACCGCCCGCAGATCGCTGCGTGCCCAGGTGCTTGCGGGCGCCTTCTTGCCGGAAATTTACTATCGCTTAAGCGCCGTTTCCTTCTCCCTGCCCCCTCTCCGCGATCGCAAAGAAGATATCCCGGCACTGGTGCAGATGTTCATCGATACCGTCTCCCGGGAGCAGCAGCGGCCATTGCAGGGTCTCGGTCCCGGGTCTCTTCCTATTCTGTTGCGCCACCTGTGGCCAGGGAACGTACGCGAATTGGAAAGCGTCGTACGCGCGGCATGCCTATCCAGCGAAGCACAGTGGCTCCGTCCGATCGATCTGGTTATCCTGCCACTCGAGCCAGCCGGCAGCAAAGACGGCGAGCCCGCCTTGCCCGAAAACTTCACGCTCGACGGAGTGATCCGCCGCCACATTCTCCAGGTGCTCAAGTTGTGCGATGGCAATAAAGCCCGCGCCGCTTCCAAACTCGGTATCAGCAGGTCCACGCTCTATCGCATGCTCGAAGCCGACCTCGCCATGCCCATGCAGTCTCCCGATGTAAAGCACGAAGAAATGGTGGCGGCGCCGGCGATCTCGCACCACGACTGATTTCTTCACTCGATTGCCGACTGCCCCGCCCTGTTCGCCCAGCCGAATTGTCGATACACTGCGCATAGACCTTGATTCCTTTGTGTGGAGCCCATCCAGTCGTTGGGTGTCGGTTCGCAACCTCACCACTCACACTGGAATCCGGGGCCCAGCTTCCAGCAACCTCAGGAATCCGTTTGTCACGTATAACCAGCCTCACCGCTATTCTTTGCGTCTTCCTCCCGCTTACAGTCCCCAGAGGCGCAGCGCAGGACCTCCCCCTTACCAGTCGCGTAAAAACGCTGAATGCCATTTTCTCCGATTACTGGGAAGATCAACTCAAGCACGAACCGGAGTTTGCCTCTTCCATTGGTGACAAACGGTACAACGATCAGCTGGAGGACTACTCCATACAGGCCTATAACGATTCGCTCGCGCGCGGACGAGGCTTTCTCACTCGACTGGCTGAAGTGGATACCACCGGCATGTCCACCCAGGAGCAGCTGAGCAAAGACCTGTTAGTGCACGAACTGATCCAGAATCAGCAGGAAGCCCGTTTCAAGCCGTGGGAGATGCCGGTCACCCAGTTCGACGGTTTGCAAGTCTCTCTTCCCCAGCTTGTCGCTCTACTCTCGTTCACCTCCGTCAAGGACTACGACGATTACATCGCGCGGTTGAAGAAAGTCCCCCTCGCCTTTCAGCAGGTCACCGACGATATGTCGATCGGCATGGATGACCATCGCGAGCCGCCTGCTTACCTGATGGAAAAAGTGCTGGCGCAAGTGAACGCCATCGCCAATCAAAAACCCGAAGACGGACCGTTCGCGCAGCCGCTCAAGAAGTTTCCTGCTTCGGTTTCCACCACCCAACAAGCGCGCATCAAGGAAGAACTGTTAGCTGCGATCACCGGACAGGTGGCGCCTGCGTATGTCCGGTTCGGCAAATTTCTCAAGGCACAATACATTCCCGCGGGACGGAACGACCCTGGAATATGGGCTCTCCCCGATGGCGATGCCTACTATCGCTTCCTGGTGAAGCAAAGCACCACCACCGACCTGACACCGGACCAGATCCATCAGATCGGTCTCGACCAGGTAAAGCAGGATGAGGAGCAGCTGCTGGCCATTGCTCACAAACTGGGCTTCGCGGATATCAAAGCGCTGCAGAATGCCGCGAACCATAACCCTAAGCTTTTTCCAACCAGCAAAGACCAGCTCCTGGACGCCTACCGCGGTTATTTGGACCGCATGCGCCCGAAACTACCGCAGCTTTTCGGGCGTCTTCCCAAGGCTACGGTGGTCGTCGTGCCAGTGCCTTCCTATGTAGAAAAGGATCAGGCGGCAGCTTATTACGAACATGGCTCGCCCGACGGCTCCCGGCCGGGCACGGTGTATGTCAACACGTATCAGTTTGAAACTCGATCGCTCGCCGATGTTGAGAGCCGGGCATATCATGAAGGGCTTCCCGGGCATCATCTGCAGATATCCATCGCGCAGGAGCTGACCGACGTTGCCGAGTTTCGCAAATACCTCGGCTACACGGCTTACACCGAGGGGTGGGGTCTCTACGCCGAGCAACTGGGCAAGGATGTCGGCTTCTATCAGGATCCTTACAGCGATTACGGACGCCTGGAAGGCGATATCTGGCGCGCCGTTCGCCTGGTGGTGGACACCGGCGTCCATTCGAAGCACTGGACGCGGCAGCAGATGGTCGACTACTTCCATGACCATTCGGCAGTCGAGGAAACCGGTGTACAGGCTGAAGTCGATCGCTATATCGCCTGGCCGGCCCAGGCTCTCGGTTATAAGGTAGGACAACTCAAGTTCCTGGAGCTACGGGCCAAAGCGCAGCAGGCCCTGGGCGACAAGTTCAGCCTGAGCGCCTTCCACGATCAGGTACTGGATTCGGGTGCGCTGCCCCTCGATACCCTGGAGCAGCGCGTCGACAACTGGATCGCACAGCAAAAAGCACAAAAGTAAGAGGAGACATCATGGGCGGATTCACAGCCAGCCAACCGCTGGCCGGCGTTAAGGTAGCCATCCTGGGAGCCGGGAAAATGGGCGGCATTCTGCTCCAGGCTTTTCTCAAGTCAAAGGTGCTTGAGCCGGAACAGATCGTGGCCACGGTAGAACACGAGGAACGAGCCGGGCAGCTCTCTGCCCAGTGGGGGGTCGATGTATCGACAGACAATGTAGCCGCGGCGCAATCAGCAGATCTGATCCTGATCGGACTCAAGCCGATCACGGTTCCCGAGGTCGTCCGCCAGATTCGTCCCGCGCTCAACCCGAGCAAATTGCTGATGTCGATTGCCGCCTCGGTGAGGACGACTGCGATCGAACATGCTGCGGACATGGAGATCGGGGTGGTTCGGGCAATGCCCAATACTCCCTCTATGCTGGGAGCCGGCATCGCTGCGCTCAGCCGTGGACAATACGCCACCCAGGAACAACTGGACCGCGCTGCTTATCTCTTCGCTACCGTCGGGCGCACGGTGGTAGTGGAAGAAAAGCACCTGGACGCCGTCACCGGCCTTTCCGGCTGCGGGCCTGCGTTTATCTACATCATCCTCGAGTCGCTCGCGGAAGCCGGGGTCAAGGTCGGCCTTCCGCGCGACGTCGCGACCCTGTTGGCCGCGCAGACTACGTTCGGCGCCGCCAAGATGGTGCTCGAGACCGGCTACCATCCGGCACTGCTCAAGGACGCAGTCACCACCCCTGCCGGCTGCACCATCGACGGCATCCTGGAATTGGAAGAGGGCGGTCTCCGCGTCACCCTGATCAAAGCCGTGATGCGGGCGACACAACGCGCCAAGGAGTTGGCCGGGTAAGATGGAAGAGGGGTATCGATGAGTTCTGCCCACGCCCTTCCCGCTTCGGCTACCGCCGCACCCAGGACCCCGCGCACCTCAACCCTGCTGCCGAGTTTTGCCTGGATCGTTCTGGGATACAACGTAGCCGTTGTTCTCGAGGGCGCCGTGGTGCGCGCCACCAGCTCCGGCGCCGGGTGTGGCGATCATTGGCCGCTATGCAATGGGGTGGTTGTGCAAACTCATCCGCGGCTGGCAACGCTGATCGAGCTGGCCCACCGCATGATGAGCGGCGTTACGGTGATTGCGATTCTGCTGCTGCTGGTTTGGGTATTTCGCCGCACAGTGGCAGGACACCTGGCTCGCTTCGCCGTGGTCGCGGCGACTGTCCTCATCTTCAACGAAGCGCTGCTCGGCGCCCTGCTGGTTCTATTGCGGCTCACCGCGGACAACCGCTCGCCCGCTCGGGCGGTTTATCTCTCGCTACATCTGGCCAACACTCTGCTGCTGCTGGGCGCACTCGCCTTGTGCGCGCACTTCCTCTCGAGCGGCGAGATCTTCCGCCGGCAGACCGTCCGCTTTACACAACTGCCGCAGGCTGTTGCTGGACTGGTGGCCATCCTGTTGGTCGGGATGAGCGGAACGCTGGCTGCACTGAGTGACACGCTCTTCCCTGCTACCTCCGTGCGCGCCGCACTGGCACAGGATTTCTCCAGTGGGAACAGCTGGTTGCAGCAGTTGCGCTTGCTTCACCCGGTCACCGCGGTCATAGCCGGGCTCTTTATCTGCTGGCTACTGTTGCGCGGCGTCACCCGCCCAAGCGAACGAAAACTCGCGGTTGGAGTGCTGTCGCTGCTGGTCCTGCAGTGCGTCCTCGGCATCGCGGACGTGCTGCTGCTTACTCCTCTATGGCTGCAGATTACGCATCTGTTCGTAGCGGATCTTCTCTGGATCACATTGGTGGTGTTAGCTGCCAGGATTTGCGTTGTCCCCATGGCGCCAAGTCCCGTAGGGACGGCTGACCTTAACCCAGGACGCTAGCCCTGGATACAACATGCAACATGATTGAGTCCCGCAGGGACGGCTGAAGGTTTTCCAGGAAGAAGTTGTGGTTTATGTTCAGTCGTCCCTGCGGGACTGGGTCGTCACTCAATTCCCACCCAGGACTAGCGTCCTGGGCTAAGGTCAGCCTTCCCGCAGGGACTTGTCATCCTTCGAGGTGGGCGTATTACGGCTTACCTTGCGCGTAGTCCGGTACTTTTGGTGTGAGTTTGCGGAACAGGAACTCCCTCGCCAGATTGTCGATCGCGTGCGCGCCCACGTTGAGGAAGCCGTTGCCGATTGTCAGGCCCACTCCGCGATCACCAGCAGGATGATAGAGGTTGGAAATACCTCCTGCGGCAAAGCTTCCCAGCACGTAGGAGTAGTTTGGCTGCATCCTTCCGTTGTCTCCTCTGCAGATAACGGCTTGAGAGATGGCGTAGAACGCACGCGCTCTTTTGCTCCCCGTGCCACGGTAAAAATATCGCGGATCCTGGTGCAGCAGTGAAGGCAGCACTGCACTGCCAAGCATCCTGCTCAGCGCTTCGTCCGCGTAGGCTGCGCCATATCGCTTGGCAAAACCTTTGGCGCCCTTACCATAGCCGGGAAAGGTATTTTGCCACTGTTCGGCAGCAGCGAAAACGCCCGTCCCTACAAAGGAAAAAGGGTCTACCAGCGCGTGCGCCGCAAGCTGATACTTTTGCCCGGAAGACAGCGGCGCCGCGTCCCAAATGTAGCTGCTGTAAAAGTTAGGAAAAATGCCCAGTACACGCTGCTGCTCCTGAACCTGTAGTTGTTCGGTGGCGATCTCGAGTTGGGTCACCGTGACCTGAACATCCGTGGTGGTGGGCGCAAGGGACAAGTGGAACTCCGGCAATATCAGCTTCTCGCCAGGGGACAAGGCGATCTGGGAAGAGGCCCAGGGCTCGAAGCCGGTCGAAGTAACCGTGCACTTGAAGTTTCCGGGTGCCAGTCCAGAAAAGCTAAACTCGCCCGCATCGTCCGACAACGCTGTGCGGTTAGCCGAGCCATCGGAGGCAACCAATGTCACCTGCGCACCCAGGACCACACCATTATTCACATCGAGAACCCTGCCGCTGATACTTCCAGGCTGCCGCTCCGGAGCGTTTTGGCCGTAGCACGCCCAGGCGAGACTGCAGAGCAGCAGCATCGCTAAGCCGGCCAGACGGACTTTAATCATAGGGACATCACGCGCCGTAGCTACTTTATCTACAGAGGGGCCCTTAACAGTCTTAAACGATTAAGATTTTTGCGTCAAGGTCTAACTCAACAACAAAAAGCTGTTGTCGAGAACATCGGCGTTTCGGAGGAGAACTTAACCCGTCTTCCGGCGGCGAGCTGGCTTGGCGTCCGTTGCGGGAGCGGATTTGGGAGCCTTCTTCTTGTCCGCTTCCACGATTACCGGCGAAGCCGCCGCACCGCCCCGCTCTGCAATGCTCTTCTTGAGAGCTTCCATCAGATCGATCACGGGCGCCAGTTTGGGCTTTGGTGGCTGACCAGCGATAACCAGACCGGCGCGCTTGGTGTCGATAAGCTCCAGGACCCGCTGCTGGTATTCATCCTTGTATTGTTCTGGTTCAAAGTTGGCCGTCAACTGGCGGATGAACTGCTCGGCGAGATCCATCTCCGGCTTCTGCAGGTTCATGGTTTCAGTCTTGCCGTATTCGGCGATCTCCCGCACTTCGGCTGGGAAATACAGCGTGTGTAAAACGATGCCCTGGTGATAAGGCCGCATCAGGACGATCTGCTCGCGCTGATGCAGCGTCACCTTGGCGATGGCGGCTACGTTCAGTTTCTCCATTGCCTGGAGCAGCAAACCATAGGCCCGCTTGCCTGGATCTTCAGGGGCAGAGTAGTACGACGCTTCGTAGTAGATCGGATCAACCTCTTCCAGGCTGACGAATTGGGCAATCTCCATCGCTTCCGATGAATCGGCTTCCAGGGTCTTGAGCTCATCGCCGGAGACCAGTACATAGCTGTCGCGGTCGACCTGGTAGCCCTTCACCAATTCGTTCCGCTCCACTACGCGGTCACAAACCGGACAGAAGGTCTGCTGCTTGATGCGAGAGCCGCAGGGTTCGTGGATCTGGTTGAAACTAACGTGCTGTTCACGCGCCGCGGCGTACAGGCGCACCGGCACCGACACCAGGCCAAACGAGATATAGCCCTTCCAAACAGTGGATGCCATGACTCTCCTGAGGAGAATATAAGATACATTTTTGGTGCAAATGCGGGCAACCGGAAAATCAACCCACCTGGTTATACACAGAGTGCTCCCGGGCCCCGATATGGATTCGCCGCAGAATCATACAACCTACGTAGGCGGCGCCGAACCCGTTGTCGATATTCACCACCGTGACATTGGGCGAGCAGGAATTCAGCATACCCAGCAGCGCGGCAATGCCCCCAAACGAGGCGCCATAACCCACGCTGGTAGGGACCGCGATCACGGGCGCTCCCACCATGCCCCCGACGACGCTGGGAAGCGCGCCTTCCATGCCGGCACACACAATCACGACCTCGGCTTCGCGCAGGATCTCCCGGTGCGCAAGCAACCGGTGTAGGCCGGCGACGCCGACATCGTAGATCCGGCGCACCTGGGCGCCCATGACCTCGGCGGTCACGGCGGCTTCCTCCGCAACCGGAAGATCGCTGGTTCCCGCGCAAAGCACGGCCAGCGAACCGCTGCGCTGATTGCCATCGAGGGGTGTCTGGCGCAACGCGATCACGCGCGCCACAGCGTGATACTGTGCCTCCGGGACAAGCGCTTTCACCGCAGCAAACGCGGCCTCATCGGCGCGCGTGGCCATCACATCGCCTCCCATCGCGGCCATGCGAAAGAAAATCTCCCCTACCTGCTCGGCCGTCTTGCCGCCCGCGTAGATGACCTCGGGCAGGCCGACTCGGAGTTGGCGATGATGGTCAATCTTGGCGAACCCCGCTTCCTCGTAGGGCAGGTTCGAGAGGCGCTCCATCGCCTCTTCCGGACGCAGGCCGCCGTCGCGCACCCGCTGCAACATCTCGAGAATGGACTCTGTCTTCATGATCGGGACCCAGCCTCCTGGGTTGTGCGCGCGGAATCGAGCCCCATCTGCCGTGTGCGCCATGCGGCCAGTGCCGCCTGCATCACCGTCTTCAGCGGTACATCGAACGCCGCAGCCGCACGGCGGCAGTCTTCGAACTCAGGCGCTACATTCCACTCTTCGCCTTGCCAGGAGCCAGTCTTGATTTGAATCACGCCAAAGTCCGTTTCCACCGGAGTGATTTCGCGGGCCAGGATGACACGATTTTCTTCTCGCACCCGGATGCCCAGCGTGGTGGTCTCACGGAAAATCAGCTGCTGCAGAGGGTTAGCATCGCTGGGCTTGCACAGCACCGTCAGCAGGGTTCCCAGGCGTCCTTTTTTCATTGTTACCGGTCCGCTCATCACGTCAAGAGCGCCACGCTCTAACGCCAACTGCGCGGTATGAGCCAGGAGTTGTGGGCTCAGGTCGTCCACCGCGCACTCCAGGACCGTAACCTTTTCCCCAACCGACGGTGATGGCTGCGCCACTTCGGCGATGCTGACCCGCAGCACGTTGGGAAAACGCTCCGGATTGCGCGTTCCGGCGCCGTAGCCAATCGCCTGGGTGCGCATCACGGGAGTCGATTCGAAGCGGCAATCCAATGCCCGCAGCAAAGCAGCGCCGGTGGGAGTGACCAGTTCTGCCTGCACGTGCGCGGAGTAGGTCGGCAGGTTCTTGAGCAGCTCCGCCGTGGCCGGGGCGGGTACCGGGAATCGACCATGGGCGCAGTTCACAAAACCGCTGCCGACGTTCACTGGGGAACAATACCAAGCGTCCAGGTCGAGAGCGTCTGCTGCCGCCGCGGAGCAGGCGATGTCCACAATGGCGTCGATCCCACCCACTTCATGGAAGTGAACCTTCTCCGCAGGAACGCCATGGATGCGACCCTCGGCTTCGGCCAACAAGGTAAAGGCGCGCAGGCTGAGATCGCGAGCACGCCCTGTCATGTCCGCATGCATGAGCAGGTGGCGAATCTCTGGAAGGCTGCGGCCGTGTTCATGTTCATGGGGGTGGTGATGCGTGGAAGGCTGGTGCTCATGGTCGTGGTGATGATGGTCGTGCTCGTGCTCGATCGGCCCGGAGGGCTGGACCGGCTCATGCAGGCGGCCACCGACCATGACATCGATTTTGGTGGACTCAATACCGCTGCGGCTCACGCGGGTGACTTGTAGTTCAGCGCCCAGACCGAGCGAAGCCGCGGTGCGCTGCAGCAGATCGATGGGGGCGCCGGCATCAACCAGTGCGGCCATGAGCATGTCGCCGCTGATTCCAGCAAAGCATTCCAGGTAACCGATGCGCATGCTCCCGGTCACCTGACCCCGCCACTGCGAAAGCCGGTCAGAACTTCAATGGGCAGCACCTCGTTCATCGACCCGGAGCGGTAACCTTCACAATCCAGGGAGACATAGCGGAAGCCCGCGGCGCGCACGACATTGGCCATGGCCTTCATTCTCCCCATCTGTAGAACGTCTGCCATTTCCTCCTCCGCGATTTCAATGCGCGCGATGGAGCCATGGTGCCGCACCCGGAACCGCTTAAGGCCAAGGCCGCGCAGCGAATCTTCTGCCTGTTCGATCATGCGCAGCGCCTCGGGGGTTACCCGGCGGCCGTACTCCATGCGCGACGATAAGCAGGCGGAAGCCGGCTTATCCCAAACTCTCAACTCTGCGCGCTGCGAGAGGGCGCGGACGTCGGCTTTGGTCAGCCCGGCCTCCGCCAGCGGAGCCGCCACCCTATGCTGCGCCGCCGCCTTATGTCCGGGACGGAAATCCTGCCCATCATCCAGGTTTAGCCCATAGGCCAGAGCCGCAAAGCCGGTGCGCTCAAGCTCCTGCTCCAGCATGCCGAAGAGCTCGTCCTTGCAGTGAAAACAACGATCGGGCCCGTTGACCGCATACTCTTCCCGTTCCAGTTCGTGGGTTTCGATGGTTCGCAAAGGGATGCCGTGCTCGCGGGCAAACTCCTGCGCGTCACTCAACTGGGAGCGTGCCAGGCTGGCGGAATCGGCAATGATCGCCAGCATTTGCGGTCCGAGGACTGCATGTGCCGCGTAAGCGAGGTAAGCGGAATCCACCCCTCCGGAATAGGCGACGATCACGCTTTTGAGCGAACTCAACCTGGCATGCAGGGCTTGTTCTTTTTCTTCGAGGCTGATCATCGGCGCCAGGCTGGCTTCAGAAACCCTGTGCTGGTTCATTTGTGAATACGCTCCCCGCCACTCCACGGAGTTAGGATGATCGAATCCAAGTAAACTGAATAAGCGATGTCGTTTTTCGCTTTAAAGACCCCTCTCAGCGCCGCCGACCGGATTGGACGACGCCGTCTGATCTTCACAGATACGTTATCTCTGTTCACCCTGTTCGTAATCACTGCTTTGTTGGCCGTCCTGACCAATTATCTCTACCAATCTTACGCCTCTCACCAGGTGGCTCTGGCTGCCCGCTGGCTGCAACGGGGAGAGCAGGCTTTGCGGGACAATAAGCCGCAAGCAGCCGTGGATGCCCTCAGTTCCGCGCTGGCGTATGCTCCGGGCGATCGCGGCACAGCCATCAAGCTTGCTGAGGCGCTGGCCTCCGCGGGCCGGGTTCAGGAAGCGACGGTTTACTTCAACGCGCTGCTTGAATCTCAGCAGGGCAGCGGCGTCATCAACCTGCAACTTGCCCGGCTGGCGGCGCGGCAGGGGAACGAAAGCCAGGCCATCGAGGATTTCCAAAGAGCGATTTACGGCAACTGGGAAGGCGACGGCTATGTGCGCCGGCGGGAAGTTCGATTTGAGCTCATCAATTACCTCATCGCCAATCACCGGCTCGACCAGGCTCGCAGCGAATTGTTGGTAGCGTCAGGAAACGCGCCTGCGGACGACATAAGCGTGCAGCTTGAAATTGCCCGCAACATGGAGCTGGCCCAGGATCCCAGCGACGCTTTTCATGTGTACCGCACAATCCTGCACCACCATCCGTCGTTGCGCGAGGCTTTGGACGGAGCTGGGCGGACCGCCTTCCAACTGGGCCGTTACTTGGAAGCAAAACGCTATCTCGCCCGCGCCCTGGAACTCCCGGCAACCGAAGCAGACGCGGACGAGAGCGCGGTTGCCGCTTTGCGGCAAAGCCGAGATCAACTGAACGAGGCCTCGCAGATATTGGCGCTCTATCCATCGTCACGGTTAAAGCCAGCCGAACGGGACGCCCGCATACTCAACGCCCGCACACTTGCCATGGCGCGGCTGACGGCGTGCGTCAACGCAAAGGCTGCGGCGCCGGCCACTCCATCAGCCGCAGCGCCTGCGCCCAAGGTCTCCTCAAACCCTCTCCAGAGCCTGGCCTCCCGTTTCTCCCGCCAGCCATCCAAGCCTCAAGGAAATCAAGCGGCAGCTGCTGCTCCTCCCCCGGTCGACCCTTTGCAAGGTTTGGTGGACCGGTGGCAAAAGTTACCGCCGAAGGTTTCTTCGGCCGAACTCACGAAGGATCCTGAGCTGGCCGAGACGCAAATTCAACTTATTTACGATACTGAGCTCATCACGCAACAAGTCTGTGGAGCTCCCACCGGAGACGATGCTTTGCTGTTGAAGATTGCCCAGGCGCCCAACCAGGTGGAGGAAGAATGAGCACGGCCACAGAAACGCCCGGCATGAAACCTGTTCCCGGCGTGGTTCCGGGAGTCGACCCGGTCGAGGTTGCGGCGGAGAGGCGTTACCGGCCTAACCCTGCCGAGGTGCAGAGGTTGGCCCCCAACCGGGATGAGCGGCTCTTTCTCGTCCTCTCGATATTTATCGGCGTGATCTCCGGACTGATGGTGGTCTGCTTCCGTGTGGCGATCAACTGGATCCAGGTCCTGACCCTTGGATCCTCGCCTCACCCCGGTCAGTTCCGCTTGTTTTTTGTGCCCATGGGCGTAGGACTGCTGGTCGCGGTCCTGGTGCAGCTGGTGTTTCCCGGCGCCCGTGGCAGCGGCATCAACCAGACCAAGGCAGCGCTTTATATCTATAACGGTTACATCTCCTTCCGAACGGTGCTCGGGAAATTCATCACTGCAGCCCTGGCGATCGGCGGTGGATTCTCGCTGGGCCCCGAAGACCCGTCGCTGCAAATCGGGGCAGGTGTGGCCTCCATGGTCAGCCGCCGCCTCAACCTATCGCGGGAACGGTTGCGCATGTTTGCCCCGATTGGCGCCGCAGCGGGCCTGGCGGCGGCTTTCAACGCTCCTATTTCCGCCATCCTGTTTGTCGTGGAAGAGGTGATTGGACGGTGGAGCGCGGCGGTTCTTGGTTCGATCGTGTTGGCTGCGATTTCCAGTGTGGTCGTGGCCCGCACGTTCTGGGGCGCGGAGCCGATGTTTCGCATCCCCGTGGTCACGCTGAGGGGCCCGCAGGAACTTCTTGCTTATACGGTTCTTGGCGTCGCCGGCGGCGTCGCGTCACTGCTCTTTTCCAAGGCGCTGGGATACCTCCGGCCTCGTCTTCGCAATCTTCCCCGTTGGACCGGCTATGTCCAGTCACCGATTGCGGGTCTGATTGTGGGGGCCATTGCGTTTTTTGGTTTCCCCCAGGTGATGGGGCCTGGCTACAACGTGATCGACCAGGCAATGCACGGCCAATTCACCTGGAAGTTTCTTCTGGCCCTTGCCTTGCTCAAGATTGTGGCCACGACGATTTCTTTTTCCAGCGGCACCCCGGGTGGGATGTTTGCGCCCACCCTATTTATCGGTGCGATGCTGGGGGCTTCGATCGGCACGTTCGAGAAGATCTTCTTCCCCGCCTTTCCCATTTCCGTCGGTTCCTATGCACTGGTGGGCATGGGAGTGCTGTTCGCGGCGTTCTTACGGGTCCCGTTGACGTCGGTGTTCATGGTTCTGGAGGTTAGCGGCAATTACTCCATCGTGCTTCCGGTCATTCTGGCGAATACGATCGCGTACCTGGTGTCCCGAAGTTTGCAGCCGTATCCGATTTTTGAAACCTTCACCCATCAGGACGGGCTTGATCTGCCATCCATGGAGGAGCAGCGCGAGGAGAGCGTTCTGCATTTAGAGGATGCGCTGCGTCCGGTGAACCTGCCGGTTTTCCCCGGGACGGCAACCCTGGAAGAGGTGACCAGTCAGCTGGGAGCCTCCGACGCGCCCATGTTGCTGGTGAAACTGCGCGATGGATCCTGGTACTCCATGAATCGGGGCGAGTTGACCTCGATGGCCGCAACGCAGACACCGGATACGCTTTTGGAGCGCGCCATCCGGCCCGACCGGATGCCCCTCCTCTTTCCGGATCTGCCTCTGGATAGCGCGATTCCCTACCTGTCCCGTTGGCCGGTTCTGCCCATTCAGAATCGAGCCAGCAAGGGCATTTTGGAGGGGGTCGTAACGCTTGAAGATGTCCTCGGACGCTACCAGCAAAAGTGAGGGCGGCCGAGCCCCAAGCTATTGTCGTTGGTTCTGGACGGGTGCCCCATGTTCGCCCCAGCGTACATGGGCCGAAAACGAACTTTTCCAATGCTTTCACTCCATGTTGCCAGGACTCTTGTTTTTGGCCGCAGTCTCTTCGCTATATGGCAAAAATGTTGGGAGGGGCTGCGCCCCGTCACCTCGCCCGATTTTCCTGGGGATGACAAAGGGCAGACTGGGATCTTGATTTGAAACCTGTTGCGAGGATCCACGGTCTCAAAAGCCAGACCTGGGGCATTCTTCGGTCAGCGCTGGCCCGGTCACCCATCACTGCGATCACTCTGCTCACCCCGGTGGTGCTTCTCATCCATGGTTACCACCCACTGGCGGATGATGGCGCCGTTTACGTGACTGGGATCAAGCGGCTGGCGAATCCCGGCCTGTACCGATCGGACTCGGTATTCGTTTTATCGCCTACGCGTTTCTCGATCTTCGCTCATGTTCTGGCTCCACTGCTTTCGTGGGTATCCCTGCCAATGTTGCTGTTGGTTTGCCATCTGGGGTCGATCTTTCTTTTCCTTATGGGGGCGCGGCGGGTGGCCACGCGGATTTTCGCCGACCAGCGCAGTTGTTGGGGAGCGGTTTTGCTTGCAGCTACCTGTTTCACTCTTCCCGTTGCAGGCACTTCCCTTTCCATCATGGACCCCTATGTCACGGCACGTTCTTTTTCCACGCCGCTCAGTCTTTTCGCGCTGGCCGCCGTGCTCGACGAAAACTGGGTGGAGTCCAGCTTGTGGCTGGCTTTGACCGCGCTGCTCCATCCCTTGATGGCCGGCTATACGGCCATCACCATGGTCATGCTTGCACTTAGCCGGCGAAGAATGTGGCGTGTGCTGGCCCTGATGGCGGGGCTGGGATGGCTGCTCGCCGGAGCCATTTTCCTGGCGACGCATCTTGCCAATCCTACCCTTGCCTATAACCGCGCGGCACTCAGCCGTTCCTACTTTTTCCTCTCCAGTTGGCAATGGTACGAGTATCCGGGCCTGGTGATCCCGATCTTGCTGCTGGGTTTCGCCGGCTTTTGCAGCCGTTTGCCCTGGACCGCGCGCACACTCGCGATCACCGCGACGGTGCTCGGCACTTGCGCACTGCTCATCTCCTTCTGTTTTGTTCATCGCAGCGGAAGCCTGCTGCTGGCGCGATTCCAGGTGTTGCGCGTTTTCCAGTTTGTCTACCTCTGCGGCGTCCTGCTGGCGGGCGGAATGTTGGGCAGACTGACCCAGCAGCACAGGCGGGCCAGCGCCTTAATGTACTTATTACTGATAGCAGCTCTGTTCGCCGGGCAAAGGTTCACCTATCCAGAATCCAACCATGTGGAGTGGCCGGGCCTGAAGCCACGCAACCTGTGGGAAGAAGCCTTCGTGTGGATTCGCAATAACACGCCTCGTGATGCAGTCTTCGCGCTCGATAACGATTACATTGAGAGCGCCGGAGAAGATGCTCAGGGCTTCCGTGCGACAGCGGAAAGAAGCGCGGTGGCCGATTGGTATAAAGACGGAGGGATCGCCAGCAATTTTCCCCAGGCTGCTGCCTTGTGGTGGAAGGGGTCGGCGGCTACACAGCAACTGAACCGGGCCACCGACGAGCAGCGTTTGGCCCGGCTTCAGCCCCTGGATGCCACGTGGATTGTGTTGCCGGCCGAGGCGAGCACCGGCTTCCCTTGTCCCTTTGTCAATGCACGGGTGCGCGTCTGCCGGCTCGGCGGAGCTTTGCTTCAGGGCCCGGAAGGCGCAAAATAATATTCGGGAAAACGCGCGGAGAGGCCGTTCATGTTGACGCTGTATCAGAGGCTGATTTTCGGTTACGTTCTCCTTCTCGCCCTTCTGCTTGCTGTTGGCTTGCACGATTCGGTGTCTCTTCACCAGGCAGCCGCTCTTGATCACCACGGGAGCCTGAACGCGGCCGTGGAGGCGCGCGCTGCGCTGGCCCGGCAAGCCACGATGATTACCGTTGCCTGCTTGCTCAGTGGAATCGGGATCGCGATCGGCTTTCTGGTTTCCATCATCCGGCCGATTCGCCGCACGGCCGCTGCCGCTCGCCGCATTGGCCAGGGGGAATTGCAGCAACGTATTGAGTGGCGCACCCGGGATGACCTGGGCACCATTGCCATCGAACTGAACCGGATGGCGGTGCGGCTACGCGACTTGCGCGACACAGAATATGGGCGCAAACAAATGGATCAGCAGCTTTCGGATGCCGTGGTGCAATCGATTTTCGAGCCGGTGATCGTCACCGACGCGACTGGGCATGTGCTGAAACTGAACCAGGCCGCGAAGGAAGTACTGGGCGAGGCCGCCGACGACCGCATGGCTCTTACCAACACGCCGGGAGGAGAGAGGATTCTGCGAGCAGTGCGCGACGCAGTCTCAATGCGGCAGTCCATCGCCAGCGAGGATGAAGCGGCCATGCTGCCCATGAAACTGGGGGAGGGACAACGCAGCTATCGTCTGCGCACCACGCCCATGCGCGATGCCGACGGTAAATTGCTGGGGGCGGTGAGCGTGCTCGAAGACATCACCGAGATGCAGGACATCGATCGCTTTAAGACCCGGTTCCTCAGCGTCGCATCGCAGAAATTGCGCCAGCCCCTGGAGCAGTTGCGCTTGAGCCTGTACACGCTCTCCCAGGGTTTCGCGGGCGAACTGCGGCCGCTGCAGACCGACGTGTTGCACGGAGCGGAAGAAGATGCGGAGCGCCTGAACGACCTCATGTCTGATTTGATCGAGGTCTCCGAACTCGATACGGGACGGCGCGAAATCCGCATGGATCGATTCCGGCCCATTGACATCCTCCGCGATGCCTATTCCCGGACACGAGAGGAAGTGCGTGCGAAAAATATCGATGTGCAAATCGAGGCGTTCGCCGATCTCTCTTATGTGAATGGAGATCGCCGCGCTCTGCGTAGCATCATGGACAATCTGATGAGCAATGCCATCCGGTACACTCCGGAGAACGGAACCATCCTGTTACAGGCAAAGGAGCAGAAGGAAACGGTGCAATTCGCCGTGCGGGACTCGGGCCGTGGCATCGAAACAGAGCGGCTGGCCAACATCTTTGGGCGGTTTAACGCGGGGGCACACGATCAAGGCACCGGTCTCGGTCTCGCTCTGGTCCGTCGCTTAGTGGAATTGCTCGGCGGCCAGGTCTCGGTGGAAAGCAGGCTGGGCCACGGAGCCACGTTCACCTTTAGCCTCCCCGTCGCCACCACGGTCGCGACCCGCCACCCCATCGAAGTCGGCTAACGGTTTCTCGCCTGTGTTTTCTTCTTTACAAGGGATATGACAGAACTGTCGACCGACATCACGCCCGCCTCCCCAGATCCGGCAAAGCTGCGCATCTACATCGGCGCCGCTCCCGGTGTGGGCAAGACGTTCCAGATGCTCGAGGATGCCCACCTCATGAGGAAGCAGGGCATCGACGTGGTGATTGGGCTCATCGAGCCGCACAGCCGTAAAGATACACAAGACCAAATCAAAGACCTGGAGGTCATTCCCCGGCGCGCCATCCCCTACCGGTCCGTGGTCCTGGAAGAGATGGATCTGGATGCCATTCTGGCGCGGCATCCTCAATTTTGTATTGTCGACGAGCTGGCGCACACGAATGTGCCAGGTTCAAAAAATCGCAAGCGCTACGAAGATGTGCTGGAGTTGCTGGACGCAGGCATCAACGTGATGTCCGCAGTCAACATACAGCATTTGGAAACGCTCAACGATTCGGTTTCCCGTTCCGCGGATACGCAGATCCGGGAAACGATCCCGGATAGTTTCCTGAAGCGGGCTGACGAGGTGGTGAACGTAGACGTCACCGTGGAGGAACTGCGTTCTCGGCTCAAGCAGGGAAAGATCTATGCCCCGGAAAAGATTGAGCAGTCACTGGCTAATTTCTTCCGCAAGGGCAACCTGAGTATGTTGCGTGAGCTGGCGCTGCGCACGACTGCGGAAGAGGTCGGGTCGCAGGCAGCGGAGTACCGGCGCAGCCAGGGCCTGGAACAGGCTCCTATTCCGGAGAAGGTGATGGTGTGCTTGTCGCCTCGCACCGGTGGTGATCGCCTGCTGCGTGTGGGATCACGTATTGCCGGGCGGTTGGCTACGAATTGGTATGCAGTGCGGGTGGAATCTCCGGATGAAGATGCCCGGCATGGAAACGCGGAAGAATATCAACGCATGGAGGAATATCAGCGTCTCGCCCGGGAGTTGGGCGCGCAGGTGGTCGTGTTGAAGGATAAGAACGTTGCGGACGCGTTGATTGAGTTTGCCCAACAGGAGAGCATTTCGCATGTGGTGTTTGGCCAGTCGGTGCGGTCGCGGTTCGATATCCTGCTGCATGGGTCGGTGATCAACCGGTTCTTGGCTGAGATTCGCGATGCCACAGTCCAGGTGGTTCCTTTGGGCAAAGGTAAGCGGTGATTTGCTTGACTGGGGTCTCAGCCGGCTCCTTCGAAACTGTATCAGTTACAATATCCACTGCTTGCTAGGCAAGCATCGTGGAGCTCATCGGCGCCTCCGACGCGGAGTGCAAGAACGAAAGTTTTCTCCCTGGACGGCTGCCCCATGTTCGCCTCAGCGTACATGGGCCGAAAACGGGTTATTCCAATGCTTTCGCTTCACCTGCAAGGACTCTTGCTCTCGCCTGTGATCCCTTCAATATGGAGAAAAATGGGTTCGCTCCGAGAGTAGTTGCCGGACGCCGGGGTTTTCATTCCTACTCGATCAGCGGCACTCCGGGGCGCCGTTGCGGTAGAGGGCGTTGCGCGGATAAGCTACGGCCAGCTGATGCAGCAGGTCACAGCCTTGGGTGTTGTTCTTATCGCGCAAGGCAGCTACCGCCAACAGCAGTTTGGCAAATGGTTTTAGTAGATCTCCGTGTGTGGCGGTTTGCTCCAGTTCGCGAATGCCCTGCTCTTTGTTAGGGTCGATGCCTCCCAGGCTCAGCATCCAGCGCACGGGAGCGGGCTTGATGCCGGTGAGATAGTTTTCAACCCCCACGGCCAGTAGGGCGTCGTACTGGTCCGGATTTTGTCTCAGTAGCTGTTGCGCCAGAACACGGCTCTGCTTCATGTAGCGCAGGGCAGCAAAATCCTGCTTGTCAATCAACGCCGCATAATCCGAACGCAGGCCCAGCGCCAGGACCTTGGCAAAGAGTGCGTTGCTGTCCTCGGGATGCTGCTGGAGGGCAGCGTCCGCCAGCTGATCTCCGCGGTTGACAGCAGCGTTGAACTGATCCCGAACCCTGGGGTCAGGGGTCAGCTTGCCACGGGATTCAAATGCCTTGTCATTGGTAAAGAGCTGGCTCTCAAGGACACCGAGGCGGGCAAACTCGGAAAAGAGATATCCGGCAGCTTGCGAGACGGGGCCCAGCGGATCGTTCGGGTGGAGATGTTCCCAGGTAGAAAAGTCCAGATGGGCCTGGTCAAATTGCAGGTTGTACATGCTTTGAAAGCCACGCTCAATCTCCGCGGGAGCCGGAGCGTTGGCGATACACGGGGCGCACGCCAGAAGCAGGCACGTGGCAACGAACCATTTGTGACTTGCCTTCATACTTCCTGTTCGACGAAGTGCCAAGCTCCATTGTTACACCCCTCGTTCATCGCTCGCTCCAGCGCAGACTGCCCCCGGCGGTAGCCGGCGCGGCCAGGCTGCGCAGCCAGGCGGTGAAATCGTGGTAATCGGCCGCAATGTCTGAACCGGGCGCGTAGTCGATCACCGTCATTCCCTCAGCCAGGGCCTCGCTCACCAGGGAACTTCTGCGCAACACGAAAGGCAGAAGCCGGTCTCCCAGTCGCTGCTGCAGGAGGGCGCGCACGTCCCGGTGCAGGGGCGACGCAGCGTCAAACTGGTTCAACAGATAGCAGGCTTTTTCTTCGCTGTTGGGGTTAGCGGCTGACGCCTCAAGCAATCCGAGGCAGGCCACCGAACTCATGTCGGGAAGGATGGGTACCAGGAGCGTGGGTCGCAAGGAGAGCAGACGGCTCATCCACTTGCGGTTCGCTGTCGCCACGTCGACCACGATGCGGCTGGTTCCGTGGCCATCGCGGAGAAGTTTACCAAGCAATGGGTCTTCGCTCGATGGGTTCTGCTGACCGGCATCTGCCGGTGAACTGTTCCCTTGCAGGTTCAGCATCTGCACCGGCGCATCCAATTCCTCTCCAAAAGGGCCGGGAGGAAAGAATGTGCGCACTACCCCCGGCCTCAATTCGCGCGAGCCGAAGTAGAAGGGCAGAAGTCCGCAGGCAGCGGTTTCGGACAACAATACGTGCTCTCCGAGGGCTGAGAGGAGACGCCCCAGGGTGGCGACCAGGCAAGTCTTTCCCACGCCCCCGGCGAGTGAGAAAACAACGAGGATGGGTGGCCGGTCCTCGAGCGCTGGGAAAGACGAATCGACGGAGGGCTCAGCCGAGGCAAAGACGGAGCGCAGCGCATACCAGCGGATGGCTGCTCCGGGGGCGGCTTGCGGCGTGGGATCGGGTTCCTGAGGTTCTGTCTCCGCCGCGTGCATCTCAGTGACCTGGAGCGGAGGCGCCTCCGGAACCACGGGGTCCTGAAGCTCGGGCTGTTCGATTGCCACTTCCTGGGTTTGCGCCGGTGACAGTTCCTCTCTGGATTGACTGGAAAACTCAGCCATGGGGAGGGCCGGGACAGGCCATTCCAGGGGTTCACGAACGGCTCCGAGGTTGAGCTGCCGCCGCACCTGCTTGCGCGATGCAGCAAAGTCCCAATACCTGGTCCATTCCATGCGGGCACGGGAGTAGAGCGTTGCGATATCCTCCGGCGTCTCTGTCATACTCCGCAACTCCAGTTCCCTAACATACCTCGAAATTTCATTGTGGTACTTTGGAATCAAGTAGAAGTTGAGCTCGTAGCTCAGTCGGTAGAGCAACGCACTTTTAATGCGTGGGTCGTGGGTTCGATTCCCACCGAGCTCACCACGTCTCGGAGCTAGCGAGGACCTGGTGAGCGGGGGTAGCCCCAGGTGCCTCATTCGACGCTCCTTACCGGTGTCTTACCATGCCCGCCAGCCCGCCTGAAGCCTTTTCTCTCAACGCCCTGAAAGTCGTTTTGCTGCACGACCGGTGCACGGTCGCTTGGCATCACGAAAAGCCCGCTGTGCTGCCGTCTCTGAGCGGGCTGGAGCGAGTTGTGACCGAACAGCACCTGGCCAATTTTGAGCTCTGGCATGCGGAGGATGCTGCCCGCACGCCTCAAGCCAGCGACCAGGAGATCGCCCGGACCAAGCGCTTCATCGATGCCGCCAATCAGCGGCGCAATGATCTGACGGAACAGTGCGACGGGATGCTGCTGGAGTTCCTCAGCCGGCAAAACCTGCCCGCGTCCGAAACGGAATTGCATTCGGAGTCTCCTGGCCTGATCCTTGACCGGCTTTCCATTTTGTCCCTTAAGCTTTTTCATACGCGGGAAGAGATCGACCGTCCGGGGGCGCCTTCCGGCCACTCCGAACGAAACGTCGAACGCCTGCGAATTCTGACAGAACAGCGGGAGGACCTGGCTGCAGCCCTCGACCGGTTGTGGCAACACGTGCTGCATGGGCGACGGAGTTTCAAGCTTTATCGTCAGTTGAAGATGTACAACGATCCAGCCTTGAACCCGGCGGTGTACGGGCCCGGGTCTCGCTCCTGACCTCGCTCACCCGCCTGCCCGACTTTCCGGGAATGACGCTGTTACCGGCGCCCGTGCTACAGTCTTGACGAAGGATGCCACGCCTGGCCGGGTTGACGTAGGCGCGCCCGGTGGGTATAAAGACGAATCTGATAGCTGATTGCATTTCAAAAATTTGCGTTACGTAGACTCCTGTCACCGGACAGGTTGAAAGAAGAGTGGGTTATGCAAAACACAGGACAGGGTACCCCCGCTCGGCGCAATCCTCGCACCATCGAGGGTAAGGCGCGCCCAATGCCCAACGCTTCACACCAGAAGTCTCTGAACGAGTACCAGACCGCGCTGCAGTGGATGCACGAAGGCAAGTACGACAAGGCGCGGCAGGTCTTTGAAAAGCTCAGCCAGGACGGCCCGGTGGAAATTTTGGAGCGGGTGCGGGTGTATCTCGCGGCTTGCCAACGCCGTGCGCAACAGAGTGGTCTCTCGTTTGACAGTCCAGAGGAGCAGTACGACTACGCCATCTCCTTGCTGAATACCGGCTTCTACGAGGAGGCGAGGGATCAGTTTCAAGGAATTCTAAAATCCAATCCCGATGCCGACTACGCCTATTACGGTCTGGCCATCTTGGAAAGCATGACCGGGTTGGCTGAACCCTGCCTCGAACACCTGGCCAAGGCGATCGAATTAAGCCCCCGCAACCGCATCCAGGCGCGCAGCGATTCAGATTTCCAGGATATGGCCGATGATCCCCGTTTCACCGAATTGCTCTATCCCGAAGTTCCCTAGACGCCAGGAATCTTCGCTTGCCGTGGTCCCGCTTTCAGGGCATCGCTGCGGGTTGCTTTGAGGCGTAGGTTAGTAGTGTGATGGCTTTATGGTGAAAGGTCTCTCTCCTGCCTTGGTCAAGCCAAGGACCGCGAAGGCCATCGTCTCGCGCAGGCCCCCAACCCCCGGCAGCATTCGTGCGGTAGCGATTGGCGGCGGCACCGGCCTTTCCACGTTGCTCCGCGGTTTACGCCGCTATGTCGCGTCCCCGCATCAGTCGTTGGCCGATTGCGAGAACGCGCCTTGCGTCATCTCAGATCTCGCGGCGGTGGTTACAGTCACCGACGACGGCGGCTCCAGCGGCCGGCTACGCAAGGGCTTTAACATGCTGCCGCCCGGCGATCTGCGCAATTGCATGGTGGCTCTTTCCGAAGATGAGCATCTGATCTCCCGCCTCTTCCGGCATCGGTTTACTACCGGGGAAGGGTTGGAAGGGCACAGCTTCGGGAATCTCTTCGTGGCCGCGCTCGTCGAGATCACGGGGGATTTTGCCCAGGCGATCAAATTGTCTTCGCAGGTGCTGGCCACCCGGGGTCATATTTATCCGGCCACCAATGCCAACGTGTCTCTCACTGCCCGCATGGACGACGGTTCCCTGGTCCACGGGGAGACGGATATCACGGCGAGCCGCCAGCGCATTGTGGAACTCATGCTGGATCCGGTCGATGCTGAACCCTTGCCGGAGACACTGGAAGCGATCGAGTGTGCGGACCTTATCACCGTTGGTCCGGGTTCGCTTTTTACCAGCCTGATCACCAATCTGCTGGTCAAAGGGGTTTCGGAGGCGATGGCTTCTTCGAAAGCGGTTCGGGTGTATGTCTGCAACCTGATGACCCAGGCGAATGAAAGCTTGAATCTGACCGCCTCGCAGCATATCGAGCGGATTTATGAGCATGCGCACCGGCCGATTTTTGATTATGCGTTGGTGAATACGGCGCCGGTGTCGCAGGTTCTGCTGGATCGGTACGCGGGAGAAGGGTCTTCTCCGATTGTTGCGGACATTGCAGAGATTGAGAAGCTCGGCGTTCGCTGTGTCGCCGGCGATTTCGCGGCCGAAGGGGATGTGGTTCGCCACGCGGCGGATCGGGTCGCAGATGCCGTGTTGCGGTTAGGAGTTGGGGGCCGGCGGTAAATTGCAAGTGGCAATTGACGCAACTAAGCAACTATTAATACGGAGGCTCTATGGCGCGTAGTCGAAGGAGCTCGGCCAAATTCTGAAGTTCCCACCCTCCACACCAACCAGAATCAAAGGAAATCCGCGAAGGGTGCCCAGGTCTCGCTTTTGAGACCTGGGATCCCCGCAACCCATACCTCATGGACACCCGTGACGTAACCACAGGGACACAAACAAGATAGAACTTCTATTCCCATCGCAAACCCTACACCAGCGACAAGGCCTTCCCCTTGTCATCTCGACAGGAGCGAAGCGGAGCGGGGGGACCCGCCAAGGCGGGCTTAAGACAAAGCGGGCTGTATCTCGGTCACTGTTCGCTTGAGCTGGCCGCACGCGGCGTAGATATCTCTGCCTCTCGGGCGGCGCAGGAAAGCAGGGACCCCTAGTGCGATGATTCTTTTCTGAAAGGCTTCTACCTGCTCTGCTGACGGCATCGCATAGGGGATTCCCGGGCCGGGATTCCAGGCGATCAGGTTTATCTTTACCGGCATGGGTGCGTTGCGCGCCAAGCTTGCCAGTTGCTCGGCGTGGTGCAAGCTGTCGTTCAGACCGCCCAGCAGCACGTATTCGAATGTCACCCGCTCCCGCGGCCTGAGGGCAAGTTGACCGGCGGCCTGGAGGACGTCCTCGATCTTCCATTTACGGGTGATGGGCATAATGGCTTCGCGGATCGTGTCGTCAGGCGCGTTCAGGCTGATGGCTAACCTGGGCCGCACAGCCTCCGCAGCGAAACGCACAATGCCGGGCACTATGCCGGAGGTGGAAACGGTCATCCTCGATTCCGAGAGCGATGCTTCGTTCACCAGCAAGCGGACGGCGCCCATGAACTCGTCGTAGTTCAGGAAGGGCTCGCCCATCCCCATGAACACCAGGTTGATGCGGTCGCGGCCCAGCTGCACGGCCTGCCGCTCCAGCACAGCAATTACCTGCCCGGCGATCTCTCCCGCGGAAAGATTTCGCTGCAGCCCCAGTTTTGCGGTGAGACAGAATTGGCAGTTCACTGCGCAGCCCACCTGGCTGGAGACACAGATGGTGGCTCGCAGATTGCCGGTTTCGCGGGTGTCTCCCTGCTCGGCTCCATCACCCCCGGGCATCCAGACCGTCTCTACCGTCTGTCCATCCTGGCCGGAGACCAGGTAGCGCTCGGTACCATCAACGGAGCGAAAAGTCTCGACAATTCGTGGCCGGATGATGCCCCAACCGGCATCTGCCAGCTCCTGACGGAGCGCTTTAGGCAGGGTTTGAACCTCGTCCAGGGAGCCAATCCGGTGCCGAAACATGGCCTGAAGGAGCTGTCCGGCGCGGTAAGGAGGCTGTCCGAATTCGGACAGCAACTCCGTAAGTTGTTGACGGGAAAGGCCAAAAAGATTTCTCACAGGGGACGGGGCTGCGGCGTCTAATACACGGACGAGATTTTCCCCACCAGGCATCGACTCGCCACCCAGGCTCATTTCGCAGCATAGCATCCGGTGGGCTGCAGGAAATCCGCTGAACCCCGGGGAAAGCCGATACACTTAAATGGTGACAGAACGCAGCATTCGACGCACGGTCCTTCCCTCCGGCTTAACGATTTTGACAGAGCGCATGGAGCATATCCGCTCGGTCGCCATGGGTGTTTGGATCAGAGCCGGCTCCCGGCATGAGTTGCCGGAAGTAAACGGCATCTCTCACTTCGTCGAACACATGGTGTTCAAAGGAACACAGTCACGGTCCGCGAAACATATCGCCCGCGAAGTGGACGCGATCGGCGGCAACCTGGATGCGTTCACTGGGAAAGAGACCATCTGCTTCAACCTGAAGGTACTGGATGAGCACGTTCCCACGGCACTCGACGTGCTGTCGGACCTGGTGTTGAATCCGGTATTCAACAACGAAGACATCATGCGTGAGCGGGGCGTCATCCTGGAAGAAATCAAAATGGATGAGGACAACCCGGATTACCTGGTGCACGAGATCTTCACCCAGAATTTCTGGAAGGACCATCCGCTCGGCAAACCCATCCTGGGCACCAAAGAAACGGTGCGCCGGTTTGAGCAGACGACGCTGTTCGACTACTACGGCAAGCGGTTCTGCGGCAACAACATGGTTTTCACCGCGGCCGGCAACCTGGAGCACGATGCCTTTGTGGACCTGGTGTCGCGCCGCTTTGACCACATCGCGCCCAGCAGCGGCGACATGGCGGAGACAGAGCCGCGCACGGCTTCGAAAATTGTGCTGCGCAATAAGAAGGCACTGGAACAGGTGCAGCTGTGCCTGGGCGTGCCGTCGCCACCGATTGCGCATGAGCTGCGTTACGTAACCCTGCTGCTCAACACGGTCCTGGGCGGAGGCATGAGTTCGCGATTGTTTCAGACGGTGCGGGAAGAACACGGTCTGGCTTATTCCATCTTCAGCGACCTGAATCCTTATCGCGATACGGGCTCGCTTTGCGTGTACGCAGGCACCTCTTCGGCTCACTGCCTGGAAGTGATTGACCTGATCATGAACGAGTTTCGCCGGCTAAAGAGCGAAGCTCTGCCGGAAGATGAGCTCCGCCGCTCGAAAGATCAGCTAAAGGGCAACATCATTCTCGGGCTGGAAAGCTCCATGTCACGGATGTCGAACCTGGCTCGGCAGGAAATGTATTTCGAGCACTTTTTCGGCGTCGAGGAAATCATGGACAAGGTCGAAACCGTTACCAGCGAGCAGGTCATGGAGATGGCCAACACGCTGTTCGACCCGGACAAAGTCGCGGTCACCCTGCTGGGCCGGCTTGACGGGCTCAAGGTAAGCCGCGCGCAGCTGGCCTGCTGAATCTGCGCCTTGAGCGTTACTGCCGTTGGCTGCGTCTTTACTTATTCTTGATAGACTTGTAGCGGTCAGACGGGGCGAGACCGCCCCGTTGCTGCAGGAATCGAGAATACCCATGACTCAGATCACCCTTACCCGCTCGACCCAACGCAACCACCAGCGCGGCTTCACCCTGATGGAATTGCTCATCGTCATGTCCATCATGATCATTCTGATGTTGATTGCCATCCCGAATTTCATCAGCATGAAGGCGCAAGCGGACGAGACCTCGGCCATTCAATCACTCCGTGCCATCTACCAGGCCCAGATTCAGTACCAGACCAACTTCCCCTCGAACGGGTTCGCTTGCTCCTTGACCGCGCTTGGCGGTAACGCTGGCTCGGGACCACCCAGCCCCCAGGCGGCACAAGTGCTGCAGGGAGATTTGGCCACCGGGCAGAAATCGGGCTATACGTTCAACGTAGTCAATTGCAACAAGGTCACGGTGAATAACCAGGACATGTACACCTCGTACGAGGCGACCGCGGTTCCCCAATCGATCGGAAAGTCGGGTCACCGTGGCTTCTGCATTGACTCCGCTGGGGAGATCAAGGCTGATCTTTCGGGCGGCACGAATTGCACGCAGGCAATTCAGTAAGCGGCCGCGTTCTTCTGCTGGGGTTCCTGTTGTTTGCGCGGACGGGGTTGTGCGCCGACAACGCGCAGCAGTTGGCGCAGCGCGTGGATAAGTATTACAACGGCCTTCATTCTCTGCGGACTACGTTTACCGAGACTTTTCACGGTATGGGCATCGACCGGGAGGAGAGCGGCACTCTGCTGCTGCGCAAACCCGGGAAGATGCTTTGGAGCTACAGCCATCCGGCGGGGAAAGTGTTTGTGCTGAATGGCAAGTATGCCTGGTTCTATTCCCCTGGGGATGCGCAGGTGGAACGGGTGCAGGCCACACAATTGGATGATTTGCGTTCGCCGCTGCGGTTTTTGCTGGGACACACGCAGCTGCAGAAGGAGCTCGAGGGGCTGACAGTTTCTTCCGGGCCTGACGGGCTGGTGTTGTCCGGGGTTCCCAGGGGCCTGGAGAAGCGGGTGGAGAAGATCGTGCTTGGGGTCAGCGCCGAAGGGGTTATTCACTCCATGAAGATTACTGAGATGGATGGCGCGGAGACGGCGTTCACGTTTAAGGATAGCGTGGCGGACGCGCCGGCTCCGGATTCGGAGTTTGTGTTTGTGCCGCCGGCAGGGGTTCCGGTGGTAGATGGTTTGCCTCCGGTTTAATCCTGACTTTTCACCGTTTCCGACACTTATTCTTCCAATCCGGATCAAATCCCACAAGGGTTGATCAGTGACAGAACCGACTTAGTGCGCTTAGTGCGCACGTTTCGGCCATTTCTGTCAACACGGCGCTTTCCTCCTTCTGAAGCGATCACAAGACTTGGGTGGCCCATTCAAGCCTTTTGTTGGCTTGAGTGGGATTCCACGGCTGTCCGCCGCTCCCTGTCCCTATCTACCCCCTTGCACACTCAGCGGGGCGGATATTCGTGGAATCCCACCCCTGCCCAAACCGGGCAGGGGCACTGTCGTTGCCCAAAAGGCGATAAAAACGGGCGCTAGCTACGTCTGTTGTCTTGAACGTCGATTTCAGCAAGGGGCGCGGTGGAAGAATGGGATCATGCGATTCATGACATTTTTGGTTTTCGCCCTGCTGGTGCCCCTGCTTGCTGCGGCACAGAGCGGTCCGTGGGAGATTGAGGATAGCGGGACGACTGCCGGGCTCAGGGGAGTTCACTCTGTCGGTGGAGGCGTCGTCTGGGCAAGCGGCACCGGGGGAACCGTTCTGCGCAGTGAGGATACCGGCTATTTGTGGCAGCAGTGTTCCAAGCTGCCTGGCACGCAAAACCTGGATTTTCGTGCTATCTGGGCCTGGGATGCCCTTCATGTTCTGGTTTTGTCGAGCGGGACCGGTGAACAATCCCGGCTGTATGAGACCACGGATGGGTGCAGCAGTTGGAAACCGCTGCTGACAAATCGCGACCCCGCTGGCTTCTGGGACGGGCTTCTCTTCCTCAACCAGCAGCATGGCGTGATCTACGGCGATCCAACACCGGGCCCAGGGCGTACTGATCATGTGAGGTTTGGATTACTCGAGACCCGCGACCAGGGGAAAACCTGGACCCCCGCCGCGGAGTTGCAGCCTCTCCCCGGCGAGTCCGTTTTCGCCGCCAGCAATAGCGCCATGACCTCCGCCGGAGGATGGATCTGGCTGGGAACCAGCAAGGCAAGGGTGCTGCGAACCCGGGATTTGATCACGTGGCAAAGCGCGCAAACTCCCCTGGCAAGCGGAAATGAGTCCTCCGGCGTCTTTTCCGTAGCGTTTCGCGACCAAAGGCATGGGATCGCTGTGGGTGGAGACTATCGCAAACCAGGGGAAGCTACCGGCACCGCGGCTTACACCTCGGACGGCGGAGAACACTGGAGTGTTCCCCGCAAACTGCCCCATGGGTATCGTTCTGCCGTGGCCTGGGACGCGAGCGATCAAGCGTGGATCACGGTGGGCAGCAATGGATCCGATATCTCCTACGACGACGGCGTCACGTGGCAATGGCTCGATAGTCGTAATTGGAATGCTCTCAGCCTGCCATGGGCTGTTGGTCCCAATGGCCAGATTGGTAAGTTGGGAACGCTTCCGGCGCACCCGGCTGGAGTATCCCGGTAAACTGGTAAGGGGCCCATGGCAGAGTACGTAATCAAGCTGGCGGATGAGCGGGGACGCATTCAGGAGCAGGTACAAGTGGCCGGCTCCGCGGAAGAACTGCGCAGCCGTTTTTCCCAGGCCGGCTATTACGTCTACTCGGTCCGTCCACGCGGCATGCGCGGCGTGGGGGGCAGCCGCAAACGGGCTAACCTGGAAGCTTTCATTATCTTCAACCAGCAGTTTCTGACCCTGGTGCGCGCCGGGTTGCCGATTCTGGGCTCGCTCGACATGCTGGTGAAAGGGCAGAAAAACCCGACTTTTCGCGCGCAGTTGGAAAATGTAGCCGCACGGGTGCGCACCGGAGAATCGCTTTCGGCGGCATTTGAAGCACAGGGCGGCTTTCCTCTGATCTACACCACTACGCTGCTGGCGGGAGAGCGAAGCGGCCAGTTGGAAGACGTGTTGTCGCGCTATCTTGCCTTCCAGCGGATCTCTCTCTCATTCCGCAAGAAACTGATGGCTTCCCTGCTCTACCCCTGCCTGCTGATCACGATGGTAGTGGCCCTGTTCGTTTTTCTGATCAGCTTCGTGGTGCCGCGGTTTGCCATGCTTTACGACCAGTTGGGTACTAATCTTCCCGCCGCAACACGCATGCTGTTGTCCGTAGGCAACAACTTTCAGCACTATATTCTTTGGGTGCTGGCGGGCATCGCGATCATTGTCTATGGCCTCTTCCGCTATAGCCAGACCACGGCCGGCGCGTCCCGAATCGACCACATGCGTATCGGCATGCCGGTGTTCGGCAATATCTGGCGGAAATACCAGGTCGCGCTCTTTGTGCGCACGCTCTCCAGCCTGCTGACCGGCGGATTGCCTCCAGTGCCCTCGCTCGAAACTGCGGCGCGCTCGATATCGAGCAACACCATTGCCAAGGCTGTGCTGGCCTCCGTAGGCACCGTACGCGAGGGAAAAAGCCTGGCCCAGAGCCTGGAGAAAACCGGCGTTTTCCCCGACCTCGCGGTGGAAATGATTGATGTAGGCGAATCGACCGGCGCTTTGCCGCAGATGTTGAATTCGGTCGCAGAGTTTTTTGAAGAAGACGTACAGACGGCGTTAACCGCCGCACTGGCGCTGATCGAACCCGCCATCCTGATCGTGATGGGATCGGTGGTGGTGGTGATCCTGATTGCGCTTTATCTGCCCATCTTCTCGCTGGGACAAGCGAGCACCATGGGAGGCCATTGAGGCCTCTGTTGTCCAGACTGACCTAGGAGTTATCTATGGCCGACAGCACAGTACTTGTCACCACGGCTGTATCGGAATCAGACGAAACCACACGGGCCCAGACGCTGGCCCATCGCTATCGCTGCGATTTTGTCGACCTGAAGAACTTTCGCATCCAGCACGAACTATTCCGCAGCGTGCCGGTAGACATGATGTTTCGTTACAACTTCGTGCCCCTGGAACAGATGGAAGACCGTCTGATCATCGCCGTGAGCGATCCCAGCCGATTCATGGTCCTGGACGAAATCAGCGGCCTGTTGGGGCAACGGGTTATCACCCGGGTAGCGACGCTTTCGCAGATCACCGACCTGCTCAAAAAGACGGAGCAGTCGCAGCGGGTTCTCGACGAGGCGTCCGAAGGCCTCACGTTCGACGTCATTTCCGCCGAAGACAATCCCGACGAGAATATCTCGATCGAGAAGCTCACGTCGGAAGAGGACATCAGCCCCATTATCCGGCTGGTGGATACCACCATCTTTACCGCCCTCGAGCGCCGCGCCTCCGATATCCACCTTGAAACCTATGACGACTCACTGGTGGTCAAGTACCGCATCGACGGTGTGCTGCAGGCGGCCATGGCGCCGATCGCGCGCGAGCATCATTCGACCATCCTTTCGCGCATCAAGGTCATGAGCGAACTGGACATCGCCGAGCGCCGCGTACCGCAGGACGGGCGTTTCCGTGTCCGCTACAAAGGACGGCTGATCGATTTTCGCGTCTCCATCATGCCGACCGTGCATGGCGAAAACGCTGTGCTGCGCGTGCTGGATAAGGAGTCGATGAGCGAGAAGTTCCGCAAGCTCACGCTCGACGTGGTCGGTTTCGGCGAGGACGATCTGCGGCGCTTCCGCCGCTATATCCGCGAGCCCTACGGCATGGTGCTGGTCACCGGCCCTACCGGATCCGGCAAGACGACGACCCTCTATGCCGCGCTGAACGAGATCAAGAGCGACGAGGACAAGATCATCACCATCGAAGATCCGGTGGAGTACCAGATTCGCGGCATCACCCAGATCCCGGTGAATGAGAAGAAGGGACTTACCTTCGCCCGCGGATTGCGTTCCATCCTGCGTCACGATCCGGACAAGATCCTGGTGGGTGAGATCCGCGACCAGGAGACCGCACAAATCGCGATCAACTCCGCGCTGACCGGTCACCTGGTGTTTACTACCGTCCACGCCAACAACGTGGTCGACGTACTGGGCCGTTTTCTCAACATGGGCGTGGAAGCGTACAACTTTGTCTCCGCGCTGAATTGCATTCTGGCCCAGCGGCTGGTGCGTACCATCTGCGAACACTGCACCCGGCCGGTGCGCTACGACGATGAGTTCCTGCGCAACAGTGGGCTGGACCCGGAGCTGTGGCGGGAGTTTCGACTTTCGCGAAGGGGCCGGCTGCATCGAGTGCGCTGGGACGGGCTATCGCGGCCGAACCGCGATCCACGAACTACTGGAACTGACCGATCCGATCCGGGAAATCATTCTGGAGAAGAAGCCGGCTTCCGAAGTGCGCAAACTGGCCCAGCAGGGCGGCATGCAGTTCCTGCGCGAATCCGCCGTCGACCGCGCCAGCCGCGGGTTGACTACACTGAAGGAAATCAACAAGGTCACCTTTATCGAGGCCTTCCGCTAGAGCATGCTTTCCAATATTGCCAATCGTATCTTTCCGTCCGAAGCCAACGCGCTGCGTCCTCGCCTGGCCTGCGAGATCACCAGCGCCGGCGTGGTGGCCGGGCGGCCGGGTGACGGCGGAGCAGGAAATTGTCTCTTCCTTTGCTCCCTTGCGTCCAGGCGTGCTCGCCGCCGGACTGCATACCGCCCAACTTCACCGATCGCGCAGCGGTGGCCGGCGCATTGCGCCAGGCGCTCGACGAAATCAGCGTCAAAGAGAGGGAAATCACGGTCGTGATCCCCGACGCCGCGGTTCGCGTTTTGCTGCTGGATTTCGACCTGCTGCCCGCGAAGGTTGCGGAAGCCCTGCCGATTATTCGCTTTCGACTGCGCAAGCTGGTGCCTTTTGAAGTAGAAGATGCGGCGGTCAGCTACCAGGTGATGCCCAGCAAGCCGGGCCAGGTGCGGGTGATTGTCGCGGTTTCCCCGGCAGCGGTCCTGGCAGAGTATGAGAGCGCCGTGCGCGAAGCCGGCTACGAGCCGGGAGTGGTTCTGCCCAGCACTCTGGCGGCGCTGGCCGCGGTCAGCTCGGAGCGAACCGTCGCTGGTGATCAACCGCAACGGCAGTTCCGTCACTACCGCGATTACCCGGCAGAATGAACTGTTGCTGCATCGCACGCTCGAACTGACGGAAAAAGAATGGCTGCCCGAGGAAAACGCCTTCCATTCCGCGGAAGAGCTGCAGCAATCGGTCAAGTGTTGCGGTGGCTTATTTTGAGGATACGCTGGACTCGCCCCCGCGGCAGTTGCTGTCCTGCGGCCTGGGCGGCCCGGAAGAGCTGATCCGCATGCTGGGCGATGAAACAATCCCGGTGCGTGACCTGGTGCCCACGCCCTACAAGAACAAGGCCATGCCTGGCGGCATCCTTGCCGGGGTGGTGGGAGCGCTGGCCAACTAATGCGCATCCAACTCAATCTCGCTTCGCGCCCGTTCGTCGAGCTAGGACCGCTCTATCTCGCGGCTTACGGATCCTGATCGTCCTGCTGGCAGTGGTCGCTGTGCCGCTCTGGCTGCTGCTCGCCACGGAAAAGCGCAAGGCAGCCGAGGCCCAGGCGCGGCTGGATGCGGTGCAACAGAAGATCCATGCCATCGAGGCCCAGCGGCAGGCATTTCAGGCGCAGATGCGGGAGCCGCAAAATGCCGCGGTCTTGTCGCAATCGCAGTTTCTTAACCAGCTCTTTGCCCGCAAGGCGTTCTCCTGGACGGCGGTCATGATGGACCTGGAAAACGTGCTGCCCAGCGGAGTGCAGGTGCTGAACATCGACCCGGTCATCGCCAAGGACGGGAAAGTGACCATTCGCCTGCGGGTGAGCGGCGCCCATGATCGCGGAGTCGACCTGGTGCGCAATCTGGAACGTTCGCACCGTTTCCTCGCCCCCCGCCTGGCCCGGGAGACGGCGGAAAGCAACCAGAATGGGCGGCAGATCGAACAGGTGAGCACGGCCTCGAATGTGAACTTTGATCTGCTGGCGGAATACAACCCGCTGCCGGATACCGCGGTGAAGCCGGCTGCCGCCAGGCAAACGACGAAGCCGGGAACAAGACTAGCGCCTAGGCCAACCCAGCACCGCCGCAGCCCCCGCGGCCTGCGGCAGCAAGGCGGCCAGCGCCATGAAGCCAATTCGCAGCAACCTGTTCAGCTTGCTCAACCTGCATTTCGCCGGGGTTGCACTGCTGTTGATTCTGAACCTGGTGCTCGGCGGTGCGCTTGTTCCTTGCCTGGAGTACATTGCGCGCCGCCAGCGCCGAGCAGCTGCAACAGCAGCAGACCGCCTATCGCGCACTGCAGCTGGAGATGAGCCCCGTTGCGCGGGCTTGCCGCAAAAGGTAGACCTTTCGCGCACGCAGGCCAGATGACTTCTATGCCGCGCGCTTTCCCGCTGCATACTCCACCATCTCCGCGACTATCAATGACCTGGCTAGCAAAAATTACGTCCGGCTTGACCAATCTCGCCTACACCCCGACGCCCGCCATCGCAGGCTTGGCCGAGCTACGCATGGATGCCAGCCTGAGCGGGGAATACGCGCCGCTGATGCACTTTATCAATGGGCTGGAGCGCAGCAAGACCTTCTTTCTGATCACCGGGCTCACGCTCACCGGGCAACAAGGCGGCCTGGTGAATCTGCGCCTGAAGCTCAACACTTATCTGCACGCGAACGACTTGAACCAGCTGGTTCCGCCCACGCAGGGTGACGAAGCGACCGTCAGGGGAGGAAGAACGCTGATGGCCCTCAAAGTCGGTACCGAGGATAAGAAGAAAGTTTATCTGGCGGCCGGGCTGGGCTGGTCATGCTGATCCTGCTGGTGCGCTTTCTGTGGCAGACGTTCGGACCTTCGCCCAGCGCGCCAGCCGGCGCCATCCCGGTGGTCACGGTAACGCAGCCAGCAACGACCACGGGCGAGAGCGCCCAGCAGAATGCTCCGGCCTACGGCGGCCACCAGGCCACGAAAGTCGAGTGGCCTAGCCGCGCTTGACCCTACGTTGCATCCGGAGATCATGCGACAGGCCGAGTCGCTCGAGTACACCGGCCACGGACGAAACATCTTCTCCCAGTTCTCTGCCCCTCCGGTCATTCCGAAACCGATTGCATCCGATCCGCCAGGCGGCGTGGATACCGGGCCGCCACCGCCTCCTCCACCCCCGCCCATCAACCTGGGCTTTTATGGCTACGCGGCAGAGAAGACCGGCCAGAAACAGGTCTTCCTGCTGAAGGGCGACGATATTTTCATCGCTTCAGAGGGAGATGTGGTCGACCGGCGATATCGGGTAGTCAAAATCAACGCGGTATCCGTCCAGGTAGAAGACATTCCGTATCACAACACGCAAACGCTACCGCTTCGCCAATGAGAGAAACGAGTCTCCAAATCGACATCCAGATCGGGCGCAGGAAGAGGGCTTTCTGCTGCTCGGCGTACTCTTCATGATCCTGTTGGTGATGATCGCCCTGGCCATCGCGGCGCCGAAGATTGCGGACTCCATCCGGCGGGATAAGGAAACGGAGACGATACATCGCGGAAAACAATATGCGCGCGCGATCCAGATGTACTACAACAAGTTTGGCCGTTATCCCAACACCATCGACCAGCTGGTGAAGACGAACGATCAGCGTTTTCTGCGCAAGCGGTATCTCGATCCCATGACGGGCAAGGACGACTGGCGCATCATTCACAATGGCGAGCAAAAGGTGCCGGCCATGGGTTTGTTCGGCCAGTCTGTCCAGCAGAATGGCATCACGCCTACCGGGGCCAGCACCGGCATAGGTACGGGGACTGCCGGGACAACGGGGTCCTCGTCGCCTTTTGGATCTTCCCCGGGGTCTTCGGGGAGTTCGACGTTAGGATCTGGTTCTGGATCTGGGTTTGGCAGCAGTGGATCATCGTTTGCGTCGGGGTCCTCTGCTTCTCCGTTCGGGAGTAATGGGTCCTCGACGTCCCCAATCGGGGGGACGGGTTCCAGCTCTGGCGGTGGGTTCGGTTCGTCCACCGGGATTGGCGGATCGACAACGAATGGCGCTACGGGGACCAATAACATCGGTGGAGTGCAGACGACCGGGGGCAGCGGCAGCGCCTTTGGATCACCGGGTGTGTCGGTCGGCGGTGCTCCGATTGTCGGTGTGGGCTTGACGGACAAAAAGACTTCGATCAAGGTCTACCGCAAACAGACCCACTATAACCAATGGGAGTTCGTGTTCGATCCCAACCAGATGGCTATGGATGCGATGGCAGGTGGGGTGGGCGCAGGTAATGTCAATGGCGCGACTACCGGCACTACCAATGGGACGGGGTTCAATTCGGGCAGTGGGCTGGGGTCTGGTAACGGATCAGGGTTTGGGTCTAACTCTGGATCCGGGTTTGGGTCTAACTCTAATTCTGGCTCTGGGTTTGGTTCCAGCAATGGCTCTGGTTTTGGCTCTAACAATGGCTCGAGTTCCAATAACGGCACGGGTTTTGGATCTCCGGCCAGCCCCACTACCCCCGCTCCGCCCAGCAACAATTCGCCTCAGTAAGTTGTTCGCCGACGATAACGCTCGGTTTGGCAATCACTCTTCATAGAGCGGTCACCCACTCCTTGTCATCCCGACCGGAAGCGGAGCGACCTGCGGTTCACCTTCCCTCGCGTACAAACGCTTAGGTGCAATCCCACGCCCACCTTGTCATCCCGACCGAAGCGGAGGGACCTGCGGTTTCGCCGACTTTTCATGGAAATGTTTGCGACCCTAAAGATGGAAATATACCGCAGGAATCCTTATCTCGCGAAAACGAGCGAGACAGGGGAAATCGGGGAAATCAGCCCGGGCAGAGTGTTGGTCCTAGCGCTTCTGGAAATCGGGCGATCCCAGCAACAGCCCTGCCATGAGGGCGGCTTGCTTGTCGGCTGGGGCGGTATCGGCGTAGCCAGATCCATCAGCTGTACGAAGGCGGCGCGGACGGGCATGGTTCCGGCTTGCTTGGCTCGGGGCTTGAATGGATCGGCTGCCGGCAGTGCCAGGGGCCCCTGCGCGGCCATTTCGTCGGCCTGCTGCAAGACCGTTTGCCGTGCCTGGGGATTCATCTCCCCCTGCAGGAACACGGCTTCCAGTTTCGTTTCCTTCTGTGGCGCCGAGGCGGCATCCGGTCCTTTGATCTTCATCAGCGCATCCAGATCCGTGGCTGTGCCCAGCTTATGGCTGGCGAGCGCAAGCGCAATATTGATGCGGGTCAGCAGGTCGCCGGAATTTACCCAGGCCCCCGCAGTCCAGGAGTAGCCATTCGGCGTCTGGCAGCCGTAGAAAGGCATCCCCAGTTGGGCCATGGCGTTGAGCACGATGGCCGGCCGCTCTACTTCGCCGCCCGTTGCGCGCACCGCCGAAAGAACAAACTCCTCCGGAGTCTTTACCTTGGCGCGATAAGCATCGCGTGACCAGAACTCCGGCGAATTAAACATGGTGCGCAATACCTGGCGGATGTCGCCATCGGAATGCAGATAGGTCTTTGCCATGCGGTCGACCAGTGCAGGAGGTGGCGTGTCGCTGACAAAACGCTCCGCCAGTTGCTGGGAGAGGTGGTGCGCTGTCGCCGGACTGGTTGCCAGGCGGTGCAGCACCTCCAGACCCTCCTGTTCGCCATTCTCCGGGATGGTCTTGCCCATCACCACTTTCGGTCCCGGCTCGTGGCGCCGCTCATTGAAGGTGAATCCTCCGCCCTTGCGGGGCTCTTCGATGGTCCAGCCGGTAAAGACCTTGGCGACTTCGGTGACGTCTTTTTGCGTATACCCTCCATCGACGCCGAGGGTATGCAGCTCCATCAGTTCGCGGGCGTAGTTCTCGTTCAGACCGGGGTCGCGATTTTTGGCCTGCAGGATTCGCCTGAGCACGCATGGCGGCCAAAGAATGCGGGCCGATGCTGGTGTGGTTATCGAGATAGAACAGCATCGCCGGGCTTTTCGCCGTGGCCACCAGCAAGTCTTCGAACTTACCCATCGCATGCGGGGCAATCACGTTTTGTTCGTAATCCGCCAGGTACCAGGGAGCAAACTGTCCCTTCTTCAGATAGACGTTGAAGTGGTTCAGCCAGAAGTCCGTCATTACCGCCTGCAGCTGGCGTTGGCTGTAGACATCGGTGAGCAGCCGGGTCTGCAACAGTTCGCCGGCCACCAGCAGGGTCGGGTTTAAAAGCGCAACCACGGTTTCTTTTTGCTGCGGCGTCATCCCGGCGGTCAGCTGGGACCGCTCTTCCGGAGTCAGCCCCTTCATGAAACCGCGCAACTGGCCCGGCTTCATACTCACCAGGCGCTCCAGGCGCTGATCCGGAGACAGATTCACGATCTGGGTCGAGGCCAGATCGGCATATAGCTTCTGCTCATGGACGGTGATCGAGGGGGAGCTGGCCACATCCTCAAGCGCCATCGCATCAGCCATTACGCTTTCGCTTGCCGCCGCCTCTGCGCTCTGGGCATCCGAGTGGCGGCGGCGGGCTCATTGCCGCCGGCTGCTCGCCGGTTGCTGGCGGCTTCCTGGGCTTGCTTCTGGCGTCTTTCCTCATAGGCAAAACCTGGTTTTGGTAGATGGCGTGCTCTACCCGATCTTTGGGCAGAGCAATCTTTCCGTCGGCTACGGCGCGAATCACGCCCGCAGACGGAAAGGTCTGCATCAGATCCTGCTGGCTCAGGCGCATCGCGGGAAAGCTCTGCAGGCGCGCGTCGAGCAGGCTATCGTCGATCTGCTCCGGGTTGAGCTGCATCTCGATCCATTTCTTTACCCCGATTGCCTGTATTCGTTCCAGATCGCCGGGCCTGGGCCCAAAGGTGAGGCGATTGAGGGCGTGCGTGGCACGTTCTTCTTGGGTCAGGGGCTTAGCAGTGGTCACCTTCTTCGCATGCCAACCAGGCACAGGCGCCGCCAACAAGGTTAACGGCTCCTGGACCAGGGAGAACACAAGGCAGCCCGCGAGTACGCGGGTAAAACGGCCGAACAGCAAACCCGAAGCAAGGGCATGTCGAGCAACTCCGCAAATATCGATCTAAAAGTCTCAGACCCTCGGCTGGGGTTGAAGTCGCGGGGCTGCGATGGAAATTCGTGGAGGAAGCCGCTAAGTGGTTGATCCCCCGTACAATAGTCGGCAGAAAGCCGAGGGCGGATTGACGTTTCTTCACCATAGCGTTCTGGCGACCATCTGGACTGTGTTCTGGGTGCTCTGGGTTCTGCCGGCAGTTTTTGGGAAACGGACAGTCCGCCGGCAAGCTACGGGCAGTCGCATCCTGCAGCTGGTTCTGCTCCTGGTGGCGTACGTTCTGATCGTGAACGGCGCATTGGGCTGGGATTGGCTAAACCTGCGATTGGCGCCGGAAGGAAAGCCATCGACTGCGGTCGGGTATGGGCGTTGCTCGCCGGCATGGCGTTCGCCGGTTGGGCACGGCTTTTTCTCGGGTCCAACTGGAGTTCGAATGCGACTCTCAAAGAGGACCATACCCTGGTCCGATCCGGACCCTACCGCATTGTCCGCCACCCTATCTACACCGGGCTTCTGGTGGCGTTGCTGGGAACGGCCATTGCTGTGGGCGAGTTGCGCTGCTTCCTCGGCGTCGTGTTAGCAGCGATCGCGTGGAAGATCAAATCGGTCTCTGAAGAGACTTTGATGATGCAGCAATTCGGTGAGCAGTATGCGAGCTACCGGCAAGAGGTAAAAGGCTTAGTTCCTTATCTCTGGTAGACGTCTGCAACCTCTGGACCACATCCTGCACCAAACCACTGAAACACATCCAGAGGAGAAATCAATGGCTACTGCCACCGTCCCGGCTGAAAAGAGCATCACCCGCGAACAACTGATCGCCGTGCTCAATGAAGATCTGGCCCGTGAATACCAGGCCATCATTGCTTATGTGAACTATTCCCAGGTGCTGAAAGGCGCTGCTTACATGAACATCGCGGCCGAGTTGGAGGTGCATGCCGCGGAAGAACTGCAGCACGCCATCATTATTGCCAACCAGATCGATTACATGGGCGGCATGCCGGTGGTGGTGCCAAAGCCGGTGAAGACCTCGGAGAAGGCAGAAGACATGCTGCGTTTCGACCTGGAGAACGAGAATGAGACCATCCGCAACTACCGGCAGCGGATTCGGCAATGCGACCAGTTAGGCGAGTACGCGACCGCGGAGCACATCCGGGAGATCCTGCTGCAGGAACAGGATCACCAGATTTCGCTGGCCACGGCGCTGGGCATTGATGTTCCCGAATCTCAGCGAACCGTCGGGTCCCTCCCAGGAATAGGAGTTTGCGGCCGGGGAGCTGCTTATCCCCGGCCCGCGACCCCCGTCGGTTAAACTGTAAGTACCACCATGTTTGAAAACCTATCCGACAAGCTGCAGCGGGCCTTCAAGAATCTCCGTGGTCAGGGCACCGTCACCGAAGAAAACATCGGGGATGCCCTGCGCGAGATCCGCGTGGCCCTGCTCGAAGCCGACGTTAACCTGAACGTCGTCAAGGAGCTTATCGACCACATCCGGGAAAAGGCTGTGGGCCAGCAGGTGATGACGGCCCTTTCGCCCACCGAGCAGGTGATCAAGATCGTGCGCGACGAGCTGGTGGCCCTGCTGGGCAAGGATACGGCCCGCTTCAACTTTGCTTCGCGGCCGCCGACCGTGATCCTGATGGCCGGCCTGCAGGGCTCGGGCAAGACCACCACCTCCGGCAAGCTGGCGGCGTGGCTGCGCAAGGGCGGCCACCGGCCTCTGCTGGTATCGGTCGACGTTTACCGGCCGGCTGCGCGGGAGCAGCTGCGGGTCGTGGCCAACGCCATCAAGGTCAACCTGTACGAGGGCGACACCAAGGGCGAGGCGCCGGGATATGCGCTGGTGGAGCGGCTGGCCAAGGAGGCGCGCCGCGAGGCCATCAATTCGGGTTGCGACACGCTGATCGTCGATACGGCCGGCCGTTTGGCGCTGGACGAGGAGCTGATGCAGGAGATGCGGGGGCTGAAGACTCTGCTGAGCCCGCAGGAGATCCTGTTTGTCGCCGACGCCATGACGGGGCAGGATGCGGTCCACTCCGCGGGAGAATTTCATAAGCAGCTGGCGCTGACCGGCACGGTGCTCACCAAGATGGATGGCGATGCCCGCGGCGGTGCGGCGCTCTCCATTCGCCATGTCACCGGCCAGCCGGTCAAGTTTATCGGCACGGGCGAAAAATCGGACGCCTTTGAGCCCTTCCATCCTGATCGGATCGTGAGCCGGATCCTGGGCATGGGCGACATGATGACGCTCATCGAACGGGCGGAAGAGACCCTGGACAAGAAGAAGCAGGAGGAGTTTGCGCGCAAGGCTCTTTCCGGCGACGGGTTTTCGCTGGAGGACTTTCGCGATCAGCTGCGCCAGATCCGCAAGCTGGGGTCCATGCAGAGCATCCTGAAGATGCTGCCGTCCGTTGGCCCGTTTCAGGGCATCCAGCAGATGGCCGGACAGGTGGATGAGGGGCAATTCACGCGCATTGAGGCCATCATCAATTCGATGACCAAGCAAGAGCGGGACAAGCACGAGATCATCTCGGGCAGCCGCCGCAAGCGGATCGCGCGGGGATCGGGAACGAGGTGCAGGAAGTGAACCAGCTGCTGCGGCAGTATGCGCAGATGCGCAAGATGTTCAAGAGCGCAGGCAAGGGTGGCGGCATGCAGCGGCGGATGATGGGCGCCCTGGGTGGCATGCGCGGCATGGGACGGTAGATGCGATATGGCCCCTGCGGTCGATTGTTTGAAACGAAACCGGGTGTGAACACGTCCAAGCGAAACCTAGAGCATCGCCGTAGCGGTTTAAAGCGCCTCATGTCGAAATTGCAAGACCAACTCGACCAGATCACGGCCAATACGCGGAACCTTGTGCAGCCGGAGCGCCTCGAGATCAGCGAGCGGGCGGTGGCGGAGCTGTATGCGGCCGGGGTGGAAGATCAGCATCCTGCCGGTTGGCTCCAAGGCCCCGGATTTTGCGCTGCCTGATGCTGCCGGCCGGATTGTCCGGAGCACGGATCTGCTGGCCCTCGGGCCGTTGGTCATCAATTTTTTTCGCGGGCGCTGGTGCCCTTACTGCGTCACCGAGCTTGAGTCCTGGCGCGACCTGTATGGCGCGGTTCGCAAGCGGGGAGCGCTGCTGGTTGGGATTTCCCCACAGACGGTGCGTCAGAATGACTTTACCGCGGTGCAGCATGGGCTGGGCTTCCCTGTTCTCACGGACGCGGGATGCCAGGCTGGCCGCGCAGTTCGGTCTGGCTTACGCCGTTGCTCCCTCGCAGCAGCAGTACTACCGCAGCATCCTGGTGAACATTCCGCTGGTAAATGGGGACGCCAGCTGGCGGCTGCCTCTGCCGGCTACCTACATCCTGGGGCGTGACGGCACGGTGCTGTTCGCCGACGCACATGCCGATTTCCGGGTTCGGCCGGAACCGCGGGAAGTGCTGGACGTCCTTCTACCCTAAAAATTCTGCGGGCGTCAGAAAGCTGTAACGATGGCTTCCCTGCCGCCACTATCCAGCGTAGGGCTCATCTCGCCGTGTTTGTCCAGCGGGATTTAATTGCTGTCCTGTTTCCTAATACGTCGTTTCGCTGATAAAAATACGCATATCTCAAATAGATAAGACATAGTTTTTCTACCACTTCCAGGTAAGTTGTGGTTTAATTTGGCTACTTCCCCGAGCTAGTAATTAGTCGAAGGGAATGCGATGTTGAGAGCGCCGCATTCTGACTCCTCGCCTACTTACACAGCAGACACTTTAGGCTTCTTCCAGGCATTGCCGGATGTTCGATGGTTTTTCTGCGCCCGGACAGGCAATTGGCTGATGAAAAGGAAAATAAGAGGAAATGGCAGCCGAGCTTGAGAGGCTTATGAACGTGGAAACAGTGCGGTTCGGTGAACTCTCTCCAGCAGAGGGGCCTTCGGCTTCGCATCGTGTAGTCGACGCAGCGTGGTTCACAAACTGCATGCAGACATTGAGCCTGGTGTTGGAGAGCTTGTGGCTTTTCTACGAGGCGATGCGCGCGGGGAAACCTCTCGCGTGCGGCGATGAACGCCTCGCGCAAATGAGAGCGGCGCTGAAGAATCCATCCAGCTCGCGCATAAACCTTCCGTGATTACTCACCAAGCTGTTCCCTATCATTTCTATTACGCAGTCAGCGGCCAATAGCCCTAACGAGATGCGCGGGATCGCCGTGGCCTGTTCGAAACCCTGCTAAATGCTTAGAGTCCTTCGAGCGACTGCAAGAGAAGATCTGTGGCGGCCCGCGCAAAGCTGTCGTCGTTGATGTGCGCGTCCAGTTCCACCACCTTGATGGCGGAACTAACGCTCGCCTTCAAGGAAGCGCGGTAGGCATCGAGCGCTTCAGGGGAATAGAAAGGGCCGCCGAGCTTGTCGATGGCGGAAACGCCCTGCAGTGGAATCAGAACGGTCACCGGGCCGGTGGCGTGGTTGAGCCTGGCGGCAGTGATGCGTCCTATCGCTGCGCACTCCTCGGGCGTTGTGCGCATCAACGTGACCGAGGGATTGTGAACGTAGAGCTTGCGGCTTCGAAACTTGACCGGCACTGTGTCGGCCGGGCCGAAATTAACCATATCGATGGCGCCCGGGCAGACTAGTTGGGGAACGCCCTTGCGGCCGGCGGCTTCCAGCCGGTGCGGTCCGGCGCTCATGACGCCGCCCACTAATTCATCCGCGAGTTCTGTCGTCGTGAAATCGAGAACAGCCTGGACGGCGCCGTCTTCGATCAACTGCTCCATCGCCTGGCCGCCGGTGCCGGTGGCGTGAAAAACCAGAACATCATAACCACTCTGTTCGAGGATGCGCCGCGCCACCGTCACGCAGGGCGTGGTGACGCCAAACATAGTAGCCGCAATTGACGGTTTGCTGTTGGGGTCGGTGAAGGGTTCGGCGGCCACAATGCCGCAGATCGCCGCTGCGGCATTGCTCAGTATCCGGCGCGAGACATAGTTCAATCCCGAAATATCGAGTACCGAAGGCATCATGCAGATGTCTTTGATTCCTACGTAGGGTTTGACGTCGCCGGCAGCGAGGGTCGAGACCATCAGCTTGGGAAAGCCGTAGGGTAGTGCGCGCATCGCCGCGGTGGCAATCGTGGTACCGGCGGATCCGCCGAGCGCGGCCACTCCGTGAATGGCCCGCTGGGCATGAAGGCGCAACAGAATGGCGGTTGCTCCGAGCGCCATAACGGTTACACTTCGCCCGCGGTCTCTGTCTCTTTGCAGGGCAGCCAGGTCTTCCTTTGCTGCTGCAGCTACCTCGGCCGGCGAAATATCGGCGACAAAGGGTGAAGTACCAAGCACGCCGACATCGATCATGATGGTGCGCAAGCCAGTGCGCTCAATGCAAGCGCGCAGAAAGGAAAATTCTTCCCCCTTGGTATCGAATGTGCCGATAAGCGCGATGGTCTTCGGAGTTGTCATCGCCGTCAGGTTTAGGGTAACTCGCCGGATGCAAGGACATGACACTCCGGCATGGCGCGTAGAAGGGCTTCGGGACCCGGCGGCGAGTAGATGGCAATTAACTTCAAGGGCTCCCAACCGCTGTTTGTGGTGGCGTGGAAGATGTCTGGCGGAATATGGATCATATCTCCGGCATGGATGGGCTCCCACTGCTCGCCGCCGACATCGATCATCTGCCTGCCCTCGCCGGAGACGACGTAGAGGATCTCCTCAGTGCCGGGGTGATTGTGGCGCACGTGACCCTTGCCGGGTTGCAAGAGGACGACCCCCATCGTGAAGCGTTCCGTTCCGGTAACGCGCGGTTCGCTGAGCCACTTGATCGTTCCCCAATCAAAGACCTGGGTTTCGACATCAGCCGGGGTTACGAATCGGCGACCGGGGAGTTTAGACATGCTTGTTCCTTTCGCTGCTTTCCGTTTGAAGTTTCAGATTTTTGAAATTTTGTACCTGGGCGGTAATGGCGCGTTCGGTAGGCAGGCGCTCGATGCTGGAGGCGCCGAAGAAGCCGGAGACACCGTTCGTGCGGTCGAGAACGTATTGAACATCCTCGGGCTCGGCAATTGGGCCGCCATGGCACAGGACGAGAATCTCCGGATGGATGGAGACTGCAGCGTGCTGGATGGACTGAATGCGATCGACCGCTTGATCAAGGGTGATGGCAGTTTTGGCGCCGATGGTCCCTTTGGTGGTCAACCCCATATGGGCGATCAGAAGGTCCGCACCTGCTTTTGCCATGGCCCTGGCCTCCTCTTCATTGAAGACATAGGGACAGGTGAGGAGATCCAGTTCATGCGCGCGGGCAATCATCTCGACTTCGTGGATGAAGCCCATGCCGGTTTCCTCAAGATTCTCCCGGAACAGGCCGTCAATCAGACCGACGGTGGGGAAATTCTGTACTCCGGAAAAGCCAAGCTGCTTGAGGTCGCGAAGGAAGACATCCATGACGCGAAACGGATCGGTTCCACACACGCCGGCCAGCACCGGTGTGTTGCGAACAATGGGCAGCACTTCGCGCGCCATTTCAACCACGATGGCGTTTGCATCCCCGTACGGCATGAGGCCTGCCAGGGAACCTCGCCCGGCCATGCGGTAGCGGCCGGAATTGTAGATGATGATGAGATCGGCTCCGGCGGCTTCGGCGCACTTGGCTGAAATACCGGTCCCTGCGCCCGCGCCGAGGATCGGGATTCCCCGTTTGCTATTTGTTTTCCACCGCTCAAGACAGGTTGATCGGTCGGCCATGGTTTCTCCCGGAATCTATAGTACTTGTCCTGAACGAGCCTTCATCCGTCCCCGTTCGACAAGCTCAGGACAGGCTCTTCGGGGCTTATTTCGGAGTACGGGTTAAAGCCCGTACCTCGCATTCAGGGTCAGAACCAAGTTTCACACTTGAAGGAGGCTACCTGTGGTGTTCCGCTCGAAACATGATGATCAGTCGACGGAGTTTTGTTGCGAACGGGATTGCGATGGTTGGCGCGGTTTCCACCGCCTCACCGCTATTGGCCGCACCGAGTGGATGTTTTGGGAAGCTTGCCGAGTCGTTTGTGCGACTGGAGAAAGATAGCCACGGACGCCTGGGTGTTGCAGTGCTGGACACCGGATCCGGTGCTTCCATTGGTTACCGCCAGGACGAACGCTTCGCCATGTGCAGCACCTTCAAGATGTTGCTGGCGGCGGCGGTTCTGAAGCGAGCCGATGCCGGCGAGGAAAAACTGGATCGAACGATCGCGATTGAGGCTACAGGATTTTTGCCACACTCGCCGGTTTCCCAGGAACATGCCGGCGGTAGCATGACGATTCGTGAATTGTGTGCGGCCATCATGACGCAAAGTGACAACACGGCGGCTAACCTGTTGCTGGCGTCGATCGGCGGCCCGGGAGGAATCACCCGTTTTGCGCGGGGGATTGGAGATACCGTCACCCGGCTGGATCGGGTCGAAACGGCGTTGAACGAGGCACTGCCCGGCGATCCTCGCGATACCACGTCGCCTGCAGCGATGGTTACGAATATGCGCCTGTTACTGCTCGGGGACAAGCTGTCGTCCCCTTCGCGACTGCAGCTCATTGAGTGGATGAAGGCGAATAAGACGGGCGATGAACGAATACGCGCGGGCCTGAAAAGGGGTTGGATGGCTGGAGATAAGACGGGGTCGAACGGAGAAAACACTTCAAACGATATTGCGATCATCTGGCCCGGGCAACGGGCTCCTGTGCTGATCGCAGCGTATTTAACGATGTGTGCCGGCCCCGAGGCAAAGCGTGGTACGGTTTTGGCTCGAGTTGGACGAGAGGTTTCGACGTGTATTGAGCGTTAGAGACGGCAACGATGTGGGAGGTTAGTTGCGGACGCGGCGGTACCGCAGGCCCCTCCGCTTCGGTCAGGTGACAAGGAAGGGGCAACGTTTAGCCGGATACGGTAACGGCTGCTCGTTTCTCGGAAAAGGCAAAGGGATTGAGCCCTGCGCGCGCCAGGACGATGGAGAAGGCGATCAGGGTGTAGGTTTGGGCCAGCACGGCGGACCAGGCGATGCCCACGGCTTGGAGACCGGGAGCAAGCAACAGGGCGATGCCAAAGTTCAGGAGGCCTGCGGTTATGACCACCAGATTAAACTGGTAATCCATCTGGTTCGGCAGCAGAAGTTGAAAAATGATTACCGTACACAAGGCAACCAGGGGGATCCACAGCGAGAAAACGCGCAATACGGCTACCGAACCGTGAAAGGCATCGCCCAATATTACATGCACTAGAAGTGGAGCTCCGAGGAAGAGAATCAGCCCGAAGAGCAAACCGAGGCCACCTAGAAAGAACAAGCTTGACCGGACCATCTTCATGGCATCGTGACGATCGTCGCTCATCTTCTTGGTCAAATGCGGATAGAGGGCCTGATTTACCGGCCATAGGCCTTGCTGAAATACACGGGAAATTCGTTCAGCCCCGGCGTATTGGCCGAGCGCAGCAATGGGAGCTACCCAGCCCAGAACCAACCCGTTGAGCGAACTGGCAAGCCCCACGCCGGCACGATACAAGAACATCGACCACCCGAGACGAAGCGCACTGAGGACAGTGGGCAACGTCGGCCGCACAAATCCCACTTCACGGTAGGCGAGGACAACGGTGATCGCGTGAGCGACGACACACCCCACACATTGCGCCGCCATTACCTTCCAGCCGTCATCCGGATTGTGGACGAGGATAAAGATACTTAGGGTCGCTACGACTTTTCCCCCGATTTCCAGAGCACTGGCTAAACGCATGCGCTCCAAGCCCTGGAAATACCAGAGCATGTTGATGCCCTGGCAGACACCCCAGATTGTGCTGGACCAAAAGAGAGCAAGGGAGGGGGCGATATGGTGGGTGTAGCGACGGGAAAGGATTGCCCCGCAAATGCAGATCGCGGCTAATACAAACTTCGCGCCCAAGACGCCAGAGATCAGTTCGGAAAGTCGCCTCGGGTCGTCCCGGTGACGTGAAGTCTCCCGCGATGCCGACATATCAAAACCGTACTCTACGAAGATGGCAATGACTGAACCGATAGCCTGAGCGAAGACGACGCTACCCCAGCCCGCCGGTCCAAGCACGCGTGCGAGGTAGGGAAAGGTAATGAGCGGCAGGGCGTAGGTGCAGATCTGGACACCGTACAGTGCGACAACATTTTGAACCAAACCCCGGCGGAGGAGTTTTCCTGGATTCCAAACCACGTCGTTACCACCCCAAGCCGCAGCGGAATCTGACAGTTACCAAGGAGTAACCGCTCCCCTGAACTGTACAGTATTTATTAACCAATTTCAAGTGATTCTTAACTCCCTGAGGCGAGAACTCAGGGCGGCGCACCAAGTCAGGATGGCTTCTTGCTATTGCAAGGACCGGTGTAATTGGTTATGTAACAGACACAGGGACGATTGGGCACTAATGAGACAAAACCCCTCATCCGTCAGCGAGGTTCACAGGGACTTCATGAGGCGCCGGAGCAGCCTTGTTCCCCTGATACACCAGTCTGATGCAGAAACTAGCTGAGAGGGTGGTCTGCATTATTAATTTTTGCCGCATGAGTCATGTTCTTGACTACGCCTTAGCGGCAGCAGGGGAAAAGGCCGACGGGCACGTTCACCAGGGCTTTCTCCGCGTTATACAAGGGGGCGAGAAAAATTCCATGGTAGATTGCAATGTTCATTATCTCATCCACTCGGTCAGGAGTGATGAATCCCCTTCCCTGTGAGAACGGCTCATAGCGGTGCTCCAGAGCGAGCGCCATGCCTTCGAGCAGGCAGCCGTGGACCACATCGGGAAATGGATGCCGATTGAGCACTCCGTGAAAATCGGGAACGAATGTCAGTTCTCCCTTGACCTGTCCCAGACCTCCAAAGAAGACTGTGGCGCGCGGCATCTCCGCAACGGGTGACAAGTTCTTTGGATAGCCCGCGTCGCAGATGATTGCTTCCGGAGAGATGGTTTCCAGGAGAAGCGATGAAGATGTCAGGCTCGCTGCGCAGATTACGACATCGGCCGGTGCGGAAAATTGCCGGAGGTCGGTCGCGATTTCTACCCGAACTCCATCGGCTTCCAAATCTACGGCGAGCCTGCGTAGCCGTTCCAGATTGCGCGCATAGAGCTGCACACTCTCTACATCATGCGCCAGACAGCGGGCGCAGCCAGAACCAACGTCTCCGGTTGCTCCCACGATGAGCAGCGTGGATCTTCCCAGGTTCCGGCCCTGGAGCGCACACAGGTTGCGGACACCCTGGATGATGAAGCCAACCGTCAAAGTATTGCCGGTGGTGAAGACCGTACTCTTTTTCTCCGGAAGTTGATTGAAATTGCCCTCGATGAGGATGGAACTGAAACCTCCGAGACTGGAGATCTTTGCGCCCGCCTTGATGGCACAGGCCGCGGCTCCACGAACGCGCGCCTTGTTATCGAGCAGATGGGCAACTGCGAGACCGTCGGGAGGGATGAAAGAGTCAATGTAAAGGCCACGCGCTTTCGTGCCGGTGATGGATGCAATTTCAACGTGGCAGACGGCGCGGGGCGGGATCCAGGGAAGAATGTCGCGGATCTCGTCATCGGGCAACGGCGTGCGGTCAGGTCCCCGCAACACCGCAAGTACATCGGCAGCCGCTCGCCAGCTTTCCTGGTGCCCAATCAAAGCAAAATCGACTTCGGCTAGACCGGCAACTGGGTTACCCACGTGAGTGTCACCTCCCCCGGTAACCCCAGCTTGTCCAGCGTTTTCAGGTATTGATGGAGGGAGGCTCCGCGCAACTCAGCAGCGCTTAAGCTGACGTCCGGGAGCGCCGGTTTGACACAACTGCCGTGACATACTTCGCAATGCCCCGTTCTGCAATCCCTGGCCAGCATCTCCGCCAGGGTGGTCATCACCTCGAGGTGAAGTTGATAGAGTTTGTCATCGAAGCGCTGCGGGTCCAAGGCTCGCTCTGCCTGGAGAATTTCCATTGCGTGTTCGATGTGCTCCTCTTCCTCGGCAGCGATCGCAGCAAAGGTCTTGCCGAGCGTGCCGGCCGCCACCTTACCTACACGGGCGTAGCTGGCGACGGCAAAGGATTCGAGCATGATCTCCTGAACGATGAGGCAGCCGATGAAGTCTCTCTCGGCAATGCGACGCAAAAATGCCTCGCGGAGGCGCTTCCAGCGCTTCGCGTCCACGTTGTTGGTGACCACCACTCCGATTTTGCGGCCCTCAGCGGCAAGTGCAGCTGCATGGCCCTTTTCTCCGGCGGCATGTTCCAGCGCGTCTGCGACTTCCGCGGGGTCGTCGCAGATTTCTGCCAAGGAGGTGTAGTTCATTGCAGCCATGAGTTCGCCGGTCATCGCCTGTGCCAGCACGTCTTGCCAAATGAGCGCAGCAGGGGAGAGGGTGGTCAGTTCGGCGGGAAGTGAACAGTTCTGATCGGTTCTGGTTTGCATAGATCCTCCTTCATTTCGTATGAGTGCCTGCCATCGTCACTGTTCCGTACAAGGCCCCCGGCACGGCCGGGATTTAATGTGGCCCCTCAGGGACGGTTGAGCTTCTCAAGCATCTTTGTAGCGTTGAGGTTCCTGGGATTTATCTGGAGTGATTTTTGATAATTGGCGATCGCCCGAGCTTTATCGCCTTCGTCCATGTAGGCCTCAGCCAGACTGTCCCAGGTGTTGGCCGATTGCGGATAGGCTTCTATATTGAGCTCGAAGATACGGATGGCCAGGCCGAGTTGGTGGGCCTGGATGAGTTGGTATCCCAACATGTTCAATTCTTCTTCGTCAAAATTGTAAGTGGCAGGAGCCGCCGCTTTGATGACATGGTACTGTTTGGCCGCCTGGTCGATGCCGCTGGTGACTATGGTCGCAGAAAGCGTCTCAGCAATAGATTTGCGGCTGTCGAATGCCCTTTTGATAGTCGGCAGGAAGGTGGCCATAGTGACGGCGAAGATCCCAGCGCCCATCACCAAGGTAAGGACAAACAGGCCTGCCGCCATGGCAAAGCGACCCGAGGCGCCAGCTCGATCCTGAGTACGTAAATAGATTTCGAGCACGGCCAGGGGCACAAGGTATTGAGCGAACGACATGAAGGTAAGAAAAGGTCCGCTGAATGTTGCCTGGTTAAACCCGAAGGGTCCGTGATTGAGTAGAAATGAGAGCAAGACTCCTGCGCGTATGAATAGGGATGCACTTACCACCATGAACAGGCGCAGGGCCCAACGGCGGTGAGTTTTGAAATCGCGCGCCAATGCGTAGCGCAACGCCATCGCAGCACAAAGCATGATCAGGGCCGCGTCGAGGCTCTGGCCAAGATGCTGAGAAAGATCGCCGACGGTTCCACGGAACCACATCATATAGAGGCCGGCGAGGCTGACGGTGAAGGCGGTCACGAAGTAGATGCGGCCGTTCCAACGATGAAAGGATGGAAAGCGCACGCGCATGATGGGGATGAGCTGTATCGCTCCACTCAGCAAGATGACGACGGCCGAGCCCAGGTGAATGGCCACGACTAAATTTTTCATGGGATGACCCGGAGTGTAGCCGTGGGTCATGGTTCTGTTCCACTGGTGCCAATTGCCGCGTGCAGCGTTTAGCCCGTAGAAAGAAGCGACGGCAAACGCGAACACCAACTGGCCGAGGACGGCTACCACAAACCAAAAGCCTGCGGCGGCGTTCAGCACACGATCGGCCTGTTTCCGCAATGAATGTTCCCTCTGCGGGGCAGCAGTGATCCACAGGGCTGTTTGTGCCTGGGTGCTCATTGTCATTTCTCCTTCCAGCGCTTATCGAATGACGAGGCCCGTTTAGATCGGCTCCCGGTAGCGGCGCAGGCGCACAGCTCCGGCGAGAAAAACGGCGGCAACCAGCAGGCCCGACCATAGGCCCGGGCTGATCAAAAACTGACCAAAACCCAGTTGGCTGAGCGGAACCATGGACATGTGCCCGGGTTCAAAACCTGCGCTTTGCCCGCCACCGCTGAAACGACGTGCCAATAGAGACCCGAAATGCGAAGTGTTGAAGGCAATCTTCTCGCCTACGCCGATCGCGATCGGCGGTAAGCAAGCCCAGAGAATGGCGGCACGGCGCGCCCAGGCTGAAACAAGAAGTAGCCAGCCATAGATGGGCGCACACCAAAGCAATGAATAGGCCACCAAGTGGATAGAGCAACATCAGCCGACATCTGGAACAAGGACAAATGGCTCCATAGCCCGGCTACACTCTGCACCGCCAGCCAACAAGATCTGGCTGCTGAGCAGCAACATGACCCACTGCAGGTGACTATGGTGATCGCGAATGTGAGGAGCGGAAGAACCACGAGAGCAATGGGATACTCGCCTTCGCGAGCACGGTGGTGAGGTCGGAAACCGGCAGCGACTTCCAGAACAGGATGCTGCGATCGCGACGTTCACCGTACAGTGCGTCGAGACAGTAGAAGAAGGAGACGATAAAAGTCGTCGCCATGATGAATATAGCGCGCGAAATTGTACGGCTGCTCCAGGACCTTTTGCTGCTGCATCGGATTCAGCGCCATGGCCGGCACGCATCTTGCTGACCGGATGCAATCGTGCTGATCGAGATAGCCGACGATGAATCAGCGCGGCGACGGCGAGCGGCGCGATGTAGATGGAGCGGTTCTCCCACAATTCGCGCCGCACGGACCAGAACAAGCGCCGGCCGGCCGAGATCACGGCGGGGGCACTGCGGTTCCAGGGGAGACTCGCGCAGGGCTCCGATTGCGTATTCATCGAGCCGCTCCTTTATGTGTCACCGGCCATCCGGTTGCCGATCACGGCAACGAACAAGTCGGCGATGCCGGGCGTGCGCACTTCGCCAAGCGCGGCCAATTGCTGACGATCGACATGGTCGAAAAGCAGGATGCTGCGACCGAACATCTCGCGCTCGTGGATCGGCCTGAGGGCTCGGGCCGCGGCGAGCCTGTTCGGGACGCACCGATGACCTCCACATAGCGCGACTCCATCTCTTCCATGCTGCGAGTTGAAAACGATGCGGCCGCGATTGATGAACATGACATCGGTGAGCACGTGCTCGATCTCTTCCACCTGGTGGGTGGTGAGGACGATGGTGCGGCTGTGGTCGAAGTAGTCGTTGAGCAGCGAATCGTAAAACTGCTTGCGATAGAGGATGTCGAGGCCGAGTGTCGGCTCGTCCAGCACCAGCAGTCTCGCGTCGATGGCCATCACCAGGGCCAGGTGCAGTTGGGCCACCATGCCCTTGGATAATTCCCTGACCTTGCTGGTGAGGCTGATGGTGGTCCTGGCAAGAAAACCCTCTGCCTTGGCGCGGTCGAATCGTGGATGAACGCCGGCGACATAGTCGAGCGCCTGCGAGACCTTGATCCAGCGCGGCAAGACGGCCACATCGGCAATGAAACAGACATCGCACATGAGCTGATCGCGCTCGGTCCAGGGGTCGCGTCCCAGCACCTTCAGTTCGCCTTGATATGGTGTGAGGCCGAGAATGGCGTTGAGCGCGGTGGTCTTGCCGGCGCCGTTGGGGCCGATGAGGCCGAGGATGCGGCCTTCTTCCACGCGCAGATCTATGCCGTCGAGCGCGACGGTGGCGCCGAAGGCCTTGCGCAGGCCGTGTGCTTCTATGCATGCCATGGTTCAGCGCTCCTCTTTCGCGGCATTCGATGCTGTGCGGTGGTCCGGCGCGGTCCAGCAGTTCTTCCGGCTTGAGGCCCAGCCGCTGAATGGTGGCGTAGATCCTGGGCCACTCTTCGCCGAGGAACTTCTGCCGTTCGCCCTGCAGCAACAAGCGCGTGCTCCCGTCGTTGATGAACATGCCCCGCCCTCGCCTGGTTTCAACCAGGCCCTCGTCGACCAGTTGCTGATAGCCCTTGAGAACCGTGAGCGGATTGACGCGATATTCCGCGGCGACATTGCGCACCGACGGAAGCGGTCGCCTTCCTTGAGAACTCCGTCGAGAATCATCGCGACCACGCGGTCGTGCAGTTGGCGATAAATCGGCTGACCGTCATTCCATTCAGGATCCATTGCGTTTTCCCAGAGTTCGTTGCCACAAGTTGGCTCCAGTCATTTCGTTCGCTGCAGGTTCAGGTTTGGGTTGATCTGGCTTCCGTAAGCCGGGAATGATGGAGATTGAAGGTTTCATTGATCTGTCCTCTGTCTCTCGTGATTTACTGTTATACGTAACTATAACACTAGAGTCAAGACGTTTTCTATTGAGATAGGGAGAGGCCGGCGCCGGACGGGGGAGAATACCTCAGGGCCAAAAGGACAGCTGTGCGATTGTCCAGGGTCAAGTAGCGGCTTATTTTCAACCGTCCCTACGGGACTCAATCATCTTGTTTGATCGACCCAGGACTGGCGTCCTGCGCTAAGGTCAGCCGTCCCTTCGGGACTTTTCCACTACGGCCTTTAAGCCCGCACCTACCGGTCGACTGGAGGGGTGCCTCCGGGGACCGAGTGCCCGCGAGGAGCAAATCGCAGGTGTTATTTCCCTATTTGTACCGGACCAAGCTTTTTGAATTGGGTCGCTGGGGTGCCGGTTATGGCGGCGAAGGTTTGTGTTGCCGTGCCGGATCGCCTAAGGAGGTACGATTCGCCTTTGACCACGGGCAGTTGGAAGGTGGGGGTGGCCTTGGTGAGAACGGTTTTTCCCTGGGCATGGATTACTTCCAGATGCTGATCGGGCCAGGGGTTGCGGATGCGCAGAGTCTCCGTGGCCCCGGCTTCGATGGCGACCGTGGTGGGCACGCCTGCGTGGACCTGCACGTCGACGCGGGTGCGATTGCGAATCCAGACTCTGCCTTCGACGTCCCATTCTGTTGGGACTGCGGGCGCGATGCGAATCAGGCCGTCGTAGTCCTGTACCAGCGCTTCTGCCAGGGCCAGGGCTACTACGCCTTCCTGCTCGACGTAGAACTCGCCGGCGGGGCCGCCCCAGTTGGCAAAGCCATTCACGAATTTCTGGTACCGCTCGGTCAAGGCTATCAAGGTGGAACGCACTTCCCCGCTGAGACCGAGGCGTGCCGCCTGCACCGGATCAAAGCTCCAGTCCTGGTGAACGGGATAGGGACGGGTGGCATAAGTGCGCCTGGCGAGGGCCAGGATCGGAGAGTCGTCTCCGATCAGACTGTAGGGCCAAACGGGTTCGAGGCCGATGTTCTCTTCGTTGTGTTCGGGGGCTCCCGCGGTGTACGACTCGGCGATTACGGGCTGCTTTGTGCCGGTGGCGGTTGCTTTCTCGGCCTGGGGTAAGGGAGCGATCCGGGTGAGTTCGGTTTTGAGTTGCGCAACCAGCCTGGGATCGGTGTGCAGCAATCCGGCCGCTTCGATGACCGCGGCATATAGAGTGGACCTCGCGGAGAGGTCCGTGGTGGGATCGGTGACGTCCCACTGCTGTTCGTGCGCGTTCGAGGGGTAAGTGTGCATCTTTCCGTCTTTACCCGCGTTTCATAGGCGAGCAGGAATTGCGTGCTCGCGGCCATGACGGGATAGTTCGCTGCGAGGAACTGGCGATCGCCGGTCGCGAGATATTGCCGCCAGATCCAGAGCGAGACTTCAGCACCGGTGGAGAGTGTGCGGGCATTGTAATAAGGGTGAAAGCCGGCATCGCAGTTGAGGCCGATGACCGGGGGCTTGGAAGGATTCCAACTGGGTTCGTACTCAATTCCTGGACCGTTGAAGCGCATGGTCTCCGGGATACAGATGCCGGGGCGGCCGGCCATGTGTTTCACGGTCCAGTCTTTGATATTGGCGAGGTTGTTCGCGGTACAGGCGAAAGTACGGCGTGTTTAGTTCAGGAACTCCGGCATCGAGATTGGCGGCCACCTGCATGCGTAAATTCCAGTGCCAGAAGGCGGCGGGATCCCAGTGGTGAACATCCTGCACGGCGGAGAAAAGGTCGGCGATGCCGGCCTGCGACCCGGGAAAGATGCCTCCGCTCTCGGCGGCAGCGGTATAGAGATAAAGGTTGCGAAGGTTCTCCAGATACTCGGCGGAACCATCCGCGGAGGTGAGTTTGATGAGGCCCGCGCGTTGCCAGAAGGCGTGCCACCAGGCAGTGTGTTCCGTGGAGTCGGAGTGAGTCAACGCCTCCCCGATGCTGGCCTGTTTGGTGGCCGCGCCGTTGTAGTGCGGGCAGGCAACAATCACCCGGAAGTGCCCATCGAGGGCAGGCTTGAAGCTCACTGTAACCGTACGAGAGTTGGTCACGGCTGCAGACACCTCGCGGCCCATTGCGGTGATGGCTGCCAGAGCGCCGAATGTATCTCCCGATGCTCCGGGCCCGTAGTGGTCGACCCAGGTCTGCGCCAGCATGCCGGTTTTTGCGGAAGCCGAGGCTTCAGGGGTGCGGGGCGGCCAGAGCCTGAGTTCAGCTGTCTGCCTGACATTGGGGTCGGCTCCGGTTACGTCAACAACAAACGTATCGCTGAATACCTGGACATAGGCGGTGAGGCTCATGCCGCCTCCATGCTCGACAAGGGTTCCGTTGTAGAGATCGAGACGGCCGCTGAAATCCTTTGCTGACGAGAGCGCGCGGAGGCCGGGAATAACCACCTGGCCCGGCGAATCGCGATGGGGAGAGTATCGACGCGGTTGAGCTGCGCGGTGAATCCCTCAGCCGACCAGACGGCGATGCCGAGGCGTCCATTGCCCATCGGCATGGCTTCGGCAGGGGCTGCATTGGGCTGGCCTAGGACGATGTCGGAGCGGCTTACCAGGCGTGCGGTGTCGATGACAAATTGGCCGGCTTTCCAGGCGGTCGTGGGATGAGTATCCTGCGCCATGAGCTGGAGAGAACCAATCAGGGCGAGGACGAGCGCGGGACGGGACCAATGCATTCATCTGGTGTACCACTGTGCTTCGCGGAGAGCCATCGAGTAATTGCGAGGAGGAGAGCCTGAACTGCAGGCATGCTTGCCCACTCAAGCCAAAACACGGCTTGAATGGGGCACCCAAAGCATGGGTGGCTCTGTAAGGAGCCTGGTTGGCTCTGAGCTTAGAAGCGATATCCGGGCTTTAGCTCGCAGCGGTAGACCGTGGTTTTTTCTTGTTCGGGGCCGGTTCGGACGTTGCAGGTAGCCCAGCTTAAGGAGAGATTCGGGCCCAGGGGGAAGACCATGGGAGCGCCGTCGACTTCGGCTTCGAGGCTCACGCCTTCCTGGGTTGGGGGCAGGGTAAAGTTGAGGGTCTGGCCAAAGATCACCGGGTAGAGTTCGCGCACCTCGGAGTTGATGGCGGTGTGATAGACCTCGGCTTCCATGAGGAAGGTGGCCGTATCAGACCAGTTCAGGGCCGTCACGCTGATGTTGCGACCGCCTTGAATGAAGCCGCTGGAATCAATGCGCGTGAATGGACAGGGGCCCGCAATGCACGAGGCGGTGATATTGCCGAAGGTGTTATCGGCGCCTGCATCGAGCTTCACCGTCTCGGAGGTCGCCTTCCACTTTCCGTCCGGCGAACAAGGGCCGTGATGATCACAGGGCACATTTCCCTTATTGACGACCTGGAAGGTCCTGACAGCGAAGCCCACATTGGTCTGTGCGCGGTTGTTGATGGTATATCTCACGCGAATGTTGGAGACCTGGATGGGGGGACGGGTAGGCCGGGATGGAGACCTTGGGCCTGGGGAACGACGACCTTGGGAACAATGGGTACCATCGCGGCAATATAAAGCTGTTCCGGAGTCTGCAGCCTTCCTGTTTGCACGGTTAAATCGAGGGGTTCGTACCTTGGGTTGCGGAACGTCACCTTGATGGGAAGGTCGGACAATACCCTTTTGTGCAGGACGAGCTTGAAGTGGCCCGCCGCGTCGGACCGCGTGGCGGCGCTCCTCACGCCATCGGACGCGGTGATGACCACGTCGGCGATGGGCAATTCCTTCTTGGAATCTGCATCGCGTTGGATCACGGCGCCCTCGATAGGCACGGTCAGGCGCTCGGAAACCAAGCCGCAAGCGCTGGGCACGGAGGAACAGCAACCACCCGATGACCACGGCGGCCGCGACTGCGATAATCGTCCAGACAATTTTTTTTCCCGTCATGCTATATCCGTTGGTCGCACCGTAGAGTGGTCTCGCCGCCACGAATCGCTTCTGCCGGGCCGCCCCTGCATCTATTATTCAATTAATCGATTCCATTGTCGCAGGGAATCCGTGCGATGAGTGAGATCTGAAGGAGCGTGGATGAAACTGACGGAAGGCGCGCAACACATCTTCGCACGATGATCGACCCTCACGACCATCTCATATCCCGGCGGCGATTGCTGCGGCAAATGGCCGGCATCTCCATGGGTCTGCCGCTCGCCCCATGGATGGATATTGCGGGCAGGCGCAGAAAGCCCGCCCGCCGGCAGATAAGCAGCATCAGGAAGCAGCGGCTCCGCAAACTCCCTTTTCGCCGGAGGAAGAGCAGTTCCTGGACGACCTTGAACGCAGTAATTTTCTTTTTTTTCTGGGAGCAGGCGAGTCCGCAGACGGGCTTGATTAAAGACCGCTGCAATGCGCGCACGACGGACACGGGCATCGTGGCGAGCATTGCCTCGACCGGCTTTGGCCTGACGGCGATCTGCATTGCCGAAAAGCGCGGCTTCATCCCCTACCAGGACGCGCGCCTGCGCGTGATTGCGACGCTCACCTTTCTTTGGCGAACGCTGCCAACGCATCGCGGATTCTACTATCACTTTGCCAACATCAATACCGGGGAAAGAATTTGGGACTCTGAGGTATCTTCGGTCGATACGGCAATTCTGCTATGCGGGATACTCACCTGCCGCCGGCACTTCGACGATCGCGACATTATCCAACTGGCCCACGCAATTTTTGACCGGGTGGACTGGACCTGGCTCTCAGAAGACACCGCCCTATTGCCGCAGGGCTGGACGCCGGAGTTCGGCTTTCTGCCATACAAGTGGGACTGTTATAGCGAATTGATGATGATTTACCTGCTGGGGATGGGTTCCTCCACCCACCCCTTGCACCCTTCTGCATGGTCCGCATGGAAGCGGACCACGTTCGAGTATGACGGGGAACGGTATATCGGATCGTTTGCGCCGCTGTTTGTTCACCAGTATTCGCAGGCCTGGTTCGACTTCAGGGGCAAGCGCGACAAGTATGCCGATTACTTCCAGAACTCCAGGCATCGCTACGGATGTACACCGCCGCTTCTGCGTGGAACTGGGCAAGGCAGTTTCCCGATTACAGCGACGATCTTTGGGGAATCACGGCCTCGGACTCGGATAAAGGCTATGTGATCTGGGGCGGCCCGCCGGCCATGGGCCCTATCGATGGGACGGTGGTGCCTGCTGCCGCGGGAGGCTCGATTCCCTTTCAACCTGCCGCCACGATGCGGGTGTTGAAGAACATCCGGGCTCGCTACCCGCAGGCTTGGAGCCGCTACGGCTTCGTCGATGCGTTCAATCCGCTAAAGAACTGGTACGACCATGACATTGTCGGCATCGACACCGGCATCACCATGCTGATGGCAGAAAACGCACGGACGTCGTTCGTGTGGGAGACCTTTATGAAGAACCCTGAGGCCCAACGGGGGATGGCGGTCGCCGGATTTCAGACTTATACGCCGGGTGCTCCAGGAACGTAGATATTCTCGACGTGATGGTTCCGCTAAGACTTCTCCGGAGCGTTGGTTATTTGCGAGGCGAGGGGCAGGGCCAAAATTTCGTTGACCAAATCCGATAGCCGCCGAATCTCCGTTTCGAGGTCCGCTGCCAACGCTTTTACCACGGGGTCGGTCTTATGGTTGGCTGCCAGATAGATCACGTTGGTGATGCTTTGCAGCGGATTGTTGATCTTGTGGGCAAGGTCATTCGCCATGGCAGCCGCTGCAGCAGCCCTTTCCTGTTCGATCAGCCGTTTCTTTTGCCGTTGTTGGCGGAAGCCGGCGGCGGCGAAATCTGAGAGCATCTGCATGGTGCGAATATCTCCGTGATCGAATGCCTCAGCGCGTCCGTGAGCCATGACAAAGATCGTTCCTCGCGTACCATCGACCTGCCAGGGGAGCAGGATCCCATCCGTCACCAGCGGAGCATCTACGCCGAGAATCTCAAAAAACCGTCGCGAGACACGGAAGAGTTGCGGCCGGCCACGCTCCAGGCAAATACCGCATGCGCTCGGATAGCGGGGCAGGATCGCGTTCAAGAACCCGGAGTAAAGCCCAGCGGTGGCCACCCAGTGATAAAAGTGCTCGTCGGTGCGATCGAGTTTTTCGATACTGAATACCGGCGCTATCCGCCCCGCACAAATCAACGGCGGCGTTGACCAGCTGCTGGAGAATTGTTTCAGGGGTTTCTACGAAGGCGTGGGCAAGACGCTCGAGCCCGGCCATTTGCAACGAAACATCGCGCGCGTTTGGTTTTCGATTGGCATACTGAGGGTCGCTCAGAATGTCAATTACTTCCAGACCGGTATCTTCGGATTCTTTAGCACCCAAGGTCATCGCAGGCCTTCTCCGGTGATCCGGGGAAGACTACGATCTTAAATTGTTAAGCTGTCTGGGGCGAGGAAAATCGGCCTACGGCTCGTTGGTCCGCCGGCTTTTGGCCAGACCGCCGCCGTTGGGTGTATTTTCTTCTCATGATTCGCTTACGTTTTTCGAGCCTTCTCGCCTCGGCGGCTCTGGTTGCCATGACCGCTCCGCTTTTCGCACAAACGCCGGCTAAGCCGAAACCTGAGGAAACGGAAGTCTGGGAGCCGGTTCCCAAGGTTGTGACTCCGGGCGCCACATGCGGGGCAGCTCCTTCGGATGCGATCGTGCTCTTCGACGGCAAGAACCTGGATGAGTGGGTCACGAACAAAGACAAGTCCCCGGCAAAATGGGATGTGGCCGATGGCGTGATGACGGTGAACAAGGCAGGGGGAAGCATCGAGACCAAGCGAAGCTTCACCAATTACCAGCTGCACCTGGAGTGGAAAGTTCCCACCAACATCACCGGCAGCGGCCAGGCGCGGGGCAACAGCGGTGTGTTTCTGGCCTCCACCGGTCCCGGCGATGACGGATATGAGTTGCAGGTGCTCGACTCGTACGAAAACAAGACATATGTGAATGGCATGGCGGGAAGTCTCTACAAGCAGGCGATTCCGCTGGCGAACCCGACGCGCAAGCCGGGAGAGTGGCAGACCTACGACGTAGTGTGGACGGCGCCTACCTTTAACGCGGATGGCTCGGTGAAGACGCCTGCCTACGCCACTGTTTTCTTCAATGGCGTGCTGGTGGAGAATCACTTCGAGTTGAAAGGCCAAACGCTCTATATCGGCAAGCCTTTCTACAAGGCCTACACCAGCGCCCCGATCAAGCTTCAGGCACATGGCGATAAGAGCGAGCCGATCAGTTTCAGAAATATCTGGATCAGAGAGCTCAACTAGGAACTCAGCAGGGACACACGCTACCTAATTCGTGCGCTGCGCTTAGCAGGTTTGCGCTTGCCGGCCTGGGCGGCTGCCCGTTGATCTCGTGACTGAATGTTGTGGGCGTTGACGATCGATGGCGATCAGGCCGGGGAAGCGCTGGTCGATCTCTGTGCAACGGGAAGTGTTTTGCATCTCGACTCCGCGGCGTTCTCCGCGGATCAGGCCTGCTTCCCGCAGGGCTTTGAAGTGCTGCGAGAGAGTTGATTTGGGTATAGGCCTTTCGCTCACGTTCACGAAATTGGTACAGTTCTGCGAACACTGGGAGCTGGCGATATCGCATGAATATTGCGACGCGCACGGGATCAGAGAGCGCGTGAAGAATCCCTTCCACGGTAATGTCTTCGATCGAAGGGTGGAAGAGGGGCCGCATGGCTTTCATCTTACATTCACATGGCTGCTTGTTCAATAGTGCATAATTTCTGAACTATTGAATCCTGAACGCGGCGACCTCCATCTTAATCGTCAGCAAGTGGTTAAGAGTTCTTGAAGAGGAATCGCATATGAGCAAGCTCAAGGTAAGGTCGCAGTGGTTACGGGCGCATCGAAGGGTATTGGGGCCGCCATCGCCAAGTCGTTAGCCGCAGAAGGCGCGTCGGTGGTAGTGAATTATGCGTCGAGCAAGTCGGGCGCGAAAACAGTGGTCGACTCGATCACCGCCGCGGGCGGCAAAGCTGTCGCGGTTGGAGGCGATGTTTCCAAGGCGTCCGAGGCACAAGGCATCATCGACGCCGCCATCAAAAACTATGGCCGCCTGGATATCCTGGTCAATAACTCCGGAGTCTACGAGTTCTCGCCAATTGAAGATGTCACGGAAGATCAATTCCACCGGATGTTCAACATCAACGTGCTTGGCTTGCTGCTTACGACCAAGGCGGCGCTCAAACACATCAGCCAGGGCGGCAGCATTATCAATGTCGGCTCGGTGGTGAGCCGCGTCACGCCTCCTGCATCTTCGGTGTATACCGGGACCAAGGGCGCGGTCGATGCCATCACCGGCGTTCTCGCCCGTGAATTGGGGCCGAAGAAGATCCGGGTGAACACTATCAACCCGGGTATGGTGGAGACCGAAGGCACGCACAGTGCCGGCTTCCTGGGCACCGACTTCGAAAAAGCCCTGGTGGCGCAGACGCCACTTGGCCGCATCGGTCAGCCCGAGGATATCGCATCCGTTGCGGTGTTTCTGGCTTCCGACGACTCAGGTTGGCTCACCGGCGAGCAGATCCTGGCCGGCGGCGGGCTTCGCTAAAGCGACTTTTTTCTCACCGAAATGATCCAAACCAAGGCTGGTTTTGCGGGCGGGAATGTCCTCGCCCGCGGCTGCCTGGGGCATAACGCCACACACAATTGAGGAGAAGGCAAATGGGAAAGCTGGACGGAAAAGTAGCAGTGATTACGGCGGCAACTTCCGGCATGGCGCTGGCGACGGCCAAATTGTTCGTGCAAGAGGGCGCATATGTGTTCATCACCGGCAGGCGCAAGGACAAGCTGGATGAGGCGGTGAAAGAGATTGGCCGGAATGTGACCGGCATTCAGGGGGATGCTTCCAACCTTGACGATCTGGATCGGCTGTATGACACGGTGAAGAAGACGAAAGGAAAGATCGATGTATTGTTTGCCAGCGCGGGCATGGGCGAGCTGGTAAAACTTGGGACAGTTACGCCAGAGCAACTTCGACAATGTCTTCGACCTGAATGTGCGGGGCACGCTGTTTACAGTGCAGAAGGCGCTGCCGACTTTTTAACGATGGTGGTTCGATTTTTATGAACGGATCGATTGCCAGCGTCAAGGGGTTTCCCGGCGTTTGGCGTCTATAGCGCGAGCAAGGCTGCGGTGCGATCGTTTGCGCGGACGTGGCTGCTGGAACTGAAAGACCGGAAAATACGGGTGAATGTGTTGAGTCCGGGAACTATCGACACACCGATTCTTGATCCACTGGGGCCGGATGCGAAGAAGTACTTTGCTTCGCTGATCCCCCGGGGGGAGATTGGACGCCCGGAGGAGATTGCGACGGCTGCGCTGTTTCTGGCTTCGAGCGATTCGAGTTTTGTGAATGGGATTGAGTTGTTCGTGGATGGTGGGGTCGCATCGATTTGATGCGACGAGTGACGACAAGAAAAGAGACGGCGGATTTATGTCAAAGTGGGTTGATTCCCTGGAGCGTTGCAATACACCAACTGTGGCTACGAGGGTTGTCGAAACGGTAGTCGCCTGCTTATTCATCCTCATGATGGTGGCATGAGAAATTGGCCTGACATTCTAGGCGCGACGATCCAGCACAGCCAGGGTTCGATCGATTACCCCGATCGCGGTTCTGAAGGTCTTGGCTAGGTCTTCGGGGCTGATCAGGAATGCGCATTGAGCGAGCAGGTCGGCGAATAGGGATTGCTCTTTCCAGGCGCTGTCCAGGTGTCCGCCGGCCGCTCGATAGGCATCCACAAACCAGCTGCCTTCGATAGCGGGAGACTCGTGCTCGAACCTTAAGAGGTTGCCGATGTCGATCACGCTCGATCCGGAGAAGGCGAATTCCCAGTCGAGCACGGCAGCCAGGTGATGACGCCCGTTGGCATCGCGGCGTATGAGGAAGTTTTTTTGATTGAAATCAGAGTGACAGAGCTGGCGGGTCATGGATGGCTCCTCCAGGTCTCGCCGTTGAGTGAGGCAGTGATGCATGCGCCCCAGTCTTTCCGCGCCTAGCCGGCGTTGCAGATTTGCATCCTCGAGACAGGACTGCATGAAGCCCACGGTCCCGGCGGCGTAGCTCGCGAAGGGTTCGGTTATTTCTGGCCCTGGTCCGAGCAGGCCACATTGGGTAAATCGAAGGACATGAATTCTGGCTGCGGCAAATGCCAGTTGCTCGCAGATATCTCTGCAGGCTGCGGGGGATAGGGTGTCCTCAATGTCCGCGAGGAGATGGCCTTCTATAAATGTCATGGCGAAGGCTGCCATTCCACCAGGAAATTGGCCGGAGGAACGCCATAGGATTTTTGGTACGGGCAGCTCAGGCGCGTTGTGCGCCAGATAGTCGAGCAGATCGGCTTCCGTTTTCAATCGTTCGCAGTGAGTGGAGAGGCGGAGGACACAACGCTCTTCGTCTGCGAATTCGAGAAGGATATTTGTGGTGCTAAAGCCTCCATTGAGTACAGCCGAGTTGCGCAGAGGGGAGGGGTTGATTTGCGCAGCTGCTCCCAGCAGGATTTCGGGGAAGAGATTGTTTGGAACGGACGGCCGCTGATCGAATTTCGTTTTGAAGTCCATGGCTTGATGGTTTCAGATTAAATGGCTGGTCCAAACTGATGGTGCGGATACAAGGAAAGAACGTGCCTCAGCGCCCGTGTACGGGCTAAAAAGTTTGCGTGAGAACTCGGCTGCGAAGGGTACGGCCTAGGCCGTACATCTAATCTTCAAGATGGATCGGCTTCAGGCGCCGAGGGCTGCTTAAACCAGCACAAGAGATGCCCCCAGGACTAAAGCCCGTGCTGGAACAAGTCCCGCAGGGACGGCTGACCTTAAACGTGCAAAGCGTCAGGCAAGCCCTCTTCCCTGGACGGGTGCCCCATGTTCGCCCCAGCGTACATGGGCTGAAGAGGACGGGGCGCAGCCTCTCCGAACGCTTTTGCTCTGTAGCTAAGAGACTACGGGCGAGAACAAGAGTCATTACTCAAAGACTGAAAACATTGGAAGAATCCGTTCTCGGCCCATGTACGCTGAGGCGAACATGGGGCACCCGTCCAGAACCAACGACCGTAGTTTTGAGTCTAAATCCCGCCAGAAGCTGCCACCCAGGCTCAATGGCCGCCTGAGGCTTCGCCTCCGGGGCGGAAGCTCCTGGTGGCGAGGGCCAGGGGAATGCCGATCAGGGCTACGAGGGCCATCATGCGGAAGCAGTCCATGAAGCCGATCAGGCTTGCTTGTTGGTTCAGTTGGTTGTAGAGCAGGCCCTGAGCATGCTGCGCCGAGTCGACGTGCGAATAGCCCAGGTGTTCAAAGGTCTTTGTGAGTGCATCGATTCGTGAGTGGAACTGCGGGGATGTTACATCGGCACTCTGCGCCAGCCGGTCGGTGTGGAGGTCGGTGCGGCGCTCATGCACAGTGGTGATGAAGGCTACTCCAAAACTACCGCCCCAGTTGCGGGCGAGATTGGTAAGACTCGAGCCCTTGTTGTTCTTTCCTGGCGGCAAGTAGGAATAGGCGAGCACGCTGACAGGCACAAATAAAAAAGCATAGCCAAAGCCTTGCAGGGCGCGCGCCAATGCATAGTGAGTGTAGTTTGTCTGCAGTGTGAAGCCGCTGTAATAAAACATGGAGAGTGCGACCACGAAAAAGCTGAAAGCGATCAACCAGCGCGGGCTGACTTTTCCCTTCTGCGTCAATATGGCGACGAAGGGCGCCAGGACGGTGATCACCGCTGCTCCTGGGCCCAAAACCAGGCCTGCGTCGGTAGCGGTGTAACCGTACAAGCTTTGCAGGATCTCGGGGATCATGGTCGTACTGCCGAAAAGCACGAAGCCAAAGAGGAAATAAAAGATATTCGCGAACGCAAAGTTTCTCTCGCGCAATAATCCGAGCTCTACGACAGGATCCGGCACGCGCAATTCCCACCAGACAGCCAGCACCAGGCACACAATGGCTGCTACAAACATGGTTGTAATCAAGGGACTGCCAAACCAGTCGTCGATCTGGCCACGATCGAGTACGAATTCCAGGAAGGCGAAGCCCAACGCGATCAGGAGGATACCGATGTAGTCCACACGCAATTTGCCCAAGCGCTTGGCCTCGGCTACTTCTGCTTTGAAGGCGGGAGGGTCGCTCACCAGGCGGCTGCTGAGAAAGAGAGAGATGAGGCCAATCGGCACATTGATAAAGAAGACCCAACGCCAGGAGAAACTGTCGGTGATCCAGCCGCCTAAGGGTGGCCCGATGGCCGGGGCGGTCACGATGGCGACGCTGTAGAGGGCGAAGGCGGCGGCTCGTTTGTTTGCTGGGAAGGTGTCGACCAGGATTGCCTGCTCCACCGGAGCCAGGCCGCCACCACCAATTCCCTGTAACACGCGGAAGATGACCAGGAAGTTCAGGCCGGGCGCGATGCCGCAAAGGAAGGAGGTCGCGGTGAAGAGGCCCACGCTGATCATGTAGTACCGCTTGCGTCCGAGAACGCGACTCAGCCATGCGCTCATCGGCAGTACTACGGCGTTGGCCACGAGGTAGGAGGTCAGGACCCAGGTCGTCTCATCGAAGCTGCGTCCCAGGCCGCCGGCGATGTGAGGCAGCGACACGTTGGCGATGGACGTGTCCAGCAGTTCCATGAAGGTGGCCAGCGTGACCGTCAGGGCCACCGCCCAGGGATTCACTTGCCTGGCGCTCGAGGCGGGTACGGCGCTTAGTTCCGCTGTTGTGGTGGCCACCTTGCGTCCGTCTCTCCTTGAGCGAGATACGGTTCAGATGTACACTGAGACCGATCGGTCGCAAAAACAATGGCAACAAAGACGACAAAATCCCTTCGGGGCGAAGCCACCCGCCGGCGCATTGTGGAACAGTCGGCTGCTGTTTTCAATCGGCACGGTTACTCCGGCACGTCCATGTCTGAGCTGATGGGGGCCACTGGATTGGAAAAAGGTGGCCTCTATCGACACTTTGCGAGCAAGGAGGACCTGGCCGCAGCCGCGTTTGACTACGCGTGGGAGACGGTCAGCGAACCCCGCTGGCGTGGACTGGAAGATTGCGCCAGTTCTTTAGAAAAGCTTCTGCTACTGGTACAGAATTTTGTTGAACCACCCCGCACCGTTCCCGGGGGCTGCCCGCTGCTCAACACCGCGGTCGACAGCGATGACGGCAATGCTCTGCTTCGTGGAAAGGCCCGCGCGGCGCTGGACCTGTGGCGTACCAAGATCACGGATATTGTTCGCCAGGGACAGCGGGACGGGGAATTGCGAGGAAGCGTTGATGCGGCGGCCGTCGCAACGATCGTCATCGCCAGCCTGGAAGGAGCGGTGATGATGTCGCGGTTAGAAAAAACTCATGAACCCTCGCAGACGGTGGGCGCACATCTCGCGGGATATCTGCAGACCTTGAAGGCCGATGGCCTTTAGATTGCGCCGCGCACTTGCTCCGTTTCGTTCTTCCCTGCAATGCTAGGGCATGGCCATCCGCACGCTCTCTTCTCGTGAAATCTATCGAAACCGCTGGTTCAGTTTGCGCGAGGATGCCATTGAACGCAGTAATGGAGCGCACGGCATTTACGGCGTGGTGGATAAGCCGGATGGCGCGGTCATCCTGCCGATCGATGGGGATCACATCTGGCTCGTGGAGCAGTTCCGCTACACGGTCGGCGAACGAGCGCTCGAACTACCGCAGGGTGCGTGGGCATCGGACGAGGTAGATCCGGAAGCGCTGGCCCGCGGCGAACTGCGCGAGGAAACGGGACTGACTGCCGGCCGCATGACCGAGTTGCCGTGGATGTGGATGGCCTATGGCTTCGTCCGGCAACGCCAACATATTTTTGTCGCCGAAGAATTGACGCCAGGCCCGCACCAGCGTGACCCCGAAGAGGAAGACATGGAGGTCGTCCGCTTGCCCATCGCTACCTTCGAGCAGAAGCTGAGAGATGGCGAGATTCGCGATGTGTGTACGTTTGCGGCCTGGGCCAAGTATCAATTGTGGCGGCAAAGGCCTGCTCCCTAACCGGCCTCTGTTCAACTTGCGACAGTTCTCCAACTCCTATCGACCAGCAAAAGAAATGATTAGCTGATCGAGTGGCATTGCCTGCTTGATATCCCGTGGTGGAACAACAGGCGTGACGGGAAGAGGGGTTCCATTCGACTCTGCCTCATCGAAGGCTTTGGTGCCCGCGGTCGTGCCCGTTACTTCAAACTCCCTGATCTCATAAGGGAATCCGTTCGCGGACATCGAAGACGGCCCGTCGGTCACCTGGAAGTGCAGATGGGGCACGATCGAATTTCCGGTGTCTCCCACCAGCCCAATTACCTGGCCCAGGTGAACCTTCTCACCGCTGCGCACTTTGATGCTCCCCGGCTGCATGTGAGCGTAGGTGGCATAGCGGTGACTCCCCAGATCGAGGATGACGGCGTTGCCGTCGGCTTTATCCAGAGCGATGTTGGTGGGAAAGTTGCCCGGCGTCTGCTCCGGTTCTCCGTCGATGACGGAGACCACGACGGCGTCGGCGACCGCTAGAACCGGCTGACCAAAGATGGCGTAACTTTCGAGCTTCTCGCGCGGGCCGGCATAGATTCGTCCAGCGGCATCGGTCTGCTCCCAGTCCACCGCGTAACGTTGTGCGACCCAAACGCGGCCGTTGACTGGAAGTGCTGCGCGGGTGTGGCGGGTAGCGTCGCAGCAGGAGTCCGCGGAGATGTAGCGCGTGCCGCGCAGCGGAGGCCCGATCACTGCAACGGTTCGCCGGTCAACCGTGGTGGGGCCGCCCGTCTCACTGAATTCCTGGTTTCCCGGTGGAGCGGCGCTTACCCGCACGGAGATACGGTGCGACAGATTCGTTGGAACCTTTGCCCCCGGGGCAAGCGTGACGTTGAGGAAAAGCAGCGCCTGCGTGCCCTTGGCAAGCGTTCCGGTGGAATCGCGCTGACCGGCAGGCTGGAGGCGACCGGCCACTGCAGCGGTGTCGAGTGTTTGCAGGGTTGCGCCATCGCCGATCACTTCCACTTTCTCTACGGCAATTTCCGCACTCGAGAAGTTGGTCATCCCCAGTTCGTACACCAGGTGTACCTGGCCGTCTGAGCCCATGAATGGGGTGGGAGCGTCCTGCACCGCGAGCAGTAGAGGGGTCATCTTCTCTGTCGCCTCGGCGCGTCCAATTGGGCTGGAGGTTAGGAGCGCGAGGAGCACTAACAGAGAGGGCGAGACAAAAAAGATTTTAGAGGGTTTCATAGGGTCCTCAAGCGCGATAACAAACGGGGCCGATGGGGTGCGGGGAGAATGTCTGCATTGTAACGGCATTGAGTGAGCACAGTAGAATCGAAGACTATGCAACTTGGTTTCATGAGCGCCATTGTCCCCGACCTTACGCTGGAAGAAGTATTTGCGTTGGGCAAATCTACCGGCTATTCGTGTGTGGAGTTGATGTGTTGGCCTCCGGGCAAGGCCGATCGCCGATATGCGGGGGTTACTCACATCGACGTGAGCAAGTTTGACGAGGCGGATGCTGCGCGGGTGTTGAGTCTCACCGAGTGCGCACGGGATGAAAATCAGTGGGCTGGGATACTACCCGAATGTCCTCACTCCGGATGTGGAGGAAGCCAGGGCTACGACTGCGCACCTTAAGCGGGTGATCAGCGCTGCGAGAATGCTTGGACTTCCCGTGGTGAGCACGTTCGTGGGGCGTGACTGGACAAAGTCCGTCGACGGAGAATTGGCCTCGGTTCTTAACGGTGTGGCGCGATCTGATTTCTTATGCTGAGGACCAGGGGGTCCGGGTAGCTATTGAGAACTGCCCGATGCTTTTTACCGCCGATGAATGGCCGGGCGGGAAGAACCTGGCGGCTAGCCCGGCGATCTGGCGGCGCATGTTCGCGGAGATCCCGAGCCCCAACTTTGGGCTCAACTACGATCCGTCGCATATGGTTTGGCAGCAGATGGACTATATTGCACCGATTCATGAGTTTGCTTCGCGGATCTTCCGCGTTCATGCGAAAGACGTCACAGTCGAACGGGAGCGGTTGGATGAGGTGGGCATCCTGGCTTATCCACTTGAATTTCATACTCCGAAACTGCCGGGAAGAGGGGACGTTGACTGGGCGAGGCTTCTGGGCGCACTCGCGGGTGCTGGGTATGAGCGGGCCCGTTTGCGTGGAAGTGGAGGAGCGGGAGTTTGAAGGGAGCCTGGAACTGCGGAAACGGGCGCTTGCTCTCAGCCTTGCGCATTTGCGGCCGCTGTTTGCTTTTGATGCCGGTTGAGAAACTGCAGTTCCCTCGCTCCGCTCAGGATGTAGGCTTTGCGGGGAGTGGATAGACAATGCTTGCTGCGTGTAAAAGCGGGGCGGCCGAAAGGCGCACCGCAGGTCCCTCGGCGTAGATAAAGAGTGGTTGCATATGTTGAGAGCCGAAAAGATCGAAAAGTCACAGCCTCTCAGGATGACAAACAGGAAAGGACGTCGGTACCACAGACAGCGGTTACCTCGGTCCAGCAGCCACACTCTACCCCACCATCACCCTCGCCTTTTTGTCATCCCGAGCAAACGACTTGCCTGCGGTAAGGCAAGAGCGAAATGACAACACTCCTTACGCAACCATCAATGCTGAGGGTGCCCAATTCAAGCCTTCTTTTGGCTTGAGTGGGCAACGCGCTTCCCGCCAAGCTCCGATGCGATTAGGAGCGAAGCGAGGGATCTGCAGTTTTTTCGTTCAGTACATGATCCAGCCGCCGTCGACGTTTAAAGTCTGGCCGGTCATGGCGTCGCTTAGTTCTGTTGAAAGAAATAGGCAGACCCGGGCCAGATCGAGCGGGCTGATGCGGCGCTTGAGGCTTTGCAGGGCCATTACCTTGTCTGCTTCCTCCTTGGGCATGAGCTTTCGCTCGCCTTCCGTTTCGATGGCTCCTGGAGTTATGCAGTTTACGCGCACGTTGTGCTCCCCGATTTCCCGGGCCAGGGCGCGGGTGAAACCAATGACTGCCCCCTTGGAAGCGATGTAATGCGTCAGGTTCTGTAGACCGGTAAAGAAGGTGACGGAGGCAATGTTGACAATGGCTCCGGATTTTTGCCGAACCATGTGGGGCGCTACCAGTTTTGTGCAGTGGAAGACGCTCTTCAGGTTGATGTCGTGCATTCCATCCCACTGCTCCTCGGTCATTTCGAGAAACGGCTGCCGCGGATAAATGCCGGCGTTGTTGATCAGGACGTCGATGCGTCCGAAGCGGGTCACGGCATCGTCGACCACGGTCGCCATAGCGTCGCGACTGCCGGCATTGGCTTCAAAGCCGAACGCCGAACCGCCTGCCGCTTGCAGAGTGGCGGCTACCTTCTTAACGCCCGGCCCGTCCAGGTCGGCTAGAAATACATGCGCTCCGCCCTCGGCAAACAATTTCGCGACCCCCGCGCCAATTCCCGCTGCTGCCCCGGTGACGATGACAACTTTATCCCTGATCAATTCCATCCACAGCTCCTGCGTACAAGGGCTGATGGTATCAAATACCGGTTGACGGTCCCGCCGAAGGCAGTTCCGGTATTCTGTAAAACATATAGAGAAGACTTCGCGGAGCTATGGATGGCCATCAAAATTACTCCCAGCGATCCGCGGTATGCGCTGTTGCATCGCAGCCGCAATCTTCGCTGGGACGGCAACGCAGCGGACGCGGTTGCCGAGATCGAAATGTGCGAGACAGCGGAGCAGGCTGCCGAAGCCCTGCAGCGGGCGGTCAACGCCGGTACGCGCCCCACGGTGCGCAGCGGCGGCCACTGCTATGAGGATTTTGTGGTCAATAATCCCGGGGGGATGCTCCTGGATTTAAGCCTGCTGAAAAGCGATGCCCAGCCGGGCGATGGGGATCGATACCGCATCAGCCCCGGACAACAACTCGGCGAAGCCTACATTGACCTGTACAAGCGCCGGGGCGTGACCATTCCCGGAGGGAGCTGCTACAACGTGGGGGCCGGGGGCCATATCACCGGGGGCGGCTACGGCGTACTCTCGCGCCTCCATGGGCTGACGGTTGATTGGGTTTCAGCCATGGAGATCCTCACCGTCGATAACAAGGGGCACGTGCAGCTGAGGAAGATTGATCGGCATCATGATGCGGATCTTTTTCGAGCCTGCCTGGGCGGGGGTGGGGGGAACTTCGGGATTGTAACCGGCTTTCTTTTTGACCGCTTGCCCGCGGCTCCGTTTGAAGTTGCCAATGCTCATTTCTCCTTTGACTGGGCCGGCTTGACCGAAGACAAATTTGTCGCCCTGGTGATGGCCTTCGGCGATTACATGGCGCAGCGGGGCTGCGAACGGGACACCTGGGGACTGTTTGCCGCACTCGGCTTGACTCACAATTCTTCGGGCCGGATTGGACTTAGCTTGCAATTTTGTAACCCGGACGGACGCTGCGACGACTTGAAGCCATTGGACGAGTTCCTGGACCGGTTTGCGGAGTTTGACCCGGTGGAGCGACGTGCGGGCGTACCGGGCGATCAGCGGTTTGCCCAGCGAACACCGGCGGCCCGCCAGCACACGGGAAACTACACCATCGATCGGCTACTTTGGCTGGAAGCGACCATCGGCGACAGCGGGGGCGGCCATAGCGGGCGCGCGGCGTACAAATCGTCTTACATGAAGCGGAACTTTACTCCTAAGGAAGCCAAGTGCATCTATAAGCACCTGACACGGGTGGTGCCCGACGTGGATCTGCGGGGCTCGGTCATGGCGGTGGATTCTTACGGAGGCGCGGTGAATGCGAAGGAATTGGCTTCGACTACGTCTGTGTGGCAACGATCGTCGATCATGAAGGTGCAGTTCCAGCAATACTGGGACCAGGCGGACGAAGACGCTGGCCGTTTGCAATGGATGCGGGAGTTCTATACGGATGTGTACTCGCAGGAAGTGCAGCCGCAATATGCCGGCACTCCGTACCCGAACGAGTACTACGAAGGTTGCTACATTAATTATCCAGATAGCGACATGCTCGCGTATCCATTCTGGCCACAGGTTTACTACGGTACCGGGGACCTTTACCCGTTTTTGCAGCAGGTGAAGCGGCGCTATGACCCAAACAATATCTTTCATCACAAGATGGCAATCCATGCTTAGCGAGCCCGATAGCCGATCGCGTGAAGGATGGACACGAAGAGAGTTCGTGCGTGGGGCCGCCGGTTTGGTCGCGCTGCCGTATCTATCATCGCCGCCGTCAAGTTTTGCTTATGTGGCTTCGGGGGACGGGGCCGTTCATGTCTTCCGGGTGCGGGGCGATCAGTGGACGAACATCCAGCGTGTAGCGAGTCCCGCACCCGCCTTCGTTCTGCTTTCCGCTTCGGGGCGAACCCTCTATGTGGCCAACGAACTAGAGCTACACGAGGGACTGCCGCGGGGCACAGTGGAAGTTTTTCGCATCGATCCGCTGGATGGCCGCCTGACGCTGTCGCAGCGGCGGCCACTCTCCCTTTCCGCAACTGGTCCGCGAAGCATGGCCCTTTCGCCCGACGGTAAGCTGCTCGCGGTGGCGGCTTACGGAGGCGGAATTTACAACGTCTTTTCCGTGGCGGAGGATGAGAGCCTGGGCCAGCGGCCCAGTATCTTCAAGGACACAGGTTGTGGAGGCGATCCGCAACTGCAGGGAGCGGCGCATCCTCACAGCCTGGTCTTCGACTCGAGTGGCCGCCTGGTCGCTTCAGATTTTGGCAGCGACCGGCTGAGCGTATTCGCTCTGGAAGGTGGCAGGCTCCAGCGGATCGCGCAGCGGCCAACCGGGAGCGGAAGCGGCCCCGGCGCGACGGTGCTTCATCCTGACGGCTCGTTGTTGTATGCGTGGCATGAGTTGGCGGGCATGCTCGCCTGTTACCGCTATGACGCGTCGTCTGGCACCGTGGGGCAGACAGTGCAAAGGGTCTCCTTGCCAGGACCGTCTGCTGGAACGCTTGCGATGCATCCGTCGGGCCGTATGCTTTATACCTCTCAAGCGGTGTGGCAAATTGATAGCGGCAGTGGCCGGCTACGGCACACGCAACCTGTGGCGCCGAAGGCGATCCGGATCAGCGCTGCGCCCGACGGGGAAAGCGTTTATATTCTGGACGGCGCCGGGAGAATCCACCGGCTGCCAGCCGACCGCGTCACTGGTGAGCTACACTCGACAACGAGAGTTGCACTCGTGCATGAACCGAAAAGCATCGCCATACGAACATCCTCGGGTTGAACATCGCAACTTAGACCCCGGTCTCCCACACTTTCTCTTTCCTGGTACCTGAACGCTAGAAATCCAAATCAAAAGGAGTATATCGATGGGAACGCAGTCCAGAAGAGGTCTTCTGAAGAGCGCGGCTAAAGCAGCCGCGGTCGCAACCGGAGGCACCATGCTCGGCGCCGCTGCCGAGGCAAAGAAAACGAGCACGCTCGAAAAGAAGGCCTACTCGTGCAATCCCAATGCGGACAACAAACCTGGGGCTGCGCCGTTGTTCTCAAGCGCCGTTTCTTATGGCAACCTGCTTTTTCTGGCGGGTGTAGGCGCACACTTCGAGGGCACGATCGAAGAACATACCAAGCATGTTCTGGATGAGCTGGAAAAGAATCTTACCTGTGCGGGATCTTCGATGGATAAGGTGCTCAAGGTAAATGTCTACCTGAATGACATCAAGGATTGGCCAAGAATGAACACCGTGTATGCCGGCCGCTGGGGGAAGGTTCCGCCTGTGCGTACGACGGTTGCGCCTGCCGGCGGCATACCCGGAAACTCATTAGTCGAAATCGACCTTATTGCTTATATCTAACTATCGAGATCCGGGAAAATGACCAGGAAAATAGTGTTACAGACGATGATCGCACTCGCGCTGGCCGCGGGCGCGAATGCTTTCGCCCAGCAGGCCGAGCCTGCGTATGACCTGCTGCTGCGCGGCGGACACGTACTGGACGACAAAAACCATATTGACAGCGTGATGGACGTGGCGATCAAGGATGGCAAGATTGCCAAGGTGGCGGCACATATTCCAGCCACGTCGGCGCTCAAGACAGTCGATGCGAAGGGTCTCTATGTAACTCCGGGGCTGATCGACATCCACGTCCATGTTTATGCGGGCACGGGTGAGCGCAACTCCTATGCTGGAGATTTGAGTGTGCCGCCTGATGGTTTCACCTTCCGGGTTGGGGTGACGACCGTGGTGGATGCAGGGTGCTCGGGATGGCGGAACTTTGAGGACTTCAAGGATCGCATTATCGATCGCTCGAAGACGCGCGTATTTGCCATGCTCAATATTGTCGGCGCGGGCATGCGCGGCGGCCACTACGAGCAAAACATGGACGACATGGATGGGGAAAAGACAGCGGCGATGGCGCTCAAGTATCCCAACACCATTGTCGGCATCAAGACTGCTCACTTCGCGGGCCCGGAATGGAAGCCGGTGGAGCAAGCCGTCATTGCCGGAACCAAGGCTAACATTCCGGTGATGGTGGATTTTGGAGTCGATCATCCGGAGCGGCCGCTCTACGATTTGCTGACGAAGAAGCTGCGGCCCGGCGACATCTATACGCACATGTACTCTGGGCTTCGTCACGAGCAGGACCCGGTTACGCTGGGGCCCAGTAAGGCGTTTATCGAGGGCCGCAAGCGGGGCATCTTCTTCGACGTGGGCCAGGGCGGGGGCAGCTTTAAATGGTCGCTCGCGGTGCCGATGATCAAGGCGGGTTTCATCCCCGACTCCATTTCGACCGATCTGCACATTACCAGCATGAACGGCGCTATGAAGGATGAACTCAATGTCGCCGATAAGATCCTGGCGATCGGGGTTCCGCTGAAGCAGGTGGTGGCCGAGATGACCTCTCACCCGGCGCATGAGATCAAGCACGAAGAGCTTGGCAATTTGTCCGAGGGTTCGATCGCGGACGTTGCGGTGCTCCGCGTAGAGCCAGGGAATTTTGGCTTTACGGATATGGTGAACCGGCGGTTGGATGGAAAACAGAAGCTGATCTGCGAGCTGACCATCAAGGATGGAAAGATCGTGTACGACTTGAATGGGATCAGTGCGGATTTGTGGACAGCACCTGCCGGTCCTCATGATGCGGAGGCTCGCAAGTGGACTACGTTTGCTCCTTCGCATTCGGCGCACTAGAGACTCGCGATGATGAGTTGGAAAAAGAGTCCCGTAGGGACGACTGACCTTAGCCCAGGACGCAGTCCTGGGTTGGGGTCGAAAGAACGACGAGTCCCGTAGGGACGACTGAAGGGCGTTTCGGGATACTCCAATTTCGTTATTCGCTCCTTTAAGCTCATTTCGGGACTGAAGTAACTAACCCCCGTCCGGGTGCTTTGGCCCAGGGCGGCTCCTGTGTTAGCCTTTCAGTGTGACCTCTGCACCAAACAGCTTCGCATGTTGTCGCCGCGCTTCCTCAGCGCCGGCTAGCTGTTGTTGTTCGCGATAGTTCTCGCTTTCCTCCCCACTCAGCCATATTTTCTTCACCAGGGAAATTCTCATTTTGAGCTTCGATCCCCAGCTACGCACGCTTGCACCAAGCGCTTCCCCCTTGCAGCGCTCCTTCCGTTTTTGTTGTTGCCGCTAGCCGTTTCCCCGCCTTATCCAGAAAAAATCTTCAGGAGTTCGTCCATGCGTGATTTGCGGCTTGCACTTCCCAATTGCCTTCTTTCTATCTTGATCTTGATTGCGCCCAGCGCCAGGGCACAGATGGTGGGCGGCACCATCTCGGGCGATGTGGTCGATCCCGCAGGGTCTGCCATCGCGCGAGCCGAAGTGGTGATCCGCAACGATGAGACGGGTAGTGAACGAAAATTTGTCACAGCGGACGGCGGAACCTTCTCCGCGCCCTCGGTGGCCGTGGGGGTCTATACCGTGACTGTTTCCCGGGAAGGATTCGCTCCACTGAGCCGAACAGGAATCGGGCTCACGGTTGGCCAGAATGTCCAGCTGCACCTTGCCCTCACGGTCGGTAGCGTGCAACAGACCGTCGCGGTGGTGGACACGCCGGCCGTGGTTGATACTTCTACCCTGCAGACGCAGGGACTGGTGGATGAGCGGCAGGTAAAGGAACTGCCACTCAATGGCCGCAGTTTCGACCAGCTGATCGAACTCAACCCGGCGTCAGTCAGCTACACCACTCAACGTTCGGGCGGAGTGGGCACATCCAACTCTTCGGTCGGCAATATGTACTCCGTCTCCGGACGGCGCCCGCAAGACAATCTATTCCTGCTGAACGGGATCGAGTACACGGGGGCATCGCTTATCAACGTGACCCCCGGCGGCACCAGCGGGCAGCTGCTGGGGGTGGATGCGGTCCGCGAGTTCAACGTGGTCAGCGATACCTATGGCGCGAACTATGGCAAACGCACGGGCGCACAGGTGTCGATCATTACCGCGTCAGGCGGAAACAAGATCCACGGCTCGGTGTATGAATTCCTGCGCAACAGCGCCCTGGACGCACGGAATTACTTCGACCAGGCCAACATCCCGGAGTTTCAGCGCAATGACTTTGGCGCCGCCCTGGGTGGCCCACTGCGCCACGACAAGCTCTTCGGCTTTGGTAACTACGAAGGTTACCGGCAGCATCTTGGCCTGAGCGCGGTCAGCTTCGTTCCGGACAACGCCTCGCGCGCGGCTGCTTCGGCCATCGTGCAGCCACTGCTCGCGCTGTGGCCGGTAGCCAACGGGCCGGAGTTGCTCAACCCGAATGGCACGCCCAGCGGGATTGCGGAAGCCTTTGCCAATCCCGCCACAACACGTTCGAGAGGATTTTGGAACTACGCGCATCGACGCCAACCTGACGGCCAATGATCTGCTCTTCGGCGTTTATACAGCGGATGACAGTGACGCCAATACTCCCTCGCAAAACCCCTATTCGACAATTTACGAGCGGCTGCGGGAGCAGGTATTGAGCGGTCAGGAGCAGCATGTTTTTTCACCCAACCTGCTCAATACACTTCCGCATCGGCTATCTCGCGGGCAGCCTACTACTTTACCGGGCAAGCACCTGGGTCAGTGCCGGGCTGGATTGCGGGCAAGCCTGTGGGTGCGGTGGTGATCTCAGGTAGCACAGCATCGAATGGGGCGTCCCAGGTCACGCTTGCGGGCGCGAACACAGGCAGCAACAACCAGGCTGTACGTAACCTGTTTACCGTGGATGAGCATGTTTTCTGGACCCACGGGCGGCACCAGGTAGAGTTCGGCGTGTGGCTGCAAAGGCTGCAGTCCAATGACAACCTGGCCCAGAACCAATACGGACAGGCGTCTTTCTCCACCCTGAGTGCCTTTCTGAAAGGCACTGTCGCAACCTTTACGGTTGTGCCCTCCCCACAGAACTGGGTTGGCGCTCTCTTTTTGGCAGCGGGCTTTATCGAGGACGCCTGGAAGATAACGCCTCGGCTCGAGCTTCGTGCCGGCTTCCGCTCCGAGTCGACCAACGGCTGGAACGAGGCCCACGGCCGCGCATCAAACTACGGGTTTACCAATGGGGTGATCAATACGAATCCCACGATCGGCGGCTCCGCTCTGTCAGACAACCGGGCGAAGTTCATGCCCGAACCGCGGATCGGTATCGCTTACGATCTGTTCGGAAATGGCAAGACTGCGGTAAGGGCGAATTTCGGAATACATCGCGCGCTGCTGGACACATTGGATTACCGGCTTGACCAGACGGCGCCGTTCAACACCACCCTGTCGTTCAGTAATACGACCGTGGATAAGCTCGCCAGCCTCGCCAGTGGAACCTCCACCGGCAGCGGACAGATCTCGCCCAGCAATGTGCAGCCGGACATCACTACCCCGACCGTACTGGCCTGGACCTTCAAGATTGAACAGCAGATTGCCCCTGCTACTTCGCTCACCATCGGCTATGTGGGTTCGCACGGATATCACCAGATACTTTCCGAGGACCAGAACACACCCGCCACCGTGACGTGCCCTGCGCCTGGATGCCCGTCTTCGCTCGCTCCAGGAACCGTGTTCTATCCCTCTACGGTCAAAGCCAACCCCAACGTGGCGAATACCACTTCCTGGGTCGCGCAGGGTGTGAGTAACTATAACGGTCTGGAGGTTGATGTGCGGCATCAGTTGTCGCACGGGTTGCAGCTTCGTGGCGTCTACACCTTTGCCAGCAACCTGGACAACGGGTCAGCGTGGAATACCAGCGTGTCGGCAAATACTCCGGCCTTCGTAATGTATCCGGGAAACCCTGGGCTGGATTACGGTCCGGCGGCCACCAATATTCGCCACGCCGCCGCGATCAATGGCACCTGGGAATTGCCATTCAGCCAGGGTCTGCTGGCAAACCCCGTCACGAAGCAGGTGGTCGGGGGATGGTCGCTGAGTGGCATTGCTACGCTGCAGAGCGGATTTCCCTTCTCTCCACAGCTCGGCTATAACCCTACAGGCAACGGGGATACGCGGAATCCGGTGCGCCCCAACCGGACTGCGGGCTTTAGTGGGCCTCTCTACGGTAAGACGGTGCAACAGTGGTTCAATCCTGCTGCGTTCAGTGCGCCGGTTTCGGGGACGTTCGGCAACGTCGGCCGGGATACGCTTACGGGCCCGGGACTTTCGGAATTGGATTTTGCTTTGGCGAAGAGCACAACGATCCATGAGCGACTGCGGGCGCAGTTCCGCGCTGAGTTTTTCAACGTGCTCAACCATTCCAACTTCACCACTCCAAACGCGGTGGTCTATAGTTCCGGTCCGAACCCGAAGACTCCTACGGCTGCTGCTGCCGAGTCCCCGACGGCCGGAGTTATCAGCGCTACGGCGACGACTTCGCGGCAGATCCAGTTTGGGTTGAAGTTGTTGTTCTAGAGGCGATTATCGGTCTTCGGGTCTCGGGAATTCATTACTCCGAGTTCAAAGAAATCCGTACCTCAGAGTCCCGAAGGGACGGCTGATCCGCCCAGAGACGATGTCCAGGGTTAAGTAGCGAAGTATCATTTTCAGCTCGTCCCCTCGGGACTTCGGTCATCGTGCGAAATCCCCAGGACTAGCGTCCTGGGCTAAGTTCAGCCACCTACGTCTCATCTATATAGCTCTTACGTCCCTTCGGGACTCTGAGTTGATATTTGTCTGGGTTAGCGGTGGATCACGGGGTGAAGCCCGCACTCCAGCCGTGGAAGAAATTGCGCCAAAAGTTTTGGCTTTCTTGTACCCTAGCGCTTAGTCTTCTTGAGGGGTTGAGCCTAATGAACGTGCTGGCGCGAATCTTGACGTGGGCCCTTTTGTCTGCCGCGGTTCCTTCTTTTGCCGACATCGTTGTGCTGCATGACGGCACCAGCTATTCCGGACACTACGCTCCCGCTGGAAACGGAACCCTGTCGTTCACCGATGGCCAGGGCATTCACTATGACATCCCGGTTGGCGACGTGCAGTCGTTGGTGTTCTCGAACGCTGCCGACCACTTGACCTTACGGAACGGAAAAACCTACTCCGGCCAGTTGAATGGAGCCGAAATGATTCCGTTCGAGGGCAGTGGAGGCATCGACTACCAGTTCCCCCTGCGCGATGTCAGCTCGCTTGTGCTCACGGGATCGCAGGCGCCCACGGCGGCGCACCACATCCCTACGGTGATCATTCCCGAAGGGACCGACATCGTTATCCGCACGGACGACGCTGTGCGATCAGGACAGGACTCTTCGGGCCAACTCTATCCCGCAACCATTGAGCGGGATGTTTATGGCAGCGCCGGCAACGTAGCGATTGCCGCGGGCACACGCGCGAAGTTGGTGGTGAGCAACGTCCGCAGCGGAGGCGCGGTGCACAGCCCGGAGCTAGTACTCGACCTCTATTCCGTAGACGTCCACGGTGAACAATACCGGGTTGATAGTTCCTCGGTGACAGAGAACAATAAGAGCGGTCTCGGGGCGAATCGCCGCACGGCCGAGTATGCCGGTGGCGGCGCAGGGATCGGCGCCTTGATGGGGGCCGTGTTTGGCGGAGGAAAAGGCGCCGGCATTGGCGCTCTCGCGGGAGCCGGCGGCGGCGCCCTGACCCAACTCTTTACCCGCGGAAAACAAATCAGCGTGCCGGCGGAAACCGTGATGACCTTCCGCCTGGAGCGAACTCTGGTGTTGCACCCGTAAGGGTATTCAGCGGGCGCCCACCACACCGGCCTCTTTCAATGCGTGTTTTTCTGCATCCAGGGAAGAAGTGTGCAGCTGCGCCACGCGCTGCATGGCCGCATCCGCCTCCTGCACATGTCCTTCAGAACGCAGGGCCCGGGAAAGCAGGTAGTACGATCCAGGGTCCTCGGGATTCATATCTACCGCTTGCTTAAGCAAGCGCACGGCAGCCGCCGTGTCGTGCTGCTGAAAGTGCGCCTTGCCCAGATAGAAATAAGTGGCCCACGAATCCGGGCTCATGGTCTGCGCCTTCTCCAGATAAGACATACCGTCGGCGTAGCGCTGCGACTGAACCAGGAGCGCGCCGAGGAAATAGAAAGCGCTTGCATCCTGGGGGTCGACTTCAATTGCAAGCTTCAGCTGCTTTTCTGCATCGCCATTTTTTTGCAGGCTGATGTAAACCTTGCCCAGCTCGCGATGAGCTCCGGGCAACGAGGGATCGGCCTGCAGCACGGCTTGGTAGGCTTGCTCTGCTTCGTGGAATTGGGCCGCATCGTAATAGGCCTGCCCCAGCAGAAAATTCGCCTGGGCCGGCGTCGCGCTATTGGCAAATAGCTTGGTGAATACATCCTGGGCTGCTTGCGCCTGCCCCGCGCGCGCATAGGCTACGCCCAGCAAGTAGAGTGCCGCGGGGTCAGCGTCTTCCGTGCCGGTTAATGGCTTCAACAAACTGAGGCCCTGATCCGGATGGCCGCTGAAGGTGAGGCAAGTAGCCAAAAGCATCGTGGCCTGATGATCGGAGGGAGACCGGGCGTGCAGCTCCCGGAAATACGGCAACGCGTGGACGTAGTCTTCCTGCTTGAGATAGGCGAGGCCGAGATCAAGTTGAATTTCGCGCAGCTGAGGACTTACGCGGAGAGCCCGCTGATAGACCTGGATAGCTTTTCCGTAGCGATGGGTCTTGGCGTAGAGCACACCCAGGTTCGCAAGTGCGCTGACATTGCGCGGATCGACTGCGAGGATTTTGTTGAACCCCGCCTCTGCCGCCGGGTAGTCGCCGGCGTTCAGTGCTTGCATGGCGGATTCGAATGTCTGCCTGGCTGTATCAGGTCCCGCCCCCAGTGCGGCGAACGGAATCGATAGCAGAACTATGGCAACGGCCGTCGCGAGACATTTCATGGACAGATCTTCTTCATCAGTCTAGTGGGCATCCCTCCGCCGAACTGCAAAAAAAATGGCCGGACCCATGATCGTGGGTCCGGCCACTGAAGAGTGAGGTTAGAAGTAGAACTTGCCTCCAAACTGCAGCTGACGAGGGTCCCGGGCGCTGGTGATCTGGCCTGAGCTGCCGGCATTTGCACCGGAGAAAGGCGTCCCGTTCGTCGGCGCATTCAAGCCATTGTTCACGTTCGCCCACTGGGTATGGTTGAAGACGTTGTACGCCTCGAATCTCAATTGAATGCGCATGCTCTCGGTGAAGATGAAGTTCTTGAACAGAGACATGTTCCAGTTGTCGATTCCCGGACCATAAATCGAATTTCGACGGAAATTGCCGAAGCTTCCAGGAGCAGGTGAGGCGAAGGCCGCCGGGTTGAACCACTGAGGATTCTGTCCGGCCGGCGCGTTGTGGTTGTGGGGCGTGAGGATCGGACCACCAATGTAGTCGGGACGGATGTGGCCGAAGGTCTGAGAACCTGTCTGAGAAAAGCCAGGCGATTGTTGCCCGCCTCCGTTTCCTAGATTGCCACTGGAGAAGAGATCGCACGCATCATTCGAAGGACTATTGCCGGCAAGACAGGGAGTGCCACTCCAGAACTGAGTTACGCCGGACCATTCCCAACCGCCAGCAGTCAGTTGCACCAATTTGTTGGACCCCTTGAATTGGGGAAGATCATAAACATATTGGAAGTTAAAGACGTTCCGGCGGTCGAAGCCCGCGGGAGCATAGAACTTTTTAAGCTGAGTGTAATCCGGAAACTGATTCTGATCGTTATCTACGTCGTCGAGATCAATAGCCTTCGACCAGGTGTAGTCCGCGTTGAAGGTTAACTTGTCACTGAATCGGCGTGAGACCTTAACTTGTAAAGCGTTGTAAGCTGCACTGGCGCCAAACACGTTGTAGTAGATCGAGCTATAGCCTTTGTAGGGCAAAATGGCAGCCACCTGATTGTTGACCGTGGAGAGAATGTTCGTGCTCGTGGTGGTCCCGAGCGGCAATTGCTCCAACTGCCTGTTGTATAGCTGGTGGCGGCTTGTGTTGCCGACGTAACCGATGTCGAAAGCGAGCTTATACGGCAACTCGCGCTGTAAACCCAGGTTGTAACCGTAGGTCGTCGGAATCTGCCCAGCTCGATCGGTGCCGAGGACACCAGAAGACGGAGTAAGCGGAGCACCATTTACTAGTGAGGGAGAGAGCGTGCCAATGTTGCCACCATAAATCGTGGGCGTGTAGACGGTCGGCGGGTTACTGACTCCTCCGAAATTAAAGACGTTTTGTTCGTAGCGTTCATAGAAGACGCCAAAACCACCGCGCAGCGCGGTTTTGCCGTCGCCAAACACATCATATGCAAAGCCCAGGCGGGGGCCAAAGTTGTTCCAGCGATAGTTCAGGCCACCCTTAGGAAATCCTTGCGTGCCTTCCTGAACCATGCCGTTGTAAGGATTACCGGAGCCGGTAATGATAGAACCCTGTGTCGGCGCCTGGCCGGGAATATTCGGCGCGGTATTGATCTGCACGGCATTCGCCGGATTATAAGCGGGCGGACTGAAGTAATACGCATGGTACATGCCCGTAGTGTAGGTTGGACCGATAAATTCATAGCGAAGACCCGCATCCAGCGTGAGTCTGGGCGTCGCCTTCCAGGTGTCCTGAACGTAGCCTTCGTATTGAAAAAAGTGAAAGTGCCCAAATGCAAAAATGTTTGACTGGCTGACCGTCGTGTAGTTTCCCAGCAGTGTGTTCGCTATTCCCGAATTGCTATTGTTTGCATTCTGGTTGCTGGCTCCGAAGTTGATGCTGGGATTCTCTGTCCACGTTCCTTCCTGACCGTTCTCGTTCAGGTCGGCAAAGAGACCGAACTTAATCACGTGGTTGCCGAGAATTTTGGTTACGTCATCGGTCGCGACCACTGTATTGCCGGTGGAAGTCCAGCCGGAAGGAAATGGGCTGATGTTGATGTAACCATCTCCGGTATTGATATTGGGGGCAAGGTCGTGGGTGTTGGTCGAAGGATAGAGGTCACTGAAAGAAAAGCCTAATGTGCTCTTGTCGTAGAGCGCCTTAGACGTGCCGGGTACGATGTCAACCACCTGCGTCAGGTGCAGCCAGCCGACCGTCGCCTCATTGGTCAGGGTGGGCGAGAGCACGTTTACCAGGCTCCAACCATAGCTCTTACCGGGCTTTTTGCGGTATTGCGGTAAGACGGGGAAGCTATTTCCTGAAAAGATGCCAAAGCCCTGGCTTTCCTGCTGCCGATCGTCTACGTAGCGGAAGAACGCATTCGCCTTCGGCCCAAAATTGTAATCGACACGAGCGACGTATTGGTTTTTGGTGAACGTGTATGTGTCCTGAAAGTTGATCTGTTGTTCGTCACCAAACCCATTGTTATAGGTGGGATGGTTGAAGCTTCCCCTGTACCCGGGGGTGAAGTACTTGATCATCGCGGCGTACTGACTGTTGAATTGCGAAGCAGGAATGATGTTCCCCACATAGGGGGTACCCGTTAATACTTCTCCGACCGAATCGTATTTGACGGTCCCAGGCACAAACACCTGCCCATTTTGTACCAGGTTGCCATTGGTATCGTGGATAGGGTTGCAAGTTGCGCCGCCGTTGTAATCGCACATGTTGCCGGTGCGGTAGACAGGTGACAGGTCGGCTTGTCCATTGGGGGTGCCAATGCCGAGCATCGACGGTTGCGGCATGGTGTAAAAGGTGCTGCCGGCACCACCCGGATTGCCGTTGGGGCGGTTGGCGCGTGTCCCCTCGTAGTTGAAGAAGAAAAAGGCCTTTTTGTTGCTTGGCGGCGAGATCTTTGGAATAGGTATAAAGCCGCCAATATTGCCGCCGAACTGATTAAACTTCAAATTCGCTCGGCCCTGACCGTTATGGTTGCTGAACCAGTCGTTCGCGTTGTAATCCGTGTTGCGGTTGAACTCGTACGCCGTGCCATGGAAGTGTTGGCCACCGCTCTTGGTGTTGATGAGAATCATCACGCCAGGGCTACGGCCGTACTCGGCATTGAAGTTGCCGGTAAGCGTCTTGAATTCACCGACGGCATCAAGACTCAGCGCCGTATATTCGCCGTCGTTCGCGCCCACATCCGTGTTGATGATGCCGTCCAGGAAGAAATTATTTGCTGTTCCACGCATTCCGTTGACATAGAAGTCGTCGGTTTGGTTGAACACCAGGCGAAACTGCGAATTGTTGTTTGTGGTTACGCCGGGCAAGGTGGTGAGCAGCGATTCGAAGTCTCGGCCATTCAACGGCTGCTCCGTCACCTGGCGCTGGTCAACGACAGCGGCGTTGCTCGAAGTCGCGGTGTCAATCAAAGGTGTTTGAGTGGTGACGGTCACGGTCTGAGATGCTTGTCCGAGCGTCAGAGCCACCTGCCCGAGACCGAGACTTTGATCCTGGTCGAGCACCACGTTGTTGCGATCGAGTTTCCTGCATACCAGACGCAGCCACGGTGATCTTATAAGTACCTGGAGGCACGTTCAGGGCGCGGAAATTGCCACTTCCATCGGAAGTAGCCTCGCGCGTCAAATCGCCCGTGGATTGATTGATGATCTTAACCTGCGCTCCAGGAATGGCCGCACCGGAAGGATCCACAACTGTGCCCGTTATTGAACCTGTTTGCGCATGCAGCTTGGCCCCGGGAAAAAATGCCGCGAGCAGCGCGAGCAACGCAAGCTGCAGGAATAGACGCGGTTTGAGAAGACGGCGCTCAACGGCTGGATTGGCCTGGGAATTCTGGGATGAAAAAAAGGCAGCACACTGACTTGAGTGCAGGGGGCGTCGCATAGGTCCTCCAAAGGGTAAAAGCTGATCTTTACTGTCTTGGCTGCCTCAACCGTAGCTTTCGTGGTCTGGCAGGTCTTTCGGTCTCTCGGGGCGCTTTCGCGACAGCGCAGAACCCGGAACTCGACCGCAACTGAGATTATCGGAGCGCGCACATGGCTGTCAAACGAGCAGAACCGTTTCTCTAAAGGGAAGAAACGTTTCTGTAACAACCGCGCTCAAGTAGACTTCACCTGAGCCAGGACTGTCAACCCCGGCTTTGACCTCCCGAAAAACCTTTGAGACTAACAACACACGGATCCTTTCAAGAATCGTGGCACCTAGGGGTGTTTCCCTTTTGACAGGGCCAACTTAAGATGCGACACTCCCTCAGCGATTTCTTGAAGCCCCTGGAAGTTACCTTTGACTAGTAAGAGAACGACGGACAAAAACGGAAACGTAACTTTAAGAACCCTGGCTAATCACCTGGGCCTCTCACTTACCACCGTCTCGGTCGTCGTTAGCGACTCGCCGGCTGCGCAGGCAATCCCCCTCGAAACGAGAAAGCGCATACTTGCGGCGGCCAGTGAACTGCACTACCGGCCCAACTACTTCGCGCGGTCGCTACGCAAGAAGCGAAGCATGTCGGTCGGCGTGCTGGTGTCTGAAATGAGCGAGGGTTACTTCACGCTGGTGATGAACGGCGTAGAGGAGCACCTCGTGTCAGCCAAATATTTTTACTTGTTGGCCGCGCACTACTGGCAACCGGATTTGCTCGAGGAATATCCGAAGATGCTGCTGGAACGTTCGGTGGACGGTTTGCTGTTGGTGAATACTCCAGCTCCGTCCAAAGTGCAGGTGCCGATCGTATCCGTTTCCGGACATCAAGCAGTAGCCGGCGTAACCAATATTCAGCTAAACCACAGGCTTGCTGCTCGTCTTGCGATTAAACATCTTGCGGACCTGGGACACCGCAGAGTGGCGTTCATGAAAGGGCAGGAACAAACGGTCGACACGGATTATCGCTGGAAGGAAATACTGGACACGGCTCGCGCGTGCGGAATGGACCTTCACGAGGAATTGCTGATTAAGCTGACTGAGAATAGCTGGTCCCCGGCCCTCGGGTATGGGCCAGTGAAAGCGCTGCTTTCACGAACAAGGGATTTCACCGCGCTCTTCGCGTTTAACGATATCGCTGCCTTTGGCGCCATTCGAGCGCTGCATGAAGCTGGACTGCGAGTGCCCGATGATGTCTCCGTGATTGGCTTTGATGATGTGTTAAGTGCCCCCTTCCATATTCCGAGCCTGACGACCATCCGCCAGCCGCTGCGGGAAATGGGCAGGGCCGGAGCTGAATGCCTGATCAACCGGATCAATCATCCGAAAGCCCCCTATCCGCAACAAGTGGTGATGCAGCCGGAACTGATGGTGCGTGAGTCCACCGCCATGGCGTCCGCCCTAAGCTCGTCCCTAGCCCCCAAGCGAAAACGGACTTCACGCGGCTAGGGAAACACTTGGTAGGCACAGGCTTTAAGGTGGTTCTGCGAAGACCGACTACGAAGGCACTCAAAAGGTGAAGGAAACGCCGCCGCCGACGCGCTGCTGGCGCATGGCTCCTTGAAATATTGGACCCACGTAGGTCAGGGTCGCATTATCCAAGACAATACCGTTCAGGATGCTGGTCTTCGACTTTGTCCAGAAGTCCGGCTGCGAAGTGAGTGTCTCACGATAGTCCAGGCGAACCATCCAGCGGGGTGTGACCCGATATCGAACCCCACCGCCGTAGTTGAAACCGACCTGGAAGATACCGCCGCCCTCCAGCGGCGGCGTAGACCCGAAGTTATAGGCAGCGCTGAGTAGACCGATGTTACTCAGTCCCAGCTTCCAATAGCTGGGCGCCTTCTTAATCGGGGCATCGGACAAATGCATCAACTGCAAGGCCGGTCCAAGTGCGAAATACGGGCGTAACCGCGACGTTCTTGGGCGCGTGTTGATCAGAAGGTTGTAGGACATCTGCGAGGTGAGGAGTCCACTGGTCGCAAAGGCAAATGCGCTATCCACAACGCCACTGGAGACGTCGTTCTCGACCGCGCCTAACGCCAACTTGAAGCCAGTGAAACTACGGTTGTAACTAAATTCGTGAGAGAAATATTTGTGCGGGTTGAGGGTCACTGACCCGCCAAGATTCCAACCATTCTGCAGCGAATTGTCGAGAGCTATAACGACCTGGTCTCCAGGGGGATTGATTGAATCCAGGATGAAACCGATTCCGCCGCCATTCCCGCCCGCATAGCCCAGCCAGGACGCGCGAAAACCGATCTCGACGGCGGCCGGCTTCCATCGGTCGTACTCTATACTGCGGGTCCCGCTGCTCGCGATGGCCGCCGGGTCGACAGCATAGTCGGTTTTGCGCCCGGTCTTTCCGTTGATGGTGTATTCATCCCCTTCAATATCCATGCTCCTTTTGGAACCGGGAGTTTCTTTCTTCTTAAGTTCAGAGATGCCGGTACGAATTCCGGAATACGCCATGACGCCGACGTTATCGCGCAGAATATTGTTCTTGAGCGTGAGCGTGGTTTGCCGGGAGACGCGTTCTACCCGGTTGCCGTGAACCCGCAGAGTGTTGCCGGCTTCCTCAATGGTGTCTTGCGCAATGCGGCATTCGTTCAACTGAAGCACCGCTATCCTTCCATCGGTGATCAGATCTTCCCCGGTCCCGTTTTTGGCATCTTTGGGAATCCACGAACGCGCGACCAGCTGAACGTTAGAGACGCACCCGGTAAAGATGAGGTCATTCACCACCTTGGCACGCTCGTTATCGATGTGGGTGTCGATGAGGTGGATGAATGTCTTGTTCTTCTTGGAGAACCCGATGCCGGTGTCGTGGGTCGAGGATGAAGTCCAGACGGTCTGCCCTTCCCATGGCAGTGAGCTTGCCCAGATGCGGAGATGGTGACGTTTGGAAAAGGTGTTCAGCGTCTTGGCGTAGGCGTAAGCGGGGGACTGCCCCCCGAGCAGCAAGGTCGACATGGGAGCACTTTTGTAGCCCTGATTCTCAGCTACAGACCGAATGGTCGCATAGGTCGATTCCGCGGTGAGGGAGTCAACTTGCACCCAGTCACTGGCGGCAAATGCTCGCTGCACTTCGTCCGCGCTGCCTATGAAAATGAGGTTGGTGATATCTGAGGGGATATGGTTTTTGTCGGTGTAGGTCCGAAACGGCAGCTCTTCCACCAGCTTGAGTAAGTCTGCCTTATCCGCAGGCGTGGTGGCAATCGGTGGGACCAGGATGGGATCCATCTTGGAAAGCACGATGGGGGCCGTGAGCTCGGCGATCAATTCCGCGCCTGCGGGAAGCGAGATCTCAGGTTCTGAAAAGCGAAGAACCGATGCCGAGGCGGCCGTGGTAAAGATGGCCGCGATGGGATCGCCAAAGGCAAGGCTGCCGACTAGTCCCGAGGCACGGTTGCTCAAGGTCGCGGTCGAGCGGATGCCCTGGATGCGGCCTTGCGCATCCACAGACTCGCGGGCATTCTCCACTTCAACGATCTTGCATTGCAAAGGAACGCTCTCGCCGTCGGCGAGCACCACCCGGTCGAACTGCAACTGAATGCGCGCTGTCTCATGGACCACTCCGAGGCCCACTTTCCTGACCGCCACCACCGAGCCCTCTACCGTGGTTCCCAGCGGAAGCAGCATTTCGCCGCGCTCGGTCAAAGGGGCGACCAGGACCCCAGAAATCCTGGTCCCCTTCTGCGTGACGTAGGAGCTGATCGGCTGCTCAAGACGTATCTCAAGCCTGGTCCCGACAGAGACCGATTCGGCCAGGGCGTTGAGTCCTGCAAATGCCAGCACCGCCAGGCAACACTGGAGAAGTGTACGAGAGCACCCAGAACTCATTGAAAACGCACCCCTGCGGAAAGAGGGCCCACGGTCATGGAACAAATACTCACCTCGCGAAGCCTTGGAAAAACCCAGGTCTAGCTGACGGGGGAACGTTTTCAGTCTATAAGGGGCCGCTCCATTCTATGCCTTCGCAAGACAAATTTTCACTGGTTCCATGAGCGCTTGAAACCTTTCTCGAAGAGGAATTTGGTACATTAGATTTGCACTTCAAGGGTGCACCCCGTCCGCGGAAAGGGATTATCCCACCTTGTAGTCGTGTTCGACTAAACATTCACTCTCTTCTGCCCGACGCAGCGGACCACGGGCAACTAAGAAGGAGTGACTCATGTCTCTACGCGAACTACCCGCGCGCCCCAACCTTGAACACCTCAAAAAACAAGCCAGGCTTCTGCTGCGAGGATCCCTCCGGGCAGAGCCCGCAGCCATGGACCGCTTTCGCGAAGTCCACGTTTCCTTAGCAACCGGCACACCTAAGCTTGCAGACGCACAACATGTGATTGCCCGCGAATATGGGTTCGACACTTGGGCGAATTTGAAGGTCCAGATCGGGGCACTTTCCGATGACCCGATGGAGGCTCTGACCGCAGCCATCAAAGCAAACGAGGCGGCGCTCTTACGGCAGGTACTTGTACGGTTTCCGGCATTGAAGGGAAGATTGGACGAGCCGCTACCCAACTACAGTTTTGACACTCCGGCCCTGATCGCAGCGGTGGGCAAGGAAAACCGCGAAATGATCGATGCCTTGCTCGACGCCGGCGCTAACATCAATGCTCGCACCAAGTGGTGGGCGGGCAGCTTCGGCGTGCTCGATATGTCGAGCGCGGAACTCTCGCCTTACCTCATCGAACGCGGGGCCTACGTGGATATCCATGCGGCCGCTCGCCTCGGCATGTTCGCCCGATTGAAGACCCTGGTGGAGGGCGATCCCACGCTGGTCCACGCTCGCGGGGGTGATGGTCAAACACCGCTGCATTTCGCATCCAGCATCGAGATCGCGGAATACCTGTTGGACCATGGTGCGGAGGTCGATGCACGTGACATCGATCACGAATCGACGCCTGCGCAATACATGGCCGCAGTGTGGCCGCGGCGACCCGAGGTCGCGCGGTATCTGATCGGGCGCGGCGCACAGACAGATATCCTTATGGCCGCTTCTTTAGGCGATCTCGAGTTGGTGCGTCAGCATCTTGATGAAGATCCGGACTCAGTCCGCATCAACGTGTCCCAGCGGGACTTTCCCAAGCAAAACCCGGAAAGTGGGGGATGCATTTATATCTTTGGCTTTGGGTGGACGAGGACGGCCCACATGCTGGCCCACCAGTCAGGCCACGAAGAAGTCTTCAAGCTGTTGATGCAGCGCAGTCCGCTAGGACTTCGCTTCGCGGTGGCTTGCGAGGTAGGCGATGAAGCGCTGGCGAAGAGCCTGCTGGCAAAACATCCGGACTTGATTGCGAAGCAGCCCGCGAGGGCCTTTCGCCGCATTATCGGTGCGGCGGTGCGTAACAATGCGCGCGCGGTGGGCATGATGTTGGCTGCCGGATGGCCGGCGACCGTGCGGGGTGAAAACGATCAGACCCCGCTGCATTGGGCTGCCTTTCACGGCAACGTCGAGATGGTGCGGGACTTGCTCGGTCACCAAGCTTTGCTGGAAGCGGAGGAGCAGCAATTCAAGGGAACTCCCCTGGGTTGGGCGCTGTACGGATCGGAACACGGATGGCGCCGGGACGCGGGAGACTATCCCCATACGGTCGAGGTACTTCTCCTGGCAGGCGCGAAAGTGCCCAGGCCACTGGAGGAACTCGAGGCTCCCGAGGAGGTGCTGGAGGTGATACGACGGCATCCGGCTTAGTCAGAGGAGACGGCAAGGAGAGCCCAAAGGGACGGCTGAACTTCAGACATATCCAAATCAGATTTCTTAGTTGCTTGGAGCTCAAACGCTAAACAGGCTCAGGAACAAGACACTCTGAACGAAGGGCACGGGCTAGAATCCGTCCATGGATCCAGCAATTCCCAACTTAGTCCCGGACTAGGGGCAGCCGTCCCTGCGGGACTAAATATCCAAAGCTCCTGGTTCTCGCGCACACACTAAAGCCCTCATTGGTCCAGGCGACATGCGGCATCGGCCGGAAAATTCAATTTTGAACGAGTCTGTTACTCTATGCCCCTACATAGCAGGAGGATTCGAAAGCATGACCTCTTCCGGTCGCTGGGGCTGGTTTTGTGTGGCTGTCCTGGCCGTTTTGCTGCTTCCCTGCCGCGGTTTCGCCGTCGACAAGCTGCTCATCGTCAACGGTACAAATTTAACCATGAAGCCGGGACAGACAGAACCCTTCGTGGGCTACATCCTGGTGGGCGATGACGGCAAAATCAAGGCCGTCGGCAAAGGCAGCCCCCCAGCCGGAACTACTGCGCGCACCACTTATGACGCCAAGGGAAAGTTCGTCTTCCCTGGGTTTATCTCCGCGCATAGCCATCTTTCGGAGAGCGCTTTCCGCGGGCTGGCAACCGACCAATATGTTTACGAGTACCCGGCGTTGACGGGTTGGGTAGAAGCGCTCGAAACCCGGGAGCTCGGCACGACGCCGGAGGACTACTACTGGTTCACCCTGCAAGGCGCGCTCGATCACCTGGTGCATGGAATTACGTCGGTTTACAACTTCGCCTACGCGCGGAAAGATGACGAGGCCTTCGAGGAATATCAGTGGCGCGCTGAACTCGATTCCGGCATGCGCTTTATTCATTCCTACGAACCCTCAGGGAACTCAACCCCCGCGGTTCGACGGGCAAACCTGGAGAAGTTTCTGGCGGTTGCCAGGAAGGATATGTCGCGTCCCACGGTTCTAAAGATGGCCTATTCCGGATGGATTTCCACCCCGCAGGCCATGCAACTGGATGCGTCGTTTCTCCGCGATTACCATCTCTACTCGGAGATTCACTTCCTTGAATCGCCCGTAAACCAGGAAAAGCAACGAGACACTTTCAAATACATCACTGCCGTAAACATCCTCGGCCCGAATGTGAGTTTCGGGCACTTCATTCATCCCGATGATGCGATTCTCAAGGCCGTTGCCGCCGCGGGTTCAGGCATGGTCTGGAACCCCATGTCGAACGGCCGGCTGGCCTCGGGCATCGCCGACATTCCCAAGTATCGGAAGATGGGGATCAAGGTGGGCATGGGCGTCGATGGGGAAGGCAGTTCGGACCTGCCGGACCCGTTCGAGAATATGCGCATGGGGCTGTATGTGATTCGAGCGCGGTATGAGAGTGCGAAGATTTTGCAGCCGATTGACGTGCTGCGCTTTCACACCATGGGCAGCGCGGAGGTCCTGGGAGTCGCGGATAAAGTGGGCAGCCTGGAAGTGGGTAAGTTCGGCGACATCCTCGTTGTCGATCCCAAGCTGGTGGAGCGCGGGCCGGTGGTCGATCCGTATGCCGCCGTGGTGTTGGCCTGCAATGCCATGAACTTGGCCAAAGTGTATGTCGGCGGCGACTTATTGGTGGACACTTACCGTTTGCAGAAGAACGACATGAGCAAGGTTTCCCGCGAGGTCAACGAGCGGGTCGCTCGTCTACACTAATCCGATGGCTGGAAACGTGCGGTATCGCAGTCGTGGGCGTCGGGATTTTTTCAAGCAGGCAGCGGGAGCGGTCGGCGCAGCCACACAGATTCCCCACTGGTCTCCTTTTGCCGAGGCGGAGAGCCGAGACGCGCAGCAACATCCTGCATACCGCGGCAGAGAAGATCTCGTTTCCCCGCGTCTTCTCAGGCGATCAACTCAAGATGCTGGCCTTCCCGCTGGGTGGCGTCGCTGCTGGAAGCCTGGCGCTGGGGGGCGCGGCCAGCTGCGCGATTGGGAGATTTTCAACCGGCCGAACAAGGGCTTTTCTCCGCAATACGCGTTTCCCTCGATTTGGATCAAATCAGGGAATGCGAAGCCTGTCACGCGGGTCCTCGAAGCACGGATATCTGCCTCCCTATGAAGGGCAGGACGGACTGGGCGCGAACAATTCGCCGGGATTGAGCCGCATCGCGACCGCGGAGTTTACCGCGCAGTATCCGCTGGCGCACCTGCAATTCAAAGACCCGAGCCTGCCGGTCAAGATCGAGCTCGAAGCGTTCTCACCCTTCATCCCACATGATCCTGACGCCTCGGGATTGCCGGTAGCCATCCTGCGCTATCGCGTGAACAACCCGCGGGCCTCCAACCGCAAAGGTCGCTATCGCGTTTTCCATCGACAACCCGGTCAAGGCGCCCGTCAACGTTGACGTGGCACGCGGCAGGCGAAGATCCCCGCAGTGAATGAATACCGGACGGCCAACCAGTTGGAAGGCCTCCTGATGACCAACCCCAGCTTGAACAGCGTCGACCCGATGCAGGGCAGCTTCTCCCTCGCGGCGATTTCGAGTCCGGGCGTGCACAGACCACGCACTGGCGTGGCTGGCCGCGCGGGCGCTGGTGGAATTCGCCCATGTTGTTTTGGGATGCCTTCTCGCAAGATGGGGCTCTGCTGAACGAGCCCGCATCGCGCAACGCGGTAGGCGCGTTTTGCCAGCAAAGGTCGATCCCGGCGGGCGGCTCCGCCGAATTCACTTTCCTGTTGGCCTGGCACTTCCCTAACCGCACCCCGGAGTGGTGTGGGTGGGATTTTCCCGCGGGCGAAGGCCAAACCGTCATCGGCAATTACTATGCCACGCGGTTCAAAGACGCGTGGGCGGCGGCCGAATACACTGCGACGAATCTTGCTGTCGCTCGAAAAGCGCACCCGCGCCTTCGCCGATGCATTCGCTGCCAGCACGCTGCCGGCAGCGGTGAAGGAGGCAGCGAGCGCTAACCTCTCCACCCTGGCAACGACCACGTGCTTCCGCACGGCGGATGGCGAATTTCACGGCTTCGAGGGCTCCGATGACCATCGAGGCTGTTGCTTCGGCAACTGCACCCACGTGTGGAATTACGAAACAGCCACTGCATTTCTGTTTCCGTCGTATGCGCGCTCGCTACGTGAGGCTGCCTTCGGATACAGCATGGATGACCAGGGCGGCATGCGCTTTCGCCAGTTGCTGCCCGACGGCAAGGAGCGATACCACATCGCGGCTGCCGACGGACAGATGGGCCAGATCATCCACGCCTACCTGGATTGGAAGCTTTCCGGAGACGAGGCGTGGCTGAAGAAGATGTGGCCGCGGGTGAAGAAGGGCATCGAGTTCGCCTGGATTCCTGGAGGTTGGGATGCCAACCGCGACGGCGTGCTGGATGGCGTGCAACACAACACCTACGACGTGGAGTTCTACGGTCCCAATCCTCTGTGCGGAATCTACTACCTGGGGGCTTTGCGCGCGGCGGAAGAGATGGGGCGTGCCGCCGGAGATGATGCTTCCGCGAACGAATATCGCAGGCTGTTCGATCAGGGCAGCCGCTGGATCGACGCCAATCTCTTTCGTGGGGAGTTTTACATTCAGCAGATTCGCGGCTTTCGTCCGGACCAGATTTCGCCGCAACTGCGCAGTGGCATGGGAAGTGAGAATACGGAACAGCCAGAGTATCAAGTGGGCGCGGGCTGCCTGATCGATCAACTGCTGGGACAATATCTCGCGGATATAGCTGGACTGGGACCTTTAGTTTCACCGCAGCATGTGCGCACCACGCTGGATTCGATTTATCGCTATAACTACAAACGGACCCTGGTGGACCATGACACCGTGCAGCGTACCTATGCCTTGAATGATGAGGCCGCCGTGGTGGTATGCGATTACGGGAAGGCGCCTCGTCCGCATATTCCTTTTCCCTATTACGCGGAAGCCTGGACGGGACTGGAACATTCGACTGCCGCGCTGATGTTCTATTCGGGGATGATTCCGCAAGGCGTGGAGTACGTTGAAAATCTTCGCGCGCGGTATGACGGAGTCAAGCGTAACCCCTGGGATGAGGCGGAGTGCGGGCACCACTATGCGCGGGCGATGTCTTCGTGGTCAAGTGTGGTGGCCCTGAGCGGGTTCCACTATGAAGGCGATCGCGGACACGTGATTGCCCTGCCGAGGCTTCCTCACGAGAGTTTCCAGTGTTTCTGGGCAACGGGTACAGGTTGGGGAACTTATTCTCTCAAGCGTACGCAGTCCGGCACCGTCCAGTTCACGGTCAAGACGCTCGCTGGCACTTTGCCATGCAAGTCATGCACCCTCGCGGCGCCCGGTTCTCGCGTTACGGCGCAGGCTGCAGGAAAAAAGATAACCGCGCGATTAGAGAAGGGCAAGGATGCGGTGACGATTCACCTCGAAGACCCGGTCCAATTACAAGAGGGCGAGCAGTTGGAGATTGCGGTTGCGAGGTAATCAGGACGCCATACCCAGGCCCACGATATTGGCTGCGGCAATGATCACCAGCATGCCGGCCCAGAGAAGGCGGACGGGCTTCGAGCCAACCCCTGCCCATTCTCCGAGCGCCAGGCCCACAATCCCACCGAACAACACGTAACCACTCATGTGCAGCATCCAGTTCACGTAGCCGAAGGCGGCTGGAATGCTCGCGGCTCCCCATGCATAGAAGAAGAATTGCAAATACCACATGATGCCACCGGTGGCGGCAAGCGCTCCGTTCTTGAACAACGTGGCTCCCGGCAGGGCGAGGTCAGCCTTGATGGAAAGATCTTTCTTGAAAGCGAGCCGGATGAAACAGTAGGCAAAGTTAACCAGGCCTCCCCCGCCCATGATGATGACGTAGCTGGGCAGTGCGCTGTAGAGGGGATTCACGCCCAGGTTCAGCGCCGCAGCTTGCATAGGCTTGGCCGCGTCGATCGCAAACGACATGCCGGATGAAAAGATACCGCACATAACGGCGAGCAGCAGTCCCTTCTTTACATCAAACTCGCGAACTTCCGAGCCCAGGGCAATCTCTTTGCGATGTCCAGCCAGGGACACGATGACAATGCCACAGAGGGCAACCACAATGCCCAGGATCGTGAGCAGGCCGCCGCGCGTGGTCACAAGTTCGCCGGCCTGTCCGTGAACCAGCGGCGGAATCAACGTTCCTACAACCAGAGTGACGCCGATAGCCACGCCGATGCCGAGGGACATGCCGAGATAGCGCATAGTGAGACCGTAGCTCACATTGCCGACACCCCACATGCAGCCAAAGAGAAAAGCTTTGAGCACGACCGAAAAGTCAAGCGACCCGTAGAAAGCGCGCATATCGGGCAACAGGATCGCGCTCACGCAGATCGGCAGCAAGACCCAGGAAAAGATGCCGGCAACGGCCCACGTGGATTCCCACGTCCAGCGCTTCACTTTGCTGATGGGCGCGTAAAACGAGGCGGCTGATGCGGCGCCGACCATGTGCCAGGCAATTCCGGTGATGATGGGCGTCAATGCGGGTCCCTCTCAGCTCTCGACAGGATGGTTCGGGCTCCAGAAAGGCTCCCGGGCCGGAACGAATTCGATGGGCACTTCGGTGACGAACGACTTCAACCATTCCGCGCAATACTTCATACCAGCTTGCTCGGAGACGACATGGCCTAACACGATCAGAGCCTTCTGATTGCCGGCGGTAATACTGTCTTGCGCGTATTCCACTAACTCCCACTCGCGCGCTTCCCCCACAACGAGCACATCCACATCTGGCCGCGCAAACAACGGAATCGTAGTCAGCCGGTCCGCTGCGCCCCAGCTGGCTGCGACCCTCTTGACCGGCATCGTCGGCTTGCCGATGACGCGCATGGTGCGATCGTTGAGGCGGGTTTGTATCTCCTGGCAAAACTGCGCCAGCGGCTCACCAGAAAAGACGAAACGCTTGGGATTTGCCGGGTCGACATTCTTCTCCCAGCCAAGTTCCTGCATCATGCCGAAAGCAATCCCATCCGGATGATGGGCATGCCAGTGATCGTGAAAACGAAAAACGGCGACGTTGTTCTTGCGGATGAAGTCGAGTTTGTACTTGAGGGTAGGATCGTCCTGAATTTCTTTGGTCGTGTCCTGGTGTACATAGAAGGTGGGTTCGTGAGTGATGACGAAATTCTTGCCCGCAGCCACAGCCCGCTCGATAACATCGAGGGTAGCCATCATGGTAACGGCGATGCCCCGTACTGCGGTATCGGGATCTCCGGCAAGGATGCGGTCGACCGTCTCCGCCCGCCACGGAACGCCCACGTGATTGCGAATGCGTTCCACCACCTGGGCGGCAGTGAGTTGGGTCGCAGCGGGTGCTGCTTTGACGAGCGGCGCCGCTAACAGAGCGCTGCTCGTGACGAGGAAACTCCGGCGGGAAATTCGGTGCTGTGACATAACCCATAGAACAGTAGCACAGCGCCTCGCATCGCCCCCAGGAGACGCGTTCGCGCCCCTTCTAACGAAGCTCGACCTGTTTCGCGTTGCCGTCGGCAGCGATGGTCACCCCCCATCGTCCGCCTGCGATCGCCAGCGGAACAGCCCGGCCGTCATCGGTCCCGCGCCTTTGTTTCGGCTTCCATCCCACCACTTCGATCCGATAGGACCGCCACCAGGGCTTCCAGTTCCCTTCTTGTTTTGCGATGGTCACGGATACTGACCCGTCTGCCGCGGTTGCACAGGTAAAGCGAATGCGCGCGTACTCTCCCTGGCGGAAGGAGAAGGTGTGGCCATCGTCGGCATAGACCTCTCCCGCACACTGTTCCCTCGTAGCGTTCAGAGCTGGGGCTAAGGGATAAATACGCAGGGTGAGAGGACCGCGGGGAGTCTGCGAGGTATTTTGCGTCAGCGGGGCAATCGGCAGGATGCTGCCCCCGCGGATGTACACCGGCATCTGCTCCAGCTTTGGCGTGATGCTCAGCTCCTTTTGAGCGAGCACCAGGTCGCGCTGCTCCGCATCGAGCGAACCGCCGGGAACCCCACGAAGGTACCGCTCACCGGTCCAGTAGTCATACCAGGTCCCCGGCGGAAAGCGCACAACGTACGGGGCCACCTCTTCCGGAGAGGGATTAGGCGCAATCAGAATGCGGCTGCCTACGAGAAATTCAGCTCCGCCGGTGGTCAGATCAAAGGGAGTGCCGTCTTCGATGGCGTGCGGGAATTCAAGAAACAACGGGCGATTGATGGGTAAGCCGTCGTGCGATGTTTCCTCAGCCACGGTGTAGAGATAAGGCATCAACCGGTATCGTTCTTCAATATAGCGGCGGCGAATCGCTTCCTGCACGGGACCATCGACCCATACTTCATGCATGCGCGTTCCCTTTGCGGAGTGGTCACGATCAATGGGCTGAAAGGCCGATAGTTCGATCCACTTGGTGAGCAAATCGGGCGGCGGCGAACCGGCAAATCCGCCTACATCCGCGCCGCACAAAGAAAAGCCGCTCAAGCCAAGGTTGACGATCTGAGGCACCGTCATGCGCAGGTGATTCCAGGTAGAACTGTTGTCGCCGGTCCAGGTGGTGCTGTAACGCTGACCGCCGGCATAACTGGCGCGAGACATGACAAAGGGCCGCTCGTCCGGCCGAAGAGTGAGCAGGCCTTCATAAGTGCCGCGCGCATTCTGCATGCCGTACACGTTGTGAATTTCGAGATGAGGAGCAGTCCTCTTGCCGAAGCCAGGCTCGTCAATCCTATGCTGTATATCATCCGGCATGGTCTTGGTGGGTGTCTCGAACACCGCGGGTTCGTTCATGTCGTTCCAGAATCCCGCGACACCGTCGTTAACGAACGTCTTGTAGAGGGACCCCCACCATTGCCGTGTCTGCGCCTGCGTGAAGTCTGGAAAGACCGCAGGGCCAGGCCACACCTTGCCTACGAACGTAGAACCATCCGGGTTCTTTACGAAGCGATCGCCGGCAACTCCCGAGTCGAAGGGGGCATAACCAACATTCGGCTGCCTCGCGATGTGCAGATCGGTGATAACCACGACTTTGTATTGCTCCTGGGCGAGATCACGCACCATGCCCGGAAAGTTGGGGAAAGCTTTTTGATTTACGGTGAAGGGCCAATTTTCATGCTGAAAGTCGATATCGAGCCACAGAACGTCGGCGGGAATGCGATCTTTGCGCAGCCGTGCAGCGACTTCCCTCAGTTGCGACTCGGGAAAATAGCTGTAGCGTGATTGCTGGAAACCGAGTGCCCACATGGGAGGCAGCGGAGTCGGTCCCGTGAGCCACGACCAGGCGGAAACTACTTCCTTTGGTTCAGGACCATAAAGCAGGTAGTAGTCCAACGGACCATTCTGCGCGCCGAAGGTGTAGAGGTTGGGGTCAGCACGGCCGAAGTCGAAATTTGTCCTCCACGTATTGTCGAGAAATACGCCCAGGGCTCGCCCATGATTCATATCGATAAAGAACGGAATGGTTTTATAGATAGGGTCGGTCGACTCCTGCCAGCCGAAGGAGTCGGTATTCCACATGGTGAAGGCTTCCAGCTTTCGATCGAGCGGCCCTGGCTTGTCGCCGAGCCCAAAGAAGTGGTCGTTCCATGTGCCCTGCTTGCTTATCTGGAAGGTGTCTCCGTTCCAACGAACCGGCGCGGCATCGCGTTGGATGATGTTACCGGCAAGATCAGCGACGGTGAGCTGCAGGTGATCGTCCGCTGTCACCCGAAGTTTGCCGGTGGCAAACCCGTGTGCCTCGGCCACGACGGCCACCCGGCTGGAACGCGCCGAGGGGAGAACGGCCCACGAGGCATCTTCAGGCACAGTAGCGCCTCTCCACATGCGAACGCGCAGCAGGTCATCGCGCAAGGCAGTCACCTCGAGGGTCACTCCATTGGAGGTCATCGTCATTCCGGCAGGCGATGAGGTTAGCTGCTGCGCTCCCGGCTTCAGCACACAGAAGCAGGCAACGAACATAAAAGCCGAGCGGGCCCAGTTTCTTGCAGATGTTGACATGATCTTTCCCCGCAATCCCTTTCGCGTGACGTTGGCTCGCATGGCGCCCAGATTCCAGGCGATGAAAGACAACAGGCAACCGAACTGCTGACCGGCTGACAGTATACCTATCGTGCAAGCCGGATGCCCGCGACGATTCATCGGGATCCATCAAACGAATGAAGGCTGATTCTCAGTAGCAAAGGAAGGATGTGAAACGGAAGAGGAATGGGGCCGGGTAGTGCGGTGTGTTGAACAGGCCGGCTTGGTCATGGCCTACTTCCCAACGAGTTGGCGCAGCCATCTGGGCCACCATGACGCAGGGATTGCGTGCAGGAAGAGGCCTACCGCGAATCCAGCCAAACCATTGCTTAACGCCAACCACGCCGTCATGCTCGCACCCTGCTTTGCTCTAAGGTCTTGGCGATCCTTATCGCAGTGATCAGGCCGTGAACATCCGCTTCGAATTGTGAAAGAAGGTCGGAGGCGCCCTCGATGTTGTTCGATCGCCCCATTTCTTCGATTTGACTAGCCCTTTGCGATATTTCTGGAAGACCCAGGTACCCCAGTTCCCCCTTCAACGTATGGGCAGCGTTCTCTACGGTTACTGCGATCCCTTGGGCCACCGCCTCATGCAGGGCTTCCAGGTGTTTGGGGGCTTCTTCGAGGAAGATATCGATCACCTCATGAAGCAGGCTTTGATCTCCGCCGAGCTGCTCCAGAGTCTTTGACGGGTTCCAGGGCAATTCGGTCCGTTCCGTTGTCTCTTCCTGGTGTTTATCGACACCCGCGTCATGGTCAGCTTCGGGGGTGTCGTCGCGTGCAACGAGGATGGCCAACCCCGCTTGCTTTGAACTGGCGGCCTTGGGGACAAACGCGCCGGTACCTGCGACAAGGAAGTGACCACGGACCCGCCTCATGACAAATGCAGGCATGGCGATGATCGGTAGAGAGTCATGGGGCTAGATTTCCTATCGGCAATCTCAAAAGCCCCTTTAAACGAACCGCATGCGGTCGTTCCGTCCTGACTGTTTCTCAAACAGAACCCGAGGGGCTATCCATCGACCGATGGCTATCTCCAGACTTGTTTGGGCCGATGTTGTTGGAAGGGATGCAGTGAACATGCCGATCAAGGGACAGAGCGAGCAGGCAGTCAGGTTGCCTTGGGCGCATCTCCGCATCCCGCCATTCCCGCAAGTCGCCATCCGGATCCTGCAGTTAACCAATAAGGAAGACGTTTCGTTGAGTCAGGTGAGTGCGTTGATCTCGTCCGAGCCGGCGTTCTCAAGCGAGGTTCTTACGATTGCGAATTCTGCCCTCTATGGCGGCCGATTTCCGGTCACCAATGTGCTTCAGGCAGTCGCCGTGCTGGGCACTAAAAACCTCAGAGGTATTTGTCTTACGGTGGGAGTAAGAGCCTATCTTGGCGACTCGCACAACAATCCTTCGTTGCGGGCTATGTGGCGCCATAGTTTGGCCTGCGCATTGATAGCGCAACAGTTAGCCCGAGCGGGCTCTATCAGCTCCGCCGAAGCGTATACCGCCGGGATTCTGCATGATATCGGCCGATTGGCGCTGGCGGTCATCTCCGCGAAGGAGTACGCGTCCTTGCTGGAGACGTATAGGGGGACTGCCGGCAGTATCCTCCAGGCGGAGCGCGATCTATTTGGGTTCGATCATTGCGAAGTAGGACGACACCTGATTCAGGATTGGCAATTGCCGGCAAATTTCGCAAGCATCGTTTCCGGCCATCACGCCCCTAGGCAGAAGGGGGATGCCTGGCGCCTCTCCGACTTGATCAATGTGAGTTGCAGAATGGCTGACAGCATCGGTTTCGCAGTGTTTCAAGGATGTGAGCGTACCCCTTTTGCGGATCTGTTCGAGGAGCTTCCAGAGAGAGAACAAAAAACATTTTGCTCCGATGTGGACGCGCTTGCGTTTGAGGTCTCGAGCAAGATCAACGGGATAGAGTGCCTTTGAACAGATTCTCTCCGGGTACCACCGGATGCTTATCCTCCGATCTCCGTAATGCAGTCGGACCGAGTGCCGATATTAGAGATTGAGGCAAGCCTAGCTGCCGCCTGCGCTTCGAGAACCGAGTTGAGATTTCGGAAACGACGGAAGCTGTGGTTGTGCCGTTTTCATACAGCATGCAGAACATCACCGTTAAACCGTGTGCCCAGCGATCTACGCGTGATGTAGCTTTTGCGGACGGTCAAGAGGAAACGGGCCGGTAATTTTGCGCGAGACCCCAACTGCGGCACTGGGCCGCCAAGGGAATCATGAACAGGAACTTTCTTTTTAGGAAACTGTTTGTCCTGCAATTCACGACGGTCCTGATTCTCCTTGGCCCGCATATCGCATCGGCCCAGGTAGGTCCGGCGGCGCGGCTGGCGCCGGATATTTCCATATTTGCGACCGCTACGGATGCTAAACCTAATTTCCGCTACCTGTACGACCGCGCAGTTTATGGATTCACTGCAGGCGGCTTCTGGCAGACAAGGCACATCCTCGGCGTCGAGGTGCGCGGTTCTATCCTGAAGTGGGGCAGTGATCAACACCAGGAGTCGGCTCTCGCGGGTCCACGAGCTGCGAGGCGCTTTGGCCGGTTTACTCTGTATGGATGCGGTCTGGTGGGCGCCGGCAATGCCTGGTCTCGCAACCTGCCTGACAAACAACCACCCTTCATCATCGAAGACGTCGGCCTCCAATGGTCGATCGTGGGCGGGGTCGATTACCGCCTTCGTCACCGTCTCCGCCTTCGCGTAGGTGAGCTCGGTTACTCAAACATATATCTGCCCTCCCGAACGCTGAAGGCGCTCACTGCGAGTGCGGGCCTGGTCTATCGATTCAACTAGTGCTTCCGGCTCCGCTACTAACCCGTTACCGCCGCACTTCCTTGACCACCTCGATCACTTGTTCGATCACATAAGAGATCTGTTCCTGGGTCATGCCGGGAAAGATGGGCAATGAGAAAGACCGGTAATATTCCCTCTTAGCCACGGGAAAGCTTTCATCGCAATAGTGGTAGGCATCCCGGTAATAGGGATGCATATGGAGAGGGATGAAGTGGACGCTGGTCCCTACTCCTCTCTCCTTCAATCGTTCCACGACTTCCGATCGCCCTATCCTCAGCCGGTCCAGATGGAGACGGAGAACATAAAGATGCCAGGCGGACTCGCGATCGGCAAGAACGGTCGGAGTTTCTACTTCCTCGTACGGCGAGAATGCATTCGTATATTGCTGGGCAATCCGCGCGCGGAGGCCGCGCATTTCCGAACACTTGGCCAGCTGGACGAGGCCGATTGCCGACTGAATATCGGTAAGGTTGTACTTGAACCCGGCGTTGAGTACTTCGTAATACCAGGAGCCTTCGCTGCTGTAGCGCTTCCACGCGTCCCGGCCGATACCGTGGAGCCTCATCATCTTCATGCGAGCGGCGAGCTCATCGTCATCGGTCGTGACCATACCACCTTCCCCGGTGGTGAGCGTCTTGGTCGCGTAAAAGCTGAACGCCGTCAGTTTGCTGATGGCTCCGACGGGGGTGCCGCGAAACGAGGCTGGAAGAGAATGTGCCGCATCTTCGATGACATGGAGACTGTGGCTGGCGGCGAGATGTTGAATTCTGTCCATATCGCACGGCTGGCCGGCAAAATGGACCGGTAGAATCGCGCGGGTTCTGCTGGTGACCTTCTGGCGAGCTTGTTCGAGATCGATACACAGTGTGACCGGGTCCACATCCACCAACACCGGAATTGCCTTGAAATAGACAACGACTTCGGCAGTCGCGGTGAATGTGGTGGTGGGCACCAGCACTTCGTCGCCCGGTTGCAGCCCAACCGCCTCGAGTGCAAGGTGTAACGCCGCGGTGCACGAACTCACGCCAACGGCGTGCCGCGCCCCTACGTAGGATGCAAAGCTTTGCTCGAATTCAATCGTCCTCGGTCCCATCGTGAGCCAACCGGAACGAATCACGTCCGCAGCAGCCCTGGCTTCGTCCTCTCCGACACATGCGGAGTGAAATGGAATTGTCTGTTCTTTGATTTTCATGGAGTGTGTGGGTTTCTGGAAAGCGTTGACAGGATGGGAGGGCACGCAACTGTGCTGCGGTTCGTTGGAGCGCAACTTTAGCCGGGGACGTAAAGGACGGAAGGAGTGGAGGGTTCAGTTGCGTGAAACCCGACTACGAACGAGTCCCGAAGAGCCTGCCCTGAGCTCGTCGAACGGGGACGGCGACATCTCTGACTTATCCAAATTTGCTTCGAAACGCTTCGCTTCGGCGACGACTTTATCGGTTCAGCAACCACTCTTCATGAACCGTTGCCATCTCCTTTTTGTCATCCCGAGCGTACCCGGGACTAGTGGTTCATGAAGAGTGATTGCTGGACCGAAAAAGTCGTCGCTGAACCGAAGCGTTTTCAAAATTCAATTTGGGCAGGTTTGAAGTTCAGTCGTCTCTGCGGCACCTCGCTCTGAACCCCGTCTGAAACGTTTGCTGATTTTTTACAATGGCTGCGCCCGCACCATTGCGGCAGTCCCCATCCTCAAATTGGAAACAGACCCTGCTTGCCGCGAGCTCGCAGCGGGCAATGGCTTCCTTCCGAGTTGCTGCGGAATAGAGTACATGACCGTAGCGGTCGAGACTGGAACGAATCTCCCCAATGGCAAAGCCTTTGCGCAGCGGGCCATCCCGTTCGGAGGCTGGATAGACAAGTTCCACGCCCGGAATCTCGTAGAGTTCGCGCAAACCCGCGACATCTCTCAGCGTGCCGGCTCGCTGTACATCAAAGTAGCGGACGCACGCGGCGCGATCCCAAAGGCGCGGACACTGGGGACGCTCCCCCAAAGCCAGCAGGATCGCTACTTTCACCAGATTGACGCCAGTGGACAGAGGAGTAAGGTGGGTGGAGATACGGTCCCCTCCGAGCCGGGCGCCAATCTCGATCAACTGCGCTCCTTTGGTAGATACCTTGACCTCCGCATGAAAAGCGCACCACGTCAGATCTAACGCACTCAGCCCGGCTTGCACAGCGCTGTGAATTTTCTGTTCGTGTGAAAGCGCGTAGGTGGATGGCTGACAATGGCCAGCCTCGACAGGTGAAGCCCCAGGAAACAGGAACTTATCCGTAATGGCGACGATCGTGCGTTCCTTATCGGTGCAGTAGCCTTCCACACTCACTTCTCCACCGTCTACCCATTCTTCCAAAAGCAATGCCCCTTCCTTTTGCCACGCGCGGCAACCCGCGTAGGCCGGCTGAAGGCCCTTGTCGTCGTCGATGCGGTAAACCCCACGACTTCCGGAACCGCGCCCGATCTTGAGCGCCACGGGATAGCCCAAAGACTCAGCCGCGACCCTGCACTTCGGTTAAGGAATGAATCAAATGAGTGCGCGGAGACGGCGCCCCCGATTGGGCAAAGGCTTCGCGCATCAGGCGCTTGTCGGTCGCGCGCGCGGCTGCCTGAGGTGCCAACACAGGCAGACCCAGGCGTTGGCCGACGACCGCTACGGTGGACACTGGCGCGTCCGTACATAAGGTCATCACACCATTGATATTCTCTCTCCTGGCAATGGCGAAAACAGCATCCGCATCGAGAATATCGGCGACGTAAGGCGTATCGCACAAGGCGAGACCGACAGCGGAAGCCTTGCCATCGACAGCAATGCTGCGAATCCCCAGGGCCCGAGCTTCGTGGATCGCGGGTAACTGCAATGGACCGGCACCCACCACCATTAAGCTGGGAATCAAGACTCGTCCTTATGAAAAGTGTTCTGGTGCCCGCGCCGGTTATTCCGTCGGCTGACCAAACTCGTGTGACAACATGGAAAGCAACAGGCGGTCGACAAAACGCCCATCGGCAAACACCGCCGCACGCAGTACACCTTCCTCCACAAAGCCAAGCCGCCGGTAAAGGCTGATCGCGGATTGGTTGGTGACATTCACCTGAAGAAAGACGCGATGCAGCCCCAACGTGCCAAAAGCAAATCGCAGCAGCAACCGGGAGGCCTCCTCAGCGAGACCTTTGCCACGCGCCAGGCGATCTCCGAGATAGATCCAATACTCCGCATTACGCGAGCGCCAGTTGATGCCGCGCAGCCCGAGCGCTCCGACAGCATTCGCCTCGTTCCCTCTTCCTTGCGCGATCAGGAAAATACGCTGCCCCGGGTCATCCATTACGGATTCGTACCATCGACGGTGCTCCCAATCGGACACCGGGCCTTCCGTTCCCGTCCCGCGCCTTACTTCCTCATCGTTGATCCAGGCTCTTACCAGCGGCAAAGACGCTTCGTCGAAAGGAAGAAGCGCTCCTAGTTTTCCGTGGAACATCCCTGAACCTCCATTCCGTGCTCCGTGTCGGGAAGCGTTGCGACTCCGGCTCGGTTGATGCCCGTGCGATCCATGACTGTGGCAATCGTCTTGAAGAGGATCTCAAGATCGAGACGAAAGCTCGCATGGTCGGCATACCAGGTATCTAAGTCACGTCGCCGGGTGATGGGCAGGTCATTGCGTCCATGCACGACCGCCCAGCCGGTCATCCCGGGACGAACGTTCAGCCGCCGGAAATCGGCCGGCCGATAAGTCCGAACACCTTCTGCAAGCTCAGGACGCGGCCCGATCAGACTCATCTGGCCGCGCACCACGTTCCACAACTGTGGCAATTCATCCAGACTGGTTCGCCGCAGACTCCTACCGAAGCGGGTCACGCGCAGATCTGTATCCGAACTATAAGCACTTCCATCCGGATTGCGGAGATAGGGGGCATTGCGCACCATCGAGCGAAATTTAACAATGCGAAATCTTCTTCCCCGCCAACCAATACGTTCCTGGGTGAACAGTACTGGTCCGCGGGAGCTGAGCTTGATGGCAACAGCGATCAAACCGAGCACCGGCGCCAACACCATCAACGCCACGATGGCCACCGTGACATCAAAGAAGCGCTTCCATGCGCGGCCTAGCGAACGAGTCACTTCTCTATCCATCCTTAGTATTGGGGCACCCGGGGAAAGTTGCCGCCTTCTGCGGTATCGAGCAGGAGTTGGATCATTCTGGGGAGGTTGGCCTCGCGGGTCAGGTGACACAGGGCATAGTCCAAGCCGCGGGCTCCGGCGGCGCGAACATCTTCCGAGGGACTGGCAGCGATGACTTTCAAGGCCGCGGCCGCAGCGACAGGATCATCCGGCGCAATTACCCATCCGGCTTGTGCTTTGATAATTAGTTTTGCCGTGTCAGAGTTGCCGAGCACCATAGCAAGCACCGGCCGGCCGGACAGCATGTAGGAAATAAGCTTGGATGGAACCGAAACCAGCGACTGCTCGCCCTGGGTGGGCAACAAGAGAACGTCCGCCGCGCCCAAAACGATGCCCGTTTCCTTCTTTGGCCAGGGCGAGTAAAAGAAAATGCGATCCTGCAGCCCTTTCTCTTCGACCATTTGTTGACAAGCGGCCAGCGACGAACCCACTCCCGCGATGAGCAAACAAATATTCTCATCATTCCATAAATATTCAAATGCCCTGATCGCGGTTTCGACTCCAGCGGCCGCGCCAATATTGCCCGCGTAGACTGCCAGCATCGTCTGATCGGGTATGCCGTACTTCTGACGCAGGCCGTAGGCGCCGCGGGCATCTAGGTTGATGGAGCTGGATTCTCCCCAGTTCTGCAGCACATGGATACGCTCGGCCGGCACTCCGCGATCCACTTGATAGGTCTCACGAAATTGGTCCGAGATCACGATGAGAGCTTTTGCGGAGAGGGCAATCCGGCGATCCAGCGCACGCAGCACGCGAAACAGCAGCGAATGAGCACTGACCCGCCTTTGCTGTGAAAGAGATTCCGGATAAACGTCCTGAATGCTCATGGCAACGGGGATGCCGCGAAGTGCTGCGGCGGCGGAGACCATGCCGGCGCAGAAAATGACCCAGGAATTCATGTAGAGAACATCCGGCCGAGGCAGCAAGAGGACGCGGACGGAACAGGTAATGGCAAAGCCCAAATTCTCCAGCAACCGGCTGCCCATGGTGGACTTCCTGGAGAGAAATGAGAAGCAGCGGATCACCGGGAAACCCATGATCTCCCGGCGGTAGAGTGACCTGCGGTAGCCCTTGAAGAGCCTGCCGTCGGGGCGGTTGGGAAATGGAGCCAGGACCGTGACCTGGTGACCATGATGAAATAACTCATCGGCAATTTGAAAGCTGGTCTGCGCGGTCACCACTGGCTCCGGCGGGAACACTGCGCTCACGATGAGTACGTTCATCGGCTTTCGCCCAGGCCGTGGAAATGACCCTGGGGCCGGTCTGAGATCGCCATACCCCGTGAAGACGTTCGCTCTGCGCGCTCACCTCGCAGTGGCTTGCCGCCAATCGCACTCGTCTTTTTACCTGCCTTTTCCTTGCACACCTGACTACCTGCATCCTTCTGTAACTGTTGTCGGTTTATACGTGTCTGCAAATCCGGCGCATTTCGTATCATTCTCCGTAGCTTGATCGGACTGATGTAGGCGCGAAAGGGGAGAGCGCCTACCTGGTCTGGGCGCGCGTCCGATTCTGCGGCTGACGCGAGATAGCTGGGGCGGGTTATCGGTGAGTGCGCGTGGCGTGAAGCTACGTCGCCAGGCTTACTCGACCCGGCAGGACGCATCGTCCCGGATAGATGAAGAAGATTGAACTCTTCATGATCAGCTGCGAGCAACCCTTTGTTGACTGGTAGGCCGGCACACTGGGCCGCGTTAGCTGGCTTCGCACCTGATGACCGGGCATCGGTCGTCTGCGTGTGGGCTGCGCTGGTTGGACTGACTCCCTCACGTCTTGCTGGTGCGCTCGGAGTTTCAGGAACAATACTTTGCCAGCCAACTCCAGGTTGGAAGCAGAGGCTTGGTCCCACTGCCGGCATTTTGCCTGTAGCCAGCGAACCGCTGCTCCTGACCGCTTTGCGGGTTTGGCGAACAACCAGTAGCGTTGGCAGTGAACCTGGCTGCTCCGTTTGCGGGCTGGCCTCCGAAACGCCGGCAAGCAACACCAACGTGCCCACCAGCAGTTTTGTGCGGAATTCACTCATTGGGTTCGACCGAACTTGCTCATGGGTTGTGAAATAGCACCGCGGCGCGTTCCACGGTTTCAGAAAAATCAATCGCGAACTGTTTCACTCGACTCGAGGAGGCGACGATGGCCGCGTTCTCTCGATCGCGGCGGGAAGGGTCTGGTGAATCTTCGTGGCGAGCCATGAGCAAGGCAAGATCGTCGGCTGCCTCCGGGTCGAAATAGTGCGCGCAATCCCCAGCCTGCTCGCGATGCACGCGCAGATCGGAAAGCAGCATCGGCACCCCGAGGGATTTCGCCTCTTCAACACTCGTACTCCATCCTTCAGACAAGGACGGGTTGATCAATGCCGTACAAGCGCGCATCAACCCAAACACATGGGGGCGCGGCACGAGGCCGAGAAAGCGAAAGTTGTCCGTCAACCCGTATTGATGAATCAGGGCCTGAAGGGAAGCAAAGTGTTCGGGATGACGATAGTCTTCTGCCCTGCCCGAGGCGGCCACCACCCAGTGGTAACCCTTTTGCCGCAATATGCGCAGAGCCTCAATCACCGTCCGATGGTTCTTATGCTTCCAGAATTGATTGGGCAAGTAGAAGTACCGCTCAGGCAATGCATAGATGCGGTCAACGGCGCGCTCATCCTGACCATCCGAGGTGTTCGCCGGTACCATCGCAAAGCGAACCACGGAGGTTCTGCCCACGGATTCGGGAAAGAACGTTTCGCAATCGGATCGGGCCGCTTCGCTGCTAAGCATAACGTGCCGGCGGCTGAGGATTTGCGCGCGGAAACCGAGATCGCGTTTCCAGTACTCGCCAAAGCTGAACAGTTGGGGAAGATGCCGGTGTTGAAAGTCTGTGATCCAAGCGATCCGGGGAAACGGAAACCGCCAGCCGTAATATTGTGCGCACTCGAAAAGCACGTCGATGCGGTGCTCGCGAAATGCGCGTGCGGCCGCCTGGTCACAACCGGTCAGCAGAGCCTGGCGCAGACGCTGCTTCCTGCGCGTATCGTTAAAGGCGGCAACACGAGCGACCTGCACTCCCGGAATCGCGGCAAACGGCGCAACATTTGCGGCCGCCCCATCTGTGCCCACGAACATCACCATCTGCACCCGGTCAGACGCATGCGCGGACAATACTTGTGCCAGATTGACCAAGTAGTTATAACCGCCTGTGCCCATCCAGTCAGCGCCACTGATGAGCGTGAACGCCACCCGGGTCAACGGTCGCCCCTTCGCGAACGCAAGTACCATTCCACATAATCGCGCACCCCCCTCTTTACAGGGACGCTCCAGGCAAAGCCTTTTTTCTGCAAGAACCAGCCATCCGCTACCAGACTGCAGGGGTTACCGGGCCGTGCTTTGCCGTTGAAGACAACCTTGGCGGGCGAAGGCCAGGCCTCCAGCACCATCGCGGCAATCTTGGCTACACTGGTCGCTTCTCCCGAACCGGCATTGAAAACTGCCAGCACGTTCGAATCCGTTGCCAGCCCCATGGCGGCCTCTAAAGCGCGCACCACATCCCGGATGTCCGTCCAGTCGCGCAACTCTTCTCCGGTGCCACCCAACACCAGTTGCCGTGTGCCGTCGGCCAGGCTGGAGCACATATCCCACAACAACTGTTTCTTGAGCCAACTTCCATACACGGAGAACAGCCTGACCACGAGAATGGATAATCCATAATTCGCGGCGTACGACAGGCATAAATTCTCCATCATCAGTTTGTGATACCCATAGGGCGAAAAAGGCTGAAGCGCTTGTTCTTCCCGGATGGGTCCGTTGTGACCCGCTCCATAGACCGCCGCACTGGATACGGAGATCAGCCTCGCGTTGCGCGCACCAAGCCGCATCCACTCGAGCAATTCCGCCGTCGTGGCAACAGTGCGCGAGAAGTCTTCATAGGGGTCGGCGAGCGATGCACCGACCGAAGAGCCTCCGGCGAGGTGAAAGACAACATCCGGGGAGCCACTATCGCGCAATAGCTGTTGCAACTTGCTGGCATGAATTCCGCCATTGAGCCAACGCTCGACACCCCACGCCCGCGCCTCCGCCGAAGGCCACGGACCATGACCAATGCCCACCACAGTGTGGCCTTGGCGCGAGAGCCAGGAGGCGAGGTGGCGGCCGATGAAGCCACGGCATCCTGTGATCCAGATCTGCGCCATGTTATGGCCGAATGCACACAAACGAGTAGAGCCTGCCGGGACGGTGGTCAAACCGGGAAGCTGTCCTGGACGTTAAGGACCACAAGGCTGGTTGCCCGAGCGCACGGCGCAACAAGCCGCGAACCGCAAAAGCGCCGCCGAGGCGATCCGCGATCACGTCCTTCAGTGTCTGCTCGGTATAGGGCGCGTAGTTGATCACACTGCTCAACGGGGAGAGAACCACGTCGATGACGAAACCTGCTTGTAGGAGTGCTTCTGTATACGTGGAAAGCAAAAATGCGTTCTCGCCGCCGTACAAGCAGTGCAAGGGGTGCCGGGCAAGAAAAACGGGCAGGTCTTCCTTCCTCGAAATCACATGTTCCCGGACAGCGATCAGACGCCCGCCAGGCTTGAGAACACGGAAGAACTCACGGCAAGCCGATGGCAGGTTGCTGGTGTGGTGAAGAACGGCGCGCGCGAAAGCAAGGTCGAACCAGCAGTCGTCAAAGGGCAGATCTTCTGAGAACTCCTGGACCACGGCGATAGGCAGCGCACTCTCTTTCGCGAGGGAACGAATCGCTCCTGCACCCACAAGATGGCTGCCGTCGGGCTCGAGAGCGGTCACCGTGAACCCGTCTCGCGCCAGAGCGTAGCTCGCGATCCCTCGGCCTGCTCCCACATCAAGCGCCCGCCCCCTGGTGGCGCCAAGGAACTTTCTGATTTCCTGCCACTCGTCGCTCGCCCAATAACGTCTGGCTGCGCCGATTAATGGGTCGTCGTAGTATGCGTTCCGGACAAGATCCTGCTCATCAGGTTGAGAACGCAGCCACTCGACCGCGTCTTCCCATGCAGAGGGCGACTCGGTCATATGGCATCTCGCTCCGCGGATGTGAGTTCGCGAATGGGATGCGCGGGATTACCGGCCACGATGGTGTATGCGGGAACATCCCTGGTCACCACCGATCCGGCGCCGACGATCCCGCCTGTTCCGATCATGACCCCACGTAAAATAATCGCGTTGGCGCCGATCCATGCATCGGGATTGATGACGATTTCCTGTTCGCCGAGATTGATTTCCTTGGGGTGGCCGAAAGTGACGATCCTCTGGAACTGCCTATGGCGAGCACCGGCACCGATGGGATGGGTGAGGCTGTCGAAAATGTTCACATTGTGGGCAATCAGTACTCGATCTCCGATGGTGACGCGCGACGCGGACCATATTCTTGTACCCTCCCCGACATAGCACCATGCCCCAATCTGTATCTGGCCCCCATGAGCAAAGGTCAAGAGCTCACCCAGAATCATCGAGTGGCTTCCCACTCGTATCTCGCTATCCTTTCCTGAAGCATTGCGAATTCTCGCAGAGCGGTATAACTTGGCGCCGCGTGCAAGCATGCAGGTTGGACGGCCCAACAATCGCCGTGCCACATAATCGAGGTTCACGGTTCCAGCCTCTTCGCTCGCAGTGCTGTTAGATACAGCTCACCAACTGGCAAAAAGCACTCCACTGGTTTTGCTTGCTGTAGAGAGTGCGGACCATGCCATGTGCATGCTCTGCTGTTTTTCCAAAGCGGCCCCACTCGTTGACCACTTTCTGCGCCAACGCTTTTGCCTCCGCCGGCGAGGAGTAAGCGAGCAATGTCTCGCCATCCCGCATGCCATCGGGATACACACCCGCGTCGCCCAGAAGCAGCGCAGCACATCCCATTGCTTCGAAACAACGCATATTTCCCCGGTCTTCTCCCGATACGTCGATGGCGCCATTCAAAACGACCTTTGCCTTCGCCATGAGCGCGTACAGCTCGCGGCCGTAAACGGGTTCCCGCGAAACGGAGCGAATGTCCATGGGCCTGCGATATTTCCTTAGCGGCGCGAGATAGCCGGCTGGCGACTCTGCCAGCCGCGTAAGCCGTGAACGGGCCAGGCAGAACTCAATCCTGTAATGGTCCCTGAGACCAGCCACCGCTTCTAGAACAGCCGCGCGCTTCATGTGGTGGCGGGAGTACCCTCCGGCAAAAAGAACATCGATGGGCCGCTCCTGGTTCCCGGCATACTCGTCCATGACAGGATCATGCGCCGGTGAGAAATACGCTGCCTTCCACCCGGACGCGACGTACGTTCGCAGAAGACTGGCCGAGTTGCACACCACCAGGTCGTATCCGCCAAGATCAGCGAACGGCAACGGAATGTTGCGCCAGGCAACTGTCTTGCGCACGCACCCCGGCAGTTTGCGGGCAAATTCACTGTTGTACCGGATCGGGTCGAGGTTATAAAAAACTTCCGCGCGATGGAATTCCAATTGCGCCAGCAGAATATCTGCGAGGGTGGCCCGTCGTGGCATGCCCATCTGCCGCGCCCACATGCGTTGCAGAACCTCGTCATCACCGTTGGTAAAAAACGCGGTCTCCTCACCGTCCAGCACCGGCGCCAGGAAGTGCAGCGCACCGTAGCGTTGGTCAAGAAAGCGCGCAATTCTATCTTTAAAGGTGACTGCACTTTGTAGCTCTGCCTGGTGGTGGGATAAGTAACTAAGGGGAACCCCTGAGTTTTGCAATAGCCTCATCGCCGATATTCGCCGCATTCCGGAGCTAGACAGTCGGGGATCATGCGACTAAACGCATGCAAATCAGCCCGCGCGCCGCGGCTGCATAGTCAGGAGCGAAACACCTGTCCTGATGGATGTCGAAAAACGTTGCTTCGATCAGCGCGGCGGGATCCGAAGCATGCCATCCATCGGGCGAATACGCGAAATATTCCACTTCTGCTTGTGCCGGTTGGAAATCTTCCAGTACTGCGCGGACCATGGTCGCATCAAACACCTGAAACCAGCCGCGATGGCACGCTTTTCCGTAGGGCACGGTGATAAAGCAAACCCCTCCTGGACGAATCACGCGCCGAAACTCGCGCACTGCCGCTCGAAAGCCCTCTGCGTCCTCTTCCCTTTTCGTTCTGTCCGTCGTGTACAGCATGGTGTTATCGAGACCGATGTGTTCAATGGTGGATATGCTCACGATGGTGTCGAACATCTCGGAACGAAAGGCACAGGATCGCAGATCGTCGAACACGTAGGAGATAGCTCGGCGCCAATGACACTGCTTTTCCGGCGCGAGAGTGCAAATCGAAAGTTTCGCTTTGCTTACTGGCGGCCTTCTCACCAGAAAGCCATGATTGAGCGCGGCGCCCGCGTCCAGCATCATGCCTGGATCTCCCGGCAAGCGTGCATAAACCCACGGGTACTCGATCACACGTTCGTCCATCCGAAAACCGTAACCTTTGGGAAGAGTGGCCGGGGGTCTGAGCAGGCCGCCCTCAATAGCACTCTCAATTCGCCGGCGCTTCGCCGTGTAGTATCCCGGCGTCCACGGCTTGCGGCCTCGCAGAAGGTAGAAGGGATAGAACATACAGTCGAGAGTTTCTTTTATCTGGAAAATCATAAGGACCGCAATGCTCTCGATGGGAACGTCCTCGGCGGGATGCGGGGAAGATCGGCGCCGAGCATGATGGCCATCATGGCCCACAACGGAACATTGCCATAAAGGCCGCCCGAGAACATGGCCCCGATCAACTGCTGGAAGAAGCAAACCGGAATCCAAGCCATGGCGGCATCCCGCCGGATGAATCTCAGCGCACGATAAACAGCCGCCACGATCAGCAGCACAAACGCTGAGCCGCCGAACGTTCCCGTAGCCATGAATGCCTCGACCACCGCATTGTGCGGATAGATCAGCGCATTTCTTTCTACGATCGAGTTGCCGAGCCAGGGATGGTCCACATACTCACGCCAGGCATCCCGAATCAAATTGTGGCGGGTGTTGACCGAATCGCTCGTCGTATCGTAGGCCGCAGCAGACGCCAGCAGCCGATCGAGCTTCAGGCCGTTCCGGGCAAAATAAGTAGTAGTGACTGAAAGAAATAATGCCAGAACAATACCGATCGCAACCGTAAGGAAGCGGGAGCCGCATCGTAGCCCCAGGCACCCGACCAGCGGAACCACCAGGATGCCCGCCACCAGCGCGCCCCGGGAGGATGCGGCCAGGATGCTGAACGCACCCAGGCAAACGGTGACTGCGGCGCCGGCCCGAAGATACCACGGTCTCTGGATACGCCCTATTTGCAGGAGAACGAAGAGTCCGAGGATGATGGCCGTGACCCCCATGTGACCATAGGAGACAGAATTAAGAATATCGTTTCCCTGGTAACGGCCGTGCAGAGTTACATCCTGCGAGGTTCTGGTGCGCAGCATCGAGGCCAGGCAGCACACGCCGAGGGCCAGCATGCTCCATGGCAGCGCCTTCTTGTAAAGCTCGATATTTCTGACTTGATATAGGACCAGGAACGTCGGAAGACAGATGGCAAACAGAGACAACGCCATATCCGATGGAGGTGTGCCCAACGGAACCTCCAGGAACGCCGCATCGACGATGAATCGTAAGCAGTAAGCGGTCCAGAAAAACACCACCGCCACGGAGATGACCGACATCCCGATACGCAGATGGCCGACGCCCAAGAATCGGAAAAGAGCATAGAGTTGCAACAGCAGCATGAGCCCGCGAAAGGGAACGGTCGCGATGCGGCTGTCTACGCCCAGAGCGCCGGGCAGGTAGGAGACCATGAGAAACCCCGCGAGGGTTCCGGTCATGAGCAGGGTCACCATCCCACCGAGCCGTGAAGGCCCAACGGTGGTTACCTGGCTGGTCCATGGTTCTCTATTATCTGTGAGGTATTTCATGCCCGATCTCTTACGCCTCTGCCATGTTTGTGATCGCCACTGCCTCCGCGCAGCGCTTGATCGCACCGTGCGATAGCGTCCAATGGATGCCATACATGAGAGTCATGGTGACGCCATAAGCAAAAATGGCGACCCGCGGGCCATACCCGAAATGGTAGGGCAAGGTGAAGGAGAGGGCTGTGAGCGCCAGCTTGCCGGCGTCCCAAACGAACTGTGTTCGTTGCCTTTGCAGAACACTCAAGGTCAGAGTAACTGGCGAGTTGATGAATCCCGCGTAGCACATGAACGCCAGGTAGCGCGCATATTCACCTGCCTCACGCCATACGCGGCCAAAAACAGTCTGGAAGATCCAGGGCGCGAAGATGGTGAACATGGCGCAAGGAGCGAGGCCCAGGTAGAGCATCCGTCGGGTGGTTTCGAGAAAGACATACAAGAGCCGCTGGGGATCTGTCCTGGAGAGCGTGGCTGCCTCTGAAGTGTAGACCTGGGCAATGCTTGCCCCGATCAGTGCCGCGGGGACGCCCAACACGCGATTGACCAGGGCAAACCATCCCGTATATTGCGCGCCATAACAGGCAGCCAGAAACAAGGCAGGCAACGCAAGCCCCGACGCATTGAGCAGGCCCCCCCAGGTAGAAACGAGCGGATAGTCGCGATAACGGATGGCTAACCGGATCATGCGAGGCAGGCGCATGCTACGGAGCTGAACCTCGTGGTTTCGCCATAGCTCGCGCAGGAAAGTCCCGCTGCCCGTGACGCGGCCCGCCGCATCGCCTGTCAACAATCCCAGGGGACCGCGCATCAGAAGGCTAGCACCGATTTGGACGGCGACCATCGCGGCAACCTGCGTGAGCTTGGTGGTGGCAATCTGCCGATAGGCATTTTGCCGCATGGCCCGGTAGCTGAGCACCTGATAAAGTCCGCCACCCAGCACGCTGATGGGAAGAAGCCACAGGTAGTCTTTCAGAACCGAGACCCCCGCAGGCAGCATCCAGGGACGCCGGTGGAAAACGGCGACTATCATGGCAGTCACCATCGTGGTCAGGCAAACGCAAAAAAGCGCGACCCCCAGCAGATCGAACGAGCTCTGTTCATCCTCTGGCAAGAGCAACGCAAACTCATAACGCCCAGCGGCAACGACCATGACGAATCCGGTGAGCGAGATGAAGACTTGCAGTACGCCAAAATCGCTCGGGTGGTACACGCGCGTCAGGACTGGCGACGCGGCCACCGCAATCGCCTGCGCCATGGCGGTTCCACCCACCAGGATGGAGACGTTGCGCGCGAAACCGCCTGCCGGCAGCCAGCGATGACAAAGTCTCAAAAGATTCTGTTTCCTATGCATGGTGGGAGCAGAAAGAAGATTGAAAGGCTCATCTCAGCAGCGTCTCGCTGGTTCGCGGCGAAGGCGGCTCGTGTTATTCGAGCGCTTTCTCAGAGTAATAACCGTGGTACTTGCCATATCCGTAACCGTAGCCATATCCGTAATATTGCTCGGCCACCCGCACATCATTGACCACAATACCGGTCAGACGGCCGTTGCCAGACTGGAGCAACTCGCTGGCGCGTTGCAAGGCGCGGCGCGGGGTAACGGCCAATCGGGACACGAGAAGAACGACGTCTGTCTTTTGCGCCACCAGCACAGCGTCGGTAACTACCAGGCACGGAGCACTATCGATGATCACGTGATCGTATTCGGATTTCCACTGTTCGAGCAGTTCGTGCATCTGAACCGAGCCGAGCAGTTCCGCGGAATTCGGCGGACGCGGGCCGGCCTGGAGGACGAAGAGATTCGCAGCGTTGGGCAGGGCCTCGACTACGTCACGCCAGTTGGCGGCTCCGGTAAGGGAGCCGCTCAATCCAGGGTTCTTGCCCATCTCCAGTCGTTCCGCCAGCACACCGCGCCTCAGATCAGCATCGACCAGCAGGACGCGAGCACTCCGTTGCGTCAGCGCGGCCGCGATATTCATGCTGACCGTCGTCTTGCCCTCACCCGGTAGAGCACTGGCGATCAGCACCGTCCTCGGTGGAGTGCCTGCCGAGGCCAGTAAAAGCGCGGTGCGCAGCGACCGAAACCCTTCCGAGGCCTGGGAGTTGGGCCGCAGCACGGTGACCAATGAACCCTGCTTCGATCCATCCCAGGGAGAAGATCCTTCGTCACCGCTCGTCTTCAGACGCCCTGGCTCGCTATGCGGAACCATGCCCTTGATGTGAGGGATCATTCCGAAGAGAGGAGCTCCGGTCAAAATCTCCACCTCTTCCGGACTTCGGATCAGGTTATCCAGGCTTTCTGCAATGAAGGTGCAGGCTACGCCGGCTCCCAAACCCAGCAGCAGGCTCAACGCCAGCACCAGGGAGGTATTGGGTTCCACCGGCCTGGTGGGGAGTGTTGCCGGATCGATCACGTCGACCGTAGCTGCCTTCAAACTAGCTACGACCCCCGCCTCTTTGAGTTTCTTCAACAGGTCTTCGTAAAGATCGTTGCCCGACTCCACTTCTCGCTTGAGGATGCCGTATTGGTCGAGGCCCTCGCTCATGTTGTAGGCTTGCTGCTTCTGCCCCTGGAAGGCGGATTGCAACTGTCTCTCCGCGCCCGCGGAGACCTCATAGTCGGTTCGGAAGCGTTCTTGGATATCTGCGATCTCCGTTTGCAGAGACTGCTCCACCTCAGCCAACTGATTCTTCAACTGGATTACTTTGGGATACTTTGGACCGTACTCGGAGTTCGCCTGAGCGAGCTGCGTTTTTAAATCGGCTTGCTGTCCACGCAGAACGGGCAGAACACTGTCCGGAACGATGATCCCCAGCAGTTCCGGATTGCCCGATTGGGCCACGCGGTACTTTGCTTCCTTCAGAATCCTGTCGGCTTCGGCGTCTGTTAACTCCTTGCTGAGATCGTTCAACCTCGAGAGCACAAGATTGTCGTTCTCGTCAGTGCCGAAGATGCCGGTCTTCTTTTGTAATTGAGACAGCCGGGCCTGCGATTCCTGAATGGTCGACTTGAGCTGAACCAATTGACCTGACAACCAGTCCGACGCTTTCATAGTGTCGTTGTACCGGGTCATGAAGGTACGTTGGGTATAAGCAGACACCAGATGATTCACGATTTCCCGCGCCAGTTTTGCGTCTGCGTTGCGAAAGGTAATTTCGACCGCCTGGGTGCGGGAGATCGTCTGCACCGTCAGAGCTCCGCGGAACCTTGCCAGTAGCTCGTTGCGCCGTTGCGGCTCCGTCTGCTCCACATCGTCCGGCGCGTCTGGCACCCTGTACGGGCCGAAGAAAACAAACTTGCGTTGCCCGGCGAAGGCCGGCTGCTTATCAAGCCGCAAAGCGCCGAGGACGGTCCATGCCAGGCTGTCGCTTTTCAGAATGCGCACCTGCGTCTCAAGTTTTTGGTCGAAGCCGAGGCCTCCGCCTCCGAGGCTCGCCGTGATGTCGCCCATATCCAGGGCATCGGACCCCTCTGGATTGATTGCAAGGTCTGCGACCGCTTCGTAGCGACGCGTCTTGAGCGCACAATACAAACCTCCGAGCAGAAGCACCACGATCACTGAGGTGAGGATGATCTGTCTCCGGCGCCGCAAAACCCGGATCAGATCGGAGAGCGTGATCTCGTCCGATCGGCCGCTGTCCCCTGCCACTCCAGAGCCTTGCATGATCCCTAGGTTGCGGTGCTCCGATTCGTTTCGCGTCGAGCTTGTCACCGGATTGCCTCTTGCCTGTTGTGTTGTGTGGTTAATGGAGTTGGAAAGCGTAGATGGAATAAACCGCGGCCTGAATCGCGCCTTGCAGCCCCATGGCTCCGTAGTTACGGATATTGCTCAGGGGAACGAACACGATGTCTTCCGCATGCAACTGCAGGTCCTGGGCTTTGCCGTGGTAGATCTTGTCTAACGGAATTCTGGTTTGCGTTGTGCCGGCAAGAGATTTTCTGAGAATCAACGAACCCTTCAGAGATGCGAGCTTGGTCGTGCCCCCGGCCAGTGCGGTCGCTTTCAACACCGAGATCGAGGTGTTGTCTTCCATGAGAAAGCCGCCGGGCTTGTTGACCTCTCCCAGCACATAGACCATCCCTGCTTTGGAGACGACGACCGTGTCACCGGGATAAATCGGTACATTGGCGGGATCGAACGCAGGATGAAGGAGATTATCCCCGGCATTTATGTTGGTCAGTGCGACCACCTCGGAGCGGTCACTCTGGTTCGCGCGCAATACAGTGACGGTCCGTCCTGACTTCAGCGTGAGTCCGCCTGCAGCAGAGATCACGTCATACAGGTGATGTGGCCCCATCAGCGGGTAGATCCCCGGCGCGTTCACCTCTCCGTAGACCGTGATGCCCTGGGTAGCAAACTCCTCGATAAATATCGACACCTGCGGATCTCTCACCAGTTGGCGCGCGACCAGCTCGCGAGCAATCAAGCGTTGCGCATTGCCGACCGTCATCCCGGCAAGCTTCACGTCTCCAAGAAAAGCGAGACTAACGCACCCGTTCACATCCACACGGACCTTCAATACCAGCTCAGGCACATCGAAAACACTCAGATCAAGTAGGTCGCCAGGGCCGATCGCGATTGCACTCTGATCACGCACGGCCGGCGGCGCATCTTTCACAGCCGCTTGCGCCCAGCCGGGATTCGCAACAACGCCGAACAGGCCAAGCAGGATCAATCGGGTAAGGCAGGCAAGGCGCTTCATCGATGGTTTTTCCAGAGAATTTTGGTTTGGGGAAGAGCGTGATTTCAGTTCAGCAGGTTCGCCTGTGTTCCAAGGGGGTGCGGCCATTCGGTCGTGGCCGCCACGGCAAGACTGGGTTTTGCCGGCGAAACCTGCGCGGATGGAGTGGACAGCGCAAGCTTCAGCAGGGGTGATCCGGGATTGTAGTCCGGAATCAATTCCTTCAAGTACAACACCAGGCGGGCGACATCCTTTCGTTCCGAGATCTGACGAAGTTCCTCCAGGGCGACATGCATCACCTTGAGGTCGGCCGAGAACGGGGAGAGATAACTGAGAATCTTGCCGTGCGCCGTGGGCATGAATTGTTCGTTCTGCAGATTGAGTTCTTCGAAGAGCTTCTCGCCGGGACGCAGACCGGTGAATTCGAATTTGATATCCCGATCCGGCCGCAACCCCGAGAGTAAGACGAGATTGCGGGCGAGGTCTACGATTCTGACCGGTTCGCCCATATCGAGCACAAACACCTCGCCGCCTTTGCCAATGGAGAATGCCTGCAAAACCAGTTGGGTTGCTTCCGGAATGGTCATGAAGTAGCGGCGCATCTCCGGATGAGTAATCGTTACCGGGCCGCCCGCGGCAATCTGCTCCTTGAATATGGGAACGACACTGCCATTGCTTCCCAAGACATTCCCAAAGCGTACGGCGATAAACCGCGTCTTGCCTTGCTTCTGCAGCGCGTTGATCACCAGTTCAGCGATTCGTTTGGTGGCGCCCATCATGCTCGTGGGGCGAACAGCCTTGTCGGAAGAAATCATGACAAAATCTTCCACGCCATGATCAATCGCGGCGCTGGCCACATTCCACGTTCCGAAGATATTGTTCTCGACGGCCGCAAACACGTGCCTTTCCATCATGGGCACGTGCTTGTATGCAGCAGCATGGTAGACGATGGATGGCTGGTAGCGTTCCATCGCCTGTTGTACGTTCCCGGAGCGCGTAATATTGCCCAGCTCGGGGAAGAACGCAAGCTGGGGAAATTTGTTGTTCAACTCTCTGTCGAGTTGAAATAGCGGAGTCTCGGCCTCATCAAAGCCCACCAGGGCCAGCGGGCTGAACCTCGCGATCTGGCGGCAGATCTCCGAGCCGATGGAACCTGCGGCGCCGGTAACCAAAACGGTTTTGCCTGCTATGCGCTCGCGTATTCTGTCCTCATCCAGAAGCACGGGTCTTCTTCCCAGCAGATCTTCCACGGCGACATCGCGGATTTGTTTTCCTAATTCCGTGCCGTGGATGATATCCGCTAGACCCGGGACCATTTTGTAGTCAACTTCCGCGTCAATGGCGGACTGCAACATACGGACCAGTTGCGGGCCGGTGGCAGACGGAATGGCGATCAGCACTTGCTCGACTTCATACTTTTTTGCCAGGGCTCCGAGGGCCTCGCCCGTGCCCAGCACCCTGGTTCCGTGGAAGGTCAAGCCCACCTTGCGCGCATCGTCATCGATCAAGCCGACTAGCTCACTTTTCAGTGAATGATTCACTCGTAGCTCGCGGGCAAGCGCCAACCCTGCGGTTCCCGCGCCGTAGATAAGGGTCCGCGTCCGATCGCCACCGGTCCTATCGTTGTTTCGGGCGGTTATGAGCAACCGGACGGCAAATCGAGCGCCCAGGGCGAATGAGCATGATGTCAGCCACTCCAGGACATATAGGGAGCGCGGAATTCCCGGATGCACCGCAAGAACAATGATCATGCCACCAGCGATCGAACCAGCGGTGTTCGCCAAGCCGATTCGTACGGCCTCGTCGAGCGAGGTGTAACGCCAGTAGCCAGTGTTGACAGCACCCAGGAAAAACGCGACGGACTTGGCCACTGCCCATATGAGGATTGCTTCGCGCATCCCATGCGCGTAGAGAGGGGGCACGGAACCGTCGAAACGGAGTTGAAAGGCGAGGAGCCCACATAGGGTAAATCCCGCCATATCCATGATGGGTGCGAGAAGCCGGCGTGGAGCGCGCTCCGGCCCATTGGCAGGCAGAATCATCAAAGGCATAGCAGAGTCTCCCGGAAGGCAATCGCCGCCCGTTGGGTCAGGCGACGGCATTTCGGTGTTCGGCAGAAAGGTGATCGTGGGCAGCGATGAGTTCGAGAGCGCTTCCATCAATATGCAGGGACACGCTCTTACCGATCACATCCAGGGTCACAATAAAGCGCAGGCCGTTCCCCTTTTTTTGCACCACGCCCGTCACGCCGGACAGGGGGCCTATCACCACGCGAACCTTGTCTCCTTCCGCCATAAACGGGTGGGGCTCGATGGTTTTGCAGGCGATAATGCGGCGAAGCAATTCAATATCGCCGTCTGGAATTACGACCGGCCCCGCGGCATTGCCGACCGTGCTTAACAAGCCGGGCAGCCGCATGAGTGGTCCATGATCCTGAGGCAACAATCGCACAAAAAGATAGTTCGGGAAGAGCGGCATCTGTAGATCGACAGTGGTACGGTTCTTCCACCATCGCTGGGAAGTGTAGAGCGGGAGAAATTGTTCGATGCCGATGCGTTCGCAATGGGCAGCGATGCGCTTTTCGTGCCGGGACATCGTGTACGCCGCAAACCACTCCCGTCGTGAACTATCGGATGCAGCTTCGCCATTGTCACTTAGCAAGTGATCTTCCCTTCTGCAACTCTTTCGCTTGCGCGGCCGGCTAGGCGCCTGGTGCAATAGTCTTGCCGCTCGCCTTCGGAGGTATCATCGGCGAAGAGATGGATTTCATCATGCGAGTCGTGCGATCGCAGTTAACAGACCAACTGCGTGACAAGTGTCTAATCCCAAGACATTTAAGTTACATTGTGCTTGAGAATGACCTGGATAGATTCGATACCCAGAACGGGCGTGTCACGCGTGCGCATGAACACAGTCATCCGGAGATCACGTCCCGAATAGCCTTGCCCTGAGCTTGTCGAACGGGACGACCGAACTTAACCCACAGCTAATCCTGGTCGGATTCAAATCTCACTTGCCGGCGATTTGCGAGCCTAGTCCCGAAGGGACGCCCCGAACTTAGCCTAGGACGCCAGTCCTGGATCGGATTTGGGTGGCTGACCAGTCCCGCAGGGACGGCTGAAATTGACCGCGGCGCTCTCGTGGACAATCTTCAGCCGCCCCCGTTCGACAAGTTTTGTGCAGGCTGCGGCACTCAATCATGTTGTCTGATGAACTACGGACTGCGTCCCGGGCCGAAGTTCAACCCTCGTTGCGGAACTCATTTTGCAACAACAATTACTTACTTACCGGTCCCGTAGCCCGGTTCGCTCCATTCTCTGTCATGAACTGCTGAGTGTCGAGCCACCACGAGGCATTGTTATCCCACGTCTGCTTCCAACCACCCCAGATCACCACGCCGTCAGCATATTTTTTGGCCGTTTCGAGTTCCATTTTCCAATAATCATCTGACAGGTAATCGCCACCCTGAGCCTGGCCATTGTCGTATTGCGGCCATAGGAAGAGATACACTGGTTTACCCGGAGCTATCCTGCGAGCTTCTGCTATCTGCGCGATCGCATAGGTCTGCCACCCAACCTGGTCTGTGTAGAACGTGTAAGCAGAGGGGAAGAGTGCGTTCGCCTGCTGGGCGATAGGGGCCACCGTATTGTTCTGCTTTTGCCAATCCAAATAGTTCGGCGATTGCGTCCCGTCGATTGGGCTCCAGTAGTCCCTGATCGGCGCGACGGAATAATAGCCCACCTGGAGCGACGGGGCAGCTTGCTGAAACATCTGCAATGTTTGTTGATACTTATCAATGCTCTGCGCCGTCGTTGCGGGATCTCCCGTCAGTTGCCATTGCTCGATGTCCACGACAGCCATGCCTGTCGACTGGTTCGCGGTTAACGCCAGTGCACGCACCACGTCGGCGTCAGGAACGCTCTGGGGATCGTCTGACTTACCCGGCCACATCGATGCTTGATAAAGAACCGTGATCGGCTTCATGCCGAGCTGTTCTGAACTGGGCTTTCCCTGGTATAGCGTGCCATCGAATACCACGAATTTAGCCTGCGGAGCTATCGACGGGGGCGGCGTCACCGATGTCTGGGAAGATTGAGCAGCGCAACCAGCAATCGTCGCAAGTGTAAGGGCAAAAAGACCCAGGCGGGCTCCTTTTTCCAGCCGAGTTCGGGTGCTGCCCGTATTTGCCTGCGGATCTCCTCCTGCCAGCTCTACGACACCTCTTTTATCGACAGGGCTGAAAGTCGAGAGCGCATTAGATGGCGCATAATCGGCTGTTGGCGCGGCCGGCGGCGCTGAGATACTTACACACCGCGACGGCGCAGCTGACTCATTAACCCTTGTAAGCAATACAGGCAACTTATGATGCAAACTCATGATATGTTCCACCTTGTCGTAACTACACGGAGATAGCATCCATTGACTGGGTTATGCGGCGCTGCAGTCGTTGGCGCTAAGACCCTTACGGCATTAGGCGAAACTGGATGAATAGCCTCAAAGTCGCACCATTTACCCCTGTTACGCCGATAAATGACAGGATCGTCGTCGATCGGCGATAAGGGTGGCGTGCAGACTAAAGAGGCCGCGGCGCTTCTGGCGAGGTAGCAACAAAACGAAGGTGGGCCTGCCCAGACGTAGTCCGGGTAAGACAAGGATCACGATGTCACCTTATGACACTTATTAAGATGAGGGGATGGATGCTTACCTAGTTAGAGGAGGGCGAAATGTTACATAAGATCGGGAACGCAAAAATGGTTCCAATCAGCGGACGATGAGCTTCGATGCAGATCTGCTTCCGCCGTATCCCTGCACGGTCCCGGCTTTTCTTCCATCGACCATGGCAGTCCTTCTCTTTGGCGCGGCCCCTGAGGCTTTCGCATGGCCTCAACGATCCTCTTTGCCTAAACAGGGGAACGACCTTCTTGACCGTTCTTTCCATGCTGCTAATGCGCCATGAACGCCAAAGCAACTCTCTCTACGAGCAGGGCCCCGCCTCGCCGGACCGCGAAATGCATGGATCTGGAATATTGAAGCTTGCTGGCACATCCTGACAAAGGAAGCTTCACCATGTCCGCTGGCTGGAAAAAGATGACGAAAGTTTTCTTTCAATTTGCTAGGAAGAGAACCTGAGGAGGAAATCCGGAAGGCGGGAACTCAGCAGCAACCGTTTTAGAATCTATTGGTTGCGGGGGCTGGATTTGAACCAGCGACCTTTGGGTTATGAGCCCAACGAGCTACCGGACTGCTCCACCCCGCACCTTGATAGTAGCAACCGTAGCGCACAGGGTCAAACCACGCTCGGTGGCGCTGGTTTACCAACCTCTCCACCAACCCCTTGTGGCTCCCTGTCGTGATTTGCGCTTGACAACGGGGTACAGTGAATAGGGCGTCAACGGCTCTGCAAACGCCTCTCCCGATGTCTTACACCCACCACAGTGCGGCCAAAGACCTACGCCATCGCTGGTTAGAGCCCCTGCTCCACCTAGGATTCGCCCTCACTGGAGCCGGCACAGTGTTGTTAGGCAGCATTCTCCCCCGGCTTTCCGCACCATGGCACCTGCGCGATAGAGACGCAGGTGTTTTGCTGCTGGTGCAGTTTGCCACGTCGGCTTCAGGAGCACTGTTAGTCCGGCGCAATCTGTGGAAAGCCCTGTCCTTGGGCTATGGCCTGATTGCCGCAGGCGCGATCGGTATTTTCCTGCTGCAACAAAACTCGTTGCCCGCGTTCGCTGTCTATGGACTCGGCCTCGGGCTGGCGATGACGTCGACCAATATGATCACCGGGCGCCGCTATCCTGAGCGCATGGGCGCTGCACTCGCCTTACTCAATTTCTCCTGGAGCGCTGGCGCGGTGGCTTGCCCACTCCTGGTCGCCCAATTTTTGCGCGTAGCCAGCAGCAGCGCCGCTTTTTTCGCAATCGGACTGCTGTCGCTTCCCTTCGCCCTGCTCCCGCTCCTGGCTACCCGGGCTGACATGCAAGCCTCAACCAACACGGGACCGTCGCCTACCGGTATGCGGGAGGCGGCGACCATCACGTATTTTGCGATACTCGCCTTTCTCTATGTAGGGATCGAGGCATCCATCGGAAATTGGATGACTACCTATGCGACGCGCGCTACAACATGGACCTTCGCCGGCAGCACGCTCGCGGTCGCGCTTTTTTGGGCAGCTCTCGTATCGGGCCGAGCGATCACCCCGGTAATTTTGTCCTGGTTGTCGGAACTTGGGCTGTTTCGCGCCTCGGTGTTCGCCGCCATCACCGGCGTGTCACTGCTGCTGATCGCGCACCGCCCACTCACCATTCTCGCCGGATCGGTTCTCAGTGGGCTGGCGCTGGCGCCCCTGTTCCCGCTGATTCTGGCTCTGTTCCTGGAAGAGATCGGGAGATCGCGCAACGCGGGCTGGGTGTTTGCCGTCGCGGGGCTTGGAGGGGCCGTGTTGTCCTGGTTGACGGGAACCATTTCGAGCAGCACAGGGTCGCTACGCATCGGCCTGTTTGTGCCCGGGGTGGCAGCTCTCCTGATGTTGGCGATGATCAGCTGGCGCCGAACAAGCGGCCACGCAAAGCAGCCAGCCGTGCTGCAGCCCACCGCCACAGGAAAAATCTGAGAAGACTAACGAGGGCAGTTGGCAAGGCTCCTGCGGGTCAGGGCAACAACCTCGTCGCGCTCCGCACCTATGAGTTCAAGCCGGGGAGGTCTTACCCGCGCCCCCGGACCGCCGCACTCTTCCTGCACCTGCTTGATGATTTGTACAAACTTGGGAACGGTGTCCAGGCGCAACAGGGGCAGAAACCAGCTGTAGAGGGTATCCAACTCCGCCGAGGGGCCGTTCTGGGCCAGTTTGAATAGGCGAACGGATTCTTCAGGAAACGCATTCACCAATCCGGCAATCCACCCGGTCGCACCAGCCGCTACACTCTCGACGACAACATCGTCCATGCCTACGAAGATCGCCAGTGAGCCCAGGTGCTTAAGCGAAGTGATGCGCCGGATGTCTCCGCTTGATTCCTTCACCGCATGGAAGTTCTCATGCCGCGCCCGCAGTTCGATCATTTGTTCAGAAGTGATATCCGTTCCGTAAGCAATGGGGTTGTTGTAGAGCATGCAAGAGAGCGGCGTTGCCTGGTAGACAGCATCCAGGTGAGCCTGAGTTTCGCGCCAATCGCTCCGATAAATCTGGGGCGGTAACACCATCAAGCCGTCCACGCCCACGCGCTGCGCTTCCTTAGCCAACCAGACCGCTTCTGCTGTACTGAGCGCCGCAATGCCGGCAATGACTGGCGCCTTATCGCTCAGGGAGCGCCGGGCCTGTTTGAGAATCTCAATCTTTTCTTCTCTGGTCAGCGTCGGTGCTTCTCCCAGTGAGCCGAGAGCCACAATCCCTTTGCAGCCGCACTCCACCATCCATCGAGCCTGAGCTCCGAAGGTCTCGTAATCGACTGATAAATCCGCTTGAAATGGTGTTGTGATGGCCGGGAAGATTCCAGCCCAGTCCTTCTGCTCCAATGTTTCCCTCTCCTTGTTGACCGGCGACAGCCCCAAGAGAGGATGTTACATGATGCATGTTGCAGTTCTACTCCGCATGCGCCTTCTGTTCCTGGTATTGGCTGATGTGGTTGTAAATCGCGTCGGGGAATTTCAAATTTCGGTAGAGGTTGCCGCAATCCGGATCATCGGGATGAGGCAAAATCGGAAACTCCTGTTGCGCCTGCCATTCCAATAGACGATCTCGTTTGGGCGGGTTGTAATCCCGCCCTTCCACCTGGCTGAGCATGTTCAGCGCGTCGGCCTCCGCGAAGTCTGGGTCGCGTAGCAGCCACGCCAGCACATCCTGATGCGGCATAAAGTGCCGTGCAACCATGGCAAATACCAGGCGGCCATAGTGTCCAATGTCCTTCCCTCCCGCGAGCGAGTCGAGCAGATGAGCCAGCATGGAATCCTTGCGCAACTCCGCTTCGCCATCCCCGGTTGCCGGCATCTTATCCCGGCTGATCACGTTGCCCTTTAACCGTGCAACTTCCTGCTCTGCACGCTCTGCTCGTTCCGTCGCCTCTCGCAAAGCCTCGTCATTACCCACAACAGCCATATCCCCTCCTACGCTTTTTCTTCGCTCTTTTTAAAGATGGCCGTAGTGTGGTTCCGCGTTGCCTGGGCGCTGTGCGGAGATGCGTTGCAACCGCAAATTCCATGGCATGCCGGGCCAGCCCCTCTGCTCCACGACTGGGGTCTTCTATTGACATTGGTGGTGTGGAGAAAGAGTCCCGCAGGGACGGATGACCTTAGCCCAGGACGCAGTCCTGGGCGGGAGTAGTAAGACGATTCAGTCCCGTAGGGACGGCTTAAGAACTTCCCAGGGATTCCATTGTCGAAACATTAAGCGATCGAGGATTCCGTTTCAGTCGTCCCTTGCGGGACTTTTCAAGGGCGCTCGTCAACCCAGGACTACGTCCTGGGCTAAGGTCAACCGTCCCTGCGGGACTCTCCTCCATACCACCACAATCATTAAGAAATCCGGGGCTGCGGACTAGAGAGCCTGGCCCGGCGCGGCCGTGGGACCTGCGCCCTCCACTGTCCCGGCTTCTTGCAATTTCCGATCTGCCACTGACACTGCAGCATTTGCATATGCATCCTTCCCGCAAGATCAGCAAATTAAAAGCAATTTAGGTCAAGCTATCCCCTGATCTACCCGAGCTATTTTTGTGTAGTCAAGCGTGAGAGTAGTTAGTACAACCCCGTATCGCAGATCACCGTTAGCTAACAGTTGCTCACTGGGTCGGTTTTGCAGGCCTCTGTCATGCTCACGGTACGCACAGGTTTCCAGCACGACTTTCCCCGGAGCTTTTCAAATTTCCCTCGAGGTATTTCTATGAGTTCATACAGCGTGATCAATGACAGCGTCGCCCAACATCTGGAGCCTGGCGACATGGACGACAACCTGTTGGTTCAGTCGGCGCAAGCCGGTCATGAGTGGGCCTTTGTCGAACTGTGCACACGCAACTCAAAGCGGGTCTTCAACACCATCTACAGCGTGACGAAAAATCGTGAGGATGCGGAAGACGCGCTCCAGGATTCCATGATGAGAGCCTTTCTGCATTTAAAGCAATTTGACGGCAGATCGAGCTTTGCCACGTGGTTCACCCGGATCGGCATCAACTCGGCACTCATGATCCTGCGTAAGCGGCGTATCCGTCTGGAAACCTCCATGGACGCGACAGCGGAAGGAGAGACCTGGCAGACATGGCAAATTGCAGATCACTCTGCAGATCCCGAGAAGTACTACGTGAGCCACGAGAGGTCTGTGCACTTGAAGAAGGCAATCTGCCGGCTGCCGAATGCGCTGCGACTGGTGGTCGAGCGCGGACAAATGGAAGGGCACTCCATGAAACAGATCGCTCGCAATATGGGTATCTCGGTTCCGGCGACGAAGTCCAGGCTGGCGCGCGCGAAAGTTGCGTTACGCAAGTCCATGGTGTCGCCGGCAGAGCGCGTCGCCGCCGCGAGCTGAGCTTTCTGAGGTGACTCGCGATGGAAAGGCCAGAAAATATGACGCACGATGGTGTCACAAGCATCTCCACGCAGTCCATTGCGACCAGGAGGCGGCTAGCTCGACCTTGGTGATTGGTATGTGCGGTTGGCGCTGCGTGGTTGGCATTTGTGCATTGGCCAGACCGAAAGATTGCAGCTCGAGCGTCTCGTTATCCCAACATGCAGCGCGTGAGAGGTTAACAGCGCCACCAATCTCACCAGGAAATCTGTGGAGAGCGATCCGGCCTATTTGCGTGCCCGGGTACAAGAGAAGAGCGGTACCAGACCCTCAGCGAGGGTGGGGTGGGTGATCGTCATATCGCGTACTACGGTGTACGGTAATCCCGCCTTCATCGCCAACTGCACGGTCGCCATCATTTCTCCGGCGCCCACCCCGAAGCCGGTAAATCCCAGGATCGTGTCGTCCGTCGCACTGATCAGCACTTTGAGAAATCCCCGGGTCTCCGCCATGGTGCGGGTCCGTAGCACTGCGGCCATAGGGATCTTCCCCAACCGGTAGGGGGTACCCTGCCGCTTGGCTTGCGATTCGTCCAGACCCAGACGGGCGAGCTCAGGATCGGTGAAGAGACAGGATGGCACTTGCCTTCCTGTCGTTGACCGCTTGGCGCCGGTAAGATTGTCGCGGACGATGCGAAAATCGTCGAACGATATATGGGTAAACAAAGGACTACCGGCACAGTCGCCCAGCGCCCAAACGCCCGGAGCACTGGTCTCGAGCCGTTCATTTACCTCGATAAATCCTTTTGGGGTAGTCCTGATTCCCGCCCAATCAAGGCCGATGCCTTCTGTATTGGGCAACCGGCCGGTCGCTACCAGCAGGTGCGAACCTTCCACAATAATTTCTGACCCGCGCCTGGAGCCATGCAGCCGAACCCCCTGACCGGACTTCCCTTCTACCCGCCCCAGGTTGGTATTTGCCACGGTGACAATACCCTCATCCTGGAAGAGCTGCGTCAGCGCCTGGGAAACGTCCTGATCTTCGCCGTGCAGCAGGCGATCGTTGCGCTCCATGATGGTGACGCGGCTGCCCAGGCGCCGCATGGCCTGGGCAAATTCCAAACCGACATAGCCGCCGCCCAGAATCAGCAAGTGTTCCGGCACGACGTCGAGCTCCAGCGCTTCCACATGCGTGAGCGGAGAAGACTCCATCATGCCCCGTACGCTGTCGATCTTCGCCCGGGTCCCGGTGTTGATGAAAACCTGCTCGCCATACAGAACGCGCTTCCCTCCGCCAGGCAGTGAGACCTCGAGGGTTCGGTCGCCGATGAAGCGGCCTTCTCCCATGACAATCTCTGCCTTGCTGTTGCGGAAGTTGTCCATGTGTACCTGCAACAGACCTTCAACCATCTGCCGTTTGCGTGCTCGCACGCCCGGCATGGAAACAGTCCATTTGTCGGTCATCATGCCGAACTCTTCGCCTCTTTGGAAATAGGAGGCGACCTTGGCTCCGTGAACCAGATTCTTACTCGGCAGGCAGGCGATATTGGGGCAGGCGCCTCCAATGTATTTGCGCTCGATCACGGCAACTCGTTTGCCGCTCGAACCCAGGTGCCAGGCCATGTACTTTCCGGCCTCTCCACTGCCCAGCACAACAACGTCGTATCGTTCAACATCGGCCATCGGGCTAACTCCTGTCACTCCTGCGGCTTTTGCCAGGAAAGCCTCAAACGTGCTCTCCACCTTGGCCCGTACCTGGACTCTTCTGCTCGCCATCTCGATTCCGGCACAAATTACATCTCTCCCACCATAATGATGGGCGGTGGCCTGACATCTTGTTATGGCTTGCGCTCAGTTTGCTCTTATTGCTGCAACCGTCGAAGGAGTTTGAGGCGCGCGACCAAACCAAGAAAATTGAAGCGCGTTTCCTGCGCGCTTGCATCCATGAAAGGTAGCGCCGCGGAGATACCCTCCGGCGCGGACAGAAGGAGACAACATGGCAACAGCAGAAAAAATTGAATCGAAGAACGAAAAAGCTTCAGTGAAGAACGTTGGACAGTTGGACCACGCCGCAGTGGAGGAGATATCAAGCGAGCTGCGCTCCTTGTTGGCCGATACGTTTCGCCCTTTACCTAAAGACCAAGAACTTTCATTGGCATATGACGGGCAAGAACTTCCGCGACTATCATCTGCTTCTCGATGAGCACGGCGACCAGATCTTTGCCATGACCGACCCGATCGCGGAGCGGGCCCGCAAGTTGGGGGGCACCACCATCCATTCCATCGGCGAGATCGCCACTCATCAGCGGCTGAAAGACAACAATGCCCAACATGTTTCTCCGAAAGCGATGCTCAGCGAGCTGTTTGCGGACAACCGGCAGCTGACAGCATATCTTCGATCCGCTCACGAGGTATGCGAGAACCACAACGATGTGGCCACCACCAGCCTGATCGAGGTCTGGATCGACGAGACAGAACGCCGGTCATGGTTCCTGGGCGAAATCGTCGACAGCCTTGACTGATGTTCGCGGACGATGAGGCGAGGCGGCGAATACAGGAGCCTTACTGCATCCGCATCCGCCGCCACTCCCCGGGCGTAGTGTCCAGCAACTTGCGAAAGGCCCGGATAAAACACGCCTGATCGGCAAACCCGCACTTGAGCGCAATTTCTACCATGGGCAGGCCGGAATGCAGCAGCAGTTCCTTGGCTGCGTCGATGCGCTGCTGCAGAAGCCAGCGGTAGGGCGGTTGCCCGACCGTTTGCTTAAAGGCGCGCACGAAATGACTGACGGATAGTTTGCATTCGCGTCGCCACCTGGGAGAGCGCAATCTGCCCATCCAGATTTGCTTTTAGCATCTCCGTAGCGCGGTTCAGTTGCCATGGGGCCAGGCCTCCGCGCACAACAGATGGTGCGGGTTGTGATTCCACCGTAGGTGCGGGCGATGTATGCATGCGCGGCCAACACCAGGTGGTCGACGTACAGTTCGCTGGCGGCTTCGGGTCTCTCCAGCACAGGCAAGAGGCACAATGCCAGATTCTTCAACCTGGAATCGACCTTGCCAAAAGGCCAGGAGAGGGTTTCGCAACGGCATCCGTCATTCTCGTCGGCGAACTCATCCAGGGCGGCGCGAGACACATAAAACTGCACCATATCGAAGGCACTTCCCAGATACATGGAGGGGTCCTGCTCCAGGGGGACGATGCTGACGCTGCCGTCCTCCTGTGCCGTTGCAACCGGCAACAGGCCGTCCGTGAAGCCACAGTTTGACCGGCGAGACTGGCGCAAGTGCAGTTGAACGGTGAAGGCTCTCTCGCATGGGAAAGGCGTCGTCCGGTCAGCGAGGGCCGTCTCTGAGCGCAGCCGGGTAACGGCGAGATGCGCGCAGATGGCGGGTCTTCACCCTGATCACGGGCGCGTTGGCCAAGTGCAGGTGCTTGGCCATGCGATTTCCGTAGGTTCCGGCCTCCACCAAACTGAGCGCATGCCCCGCGCGCGCACTCTTTTGGGCGGCAAGAAGCGCTCTGGGCGAAATGGCCCCGGGAAATGGGCTGACGGTATCGACGGCAACATTGGCACTGGCATTTGCGGACCACCTTTCGTGCCAATCGCGGAGGAGGGTGCAGCGATGAGTTCAAGTTAATGATCCATCCGCCGGCACGAAACCCTCATTCGGGCGGATCTCAGGCAACCATTTGGAAGAATGCAAAGTAAGATGGACCACGCGGTTAGCCGGTGATGGGAAAAAGCCCTTCCGACGGGCAAAACCGCTGATTACTGGGCAGCGGCCAGCCACCTCGGCAAGCAGACGCTACGCCGGGAACACTCAGATTCAGGAGTTGAGAGAGCAATCCTTTCGAGGGGGGTGGGGCACCCTGTTAGGAGTGGTTTCAACGAGGAGGCAAGAGCTTGAAGAAAATATTTGTTTACTGTTCTGTGCATGTCTGCGGTAAACCTGTTGCTGGCGGGGGCGCAGGTTGAGCCAGGCGATCGATCCGGCTCTCGATATTTCCACCCTGCAGCTGTGGCCGAGATGGAGCGCCCGCAGGTAGCGGGCACCGACCCAGGCCGATCTGCCGACGCTCACCCTTTTCCTTCCACAGAAAGGTAAGGGCACGGGATCGGCGGTGATCGTGGCCCCTGGCGGAGCCTACCTCGGTCTCGCCAGCAATCTTGAAGGCCGCCAGGTCGCTGACTGGTTCACCGCCCGGGGTGTCACCGCTTTTGTGCTCAAATACCGGCTGGGAGCGAAATATCTGTATCCCATTCCGCTTGAGGATGCGCAACGGGCCGTGCGGCTGGTGCGGTCCTTGGCCGCCGCGTACGGGTTTCGCGCCCGATCGCATCGGCTTCGTTGGCTTTTCCGCGGGAGGCCACCTGGCAGCAGCCACCGGTACGCTCTTCGATGCGGGCAAGCCCGGACTCTACCGACCCGATGGAGCGGCTGAGCAGCCGGCCTGATTTCCTGGTGCTCGGCTACCCGTGGCTCAACGCCATGCAGCCCAGCGGCCACTACATCACCTACTGCTCACTGATCAAGACCGTCCCAGCCGGAAACCTGCAAGCTGGACGAGCAGAAATATACCCCCAGCCCTGCACGTGACTACGCAGACCCCAACCACTTTCATCTACAGCACCACTGACGATCAGACAGTCCCCATCAGCGCCAGCGTCAATTTCTACAATGCGCTGATTGCCGCGGGGGTCCCGGCCGAGTTGCATATCTTCCGCCATGGCGGTCACGGCAGCGGACATGGGAGCGGGCATCGCAGCGCTGGACCTATGGCCGGTCCTGCTCGAACAGTGGCTTCGGGACCAGGGTCTGCTCACGCCGATCCCCAAGCCATGACCCGGCGTTTGCGCTTTTTTGCTGCTGATTTGATGGCTTATGAACACGCTGTTACAGGCCAGTCGAAACGCCAACCAGCTAAATGCGGCAAATCCGCATCTATCTGACTCTACGTTTTTGTTTAATTACTTTCAACCAGGTTACAGATCAGGACTCGCGAATCACATGGCCGCTAATGACGATGACCGAACCGCGCACGACCCCATCCAAGAAGGCCTGCCTCACCCGCGAGGCGCAACCTGGGACGGAAAGGGCACAAACTTCGCTATATTCTCCGCCCACGCCACCAAAGTAGAGGTCTGCATTTTCGACGAAAACGGCGAGAAGGAGCTGGAGCGAATCGAGCTGCCGGAGTACACCAATCAGATCTGGCACGGCTATCTTCCCGATGTTCGCCCGGGCACGGTCTACGGCTATCGAGTGCACGGACCCTATGAACCCGAGGCCGGGCACCGTTTCAACCCCAACAAGCTACTACTCGATCCTTACGCGGTCGCCCACACCGGCGAGCTCAAATGGGATCCGGCGATCTTCGGCTACAAGATGGAGTCCGGGGACGACACGACTTTCGACGAGCGGGATAGCGCCCCGTTTATGCCCAAGTGCGTGGTGGTCGATCCCAACTTTGATTGGCACGGTCAGAGTGTGCTGAGCGAGGTCCGGGTCGCCGTTCGACGACACGATCATCTATGAGCTGCACGTCAAGGGCTTTACCAAGCTCTTCCCTGGATTGCCGGAGAACCTGCGCGGCACCTATGCGGGCCTGGGAGAGGAGGCGGTGGTCAAGTACATCAAGCAGCTGGGCGTAACCTCGGTCGAGCTGCTGCCGGTCCATTTCTTCATCAATGACAGCCACCTGCTGGAAAAGGGCCTGACCAACTACTGGGGCTACAACAGGATCGGTTTTTTTGCCCCCGATACGCGCTATGCGACCGACCGCAAGCACGCATTGCGCGAGTTCAAGGAGATGGTCGCGCGCTTTCACGATGCGGGAATCGAAGTCATTATGGACGTGGTCTACAACCACACCGCGGAAGGCAACGAACGCGGCCCCACGCTATCGTTCAAAGGAATCGATAACGCAACTTACTATCGTCTGCTGCCCGATAATCCGCGCTATTACATCAACGACACCGGCACCGGCAACACTCTGAATCTCAGTCACGCGCGAGTGATCCAGATGGTCACCGATAGTCTTCGCTTCTGGGCGGAGCAGACCCGCGTCGACGGCTTCCGTTTTGATCTCGGAACCATTCTGGCGCGGGAACCAAACGGATTCGACAATCAGAGTGGATTTCTCAAGGCATGCAGCCAGGATCCATGCCTCTCCAGGATCAAGCTCATTGCTGAGCCGTGGGATCTGGGGCCTGGCGGCTACCAGGTGGGCGCTTTTCCTCCCGGCTGGGCAGAGTGGAATGACAAATTCCGCGACACCACGCGCAAGTTCTGGATCGGCAATGCCCCGGCCTGCGCTCTGACCGAGAGTCTATGTGCCTGGCCTTCCATCTTCAATCACCAGGGACGCAGACCCTGGGCGTCGATCAACTTCGTCACCGCTCACGATGGCTTCACTCTGAACGATGTCTTCAGCTACAACGAGAAACACAACGAAGCCAACGGAGAAGACAACAAGGACGGCAATTCAGATAACAACTCCTGGAACTGCGGCGCCGAAGGGCCGACGGACGACCCCGAAATCATCGCTCTGCGCAAGCGGCAGATACGCAATGTTCTGGCGACCTTATTGCTGGCCCAGGGAACGCCCATGGTGCTGGCCGGCGACGAGTTCGGCCGCACGCAAGGCGGCAACAACAACGCCTATTGCCAGGATAACGAGATCAGTTGGCTGAATTGGGACCTGCAGGAGAAGAACCAGAACGCTGGCTACCTTTACCCGCCGGCTGATGAGCATGCGCCACAAATATCCCATCCTGCGCCGCAATCTGTTTCTCACCGGCCAATATAACGAGGAGTTGGGGGTCAAGGATCTAACCTGGATCAACGCCAACGGCTCGGAAATGGAGCAGGAGCATTGGGGCGACACGAACATGCGCTGCTTCGGTATGCTGCTGGACGGGCGTGCCCAGGTCACCGGAATCCGGCAGAGAGGAAAACAGGCAACGCTTCTGATTGTGATCAATGACTATCACGATCTGGTTGAATTTACTTTGCCTGAGTGCCCCGGCGGCGATACCTGGTCGTTGTTGATCGACACCAATATCACCGATAACAGCGAGAAGGGATGCTTCAAAGTCGGCGACTCCTACGGAGTCACGGCGCGCTCTTTGCTGGTGTTCGCCCTGGAAGCAGCCGCACAATAACGCAATTGACGATGCCTTCCCATCCTTGAACTCCGCACCGGTTCAAGGATGGGGACTTTTCTTTACTTGGTTACCTGCCATTTGTTGCCGTTCATCACCAGCGAATCCTGGCCCGGCTGGCTATGCGCCAAAGCCGCGCCGACCGATGAGAAAGCCGTCTGCACCTCCTGGGATTTTGCCCAGGCCGGAACATCGGCGAAGCTGTAGTGGTAATTGACCTGCGCCGTCTTCAAACCGGAACCGTTGACCCCGGTGGTGAAGCTATCGATGGAATCGACCACGCGATGGCCAAAACAGAAGTTACCGTATCCCGGCTGGGTCGTATCAGGCGTCCAGGCTGAACGTCCCTGCTCGGACAGATCGTAGTTGTTCACCTGCTTCGACGCGATAATGAATACCTTCTTCTCCGCGGTCGTGCGGGTGAGCAGGCCGGCGTCGGTAAGGGCGTCGTAACCCTGCGTCTTGGCATCGTCAGAAGTCGCCGCCTGCACCGGAAATTTCTTGGTGTCCTGCCAGATGCAGGCGGGATGAGCCTTGTAGTAGTCGTTGATCGCAGTCTGGTAGTTCATTTTGGAATTGTCTTTCTTATTACAGCCTGCGATGAGAAGCGTGGCAGCACAAACGAGCACTGCTCTGAATTGGTTGTACCTGGTCATTGGAAATCCTTTCTATGCTCTTGCGCGGATTCCGAGCGGAGCAGGCGATAGGATGCGTCCGTTAGGCTTTACCGTTGCTAGCCACGCTTTCCCCATCGCTTATCTCGACAAGCGGAATGCCGCGTACGTATGCTCACTGGTGAGGTGAGCCATGAACGTGGAACTGGATTGGGCCTCGATGTTAGCGGTCGCGATCCGCGAAGCCCACGCTGGCCTGGCAGAGGGCGGCCTGCCAATTGGCGCAGCGATGTTCAATAGCCAGGGGGAGCTGCTCAGCTCCGGGCACAATCGGCGGATACAGCAAAGCGATCCCTCGGTACACGCAGAGACCGACGCCTTTCGCCGGGCGGGCCGGTTGCGGTCCTACCGCGACGTGATCATGGCGACAACGCTGGCTCCCTGCTGGTACTGTAGCGGGCTGGTGCGCCAGTTCGGCATTCGCACGCTGGTCGTAGGCGAGAGCAGGACGTTCGGCGGCGGCCTCGATTGGCTACGCGAAGCCGGGGTCAGGATTATCAATCTCGACTCCCAGGAATGCGTGCGTATGATGGAAAGTTTTATCCGCGACTTTCCCGAGATCTGGCATGAAGATATTGGCGAAGACAGCTAATCGGACCAAACTGTAATCGTCACGGTGTTTCATTCAGCTGGGACACATGACTCCCGCAGCGCCCGCAGCCTTTGTCGTCTTTTGCCACAAGGTGACGGATGACGTTACACCCGTCGCTGTTCCAAACCAATCGGCGAAGGTATTGGGCGAGGTGTGAGCGGATCCTGCGTTCACGCTGAAAGCCATGATATTGGTCTGGCATGGCTTGGGGCTGGCCATTCCGTTTGTCACAATGCCGTAGGAAGTGATCGCGTTGAGATAACCCGCGGCAAGCATGGCCGAAGGCGGCCAACCCATGACCAACTCCACCCGCGGAGCCTCGATCGCCGCGGTAAAACCGATAGGGCCGGCTGCTACCACCCGGTTATCCTGCCCGGCAACTTCCCCCTGGACATTGATCACTCCAGTCGGCATGGTCTGGCCATACGAAAAGACAAAGCCGCCGTTGCCGCTGTACTTGACGAGTTTGCTGCCCTCAGACACGCTGTTCTTCGAAGTGAATGCCGGAATGAAGCTGAAGCCCAGAGATATTCTCAGATCGAACGGCAAAGCTCCCACCAGGATGGGAACGTGGTAGGCCGCTTTCGTGAGCGGGACACTCTTCAAAAGCTCAGCCGGCCAGGAGGTTATCTTGGCCGTGGATCCGGGCTTCAATTCTTCCGTGGCGACGGCAAACCACTTCAGCTCGACCTGGCCCGCGGAGGTCGGAGTTGGTAAAACTCAGGTTCGTGACTTGACCATCCGTAATCCGCATCTTCACGTGGGAGACAAAATTGCTGAGGTAACCCACGCCTTCATACGCCAGCGTTCCCTGGCTGCCTCCAAACTTAATCGTGGCCTGAACATCGATGCGATCTTTCCCCGGGGTGAATTTGACGTGATAATTGTAACCGCCAAAGTCCACATCAAAGTCAGCGGCGCCTTCTCGGCTGGAGGAAGGCTTGTCCGCCTGCATTCGGCTGAAGTCGATCTTGTACGTGCCTTCCAACCGGCCTGACTTGATGGCGTCGGTGATTTTGGCCGGTCCTGTTTTGACCAGGTACCCGTCGCCAGTATCTTTCACATCCACCACCGTGCACAGCGCCAGACCGGAAAGCAGAAGCACACTTCCGGGCTGCAGGTCAGCGATCTGGCTGGCCGACGAGTCAAACACGAAGTTTCCATCCCGTCGGATAGCAAGCAGGTGGTGCATGGTATCCGCCCTGCTCATCACGGTGACGCCATCCTGGTAGGTCACGCTATACGCAGTCGTGCCGCTCTCCATGGGAGAAAACCGCGGAAGATAGACCGGGCCGGTGAAGTGATTCCCGTGATATCCGCTGGCTTGCACGCTCAGAGTGGGATCCTGCGGTTTTCCTCGCGCCGCGATTTCGTTGGGATCAGGCCGCTTCCTGCACCCCGGCAGCATCAGGAGCCCGGCCACCGACCCGATTATGAAAAATCTCGCGCGCATCTCGGCTCCTCATCAAGTCGTTGGTCCTAAGGATCCTTCGAATGGTACAGCCTCGGCGCAGTTCGGAAAAGATGCCGCTTGGCTCTCAAGGCCGATCGCCCTCACAGCCCGACAGGCACGGCTGAACTCGAACAGCGACTCAATCGTGTAGCTTGCAGTCATCCCTCGGGACTCTTCATTCCCCTATTCGCTATCCAGGACTGCTCCTAGGCTAAGTTGAACCCGACCTGTCCAAATTAGCTGCGAAAGCCTCGATTCAAAAACCACTGTACAAAACAAACGCCACCTAAACAGTGACCCTTGTTGGACTGAGGTTTTTTTGCATCTAATTTTGGACAAGTCTATAGTTCAGCCGCCCTTGCGGGACTGGGCTAGAGAACTGCTTGGTTATGCAAATCCACTCTACTAACCCTCACACTTTGCAGGGTTAGGGCTTCAGCCCGTACACAAAATTCGAACCCTCGTGCCGATTACAATCGGCTCAGTGCAATCTGAAATCAAGCAAGCACACGCGGTGAAGCAGCGGTCTCCGGCATCCGCGCGAAAAGCTATTTCTGCGCTCTTTATCGCGAATGGCTTCGCCTTTGGCGTGTGGTCAGCGCATATCTCGGTGTTCAAGCAAAACTATGGACTGAGCAACGCGCAGCTGACGGTTCCCCTATTCACTTTGGCGCTGGGAGCTGTGCTCTCCATGCCTTTCGTCGGGCGGTTATTTCATCGCATCGATAGCTCTGATGTCGCTTCCAAAGGACAAATCTGTTACGCAGTGGTGTTAGCACTGTTGCCCTGGACAGCGTCCCTTGCCTGGCTGGCGATTGGGACCTTCTGCTTTGGCCTGCTGCGAGGTACGGTCGATGTCTCCACCAATACGCAAGCGATCATCACCGAGCGTGCCTATGGCTCTGCCGTGCTGAGCGGGCTGCAAGGATTCTGGAGCCTGGGCGGGTTGATCGGTGCGGGCTTCTCAAGCCTGCTTCTCCGCCAACATGCAACAGCAAGACAGAATCTTTTCCTCGCGGCCGTTTTCATGATCGCAACCGTCCTGATCAGCAAGCGCTATCTGCTGACCGAAGATACGCCCGTAGATCCTTCTGCCGGATGGGCGCTGATCCCGCGGACCCTGTGGGCGCTGGCCGCAGTGGCTTTTCTAGCTTTCTTTATCGAAGGCGCGGCTAGCGACTGGGGGACGGTGTATCTGCGCTCCACGCTTCACGTCTCAGCCGCTACGGCGGCGACTGGTTACGCAGTCTTTTCCCTGTCCATGATGGCCGGCTGCTTTATCGGTGACCACCTCCACATGAAAATCGGGGCTACCCACCTGCTGCGTGCTTCCGGAGCTTTGGTCGCATTCGGCTTTGGATTCGCGCTCCTGGGGACAACCTACTTTGGCGCGATGATTGGCTTTCTTCTTGCCGGTTTTGGATTGTCTAACATGGTTGCGCTTATTTTCGGTGCGGCAGCGAGAAGGTTTCCGGGCGGAGTCGGGGCGGCGATCGCGGCCGCCGCCAGCGTCGGCTACCTGGGGTTTCTGGTCGGCCCTCCGGTGGTAGGGTCTCTGTCTGCCTTGCTCGGCTTGCGGGTGGCATTAGCTCTGGTGGTGGTGGCTGGGGTGGTTATCTCCTTTGCCGCACGAAAGGTGATGGCGGAGACCGTGTGATCTCTACGCAACAGTTACTGTCGCTTAATCCCAGGTCGACCTCTCCACGCAATTCTTAGCTCTGGGCGGGTGCCCAATGTTCGCCCCAGCGTAGATGGGCCGAATATGGTTCTTTCCAACGCTTTTACTTCGCGCCAAGAGAATCTCTCCTTGGCCGTGATCTTTTCCGCTAAACGGGAGCCGGTGAAGGGGCTGCGCCCCATCTTTTTCGGCCCATGCACGCTGATGCGAATGTGGGGCACCCGTCCAGGACCGAAGACGTGCTAGGAATTTAAACGCAAACCGCTTAGTGCCGCTGCCTTTTTCCTGAGACGCCAATCCTGTTTATTAGCAATACTTCGCGTCTAAACGCTTTGATTTTCCACTCTCAGGGGGCTTGCCACTGGCGAGGAGGATGCGTTATCTTTGGGCTTCTTCAGCTAAGGCGGGCAGCACATGGAAAGTCTCGCGATTTTGGGCGGTCGCGCGGTGCGGACCACCCCATTCACACCGTGGCCTTTGTTCTCAGATAAGGAAGAAACGCGACTGCTGGACGTGCTTCGCGGTCGGGCCTGGGGAGGACAGCCGTTTCCGGGAAAGTACTCCGTCCAATTCGCCGAGAGTTTTGCCCGGCTGCACGACACCGCCTACGGCCAATGCGTAAACACCGGCACAGTTGCCATCCAGGCCGCGCTCAAGGCCATCGATATTCGGCCCGGCGACGAGGTGCTGGTCCCTGCTTATACCTGGGAAGGCACGGTGGGACCGGTTCTGCTGGTGAACGCAGTGCCGGTGTTTGTCGATGTCGATCCCGAAACCTATTGCATGGATGCTGCCGCCGCCGAGGCCGCCATTACTCCGAAGACTCGTGCGATCCTGCCGGTGCATCTGGGCATGCGCTTCGCCGACATGGACGCACTGCCGGAAATCGCCCGCAAACACTCCCTGAAGATCGTCGAAGACTGTGCCCACGCGCACGGCGGAAAGTGGCGCGGCAAAGGCGCGGGGTCGATCGGCGACCTGGGAGCTTTCAGCTTCCAGTCGAGCAAGCTCATCACCTCCGGCGAAGGCGGCATCGTGCTGACCAACAACCTCGAATACCATGAGCGCGTGCAAACCTACATCAATGCCGGCCGCGCCAGCGTGACGGATAAGTTTCACCATCGCACCATTGGTTTCAATTACCGGCTGGGTGAGTTTCAGGCAGCGCTACTGACCGCGCAGTTGGAGAGCCTTCCCGACCAGGGGAAAATCCGCATGGCCAACATGGCCTATTTCGAACAACAGTTGGCAAAGACCGCTGGTATCGGTTTCCTGAAACCAGAGCCGCGCATCACCAACCTGGCTCCCTACGGCTTTGTGCTGAAATATTTCGCCGAGCAAGTGAACGACATTCCTCGCGCGGCGTTTGTAGCGGCTCTGCAACTGGAAGGTATACCTTGCGACGGACTGTTCTATGAGCCGGTTTACCGCAGTTCCCTTTTCCCGCTCGATCCGGCCGATTTCCCCGCGCTGAGTTGGGGCCGATCAGCAGCCGTTGAATCTGAAGACGATGTATACCTGCCCGGAATCAGAAAAAGCGGCGTACCGCGAGGCGATCTGGTTCCCACACCAGATCTTCCTCGGCCCGCGCAGCGACATCGACGCTATCGTAGAAGCAATGCACAAAGTTCTGGAGAATATCGAGAGCCTGCGAAACCTGGATCATAAGGCAATTCGCAACCAACGGCTTTCGCGCGCAGATCGTGAGAGTTAATGCACAGTCTCCCGTAAGCTTTGCCTCGGGAGGTTATTCCTTCGTCTTGAGCGAATGGGCATTGTCATGAAGGAATTTTTCGATTTCGTCCTTCATGCCCAGGACCTTGGCCCACTGTTCCTTGTAAAGCGTCACTGGAAACCGGCCGACACCGTACAGGGATACCGCACCCTTCTCACTGACTTTCAAGCTCAGCCCACGCACGCTTTTGGTTTTTAGCTGATCGTTTTCTGCACGCAGCCTCTCGAGTTCTGCCTTGAGATCTTCATCTGACATAGCGCATCCTCCGGAATCTTAAATATGCCAGAACAGTCTAGAGCATTTTTGCTTTTGCGGTTCCATGGCCGCTGACGCCGTGTGGGATTTACCATGCCATATGCCTCTTTGTGACACGCTTATCCGCAACGTTCGCGTTCTCGACGGCAGCGGCGCCGAAAGTGAGACAGCCGATGTAGCAATCGACGCCGGTGTTATTTGCGCGATCGGCCAGCTCTCCCAGTACGGGTCCCGGCAGGTGACGGAAGGAGAGGGACGGGTTCTTTCTCCAGGATTCATCGACGTCCACACCCACGACGATACGAACGTTATCCGCGATCCTCAGATGATGGCAAAACTGTCCCAGGGGGTAACCACCGTGATCGTGGGCAATTGCGGCATCAGCGCGGCTCCGGTACGGTTGGCCGGCGCTCCTCCCGATCCCATGAATTTGTTGGGCGAGGCCGACGCCTTCCGCTACCCGACGTTTGCTTCCTATGTCGCGGCGGTCGACGCGGCGCAACCCGCGGTCAACGTGGCTGCCCTGGCTGGCCACACGGCGCTGCGTAACAACCATATGGATCGGCTCGACCGCGCGGCCACCTCGGCCGAAATCCAGGCCATGCGCGCGCAATTGACCGAGGCCCTGGATCACGGTGCATTGGGCCTGAGTTCCGGCCTCGCCTACGGATCGGCCCGCTCTGCCCCGCCGGAAGAGATTCTGTCCCTGGCCGAACCCCTCGCTGCCGCAGGCGCGCTCTACGCTACCCACATGCGCACCGAGGCCGAGGAGATCCTTGGCGCCATGAACGAGGCGTTCGCCACCGGCCGCGCATGCCACGTGCCGGTAGTGATCTCGCATCTGAAGTGCGCCGGCATGGCAAACTGGGGCAGAAGCAAAGAAGTTCTTCACGCGTTGGACACCGCACTCGCCGAACAACCTGTGCAGTGCGACTGCTATCCCTATACAGCCTCCTCCAGCACTCTCGATCTCCGGCAGGTGGATGGGCACATCCGCATCGTCGTTACCTGGTCGACGCCCCATCCTGAGATGGCCGGGCAGACACTGGAGCAGATCGCCCAAACCTGGGGAGTGAAGCAGAAAGAAGCGGCGGTCCGCCTGCAACCTGCGGGCGCCATCTACCACAACATGTCGGAGGAAGACGTGCGCCGCATCCTGCAGCATCCCGCAAGCATGATCGGCTCCGATGGCCTGCCCAACGACCCGCGGCCTCACCCGCGTTTATGGGGAACCTTTCCTCGGGTGTTGGGTCACTACTGCCGGGAGCAAGGCATCTTCCCGCTCGCGCAGGCGGTGCATAAGATGACCGGTCTACCCGCGCAGCGATTCAGATTGGCCGGACGAGGCCAAATCCGCGAAGGCGGTCACGCCGACCTGGTGCTCTTCGACCCGGAGACCATCAAAGACACAGCCACTTTCACCAACCCAATTTGCGCTGCCGAAGGGATCGCCGCCGTGTGGGTCAACGGAGTGCTGTCTTACAAGGACGGGGATGCCACTGGGCAAAGAGCCGGGCGCTTTCTACCTCGGCCCTCACTGGGTAACGCTTGAACGCGGTGCCTTTGCTCGATAGTCACGGTGTTTTCCTGCTGCTGGCCGCTGCGAGTGCGGTGATCGGGCTCATTCTGCTCATCGCGGTAGTCAAGCTGAACGCCTTCCTTTCCCTCATGGTGGTGTCGCTGGCGCTGGCCGCGGTGACCGGCATGCCGCTGGGGAGCATCGTCTCCTCCTTTGAGACCGGGGTGGGCAATACCCTGGGACACATTGCCATCGTTGTTGGGCTGGGCACCATGCTGGGCAAGATGATGGCGGAATCCGGCGCCTCGGACCGCATTGCGGATACGTTGATCAACCTGTTCGGCGCGCGGCGAGTGACCTGGTCCATGATGTGCGCGGGGCTGATCGTGGGCCTGCCGGTTTTTTTTGAGGTCGGCTTCGTTCTGCTTATACCCATCGCGTTCACGGTCGCCCGGCGCACGCAAACTTCTCTCATCCTGGTCGGCCTGCCCCTGGTGGCGGGGCTCTCGGTGGTGCATGCGCTGATTCCACCACACCCCGCGGCGATGCTCGCGGTCACCATCTTCCACGCCGACGTGGGACGCACGATTTTGTACGGCCTGCTGGTGGGGATTCCCTCAGCGGTGATTGCAGGGCCTCTTTATGCCCGATTCATCGCTCCCCGGATTGTGCTCGACGCACACAACCCGATGGCGGAGCAGTTCGCCGAGCATGACGAGAGTCGCTCCTTGCCGGGCTTCGGCATGTCGATGGCGACAGTCCTGCTGCCTGTGGTGCTGATGCTGCTTGGCAGCTGGGCTGGAGTTTTGGCGGCGCCGGGTACGGCCACGAATCGCGTGCTGCACTTGCTGGGGTCTGCCGACATCGCGTTGCTGGTAGCGGTCCTGATCAGCTTTCTCACCCTGGGCAAGATGCGGGGCTTCAACCGCGTGACTATCCTTAAGTTCTCCAATGAATGCCTGGCGCCTACGGCCCACATCACGCTGGTGATCGGAGCGGGCGGCGGATTTGGGCGCATCCTTCAGGATAGCGGCGTCTCGCAGGCAATTGTTTCGGTTGCGCTGCACGCCCACGTATCGCTGTTGTTGTTGGGATGGCTGGTCGCCGCACTCATCCGCCTGGCCACCGGATCGGCCACCGTCGCCTTGACCACAGCCGCGGGCATCCTCGCTCCTATCCTCGCGCACAGCCCAGGCGTGCGGCCGGAATTGCTGACCATTGCCACGGGCGCAGGATCGGCGATCTTTTCCCATGTGAACGACGGCGGCTTTTGGCTGGTGAAGGAGTATTTCAACATGAGCGTCGCCGATACCATGAAGACCTGGTCCATCAGCGAAACCTTGATTTCCGTGATAGCCCTGCTATTGACGTTCGCTCTCGCAGCGGCGCTTTGATCTGTAACTACACGTGCATCTTTAAGGCTTTTGCGGACTTGCGCGACCAGCTTTAGGAGGAGGGCCAGGGAGGGTATTTCCTGGACCGCCCACGCGCTCCAGCACAGGCAGCCTCTGCTCCACTGGCGGCAACGCTGGAAAGGGCGCGTGCGGCTCAACCTGATACCAATAGGCCACCGAGTAGTAGTTGTCCGAGCGATGGTTGGCATTGCCGTGCTCAATGGTTGCTTTGAATGAGGTTTTGAAAACCATTGGCGAATCAAGATGAAAGCGGTAGACGCTCGATCGGGAGCCGGCCCTGCCTTTTTCTACAATGGGCGCACCGTATAGCTGGTAGGAGAAAGGGTGGTCTTTGAAGCCCCAGGCGCCCAGGAAGTAGTCCTCTGCCCCGGTGCCGGCGATGGTGGGCTTCTTTGCGCCGTCCACGAAAAACATGTCGTCGCCCTCGCCCCACCAATCATCCTGGTTCTGCAGGATGGACATGGTGACACCCGCATACTGGCCCGTGCCCTTGGCATCCAGCCACACATAATTATCTTGCCCCGTTAGATTGGCTTTCTTGTTCACCAGCGCCTGGCCGTTGCGCGTCCAGTTAGTGGTCCAGCCGTGGTTGGGTTGTGCCTGTCGGAACTGCGCGTGGAAGTACAACGTGCCGGGCGCGAGCGTCGTCGGTTCCATCCGGTATTCGATGTTGTAGTAGAGCGCCTTTATCGCTTGATTCCCTTCATTGGTCACGGTGATGCGGGCATGCCGCTCAAAGGGCATGGGGAAAAAGCAGTTCAAATCCTTAACGCTTCCGACGGAAAGCATTTCCGATTGCCAGGGATGGTAGTAGCCGAGGCCTAGCCCAAAGAAATCGCCGATCGGAGCCTCTACGCTCGGGGTCTGTTCGCCGTCCCAATAAATACGCAGGACGATCCGTTTCAGATGGTAGGGTTCGGAGCTGGCGATGGTAAACCACAGGTGCGAGATCAAGCCAGGACCGTCCGTGTCGAGCACGGTCAGCGTTTCCCCGGGGCTGACCTTGCGGCGGTCAGCATTGCCTCCAGTAGGGTCTGCGCTCGACGAGCGATGCAGAGTGTAGGTCTGCTGACTGGTTAGATTTGGCTGCCAGGCGGCGCTCTGCCCCAGCGCTGTGAGCGATATGCTCGCAGCCAGGTACACGAGCAAAATGCATCGGCTCACAGGCGACTTCCTCGGTTCCGCTAAGATTATTGCATTGACGGCGGCATAGAGCGCAACAGGCCGGGCCTGCGCGAATCCATAAGGACTGAAAATTATGCGCGGCCATCCCCAGAGCGGAGTATTCCTCGATTCAGAATTTTCGATCCATTGGCTTTTTCAGTCGTCCCTACGGGACTCATTTTGAACTGCTCGCCTCGCTGAATCCGAGGCTTGAGCCGTGGACAACACGGCTACGCTGTCGGGACCTAGCTTGATGTTTGCACCGGTCAGGGCTATGGAGTCATCGGAGGCCAGGAGTACCTGTGCAACGTTGCCTACTTCCACGTTCACCGCGGCTTTTCCCAGATTGCAGGCGATACTCAGGGGGCCTCGCTCCAGGACTAGCCACTGCGCTTCCTCATCGAAGCGCACGTTCACGGCGTTAAGGTTTCCATCGGTTAGCTTGCTTTGGCTGCGCCGCAGATGGATCAGGTCCTTATGCCACTGCAACAGCGCGCCATGCGGCTGCTCAGTCAATTCGGCCCAATTCAACCTGGATCGGAGAAAGGTCTGCTCATCCTGGGGATCGGGAATCTGATCCGGAGCCCAACCGAAGGCTTCAAATTCTCTTTTACGACCTTCGGAAATCATGCGGCCGAGCTCGGGGTCATCATAGTCGGTGAAGTAGAGAAATGGTGCAGAAGCGCCAAACTCCTCCCCTTGGAAAAGCATGGGAACGAAGGGCGCTGTGAGTACCAGCGCAGCCGCTATCTTTGCCCGGCCGGCGCCAGATTCATGGCTGATCCGCTCGCCCTGGGCCCGATTGCCCACCTGATCATGGTTCTGCACAAATCCTATGAAGCGATGGCCTGACAAACCTACGACCTGTCTGCCGTGATTCCGCTGACGGTGTTTTGAGTAGTTGCCGTCGTAGACAAAGACGCAGCGAAGCGACTTCGCCAGTTGGGCGAGGGTGCCGAAATCCTCATAGTAGCCAGCACGCTCTCCAGAGATGACGGAGAACAATGCGTGGTGAAAATCGTCGCTCCATTGGGCGTCCATCCCATATCCGCCGGCCTCTTCGGCTTTTACAATCCTGGGATCGTTTAGATCGCTCTCGGCAATCAGGACGAAGTGCTTTCCCATCGCTGCTTCGAGTCTTCTTACTTCGCCGGTGATCTGCTCCAGGAAATGGATGGCTGAGCGATCCATGTAGGCGTGCACCGCGTCGAGACGCAATCCATCGAAGTGGTAATCGCGCAGCCACATCAAGGCGTTGTCGATCAGGAAGCGGCGGACTTCCGTAGCGCCGGCTTCTTCAAAATTGACCGCGTCCCCCCACGGGGTGGTGTGGCTGTGGGTGAAATACGGTCCAAATTTTGAAAGGTAGTTGCCCACCGGACCCAGGTGGTTGTAAACCACGTCCAGCAACACGGCGAGGCCCCTGGCATGGCAGGCATCCACGAAGTGCTTGAGATCGCCGGGTTCTCCGTAGGCATTGAAAATGGCGTACAAATCCACGCCGTCGTAACCCCATCCTCGCTTGCCGGGGAAGTTAGCGATCGGCATCAGCTCCACGTAAGTGACGCCCAGTGTTTTGAGGTAGTCAAGCCGGGACTCTGCCGCTCGCAAAGTTCCCTCGGTCGTAAACGTACCCAGGTGCAGCTCGTAAATAAGGCCGCTCGATAGCGGCGGCGCCTGCCACTCGCTGTCGCTCCAGGCGAACGCGGCATGATCGACCAGACGGGACAGACCGTGGACACTCTCAGGCTGCCACTGGCTGCGCGGGTCAGGGAGTGGTGGTTCCAGGCCATCGATCACAAACCCGTAGTCGGTGCCCGGCCCTGCCTCCTGCACGGCCGCTGACCAATAGCCCCTGGGCTCTTTAACCATAGGAAACTTCTTGTTTCCTATTTTGACTTCCATGGCGCCGGCGCGAGGGGCCCAGACCTCAAATACGTGCATTCAATCCTCCCTTGCAGAACTGCGTGTTTCCGTGGGATGCGTCGTCGTTCGCTATTTGGTTGGCGGGGCATCGTAGCCGGCCAGATTCACGGCGGCATTCACCAGCGAGATGTGGGAGAGGGCCTGGGGGAAATTCCCTACCAGGCGCTTAGCGGTGGTGTCGTATTCCTCAGCAAGCAAGCCAACGTCGTTGGCTAGCGAGAGGACTCGCTCGAACAGTTTCCTGGCATCGGCATCTCTCCCTTGCAGTTTGAGAGCGCTCACCATCCAAAAGCTGCAGGCGAGAAACACACCTTCGCCAGGAGGGAGGCCGTCCGAAACCTTTTCGGTGTCGTACCGGAGCACCAGTCCACCGGACATCAGGTTTTTCTCGATGGCGTTGAGCGTGCCCTTGACGCGAGGATCCTCTGGAGGGAGAAACCCGGTGAGCGGCATCAGCAACAATGATGCATCAAGATGCTCCGAGCCGTAGCTCTGCACGAAGCTACCCAGCTTTTCGTTATAACCCTGGGTGCAGATCTCGTCGTGAATCTTTGCCCGTACCTTCTGCCAGCGCTCCACAGGGGCATTGGCATGCAACATGCCAGATGCTTTGATCGCGCGGTCGAAGGCAACCCAGGCCATCATCTTGGAATAGGTAAAATGCTGCCGGCCTCCCCGGGTTTCCCAAATACCTTCATCAGGCTCCTGCCAGATAGTCTCCAGATGTTCTACCAGGCGCTGAAGCATGGCGAACGACTGTGCGCCGTCCTTGCCCATCTTGCTCATGGCATGATGGAAGGCGGCCAGCACTTCACCGTAGATATCCAGTTGAAGCTGTTCGGAGGCTGCGTTTCCGATGCGCACGGGCTTGGAATTTTCATAGCCGGTAAGCCAGGGTATTTCGCGTTCGGGGAGATAGCGCTGGCCCGCCAGTCCGTACATGATTTGAACCTGGTCGGGACTGCCGGCAATGGCGCGCAACAGCCATTGCTGCCAGGCTTTTGCCTCCTGGAAGTACCCGCCGAACATGAACGATAGCAAGGTAAAGGTGGCGTCGCGCAGCCAGCAGTAGCGATAGTCCCAATTTCTGGAACCGCCCAACTGTTCCGGCAGGGAGGTGGTCACCGCCGCGACGATCCCGCCGGTCGGCTGATAGGTAAGCGCCTTTAGAGTGATGAGGGAGCGCTCCACAGCTTCGCAGTAGGGTAGCTTCTGAAAGCAGTTTTCAGCAGCCCACTTTTGCCAGAAATCCTGGGTTTCTTCGAGCGCTTTGTTCACGTCGATAGAGCGCGGTAAATGCAAATGTGACGGCCCGTAGGTCATCACGAAATCAACGCTCTCTCCTGCATTGACGGTGAACTCGCTCACGGTCGTAAATCCTTTGCCCTGGAGCGGCGCCTGGGTGCGAAGGACCACCAGGTCAGGCCCGGCAATGGCGCGAATACCGCCGTTTCGACGCGTGACCCAGGGCACGGTGCTGCCGTAGTTGAAGCGCAAGGACATTTCCATCTTCATGGGTGCGCTGCCACGAATTCCCTTCACGATGCGGACGATGTCGGAGTTGGTGCCACGAATGGGCATGAAATCGATCAGCATGACCGCGAAATCTGCTGTTTCGAAGGTGGTTTCCAAAATGAGTGTGTGGTCGCGATACTTGCGCGTCGTCTTCTCTACTTCCGTGGCGGGGGCCAGCAGCCAGCGGCCGTTTTCCTCGGTTCCCAGCAAGCGCGCAAAACAAGCATCAGAGGAAAAATCCGGCCAGCAAAGCCAATCGATCGATCCGTCCAGGCAGACGAGCGCGGCCGTCTGGCAATCCCCGATGAGCGCGTAGCTTTCGATGGGAGCGTGGGTGTTTTTCGTGGTATCGGTCATTCGTCCTTGCCGTCCTCAGGAGTCATTCTACGGTTGACAGGGCAAGGTAGAAGGTGGGCAGCCGGGTGGAATCACACGCCTAGTGATAGTAGCCTCCCTCTTCCCCGCCCTTTACCTGGCCATACTCCAGGAGCGTGACCAGCAGCACACCGCCGCAGATGTTGCCCAAGGTTGCCGGGGCCAGCCAGGCAAAATACCGGGATACAGAGAGTTGATGATCGAGGATCGCCGAAAGAATCTCTCCGCTGGTGGCAATGCAATGGGCGAACCCTCCCAAGCCGACAACGAAGGTCAACAGCCAGATGAGCATGACAGAACCTGTGATGGAGTGGCTGCCACTGACCAGCCAGGCGACCAGCGCAATAATCCATCCACCGATGACGCCGCTCCAAAATACATGGCTGGCTGTTACGCCTGCCGCCTCCACCCCCATGCGCGTCATCGCGGTGACAACTTCCGGCCGGAGTGCACCGGTGCGCACGGCGAGCAGCGCGAAAAGAAAGGCCCCAAGAACATTGGAAGGAAGGACGATGGACCACAGCCGGAGCGTCCTCCAGCCGTGACGGCGTTCGGCGAGCATGAGCGCGACGGGATAAAGCGTGTTCTCGGTGAACAGCTGGGCCCGGCCAAGAATGACGGCGATGAACCCGATTGGGTATAAGAGGTCGGCGATCACCTTGGCGGCGGGGCTTCGCCCCAATTGAGCGATGACAATTGACGTGCTCAGGGCGGTCAAGCCCATGGTGATACCACCGGCCATGCCCGAAATGAAGAGACCCAGCGCCGCGCGATCCAGCTCGTGGCGCGCGTTTCGAGAGACCTGCTCGTAAATCTCGTCCGCGGTCGGCCGATCAAGCTCAGTCTGGACCTGGGAAGATGCGCCTGCTTGTGGCGTGGCCTTCTTATTCAACTTGCGTAAAGCCACGAAGGCTCCGATCTATCGCAGCACTGGCCAGGGAAGGCCGTAACGTTGTGGTTTCGAGCGCGAAACCTTCGCAGCCCGGCACTGGGGAGGATTAGAGGCTGACCGCCTGATGCTCGCCGACCTTCGAGCCGCCCTTGGTGGCTGCGGCCTTTAACAGTTGATACCCACGAACCACCGCGTTCGCAGGAGCTTCCCAATATTCGGCATGGTCCACGGAGACTCGGATCACGGTGATCTGCGGGTCATGCTCGCCTTCAGGAAACCAGGCCTTGTAGAGGGGATTCCACAGTTCGTGAATCGTAGCGCGATCCTTGCTCAGCGAAGCAACCCCCGAAAGACAAACAAAGCGCTGATGCTTTGGGTCAGCATAATTGACGGCGACGTGCGACTGGTGGGTAATCTCTTCTGTTTTGCTCGATTCCTGTCGAGTCAGAAAGAGCAACTCGCCCTGGAAGTCGCTTTCCTGTGTCGCCATAGGGCGGCTATGGATGGTTCCTTCGGGTGTGACCGTAGACAGCATGGCAATGCGAATGTCTTTGATCAACTCTGAAATCTTTTGAATTGCCTGTGGGCGGGTCAAATCTTCGCTCATGTTTTCCCCCAAACCCAGTGGGATGCGAACGGACGCCTGGCTCGTCGTGACGAAGGGTCTCTTTTTTGGTGCAATGAAACTTTCATGGTCCCGGTGGTACAGTGGGACACAACCCCCGAGTCGCCCTGATAAGGAGACCTCTTGTTACCGGCAAAATCCTGCTTGAAGCTGCTGCTGTGCGCTGCCCTGTTTCTTTCTCTCCCGGGCAACATGAGAGCGGCTACCGACAATTCCAACCCAGGAATCCTGAAGGCGCCGGACATGGCCAACCTGATGCCGGCGACGGTTTTCTTCCGCGGCCAGGTGGCTAGCGTTCAGGCGCGCAATGCCGGTGGAGTGAAGCTGGCCGACGGCATGTTGGTGCTTTGCGCCCTGGTGGATACCTCAGGCTACTCGACGGCGGTGCAGCAGAAATATCAGGGCTATTTCATCACCGAGGTACCGCTCGAGATCAACGGGCAGAGCCTGAAACCCGGAGCTTACGGAGTAGGCTTTGTGGATGGAAACAAGTTCCTGGTAATGGATCTCGGCGCGCACGATTTGTTCACTGTTTCCGGCGTCCACGACACCGAGCTGAAGCGCCCTACGCCCCTGCAGGTTCTGGCCGACACAGCGCCGAACCGGTACCGGCTTTACATCAATCGCAACTACGTGGTCTTCACGCCGGCGCCCTAACCCTGCACGAAAGGTGTAGTTCGAGGGCCATTATTTTCCGCAGAATGGGTCGATAATTTCAGGAACGGAAAGAGGTTTTGCATGGTCTCCCCCACCACTGCCAATCCCTCTGGCCAGGCTCCACCTGGTCAGATGCAAGCCACGGAATCTGCTCACGAAATGACTGTGGGCTCACCGGCTCCCACGAACTCCACCCACCGCTTCCTGGACGCTTTCGGGTTTCATTTGCTGGTTGTGCTGCTGGGAATTGCCCTGGCCTTTATGTAGTCAAGGCTGGCCTGTTCAACATGCAGAGGTGTTGTCCCACGTTCCAGGATGCTGGCCACCGCAGAACGCAACCCGCCCGGGTTGTTCAGGTCCACTTGATAGGTTGGGGATCCAAGCTGCCGATCGTCTCCTGAGCGAATCGCCAATATCCGGGGATTCGGGTCGAGCTCTTGTGCCTGGGCGATCAGACTTCGGGCCTGGGTTTCCTGCACGGTTTGACTCAAGATCACCAGGTTATAGGGTCGCGAGCGCATTTCTTCTTCCGCGTCCCGCGAGTTCACGGTGGTTATCTGCCAATCTCGCAAGAGTTCGGCGCGCGTCCGCATTAACGCCGGGTCGTCCCCAATGATCAGGATCAAGGCTTTCATAAAGGCTCCCTGTTTGCGGCTGGCGCAGACGTAAAGGAAGGCAAAGTAATGCAATGAGTGACGACAATACTAACCCTTTGGTTTGCCCGGGGCCAACTAATGTTTTTACACCAGTGGAAGCGATCAGCCGATTTTTCACTTCCAATGCCAGTGGCTCGTACTACACTCGTAGCACTTTATGAGATGGACTCCTGGCGGTCTTAGCAGCGACGTTGAGGATAGGCGAGGCCAGTCTGGTGGCGGCTTCGGGGGTGGTGGCCTTGGAATTGTAGGGTTCATCATCCTGCTGGTGATCAGCCTGGTGACCGGGCGCAACTACATCGGCGCCTACTTTTCCGGCGGCGGCGGAGTGCAACAGCAACAGCAAAGCGGGCCGCGGCAAGTATCGCCCCAGGAAGACCGATCGGCACAATTGGCCTCTTTTGTGCTGGGCGATGCTCAGGACACCTGGACGCAGATACTCGCCAAAGAAGGAATCCGCTATCCCCGGGCGAAGCTGGTACTGTTCCGCGACTACACGCAGTCTGGCTGCGGTGCGGCACAATCGTCGACGGGTCCGTTTTATTGCCCCGCAGACCAGAAGGTTTATCTGGACCTAGGATTTTGGGACCAGTTGAAGCAGTTCGGGGCGTCGGGCGAGTTCGCCCAAGCTTACGTGATTGCCCATGAAATTGGGCACCATGTGCAGAACGTGCTGGGCATTGAGCGCAAGGTCCGGGGCATACAGCAACAAAACCCCGGGGCGCGGAACCAGCTATCCGTAGCCATGGAGCTGCAGGCAGATTGCTTCGCCGGAGTATGGGCCCACTCGACGACGGACCGGCAGATCACCGATCAAGCCGATATCAAGGGTGGCCTGCAGGCTGCGGCCGCCGTAGGCGACGACCGCCTGCAGAAAATGTCGCGGGGCTACGTGACCCCCGACTCCTTTACCCACGGGTCCTCAGAGCAAAGGATGTCCTGGTTCAACCGTGGGTTTACGACCGGCCAAGTGAGTGCCTGCAATACATTCGGCAGTGGAAGCTAGCCCGGCCGCTATAGCCGGGCGGCAACCGCCTTGGTCTCGGTGTAATGCTCCATGACTTCCTTGCCCATTTCCCTGCCCCAGCCGGATTGCTTATAACCACCGAACGGCCACGCGGGGTCTCCGTAGTTGTGGGCATTGATGCAGACTGTGCCCGCCCGGATCTTGCGGGCCATCATGTGAGCAGCCTTCAGGTTCTGCGTCCAGACGCTTGAGGACAGCCCGTATTCCGTATCGTTGGCGAATTTGGCCACGGCGTCCAGATCGGCGTCGTCGAAGGATTGAACGCAGACCACCGGTCCGAAGATCTCTTCCCGCACAACCTTCATGGAACGATTGGTTTGGGCGAGGACGGTTGGTTCGACAAAATAGCCCTGGCTGCCTTTGACCTTGCCGCCGGTGACGACCTCAGCTCCCTCTTTCCGCCCAGCTTCGAGGAAGCCGGTGACGCGGTTGTGCTGTTCCTTCGAAACAAGCGGGCCCAGGTTGACGGAGGGATCAAGGCCATGGCCGACCTTTAGTTTGGCCGCTTCCCGGGTGACGCCCTCGACGATCTTGTCGTAGATCGATTTGTGGGCAAAAAGCCGCGAACCTGCGGTGCAGCATTGGCCCTGGTTATAGAAGATGGCGCTGGCTGTCCCGGCGATGGCGAGTTCCAAATCGGCGTCGGGGAAAACAATGGCCGGCGATTTGCCGCCCAGTTCCAGCGAGACGCGCTTCAGATTGCCGGCGGCCGCTTTGACGATCAGCTTGCCAACCTCGGTTGAGCCGGTGAAGGCGACTTTGTCGACATCCGGATGTTCCGCGAGTGCGGCTCCGGCGGTCTCTCCATAGCCGGTGACGATGTTCACGACGCCATCGGGGAAGCCGGCTTCGGTGATGAGCTCTCCCAGGCGGATCGCCGATAGGGGGGTCTGTTCCGCGGGCTTGAGGACGATGGTGCAGCCGGCTGCCAGGGCCGGCGCCAGTTTCCAGGCGGCCATCATCAAGGGAAAGTTCCAGGGAATGATCTGGCCGACGACACCGACGGGTTCACGGACGGTGTAGACGTGCCAGTTGCCGGGAGTGGATACCTGGATCTGCTCACCGTTCAATCGCGTTGCCCAACCGGCCATGTAGCGGAACATTTCGATGGATCCGCCCACGTCGTCGCGGCGGGCGTTGGTAACCGGCTTTCCGTTGTCGAGCGCTTCCAGTTCTGCGAATTCGTCGGCATAGCGCTCGAGCAAGTCGCCCAGCGACCAGACGAGACGCTGTCTTGCTGCCGGCGAAATGCGCGACCACGGTCCGGTCTCGAAGGCTCGGCGCGCGGCGGCCACGGCGAGATCGATATCCGCCTTATCTCCGGCGGGGACGTGGGCAATGATTTCTTCGGTTGCGGGGTCTTCGACGGCAAATGTTTGGCCGCTGCGGGCATCCACCCATTTGCCGTCGATCAGCATTTGATGTTTCTTGGCCAGGAACGCGGCGGCGGCTGGGCTGAGCGCCGGCCTGCTGACGGCAAACGTCGTCTCTGTTGCTGCTGTGGGCATTTGGGGGGCTCCTTGCGGTGGGTTTTTCTCGCGCCTAATGTTCACTCCGGCGGCTGTGGAGTGTCAATGAGCGGGCCGAACGGAGTTTCGGCCGCGGGTTCCCGGGCCACCGCCGAAGATCTTTTCTGGATCCGCAAACTCGACGCATGGAGCTAGACCTTAGCCCTCTGTCTTAGCAAGGTGCTCAAGATGCTCAAGGTGCTCAAGGTGCTCAATGAGCACCTTGCTTATTTCCGTCCCACTGGTTTTCCTGAGGCGCAGTTTTCGCTTGTACAGGAATGAAGAGCATGCCTCAGGGCCTAAAGGCCGAATCATTCAGATTTGTTATGTACGGGCTAAAAGCCCGTACCTACCTGCTTTCAGCGCGGCTCTCACGCAGATTCTTTAGCCCCGGTGAGCGGATGGTACAGTTCCGAAAGATCAGGGCTGGCTTTGCAGGAGGGTTTACTCGTGCACCGGTATAGATACGGATTGGGATGATTAAGTCGCGCGGAAAATTTGCTGCGTGCCGATTAACCGGAGGTATTGAGCAGATTCCCGGTACTGTGTCCGTTCTGCATCAGGAAGTTGGCCAGATCGTGCTGTGCGCCGTTGGGCGTGGCTTCTGCAGTGGTTCCTGAGTTGAGCGAGTCTGAAATCCTGCCTATCAGGGTATCGAGCGGACTTTCCGTCTGAGCATGCGCTAGAGTGGCCTGAGTATCCAGATTTGCCTGAAGCTTGCTGACGTCTGCCTTGGCCGCGGAGGTATCTCCAGATGTCAGGTCTCTGAGCAGCGAGCTTAAGTCGCCGTCCAGGTCGCCAGATGAGGTTGGCCCGGCCTGAGCGTTTGCATCTACGCCGGAGTCTGCGAGGGCGGCCTTTGCCCGCGAATCATCTTCGGGAGTCTGCGGCTTCTGCCGGGGGGTATCGCGTGAATTGCCAGAAGAAGTGTCGCCATCCAGACTGAACGTGATTGCGGTGACGGGAGTGACAGTGCTCCAGGACGTCGAGAGCGATTTGTCGAAGACCGTGGGGAATGAGGTTTCGTCCATGACCGAGGTAACCCTTCCGAACCCAAGCGATCCTCGAGCGATGGAGGATCAGTGCTCTATCGGCGTCCCGGCAGAAAGTGTTCAGGGAACAGGGCTTTTTCACGCGAAGCAGCACGTGTCTAAAAGGCGTAGACCAGCGAGAGTCCCCCGGCGCTGACAGCGTAGTTCGGCGCACTCTCGTTGGAGGGCAAGTAATTCGCCCCGGTGCCATATTGCATGCCAAGGTAGGCCCAATCAGTCGACATCATGCGTTGGAAGATATAGAAGGCCTTCACGGTGGCATGTTTCCTGATCACGTACTGGGCTGTCGGCGTCACCGTGATTTCGTCATCTCTCACGGCCGGGTAGTTCTGAGCCGCGATGTAGAACACTGCTGGTGTTCCTGGCGGCAGGACCGGAGCAGGCGCTGCAAGGGCGAGCGGATTGTTGACGTAGCTTCCGCCTGAGGCCTGCGTGTAGGTCCGTCCACGGTTGTACAACACCTGGGCTGCCAGTTGCAGGTTGCCGGATAGCAAGCCTTTTTTGCTGAGGGTAAATCCCAAGGTGTCGTACTTGTTGCGGTCGTCTTTGGCATAGCTCAAACATGGATCGATCTTGGCGACGGCATTTTTGGCGGCAACCGTCGCATAGCACCCACCTGAAACAGCGGTATTGGCAGGCTGGCCGACAAATGCTGTCGTACTGTTGGTGCCGTACGCATCGCCCTTCGTATCAAGATTGCGCTGATCGTAGGTGTAGTAAAGGTCGACGACGAGCGTCTCACTTGGGGTGTAGCCGGCATCCATACTGGCTTCCCAGAACAGGTCGCTTTTTACACCGTAGACGGAGTTTATGAAATCGTCGGCGTTGAGCTCGCCGTTGGTGTGGAGCGAGAATTTGCCCGTCGCCTGCCAATCGAAGTCGGCGAACACTTTGTGACGATTGCGGTCAGCAACGGTGTACCTTCTCAGCCCAACTAATTCGTTGATGGCGTTACGGCTGGCGTAGAGCGCCTGGGGTATGGGGTTATTGAGCGGGGTGTAGATGGCAGCGTCACCGGTGAGAGGAGTAGCCGGCAAACCAGCGACCGGACCGAACCCGGTCAGGCCGGTAGCTTGCAGAAAGGAGTAGACGCTTTGGGTGGCACCGCCTGCAGGGACTTGGTTGGCCATTGGAACGAGCGCCAGGAAGGCATCCTCGTTGTAGGCTCCGCGTCTCCACGAGTAATCGTAGCTGGCTCTTCCGGTCAGGTTGCCAACGGATGTTCTGTGCCAGTCGACACCGATGGTGTGTTCGTTGGTAGTGCGCGCGTCCGAGCAATCGATCCAGCTGCCTGGGCAACTGCGGTCAAGTTTCTCCCACTTGTAGCTGGCGGCGACCCATTGTTTTTTCGCCAGGGCGTACTCAGCCTCGCCCTCCGCCCGGTTGGTCTTCTGGCTGTAGGCGCGATTCGCGTAGATATTCGTATTGCTTCCCAGCCCCGCAGGGTTTCCATAAAGTCCGGCGAAGGCCGAGGTACCGCTCTTCGACTCGTTGGCATCCTGGAAATAGTAGGTATGAACAGGGGTTTGATTGTCCCGGTTGGAATACTTGTACGCTGCCACCAGGTTCCATTTCTTGCTGGGCTTTGCCGTAAACTTCCCATTGACCAAGCTGCTCACCACAAGTCCGTTGAGGGATGGAACGGGCAGGCCAAATGCCAGCTGTCCGTTCTGCGCCGTTGCGGGCGCGAGAAAGGCGTCGTTCTGGGTATTGCGCCCGTAGGATCCGGAGACGACGAGCTTCATGTTGTGTTTGAACTTCTCCGCCGCCATAAAGGTGAACTGATTGAACTGATTGCTGGGCGCGGTCGCCAGCGTGGCACTCCTGGTCGGGTCGGCCACGTCCTGGTATGTGTAGGAGTTGATATTGTCAGTGAAGTACGAGCCGTAATAGGCGACAGACAGCAGGATTTGCCTGAACCTATAGTTCACTGCAGCGTTTGCCTCGCTGGTGTCGAAATCGATTGGGATGGGAAGGATGACACTGTTTTCGGATACCTGGGACGAAACGGCGCCAAGAGCCTTCAAACCCGATTTGTGCTCGTAAGAGTAGCTGACTGGAATATCCAGGTGATGCAAAAGGTTGAGCCTGAAGCCGGCTTCCACCTTAGTGCGCTTGGTGGAGAGATAGACACTGTGGAAACCGGGAAGATCGGCAGCGCGGATGCCGGCATTTTTTAGCAGTTGAGCAGCCGTAGGCGCGGTCAGCACGCCGGCACTGTTGTAGATGCTACCGGAGCCGGCTACCGGATCAAAGACCCTGAAGTTGAGGCTGGTGGCGCCTCGTTGTGCGACTGCGGGAAAGAGCCAGGTGGATGGCAGCGTGAGATTGCCTGTGCCGACACCCGAATACGGGGTCTGATACGTATCGGACCGGTTGGCCAGCAGTTCGGAATAGCGAGCGTAGAAGAAGTATTTGCCCTGTATTCCGAACTCGGCATACAGGGTGCGTGTTTCGAGCCCGAGGTCCGTCCCTTTTATCCGCCAGCGCCACGCGCTGTTGCTGTTATTGGAAGCGCCGCCGCGAATATCGAAATAGCCAATACCGAACGGTCCTGCATTTTGCAGGCCGTTGTACTCGCCGAACTTGTAGGAGCTGGCGCTTACGGCGCCGACGCCGAAACCAGTTGTATTGGCAGGTGTGGTCTGACTCGGAGGAAGAGAAGAGGTCGCGACGGGCGCAGGAGTGACGGAGGGTGCTTGCGAGCAAGCGTGCCCGGTATACCCGATGAGCATGCAGAAGATCAAGCAAGCCAGGATGTCACCGCGACTGCATCCTGACGAATGGCCTGCACAACTGGTTTTGTTAGCGTGTGTCGTCATCATTAGCCTCTTCCGCTTGCATGTTCACCGCTGGAACTTGGCGCCGGCAGGATGATTTGATCCGTGGATGGTGGAATGGCAGCCCAGGCAGCTGCGTGCATTTCCCTGCGCGGCGGGGCTCTGGCTGCCTAGAGGAATCTGGCCATTGGCCGTGGTTACATTTCCGGCCGGCAGGTTGGCGCCGCTGTACAGGTTTTTTGCGTGATCGCTGGTGTGACAGGTTTGGCACAGCATGGGAACGCGCACTTTGAGGAGAGGTGACAAATTGGAACCGTGCGGCGTGTGGCAGTTGGTGCAGCCGTCGGCAACGGGTTCATGCTCCCACAGGAACGGACCGCGCTTCTCTGCATGGCAGGTGGTACAGGTCTGATTGACGGTTTCTTTGACAAGGAGTGTGGGGCCATCTGAGCCGTGCGGGTTGTGACAGTTGGAACAAGTAACTTTTCCCTCGAGTATCGGGTGCCTGGAGAAGCGATGAATCTGGGCTTGCTCAGCCTTGTGGCAATTAGCGCAAACGTTGGCCTGGGTGAGCGGGTTCAAGACTTTCTGCTGTACCGCATGCCCTTCGTGGCAGTCGGTGCAGGCAACGCCGTGCGTTTCGTGCTGGCTCCCTTCCCAGTGCGATCGAGGAAGAATGTTTGTTTCGTGGCAGGTGAGACAGGCTGCATTCCGCGTGGCTACCGGCGAAATGTTTTTGGATCCTGGCGTAAATACCACCTCTGGAGGCTTGCTCCCCGGATCGCCCTGATGCTCGACACTTTCTCCGTGACAGCCCTGGCAACCTGGAGTGCGTTTATCACCTTTCACGCCATGCCTGGTCTGGTAGATGGTGAGGATGGGCTTAGTCCAATTCTCGTCGTGGCACATGGTGCATTTCTGGTCACCTTCGAGAGACCGGTCGACTTGTGTCCATGCGGATTGCGAGGCGAAGAGTACGGTAATGCTTGCCGAGACTAGAAGGAACCGTGTTAGTTTGCCCATCTTTTTCTTTCCGTAGAGAACCGCAATCGTTGCCGCTTTCATTTCGTCAGCGCCGTCGAGCGCGCGGAGGCGTAGTTCCGGACGGATAAGTCCACAGTCTCCTTACGGGAGCTGGACGATCGCTGATCTCTTTGGCGTTCGGCAAAGCCTTAGATTTCCTTCTAATGAAGCTGGCGAAGATAGGTACTCAACGCCTCAAGGTCTTGTGGCTTGAGTTCTACTGGCTGCATGCCACCCGCAGTCATTTTGCTGTTTGGCGCACGCAGCAGCGTTTCCAGTTGGCTTTCTGAGTACTTGACGCCAACCCCCGTCAGCGATACGGCCGCAGCTGTACCAATGCCGCCTTCTCCATGGCAGGAATTGCAAGACTGGGACTGAAAGAGCGCGTGCCCTTTTACGACGATTGGATCCGCGGAGACGAGGCTTGCGGGAAGACTGCCCGCAGCATTTTCGGGGACGAAGGGGCTCGCCATAAACGCACGGGAATCGGCATCCTGGGTGTGCATTTGAGCAGCCATGGATGGGTCACTGTAGTCGTCGTGATAGCTTGCGATCCCGAGTCCCGTGTAGGCGATCAGGAAGAGGAAGAAGGTTCCCACGGAGATGGGCCGCTTCCATGGTCTCCGTTCCAGGCGGCGATCGAGGAAGGGTGCAGCGGCAAAAATAACCGCGAGCAGGGCAGGGAGGAGGATTCCGCCCAGCAGCGACCAGCGGCCGCTGAGGTATTTGAGCCATTGGAAGGCTGGCCGGTAGTACCACTCGGGGCGTGGCAAAAAGTGAGTATCGGCAGGATTTGCGGCCGGTCCAAGATCCATAGGAAGCATCTTTGCGATCACCGCGAGAATGCCGATGAGCACAATGGCAAAGGCTGCGTCCATGAGTACCTGGCGCGGATAAAACGGGACAGCCGGCAGCCTGGGAGCGATGGGGTCTTCCTTGATGGGTCCTGCAGCACCGGCCTTGCGAAAGAAGAAGACATGTCCGGCGATGAAGGCAATGAGCATGCCCGGGAGGACAAAGACATGGAGGACGAAGAAGCGGGAGATGGTGAGGGTGCCCATCTGATCGCCACCGCGGACGAGCTTCTGCAGGACGGGGCCTATCCGGGGGACCTCCGCGATGAGATTTGTCCCAACGGCGGTTGCAAAATAAGCCTTCTCATCCCAGGGTAGAAGGTAACCGGTGAATGCCATGCCCAGCATCAGCGCCATCAGGATGCAGCCTGAGAGCCAGAGGAGCTCGCGTCGACCCTTGTAGGATCCGTATAGCACCGTCTGGCCGATGTGCAGGCATAACAGGATGATGATTCCGCTCGATCCATAGGCGTGAATACTACGGATAAATGAGCCCGACGAGACGACCTTGACCATGTACGAGACGACGGTGTGGGCGTGGTCGGCTGAGGGAACGTAGTACATCGCGAGAAAGACGCCGGTGATGACCTGGGACATGAAAAGGAACAGGAGACCAGAGCCGAAGACGTAGGCCCAGCTGGCTCCTCCATGGATTGGTTCGTCAAGCGATTCGTGGAGGATGGAGTCGATGCCGGTACGGGCGTCAAGCCAGGTATCGAGCCGCTCCACCAGGGCGGGCTCGGCTTTAGTCTCGGGAACGATGGGAGTTGACATGATATTTACTGGCCTAGGCCATCGGTTCCTGGTTAGACACCAGTTGACGGAAGTACCGATAGCGGACCTTTAGGGTGCCGTTTTCGACCTTGGACTCGAGGGAGTCCATGGAGCGAGGAGGCGGTCCTGCGATGCGCTCACCATCCGCGGCGAATGATCCGGAGTGACACGGGCAGATGAATTTGTTCTGTGCCTCCTGCCACTGCACGGAGCAGCCAAGATGCGGACAGACTGGGGAAAGAATTTTCAGGAGACCATCTTTGGCGGGTAACACGTAGACAGCCGTTTGGGAGGAGGTGGTCTGCCAGGCATCGCGACGTTCCAGCGTGATGGTTCTGGCAAGGGGAGCGGTCAGGGAAGCGAAGTCAGTTGCCGGACCAACATCGGACCACTCCTCACCCGATTCGGTTTTCCGCAATGGAAACACAGCGAAGCGGAAGAGGGGATATGCGAGTAATGCGCCGACCACAGTTCCGCTGACTGCAAACATCGCCATCAGGAAGGATCGTCTGGCAGGCACAGCGACTTTCGCGTCCTCAGCAATCATGGTCACTGCATCTATACCTCGCTCAACAAAAGCTGCTTGGCTACACCCGGTTTTTCATCTACTGCAGTTTGCGAATATATGCGACCAGGACGACCATCTGCGGCTCGGTCAGCTTGCCGGCAAACGCAGGCATTTTTCCTTTGCCGTTTTTAATCACCTCGAGGAGATCCGCATCGGATTGCTTGATAACATCGGGAGAATTGAACGCACGCGCCCCCATGGCTTTTCCCGCCGGTGTATCCGCACGACCCGTCACGCCGTGACACACCTGACATTTCTCGGTGTATCGACTGCTTGTAGCCGTCTGGGCGTTGCCATGGACAATGAGAAAGAGAGAAGCGAGGAGGGTAAGCGAAAGTTTCATCGAAGCTCCTGTATTTCAGTCGAGCTGCCCACTACCGTGTGAGGGAAGTTTCGAACGCAAAGTCATTAAATTGGTGCATATCACCGCGCCGGCGAGGCCGGTATGTAAGTTATCGGTTCGAACCAAGTGTCCCATTAGTTTTCGACTGTGTCTGTGACGGGCATCACACACGGGTCGATACAGACAACGAGGCCAACAGATTTTTCGCACTCACCTGCAGACCCGCGTTTGCCATGTGAAGCCACTGATAAGATGAGGGTCCAATGGGTTTGCCATTTCCAGAGCTGTCGGCAGAGGAAGCGGCTGCGCAAATAAACCACGGGCAGACGGTTGCATTCAGTGGCTTCACACCGGCCGGCTCGCCGAAGGCTATCCCTTCTGCGATTGCGGCGAACGCCGAGGCTGCGCACCAGCGCGGGGAACCATTCAAGATAGGCGTGGTGACCGGCGCGTCCACTGGTCCATCGCTGGACGGTGCACTCGCAAGAGCAAACGCGATCAGCTTTCGCACACCCTATCAGTCCAACGCGGATCTTCGCGCCCGCATCAACGCCGGCGACACACGTTTTTTTGATATGCACCTTTCGATGTTGCCGCAGGCTGTTCGCTGCGGATTTCTAGGGCCTATCGACTGGGCGATCCTGGAAGCAAGTGACATTACCGCTGGTGGCGGCATTGTTCTGACCTCCGCCGTAGGGGCAGCACCGACCTTTGGCCGCCAGGCCAGACGGATATTTATCGAACTGAACCGGAGACACCCTGCGGCGCTTCTCGGCATGCATGACATCTATGAGTCCGCCGATCCACCGCATCGTGGCGCAGTCGCTATTTTTCATGCGTCGGACCGAATCGGTTCTCCGATCATGCTGGTGGACCCAGCACGCATCGCAGGTGTTGTCGAAACCAACCGGGACGACGAAACGAGCGCCTATGATGAACCGACGGCAGCGACGGAAGCCATTGGCAATCACGTCGCCGAGTTTCTGGTTAGGGAACTTGCTGCCGGACGCCTTCCCTCGTCTGTGCCGATCCAATCGGGCGTGGGAAATGTCGGCAACGCTGTTCTGGTTGCGCTGGGACGCCACACCGGCGTGCCGCAGTTTGAAATGTACACCGAGGTTCTGCAGGATTCAGCGATCGACCTTATCTGTGCCGGCCGCATCAAGTTCGCGAGTACCTGTGCGCTCACGCTCAGTCCGCCGGCGTTGGATCGGGTCTACAAGGATCTAAACTTCTTCCGCCCGCGCATCCTGATGCGCCCGCAGGAGATCAGCAACCATCCGGAGGTCATCCGGCGCCTGGGACTGGTCTCGATCAATACTGCGCTCGAAGTTGACCTCTTCGGCAACGTGAATAGCACTCATGTCATGGGACGGCAAATGATGAACGGGATCGGCGGCTCAGGCGACTTCACGCGGAATGCCTATTTGTCGATCTTCATCTGCCCGTCGTCCGCCAAGGGCGGCAAGATCAGCACAGTCGTGCCTTTGGTGAGCCATGTCGATCATAGCGAGCATTCGGTTCAAGTCATCATCACTGAGCACGGTATTGCCGATCTTCGCGGACAATCACCGCACGAGCGCGCGGAATTGATCATCGAGCACTGCGCCCATCCCGAATTCCGTGGCGAACTGCATGGGTATTTGCGCCTGGTGCGGGGCGGTCATACTCCGCACACGCTGCGGTCGGCGTTCGCGTTCCATGGCCGCTTCCTTGATACCGGGGACATGCATGGCGTGGATTGGGGGGCGTAGGCTCTGCATCGACAGCGTATCAGGGGTGGACCGTATTTCGACTGAGAGCCTAACTTGTGGAGAGCTTGTTTCTTACGGGGCCAAGCGAGAGGACGATGAAGCAGGAAACCTGGGTACGCTCCTCATGACGAAGGGTTTGAATGCGGGCGCACTTGCCCACTCAAGCCAAAAGACGGCTTGAATGGGGCACCCAGGACATTGGTGGCTGTGCAGGAAGCGGGTTTATCGTGGACCGGTGGCCGCAGGAGCGCTTGCGCCTCCACCCAAGGCTCCGGGTGGTAGCGTTCCTCCTTCGGACAAGGTCTTCATGTTCTCGAGCATTTTGGTGAAGCGTGTGCGCCGGTTGTCCAAATCCTTGTTGCGCGCTGCATCATCGGCGAGGTTGCTGTTGTCGTAAACCAGGGTGTAGTTCAGACGAGTGGTTTTGCCGGTGAGAGGAACTGCCTCGAGTGTGCCGTGGTACAAGTTGTAGGCCACGCCTTCGCGCACGGGTTGGGTATAGGTGTAGCTGTACTTCGTCTTTCCTACGAGCACCTCATGGCCGATGGAGCGGATGGTTCCCAGGCTGCTGCCGTCGCCGGAGAGAATTGTGCAGTTAGGAAAGCCCCACTCGCCGATGTCACAGTACTTGCCCACGCGAGCCCAGACTGTGTCGACGGGGGCATTGATGGTGATGGTCATCGGTATGGCGACGTAGTGGGGATTTGGAGTTTGCAACTGGTCAGGCGTGGGAATGGGGGGTTGCGCGGTTTCCTTCATTGAAGCGGGCACTTTGCCGCCTTCCCCCAGGGTCTTCATGTTCTGGAGAAATGGGGTAAATCGCTTCTTGCGGCCGGCGATCTCGGCTGCGCGCGCAGTGTCGTCGGCGAGCATGCTGTTGTCGTAGAAGAAAGTGTAGATGAGGCGCGAGGTCTTAGCGGTGACGGGCACCGCCTCCAGCGTGCCGTGATAGAGGTTGTACTTGACGTCTTTTCGCACGGGCTGGGTGTAGGTGTAGCTGAGGCCGGTCTTACCGACCATTACTTCGTTCACGATGCTGCGCACGGACGCGTCGCCACCGTCGCCGGCAATAGTTTGCAGTCGGGGAAGGCCCATTTGCTGATGTCACAGTATTTGCCCACGCGCTCCCAGACTGTGGCGGCGGGTGCGTTGACATCCTGGGTCAGCACCAGGGTCACGTAGTGAGGATTTGGTACTTGCAGCGGGGCGGGCGTAGGGTGGGGCGCGGTGACGGGGGAGGACTGCTGGGCAACAGAGGTGGCGGCGAATGTTGCCAGAAACAAGACGGCTATCCGGTACGTGTGCATTGATCTCCCAAGAAGGGCTGATCGCTCGATCAGCGGTCTGGCCCGGCGGTCGTTAAGCGCTTTTCGACCCAGATCATCTTCCCGCGAAATTGCTCTTTCAGCAACTTGCGAGTTTAAAGCCGCACGCACTCGACTGAGCCTGTCGAGTCGCGTTTCCAGTTGTGGTCCGGTGAACCGCAGGTCCCTCCGCTTCGGTCGGGATGACAAGGGGGAGTGTGGTTTTTTACGTGAGGTTGGTCGCTTGTGGAGTGAACTGCAGATCCCTCGACTTCCCCAGATTTCCTGCTAAGTTGCGGCTTCGATCAAGTGGCGAGGACGGTGAAGCAGGAAATCTCGGTTCGCTCGGGATGACAAAAAGGAAAGGGGTGAACAGTCTGGCAGGGACGGCTGAAAATACGCCGCTGCTTGACCCTGGACAATTTTCAGTCGTCCCCGTTCGGCAAGCTCAGGGCAGGCTCTTCAGGACTTGTCGTGTATCGAAAACTCTCCCCAGGACTGCGTCCTGGGCTACGGTCAGCCGTCCCTACGGGACTAAATGCGTAAGGTCTTATTTTCAGCCTGCCCTGTTGACGTGGGCCGCCCAGCACGTGTCCGATCATTTCCATGGTTTAAGGGTGGGCCACAAGGCCTGGAGGCTCGGGGTGAGACCGCGGCAGTGATAGTTGGGGAAGTCCTCGTCGGGACGGGAATAGGGTCCTGGTAGTGGGGAATTTCGTGCAGGGATTGGCAGTGGCCCAGGTATTTGTTGGGTGAGTTTTCGTCAAGCAGGATGATGCTCTGGCCGGTGTAATTGCGCGGGCCCCATATCCAGTAATTGTTGGCTGCCGCTGATCGATTTGGGTAATCCATACTTTGGGCCAAACAAATCGATAGCTCCCGCCGCGCCGTAGTTCGGTGCTCCGATCGCGGTGACCTGTTGCTCCTCGGGAGAAAGAGAATGGTAATAGGCTGCGACGGTTCGTACGCGCTCTTCCCATCCGAACATGTCGGCGTAGATTTGCGGCAGTTGGCTCTGCGGCTCATTCTCGAACTTCTGCTGTTGGATTCCGAGTTTGGTCGTGTACGCGATGTAGTCCTTAACGGGCAGAAGCGGCAGCGCGGTGGGAGCGATGAGCGCTCCCACGAGCAACATGACCAGGGCATAGGCTGGCCGGATCCATTGCAGACGAGCGCCGCTCGGTCAACTGTTCCAGAAATACTGCGCCTGCCGCGAACATGGGGGGATAGGCTGGAGCGACATAGTAGAACTTTCCTTTAAGTAACAGCATGAGTAGCAGAACGCTGAGGAAGCCCCAACCAAGTACCGCGTAGCGTCTTCCCGATGGGGAAAACAGAAAAGCCACACCAAGAACAACGAGCACAGCCGGGATGAAGGAGAGCATCTGCGCTTGCTGTGCAAGGTATGGGAGCGGCGGTAACATCACGTCGCGTCCGCCGTGGCGGACCGAATTCACCAATTGCACGAAGGGAAAGTTCCAGTGCAACTGCCAGAGAAAATTTGGCAGCGCGATGAGTGTGGCCAACGCCATGCCCGCCCAGAACCAGGGGCGGAGAAGACTGCGGCGCAAGGGTGAGGCGATGACACCCGCGAGGAGGCCCACAATCAGGAACAAGATGCCGTACTTGTTCAACAGAGTGATGCCGACGAGGACTCCGATCCAAAGCCAGAGCCTTTGATTGCCCCTCTGAACCAGGTCCACCATAAGCCAGGCGAGCAGTGTCCATAGACAATGGATCGAAAGCGTTCATGGTGAAGAGGTGCGAGAACGCAAGAAAGATGGGTGTCAACCAAGACCGCCAGGCGCGGCACAAAACATTGCCCAACGCCGGCCTCCCAGCTTTTGAGTCAGATGCGCGGTGAGGATGATTGCAGCGAGGTCGGCCAACATCGGGAGGAGGCGAATCGCATACAGAGAGGCGCCGATTGTATGCTGCAGCAGCCAGGCCACCCACGCGATCATGGGCGGCTGATCCATGTATCCCCACGCTGGATGTTCGCCGCACGCGAGGTAATACAGCTCGTCGCGGAAGTAGCCATAGTGGGAAGCGGCCAGCAGATACAGGACCACGCGCACGAGTGCGATACCGGCAACCGCGGCGTAACCGTTGGTGAGAAGGTTCCGGTTTGGACTGGAAGGTAAAATGACGCCGGCGGTGGTCAGAGCCCTTCTCCTTTTGGGTCAAGACTACTCGGAAACCATCCCAATCGTTCTGAGCCATGTTTCCAGCAGATCAGGCCATGCCGTCACGGGAAATTTTGTTCGCCGCAATCCGAATGCATGCCCTCCCTGCGCATATAAATGCATCTCCACGGGAACGCCGGCGTTCTTCAGCGCAATGTAATAAGCAAGGGCGTCATCCACGTTGTCCACGTGATCATCCTCGTTCTGCAGCAGGAAAGTTGGCGGGGTTCGGGGAGTCACGGGGATTTCCGGATTGAGCGAAAGCTGTCTGTCGGCGTTCGCGGCATGAGGGACTGCGAACTTTTTCGTACCTTGCGTGGCGTCCCATTCAGCTGCGGCCAACGAGAGATGACCGGGATAGATAGGCACCGCAAAGTCCGGGCGGCAGCTCTCTTTGTCGGCGGCATCGACCGCCGGATACAAACGCCTGGCGTAGTGCGTACTGATGGCTGCCGCCAAATGGCCGCCCGAAGAAAATCCAAGCACGCCGATCTTGTGCGGATCGATGTGCCACTGCGCCGCATGAAAGCGCACCAGGCCCATGGCCCTCTGTGCATCTTCCAAGGCCATGGGTGATTCCGGATACGGCCCAGATTTCGGGTACGGACCCACATCCGTCACGCGATACTTCAAGAGCACACAGGTGATTCCTCTCGGCGTCAGCCAGTCACAAACTTCGGAGCCTTCGAGATCAATGGCGAGTGTCTGATAGCCTCCACCGGGGAACACGAGCACCGCGACGCCGGTATTTTTGCCCAGTGGCGAATAGACTGTGATCGTCGGCCGGGTTACGTTGTTTACTCCAACCGCCGGCCGGCCGCCGGGAAGAAAATCTTTGCCCGAGGTCTTCATATTTTCTGGCCCGCGTACGGGCTGAGGGTCTGGCGCCGCGCCCGGCCAGATTGGAATCTGCGTATGTCCGGGCGATGGCTGCCACACAGGCTGTTGTGCGCGCAGACTGCACAATGAGAGCGCAGTGCAAACGGCAAAGAGCAACGGCTTCATCGGGAATCCTCGAAAGACAGGATAGAGCAACATTAGCCCATATACGGATAGGTTCTGATCCGGTCTCGTTCCTTGCGGAGGTAAAGTTGCGCGGTCTCGATTTCAGTTCTCTGCATACGCTCACCACCACCTTGCTGAGCCTGGCGGTCATTACGCTGATCGGTGTCGGTATCCGCCTGCTTACGATGGTCACGATTCAGCAGCGGCGGGAGCGCATGAATCGCCAGATCAACGAGCGGTTGCGCGCCTTGATCGCCGCCTACAAGACGTTGGGCGGGTCGTTTACCGGTAATTTGACGGTCGATCCCACTCACCGTCGCGATCTGCGTGGGCAGGGCGGGGTCCCGTCGACCGGCTCCACGGCGCCATTGGATCTTAGTGTGGCGGATTCGCCGGGCTCGGATCGCGCACGCCGGGTGCGGGATGCAGTCGAGGCTGCCTTATCCGACATCATCCTGCTCGGCACGGACGAACAGGTCCGTCTGGCAGCGGGTGCGGCGCACGAGCTTGCCGCCGGCAGGCTCGTGCCTACCCAGGAACTGGTTGTATCGCTGCGCGCCTTCATTCGTGAGGCGCTCGATCTCAATCCCATCCCGGCGGACCTGGCGATTCCGGTACAAGGCCCTGCGCGGCCAAGTGCGTCCGGTGGCCGGGACAAGGGGGATAAGGCCGAAGGCCGTCAAGGCGGTGGCAGTGGCGGTGGCGGTGGCATGGGCATGGGCGGCGGCATGAGCGGCGGGCTTGGCCTTGGGTCGGAATCGCACCATGATGGTGGTGACGAAGAGGAGGATGGTGACGACTCTTCCCTTCATCACGCTTAGGTCAGCTCTGTCGGCCCGACGGCAGCTGCTGGCTTCCTGTCTCTGCTGGTTTTCTGGAATAATTCCGGGTGATCCGTTCGGCGGATCGGGATGGGCCGGTATGCGGATTTGGCGCACGGTGGCGTTGAAAGCGTATGTATGGGGATTGCTGAGTACGTGCAGTTTGGCTGCGCAGGCTCCAGAGAATGCTGGTCCGCTCACGTTCCATGCTTATACAAAGCTGGTGCAAATTCCAACGCTCGTTCTGGGGAAAGACTTCAAGCCGGTCGCCCGAATTGACGAAAGACGTTTCTTTGTAAGTCTGGACGGAGGACGTAAGCTTCGGGTGACTCATGCGAGACTCGAGGGCGATGATCCGATATCGCTGACGATACTTTTGGACCTGAGCCAATCGAATCCGGACATTATTTTCTCGGCGGACCGGGCGATTGCAAGTCTCGCGCCCGTTTCACTGCATACAGAGGATGAGGTGTCGATCTACGCGTTGGACTGTCAACTGGTTCGCGCCAAGGATCGGACGGCGACGAACGCCGCAGCGCTAGAGCAGCAAGTTGATCTGGTGTTGCAGAATTCCCGCCCCCGCGACCAAAGGGATCCGAACCGAGCGTGTCAAAGTCCTATCAACCTTTGGGACTCACTTGTAACTATTGTTGATACTATGCCTGAGCGGTCCAGTAGAAGGGTGATTCTGGCGGTGACGGACGGCATAGACCGGGGTAGCCGCAATTCCTGGAATGCTTTGAGGTTCTTTGCTCAGACGAGAAGCGTTGCCATCTTCGGATTGGTTCAGCCTTCGGATTTGAAGAACAGGGGCAATGAAGTTCCCTTCAATGACGTGTGTCAGCTCAGCGGGGGCATGCTGCTGCCGACGTCCGTGGAGGATTTCCGAAAACAACTAACCTGGGCCGTGACGCTGATTCGAGGACGCTATATTGTGGAGTTTCCACCTCCGGTGAACGCAACCAGCGGCAGTTATCGTTTAGACATCACAATCTCGAAAAGTCGCAGAGCCTTCATCCGGCCTTCTGGAAGTCAGGTACCGATTGACGACCCTGCAGTCTTGAAGGATCCAACCACCGTTCCGTCGGACCCGTCGCGTACTCCAGAATTAGGCAGCCGAAAGATCCTTTCCCCCTATTAGAGGTGGCGTTCCGCCTCATTTCGAGGGGAGGCCGCTTTCGAAGGTCTGCCAAGTTACCGATAACGAGACTTTTCGAGGACTTTAGTAGCCCTACGCATCAGCTGTGGAGCTTACATGCATCTTTTTGTGCCGGGAGTGCCTCCGTAAAACAAGTCCGGTCATTCTTGATTAGGTCTCCGCGAGTAACACCTGATTTTTCGATGGAAGCGTCCCCAATTGATGTCGAACCCTTGCGGCGTTGGGAATCCATCCTGGTAAGGGGAGTTTGGATCTGAGACGTATGGGAGACCTGACTGTGAGAGGTTGCACGGTAAAAATCAGTTCGATATCGAGCGCATGGCACCAACGAGGCCAAGGGGCGAGGCGTGATGACGACATGGCACACAAAGGAATCTCTCTCGGAATCCGCTTTGGTTCCTTGCCAACCGCGTGGAGCCTGACTCTGGCTTCAGAGCCCGATTGCAAGGACTGGGTCGCGGTGGCCGCGAACAACGAAGCTTCGGGCAAGAGAGATTGGTGTCCAGTTGACCGAGGCAGAGTCGAGCGCCAATCACTTTCCTTCCTACTGCATAGCGGCATCCAGGCGACAGACTCCTGTGTCTCGACAGTTCCATGAAAACGGGATTATAGGTAACTTCCAACCCGGAACGCACGTGCCCCGCTAATTCGTGCCGAGCAGATACATCATCACCACCACCACCAGCCACGATGAGGACGGGCAGTAACAGTTCCAACAGCAGCGTCACGCAAAGCTCCCGCGAAATCAGACTTTAGTGAGACACGATCGAGTAACTAGTACTTCTGCCCCCCTCGGAGTTTCGCTTTAGGACACCCTTGCTTACGAGATCCACAATGTCCCGTGCGGCTGTGTCTTGCGAGCATTTCGCGAGTTTGGCCCATTTTGAAGTTGTGAGCTTTCCTTCAAAATTGTCGAGCAGACGGTTGAGAACTAATTTGTGGCGCTCATTCAACGAAACATCAGCGACGAACTCCCGGAATCGTGCCCTGGCAAGAACGGACGAAAGTGTAGTCTGGGCTCCTTCTATCGCACGAGCCAAACAGCCGAGAAACCACTCCATCCAGTGCGTTACGTCCATCGTGCTTCGCTGAGCTTGTTCGAGATGGCTGTAATAGGCTTGCCGCTCCCTTCGGATCTGCGCCGACATGCTATAGAAACGTTGCGAACTATTCTCTGAGCGAGCGAGACCCATATCGGCGATGGCTCGCGCGATACGACCATTACCGTCTTCGAAGGGATGAATCGTCACGAACCAAAGGTGGGCCAAGGCAGCTTTCAGAACCCAATCTTTTTCGTTGGGCCGATTAAACCAGCCCAGGAACGCCTTAATCTCTCGATTGAGGCGCGATGCAGCCGGAGCCTCGAAATGAACACGCTGACGCCCCAGTGGACCCGACACTACCTGCATAGGACCTTCGGCATCATCGCGCCAGGCGCCGACCTTTATTCTCTTCATGCCGCTCCTCCCTGCCGGAAAGAGAGCCGCGTGCCAATTAAAGAGGCGTTCTGCGGTCAAGGGCTTGTCATATTGGCCCGTTGCATCGAGCGTCATCTCGACCACACCCTCGACGTTCCGATCGACGGCTTCTAAACCACCGACGTCTATGCCAAGCCGCCTTGCGATAGAGGACCGAACCATATCCTCATTGAGCCGTTCACCCTCAATTTCGCTACTTTTGAGAACATCTTCCGTCAGGGTCATCAGCAGGGCTTCCTGCTGCGATTGAAAACCAAGATGCTCCATATGCCCGAGTAAACGACCCTGCTCATGGTGCGCGACAGCAAGCGGCTCCGCCAATCGCTTCCAGTCCCACTTGAATTGTGGCCAAGTTTCAAGCTGGTGGATATATCTTTTCATTTTCTACACCTGCGTGCGGAGAATACAGGGCTTAATCTCCGCACAGTATGCGGAGATTATATGCTTGTTCTCCGCATACTATGCGGAGCTTATCCACGGTTTTCTCCGCATGCCCCCTCGCGACGGAGGACCAGGCAATTCTGCTTTGGATGATTGGTGGAGCTAAGCGGGATCGAACCGCTGACCTCCTCGTTGCGAACGAGGCGCTCTCCCAGCTGAGCTATAGCCCCACAAGGTGGGAACAATCAGGTTCAGTTTAGCAGCGAAGATGGGGATTGCGGAAGCACCCGGCTGCAAGGCTCAGGGCCTGGAGAAACGGCCCTCAAGCGTGCTGAAGAGTCCGTCCAACTCGCGTCTGGGGACTTGTCCCTGGGCCATGGTGGGTGAGCCGCCGCCTCGCAAACCGTAGGTGGCCAACGCCTCGCGCAGCAGGGAGCCGCAGTCGAGCTTCAGATCCGCGGTGGCCGCGACCACTACCCGGGCCGGCTCGTCTTGCGTGGTGGCCAGCAGGGCGCAGGTCTGTGGAGACGAAGCAATCAGCCGCGAGGCCAGCAGCTTGAGATAGCCGGCATCCTGATCGGTGAAGGTTAACCGCACCAGCCTGCGGCCGCCCTGCAAGGGGTACTGCTGCAGCAGGCTCGCGGCGTGATACTGAGCCAGTTCCTCGGTGAGCTTCTGGCGTGATTTGTTGGCGGCTTTGGACTCAGCCAGCAAGCGGTCGACGGCATCGGCTACGTCGAGACGACCTACGGACAACGCGGTCGCGGCGTGGGTGAGCGTGGCCAGATCACGGCGGGCGGTCACTACGGCGCGATGGCCGCAGACAAATTCCACGCGAATTCCCTGCCGCATGCGCTCGGTTCCCCGGATCAGCAGGCCGCCGATTTGCCCGGTGGCCTCGACATGGGTGCCACCGCAGGCGTTGAGGTCGAGGTCGTCAATCTCAATCAGCCGGATGTCGCCTTCCCGCTCCGGTAGTTTGTGCAGAGCGCCGGCGGCGAGGAGCATCTCGGCTTCCACCCGGGGGATGGTGCGCATGGTGACGGGCCGGTTTTCGGCGATGATTTCGTTGACCGCGTCCTCGATGCGCTCCAATTCCTCGTGGGAAAGGGCCTCGCGGGCCAGGTCGATGGTGGAGGTCATCTCACCCAGATGGAACGAGACGGTCGCTGCCTCTAGCTGGCGATAGATCACGGCGGAAAGCAGGTGCTGGCCGGAGTGCTGCTGCATATGATCGCGGCGGCGGCTCCAGTCGACATAGCCACGTACGGCGGTTCCCGCCAAAAGCGGCTTGGGGGTGGTGTGCCAAACCTCTCCGTGCTCGTCTTCTTCCACGGCGAGAATGGGAGCCTGGAGGAGAGCGCCACCGGAAGAGGTAGCCGTGAGCAGGCCGGTGTCGTGGGGCTGGCCGCCGCTGGTGGGGTAAAAGGCGCTGCGGTCCAGGGCGATTTGCCAGAGTGACCGCCCTTCGGTGCGGGAAACCTCGCGGATGTCGGAGACACGCGCGTCGAAGGAGGCTAATGATGGGTCAGCGTAGTAAAGCCGGTCAGACATCCTGAGGGTTATTCTATCCGGGGAGATTGAGGTTGCCACTATTGCAGGGCAGAGCCGCGCTCGGCGGGATGGCCGTTTTGTTGACCGCCGGCGCCGTGTGGGGACAGGGTGGCGGCCCGACCTGCGCGCAGTTGCTGCAGGCCCAGGATGCCAAAGCAGTATCGGTTTGCAAAGCGGAATTGGATGCGGCCGAAAGAGCCCCCACCAGCGAACACATGGCGCGCATTGTCGCCAACGACGAGTACGGAGTGGCTTTGCTGGGAGTGGGCCACCAGCCGAAACAGTCGCTGGAGGCGTTTGACTCAGCGGTTGCTTTGCTGCCGGCGAGCACGGTCAAGCCGGACAGCCTGCAGTGGGCAGTGATCTTCTGGCATCGCGCCACCGCCTATCAGCAGTTGCAGGATTGGGCGCGCACGGCCGCCGACCTGAGGACGGCGGAGAATACGTTCACCGCCGCGATCGCCGCGGCGGGCAGCGATGCGGCCCTCGCGGGGCATTTCCGGGAATTGCGCCAGCGAGTACGCAAACAGCATGCCGAAGTGCTGGAACATCAAGGTAAACACAGCGAAGCGCAACGGCTGTTAGCTACACAATAGTGCTATCACCTGGAGTGACGTGGCCGGTGCTAGCCGGTTGTTCCTCCGGCATAATCAATGCATGCGACTTTTTGTTTGCTGCTTCGTGGCGGCGCTCCTTATGACGCCACGGTCTTCGTTTGCGGCCCAGGCGGCCGCCAACCCGGGGATTGCAGCGCCGCCGGCAAGTCCCCTCCCTACTACGCCTGCGATGACCGACGAGGATAAGGCGAACCAGCTGAGCGAGCAGGTGGGCAAATTGATGGTCAAGTGCGTCAACCTGCTGACCGCCCAGGATCCCTCAATCGCTCGATTATTGCAAGCAGCAGCGCGACCTGGCGGAGCAGTATCCTCCGCATCAGCGGCTGGTCGACAAGATGCTGGCTTACGACGAATACGGGATCGCGCTGGCTGCGTTCGACCACAAGCAGGAGGCGCTGGAGGAGTTCGATCGGGAGGTCACGCTGGTGCCCAAGGCGGTCAAGGCGGGGTCGCCGGAGTGGAGCACCGCATATTGGCACCGGGCGATGATCTACAGCCAGATGGGCCAGAACGATAAGGCCGACCGCGATTACCGGGCGGCGGAAGAGAACTTCCGCAAGCCGACTGCGGCCGACACTGCAGCCGCGCAGAAGAAACGGCGTGCGATTTTGCGCCAGCATGCTGCCCTGCTGCAAAAGGAAGGCAAGACAGAAGCGGCGGCCAAGTTGCTCGAAGAGGCGCAGAAATGACGGAAGAGACGGCGGCCAAAGAGAGGCCGCGGACGAAAGATATCCCTCGTAACGTCGAGCCTTACTACATCGCGTTTCTTCTCAAAGGCGAACGCTGGAACGATACCCTGGGCGCAGACGTGGCCGACCTGGTGCCGCGGCAACTGGCATTCATCCGGGAGCAAGTGGAGGCTGGACGGTACATGCTGGCGGGTCCGATTACCGATGATGGTCCGCTGGTGGGGATGTCGATTATTGCGGCCGGCAATGCGGCCGAGGCTTTGGCGATCGCTTCCGCCGATCCCGGGGTTCAGGCCGGGCGGCTACGGGTGGAGGTGCACCCGGCCTTCCTACCCTCGCTGAAAGAATTGAAGATCAACTACTCTTAACTTTTTCTTTCTCGGCGCGCTTGAGCGCGGCGGCCATTTCCTGCTGGTAACGCTGCGGCTTTTGCGGCTGCAGGGAGTGCTCGATTGCCTTGCGGTAGCCACCGGAGTAGATGGCGTAAAACACCGCCAGTGCGCAGCCAACCCCCAGCGCGAAGCCGAAAAAGTAGCCCAGCATGATGTTGTAGAACACGCCCATGGCTCAGAAACCGCCTTGTGCGATACGGGCCCGGTGGAGCACGGGCGGTCCGGCGCGTCCCCACTCGTTGGGGTCCCAGTGGACCGGGCTCAATTCGTGATCGCGATGGCGAAAGGTGAGTGGGCGGGGAGGGCCGTTCGGTCCCATCGAGTCAAACGTCAGGACGATTTGCCTGCCACTTTGGGTCCAGCGGCCCCGCATGGTGGAGTGGTCTTTGCCGATGTACTGGGTGGTGAGCATCGCGGTGCCGTCGGAGGCCAGGTTGAGGGTAAAGACCCGTTTCGCGGCATCCGACGCCGGGGCGTGGCCCTCGTAGACTCCGGAAAGATTTGTCTCATGGCCGGTGGCCACGAGGGGGGCGAAGGCGGCGGGAATGACCCAGCAGAGCGCCAGCAAGGTGCGTGGGATCCAACGGGGGATTCGGGGGCGGACAAGCATGACGAATGATGATAGATGCCGCTCGGCTGCGGGGTCACAGAAATTCGCGAGAACGAGTGGAATTCGACAGGGGTTTCCATCTGGGATCGGTCGCACGGATCCCAGGTCTCAAACGCGAGACCTGGGGGCACCCATCGGTTGTTACCGATACCGTGTGTCATTTAGCTCTTGAATTGCGGCAGAAGTGTAATTTGGCAAGTCCAGGGCTTGAGCGGAAAGGGTATATGATGCGTCTCTCTATGCGACGGTCCTTGTTCGATTATGGGAACATTTGAAGGACAATTCGTCGGATGGCTGGAGGCCGAGCCCGTGGCCGTACCAGAACAGGAGACGCACGCCCGGGTAACCGCGCTCGTCGAGGAGTATTCCACCACGCTTTACCGCGTGGCGTATTCGGTTACGCGGAACACGGCCGATGCGGAAGACGTAGTGCAGGAGACGTTTCTGCGCGTCCTTCGCCACCGCAGCAAGCTGGCAGAGGTGCGGGATTACCGCGTCTGGCTGGTGCGCATCGCCTGGAACCTGGTGCTGGATCGCAAGCGGCGCGCCAAGACGCGGCCCCAAGTCGATGATTTTGATGACCTGGCGCGGGTTTTGCCGGCGAGCGAGCTGAGCGCTGAGAAACGGGTGATTACGGAACAGCGTCACGCCCGGATTCTCAGCCTGATTGACACGCTGCCAGCCAGAGAGCGCGAGGTTTTGCTGCTTTCGGCGGTGCAGGAGTTGTCGACCGTAGAGATTGCCCTGGTTCTCGAAACCACCGAATCGACCATCCGCTCGCGGTTATACCGGGCCCGGCACGCGCTCGCAGGTTTGCTGGAGCAGGAAGGGAGTTTGCAATGAGCGTACATTCGGAAATCGACGAGACCCTGCGCCGGCTGGGCACAGCCGAGCCGCCCCCTGGCCTGGAAAGGCGGGTAAACCTGCGGCTGCAGAACTCGCGGCGCGGATTTTCTGTCACCGTGACGCGCATGATCGCCAGTTGCGCATTGGCAGCCAGTGTGGCTCTCTCGGCTGTCGTCTTGAATCCTGCACTGCGATACCGGGCGTTTCACCATGGAGCGGCTCCCAGTGTGTCCGGCAGCAGTGCTCCGCGAGTCGTACCCCCGGTCTCCGGCGGATTTGGCACGTCCTCGGCGGTGCATGTGCCGGTAGAGCCGGTTCCGGTGCAACCCACGCCGGTGAACCAGGGCCGGGGCCGGTCGAGGTCAGGACGGGCTGTACTTCCTAACGGAAACCTGGCGCCGCTGCCCCGCGGCGTAGCCGCACCCCACTCGACCCCTGCTGTCACTCGCGAACCGGCGCAGTGATTTCTAGAGCACTGCCTCGATGATCATGTGAACGACGGCCAGGACGACTGCTCCGATGAAAGCAGCGCCGAAGCTGGCGATCTGCAGCCCTGGAGTGATTTTGCTCGCCAGGATGAGCATGAAGGCGTTGATCACCAAAAACAGCAGGCCCAGGGTGAGGATGGCGAAGGGAAAGGTCACGACCTTCAAGATCAGTCCCAAGGTCATATTCAGGAAGCCGATCACCAGGACAGCCACCAGCGCGGAGGGCAGGCTCACCACTCGGAATCCAGGCACGATGTAGGTCACTGCGAGGAGAGCTAAGGCGCCGAGGATCCACTTCAGGAGCAAATTCAACATTGCTTGTCGTTTCCTTTCGAGCACAACCGGGAATTTCAGTGGTAACAGCCTACGCTAAGATGAGGTCTAAGAGGCAAGATGTCTGTCGTTCCGCCATGTTTGGCCACGTTGCTGGTTGTGCTGGCCTGCTTGTCTCCTGTCGCTTTCGGCGCGAGTGAGCCGGCGGCTTTGCCCGATGCCGGCGCCATGCTGCGAGAGGTTGAGGCGCACCAGAAGCAGTTGGACAAGATGCGGGAGAACTATACGTTCCGGTCGGTGCAGACGGTTCGTCAGCTGGACAGCAGCGGGAATACAAAAAAGGTGGAGACGGAGGAGCACGAGGTCTTTTTCGTGAACGGCCACCGAGTGGAAAAACTGGTTCGCAAAGACGGTAAGGACCTGAGTCCGGACCAGGCGCGGAAGGAACAGGACAAGGTCAATAAAGAGGTTCTGAAGATCTCGCAACCTGGGTACCACGATGCTGACAAGGATGAGATCACGGTTTCGCGGTTGCTGCAGATTGTTACGTTTTCGCGGCCTCGGCGACTGCAGTTGCATGGGCGGGACACGATTGCGTTTGATTTCGCCGGCGATCCACATGCCAAGACGCACGGCCGGGATGAAGAGGCGCTCAAGAAGGTAAGTGGGACGATTTGGGTGGACGAGGCGGACCGGGAGGTGTCGCGGATGAGCGCGACGCTGGATGAGAATTACCATGTGGGGTTTGGGTTGCTGGCTTCAGTCGCCAAGGGGAGCAATATGGTGTTCGACCAGGCGCTGATTCGGAATGAGGCCTGGCTGCCAACGGGGATTGCTTTGCATTTGCAGGCGCGAGCTTTTTTGGTGGCTGGGTTTCGCGCGGAGATTGATGTTCGGTTTGATGAGTATAAGAAGTTTCAGACGGATGCGGTGCAGCAGGACGCTACGGCTAAGTAAGGATTTGGGAATGACCCGACGGTGAAACGCAAGTGGCTTCGCCAAGGGAAATTTGCGTTGAGTCTGCTTAGTGCGGGCAAAGAGCGATCGTTGGGCTGCGCCCATCTTTTTCGGCCCATGTACGCTTTGGCGAACGTAGGGCACCCGTCCGATTTCCTCCGGTTTTGCCGGGCCGAGACCTCGGGCGGGTAGAGCGCGGTTTTTGTGGGGCAGGAGTGTTGTAACCCTCCCGTCGGTGGTGGACGGTTCAAATTTGGGCTGCCGAATTCGCTACTTTTGTTGTAGCTTTTGGGCGGCGATTTGGCCGGCAGCGGTCTTCGAGGATTTTAGCTGGGCGTAGATCTTGTTGGCTTCTGCGGGGTTGGTCTTCTCGTAGAGAGAGGCCAGTTGCAGGCGGGCCGCATCGGCAGGGACCGTGTTGGTTGGTTTGGCGATGAGCTGGTTGTACAGCACCACCGCTTCACTGTTGCGGTTCAGTTGCTGATAGAGGTTGGCTAGTGCCAGCTTGGCCAGCGATGCCAGCGCGGCATCGTGTCCGTCAGCGACCTTCTTCAGAGAAGTTTCGGCTGGCCCGGGCTGGTCCATGTCGATCGATGTCAGGCCGGCGAAATATTCGGCGGTCTTGCCCGCTTCGAAGAAGCCGTATTGATTGGCCAGTTGCACAAATTGCTGATTGGCTGACTTGGCGCGCGCGGCGGCGGACGGAAAGGTCTTTTCCCCCGGCGGGGCCGGCTGCCCGGCTTGTGCCAGAGGGGTGTTGTAGGTGTCCATCGCTTCGCCGAAAGCCAGGCTGGCGGCGGACGCTCGCTTGTTATAAATGATCAATGCTGCAATGGCCACCGCAATCAAAACAACCGCGGCCACACTGGCTTGAATCACCTTTGACCGATTGTCGGCGAACCAGTCCACACTGGTCCTGGTAGCTTCTACCAAACGATCCTGTTTGAGTGCGTGACGTGTCTGTGTGTCCACTAATTTCCTTCAGAAGCCTTTGCGGGAGGGTCGCAGGCCAGCCGCTATACCGTTTGCTGCCTGCGTGAGCTTCTAAAGTTTAGCAGCGCTGAAGTTTGCGGGTCAAACGAGCGAGGTTCTGCGCTCTCGGGCAAGCGGCTGGGTAGCGGCTTAGGCAGCGACGACCGGATCTTCGATCTCGCCGCTTTCGATCTTTTCCCGGCAGTCGATGCAGTAGGGCGTCCAGGGAAGGGCTTCCAACCGCTTCAGGCCGATGGTCTTGCCGCAGTGCAGGCAGTCTCCATAGGTACCCTCGTCCAGCCTTTTGAGAGCCAGACGGACAAGCGCAAGCTGCTCATGGCCGCTGGTTCCCTGGCTGAAAAGCATCTCCTTCTGGTAGGACTGCACGGCTTGATCGGCGGCATCCAGGGCACTGTCAGCTGCTACTTCGCGGCCTTGTTCCACCGCCGAGATCATGGAGTGCTCCAGCTGCTTTTCCTGCCGGCGGAGGGTCTGTTCGAATTTCTGTATGGTTTCAGGATTATGCACCACTTTTGTCGTTGCTCCTCGACACCTTAAAAATATCGATCTAGTGTCGCCTAATTGGACGCAGATTATGGGTGAAATTATCTTTCTTTTTAAATTTTTTCAAATTTCTTTTCGAGTGCCCAAGATGGAACACCCTGGCAGGCACAAAATACTCTAGGCTGGTGATTATGTACGAAGATTTCCACGTTGTGGACCATTGGACCCAAGAGGACTTGCATTGCCGGTGGACGGCCAATGTGGTCGCCATCGCCACCCGCCACGCGGACGCGGTCGACATCCGCTTTGAGGTCAATGGCCGGCCGGTATGGATCGCCATGCCCGCGCAGGCCTGGGTGGAACAGAAGGAGCGTTCCGGCCACGTGATTACGGACCGGCTGGCCGCCCAGGTGGCGGGCCGCTACCTGAAGCAGGCGGCCGAGAGCGGATATGACAACGGGCGCGAAATGTACACCATGAGCGTGGCCGAGGTGCTGGAACAGGTGGACGCCGTCATGGCCGAAGCCAAGCACTCCTCCCTGCTCCCCGAACTGCCGGTGATCACCGGATAGGGGATCCAGCGGCGTCTCCCGTTGCGGGCCTCGTTGCTCAAGATGCAACCGGCATTGATCATTACTCCTAAAGGCGTTGCCCCAACGGGTAAGCGTTGGGTAAACTCTTGCATACCTGAGCGGTAGCCGGGGAGGCTCGAGTGGATTCAGTCAAGGCAACTACGGTGACAGGAAAGCTGGTGGAAGGGGCCCACGTCCACCGGAACCTCTCCACTCCCCAACTGGTGGAAGCGGCCATTGCCCGGGGTGAAGCGAGCCTGGCAGACAATGGCGCCCTGGTGGCGCTGACCGGCGCGCGCACGGGGCGTTCCCCACGCGACAAATTCACGGTGCAGGACGCAGTGACCACTGACAGCGTCGACTGGGGCAAGGTGAACCAACCCTTCGACCCAGTGAAGTTCGAGGCTCTGCTCGCGCGGGTGGTCGCGCATATGCGGGAGCGCGACCTGTATGTTCTGGACCTGTATGCCGGCGCGGACGAGCAGTATCAGCTTCCGGTTCAGATCATCGCTGAGTATGCCTGGCACGCTCTCTTCGTGAAGCAATTATTTGTCCGCGTGCCGGCGGAGAAACTGGCGGCCCATAAGCCGGAATTCACGGTGATTGCTGCGCCCGAGTTCGAAGCGGTCCCGGAACGCGACGGCACCCATTCGAGCACATTCATCATTACGGATTTCACTCGCCGCATCATTCTCATCGGGGGCACGAAGTACGCCGGGGAGATGAAGAAGTCGATCTTTGGGGTGATGAATTTTCTGCTGCCCGGGCGCGATGTTTTTCCCATGCACTGCTCGGCGAACCTGGGGAAAGCGGGAGATACGGCGCTGTTCTTTGGGCTGTCCGGAACGGGCAAGACTACGCTTTCGGCCGACCCGCAACGGCGGCTGATCGGGGATGACGAGCACGGCTGGAGCCCGAGCGGGATCTTCAATATTGAAGGCGGGTGCTACGCCAAGTGCGTGGATCTGTCAGCGGAGAAAGAACCCCAGATTTATCACGCCATCCGCTTCGGCGCGGTGCTCGAGAACGTGGTGATCGACAGCAAGACCGGAGCACCGGATTACAGTGACATCCGGTACACCGAGAACACGCGGGCTGCGTATCCGGTGGAGTACATCGCCAAGGCGGTGATTCCCGGGGTTGGGGGTCACCCGAACCATGTTTTGTTCCTCACAGCCGATGCGTTTGGGGTGTTGCCGCCGATTGCCAGGCTGAATCCGGCACAGGCTATGTATCACTTTCTTTCGGGATACACGGCCAAGCTGGCGGGCACGGAAGCAGGGTTGGGAAGCGAACCGGTCCCGGAGTTCTCCACCTGTTTTGCGTCGCCGTTCATTCCTTTGGCGCCAGCGGTGTATGCCAAGATGCTGGGCGAACGGCTACGGCAGCACGACGCGCAGTGCTGGCTGGTCAATACAGGATGGACGGGCGGGGCCTTTGGCGTGGGGGAGCGGATGAGCCTTAAACACACGCGCGCTATGGTCAACGCGGCTTTGGATGGCCGCCTGAACAATGTTGAGTTTGTGACTGAGCCGGCGTTTGGGTTGAGTATCCCACTGAGCTGTCCCGATGTGCCGGCGGAGTTGTTGAATCCTCGCAATGCTTGGAAGGATCCTCGGGCTTACGATGCACAGGCGGTGATGCTGGCGGAAAAGTTCGAGAAGAATTTTAAGAAGTTCGATGCGCCGGCTGAGGTGAGGGAAGCTGGTCCCGTTGCCCGGAAGGGCAAGAACTAAATTCACCGCCGGTCACGGCTCATTCAGATTCAAAAGTTTGAAGGAAAGTGCGGTGGTATCCCACATCTCGCGAAGCACGAGCGAGATGTGGGGCACCCGTCCCTGGTGGTTGAGACAGCGTCACTTTGCGCTAGCGCGCCATGACGACTGGAACGCGCGGGGCCACTGTGCGGCCGTCGTGGAAGATGGTCACGATGGAGCGGGTGTTGATGATGTCATCCAGGGGATTGGCGGCGAGCACAATCAGGTCGGCTCGCTTGCCTGGGCGCAGGGTTCCTCTTTTTGACTGGATGCCAAGCAACTCTGCGTTGTTTCTGGTGGCACAGACGATGGCCTGCATCGGGGTGAGGCCTGCTTCGACCATGTCCTCCAGTTCACGGTGCTCGGCGAAGCCTGGAATGCGGGTTGGCATGGCCCCTGAATCGGTTCCAAAACCCACGCGTACCCCTGCGTCGTAGAGCGTCTTCAGGTTCTTCTGATCCATGGCAAAGTCGGCTTTGTGCTGCGCGGTCTTCGGGTCCTGATTGACCTTCTGAGCGTAGGCGTCGCTGGTCAGCATCGTCAGCACACCCGGCGGGACGGCCTGCTTGAAGAACTCGATCTGCATGAACCCAGGGTGCTCCGCGTAGATGAAGAAGGACTCATCGACGGTGAAGGTAGGGATGTACCAGACGCCGCGGCGCTTCATGGCGGATATCAATTCCTGGTCGGCGGGTTTGTCGCGGACACTGTGGCCGAGCACGTCCACGCCGTCGTTGACCAGCGATTTGGCATCCGCCAGGTAGTAGACATGAGCGGCGACATGCAAATGATGTTTGTGAGCTTCCTCGATCACGGCGCGGTAGACATCGGGGGACATGGCCGGTTTCGTGCCTCCGAGGCTGTCAACCCAGATCTTCACCATGTCTGCGTGCCGTTTAGCCATCGCATCGACTGCCAGGCGCGCTTCCGCTGGGGTTGCGGGACGATAAAGCTGGTCGGGGGCGGCCGGCAAGGGAGGCGCCGCATCCGGCACTCCAATCCCGCGGTCCGCGGTCAAGACGGTGGCGCCATCGAGTTTGCCCTGTCGCTGCTGTTCGCGAATCGGATACAGAAGGTCGCGGTTGAGGCCCAGGGATAACATCGTCGTGACGCCGTAACTCTCGTACTGACGCAATTCCGCGAGCACGTTCTCCGCGGTGTAGGCCGTGGCGGAGTTTTGGCCGTCGGCGATCAAAGCCAAATGGCCGTGCGCGTTGATGAGCCCGGGCATAACGGTGTCGCCGTGCAAATCCATTACATGCGCATTCGACGGGACCGCAGCGGCCGCTGACTGAACAGCCTTAATGTGGTTGCCCTGGATGAGCACCGTCGCATCTTCGAGCGGAGCAGCACCGGTGCCGTCGATGACGCGGACATGGGTCAGGGCAGTCATGCCCGAGGGTTGGGTTGATTGGGCGTGGGCGGCAACGAGCGAGAGTGGCGCCCATCCAAACAACATAGCCAGTGATGTGCGCAGAAGCATGGTTTGAGCCGCTCCTTCTTCAATAAGCTCCGCGGTTTCGATAAGCTCCGCGGGAAATGAGATACTCTCCGCGAGGTGCATAAGCAATGTTGCTGGCGCTTGCGATCATTCTTATTCTGCTTTGGGTCGGCGGCTTTCTGCTCTTTCACATCGCCGCATTTGCCCTGCACATATTGCTCATCGTCGCGGCGATCGCCCTGGTCATACATCTCTTTACCGGTGGGCGCAGGGCGATTTAGAGCTATTCGCTGTAATGCAGCAAACTGAACACGTTGTACTCCTTGAAGCGGTCGCGTCCGTGGAGAAAGTCGAGTTCGATGGCGAACGCGAGGCCGACAATCCTGGCGCCGAATTGGCGGACCAATTTCACTGTTGCCTCCATCGTTCCTCCCGTGGCCAGCAGATCATCCACGATGAGAACGTTCTGACCGGGCTCGATGGCGTCGACATGGATTTCCAGCGCGTCCGTTCCATATTCCAGATCGTAGGTGACGCGCGCCGTGGGTCCGGGCAGCTTGTCGGGCTTGCGCACAGGGACGAAGCCGGCATTCAAGCGGTAGGCTAAGGCGGGACCGAAGATGAATCCTCGGGCTTCGATGCCCAGCACCAGATCCACATTTTCCATCCCGATGTAGTGGGCTGCCAGGGCATCCACGAGGGTTGCGTAACCGTTCTTGTCCTTGAGCAGGGTGGTGATGTCGTAGAAGAGAATGCCCGGCTTGGGGAAATTCGGAATCGTCCGGATAAGAGATTTCAGAGGCTCACAGTTAATAGGAGGGTGAGTCATTCGTAGCTACCAGGCTCCTTCGATCTGGAATGATTCCAGGTTGCGTTCCATGGATTCATCCAGTACGCGCTCGTAGACGGAGTCCACACGGCTACCGCGAGAGCCGAGTTCCAGCTGGGCACGTAGTTCGTCCAACTTGTCCTCGGTGCCCGCGACCATGAGTTCGACTTCCCCAGCGTCCGTATTGCGAACCCAACCCTTCAAACCCCGGGCGCCTGCCTCGCGGTGAACAAACCAGCGAAAACCGACGCCTTGCACACGACCCTTGACGATGTAGTGGCGCACCATTTTGTGTGTTTCCCTTTAGGCTCGAGACAGGTAGGCGCCTTCGGCAGTGTCGACGCGAATCTTTTCCCCCTCGTTGATAAACGGAGGCACCTGCACCACGAGACCTGTTTCCATTTTGGCCGGCTTGGTGACGGAAGAGGCAGTGGCGGATTTCAGTCCCGGTTCGGTTTCGACCACGGTCATTTCCACCGTCTGCGGCAACTCGATGCCGACGGCCACTCCATCGAAGAACGAAACCTTGATCTGCAGATTGGGGGTGAGGTACTCAATGGCATCTCCCAGGGTGCTGCCTTTGAGATGCGTCTGCTCATAGTTTTCGGTGTTCATAAAGTAGTAGTCGTCGCCGTCGGCGTAGAGAAAATCCATGGAAATTTCATCCACGATGACGCGGTCGATCGGGTCGGGGGAACGAAAACGATGCTCGAACATGGCGCCGGTGCGCAGGTTGCGGAGCTTGGCCTGGATGAACGCACGCAGGTTTCCAGGGGTGCGATGCTCAACGCTAAAAACCGTGTGCAGTTCGTTATTGTGCTTAATGATCATGCCCGGGCGCATCTGTGTGGCAGGAATCGCCATAAAAGAAAAACTCCTTCATCTTTCACTGAATTGGCTGATGCAGAACTCTCAACAGTCGATTGTAGCGCCTTCCCTACTTGCCGAAGATTCGGGAGAAGAAGCGGCCGATGCGATGGAAAACGCCGTTGTTGTTGGATGACGAAGTTGGCGGGGGAGGCGCGGAAGCTACTTCCGGTTGCGGTGTCGGTTGAGGAGCTGGGGTGGCGGGCACCGGGGCGGCAGGCGCGGCGGCTGCTGCCGGAGTAGGAGCAGGATTCTCTCCGTTGTACGTAAGAGGAACGGTCACCTCTGCATGCGTCTGTCCGGCAGGGACGACAGGTGTGCTGGGAGTGGGCGGTGGCGCCAGGCCCTCGCTTTCCGCTATGGGGAAGGCTGTGTCTGCAGGCGTTGAGGAAGGGCCGCCGACCGGCTTTCCCGGGGCTGCGGGATTCGCTCCGGTATTGCCGGTGCTAGCCACCGAAGTGACGGGCATGGCCGGGCAGCCGCACGGCTCGGGTTCATGGTCCACCACTTCACTGAGACTGCCATGCTGGAAGTTGACGCGTTGATCGGGCATGACGCGATAGGCTCCGCCTTCCAACTGGCTGGTCACGGTGACGTAAGGGGCATCCGTACCGTGGTTGTCGACGCAGGTGTCTCCTTTGGGATTGACCCGGATGCTCAAGTCGGCTTGCCCAGGACCGGAGATCAAGATGCGCAGGTCGGGGGTGATGAGGACATCGGAGTACTTGCCCACGACGTAATTAGCTTCGATGGCGCCGCGATCGAGCGCCATCATGAGCGCGCTGCTCGCAGGGTCGTCAATGGAGCGGTCCTTAGACAGGTGGACGGAGCTGGTGGAACACAGGCGAAGGGAACCGCCGCGTTGCAGGGCGATTTTGACCGCCTGTTCTCCGGCGGTAATCTGGCTGCCGTTGCCCAGCAGCATCTCGCCGTGGGAGATGTCGACCGCGCCCGAGACCTGGACTTCGGTGGCGGAGGTTCGTCCGATCGGTTGCTGGGCCGGCATGATTGGAGTGAGGAAGAGAACCGTTCCGGCCAGGAGAAATCGCATCGTCACAGCGGTTCTCAAAGAGAGAGGAAATTCCGGATCAGGTTTTTGCCGTCGACGGTGAGCACGCTCTCGGGGTGAAACTGAACCCCTTCGATGGGATAGCGGCGATGCCGCAAACCCATGATGGTTCCGTCTCCGTTGCTGCTTTGCACGCGTGCGCTGACTTCCAGCTCGTCCGGCAAGCCTTCTTCGGCAACGATCAGCGAGTGATAGCGGGTGCAGGTCATGGGGCTGGGCAGGCCGGCGAATAGATTGCGTCCATCGTGCTCGACTGGACTGGTTTTTCCGTGCATCAACCTGGGCGCACGCACGACGTTTCCCCCGAAGGCGGCCCCGATGGCCTGGTGGCCGAGGCAAACGCCCAGTATCGGCACTTTACCCGCGAAATGACGGATGAGGGGAATGCTGACGCCTGCTTCCTGAGGCGTGCAGGGTCCGGGAGAGAGAACGATGCGCTCTGGCTTCAGGTCTTCGATTTGCTCGACGGTCAGCTGGTCATTGCGAGAGATGGTCATTTCGGCGCCCAGCTCACCCATGTATTGGACCAGGTTGTAGGTGAAGGAGTCGTAGTTGTCGAGAACGAAGATCATGGCGCCCTGTGTTTAGTGTAGCGCCAGGACGGCGATTCCTCGCCCACTCAAGCCAACAGAAGGCTTGAATGGGGCGCCCCAAGATTTATTGGCGGGACAGAAAGCGATCGAAGGGGCTGCGCCCATCGTTTTCGGGCCACGTACGCTCGGGCGAACGTGGGGCACCCGTCCCGTTTCCTTCGATTTTGTTTGGGGCTAGTCACTTGCTTTGGGAAGCTGCGGCCCTTGCGGCTTCGATGGCTCGGACCACGGCTTTCGATTTGTTTACGGATTCTTCGTACTCTTCTTCGGGGACGGAGTCGGCGACGATACCAGCTCCTGCCTGGATGTAGCCCTGGTCTCCTTTTTGGAGCATGCTGCGGATGGCGATGCACGAGTCGAAATTACCGGAGAAGTCGGCGTAAAAGACACTGCCTCCGTAGATGCCACGGCGGGTCGGTTCGAGCTCCTCAATGATCTCCATGGCGCGTATCTTGGGGGCTCCGCTCAAGGTTCCGGCTGGGAAACAGGAGCAGAAGGCATCCACCGCCGAAAGTCCTTCCTTGAGCTGGCCTTCCAGGGAACTGACCAGGTGCATCACGTGGGAATAGCGTTCCACATGCATCAGGCTCTTCACCTTCACTGTGCCGAAGTCGCATACCCTGCCGATATCGTTGCGGCCCAGGTCCACCAGCATTACGTGTTCGGCTCGTTCCTTCTCGTTGGTCAGCATCTCCTGCTCGTTGCGGAGATCTTCAGCCTCATCGGGGGAGCGCGGACGGGTTCCCGCAATGGGACGGTATTCGACGTGCCGCTTCTGCACCCGCACCAACAGTTCAGGAGAGGAACCGACCAGGCAGGTGGATGCCTTATCCAGGTCGAAGCGCAGGAAATATAGATACGGAGAGGGGTTGACGATGCGCAGAGCGCGGTAGATCGAGAACGGGTCAACGCCCGGCTTCACTTCAAAACGCTGGGAAAGCACGGCCTGGAAGATGTCGCCGGCGGCGATGTATTCCTTGATTTTGGCGACGGAGGCCAGGAAGTCCTGTTTCTTGCTGCGGCTGGTGACGGAGAGCTTGCCCCGCGGCCGGGACTGTTTCCGTTTAGGAATGGGCCGGGCCAAGCGCTTCTCCAGCTGGTCCAACCGCTTTTTCGCATCCGCGTAGGCTGCTGCCGGTTTCTGGCGCCCGAGGTCGGCCGTCACCATGAGCTGGATCTGCTTACGCACGTGGTCGAAGGCGAGCACTTCATCAAAGAACATGAAACAGGCATCCGGGACGCCGAGATCGTCCTTCGCCAGTTCGGGGAGGCGTTCCAATTGGCGCACCGCGTCGTAGGCGAAAAAACCGACCGCACCCGAGGTGAATGGCGGCAGCCCAGGTAGATGTGCTGGGGTTTGCCCGGCTAACTGCTCCTTCAAGAGAGCAAACACGTCCCCTTGCAGGGACCGGGTCTTGCCTCGCTCTTTGATGGTGATGGAGTTGCCGCGGGCCAGGACGGTGCGATAGGGGCGAACGCCGATAAAGGTGTAGCGGCCCACTTTCTCACCGCCTTCTACGGATTCCAGAAGAAAGGACTGCGGTTCGTCCGCGGCGAGCCGCAAAAAGGCAGAAACCGGGGTTTCGAGGTCGGCCGTCAGCGTACGGAAGACCGGAACCAGGGTGTGCGTGGCCGCCAACCGGAAGAATTCGTCGCGCGATGGGGCAATGGTAGTGTCGACCGGCATTCTGCTCATACTAAATGGCCATAGCAGCGGTGAGGTAAAAGGGAGAGGATTCGTCCGGATGAAGCATCTTAAGGGAGTAGGCGCGCTTGCCCGGGGTTCTCGGGGGCGCATATACTCGGTGGGTTTGGGGTTAGTAAGGGTAAAGGGTCCCGGCCAAGCGGGTGAGCAGCACGTAGGGCTCGCCGATAGCGGGATTTGAGTGGACTGCCAAGGCGGTCCGAAGGTGGAGAAATTGGTTATGCAAACCGTATCGCTCGAGCAGGAAATCAATCCCTGGGAAGCCCAGGCTGCTCGCTTTGACTTTGCTGCACAGAAACTGAACCTCGATCAAGGGCTCTGGAAGGTGCTGCGCTACCCTGCACGCGAAGTGATCGTGCATATCCCGGTGATGATGGACAACGGAAGCATTGAGGTGTTTACCGGCTTCCGGGTGCAACATTCGATTGCGCGTGGTCCGGGCAAGGGCGGAATCCGCTATTCACCCGATGTCACCCTCGATGAGGTCCGCGCTCTGGCCAGCTGGATGACCTGGAAGTGCGCCGTGGTCAACATTCCGTTCGGCGGCGCCAAAGGGGGCGTGATCTGCGACCCCAAAAAGATGTCGATTGGCGAGCTCGAGCGCATGACCCGCCGCTATACCTCGGAATTGATTGAGTTTATCGGGCCGGAAAAAGACGTGCCCGCCCCGGACATCAACACCAATGAACAGACCATGGCGTGGATCATGGACACCTATTCCATGCATATGCGGCAGACGGTGACTGCAGTGGTGACGGGCAAACCGCTCAACATTGGCGGCTCACGCGGACGCCGGGAGGCAACCGGCCGCGGTATCGCGGTGGTCTGCGACGAGGCCCTGCGCTACCTGAACATGCAGCGTGAGGGATGCCGGGTGATCATCCAGGGCTTTGGCAACGTGGGCTCGAACGCCGCCAAGCTGATGATGGAGAGAGGCTACAAGATTATCGGTATCGCCGAATATGACGGTGGACTCTACAACAGCAACGGAATTGATATCCACCTGCTGCTCGAATACCGCCAGCGCAACGGCACAGTGATGGGTTTCAAGGGCGCGGAGGCGGTGAATAGTGCCGAATTGCTGGTCACCGATTGCGACGTTCTGATCCCGGCTGCGACGGAAAACGTCATTACCAGCCGCAATGCCGACCGCATCAAGGCTCGCATTGTTTGCGAAGGCGCGAACGGCCCGACAACAGCCGTCGCCGACGAGATCCTGGCGGACAAGAAGGTCTTCATCGTCCCCGACATTCTGGCCAATGCTGGTGGGGTCACGGCCTCCTACTTCGAATGGGTACAGGATCGCCAGGGGTATTTCTGGAAGGAAGCCGTAGTGAACGAGCAGTTAGAGAGCATCCTGGCGGAAAGCTTTGGCGATGTGGTCCGGTACGCTGAGGCGCACGCGGTCAACAATCGCATTGCCGCCTACATGCTGGCCATCGACCGGGTGGCATTCACCATCAAGCAACGCGGCATCTACGCGTAAGGCAGGGACTTTCGTAACCTTAGCCCGTCCAGGATCCACCAGGCAGCCTGCGGTCCTCAGGCGCCTGGTGCATAATTGAAGAGGGTTAGTCTCCCTCAACAGCCGAGTCGATCGTGAACCTGCCAAACTCCATCACGATGAGCCGCATCTGTTGCATTCCCCTGCTCATCTGGCTGTTATCCGCTTTCTTTCCGTTTCATAGTTTTCATGGGGAACAGGAAGTTGCCGCTTCCCTGCTGTTTATCCTGGCCTCGATCACCGATGGCGTTGATGGATACCTGGCGCGCAAGCGCGGGCAAATCACCACCATGGGGATGCTGCTCGATCCACTGGCCGACAAGCTGATGATCACCGCAGCGTACGTTTGCCTGGTGCAGTTCAACCCTCATCTGATGAAAGCCTGGATTGTGGTGTTGGTGATCGGGCGCGAGTTTCTGGTGAGCGGCCTGCGATCGATCGCCAGCTCGGAAGGGTTCACCATTGAGGCCAGCGATCTGGCCAAGCTGAAGACGGTGATTCAGATTGTATCGGTGGTGGCGGTTATTCTGGCGCATGCCTGGTATGCGTGGCATTTTGGCTGGTTTATTTTGCCGGTTGAGTGGATCGCGATTGCCGCTATTTATTTCATGGTGTTGGTTTCGATTATTTCTGCAGTTGATTATTTTGTGGCGTTTTGGCGCAAGATTGATCACGCCTCCGCGGATCGTCGTTCTCACACGAGTTATGTGTTGAGCAGAAGGAAAGATATACCGGCGGCGAATAAGGTTAGTTAGGCGGAGCGTTCGGAGAACGGTACCTCAGGGGCTAAAGCCCGATTTCCTCGATTATTACGGCCCGACTAAAGTCGTGCCCTGATACAAAGAAACGGCTCCGTTAAGGCATTCCGATAGAGACAGGTACTCCCGCAAGAACAGCTGCAAATCCTCCAGGATTGAGTTGCGGTCTGTTTTCAGCCGTCCCTTCGGCACTTGGTCGTCATCACAACCAACCCAGGACTGCGTCCTGGGCTAAGGTCAGCCGTCCCTTCGGGACTGAGTTTTCGATGGGGTTGCTCACGGAGGGGCTTGAGCCCCTATTTTTTGGGATCACAGGGTTGTGTGCTGACACAAACAACGATGCCCGGGGCCAAGCAAAAGCCCTGGCGGGTGGCCAGGGCTTTTGCGGGATCAGTTTGCAGTCGTTCTATGCAGGTACCGCATGTACATGCGTCGGACGGGTCAACCGCTGCACGAAGTGATAGGGCGGCCAGGGTCCGGAGAGTTGCATGTGGCAATCCTTCAACTGCTGGCTGGCGCTTGAGTACTTGTTCTGGTAGCGCTCGATACCCTTGTGATCAATCAGGTGAGCGATGTCGAGGAGCATTTTGCCGGAATCCATTCTGCGGCAACTGATCTCTTCATCGAGCGGGCTGAACATGCGGTGCATTTGCACCGAAACAGCGCGCGCTTTGGTCTGGCGTTCTCGCTGACGGGTCGCACTCTCCCGTAAGCTCGACAGGTATTCTTTGCCCACCCGATCCATGGCAACCGGAGCACCCTGTTCGCGGCAGCAATCGTCCAGAAGCACTTTCAGGTGCATCTCTGCTTTGCCGCGTAGACGCTCAACGTTGGCAAGAAACTGCCGTTGGTTGGAGCGAATGGATTTTCTCAAGGCTTCGTCGTCCGCAAAAACCGTACCAAAGCGGAAAGGGAGCACGGTGGAGAGTTTGAAACAGTCGCTGATCACACGTGCGTGCTCGACGGCTGCTTTCTGGTCTAAGTTTTCTGAGGGATGATGTTCGCTGACGATAACTGCGAGGTCACTGGCTGGATAGAGGAAGATCTGATTTCCTGAGATTCCCATCACCGATTCCATTGGTACGGGTTTTCGGTGGCGGCTAAGTTCAGGAAACGCCTGCTTTTCACTAATACAATAGGCATACCATGCCATAGAGAGTCACTCCACACTATGCTGACGAAGGAAGTCGCCAGCTTTTCTTTGCTATCGTGAGGCCTGGAACGACTTCGTAGGGGAGATCTGGCACGTCCGAGGAAGAGGACTGCACCGAACTATCGCGTATCCTAGTCCCGGATTTGTACGACTGGCAACAGAAAGCCTGCACCGATTCGGTACAAAATGGTCTCGCCGGAAGATTGTGTTTGTATTATCGAAGTTTTATTCAACCGTATAAACAATCAGACTAGGGTCGGGCGGAAAAGCGCGAAAGGGCGTACCTCAGGGCCTAAAGGCCATGGGGTTCGGTTTGGTTTATGTATGGGCTAAAGCCCATACCTTCCGGCCTTATATATTCACTGGCGTTTAGGAACGGACTACCAGGTAAGTCACCATGCCGACGGTAGCGCCCAGGAGCACTGCCATCACGATGCCCAGGGTGAGAAACACCCGGCGGAGGGCGCTGATCTCGGCAACGAGCTTGCGGGTCTCTTCGATACTGTTTTCGTGAACCGCACGCAGTTGGCCCACTTGCTGTTCAATGCGTTCGAGGTGGAGCGCCTGGTTCCTGGCCTGTACCTCGAGATCACGGGTGCTGGTCTGCATGGTGGCGACGCCCCTGGTGACCTCCGTCATGTCGGGACCGGATCGGAGTAAGCCGTGGTCGAGCAATGGCACCAGGCGGGCGAGGTAAGGCAACACGACGCGCAACTGCAATAGAAGTTCCCACATAGAACGATGCGAGCCTTTCTCGGCCTTTTCGAGGGAGAGGGAGGGAGCTTCCGAGGCGGGGTGAGGACTGGGATGTTTGGTCATCAGAGTGGTGGCAGGGCCGGATCCCGCCTGCGCTCATGGTATCCAGTTACCCAGAACTTGCCTAGGCACGGGTTTCCAGCGACAATAGAGGGTTGCGAGCCAGTTTTCCCGGATCTTCCATTTTTGGGAACCATCCGAGTAAATTATATGAAAAAAAGTGTTGACCCTCAGTTTCGATCGCGATAAGTTCTATTTGGTCTTAATGAGAGCGCGCCTTTTGGGCTTAGCGGTCCGCCCTTTTCTCTGATTATCCAGCTTCAGCAAGGGTATCGGGCATCCAGAAGACGGAGCTCTCTTAGCCGTAAAGACCACAGCAGTGCGACATGCAGGTCACTTAGACGCATGCCCAACCTGGAACAGAGGCTGTAGCGTTCACAAGCGCCTCTGCTAAGGGTTCTGCACGAGGAATTCCACCGGAAGCGCCGTTCGTACGACGCAGGGAGTCTTTCCAGTAACCGGTTGGACAACATGAAACCAGACGAAAATATTGTTCCCGCAAGAGAGCATACGCGTCTAACAGATAGAAAACGACCGACGCCGCGCAGGCAGATGGTTTGCCGCCCGACAAATGCGCACATGGACGGTCAAAGGATGAAGGAGAATAAAGATGCGCTCTGATCTTATCTTTGGGGCACTTGCCCACGTCACGAATCGCTATACACTGTGTCAGCTGGCTTCCAAGGCAACGCGCAAGCTGCACAAGCCCAATACCCGTCTACAGGACACGACTAACGAGGTTCTAGTGCGGTTCCACCATGAAAGCCCGGCGGCACCAGCCGCTGCCACTCCGGAAGCATCTCAGATCCAGCAGCGCCGCGCAGCTTAAGCGCGGCCCTGTTCTGGGCCTTTTCGACCCCTTCCTCAAACCATTCGAACCTGCTTAAACCAGCAAGATTCCTTCCCGATAAACCCCTCCAATAGCTTCCTCCCGTAGGTGAAAATGACCATTTCCGAGTTAAAAGAAAAGAACATAACGGAGCTGAGCCGCATTGCCCGGACGCTCGAAATCCCAGGCGCCAGCGGCCTCCGCAAACAGGATCTTATCTTCAAGATTCTTCAGGCCCAGAGTGAAAAAGAAGGCCATATTTTTGCCGAAGGCGTGCTGGAAATCCTGCCCGACGGATACGGCTTTCTACGTTCCCCTGACTACAACTATCTCCCCGGGCCAGACGATATCTACGTCTCGCCCTCGCAAATCCGCAAATTCGACCTGAAGACCGGCGACACCATCAGCGGCAATGTCCGCCCTCCCCATGAAGGGGAGAAGTATTTTGCCCTGGTGAAGATCGAGGCCATCAATTTCGAGTCTCCCGAGGAGACACGGAACAAGATTCTCTTCGATAACCTCACGCCTCTTTACCCCCAGGAACGCGTGAAGATGGAGACGGTCCACGAAAACACCAGCGGCCGGGTGATGGATCTGCTAACCCCGGTGGGAAAAGGCCAACGCGGCCTGATCGTCGCTCCTCCGCGGACCGGCAAGACGATGCTGCTGCAGTCGATTGCCAATTCTGTCACCACCAATCATCCTGAGGTCGCACTGATTGTTCTGCTGATCGACGAGCGCCCGGAAGAAGTGACGGATATGCAGCGGTCGGTGAAGGGCGAAGTCATCAGCTCAACCTTCGATGAGCCGGCAGCGCGACATGTGCAAGTGGCCGAGATGGTGATTGAAAAGGCCAAGCGGTTGGTCGAGCACAAACGCGATGTGGTGATTCTTCTTGATTCCATTACGCGACTGGCGCGTGCGTACAACACCATCGTTCCGCCCTCGGGCAAGGTACTCTCAGGCGGTGTGGATTCGAACGCACTGCAGCGTCCAAAACGTTTCTTCGGCGCGGCGCGCAATATTGAAGAAGGCGGGTCTCTCACCATCATTGCCACTGCCCTGGTGGATACCGGCTCGCGTATGGATGAAGTCATCTTTGAAGAGTTCAAAGGTACGGGCAACATGGAAGTGATCCTCGACCGCAAGCTGGTCGACAAGCGCGTGTTCCCGGCAATCGACATCCAGCGTTCCGGCACGCGTAAGGAAGAGTTGCTTATTCCCAAGGAAGATCTGCAGCGCATTTGGGTGTTGCGTAAAGTGCTCAATCCGCTCTCGCCGGTGGAAGCTATGGAGTTGCTGGTGGACCGCCTGGGCAAGACCCGCAATAATGCGGAGTTTCTGCTCAAGATGAATTCGTTGTAGGGCTTGTACGGTTGCGAGATGAGCCCTGCAGGGACGGCTGAAAATTGCCGCTACTTAACCCTGGACAATCTTCAGTGGTCCCTTCGGGACTTTGTCGTGTCTCGAAGGTCTTCCAGACTGCGTCCTGGGCTAAGGTCAGCCAGTCCCTTGCGGGACTGGGTGGCGATTGTTCCGCCGCCGGGGTTGCGGTTCTCCGTCCATCCTTGCACCATTCCTGTAATCTGTTAGACACACCAGGGGGACAGTGCATGGGAACAGAATCCCAGCACCGCAGGAGTGCGGTCGTAGCGCTCGGCGGAGGCTATGTTCCTGCTGCTGCTGGTGCTGGCTGCGCTGAACGCGTTCAATCCCCTGCCTCCGTTTCTGCGCCCCCTCGGCTCGGGCCAGATCTTTCTGTTTACCGCGCTTTCGGTGCTGGCGTTTCTGCTGCTGCTGACGCTGCTGGTCCTGCTGTTCCGCAACATTGTGAAGTTGCTGGCCGACCAGCGCAGCCGGGTACTGGGCTCGAGAATTCGCAGCCGGATGCTGGTTGGCGCACTTCTGCTGTCGTTCGCTCCCGCCGTATTCATGTTCCTGTTCAGCTTCGGGCTGCTGAACCGCTCCATGGAGCGGTGGTTCTCGCAGCCAGCCACACAATTGCGCCAGGACTCGACGCGGGTTTCGCTCGAACTCTCCGAATACGCAGCGGCGAATGCGAGGGCCGAGGCGGAATCGCTGGCCAGTTCGCCCAAATTGCTTCATGCCGTGCAGACCGGGAGATTCCGGCAGCCCTGCAGCGGGAAATAGGGACGCACCGCATCACGCTCGAGGGCGGGTTCGCACTCGTCTTCCGGGACGGCCTGGCGATCGGACAGTACCAGCTTGCCCCGGGATGACGGCAAGGCGATCATTCGCTCCTGGATGGATGAAACGGAGAGCGATGTTCTCCAGGGACAGGAACCCCTTGCCCGCCACCGTTTTGCGCGCCGCTCAGCGGAGCGATGTGCCCATGCTGGTGACGGGGAAAGACGAATACGTACTGGGCGAGGCCAGCACCGGGGATGGGGGCAGTCGTGGTCGCCGGCCTTCCCTTGCCGGCAGGCCTCAGTGCGACGGTGCAGGACATTCGCTCCGGCACCCGCGACTACCAGACGCTGTACCGGGCACGTAACCGCATCCGCAGCACCTACCTGCTACTTGCTGTTCCTGATGACTACGCTGGTCTTCTTCGCCAGCAGTTGGCTGGCGCTGTTTCTCTCCAAGCAGGTGACCAGACCAGTGGAGGCGTTGGCAGATGCCATGGATGCCGTCGCGGCCGGCCATTACGCGCACCGGGTCAAGGTTGAGTCGACGGAGGAGTTGGGAGAGCTGGTGCGGTCGTTCAACCGCATGGCGGAAGACCTGGAAGAGAGCCGCGCATTGGCGGAGACCTCTACGACGCAATTGTCGGCCGCGAACCGGGCTCTGGAAGAGCGGCGCAGCGAACTGGAAACAGTGCTGGAGACGATTCCCAGCGGTGTGGTCACGCTTGACCCGAAAATGTGCGTCCTGCAGGCGAATCGGGCGTCGCGCAACCTGCTTAGCCCGCGCGACCACCACGATCTCTCCGGCATGCCGCTGGAGTCAATTTTGCCGCGGGAGATCGCCGATGAGTTGATTGTGCTTTTGCGTCGCAGCAAGCGGATGGGTTTGGCGGCTACGGAAATCGAGTTGCCCGGACCGCGCGGCCCGCTCAACGTGACCGCGACCATTGCACGGCTGGAACTGGATAAGGATCGCGAGGGATGCATTCTGGTACTGGAGGACGTCACCGATTTTCTTCATGCGCAGCGTCAGATGGCGTGGAAGGAAGTAGCCCAGCGAGTGGCTCACGAGATTAAAAATCCATTGACTCCGATCGCGCTTTCGGCGGAACGCATTCGCAAACATGTCGACCGGCCCACGCTCGACTCCGACTCTGTGATCCGAAAGTGCAGCGAAGTGATCCTGGGTTCGGTGCAAACCATGCGCAGGCTGGTGGATCAGTTTGCCTCGCTGGCCCAGTTCCCTACTTCGCGGCCGAAGGTGTGCGATCTGAACTCGATTGTGGAGAGCGCACTGGCGTTGTTCGCAGGAAGAATTCAACATATCCGCATTGTGAAGCGGTTGGGGAGTGGAATCCCTCCGGTGTTGGCCGATCCGGAGGCGTTGAAGCGCGCTCTCGCCAACCTTATCGACAACGCGGCCGAAGCGATGCAAAGCAGCCTGCTGCGGGAGCTGACGATTGAAAGCGGGCTTATTGAAGGACACACCACGGCGGAGATTGTCGTGGCTGATACGGGTCACGGCTTGAACGATGAAATGCGGGAGCGGCTTTTCCTGCCGTACTTCTCCACCAAGCAGCGTGGAACAGGCCTTGGTCTGGCCATTGCCTCGAAAATCATCCAGGAACACAGCGGGGCCATTCGCGCGGAGCAAAACACTCCGACCGGGGCGCGATTCATCATCGAACTGCCGCTGGCCGATGCCAAGAGCACGCAAGAAGCAGCTCTGGCGGGCGCTAACGGCAGACCATCGTCATGAACCACATTCTCATCGTCGATGACGAGGCGGAAATTCGCGAGTCCCTGGGCGAAATTCTGAAGGAAGACGGGTATGCCGTGACCAGCACGGCGACCGCTTCCGAGGCGCTGGTACTGCTGCGCGACGCCTCTTACGATGTGATGCTGCTCGACATCTGGCTGCCCGACCGGGACGGGCTGGATGTGTTGACGGAGGTTCGTTCGCTGGCCATCGAGAATGCGCCGGAGGTCATCATCATCTCCGGCCACGGCACCATCGAGACGGCCGTGCGGGCCACCAAGCTGGGCGCGTTTGATTTTCTGGAGAAGCCGCTTTCCATCGATCGCACCCTGATCCTGCTTAAGAATGCGGTAGAAGCGCGGCGGTTACGCAGCGAGAACCAGGAGTTCAAGCGCCAGCTGCTGATGCACGTGCCCATCACGGGTGAGAGCGTCTCCATCAAGGCTTTGCGGCAGCAGATCAAACTGATGGCGCCCACGAATGGACGAGTGCTCATCTATGGTGAATCCGGCTCCGGAAAGGAGCTGATCGCACGCGCGATCCATAGCGAGAGTTTGCGCAGCGACCGGGTGTTTGTGGAGTTGAACTGTGCCGCCATTCCCGAGGATTACATTGAAAGCGAGATCTTCGGCTATCGCCATGGCGCGGTGCCCAACGGTCCCGTCGAAAAGCTGGGAACCTTTGAACGAGCCGATGAGGGCACCCTGTTTCTCGATGAAGTGGGGGACATGAGCCTCAAAATGCAGGCTAAAGTTTTGCGTGCATTGGATGAGCAGCGCTTCACTCCGGTAGGGGGCACGCAGACGATCCAGGTTGATGTGCGGGTGATTGCCGCAACCAATAAAGACCTGGAAGAGGAGATCGCCAAGGGCAATTTCCGCGAAGATTTCTTCTATCGCCTCAATGTGATTCCTTTCTACGTTCCTCCCTTGCGGGACAGGAAGGAAGATATTCCCTTGCTGGTGCGCGAGTTTCTGCAGGAGTTCGGGCGGCAGTATGGGCGTCCGCGTATCGAGATGAGCGATGAGGCGATTGCGGTGCTGAAGCAATATCATTGGCCGGGCAATGTACGCGAGCTGCGGAACGTGATTGAGCGAGTGATGATCCTGAACCCGCAGACGATCCACATCGAACGCAAGCATTTGCCGATGCTGGTCTTCCGCGGCGGGGGCCGCAAGGGCGAAGAATTCAGCACTCTACACCAGGCGCGGGAAGCTTACGAGCGCGATTACATCCTGAAGAAAATTGATGAGTGCCACGGGAATGTAAGTCGCGCGGCAGAGGCGTTAGGGCTGGAGCGGAGTCATTTGTATCGCAAGATGAAGAGTCTGGGGATTAGCGTTCGGGAGTAGGGGATCTGCTCTTCGGCAAAATTTGTCCCGCGGGACAAATTAGCTTGAAAATGGCTCTGTTCACCAACCACTGTTTCATCCAGCAATTGCCCTTTCCTTGCAACGACTCTCTCCTTTTTGTCATCCCGAGCGAAAGCGAGGGATCTGCGGTGCGCCATTCGTGTGCCCCGCCTCTACGTGCCACAAACTCCGCCAATCATCGCCGAATCCGCTTGGAAACACCGACCTCCCCTCTCTCATTCGGGTTCCAGGGAAGGTTTGCAGAACTGCAGATCCCTCGCCTTCGCTCGGGATGACAAAAAGGAGAGGGTCGTTGCAAGGAAAGGGCAATTGCTGGATGAGACAGTGGTTGCAGCTCTAACCGTTCGAGCTAAGACGTTGGGGGGGCTTCGCGCTTCTTTTTCGTCCCAGGTACGCCGGCGCGAACCTGGGGCACCCGTCCAGTCTTGCGTTTCGGTTGGCGTTCGGTTTTTCCGATAGAGCCTGCGGGTGGACTTGTGTGCTCTTCTGAGTTCTGGTTGGCTTGCGCCGCGAGATCTTCCAGTTGCTTACGCCAGTCGAGGGAGTCGACAAAGTATCTTGATTCGCGCCAGTTTTCTTCGACGATCACGTGGAGTTCAAGAAAGACCCGGGTGCCGAGCAAGGACTCGATTTCCTTGCGCGCGGCCGTACCAATGCTCTTGAGCTTGGTCCCGCCTTTGCCGATCAAAATCGCTTTCTGCCCCGGGCGCTCGCAGTAGATGACAGCCGAAATGCGCGTCAACGGCAACTTGGTTGACTTGCGTGCGACGGGTTCCGGTTCCTCGAAGCGCTCGACCACCACTGCAGCGGCGTAAGGAATTTCCTCCCCCGTTTCCACCAGGATGCGCTCGCGGATGAGTTCGGCGACCAGAAAGCGCTCGGGCTGATCGGTGAATTGCTCCTTGGGGAAGTATCGCTGGCCCTCGGGCAGATACTCCACCAACTTAATCAAGAGAGTGTCCAGGCCATCCCTTTTGGTGGCGGAGATGGGGATCACTTCGGCAAAGGGATAGAGGCTTCTGAATCGTTCGATGAGAGGCAGAAGCTTGGAGCGCAGCACGAGATCGATCTTGTTGATGACCAGAAAGACCGGACAGTCGAGCTTCTGGATCAACTGCAGGACAAACGCATCTTCAACGCTTTCCCGTTCGGCGCGGGGGGATGGCTTTTTCCCGGGTGGCAGAGGTTCGCTGTGGCGGGACGCATCCACCATCAGGATGACGATGTCCCGGCTCTCGAGAGCTTCGTACACCTCCTGCATCATGCGCCGGTCAAGTTGCGATCCGGGACGATGAACGCCGGGAGTATCCACAAAAACGATTTGCGCGGCGGGGCGGCCCTTGCGTGCCGTCACCTCGACGATTCCCTGAATCCGGTTGCGCGTGGTCTGGGGCTTGTTGCTGACGATGGCGATTTTTTCGCCGATGAGGGCGTTCAGCAGAGTTGACTTGCCTGCATTAGGACGGCCGAGGATGGAGACGAAACCGGAGCGCACACCTTAGTGTAGTCTCCCTAGCGATTATCGCTTTCAATCGCGGATACGCGCACGCGCTCGATGCGGCGGTCGGTCGAGGCGACCACTTCAAAGCGCAGGGAGTCGGCAACAATCACTTCGCCGGGGAGCGGGATGCGTCCGGCAACCTCACTCACCAAACCGCCGACGGTAGCCGCCTGGTACTCCTGCGCTACCTGGGAGGCGCCGCTGAGAAGGTCTTCGAGGCGGGAAACTTCGAGGTTTCCCGAAACCAGCCAGGTACCGCCGGCTTCGTGAAGCGGGGCATCCTGATCGCTGTCATATTCGTGCTCATCGCTAATGCGGCCGACGATTTCCTCCAGGAGATCTTCGATCGTCACCAGGCCGGCCACTCCGCCGTACTCGTCGATCACAATGCGCATGTGTTGCTTTTCGCGCTGCATTTCACGCAGCAGTTCATTGACGCGCTTGGTTTCCGGCACCAGCGCGGCGGGGCGTTGAATGCTGGCTACTGTCTGGGTGCCGGCGGCGGTATCGGCAATGTGCAGCAGATCGTGGGCGAAGGCGATACCGGTGACATGATCCAGCGAGCCCTTAAACACCGGAACGCGGGAGTACGGATGCTTTTTCAAGCCGGAGATAAAATCCTCCAACGTCATCTCGGCTGGGACCGCGAAGACATGCGGTCGCGGAGTCATGACGTCACGCACGACCTTATCGCCGAACTCGACCGCGGAGCGAACCAGATCGCGATCGCTCTCCTCGATGATGCCTTCTTCTTCACCTGCCTCGATGAGGGCTTCGACCGCAGCCTCGCTGGGATTCTCTTCGAGGTTTCTCGGACGGGCCTCCGCCAGGGCTGCGACGGAAAGCAGGAAGGCCAGCAATATCGTCACCGGCAGGACGAGGTAGAAGAGGACGCGGAGGACGAATGTCAGTCGTACGACCCATAGTCCACCGGTGCGGGTGAAAAACACGAAGGGCAGGAACTGATTGAAGAGCACGATAACCAGGACACAGCCGAGCAACGCCTGGGCCACCTCGGCTACACGGGGAGGGGCACCCCCGTTCCCGTCAAACAGCAGGACACCGAAAAAGAGGGCGAGCGCAGCCAGGGAGAATTGGGTTAAGACCGCGGCGGAAAGCGAGATCCGCTCCCGGCTGAGCCCCAGCCTGGGCTCTATCTTCAGTTCCCAGACGTCGATGTTTTCCTGGAACTCCCCGGAAAGAAACTTGCCCATTTCCCCGTACAGCCTGGCGACATAGGAAGACAGGGTCAGGATTCCCAGCAGTAGAGCGATCACGATGGCGGAGACGAGGCTCATGCTTTGCGGGCCCGCCGCGATTTCGTAGCCTGTGGTTGAGGCTTGGGCGTCTTACTGCGCTCGACCAAGCCGGCCGGCAAAGCGAACTGCTTGCGCAGGCGGCTTTCGCGACGACGCATTTGCCCTTGGTCGCGTTCGTGGTCGTAGCCTGCCAAATGGAGCAGGCCGTGCAGAATCAATATCTTAACTTCCATCTGGAGGGTATGCCCGTAGGCTGCTGCCTGGACGGAAGCGGTCTCCAGGGAAATGGCGAGGTCGCCGCCGTGACCGCCGTTTGCGGCTTGTGGCAGAGCGGGAAACGAGAGCACATCGGTGGCCTTGTCTTTGCCTCGAAATTGTAAATTCAATGCGCGTAGTCGCTCATCTCCCGTCAGGAGGACGGAGAATTCGCCGGTCAAACCGAGCGCGTTGATAGCGCAGGCAAGAAACCGGTTCAGGTCACGCTTACCGAGAGCAGAGGCGGCCGGTAAGGTCTTCGCTCGGGCAGCTTCGATAACAATCATCTTGCCATGCCCTCCGCGTGCCCCGGATCAGGGAGAACAGGATCAGGGAGAGAAAGACCATGTCAACGATCTTCTCGACGCGAAGCGCAGGGTTTATTGTATGTTACCTCGGTTGCAATCCGTCGCGAATGTCGGTTCGCGAGTCGCCGGGCGATTCCAGATTTGTCGTTGAGGGGATTGGGCGGGGGACCCAAGTGAACGTTGGGGGGACGATTTACGACGCCATATTGGCAGAAGCGTACTCCATCAATGGCGCCAGCGCGGCCTCGGTTGGGAGGGGAGAACCACAGCCAGAGAGTGTCCAGTAGCGGGCAAGCATGGTCTCAGCCACCATATCCCAGGTAAATTTGGACATAGCCCGTTCCCGTCCGGCTCTTCCCATCTTTTCCCTCAGCTCATCGTCTTCCAAGAGTCTGAGAAGCGTATACGCCAATTGCTGCGGATCGTTTTTCTCGATAATGAAGCCAGTTTCGCGGTCTTTGACGGTCTCGACGACACCGCCAGACCGGCTGGCGACCACCGGTGAACCGGCAGCCATCGCTTCCACGACGGGGATGCCGAAACTGTCGTTGCAGATAGAAGGAAGCACGAAAATATCGCCCGCGTAGTAGTGCTCAATCAACTGGGCGCGATGGCGGACCAAGCCGTGAAAGGTAACTTTCTCGGAGACGTCCGTGGGCATTATTCCCTCGAGGTAGGACCGATAGGTGGCCTGGTTGAGGGACGATGGGAAAAGCTTGGCTTTGAGAAACGACATGGGCCTGAAGGCGTAATAGGGAGCCACGCTCTTCCGCAAAGCACCATCCCGAATATCGAAGGTATCCTGCAGCGCGTAATTGCCTTCGGGGCCGACCAGGTCGAGCCGAACGTTGGGGTACCGCTTGACGACGATCTTGAAGGCTTCGAGCAGAACGTGCAATCCCCTATGGGGCGAAATCGCACCTGCATACAGGATGCGCTTTGGCTTGTCCGCCGCCACCCGGTAGTCCTTCCCATGGATAAACTCCCGGGGATCGATACCGTTGTAGAGCGTTTCGCAGCGATCCGCGATTGAGGGGAAATCCCGCCGCGTCTTCTCGGCGACATATCCGCTCACGGCGGACACCAGGTCCACGTCTTTAAGTCTGCGCTCGAATATGCGGGAGTCGCCCTGAGAAAACCATTCCGCGTGCAGATGCAAAACGATCTTCGCCGTCGGATTGTATTCGCGAATAACCGGCACACACTGAGAACAGTGTTGGATGTGAATCACATCGCACTTCTGGCGCTGCAGGTCCATAGCAACCTGCCTGGCAAAGGAAGGGTAAACCAAGCTGGACGTTGACATCGGTGGAGCGCTCGGAGCCAGCCGGGAGTATCTCCTGCGCGCCTCAAAGACCCATCGATCGCTGCGGGCAGTGTTGAAGAACTTGTATTTCACCCCTTGAGACGAGACTTCGGTTCCCTGCGCCTGATTCCTGGATTTTGCCCCATAGACCACAACATCGCAGGACTTGGCGAGGATATTGGCGACGCCATAGGTACACGCTCCCACAGAATTTTGCCCGGGAGGAATAATGGTGTCGATGGCCTGATTGACGAAGGCTACTTTCATATGACCCTTCCCGCCTTGTCCCTGGTCTTAAGCCCCGTTCTTACAGGACGGCTAGCTGATGATGAACCAGGGCGGGCGCCCGATTTACGCGCAAGATGCCGCGGAATTTATAAAACTGTATGGGGGAAGAGGCGAAAACTTTGCTGACTGTCATGGCGAGACCTACGCCCCACCAACGGGTGAAAACAATTTCAAATCCAACGGCGCAAAGCGCAGACAGTAGAAACGAATACGCGAAAACAGCTGTTCGTTCGAAAGCGGATAGCAGCTGCCCCACACGCATCATTTCAGCTGCAAAAAAGGAACAGATACCTAGCCCGATGAGCAGCGCGTGCCTGAACGTCCGCAGCATGTGATTCGCCCTACGGTCCCTTTGTATCTGTAGAGGTGACATGAGCCCTTTTTTGCACATAAAACTTTAGTAACTTCATGATTGAAAGCGAAAGCTACAACTTTTGCTCAAGCATGAACTACCTGTCTGGCGGGGTTGGAACCTCGGGAGAAGCGGTTCCTTCAAAAAACCACGCAGTAAAAAACTCTAGAAAATCCTGCTATCAGCGCCTTGGAACGGGCCCTCACAGCAGTAAGTTTATCGACGCTCGCATCTTATCGATCCAGCGCCAATCTTCCGTTACGGTATCTAAAGGTACCGTCTCCGGAATGCTACAGAATCGCCACCGCGACACACTCTTATGATGCGCCTGCGAAAAGCTCTCCGTTCTCTGGTAATCTAGCCGCCCCCTACATCCATGTCAATGGATTGTGCGGGCCTTAGGAAGCCGAGGAGTCACACTCCAGGTTACTAAGGATGTAAGCCGGCATCACGTTAACTCGCGGGCGCGGCTCGACGGATAACGTTAAGAGACAACGTTATAACCGATAGATAAGAAATTGGTACCGTTAGATAGTTGAAACGTTTGCACCATAGCGGTAACAGCGAAAAAATTCGTACTCCTGATAGAAGCACTCCATCAGCTCTCCGTTAGAGAGTTGCTCCAGCGTAACCCAACTGGGATCATCGAATAGTTTCTCTGTCTGCGACTTATGTTCGGAGATAGCCGCGCGTTTCTGTGGCAGCACCTGGGCAATGTTGACCTTAGAGTTAAGTTCCAGGAAAGCATGCATTCCAAAATGAGCCAGAAGAGAATTCTTCAAGATATGTTTGGGCCTCAAGGGCGGAGTGTTTTGGGAGAAGCTAACCCAGGGCCAGTGGAGCCAGAACCACACCGGGTATTCCCAGACCATGACCGGCCTGGGTTGGCGGCGGAGGGCCGCGAGGACAATGTTGGTGACCGCAACATGATCGGCCGCCTGCTTCATGGGCTCGCGCCGATAGGGTAGAAAAACCTCCTCCGGATCCTCCTGGCGTAAGATCTGGGCGACTCGTTCGATCGCCGCGGGCTGGCACTCCCCGAGGCGCCCATCTGGAAATTCCAGAAAGTAGGTGTCGTCTACGCCTAGAGCCCGGCCGGCGTTCAGGGACTCTTGTTTGCGCATGGCCGTCAGTTCGTCCCTGGGGATCAGCGTCGTAGATCCGCCGCCGTCGGAAACCTGCACCAGTTTCACGGTTGCCCCGGCTTGTTTTTTTCTCAAGATGGTTCCGCCGCAACCCAGCGACTCGTCGTCGGGATGAGGTGAAAAGACAATGGCACGACGGCCGAGTTCAGTGTCCGGAACCTGGCGGGCCTTATGTCCTAGTAGGTTCCTTGCCAACCGCCTGAGAAAGGGGTTGGGACGGGTGGATGGCGCAAGCACATTGCGGTCGGCGACCTGTGAACTGGTCTCCATTACGCCTCTCTGAGCAGGAAAAAAACCAGGTGAGCGGGCGGCTGAGTAAAACTCAACCGCCTGCTTTGTTCACCGAAGGAGGCACCAGTCTACTGGGGCTTGGCGGCAGACTTTGCCGGGGCGCCTTCACGCAGATTCAGCGGTAGTTCCCTCTGTGCCCGGCCGAAGCTGTCGTACGCGCGGATGACCCGCTGTACGAGGTGGTGGCGAACCACGTCACCATCTTCGAAATGACAGAAGCGGATGCCGTCCACGCCGCGGAGAATCTCGATCGCTTCCACCAGCCCACTCTTCTTGGGGTTGGGGAGATCGATCTGGGTGACGTCGCCCGTGATCACCGCCTTGGAATTATTCCCCAGCCGGGTCAGGAACATCTTCATTTGCTCGCTGGTCGTGTTCTGCGCCTCATCCATGATGATGAAAGCGTCGTTGAGCGTGCGACCGCGCATGAACGCCAGGGGAGCGACCTCAATCACGTTTCGCTCGAGCATCTTGTCTACGCGGTCCTGCTCCAGCAGGTCGTAAAGGGCGTCGTAGAGGGGACGGAGATAGGGATCCACCTTCTCCTGCAGGGTTCCAGGGAGAAACCCCAGACGTTCGCCTGCTTCGACCGCTGGCCTTACCAGGATGATCCGGCTCACCTTCTTGGCCAACAGGGCAGAAGCAGCCATGGCGACGGCCAGATAGGTCTTGCCGGTGCCGGCCGGGCCGACTCCAAAGACCATGTCGCACTCCTCAATGGCCTCGAAATAACGCCTCTGATTGATGGAACGCGGTTGGACCATGCGCTTGATGCCGGCGGACCGCTGCTTTCCGCTTTCCACCAGTCCGCGCAGGGTGACCGCGGGATCCGCGGTTACCAGTTTGAGCATCCCGTGCAGTTCGCCATTGCACAAGAGCGTTCCATTTCGCCGCAGGTACTCATAGTCGGCGAATACCCTTTCAAACCGCGAAATTGCCTCCGGTGCGCCCTCCACATGAAGCGCATCGGAACGCAAGTCGATGCGGATATGCAGATTTTGCTCGAGGAGCCTGAGATTCTCATCGCGAGTCCCGAACAGGGGCTCGAGGTTGGGCGTGATTTCCAGGGCTTTTTTCATCAAGCGGAGAAATGACCTCCTATCAGATCCCGAAGGACTGACGTGGTTGGATTGTTTGCAAAACACGTTCTGTGGAAGGGTAACGACGCAGGAAAGGGCGTGTGCTTGGGGTACCTGTCCGGGTTGGCGATAATCACCAGATATTTCCCGAGGATGCGCACAGAGTAGCGTTTGCCGATCCCGGCGTCAACGCCTAATCGGTGAATTCTTGCCTAATTGGATGCACCCAAGTGCCCCGGGGTGCAGCCTGCCCCGGTGCTGCGCCATTGACCCCCAGGGTGAAAGCCCGTAAACTTAGGGTTTGTGGGCGAACCGTTATTCTTCTGCCTGCTCCCAGTTCAAGAAAGTTAAGGGTTTACGATGGCAAATCATGTGTCGGCGCTGAAGCGCGCCCGTCAGACAGTCAAGCGGACCGCGGTGAATCGCTCCAACAGGAGCCAAGTCCGCAAGTCACTCCGCGCTTTGCGCGAGGCTATCACCAAGGGCGACAATTCGGGAATCGCTGAACAATACAGCAAGACCGTCTCTGCTCTGGACAAGAGTGTGCAGAAGGGCGTACTCCACAAGAACACCGCCTCCCGCTACAAGAGCCGGTTGCATGCCCGAGTGAAGGCTCTCACCTCCAAAGCGGCGTAAGTAAGTCTCGTCTTATCTGAGAGATCACTTCTTCTTTGCCACCGCAGGCCCGGGACTTTTGTTTTCTGGCGTTGGTGGCACTTTATAGATCTCAATCGCGCCCTCCCGCAGGACTGCCAGGCGCTCTCCATCCTCGGAGAGCGCGAAGTTTTGTCCTGCCGTCAGGATGGGCGATGCCGTGGTCTCCATCAGGAGGATCCCGGTAGCTGAATCAAATACCTGGACCAGCTGCTCGCGCACATCCTCGTCGTTCAGCGAGTCAACCAGGTCGATGTAATGGTTGACACGGAGGAGGCTGATGGCAAAGCGTCCGCTGGTGCGCGAGTAGGCGAAGTTGGGCCACACCAGGTGACCCTCGCGCTGTCCGTTCCAAAGCTTCTTTCCCTCCGTAGTCCACGCATCGAGATAAACATCCGGCGATTTGGGCCCGCAACTCTCGATCATGAGTGCCTGGGGCGAGAGAAACTCTTCGTGCGGCGTGCAGGTGGACGCCACTCTCCCTAAAACGAGCGAGTCGCCCTCAAAGGGAATGAAGCGAATCAGGAATTGGTCTTCCCCCTTGTCTTTAGCCACCCCCACGTACCCCGTGGAGGTGATGGGGACGTGAATCGGGTTCTCTGTTTTCAGCGCGGCCAGCACCTGTCTGGAAGCGATGTTCAAGACCGTGATTTGCGTATCTTCGTTAGGAGGCGGTTCTCCGTACTGTCTCGCCTGAGCTTCCAGTTTGCTGTGCTCTTCAGGAGTGTGTCGTTCATATTGGTGCTCGACCACCAGGATGCGGCCGTCCGGGGAAACTTCCGTTTGCAGGACCGGCGTGGCTACGTCAATGTAGGGGTGCAGTTTCAAGGATGCGTCGGTGAGCGAGAAGGTGTTTGCCTGGCGCACCAGGAACCTGCCACCACCTAACGGCCACAGGTATCGGGAACGGTCATGCATCCGCCACTCCGAGGACGCCTGCACTTTGCCCTCAGGCAATTCGAGCGTTAACGCCTGAATTATCTGGTCGTTGTCGAAGCGCCCCGGATTTTGCTCGCGCCGCATCAGCCGCGGCTGACGAAAGGTGAACAGCAAATGATGGGCATCGATGAAATCGAGAGAGGTGAAGACTTTTCCCGACAACATATACAGTGGGCCCGGGGGCCGATAGCCGAGGGGGGCGACGGGAATCCGCTGCTCAGGGTCCGGCGGCCGAGGCTGTTTGTCGTGCGAGGAGGCCATGCAAGGCGCCCCTGCCAGCCACAAGACCAACGTGATTACCGCAGCCGGAAAGTGGCGACTCGGCATTCCTGGTGTCTCTATGGTCCTTTTCATCGGTTGGAACGACGGCGCGGGGCGTCCACTGCTCTCTTTGAGTGTAGAAGATAATTGCCGGGGTGATAGCGGCGTTTCACAATGCTTCGATTCGGCGAAAAGGTGGAGAGGGCGCACGTGCCCATTTACCGGCTCAACAATCGACCAGCACGAAACTAAGTCCCGAAGCGACGGCTGACCTTAGCCCAGGACGCAGTCCTGGGTCAGCGTGCGGTTTTGAAATGTCCCGTAGGGACGATTGAAAAGTTTCTAGGTCGGGAATTCTCAATCGTGAAATGTTTTGGCTGAAAGTGTTTTGGGTAATTCCAGCCGTGAAAAGGAGGATTTTAGGGTTTGACGACGGTTCCGTCGATGGTGCGATCGGTTGGGTAGGCGCCGCCGCCACGGATGGGACCCAGGGGATTCTTTGCGGCCAGTTGCTCGTCGATGTCGACGCCGAGACCGGGTTTGCCGCTGCCGTACAGGTAGCCCTTGCGGATTTCTCCTATGCCGGGAAACATGTCGTGGACGACCGGCGGGAAGTGATTTTCCTCCTGGATTCCGAACGCACTGCTCGAGATGTCGACGTGATAGCTCGCGATCTGGTTGATGGGATCGTTTTCGCCGCCTTCCTGGAAGGCGGTGCGGACACCGAAAAGTTCGCAGAGGGTGGTGAGCTTCTTGATCGGAGTGATTCCACCCGTCGCCGCAACGCGGCAACGAATGAAGTCGATCAGCCGGTCTTTCACCAGGGGAATGACTTCGAACGGATGGGAAAAAACTTCGCCGACCGCCTGCGGAGTCGTACAGATTTCGCGGATGTTGCGATAGTAGGCAATCTGTTCCGGAGGAAGAATGTCCTCGACATAAAACATCTGGTAGGGCTGCAAGCGCCGCGCTAATTCCACGGCGTTCATGCCACTCAGGTGCGAGTGCACATCGTGCAGCAGCTTCGGCCCGAAACCGGCTTTGTCGCGCAGATACTCGAAAAGTGGCGGGATGGTATCGACCAGCTGCTGCTCATCAAAGGCCGCGCCCTGATATCCGCCTTCGGGACGATTGCCTTCGCCGGCCGGGGTAAAGCCACCACCACCATAACCGCCGAGTTGAACGCGCACATGGGTGAAGCCGTTGGCCAGCGACTTCTGCAGGGCCCCCAGACATTCTTCTTTCGTCTTTCCAGTTTGGTGGTCATAGACGGGGACGCCATCCCGCGCTTTGCCGCCCAGCATCTCGTAGACCGGCATGCCGGCACGCTTGCCCTTGATGTCCCACAACGCCATATCCATCGCGGAGAGCACATTGTTGTTCACCGGGCCGTTGCGCCAGTAGGTGCGCATCTGCGCCGACTGCCACAGGTCTTCGATCCGGGCGGGATCTTTGCCGATCAGCCAGGGTTTCAGGTGTTCTTCGAGTGCGGCCACCACGGCCATGGTCTCGTAGTTATTGTTGGCGGACCCGATGCCATATAGTCCGGGCTCACTGGTGATGATCTTGAGGAAGATCCAACGATAGTGGCTGCCCCCGCTGGTGGTGATGATTTTGCAATCCTTGATGGTGAGTGGGGGAAGTCCATTAGACCTGTTCGCGACTTCCTGTGCGCCGGCGACAGAGAGCAATGGAAGTGTGGCAGCGGCTGATTTGATGAGTTCTCTACGATTCACGCTTGGCTACCCCCTGAGATGGTGCGCTCATCCTATATGTCCATGGTGTATTGGGTGGAGTATTGAGCCCCGGTCAGGGCTGAACCGCGGGGACGGGGTTCGCTGGCCAGATCCATCACCAGACGTTCCAGCACCAACCGTTTATCGGGTGGCGAGGACCGCAACTCGAGATCCGCGTGAGCAATGAGGCGGAGCTTTTGCGTGAGCTCTCGCCGCGAGCTATAGCGGCGAGCCTGGCGAATGAGATCCTCCGCAGCAAAGGGAGGCATGCGGAAACCCTGCCACAGCGCCTGCCAGATGGCGCGTGAGTCGCGCACATTCTTCTCCAGGATGACCACCATCTGGCGAAAGGTGCGGGCCAGCATATAGAGATGCCCGATGGCTGAATCCTCTCCCCCGTCGGAGGCATTCAGCAAGCCATGCAGCAGGGCCAGGGCACGGGGCTTGTCGCGCGCGGAAATAGCGTCGGTGAGCTCGTACAGGGAACGCTGCTTGGCCGCCAACACCATGGTCTCGACATCTCCGAGGGTGATTCGCCCGCGGTCGGAGGCGTAGAGCATGAGCTTCTCCAACTCGCTGGAGATGAGCATCATGTCGGCTCCCAGTGCATCGGCCAGTTCCTTCGCCGCTTCAGCGTCGAACTTCATCCCGCGGTTTTCCGAGGTTGCGAGCAGCCAGCGCACGGCATCGGCTTCGTCTACCCGGGCCAGTTCGACCAGGCCGCAATCGTCGCCCAGCACCTCGCGAATTCGTTCATAGCGTTCCTTGTCCTGCAGGTCCATCCGTCGCAGATCGGCGGGAAGGCGCAGATGGTCGGCGACAAAGATCACAACGGCCTGGGGATTGGGAGAACGGAAGTAGTCTTTCAGTGCCGCGAACTCTTCTTTCTTGGCTCCGCGCGTGAAGAGGTTTTTCAGGTTCTTCACGAAGATGACTTGAAACGGCGCCATCAGCGAGGGGGTGCGCGCGAGGTCGAGCACATGAAAAATGCTGGTTTCGGCGAGGTCAAGGTCGCTGAGCGAAAACTCGCGCAGCGTGGGATCGATCAGTGAGTCGACGAGAGCGCGGCGGCAGCGTTCGTAAAGAAAGATCTCATCCCCGGCGAGTACGTATCCCGGCCGCAAAGGACCGTTGGAGGAGGCAGCGGCTTTGATTTCGGCAACGAAACGATCCGAGGAGGAGAAACTTCGTAGTTTGCTTACATCGTCCGGAGGCATTTAGAAGGATTCCAGAATATCGCTCACCAGGGATTGCGCAAAGTCCCTCGAGAGCCGCTGGACGGCAGGCGAATCTTCTTCGATAAAGCTGGTCAGATCTGCGGTGGTTTCAAATTGTTCGTGAAAGACATAGTTGTTGTGCTGATAGAGGACTCGCTGGTCACGGTCGGTCACCAGGACATTTACGTTGATTGTGATCAGGAAGCTGGAAGTGACGCTGGTGGTCTGACCGGTCTGGACGGCGGTGGTCTCGGTTCTATAGGTCAACGGCTGGACGGACTCGGAGAGGATGGTTCCGTGAACCGTGGCGTCCGGATTATCGCTTGAATCCGCTGTGACGCTGAGCTTGGTGCGATCGGTAAATTCCCGCACCACTGCCTGGGTCATGGGGACTTCCACGTGGTAGAACTGCGTTTTGTTTTTGAAGATGGGCACGGACAGGGTGTGCACGGTGGCGGGTAGATGAGCGGCGGAGCCCAGGGTGTGATATCCGCAACCCGCGAGGGGTGGCAGGGTTAAGGCCAACAAAAGAACCAGGGGACCGCGCATGCTGTGGTTATTGTCGCATCCCTTTGGGGGGGCGACTTCTGGTTGGGAAACGTGGCAGCCCACTCAAACCAACGGCAGGCTTGAATGGGGCACCCTCAGCTTTTATTGACCTTCTGGAAGAAAAGCGAAAGCCCCATTTCCGAGGAAATGGGGCTTTCGAGTTTATGCTATGACCGCGGATTAAGCGGGTGAGGGTTGGCTTTCGCCGCCGAAACCGGGGGCACGTCCGGGCTCGGGCTTGATGACGTGCTGCACGTCACCACCGGGGCTGCCAGGAGGCGGCCCGAGAGGGGGCAGCGGCGGCAGTTCTTCACCGGCGATGATCATGCGGATGTCATTCGCGTCCAGGGTCTCGCGGTCGAGCAAGGCCTGCGCCATGCGGTGCATGGTGTCCTTGTTGTCGCCCAGGATGGAGTAGGCGGACTTGTAAGCCTCGTCCACCAGGCTGCGCACCTCGGCGTCGATCTGCCGTGCGGTCTCCTCGGAGAAGTCGCGGTGTTGTGCGATTTCGCGGCCGAGGAAGATCTGCTCTTCCTTCTTACCGAAGGTGAGCGGACCCATGCGGCTCATGCCGTACTCGCAAACCATCTTGCGCGCCAGATCGGTTGCACGCTCAATATCATTGCCGGCGCCGGTGGTCTTGCGGTTCATGAAGATTTCCTCGGCGCAGCGGCCGCCCATCAGAATGGCCAGCTGAGTCTCGAGATAATCCTTGGTTACGGTGTGCTTGTCCTCTTCCGGCAGCTGCATGGTCACGCCCAACGCCATCCCACGAGGAATGATGGTGACCTTGTGCAATGGGTCTGCATGATCGCGCATGGCCGCCACGAGCACGTGGCCTGCTTCGTGATAAGCCGTATCCCGCTTGTCATCCTCAGAGAGGAGCATGGACTTGCGCTCGGCTCCCATCATGACTTTGTCCTTAGCGAGCTCGAAGTCGAACTGGTGCACTGCCTTACGGTTGGCACGGGCAGCATTCAGCGCGGCTTCGTTCACCATGTTGGCCAAGTCGGCGCCGGAGAATCCTGGGGTACCGCGGGCCAGGATGCGGAGGTCGACATCTTCGGCCAAAGGCACCTTCTTGGCGTGAACGCGGAGAACTTCCTCGCGTCCGCGTACATCGGGCCGGCCCACGACGACCCGGCGGTCGAAGCGGCCGGGACGGAGCAGGGCGGGATCGAGCACATCGGGGCGGTTGGTCGCGGCGATCAAGATGACGCCGTCGTTGGATTCAAAACCGTCCATCTCTACCAGGAGCTGATTCAGGGTCTGTTCGCGTTCATCGTGCCCACCGCCCAGACCAGCACCGCGATGACGTCCGACGGCGTCGATTTCGTCGATGAAGATGATGCAGGGGGCATTCTTTTTTCCCTGTTCAAAGAGGTCGCGTACGCGGCTGGCGCCGACGCCGACAAACATCTCGACAAAGTCGGAACCGGAGATGGAGAAGAACGGAACATTGGCTTCGCCGGCTACAGCGCGGGCCAGCAGGGTTTTACCGGTGCCTGGGGGTCCAACCAACAGGACGCCCTTAGGGATCCGGCCTCCCAGCTTCTGGAACTTCTGCGCTTCGCGCAGGAATTCAATAATCTCTTTCAGCTCTTCTTTGGCCTCATCCACGCCCGCCACATCTTTGAAAGTGATCTTCTTCTGCTGCATGGAGAGCAGCCGGGCGCGGCTCTTACCGAACGACAGGGCCTTGTTGCCACCACTCTGCATCTGCCGGAGCATGAAGAACCATAGAGCGGCGATCACAATGATGGGTGCGAAGTTCAGCAGGATCGGGAGCCAGGAATTGCCCTGCCCGTCCTTGACCGTGATGCCGACATGGTTGTCTTGCAGGATCTTGAACATGTCAGGGTAGTTGGCGGGCACCGTGGTGTGGAAGGCTTCGCGATCGGTGGCATAGTGACCGCGCACTTCACTGTTGGTGATCGTCACATCGCTGATCTTGCCTTGCTGGCCGTCCTGCATGAACTGAGAGAAGGAGATTTCCCGGTCATGACTCATGCCCGTGCTCTTCTGGACAATCTGCCATAGAAGCACCAGGCAAGCCAGGATGAATACCCAGAAAATAATTGTCTTGACCGTTGAATTCACGAATAACCCTCTTTCTACTGCCAATCTCTGAAGAGAAAGGCCCGTTCGAAGCGAAGCCGGCGGCTTCACCAGGAACGTTCATGCAACTTTTACATCTATTAGACGACAGTAACCTGCCGATGATTCCGAAAGACTTTTGGGGTGTTGGATACGGCCAATAACCGTATGCGCGCCACACCGGTTTGTTACCGTTTTTTATTCTACTCCGCTGGCAGAGGAAACGGCTGCGAAACGCTGGGAAAGCATTTCCGAAGTTATACGCAAACGGTACTGCCTAGCCGGTTAGCGTGATGGAACTCATTCGGGAAGCAGTTGGGCAATAAACCGCAGTCCCGGGGCGTCAACGTCGGCCCCGCGCATCCACACGATTTTCCCCCCGGACTCGACGACTGGCCAGTTTTTCCGCGCCGGGCCGACCACGTGGAGACGGTCCAGAACCTCTGCAACTTTTTTGGGACCACGGCTGTGCCGAAGTGTTACCCGATCTCCTGGTTTCCAGGGTCTTAAAGTTGCGGGTGCGGGGTCTGCCGACTCGGCCCGCAGACAAACGCCGTACTCCGGTGCGCGAATCTCGCCGGGCATCACGAAGGCATGCTCCGGGCCTGCCAGCGGTAGGGTTGAGCCTCGGGTGAGCCGGATCTCCCGCAGGCTGCGCTCGACGGTGACCCCACCTGGAAGTTCAAACTTCGCGGCGCGAAGAGAATCAGGTCCGGTGATCGCCACCAACTGTTCGGTGTGCTCGAAGCTGAGCCGGGCACCCAGGCGGCGGGCGGCGGCGCGCAGGATCCGCCGGGCCACGGCTGGGTGCAGGTCGCGCAGCCGGGCGTGCTCGATGGCTACCGTTTCCTCCTCAGGGTGGGTGCTGGATGAACGGCCCCCGCCTCGAGTGGGCCGGCCGGGCAAAAGCAGGCTTGGGAGGAGGCGGTCCACTTCTTTCTGCCAGTAGGCCTCCTCGTCCGCAGAGATGGACGCTAACCGGGCCAATTGTCCGGCGATCCGGGGATTAAAGGTACGCAGCAAGGGCAACAATTCCCAGCGAATGCGGTTCCGGGTGTGCGCCAGGTCGTGGTTGCTGGCGTCTTCCCGCCAGGGTTGGTGCGAGTCTCGAAGCCACGCCTCTATAGCGTCGTGGGTGTTGTCGAGAAAAGGCCGTAAGACGCTTCCCGGCTCGAGGGCGAGCACGGGGTGAATGCCGCTGAGGCCTTCGGTCCAGGCGCCGCGCATAAGTTTGTGAAGGACAGTTTCGGCCTGGTCGTCCAGGGTGTGGGCGGTGACGACGGCGTCCGCATCGCCCTTTGCCATGAGCTCGCGGAAGAAGGCATAGCGGAGATTACGGGCGGCTTCCTCCAGGGTTTCGTGGTGAGCGGCGGCAGCAGCGGGTGCATCGGTTCGGTGCACATGGAAGGACAGACCGTGGGCGGCAGCCAGCGTTTCCACGAACACTGCGTCTTCGTCGGCGGCTTCGCGGATGCCGTGGTGAACGTGCACCACCGAGAGTGCGATTCCGAGATTGGGCCGCTCCTCGAGGAGGCGCCGGAGGAGCGCAACGGAGTCTGCTCCACCGGAGACCGCAACAGCGATCCGTTGGCCTGGACGGAAAAGGTGATTCCGTAGCGTGAGGGGGGACGCGGGCATGACTGGACTTATGTTATCGGGAACGGAAAAAAGAAACCGCAGACCTCACGGAGCGCTGCCTCTGAGTCCCGTAGGGACGGCTGAAAATTGTCCAGGATGACGTTGCGGCCTATTTTCAGTCGTCCCTACGGGACTTTTCAAAATCGCATGCTAACCCAGGACTGCGTCCTGGGCTAGAGTCAGCCGTCCCGTCGGGACTCAGAGGTCGTGGAGTGTAGAGCCTGCCCTGGTGTGCGCTCGGATCCGCAGTTTCTTTTTGGAACTGCACCCACCCTCTGAAGCTGTTGCGGATGGGGCGCTATACTGCGGGCATGTATCAGATACGTGTGGCGACGCCCGCGGACGCGGCCATCATTACCCATCATCGGCGGCGGATGTTTGTGGATGCAGGGCGGCAGGACAACCGGGTTCTGGATGTGATGGCGGACTACTTTAAGCCGTGGGTGGAGACGCGGCTGGCCGATGGACGGTACCGGGGCTGGCTGACGAGCGAAAACGGCACGGTCGTCGCCGGCGCTGGGTTGATCGTGCTGGACTGGCCGCCGCATCCGCTCGATCCGCGACAGGATAAGCGGGGATACCTTTTAAATGTCTATGTGGAACCGGAGCATCGCCGCAAAAGGCTGGCGAGCCAGCTGATTGACCAGGCGCTGGCCGAGGCCCGCAAGCAAAAGATTCGCGTGGTTGCTCTGCATTCGACAGACGAAGGAAGACCGCTGTACGAGAGCAATGGCTTCCGGCGAACCAACGAAATGTTCTACGTGGAGCCGGTCGAAGGCTAGGAACCGCTTCCCTGCTATACTCCGATCTTTATGCGGGTTTTCGCGATTTTACCGGCCGCCGGCATGGGCACACGGATGGCGCCGGGCCATGCCACCCCTAACGCTCCCAAGCAGTTTCTTGCTCTGCAGGGTCTGCCGATTCTGGTCCACAGCTTGCGTGCGTTCGCGTCTGTGCCCCGTGTAAGCTGCATTTATGTTGCCGTGCGCAAGCCGGAAATAGGCCGGATGGAAGCGCTGATTGCGGAATATTCACTGGCCTCGCGGGTGCGGGTGGTAGAAGGTGGAGATACTCGGCAGGCCTCGGTGAGCCAGGCGCTTAAGGCTCTTTCCGCAGCCGACGACGACATCATCCTGGTGCATGATGCGGTGCGGCCCCTGATCGATCCCGGAACCATCGAACGTACCATCGAAGCGGTAGAAAGTTCGGGCGCGGCGATTGTAGGGCTGCCGGCGGTGGATACGATCAAGCAAGTAGAGCGCACTGCCCGGGGTGCGATCGTAACCGCTACCATCCCCCGGGAATATATCGTGCAGGCGCAGACGCCACAGGGTTTTCGCTGGAGCGTTCTGCGCCAGGCGTTTGCCGACGCGGAAGCAGATGGATTTGTTGGAACGGATGAGGCCAGCATCGTGGAGCGATCGGGAGTGCAGGTCGCCGTGGTGCTGGGCTCGCCGGCAAATTTTAAAATCACCCATCCTGGCGATCTGAAGCTGGCAGAATTTTATTTGCAACACCGGTCCTGACGAGCTGAGAAACGAATGAGCATGAGAATAGGCTGCGGCTGGGACTCGCACGCATTTCAGCCTGGCGTGCCGTTGAAAATTGGGGGAATCGCCATCGATCACCCGGAGGGCCTCGCAGGCCACTCCGATGGCGACGTGCTGTTGCACGCGATCACCGACGCCTTACTGGGAGCGCTGGCGGTCGGTGATATCGGCAGCTTCTTTCCGCCTGGCGATCCACGGTGGAAGGATGCCGACTCTGCGATCTTCCTGAACCTGGCCCTGGAAGAGGTGCGCACTGCCGGCTATCGCATCGTCAACGTCGACACCACGCTGGTGCTGGCCGCGCCCAAGATCGGCCCCATTTCCGGTGATATGCGGCAGCGGGTCGCGGAGTTGCTGGAGATTCAACCCAACGCGGTGGGGATCAAGGCCAAAACGCCGGAGGGGCTGAACCTGGATCACGTCGCGCAGGCTCAAGCGGTGGTTTTGCTGGAATCCTCAGACGACAACGCGGGGCTGAGATTAATGGAAGCCGAAGTGGATGACCCGGCAAAAGTGGAAGAGGTGTTAACCCATATTGGCGCCAGCGAGGGGCTGGGCAGCGCGAAGACCCGGCGCATGGTGCCCTTACCGGCTTTTGACACCGAGGACATTACGTAACGCATTGTTCTTGATCCCGTGCGGTGGCGGCGGTAAGCTTGCCAGCAACTTCTTGCGGAGATTTAAGCCATGCACCCACTCTACGGATTCGGGCCTGGACATTCGCTCATCTACCTGATGTTCTTTGGCTTCTTCGGGGCGCTGATTTCCATCGTTGTGCTGATTCCCTACTGGTTCATTTTCAAGAAGGCCGGGTTCAGCCCTTTCCTCGCGTTGCTGATGTTCCTGCCTCTCATCAACATCATCATGCTGTATTTTCTGGCATTTTCGCGATGGAATGTGGTTCCCGCGGCGATGGTTTATCCTGCGCCGCCGCCGGTTCCTTACCAGCCGCGAGCGTAGAGCAGATCTGCCGCGAATGATCTAGCATCTTGAAAGCGATGCTAGACGCACCTTTGACTCCTCGTGTTCGTTTCGCGCCTTCCCCTACCGGCTATCTGCATGTCGGCGGGGCGCGCACGGCTCTCTTCAACTGGCTCTTTGCCCGGCATGCCGGGGGCGTGTTCATCCTGCGCATCGAGGATACCGACTTCGAGCGCTCGTCCGAGGATATGGTGCAGGGCATCCTCGACGGCATGCGCTGGCTTGGCCTGGAGTGGGATGAAGGGCCGTTTTTTCAATCGCAGCGGTTGCCGTTGTATCGGGCCACGGCTGAAAGGCTACGCCAGAGCGGGCATGCGTATTACTGCTTCTGCAGCAAGGAAGAGTTGGAGCAACGGCGGTCCGCGGCGGTGGCTGCCGGTAAGCCGCCAATGTATGACCGGCGATGCCGTGCGATTGATCCGGTGGTGGCCTACGGCCGGGTTCAGGCGGGAGAGCCTGGCGCATTGCGTTTCGCCGTGCCGGAAGGTGGAGTTACCGCGTTTGACGACGCGGTCTTTAGCCGAGTGGAATTTGCCAACGCGGAGTTGGAAGATTTTGTCCTGTTGCGCTCGGATGGAGTGCCTACGTATCACCTCAGCGTGGTAGCCGACGATCTCGATATGCGGCTTACCCATGTGATTCGCGGGGCTGACCATATTTCAAATACGCCCAAGCAGGTGTTGCAGTACCAGGCCTTAGGGGAAAAGCTGCCGATCTTTGCTCACCTGCCGCTGATTCTTGGACCGGATAAGAGCCGGCTTTCCAAGCGTCACGGCGCTACCAGCGTGCTGGCGTACCAGGAGATGGGCATCGTGCCGGAAGCTTTCCGGAATTTTCTGGGGCTGCTGGGTTGGACGCCTGGGGTCGCGGGCAAGGAGATACTCGGGTCGGAGGAGTTGGTTGCGTTGTTCTCGTTGGACGGCATTTCGAAGTCCAATGCGGTCTTCGATAACGACAAGTTGGCGTGGTTCAACACAGAGTGGATCCGGCGCTACTCGCCGCATCAGCTGCTGCCGTTGATTGAGCAGGAGTGGAATAGGGTTGGTTTCCATCCTAACCGGAGCAGCGAGGAGATTCTTGCAGCGATCGCTTTGCTGCAACCGCGAGCGCGCAGTCTTAAGGATTTTGCTGGAGCTTTTCGGGGATACTTCAGCGATGAGTTTGAATTCGATACAGCGGCGGTAGCTAAATTTCTGATGGACGAACAGAGCCGCGGACTGTTGGTGGAACTAGGGGAACGGTACGAACATCTGGATCTGTTTACCGAAGCGAGTGCAGAGGAATTGCTGCGTGCTTTCGCCGCGGAGAAGGGCGTGAAGGCGGGTGGTTTGATTAACGGCTCGCGGGTCGCGCTCACCGGGCAGGGGGTGGCTCCCAGTCTGTTCGCGGTGATGGCGTCGTTGGGAAAAGAGCGTGTCACCAAGAGGTTGAAGGCGGCTGGTTCGATTCCTTCTGCTCAAGAAGAATCGCGGGTTGGGTAAACCCAAACATTTCCAGTAAAGGTCCGCGGAACCGCAGATCCCTCGGCTTCGCTCGGGCCTTTACTGGGCTATCACGGTAACCGTGATGGGAATGGTGTGCGGGGGCATGCAGGAGTTGGAGTCGCAGGCCTGGTAGTGCAGGCCTCCTTCCAGGACGTGTTGTCCTGGTTGCGCCGTCAGGTGAGCATGGAGAACGAACTCGCCGGTGTAGACACTCAACTTCTCCTTGGGCGCGAACTGAAAGGCATACTCGGTGCCCGGGGGAAAGTCGACCGCGGTCACGTTGAGACCAGGACCTTCCACCACCGCCAGCCTGGCGGGAATCAGCGACTTCTCCGTCGGCGTGTGGGAATTAATGTGCAGCCCGTTGGCTACGCGGAAGTGAAGATCGACCTGGGCGGCGTGTTTGGCGGGGACTGTTACCTGGGCGGGATAAAGGAACTGAACCGCGTCCTCACCAGGCAGTGGCAAGGGTTGATCCTTGACGACCTGCAACCACGCCGCAAGCCCGGCAAAAATCACCACGGCACAGCGAAACATCTTAGTTGGCCCCTGCGGCCAAAGCCTTCTTGATGCTGGCCTCTACGTCATTCTTTGAAACCAGGCCGGCGGTTTCTGCGACAATCTTGCCGTCGCGGCCTACGAAATAGGAGGTGGGCAGAAACTCAACTCCGCCGTATTTGCGGGACATGGCGTCATCGCCTACCAGCAGCGGGTAGTTGAGATGCTGGTCTTCACCGAATTTGGCCAGCTTGGATCGAGGAGTGCCCGGATCGTCGGCATTGACTCCCAGGATTTCAAAGCCCTGCGGAGCGTACTGGCTACGCAGCGCCACCAGCCAGGGCATCTCAATCTTGCAAGGCGCACACCAGGTGGCCCAGAAGTTGATCAGCACCGCTTTGCCTTTGTAATCAGCGAGCGAGACCTTTTTGCCCTCCACCGAGCGCAGGCTGAAGTCGGGGGCTCGCTTGCCGCGCAGATCGGGCAGGCCCTCGTCGGCGGCTACGTCTTGCTGGACGGATTGGTTGTTAGCGGTTTCCGGAATCAGCGTGCCCTGCGCCTGGCGCTGTGCGGCTTGCTTCCGGCGCTTGTAGTTGGTGTATCCCGACCACACCATCAAGGCGAATGCGGCGAGAACCAGCACGATGACCCATTGATTGCGCTTCACAGATCCCATTCTAATGGACGCCTGCTACGATCAATTGTTTTCGTCCTGTCTTTCGCTTTGGATTGTTGATGAACACACCCACTCCCGCACAACTGATTCGCATTGAAGCCGAAGCGCTGCTTAGACTTGCGGAGCGCCTTGAGGATGGTATGTCGGCCCGCTTTGCCCGCGCCGTGGAGTTGGTGATGGAGTGCGGCAGGCGCCGCGGACGGGTGGTGGTGACCGGCATCGGTAAGAGCGGCATTATCGCCCAGAAGCTGGTGGCGACGTTCAACTCCACCGGAACGCCGGCTTTGTTCCTGCACCCGGCGGAGGCCATTCATGGCGATCTGGGCATGCTGGCGAAAGGGGATCTGGTGCTCGCACTCTCTTCGAGCGGCGAGACGGAGGAGATCCTGCGCCTGCTCCCCACGCTCAAGAGAATGGGCGACGCTTTGATCAGTTTCTGCTGCGCGATGAACTCGACGCTGGCACTGGCCAGCGATGTCGCCCTGGATCTGAGCGTGGAGCAGGAAGCTTGCGGCATGGGATTGGCTCCTACGGCCTCAACCACGGTCATGCTAGCCCTGGGAGACGCTTTGGCCATCGCGGTGTCGCAGCAGAAAGGCTTCCGGGCCGAAGACTTTGCGGATCTGCACCCTGGCGGAAAACTAGGCAGGAAACTGGCCCGGGTACGGGAGTTGATGCACCTGGGTGAGGCAGTGCCTCGGGTTGCCGCGGCGACTCCCATGCCGGCGGTGATTTACGAGATGAGCCGCAAGGGTTTAGGCATGACTACGGTTACCGACGGCACGACCCTGGTCGGCATCATGAGTGATGGGGATTTGCGCCGGCTGTTGGAGGCGAAGGGACCGGATGCGCTGGGTATGACCGCGGGTGATGCCATGAATGGGACGCCTAAGACGATCGGTCCGGATGAGTTTGCCGCTAAAGGTTTGAGCATGATGGAGGAGAAGAAGATTACTTCGCTGGTGGTTGTGGAGGGCAGCAGGGTTGTTGTTGGCGTGCTGCATCTGCACGATCTGTGGGGACTGGAGTTGATCTAGACCGGCACGGGAAAGAGTAGCGCCTCCATTAAGATCGATTGCAGGGATCCCAGGTCTCAAACGCGAGACCTGGGGCACCCGTCCGTTTTTTCCCGGAGGGCAAACTCGTCCGGAAGTTAGGACGTTGCGGATTCCGCGGCTTCTACTGTGTCGTAGGTTTTGATCAGGGTGTGGGAGCTGGTTAACTTCAGGAGCTCAGCTACGCGGTAGTTGACTGCTACCAGACGGAGGGTGCGGCCTTGGCGCTTGCCGGAGACGTAGTAGTTAAGGAGGGCCCCCAGCCCAGCTGAGTCCATGTATTCCGATTCCGTAAAATCGATGATGGTGAGTTTCTCGGTGCCGGCGTTGAGGACCTTCTGAAAATCGAAGAGATTGGCGAGGGTGATCGGTCCGTGCAAGCGAAAGATGCGGGTATCCGCCGTTTTGCCGGGAACAACTTCGAAGGTCAAAGGTTCGTTATACATAGCATCCGTGATTGTAAAAAGGGGCGGTCCCGGTTTGATGACAGTCCGGTGAATACGGCGGCCGATCGCTGAACCATTTAGAATTGAAAGACGTTTGCCCGGAGAAAGTATCCCCTGAATGCACCGTTGGTCGAAGCTTTTCATCCCTACTCTGCGTGAAGCCCCGGCCGATGCCGAGGTAGCCAGCCACAAATTTCTATTGCGCGCCGGATATATCCGTCAACTCGGCGCCGGCATCTACTCCTACCTGTTTCTCGGCCAGCGCTCCATCAACAAGATTCAAGCCATTGTCCGCGAAGAGATGGACCGCATTGGGCAGGAATTCCTGCTGCCAGCACTGCACCCCCGTGAGTTGTGGGAGGAGAGCGGGCGATGGACGGTCATGGGCCAGAACCTGTTCAAGCTGCAGGACCGCAAGGGCGCGTGGCTGGTGCTGGGCATGACCGAAGAAGAGGTCATGACCGACATCGCCCGCAAGGAGCTGCGCAGCTACAAGCAGCTGCCCCAGATCTGGTACCAGATTCAGACCAAATTCCGCGATGAGCCGAGGCCGAGAGCGGGCCTGCTGCGGGTGCGTCAGTTCATCATGAAGGACAGTTATTCCTTCGACCTGGACGATGCCGGCCTGGATGTCAGCTACAAGAAGCACGATGCCGCCTATCGCGCGATTCTCACCCGCAGCGGTCTCAACTTCGTCGCCGTGCAGGCAGATTCCGGAGCCATGGGTGGTTCCCAGTCGCAGGAGTTCATGGTGTACGCCGAAGCGGGCGAAGACCTGATCGCCAGCTGCCCCGCCTGCAACTATGCGGCCAATATGGATAAGGCAACCTCGCAGCTTCCGCCGGTCGAAGATCTGCCCGGGGATGCACCGCCGGAACTGGTCCATACCCCGGGACGGCGCACCATCGAAGACGTAGGGGCGTTCTTGAACTTGGTCCGGTTCATCAGATTAAGACCATGGCTTACATGGCTTTGACCCAGGCGGCCAAGGCGGGGGCGGCGGAAATCGCCAGCCCCGTGGTGGTATTCCTGCGCGGCGACCACACCCTCAACCTGGCCAAGCTGACCGGGCTGTTTCCGGGCGCCCGCGAACTGCGGCCCATGACTCCCGAGGAGATCCTGAATACTTTCCATGCCCCAGCCGGTTACCTGGGGCCCATCGGTCTTGATACCCTGGCCGCCGGCGAACAGGCGGAGGCTGGGAAAGTGACGGTCATCTTGGATCGACGCTCTCGAAGGTCGCCGCAATCTGGTCGCCGGCGCCAACCGGGAGGAATATCATCTGCGCAATGTGACCCCGGGGCGCGATTTCATCCCCACCCTGACAGCCGATGTCCGCAACGTGACGGAGGGGGAGAGCTGCCCGCAGTGCCCGGCGGTGCCTGGAAGCCCGCTGAAGGTGGCCAAAGCTATCGAAGTGGGGCACATCTTCAAGCTGGGTTACCGGTACTCCGACGGCATGGGGGTCCGGGTTTTGGACCCCAATGGCAAGGAAGTGACGCCGATCATGGGCTGCTACGGGATCGGGATAGAACGCATCCTAACCGCAGCCATTGAACAAAACCACGACGCCAACGGTTTCTGGCTGGGCCGGTCCATTGCTCCCTTTGATGTAGTTGTGACCGTTACCAATATGGGCGACGCGCAGCTGGTGGCCACCGGTGAGCAGGTAGCTCTGAAGCTCGAGGAGGCGGGTTTTGAGGTTTTGCTGGATGACAGAGACGAGCGGGCGGGTGTCAAATTTAAGGATGCAGACCTGGTCGGAATTCCCTTCAGGATCAATGTAGGCAAGAAGGCGGCGGAGGGGCGGCTGGAGTTGGTAACGCGCTCCACAGCGACCAGCCAGGACGTTCCTATCGCGGAGATCGTCCAGCGGGTGCAAGAACTCGTCTGACGCGGAAGCCGTCTGAGTGCCGTAGCGGAGTGGCTAATTTGGCAGTGAAAATCAAGGTTGTCCGCGAGAGCTTGCTGAAGCACCCGGTGCGCAACATCATCCTGCTGGTGGTGGGGGGCACGCTGCTGCTGGGCCTGGTGGTGGGCGAATCGATCTTCGGCTACTACTACTTCAAATACCGGCACATCGTGGATGAGCGGCTGCAGAAGCCGCTCTTTGAGCAAACGGCCAAGATCTATGCCGCGCCGAAGGAAGTACGCGTCGGGCAGAAGTTGACCGCGCAGACGATCGCCCAGGAGTTACGCGACGCCGGCTACAGCGGAGATGGCGATCGCGACAATCGCGCATGGGAACCTATTCGCTGAACGATCGGCAGCATCACGATCCAACCGGGCCCGCAGTCGTACCACTCCGAGCAGGGCGCGACCGTCACCTTCGATAAAGGTATGGTCAGCCGGATCTCCGGCGATGGCGGCCAGCAGCTGGACGCTTACGAGCTGGAACCGCAGCTGATCACCGGGCTTTCCGAAGGGCAGAACCGCACCAAGCGCCGCCTGGTCACGTTCAACGAACTGCCACCCAATCTGGTCAATGCCGTCACCTCGATCGAAGACCGGCGTTTCTTTGAGCACGGCGGCGTCGACTACTTCCGGCTGCTGGGGGCTCTGCGCGACGATCTGCGGGCGGGCCGGCGGCGGGAGGGCGGCTCCACGCTCACCATGCAGCTCGCGCGCGGCTTCTTCCTGACACCGGAGAAGCGGCTGAAGCGCAAGATCATCGAAATCGCCATCACTTTTCAGCTGGAAAACCGCTTTAACAAGCAACAGATCTTTCAGCTCTATGCCAACGAGATCCCGCTGGGACAGCAGGGAAGCTTTGCCATCAACGGCTTTGGACAGGCGGCGCAGACCTACTTCGGCAAAGACGTGCGGCAGCTGGACCTGGCGCAATGCGCGATGCTTGCCGGCATGATCCAGCATCCCAGCTATCTCAATCCCTATCGCCATCCGGATCGGGCCATGCAGCGCCGCAACATGGTGCTGGATGCCATGGTGGAAACGGGCAAGATCACCAAGGAGAAGTCGATCGAAGCCAAGGCCGAGCCGCTGAATCTGGCCCCGATGAACGTCGATGCCGGCGAGGCGCCGTACTTCGTCGACCTGGTGCGCGACCGGCTGGTGCAGCACCTGGGAGATGCGGATTTCAACCATCAAGGCCTGCGCATCTACACCTCGCTCGATCCGGATCTGCAGCGCGTGGCCACCGAAGCGGTGGCCGAAGGCATGAAGGCGGTCGACGTGCAGGTGGAGAAGCTGCATGCGCGCCGGGTGAAAGCGGGGGATGACTCGCCGATCATTTATCCCCAGGTGGCGTTGGTGGCGCTGAATCCGCACACCGGGCAGGTGCTGGCTCTGGTCGGGGGACGGAACTATGGCGCCAGCCAGTTCGATCATGCAGTTTCCAACCGGCCCACCGGATCGATCTTCAAGCCCTTTGTCTACGCCGCCGCTTTCAACACCAGCCTGGCCGGCACTGTCCTCACCCAGCCGCCGGCCGCAGGGACCGCCCACGCGAGGAGCTGGTTTCCTCCGATCCTGCGCCGCCCGATCCGGGAAGGCCGAGCGGTGTCTTTACCGCCATCACCATGCTCAACAACGACCTGACCACGTTTGAAGGCGGCTACGCCCCGGGCAATTATCACAACGACACGCGTTACACGGGACATCACCGCTCGAACCGCGCTGCAGTTCTCGCAGAACAACGCGACTGTGTCTCTGGCGCAGATGGTGGGTTACAACAATGTAGCTGCTCTGGCGCGGGATGCCGGGATCAAGTCCGCTCGCGGCACGCCCTCGGTGGCCCTAGGCGCCTACGGAGCCACGCCGCTCGAGATGGCCGGCGCCTACACCACTTTTGCCAACGGCGGGGTCAGGATCGATCCCTGGTTGCTGGCTTCGATCCGCTCGGCCTCTGGCGACGTGCTCAACGACTATCCGCCGAACTCCAAGCCGATTCTTGATCCGCGGGTCGCCTATCTGACGCTGGCGCTGATGGAGAACGTGATCAACGCCGGCACGGGCGCCACGATTCGAGCCCATGGCTTCACTGCCCCCGCGGCCGGGAAAACCGGCACTTCGCACGATGCCTGGTTCGCCGGCTTTACCAGCAACCTGCTGTGTGTGGTGTGGATCGGCAATGACGACTATACGGATATGAAGATGGAGGGCGGTAAGGCAGCGGCTCCGATCTGGGCTGACTTCATGAAGCACGCGGTCAAGCTGCCGCAATACTCCGATACCCGCCAGTTCCCTACTCCCCCTGGGGTCTCGACCGTGCGGCTGGATAAAGTGACGAACCTGCTTGCAGATGCCAGTTGTCCGCAGGATTACGACGCCGTTTTCCTCGACGGCACCGCGCCCACCCAGACCTGCGACCAGAGCGCGGGCGATCAGCGCAATGTTTTCCAGAAGATTTTTGGTATCGGCAAGGAACCCCCGGTCGGCCCCGGAGCACCCGGCAAATGGAATGCCGGCTTTGCCCGCGCAAGCGACAGGCACGCAGGCGACAGCTGCCGCGACGCAACCAGGACCGGCACCGCCTCCACCGGACGAGCAGAAAAAGAAGAAAAAAGGCTTCTTCGCGAAGTTGTTTGGCAAGGGCGATAACGATAATAAGCAACAGCAGCCGGATCCGTCCCAGCCTCATTAGGCTTTGGTGACTTGCTGGGATTCACGAGTCCAGCCCCGCAGGAACGGGTTAAGACTGTCCAGGATGATGTCGCGGCCAGTCTTCAGTCATCCCTTCGGGACTTTAATCATCATTCACGATATACCCAGGACGCCAGTCCTGGGATCGATTTCGAAAGGAAGACTAGTCCCGTAGGGACGGCTGAAGAATATCCAGGATTGTGTGGCGGCCTATCTTCAGCTGACACGTTACGGCGGCTCTTGCTTGACTGCCGTCTTCTTTAAGACTTTTGGCAGTCCGGGCACCAGAAGGTGGAGCGGGCGCCGATGCCCTGCTTGCGGGTGAGGATGGTGGTTCCGCAGCGGCGGCAGTCTTCGCCTCCGCGGTGATAGACCCAGAGCCTGGCTGCGGGATTGCTTGAGCCTGTGGTGCGGCGGCCTCCGGTGTAGGTCACGATGCCGTCCTGGGCGCCTTCGGCAACGTTGGCGGCGAGGAAACGGCGCGCGGTCGCCAGCAGGCAGTCCATCTCCTGCTGACGCAAGGGTGGCGACCTTGCGGAAGGGATTCACTCCACAGGCAAAGCAAATTTCGGATTTGAAGACGTTGCCGATGCCGGCCATGACCCGCTGGTTGAGTAGGACATTGCCTACCTCTTCGTCGCTGTGCTCCAGCAGCCGCGCGGCGGCTTCATCCGCGGCGAATTGCTTGCCCAGCAAATCTGGTCCCAGTCCGGCCACTCCCGCGAACCGCTCCAGAGTGCGTGCGGTGTAAAAGCGGGCCATCGGGACATCGAAAGCGACGGCTACGAGATCGAGCAGTGCCCAGCACGATCCGCATATGGCTGCGGGCGCGCTTCCAGCGCTCGCCCACGCGATAGATGTGCCAGCTGCCGCTCATCAGCATGTGGGTAGCAAGAATCAGATCGCCGGAGAAATGGATGAGCAGCCATTTTCCGCGCGACTCCACTTGCTCGACCGTGCGGCCGGCCACCGGGCTTTGGTCGTTCACGCTGGCCAGCGGTGCGTAGGCGGTCTCAAAAAGGTTGATCGTTTTGACCGGCAAGCGCCTGCTGCAGAGCGCGCGCCGAGCGAAAGATGGTATCGCCTTCAGGCATTGGGCGTCGCGACAGCCAGCAGGGCGCGCCGGTAATTGAGGCCCTGCGGCGCTATATGGAAACCAGCATCCTGGAGGAAAGAAGCGAGGAAATGCTGCCCCGCCGGCTGACCGTTGATGGTCGATATCAGCATGCCGCCTCGCTGGTCTTCGCGGCGTTCCATATCCTGCTGCGCCAGGGTGGCGAGAAATGCGCTCAGGTCGCGGGCAGTGATAGAGCGCTCCGGCTCGTCGGCGGGCAGGAAGATCTGCAGGCTGGGGTTGCTGCGGCGCAGATAAGCCACCAATTCTCCGTTGCGGAGGACCACGCTGGCTCCCACGCTGCGCGTAAGCATCGCGCGGGCCATCTTCCTCTTCACCTGCCGGCCAGCGGAGCACTGAGCCATACAGATTCGCGGGATCGGTAGCCGCGAGTGTTACCATTTCCGGTTTTTCGAGCGGCGGCCCGGTGCGCAGCGAGCGCAGCAGGTCGACCGCCGCGGGCAGAGCAAACTGCGTGGCGCCCAAGCCCGCCACGAAATAGCCGCGGCGTATGCGGCCGCTTTCTTCGAGCGCCTTGAGCACGTCGTAGATGGCGCTGAATCCTCCGGGCAGGTTTTCGGTCGCAGCCGACTCGCGGGTGAGCACGCCATAGCGATTGAGCAACTGGTTGGCGAAGGCGTGGCTCCATTCCGTGGGCGAAGCGAGTGATGCGGGCACCAGGCTCCAACGGCCCTGGGCGCTGGGTGGAGTGGTTCGGCGCGAACGGAAGGAGGGCAGGTTGTGCTGCCGCTTGGGTTGGCGCGACGAAGCGGGCCGGGCAACGTACGCGCGCAAGGCGTGAAAGGTGTCATTGGTCACCAGGCCGCGCCACACCAGGCTCCACAGCGCATCGAGGGTTTCGCCCGGATACCCTCCGCCGACAGCCTCATGCAGTTGAGCAAAGAAAGCTGCGCCGGTGCGAGCCAGTTGCTCCAGAGCGCGAGTTCCCGCGGGCTCAGCGGATTTTCTGGAAGCGGTGCTGGACGCGGAGGCAGCAGGAGCCGGAGTTTATCGGCCAAGAACAGGGCGATGCGCCCATCATGCTCACCCAACGAATCGAGGCCCACCCAGGCGACTTCGCCGGCGGCGATCAGGGTGTCCAGGCTTCCCGGGGAATAGTTAGCCAGGCGCGCAGGAAGAATCGAAGTTTCGATCAAAGAGGCGGCCAGCGGCGCGCCCTGCAGATGCTCGATGGTGTCGAGCAAGGCATCGAGGCCACGCCTGCGTTGCAGCACGCCCTGCCAGTGCGTCGCCAGCCGCTCCAGTGCCTGCTGCTCGATGGGTTCCACTTCGCGGCGCAGACGGGCCAGCGATTTGCGGCGGATCAGGCGCAGCACCTCGGCATCGCACCACTCGCGGTAGACCCCGCCGGGGCGGAACCCTCCTTCCACGATGCGGCCATCCAACAGCAACGTGTTCAATACGCTTTCGACCTGTTGCGTATCCAGTGGAAAGTGCTGGCGACACCTCGCGCAGGGTGAAGGGGCCATGGGTGCGGGCGAAACGGCGAACCAGTTCCAGCACCGGCGCCTCGACCGGCTGCAGCAACGCTGCCGCGATTCCTGGAGGCAGCGGAATGCCCAGCGCGTCGCGATAGCGCGCTGCATCCTCCACCGCGATCAGCCGCTTCTCCCCGGCAATCTTGATCTCCAGCAGGCGGCGGCTGCGAAGCAGCCGGTCTACTTCGTTGATGAGACCGGGATCAGCGAGGCGGCGCTGCAGCTCCTCGCGTGAAAGATCGCCAATGCGCAGCAGCAGATCGTGGATGCCGTCCGCGGAGCGCATGCGCTGCGTTTCGAGCAGACCCTGAAGCTGCTCTTCCACCTCGTGAATGGCATCGGCATCCAGCAGCTCGCGCAGGTCGGCGTCGCCCAGCAGGTCACGTAACTGTTCCTGATCGATGGAGAGGGCCTGGGCGCGGCGCTCGGCCAGCGGCGCATCGCCGTCGTAAATGTAATTGGCGACGTAGCTGAAGAGCAGCGAAGAAGCAAACGGCGAAGGAGTGCGGGTGTCGGCGACATGCACGCGCACATTGCGCTGGCGAATGGCGCGCAGGGTTTCGAGCAGCGCAGGCATATCGAAGACGTCGCGCATGCACTCGCGATAGGCCTCGAGCAGTATGGGAAATGAGGGATAGCGGGAGGCGACAGAGAGCAGATCGTAGGCTCGCTTGCGTTGCTGCCACAAAGGCGCGCGGCCCTGCGCGCGCCGGCGCGGCAGCAGCAGTGCCCGCGCTGCGCTCTCGCGGAATTTGGCCGCGAACAACGCGGTGCCGCTGAGCTGGCGCAGCACCAGGTCGGTGGCTTCTTCCGCCTCGATCAGAATCATTTCCGAGTCCGGCGGGGCATCGCTGTCAGGAAAGCGCAATACGAAACCATCGTCGCCCCACATCGCTTCCACATCCGCACCGCCACTGGCACGAATGCGGCCGGTGATCGCCATGGCCCAGGGCGCGTGAATGCGGCTGCCGAACGGGGTCAGCACGCAGACGCGCCAATCGCCCATTTCGTCGCGCGTGCGTTCGATGACGATGTTTCGGTCATCTGGAACCACGGTGGTAGCAATTTCCTGGTCGGCGAGAAAGCGGATCAGGTTTTCCGCCGCCATGGTGTCCAGATCGTGCTCGCGGGTTAAGGCGGCTCAAGGCGGCGTTGCGCGGCATGTCTCGCAGCTCACGCACCAGTTGGCCGATGCGGCGGCCGAACTCGAGCGGGCGGCCGGCGTTGTCTCCATGCCAGAACGGCATCTTGCCGGGCTGGCCCGGCGCCGGCGACACCAGCACCCGGTCGTGGGTGATTTCATCGATGCGCCAGGTCGACGCGCCCAGGATGAAGGTATCGCCGGTGCGGCTTTCGAAAACCATCTCCTCGTCGAGCTCGCCGACGCGGATCGGCTTGCCTTCCGTACCGGAGAGAAATACGCCGTAGAGCCCGCGATCGGGAATGGTGCCGCCGTTCAGGATGGCCAGCATCTTGACCCCTTCGCGCGGCGTCAGGGTGTCGCGCGTGCGGTCCCAGGTGATGCGCGGCCGAAGGTCGGCGAATTCGTCGGAGGGATAGCGGCCGGCCAGCAGATCGAGCACGCCGGTGAACGCGGTGCGGGTGAGGCTGCTGAAGGGCGCGGCGCCGCGAATCAGGCGGAAGACTTCTTCCACGGGAATTTCCCGCTCGGCAAGCGGCGAACCGGTGACCGCCGGAGGCTGAGCCACGATGGCGACGATCTGCTGCGCCAGCACATCCAGCGGGTTGCGCAGAAAGCGGGTGGATTCCACCAGGCCTTCGTGCATGGCGCGAGTGACCGCGGCGCAGGCAACCAGGTCGGCGCGATATTTGGGAAAAATGATCGCCTTCGCTGGCTGCGCCCACGCTGTGCCCGGCCCGGCCGATGCGCTGCATGGCGCTGGCTACGGAAGGGGGCGCTTCAATCTGGATCACCAGGTCGACCGCGCCCATATCGATGCCCAAGCTCGAGTGAAGAGGTGGCGACCAGCGCGCGCAGACGCCCGGCCTTCAACTGTTCTTCGATCTCGGATCGTTGCGCGGCGGCGAGGGAGCCGTGGTGAGCGCGGGCCAGTTGCTCGCCGGCCAGTTCGTTGATCGCGCCGGCCAGCCGTTCGGCGATGCGCCGGCTGTTGACGAAGATGATGGTGGAGTGGCGCTCGCGGATGATCTCGACCAGGCGGGGATGGATGGCGGTCCAGATGGAAGTCCGCTTGGGCCCTGGCGAAGCGGCTCCGCTGGGCAGCTCCTCCTTCTGGCCCATGCGGGCCATGTCCTCGACCGGAACTTCAATGCGCAGGTCCAGCTTCTTGGGCTCGCTGGCGTCGACGATGGTGACCGGGCGATACGCGACCAGCGGAGAGTCTTCGTCAGCTTCCGGGCCATCGTTTTCCGGTGTCTCCGCAGGGGTCGATGAGCCCCCCGAGGAAGTGCGCTACCTCTTCCAGTGGGCGTTGAGTGGCGGAAAGACCGATCCGCTGCACCCGGCCTTCGGTGATGGCCTCGAGCCGTTCGAGCGAGAGGGCCAGGTGCGCGCCGCGCTTGGTGGGCACGACGGCGTGGATCTCATCGATGATCACGGTGTCGACGCGGCGCAGGCTGGCGGCGGCGTCTGAGGTGAGCAGCAGGTACAGCGACTCCGGCGTGGTGATCAGAATCTCGGCCGGGTGGCGGCGGAACTGGCTTCGTTCCTTTTGCGATGTGTCACCGGTACGGATACTGATTTCCGGCTGGTGGAAGGCAACTCCGGCCTGGCGGGCCATGTTGGCGATGCCGGCTAAGGGGGAGCGCAGGTTTCGTTCCACATCCACGGCCAGGGCTTTCAGGGGGCTGAGGTAGATTACGCGGCAGCCTTCGGTCTCATCCGCGGCCCGGTGCAACATGAGCCGGTCGAGACACCAGAGAAAAGCGGTCAGGGTTTTGCCGGTGCCGGTGGGGGCGAGGATCAGGGTATTTTCGCCGCGGGCGATGGCCGGCCAGCCCAGTCGCTGAGGGGCGGTTGGCTGCTCGAAGACGGCGCGAAACCAGGCCGCCGTCACGGGGTGGAAAAGAGCCAGGGCGTCGCTGGGCTTGGTGGTCGAGTTTGCTTCTTTGCCGCCATAGAAGTGCTGCTTCAAGGATAGCTGTTTGGGGAGTTGGGTTGCACCGGGGTTTCATGGGCTGCAAATCTTGGGGGATTGCATGTTGCGCGGTTGAGAGCAGTGGTATCCCACATCTTGCGAAAAACAAGCGAGAACGGGGCACCAGCATTTGTAGTGGGTCGCGATCAGTACAGTATTGATCTGTTGCGGGATTAAGACGCAGTCGTGGGAGAACTCCTGTTGCGTCGTGGTCCAGCTGCCGTTAGGCTCAGGGGACGATGCAAGCCCAGGTGAAAATGGATTTACCCCGGAGCTGCTGCGCCAGTTGACCACGTCAGGCAGCCGATGCAGCGGACCACGCGTATGCGCCCTATTCCAAGTTTCGCGTGGGCGCCGCCCTGCTGCTGCAGAACGGCGCGATGGTGACCGGCGCTAATGTCGAGAACGCGTCCTATGGTTTGACCATTTGCGCAGAACGGTCCGCTGTGGTTCGCGCGGTGGCGGAGCATGGGCCGGAAATGCGCGTGCTTGCGTGTGCCATCACCAACCTGAACCAGGCGGCCAGTCCTCCGTGTGGGGCTTGTTTGCAGGTGTTGAGCGAGTTCATGCTGCCGGCCTCCCGGATCATCTTCCGCGGTCAGGCGGGGTGGGAAGACTATCGCTTCGAAGAAGTTTTCCCTATCGCTTCAAATTCGTGAGGTAAGGAGTCAGGCTTGGGACGATTTACCGGGTTGCTGGGACTGGTGGCAATCTTAACGGTGGCATGGCTGCTTTCGACCAACCGGAAGGCCATCCGCTGGCGTACCGCCGCATGGGGCCTGGGGTTGCAGTGGATGTTTGCCGTGCTGGTGCTGCGCTTTGACGCCGGCGAGCGCGCCTTGGCCGCCGCGGGAGACGCGGTGAACCGCATGCTGGCCTATGCATTTGTCGGCTCCGGATTCGTCTTCGGCGAGTTGGGTAAGCAGCACTCCTCCTATGGGCTCATCATCGCTTTCCAGGTGCTGCCCACCATCATCTTTATCTCTGCTTTTTTCGCCGTGCTATATCACCTGGGGATCATGCAGATAGTGATCAAAGGCATGGCTCGCCTGATGCAGCTGACCATGCGTATCAGCGGCGCCGAGTCGCTGAACGTGGCGGCGAGCATCTTCATGGGGCAGACGGAGGCCCCGCTCAGTATTCGGCCGTTCTTGCCGGGCGCCACGCAGTCGGAACTGATGACCATCATGACCAGCGGCATGGCGCACGTCTCCGGCGGCATCATGGCGGCTTACATCCTCTACGGGATTGAGGCGAAGCATCTGCTGGCTGCGGTGATCATGACCGCACCGGGCACCGTGCTGATGGCCAAAATGCTGGTTCCGGAAACGCACACGCCAGCCACCATGGGGCGGGTCACCATGCCGGTCAACGAAGAGCACCGGGAGGAGAATCTGCTAGGTGCGATTGCCCGCGGCACGATCGACGGCGGCCGGCTGGCGTTCAACGTGGGCATCATGCTGATCTCTTTCCTGGCGCTGATCGGGTTGCTGAATGGCATGCTTGGCGGCATTCATAACTGGCTGGGCGGGCACCATATTCCATTCCCCGACAGCCTGAATACGGTTCTGGGATTTCTGTTCGCTCCCGTTGCGTGGCTGATTGGGGTTCCGTGGCATAGCGCACATCTGGTCGGCAATCTTCTGGGCACGCGCACGGTGACCAACGAACTGGTGGCGTACGCGCTGTTGGGAGCGCAGAAGTCTTCGCTCGATTTCCGGTCGTTCACGATTGCAACGTTTGCCCTGTGCGGGTTTGCTAATTTCAGTTCGATCGGGATGCAGATTGGCGGTATCGGCGCGCTGGCGCCGAACCGGCGCAATGATCTGGCGCGGTTGGGATTGCGCGCGATGCTGGCGGGGACGATGGCTAATTTGATGTCGGCTTCGATTGTGAGTGTGTTGTTGCGGTAGGAGCGGTTTCTCCCCCTGGACGGGTGCCCAATGTTCGCTCCAGCGTACATTGGCCCAAAAAGACAGGGTGCAGCCCTTCAACGTTTTCGCCAAACCATGAGAAAGACCGCCTACAGTTTCGGTGAGGTTGAATAAAAGCATTGGAAAAATTCATTTTCAGCCCATGTACGCTGGGGCGAACATGGGGCACCCGTCCAGTACCTGAGCATTCGAGGGAGAGGTTGGGAGTTCGAGGGAGAAGCATTGGCACAGGGCATCTTTGAGAGGGCTGAAGAAGCGGCTGCTTTTGTCCGCGAGCGCATCGCCGTGACTCCGCGGGTAGCGCTCGTGCTTGGTTCCGGGCTGGGATCGTTCGCGGAGCGCGTGGAGCAGCCCGTTGCCATTGCGTATCAGGACATTCCGCACTTTCCCCGGCCCACGGTGGAAGGTCATAGCGGCCGCCTGCTGGCCGGCACCGTCGCCGGCATGCCCGTCGTGGTGATGCAGGGCCGCGTCCACGCCTACGAAGGGTACGGTCCGGAAGAAGTTACATTTCCCGTTCGCGTCCTGGGACGGCTGGGCATCACCACCCTGATCGTCACCAATGCCGCGGGCGGTATCCGGCTCGATCTCCACCAGGGTCAGCTGGTGCTGATCTCCGATCACATCAACTTCAGCGGCCGCAATCCGGTTTCGGGTGCGAATGACGAACGCCTCGGGCCTCGCTTCTTTGACATGACGGAAGCGTATTCGAAACGGCTCCGTCACCTGGCCCACTCCGCGGCCGAGCTCGAGGAAGGCGTCTACCTGAGCCTATCCGGCCCCAGCTTTGAAACGCCGGCGGAGATCCGCGCGTTTCGCGAGTGGGGCGCCGATATGGTCGGCATGTCCACCGTCCACGAGGTCATCGTTGCCCGCCATATGGGCATCGAGGTACTGGGAATTTCCTGCGTCACCAATATGGCGGCCGGCATTCTGGATCAGCCGATCAACCACCAGGAGGTCATGGAGACGGGAGCGCGGGTGCAGGCCCAATTGACCAGCCTGCTGGTGGCTCTTCTGCCCGTCATTTCCAGCGGAAATTAACAAGCACAGTGGTTTCGCTTTGCTATTCTTGATGAGCTATGCCTACGAAAAAAGAGCTTCTCACTTCCCCGATCCAGCACATCGATATCAAGCAGCACAATGTTGTTCCGCTGGTGGATGCCATGCAAGTCCATGGCGTACAGCTCCCGTGACCTTGCCCGGGCTGCTTCCATCTACGAGCGCATGCTGCGCGACCAGGATTGCGGGGTGATTCTCTGCCTGGCCGGATCGCTGATCAGCGCCGGGTTGAAACAAATCTTTGTCGATCTGATCCGCAACAACATGGTCGACGCCGTGGTCTCGACCGGCGCCAACATCGTGGATCAGGATTTCTTCGAGGCTCTGGGATATAAGCATTGGATCGCCGACGACCTCTACCGCCAGGGGACGGAAGACGCCACCCTGCGCGAATTGATGATCGATCGCATCTACGACACCCTTATCGACGAGGAAGAGCTGCGGCTGTGCGACGACACCTGCAAGATCATTGCCGACTCCCTCGACCCCCGCCCCTACAGCTCGCGTGAATTCATCCGCGAGATGGGCGCCTACCTGGAAAAGCAAGGTAAGACTCCGGAAAAGGGCGGCGTCGACAGCATCATCTATTCCGCCTACCAGATGGATGTGCCGATTTTCGTGCCCGCCTTCAGTGACTGCTCGGCCGGTTTCGGCCTGGTCGCGCACCAGCACGGCCGGGGCGACAAGCCCAAAGTCTCCATCGACTCGGTCAAGGACTTCTACGAGTTGACTCAACTGAAAATCGCCAACCCGACGACCGGCCTGCTCATGATCGGCGGCGGGGTACCCAAGAACTTTGCGCAGGATATCGTGGTCGCGGCCGAGATCCTCGGCCTGGATGCGCCGATGCATAAGTATGCGATCCAGATCACGGTTGCCGATGTGCGCGACGGAGCGCTCTCCTCCAGCACGCTCAAGGAAGCGAGCTCCTGGGGCAAGGTCGACACCACGTTCGAACAGATGGTGTACAGCGAAGCGACCTTGGCGTTGCCCATGATTACGGGCTATGCGTATCATAAGAAGGCACATGCGCAGCGCAAGCAACGCCGCTGGTCACGTCTGCTGGAGCCGGTCACGGCCTAGTAACCAACGCCGGAGCCCGGAGTCACGCACGGTGGTACTAAAGTAGCAGCCGAACTCTTTCTTTTTCTATAGTTTCGCCCGCACGGATGGGTATACTTCGAGGCATCCCCCAAGCGCTGTGACTTGAATACTTGGGGGTTCTATCTTGTCTCTGCTTCTTGGTGTTGCCGGGTTCACTTATGCATTGCTTTTTGTCGGATTCTGGTCCCTTGGCCGCATGTCGGCCCTGTCAGACAGATTCGTTGAGAGCCGTGTCAACGTGATTCCGTTCCGTCGCAGTTAAAAGTTTCAAAACGGGAGTGAACCGCTGGCCGGTTTTCTCCCCACAGAGACACGGTAGTTCTGAAATGGCCCCTGAACCAAGGAGCCAGCGCGTCCGCGATCTCACACTATGGAACGTGCTGCTCATTCGACTGCGGTTTTCCCCCGATCCGACCCGTTGGAGATGCGTGAGTTCTTTCTACATGCACCGTGGACTCCGGGTAGTCACTGTCTAGGCCAGAATCCGACGCCTATACTCCGGACAGTTAGCGTGTAGCATGGGCCAGTTTTGTCTCTATTGGTAGTTGGGACACCTGACTAGGCGAGAGCTCGTTAACCAGACCCGCATCGATCGAGTACGAGTGACCTGGCTTCGAGATAGGCTGCCTTCCACCATATTTTTCGCGGTTGCGCTTGCTGCTCTCCGCCTACGGCGGGTTGGTACTGCTGCTGGGCCGTGGCGGCACTTTTTCTGCTGCCGTGATCGCGTGGGCCTGTGCCCAGGTACTGCTGATCGCTCTCTGCGTACACACCTTCCTCAATGCCGGCCGCCAGGATGAGGCGGAATGGCAGGTGCAACAGGTAGCCCAGTTGCAGCGAAGCATCCTGGACTCCGCCGGGCCCATGATCCTGGCCACCGACCTGCAGGGCAACCTGCTCATTTTCAATCCCGCCGCCGAACGGATGCTGGGCTATCGCTTCCATGAGGTCCTGGGCCAGCTCAATGCCCACGATCTCTTCCCCGAAGGTGAACTGGAACGGGTAGGGCAGCTGCTGGTTTCCCGGCTCGACCGCTCTCCCATGATCGATCTGGAGAGCGTCTCACCGGAGCTGAAGCACTATGTGCAGTACGTCACCAGCTTCCCGGTAAGCCGCGTGCGGGGCTTTGAGATCCTTTGCCGCCGGAAAGATGGGACTACCTTTCCGGCCATGGTCTACCTCTCCGCGGTCAGGAATGCAGAAGGCGCGTTGACCGGGCTGCTGGCCATCGCCACAGACCTCACGGCCACCAAGCGGGCCGAGCACGCGCTGCGCGAGAGCGAAGAGCGCTACCGCGACCTGTTCGATAACTCGCAGGAAATGATTGCCACCCTGAGCCCGCGGGCCAAGTACCTCTACGTCAACCCGGCGTGGCAGACGTGCTTTGGCAAGAGCGCGGCCGCCTTTGAAAGCCTGATCAGCTTTGAGGCTGCCTTTCCGCCGGAAATGCAAGCCAATGCAGCCAGCCTGTTCGACCGGGCGCTGCGCGGTGAACGGATCGATCGCGCGAACTTGCGGGTCCAGGACTCAAACGGGATGTATCGCGAGCTGGAAGCGAGCTTGAGCTGCCGCCAGGATCGCGGCGAGCCGGTTTCCGTGCGCTGCATCTTCCGCGATGTCACAGCAGCAATATCAGCGCGAACGCAGATTGGCGATGCAGCTGGCGGTTAGCCAGGTGGTGGGCGAATCCACCACCTCGGACGAGGCCCTGCCGGCCATGCTGGAGTCTCTGGGAACCAACCTGGGCTTTGATATGGCGGGACTCTGGTTCGTCAGCAGCGACCATCACTGCCGCTACCTGGCGGGCTGGTATGCTCCCGATCGCGCCTGCACCGAGTTTCACCGGGATAGCATCGGGCGCGTACTGCAAAAGGGCAAAGACCTGCCAGGCCAGATATGGGCGGCAGAAAGCCCCTGCTGGATCGAAGACCTGCGGCGAGGACACCAACTTTCTGCGCGCCACATCGGCCCAGGCAGACGGGCTGGTCACCGGGTGGGGTGTTCCCGTCCGGGTCGGCAACCAGGTGATCGCGGTGGTCGAGTTCTTCAGCCGCCAGAAACAGCGCGAAGATACCGAGATGATGGCCACCGTGGAAACGGTTTGCGCGTCCATCGGCCAGTTCATGGCGCGATCGGCGCAAGAGAGCCGGCTGGAAGAGTTGAACCGGCAGAAGGAGTCGATTCTCAACTCCGTGGCCGACGGCATCTTCGGCACCGACTCCGCCGGCCGCATCGTCTTTGTGAACCCGGCGGCGGCCAGCATGCTCGGCGCGCACGCCTTCGATCTCATCGGCCGTACCGTCCATTCCGTGGTGCATGAAGAGCGCAAAGGGCGGGAAAAGTGCTCGGATCAATGCCGCACCGGACGCGCCTTCATGGTGCGCGAGGGGACCAGTGGGCAGGACGTGTTTTACCGCAGGAATGGCGCCTCGTTCCCGGTTGAGTTCTCAGTCACGCCGATGGTGGAGCACAACATAGCGGTGGGCAGCGTGCTCAGCTTCCGCGACATCAGCCAGCGCTATGCCCTGGACCGGATGAAAGATGAATTCGTCTCCACCGTGAGCCATGAGCTGCGCACTCCTCTCACCTCCATCCGCGGGTCGCTGGGGCTGTTATCGACCGGTCTGCTGGGCGAGATGGGCGAGAAAGCGTCGAATCTGTTGCGGATCGCCGTCAACAACTCCGACCGCCTGGTGCGGCTGATCAACGACATCCTCGACCTGGAGCGCATGCAGTCCGGACGCGCTCCCCTCACCTATCGCAATTGCGATCTGGAAGAGCTGGCGCGGCAGGCGATCGACGCTATGACACCTATGGCGGAAGCCGCCAAAGTGCAATTGCAGCTGGAAGCTGGCCCGGCCCAGGTGGAAGTGGATCCCGACCGGCTGCAGCAGGTGATGACTAACCTGCTGAGCAACGCGATCAAGTTCTCTCCGGCGGGTTCGCAGGTAACGGTTTCCCTTGAGCGACTGCTGGATGGCGTCACGGTGAGCGTACATGACAACGGACGCGGCATTCCCAAGGACAAGCTGGAATCGATTTTCGACCGCTTCCAACAGGTGGATGCGTCCGACGCCAGGCAAAAGGGCGGAACCGGACTGGGCCTTGCCATTTGCCGCACCATCGTCATGCAACACGGCGGGCGTATCTGGGCAGAACGGAATGCCGACCGGGGCTCTACCTTCCGCATGTTCCTGCCCTCGGTGACCCGCGACGCGGAATCATCGCGTCAGGGTGGCACGTCGGCCACCTCAACGGTCAACGCTACTTCTGTTCTGGTCTGCGACGAAAACCCGGAGACGCGGGCTTCCCTGGCCGAAAGCCTGCGGCAGAATGGCTATTCCGTCCTGGAAGCCGGCAGTGGAGACGAGGCTGTCGGCATAGCCCGGCAAACCCAAATCCAGGCCATCCTGCTGGATATGAGCCTTCCCAGCCTGCGCGGTTGGGAGACGCTGCATTTGTTGCGCGACGATCACCGCACGGCTGCCATCCCGGTGGTGGTTTTGAGCGCTTTCGGTGCGCTCAACGATCCTGAGGTAGAGAAATCAGCTGACGCGTGGCTGGAGCAGCCCCTGGATACCGAATCGATGTTGGCCGCCCTCTCCCGGGTCCTGCAGGTAGAACGGCAGCCCTCGCGTGTGTTACTGGTAGAGGATGATGCCGATCTGGCTAAGGTCATCCTGGCTACTTTCGAGCGGGCTGGCATTCAGGTGCATCACGCCTCCACGCAACGCAAAGCGATGGAGTTGTGCGTTTCGTCGCCACCGGACTTGCTGATTCTGGATATTGCACTGCCCGACGGCGACGGTTTTGGACTGGTCGACTGGCTGCGTCAGCAACAGGAGATGAAGCAGCTTCCCCTGGTGGTCTATTCCGCACAAGATTTGAATGAGGTGGAACGCAATAAGCTACGGCTGGGACCTACCGAATTCCTGACCAAGGCGCGTGTGCAACCGCAGGATGTGGAAACCTTGGTGCTCTCCATGCTGCGGGTGCCGCATTCATCCAGCGAAGTACCACTGGGATGGGACGGAAGCCCTTCTCCCAATATTCAGGATGGCCGTTAGAACTTCATAATTCTTTCCTATGACACATCGTATTTTGATCATTGACGACGAAGACGACATCCGGCAGGTTGCGGCCATGAGCCTGGAAACCGTTGCTGGATGGGATGTTTTGCTGGCCAGTTCCGGGAAGCAGGGGATCGAACGGGCCAGTACCGAACAGCCGGACGCCATCCTTCTGGATGTGATGATGCCGGAGATGGACGGCCCCACCACCCTGCTGAAACTCAAGGCCAACGGCAGCACTTCCCACATTCCCGTGTTGCTGTTGACGGCGAAAGTACAGGGCCCGGATCAGCGTAAGTTTGCCGAAATGGGAGTGGCAGCGACGCTTTTCAAGCCCTTTGATCCCCTCACTCTGGCGCGGCAGATTTCAGCCGCCTTAGGCTGGAAAGAAGGATGATTCCTTGACCCACAAAGACCGCATTTCCCCCGATGAGGCCGGTCAGAGCCAGGAACAAAAGCTGCAAAGCATGATCTCCGCTCTTTGGGATCGAAGCCGGCATACGGTGGTGGAGCGGGCGGCTCTGCTGCGCACCGCAGGAGACCTGCTGGCCCACAACCGCCTGGATGAGGCCACCCAGATGAACGCGGTGGACTCCGCCCACAAGCTCGCAGGAGTGCTGGGCACCTTCGGCCTGCCCCGAGGCACGGACCTCGCCCGGGAGGCGGAGGTCCTATTTGGCCAATCCGGAAAACCCGGCAAAACGGAGATCGAACGCCTGCAGGTCCTGCTGGCGGAGCTAACCCATCTCATCGACCGGGGACCCCTCGGCCCGAGTTGAAATTAGAATGAAGTCATGAATGACTTGGGCCGGCTGCTCATCGGTTTGGGGGTGCTGCTGCTGATTGGCGGTGGCTTGCTCCTGCTGCTGGGGCGAACCGGCATCCCGTTAGGCAGGCTTCCTGGAGACATTTCTTTCCGGGGGAAGAACTTCTCCGTGTACGTCCCCCTGGGTACATCGATTTTGCTCAGTATCCTGCTCTCCGGGGTCTTCTATTTACTCTCCCGCTTTCGGCGGTAATATCGAATTCGCTTGCTGGGAGGCACTGTGCCCAATCCGGAAGAATCGCTGAGCCAGCTCGGGCTGGTTTTTCCTGAGGCTGCCGCTGCGGAAGCTCCCGCGGCTCTCCGGCGAGTGTGGAGGGTGGGCCAGCTGGTGGGCGAGGTGCGTAACCACATCGAGCGGGAGTACGCCGACGTGTGGGTCGAGGGCGAGATCTCCAACTACCGCCCAGCACCTTCCGGCCACATGTACTTCACCCTGAAAGACGGGGAGGCCCAGCTGCCGGTGGTGCTTTTCCGGCGGCAGGCGATGCTGCTGCGCTTCCGGCCGGAAGATGGGTTGCAAATCCTGGTGCGCGGGCGCGTCTCGGTCTACGAACAGCGTGGCCAGATGCAGCTGGTGGCCGAGTTCGTCGAGCCGGTGGGCGCCGGGTCGCTGCAAATCGCGTTCGAGCAGTTAAAGGCCAGGCTGCAGAAAGAAGGGCTTTTCGCGGCGGACCGCAAGCAGCCTCTGCCTACCTTCCCGCACTGTATCGGGATAATCACTTCACCTACCGGTGCGGTCATTCGGGACTTCCTCAACGTGGCCGGGCGCCGGCACGGGGCGCTCCATGTGATGCTCTATCCAACCCCGGTACAAGGGGAGAGCGCCGCCCTGGAAATTGCGGCGGGGATTGCGTTTTTCAACCGAGCGCGCACGGTGGACGTGATCGTGCTGGCGCGCGGTGGCGGATCGCTCGAAGACCTGGCTCCGTTCAATAGCGAGTTGCTGGCCCGCGCCATTGCCAAGTCTGAGCTGCCCGTAGTCTCCGCCGTTGGCCATGAGACCGATTTCACCATCGCTGATTTTGTCGCCGATCTGCGTGCGCCGACCCCCTCGGCCGCGGCGGAACTGCTCACCGAGGCGCAGCATAAGGTGGAAGAGCGGGTGGAGCAGCTGCACCGCCGCCTGAACCAGGCCTGCCGCTACCTGCTGATGCGCGCCCAGGAGCGCTTTGCCCGGCTCTCCGCTCCCGCGGCATTTGCCCGCATGCGCAATGCGTTGGCGCGCCGCCAGCAGCGCGTGGATGAACTGCAGTACCAGTTGGACGCGGCCTGGCATCGGCAGAGCCGGCAGATGACCGAAAGGTTGCAGAAACTGGAAGCCAGATTACTGCGTCAGGATGTAAGCCACCGCATGCGCGTGGTGCGCGAGCGGCTGGAAATGCTGGACGGACGGATCGTTCGCGCGGAATTGGAACTGCTGCAGCGATGGAAGGCACGGCACGGCCGTGCGGAAGGGCTGTTACAAGCTGTTTCTCCCCTGGCTGTGCTGAATCGGGGTTACGCCCTGGTGTTTGATGAAGCGGGGGTATTGATCCGGGATGCCGCGTCGGCTTCAGACGGCGCCCTGATCACCACTCGATTTGCTCAAAGCTCGCTCAACAGCCGGGTGCTCGAAAGGAAGTTGCCCCCAACCCACTCATGAGAAAACTTTTCGGAACAGACGGTATTCGTGCGGTCGCCGGTGTAGCCCCCCTGGACCCGCCCACTATTTTCGCCACCGGGCTAGCCCTCGCATTCACTCTCAAGAAGCGCCACCCCGCGCCCAAGGTCCTGCTGGGATCGGATACGCGGGAATCCAGTCCCTGGATTACCGCTGTGATTGCCGCTGGATTGCAGAGCGGGGGCGCCGAGGTATTGAACGCCGGAGTCATCACCACTCCCGGCGTGGCTTACCTGACGCGCAAGCATCAGTTGGCTGCCGGCATTGTTATTTCGGCCTCGCACAATCCCTGGCAAGACAATGGAATCAAGGTGTTTGGGGGTGACGGCTATAAGCTGCCGGATGCAACCGAACTGGAGATAGAAGGGGAGATTTTTCGCCGACTTCAGGAAGTTCCTTCGGGCGAAATGGAAATCCTGAACGTGCCCCCGGCCGGCAAGGAGTTCCGCGAAGAGTACGAGTCCTTTCTGCGTGGGGTTGTCCCCGGGCTGAACCTGACCGGCAAAAAGATTGTGATTGACTGTGCCAACGGGGCGGCGGCCGTCATTGCGTCCGAGCTCTTCCCTTCCCTGGGCGGAGAGATTCATCTCACTCACGTTAGCCCGAATGGCCGCAACATCAACGAAAACTGCGGTGCCCTGCATCCTGAGGTGGTGGCCCGGGAAACCAAGGCAATGGGTGCGGATCTGGGAATCACGTTTGATGGCGACGCTGATCGTGCGCTGTTTGCGGATGCCCAGGGCCGGGTGGTGAACGGGGACGGAGTGATGCTGGTCGCGGCCCGCGACATGAAGGCCAAGGCCGAACTGGCCGGCGACCTGGTGGTGGCAACGACCATGTCGAACATGGGTCTGGAAGCCGCGCTGCGCTCCAGTGGCATCCGCATGTTTCGCGCTCCGGTAGGCGATAAGTATGTTCTGGAGATGATGCGGAAGCACCAGGCCAGCTTAGGTGGGGAGCAATCGGGTCATATTCTCTTTCCCCGGCGCAGCACCACGGGAGATGGACTCCTAACGGCGTTGGTATTGCTCGATCTGCTGGCCCGTTCCGGCAAGCCGCTGCATGAGCTGTTGAGCGACCTGCGGGTTTTTCCGCAGGTCATCGTCAATGTGAAAGTGCGGGAAAAAAGGCCGCTGGAGCAGATTCCAGGTGTGGTCGAGAGCATCCACCAGGCCGAGACCGATCTCCATGGCAACGGCCGGGTGGTGGTGCGGTACTCAGGCACCGAGGCCCTGGCCAGGGTGATGATCGAGGCCGAATCGGAGCAGCAGATGCGGGTGCACGCCGATCGGATCGCCCAGGCGATCCGGGTGGAAATCGGAGCCTAGATGGGTATCATGAAGGCAGGAGACAGTTATGATTAGCGCCATCCTTCTGCTCGCCCTTATGCAGCCGCAAGCTCCGGGCCTGGCTGCAGCCCCAGCAGCCGATACAACGACGGCTCCGGAACGGACGGAGAAGCTCACTCCCGCTGAGGTGAAGACGTTAGCGGATGCCAACCAGGCGGTGGCCGATGCGCAAGCCAAGCTGATCCAGGCCAAGGCGGCCCTGATGGGCGCGACGCAGGGTATTGAGTTGGCTCATCACGCAAATACGGACTGCGGCTGTTACGTGGACAGCACCGGGCGGGATTATGACAAAGTGGAGTTCAAGGGCGACACGATCATCATCCACCATATTCATGAGGCGCCGCCGAGTTTGAGTGGGAAAACGGCCGCCGTCCGCGCAGTGAGAGAAATGGCGCAGGGCATTGTCATCCCGAGCGACACCGAGGTCTCCGCTGATACGGCCTTTGGCCTCACTTCAGGTCGCGCCAGTTGGGGCCTACTCCGCAATCGACCACCACCGGCACCTTCAGCTCGATCACTGTCTCCATCTCATGGCGCACCAGCTGCTTGACCTGCTCCACTTCCTTCTCCGGAACGTCGAAAAGCAGTTCGTCGTGGACCTGGAGAGTCATCCTGCGTCGCGAACTTTTCTTCCCGCAGCCTTTGATCGATGCGGATCATCGCGATCTTGATCAAGTCCGCAGCCGTGCCCTGCAACGGCGTATTCACGGCGGTTCGTTCGGCAAAGCCGCGCAGATTCGCATTGCGGCTCTGCATATCCGGGATGGGCCGAACCCGGCCAAAGAGCGTGCGCACCCGCTGCTCCGTGCGTGTCTCTTCCAGCAGGCGGTCGATGTAGCTGCGCACTCCGCTGTAACGCGCGAAGTAGGTTTCGATGTACAGCCGGGCCACGTTCTGTTCGATGCCGAGTTGCTGCGCCAACCCGAAGGGCGAGATGCCGTACACGATGCCGAAATTCACCGCCTTGGCGCGGTCGCGCGTCTGTTTGTCCATCGCTTCGGGCGATACGCCGAATACTTCGGACGCAGTCAGAGTATGAATGTCCTGTCCCTGGGCAAAGGCCCGCACCAGCAGAGGATCCTCGCTGAAATGCGCCATCAGCCGCAGCTCAATCTGCGAGTAATCCGCGGAGATGAGCACGTTCCCCGGCGCGGCGATGAATGCCGCGCGGATCTCGCGTCCTAATTCCGTCTTGATGGGAATATTCTGCAGGTTCGGATTGGTGGAAGAGAGGCGCCCGGTAGCCGTGCCCACCTGGTTGAACGTGGTGTGCACGCGGCCTTCGGCATCGGCCAGCAACGGCAATGAGTCGATGTAGTTGGACTTGAGCTTGGCCAGCTGCCGGTACTGCAGCACCTGGCGCGGAACCTCGTTATGCTGCGCCAGCTCTTCCAGCACATCCACGGCGGTGGAAACCACCTTGCCCCGTCCATACTTGATGGGCTTGGGCAGGTGCATTTTGTTGAACAGCACATCTCCCAGTTGCTTGGGCGAATTGATGTTGAAGCGATGGCCGGAGCCGGCGAAGATCTGCTCGCTCACCCGCTCCATCTCTACGGTCAGCCGGCCCGCCATCTCGGCGAGAACAGCGCGGTCGATGCGCACGCCTGCCTCTTCCATGCGCAGCAGGACCGGAACCAAGCGGCAGATCGATGTCGCGATATACCTGCCCCGCTCCGAGCGACTCCACGTCCCCTTTGAGCACCGGCGCGAGGCTGCGGATGGCATTTGCCGATGCAGGCAGCAGCTCATCGCCGGCGGCGGCAACGCTCGCCCACTAAAACGCGCAACCACATCGGGCAGAGGGTGCGTGGTGTGGGTTGGGTTGATGAGATAGGAGTAGAGCATCAGGTCATCGACTGGCCCCGCCAGGCGCAAGCCGTGATCGGCGCCATGCCGCCCAAGAATACGCAGGGCAGCCTTCAGATCGTGCAGCGACTTGGGGATCTGCGTCATCCGCCAGCAGCGCGCGCAGAGGCTCGGCGGAAGGATTATCGATAGTCTTATCCAGCGAAAAGACGAGTGCCGTGCCCGCCTCGGCAGAGACAGCAACCTTGAGAGTCTGCGGGGCGGCGCTCCCTCTCCTCTGCCTCAGGCGGCGCATCGAACAGGCCCAGCGACATCGTCTTCAGTTGCGGCTCTTCCTCTTCGATCGCCTCGCTCTCGGCCTCGGCCACCTGCTCCGACGCAACCTCCAACAGCGAAGTGTCGAAGGCCAGCGAGAAGCCGTGCGCGCGCGCGGCGGTCACGAATCGGCTTATCTCTTCCGGCGAAGGATCAAGGATGATGGAGAGCGGCATGGCCTCCTCTTCGGGAGCCAGCTCCTTGAGCATGGTGGTGAATTCAAGCTCGTTGAACAGAGCACGGCACGCGCTCACATCCGGCGCCTGGGTGCGCATGTTCTCGAGTTCGAGCTCGATCGGCACCTCACAGTGAATGGTCACCAGCTCTTTGCTGAGCAGGACCATATCCCGATTGTTCTCGAGCGATTCGCGATATCTCTTGCCCTTCACCTCAGAAGCACGATCGAGCGCCGCCTCGACGCTGCCGAACTGCTGGATCAGTTCGACCGAACCCTTGTCCCCAATCCCCGGAGCGCCCGGAATGTTGTCGATGGAATCGCCGCGCAGAGCCATCACATCGATGACCTTCTCCGGCGGCACTCCCAATACCTCGACGACTTTCTCGCGATCGAGGATCAGGTTGTCTTTCACCGGATTGAGCACTTTCACCTTGCCGGTGACCAGCTGCAGCATGTCTTTATCGTTCGAAACCACGAAGACATCGTGGCCCTGTTCGGCGGCCTGCCGCGCCAGGGTGCCGATCACGTCGTCGGCTTCAAACCCTTCGGATTGCAGGATGGGAATGCGAAAAGCTTCGAGCGACCTGCGGATAAAGGGCAACTGCTGCGCCAGGTCCGGCGGCATCTCGGTGCGGTTGGCCTTGTAACCGCCGTAGTCGATCTCATCGAAGGTCTGCGTCTTGATGTTCCATTTGCGCACCGTGGCCATGCTGCGCGCGCGCTCATCGCGAAATACGGAACCGCTTATGTCGAAAACGGCGGCGAAATACTCCGGCTGAAAATCGCGGCGGAGCTTGTTGATCATGTTGACGAAGACAAACGTGGCCGCGGTAGGCACGCCGGAGCGCGTGGACATGGGACGCTGACGCTGCATCGCGTGATAGGCGCGGAAGATGAACGACATCGCGTCCAGCAGAAAGATGGGTGGTTTGGTGGGAGAGGTCATTGCCCTTCAGTCGAGCAGATTCTTGAGCTGATTCATCTCCTTGAGGATACCGCTCCGCCGTGACGGTTGTCGCTTTCATACAATCGAACTCGTGCTGGTCTCCGATTTCGACTTCGAGCTTCCGTCTGAGCTGATCGCGCAGCAACCACCGGCCGAGCGCGGGAGCAGCCGCATGCTCGTCCTGAACCGGGCAACCGGCGCATGGCAGGACTCGTGGTTTGCGCAGTTGCCGGAGCTGCTCCGCGAAGGCGATGTGCTGGTGTTGAACGACAGCCGCGTGATCCCGGCGCGGCTGTTTGGCGTGCGCCCGGGACAAGAGGCCGGAAAGGTAGAAGTCCTGCTGACCGAGCAGATCAGCGACTGGGATTGGCGAGCGCTGACCCGCCCGGCACGCCGGATGAGGTTGGGCCAGGAGCTGGCCTTTGCGGACGCGCATGGCAACGAGCTGCTCCACGCTACCGTCACCGACACCGGCGAATTCGGCGAACGCCTTCTTCGCTTCACGCCGGTGGACGATTTCTTCGCCCGGCTGGAGCGGCTGGGGCACGTTCCACTGCCGCCTTACATTCGCCGGTCCGATGAGGCAATGGACCGCGAGCGATACCAGACCGTCTTTGCGCGGGAACGCGGCTCGGTCGCCGCGCCCACCGCCGGGCTCCACTTCACCCCCGAGATTCTTGACCGAATCCGCGCCCGCGGTGTGCTCATCGCTCCATGACGCTCCACGTGGGACTGGGGACATTCCAGCCGGTGCGCGTGAGCGAGGTCTCGGAAATCCGTCTCCACGCAGAACGCTATTCTTTGCCGGAAGACACCGCTAACCAGATCAACCGCGCGCTACGCGAGGGCAGGCGTGTGGTCGCTGCCGGGACCACCACCGTTCGGGTGCTGGAGCACTGTGCCCGCATTGGCCGCCTGGAGGCGCATACCGGCACAACCAACATCTTTCTCTCACCCGGCTCGCACCTGCAAGTGGTGAGGGCGCTGCTCACCAACTTCCATCTGCCGCAGTCGACGCTGCTGATGCTGGTCAGCGCATTTGCCGGCACGGAAAAAACCCTGGCCGCGTATCGCCACGCGGTCGAAGCCGGTTATCGCTTCTTCTCCTACGGTGACTGCATGTTCATCGCCTGAGAAAGTGCCGCTCGGCATTGAGCCGTGCTCGTTCCAGCGCCGCTTCCACTTCCAGCCTCTTGGCTTCGATCAGTTCCGGATCCTCGCTCCGCGGCACCTCTACGTGGCGTCCCCAACTGATTGCCACGCGAGAGAAGGGTTTCGGGATCATGAATTGATCCCACGATTGCAGCAGCCATGCCTTTTCAGGATGCGCGTAGAAGATGCCGATGGAGTAGCCCGTGAGCTGGGCCAGTTTCACCGCTCCGGGCTTGACTTTGTAGACCGGGCCGCGCGGGCCATCCGCGGTGAAGACTGCCGGGTGGCCTCGCTCGACTGCCTTGGCCAACGCCAACAGCCCGCTGCCTCCGGACCGGGTACTCGATCCGCGCGCCGTCAGAAACCCAAGCGTTCGATGGTGCGCGCGATCAATTCACCATCGAAGCTGCGGCTGATCAGCACCGCCGGCTGAAATCGATCATGAAAATAGCAAGCACACGGAATAAGACAGCGGTGCCAGAAGCACCACACCTGCAGAGCCGGCGGCGTTGCCGGCGCGGCCCCCGGCTCCACCACCACCTCGTAACGTAAGGTTCGATGGAGGGTACGCAACAGCAAAGCCACCACCCGGGGAACGATGGCAATCGTGACCCGCTGGCTGTAGCTGAAGCTCTCCGTAGACTCGTTCACCGAGCGATTCTACAGTTGCCACCTGTTTTGTTGCAGATAGCGAGCGGCTTGCCCCGACGGTAACCAGCAGGGTGGTCGAATGGGGAGTCCGGGTTCCCCCTTTGTGGGCGGGTAATAGTGTGATTGGCGCATTCCTCCAGCCCGGGCCCTCAGGTATACCAATACTCATTATGAGCACACACAAATTGCTGTTACTTCACGTGACTACTCTCTGCCTCGGTCTGGAAGCAAGCCGTCCCTGGACGACAAGCTCGATAGGGTTTTCCAGATGGCCGAGCATGTGGACGCCCGGTGTGTCTACATGCTGGATGCCGCCACTCACAAGCGGCGGTTGGCCCATTCCGTCCGATAGCAGAAAGTCACGCGCGAGGAAAGACAACCGCGCTCGCGGCGGCGAACGTGGGACGATAACGTCGGGCCATGAAGGCCCCATCCATGCTTTTCGTGTCCTTTGAAGCCGGTCTGCGGAGCTCCGGTGGAAAGCACTGGAAATAAATCATTATCGTCCCACGTATGCCGCCGCGGGCTGACGCGCGCTCTCTCAGCGGCTTAACCTGCTGTTTGAAGGGTACGGGCTTTAGCCCGTACATTGCAGGAGCATAGGCTCTTGTGCTGGGCAAGCGCCCTCGGCGGCTCAAGCCGATCCATCCTGACGATTAAATGTACGACCTGAAGGTCGCACCCTTCAGATGTTGATCTCCCAGGTCCGCTGATAGCATCGCTGATGTGCTACTGACTCTGGAAACGTCTCTGCAGTTCGTCAAGGGCATCGGCCCGCGCATCGCCCAGACCCTGCAAGAGAAGCGCATCACCACCATCGAAGACCTGCTCTACCACCTGCCCTTCCGCTACGAAGACCGCCTTCGTCCGCAGGCCATTGAAGAATTGGTTCCGGGCGAAATGGCCAGCCTGATCGGCGAGGTCCGCGGCATGGCCCTGCTGCGCACCCGGCGCATGCCCATCTTTGAAATGACCGTAGGCCAGGGCCTGGGCGGCAAGGTCAAGTGCATGTGGTTCCACGGCACCTACCTGAAAGACCGCTTCAAAGCCGGACAATGGGTAGCCCTATACGGGAAAGTGGAGCCTTCGCGCAGCAGCAACAGCTTCAAAATGATCCAGCCACAGGTGGAAGTCCTGCCCGACGACCACGACGATGAGGAATCCAAGCTGCTGGAGGTAGGCCGGATCGCGCCGGTCTATGAAACGCTGGGCAACAAGCTGGCCTCGCGATGGCAGCGCCGCATCATCTATCGGGTGCTGGAAGATCTGAAAGGCCGCATCCCCGAGACCCTACCGCCGGCTCTCTGCCGCCGGCTGGACCTGCCCAGCCGCGAAGATGCTCTGCGCTGGGCCCACTTTCCCGAAGCCGGAACCCCCATGAGCCAACTCCAATCCTGGGCTACGCCGGCGCAAAAGCGCTTGATCTTCGAGGAGCTCTTCTTTCTCGAACTGGGCCTGGAGTTGAAACGAAAAAAATTCCGCCAGCGGCAGGGGATTCCCTTTGAAACCAATGACGAGGCGCGTGCTGCACTGCGCCAGGTGCTTCCCTTCCACCCCACCAAGGCGCAGAAAACCGCATTGGGAGAGATCGTAGCCGACATGCGGGCGCCGGAACCCATGCGCCGGCTGCTGCAGGGCGATGTCGGGTCAGGAAAGACCATCGTGGCCCTGCAGGCCATGCTGGTGGCCATCGAGAACGGCTACCAGGCCGCCCTCATGGCGCCCACGGAGATCCTGGCTACCCAGCACTTCCTGGGAGCGCGCAAGCTGCTGGAGCGGTCACAGCAGCGCTACAAAGTGGTTCTGTTGACCGGGTCGCTGGATGAGGATCGCAAGCGCGCCAACCGGGGCTTGATCGCCCGCGGCGAGGCGCAGCTGGTGATCGGAACCCACGCCCTGATCGAGGAGCGGGTGGATTTCGCCAAGCTCGGCCTGGTGGTCGTCGATGAACAGCATCGCTTCGGGGTTCTGCAGCGCTTCCGCCTGATGAAGAAGCCCAACGCCGGCGAACCCGATGTCCTGGTCATGACCGCGACGCCCATCCCCAGAACCCTCGCCCTTTCTCTCTACGGAGACCTCGATCTCAGCGTGCTGGACGAACTGCCTCCGGGACGCACGCCCATCGTTACCCGCCAGGTCGCCGACGACAAGGCCGGCGAAGTGTGGAAATTGGTGCGGGATCAGGTGCAGATGGGGCACCAGGCGTACGTGGTCTATCCCGTCATTGAGGGCGCGAAGGAAGATCAGCCCGAGTTGGACTTCGCCGCCGGCGGAAACAGAACCAGAGGGTCCATCGGGACGCGCCCGGCGCCGCTATTCAAGAAGGTTCGCCCGGCGCCCCTCGCTGAAGGCCGCCACCGACATGTACCAGGAGTTGAAAGCCAGGCGCGCTGCAAGGCTTGCGCCTGGGCTTGCTGCATGGACGCATGGATGCGGATGAGAAGGAGATCATCATGCGCCGCTTCCAGCGCGGCGAGCTGGATGTGCTGATTGCGACCACGGTCATCGAGGTCGGCGTCGATGTGCCAAACGCAACCATGATGGTCATCGAACATGCGGAGCGCTTCGGTCTGGCGCAGATGCATCAATTGCGCGGCCGGGTGGGCCGCGGAAATGCGAAGTCCTACTGCATTCTCATGACCGGAGGGAAGATCTCGAGCCCGCGGCGGAGCGCCTGGCCGCCATGGTGCGCACGCAGAATGGCTTCGAGCTGGCGGAGCTGGACCTGCAGTTGCGCGGCCCGGGAGAGTTCTTTGGCACCCGGCAGGCGGGCATCCCGGATTTTCGGGTAGCCAACCTGGTGCGCGACCGTGCTCTGCTCGAGTTGGCCAAGACCGAGTCGGCCTGGTTCGTGTCCGAGGCGGGCACCGAGTGACCGAGGAAGAAAAGAGCAAGGTATGGGCCAGGTTGCGCGAAGCCTGGCAACGCCGCTACGGGCTAGTGGATGCCGGGTAGTGGGTCAGGCAGCGTAGCATTGAACGGCCTCGAGCTGCGTCTGCAGCTCGTCGTCCTTGACCATCCAAATCTGCAACTGAACCTTGATGATTTCGAGCGAACAGATGTAGCGTGTCGCGTCGTCCAGGGTCGCACCATCCACCGCCGGAAGCGTTCGCGACGAGAGATCGAAGACATTCGGAGTGCAGCGGCAAAGCTCAGTGAGCAGGTGATGCGAAGCTGCCGTGAGCTGAAGTCCTACAGAGACCAACGCGCTATAAATCTCGATGCAGATATCCCGGGGAAACTCAAAGACGAAGCGGGCCGTACCGGGCTCCACGTACGAACGGCTGCGGATCCATGCTCCGCAATCGGGAATGATCCCGCTGAGCCGTGGTACGACCGTGGACTGGTCTTCGCCCAGAAGCGCGGTCAGGTAAAGAACGTCATCTGCAAACGTGTCAGACATATGGGTATCGAGTGCGTCGTTAAGTTGCTTCGTGAACTTCGAATATACCTCGGTTGCTAACCTGATCGGCCAGCTTCGCGCAATCTTCAACCGACAGAACAGGTACCACGGTTCGCGACACGAGATAACCGGAAATGACCCCATGGTAATGTGTTCAGCATGCTGATCGGGACGGGCGTGGATTTGATCGAAATCGAGCGCATCGCTCGTTCGATCGAGCGCTATGGGGAGCGCTTTTTGCGCCGTATCTACACCGATCATGAAATCGCCTATTGCACCAGCAAACGAAGCAGTGCGGAAAGCTTCGCCGCGCGTTTTGCCGCCAAAGAGGCGGGGGCCAAAGCATTGGGGACCGGCATCAGCCGGGGCGTCACCTGGAATGAGTTTCAAGTTGCGCGTCAACCGGGAGGGCGTCCCGTTCTTGAACTGCGCGGCCGGGCGGCGGCGCTGGCCCGGGAACTCGGAGTAAAGACAATATCGCTCTCGCTCACCCATACCGGGAACCTGGCGATGGCGTACTGTGCTGATGGAAGGGTTGAGCCGGGCCGGCAGTTTACCCCGGCAACCAATGACGAAGTCTTTCACAGCATTCGTGTGATGAAAATCCCCGCGCGCCATCGCCATAGGCCAGCGGAAAGCATCATTTGATATGCTCAGTCCCAGCGGGAAATAGCCGCTGTACTCGCTTCAACCCGAGGGGGTCTGTGCCTAGCCAGCAGGAAGTCCAGTGGTCACAACTCAAGGTGGGCGTTCTGGTCATTGTGGCGTTGGCAGCCTTGACGGCTCTCATCTTCCTCATGTCGGGATCACGGGCGGCATCTTCAGCAGCAAGATCACCCTTCGCTCCTATTTTGAGAATTCCGCCGGCCTGAAGGACGGCGCTCCCGTCAACCTGGAAGGCTTGACGATCGGCACCGTGATCGATATCAAGATCGTGCCCGCCCGCAAGCTCACCCCGGTCGAGGTCACCATGAAGATCGGCGCCAAGTATCAAGACGCCGTGCATACGGATTCGACCTCCAGCCTGGAAACCATCGGCGTTCTGGGCGATACGGTCGTGGACATCAACAGCAAGACCGCCACCGGGCCCGAAGTCCAGAACAACGCAGAGCTCAAAACCAACGAGACCCCAAACCTGTCCGACGTCATCAAGTCCAGCCAGGGAACGATCGAGCAGCTGAACACGATTCTGGCCAAAGTGGACCACCTGGCGGATTCGCTCAATTCCACCAAGGGCTCGATCGGTGAACTGATCAACAATCCCGACCTTTACAACAAAGCCGTGGCCACGTTGAACCAGCTTTCGCAACTGGTGGATACCGTGGCCAACGGCAAAGGCTCCATCGGTAAACTGGTCGCTGACGACACCCTGTACAACCATGTCAACGACACCGTCGCCAGGCTGGACAAGATTTCGACCGAGCTCGACCAGGGCAAGGGCACCATGGGCAAACTGCTGAAGGATGAAACCCTGGCCAACAATCTGAACCAGTCCGTGGCCAATGCCGACAAGCTGCTCGCCGACATCAATGCCGGCAAAGGCGGCCTGGGCATGATCGCCAAAGATCCCCAGTTCGCAGCCAAGCTCCGGGACACGGTCGACAAGCTCGATTCGGTCCTGAACCGGGTGGACAGCGGCGAAGGCACGATCGGGCAACTGGTGCGCAATCCTTCTCTCTACAACAATCTCGATCAGTCGCTGACGGAAACGCGGGGGCTCATCGCGGCCATCCGGGAAAACCCCAAGAAATACCTGACGTTCCATGTCAAGATATTTTGAGTTCTATGAAGGTAGTTTCTCTTCTCAGCGCGATCTTGCTGGGTAGTGGGATGGCTCACGCGCAAGGCAACGCGGCTCCATCCGAGCCTAAGGCCCCGCAGAGCTTTGACCTGACCGCCATCGACAAGACCGCTGATCCCTGCACCGACTTCTATCAGTACGCCTGCGGCAACTGGCAGAAAAACAATCCCATCCCGCCCGACCAGGTGAAGTGGGGGGAATTCACGGAACTGCGGGAGCGATCGTCCTGGCTGCTCTATAAGGAGCTGGAGACCGCCGCCCAGCCGAGCCCAACCCGTACTCCGCTGGAACAGAAATACGGCGACTTTTTCGCCGCATGCATGGATACGTCCCTTGCTGATAAGAAGGGCGCGAGCCCGCTGCAACCGACCCTGGACGCCATCAACAGCCTTGCACGATAAAAAACAGCTGGGGACTTTGCTGGGTACGCTGGAGATAAAGTTTGCCGTCGGGGGACCGTTCGAGTTTGGAGTGGGACAGGATCAAAAAGACTCGACGATGCAGATCGCGCAAGCCGACCAGGGAGGCCTGGGGCTTCCTGATCGCGACTACTACCTGGCCCAGACTCCGCGGCAACAGAAGATTCGCGAAGAATATGTGGCCCACATGACCACGATCTTCGTGCTCGCGGGGGACACGCCCGAGAAGGCGGCCGCCGAAGCGCAGGCCGTGATGGCAATCGAAACCGCCCTGGCCCAGGGCTCCATGAGCCGCACCGACCGCAGGGACCCGGCCAAACGCTATCACATGATGCAGCTGGTGGACCTGGAGAAGCTAACCCCGGACTTTGACTGGCAGTCTTATCTGCGTGGCATCGACATGGGCGCGTTCCAGAATCTGGATGTTGTCTCACCGGGCTTTTTTACGGCGATGAACGCGCAGATTACCGGCCAGAACCTGGAAGCATGGAAGAGCTATCTCCGCTGGCGCGCGCTGCATGATGCGGCCCGTTGGTTGTCGGAACCATTCGCGCAGGAGAATTTCAAGTTTTATGGCACCACGTTACAAGGGCAGCAGGAGCAGACACCCCGCTGGAAACGGTGCACTCTGGCCACGGATGGCGCCCTGGGCGAAGCAGTCGGGCAGGACTGGGTGAAGAAGTACTTCAGCCCGGAAAAGAAGGAGAACATGCTCAAGATGGTCGCGGCGCTCGAAACCGCGCTGCACCAGGACATTGAGCAGTTGCCCTGGATGTCAGAGGAAACCAAGAAAAAAGCGATCGAGAAGCTGGCGCTGATCCGCAACAAAATCGGTTATCCGGAGCACTGGCGTGATTACTCGACGTTGGAGGTAAAGCGGGACGATTTGCTGGGGAACATGAACCGGTCGGCCATTTTTGAAGACCGCCGCAACCTGAACAAACTCGGCAAACCGGTGGACGAGACGGAGTGGGCGATGACTCCGCCGACCGTGAATGCCTACTACATGCAGTCCATGAACGACATCAACTTCCCGGCCGGCATCCTGCAGCCTCCCTTCTACGACTTTTCCAAGGACGCTGCGGTGAACTATGGAGGCATTGGGGTAGTGATTGGGCATGAGATGACGCATGGTTTCGACGATCAGGGCAGCAAATACGACGGTCACGGTAACGTGGTGGAGTGGCAGACGCCGGCGGATCGCAAGGCTTTTACCGAGCGCACGGACTGCGAGGCCAAAGAGTACGGAAACTTCGAGGCGGCGCCGGGGGTAAAGCTGAATGGCAATCTGACCCTGGGCGAGAATACTGCCGACAATGGCGGCCTTCGCCTGGCATATATGGCGTTGATGGATACATTAGCGAAGGAACCCGCGCCGCCCCAGATCGACGGCTACACGCCGGCGCAGCGCTTCTTCATTGCCTATGGGCAGCTGTGGTGCGAGAACGTGCGCGAGCAGGCGGCACGCAACAGTGCGCTGGTTGACCCTCACTCCCCAGGCAGATGGCGGGTGAATGGCGCGGTGCAGAACTTCGACGAGTTCGGCAAGGCTTTTAGTTGTAAGAAGGGTGCTCCGATGTATCCGGAGAACGCCTGCAGGGTGTGGTAATCGCATTTACCGTAGGGGAGCCGCTATAGCCGAAAGTGGTTCTAGCTTTTACAATTGGCGATAGTATCCAGTTTTGACAGTTTAGCTGCACAGGCAGCCCTAGACCGCGACAGCGACCGGGATGAAGGAAACGCATGAAGTTCAGGAAATTTGGCCGGATTTCTCTGGCCTTGGCAGTATCCCTTGGAACGGGATTGGGAGTGACCTCCTGCAGTACAGATCATACCGTCGGATATTTCTACGTTACCGGCTCGCAATACAATCAGGTTTCCGGCTTCAGGATCGATAACAATCTTGGACAACTGCAGCCCGTACCGAATTCTCCCTTTGCCTCGGGTGGGGTCAATCCCATCAAGGCGATCACCGCGAACGCGGGGAAATTTCTTTATGTGCTCAACGCAGGCTGCGGCGGGAGCTCGCAGATCGCCTGCCCCACGGGCACGCCGCCAAACGAGACAGGCGCCAACGTATCCCTGTTCACCATCGGTGGCCAAGGTGCGATAAGTTTTCAGGCTTCCTACACCAGCCAGGGCAACAACCCGATTGCGATTCAGGCCGATTCTTCCGGCACTCACTTGTTCGTCCTTGATTCCACCGTCACCGATCCCACCACCTGCCCCGCATATATACCGGGAAATGCAGCGACCGTCTGTGGCGACATCACATCGTTCAACATCGACCCCAACACGGGCCGGCTTTCGCTGATCACCAACCAGGGTGTAAAAAACGGGAATGGCACCAACCTCTCGTACTTTCCTGTGGGCAGCGGACCGATCAATTTCTACGTGACACCCAATAACTCGTTCATCTACACCATCGAGAAAGGCAGTGGGACCAGCCTGAACGATCCATCACAGGCGGTCTTTGTCTATGGGAACAGCAGCGGGCAGTTGACCTTGTCGCAGAACACGCCGATCCCCACAGGCGCTACGCAGCTCAGCTACATCTACGTCAGCGCCAAGGATAATGTGTACCTGATCGATGCGCAGAATGGGACCACGCCTGGCCAGATCCTGCCCTACACGATCGGCACCAACGGCGCGCTGCAATCGCTGGTCGGCGGCCAGGTCGCTAACTCAGGCACTGTCGCCAACCCAGGCCCGATGATTGTCGACCACCAAGGCAAATTCCTCTACCTCACGAATGCGGGACCGAATCTGACCGCATCCAGCGAGGCCAGTTCGGTGAGCGCATATTTCATCGATCCGACCACGAGCAGATTGACACCGCTGGCGACCAGCGTGCCTTTTGGTTCCGGATCCTCTCCACGCTGCATCGTGGAGGACCCATCGAACCAGTACCTCTATACGGCCAATTACGCCGACAGCACGGTCACGGGCGCGATCATCAACTCATCCACGGGAACGCTTTCCAACTTGCGGAAGCTTTCCTCGTTCGGCGCTGCCGGCCAACCTACCTGGTGCACCGCCAGCGGTACATTGTTCTAATGATCTTTTACAATACTAGTAGGCCTCAAAGACTCTCTATCGATAGCTCTGCTGCGAGCGGCAGCCTGCTCCATTTCTTAGATTGGGCCGGGATGAAGGAAGCGCATGAAGTTCAGTAAATTCGGCCGGATCGCACTGGCCTCTGTTCTGTCCCTTGGTCTTGGGTTCGGGGTTATTGCGTGCGGACCCCCCAATACGATTGATTTCCTGTACGTGACCTCTTCCAAACAGGATCCGGGGCAGATCAACGTCTACAAGGTCGACAGTCAAGCGGGTGCGTTAATTCCCATTCCCAATTCACCCTACAACTCGGGCGGTACTAATCCTGTAGCGGACGTCACTTCCCCGAACGGGAAGAATCTTTACGTGGTGAACCACGACAGCAATACGATCGTGGTCTTCAACATCAGCACCGACGGCAGCCTTGCTCAGCAACAGTCCTGCCCTGTTCCAGGCACATTCCCTACCCAGCTGACGGTCAACCGGGCCGGTACCTACCTCTATGTTGTGGAGACTTACCAGCCGGGCTTCAGCGCCAAGACACCTGGTCCCGGTGCGTTGGTGATCTTTCCTATTAATGCCAGCGGGCAGTTGGGCGCCACAGGCAACAGCTGTACACCGGTCGCGAATGGCAATAACGCGTTCTTCCCGGTGGGCAATAACCCAGTCGGTGTCAATGTGGTGGCCAGCAATACCTACGTCTATGTAGCCAACGAGAGTGACGCCACGCTTTCCGCGTTTCAGGTTGGCTCGACGGGTGCTCTCACTTCCGTCGGCACCTACCCGGTCGGGGTTGCCCCCAATGCGCTTGCCAGCGATCCGACCAGCAAATTTCTTTACGTGACGGATGGCGCAGCGAACCAGATGATCGGGTTTCTCATTCAGCTCAACGGAACCCTGGTCGCCATGCAGACCCCTTTCAAGACAGACAATCTTCCCGACGCAATTGCCGTCGATCCCAGGGGTATCTATGTCTATGTCGCGAACTATAACGCCAACGATGTGAGTGCGTACACCATCGATCGCGGTACCGGCAATGCGACCCAGATCGCCGGTACGAGCGCGTATTCGGTGGATGCGGGTCCGCTCTGCGTCCTGATCGAACCGGCGGAAGCACGTTTCGTGTACACCACGAACTTCCTTGGCAACACCGTGTCAGGTCTCAAGCTGAACCCTTCGACGGGAGCGCTGGCGCCGGTGCAGAACACACCCTTCAAGGCCACCGGACAGCCTACCTGCAGTGCTGCCATCACCCACGGCAACCATTCCATCGAGGTGATACAGCCCTGATGCTGCATAGCATCAGCGGCAATCCTGCGTGGAGCAAGTGGCTGAAAGCGGCCCAAACTCTTACAATGCAGATGGGATATAGCAGAAAGTTTTTCTATCGATAGCTCTGCTGCGAGCGGCAGCCCTGCTCCATTGGTTCGTTGGTCCAGGATGAAGGAAGCGCATGAAGTTGAGTAAATTCGGCCGGATTGCCCTGGTCTCGGCGATATCCCTTGGTCTTGGATTCGGTGTTACTGCATGCGGACCCAGCAATACAATCGACTTCCTTTATGTCACGGCGTCCAAGCAAAACCCCGGGCAGATCAGCGTATACAAAGTCGATAGCGAAGCGGGCGTTTTATACCAGATTACCGACTCCCCGTACGGCTCGGGCGGCCGCAATGCCGTCGCGGATGTGACGACGCCCAACGGTAAGAATCTCTACGTCATCAATCATGACGACAACACAATTGTGGAATTCGCCATTGGCACCGATGGCAAACTTTATCCCCAGCAGACCTGCAACCTGCCAGGCAGTTACCCGGTGCAACTAGCCGTCAACCAGACCGGTACCTATCTCTACGTGGTAGAGACCTACCAGCCAAACTTCAGCACCAGCATTCCCGGGCCCGGCGCATTGGTAGTCTTTCCCATCAATGCCAACGGTCAGTTGGGGGCAACGGGCAGCCTGTGCCAGCCGGTCGCGAATGGCACTAGCAATTTCTTCCCGCTGGGAAACAATCCTCTCGCCGCCAACGTGGTGAATGGAAGTTTTGTTTACGCGGTGAATGAAGCCGATCACACCCTCTCCGCATTTCAAGCCGGCTCAAACGGTGTGCTGACTCCCATCGCCGTCTACCCGGTCGGACTGGGTCCCAATGCGATCGCCAGCGACCCAGCCGGTAAATTCCTGTATGTTACGGACGGCCCGTCTAATCAGTTGTATGGTTTCCAGGTCCAGTCCAGTGGATCGTTGGTGTCGATGCCAACGCCATTCAGGACCGATAACCTGCCCGACGCCGTCACCGTCGACCCCCGCGGCAAGTACGTTTACGTCGCCAACTACAATGGTAACGACGTAAACGCATATACCATCGACCAAACTACCGGTAACGCCACGCCTCTTTCCGGCACTTACGCGGTTGGTACCGGGCCGCTCTGTATCCTGGTCGAACCGTCGGAAGGCCGCTATCTCTATACCGCCAATTTCCTCGGTAACAGCGTGTCCGGGCTGGCCATAAACCCCGCAACCGGAGGGCTCTCGGCCACGCAATCATCGCCCTACGGCGCGGCCCAGCAGCCCACCTGCAGCGCCGCGATTACGCATGGCAAACATACCATCGCGGCACCCTGATTTCGTGTTCAAGAATTGTTGAAGGCCGCACGATTCCCGTGCGGCCTTATTGTTTGTCGTAACAACAGGAAGGGATAGCCCAGCATTTCATGCGTTTAGTGCCTTACCTGTCGAACGGGGACGGCTGAATTTCAGAGAACGAAGCCCTCTCCCCTGGACGGGTGCCCCATGTTCGCCTGAGCGTACATGGGCCGAAGACGACGGGGGCGCAGCCCCGCCCAATGCTTTTGCTCCATCGCGAAGGGACTACGCGCGACAGAAAGAGTGTCCTTGCACATAGAGTGAAAGCATTGGAAGAATCCCTTTTCGGCCCATGTACGCTCAGGCGAGCATGGGGCACCCGTCCGGAACCAACGACCGTAGTCCAGAAGCTGCCGAACCAATCTGGACCGGTTTGAAGTTCAACCGTCCCCGTTCGACAAGCTAAGGGCAGACTCTGCGGGACTGAGCTCGGGAATTCTTGGGCAGTGTCGCGGAGAGCCTGCCCCGGCGGGCCGCGGTTTCTTTTCAACCTTCTCCAACAACGCTTTCATGCACCCGCGGGCGTCTCACATCCGGTGAGAAGATGTTCAAGTATCCTTAGTCTAGCGTTGCATCAGGAGCGTTCGGTTGTTCAACTCGGAAGAAGAGAAGCAATGGAATGTTTCTCTGTTCGTCGTATTGCTGATCGCCGCGATTATCTACCTTACAAGTATCGTGTCTCCCCCGTCGCTGATGGACGATACGGACGCGGTCGAGGCGCAGATCGCCAAGACCATGTTGATTTCGGGCGATTGGGTGACGGCCCGGATCGACGGAGTCCTGTATCTGGAGAAGTCGCCCTTGTCGTGGTGGCTGACGAACATCGGTTACGAAGTATTTGGTTTTCATGATTGGTCGGCGCGGCTCGCTTTTGCGTTCACCGCCATCGGCCTGGCTTGGTTGACCGCGCTTTTCGGGCGGTGGGCGTTCGGCAGCCGAGGCGGTTTTTATGCGGGCTTAGTCATGGCGACCTGCATTGGGCTTTGGATATTCACCAGGATACTCATCCCCGACGTCATGCTCACTTTCTTCATTGCTCTCAGCATGTGGGCCTTTCTCCGCGTTCTGGAGGACGACGAAAAACATCCGGCACTCTGGGCCGGCGTTTTCTATGTATGTCTCGCCCTCGGCCTGATGCTGAAAAGCCTTATCGGTGTCGTCTTCCCGCTCGCAGCAGCCCTCTTGTTTTTGTTTTTCACCAAACAACTGTTTTTACGGACTACGTGGCATAGGCTCCGCCCCATCTCCGGAACGATCCTGGTGCTCCTGATCGCTGCTCCCTGGCACATCCTGGCGACGATCCGCAATCCGCCTTATTTCGCCTGGACGCTCAAGAGCATGGCCGGTCACTATCACGGTTTTCTTTGGTTCTACTTCATCAACGAGCAGTTGCTCCGCTTCCTGAACTTGCGCTATCCCCGCGATTACGACACCGTGCCGCGGGTCTGGTTCTGGCTTTTTCATTTCGCGTGGCTATTTCCGTGGAGTGTTTATCTGCCTGCAGTCAGCAAGCTCTCCTTCAAGCCTGTCGACCGTGCGGGCAAGGTCCGGCTGCTGGCACTCTGCTGGATCGGTTTCGTCCTGGTGTTTTTTACTTTTTCCACCACGCAAGAGTATTACTCGATGCCCTGCTATCCGGCATTTGCCTTGCTGCTGGGTTCAGCCATGGCCGAGGAAGGGAGCTGGATTCGCGGAGGCACACGCGCCTTAAGCGCGGTTGCCGGCATTGCTGGGCTCGCTTGCCTTGCTCTCCTCATTGCGGTGCGGCATGTACCAACGCCAGGCGACATCACGGCGGCGCTCAGCGTGCATCCCAACGCATACAAGTTATCCCTCGGCCACATGGAAGACCTGACGGTGGACTCGTTCGCTTACTTGCGGGTGCCCCTGATGATCGCCTGCGCCGCCTTTTTCTTAGGCTCGGTGGGCGCGCTCATGACCAGGAGAGCACGATCCTATCCACGGGTGTATCTCGCGGCCGCTCTGATGATGGTCATCTTTTTTCAAGCCGCGAGACTGGCGATGGTCAAGTTCGATCCGCTCCTCTCGTCCCGTGACTTCGCCACGGCAATCCTTGAGGACCCGCCCGGACAGATCATCCTCGATCATAGTTACTATTGGTTTTCATCCATCCCGTTCTACACCAATCGTCCCGTACTCCTACTGAATGGGCGATGGAACAATCTCGAGTATGGTTCGAATGCCCCGGGTGCGCCGGATGTGTTTCTCGATGACGCTAAGCTCAAGACTCTCTGGTCTGAACCACAACGCTACTACCTGGTGGCGAGAGCAAATCAGACGCAACGATTCGACGATCTGCTCGGTCAAAACAATATTGAGATTCTAGGCCGGAGCGGGGGGAAGTTGCTCATGACCAATCTTCCCTGTTGTGGGTCGAGCCGGTAATATCCGATCGAGGTATCAGGCGCGCGCAGCGCCGGAGGAAAGACGGCGGGCAATCCAGCCTCTTCCCGGCCGCTCGATGAACCGTTTGGTCAGCAACGCAGCAATGATCAGTAACAGATACGAAATCCAGGGATCGAAGACGATCAGGCCGCTCTTTTCCAAAAAGTGCGAATCGTGCAGCATGGTCCAGAGATTGAAGTGCAGCAGATACAAACAATAACTGGCCTCGCCGATGGCGATAAAAGGGAGCAGCCCAAAAAACCAGGCGATGCGATTGCGGCCGGCCAGGCACAGGATGACTCCACCGAACAAGGGCATCAGCAGGCCATCGTGCATCATGACATAGGGCAGGCGGTCGCCCACGCAAAGAATCAGGTAGATCGCGGTAAACGCAATGAGCCCGATCGCCAGACGCTTCCGGCTTTCCGGCCGGATCTTCTCGTTCAAAAATCCTAATGCCATGCCGAAGAGAAAAGAGGGCAAGTGCTGCAGCGGCATGAATTTCAATGCCCGCATCCAGATACCGGTGGAGTAGCGGTCAGGGTGGGCGTCACCATCCGGATTAAAGTGCATGTACAGAGCCGGCATCACCAGGCTGGAGAGCCATACGGCAAACAAAATAAGCAGAATCGTTCTTGTCTGGCGCGGACGGCGGCGGGTGATTAACCACGGGAAGAGCAGATAGAAGAACGCCTCCGTGGACATGGTCCAGGCGGGCGTGTTCCAGAAGTTAGTCAGAAGCGGGTGCCATCCCTGCAACAGCAACGGAGTGAGCACCAATCCCAGGCCAAAGTCGAACCGGGTGTGCGCCTGTAGCTCGAGCGTCAGCATGCCGGCCGAAAGGAGCAGGCTGAAGGCATACACGGGATAAAGCCGGGAGAAGCGCGCGGACCAGAAACTGCGCGCAGTGAGCGCTCCCTGTTGCGCCCGATCCGCGTAGTTATACGTGAGGATGAATCCGGACAGCAGGAGAAAGAAGCTGACGGAAATATACCCGCCGTTCACCACGGGGCTAAGTGGCCCAAAGGAGTGGGGATCGGCGAAATGAAAGAAGACCAGGTTGAGAGCGGCAAAACAGCGGATGCCGGTGAGCGCCGGCAATTGCGATCGCCGCGGCGCCGCGACAGTAGCCTGTTTAACGAGAACAGGGCCTGCCGGACTTTGTAGGGCCGGGGCCGGCATTGCGGGGACCGAACTTGCTGGAACCTGTAGTGCTGGGGAGCGCTCCGCAACTGTGCTCTGGGGGGTCAGGCGGTCACCAGGGAACCGACCTTTTCTCCGCTCACTACGCGCAGGATGTTTCCCGGCCGATTCATGTTGAAAATGATCATGGGCAAATTATTGTCCTTGCACAGGCTCACCGCAGTGCTGTCCATTACCTTTAGACCGAGCCGGAGGATTTCCATGTAGGTAATCTGCTCGAATTTGACGGCATCTTTGGTAATAACAGGGTCTGCGTCATAAATCCCTTCCACTTTAGTGGCCTTCAGCAGCACATCCGCCTTAATTTCCATGGCACGCAACGAAGCCGCCGTATCTGTCGAGAAATACGGGTTGCCCAGCCCGGCGGCAAAAATGACGACACGGCCTTTTTCTAGATGACGGATGGCCCGTCTGCGGATGTATGGCTCGGCCACCTGGTTCATTTCAATGGCAGACATGACCCGGGTTTGGACCTCACACTTTTCCAGGGCATCCTGCAGGGCCAGCGAGTTGATCACGGTGGCCAGCATGCCCATGTGGTCCGCGGAAACGCGGTCCATCATGCGCGCCTGTTCCGCCACGCCGCGAAAGAAATTGCCCCCGCCGACAACGATCGCGACTTGTACGCCGAGATCCCGGACCGCCAGGATTTCCAGTGAAATTTCATGCAGCTTGGCGACGTCCACTCCAAAGCCGCGGTCCGCGGCAAGGGCTTCGCCCGACAGTTTGAGCAGGACTCTTTTATACATTCAAGCAAAGTATCGCACATCCCGGACCCGTCTCTATCCCCCGGATTAGGGCGGACTTGCGCTGTTTTATTCGACGCAGATTGAGACACTTGAGTCTCATGGAAGGTTGGGAGGTGATCCTTGGCTGGACGGACAAAGGCTTTCATGAGCGCATCAGAACCCGAAGGCAACATGAGTCCCGAAGGGACGGTTGACCTTGCCTGGATTGGCCGTGTCATAAAGGTCCACACGCTGGCTGCAGGAAAGATCGCGTTTGGGTAGGTCCGGGCTCTAGCCCGGACACCCCTCAGCAAAACCCACCGGCCTTTAAGGCCCTGAGGCATGCCTTTCTCTTCATGGCTTTAGGGAAATTCGAATACAGCCCGTACCTACCTATCCGATAGCAGCCCAGGACGCAGTCCCGGGTCGGATTCGCGAGGGCGATTAGTCCCGTAGGGACGGCTGAAAACAGGCCGCGACGCACTGCTGGAAAAGGTTCAGCCGTCCCTTCGGGACTTGACCATGTTGCCTGAGGTACCCAGGACTGCGTCCTGGGCTAAGGTCCACCGTCCCTTCGGGACTAAAAAAGGGCCGGGATAAATCCCGGCCCTTCCTGGTCCTTCAAAAAACGTTATTCGGCGGCGTTTGGCTTGATCTGGGCGACGGTCCAGACGGGATCGCCGACCTTGAAGCGGGCAAAGCGGCGCACGCTCAGGTTCTCCCCCAGCTTGCCGATCTTTTGCGCGATCAGGTCCTTGATGGCGAACGACTGATCCTTGATAAAAGGCTGATCCAGCAAGCAGACTTCCTCGTAAAACTTGCTCATCTTGCCTTCGACGATCTGTTCGATCACCTTGGCCGGCTTCCCTGTGGCCGCTGCCTGAGAACGGTAAATGTCCTTCTCCCGTTCCAGATCCTCGGCCGTCACATCCTCACGGCGGATATAGCGCGGATCCGTCGCGGCGATGTGCATGGAGATGTCCTTGAGCAGCTCCTGGAAATCTTCCGTCCGGGCGACGAAGTCGCTCTCGCAGTTGATCTCAATCAGCACGCCGATTTTGCCACCGGCATGAATGTAGGTACCGACAGCCCCTTCAGAAGTGCTGCGGGAAGCCTTCTTGGCCGCCGACGCCATGCCCTTCTTGCGCAGAACCACGACCGCCTGCTCCAGGTCGCCCTTGGCTTCCTGAAGCGCGTTGCGGCAGTCCATCATCGGCGCGCCAGTCTTCTCGCGAAGCTCTTTGACCTGGGCGGCAGAGATATTTTCAGTCACAGTAGACATCCTCTTGCAGTTCCTTTGCTGGCCTGTTAACAGGCCCTGAATCAGTAGGTGTAAACGTGGTTACAGGGTGCGTTCGGCGACTTCCGGTTCGTCGATCGCCGCAATTGCCCCAGGGGCTTTGCGGATGCCACCACCCAACGCGGCTTCCAGATCGACCACTTCCCCATCGCCACCCGGTTCGTCAGCGCCGGCCTCCAAACCGCCCACTTCCACCGGTGCGGCTTCGAGCTGTTCATCCGCCGTCACGCCAGCGTCAGCGGCGCGCTTGTCGCCCGCCATCTGCACCCCTTCAACCACGGAGTCAGAGATTTTGGAGGTAAAGAGGCGGATCGCACGCAACGCGTCATCGTTACCCGGAATTACATAGTCGACCACGGTGGGATCGCAATTGGTATCAACCACGGCGACAACTGGGATACCCAGCTTGCGGGCTTCCTTCACCGCAATAGCCTCGTTGTTCGAATCGACCACGAAAAGAGCATCGGGCAACCGGCGCATATTCTTGATGCCAGCCAGGTTCGCCTGCAGATGCTTGCGCTCGCGCTCCAGCCGGATGACTTCCTTCTTGGTCAGGAGCTCATAGCGGCCATCGGTGGCCATTTCATCCAGTTCCTGAAGGCGCTTCACAGATTTTTGGACGGTGATCCAGTTAGTCAGCAGTCCACCCAGCCAGCGCTGGTTGATGTAGAACATGCCGCAGCGGTTTGCCTCTTCGGCAATCGCGTCCTGGGCCTGCCGCTTGGTCCCGACAAACAGGATGACCTTGCCTTGACCGGTCAGATCGGTCACGAACTTGCTCGCTTCCTTGAACATCTTCAAGGTCTTTTGCAGGTCAATGATGTAAATGCCATTCCGCTCACCGAAGATGTATTCCTTCATGCGCGGGTTCCAACGTTTGGTCTGATGCCCGAAGTGAACACCTGCTTCGAGCAGCTCTTTCATAGTGATTGTGGCCAAAATACCTCCTCTTGAGTTGCATTCCGGCATGGCCGGAATTGATTTCCCTCGCCCGCTCCCAAAAGCGGGCGGGGAAGATTATGGAAACGACTACAACGACACTACCGCTTGCTGAACTGGAACCGCTTGCGGGCGCCCTTCTGTCCGTACTTCTTGCGCTCCTTGATACGCGCATCACGGGACAGCAGGCCGTCAGCCTTCAACGTCTTACGCAGCTCAATATTGAACTCGAGCAGGGCACGGGCGATACCCATCTTGACCGCATCCGCCTGGGCACTCACTCCGCCACCCTTAACCGTGGCCAGCACATCAAAGGTGCCCGTAAGCTCCACCAACTCCAGTGGCCGCTTGCCGGAAACCCGCTGCTGATGCGTCACAAAATAAGTCTCATACGGTTTTTGATTCACGACGAAATTGCCGCTGCCGGGACGCAAGAATACCCGCGCCACGCTCGCCTTGCGCCGCCCTGTTCCGTAGTACTGAACTAAATCTGCCATGTCCGTCCTATTCTTTTTCGTCCGCGCTTAGCGGGCCGCCAATTCCATCACTTCAGGCTGCTGGGCCTGGTGGGGATGCTTGTCACCCCGGTAAACCTTGAGCTTGGTCGCCATCTGGCGGCCCATTTTGCTCTTGGGCAGCATGCCCTTGATCGCGTCTTCGACAATCTTTTCCGGGCGGCGCGCCAACAGTCGAACAAACGACTCTTCGCGCAGCCCGCCGGGAAAGCCGGTGTAGCGGCGATAGACCTTTTGCTCACTCTTGAGGCCGGTCAGCACGATTTTCTCGGCATTGACCACGATCACGTGATCACCCATGTCGATAAAAGGCGTGTATTTGGGATTTTTCTTGCCGGCGAGGGTGCTGGCGGCTTCCGTTGCCAGGCGTCCCAGGGTCTTGCCGCTGGCGTCAATGACAAACCATTTGCGGGTGATATCGTGCGAGCTCGGAAAATACGTAGACATCGTAACCTGCTTCTCCAGGAGAACCTTCTGTAAGGCACGCTTTGCACACCGCAGAAACCGCGCGGCCGGCAAACGCTCCCGCAAACGAAAGGTTCAGAATCGCTTGAGTGGCGAAGAATGGATTCAGACCGGTTTCACAGCTGTCGTGAAAACGCTCAAAGCGCTTCTTCGGTTCGCTTTCCTGGCAGGCTACCTGGGCTCGCAAATCTTCAGATCGGTTTGCGGTGAAGCGGCTTCCCGCACTTAACGGGACTTCACCTCGTTCGGATCAGACAGCGACTACAGAAGGCCGGACGCGGCGCTGCGCAAGAAATTCAGAGTAACGCAATCGGGCAATGGAGTCAACGGGGGTAGGGGTACTCATCGCGCACAAAAGAGGCATTTCCGCTTCATTCAGAACAACATACGCTCTTCTTGGAATATAGCGGAGGTTCCCCCCAAGATGACCAAACGTGCCTCTGAATCTTTGGTAGCAGTGCTCATTCGCGTCGGGTTGTTGCTGGCCCTGGCCATCATGCTCATGGCCGAGAATGCCCAGGCTCAACCGCCGTCACCCCATTCACGAACTGGTCAAACCACCCGCTTGCAATCGCGAATAGACGCGGCAAGCACTCGAACCATCCGGACGGCGTAGCGGCTACATCGCTTCCCGGCCGGTGAGTTGGAGCAAGGAGACTTATGATTTTCGAAAAGCAGCTGTCGTCGTTTATGACCGCGGCCTTATTGTGCGGCACGCTAACGCCCTTCTCTATCGGGCAAGAGGCAACGCCGGCCGGCCTACCGGCGGCAACTGCCTCCGGTGGTGGTCCCCGCAGTTCCGGCTGGCGCGGCGGCGGATGCAGCTTTGGTAAAGTCAACCCCTCCTCTCACCGAAGATGAGCTGCGCGCCCGGTACGTCGGTAAGCTGATCTTTCTGCGCGGCTCCTACCTGGGCGACGACCTGAATTTCGATATGGATGGCAAAGTGAATGGCTCGCCCACGGTCGGGTCGTTCACGCTTTCCGCCTTCGAGGTCAGGAAAGTCAAGCTCTCCAAGCACAAGCTGGAACTCGAAGCCGATCGCTACGGACTTCACTTTTTGGGCGCTCTGCCCTATGAAGACGACACCAAGCCCTTTGACAAGGTGAAGATCTCGAAGAAGCCGGTCCATATCTCGATCGAGCGCGAAGTCATTGTGATTCCTAAAGTAAAGAAAGAAAAGAAGAAGAACGAGCCTACGCCCAAGGAACTCGCGGCAGCCCAGACCCTGAAGACCCGGGATGCGGCAGCGCCGGCCGCCACCGTCGAAGCCAACGAAGCGCTGAAGGAATCCAACAAAGCGCTCAAGGAATCTACCGAAGCCCTCAAGGAAACCAATGAAGCCCTTAAGGCGGTCTCACCGGCGCACAGCGCCATGGTGATGAACAAGGCTCTGGACAACATCTTCGCCAACGATATCGATCCAGCCATGATGTCTCATTTGCCTGATTACTGGCAGGAGTATTTCAACAGCAAGGCCGAGCACCGGCAGTACATGCCCAAGGACGCCAGCATCAAGGTGGTCAGCGAAGGCATGACGCCGCCCCGGGTGCTGAACAGCATTGATCCCAGTTCCAACGAGTACGCGCAGAAGTATGGGATTGCGGGCATGGAGTTGCTGCGGACCGTGGTCGACGCCACGGGCGTTCCCCGGCAGATGGCGATCGCACGGCCGATAGGCTTTGGTCTGGATGAGAAGGCAGTGGAGGCTATCAAGAATTCGCACTTCCGCCCGGCGACCGTAAACGGTCAGCCGGTGCCGGTCGTGGTCGACCTGGTCGTCACCTTCCGCATCTACTCCAACCGCACCAAGCCGGGTTCGGTGGTCAAGGGATCGAAAGAGACGGTTCTGGCTGCTTCCTTCGCTGATACCGAAGGGCCGGTCGCCACGCACTGATGTAATCTGGCTCGGTGAGCCAGCGTTTTCTTAGTCTGATCAAGAACGGCCAAACGGCAGAAGTCGCCGCCGCCGCAGAAGAAGATCCTTCGCTGATTGCTTGCAGAGACGCCCAGGGCGTCTCTGCTTTTTTGTGGAGCATTTATAACCGCCAGCCGGTGATCCGGGACTTCCTGCTTGCCCACCTGCCGACCCTGGATATCTTTGAAGCCTGCGCGCTCGGGGATTGCAGCCGTATTGAATCGCTGCTGCGGCAGGATGCCATGCTGGTTCATGAGAGTTCGGGGGATGGCTGGTCGCCTCTTCACCTGGCAGCCGGTTTTGGAGGTCCCGAGGCGACGGCCCTCTTGCTGTCCCACGGAGCGCACGTACACCGCTTTTCCCGGAATCCGATGCACAATCAGGCACTGCACGCCTGCGTTGCCCTGAGTCAGGATAGTGAGACCGTTCGCCTGCTGATCGAGCAGGGAGCGGACGTCAACATGGCCCAGGCGGGAGGCTACACCCCTCTTCACCAGGCTGCAGCTGCCGGATCTACGGAGCTGGTCGAGGTTCTGCTGAAAGCGGGAGCGAACCCGGTTACGCCTTGCAATCAGGGTAAGACGCCGGCCGACTATGCACGCGAACGCAAGCATGACGGTGTCGTACAGCTGCTTTCAGCGTAGAAGTTCAAGTCCCGCAGGGACGGCCGACCTTAGCCTGGGACGCTAGTCCTGGGTTTAATTCGACCGGACGACCAATCCCGAAGGGACCGCTGAAAATAGGTTGTTGCGTGATCCTGGAAACCGTTCAGCCGTCCCTGCGGGACTTGATTCTCGCTGACCTTGGGCAAGCTATTCGTAGGCCAGCGCCTCGATCGGATCCTTGCGGGCAGCTTTCAGGGCGGGGTAGGTTGCGCCCATCAGTGCGCCGGCCAGAGCGATCAGGGTGGCGTTGACGATCCAGTGGGGATCTACCGGGAAAGGGAGGCTGGGGAAGCGGATATCCATCGCCTTCTTCAACAGGAAGGTCGCAACGACGCCAATCACAATGCCAACTATGGAGAGAAAGGCTGTTTCCCGTAAAACCAGACCCACGATGTAGCCCTGCGAAGCGCCCAGCGACTTCAGAATGCCAATTTCCCGGGTGCGCTCGAGGACGGCGGTATACATCGCCTGGAAAATCACAATGAAACCGACCACGATCGCCAATCCGATCACAACGTAAAGCGCATCGGTAAAGGCGGGCAGGTGTTCCGGCGTCATCTGCGAGAGCGATTCGGCCAGGGTCTGCACCTTGTACTCCGACAGCCCGGGAGTGGCATGGATCTCCTGCTCGATAAGCTGCTCGTTCTTGGGATCATCGCTCCTTACGAAGATGATCGAGGCATTGTTCTCCGCTCCCAGCAGCGCGCCCAGGGTGCGGATGGGCAGGTATTTGCGCCCGCCCTTTCCGTGCTCGACGATGCCGCAGATGCGGAAGGGGTGGTCGAGAATCGGGATCGTGTCCCCCACCGAGTAGTGCTTGTCTGACCGGGCAAAGATGTCGTCGACGATGACATCGTTAGGACCCTGGAAAGGGCCCCCGGAGAGGAAGACAAAGGGCCGCAGCGCATTGAAGCTTTCGTAATCGATGCCCCAAATCGTCTCCACGCTGCTTTTCACGGATAACTGCTGAATTGCCGGCGAGGCCACGGCCACGTGCGGCAGTTTGCGCAGCACGTCGGCCACCTTGGCGGGAATGGGCGCCCCGCTTACCCCGGCGATAAAGCTGGCATTGGGAGGGCGGACGATAAGATCGGCGCCAATGCCGCTCTGTTGCCGGCGGGAACCCTCGATCTGGCCAAACATGATGCCCACGATCGACAGGATCATGGCCACTTCGATGGCGACCGCCAGAATGCTGATCGCGGAGCGTAGGGGACGATGCAGCAAGTTGCTGATGACTAACCTATTCATGCTATTCGCCTGACTGTGCCGAGTGTAGCAAAATTGCTTTGATGGCTTGATCCTGCTGGTTGCAAAGCACTAGGGAGCGCGTCGCCAGTAACTCAAAAGATGCTGTAGCGTGCACAAACTAAAGGGCTACATGATTTCCTTTTGACCTGGCATGACGCGGCTTTATGGTTGAGAATGTGGCTATAGGTCCGGCCGACGGGTTTGAATGGTATGGGGAATTTCGGCGATACATTGCGGCAGGAACGGGAGTTCCGCGGGATCACGCTGGACGCCATTACCCGGGTTACGAAAATCAGCAACCGTCACCTGGTAGCCCTGGAACAGGAACACTTCGAAGTTCTCCCGGGCGGAGTTTTCAACAAGAGCATGGTGCGGGAGTATGCCCGGGTAGTTGGCCTGGATCAAGAGGAATGGGTCGGACGCTACCTCTCCGCGCACCAGCCAGCCAAGGATCTACGACGAAGACGGCTGGATGCGATTTGCGGAAAATGCCAGCAAGGCCCGCGGCGACGCCGGTGGACGGAGCCGTCCCGACCAAAGGCTGCGCTGGACCGGCATCGGGGTGCTGGTGCTCCTGGTGGCCGGCCTCAGTTGGTTCGTGTGGAGCTATGTCCACAAGAAGATCTCGCTGGGAATGCCCTCACAGCTGACCCGTTCCGTTGCGGCAACGACCATAGGCGTCCATTCCGGTAACTACTCGTTTGCACCAGGGACCGAAACAGGTTTTGCCTGGCCGGACCCCCCTCTGATACGGTCTTAACAGGCTCACAGGACGAGATGCCGCGCATGCGATGCGCGTTGAAGGATCAGGAGGAAGCTGCTTTGCCACAACATGATCGATTTTTATTTACGTCCGAGTCGGTGACGGAAGGGCATCCCGACAAGATTGCCGACCAGATTTCCGATGCGATTCTCGATGCCTGCCTGGCCCAGGACCCGTATAGCCGGGTAGCCTGCGAAACGCTGACGGCCACTGGCCTGGTGGTCATCGCCGGCGAAATCACCACCAAGGCCTATGTCGACTTCCAGTCCCTGGTGCGCGGGGTGGTGGCTTCGATCGGATATGACAACGCGCTCTACGGTTTCGACTCCAATACCTGCGCCGTCATCTCCAGCATCAACAAGCAGTCCGGCGATATCGCCATGGGCGTGGACACCGGCGGAGCCGGCGACCAGGGCATGATGTTCGGCTACGCGACCAACGAGAACGAGGACCTCTTGCCAACGCCCATCTCGCTGGCCCACAAGCTCAGCAAGAAGCTGACGGAAGTGCGCAAGAGCGGACTGCTTTCTTACCTTCGGCCCGATGGCAAAAGCCAGGTGACGGTGGAATACGACAAGGACATGAACCCGGTCCGGGTCGACGCGGTCGTCATCTCCACCCAGCATTCCGAGACCATCTCGACCGAAGAGCTGCGCGCCGACATCCTGAAGCACGTGATCCAGGCCACCTTGCCCTCCAAGCTTGCTCGATGCGGACACCAAGTACCACATTAATCCGACTGGCCGTTTCGTGATCGGCGGTCCGATGGGCGACACCGGCCTGACCGGGCGGAAAATCATCGTCGACACCTACGGCGGTATGGGCCGTCACGGCGGTGGCGCATTCAGTGGCAAGGATCCGACAAAGGTCGATCGTTCGGCGGCTTACATGGCCCGCTACATTGCCAAGAACATCGTGGCCGCTGGCTTGGCCAAGCGTTGCGAAGTGCAGTTGGCTTATGCGATCGGTGTAGCCGAGCCGGTCAGCGTGCTGGTTGAAACCTTTGGCACCGGAGCGGTGGACTCGGCCACGCTGCAGAAGCTGGTCCGCGCAGACCTTCAAGCTGACGCCCAAGGGCATTATCGAGAGCCTCGATCTGCGCCGGCCGATCTATCGCAAGACGGCGGCTTATGGTCACTTCGGGCGCGCCGACAAGGACTTCACCTGGGAAGCCACCGACAAGGCGCAAGCGCTTGCGCGAGGCGGCTGGTCTCAAGGGGAAGCCGGAATTAGCACCTGCTTCTAAATAATTCACCAGCAAGAAACGGATAGCTTCGCGCTCTGCGCTGGGTTGATGATGATGGCATGTCAAGCATTCGACAGCCCGATCTCAACCCAGCGCAGGCGTGGCAGCAGGTTCTGGCGCGAGACGCGAGCGCCGCTTTTGTCTATGCCGTAGCCAGCACCGGGATCTTCTGCCGCCCCTCCTGCCCCAGCCGGCGGCCTACCCCGCCAATATACGATTCTTTCCTGACGCAGCCGGAGCTCTGGCCGCGGGCTATCGCGCGTGCAAACGGTGTGCTCCCCTGGGCGAGCACCGGGAGGCAGCAACCGTCGCCCGGCTTTGCCGCTACCTTGCCGCCCATCGCGATCGGGTGGTGACTCTGGCCGATCTGGCAAAGGTCGTGCACAGCAGCCCCTTTACCGTCCAGACGCATGTTCACCCGGGTTCTGGGCGTAAGCCCGCGCGAGTACCAGGCGCAGTTGCGGGCTAGCCAGGTTCGGCGGAGTCTCTCCGAGGCTGGAGCCAGCGTCACGGACGCGATCTACCAGGCGGGGTATTCGTCCTCCAGCCGCTTTTACGAACAGGCAGCGGAAATCTGGGCATGAGCCCGACTCGTTTTCGGGAAGGTGGTCTGAACGAGACCATCCGGTTTGCTACGGCTACCTTGGAGTTGGGGTTGTTGCTGGTGGCAGCCACCGAACGTGGGGTTTGCAGCGTCATGCTGGGCGATCGAGCGGAGAGCCTGGAGCGGCTCCTGCGGCAGCAGTTTCGCGCCGCGAAGATCCTCCCGGACATCACAGGGCTGGCCGCGTATTTGCAGGCCGTGCTCGCGGCGATGACCGATCATCCGGCGGCCGGCGAGATCCCGCTGGATGTTCGCGGCAACCGCTTTCCAGGCGCGCGTCTGGCAGGCTCTGCGGCAGATCCCCCGCGGGGAAACGCGGAGCTATGCAGAACTGGCGGAGGCTATCGGGCAGCCGACCGCGGTGCGGGCGGTGGCCCGGGCTTGCGCCGCGAACCCGGTCGCGATCGCAGTTCCCTGCCATCGCGTTATCGGTAGCGACGGTTCGTTGACCGGCTACCGGTGGGGCGTGGAGCGTAAGAAGAAGCTTTTGGGGATGGAGGGAAGCAGGTAAATGAGCGACAAGTGCCTGCGCCTCTATGCGCCTTAAGCGCCTATGCGCCCTATGGGTGGAGTGTCGCCAAAGCTATCTTTCGCGCAGTGTCGCCTAAGCCCCTATGCGTAAGGGGCAGCTGACACTTTAGCGCTCAGGAACGCAGGGTGGCCTGGGATACCCAGCCACATGTTATGACCCTTATGGCATTCAGTCCCGAGGGACGGTTTTTGCAGGGGCTGGGAAGGTTAATCCAGGAGCGAAATTCCGGTGTCGCGGCCCGATTTTCAGCCCGTCCCTCATTACCAGCGGTTATGGCTCAGGTGCCTTGATGCTAGGCCGGATCGCCTTGATCCCCGTTGCCAACACAGTCTGGAAAAAGGGGGCTTTGGTTTCTTTGTGCACGACGGCGGTGTGCAGGTTTCCGAACCCGGCCTTGCTCAACAGTTGCTCCAGCTCCACTTCGCTGAAGCCCAGCCAGACGTCGGCGTATAACTCTCGCGCTTCGGCAAAACGGTGCTGCACCAGGTCCAGAATCGCGATCCTGTCCTCCGGGCTTCAGGATGCGCCAGGCTTCCGCAACCGCACGCTCCGGATGCTGCGCATGGTGCAGCGACTGGCTGAATAGCGCCAAGTCGACCGAGCCGTCTGCAATCGGCACCGCTTCCAGGTCGCCCTTGCGGTACTCGAGTGCCGGGACGCCCTGCTTTCGCGCCAGGTCGCTCCCCAGCTCGACCATTTTGTCGGAGTTGTCGACCGCGATCACCTGCTGCGCTCGTTGCGCCAGCAAGAGCGAGAAGGCTCCCTCGCCCGCACCCAGGTCGGCAATCACCATCGGCGGCAACATCAGCAACAAAGCCTCGGCGATGCTTTTCCAGGATCGGCCGGGAACATACTCCCGCCCCAGACGGCCCGCCATGTCATCGAAAAACGCGCGCGTCTTGTCCTGCCGCTTGCGCAGCACCAACTCCAGGGCCGCCTGGTCGTGACGGGCCTCCGGCAGATCCTCCGTTGCTGCAACAGCGCCAGCATTTTGGACAGGACTTCCCCCGGATTTTGAGCGGTACCAGATATTCTTGCCGGCGCGCCGGTCCTCCACCATACCCGCGTGCTTCAACTGCGCCAGGTGGGTTGAGATGGTGCTCTGCCCCATGCCGAGAATCTCCTGCAGCTCGGCGACAGAAAGCTCTTCCCGTGACAGAAGTAACAGCATGCGCAGGCGATTTGCGTCTCCGAGTACCCGGAGAGATTTTACGATTGACGGGATGGCCATTTCTGATATTGTATCAATATATCCTGATGTATTGATATGAGGCGATAACACATGTCAACAGCAACGATTGACCGCACTGCCACTGACTACAAAGTGGCTGACCTCTCCCTGGCCGACTGGGGCCGCAAAGAAATTTCCATTGCCGAACACGAGATGCCCGGGCTTATGTCGATCCGCCGCAAGTACGCCGCGGCCAAGCCTCTTGCCGGCGTGCGCATCACCGGCTCCCTGCACATGACCATTCAGACCGCGGTGCTGATCGAGACCCTGGTGGAGTTGGGTGGCGATGTGCGCTGGGCCAGCTGCAATATCTTTTCCACCCAGGACCACGCGGCCGCAGCGATCGCGAAAGCCGGTGTTCCGGTATTCGCCTGGAAGGGCGAATCCCTCGAAGAGTACTGGTGGTGCACGGCCCAGGCTCTCGATCACGGAGAGGGCAAAGGTCCTCAGTTGGTCGTCGATGACGGCGGAGACGTGACCCTGCTGATCCACAAGGGCTATGAGCTGGAAAATGGCGACGGTTGGGTCAACACCCCTTCTTCCAACCACGAAGAGCAGGTGATCAAGGATCTGCTGAAGAAGATTCACGCCGAAGATCCGAAGCACTGGCACGCGGTTGCGAAGGAATGGCGCGGCGTGTCCGAAGAGACAACGACCGGCGTTCACCGGCTTGTACAAGATGAAGGAACAGGGCAAGCTCCTGGTTCCGGCGATCAACGTCAACGATTCCGTCACCAAGTCGAAGTTCGACAATCTGTATGGCTGCCGCGAATCGCTGGCCGACGGCATCAAGCGCGCCACGGACGTGATGGTGGCGGGCAAAGTAGCCGTAATCTGCGGCTATGGCGACGTGGGCAAGGGTTCGGCTCACTCTCTGCGTGGCATGGGCGCGCGGGTAGTGGTCACCGAGATCGACCCCATCAACGCCCTGCAGGCAGCGATGGAAGGTTTCGAAGTCACCACCGTCGAGGACACACTCGGCCGCGGCGATATCTATGTAACCTGCACCGGCAATGTGGACGTGCTGACTCTCGAGCACATGTCGCAGATGAAGGATCAGGCCATCGTTTGCAACATTGGCCACTTCGACAACGAAATCCAGATCGATCGTCTGAACAGCGCGCAAAGGGCGTGGAGAAGGTCAACGTCAAGCCGCAGGTGGATCAGTACAACTTCGCCGCTGCCAACGGCAAGCCGGCGCACACCATCTTTGTTCTGGCAGAAGGCCGACTGGTCAACCTGGGCTGCGCTACCGGCCACCCCAGCTTTGTGATGAGCAACAGCTTCGCTAACCAGACGCTGGCTCAGCTCGACCTGTGGAAGAACAAGGACACGTACAAGATTGACGTCTACACCCTGCCCAAGCACCTGGATGAGGAAGTAGCGCGGCTGCACCTGGAAAAGATCGGCGTGAAGCTCACGACGCTCACCCCGGCGCAGGCGAACTACCTTGGCGTCCCACCGGAAGGTCCTTACAAGCCCGACACCTACCGCTACTAAACAAACCACGTACAATTTGAGGGCTCCAGTCTTATGGCTGGAGCCCTTCTCTTTTGCCCGGGTCATCTCTTTCGTTTTCTGAAACGTCTTATGAGCATGAAACAGAAAGTCCCCATCATCGGCTGCCTGCTGCTTCTCGGCGCCCGGATGCTGGCGCAGGCGCCTGCAGTCTCCACCACACCGCATCCGGCGGTCGAAGTGATCAAGGCCACCACTCCGGATGCATCGCAGCTCAAGGCTCGCAAGGGCTCGTACTCGTTCAAGATCGAAAGCGGCGATTGGACGGACACTGGTGTTCCAGTGACGCCATCGGACCATCTCAACTTCACCGCGACCGGCGATCTGGCCCTGGCCGATGGCAGAAGCGCTCCACCCGACGGCTTGACCCGCGGATGGAAAGACCTGGTGCGCACCTACCCGTTGAACTCCGCCAACAGCGGAGCGTTGATTGGCCGCATCGGCAATGAAGCCGCGGCGGTTCCCTTCCTGATCGGCGCCAGCAAGGATATGGACGTCTCCGCGACGGGCAATCTCTTTTTGCGGCTCAACCTCAGCTCCGATCTTTCCGGGACCGGCAACATCGAGGTCAAGATGAAGCTGACCAACCAGCCGACGCAGAAGACGGTTTCCGCGCCGGACCTGGCGAAGCTTTTGTCACCGCAACTGTTCGCGAATGTTCCCCGCCGGGTAGGGGATTTGCAAGGCAACCCGGGAGACATGGTGAACTACGCGCTGATCGGGACTCAGGACCAGGTGACCAAAGCCTTTGCCGCCGCGGGCTGGGTACAGGTCGACAAGACCACGCAGGATGCGGTGGTCCATGGGTTGATCTCGACACTTTCGCACGCGGCTTACACCGAGATGCCCATGAGCACGCTGTATTTGTTTGGCAGGTCACAGGACTTGTCGTACGCAAGAGCGGATCCGCTGGCGGTAGCTGCGATCCGGCACCATTTGCGGGTGTGGAAGACGGACCAGACGGTGGGCGGCGAGCCGCTTTGGGTGGGTTCGGCGACCCACGACAACGGGTTCGAGAAAGATCAGCGTAACGGTGGAGTCACGCACCATATCGACGCGAATGTCGACCAGGAGCGTGATTTTCTGGAGCAGAGCTTCTCAGGAGCCGGGGTAATAGCGGGAGCCGCTTATGTGATGCCGTCGAATCCTTTGACCACGGCCAAGACCGCCACCGGGGGAAGCTTCGAATCGGACGGGCGCATCGTGGTGATGGATTTGAAGTGAATTAAGGTTCCGCGAACCTTTTCGTGGAGATGTTTTAACATCTCCCACGGCACCACCTCCCCGACACACGACCTCCGCGGCACACGCCGCCCTCTCCCTTGTCATCCCGACCGCAGCGAAGCGAGCGGAGGGACCTGCGGTTCTGCGGACCACCGCTGGAACGCGGCGATGCGTTGAACGAACCCTTCTTCCTTCGGCTAGGCTCAAACGCAATCACAAAGGAACAGCGTCAAAATGTTTGCCGCGCTTACAGCAGAGGTCCGCAGAACCGCAGGTCCCTCCGCAACGCTTCGCTCCAGTCGGGTTGACAAGGGACAGGGCGGTTCGGCGGTTCCATAAACATTGCTGGACCGAGGTGTTTCTAAATCTAATCGGACCATTGGTGGCTATAGAAACCTACTGGGTCGCGGCCGCGGAGGTGGTGGGCGGCGGCGCGATCGGCTGTAATTTGGCGAGCCGGTCTTTGAAGATCTTGCGCGCTACGTCTGGCCAGAATTCATTGAACACACCGCCAAGCGCTCCATAGGCAGTGACCGTAAAACCGCGCTCGAACGTCAGGTCCGCTCCCCTGTCAGAGGCGGGATAGTAAAGGTTGGAGATCCCTCCGGCGGCAAGGTTCCCCAACACGTTTGAGTAGTTCGGGCCCCACTTCCCGTTGTCCCTTTTGGACCATACGGTCGTGGAAAGAGAGTAGAAAAGGCGGGAGGAAAAGCTTCCCGTGCCTCGCCGGAAGTATCGTGGATCCTCTTTCAACAAAATAGGAAAAATCGCGTTGCCGAGCAGAGTGCCGTCGAAGTTGTCGGCGTACGCGGCTCCCCAGCGCTTTCCGTATCCCTGCAGCCCCTGCCCGTAACCAGGAAATTCGTTTTGAATCTGGCTTCGGGCGGCATCCAGCCCGGCGACGCCGAAGGTAACCGGATCTACCGCGCTTCGGAAGGCAATATGCAGTTTCTGCCGGGGCGAGAGCGGAACGGCATCCTCGTTGTAAGAAACGTTGAAATTCGGAACCACCCCGGCGATTCGCTGCTTCTCCTGCTGCCGGACCTGCTCTTCCGCAAGTTGTTGCTGTGACATGGCCGGAGAGGCGGAGGCAGACTCAATTTGGGCGTGGGCCATCGACGCGAGGGAAATCAACAAGGCCGATGCCAACAGCCGGCAGGAGAAAGGAAAGGTCAGCACGCTTTGGCCCTCCACATCTGTGGAATGGACCCCGCAAGCAAACCCTCACGGCGGGCTTGGCTTCTTATGGGGGATGATTGAGTCGAGCTTAACCTTGTTCGCTACCGCTTTCCCTCCCACAAAAGGTGGCGGACGCCCATGAAGAAAAAAGTCAAAAAGAAAAAGATCCAGAAGTCCAAGCTGACTCGTACAACTTTCGTGCACCCAACTCAGAAAGATTTCTCTCACCGCGGCAACGAGGAAGCGGAAGCTTCGACCGTGCTTTGCAATGATTGCAAGCATGTATCGGCGGCCGAGTCATTCATCACTGTGGATGACCTGCACGTGCAGTGTCCGTTATGTCTCTATGTGTTCTTTATGAGTGAGGCACAAAGAAGGGTGCTTGCCGGAGCAGGTTCAGCCCGGTAAAGCGGAGAATTCAGGCCAGCTCGTCTTCTTTTCTGCCGGCCGGGGACGCCACGGCCGAGGATTTTCTTTGCCTGGCGATTGCATCCAGGACGCCGTTGAGAAAATTGAGCGACTCGGGGGCAGAATAGCGCCGGGCTATCTCGAGCGACTCGTTGATCACTACGGGCACCGGGGTATCAGGAAATCCGAGCAGTTCGGCGATGGCTGCCCGCAGCACATTGCGGTCGACGGCAGGCATACGGTTGAGGCGCCAGTTCGCTGAATGAGACTGGATCAGGTCGTCGATTTCTTCGTTCCGCGCAGTGGCCACGCGGAAGATGTCTTCGGAAAAGCCTCGGGTTTCGGCATCGACTTCGTCCCGCGAGGTCCAGAAGGTTTTTCTCACCTGGTCGGGCGTGTGCTTGCCCACGTCGGCCTGGAACAACATCTGCATAGCCAGTTCGCGTGACTTGCGCCGCTTACCGGTGGCGCTCATGGGGTCTGCATCTTACGGTCGAGTGAGACCATCTCGATCGCTGCGATCGCAGCCTCGAAGCCCTTGTTCCCGGCCTTGATCCCGGCGCGGTTGAGCGCCTGCTCCAGGTTCTCGCAGGTCAGGACGCCGAAGGCATGCGGAATGCCCGTTTCCTGCTGCGATTGACCGATGCCCCGCGACACCTCGTTGTAGATCGCTTCGTAGTGCGCGGTCTCGCCGCGCAGCAGGACGCCCAGGGTGATCACGGCATCGACATGTCCGCTCGCTGCCGCTTTGCGCGCTGCCAGGGGAATTTCCCAGGCTCCGGGCACGCGGATTACCTGCACATCGCGACGGGAGGCTCCGCTGCGGTAGAGCCCATCCAGCGCTCCCTGCAGCAGGCGGTCGGTGATCACGGCGTTCCAGCGCGAGACCACGATGGCGAAGCGCATACCGTGCGCGCCCAGATCCCCTTCCACTGCCACTGGTTTGCCCTTCAGGGGATCGTCCCATTCCCAGAAGGCGATGGAGTGACCGGGAGCTGGTTCTACGAGGAACAGGCGGGTTTTCCAGTGGGTTTCCGTCACCGCACTGATGCGGTGTTCGGTTTCCTGCTCGCCCCAATTGCGGGTCATCCAATCGCGGGCCACTGCCTGCACCGCCTCGAGGCCGGTCACTTCGACCATGATTTCCGCGGAGGACGGCGCGATGCCGTCGGCAAACTCCAGATTTCCGAGCGGCGCCAGAAACGAGACTCCACGGCTCAACTCTTCTTCCCAGCCGCGGCCGCCTTCAAATCCCAGCGCGGAAAAGAAGCTGGCCAGCTTGGCGTACGCCTCGGGCGTACCTGCCGGGCGCACGATTGTGATTCCCTTAATCATCCTCTTCTGACTGTATCACCGCTACTTTGTTAGACTCACACCTTCGCCCCCGGAGTGGATCGACATGGTTTTGGAGAATATTCGCTACGAACTGCGGGAACCGATTGCGGTGGTCACGATTGACCGGCCCAAGGTTCTGAATGCGCTCAACCGCCAGAGCATGACAGAGTTGGAGCAGGTCTTCCTGGAGATTCAGCGGAACTCCGAAGTGCGCGCGGTGCTGCTGACCGGGGCGGGAGAAAAGGCCTTTGTTGCCGGAGCGGACATCGGGGAGCTGGCCTCGCTTTCGCCGCTGGAAGGGGAACAGCTCGCGGGACGCGGACAGGGCATTTTCAATCTGATTGAGAACTGCGGCAAGCCGGTGATTGCGTGCATCAACGGCTTCGCGCTGGGGGGCGGTTGCGAGTTGGCGCTGGCTTGCACCCTGCGGATTGCGAGCGCCACCGCGCGCCTGGGGCAACCAGAGGTGAAGATTGGGATTATCCCCGGCTATGGGGGAACCCAGCGGCTGCCACGCCTGATCGGCAAGGGGGCTGCGCTGAAAATGATACTCACCGGCGAAGCGATCAACGCGGCAGAGGCCCTGCGGCTGGGCCTGGTCGACGAGGTGGTGGAACCGGACCAGCTCATGCCCCGCTCCGAGCAGATCGCCGCGACCATTGCCGGGATGGCGCCGTTAGCGATTCGCGACGCCATCCGGGCGGTGAATTCGGGTTACGATCTGCCACTGGCCAGTGGTCTGGCGTTGGAGGCTTCCCTATTTGGCCTGGCTTGCTCCACCAGCGATAAGGCGGAAGGGGCACGGGCTTTTCTCGAGAAACGCGCACCAAAATGGAGCGGGAAATGAACCACGCTCACCAACCGGTAGGCGCACACTCCAGGGAAATCTGGTGTTCCCCTTGCTATGCTTGATTTTGTGGCTTGGCCGCAACCTGTTCGCTTCCCGATAAGCCGGCAACGGCATTTGACATTTCCGGCAATCCCGCTCGCTCTATTGTGTGCGCTTTTGCCCAGCGTTACCGGTTGCCGGAACGCAACGCAGACCTCTGCGCCGACCCGAGCGGAGGTGCGGCAGGAACGCCGTGCCGAGCAGAGCAAGATGGACGCGGCGCGGCAGGAATTGGAGCAGATTCCTCCACCCTCCAAGAATCGCTATCTCAGCGTGCGCACCAAGGACGCCTACGGCAATCCGTTTCTCGTGGTCCATCCTTCGACCGTCACCCTCACCGTCCTGTATCGCGATCAGGATCCGAATGGGTTTAGCGCGGGCGGGCTGTTGCGCCCGGCAAAAGCGCGCAAGCAGGAGCTTGATGTGCGGATTACCGATTTGCCCGAGGCACTCAGCTCGCTTCCACCCGATGTCTGGCCCTATGGCCGCGTAGTGGCCATCGAAGAATCCCCCACTGCGCCAAAAACCGAGCGCGTCGCCATCCGGCGCAACGTCGAGACCACCATACAGATCCTCAACGACCTTGGGGTGGTGGTGGACGAATGGACGGGCTCGAACGGCGCGCTGTTACGCTAGGGTCTTGTCTGCGTCCATCCATCCCGTAGCTCTGGCCGTTTTTTGCGGCTGCTTCCTGCTGGTGACCGGCGCTGGGTTTTGGGCGGTTCGCTGGCGGCGAACGGACGCTAGTCCAGGTCTCGATGAGTGGGGGTTGGCGGGACGCAAATTCGGCACCCTCGTCACGTGGTTCCTGATCGGCGGGGATCTCTACACGGCCTACACAGTCATTGCCGTTCCGGCCGCGCTGTTCGGGGCCGGCGCGATTGGTTTCTTTGCCATTCCCTACTGCATCATGAGTTACCCGCTCATGATGCTGGTGCTGCCGCCTCTCTGGCGAATATGCCATAGAAACGGTTACATAACCCTGGCGGATTATGTGCGCGGGCGCTACGAGAGCCGGTGGCTTTCGGTGGCGGTGGCGGCCACCGGAATTCTGGCCACCATGCCGTACATCGCGCTGCAGTTGATCGGTATGCGCGAGGTGATTGCCGCCCTGGGCGTCAAAGGGGAGTGGCCGCTGATTGCCGCCTTCGTGATTCTCGCGGCTTACACTTACTCGAGTGGCCTGCGCGCGCCGGCGCTGATCGCCATTGTGAAAGACGTGATGCTCTACATCATGGTGCTGGCGGCGGTGATTTTCATTCCGTTGCATCTGGGCGGCTACGAACACATTTTTGCGGTGGCTTCGGCTTCCCTGGCCCACCACTCGCCGCCGGCATCGATTATCCTGCGGCCGGGACAGTTCACGAGCTATGCTTCCCTCGCCCTGGGATCAGCGATGGCGCTCATGCTTTATCCGCATACCATCACCGGCACACTGAGCGCGGGTAGCGACCGCGTGATCCGGCGCAATGCTGCCCTGATGCCGGCCTACAATTTACTGCTGGGTTTGATCGCCTTACTCGGCTACCTGGCCATTGCGGCTGGTATCCACACGGCCAATACCTCGAGCGCAGTTCCATTATTGTTGAACGCGGTCTTCCCGCCCTGGTTTGCCGGTTTTTGCCTGGCCGCGATCGCCATTGGCGCCTTGGTGCCGGCGGCGATCATGTCGATCGCCACGGCCAATCTTTTTACTCGCAATCTCTATGGCGAGCTGGTGCATCGCTCGTTTTTCTCCGCAGGCATGACTGGCGGGCAGGAAGCAGCCATGGCCAAGATCGTTTCGCTGGCGATCAAGTTGGGGGCGCTGGCGTTTGTTCTGCTGGTGCGAGCGCAGCTTGCGATTGAATTGCAACTGCTCGGCGGGGTGTGGATTTTGCAGGTGTTTCCAGCGGTGGTCGGTGGGCTGTTCATCAAATTCTTTCGTGGTCCGGCGTTGTTGTGGGGATGGTTGGCGGGTATGGCTTTGGGCACGGCTATGGTTGGTTCGCTGGGACTTCGGAGTTCGATTTATCCGGTGCATTTTGGTGGGCAGGTGTATGGGGTATACGCGGCGCTGCCCGCGCTGGTTTTGAATTTACTGGTTGCGGCGCTGGTGTCGTGGGTGATGAGGACGGCTCGCGTAGGGGAGAGATAGTGCGCCGGGTGCCCCATTCCAGCCCTCTTTTGGCTTGAGCGGGCGAGCATGCCGAGAGATTTGCGGTCTTCCTTGTCCGGTCATTTTCGACCGAAGATCCATCGCGTCTTAGCAGATTGAACGAAATAGGCGGTAGCTGCTGGGACGCTGACCTCAACCTCGGTACCGGCTCCTGGCGTGCTCCAGATATCGAACTTTCCTCCAATACGGGATGCTCGCTCCTTCATGCCGGTGAGCCCCCAATGCCCGGCGGGGGACCCTGCCTCGACTTGCTCCCTGGTCATACCGCTCCCGTTATCCCGGCAACGAATCCGCAGATGTGTCTGGGCGTATTCAATCTCCACTTCGATGCGAGATGCACGCGCGTGGAGCAAGGCATTGGTCATGGCTTCGCGAGCAATGTAATACACCTCATCGTGAACGATCGCGCGCAAAGGCCGCGGCTTGCCCTCGACAATAAATTCGATGGCGGTCGTAGCTTTCGGGGCGACCATGGCACTCACTTGCGCCAGGGCTTCTGGCAGATCGGTCGCCAGGCTCTCTTCCGAGCGCAGACTGCGGACCCGCTCCCGGCCCTCGGCGATGACCCCCTCGGCTAGAGTCAATGTTTTCTCCAGCATCGCCCGGGCAGGCTGGTCCTCTGGTACCTCCTCAATATCCGCGTGGAAACACAGGATGAGGCCTTGAACGCCCTGGAGCAGCGTATCGTGCAAATCCCTGGCAATGCGAATCCGCTCCTGCGCTCTCTCTTCCAGGCGGCGGCGCAATTGGGCGGTGACATATTCGAAGCGCATGCGAAAGGCAATGCCCAGAAGAAGAGCGGAGGCCAGGATGCAAAGAGCCAGAAACCACCACCGCTGATAAAAGGCCGGCATCACTTCAAACACGAGCGGGGCCGGCGCTTCACCCCAAACTCCTTCACCGTTCGAAGCCGCTACGTGAAAGGTGTATTTGCCAGGCTTGAGGTTCGTGTAGACCGCTTCTGTCCGGTTGCCCACATCCTGCCAGGCCGCGTCCTGACCATCCAAACGATAGCGGTAAGACACACGCTCGGCCGCAATGAGGTGAGCTCCGAAGTAGCGGATACGCAATGTGTGTTTGCCCGGTGGCACGGAAAGATTGGTCGCATTGCGCGGTATTTCATTGTCGGTAAATGCCAATATCGATGTAACCGGAGCCACCGTGTCGCGCGTGACCTTGTCGGGATCGATGTATACGCCGGTCGAGGATGTCGCGATCCAGATGCGCCCATCGGTGGCCAGCACCGCTGTCGGCAGCTCGTACCCCTGATAGGTGAAACCGGCCAGGCCATCACCGGAGAAATGCTGAGACTGCATCCGGTATCCATCCCAACGCAAGGCTCGCGCCACCTCCGCCGCGGGAAGTCGGAATACTCCACGAGCGCCGTTCAACCACAGATCCCCGTTGTGGGCTTGCACCAGGCCAGATATGCCCTGTACCGCCTGAGAATCGCTGGTGAGGAGGGATCGGAAGTGATCGTCGCGGAGTGCCGCAAGACCGTAGGCTCCGCCGGCAAACACACCGCTGGTCGCGACCAGCAGCGCCTGCACCGGGCCCAGTCCGGGCGCGTTGTCGATGGGAAAGGTCTTTCCAGTTGTGCCCTCGAGCATGCCAACTCGATTGTCGGTGTAGCCCGACCACAGACGCCCGGCGGAGTCGCGCAGGATAGTGAGTGGAGCCTCCTCGGGAAAGCCGGGGACCTCGACCTTCGTCCATTGATTCGATCGACGGCGCCAGAGAGCATTGTGCGAGCAGGTCGCGAACAGGTCGTCTTCGTCCCCTACCAGCTGCAAAATACACGAGGGCAAGTTGACGGGGGGCATGGGCAGATTGTGTTCGCGCCCATTGCGTAACTCCACAATTTTTCCTACCCGGTTGTACCAAAGCGAGTTGTTGCGGTCGCAATATATTCCCCACAAGTCGCCCATCTTGTGATGGGTGATGACGTTGTGGTCGACGGAAATCATGAAGTCGCCACTTCCCATCCAGACGGCGCCATTCGGACAGGCAGTTACCCCGACATCCCCCTCGATGGACGGATCGGCCAACTTCGTCAGCGTGGGTTTGCTGAAGCGATCGAGCCCGCGCGTGGTGCCGACCCACAGCGTTCCGTTGGTGTCGCGGATCACATCGAAGGCTCCGATCCCACTGAGCCCCGCACCCTGATCGTAGGCTTGCAGGTTTTTATCATGAGGACCGATGATTCCTTTGCTGTCAGGGGCGATGGCCGCCGCCGCAATGCGCTCGACACCGTTACGGTTGCTGGCAATCCAAAGATCGCCGTTGGGGTCGGCAGTCAAGCCAAATGCATCGCCGGGAATGCTCAGTGGATGCTCGCTGGGATGACCCGGGACAGAGAGGCGGCGCACGCCACCGACCGGCGAGACCGCGTTCGCCCACAGGGTGCCGTTGGGTAACTCGATAAAGCCGGCGATCCCCTGGCCACTCTCCGCGGTCTTTTGCAGCGCAGAGCTACCCCGAGGGCGAAAATAGATGGATTTAAGCGTGGACAGCCAAAGCGTGCCGGCACGATCGAAATAGAACTGATACACGTGGTCGAGATTTTCGGAGCTGGGGATTGCCGGTTTCCATCGATCTCCAGACAGCCGATAAAGGACGCCGGTGCTGAGCGCCCACATAGCGCCGTCGGGGCCTTGCCGCATTTGAACGATAACGCTGTCCGGAAGGCCATCGTGCTCGTCGAAGACGTGCACGTGTCCATCTTGAATGCGTACTAGATTTTTCATCCAGGGCGCGACCCACAACGCGCCATCCCCGGCAATCAGCACGCTTCGCAACTCAATGGAGGGTAAGGGCGGCTCACCGGGCGCGGGCACGAAAGGGCTGAAATGAAGGCCGTCAAAGTTGAACAGCCCACCCCTGGTGGCCAGCCACAGGGTGCCGTCGTTGGCTTCCGCGATGCTATTCACGCCCATGGGCGCGCCGTCCCGGGCCGTCCAGGCCGTGTGATCCATCTGTTTGAGCGTTAGTTCCTGCGCCCGCACAGACGCCACACCCTGCAACAGCAGGAGAGCGAAGAGCAGCCAAACTAGTTTCCAGACGGCTGTTCGGATTGTTTTCCGGACAGGGATATCGCGATAAAGCATGAAATGTCCGGCCGCCTGGGGAACAGGATGATCGTTGCCGGCTTCAGTATAGGGCGAGACATGCGACCTGGGATGACACGAAATGACTACCGGTCAGCCCATCGAAAGCGCCTCTGCGTTTCAGAGAAGGAAACGTACCATCTCCTGAGGATGTGGAAGATGCAAAGGCTTTATGGTACTTTCCCGAGCCGGGGCGCGGGCGCAGCACTGCTGCTCTTACGCTTCACGGTTGCGGGCGCTCTGCTTGCACAAGCCTGGGTGTGCCTGCCCCCGGGGACTGACTTGATTGTGGCGATTTACGTTCTGGCTGCGTCTTTACTGGTAGCCGGCATATTTACGCCCATGGTTGCGGTTGCCACTGCGGTTCTGTCGGCGGCCACCATCATGCTTTGCCGGGAACTGGCTGTGTCGGGGATGATGATTGCCATCCTGGTGGCGCTGGCACTGCTGGGAGCGGGCTCCTATTCGGTAGACGCGAAGTTATATGGAAGACGCAGGCTCGTTATTCGACCTGCCGGCGAAACCAATGCCGTACTACACGACTCTGATGTTTGACCGCCACGCTGCCGGGTCGCCCGGCAGCGCTATGATGAACCAAAACCAAAGTTGGGCCCCCAGTTACACGATCGACCTGAGAGGTAACCCGCGATGAGCACGCCTGCCAACGTTCCAGGTAAGATCACGATTCTAGCAGTAGACGATCACCCCCTGATCCTAGAAGGCCTGGCCAACGTTCTCCAGAAACATCCGGATATGGAGATCGTCGGCGAGGCTGCGAATGGATTTGCAGCAATCGAAGCCTACGAAAAATACCGGCCCGACGTCACCCTTATCGATCTGCAAATGCCGGGAATGAATGGCGTCGACACGATTATCAAGATCCTGGAGAAATGGCCAAATGCTCGCTGCATCGTGCTCACCACCTACGCCGGTGACGTGCAGGCGACGCGTGCACTCAAGGCCGGGGCTCGCGGTTACTTATTGAAAAGCATGCTGCGCAAAGAGCTCGTCGACACCATAAGAATCGTGCACGCGGGCAAGAAACGCATCCCGGCAGAGATTGCAAGTGAGTTGGCCAATCATCTTTCGTCTGACGCGCTCTCAGCAAGAGAGATCGAAGTTTTGAGAATGGTTGGCGAGGGATGCTCGAATAAGATCGTCGCCGACTACCTCAAGATCGCTGAAGACACCGTCAAGGGGCACATGCGCAGCATTCTTTCAAAACTCAATGCCAACGATCGAACGCACGCAGTGATGATCGCCGTGAAGCGAGGCTTTCTCGACGGTTAGGATCTGCTTAAGCAGTGGGCAGGAGCGTGGCTGCTTCCATAAGTTTTTGTGCAGCGATGAAGCGATGGATGTATGACACCACGACGGATCCTTCTCCAACAGCATTCGCGACGCGCTTGATCGATCCCGCCCGGACATCGCCTACGGCATAAATGCCTGGGCAGCTAGTCTGAAAGACGCAGTCTCCGCTATCAATGCTCTTGGTAGCGATGAATCCATTCTCGTCCAAAGCTACCTTTCCGTGCAGCCATGCTGTGTTCGGAACCGCGCCGATCAAGACGAAAAGATTGCTCGTCTTGCAAACATAACTTTCCTGGCTTCGACGGTTAACCCAGGTTACCGATTCAAGGCGCGTTTTCCCATCGAGGCGAGCCACCTCGCATTCTCGATGAAGGGTGATGCGCTGGGAGGAAACGATTCGCTGAATCAGATATTCCGACATGGTGGCGCGCAATTCCTCCCCGCGAATCAGCAGGTGAACATGACTGGCGGAGAGGGCGAGGTAGAGCGCGGCCTGGCCGGCGGAATTGCCGCCGCCCACCACCACCACTTCCGCGCCGACGCACCTTGCCGCTTCGATAGAGGTAGCTGCGTAATGAACGCCCGATGACTCGAATTTTTTGTAGTTGGGCACGTCCAGACGGCGGTAGCGAGCTCCGGTGGCCACCACGATGGAACGGGTGATTACGGTTTTACCGCCCTCCAGCGTTAGATGGTAGCCGTTGCCGACCTGCCGAAAGTCCACCACGTTGCGTGAGATCGCAAAGCGTGCACCGAATTTTTGTGCCTGGACGGTTGCATTCTGCGCCAGGTCCTGGCCCGATATGCCGTTGGGAAAACCGAGGTAATTTTCTATTTTGGAGCTCGTCCCTGCCTGGCCGCCTGGGGCAACGCCTTCAATCACCAGCGTGGTCAAGCCTTCAGACGCCCCGTAGACGGCGGCCGCGAGCCCGGCGGGTCCCCCGCCCACCACCGCGATGTCGTAGGCCGCGCTCTGTTGGAGTTCGACATCGGAGCCCAGCTTGTTAGCCAGTAAATGGTTCGCAGGGCTACGCAGTACCGAACCGTCGGCAAGGAACACCACCGGCATTTGATCGGACTCAATCTCAAGTGCTTGCAGCAGCAGTTCCGCCTCAAGATTCGTGCGCGCATCGATCAGCTGGTGGGGGTGCCCGTTGCCGGAGAGAAACCTCTGCACACGCATGGTCTGGGAGCAGAGGCCATCACCCACGACAATGATGCCGCCTCTGCTGTGATCCACCAGGCGGGCGTGCCGTGTAATCCATTCGGCAAGAATCAGTTCGGCGATATCACCTTCTGCGCGCATGAGGAGCCGAATGAATTCGCGGCGGATACGAAGCACGGTAGTCTTCTTGACTGCGCGGCAAGTCAGCAAAGACGGCCGGTCGTTCAACAGGTCCAACTCGCCGGAAAACTGGTTGTCAACAATCGTCAACTCCAGTTCGCTGGAAGCCTTACCTCTTTGCTGAAAGAGTTCGAGCTTACCTTCGAGGACAACGAAGAAGTCAACCAGCCTGTCGGATTGGGAAAATAAAATCGAGTTGCGTTCCACCCATTCCGGCTCGCCGTAACTGAGAAGCCGCTGGACCATAGCGGCCGTCAGGAAAGCACTTACACGCGGCGCGCGAGCGACTGCGCCGGGAGGACCCTCCGGACGGCTTTGCGTATCTTTTCTTCTCAGCGACCGTTGGCCACCGCCCTCAGAATTCTTGCCAACTGGTGTGGGCATTTGTATAAGCCTCCGAATGAACCCATGGTGCAGGGATTTGCGCGAGGCAACAAGCCTATTAGTGAGCGTCAGCTCGCAGCACTTTTGGGGGGTATTTTGATACTGTCGCCTGAGGAAGCTTTCCGGCGCTGGGACCGTGGGGTCTCTTTAAAATGAATGCCAGCACCGGGACCTTGGTTGAGGAGGAAATGCATGAGTGAGAAGCGGATTGGTCTCGTGGGGCTCGGCGCTATGGGCATGGGGATGGCAACGTCGTTGCGCCGCGCGGGTTACAGCGTTCATGTGTTCGACGTGCGCCGTGAGGTAGCGGAGGGTTTTGCGGCACAAGGTGGAGTGGTCTGCAGCAGCCCGGCAGAGATGGCCGCGACGTGCGACGTCTTGACCAGTGTGGTCGTGAATGCAGCGCAAACCGAGAGTGTGTTGTTTGGCGAGGGTGGTGCGGGGCCGGCCATGACAAGCGGCAGCGTCTTTGTAATGTGCTCTACGGTCGATCCTGGGTGGTCCATCGCTCTGGAGAAACGCCTGGCGGAGAAAGGCATCCTGTACCTCGATGCGCCAATCTCTGGCGGCGCGGCCAAGGCTGCCAAGGGCGAGATCACCATGATGACGTCGGGCCATCCCGACGCGTACGCCAAGGTTGGCGGTGCGCTCGATGCGATGGCCGCTAAGGTCTATCGCCTTGGTCCTGAGGCTGGTAACGGCAGCAAGGTCAAGATCATCAACCAGCTTCTTGCGGGCGTGCATATTGCGGCCGCCGCGGAAGCGATGGCGCTGGGCTTGCGCGAGGGAGTCGACCCGGCTGCTCTCTACGAAGTGATTACCCATAGCGCCGGCAATAGCTGGATGTTCGAGAACCGGATGGCTCACGTGCTGGCGGCCGATTACACTCCGCTCTCGGCGGTGGACATCTTCGTCAAAGATCTTGGCCTGGTGCTCGACACAGCGCGCGCCAGCAAGTTTCCTTTGCCGCTGGCCAGCACCGCCCACCAGATGTTCCTGCAAGCTTCGAGCTCGGGTTACGGCCGGGAAGACGATGCAGCGGTGATCAAGATATTTCCCGGAATCGAGTTGCCCGCCAGCGCTGCAGGCGATGCAAAGCCAAAGCCACGCCGGTAAGCGAGAGGATCATTGCCCCGCATGCGGTGACAGCCGCCAGAGTCTCTCCCCACCATCCGCCTGCTTCCCCGGTATGGACGAAGCGAACCCAACTGCGCCATTGCTGGCCTCGGCTCAAGGCCGCGAACGGTTCCTGATGTAGTACGCGGAGCGCCGTTGGGTCGATCACAACCTGCTGCCGTTTTTCGGGATGGCCCCCGTCGCTGCGATCCACAATAAAGTTCAAACCTCTTTTGCCCGCGGGTAGCCGCAGCGTTGCGGTCCGCCAGTCTTGCACGCCGCTGGTAGCCCGGGCGAAAGCCTGCTCAAGATGAGCGGGAACGGTAGACCCTTCAGATGAGTGGCGGCGCGCGTTGCCCACATCTCCGTTCCGCGCGGGCAGCGGACTTCCCGCGAGACGGAATAGCTGCGCGTTGGCCCAGGGGTACGCCATGATCACACCCGTCACCACGACGGTGGTGAGCGGCAGCCCCAGCCAGAACCCAGTGACCTTGTGCCAGTTCAAGTTGCGCGCGCGGGCGTGTTTGCCAACGCGAGGCACAATCCCGATAGCGAGCGAATTGCGCGTCCAATATCCCGGCATCCACAGAACAGCCCCGGAAAGAAGGAGAAACAGCAGCAACAGAGCGGTTGCACCCTTCACGGCAATGGCAGCAGCGTGATGCGCATTGCTCAAGCCGAACCAACGATGCAGCGCGGTCACCTGGAAAAAGAAATTGCGCAGGCGGGGAGATTCAGGCCCGGCGACTTTGCCCGAATACGGATCGACAAAATACACATTGCGATTGGCCGTCTGTAACTCGACTGGGGCCTGCGGATCGCTATGCGTGGTCACCATCTCGATGGGCGATGGAACGACGGCCGCGGCCACCAACGCATCGAGAGATTGCCGCGCGGCTGGTTGCGGACCAGGGTCTACGCGATAGCTTTGCGCATCCGCCGCACGCAGGATTGGCCGCTCATAGGCCAACAAGGCGCCTGTGATGGAGAAGTAGAGGACGAGGATGCTGACCTGCACCCCGGTACACAAATGCATCCAGAAGAGCACGCGGCGCACGTACGCTAGACCTCCGCCCATTGCCGCAGCAAATTGTGATAAATGCCGGTGAGCTGAACGGCTGCCGGATTGGACGGCATGTCACGGTTCACAAGCTGGGTCGCGTTATCGAGATCGAAGAGAAGAGTCCGCTGGGCATCGCTGCGCACCATGCTCTGGATCCAGAAGAACGAGGACACGCGCCGTCCGCGGGTTACGGGTTCGACGCGGTGCAGGCTCGAGGAGGGATAGACCACCATGTGTCCCAAAGGGAGCTTCGCCCTGTGAATACCGTAGGTATCCTCAATGATGAGATCGCCACCGTCATAGTCTTCGGGCGGGGTGAGAAACAGGGTCGCCGAAAGGTCGCTGCGCACGCGGTGCGAACTTCCCTTTACATGCCGGATGGCATTGTCTACGTGGGTGCCGAAAGACTGTCCACCGCCATAGCTGTTGAAGAGCGGCGGGAAAACCTTCATGGGCAAAGCGGCGGAGATGAAAAGCGAGTTCTGGCCCAGCGCCGTCAGGATCATGTCGCCGATCTCCATGGCCGCGGGATGGCCTTCGGGGATCTGCAAATTGTCTTTCGCCTGGGCCGACTGATGGCCAGCGGTCACCCGGCCATCGACCCACTCAGCCGAAGCCAGGGTTCGCCGTGCGTGGGCTATCTGGTCAGCATTCAAGACCTGGGGAATTGTAATCAACATGGTTGCGTGCCTTCTCCTTCATGGTGCTGACGCATTTCTAGAATCTGAAGTTGAGGCCAAAGAGACCCGAAGTGCCTGCCCCGGGCACGATGTGCGCGGGGTGGATTTCGTCGATGTAATTGCGATTGGCGAGGTTAAAGACGTTTGCCTGTAGCGAAACATTGTCAGTGAGCGTGTAGCGGGCCATCGCATTCAGGACAACATAGCCCGGCACCTGCTTGACCAGTCCGGTGGTCGGATCGAGCGGTACGGTGGAACTGGCCGTGCGACTGTCGACATAATTGCCGCCTCCGCCGATGGTCAGCCGCTGCATAGGCTGGTACGTCGTCCACACATTGAAAAGATTGGTGGGCACGTTAGCCAGCCTGTGCCCCACGGATGCCGGATAGTACTGCGAGTGAAGCACTTCACTATGCATGTAGGTGTAGCTGGAAAGGATTTGCCAGCGATTGCTGACGCGGCCATTGAGCACCAGCTCAGCGCCGTCTACGCGCTGCGTTCCCGCCAGGACGTATAGCAGCGAGTTAGTGGGCGAGGCTTCTCGCGCGTTGTCTTTGGTGGTGCGGAAGAGGTCTGCGCGTAAGGAGATGCGCGCATTGTTCAGGTCCCACTTGGTGCCGGCCTCGTAGGAGCGGTTAAATTCTGGCGCGAGGTTGGCTGTGCCGGTGCCGGCCGGCCCGACGGTGAGGGCGAGCGCTTCGGCGGATGGGTTGAAAGAAGTGCCGTAGTCGAAGTAAATGCTACCGTAACTGACCGGCTTGTACACCGCCGCGGCGCGCCAGCTGGGTTTGCGATCGAGTCGGCTCGGGTAGGTGATGGTGGGCGGACCCTGAACGATGGGGCCACCCGCTACTGCCTGTTTCGGCGTGGGATAAGCAATGCTCTTTTCATCGGTGAGGAAGCGGTCGAAGCGGGCTCCTCCGATCAGTTCCCAGTGAGTGCCGAACTGGATGGTGTCGAGCAGGTAGAGACCATAACTGGTGGAGGTGACGTGCACATTCGAGGACGGCGCGGAGGTGCCGCTGAAGCTCTGGTCCTCATTGGGAGTGAGCAGGTTGGCCGTAGGCACCGTGTTGATGGTTTGCCCGGATGGATTAACAAAATTAAACGTCGGGCGCAGCGGATCGGACGTTTCACGCCCACCTTCTGCGCCAATCACAACTACATGCCGCATGCCGAATTTATTCAAGTGCGCCGTCGCATCCAGCTGGTCCCAGATGAGGCCCTCGTCGCTAAGGGTCGCGATTTGATTGCGGTTGACCGAGATCTGATTCAACGGTGTAGTGGGGGTAATGGTGCCCGCGGTTGCGTTGTTTAATTGCGGTTCCGTGATGCGGGCATCGCGGTGATTGTTGGCAACGCGAAAACGATTGCGCAGGATAGCCCAGTCGGAGATGTCGTGCTCCGCTTTGATCGTCCCCATGTCAACATCCGTGCGCAGGTAATTGCCGTCGCGGAATCCGTAATAGTTGTGGCGCGCGACCGGCGACGGCTTGTTGAAATACCAGGGAATGCCGTAGTCGGGGATGTCGTCTTCCTGGAAGTGGAAATAGCTGGTGGTAAGCCGGTTGGCAGTGCCCAGGCCTAACGCCAGCGAAGGAGCCACACCGAAGCGGCGATTCTCGGTTACGTCGCGTTCCGCCACGTTGGACGCGTTGCCCATAAGATTCAGGCGTACAGCGGCTCCGTGGCCCAGGCTCTCCAGTGGTTGGTTGATGTCCGCGGTAAAGCGTCGAGTGATGTCGGTGCCGAAATCGCCTTCAACCACGACACTCCGGCGATCCCCGGGGGTCTTGCTTTCCTGATTGATCACGCCGCCGGTCGATCCGCGGCCGAAGGTCACAGAGGAGGGACCCTCGAGAACCTCAACCTCCCGGTAATTGAAGGAATCGCGGTAGTAGCTGCCGAAGTCGCGCATGCCATCGAGAAAGATGTCGTTACGCGCGGTGAAGCCGCGGAGGGTGAGGTTATCGCCCTGCGAACCGCCTTCGCCGGCGGCCAGGCTGATGCCGGGCGCGTTGCGCAAAGTATCGCGCAAGGTGGTTGCGCCTTCTTCGTGAATGATCGCCTGCGAAATGGTGGTGATGGATTGCGGAGTATCCAGAAGCGGCACAGGATAACGGTCGAGACTCAGTTGCGGCGTGGTGTCGGTTACTTCGACCGACTCGCCCGCTCGCACGGCTATGGTGACTTTCCCGTCGCTGCCGATCTGGTAGGAGAGGCCTGTGCCGGCCAACAACGCGCGCAGCGCCTGGTCTTCTGTGTACAGGCCCTTTACCCCAGGGGACTTGAAACCCGCGATGGTTTCAGCGGGGATGGAGAACGAAACATCGATGCCGGTGATCCCCTCGTACGCTTTGACGGTTGCGTCGAGCGGACCCGCCGGGATATCCAGGCGCCGCACGGTCAGGTTTTGCTGCTCTTTTGCCTTGCCATTCGCCGGGGCAGCCTGTGCCCATGCTGGCACTGATTTCGTAATCGAGACAGCGGCGTAGGCAGCGACTGTTCCCAGGGTGAGCCACGCTCTTTTGCCCCGGGTAAGTTCTGGTCGTCTCGCCCGTTGGGAACTTTGAAGCAAAGTCTTGTTCATGGACCGCAAATCTCCTTCGCACAGCGGCTTAGGAGGGCGGGCGCCCAAAAGCCTGCTGCCGAGTTGATAGCGGCAGACGCAGAGACCTATAGTAGGGGTACTACGGCTGCCAAGCTGTGGGTTTTGCCCGGGTCCTCGCATCGCTCGGCCAAGAGTACGTGCGGGGGCCTGGGATAGTGCTCTGGATTCGTCGAACTCCGACCACTTCGGTCTGAGTTAATATACGATCATAAGAGTCGCATATCAAGTTCGTCGTCAAAATTTAATTGGAAAATTTTTGAACTGGTCGCGGCAGGCGGCTAATGCATGGGCTGCGCAAAGAGGAAGAGCACACCTCAGGGCCTACAGGCCAGATGATCTCGCTGTTTTGTGTGTGGGCTAAAAACTGTGCGTGAGAAGCGACGATTCCGTATTGAGTCCCGAAGGGACGACTGAAACTGTCCAGGATCAAGTAGCAGCATATTTTCAGCCGTCCCTGCGGGACTCAGTCATCTTGCATGAACCGCCCTGGACTGCGTCCTGGGCTAAGTTCAGCCAGAGTTGTCCAAATTGGCTCGTGGATGAGCGCAGCTTGGCGGTGAACAATGGTGAGGTTTGCTTTGTATCAGGGCACGACTTTAGTCGGGCCATAAAGGGACAAAGAGAGTTGGGCTTTAGCCCCGGTGGGCGCCGACCACGCAGCAAACTCGACGATAGGTGCCGTGCAAAGACAGCAGTACAGGGGCTAAAGCCCTCATCTTGTTGCGACGTAACGGCCCGACTGAAGTCGTGCCCTGATACAAACCCCCAAACTGATTTCCAATACCGGCTTCCCACGCAGTTTGTCTAATAAAATCGCCAACACGTAATCGACCGGCCAGCTAATTTGGACAGCTCTGAAGGTCAGCCGTCCCTAACGGGACTCAACCGCTGAATCCCTCATCTCCGGGGGCTCACCCCCGCTTATGCCATGGCTCGAAAGTGTTACATCGACGGCTCCAAATCAGCCGAAGTACTCACTAGCAAAAAGGCCGTCCGCATTGGCAAATCTCTACTGAAACGCACTCCGCACTATGTACTTTTTTCGGACACTCTTCATTCTCGGGATCTCCTCATGGCCGCGCATGACTTCAAACCGTCGCTGAAGCGCGCTACGGTTCTTCAGATAGTCGCCTTGACGATTTTCGCGTCGGCATTGCTGTTTGTAGGGGCGGAATTTCAAAGAACGACCCTGAATTTTGTCGATCATGCCAACCAGGTGATCGCCACGGAGCGGGAGCTGTTCAGGCTAACGCTCGACATGGAGACGGGTCTTCGTGGCTACCAACTTACGGGCGATTCTGTCTTCCTGCAACCTTATACCGACGCCGCGAAAGTGATCGATGCAAGGTTCGCTGCCCTCGATCGGATGATCGCTCACGATTCGTCTCAGCACACTCAACTGGCCAGCATTCGCCAGGGCTTCGCCGAGTGGCGACTGCTGGCGGAGAAAACAGTCAACCAGCGCAGCGCTTATGCGGGACCCGTTGTATGGGACGCCAATTCCAGCGGAATGCTGAAAAGCAAAGACTCGATGGATCGCCTGCGGACGAAATTCGAGGCCCTCATCGACAGTGAGGTATTTCCGCGAAACTTGACGACCCGGCAAATCAGAAGCAGCTCTGCATTTCTGAGTATTGGCTGTTTCCTGTTTGCATTTGTGGGCAGCGGCGGTATCTGGTTACTGTTCCGGCGCCAGATGCGCGACTTATCCAGAGTGCTCGAGGCATCAAGGGATGCGGAACGGACAAGAGATGCATTGGCGCTCACCATAGCGCAGCAGGAGAGAGAAGACGCAGTGGTGAACTACCGGGGCCAGGTGGAAGCCATCAACCGTTCGCAGATGATGATCGAGTTCAATCTGGATGGAACGATCATCCAGGCGAATGACAATTATCTTCGCGCCTTCGGCTACACCCATGCCGATCTCGAAGGAAAAGAACACAGCATTTTCGTTACCGCGGAGGATCAGAGAAGCGCAGGCTACAAGGAATTCTGGGACAACCTGCGAGGCGGCAAGTTCCAGTCGGGTGAATTCAAACGCGTCGGCAAGAATGGTCGCGAGGTCTCGATTACGGCTTCTTACAACCCGATCTTCGACAAGAACGGCGTTGTCACGAAAGTAGTGAAATTTGCGACGGACATCACTTCCCGAAAACAAGCAGAGGAAGAGCTGCGCGAGAAGGCAAATCTGCTCGATTTGTCTCACGACACCATCATGATGCGCGACCTTGGCGGCAAAATTCTGTTCTGGAATAAGGGGGCAGAGGAGATGTATGGCTACTCGAAAGTGCGCGCCCTGGGCAATGTCTCGCATATCCTGCTGGGCACGATTTTCCCCAAGCCGCTGGTGGAGATCGAGGCGGAGTTTTTCGAAAACGATCGCTGGGAAGGAGAGTTGGAGCACACCGTTCAGGACGGTACGCGCATCGTGGTCGCCAGCCGATGGATTTTGCAGCGTGATGAGCATGGCCTCCCCATCGCAGTGATGGAGAGCAATAGCGACATTACCAGTCTCAAGCAGGCTGAGGAATCCTCGAGAAGAGCAATGGTTGAAGCAGAAGTTGCCAACCGGTCCAAGTCGGAATTTCTTGCTAACATGAGCCACGAGATCCGTACGCCCGTGAATGCGATTACGGGCATGGCCCACCTGGCACTGCGCGCCAATCCAGACGCGCGGCAGCGAACATACCTGACCAAGATCGACATCGCGGCACGCCGCCTGCTTGGCATCATGAACGACATCCTGGATGTTTCTAAAATTGAAGCCGGCAAACTCACGCTCGAGAGAATTACCTTTTCGCTGGACGAGGCGTTGAAGAACGTTCGCGATATTGTGGGAGAACATTCCGCGCAAAAGCACCTGCCGCTGATCTTCACGGTTTCACCCGATGCTCCCAGGTTCCTGGTTGGTGACCCGTTACGGCTCGGACAAATCCTGATCAACCTGATCAACAACGCGATCAAGTTTACGGACCAGGGCGAGATCGTTGTAAGAGTGATGGTGACAGAACCGCCCCTCGTGGAGGGAGAAGCGCAAAATAGCGAGTCGACTTTGTTGAAATTCTCAGTCTCCGACACGGGCATCGGCTTGACGCCACCACAAATGGCGAAGTTGTTTCAACCCTTCAACCAGGCAGACACCTCGGTCACCCGCAAGTATGGGGGCACCGGCCTGGGCCTTGCTATCAGCAAACAGCTCGCCGAGTTGATGGGTGGGACGATTTGGCTGGAGAGCGAATTCGGGGTGGGAAGTACCTTTTACTTTACGACAGTATTCGGCGTAGCAGCCGAAGCCTCCCCGCAACAAACTCGCGCCTCCTTAAGCGACCTGCAACAGAAATTGGTTCTGGTAGTGGATGACAGTTCGACCACGAGACATTCGCTCGTCGGCATGCTAAGGGCAAATGGGTTGGAAGCCCGAGCGGTTTCGTCTGGCGAGGAGGCTATGACCGCGCTGGAGGCACGGTCCCAGGGGGGCGAGCCATACGACCTGGTGCTGATGGACTGGCGTCTGCCGGGCATCAATGGCATTGAGACCTCACGGCGCGTCAAGTCCTCTCAGAGTCTCAGCAAAATCCCAGCCATCGTTGTGATCTCTGCTTTTGAACGCAATGAAGTGATGAGTGAACTCAACGGACTGGAAATCGATGGTTTCCTGGTTTCTCCCGTGGCGGAATCACAATTGATCGAAACACTGGCCAAGGTGTTTGGCGCTCGGGCTGATGCAACACAAGCGAAACCTGCAAAAACAGCCAGGCTTGCCGGGCGGCACGTGCTGCTGGTGGAAGACAATGACTTCAATCGCGATATCGCAGCCGAAGTGCTGAATGAGCTTGGGATTTCGTTCACCGTTGCCGTTAACGGACAAGAAGCAACTGACCTGGTCGCGACAAGACCGTTTGACCTGGTACTGATGGACATCCAAATGCCCGTGATGGATGGCTTGACGGCTACGAGGCTCATCCGTGCCGACAGCCGCTTCCGCAGTCTTCCCATCCTGGCGATGACCGCGCACGCGATGAGCGGCGACCGTGAAAGAAGCCTCGATGCGGGGATGAACGACCACATCACCAAACCGATCAGCTTCGATGAACTGACCATGTCTCTGATTCAGTGGATGCCGGCCGGCCCGGTCAAGGAGCCTGTGGAGGCAGGGCCGCGGTCACTCAACCTGACGGAGCAAGATAGCATTCCCGGCCGCCTTCCGCCCTTCGATATTCCTGCCGCTTTACTGCGCAACAACGGCAAGCCGAAGCTTATCCAGAAATTGCTGCTGACGTTTCACGAACGATATGCCAATGCAATCGCAGAACTGAAGGAGGATCTTGCTGCGCATAAGGATGACGAGGCCCAACAGCTGGCCCATTCCCTCAAAAGCCTCGCTGCCGCGCTCGAAGCCAACCAGCTGGCGGACGCGGCTTTCGCGGTAGAGAAGGCGCTTCGCGCCGGCCATCGGGAGACCCTGTCACCGCTTATTGACAGTCTGGACAAGGAGCTTGCCCCGGCAGTGGCAGCCGCGTCCACCATCTTGCCGATGAGGTCAACATTGCCCGACGCCATCCCTACCTCCGGCAGTGCATCGGGATCACGGCCTGCCATCCTCGTCATTGACGACGAGACCTCGGTACATGACCTACTCGTAGACGTTTTTCGCGATGACTATGAAGTGCTGGAGGCTCACGAGGGGCTGACCGGGCTGCAGCTTGCCAGGCTCAAATCACCAGATTTGATTTTGCTCGACGTCATGATGCCCGGACTGGACGGGTATGAGGTTTGTGAGCAATTGAAAAAAGATCCACAGACCAGAGAGATCGCGGTTCTGTTTCTCACCGGAGCCAGGGACGTGCATTCCGAGATCAAGGGATTGCTATTGGGAGCCACCGACTTCGTCAGCAAACCGATACACTCCGCCGCTCTCAAGGCCCGGGTTACCAATCAGATCAACCTCAAAAAGGCACAGGATGACCTGCTTCGTCTGACGGCGCAAAGGCATCTGGACGATATGGCGGCGGCACAAGCCCAAGCGGAGGCAAAGGACAGGATCAAGACCGCAGAGTTGCAGATGAAGGATGAATTCCTTTCGCATATCTCCCACGAATTCCGAACGCCGCTGGCTTCGATTTACGCATTTGTGACCCTGATTTCCGACCGCCTTGCGGGGGAGATCAGCGAGCAACAAGAAGAGTATCTCGCCATCATTCGCATGAATGTCGCGCAGATGAAGTCGATGATTGACGATTTGCTGGAGACCACGCGCATTCGGACTGGAATGCTCACAGTCAGGCTGCAGAGTGTCTCAGTACGGGAAACTGTCCAGTTCGCAATCCACACGTTGGAGCGAGCGGCGTCGGCCAAATCAATCAATATCTCTGTACACCTCGGGAACGAGGTAGGCGCCGCTTATGCCGATAAGACCAGGCTACGTCAACTGCTGGTGATTTTGCTTGAGAACGCGGTGAAGTTCACGCCGGTATGTGGCGCGATCGAAATGGCCGTTCGTTCCCTTGATACCGATCCGAGTTTTTTGCTGGTAGAAGTTTCCGATAGCGGCTGCGGGATCGCGACAGAGGTGCTCGACAATGTTTTTGAACGGCTTTACCAGGTCAACTCCAGTGACACCGCCGGCCGCGTGGGTCTGGGTCTCGGTCTTCACATTGCGAAAGAGCTGGTAGAAAAGCAGGGCGGCAAGATATGGGTGGAGAGTGTAGTGGATAAGGGTAGTCGCTTCCGCTTTACGGTGCCGGTTTACTGCGGCCAGGATTCGTTGGTTTCTACGGATTAGGGGTGGCCTAAATGGAACCGCAGGTCCCTCCGCTAAGCTGCGCTCCGGTCGGGATGACAAGGGAGAGGGCGGCGATTTTCTAGAGTTAATGCGGCCACGAGTCCCTTCGGGACTGAGTTTTCACACGAGCCCAAAGAGGCCGCCCCTTCGGGAACGCTGGTTGTTCTCAGGCTGCTAAGGCTGCCTCGATTCTCTCTGTTATTGATTGCGTGATTTGAGGTGTGGGGAACAGCTGCTGGAAAAGGGATTGGCCAAAAATGTGCCTTCGATTCCGGAAACAATGACGGTTCCATCAGCGGCGAAGCGGGCGGAACGAAATTCTCCGTCGGGTAGCTGGTTGAGCCGTTTCCAGGTTTGTCCACGATCGGCGCTGACATAAACACCGGTAAGGGAAGTCACGACCTCGCGGTTTGGCCTCGATGGATCCACTTCTACACTGAAGGCGCGAATGTTTGGACCGGCCTCGTCACTTTGTCGGTGCAGAAGAAACAGCGCGTGGGTCACCCTCTCCACGACATCAGCGCTTATCGGGTTGTAGACGCCCCAACAGGCCGCAAGGTGCGGACCACCCACCATGCTGATCCCCTGGATCGCGGAGTCGTCGCCCACGCCATCGATGCGCGTCCACTTCTTGGTTTGCGGGTGAAAATGGAAAGCCTGGTCCCCGGTGCCCACATAGAGAGAACCCGGGCCGGGATTTCTTTCGTTGGCAAATTGCATGGAAAGAATATCCATCTCGGTGGGAATCGCGGGCAGCGGTCCATCTTCGATCCACGAGCCGTCACGGCCTTTGTGGTACGTGATGATTTGCGGCTCCAGATCAAAGTAACCATAACTGATCGCCATCGCTCTGCCACTGGGCGTTATCTTGACCGCCCCCGCGGTGACCGGATCGCCTTTGACTTTCGGGATGGTCACCATGGGATCCGTCGCCGGCACCCTGGGTCCGTGAATGGCTTTCACGATTGCCTCAGACCTGCCCGGCTGCGGCAGGATCTGGAAGGCGCCCTTCTGGGTAGTGACCACAAATTCAGTTCCACCGGGGGACACGGCCAACCCGTTACGTTCTCCCTCACCGATGTCGGCGTCAAAATAGCCAGGGCCCACCCGCGCGACTTGTATCCAGGTTTTTCCGCCGTCAGTTGATTTCGAAATGTAGAGAGCGCGATCCTCCGCGGGAACCCTGCTGCTCAGATCCGCGGTGAGCCCCCAGATGGCACTGCGATCTCTGGGGTGAGGACTTGGATCGCCGGCCATGGCTTCCAGAAAATGACTTGCGAACTCGTGGCTTCCAGGGAGTTCGATCACTTCCTGAACACGACAGCTGTCCGAGGGCGGAGGCACTTTGACCTGGCCCCAGGCCAGCACGGGGACGGCTATCCATGGCAATAAAAACTTCGGTTTCAATCCCACCGTCCCCACACGCGACCTGAAAGGAACTCAGGCCCATTGTAGCGAAGTCACTTCTCGCAAGGGAGGGAGAGACTAATGGTGAGGCCGCCTTGCGGGCGGTTTTGCGCCCGCAGTTCCCCGTTGTGGAGGCGCACGGCGCGGTCTGCTATGGCGAGGCCGACACCAAAGCCTCCGGTGTCCTGCTGCCGCGCAACATCTACCCGATAGAAGGGACGGAATACATTTTCCAGTTCGCTCTCCGGGATGCCTGGTCCAGAATCCGACACCTCGAGGATGACCCTGCGGAGCGAGGCCATGTCTTCGCAACGAATCTTCAACTCAACCACCGTGCTCTCGCGAGTGTAGCGAATGGCGTTGCGAACAATGTTCTCGACGGCGCGATAGATGAGCTCGTGATTCGCCCGCACCATGCAGTCCGAATGTTCCAGGAGCTGGATCTTACAGCCCCGCTGCTGCGCCTCGTATTCCGCATCGGGCAGCAGTTCTTCGATCAGCCCATGGAGGGTGAACTTATCCAGGTGGCTGGAGGCATTGGTCGATTCGATGGAAGACAAGCGAAGCAGCTGACCGATCAACAGGTTCAAACGCCCCGCTTCGCGATCGATCCTCTGCAAATGCTCCTGCATAGACGAAGGAGCTTCTTCGCGCGCCAGTTCGAGGGCGACGCTCAAACGAGCCAGGGGAGATCGCAACTCGTGCGACACGTCGCGAACCAGTATCTTTTGCGCTCCGACCAGCCGCTCGAGCTGTTCCGCCATGTAGTTGAAGTCGTGAACTAACCCTTGAATTTCGTCTCCGCCAAAGATGCGTTCTTCGCCGTCTGGATTGGCGACACGCGTGGCCAGCTCTCCGTTGGCCAGGGCGCGGGCCGCGATACGCAATCGGCCGATGGGACGGACCAGCAGGAGAACCAGGATGAAGGTGGTGATGCCGAAAACAACAATGGCCACGGGAAGTTGGGGAAAGGCGAAGAAGAGCAGTTCGCGCAAACCATAGTTGCTGGCCGTGTGGTGGCGGCTGAGCAGGAAAAAGTATTGGCGGCCACCGGCGGACCGGACTGCCGTGCTCCAGAAATTCTGCTCACCGATCAGGGTGGAGTGAACCGCCCGGGCATCCGTGGGCTGCCTGGCCAAAACGTTCGCCGCGGCGGGGGGCAGACTGACTTGGCAAAGAAAGTGCGTGGGGGTGTCGGCGAGATAGATGGTCTGGCGAAGCGATGCGGCGAATTGTTCGAGACCGGGGCAACCGCCTGCTTCGTAGGCGTTCGCCGCCGCGGTCGCGGCGTTGGGCAGGGTGCTATCCAACACCCCCATGACCTCGTTGGGCCGCACAAACTGGCGGCGCAGGATGAGCACGGTCGATATCAAAAACGTCAAACTCTGTGCGATCCAGAAACCAAGAAAGATTTTGGCAAAGAGGCCCCGCATGCTTATCGATCTCCTGCGAGTTTGCGAGGAGCGGGGACGGCGAGCTGGTACCCGACCCCGCGAATGGTCTTAACCTTCTCTCCGAAGTTGTCGGCAGCATCGAGCTTGTGGCGTAACCGGCTTACGTGCATGTCGAGGCTGCGATCGAAAGGGTGGAATTTACGGCCCAACACAGTTTCCGCAAGCTGCTCCCTGGCGACGACTTCGCCGGGGCTGCGCATGAGGGCCTGCAGCAGTCCGAACTCTATGTCCGTCAGGTCCAGTTGCACGCCGCCGCAGCGGGCCACTCTCGCGGCCGTATCCAACTCCAGGCCATGAACAGTGAGGAAGTCTCCGGCGGCCGGCGCTTCTGTGCTTCCGCTTCTGCGCAGGATGGCGCGAATCCTGGCCAGTAGCTCCCGCGGATTGAAAGGCTTGGGCAGATAGTCGTCGGCCCCGATCTCCAGGCCTACGATGCGGTCAACATCTTCTCCCCGAGCGGTGAGCAGCAGAACACTCAGCGGAGAGGCCGCGGCACGCAACCGGCGGAGGACCTCAAACCCATCGAGCCCGGGAAGCATAACGTCGAGCAGCATGATGGAGTAGCTCCCGCCCAGAGCCTTTGCCAGGCCGGTCTTGCCGTCATGAGCAGCGGTTACCTGGTAGTCATGCCGCCCCAGGTAGTCGCTGAGCATCGCGCAAAGCTCCACATCATCGTCGATAAGAAGAATGGACTCCATGCGTTCGTCTTTCTGCCACTTCCGAGAGTACGCCGAGCCGAGAGTTGTGAGGCAGGGGAAATGTAACAAATTGTCACATCGTGGTGACACTCCTTTACCAAGGGTTACGCAACGTGACCGCATTGCGGGCCTCGGCGGTGTCTCCTGAAGGTGGCCGTACTTCAGGAGTGATGCATGCAAAGTTCTATGGCAAGATTCCGATCGATAGCGTTGCTGTTGTGCGTGAGCTTATGGACCGCCGCCCATTTGCTGGGGCTGCCGGCGAATGGATCACTGCACGGCGCGGTGAGCGACCCTTCGGGGGCGCGCGTGGTGAAGGCGACGGTCACGGTACAGGATGCGGACGGGCATACGTCAGCCACCATCAGCGGTGCTGATGGTACTTATAACTTTCCTCAGCTGGTTCCAGGTATCTACACCATCACCGTGGCTGCGCCGGGCCTTGCGCTGGCTCAGGCGCAGAGTGTGACGGTTGAGGCGGGACATGCCACGGTCTCTAACCTGCCCCTGATCATCGCGGTTGACCAGCAACAAGTAACCGTCACCGAACAAGGGGCGGGGCTCGATACCAGCCCTGACAATAATTCCAGCGCGATTGTGATCAAGGGAAAAGATCTGGATGCGCTGTCTGACGATCCCGACCAGCTGCAGGATGAGCTGAACGCGCTTGCCGGCCCTGCTGCCGGACCCAATGGCGGCCAGATCTACATCGATGGGTTCACCGGCGGACAGCTGCCGCCGAAATCTTCGATCCGCGAAATACGAGTCAACCAGAATCCCTTCTCCGCGGAATACGACAAGCTGGGCTACGGGCGCATCGAGATCTTGACCAAGCCGGGAACGGACCACCTGCATGGAATGATCATGGCCAGCGGTAATGACTCCGCCTTCAACTCGCTGAACACGTTCGTGACCAGCGAACCTCCGTACTACTCCACTTTCTTTCTCGGCAACGTCAGCGGCTCGCTCAACAAGAGCGCCTCTTGGTTTATGAGCGGCTTTCGCCGGGACAACAATGCCAACTCGATCATCAATGCCCAGTTGCTAGATCCTACGGGCGGCAGTTATAACTACGCGGCAGCGGTCGCCAATCCACAATCGCGCATGGATTTGAGTCCTCGCCTGGATCTGCAGCTCACGCCCAGCAATACCCTCAGCGTCCGCTACATGTATGACCGGCAAAAGAGCTCGAACAACGGCGTGTCACAGTTTGCGTTGCAGACCCAGGGTTATGACACGCTGAACCAGGAAAACACTCTCCAGGTGAGCGACACGCAAATTTTGAGTGCGAAGGTAGTGAATGAGACGCGGTTCGAGTACATTCGCGATCGCGACAATCAAACTCCTCTCTTCAGCACGCCGACGATTACGGTGCAAGGTGCCTTTACCGGAGGCGGGAACAATGAGGGAGCGATTCACGATGCCCAGGATCATTATGAGCTGCAGAATTACACTTCAGCGGCGCTCGGGGCACACTCGATTCGCTTTGGCGGCCGGTTGCGTGCGGTGCGCGACGCCAACAGTTCCACCGCGGGCTTCAACGGCAACTATACGTATGCGTCGCTCCAGAGCTATGCCGATGGCCAGCCATCGCAGTACCAGGTGACGGTAGGCAATCCGGCCGCGCGGGTAGTTCTGTTTGACGCCGGTCTTTTCTTCCAGGATGACTGGCGCATTCGACCGGACTTTACGCTGAGTTATGGCCTTCGTTATGAGGGGCAGAACCGCATTAGCAACCATGCTGACTTTGGACCGCGGATTTCGTTTGCCTGGGCGGTGAACGGCAAGAGCAAACCAGCAACGACGGTGATTCGTGGCGGATACGGTTGGTTCTTCGACCGCTTTCAATCTACCAATGTGTTGCAGGCAATTCGGCAGAATGGCATCAACCAACAGCAGTACGTAGTCAAGAATCCTGATCCGGGTGTTCCCCCGCCAACGGGTTCGCTGGCTGCGAGCGAAGCCGCTCCGACGACCTACTCCATTGCGCCGAACCTGACCGCTCCGATCAACATGCAAGCAGCCATCGGGATCGAGCATCGTTTTGGGAAGAGCGTCACGCTTTCCAGCACCTACATCAACTCGCGCGGCCTGCATCAACTCTACAGCGACAACGTCAACGCTTTTCTGCCGGGCACGTATGACATCACCACGGGAACCGGGGTGCGGCCGAATGGCATCAATGAGAATTTGTATCAGTTTCAGTCTGGCGGCATATATCACCAGAATCAGCTGATCACCAACTTCAGCGTGCGTGAACGCAGGCTTACGCTGTTCGGGTTCTACGTGTTGAACTCGGCCAAAGCTGACACGTCGGGAGCGACCTACTTCCCTTCCAATCAGTTCGACCCGCGCGCCGACTACGGCAGGTCGACGTTTGATATTCGTCATCGCTTCCTGTTGGGCGGAAATTATCAGGCGCCGTTCGGTATTTCCGTCAGCCCGTTTCTGGTTGTGGATTCGGGAACTCCGTTCAATATCACGGTGGGCCAGGATTTGAACGGGGATAACCAATTCAACGATCGGCCTTCCTTCGCCACGTCTGGGAGCACCGATGTGATGCAGACCAAGTATGGAGACTTCGATTTAAATCCTTCGGCGGACGCGGGGAGGATTCCCTACAACTTCGTCACGGGTCCGGGGCAGTTCAGCACCAACCTGCGCGTGAGCAAGTCGATCGGCATTGGACCGCGTTCGGAGCGGGCGGCAGGCGGTGGTTTTAATGGGCCACCCCCTGGTGGCGGTGGACGCGGGCCCGGGGGCGGTGGCCCTCCCGGAGGCGGCCTTGGCCCTGGGGGACTCAGCGGTGGCGGGGGGCGGCCGCCTATGCTGGATCAGCAAGCGTCGCGGCGGTATTCGCTGAACTTTACGGCGATGGGCAGAAATATCTTTAACAGCGTGAACCTGGCGGCGCCGGTGGGTGTTCTGGAGTCGCCCTTGTTTGGCAAGTCGAATGCGTTGGCGGGTGGTTTCTTTTCGTCGCCGTCGTCGAATCGGAGTATTGACCTTCAAGTGTCGTTTAATTTTTGAGATAGCTTGGCGGCGTGGTAACGGTCCTTTCCTTTTCAGCGACTCTCTCCTTTTTGTCATCCCGAGCGTAGCCGAGGGACCTGCGGTTCTCTTACTCAGCCTCAGCGGTTGATGAAAGTGAAACTGCAGATCCCTCGGCTTCGCTCGGGATGACAGAAAGGAGAGAGTCGTTCAAAGGAGAGGGCCGTTGCAAAAGACAAGTGGTTTTGGAGGGGCGAGCGTTCTTTATCGGCAGGCTACTGCGAAACGAGAGGAAGACAGCACTCCTCCGTAACTGGATGTTGGTTGTATGGCCCAGTGACCGGGATGCTCCTAGGGTCGAGGCATGTCGACGTCCGGCTCAGCAGTTTCTCTGGTGCTGTTGCTGGTGGCTTGCGGCAGCGTGCTGCATGCGCAGACTCCGGCCGTCGCGCTGAGCGGTCCATCCCAGATACGGCTTGGGGGCGCCGGACAATACAGCGCCCTGGTCAATGGCGCGCCCGGCGCGGTTGTTTGGTCAGTCAATGGATATGCCGGCGGCGTCGCCTCGACTGGGCCCATCTCCACCACGGGCTTTTACACGCCCGCGGCCACTTTCTATGCCGGCCACTCGGTCACCATTAGCGCAACGACAGTGGCAAAACCTGGCGGAACTGCTTCGCTGAGCGTTAAGGTGCTCAACCCGTTGCCTGTGATCAGCTCCGGTTCGGTGACGCAGACCGCGCCTGGTAGCAGCTTCGTGCTCACGGTAAATGGCTCTGGCTTCGTTTCTGGCTCCCAATTGGAAGTCGCCGGAGCAAATGTTGCGACCACTCTGGTGTCGCCTACAGAACTGCAAAGCAATATCGGCGTGACTGCGGGGACGACTTCGATCAGCGTAGGCGTTCTGAATCCGAACGCCGCGCAGAAGGCTGCTGTCACCCAGACAATAGCGGTGCAGACAATTCCGCCGGTCAGTCTTGCCGAGGCAACGCGGCTAGTGGACCAGACGACATTCGGGGTAACGCTTTCGAGCGTACAGAGCGTTCAGCAGATGGGTGTGGCCGCTTACCTGGCTCAGCAGTTTGCCACGCCAACGACGCGGATGCCGGCTATCGCTAATCCGCCGGTCGCGACCTGTCCCAACGGGACGTTTGCTTGTGCGCAAAGTTCATTTTGGAAGAATGCGCTCACGGCGAACGACCAGCTTCGCCAGCGGGTCGCATTCGCGTTGAGCGAGATGTTCGTTGTATCCACCGATATGGTGAATGCACGAACGATCCCCTCTTACCACAATCTGCTGGCGGACGATGCATTCGGGAATTTTCGTCAGTTGCTGAATGATGTCGCCACTTCGCCGGCAATGGGCGCCTATCTCAACATGCTGAACAGCAGTGCCGCTCCTGCCGGCCAGATCGCCAACGAGAACTTCGCCCGGGAATTGATGCAGCTGTTTACCACTGGGCTCTATCTGCTGAACGCTGACGGCAGTATCCAACTGGATAGCAAAGGGATGCCGCAACCGGTGTACAACGAAGCGCAAGTGCAGGCCTACGCGCGGGCACTTACCGGGTGGACTTACGCCAACCCCACCGGAGGCGTACCCACGAGCTTCCCCAACGGGGTGCCCAACTTCGATCAACCGATGCGCGCCATTGAGGTGGCGCATGATATGTCGGCCAAGGCGCTGCTGAGCGGGGTGACTCTCCCCGCCGGGCAGACGGCGGAACAAGATCTGTCCGGAGTGATTGACTCCATCTTCAATCATCCCAATGTGGGGCCTTTTGTCTGCCGGCAGCTCATCCAACACCTGGTCAGCGGCGATCCAATACCTGCCTACGTGGGCCGTGTGGCCGCCGTATTCGCGAACGATGGCTCGGGTGTGAGGGGTGATATGAAGGCCGTGGTCACAGCGATTCTCACTGATCCGGAGGCGCGTGCGGCGGATAGCGACCCGGCTGCTGCGAGCGGCCATCTGCGCGAACCCATCCTATACTTCACGGGTATTCTGCGCGCGCTGCAATTCACCAATGTGGATCCACAGGGCCGTTACGACGCTGCCGGCAACTACACTTCGCCGTTGGGAGAAGTACCTTATGCCGCGGCGAGCGTGTTCAACTTCTTCCCGCCGGGCTATGTCATTCCCGGCTCCACGGTCAACGCGCCTGAGTTCGCGCAGGAGAACACTTCGGCTGCTACCCTGCGCATGACGCTCGCGGACACGATCGTACGCAATCACCTCACGTCATTCTCGATTGATATGAGCCCGACAAGTTTTCTCGGCCAAATCGCCTCGGCTACCGGCAACCCCGCGACGGATAGCGCGAACCTGGTGACCGCACTGAACATCCTTTTTACGCACGCGCAAATGTCGCCCACGATGCAATCGGCGATTGCAGCCAACGCGGCGCTCATGCCGGATATTGGCCAGCGGGTCCGTGTATCGACCTGGCTGGTGATCAGTTCCAACTTTTTCAAGATTGACCAGTAGAGGTTACGAATATGGGCATCAATCGGCGCAGTTTCATTCAATATGCTTCATTGGCGGCGAGTGGGGGTCTTGCCGGCATGCGTCCGTTTGGAGCCCTGAATGCGTTTGCCCAAACGTCGCCCGCCGCGGGCTACAAAGCGCTGGTCTGCGTGTTTCTTTTCGGGGGAAACGACGCCAACAACACGCTGGTTCCCACTGACACGGCTGGTTACAACAATTACGCGACGGTGCGGGGACCGCTGGCTCTGCCGCAAAGCCAGCTGATACAGCTTGCTTCCCTACCCCACTACGGCTTGCATGGCAGCCTGCCGGAGATTGCGCAGCTGGTGGATAGCGGGGCCGCTGCTTTGGTGGCGAATGTCGGGACGCTGGTGGGGCCGACAACCCGCGCGGGCCTGACTGCACAGGCGAATTTGCCTTCGAACCTGTTCAGCCACTCAGACCAACAGTTGCAGTGGCAGAACGCAGCGCAGTCTTCCGCTACATCTACAGGCTGGGCCGGCCGCATGAGCGACCTGCTGGGCAGCAGCTTCAATCCATCTTCTTCCATCCCCATGATCACTTCGGTGGCCGGGGACACGCTTTTCTGCGACGGCCAATCCACGACGCCGCTGGCGGTGACCCCTGGGAATGTTTCCGGGGTTTCGTGTGGTGAAGGTGCGGCGGAGTGCGGCGCGCGGCAGGCGATCGCGCAGAGCTTCCTCAGCTTTGGCAGCGGGCTCAACCTGGTACAGGCCGAGAATGTCATCAGCGAGAATGCTGCGCGTTATGCCAGTGTTCTTACCCAAGCCGTTTCCTCGGTGGCGCCGCTAGCTACGGTCTTCCCAACCAACAATCCCATCTCCGCGCAGCTGCAACAGATTGCTCAATTGATGCAGGTGCGCAGCAGCTTTGGAGTGAACCGCCAGATCTTCTTTGCCGGGATTGGGAACTTCGACACCCACGCGGGCCAGGCCGGGCAGCAGACGCTGTTGTTGGCGCAGGTTTCCTCGGCGATGTCTGCCTTCTACCAGGCAACGCAGGAGCTGGGCATCGCGAACGAAGTGACGACCTTTACCATGTCAGATTTCTCAAGGACGTTCCAGCCGAATTCGAATAGCGGCAGCGACCACGGTTGGGGCAGCCACCATATCGTTCTGGGTGGCGCCGTGAAGGGAGCGAAACTTTATGGCACCTATCCCACGCTTGCTCTCGGGGGTCCGGACGATTTCGACATGAACGGGCGGTGGATCCCTTCCACCAGCACGGTGCAGTATGCAGCTACACTGGCCAGTTGGTTTGGAGTCAGCGCGGCTCAGCTGAATACAATCTTTCCCACCCTCGGCGCGTTCAGCTCTGCGAATCTGGGTTTTGTGTAGGTTGCAGGTCACCTGGTTCGACAGGCGTCGAAATAGTGGTTTTGGCCCGCATCTTCGTATTCCTCTACGACCGAGATACCGGCGGCGCCGAGCAGTTTTTTGTACTCCTCGGCGCCCAGAGAAATTGATTCCAACCCTGTCATTGCGTCTTTCCACACGGCGGGTTTGGCCGGCGAAGTGAAGAGCAGGCGGCCACCCGGCGCCAGGGCTTCGGCGAATCTCCGCATCAGGCGATGCTGCTCTTCAGTCTTGAGAAGAAACACCAGGCCTATGGATAAGACAGCATCGAAGGTCCGATCAAAAAATCGCGTTTCCAAAACTGATTCGCAAACAATGGGTATGCCGGGAATGTTGCGTTGGAATGCCGCAACCAACGATGGCGCCGCATCCACCCCGAACACCTGCAGTCCTTCTTCCACCAATACCGCGGTAATGGGAATACCAGGCCCGCAACCCAGATCTACGACGGTGCTGCCGCGCGGGAGCATCTTCGCCCACCTGCGTACCTCCTTCACCCCGATAGCCATAGAACGAGTCTCGCGATTGCCCCGGCGGGCAAGGAATTCTTCCGACACGGACTCGTACCCATTCGATAAATCCATCTTGATCAGACTTGTCCAAATTATATTTCTCAGTCGGCCGGCCTTAAAACGCTAACCTGCTGAGGGAAAGCGTCTCTCGACGAAGGGCACGGGATTCGCCGGGCCGTACAAAGCCGTCCAACGAAGGCTTTAGCCGCTGCGGGCTGCTAAAACCAGCACAAGAGATGCCCTCAGAGGCTAAAGCCTTTCGGAGCTTGGGTGGTTAATGTACGGGCTGAAGCCCATACCCTTCAAAAAGCGGAGTTCTCACGCGCATCTAAAACCCTCGTCGGTCCGAAGGCCAGTTGTACAACCTCGCTGACGATCCGCAGGAGATCTACAATTTGTGGGCTGCGCGGCCGGATGTCGTGCAACGTTTAAGCAGGATGCTCAAGGAATATGTTGCCAGTGGGCATACGCGGTACTGAGGGCGGTCAAGGGTTGCTGCGGCGGCGAATGAGCAACAGGGTCGCATCGTCGGAGGCTGGATGCGAGCCTCGGAATTGATTGAGGTCGTGGAGCACGGAGTCCGCCAGTGCGGATGCGTCGTGCTCGCACCGCTCGCGGAGTAGGCGGGCCAGCCTGTCTTCGTGGTAGTCTTCGCCCGCGGCGTTCTCGGCTTCGGTAATGCCGTCGGAGTAGAGCACGATGGTTTCGCCATCAGCCGGAGCGTACTGTGCCACTGTGTACTCCGTGGCCGGGAACAATCCCAGCGGCAATCCGCTCGACGCCACGCGCTCGGTGGCATGACGGAGAAGCAGAAGCGGCGGGCAATGTCCCGCGTTGCAAATCTCAACTCCGGTTGCGGTAGTGCGCCCGCATACCAGGGTCGCGTAGTGAGCCGGGCCGGTGCTCTCGCAGAACAAGCTGTTGGCGCGCACGACGACTTCGGCCAACGACAACTGCATGGAAAGCAAACTGCGAAAGATCGCGCTCAGGTGCATCATGAGCAACGAGGCCGACACGCCTTTGCCGGCCACATCGCCCACGGCAAAAAAGAGCGACTGGGGGCCACGCGACGCATCGCCCAGCGGGATCACTTCGCAGTAGTCTCCGCCCACCGCGCCCAGCGGTTCGTAGCGATGTTGTGTTTCCCAATTGCCCAGGACGAGACCTCTGGGCGGCAGAAGCTGGAATTGAATCTGCGTTGCCAGGTCGAGGTCTTTCTGATGGTGTGCGCGTTCAGCGTCGTTGAGGTGATCGAGACAGAATCTGCAGAGTGGGTTCCGTTCCAGGCGGTCTTTTTCTATCGTGTCGTGACACGTCTCGCACAGGCCGTAATTGCCGGCATCGATCTTTTTGAGAGCGGCATCGACCTCGGCAATCAGGTCATGGAGATAAGCGGGAGAGACCGATCCGGCGGCATCCTGCAGTCGGGTGCGCCGTTCGAGAAGCTGAGGCCGGATGCTGTACGCGGTCGTCGCCATAAAGAGAATCCACCAGGGAGAGATCGTAGCAGTTGTGGCCGTTGGATGCTCCAGGGGCACCTCGGGCTGCGGAATTTATTGCTGCAGGGCGGGCGGAGAACGGCGTTGCGGCACCGCGAAGAGTGCGGCACGCCAGGGACGCCGGAACTTCAGACTTGTCCACATTAGATTTAAGAACACCTCGGTCCAACAACTACTAATTATGGATCGTCGCCGCCCTCCCCCCTTGTCATCCCGATCGGAGCGAAGCGTAGCGGAGGATGACAAGGGGGAGGGTGGCTACTGTTTTATAGTCTCGAAGCTAATTTGGACTTATCGTGCCTGAACTTGCCCATGATTAAGAGGGAAAAGGGGCAGCCAGAGGGCGACTTTTCCTCCAGCGTCAGTACCCAACCGTCTTCAAAAACAACGTGGAAACCACTATCGCCTCGTCCAAGTCCCTGCCAGATGGGCGCGGCCTAAAAAAGTGTGCGCCATAAGCGCCTTATGCGCCATAAGGGCACCTTTTCTCTCTCGAAATGAAATGGGGAAACCACTTTTCGTTTTCATTCACCATGGCCTCCCCGCACGGCCCGGCCGTAGTCGGGACATGTTGTGGCGTTAGTTGTCAAAGAGCTGTCCGTAATGAGAGCACGCCTAGGCGCACTCCTGCTTGCCGCAAACAGTGCTCACGCCGCGAGCCTTTCGCAAGGCGGCCCGAGGATGGGGTGCGCACAAACATCCAGATCCAGATTGCGTGCATTTAGTGTTGCGGGTGATGGAAATACTTTAGGTTTGGCGTTCCTAGCCGGCTACTGTCTCATGTCCAATCATCTTCATTTGATCGTGACTCCCAGCGACGTGGACGGACTGGCTGTTTCGATGAAGCATACGCACGGCCGTTATGCGTCATTGGAACGTAGTCCACAACTCAAGTGGTCATGCCCAGCAAGCTCGATACTACTCGTGTCCGTTGGGAGATTCGGGATAGACGAAATAACTCAACGGACTGAAACAACGGCAATGGGGAGTTATTTCGTCGGTCGCGCATCTCCGAGGTGTGGGGAGGTGGTAACCTGCGGCGCAACCTATTGCCACGAGATGCGTCCTCGCGGCGAGCGTCTTCCGAGCGGAGCGGCCGGCCGCGAAAAAAGTATGCACTTGGTGAGAGAAAAGAGAGACAAGCAACCCCCTGCCGCGCTTTCCAGCGGAAAAAGATTGAGCGATAAGCGAGATAAGCCCCCCTCGTCTGGCTATTCTTGCCGTTAGTGCGTCCGCAGCTTGCTCGTGTTGGACGGCCAACCAGAGGGTGAAGCGCCGGCCAGTGATTTTGCTGTAACTTTAGACGCGGGTAACACTGGTGACTGCCGAATTACCCTGGCTGATTTCAAGCTGCATTTTGGGGAGTGGGGTCTTCCGGAGCGAGATCCCTTGCTTGACCAGGATGATCAAGGTGCTCACGTTGAGTGATTCCGTATGAGGTAAGCCCTTTGTTTCCTCAGAGGTAGTTTTCGGTCCTGTAGTCACCAGGTTTTGGTATGGACCCATATTTGAGACATTGAGAAACAGGGACAACTTGCAGCCAACGGAGAATTGATGGGGGTTAAGCTATCTGTCCCGTTATTTTCATTTTCATCTGTCCCGTTTATTTTCTCCCGTTATTTTCTCAGTAGCGGCGAACGTCGTCGTACACATACGCAGTTCGATCAAACCCCTTTCATCGCCTTCAGGTCGGCTCCGTGCCGCGTCAACTGGATACCCCGCGCCTCGGCCAGCCGCTCGACCGAGATTTCTTTCTTGAGTCGTTCGATCTCGTGATCCGGGATGCGCGCCATGTGCGGCCCTCCTGTTTTCAGGCTGCCTGCTGAAAACCTGTCAACCCAAACATCTGTTTCATCGTAGATAACATATGTGATAGTTTTGGGTAACACATGCTTTGGGGGTCTCCCATGCTCGCTTACGCTAGTCCCGTGCCCATCAACCACCACTGGACAGTGAACTTCCCCGAACACCTGGCCGCCCTGCGCAAGCAAAAGGGCATGACTCAGCAGCAGCTCGCCGACCGCGTGGGCGTCCACGTGGTCCAGCTCCGCCGCTATGAGGCAGGGACTTCCCAGCCCACCCTAGATGTCATTCGCAGCATGGCCGTGGCTCTAGGCATCAGTGCAGATGCGTTACTTTTCGCCCCCGACGAGCGCGGCCCGGACGATGCCCTCAAGCTCCAGTTCGAGGCCGTCTCCCGCTTCGATCCGGAGTCCAAGAAGGTCGTCCAACAGGTTCTCGACAGCATGATCCTGCAGCAGGAAGCACGCCGCTGGTCGTCGGAACGATAAGGCGAACGCTTAACCTTGGAGAGGAAGGATTTCTCATGGCTCAGGCCGTAACCAACCCCAAGCAGCAGGCCCACGAACTCATCGATCGCATATCCACCGCACAGGCCTCCGCCGTCGTCGGCCTGATTACGTCCATGCTCGATCCGGTGGACCGCGCCATTGCCAACGCGCCTTTTGAGGACGAAGAGATCAGCGAAGAAGAGACCCGCGCCGTCGCCGCTTCCAAGGCTTGGCTGGCCGAGCATCCCGGCGAAGGCATCCCCCACGAAGAGATTCTCCGCGAGTTCGGGCTCAGCCCCGAAGACCTCCAACCCTGACAGGCCCCGGCGTGAAAAAGATCATCTTCACCCCGCCCGCGCGCGCCGATGTGCGCCGCATCGACCGCGACACCGCCATGCGCATCCTCACCGCACTGGACCGCTTCGCCCGCACCGGCGAGGGCGACATCAAGAAGCTCGAAGGCAACACAGGCGAGCTGCGCCTACGCGTCGGCGACTACCGCGTCCGCTTCATCGAAAACCCGCCCGGCACGCTCTACATTCACGCCGTCCTGCACCGTTCCGAAGCCTACCGCTAACCTCGAACACTCATCGGACGACACGGCTCATCTCAGCCTCGCCACCGCCGCTGTTCCATTTGTCTTGGCATGTGTTTTTGAACACATGAGAAGAAGACATTACTTCTCATAGTTGACAAACACCCGCAGCGAGGACGGCGGTCAAGGGCGCGCGTCTGTTGCGCGTTCATCGCGAGCGAAGCGAAGACCCTTGACGGCCACCGCAGCGAAGGGTACTGCACGCGAACGACACCAGGACGACCATTCCGCCTCGATCCTTTGGCTCTCAACAAGTTCGCAACAAGGAACTTCGGGTATCTCGTCAGAGACCGGATTTCGTTAACTCGCATGTTTTCAACGAGTATCTAACGAGATACCAAGGTTCCTAGGCAGTTCCCTCGCCAGGGGTGGAGTGTCACCTTAATCCCGATGCGAAGCATGGCGCTCTTCGAGATGCCGGCTGAAAAAAGCGGTGACAAAAAGCGGTGACAGACGGGACGTACCCCATGAAGTTAGGCCCTGAAAACTTCTTATGCTCCGCCTGGTCCGCAAAGGTTCCTCTTTCTGGCGTCCCTCGTGCCTCCATTTGAGCTGTGAGGATCCACAATATTAACTTTAGCTAATGGGAATTTCAACGAACCTTTACTCGTATGGGAGCAAACTGAATTTGGAAAAATGGACATCTTACAGAGCTTGCGGGTAGCGTTCTCAGGAAGGCTATGGGGTGTCCGGCAAGGTTTTCATCGTGGCACGTTTGGCTCGAGTCATCGCCGTGGATGTTCCGCACCACGTTACCCAGCGGGGCAATGCGCGGAGATTCATCCTGGATTGCGATGCGGACCGCCAGGTATATCTCGATCTTTTGCGCCAAAACATAGAAGTCCACGGGGTGGGGTCTGATCGGCTATTGCCTGATGTCGAATCACGTGCATCTGATCGTTGCTCCTCACAATGGAGAGGGTCTGGGATTAGCCCTAAAGCATGCACATGGTCGCTATGCGGTCTACTGGAATGCGGTTCATCAATCGAGCGGCCATGCATGGCAGGGTCGCTATTACTCCTGCCCGCTGGATCGGGGGCATTTATGGGAGGCACTGCGTTATGCGGAGTTGAACCCGCTGCGCGCAGGCTTGGCGACCGAGGCAGAAGCTTGGGTCTGGTCCAGCGCTTCCGCACACTGCGGGACGGAAGCACGGAACGAACTATTGGATTTAGAGCTATGGCGGAATTACTGGACTGCCAGTGCCTGGCGACAGTATCTTGCCGCCGGCGAGAGGGAATCCATGCTGGCAGAGATTCGTCGTTGCACTCACACCGGGAGGCCGCTGGGTAGCACGGAGTTTGTCCAGGCACTCGAAGGGTCGACGAAGCGGCGCCTGGCTCCTCAAAAGGGAGGGCGCCCTCCTAAGGAATGCGTGGATGAAAGGCAGAGCAAACTAGTGTTTGAACCATAGTTGAGCGCCGATCCATGATTTACTTTTGTATCTAATGTTGTGCCGAATGCGGGTAACGTCCCGTCTGTCACCGGGTTCTTGTCACCGGGTTCTCTCACCGGGTTCTGTCACCGGGTTGTCTTTGCGCGAACCGACCAAACTCGATCAATCGCGTCTTCTCCGGATGGAGTTCCAACGCAAAGCTCGCCAGCCGTTTCTGAAACTCACTCAGGAACCGATCAGCGTCTTCGCGCCGCTCAAAGCCGACCACCAGATCGTCAGCGTAACGGACAACCACCATCTCTCCGTTCGCAGCCTTCCGGCGCCATGCCTCAACCCACAGGTCGAACACATAGTGCAGATAAACGTTCGCCAAAAGCGGTGAGATCACCGCTCCCTGCGGCGTGCCTGCCGTCGTCTCTGACCACTTCCCCTCTTCCGACACACCAGCCTTCAGCCACTTACCTATCAGCCGAAGTATGCGTGTGTCGGCCACTCGATGCTCGACGAACTTCATCATCCACTCGTGGCTTAAGTTATCGAAGAATCCACGAATATCCGCATCGAGTATCCAGTTCACTCGCTTCCGTTCGATGCCCACGTTCAGCGCATCCAGCGCCTGATGAGGACTGCGTCCCGGGCGAAACCCGTACGAAAAGCCCCGAAAGTCCACCTCGTATATCTGGTTGAGGATGGTCACCACCGCCTGCTGGACAATCTTGTCTTCCAGCGATGCGATACCCAATGGCCGTTGCCGCCCATCGGCCTTCGGTATGTACACTCTTCGCGAGGCTTGTGCCCGATACGCTCCACGGTGAACTCGGCCATGGAGTTCGGCAAGCCGAGCCTCCAGGCCTTGCTCATACTGCTGCCAGCTCACTCCGTCTACGCCGGGTGCTGCGCTTCGCTGTAAAGCGAAGTAGCTCTCCCGAAGTAAGTCGATCGTGAGATGGTGCAGCAAAGCGGTGAACCGCTCCTGCTTACTTGACCGCGCCTTCTGGCGCACGCCGCCTAACCCCTGGGACACACGTACTCCGCCCTGTGTCGGATGCGTGTGAGGCTGGGCGTCGTTCTCCTTGGTCTGCGCCCTTCCCTCCGCTGGCTCCGCGGAAGTCTTACCTTCGTTGTTCGTCAGCTTCATAGGTACTATGGCGCAGTCCGACTCCTCCAAAACGTTCATGTCCGGATGATGGGTCTTTCACCTTCCCGGACCGGTCTGCTCGCGCAGACGCTCTGGAGGTCTCCCGGTTCTCGTGCACACTGTGTGCTGACGTGCCTGGACTCTTCGACTACGCCGAGCCCAGCGGCCACTCGCGAATAACGCGGCTCACTGATGTTGCCTTCCCACTGACAGAAAAGGGTCGGCACCCGGATGCAGATTTTCGGAGCTCAATAATCCTGCCCGCCAGCCCTCTGTCTACGCTTCGCTATAATCCCTCGCGGGATCACAGGCAAGACTCGAGGCCAGAATGGAGTCGCTTCTCCTTTTCCGTAGGGCTCTTCCATCCCCTACAATGTGCCGGTTTATCCCGGCGCTCTCTGTCACCGGGTTCCCTATACAGTGTGCCGGTTTATCCCGGCGCTCTCTGTCACCGGGTTTGCCGTCTTCATACACACTCGGCCTAGTCGCATTGCAGACCAATCGTAGACTCAAGCATAAGCATTCCTCTGGGCTAACCGCCCGCTCGCGTCCGCGATCCATACGTTACCATCTGGACCATATAGCTGCCATTGCTTCCATTGTTCTTTCGCCGCCGCTGAGGTCGTAAACGTAGTAAAGCGAATGCCCGAACTGAAGCCTATATGCAGGTCATGGGATGGAGACAGAGCAGTAACCGACTCAACATCTCCCAGTTCTAAATGGGCAAAACTGCTGTCAATCAATTCTTGCTCATCGTCAGACCCGAGCAAGATCGAATTCTGCGTCTCAAGCCTCCAATGACACATCTCGACGAGGAAGTGCCATTCACCGTGAACCTTCTTTTCATTAAGTCTTGGCAGAGGCTTTCCTATTTCCAAGAAGAACATCGATCCATGAGTCCTGGTAAGGCCCCAAGCCGGTTTCCCATTCAATGATTGGAACATAGATTCAATCGTATCTTTATCGCTCATCCATGCATCTCCAAAATCTCAACGGCAATCTGGACCAACTGTTGGTATGAGTAGTTCATACCGGTAACTTCGTCGTGAAACATTCTTTCTAAGGCTGGGGTAAACTGCTTCCCTGTTTGTCTCTCAGCTGCATTCTTAGCGTCGTTTGCTTGTTTGTTTTGCCGTTGATTGTTTCCAAAACTCGGGCCGCCACCCTTAGAACATAGGACGTTCCCGACAATTCCGCCTATCGCTCCCCCGATAAAACCACCCACTGTAGCTCCCACACCGGCACCGCCTTCGGCACCGAGAACGCCGCCACCTACAGTTCCAACTCCAGGGGCCACAAGCGTTCCGCCTGCACCTCCAACAATTGCTCCAGCACCTCCGCCAATGCCACCCCCAATTAACGCCCCTGCACTGGCTCCCGCTGCAACCGCAGCCCCTGTACAAACGCTCAAGATGGCAGTCCTTGGCGGCCCCAGGAGTTGGGCTGTCGCGCCACTGTCCCCTGAGGATGGTGCCCCGGCAGACGGCGGTCCGGCTGGTTGAGAGCCACAACCCCAGACCATCCAGCAAGGCCATTCGATACAACCCTGAGTGCCCCAGGACACGCAACCGGCTGGGTTGGACGGACCGTTTACCGTAGTCATGCAAAAAATTGAGTTCCCATTGTCGTCCACGCATGGGACGGGCTGACTTGTATCCAACCCGCTGGGATCAATTAAGCTCAACGGATTGTTCAGCACATACGCATACCGATTCATGCTTTGCGGGTTACTCAGGTCGTAGCTGCCCATGTATGAATCCGGGGCAAGCCATCTTCCTTGAACCGAAGCATAGTTTCGAAATTGTGCATGCTCTGTGCCGCTCTCCGCGTCCCGCTCCAGGCCGGCAAAATGGTTGTTGTCCTGGCTTCCGCCGCTGAGGTAGGTCGTCGCTGTATAGCCGTCACCCCAGGGCAGCGAGACAAAGCTGGCCCCCGGTCCGGCCCCAAAGTCGGTCCGCATCCGCTCCGTCCCTAACGTGTCCTGGTGATCAAAGTAGGTCGTACCGTCCGAGGAACGATAACCAAACTGCTGGCCGTCCCAGTAGATTCTGCCCTCATTGCCCGTGTTGTTGGGCGACAACCAACTGGAAATCCTTCGCCCGGCGTAATCATAGGTGTATTCCGTCGCTCCACTCGACGTCTGCACATGAACTCTCCGGTTGAACGCGTCGTAGACGTATTGGGCCGTACTGCCGCCATCCACCTTGGTGATGTTGCCCTCCGCATCATAGGTATAGCTGTGGACCGTGTCGTTGGTCATATTGCCGGCTGAGTCGTAGGTGAAACCGCTGGTCGTGATCTGGTTGGTGTCCGGGTTGATCAATGGATTGAAATTATAGCCCGTCTGCAGCGCCGTCTGCGAAACCCGGTTTCCATAAATATCGTAACTGTACGTGTAATTCTGCAGCGTGCCCGCCGTTACCGTACGCGAGGTCAGCCGGTTGAAGCCGTCATAACCGTAGGCGATCTGCTGGCCGAGCACGGTATCGGCTTGCGATTGCATCTGCGACCCCTGCCACACTCCCTTGGTCCCATAGATCTGTGTTCCGCCGCTGCAGCTTATCGCTGCCGGCCCATTGCACACCCACTGGCCCTGCCAACGGCCTAACGCGTCATAAGACCGGTAGACATTCAGCCCATTGCCCAGCGTATAGCTGACCGGACCGTCCGGGCCGTTCACCACGTTGGAAGCCAGGTTGGGCGGATTATAGGGAAGGTTCTGATAGGTCGCATTCGTGATCGACGTTATTTCGCCCGCGATGGAACGCCCGAAGTTGATGGTACCGGTCACGTTATCGGATTCCTGGGTAAGGTTGCCTACCCAGTCGTAGGCGAAGGAAAGAGGACGGGCGCCCTGGTAACCGTTCCCGCAGGTTGCCGGCCCGCAGGCCCAGATGTTGACCACCCGGCCCATGACATCGTAGCTCCACAAGGAACCGGTAAAGGTGGAACCTCCACCCGAACTGGTTGCGACAAGCCGGCCTTTCAGGTTGGTCGCCGTTTCGGTCCAATAGTTGTTCGCATCGTAGGCAAAAGCCTTGTTGGGTGTGCCGTCTGTGTAGCTGACGCTGATCACCCGGCCGATCGAATCATATTGTGTGGTGGTGGTCGTGGTGGTGCTGCCGGTCTGGTTGGCTTGTGGTCTGACGCGTGTGACGACCAGCCCCGCCGAATTATAACCATAACTGTAACTTGTAGTGCCCGACTCCGGCTGCACCGCCTTGACGGTCCTGCCGAGCCAATCCGTCTCGAAGATGCGGGTCTGCACTCCCTGTACTACCTTGGTCTCCAAAGCATTGCCAAGTGCCGTGTCGGTCGAGTAAGCGTAGGTCGTTTTGAAACCCGAACCGGCAATGTCGAGGCCGCAGGCCGCCGGATACACGCCGTTTAGCGGCGCAGACGATAGTTCGCAGACCACCGTTGGGCGGCCGAGACCGTCCACCTGGATAATCCGGCTGACACCATTTTCGTCGCTGACCTGCGTCGCCCTGCCATAGTAATTGTAGGTAATGAAGAATTTGCTCTACCCTTACGCGCATGAAAGCGTGCATCAGCGGCTAAGGCCGTCATCCTTGCGACCCAATTCTTCTGCAATAACGCTCTGGTGTTTTGTATCAGGGCGCGACTTTAGTCGGGCCGTTACCTCACGACAAGATCGGGGCTTTAGAGTTTGCGTGAGAACTCGCCTGCGAAGGGTACGGCCTTTAGGCCGTACATCTCATCGTCAAGATGGATCGGCTTCAGCCGCCGAGGGCTGCTTAAGCCAGCACAAGAGATGGCCTCAGGGGCTAAAGCCCTTCGTAGCCTGGGCGGTCAATGTACGGGCTGAAGCCCGTACCCTTCAAAGACAAGTTCTCACGCAGACTCTTTAGCCCGTACATAACAAACCTGAATGATTCGGCCTTTAGGCCCTGAGGCATGCTCTTTATTCTTGTTCGAGGGAAAACCGCACCTCAGGGCCTAAAGCCCGTACCTACCTAACACACCAACCTGATTTCCGTAATAGGCTTCCGCTGCAGTTCGTTCGCTAAAATCGCCAGCTGTGCGGTGACAAAGTCTAATGTGACGGCATAGCCCTTGTCCGAAGCTTCAAGAGTGGATGCCCGGGTCGCTGTAATGAACGGATCGTTCACGTCACTATACTAAAATCCCTGCCGCAGCAGCCGTTGTTAACGCGGGTCGCGCAATCGGTCCTGGGACGGATACAAATGCCGGATCCCGGGCTTCAGCATTTATGATGGTTGCAGTCATTACTCCGGTAATCGGGTTGTCGCCATGTGCCCCACTGCGTCCGAAGCACGGGTCAATCGGGATTCCAGCAGTGAACAACTTCTGGCGGCGCAGGTTCGCCTTTTGTATGGCAACGCTAACCTGGGCGTCGTGGTCAACATTGTCGCCGCGGCCATCCTGGGAGCCCTGCAATGGGCAACCATTCCCAAGCCGGTAGTCCTCGCCTGGTGCTCCTATATCACGGTGGTATCGATGGCGCGGTATGTCTTCGCGCGGCGATATTGGCGCGCTTCCTCAGGCGCGATCGACCTTGACAAGTGGCGCAATGCATTCACAGTAGGGGTTGCCTGCGCCGGCGCGGGCTGGGGTGCGGCCGGCGTTCTTCTCTATTCGCCGGATCACCTGACCAACCAGGTCTTTCTTATCTTCGTGCTGGGCGGGATGATGCTTGGCGCCTCGTCGGTGCTGGCCCCGCGGCCGGAGGCGTTCCTCACCTTCTTGTTGCCAGCTGGGCTCATTCCGACAGTCCGGCTTCTTTTCGGCGGCGATTCTGCACACCTGGCCATGGGACTTCTGGCATCGTTGTTCACCCTGGCCACGCTGATTACCACCCGGCGGCTCTATCGCATGGTGGAGTCCTCGCTCAAACTGCAGTTTGAGAATCACGAACTGGTGGAAGAACTGCGGGCCGCGAACCGGGAGACAGCGGCGCTAAACCAGGCATTGGAACTTCGGGTCGAGGAGCGCACGGCTGCACTGCACCAATCGACAGAGCAATTGCGCGCGGAAATCACACAGCGAGAACAGGCAGAGGAAGAACTGCTGCGCGCGCGTAAGCTGGAGTCGCTCGGAGTGCTGGCCGGCGGGATTGCTCATGACTTCAATAATTTTTTGACGGTGGTTCAGGGGAACATTGAAGTCGCCAAGGTGCACCTGGCGCCAGGCGACGCGGCCAGGGAATTCCTCGAACAGGCCGCGAGCGCTTGCCAACGCGCGAAGTTCTTATCGTCTCAGTTACTGACGTTCGCGAAAGGCGGGGCTCCCGTTAGACGCGTGGCTTCGGTCGCGCAACTCGTCACCGACGCTGTTTTACTTGGGCGCTCCGGCTCTTCGATCGCAATTGAACTGCAGATTGCCGAGAACCTGTGGTCGGCCCAGGTAGATTCAGGGCAGATCGGCCAGGTGCTGCACAATATCCTGATCAACGCGCGAGAGGCCATGAGCAACAGCGGCAGGATCGAAGTGCGCGCGGACAATATTGCGGCGCGCAGCGATTCGGGGGAAGCCGAACCTTACGTGCGCATCTCGATCCGCGACTACGGCCACGGCATCGCGCCCGATGTACTTCGGCGGATATTTGATCCGTATTTCACCACCAAGCCGGGTGGCAGTGGTCTCGGCCTGGCGACGGCCTATGCCATCGTGCTTAAACATGGAGGTCATCTATCGGCGGATTCCGTGCTGGGCGCAGGCACTGTATTCACGGTGGACCTACCGGCCTCACTCGAGGCTCCTCTGGCAGAAATGCCGGTGCACTTCCCCATGCAGACCGGCACGGAACGGCTGCTGGTGATGGACGATGATGAAGCGTTGCGGGAGCTATCCAAGGCTGTTCTGAGCACTCTCGGTTATGAAGTGCAGACTGCGGGCGATGGAGCGGAAGCGGTTGACCTTTATGCCAGGACCAAAGCCGCCGGTGAAGGATTTGACGCGGTCCTCCTGGACCTGACGGTGACTGGCGGGATGGGTGGTGTGGAAACTGCCGCCATGCTGAAGCAATTGGACCCCACCGCAAAATTAATAGTTTCGAGCGGCTATTCCGAAGCTCCGGTCATGTCTCATTTCGCTGAGTACGGGTTCGATGCGGTAATCGTGAAGCCGTGGACGGTGAAAGAGATGAGCGAGGTCCTTCGCCGGGTGTTGGTGGCAGATCCTATCCGCGAACTTTCATAGTTTCTTTTTGATTCTCATTCCTCCGGCAGCAATGGATGGAGCGGGTCGATCACCGGGACACCCGAACCGAATGCCTCTCCTTGAAGCCGGAACAGGATGAAGCCGATCAACAGGCATACCACGATGCTGATGATGGCGTCGGCTGCGAAACTGCCGCGCACTCCTCCGAACCCGTAGGCTCTTCCATCCACGTAGAGCATGTACGCGACGGGAACATTGGTGGCCGCGATCAGGAAGGTGAAGGTGGTAGCAGCGAGCGGATTGTTCTGTCCGATGGTTTCAAACGCAAGAGCCACGGTGCCGGTATAGGAGATAGCCTGGAAGAAGAATTCGCCGAACAGGGCAAGAACAAAGGTCCACGGGGCGTGAGGCAGGGCTATCAGGATCAGGGTAAAGACGCCACCCACGGCTCCGTTGGCGAGATAGAGAAGCCGCAGCGGCATCCGCCTGGCGAGAAGCGGAAAGAGCAGGCAGCCGAGGATGCCGGGGACAATGGCGCCCGTTCCACCGGCCAGGCTCACCATCCTGGGCGACGCGCTGAAGTCGTTGCCGATTCCTCCGAGCAGGTTGGTCAGCGCGAATGATCCGCAAGGCATGAGGAAGAGGAGCAATGCGATCAATACTTCCCGCCGCTGCACCAGAGTGAAAATCTCGCGCGTGAACTGGGTGAAGCTCTCGCCGGCCAGTCTGCGATCCGGCCCGGGAGCGGGAATGATGAGGAAGAGCGTGGCGGGAAGAAATACGATCGCTGCCAGAATGGCTGCCGCCATCCATACAGGCAGATGGCGGATCAGTTCGCCGGCAACGATCATGGTCAAGCCCGTAGCGCAGATATACGCGAGGTTGAACCACGCGCTCAGTTTGTTCTCTTCCGATTTGCGGCACACAGAGGAAAGCCATCCGCCCAGCGCTGTGGTGGAGAGTATGGCGGAGCATGAGCCGAGGACCAGGGCCACTTCCAACACCACCAGATGGTCCAGATTCATGATCGCGATAAAAACCAGGGCGCCGGCAAGCGCTGCGAACAACGTGGCGTACCAACGCCGGCTGAAGCGTACATCCAGCATGGGGCCGAAGATGACAGCCCAGAAATTGGGAGACAAGGCCATGGCAGTGATGGCTGCGATCTTCGCTTCGGAAACGTGGTGGGTCGCGAGCACCTGGGGTATGGCGAAAAAGGCGACGCCGCTGTAGAGGCCGAAGGTCGCGTTGGAGATGCCCATGAGCCAGGTCGGTGGAACGGGGCGACTTGATTTCATGCGGGGCCCCTTTCGTATAGATCCGTTAGCAGGCAATTGGGCTAAGGGGCTAGATTATCGCGGTGCGGGCGGCTTTGCGGGGAATACGTATGCTAGCGCGAGTCTTTCTATGCTTCGGGAACGGTTCTCTTTATCGATTGGCAAAAGCGATCGTAGGGCTGCGCCCATCTTTTTCGGCCCATGTACGCTGAGGCGAACATGGGGCACCCGTCCGATTTCCTTCGACGTTTGCCACGTACGAAGATAGATTTCCTGTGGCCGCTTGGTTGTGGCCTTTATTGCAGGCTGGAGACGATCGCTACCGCGCGCCGGCGGTCATTGCTGGAACTGGGGGAGCTACTTGACTGCGCACGAGTGCTTTTAGTTCGTGCCGGAATGCTGCCCGGAGTTCCTTTTCGGAAAGCGTGACCTCAGTCGTAAAGGCTATCGTGCCCAGCTGCCGCTCCTGGTCGAGATAGACTTTCCAGTCGTATCCATAGGTTCCAGTGGAGTATGGGTCGACGGTGATCCTGGGAAACTTGTTGGCTTCTTCCGAAAGAATGCGCGTCAAGCGTTCAACCTTGTCCGAGATTTCCATTTCCATCTGCAATGCTCCTCGCACACAAGTTTCGTCCCGAGTCGACCGGCAAGTCCAGTGGAAGCGAGGGAAAATTTTCGACCGGCCCGATTCGGCCAGCGGAAGCACAAGAGTTGCTGCATCTTGGTAATATCCTCCTTGACCATGGCCGCCCCAACTACCTTTCCCATCCTGCAACAGGCAAACCGCGAGCCTCACCCGCACGAGAAGTTTTCGGCTTCCCGGGCACTCGAAGCGAAGCTGCGCCAGGTGGTGCGCGGCGAGGTCCGCTTCGACCAGGCTTCCCGCGCGCTGTATGCCACCGACGCCTCCAACTACCGGCAGGTGCCGATCGGCCTGGTTCTGCCCCTCGATGAGGCGGATGTGGTGGCCACGGTGGCCGCCTGCCGGGAATTGGGCGCGCCGGTTCTCTCCCGCGGAGGCGGCACCAGCCTTGCCGGCCAGTGCTGCAATGTAGCCGTGGTCATGGATTTCTCCAAGTACATGCACTCGATTCTGGAACTGGATCCGGAGCAGAAGTTCGCCCGGGTCCAGCCAGGCATCGTGCTCGACCGGCTGCGGGATGCCGCGGAGGAGCATGACCTTACGTTCGCTCCCGACCCGGCTACCCATAGCCGCTGCACGCTGGGCGGAATGATCGGCAACAACTCCTGTGGCGTACACGCGCTCATGGGCGGCAAGACGGTCGATAATATCGAGTCGCTCGACATCCTGCTGTACGACGGCACGCGGATGACCGTGGGCCCGACTACAGAAGCGGAACTGGGAAGGATCATCGCCGGGGGCGGGCGCCGGGGGGAGATTTACGCCGGGCTGGCCCGCATCCGGGATACCTACAGTGACCTGATCCGCCAGCGTTTTCCGCAAATCCCCCGCCGGGTTTCCGGATACAACCTCGACGAGCTGCTGCCGGAGAACGGATTTAATGTCGCCCGCGCACTGGTGGGCACGGAGGGCACCTGCGTCACCGTGCTGCAGGCGCGACTGCATGCTCAAGCACAGCCCGCAGCATCGCCGGCTGGTAGCGCTGGGTTTTGCCGATCCCTTTATCGCCGCCGATCACGTGCCCGCGGTCCTCGAGTACAAGCCGATCGGCCTGGAAGGCTTCGACGGGCTGGTGGTCGACTACATGCTCCGCAAGCACCTGGCGGTCGACGATGTGCTGCTGCTGCCGGAAGGCCGGGGTTTTCTGCTGTGCGAGTTTGGCGCCGACTCGGCCGAGGACGCCGACAGTATCGCCGAAACATTCACCCAGGCAGCCCTCGCATTCGGCAAAACCTGCATTGTGCGGCGCTACTACAGAGGCGGAAGCCAAACGGGTTTGGAATGTGCGCGAATCCGCCCTGGGCGCTACCGTCTTTGTTCCCGGGGAGAAAACATGGATGGGAGGGCTGGGAAGATTCCGCCGTACCGCCAGAACAGCTGGGCAGCTATCTTCGCGAGCTCTCCAAGCTGCTCAAAAGTACGGATACAAGACGCCGATGTACGGACACTTCGGCCAGGGCTGCGTTCACCTGCGCATCACCTTCGACCTGGAAACCGCGGAAGGGATCCGCGAAATATCGCGAGTTTATCGACCAGGCGGCAGACATCGTGCTGGCGCATGGCGGGTCGTTGTCCGGCGAACACGGAGACGGGCAAGCCCGAGGCGCGCTGCTGCCGAAAATGTACGGCCCGGAGCTGATGAAGGCGTTCCAGGAATTCAAGGCGCTGTGGGATCCGGACAACGGGATGAACCCGGGCAAAATGATCGATCCGGTCCGCGTCTACGATCGCGGTGGACAATCTTCGCCTGGGCGCCGGCTATCACGCCGAAGAAAGTGGAGACCTGGTTCCAGTACCCGCTGGACCCAGGCGGATTTGGGGAAAGCACGCTGCGCTGCGTGGGGGTGGGCGCCTGCCGCAAGCAGGACCACGGCACCATGTGCCCCAGCTATATGGCGACGCGGGAGGAAAAGCATTCGACCCGCGGGCGCGCCCACCTGCTGTGGGAGATGATGCAGGGCCAGGTCATCACCGATGGATGGCGCAATGAGGAGGTGAAGGAAGCCCTCGACCTTTGCCTCTCCTGCAAGGCATGCAAGACGGAGTGCCCGGTCAACGTCGACATGGCGACCTGGAAGGCGGAGTTTCTGGGCCATCATTACAAGGACCGGATGCACCCGCTGCAGCACTACCTTTTCGGCTTCATGGACCGGTGGGCACAGCTGGCCTCCTTTGCGCCCGGCACTGGCTAACCTGCCCATGCGCATTCCCGGGGTGCGCGGCCTGGTGAAGGCGATCGCCGGCGTGGCGCCGCAGCGCGACCTTGCCGCAGTTTGCCGGGCGAAGTTTCCAGTCTCGAGTACCGGAACCGTCCCAGTTCAAACGGGGACCCCGCTGCTGCTGTGGCCCGATACCTGGAACAACTATTTTCATCCCGCAGGTGCTGGGTGCGGCGCATGAAGTGCTCTGCCTCGGCTGGATTCCAGGTGCAGGTCCCGGCGCAGCATATCTGCTGCGGCCGTCCGCTGTACGATTTCGGCTTCCTCGACCAGGCGCGCAACTACTTGCTGGGGATTCTGGAGCGCCTGGGCCCGCAGATCGACGCCGGGATGCCTTTTGTGGTCCTCGAGCCAAGCTGCGCCAGCGTGTTTCGCGACGAGCTGACCAACTTCTTCCCTGCGAATGAGCGCGCTCTGCGGCTGGCAAAACAGACGTTTTTGCTCAGCGAATTTCTGGCCCACCATGCTCCCGGATACCGGCCTCCTGAATTGGCCGGCCGGCAGATGGTGCTTCACGGCCATTGCCACCAGAAGGCGCTGATGGGCATGCAGGATGAGCTTTGTCTGCTGCATGGCTACGAAGCCCAGGTGAGCATGCTGGATTCCGGCTGCTGCGGGATGGCGGGTCCGTTCGGATTTGAGAAAGATAAATTTGACGGTTTCACAGGCTTTGGGGGAGCGGGTGCTTCTGCCCGCGGTGCGGTCGGCTGCACCGGAAACGATCCTGGTCACCGACGGGTTTAGTTGCCGGGAGCAGATCCGGCAGAATTCGCCCCGCCATGCGGTACATTTGGCCGAGGTTCTGGCCGGACGGTGCTAATCGAGTTCTCCTCGTTACCGACGGAGGGGACTTGTGTCCCGCTTTCACGATTTCGATAGGAACAATCATGGCTGCAGCTGTATGCTGGAAGAAGTGCTTGTTTCGCTTCGGCTTGTGTCCTGTCTCCCTGAGCCTTAGTCCCCTTAGAGGATATTCAACCTGAAGATTGTGAGGCTCTATGCGCTCTGAACTGGTCTACTCAGCCGGGCTTAAGATAGCAAACCGATTCTTCTGGCAACTGTTGCAATCAAAGCAGTTCGTAAGCTGCACATCAGCACGACCCGCACCGAAGATACCGCCAATGTAGTGTTTGTGGATGTGGCGGCCGGGCGGTATACCGACGTGTCCATGCCCGAGATTGTGCCGCAGGCAGCAATCGAGCCCCTGATCGTCGACCCGTTCGTGGTCTCCGCAGCTTAATTCTTGTTCTCCTGCGGCCACGCAGGATGAGAGTTGTCGGTTTCCCTCAAGACATAAAAAGGGATGAAATTGGCCTCTTCCTGGAGGATCCCAGGTCTCAAAAGCGAGACCTGGGGCACCCGTCTGCCACGCAGGTAGGGGCCATGGTCTCCTTCATTCTCCGCTTAATAGCTCCGGCAGGGTTTTGGGGTGTTTGGGCTTGCGCGTTTGGGCCCGCTTCGGGTCTTCGATTACCCGCTCCGGCCGGGGCTGTCCTACCCGATCCCGCGCGTTGGCCTTCACGGCTTTGACGACCGAGAACTTTTCCGGCCGCCGCTTCTTCCTGACCATAAAGCGATCCTCCTCCAGACCCGCGGTTATGGAATCCCTGTCCAAGTATGGAATACTTCTATTGATTTCGGCGGGTGGAATTTCCCTTCGCCGCCGGGAAAGTGGGTCTCCAGGCCATGGAAGAACGGGACTTCTTCGAGGAAAAATCTGAACAGCGCAAGCACACGCTGACCTGCCCCCATTGCGGCAAGGCCGAAGAATATGAGGTAGCTTGGCTGGTACGGCGCAAGAAAACCCAACTGCCGGGCAGAGCAGATGAGCGAGACCGGGCCCGATTTGCCAAAGCACAGTCGTACATGGTGCGCAAAGATGATGTCGTCGGTTGCAAGAACGTTCGCTGCCGCAAGCGGTTTGAAGTATCGAGCTTGCAGTCCGTGGCATTTATCTAGACCCAGAGACCTATGAAAATACTCGTCTGCATCAAGCAAGTGCCGCAGAAAGATGCGCCCCTGAAGCTGAACGACGCCGGCACCTGGATTCGGGAAGACGTGTCCTACGAAGTAAATGAGCCGGACGCGTATGCGCTGGAAGAGGCCCTGCGGCAAAAGGAAAAGCACGGCGGCGAGGTGGTGGTGGTGACCGCCGGCCCGGCAAGATCGCAGCAGGTCTTGCGGGAAGCACTGGCCAAAGGCGCGGACCGCGCGATACACCTGGAAGATGATCGCTTTGCCACGCTGGATGCGGCCAACGTCGCGCGCGCTTTGGCCGCGGCGATCGCGGGGGAAGAGTTTGACCTGATCGTGACTGGGCTGCAATCGGACGATTTTGGCCATGCCCAAACTGGGGTGTTGCTGGCTGAGGTACTGGGGTGGCCGCACGCTACCATCATCATCGGCATCGAAAAGACCGATACTGGTCTGCGCCTGAAGCGCGAATTAGAGGCCGGACGATACCAACATGTGGATGTGCCGTTGCCCGCGGTGCTGACGATCCAAAGCGGCATCAACAAGCTGCGCTATGCCACGCTGATCGGCATTAAGCAAGCCAAGATGAAGCCGCTGCGCAAAGTGGCGTGGGCTGATGTGGAAGCAAAATTGAGCAAGAACCAACAGCAGATCGAACGGCTCTACGTACCGGTAAAGCAAAAGAAGACCGAGATGCTGGAAGGACCTCCGGGCGAAGTGGCGAGGAAGCTGGTGGAACAACTTAAGAATCAGGCACGGGTGATTTAGTACAATTCAGTGTTGCGCACGAGGGAAATGGCATGGCCAATACACTCCTCCCGATCGAAGAGCGAAATCTGACCCCGGACCAGGTGGCATGGCTGGATAAGCGCAGGAGTCGCGGTATGACGCTGCTGGTCATCTCCGGCCAGTTTGGCATCATCACCACGGTTCTGCTGCTGTGGTTGGTGCAGGATCTGACCTATGCGCCGGGATGGGCGCATCCGGTGGCCTACTACTTTGCCTTTGCGGTTCTTGTTTCCATGGTTTCCGGGATGGCCGGAGTTTACCTGCGCCGCGGCGCCCCGGAGTTCTAGAGCTTTTCGCGAAAGGCAGTGATGGCAGATCGGATCCTGGTAGTCGCTGAGCAGCGGGAAGGTAAGCTGAATCGCGTTTCGCTGGAAACCCTGTCTGCCGCCCAGGCCATCGCCAAAGAAACCGGGTGGTCCGTCGAGGTTGTTTTGCCCGGCTATCAAACCACCGCCCTGGCGCAGGAATTGGCGGGCTACCAGGTTGAGAAGGTGTACGACCTGGAGGGGCCTTCGCTCGAAGCCTATACCTCTGACGCCTACGTACATGCCCTGAAGCAATTCATTTCGAGCCAGCAAGCCAAGCTGGTGCTCTTCCCCCACACCTACCAGGTACGCGATTTTGCTCCCAGGCTGGCCCTGGCGCTCGACCGCACCTTGATCGCGGACGCGGTGGGCTACAAGTACGAAAACGGCAAGCTGCTGTTTACCCGGCAAATGTTCCAGGGAAAATTCGTGGCTGATGTGGCGTTTGCCGGCGAAGCGCCGTGGCTGGCGACGATGCAGATTGGGACTTACCGCGGTGACCAGGCGGAGAAGGGTTCCGCTACGGTGGAGACGGTCGAAGCCGCGGCTCCTCCCATGCTGCGCATCACCCCGCACGAGGTTTTCCAGGAAGCCAAGCAGGCGGTGGATCTCTCGCAGGCGGAGATCATCGTGGCCATTGGACGCGGGATCAAGGAACAGAAGAACGTCGCGCTTGCCGAAGATCTCGCCAAGGCACTGGGCGGCGAAGTTGCTGCTTCGCGGCCGATCTGCGATGACGGGTGGCTGCCGCTGGAACGGCAAATCGGCAGTTCGGGGCAAACGGTTGCACCCAAGCTCTATATTGCGCTGGGGATCAGCGGCGCCATCCAGCATATCGTCGGCATGAAGGGCGCGCGCACGATCGTGGCCATCAACAAAGACGTGGAGGCACCCATCTTCGAGATCGCCGATTACGGAGTGGTGGGCAACCTCTTCGATGTGGTGCCGGCACTGACTGAAGAGATCAAGAAGGCGAAGGCCTGAGGCAGGCTTCCCCGCCAAAGCCATGATTCACTTCCGCCAACCAATCCAGGGAATCGAACGGCCGCAAATGGAGGCGGATGTCGTCATTGTCGGTGGCGGCCCGGCAGGCATGGCCTGCGCGCTGCGGCTGGCGCAGCTCATCGACGCTCACAACGACAAGCTGGCGCTGAACGCCTCTCCGCTTCCGCCGCTTTCCAAAGAGAACATCTATGTACTCGAAAAGGCTCGCGAGGCGGGGCAGCATTGCCTATCTGGAGCGCTGCTGGATCCGCGTTCGATGCGGGAGCTGTTGCCGGGCTTTGAGAGCGAAGCTCCGATCGACGCTGAGGTTACCCAGGAGTCGGTTTACTTTCTGACGGAGAAGGGACAACTACAAGCTCCCTATCGTGCCGCCGCCCCTGCGCGACCATGGCAATTACGTTATCTCCATTAACAAGTTTGTTAAGTGGATGGCGGCCAAGGTGGAAGCGGCCGGGATCACCTTGTTTACCGGTTTTGCCGGCAGCGAGTTGCTGTTCGACGAGGACGGGGTCGCCGGTGTGCGTACCGATGACAAAGGGGTGGATAAAGAGGGCAATCCAAAGGCCAATTTTGAGCCGGGGTACGATCTTCACTCGAAGATCACGATTCTGGCCGAGGGCGCGCGGGGGTCCTGCACCAAGCAATTGATCGAGCGCTTCCACCTGGAGAAACCGGAGCACGCGCAGACTTATGGAGTGGGGATCAAGGAGCTGTGGGAGGTTCCAGCAGGCCGGGTGGCCAAAGGGGAAGTGATTTACACCCTGGGGTATCCGCTTACCGGACAGGAGTATGGCGGGGCTTGGATTTATGGCATATCCGATACGTTGCTTTCGGTTGGCTATGTAGTCGGGCTGGATTACCAGGATCCGCGGCTGGATCCGCACCATGTTTTTCAGTCGTTCAAGCAACACTCGCTGGCGCGTTCTCTGCTGGAGGGGGGCAAGATGATCCGCTATGGCGCGAAGAGCCTGCCCTACGGCGGATGGCTCACCATGCCGAAGCTGGCGGGCAAGGGGTGGATGATCCTGGGCGACTCGGCCAGCATGCTGAATTCGCAGCGGCTCAAGGGAATCCACCTGGCGATCAAGAGCGGGATGCTGGCGGCGGAAACGGCTTTCGAATCGATGCTGGTGGGGGACAACTCGAGCGTGGCCCTCAGCGCGTATGAGAGCCGGGTGGAGGGCAGCTGGATCAAAGAAGAGTTATACCCGGTGCGCAATTTCCACCAGGGGTTTGAGCATGGGCTGTTGCCGGGTCTTCTGCACAGTGGAGTACAGCAGCTGCTGGGCGGCAGAAATCTTGGCGCCGACTTCAAGAACGAGGCTGGATACCTGCGCATGCGCCACCTGGATGACCTTGGGCGCTCAACGTATGGCCGCGAGGCTACGCTGGGGCCGGCCAAGAGCGATGGAAAGCTCACGTTCGACAAGCTTACGGATGTCTACCACTCGGGCACTCGCCACGACGATGATCAACCGGTTCATCTGGTGATCCGAGATACGGATATTTGTAACCATCGTTGTGTGGAGGAGTTTGGGAATCCGTGTCAGCATTTCTGCCCGGCTGCGGTTTACGAGATGGTGGAGGGGCAGATCCATATCAATTTTGCCAATTGCGTGCATTGCAAGACTTGCGATATGATGGACCCGTACCAGGTCATTACGTGGGTCCCGCCTGAAGGGGGCGGGGGGCCTAATTATGACGGGATGTAGTGGTGGTGGCTTGGTTTCTTGAAAAACAAATTTCCATGAAGGGTCCGTGGAACCGCAGGTCGCTTCGCTCCGCTGCGCTCCGGTCGGGATGACAAGGTTGGCGTTGGGCGTTTCCATTGAGAAGTGAACGGTCCGCGCCGGGCCGATTTCCGTCGGCTAGCGGTAGACGACGCCTTGTTGTTCGGTGCCTAGTTCCAGGACTTCGACGGTTTTGAAGTAGACGACGTCTTTGTCGCTGTGGTTTTGTAGGCCGATCCAGCCTTTGTCGGGACGGGTGCCGCGGTCGGGTTCGTAGGAGGCTTTCTTGTCCGGGACCGGCTGGCCTTCAGTGTAGTCAGTCACCTTCACGTCGTTGACAAAGACCTGGGTTCGCGGACCTTCGATGCGGATCAGCATGGTGTTCCATTGTGGGCCGGGTTTGCCCGGCTTGGCCCGGGGGTGGGTCAGCGAGTAGAGGGTGCCGGTGACGTGGTACTCATCTTCATTGCTGAGTTCGGGATGGTTGTCGATTTGCACCTCATATCCCTTGTTGACGGGCATCCAGGGCTCTGTGGGCTCGGAGGGTATGCGGATGAATACACCGGAGTTATCGTTCTCGTGCTCCATTTTGTAGACGACCCTTATCTCACAATCAGACAGGGGGCCAACGGTGGAATAGAGGAGGCCCATACCGCCCTGAGATTTGAGCATGCCATGCTCTACGACGAAACTGCCCGGCCCTACGTGGTTCCAGCCGCTGAGATTTTTGCCGTTAAAAAGCTGCTTCCAGCCCAGCTGTTTGGCGGGCGCCAACACAGTGGCGGAGAGCAGGGTCAGCAGCGCCAGCATCTGAATTTTCCTCATTCGCTTCCTTCCTCTGACGCTTCTAGTCTAAATCGCTGAGTGTTAGCCGCAGGTTTTGCGTGTAACATTCCATTGCACGGGGCGCGTTGAAAGTTCACTCGCTGAAAGGGGCCGAAGCCATGAGCGGCAGCGACCTGTTATTGACCTGTAGCGACTGCGGTCAGGAATTTGTCTTCACTGCTGGGGAACAGCAGTTTTTCCAGGAACGCGGCTACTCCTCGCCCCGACGCTGCAAGCCCTGCCGCCAGGCTAAGCAAGGTGCCGGCGGCGGTGGGGGCGGCCACGCTCCTTCCCATTCACAGCACGAGGGCGGCGGCTACAGCAGCGGTGGTGGCGCGGGCATGAGCACGGGCACTACCGTGGTATGCGCCAGTTGCGGCCAGACCACAACCGTACCGTTTGAACCCCGTGGAGATCGCCCGGTTTACTGCAAGAGCTGCTACCGGCCCAAACAGGGCGGTGGCGGCGGCGGTGGGGGTGGACGGCAGAGCCGCGGCGGTAGTGGGGGCGGCGGTGGCGGAAATCGCGACCGGGATCGCCGGCGCCACTAAGCTACTCCGCTTACAAATGTAACCAAGTAGTTGTATGGCCGCGTACATCTCTTAGCCAGCATACTTGCTCCCGAGGGTAATAGGTATGGAGCAGATTCTGTTGGAGATGTTCGAGCAGGCGCGGAAGCTGGTCGTGGAAACCGATCGTAAGCTGGCGGAAGAAAACGACCGGATCCGGGAAAAGGAGCGTGAAGTCAAGCTCCTGGAACTGTCGACCCAGATCGAGGCAGCGTTTGACTTCACCAGCAAGGAAAAGCTGGAACTCGATCCCCGTTTGGATATCCAGGACGGGAGACCTACGGTTGAATTTATCGTGCGCAGCCTACGGGCAATCTTTGTGCTGTCGCCTCAGCCGGAGGGCTATTGGACCCTGAACGCGCTGGAAGACGGGCGGTCCCCCAGTTCCCTGGGAGAATTTCAAGGCGGGACTAAGGGTGATGCGTCTTCGAGGCGGTTGGCCGCGGCCCGCATCGTGACAGCAATTGGCAACTGGGCGCAAAAAGGACAGCCTCTCCCCGCGAAAAAGCCGGTGCAATCGGAAGCTTCCGGCCGGTGGCAAGACACGGCGGTGCCGGTCGAAATGCCGGAGCGGCGTGAGCCAACTTACGGCACTATGGGCAAGTTTCTCGGCTATTAGGATCTGGTTCGGGCCCTGCTCCCTCTGTAGGGATACCGGTAAAGCAGCCAGAGCGATGTTCTCCCCCGCCGGGGAAATGTGACGACCGCATTTCCCCGGGTTCCCCTCCCGTTCGGCAATCATCAAATATCTTCCAGCCCGCATTTCTCACGGACCTCCGGGTCAAGCGAGGTCGCCGGTAGCGAGATCTCTATTTCCAATGGATGACGGGTGCCGGAAGCAAGGAGAAGTAGTATGGGTGCGGAGGTATGGAGCGATGAACCTACGCGCGCCGGCGGCAGCTTTAGTCATTTTTGTGGCTCTTGTTTTCAACTTGCGCGGGACGGCGCAGCAAGGCAAACCGCAGCGCGTCGCTGAGTTGGCTTACCAGGCGGAGATGTCGCACGAGGTGGGGGCGTGTCCTGAAGCCTTGGACGTGAGCGACCGTAATGTGTGCCTGAACGATGCCCGGGATGAGACTTACAAAAACTACAAGCAGTTTCTTGGTGGGCTGAGAGAAGCTCTGATCCAGAGTTCCCCTAACGATGCCAATGCCCTGGCTCTGGATGGGACGGAGATGGTGTGGGAGAAATATCGGGTGACGGCGTGCGATGCGATGGTGAAGGCTTACGACCTGGGGACGATCAAGCATCCGGGATCAAGCGAGCCCAGCGCACAGACACGGTGTCTGATTGTCATCACGCGCAGCCGGATGCGTGATCTGCACGAGATTTACGCGGGGACGCTTTAGGGTTCTGCTCCTATGACGTCTGGGCTTGTGGGATGCATGGTCGCCCACTCAAGCCAAAAGAGGGCTTGAATGGGGCACCCGAGACTTTGGTTGCTAAGGAACGGTTATCGAAATTAGCTCGGAGCTTTGCGGTTGCGGGAGGGTTACGGTCAGCCCGGTGGTCATGAGGCTCTGCCCGGTCAGGTTTGTATCGGGCGCGGTGCCATCCTCGAAATGCAAATGGTAGTGTTGGTGCGGATCCAGACCGGCCAGCACGAAATGGTGTTCCGGTTCGATGCTGCTTGAGCCGTGAAAGGCGAAAACGACTCCCTTGTGTTGCGCGGGATCCCAGTATTCCATGCCGTCCCAGTGCACACCGTCTGGCCGCGGTGATATGTGGAAGAGTTCTGCGTCGCGAATCAATGGGCGCAGAGTTGTCTTGTAAAAAGTGATCGCTCGGCGCGCGGCCGTGTGTTGTTCCGCGGTCCAGGCGCTCGTGTCCTGCATAACTGTGAACCAGCCCATCATGCCGCTGCGCAGTTCGTAGAGAAAATTTTCCAGGTGGGGTGTGGGCCACTTTTGCTCGTAGGTTTCAAGCATGGCGGCGGGCAGCACAAAGCTGGTGTCGTAGAACGCCCGGCGGTTCGAGAGCGGGTCGTACGAATCTGTGATGGAGAAATAATCGCCGTGCGCGGCGCTGCCGAAGTCGACCATGCGTCCGCCATCGTTACAAATTTCCAACAGCAGCCCTGGATGGTCCCGGCGTAGCTGGTCGTGGATGCTGTAGTAGGAACGCACGGCGTGATCACTCACGTCCGTCGAGTTGGAACTGAGCACCAGATCGGAACCGTCGATGTGACGGATGCTCATGTGCAGAGGGTCGGGTGGCGCATGCGGGTGGTCGGGGCGGGTACAGCCCTGCGCCACTACGTATCCATCGTGCTCCAGCATGTCGAGGTGGTAATCGCTCACGATGCGGTTCACTTCGCGCGCGGCGTAGTCGTGAGCCGCGGGTACTCCGAGATCGATGGTCTGGCCCTTGAATTCCTGCGGCTTCCAATCGGGACCCACGCCGGCTACCAGCCAGTTGCGCACGGTTGCATCACGGAGGTTGAGCGCGCCCGGGTTAGTGTCGAGGCCCGCCTGGGCCCAATCTACCCATAGGCCGAATTTCATCCCGCGTTGGTGAGCGTCGTCAGCGAGTGGGGTTAGTCCGTGGGGGAAGTTTTTAGGATTTGGATACCAGTCCCCTACCCCGCGAAACCAGCCGGCGTCGAGGTGAAACATCTCCAGACCCAGGCTGGCAGAGTCGGCGATCATGCGGCGGGCAATGGTTTCATTGATCTGCATACCGGCGCCCCAGCTGTTGTTTACGGTGAGCGGGTAATGGGAGTCGGCCCAGGTGCGTGGCGAACCAAGCACGGCGCGTATCCAGGGACGGAGTTGATTTCCTGCGCCGTCTGGGCCTCCGGCAAACGCGCCTAGAAAAACTGTCGGCAACTCGATGGTGTTGCCGGCCGAGAGGCGGGTGAGTGCGGGGCCGGGTTCTGGGTCAAGACCAAGATGGGTACGTAGATCGTGGGACGTACGATCGAGAGTCATGCGCGTTCGCCCGCTGAACTCGATGCCGGCGTACCAGCCGGGCTGATTCTTGCCGGAGAGGAAAATTGCCTCGTAGGGTATGATCTCGCGGCCCCGGCCGGGGACATCGTGCGCGTAGGTGGTGGACCAACCAGTCCATTGATACCCCGGCCTCGGTTGTTCGCGATGGGTGCCGACGGGGGTTGGTTCACCGGCACCCTTCTCGACGTAAAAGTGACGGAGTGCGAGGGCGGGCGAGATTTGCCAGTCAAGGGATAGGGTGTCCGTGATTGGCAGCCAGAATTCATGAGTGTCGAGGTTTTGGACTTCTACGCGGTGTTCGATGGGTCCGAAGGATGCTCGCGCTGTCCATTGCCAGGAGAGACGGAGATGCGGCTGTTTCGACTCGTAGACAAACGTGACTTGTTTGGCGCTGACGGAGTGGGAGACTAGTCGCCAGGTGAGAGGAAGCCTGGGGCCGCCTTGTTCCACATAGGCGGGGAGGGGCTCCTCGGTGCGGTTGTGCCAGGGGTTTTGGCGGTGTCCGGTGAGAGAGGCGATCGCCGGTGCGGAGGGGCCGGCGGAAAGTTCGAGGACAGTGTCGGTGGTTGATAGGGTGGCGTGAGGTTGTTGGCCGATCGCGTGGCCGGCGTGAAAGGCCAGGAGCCAGCAGAGGAAGACTATGTGCCTGAGCTTCACGTTTGCTACAACTCCAGAGTAGGAAAGCGATTGTTGGGGCTTCGCCCATCGTTTTCGGCCCATGTACGCTGGGGCGAACATGGGGCACCCGTCCGATTACCTCCAGCCTTTCTGCCTGATGCTCGACACCCGTCCGGTTCCATTCAGGATAGGCGGGACAAAAGAAAAATGCCCTATCCTTTGCGTTGGTTTGCTCAGGATAGGGCATTCTTACTTTTATTGCGCTAGCTGCAGCCGCTGGTGGAGCCGCAGCTCATGCATCGGTAACAGCTGCCGTTGCGGACCATGATGGCTCCGCAGGTGTGACAGCTGGGTGCGTCACCCATGTCGAGATACTCCTTCATGGCGTCCGCCGCGTGAAAGATAGAGGCGCCTTTACGGGTTTCAGGGGCTCCGTAGATGCCGCGGTCTTCCATGCTTCCACCGGCGCCTACCTGAGCAGGAGCACCCGCTTCGGGCAGGATGCCGCTGGCGGGCGGCCTGGTTTCATACTTCACTTCGTATCGTCCCGTTTCCGCCGGGGCGTCGTCGGTAGGCGCCAGTTGGGTGCCCGAGAACAGGCTCAATTGATGTCCGGAAAGGAAGCGCAATTGGAGCCAGCGGAAGATGTAATCCATGATGGACTTGGCGAAGCCAATCTGCTCGTTGCCGGTCCAGCCTGAGGGCTCAAAGCGGGTGTGCGCGAACTTCTCGCACAGAACCTTGAGCGGAACACCGTGCTGGAGCGAGAGCGAGACGGCGGTGGCAAAAGAATCCATCAGCCCGGAGACAGTGGAGCCTTCCTTGGCCATCTTGATGAAGATCTCGCCCGGTTGGCCATTGGGATAAAGGCCGACAGTGATGTAGCCTTCATGCCCGGCAATGGAGAATTTGTGGGTGAGTGAAGGACGCTCCTCCGGCAGGCGATGACGGACAGCGCGGGGCGGGCCCTGCGTGGTTTCCGCCTCTTCGCGTGACGCCGCAGCCTGGCCGAGGGTGACGGCGTTGGCAATGGACGCGGAGAAGGCATTGGCAGCCGTGACCACCGCGTTAGCAGTGACCTCGAGCCGGGCCGAAACCTTTTCTTCCAGTAACCGCAGGTCGTCGCCAATGGAGCTGGTGTCGCCCTGAGCAATGGCGGCGAGCACGCGGTCGGCAGCAGCGCTGACGGCCGCATCGGCGCTGGTTTCCCCGCCCAGTGCGTTCCGGATGGCCTTGGCTTTGTTGCCGTCGGAGACGTTGAGGGGTTGTGCGCCCTTGGAGCCGTCGCGGTAGATGGCGACTGCTTTGAGGCCCAGACGCCACGCCTCGACATAGGCCTGAGTGATATCGTCCAGGGTCGCGTCGTGGGGCAGGTTGACGGTCTTCGAGATGGCACCAGACAAGAAGGGCTGGGCTGCGGCCATCATCTTGATGTGACCCGAAGACTGGATGGAGCGAGTTCCCTTGCTGGGCTTGAAGCTGCAATCAAACACCGCGAGATGCTCAGGCTTGATGCCGGGCGCGCCTTCGATGGTGCCGGTGGAGTCGATGTAGCTGACAATCGAATCGACCTGGGGATTGGTGTAGCCGAGCTTGAACAGCGCCACGGGCACGGTGTTGTTGACGATTTTGATCATGCCGCCGCCGACCAGCTTCTTGTACTTGACCAGCGCAAGATCTGGCTCGATGCCGGTGGTATCGCAATCCATCATGAAGCCGATGGTGCCGGTGGGCGCGAGCACGGTGACCTGCGAGTTACGGTAGCCATGCTGCTCGCCGTGGGCGAGGGCCTGGTCCCAGCAATCCTTGCTGGCGGCAATGAGCGAGGCCAGTTGCGGGGTGGTGAAGGGCTCGGTTGAGTTGGCATGGCCGATCTTGTTTACCTCGGCCCGGTGCATGCGGATGACATCGAGGAACGGCTCACGGTTGACGTAGAAGCCGGGGCACGCGCCTCCGCGTTGCGCCAAGCCGCCGTTGGCATACTGAGCCTGCTGGCAAAGCGTGGTGGCGGAAACCAGCGGCGGCGCCTTCTCGGCCAGCACGGAGGACTGCAGGTAGGATTGGCCGCACAGGATGGAAGTGAGGGCGGCAGCGAAATCTCTGCCGGCATCGCTGTCATAGGGCAAACCCATCGCCATGAGGAGCGCGCCAAGGTTGGCGTAGCCCAGACCCAACGGCCGGTAGTCGTGAGAATTGCGCACGATCGATTCGGTCGGGTAGCCGGCGTTGTCCACCAGGATGTCCATGGCAATGATCAGGATGTCGATGGCGTGGCGGTACGCGTCCACGTCAAAGGAGGCAGCCGGAGTGATGAACTTGAGCAGGTTGAAGCTGGCCAGGTTGCAGGCTGAGTCATCCAGGAACATGTACTCGGAGCAGGGGTTGGAAGCGTTGATGCGGCCCGAGTTCTTGGAGGTATGCCACTTGTTGATGGTGGTGTCGTACTGCATGCCGGGATCGCCGCACTGCCAGGTAGCTTCTGCGATCTTGCGCATGAGTTCGCGCGCCTTGAAGACCTTGGCTGGCTCGCCACCCTTGACCTTGCGGGTAGTGAAATCCTGATCCCGCTCGACGGCGCGCATGAAGTCGTCATTCACGCGCACGGAGTTGTTGGCGTTCTGGAAGAAGATGGAGCTGTAGGCTTCCGAGTCCGGACCGGAGCCGTCATAGCCGGCCTGCATCAAGGTCCAGGCTTTGAGCTCTTCCTTGGCTTTGCACTCGATGAAGTCTTCGATATCGGGATGGTCAACGTTGAGAATGACCATCTTGGCAGCGCGGCGGGTCTTGCCGCCGGACTTGATGACACCGGCAAAGGCGTCGAAGCCGCGCATGAAGCTAAGCGGGCCGCTGGCGGTGCCGCCGCCGGAGAGGGTTTCCATCGATCCGCGGATGCTGGAAAGGTTGGTCCCGGTGCCGGATCCCCACTTGAAGAGCATGCCCTCGGTCTTGGCCAGGGTCAGGATGGAATCAAGCGAGTCGTCCACCGCGTTGATGAAGCAAGCGGAGCACTGTGGATTGCGATAGCCGGTGGCGGAGAACTCGACGGCGCAGGTATGGGGATTCCAATGCCAGCTCTGGGCATCGGACTTGGGCTCCAGCCGGTCGCAGCCGACGTTGAACCAGACTGGGGAGTTGAAGGCTACTTTCTGGGTCAGGAGGAGATGAACCAATTCGTCATGGAAGACGGCCGCGTCTTCCGGGGTGGCAAAGTAACCCCCCGCGATCCCCCAATCGCGGATGGTTTCTGCCACCCGGGCGACTAATTGGCGCACGCCGGTTTCGCGAGCGCCAAACTCACCCTGCGGAGTGCCTACGTGGCCGTGCAGGTATTTAGAAGCGACGATGTTGGTTGCGGTCATGGACCAATCCGCGGGAACCTCCACGTCTTTTTGCTCGAAGATGATTCCGCCCGTAGCGTCGGTGATCGAAGCGGTGCGACGCTCCCACGCGACCTCGTTGTAGGGAGAAATTCCGGGCTTGGAGAACAGGCGGGTGCAGTGCACGCCAGTGGTGGGTTCGGGCTTTGGCACGGAGTGGCTATAGTGGGCGGCCCAGCCGTTAGCGGCTGCGGAAGTTGCGGAATTGGTGGCCTCAGCCATAAATTCTCCTCACGATTTTAGAAATTTGACAGAAAAACCGTTCCCGGAGCGCTCGTATCGGCGCCTTCCCACAGGAGGGGAAACCGGTCTTCCTGGAACTGCTCAACAACCAGGCTGTGGCGACAAAATCATCCGGCGAGGTTGAGCGCCGAATCGTGAAAGTAAAGCCGTGAGATGCGAAAGTACCGCTCTCCATGGCGTGTGTCAAGCCAGAACCACTATATCTAGTAGTTTATATGCATATCCCCCTATTCGCATTCCCAAAGCCGAACAAACGGCTGTGGAGAACGCGCGAAGGCCAGTTCTGGGGCGGGTTTGGTGTTTCAGAAAGCTGTCCTTGGGGGCTGAAGCCCGGATTTAACGATGCCGAATAGCGCTTGAACTCAGGCTACGCCCGGCTGGGAGACCGAACAAGGCGGAGAACGGGTACCCATTGTGGAAGGCGTGGATAAGGGGGGACATTCCGGTGGTGTTTGGGCTTCGCCTCGGGGTCGTGAATGAGACAGCGACCGCCGTGAAAGCTGGTAGGTACGGGCTTTAGCCCGTACACAACAAACCTGAATGATTCGGCCTTTAGGCCCTGAGGGATGCTCTTCTGGTTCGAGCTAAAACCGTACCTCAGGGCCTAAAGGCCACAAGGAGGACATCCTATCTGCCGGGGATAAATCCCCGGCCTACCCGCGCGCTGGTAGGTTTCAGCCGTCCCTTCGGGACTGGTCGTGTTTCGAATTTTTACCCAGGACTGCGTCCTGGGCTAAGGGCAGCCGTCCCTGCGGGACTTTTTCGTCTCTCAAATCTCTACGCGAGGTTCAGCCGCCGCCGTTCGACAAGCTCAAGGTTAGGGCACGGCTGTGCCCGTGCTGTTGATCGACCCGTTTTCGCAAACTACTAGGTGGTGGCGGATCTGCCTTTGAAGAGGCGGTAGATGGCCAGGAGGATGATGGCGCCTACCAGGGACATGAGGAAGCCGGCGCGCTGGCCTTCCTGGTACAAACCGACATGGCTGCCGATGAAGGTGGCCAGCAGGGCGCCGGCTACGCCGATCAACATGGTGATGAAAATGCCGCCGGGGTCTTTTCCGGGCATGATGAATTTAGCCAAGGCCCCGACGATCAGGCCGATAATTGCTTCCCACAATAGGTGAAACATACAGGTACCCTCCTGATTTGCCTGTTAGGTCGAAACGGACAGATGGTAAAGCCGCGTGCAATCCTCTTGCACGCGGCCGGCTGGAGATCCCGGTTGTCACCCGGCGTTACTTTTCGGTTGACAGGTTTTTGGGCGACCGCTTGTTCAGAGTCCGCAACAACTTAGCGGCGGAGGGTGGGGCTGGGACGGCCTTGTCGAAAACAATGGCCTCAGCGGTAACATCCTTGCCGTAAAGCTTCTTGTTACCGTCGTTGTCAGGACGCAAGGTGGAACCGGACAGTGAGACACCGGCGAAAAGTCCACGCGCGCGCGAATAGGAAAGAATCTGCGCCCGCATGGTTACATCGGTTTCAGCGGAAGCATTGCGGCCAACCGGGCCCGCAGCGGCGGAAGCGTCGCCACCGATCTTTACCTTGCTCTTGAGAATGTTTGCGGCGGAGGTTGGGCTCATGAGCAGGAGCACGAAATCCGTGGCCTGGCCACCCAACTGGAACCCGACGCTGGCGCCTTCCAGAGCCATCATCGATGGTGCGCTCCAGGGACCGCGGAAGTGCCTGCCACTGCGGCAGGTCAAAACTCCACGACCGTAGCTGCCCCCGACAATGAAGGCGGCCTTGAGCACAGACGGCAACACGACTACGCAGTCTGCCTTGTCGATGACGCTTTGCGGAATATCGTCGGGAACGTTCATGATCTCGGAAATAACCGTGCCTGCCGACATGACTCGATCCGCTTCTTTGTCCTGACCAAACACGGGCAGAACCATCAGGCCCATAAGGCTTAGTGCCACTACTGTTCTCTTCATGCTCTCTCCTTGAGGCGTTTTGACACCATCACTGCAATACAGCATTTGCCTGCGTTAGAACCCGGAAGCGAATGCGGAGTTAACTCCTCCGGTAACCGCTCAGCATACTATACAAGTTCTCTTTGACAATCAATGGTTGTTGGTCGGATGAAAGGCGGCCTTGATTGGGGAATCGCGGTTCGGGCGACAGGGGCCATTCCGGCAGCTGTATACCGCTTCTCGCTTTCCTCGGAGTGGCTCTGATCAGCGCGACCGGGTCCGTATATGGACCAGATTCACCAGACGAGCAATCTGTCGCCGATACGTATCTGGAGGTGAGCAGGCTGGGGAAGGGGTTTGTTTGGGTAAAGGTCACAACCTGGGGCGATTTTGGAGAATTGGTCCGCAACAGTCATTTGTTTCTTCCTGCACCCTGGTTGAGGCCGGGGTTGAACCAGGTGGTGGTGTTTGACGCTTTGGCGAACGTGGGACACCCGTCCAGGGTTTGAGGGTCCGCAGAACCGCAGGTCCCTCCGCTCCGCTTCGCTTCGTCGGGATGACAAGGGAGGAGTAACGGTTTCCATTAGAGAGTGGTAGCCGGAGCGGAGCTTTTTCTGTTGGGGTGGAGCTCCGCGTTCCCAGGAGAAGGATGAAGTCTTAGCGGCGGTAGATGACTCCGGCTTTCATTACGAAGGAGACGCGCTTGAGGACGCTGATGTCGTCGAGGGGGTTGCCGGGGACGGCGATGATGTCGGCGTCGTAGCCGGGTTTGAGGGCGCCTAGTTCGCGATCCCAGTCGAGGAGTTTTGCTCCGTTGAGCAAGTCGGCTTTGAGGACGTCGAGCGGCTTCATGCCGTATTGCACCATCAGCTCGAACTCGCGGGCCTGGGTGCCGTGGGGGAAAGGTCCCACGTCGGAGCCTACCGCCATGGGGACTCCGTGATCCAGTTGGCGGCGAAACTGCTGTGCGTGGTAGTCGAGGAGTTGGTGCTCCCGGGCCGCTCCCTGCGGCGAGCTGGCGTGCGCGGCAAAAAATTCCTGGATGGTGAAGGTGGGTACGGCGTAGATCTGCTTTTCATGCATCAGGCGCATGGTCTCGTCCCCGAGCTGGTCTGCGTGGTCGATCGAGGCCACCCCGGCCTGCGCAGCGTACAGCGCGCCCGGTTCCCCTTCGCAGTGCACGGCAACGCGGGTTTGCAGGCGGGCGGTTTCGGCAACAGCCTGAGCCAGTTGCGCTTCGGTGTACTGGAAAATGGAATGAAACTGACCATCCTTTTCAAAGTCGCGGCCGGTCTCGTAGATCTTGATGAAGTCCGCCCCGTCCTTGATCTGCTGGCGAATGACGGTCACGAGCTCGTCGCCGGTGTTGGCATAGGTGGCGTTAGAAAGCACGTGTTGCTCGGGGTTGTAGTCGATGGCATCCTCGTGGCCGCCGAGCACGCTGATCGCGTTCCCACTGACCCGCATGCGGGGCCCGGGAATCTCTCCCCGGTCGATGGCATTGCGGACCGCAGAGTCGGCCGGTCCTGCACCTTCGGTGCCCATGTCGCGCTCAGCGGTAAAACCGGCCAGCAGGTCGGCTTTCGCCGCCAGGGTAGCGGTTATCACTCGCTGAGGCACGGACTCGATCACCGTTTGAAGATCTTCCGCACCGGGGTGGAGGAAGAGATGTACGTGGGCATCGATCATGCCAGGCATCAGGGTTGTGTCGCCAAGATCGACGGTCTCGGCTCCGGCGGGATGAGTCACGGAGGAGCCGGCAGCCACGATCTTTCCGCCTTCTACCAGGACTTCGCCGGGGCTGAGAATGCGACCCGCTTCTATATCGAGAAGACGCGCGGCATGGAGAACGACGGGTTGCGGCGCAGGCGGAGTTTGCGCTGAGGCGACGCCGGCCAAAAATCCAAGCGGGATGAGGAACAGGTTTCGGAAGGCCAAGATGGTTTGCAGAATATCAGCACATCCGATTGGTGCGTTTGTTTCGTATTAGTATTGGGTCAAAATATGCGGCTGCGCAGAAAGATCCGCGAGGTCACCTATAACTTCGATGATCTGCGCGATCTGTTAGCCAAGGCCAGCCCTTACCGCTCTGGGGATGCGCTGGCCGGGATCGCCGCCGAGAGCGATGAAGAGCGCGCCGCAGCGCAAATGACGCTGGCTGACCTTCCCCTGCGAGCATTTTTGCAGGACGCACTGATCCCTTACGAGACGGATGAAGTGACCCGGCTGATTGTAGATAGCCACGACCTCTCTGCTTTTGCGCCAGTCGGGGCCTTTACGGTAGGAGATTTTCGCGACTGGCTGCTTTCCGACGCAGCGACGGGTGAGGTGCTGGCAGCGTTAGGGCCCGGTCTCACTCCCGAGATGGTGGCGGCGGTCAGCAAGTTGATGCGGGCTCAAGACCTGATCCTGGTGGCGCGCAAGATACGAGTGGTGACGCGATTCAGGACTACGGTGGGATTACCGGGCAGGCTATCGACCCGGTTGCAGCCGAACCATCCCGTGGATGATCCCGCAGGCATCGCTGCCGCCATGGTCGATGGGCTCTCGCTGGGCTCTGGAGATGCGGTGATCGGGATCAATCCTGCGTCAGACAACGTGAACACGGTGCAGACGCTGCTCCGGTTGATCGATCATGTGCGCCAGAAGTATGCGATCCCGGTGCAGAGCTGTGTGCTGGCCCATGTCACCACGCTGATGGCAGCGCTCGAAAAGGGCGCTCCCGTCGACCTGGTCTTCCAATCGATTGCCGGAACGGAAGCCGCGAACCGATCGTTCGGGGTGAGCCTGGCGTTGCTGGATGAAGCCTGCGCGGCGGCGCGGGCGCTCAAACGCGGAGCGATTTTTGAGGGGGCGCAGCGGGGCGACAACGTAATGTATTTCGAAACCGGACAAGGGAGCGCGCTCTCCGCCGACGCTCATCATGGAGTGGATCAGCAAACCTGCGAGGCACGCGCCTACGCCGTGGCCCGGCGTTTTCGGCCAATGCTGGTAAATACCGTGGTGGGGTTTATTGGGCCGGAGTATCTTTACGACGGCAAGCAGATTATCCGCGCGGGACTGGAAGATCATTTTTGCGGCAAATTGCTGGGGCTGCCCATGGGTTGCGATATCTGCTACACCAATCACGCGGAGGCCAACCAGGACGACATGGATGTGCTGCTGACTCTACTGGGCGCGGCCGGCGTGAACTACATCATGGGGGTGCCGGGAGCGGACGATGTGATGCTTCATTATCAAAGCACCTCGTTTCATGATGCGTTGTACCTGCGGCGGGTGCTGGGCCTGAGGCCGGCGCCGGAGTTCGAGGCCTGGCTGCAAAGTGATGAGCGGTTTCAAATGAATGTCCCGGCGTTTCTCGCATAAGTCATGTTTGCCAGACGCACGCAAAAGACGCACCAGATCGCAGCTGTTCCGGAGGTGACGATGGCAGAAATGTCACTCGCCGCGCGCGAGGCATTGCGCAGCTATACGCCTGCGCGGCTGGGCCTGGAACGCGCCGGGGTGAGCCTGGCGACCCGGCCTCTGCTCGATTTCCAACTGGCGCATGCCCGGGCGCGCGACGCGGTGCATGCGGCGATCGACGTGCGCATGTTGTGCGATGAATTGCGGCGGTCCGGGTTATCTGTCTCTGGCGCTGGAAAGCAAGGCCAAGGACCGGGGCACGTATCTGCGACGGCCGGACCTGGGGCGGGCGCTGAGCGAGGAGTCAGCGGCGCTGCTGCATCCGGGAGAATACGATGTGGTTTTCGTGATCGCGGACGGGCTTTCGGCACTGGCAGTGGAGAGGCAGGCGCTACGGCTGATGCGGGAAATCTTATCCTTGATTGGCGGTTGGCGGCTGGCGCCGGTGTGCGTGGTCGAGCAGGGCCGGGTCGCCATCGGAGACGCGATTGGCGAAGCGCTGCACGCGCACCTGGCCGTGGTGTTGATTGGGGAACGGCCGGGGTTGAGCTCTCCTGATTCGCTGGGGGTTTACATCACGTGGGATCCGCGGGCGGGAAGGAAGGATTCGGAGAGGAATTGCATTTCCAACGTGCGGGAAGAGGGATTAGGGTATGCGGCGGCTGCAAACCGATTGCACTACTACATGCAAGAGGCGTCGCGGTTGCATATGACTGGGCTGGGACTTAAGGATCCTGTGGAGGATTTGGCCCGGTTGTTGTGAGCGTGATTGGCCTTTTCTAGGAGGATCCCAGGTCTCAAAAGCGAGACCCACGGCACCTGGGGCACGCCCCTTCGCGTTTCCAGTCCGCATCGGTGAGGAGCTAAACGTACCTCAGTGCCCACAGCATCTAGTCCCGGAGGGACGGCTGAAGCATTTCCAGGACTGCGCCGCGGCCCATTTCAGCCGTCCCTTCGGGACTATGGATTCGAAATGGGAGAGGATCGCGCGTTTCCTCCGTCGTTTGTTTATTCGGCTTTGGTGGGCAGGCTTGCCCATAAATGGGTTCGGAAGAAGGTCAGTACGCGCTGGTTGGCGGAGTCGGTTGCTTTGGTGCTGAAGATGTGGCCTTCGTCGGGGTAGAGGCCGGCTTCGCAGGTGAAGTCTTTGAGCTCGCAGAGGCGGACGAGCTGACGGGCGTTGACGATTGGGACTTGCTTATCCTGGCCGCCATGAAGGATGAGCAGAGGCGGCAGGTTTTGCACCTGGGAGAAGAACTGGTTGGGGAGAAGGCCTGACCACTCTGCGATCGCCTCGACGCCTAGCTTGCGAGAGCCGGCGAGCAGCGCGACGGAAGCGCCCAGACCTTGGCCGATGAGCGCGATTTTCCTGGCCCTGGCTGGCGGGCGCGCGTGTAGATCGGCGACGATATCCTCGACCGCCTGGCCCCAGCGCCGATAGTTCGTGGCGGTTGGCTCGAGGTTGGGCGTAACTGCCAGGTAGTCCACCAGTAATACGCGAAAGGCGTGTTCGGCGAAGAACCGGGCCTCCGCCCGGGCAAAGGTGAGATCGGCGGCACTCGCACCCCGCAAAAAGATCATCGTCGCAGTTGCGTCATGAGCGTCATACACCGCACAAGAGACAGCCTTGCCGTGGCTCATGAAGGTGGCGTACTCGACCGGAATGGTTTGGGCGCGGAGTGCGGCCGTGGCGAGCCAGAGAAGCGCACAGGCAAGCACCCGGGAGAAACGCATCTTAGAGCACCTTCAGAACGACGAGGGAGAGATCGTCGTTCTGCTCCGCACCCGCGGTAAAGCGGTCGGCGCTTTGCACCACCGCGGTGACGATATCCTGCGCGGAGCGGGCAGTGCTCTTCCTGGCGGCCTCGATGAGGCGCTCTTCTCCCCATTCCTCGTAGCTGGTGGTCATGGCTTCGCTAATTCCATCGGTGTAACCGATGAGGACGTCGTAGGGCTGGAGTTGGAGTTGGCCTTGCTCATATTGAACGTCGGTAAAGATGCCGAGGACGGGTCCACCGGTTTCCAGCCGCTGCACCACGCACGGACCATCCGGACTGCAGAAACTATCCATCCCCGGGGCTGCGGGGCGCAAGAGTACGGGCGCGTTGTGCCCGGCATTCACGTAGTCCAGGAGACGTGTGGAAGGATCATATTCGCCGAAAAAAAAGGTCACAAAGCGATTGCTGGTAGAGGAGTCGTAAATGATGCGATTAAGTCCCTCGATCAGGCGGGCAAGAGTGAGCGTGCCGCTGAACGTAAGACCGTGCAGGGCAGCGCGTATGGAGGCCATCAAAAGCGCAGAAGAGATGCCTTTGCCGGAGACGTCGCCGATGGCGATGCCCAGGCGGCCGTTGTCCAGGGCGATGAAGTCGTAGTAGTCCCCTCCCACCTCTTGCGCGGTGCGGCTGTAGCCGGCGAAGTCGATGCCCTTGATCAGGGGATATCTCTGCGGCAGCAGGCGCTCCTGCACCTGGCGGGCAATTTCGATTTCGCGGTCGATGCGCTGGCGTTGCGCGGCTTCCTGCGCGAGGTGGTGGACCAGCGCGCTGTTTTCAATGGCCAGGCCGGTTTGCAGGGCTACGGAGGAAAGCAAGCGGCGGTCGGAGCGGGAGTATGGCTCTTCGCTGCGCTTAGGGCCCAGGGCCATTACCCCGATCAGGTTGGAGCGGCCGGGCAATGGCAGCAGGAGTTCGGCATCGAGTGCGTCGAGGACGGAGACCTCGGCTGGGGCAGCCAATGCCAACCAGGGATCGGGGTGCTCGCGGAAGACGCGCTTGGGACTGCGATCGATGGCGAGTGCGCGCATGGTGGAGGAGTTTTCCGGCAACGATACGTTCACCCAATCCGGTATTCCTTCGGCATATTGCAGTTGAAAGAGCTTCCCCTGGCGTAGGAGGAAGGAGATGCGGTTTACGTGCAGGGTCTGGCCGATGCGCTCCGTGATGGTCCGCAACAAGGGTTCGGTTTCGGTGAAGGTCCGCGCCTGCTCAGAAAGATCGGTCAGAATCTGATCGACCGAATAGGCCTCGCGGAAGAAGCGGCGATCAATCCACAGGGAGAGAGGCCGCGCAATGCGCAGGCGCAGAAACAGAATGACGACCACAAAGATGATCGGAGCGATCAGTTGTGCCGCGCGGCCCGAGGTATGGGCGTAGTGATAGAGGCGAAAGCTGAGGAAGGTAAAGACAATCACCTGCAGCACCCATAGCGTGCCCTGGGCGAAGGCGTAGCGGGTGCCCTGGCGGAGGATGATGCGGAGATCGAGGGCGCGCTGCACGATGACGGTGTAGGCGAGGGAGAGGGGAAAGAAGGTGAACAGAACCGCCACGGTAAGGAGAGCCCAGGAAGGAGCGATCTCAAGGTAGCTTTTTCCAGAAAGCGTGGAGGTTACCAGCAGCACGAGCACCGGGCCCAGTCCGAGCATAGAGCCCGCAGCCACCACTCCCAGGCGGCGGAGAGCATCCGGCGCGGGAGCGGGAACAGCGAAAAGCTTGCCTACGATGGCGGCGATAAAGATGCAGAGAGAAAGGGCGGCGAAGACATTTCCGGCGATCTGGAGAGGGTCGATGGCGGAAAGGTAGGGCTGGATGAAACGTACGTGATAAAGCCGGCCGTAGGCCAGAGCGATCTGGGCGGGAACGATCGCGATCTGGGGAACAATGATGAGCCACTTGATCCACGGGTGGCGCTTATCGGTGCGGGAGCGGACGGGAAAATGGATGCTGAACAGGATCAGCGAGATGAGCATCCACTGGATGGCGAAGATTTCCCAGAAGATGGTGAAGGGCGTAAGAAAGCCAGGGAAATAGCCGGTCCGGCTGCTGAACACGGGAACCACGTTCATGATGCCCAGCAGAAACCAGGCGTTCCGTTCAAGCGGCCTGGCCAGGACCACCCAATAGCCGAGCAAGAGACAGAAGGCGGGAAAGAGGACGACCAGGACGATGTTGATCATCCAGCCGGTGAAGGTGGGCCGGCCTTTCTGCTGCGCCATCAACCCCACTTGCGCCGTGTGCATGCCGCCCAGGCGATTGCGATAGACGATGAGAAACACTTGTCCCGGGCGAGCGTGGAAGGTCTGGCGGATGAGGTCTGCCATGCCGGTGAATGGAACTCCATTCACGGAAATGGGCTCGTCCTCGGCGGCCATGCCGGCGCGCCTCGATTCGGGGAGTGGCTGGACTAAAAAGCGGGCGTCGTCGGAATGCTGAAGCGGGGGCCGCGCCCGGTTGGGGTTGAGAAAGCTGTCGAAGGTCGCAGCCGTATTGGCCGCATAAAAGAGGGCTGAACCCACCACCAATAACGCAAGCAACAGATACGGAAGTTTGGCGAGGTTCTTTTGCATGGACCCCATGAAGCATTTTTACTATGCCGTTCCTCTGGCGGGAGTCACCAGGCACAGATGCTTCAGGCGGCATGGTAGCAGACCGCGGGTTGACATCGCGGGAAGAGACGGTTAGCTTTCTAGTAGGTATGCAAGTCCGCACCCACCATCATCGTCATCACCATCATCACGTGACGAGCGTGTCGGCGGACGGTTCCGGCCAGCAATAAGGCCAGGAATCCAGAATCAGAAAAAGCCCGCCGGCGCGATGCGCACGCGGGCTTTTTTGCGTTTGGACGGAAGGTAACGAGGGAGAGACGGAGCAATGAGCGAAGCAGTGAAACTCGATTTTGCGAAGATGGATGGCCTGTTGCCTGCAATTGTGCAGGACGCAGCGACCGCCGAAGTGCTGATGGTGGGTTTTCTTAACGAGCTAAGTTACGCCAGGACGTTGGAAACAGGATTTGTGACGTTTTGGAGCCGCACACGGCAGAAATTGTGGATGAAGGGCGAAACCAGTGGAAACCGGTTGCGGGTAGTGTCTGCCGCCACCGATTGCGACCAGGATACGCTGCTGTTTCGTGTGGAAGTCGAGGGCGACGGGCTGGTTTGCCATGAGGGAACAGTGAGCTGCTTTACCCGGCCGATTGCATTGCCGGCCACGGAGAAGATGGAGGCTCGTAATGGCAGCAGGTAAGTTGAAGCTCGGTATTCCCAAAGGGAGTTTGCAGGACGCGACGATTGCGCTTTTTGAGAATGCCGGGTGGCACATCTATGCTAACGGCCGCTCGTATTTTCCCGGGATTGATGACAGCGAGATCGAGTGCATGCTGATCCGCGCCCAGGAGATGGCCCGGTATGTGGAGAAGGGCGTTTTGGATGCGGGGCTTACGGGCATTGATTGGGTGGTAGAAAGCGGGCTCGATGTGGCCAGCGTGACTTCGCTGACGTATTCGAAAGCGACGCGAACCAAAGTGCGGTGGGTGCTCGCGGTGCCTGAAGATTCCCCGTTTGAGAAGGCCGAGGAGCTGAGCGGGAAGGTGATTGCTACCGAGCTGGTGGAGGTCACCAAGAATTACTTCGCGGCGAAGAATGTTCCCGTGAAGGTGGAATTCAGTTGGGGAGCGACGGAGGTGAAACCGCCCACGCTGGCCGATGCGATTGTGGAAGTGACGGAGACGGGCAGCTCTCTGCGGGCTAACCGGCTGCGGATTATCGACACCGTGATGGAGAGCGAAACCCATTTGATTGCTAACCGCGGCGCTTATAGCGACCCGTGGAAGAAGCAGAAGATCGACAATATTTCGCTGATGCTCAATGGCGCGATCGCGGCGAAGGGCCGGGTGGGTTTGATGATGAACGTGGAGAAGAGAAATCTGGACAAGGTGTTGGCGATGTTGCCGGCGCTGGATTCTCCGACTATTTCCACGTTGAGCGATGCGGGGTGGGCGGCGTTGAACACGGTGCTGGAAGAGAGCGTTCTGCGGGACGTGATTCCTAAGCTGAAGAGCGCGGGGGCTACCGGGATTGTTGAGTATCCGCTGAATAAAATTGTTTTTTAGGCGCGAAGCGATGACGAACTCCGTTGGTCCGAAAGACTTCGGGTTTAGATCTGTGGTATCCCACATCTCGCGAAAAACGAGCGAGATGTGGGGCACCCGTTGTTTGTTGCCGGTACGGATTTTTACTTAGGGAGCGTCTGCATGAGGTTGGTGAGGACGGAGGGCCGTGGCGGCAAAGAGACCCGGCAGATGCTGCGTGAACTGGAGTTGCGCGGCGCACGCAATACGGCGCGCGCGATGACGGTGGTGCAGCGCATTGTGACCGATGTGCGCAAGGGTGGAGATAAGGCGTTGCGGCGATATGCGGCTAAACTCGATGGTCTGGCAAAACAACAGCCATTGGCGATAAGCCGCGCGGAGATGGAGCAGGCCTGGGACGCTACGCCGAAGGCGCTGCAGGCGGCTATGGAGACGGCGGCCGGGAATATCCGGGGATTTGCTGCGCGGCAAATGCCGAAAGAATGGAGCACGACCAACGCCGGGCTTACTACCGGACAGCAGGTGCGGGCGCTGGGCGCTGTGGGATGCTATGTGCCCAGCGGACGCTATCCGTTGCCCTCCACTTTGCTGATGACGGTGATTCCGGCACAGGTAGCCGGGGTGGAACGGATTGTGGTGGTGTCGCCGAAGCCGGCCAGGGAGACACTTGCAGCCGCGGCGTTGCTGGGGGTTAAGGAGTTTTACCGCATCGGCGGTTCGCAGGCAATTGCGGCGCTCGCCTATGGCACGGACAGCATTCCGCGCGTGGACAAGATTGTGGGCCCGGGCAACTGGTACGTGACCGCCGCCAAGAAGATGGTGGCCTTCGATTGCGCGATTGACATGCTGGCAGGCCCAACGGAAATCGTGGTGACCAGTGAAGGCGGTGATCCGGTTGGCATCGCCGCCGACCTGGTGGCCCAGGCCGAGCACGATCCTGAAGCCCTGGCGATCCTGATCACCACGAAGGAACCGCTGGCGCGCGCCGTGGTGAAAGAAGTGGGGACGCGGGTAAAGACAAATCCCATTGCCAAGCAAGCGATCGGGCGCCATGGGCTGGCAGTAGTGGCTGGTTCCGTTGATGAGGCCCGCGAGCTCACCAATCGGCTGGCGCCGGAGCATCTGACCGTCGATGCCAGCGAGGATCTCAGTTGGGTGCGCAATGCGGGCTCGGTGTTTGTTGGCCGCTACTCGCCGCAACCCATGGGCGACTACGTCTCCGGTCCTAACCATACTTTGCCTACGGGAGGTGTGGCGCAGGTGCGGGGCGGGCTCAGCGTGATGGACTTTTTGAAGGTGATCACGGTGCAGGAATATACGCTGGCGGGGTTACAAAAACTGGGACCGGCAGCCATCGCTCTGGCCGAAGCCGAGGGACTGCATGGCCACGCGGAGGCGGTGCGCGCAAGGGGGATCGATGGCTGAGACGGTATTACAACAGACGCCCGCTCCGCGGGAGGCAGTGCAGCGCATGCATGCCTACCATCCACCGCTGAGCGGACGGCAGGGACTGCGGCTGGACTTTAACGAAAACACCGTCGCGTGCTCCCCTCGTGTGCTGGAAGCGCTGGGCAAGATCATTGCCTCGGATCTGGCGAAGTATCCCGAGCGGGGCCAGGTGGAAGCTAAAGTGGCGCAGCATCTGGGTCTGCCGCCCGAACAGGTGCTCCTGACGAATGGGGTGGACGAGGCAATCCATATTCTGTGCCAGACCTACCTGGATCGCGGAGATGAGTTTCTCTTCCCCACGCCGACTTACTCCATGTACGAGATCTACGGTTCGTGCACCGATGGAATGGTCAAGACTGTGCATTCCAGTGCGGATTTTGCATTTCCGCTCGAGCGGCTTTTGGCTGCGATCACGCCGGAAACGCGGCTGATCGCGATTGCCAGCCCTAACAGCCCGACCGGCACAGTCGCCAGCCGGGAACAGATTCTGGAAGTCCTCCATCGGGCTCCGCACGCGGTGGTGCTGGTTGATGAGGCGTACTACCACTTCTGCGGTGAGACGGTGATGGACCTGGTGGGCAAGGCGCCCAACCTGGTGGTGGCACGCACCTTTTCCAAAGCTTATGGGCTCGCTGGACTTCGGCTGGGGATGCTCGCCGCGCCGGTGGGCATGCAACAGTGGCTGCGGACAGTCATTTCCCCCTACAGCGTGAACTCGCTCGCCCTGGCTTGTTTGCCGGCAGCGCTGGACGATGACGCGTACCTGCAATGGTATGTGGCGGAAGTAAAATCTGCGCGCGCGGAGATGGCAGAGAGCCTGCGCAAGCTAGGGGTTCCGCAATGGCCGAGCCAGGCTAACTTCATCCTAGTGAAGATTGGGCCCAAGCATGCGGAGTTTGTGCAGGCGATGCAGCGCCGCAGCGTGCTGACACGGGATCGCTCTAAAGACCAGGGATGCGACGGCTGTGTTCGGCTGACGGTGGGGACGCGGGATCAGATGCGGCAGGCGGTGACTGCCATGACGGAAGCGCTGAACGAAATCGGGTGGGAGAAACCATGATGGCCAAGAAGAAAGCGGTGCCTCAAAAGAAGCGCCAAGCCGCGATCGACCGTAAGACAACGGAGACGAAGATTTCTCTGAAGCTGGTAGTGGAAGGCAGCGGGCGCTACAAGGTCAAGACGGGCATTCGCTTCTTCGATCACATGCTGGAGCTGTTCACGCGCCATGGGGCGTTTGACCTGGAGCTCACGTGCGATGGCGACCTGGACGTGGATCAACACCACACGGTGGAAGACGTCGGCATTGCTTTGGGCGAGGCCTTCGACCAGGCGCTGGGCGATAAGAAGGGTATTCTGCGCGCGGGATATTTCCTGATGCCGATGGATGAGACGCTGGGCGTCGCGGCCGTCGACCTGAGCGGACGCGTATCTTGTGTGGTCAAGACCAAGGTGAAGAAGCGGCTGGTGGGCGACCTGCAAAGCGAGTTGGTCGAGGATTTCTTCGAAGGCTTTGCGCGCGGGGCACGGGCAAATGTGCACATCGCCACCATGTACGGCCGCTCCAACCACCACAAGATCGAGGCTCTTTTCAAAGCCTTTGCGCGGGCTCTGCGCGTGGCCTGCTCCCGGGATAAGCAACTGGGCGAGATGTTGCCCAGCACCAAGGGCCTGCTGTGATCCCGGTTACCGTCATCGATTACAAGGCCGGCAACTTGACCTCAGTGGTCAAGGCGCTGCGCTATCTGGATGCCGAGGTCACGGTGACGGATCGCGCGGAAGACGTTCGCGCGGCGAGCCGGGTGATTCTGCCGGGGGTGGGTCATTTTGCGGCTACCAGCCGGTTGGATGAGACAGGCATTACGCCTGCTTTGCGGGAGACAATTACGCGAGGGGCGCCATTCCTGGGGATTTGCGTGGGCATGCAATGGCTGCTCACCGGCAGCCGGGAGGCGCCGGAACAGCCGGGACTGGGCTATTTTGAGGGATGGTGCGAGCGCTTTCCGGAGGGCATTGAGAAGGTGCCGCACGTGGGTTGGGATCACATCGAGACCCGCACCTCCTCACCTACGCGGCTCTTTGCCGGCGTGGCACAGAATGAGTTCGTTTATTACACCCATTCGTACTTTGTTCCGGCCACGATTCGTCGCAACGGAAGCGGCCAGGTTGATCCGGTGGCCGCCGGCACCCGCTACATCAAACCATTCGCCGCCGCCGTGGAGCACGAGAACGTGATGGGAGTGCAGTTTCATCCGGAAAAGTCGAGCGCCACGGGACTCAGGATTCTGAAGAATTTTCTGGAGTTCCCATGCTGACCAAGCGAATCATCGCCTGCCTGGATGTCCGCAGTGGGCGGGTGGTGAAGGGGGTGCAGTTCGTGGACCTGGTGGATGCGGGCGACCCGGCGGAATTGGCTCGTCGCCACGCGGCGGGCGGTGCGGACGAGATCGTTTTGCTGGACATCACGGCTACGCATGAGGGCCGCGGAACTCTGCTGGATACGGTGCGACGGACGGCGAAGGAGCTGTTCATCCCATTTACGGTGGGTGGCGGCATCCGGTCGGCGGATGAGGCTGCGGCGGTGTTCGATGCCGGCGCGGACAAGGTGAGCGTGAACTCGGCCGCGATTGCCGATCCGAAATTGATTGACGCGATCGGGAAAAGCTTCGGCGCCCAGGCAGTGATTGTGGCCATCGACGCGCGGCGGGCGCAGGAGAGCGACGATCCCGTTGGAGAGGCGGAGGTATTTGTGAGCGGTGGACGCACCCGCACTGGTCGCAAAGTGATTGAGTGGGCGCGAGAGGCGGAAGCGCGCGGGGCGGGCGAGATCCTGTTGACATCAATGGATGCGGACGGCACGCGCGCCGGATTTGACTGTGAGCTGACTGCGCGGGTGAGTGAGGCAGTGGAGATCCCGGTGATTGCTTCCGGCGGGGCGGGAACGGCGGAGCACTTCGTCCAGGTGTTCCAGGCGGGCAAGGCACACGCGGCGCTGGCGGCCAGTATTTTTCACTTCGGCATTGCGGATGTACGGGCGCTCAAGCAGGAGCTGGCACTGCAGGGGGTTCCGGTGAGGCTGCCATGTTGATTCCGTCGATCGATCTGATGGGTGGGCGGATCGTCCAGTTGGTGCGGGGCGAGACGCTCAAGCTGGCTTTTGATGATTTTGAGTATTGGATTGGGCGGTTTCAACATTATCCGTTGGTGCAGTTAATCGATCTCGATGCCGCGATGCGGCAGGGGGACAATGGCGAGCTGATTACCAGGATTGCGAGCCGATTGCCTTGCCAGGTGGGGGGCGGCATCTCCACGGTGGAGAAGGCGGCTGCGGTCTTAGCAGCCGGCGCCCGGCGGGTGATTGTGGGCTCGGCGCTGTTCGGCGGGGCCAGCCTGGTGAATACCGGTTTTGCGCGCAGCATCGCTGAGGCGGTGGGCCTGGAGAAATTGGTTTTCGGGATCGACACCAAGCAGGGCCGAGTGGCGGTCAAGGGGTGGAAAGAACAGGTGGCCTTGACTCCCGAAGAAGCTATTCCTCAGTTGGAGCCTTATTGTGGGGCGTTCCTTTATACGCATATCGACCGGGAAGGGACGATGCAGGGTTTCCCTATCGAGGTGGCGCAGCGGTTGAAGCAGATGACCAGCCGGCAGCTGATTGTGGCTGGGGGTATTCGCGAACAGGGTGAAATTGATGCTTTGGACGCGATTGGCGTGGATGCGGTAGCGGGAATGGCGGTTTACTCGGGTGTGTTGCCGGCTTGAGGTTTGAATCTGAATCGTAGGTTCCGCGCGGATTTCAGGACTTTCGGGTTAGTGTGGTTGCTTGCCCACTCAAGCCAAAGGGCCGGCTTGAATGGGGCACCCGGGCATTTGATCAGGGGTTCAGGGACCAGAGATTAGCTGTCGACACTCGTTTGAGGCAGCGGATACACTTCCCAGCATGGCAACCTCGGTTACTAAGAGCGCGGCTACCACCACTACGGCCCCGCAAAACCTGGCGAATACCATGCGCCGGTTGGTCTCACTCGACGTCGCGCGCGGCATCACCATCGCGTTCATGATCCTGGTGAACAACGGCGGCAGCGGGAAATACAGCTACAGTCAGCTGGAGCACAGCGCCTGGAACGGATGGACCTTGACGGACCTGGTCTTCCCTTCCTTCCTCTTTATTGCCGGCATCGCCATCGTTTTCGCGAACGAGGCACGCATGGCGCGTGGCGAGTCGAAGGGTGTTCTACGACTGCATGTCATCAAGCGGGCGGTCATCCTGTTTCTGCTTGGCCTGGTGGTCAACGGTTTTCCCTTGTTTCATCTCGGGACACTGCGCATCTATGGCGTGTTGCAACGCATCGCGATTTGTTTTCTTTTTGCCAGCCTGCTTTATCTCTGGAATAGCCGGGCCTGGGTTGCTGCCACCACCGCTGTCGTCGCATTGCTGGGTTATTGGATCCTGATGCGCTGGGTCCCGATACCCGGTATCGGGATTCCCACACACGGCGTTCCCCTTCTCGATCCCGATCAGAATTGGGTGGCTTATCTGGACCGCAAGCTTTTATTTGGGCGGCTGTATGAGGGAGTGCGCGATCCGGAAGGGCTGCTCAGCGACATTCCCGCGATGGGCACCATTCTGTTCGGTGTCCTCACCGGCATCTGGCTGCGCCGGCCCATATCCGCCACGAAGAAGGCTGTTGGCCTGCTCGGTGCTTCGATCAGTGGACTCCTGCTGGGGGAGATATGGAACGTTTGGTTCCCCATCAACAAGAAGCTGTGGACCAGCTCTTACGTTTTGTTCGCCGCTGGTTGCACATTGTTGCTGCTGGCTGTGTGTTTCTACGCTGTAGAGATCAAGAAGTGGACGCGTGGCTGGACGTTTCCCTGGCTGGTGTTCGGTTCCAACGCGATTACGGCTTATGTTTTTTCGGAGCTATTGGCCGCCGGCTTATATACGCTGACGGTGCATGAAAACGGCACGGCGATTACCCTGCAGCAGTACATTTTCCAGCACTGGTTCTTCCCCATCATTAATCCTTCCTTCGGATCGCTGATGTATGCCATTGCGTTCGTTCTGGTCTGCTTCATTCCGGTCCTATTGATGTACCGGAAGAAAATCTTCGTCAAGATTTAGGCTCATACACGTCTTTGCGGACCTGCTCCGAGAAAGAGGAAGATGCAACCTGTGGCCGCATTGATAACGGCTGCAGTGATGTTGCGCGGGGGACGGAGTTCCATCACCGCAATCACGAGGAAGACAACGGACGCCGCGAAATAGAGATATCTGAACTTCATGTCTAGAAGTTAGCAATGCTGCGGAGAGAGGGCAATCATGGCGGCTGGCGCGATGCGATTGGCCAAGCGCCTGGATGAAGTAGGTTTTTCGGATATTGTCCAGGTACGGAACAAGGTGATGGAACTGCGTGCGGCGGGCCAGGCGGTGCACGCTTTCCATACCGGCGAGCCCTTCTTCGAAACGCCGAACGCAGTGAAGTATGCGTTGCTGAGCGCCGCCGTCGAGAACAAGACACGGTATGCGCCCTCTTCCGGCATTGAGCCGCTGCGCCAGGCGATCGCCACGAAGCTGAAGGAACGTAACGGCCTCGAGGTCTCCGCAGAAAATGTGCTTGTGACCGCCGGAGGGGCGCACGCACTGTATGTGGCGTTTCAGGCGGTGCTTGATCCGGGCGACGACGTTCTGCTTTTTTCTCCTTATTGGACGCCGATTCGAGAGATGATCACGGGTTGCCAGGCGCGCGCGCTTTTGGTGCCCACAGCGACAGCGCGCAGCGCGGGCCTGACCCGAACGCTCGAGGATTTCACCACTCCGCACACCCGCGCCATCTACTACAACACTCCGCAGAATCCTACAGGCACGGTCTTCTCTCGGGCGGAAGCAGAAGAAGTCGCAGCATTCGCACAGAAACACGACCTGATTGTGATTGCAGACGAGGCCTACGAGGACCTGGTTTACGAGGGAGAGCATTTTTCGATTGCGTCGTTGCCGGGAATGGCGCAGCGCACGATTTCTGCTTATACCTTCTCAAAAACCTACGCGATGACGGGATGGCGTGTAGGTTATGCGGTCGCCAGCGAACCCTTCATGACCGGTTTGCGGAAGCTGGTGCTGTATTCCGTCAACGGGGTCTCCACCATGACCCAGTGGGCCGCGCTTGAAGCCCTGCGCATTCCACGCAGCGAGATTGATGCACGCCGCGAGCAGTACCGGCAGAGACGCGATCTGCTGGTGAAGGGATTAAACGATGTGGGCCTGCCTTGCGAGATGCCACAGGGCGCTTTCTATGCTTTCCCCCGGGTGACCAAGATCAGCAAGGACAGCCGGAATGCGGCCCGGATGCTGCTCACCAAGGCACATGTTGCCACGATTCCCGGGGTCGTGTTCGGGGGGCAGGGCGAAGGCCACGTCCGCTTTGGCTATGCGGTCGAGCCCCGAGCCATCGAAGAGGGCCTGGCCGCATTGAAAAAGTATCTTGTCCCCTAAAGGTTGTAGCGGCGTTAGTTCCTTCCAAGGAACTTTTTGGGGGCGGCTGCACACTTCTGCTTCGATTCACACGTCAAATATGAGAACTTCGTCTATGCGAAAATGTCATCGTAAGTGAGCGCAATCCATCTGCGCTCAGTGGTGCGGCAGAGAGCAGGCGCCCGTTCCTGGCCCGGCCGAAGAATATCCTACTCAGTACGCACGGTTTGCATCGAAACTGCCACTATCGGAATCAAAGGCCTTGTATGCGGGTATCCAAGAAATCATCTTCGGTTCTTCTTTCGCTTTTGATGGGAAGCATCTTTTGTCCAGGAGCGAGAGCGAGCGCTGATGAAACCGTCTCTTTAACCATTGAGACTCAGGCGCCAGAGCGTGCGGTGACGGTGGCAGGTTTGACCTCGATCACGCCGGTGACCGCTGCAGATTCAGCTTTGCCCGATGATCCTGCGTCAGATGTGCAGGAAGGGTCCGGTGCCGCACCCGCAGCGGCTAAGACCGACCCCCAGACGGATCCTCTTGCTCAGGGAAGACAAACCAAGCGAATTCTCTATATTGTCCCTAACTTTCGAGCCGTGAGTGCAGATCAACATCTGCCCCCCCAGACCGTAAAAGAAAAGTTCAAGACGGCCATGCTGGATAGCGTGGACTATTCCTCGTTCATCTTCGTGGGGGCCCAGGCAGGGGTTGCGATGGCGACCAACTCCTATCCTGAATTCCGCCAGGGCGCCAAAGGGTATGGCAGATATTACTGGCACACCCTTGCCGATACGATTAACGAAAACACATGGGTCGAGTTCATTGTCCCGGCAGTTCTGCATCAAGACACCCGGTACTACACGCTGGGCAAGGGGGCCTTTGTCAAACGGGTAGGGTATGCGTTCTCGCGCGTAGCGGTAACGCGCACAGATTCGGGCCACGAGGCTATCAACTACAGTGAGATTATTGGTGCCGGCGCTGCGTCCGGCACAGCCAATCTCTACTACCCAGGGCCGGAACGGACTCTTACCAAGACATATCAGCGTTGGATTACTTATCTGGCCATCGACGGCGGGGTCTTCGTCTTCAAGGAGATTTGGCCGGATATTAACAACGCGATCTTCCACCAGAAGGATTAGCGGTTTGTTGGCAGACTCGCCCACTCAAGCCAAAAGAGGGCTTGAATGGGCCACCCTGAGCATTGGTGGTTGGATAGAGAGCATTGGTGGTTGGTAGAGAGCATTGGTGGTTGGATAGAGAGCATTGGTGGTTGGATAGAGAGCATTGGTGGTTGGTAGAGAGCATTGGTGGTTGGTAGAGAGCATTGGTGGTTGGATAGAGAGCATCTGGCTGCTCAGGATGATAAAGAGCTGGATGGATGTGTTTTCATCACCTGATGAAAAGCGGATCCTAGTCATCCGGGTGATGTGCGGAACCGCTTGAGGTGTTTTGATCATCTTGTCCTTACGGGAGAAGATGATGGAAACAGCGGTACAGAACACGGGAGTTTGGAGCGGCCTCTCCAACTCGATAGCAAACACAATTGAAGCGGTTCAAGACAGCATCGTGACGGTGCATGGAGGGGGCCGTTCTACGTCGAGCGGGGTGGTTTGGCGCCCAGGCGTCGTCGTCACCGTCCGTCAGGGATTGCGCCGCAGCGATTCTCTGCAGGCTGCCCACCGGGGCGAACCGTCTCCTGCCACACTGGCCGGGGTGGATGCCGGAACGGACCTCGCCGTACTTCGCATCGATCCGGGCGCCACCAAGCCTGCTACGAGTGGCCAGTCGGCTCGTGTGGGTGAGTTGGTGCTGGCCGTTGGCCGTTCTTCACTGGGCGACATCTCGGCGAGCGCAGGGATCGTTGCGCGGCTGGGCAGCGCCTGGCGTACATGGCGGGGTGGGCAGGTGGATCGGCTCATCCGTCCGGACGTGCGACTCTATGTGGGCCAATCCGGCAGCGCGCTGGTGAATGAGCAGGGCCAGGTGTTGGGCATCAACAGCGCCGCGCTGGCGCGCAATGCTGTCATCACTGTGCCGGCCGCGACCATCGATCGAGTGGTGGATGCCATTCTTGAACGAGGGCATGTGCCTCGTCCGTTCCTCGGCGCTGCGATGCAAGCCGTTCCCGTGCCGGAAGCACAGCGCGCACATTTCGGAGAAGGAGTCGATGAGGCCTTGCTGGTGCTGCACGTGGAACCCAACGCGCCGGCGGCCTCGGGCGGCATCCTGGTGGGCGATCTGCTGCTCTCCGTTGACGGGCACGCGGTGCACAACGTGCATGCGGTTCAGCACCGGTTGTCCAGCTTAAAGGTTGGGGATACGGTGGTGATCGGTGTCGTGCGCGGCGGGGTAAGAATGGAACTGAAGGTAATTCTCGCGGATCGTGGCTGAAGATCACAATCGACGGCAACACCCCTGGTGGTGTTGCCGGTCGTGGACTCTATGCTCCACGCGGGACGCTTTGCGCCTCTTCGTTCTACGCCTGCGTTGCAATTGCTGGCCGTCGCACTTCCCTCGACCCTGTTGTTTCGAGCGCAGAACGATCATCCCGACGTCATCGTGATTGCCTCGGGAGAGGCCTTCCTGTCTGCGGCGTCACAGCGAAGCACATTGCAGGAGATATTTTCCGATATCCCTGCAGTGTTGCTGGCGGCGGAAGCGAACACCGCTATCGTGCGCAGCGCGGCGCGGATGAAAATATATTCCGTGCTTCCTATGGAGACCTCGACGCATCAACTAGTGACCGCCATCGCAGCCACTGTGGCTGGGTTTGCGGTAACGCTTCCGCGGCCGCCCGCAGGGCCACCAGAGGCGCTACGTATTGCGGAAGACTTAACTGCGCGTGAGGTGGAGGTTTTGCGATTGATGGCGCGCGGTTATCGAAACAAGCAGCTGGCTGCGGTGCTTAACATTTCGGAGCACACCGCCAAGTTTCATGTGAGCTCCGTTTTGGCCAAGCTCGGCGCTCGGACGCGTACAGAAGCGGTGACAATTGGCATGACGCGTGGCCTGGTTGCGGTTTAAGGGGATACAAATGGAACAGGAATCTGTGATCGCCGGCGATGCCGGCCTGGCCTCGAGCCGTTTGGACGACTCGGATCTGTTGGACAACTACTCGCGGGCAGTGACGCAAGCGGTCGAGCGGGTAAGCGGTTCACTGGTAAAAATCGACGTGCAAAGCGCGCGCCGGGCGAATCGTCCTGGTCAGGAAGGTTCGGGCTCTGGTTTTGTATTTACTCCCGATGGCCTGGTCCTCACGAACAGCCACGTGGTTCACGACGCCGCCAGGATTTCGCTCACCTTCACGGACGGAAGCCGCAGCGGCGCGGTGCTTATTGGTGAGGACCGGGATACGGATGTCGCCGTGCTGAGAACGGAGCATGCGGTCTTCTCCCCTGCCCCGCTGGGCAGTTCTAAAAGATTGAGGATTGGGCAGATCGCGATCGCTGTGGGGAATCCGTTTGGTTTTCAGTTCTCGGTAACGGCCGGCGTGGTGAGTGCGCTGGGGCGCAGTATGCGCGCGGCCTCAGGCCGCATGATGGAGGAGATTATCCAGACCGATGCGCCGCTGAATCCCGGCAACTCCGGGGGCCCGCTGCTGGACTCCGCGGGCAGCGTGATCGGCGTAAACACGGCCACGATTCTTGGCGCTCAGGGCCTGTCATTTGCCGTGGGGATCGACACGGCAAAGTATGTGGTGGCGCAGATTTTGCAGCATGGCCGGGTGCGTCGCAGCTCGATCGGGATCGCTGCGCAGAATGTGCCCATCCCGCGGCGGCTGGCTTATGAATACAAGTTGCCTCTACCAACGGGAGTGATGGCTACGAGCATCGCACCGGGTGGCGCCGCGGCCATCGCGGGGATGGAAGAGGGTGATGTGATTGTTGGTTTTGCGACGCAATCCGTGGGCGGGATCGACGATCTGCATCGCCTGCTGACCACGGAGCGGGCGGGAAAACCACAGAATGTGAGCCTGCTGCGGGGCACGGCGCTCAAGCACCTGATGATCGTGCCGCGAGAGCGGGACGAGGATGAGGTGGTATCCTGAGCGAAATCAGCTTGGATACCCATGCCCACCAGCAATAACCCCGACAACACCGAATTGGAAGGCAGCGAATCATTCGATGCCATCTTCCAGGAATATGAGCAGACCCACGCGCGCCAGGCAGAGACGGGCGGCAGACAGATTGAAGCCACGGTCATTGCGGTTTCCACTGACTCCGTCTATCTCGACATTGGCTACAAGACGGAAGGGGTTCTGCCGTTGGCCCCATTTCAAAGCGCCAACGAAGCCGTAAAGCCTGGGGACAAACTCCTCGTGGCCGTCAAAGGCCGCAATGAAGAGGGCTACTACGAGCTTTCGCGCTTCCGGGTGGAGCAGCCGAAGGATTGGTCCGCACTGGAGAAGGCTTTCGCCGATAAGGCGCCGATCGCCGGAACGGTGACTGGTTTGGTCAAAGGCGGCTTAACCGTGGATGTAGGCGTGCGCGCATTTCTGCCCGCCTCGCGCAGCGGAACGCGTGACGCCTCGGAGTTGGAGAAGCTTGTAGGGCAGCAGATTCGCTGCCGCATCATCAAGCTGGAAGCGGCAGAAGAAGATGTGGTGGTCGATCGCCGTGTGCTGGTGGAAGAGGAAGACCGCTCCACCAAAGAGAGGCGGTTTGGTGAGCTAAAAGAAGGCGAGACGGTACGCGGTGAAGTGCGCAGCCTGACCGGCTATGGCGCTTTCGTGAATATCGGGGGAGTGGACGCCTTACTGCACATCGGCGATATCTCCTGGAGCCGCATCAACAAACCCGAAGACGTGCTTTCTGTTGGACAAGAGATCGAAGCCAGAGTGCTCAAGGTGGACGCCGAAAAGCAGCGTATTTCTGTGGGTATGAAGCAGCTTTTGCCGCACCCCTGGGATGGGATCGCGGGCAAGCTCACCGTGGGCGATCGCGTGAACGGCGTGGTCACGCGGGTTGCTGATTTTGGAGCCTTTGTCGAAATCGAGCCAGGAGTGGAGGGCTTGATTCATCTGTCGGAGATGTCGTGGGCCAAGAAGGTGCGGAAGGCGAGCGATGTGCTCAAGCCTGGCGACACCGTGGAAGCCGTGGTGCTGGGCGTGAACATGAGCGAACGCCGGCTTTCCCTGGGATTAAAGCAGACGTTGGGCGATCCGTGGGCGGAGGTGGAACAGAAGTTTCCTGCAGGCTCGGCGATTGAAGGGCCGGTTACGAGCTTCACTAAATTCGGCGCCTTCGTGCAGTTGGCAGACGGTGTCGAGGGCATGGTGCACGTTAGCGAGATTACTGCGGAGAAACATATTCATCATCCTCAGGACGTGCTGCGAGTGGGCCAGGTGGTCAAGGCGCAGGTGCTCGAAGTGGATAAGGCGAAGCGTCAGTTGCGCCTGAGCATGAAGCAGCGGACTTCGGTCACGGTGGATGAATACCTTGCGGAGCACCCGGTGGGTAGCGTGGTTACTGGGCGGATTCTTGATGTTGTTCAAGGATTGGCCAGGGTGGAATTGGGCGAGGGTATCGAGGGCGTGTGCCAGACCAGCACGGCGAGCAATGTTGCGGAAACGCCGGTGGCAGCGGGGAAGGTGGATTTGTCTTCTCTGAGCTCGATGTTGCAGGCTCGCTGGAAGGGCGGGGTGAGTGGGGGCGGAGCTAAGGCTGAGGTTATTAGCGCTGGCCAGATTCGCAGTTTCAAGATTGGCAAGATGGAACCGGATGCGCGGAAGATTGATTTGCAGTTAGCGTGATAGGGCGGGGCGATGTGCTCGGTGGAAAAACATTTCCACGAATGGTCCGTGGAACCGCAGGTCCCTCCGCTACGCTTCGCTCCGGTCGGGATGACAAGTTGAGGGTAACGCTTCCATAGAAGGTGGTAGCCGGAGCGGAGGGACCTGCGGTTTCCCTATCGGGGCAACGCGAAGCTGAATAGGTCGCTGCCGGAGGCGATAGCTACGTATTGCTTACCGTCTACTGCGTAGCTCATGGGTGAGGCGTGCAGGCTTTGGCCGGTGTTGAAGTGCCACAGGGATTTTCCTGTGGTGGCATCCGCGGCTTCGAAGAAGCCCTGGTTGTCGGCGAAAAAGACAATACCGGTCACGGTGCTCATGACTCCGCCCCAAGCGTGAGTATCGCCCGCTTGCGGATAGCGCCAGGCAAATTTTGTTGTCTGCGGATCAAAGGCTAACAGTACCTGCGAGCTCTTTTGGGTTTGATCACGCTTGGTCCCGGTTGAGTAGTATTCCTTGCCTTCTGCAAAACCAGCCGGCTTGCGGAAATAAACGGAGCAACTCTCGAGCGAGGAAAAATAGAAGAGGCGGGTGGTTTCGCTGTAAGAGGGTGAGTACCAGTTGGTCGCGCCCTCCACGCCCGGACAAATGAGCGTTCCGTCCGCATTGGGCTTCAGGTCGGTGGTGATGGGACGACCGTTAGCATCCACCCCCTTGGCCCAAGTCAACTGCTTTACAAACTGCGTGGCCGACAGGAATTTTCCCGTGGTGCGATCCAGAACGTAAACGTAACCGTTTCGGTTCGCTTCGACAATCAATTTCCTGGGCTTTCCCTGGTACTCCTGGTCCACGAGAACCGGCGTCTCGACCGCGTCATAGTCGTAGAGATCATGCGGAGTGAATTGGAAGTGCCACTTCAGCTTGCCGGTGTCCGGATCGATCGCCAACAAGCAGGAGGTGTACAGGTCATCCCCCGGTCGAACAGTACCGTCGTAGTCCGGCGAAGCGTTGCCGGTGCCCCAATAGAGGGTGTCTAGTTCCGGGTCGTAGGTTCCGGGCATCCAGGCCGTGCCGCCGCCATGGAGATAGGTATCGCCAGGCCAGCTTTCCGAGCCGGGCTCTCCCGGGCCAGGAATGGTCCATAAGCGCCATGCCAATTTTCCGGTCGTAGCATCGAAGGCGGCGAGAAAGCCGCGTACTCCGTCGTCTCCACCGGAGGTTGCCACTAACACCTTGTCCTTGAGAATGAGCGGCGCACCGGTGGCGCCGTAGTTCTTATTCCCTTCCGCATAAGAGATATCCCAAATGAGATTGCCGGACCGGCGGTCAAGGCAAAGCAGGTGGGCGTTGTCGGTTTCCATGTAGAGGTGATTGCCGGACAAGGCCACGCCTCGATTGATATGGCCTGAGGCGTCATCGATGAGTCCGCTGGAAATGGGCCGCGAATAGTGCCAGAGTACTTCTCCCGACTGCGCGTTCAAGGCGAAGGCGTCGTTCGAACCGGTGAAGTACATGATGCCATCAACCACCACCGGCGTCCCTTCGAGGACCCCTGGGGTTTTGGTATGAAAGACCCACTGCGCCTGCAAATGGCCGACGTTTTCGGGCGTGACCTGGGTCAGGCCGCTGAACCGCCTGCCGGTGTAGTCGCCGTTGTACATCGGCCAATTGTTTTTGATCTGCGCCGAGGCGTAGCTGCATGCGCAAAGGACGATCACCCACAGTCGAGCAAGCTTCATGCGCTCAATGACCCTCATCCTTGATGGTAACGAATACCTCTCCCAGGGCGCCGCGGTCGACGCCGCTGCTATCGATGAGGTGAATAGAAACGCGGGCTATCTTCTTCGGCGCGGCAATGGCCTGGTGCAGCATCACGGGCTCCTGTGGATGAACAGCCTCGATCGTCACTTCACTCGTTCCCAGGCCTCCCTCATCGTAGAGGAACGCCTTGAGCTCACCAGGGAAGAAGACGCCAAAGCTGCCGGAGAGCTCGATCTTATCCCCGTTGCGCCGGGCGACGAGCGGCTGGGCCACCAGACCCGCGTCGGTGACCGTAGTGAGGTCGCCGCTCAGCCGAGAGGGAAACCAGGTGGTGTCGAAGGCATAGGTTTCCCCGGGTCCCAGAGCCGCCATGGGACTATTGAGTTCTGCTTCCATGTAATACGGCGTCTTCTCTAAGCTTGAGGCCCTGAGGGAGGGCATGCCTTTCTCATCCAATTCCACCGTAGGACCGTTTTTGTAGAAGATGGTCGTTGCCTTGCTGGGATAGTCTCCGCCGGCGATGTTTTTGGACTTCTCGACCATGGCATATTTGGTTGCGCCATCGATGAGGGCGATCCAGCCTGCTGTCGAGTCGAGCCAGACTTCGTTCTCCAGGTATTTCCAATTCAACCGGAACAAGCCATCTTTCGGTTGGAACGACGGATCATTCGCAAGCCCATCGCGGACGTGGTAGCCGAGCAAATAGGCGGAATGCGGATTCATCGGCGTAATCGCCCAGAAGTTGTGGTTGTACTGGGTGCGGTCATTCGCATCGGAGAGGTTGTACTGCGAGACTGATTGCACCGACCAGGTAATGGAGTGACCGGTAAAGTTTTTGGTTATCGCGTGGAAGGAGATCTGCGGTGAATCACTGCCGATGCTGATCTCCCGGGTATATTGCAGACCCGTAGGTGGATCGGGCGGACCCTCCAGCCTGACAGTACACTTAGGACCTTGCGATAGAACCGTGAACGTGTAGGCCCCGTCGTCCAGAGGAGTGGAAGCTCCCTGCCACTGCTGCTCATCGTCATCGCCCTCGGGTAAAGGCCAGATTTTGTCACCGCCATAGTTAATCCAGCGGCCGGCCGCTTCGGTGGGGGAAATGTATTTTCCTTTGTAGACAGGGTTCACGAATAAATAGGGATGTCCGTTAAAGGTAACCTGCATCAAGCGGCCACCCAATTGGGGAACAAAGGTCAGCTGCACCCAGTCGTTCGAGACCTGTTGCGCCTGCCATCCTTCGTAGACAACCGGTTGGATCTTGCAGGTCGAAGGCTCGGCGCCGGCTGCGGATGCCGCCAACGCGAGCGCGAAGATACTCACTGCAAGAGTTTTCATGCCTGGGTTCCCTGCCGCCGCGCCTGGGTCAGCAACTGCCGCAGTCGTTGGCCGATGATGATTTCCTCACCCGGCCTCAAGGTCATAGAAACAATTTGCAGCTTGTCTTCCATTACCGGAGTCTTGCCTGGTGTTTGCTTGCGCGAGAGCACGTCGCTTGGGTTGTCCTCGGTGAGGACTGCGATCGCGGGCGTGCCTTCCAGCAGTTGTCTCGCGCAGTCGGCGATGGTGTAACGCCAGGCTTTCTGATCCCACGAAACCATCAGCGTGGGGCATTGGTTTTCTTCAGGCATGTAGACTTTCGCCTCCACACCTGGGACGGTGCCCACCAGGGTCGCGATGCGTTGCACCCGTGTTTCCCATTCCTTGTTGAGTTTGGGCACATCCATCTTGAGCCATGCCTCGACCGCTGCCAGACAGCCCATGATCTCTTCTTTGCCCACCTTCATCGGACGACACACGGCGCCTTCCCAGGGATTGCTGTTGGCGAGAGCGGCCTCGATGAGATGCTTGCGCCCCAGCAGGATGCCGCTCGATTGCGGTCCGCATAATCCCTTGCCGCCGCTGACCGTGTAGAGGTCGCAGCCCATTTTATTGAATAGCTGCAGCTTGTTGACGGGAGGGATACCGTCCGCTGCATCCATGAATATGGGCACGCGATGCGCCTTGGCAACCGCGATCTCTTTCGCCAACTGCTCGGGCTCGGATGTCGTGTAAATCATCACCGTGTTGCTAGTGATTGCGTTGGCAATCTCTTCAGCGGATTTGACGAGGACCAGTTTGCCTCCGGCCAGACGGATGGCACTATCGAACACGCTCCGGCCGCCGACCATGACCACTTCATTCTTAAGCCCCTGGGTGTCTGGTAGTTGCCATACTTTGTCGGGGTCGGTTCCGGCGATGCATCCTGCGGTGGCTACCGCCATGGCGCCGGCCGCACCCGAGGTGATCATGCCGGATTCCGCGCCAGTGAGTTCCGCCAGTCGCTTACCGGCAGCTTTCTGGAGGTCGAAGATGTTTACGAAGTGCTGCGCAGCCTCGACCTGAGCGGCTCTTACTTCGGGCAACTCGAGGCTGGCGCTGAGATAAGTCCAGGTGCCGCGGCCATTGATCAAAGGCTTCACGCCGAGCCGGGTATAGATGTTGTCCGTCGAGTTGCGGGCGACTTCGGCCCATCCGGTACCCAAAGCCTGTTGCCATCCAACCTGCGCCAGCAGCGGGAAAGCCGTAGCCCATTTCACGAACGATCTGCGATTCATCGTGAGGCCTCGCTGGTCCCTGCCGGTTGACGTCTCACGGCGATGAAAGAAATCTGCTCGGCAGCCTCTTCTCCGAACTCGAGATTTTGCTGCAGCGTTGTTCTTGCGGGGTACGGAGGCTTGAAAAACTTGCTATAGAGCTCGCTCATCTGGTTGACATCCTTCATTTGCCGCAGGTAAACCGTGCTGAAGACAACATTGGAGAAATCCATATCGACTTCCTGTAATCCGTCCAAGAGGTTGCGCATGGACTGCCGTAGTTGCAGATCGAAAAGCGGCGTCACCATGCCCTGGCCGGGGATGAATCCGTCTTTCGCGGAGAGATAGAGCGTGTCACCGTAGAGAATTCCCGGGCTCGCCGTTTTGCTGGGAGGCATATTTCGCGGGCGCACCGCTTTGCGCTTGCTGAGATCTGCGCCGGCAATACAACTGAAGACGATGTGCTCTCCCTTGGGGAGTCCTATGACTTGAATCGTCCCGCGGCCTGGCGTATTACCAAACTCGAAGTAGGTCGCGTAGACCTTGCCCATGACGTCGTACTGGCCGCCGGCGCTCATGTAGGGATTCACCCAGAGAACGTTCTTCATGCTCATCTGCGCTGCGTTCAAAATGCTGCTGACGTTGTCGAGGGCCTGCCTGGTTTCGGCGGAAAAGTCCGGCTTCACTTTCCCCGTGAGTGGATCTTGTCCGCCTTGCGCAGACAGATAGAGCATTTCTCCAACCTCAATGGCAGGTGGGTCGAGGTGCGGTCCCCGCGGCCAACCTGCCGGCCAGATGGCTTTGCGCTCGCCGGCGTCCGCAACCGCGATGCAGTTGATCTCAACCTTCTCTCCATGAGGCAGAGCGGCCACCGTCAGGACCGTTCGTGCCGGAGGGCTGGAGCCAATCATCTTCCAATACACATCTTCGAGTGTCGCCTGATCATGAGCATCGGTGAGATAGACATTCATCCACACGACGTTCTCAAAATCCATTCCAGCGGCGCGCAGCACAGCTTGTAACTTGTGCATGGATTCGGCGGCCTGGCCGGTAAAATCCGGGGCCGCGCTTCCCTGGCCTGATACGTAGAGCGTGCCATTCGCGAGCAGGCCGGCGCTCGAATCTGTTTCAGACCCCTGCGCCTGAATGACCTTGAAGCCACCGGTCTGCGCCGAGAGCGGCACAGCGAGGGCCAGGAGTGACAGGTAACCGATGACGCGACTGATCATGGATCCTCTTACAGGTAGGGGATAAAGCCGTGCGCCCGCGTCGGAATCTTGTACACAGACGTGGTCGCCGTGATGTAGAGCGTGGAATAACCCGGGTCTCCCCAGGCAAGATTGGCCGGCTGCTCGGGGACGACAATGGTTCCCAGGTGATGACCCGCTGCGTCCCAAACCCAAATGCCGCGGGGGCCGACGACATATAGATTTCCCTGGCGATCGACTCTCATGCCATCGGGCACGCCGTCTTTGGGGCCGCCGGGCTCGACGCCGAACACGCGCCCGTTGCTGAGCTTACCGTTGCGAAAATCGTAAACGCGGATATTCCGTTGGGTGGAGTCGTCTACGTAGAACTTTGTGCCCTGGGGTGAGAAGGCTAGTCCGTTCGGGTCATCAAGATCTTTGGTCAGCAACTCTACGTGGTTGTTTGGCCCGATGCGGTAGACGCCTTTAAATGGTATTTCCTGCTTTTGATCCTTGGGCAAGTCCGAGGTTGGATCGGTAAAGTAGATCGCTCCATCCGGGCCCAGCACCACATCGTTCGGGCTGTTCAATCGTTTCCCCTGGTACCGGTCTACGACTGTTTCGTATTGGCCGCCGTCGGGGGAGAGGCGGATGATCGCTCGCAGAACACTGGCGCAATCCAGGAGACGGTGCTGCTTATCATAAGTGTTGCCGTCGGGATCGCCGAGAGATATGACCTCGCGCTTCTGACCGGTGCTCGTGTCTACCTTGAATATCTTGTTGAGTGTTTCGTCGCTGACCCAGAGATAGCCGGCCGGATCCCAGACAGGCCCTTCCGTAAAGCCGAATCCGGATGCCAACTTCGTCAAGGGCGCCTGGTGGTCGAATAATTTCCAAAACCCGGGAGTGACGGCTTCAAGAGCAGGGTTGTCCGTGCCACCTTGCCCACGGACAACAACGCTTCCTTGCAGGCCGGCTAACATCGCTATCGCCAGACAGGCGATGAGTCTTTTATTCGTCATTGTCGTCGGACTTCGAGGAGCGGGGGGAGCGCTTAGCGCTTTCATCGCCGGTACGGAGCAGGTAGCTGACCAGGTCATCCACTTCTTTGCTATTTAAGTTCGCGGCAGGCATCAGGGAACGGGAGCCAATATTCACCTGGGTCAGGTCGGATTTTGGCAGGAAATGAAATGCCCCGTCGAGGGTTTGCAGGGCAAGCGAGAAATTGCTGTTGGTCCTGAGCATGCCGGTGATGCTTTGCCCCGCAGTTGTCACCACGGTCGTAGCTTTTTTGTCCGCCGGGAGATTCTTTTCAGGATCGAGAATGATGGCGCGCATTTGATCGGGCTTTGCCTCGGCGCCATAGAAGGAGAGGTCGCCGCCAATGAAACCACCTTTGCCGTTGACCATGTGGCAATCGGCGCATTCCGCCTTGCCGAAGAAGAGAGTTTCCCCTTGCTTGGGATCTCCAGGGAGTTTCACAATGTCGCCTCTACCCTGCAGGATCCTCAAATAGGAGACGACATCTGCTACTTCCTGTTGTTTCAGGGACGAAAAAGCCGGCATGCCCGCGCCGGCGATGCCATAGCGGATGATGCCGGCCAGATCGCGATCCATGAGGTGTTGCACATCCGGCGCCGTGGCGATGTTGGGTGCATGCTCTCCGCCGCGGCCATCTGCGCCGTGACAACCAGAGCAATTGGACGCGAAAATTGCGGCGCCAGGCGGCTGCGCATGCAGCGCACCTAGTCCCAGCAGGAAGACCAGAACGAAGAAACCCCGTTGCCAACACATCTTCGTCACTGGTCCTCTTCGCTCAGCTTAGAACAAGAACTTCAACGCTACTTGCATGATGCGAGGATCATTTGCCGAGGTCACGTAACCGAATCCACCTTGGCCGGTGTTATTCACCAACCCATTCGGATTCTTAAACTGCGCATGGTTGAAAACGTTGAAGGCCTCCGCCCTAAATTGCAGTTTGGTGCTCTCGGTGATAGTCGTGCTCTTTAACAAAGCCATATCGTAGTTGTCGAGACCGGGACCAGAGAAATAACGCCGCTTCGCGTTTCCTACTTCTCCAAGCGGTTCCGGCTGAAAGAAGTCCGGGTTGAAATAAGGCAGTCCTTTACGCGGGTTCTTATTTCCGGTAAGACGAGTGCCATTATTCGCAAAGCTTGGCACATCTACGTTTGCACTAAAGGCGCCCAGCAGTGAATTATCGTCATTCTCGTTGAGAGTAACTGGCTCTCCTTTGGCAAATGTAGATACGCCGGAAAGTTCCCAGCCTGCGGTGAACCGCTTCGCGAGATCCCCTCCGCCGATAAAGTGATCGAAGGGCAATTGCACGGTGTAGCTGGCGACCAGGGTATGCGGTACGTCAAAGCTTGATAATGCGCGCGTTTGACCCGGATCGAACGGATTGGTCGCGTCAAAAGAGTCAGAGCCATTATCGAGCGATTTTTCAAACGTGTAGCCAATCAGGAAATTCAGATATTTCTCTGTGTGCTGCAGGGTAACCTGCAGCGAGTTGAAACTGGAGCTGGCCGCGGTCTTCATATACGGGTTGCTGTTGAAGTTGATGCCGAAGGTCGGCCTGGTTCCGCTTACCGTCTGTCCGTCGGCAGTGGTGTAAATCGTGTCTTCGCCCGTGGGGCCGCAAGTGGTTGTGCCGGGCGCCACATTGGCTGGGTCACTCAACCGGAGGCACAGCGCCTGATCGCCTGGATTTGATTCCACAAACGTCAACAGTTGCCGTCCCACCGTCCCGACATAGTTGACGCTGAGCACAGTTGCCGTTCCCAACTGACGTTGGAGAGACAGCTCCCACTCCTGAACGTAGGGCATCTTGTTTTTGTAGTAGTAGTAGTCCGATCCACCGATCGGCGTTGCCGCCGCCCAGTTGAAGGTTGTATCGGGATTCTTGGGAGACACGTTGGTGGGAGGAAACACGAAGGGAAACTTCTGTCCGGCTCCAATCCCCGATGGCCGATCGACAAACGGGGTAGCGAGCTCGGTTGACGAAACAGAATAGTAGTTCCCATAGGGGGCATCGCCCACTTCTACGAATCCGGTGGCATCCTCAATGGAGCTATAAAAGATACCGTAACCGGCACGTATGCTGGTCTTTCCAGCACCGCCGAGCAATTTACCAAGGAAACCGTCGCTCGCTTCTGGCGAATAGGCAAAGCCGATTCTGGGAGCGAAGTTGGTGTACTTGGTGGGCCCAAGAGTGCGAGGAATGCCTGGATCTCCGGGGACAACCAGACCCAGAGGAGCACCTGGGAACGCTAGCGACTGTTCGCCGGGAACGACCGTTTCAAGCTTGTTCTGCGTGTCGTACCAAGGTGTAGCCACTTCCCAACGAAGCCCGTAGTTAACGGTCAAGTTGCGGGTTGCCCGCCAGCTATCCTGGGCATAGAACCCATAGTACTTGCTCCGCGAGTCGAGAAGCTGTTGGCTGGCCTGCACAAAGCTGTTCGGCGCCCCAATCAGGAAATCGGCAAAGTCCAAGCCGGTCTCGTAGCCATTAAAGCCAAAGCACCCGTTGTAACAGTCGTAATTACGCTCGTTGATCTGGTTGTAGTGAAGGTTGGTGCCAAACTGCAAAGTGTGAGTTCCCAGAATTTTGGTGAAGTTGTCGATAATTTGGAAAGTGTTGTTGTATTGCCGCAGTGCGTCGGGCGGAACGCCAAGTTGGAAGTTGTTGAACTGAAGGTTGGCAACACCTTCATACGAGGCGTTTGTTGGGGAGATGCCGCCGTCGGGTCCCCAGGGAGTAACAAATCCCTGCGAAGCAAGCGTGACACCCAAACCCTGTCCTGCGGTTGGTTGCCCGGTTTGGTTTACGTCCCGAAGATAGGCGAGACGAAGATCGTTGACGCTCGAAGAGTTAAACGTGGTCGTCAATCCCAGATTGATCATTTGGGTTTTGCCTTGATTAGTCGCGGCAAAGCCCGGAACATTTACCTGGCTGTAGGGGTTGAGTGTATGGAACCGGTCAAAGAAGTAGTAGCCAAAAACAGCGCCGAACCGGGTGGGAACATCGATGCGGCCACTGCCTTTGTCGTCCGTCAATGTCTCGTTGGAGGCTGAGGTTGAGAAGTTGGGACTATTGTTAACGACGCCGTTCGCCGCAGGAACAAACTTCAGGGAGTTCACCGCAACCGGGGACCACGCACTCTTGGGAATTTGGGCATTGGGGAAAACACAAGTAGCGGTGTCGGTGCAGCCTGGAGTGTAGTAACTCTCGCCCTGCGATACGGGATACCCTAACGTCTGCGAGAGAGTGTTGGCCCAGCCGGCTCCGGCCACAGTGCCGCTCAGCGAGCCTGCTGAATCCGAGAAATCGCCCGTTCTATTTGCATCTGATGGCACGGCATAGCTCTGGGTTTGTCCTAAAATCTGCCGCGTCCCTTGATAGTCCGCAAACCAGAAGATCTTGTTTTTCTTGATGGGGCCGCCGGCCGTACCGCCGAATTGATTCTGGATGAACACGCCGCGGGTAGGAGCGTAGTAGTTTCTAGCGTCCAGATCTGTATTGCGGAGGAAATCGAAGACCGTTCCGTGATACTGGTTGCTGCCCGACTTGGTGACCACGTTGATCTGGCCACCGCTATAGTTTCCATACTCCGCGTCGAAGTTGTTGGTGATAATGCGGAACTGCGCGATCGAATCAAGATTGGGGATCAGCGCGGCCCCGTTGTGCACGCCTTCTTCTGCGTTGGCGCCGTTGACCATGAACGCATTCGAACCGGTGCGGCCGCCGTTGACGGATTGCTGTCCATTGTCCAGATCGCCGGATACCTGGGTTGCGCCAATTCCTGATGTTTCGCTGTCCTGGCTATGCGAATAAGGCGATACGCCCGGCTGCAATTTCAACAGGTCGATGTAGGAGCGTCCATTCAAAGGGACGGAGGTGATCTTGGCGCCGTCGATGAGCACGCCATTCTGGGTGCTCTGCGTCTCTACCTGTAGTGCGTCACTCTTCACGTTGACGGTATTGTTGACCGTCCCGAGTAGCATAGCGATGTCGATGCGAACAGCGGAGTTGGCATCGATCTTCACTCCGCTCTGCTGGTAATCGCGAAAACCACCCTGGCTGGCGGTGACGTTGTACGTGTCGACGTTGAGGGTGGGGAAGTTGTAAAAGCCCTTGGAATCCGTAACCGCGGTACTTTGGACGTTTGTCGACACAGCAGTGGCTACGACAGTTACCCCTGGCACCACGGCGCCGCTCGGGTCCGTGACCACTCCAGAGATGGAACCGGTGATGGCTGCCCATGCGGCGACCGTTCCCAGTAACGCAAGAGCAACTAAGCAAGTGAAAGACACGAATCTTACGAAGTGATTCAAGCGCCTGACCTCTCCAAAAATGAAATTTATGGCGGGACCCGAAACCAAACGACGATAAAAGAAAATTAAATGATGGTAAAACAGAGGTTACTGATGAACCTTTATGGTGTCAAGGATCCCAGGTTCCCGCGAGCCTTTTGGTTTGACGCGCTAACGGTTTATTCGTTTTGCATGCCTTGGAGGGCCGTTCCAGAATGGAAAATTCTCATCAGCCGAAATTGAGCAGACGCAAATTCGTACAGCGTTCCGTCATGGCCGGAGCGGCCACATCGCTTCTACCGGGCGTGAGCCACGCGGCAAAGACTGTGGCGCCCATGCCAGCCGGTCCCAATCTTTACGAAGAGCTGGGCGTGCGCCCGCTGATCAATGCCAAGGGCACCTACACCATCATCAGCGGCTCCCTCTCCTTGCCGGAAGTGAAGCAAGCAATGGAAGAGGCCGGACGTCATTACGTCAACATGGACGAGCTGATGGCGGCAGTGGGCGCCCGGTTGGCGAAGATCACTGGCGCAGAATGGGGCATCGTGACCGCAGGCTGCGCGGCCGCGATCACCGGCGCTACCGCGGCTTGCATCGCCGGCACCGATCCGGAAAAGTCGCAGAAGATGCCTTACCTGGAGAAGGGCGGACTGAAGAGCCAGGTGATCATCCCGAAACACTCGCGCAATCCTTATGACGTGGGGACGCGCTTGCTCGGGGTTGACGTGGTCGAGGTGGAAACACCAGAACAGCTCGAGGCGTCCATGGGGCCGCAGACGGCGATGATTTACATCCTGTCTTCTCCCGCCGCGGCGACCGGCCCCCTGAGCATTGAAAATATCTGCCGGGCCGCGAAACAAAAGGCGATTCCCGTCTTCGTCGACGCCGCGGCGGAAAATCTCACCATCCCCAACATTCATCTTGCAGCCGGCGCAACCTTCGTTGGATACAGCGGTGGTAAGTGCATGCGCGGACCGCAATGCGCGGGGTTGCTGCTAGGGCGCAAAGACCTGGTGCAGGCGGCGTGGTTCCAGGCTGCTCCGCATCACAATGTGGGACGCCCTCTAAAGGTCGGCAAAGAAGAAATCATGGGCATGCTCACCGCCGTCGAGATGTGGACCAAGCGCGACCACGAGGCTGAATGGAACACGTGGAAGGCCTGGCTGGGCACCATCGAGGCTAAGGTGAAACCTCTACCCTCGGTGACGACCGACTACCTGATGCCGGAAGATCTGTCGAATCATTCGCCCCGGCTGCGGATCAAGTGGGATGGCAACGCGCTGAAGATTACCGGAGATGAGCTGGCAAAGACACTGGACGCAGGCACGCCGCGTATTCAGTTCGATGAGTGGAGCGGAAGCCGCCCGGACGAGATGGAAAGCTCGGTGACCATCATGCCTTACATGATGATGCCGGGAGACGCGCAGATTGTGGCGGATGCTCTGTTGGCTATGCTTTCCCATCCTCCCAGGTTCTCAGCTCCCGAAATTCCGCAGGGCGAACCAGCGAACGTGGCCGGGATCTGGAAAGTACAAATCAACTATCTTTGCGGCGAAGGTGGGCAGCGCTTTTTGCTGGAGCAGCAAGAGGGCGCAATCACTGGCGTCCACCAGGGCGAGATCTACAGCGGAAATCTCAAAGGCAAAGTGCAGGCGCAGCAGGTAAGTTTTCGCAGCGTCATGCCGGTTGGCGGCAATGCGATTGAATATTCCTTCGCCGGGTCGGTTGCTGGGAATTCAATGAGCGGAACGGTGGAATTGGGCGAATATGGTCACGCCCAATGGTCTGCCACGCGGGAGACATCGTAAACCTCCGCAAGGCCCGGGCAACGGCAGGTTCATGTTTTCTCAGTGCGCTATCCTCTTAACTTGGAGAGCGTTTTGAATCTGCAAAGGCGTCGGGCCAGTAGAGTGCTGCTTCGATCTGCTCTGATTTCCACCTTCCTGGCGGCTCCGTGGGTTCCTTTGCTGTGCCAGCAAACTGCCACCCCGCCAAGTTTGCCGGCATCTCTCGATCCGGTCTTCAATGACTTTGAGCCGGCCACCACGGCCAATTACGGTTTGGTTTATGTACCGCTCGACAGTTGGGTCTATCCCGCCTTTGCACGGCTTTTCTCACTCGGGTATGCCGACTCGGCCTACCTGGGTATGCGGCCATGGACGCGCACCAGCTGTCTGCAGGTTTTACAGGAGACTTACCCCAAGCTGCAAAGTGCGCCCCAGGATACGGAAGCATGGAATATCTTTCGCGCGCTGGCATTGGAATTTGGGCTGGACACTGGGCAGACAGCACCGCAGGCGGAAGTCTCGGACGTCTACACCCGGAACATGTACATCAAGGGCAGACCGATTAATGACTCCTTTCATTTTGGGCAGACACTGATCAACGACAATGGTCGGCCGTACCAACAGGGTTTCAACGCGCTGGATGGGTTTTCGGCCAGAGCCGAGGGTTATCACCTCTCGCTTAGTGTTCGCGGGGAGTATCAGCATGCCCCCGGCCGTGCCGCATATCCCGAAGCTATACAGGAGTTGTTCGCCCGCGTGGACAACACTCCGCTGCTGGCGCCGGAAGCTGTACCCCAGACCAACGTATTTCGCTTGATTGATGCGAATCTCGCGGTTTCCCTGGCTAACAACGTCTTCTCGGTGGGCAAGTCTGAAGATTGGTGGGGTCCGGCGGAATCAGGGAGCATGGCGCTGAGCAACAATGCCGAGCCGCTGTATGCGCTGCGCATCAACCGGGTGGTGCCGCTGCGCATTCCCATACTCTCCGACGTGACCGGCCCCTTCCGCTATGAAGGTTTGTTTGGCTCGTTGAAGGGCCATCGCTATCCCAATGCTCCGTGGATCCATGCTGAAAAATTCAGCTTTAAGCCGACCCGGAACGTGGAAATCGGTTTCTCTCGTGTCGTTGTCTTCGCCGGGAAGGACCATGTGCCCCTCACGTTTGGTTCGTTCTGGCACAGCTTCACCAGCTTCAGCAATGTGAGCCTGGCGGAGAAGGAAAGCCGAAACGATCCGGGATCGCGTCATTCGAGCTTTGACTTTACCTGGAGACTTCCCTGGCTGGAGAACTGGCTGACCCTCTACTCCGACTCGATCGTCCACGACGACGCTAGCCCCATCGCGGCGCCGCGTCACGCCTCCATCAACCCTGGGCTTTACCTGTCCCATTTGCCAAAGCTTCCGCATGTCGACCTCCGCGCGGAGGCAGTATCGACTGATCCGGATGCCCTTACCTGCCGGTGGCCAGGAAGTCTACTATGAGTTCGAATATCCGGATGGCTACACCAACAAGAACAACATGCTGGGAAGTTGGATAGGACGAGAGGGCAAAGGCGGCCAGGCATGGCTGACGGATTGGCTCAGCCCTAAGGAGTACATCCAGCTGGGCTATCGCAACGCGAAAGTCTCCAACAGCTTCATTCCCGGGGGCACGACGCAGAATGACATCAACATCAAAGCGGTGCTGCGGTTGAGAGAGAACCTGGAACTGAACGCCTTTGGGCAGGCGGAGTTTTGGAAGGTCCCGGTTTTGGCCTCCGGACAACAGCACGACTTCACCGGATCGTTCCAGCTGACTTACTATCCCAAACTGAGCTGGCGTCGCTGACACCCCCGCAAAAACAAACGGCCGGAACGCGGTGTTCTGCGTTCCGGCCGCGTGGTTAAACCGACTTAGTTTTTGCCGGTACCCCTTAAGGTGAGGATGGGCGGGCTGATGGCCCCGCTGCCGCCGTTATAACCTTCGCTAGGACCGTCAGTTGTTGTGTGGTCTGCCCGACAAACTGCGGCGTGAACTGGACATCGATGTTGCAGGACCAGGACGGCGCCAGGAAGTTGCCGTTGTCACAGTACGAGCTGCCCAGGATGTTAAATGCGGCGTTGCCTCCGTTAGTGGTGTACCAGGGACTGCCCAGCGTCATATTCAGATTGCCGATGTTGTAAACCGTGGCCGTCTGGGTTTGACTCTGGCTTCCGACTTTGACGCCCCCGAACGCCAGCGTGGAAGCATTGCCGTTCAGGCGCAGCAGGCCGGAGTTGCCCGGACCGGCGAGATTCGCGATGACGAAGCTCTGTCCACCGGCGGAGATGGCCAAGCCACTGGCGGCGACCAGTTTACTGTTGTCGAATTGCAAAAGGTGGACTTGATTGGGGTAGTTGGGGCCTTCCACGACCGTTATGGTATTGGCGGTGCCGTCGAGAATATAGAGATCGTCGGCCGGATCAAAAGCCAGCCCGCTGGGATTCGTCACACCATTGATTGGACCAGTACCCGCCGTCCCGTCGGCATAAAGCTGAACTACCTTACCAACGCCTGATGGGTCGCCGCCATCGCCGATCAGCAGCGCCGCAGTATAAGGGTCGATCGCTAAAGCCTGCGGGAAGACGATCTGGATACCGGGGATGTTCACTTTGAACGCAGCCCCACCGACCGGTATTTTCACCACAAACCCCGGATTGCCAGAACCAGCGTTCAGGCCGCCGGGACCCGCATCACCGATATAGAGATTGCCGAGAAAATCAAAGGCCAAGGCAATCGGGTGCTGCAAGAGGCCGCCTGTATTCACGACCGACGGCGCGATACCGGTATCGGCAGGTGGTACCTTGACGATCTCGGCGTTGTTAAAGTCGGCGATGAACAGGTTGCCGGCTCCATCCAGGGCCAAAGCGGTAGGCGCCGAAAGAGTGATGGTGCCCGTGGAAACGGGAGTCAGTGCGCTGCCCCCCAGACCCTTGACTGAATAGACCTGACCAGACCCGCCGTCAGCCACGTAGACCGTTTTATCCAGACCCGATATCGCCACGGCGTAAGGGGCTTGTAGGCCGGTTGCGGTTGTTGCTTCATTGAGTGGATAAACAATCTCTGCTCCGGCAAAACCCGTTTGGTAAACCGGCGTGGAAGCAAGAATCGTCGCGTTTGGACCCTTAACCTGAATGGCCGAGGCGCGAATTCCCGGGTAGGCTGGAGTTCCGGAAAAACTCTCAGTGCAGGTGTAGGGGTAGTACGGAGAAATGGATGGCCCGCCAGTGCCGAGATTGGTGTGCTTACCGTTCACGCAAGACCCGCCGCCGCCTTGAATCACATCAGTACTCACATCGCCCTGAGTGACAATACGAAACCCGCGGAGCGTTGTGGGCCCGTTGAATTCAAAATTGAAAGCAACTGCCTTTCCGGTCGAGCCAACATAATTTTGAGTGCCCAGGTTTACTGGATTCGCCGAGGTCAGTTGAACGACTTGCCCGTTGACGTAGTCAAGCACGTCGAGGTTCCCAGAGGGATCGAACGCCACGTCGCTGGCTGCCCCTAAGCCGGTATTGGGCAAGATGTAAGGGGTGGTAGGCGAAGCTGCCGGCACAACCACGAACTGCTGGCCGGCGTTGTAACCCGTGCCAGTTCCCAAAAATGATGAAATGTAGATGTTGCCCGCCGCGTCCAACCTAATACCTGTAGGGAACGCGATGATAAACGCGCCGGTCGGTATCGGTTGGGCATGACCGCCTGCAGCCGGCGCTACGTAAACCCCACCAAGCCCTTGATTGAGGTCGCCGTTGTCCGCGATGTAGAGATTGGCTCCAGCCCGGAACAATGACGCGGGTGTGAACTGGGTCGGAAGTCCTGGAAAGCTCAAAGCTGTCGGTGTAGTGCCGGGCAACGGCAGAGAGTAGATGACCCCATCCCCTGTAGTAGGGTAGTCACCAATGAACAGTGTCCCCGCACTGTCGACCGCGAGCGAAATAGGATTGGTCAAAGGACTTCCGGCAAAGTATACCTTCGCAGCGCCGGTCAGATTACCCGCGCCATCCCCGGTCAATTCGACGATCCTACCCCCGACGCCAGAGGGTGTGTCGCCCACGAAGAGATCTCCATTTGCGTCCAGGGCGAGTGACTCCGGAGCCGACAACGTTATCGTCCCCGTAGATATGGGTGTGATCGCGCCGGTTGTGGGGTTCAGTGCAAGCAATCTGATTTTTTATCGTGTCCGGAACGAAGATTGTCCCGTTGCTGGAAATCGCGAGGCTTTGTGGCTGGTTATATCCCTTCCCAATCGTCTGCTGTGCGTCGACGACGATGGGCGGGGCTTGGGCCCAACCGGTGGAAGCGCAAATGGCGAGCGTAAGGACTGGGACGAAGAGCGACTTTCGCTTCGAAACGAAACCTCTGGCGGAAAACAACGGTGACTTCACAGACATGGGATTGGCACTCCTGTACAACTTTGGTTCGGACACCCCTCAGTCTAAGGGGAGACTATTAACTTGCAACCCTTTTGCAGCGCAAAAGCGCACAGAGGTTGCCCCAAGGCTCGACTTTGCCTATACCACGGAAGTTGCAATTCTGAGCGGGGAGTGGAACGAGATTACACTTGAATGTCGCAAAATGCTACAGCTTTTCCATGAATCGGAGAGAAAAACGTCTCCCTGACTCTCACAATTAAATTGGTACCCAAGGGGACGCGACTTTGTTCTTTTAAATCAGAGGCTTGCGCGGGAAAAAGGGAGTACCGAAGTGCACCCTTTCGATATGTCATACGAATCAGCGGAGCTTGCCAGGGCGGCAAGAAATTGCGACGCTTCGAGCGGCTTCAAAAACGTCTCTTTAGGGGACAGATTTTAGAGAGTGACAACCCGGTGAATGCAGTCGGCGCGGAAGATGCTGAACTTCCCCTTATCGTAGCCGCCAAAATAGACCAAGCCGCCACGACCCCGGCCGGTGCAGGTCAACGCCACCTGATGAATCGATCGAACACCCTGCCGGTCTTCATATTCAAGCAATACGATAGGCTGACCCGTCATGGGTGTAGACAGGCGTAGATCCTCGAATGCGACCAGGTTATTGGGGACCGGTTGCGGCGAAGAAGAAACTGGGGATTGCTGCACAGTGTTCACTCAACGATTGAAGCAGAAGCAATGTATCCACTCAAGTGACAGATTGAATTGCCGGTACAACCTTTGTGGAATAAAGGGCTGTTTTGTACATGCATTTGTAACGTGTAAGGGTTTTCGCCCTCGCCCGTAACGCATCTTATTCCAACAGGAGAGAACATCGCATGCTCATAGCGCGGCTGAAAGCGCATTTGGTAACTGGAGAAACCATCGAATTGCTTCCAGTAAGACATGAAACCGACGTTAAGAAGGAAGTATCAGAACTACTGAAAGACTGGGCTTCCTCGGGATTTCTTATTTGGGAAAAATTCGTCTATCCGTGGCACCAGGTACAAACCGTCGAGGTGTCAGTCGAGAGTTTATCCAGCGGAGAGGTAGCGCAACGGATGCTGGATCTGCACGGCAATGACCGATCACGGTTGCACGATGATTTTTGGCAGGGTAAACGCCAGCTCCAGTCGTGATGCTCTTGTCTCAACTAAACAGGGCGGCAGGAATTTCGAGATCGGATAGAACGAAGTAGTGTAAAGGGCCAAAGCCTGCTGAACCTCGTTCCGCTTATTTCTGGGCGTCCCCCGCTCCGGATTGCAGCCATTGCTTCAAATTGGGCCCCTGCGCCAGCTGCAGATCCACGCAATCCGCGATGCTGTTGCGGGCCTTGTCGAGGGCATGGGAGGTGGCAGATATGCTGTGCGTGGCAAAGAATTCCGAGACCTGGTTACTGCGGTCTGTGCTGCAGAAACCGCCCATCGACTCAACTAATTCTCCTCCCATCCAGGTTGTGATTTGGGCTTTGACCCTGGGCCAGTTCTGCTGCACGTACTGCCAGGCGGCGTCCCGCGTGCGACGGTCCCTCATTTCAATCTGCACCAGGTTCAGGGAATCCTGATTCCTTACCTGGGCGGAGAGTGCATAATCCAGAGCGCGGGCCACCAGCGCTTGATCGCGGAAATTCGCCAGGGCACGGAACGCCTGAATGCGAAGCTGCGGGTCTCCGCTGGTCTGGCTCACTCGCTGCAACTGGTCGAAGAATGGTGCATCTCCATTTTGCGCAGCAATGTTGAGCGCCGTTGCCGCCAGGGTCGGATTAACGGATGTGGGATCGCTCAGGTATTGGTCCGCGACCTGCCTGGCATCGGCGATGATTTTGGGATCACTGCCAAGATTGCCGAGGAGACCAAAGAGAGCGGCGCGTAACAGACTCTTATCCGGCGCTTCGCCGGCGACGGGCGGGCCCAGGTGCGCGAGAGCTGGGTTGAAGTTTGTGCGTACCCACGCGGCCAGCTCTTTATGCTCTTCGGGCGTAGAGGCCACCTGCTGATCGATAATGCGCAACGCGCCCGAGACGGTCGTGATCACAGAGGAACTGTCGTCGTTACGAACGGCGACAGCAAGGTTTAGAAAATCCCCAACCGGCGAGATGCCGGCCCGGGCCAGAGCCCACTGGCTGCCCAGAAAAGTGATTCGCTCGGGAGGGGTAAGGTTGGTCTCTACCTGGCGTAACAGTTGTTGATAATCGGCACTGTCATAGCGGCTGCGATAGTACCCCTTGCCCCCTGCATTGCCATAGAACACCGGTGCGGAAGGCGCCTGCAGCTCCTGGGTGCCGGCTTTTATGATGGGGCAGTCTGCTTGCTCGGCAGAACTCTTGAGACAAACCGGTAAAACCCAGGTTTGCTGCTGAGCAGTCGCGTCTTTTGGATTGAGAAAGAAGCGCTTCTGCGACACTGCCACCTTGCCGTCGTGTACGGCGCCGAAGTTTAGCAGCGGCTCCCCTGGCTGCACCACGAGACTTTCCATGATTTTGTCGACGGGCTTGCCACTCGATGCCTGGAGGGTATTCCAGAAGTCCTCTGCGGTAGCGTTGCCGTATATGTGGGCCTGCAGATAGCGATGCACACCGGCGCGAAACGCCTGTTCACCCAGATAGTTTTCGGTCATCAGAAGCACGGCAGCTGCCTTGCCATAGGCGATGCCGTCGAACATCTCGTTGATCTCGGCGGGAGTTTCAGCGCGGGAGCGGATGGCCCGGGTTGCCCGCCCACCATCAAGATCCAGAGTCTGGTTGAGTTCCGCAGCCTCACTCTCGGGAATCTGCCACTCCGGCTTCCAGGCAGCCAGCGGCTTGTTCGACATCCAGGTGGCAAAACCTTCGTTCAGCCAGACATTGTTCCACCATGCCATGGTCACCATGTCGCCGAACCACTGGTGCGCCATCTCATGGGCCACATCCACAGCGACGATTTTCTCGGCGTTCACCGAAGCGGTTTTCTCGTCCACCAACATGGCCGTTTCGCGATAGGTGATGGCTCCAAAATTCTCCATGGCTCCCGCTTCAAAATCCGGGATCGCGATCATGTCCAGCTTGGGCATCGGGTATTTGATACCGAAATAGTCGTCGTAGTAGTGGAGGAAGAATTCAGCGCCGGAAAGAGCAAACTGCGCGAGCTGTACTTTGTCCGGAGTGGCGCAGGCACGGATAGGCACGCCGTCGCTCTCGCCGGAAAGACATTGGAAATCACCCACCAGGAAGGCCACCAGGTAGGTGGACATCTTCGGCGTGCGCGCGAAGGTGATGGTATGTTCCCCAGCGATGGGTCCCGGCGTATCGGAAACAATGTTGGTGTTTCCAATCGCGGTATCTCCCTGGGGCACGATCAGGCTGACGTCAAAGGTCGCCTTAAAGGCCGGCTCATCGAAGGAGGGAAAGGCGCGGCGCGCGTCGGTGGGCTCAAATTGGGTTACGGCATAATTTCGCTTGGAGGTACGGGAAAGATAGAAGCCGCGCAGGTCTCCGTTCAGCATGCCGCTGTACGAGATTTTCAAAGTGACGGGACCGGCGGGCAGCTTGCGATCAAAATGAAACGTAGCCTGCTGCGAGGCAGGATCGAGGATGACCTCCGCGGGCAAAGTTCTGCCGCTAACCTGCGCCGTAACTGCACCAAACTTGAGCTGCCACGCATTCAGCACAATCGAGTCCACAGGCTGCGCGAGGGTCAGGTCGATCGCTTCTTCACCGGTGAAGGTCGCCGCCTGCAGGTCTGGCGCCAGCTGTAAGCTGTAGTGCTGCGGACGGGCTACGCCGGGCAAACGTTGCGCGACTAAGGTGAGGGAAGGAAACAGAAACACCAGAGCGAAAGTTAGATGACGGGCAAGGCGGATTGAGGCGAGCAAGAAGGACGTCTCCTACAACATTCTGACACTTCTCGTCATTAGACGGTCAGATCTCGCGATAGTTGAGCAGGATCAGTCCTACAGCGGCGAGCAAGAGCGGCCACGCCCGGCCGGCGATTCTGGAAGCCCGGCCCGGGGGCAGCCGCAACTCCAGCCAGCGGCCCCAGCCAGCGGTCGCACCCAGCAGTGCAATCGGCGTATGGCTCAGCGACGCGAGCAGGTCTTCCGCGTTATCGCTGGGAGCGTGGTTATGGGTGAGCAGGACGGCCGCTCCCAGAGCGCACATCGCAGGGAAGATGAAGGCTGCCCAGCGAGCACGTAATTTGCCTGCCTGCACAGCGCATTCGAACGCAGCAAAGCACAGGATGAGCAGGGCGGCGGCGCGATGCTGCAGCACGTCGGGAGCGGAAAAGCTGGCCCAGAACGGGCGTGGTCCCAGGGGCCAGTTTTCCGGGTCGGCGCGCAACAAAATAAAGACGGATAGACCGGCGAAGGTGAGCGGCCAGAAGCGTGCCCATCGCAGACGGCCAAAGCGGCTGGCGAAGGCCAGCAAGCCTGCAGCCAACACAATCAGGCCGGCCCAATGATGGTTGTACTCCGACCACTCCCGGTCTGTGGCGTCGCTGCCTCCGTTGGCCTGGAATTCAGTCTCGCGCACAGCGGTTTCGATCGAAGTGGGCGGGGTAAGCTGTGACGCTTTGGGGCTGTGTAAGCGCGGCGCTACCGGATGCATGCGGCCGGCAATGACGTGCAGCGATACCTGGTCGGAGACGTCCACCGCGGGCGGCTGCGCGGACATCGAAGCCGCGGCCAGGATGGCGGTGAATCCCAATCCCACCTCTACCTCGGCAAAACGGCGCAGACGGGCAAGCAAAGGCTGGGGGTCGGTGCTGAGCCGCCGCCCCAACACCCAGTTCAGCGTGCCCATCATTAGGATCAGCAGCAGGAGATAGATTTTGGCCAGCAATAGAACGCCATAGCTCGTCCCATAGAGTCCATTCCACGTCCCCACGTAAAACCAGGCCATGTAAATTCCTGCCAGAACCAGGACCATGACGCTGAGGATAGCCATCGAGGAGTAGCGCCTGACCATCGAGCGGGGTTGCTGTAAGCCTTCGGAGCGACCTAACGAAACCAGAAGGAAGGGCATCGCTCCGATCCAGGCTGCTGTGCCCAGGTGATGGGCTGCGGTCGCCAAGGCGAGAGACAGGCGGTGATCCATGCGGGCTTCCGCGTGGCTGGTGGCTACTGTGGCAACCAATAACAGCAGGCTCAGGGGGACCATAGCTATCGCCGCCCTGCGAGTTTTCACTCGGGCGCAGATCCACAACAGAAGTGCGATCAGAGCGGCCGATATGCCCGCAACGAAAAACCTGGTACTGATGACATCGCGGAAATGCAGGTCGCTGTCGCCGAGCAGCGAGGCACTGGAGAGGACCACGGATATCAGTTCCGATATCGTGAGGGCGAGCGCGGCCCAGCGAATACCCCGACGGCAAAGGGATTCGACAGGGTCGATTACTCCGGCCGGACGCGCAACTGCCAATAGAAAAATGATGCCGCCCAGCAGCAATGCCTCAAAAGAGAGATTTGCTGCACGCAGGAGGGTGCTTAGTAAATCGAGATCGCGCAGCAGCCAAATCAAATGATCATCTCAGTATGTAGGTAGGTCCGCAGAACTGCCCCGCGGCACGGAGAGTATCGAGCCCACTCAAGCCAACGGCGGGCTTGAATGGGGCACCCTCGAACTTAGCGGAGAAGAAGGCCGGACAAAGCGAGATTTTCGCTATTGCACCTGGAAAGGAACTTCGCCGCGGGTGATGTGACCATCTGTCGCGAGAACTTGCCAGCGGAGGACGTAGGAACCCTTTGCGAGCGCATGGCCCGTTGCCGATAAGACATCGGGAGCGAGCTGCGCCGGAGTGCCAATTCTCTCAATCGTGCCATCGGGTTTGAGCAGGCTTAAGCTGGACCGCGCTCCGTCAACGCGCGAATTGTACTTGAGATTGATCGTGATGTCCGGGCCACTGACAGCGGCGTTCTTTTGCGGCGTGGAACTTACGAGCACGGCATGGGCGAGCGCTGGACGCGAGCCCGCTGCCAATAGGGCAAAAACAAAGAGAATCACTGCGCTTGTGAACCACCGCGGTGACTTGCTGTGCATGACAAACCTCTCCCCTAAAAGATCTGGAAAATTTGATGCGGGAGCCCCTATTTGTGATGGAGTTTTTGTCTCTTTACGTCAGGATGGCGTCATTTGTACCGACTGGGCGCGCTCGGAGTGTCCGCCAACGTCGGCTGCACGAGCCTCAGCATAGGCAGCGGCGCCCATCAGGGCCGCGCGGCTCTCGAGGATGAGGCGCACCGGCGTCTGCACCAACAAATCACTCAGCCTGCCCTTGTCGGTGAATGCCTTCATGAAGGTCCCGTCCTGCATCTTCTTGAGCAGCTTGGGAGCGATGCCTCCGCCCACATACATTCCGCCGACGGATAAAATTTTGAGTGCCAGGTTGCCCGCCTCTGCGCCATAGGCGGACACGAAAATATCCAGGGTTTCCACGCAGAGCTCGCTAGCGCCTGACTCACCCAGTTCGCCGATCACTGCGTTCGGATCCTCTTCACGCATCCGGTCTTTCAACCACGGTGGTTCTTCCAGGCCCTTTACATCGCGACAGTAGGCGTAGACATTGGCCAGTCCAAGGCCGGAAATGACGCGCTCCGAACTGACGCGGCCACCCACGATTTTTTGCAGATAGCGCAGCAGGCCAATCTCTTCCTCGCTGCGGGCTGCAAAATCGCCGTGGCCGCCTTCCGAGGCCATAGGCAGATGACGGTGACCATTCCAGACCAGGATCGCTTCTCCGAGGCCCGTGCCTGCCGCAATCAGGCCGCGATTTCCTACCGCCCCGGGATCGCCTTTGCTGAGTACGAGGATCTGGTCCGGGGCTAGCTCATTAATGCCATACCCATTCGCTTCCAGATCGTTGATCAGGAAGACATGTTCGATCTTGAGATCGACTCTCAGCTGGGCGGAATCAAGCACCCAAGGAAGATTGGTAAGTTTCAAGCGGCCATGGCGCACCGGGCCCGGCACTCCAAAGCACGCTGCCAGCACATCGACCGGTTGGCCCAGCGTTTGGCCGCATTCCACCAGGAAATTTTCTACGATCTCCTTCAAGCCGGGAAAATCCTTGGCATGATACTTGTGCTCGTGGACGGTCAGCAGCTTTCCGTTTTGAAAATTGCACAATGCCAGGTCGACCTTGGTGCCGCCCACGTCCCCAGCGAGAATCATCGCGAGATCTCCAATTTACCCATCCCGCCGGGCCCGGGCGAGGGCAAGGCAGCAGCGGCGATACTATCGAGCAGCAAGGTGATGCGCCCGCTGGCCGGCTTGATCAACTGCGACGGATAGGTTTCCGGATCGTAGGGTCCAGTGAAAACCTGCTTGAGCGCGGCAATCTTATCCTGGCCTTCAATTAAAAAGAAGACATCCCGGCCCCGGTTGATCACCGGCCAGGTCAAGGTTACTCGCCATGTTTCCTTTTGTTGGGGTACGTGGTTGGCGATCGCAATGCGCATGAGCTCGTGCAAGCCTTCCGTGTGGGGGAAGAGAGACGCGGTGTGACCATCCGGTCCCATTCCCAACGCCACCATATCAAAGACCGGCATTTCCGCGCCTTCCAGGCGAAAGCTTCGGCGGATATCGGATTCATACCTGGACGCAGCTGCATCCGGCTCGAGCTCCCCGCGAATGCGAAAGATCTGATCTTCGTTCAAGGGAACTTTGTCCAGGAGGGCCTCACGGGTCATGCGATAGTTGCTGTCCGGATGATCGGGTGGGACACAACGTTCGTCGACCCAGTAGAGCTCGAGGTTTTCCCAAGGAATCTGCTCGCGAAATTGCGCGCTGGGGTCAGCCAGGAGCGCAAACGCATTCTTGGGAGTGTGCCCGCCGGAGATGGCGATCCTCGCCTTGCCTCGTGCGGCCGCGGCGGCACGAATGCCGTCAGTAAAGTACTGCGCTGTGCGCCGGGTCACCGCGTCCGCGGTCGCATCCACGTAATAGAGAACATCGATTGTTTGTGCCATGCAATTTTTATTCTAGAGCTTGTGCCAGGCGCGCCCATCGCGCGCCAATAATTCGTCGGCCGATTTCGGGCCCCAGGTTCCGGCGGGATAGTTTGGAAGGTCCTTCGGCTTGTTCGCTGCCCAGAAGTCGAGGACCGGGGTCATCAACGACCAGGTGGCCTCGACACCGTCGCGGTGAGCAAACAGAGTTGCATCCCCGAGCATGGCGTCCAGCAACAATCGTTCGTAGCCGTTTGCCGATGATTTGCCGAACGCCTCGGCGTAGCTGAAATTCATATTAACCGGGCAAACTTCCATGTTCGGGCTGGGCACCTTGGCGCCAAAGCGCAACGAGATACCCTCGTCCGGCTGAATGCGCATGGCGATCAGGTTCGGCTGCAGTTCCCTGCAAGCACCCGACTGCCCCTTAAAGAGCAACTGCGGAGGTTGCTTAAACTGAATCGTAATCTCCGTGACCCTTTTAGCCAGCCGCTTACCCGCTCGCAGGTAGAACGGCACGCCCGCCCAGCGCCAGTTCTCAATCCCGACCTTGAGCGCGGCGTAGGTCTCGGTACTTGAGTTCGGATCGACCCGATCCTCCTGCCGATAGCCTTTCACGTCTTTGCCGTCGACCTTGCCGGGACCATATTGGCCGCGCACTGAGTCCATGATGTGGATAGGCTGGATGGAGCGCCACACCTTTAGTTTTTCCCGGCGCATCGCGTCCGCTTCAAACGAGATCGGGGGCTCCAGGGCTACGAACGACAGCAGCTCCATCACGTGGTTTTGGATCACGTCGCGGAGCGCGCCGGCCTTCTCGTAAAAGGGCCCGCGGCCTTCGATGCCGATGTCCTCTGCCGCAGTGATCTGTACGTGATCGACGTAGTTACGATTCCATACCGGTTCGAAGATGCCGTTGGCGAAGCGGAACACGAGGATGTTCTGCACCGTTTCCTTGCCCAGGTAATGGTCGATGCGAAAAATCTGGTCTTCGGCAAAAACCCGATTCACGTCATCATTCAATTTCCGGGCTGAAGCCAGATCGTGGCCAAAAGGCTTTTCAATGATGACGTGCACCGTACCCTGTTCCGGCTTCGCCATGGCGTGCCGCCCGAGCTGTTCGATGATCTCGGCAAAATATTCCGGCGCCGTCGCCAGATAAAACAGGCGGTTCCCCTTGGTGCCTTGCTTCTTATCGATGCCTTCGAGATCGGCCTTCAATTTGTCGTAGCCGCCCGGATCGTCGAAATTCATGGCGAAATAGCTGACTTTGCGCATGAACTGGTCGAGTTTCCCATCGCCCTCCTGCACTCCGCCAAACTGAAGAATGCCATCGCGCATGTCCTTTTCAAACTCGCCCTGAAGCGGGCGCCGGGCCACGCCTACGACCGCGAACTCTTCAGGCAAGAGGTTGGACTGTTCGAGGTGGAAGAGAGCAGGCAGGAGCTTGCGTTTGGTCAGGTCGCCGGATGCGCCGAAGATGACCACGACCGTAGGCTCGGGAATCCGCTCGGCACTCTGCGCCGCTTTCAAGTCTTCAGGGGAAAACTGCACTTCTGTGGTAGCCATGGAACTCGCTCCTTGCTCGAACCGTGATGTCTATGTGCTTACGCCCGCGTGCAGACCCAGCCGCTCCAGCGCCTGCACGCATTGTGCTTCATCAAGATAGTGAATTGCGTGAATTCCCAGAGCTTCCGCTGCTTCGCAGTTCCCCTGGCGGTCGTCGATGAAAGCGACTTCCTCGGGGTCCCGCTGAAGCACGTCCAGCGCCAGGTCAAAGAATTTAGGGTCAGGCTTGCGCAGCCCTACGTAGCAGGAACTGAAAAAGGAATCGAAGTACCGTCCCAGCTCGAACTGCTCGATGCGGTAATCATTCAGTTCCCGGGCTTCGTTGTTGAGCATCGCCAACTCTATCTCCTCAGATGCCGCAAGGTCCTGAAGGATTCGCATGGCGGTGTGCGGGAGCAAGGTTGACTGCTGCTTCATCATTTGCAGAAACTCAGCGGGCGTGAAGGGCCGCGGCTGGTAAAAAACCGTCCGCCTAAGATATTCCTCCGCGGTCATGAGGCCCTTTTCCCAGGGATCGTTGACCAGCTCATGCCGCTGCTCGAAGGGTTCGGGATCCAGTTGAAATCTTTTCAGGACGGCGGCGCGCCCATTGCGATCCCATCCGTTCGTAAGCAGAACGCCGCCAACATCCCAAAGGATCGTGCTGATCTCGACCATGTCTGCGTCTCCCTAGGACGGGCTGGGGACCTTCCACCTGCGAACGAGAAAGAATGCCCCACATCGCGCGAGAGATGTGGGGAATTCAGGTTTGGTGATGAGGACAGAGGTCAGGCTTTGCCGGCGGTCGCAGCAGGCCGTACCCGTTCGAGCAATTGCTTGGCCCGTTTCATGATGTTCGCCGGTCCAAAGCCGAGCTCTTCGTAGACCTTGGGCCCGGGCGAGGAAGCGCCGAAGCGTTCCAGGCCGATCACATCTCCGTGGCGGCCGACGTATTTCCACCAGCACATCGGTGCGCCGGCCTCTACTGCGAGCTTGGGCAGATGATCGGGGAAAATTTGCTAGCTTGTAGGCTTCGGTCTGTTCCTCGAAGATGCGGAAGCTGGGCATGGAAACCACCCGCGCGGAGATACCTTCCTTCTTCAAATCCGCGGCCACCTGCAAGATCGGCCATACCTCGGCGCCGGCTGCCACCAGGAGCAGGTCCGGCGAGGTGCCGCCATCCTGCAGGATGTAGGCGCCTTTCCCGACCCCTTCTGCAACCTTGTATTTTTCCGGATCCAGAATAGGCAGGTTTTGCCGTGAAAGCGCCATGAAGGATGCTTCTTTCCGTTCCAAAGCGAGCCGCCAGCAAGCTACCGTCTCGTTGGCATCCGCGGGACGAAAATCCGTCAAGTGAGGCACTGCGCGCAGCATGGTGAGCTGCTCGATGGGCTGGTGGGTCGGTCCATCTTCACCGAGCGAGATCGAGTCATGGGTGAAGATGAACAGCGAATGCGCATGCATCAGCGCGGCCAACCGCAACGCTGGTTTGCAGTAGTCGCTGAAGGTGAAAAATGTCGACCCGTAAGGAATCAATCCGCCATGAACAGCCATGCCGTTGACCGCCGAGCACATGCCAAACTCGCGGACACCGAAAAAGATATTACGGCCGGCTGGGTCGAGGTGGAAGTTGCCACCGTCTTTGAAAATCGTCTTGGTCGAGGTGGTCAAATCGGCGGCCCCCCCGATCAATTCGGGCACCGCTTTCGCGATGGCGTCCATGACCTCGCCGCCGGCGCTGCGCGTGGCGATCGGCTTGGCATCCGCGGCGAACACGGGCAAACTCTTCTCCCACCCGGCAGCCAACTTGCCTGCCTGTGTGCGCTCGAACTCCGCAGCCAACTCGGGGAAGTCCTTCTTGTAGCGAGCGAAAAGATCGTTCCACTCCTGCTCGTATTTCTTCCCTTTGTCTACGGCCTGCAGCCAATTCTGCTTGGCTTCCTCGGGGACGTAGAAGCTCTTATCTTCGGGCCAGCCCAGAGTTTTCTTGGTTGCTTTGGTGGCCTCAGGCCCAAGCGCCTCACCATGCGCTTTGTTGGTGCCTGCCTTGGGACTGCCGTAACCAATCACCGTGCGAACCCGGATCAGCGAAGGCTGATCCTTCACTGCCTGGGCGGCTTTGATCGCCAGCGAAATTGCTTCCAGATCGTTGCCGTTATCCACCAACTGCACGTGCCAGTGATAAGCCAGAAAGCGCTCGGTCACATCTTCCGTGTAGGAAAGGGCGGTCGGTCCATCGAGCGAAACGGAGTTGTCATCGTAGAAGTAAATCAGCTTGCCCAAGCCAAGCGTACCGGCGAGCGAAGCTGCTTCGTGTGACACGCCCTCCATCAGGTCGCCGTCCCCGCACATGACGTAGGTGTAGTGGTCGACCACGTTGTAGCCGGGACGGTTGTAGACCGCGGCGAGATGCTTCTCGGCGATGCCCATACCCACGCCCATGGCGAAACCCTGGCCCAGAGGCCCGGTGGTCACTTCGACTCCATCTGTTTCGCCGTACTCCGGATGGCCCGGAGTGATCGATCCGTACTGGCGGAATTGTTCCAGGTCTTCGATGCTGACTTTGTAGCCGGTGAGGTTCAGCACCCCATAAAGCATTGCCGACGCATGGCCGTTGGACAAAACAAAGCGATCGCGATTGCTCCACTTGGAGTGGGCCGGGTTGTGGCGCATGAATTCATGAAAGAGGAGATACACCGTTGGGGAATCGCCCAATGGGGCCCCGGGGTGGCCACTCTTTGCCTTCTCTACGGCATCCACGGCAAGAAACCGCAGCGTATTGATGGACAGCTGATCCAGTTCACTCATAAACAACCTCGCTCTTCTCTTCGAGAATACTTCGGTTTCCTGTGCCAGGTATTCAAACCCGACTCTTTCCCTCAGATGATGCGCCCGCGTACGCGGTCTCCTGATTTTCCGTGGGCTCTAGAAGGACTTCGAAGTTACGGCCCTCCCAGCGATCGTGCAGGCGCCATTTTATGGTAAAGATCAAGCGGCCAGCTTGTCCGGGTTCGGTTTCCATGTCGGCGAAATGGCCTGCACAACCCACATGGTGGCTTTCCAGATGCCGCACAGTCTGCCAGTCGTCCACCGTCCATACCAGGGAGAAGTGGTCATTGGCCACAAAGCGAAGCTTGCTTCCCGCTGGCATGGACTCCACTGGCCGCTCAAGCCGGAAGATCTCGATGCCAGAGGGACGCCTACCGGCTCCGTAGCGCTCGGCCACAACCGAGATTCGATCGAACACCTGGCCGTCGGTCACTGAGCGCAGCAGTTTGACATACTCGGCGTGGGCCCACACTAACGGCATGGCTGCTCCGGTGGGCTTGCCCAGCCTCAATCCCAACTCGGGGATGTCGGGCGCATCCCAAATTTGTTCCGGCAGCATACCGCCGCGGGAGCTGAAACCTTCGATAGCCTGGATATACGGCCGGACGTCGTGGCCTGCCGCCAATTCATAGTGGGCGCGCTCACCGGTCAGGAGCGGCCAGGCACGGCCCTGGCCCCACCCCAGGAACGGGCCCCCGTCATGCCGCTGTCCATAGCCGTCGTGGTTGTAGCGTCGCCAGCAGGGCCCCACGTTGGTTTCCACCATCAGCGTGTGATCAATCACTTTCAACGAGTCGACGATGACCGGATCGTCCGCTCGCCGAACCCCATACCTGACCAATTCCAGAAAGCCCGCATCCACTACGTTACGCGCTTCGAAGTCCGCCCTCTCGCCCGGACCGCGGTTATTGATGCGAACAATCTCTTCGCCGCATCCGTCGCGCGCATAGGGTTCTCCGCAGCGCGGGGGCCGAATACGCATGTAATGCCGAGGCACCCCCGGTAACAAGGTGCCGTTATTGGTGACGGTCCAGTCTTCCAGGTGGGACTCGATCCAGTCGGCGTGCTCTTCGAGGAAGCGAGCCAACTCCGCCGACCCGTAGGCACGCACGATATCGGCGGCGCAAATCAAACCGGAAATCACCGCGGCCAGAGTGGAGGGAGAGTAGCCGGCCGCTTCCTCCCAGCGTTCCTGCTGTGTGACTGGGGAATGACGCACCAGAAATCCCACGGCCCGCTCCACAAACGGAAACACCTGGAACTCTCCCAGGCCGTCGAGCTTCCACAACCGCCACGCCAGAATCAGCGGGAAAGCTACCTCGTCCAGCTGAATGCCCGTCCAGTAAGGGGTGCCGTCGATCCAGAAATTTTGCGCGAAGCTGCCATCCGGGCGCTGGGTGCAGGCCAGGTACACCAGGGCCCGGCGTGCCGTATCCACGCGATTGCAGGCCAGCAGCGCAGTGGCGCTCTGCACCATATCGCGCGTCCACACCAGGTGGTATCCACCGACATCATCATCGCTCTTGTGCTGGCCCCAGGGGATCGAAGCGGAAGCAATAAAGGCGCCGGAATAATACTTGTCCTCGTGGGATAGGATCACGTTCTGACTCACCTGCAATAGCCGTCCCGCATCCATCGCGGCGCCTTTAAGGTCTGCGGGCGTACCCGCCCGGTGCCACTGGTCGTTGAAGCGCTTCAGGTTTTGCTCGAAAGGAGTGGTGACTGATCCCAGGGCTGTCGTTAACGCAGAGTGATGTCCCTCTCCGAGTGCGATGGCCACCACAAATTCGCGGTGGTGAGCGACGTCGATCTCGCCCGTTAAGGCAATGTTTCCGTTCATCGCGGAACCGAATTGCCAATCCATCTGGAAGTTGTCCATCAGGTCCTGCCAGCCATCGCTCCTGCCGACGAACCCGCAACTGGCGCGGCTGAATCCGCAACTTGCGGCCATCACCAGCGAGAGACCATGCTTGGTCGCCAACAAGGTCAGCTTCCCTGACAAGTCCAGCACCATCCCGGAATTGTCCGCCCCGCCTACATCCAGGTGGGGGGCCAGCAGCGCATAGGCTTTCATCCTGGAAAGCAGCCGCTCTTCGCCCTCGAACCGCACGCGCATCAAGACCACAGGATGGTGGGGATCGGCGATGACTTCTTTGATGATTCTGTAGCGGCCCTGGTGGTCGGAGTTGATGAGCCTGACCGCGGATGAGCAGCTATCGATGTACTCGAAGGTGCGTTCCAGATCGCGCTTCTCTTCGTGGACAAACGTCTCCCCGTCGGTGATCAGGAATTCCATGTCCCGGGTCTGCGGCCGGTCGATGGTGGGGTAGTAGATTTCGTTGAGGATGCCATGCGAGACCGTGAACCAGATGCGGCTGGAGGCGGAGTAAGCCATCCCCACACAGTCTTTTCTACTGGAAGTCCAACGCGGCTCCACACCCGGCCATCCAAAGGCCGGGCCATGCCCCTCGATCCAGCGATGGCTGGAAGCCTGATCCGTCATCGTCCTACCTTTCTTAGCGAGTGCAGAATACCTGACGGATGGATGCTTACGAAGTTACAAAGGAGTTGCAAAATAACCGGGCCTTAGGGATTTCCACAGTTCAAAAAAACGGCAAACCAGAGAGGAAAAGAATTATAAGACCTGCGTGTTGGCGTCGGGATCAGGGTGGAAGGCGACTTCCCGCATGGCATGGGCAATTTCCCGGTTCTTCATGAAGCAATCCCAGACAAAACCGGAACGAAGGTTTTCCGCCATGAGCATACCGATACCGACGTCGATCCCGATCACATCCTCGCCATACCATCCGACTTTGGGTTGGAATGCATCGGCGAATCCATAACGCCCGTAAAGCTTATCGCCAAATCTCTCTCGCATCGTTAACAACACGTGAGAACATTCCGCGGGCAAAAAGACCAGCGAACCGGCAGCGGCACAGGGCACGAGGGTTCCATCGAGCGGCCCGATGGACGGCGGTCCCCCCCATACACGATAGCCCTGGCGGGAATCGGACGCGGAAATGCCCCACATATCCTGATCGATCCAGGGATATTTCTGTCCCTGCACGAGACACCAAAGCTGGTGTGCCCGGGTCGCGGCGATGGAATTGGTGAAGTAGTTTGCGTGGCGGTCGCGCTGATTGCGATAGTCGCACCAGGCTTGCGGATACTGATGAATGAAGAGTGGGGCGGCGCCGCTGATGTAGTCGATTCCGCCGTAGGTCACCACCGGCCGCTGCACAGCGTCCCAGGCTTCCGGAGGCACCGGATGCGTGGGTGAGCCGATGGCCAGCAGGTACATGGTGGTCAGCTCGCAATAGATGTCCCACCGGTTTTTAAGGAAGCCCTGATCGGGCAGCCAGCCCATGGAGAGCGTGTTGCCCCCATTCATCATCCATTGCCAGTCGATACGGCGGTAGAAAGTGGTCGCCAGCGCCTCAATGCGCGTGTTGCCGGTGAAGAACTGACGGCAATGCAGCACGCCGCAAAGCAGCAGAGCTGTATCGATCGACGACAATTCACTGCCGAAAAGCCGTTGCCCGCTATCGATGTCAATGAAGTGGTAAAGGAAGCCGTGCTCATGCGGACACTCTTCCAGCAGGAACGCCAGGGTTTTTTCTACCCGCTGTTCACAATCCATAGGGCGAAGATAGTTATGCTTGGCGGCGATGCACAACGCGCTTAACCCAAAGCCGGTGGCGGCTATGCTGGCGACCCGGCTTAAGGAGCGTCCCACGGTCGGCGCCCGGTCGCGCACCAGCCCGCTCCTGGGACTGGCCTCGTTAAAGAAGAAGTCGCAGTTCCTTCCCTCCATGTCGTCGAGGAGGGCTTCCGCTACACGGGAAACCTGGGTCAGCGGGCGATTGATGAAGACGCCGGGAGGATGCGCGTACTTTTCGGCAGACTGGCTCTCGGTTTTTGGAGTCGTCGCGGCGGCGTTCGATGGGGCGGCCGGACGGTCCTGGAGCCCTTCGGCGGTGGCCAGACCGGACGCACTCAAGGCGAGCGCTCCAGTCGCGCCCGCTTGCTGCAACAGCTGCCTGCGGGTTATTCGTGTCCGGGTCAATGCAAATTTGATCTCAAGGCCAAAATGAAAACAATTCAGACTTCCGCACGGCAAATTGACCGCACTCTTTCGAGTGTAAACCTGTGTTTGGCCTTCGATATCACCAGAAGGTGGGGGCTGCCGGCTGGTAACGGGCTTTTTCTGCTGCTGATACAGTCATATCGCGACAATGCATCGACATTCCGAACCCGCGGTGCCGGAGTTGCATCCGATAGCATGGAGACGCAATATTGGATGGGGCAATCAGGCGCAGCCGTTGCGCCGGACGTTTTTGCCCACCAGGGTTCCCTAACCGCATCACGCCCAATCCGGGCTAGCTGGTCCCCGACTCATCCCTGGTGGATGAGGGACCAATCCAGGAGGATATTTTGGCTTACGAACTGCCACCACTTCCCTACGACTACGCTGCGCTTGAACCACACATCGACACCGAAACGATGAAGCTTCACCACGACAAGCATCACGCCGCGTACGTCAACAACCTTAACGGCGCTATCGAGAAGCATCCTGAGCTGGGCAAGCACACCCCAGAGGATCTGCTGCGCAATCTGAGCACCATTCCAGAGGACGTCCGCACCGTGGTGCGCAATAACGGCGGCGGCCACGTAAACCACTCCATGTTCTGGGCGATTATGAAGCCCGGTGGCGGCGGTGAACCGACCGGCAAGATTGGCGACCAGATCAAGAAGGATTTCGGCAGCTTCGCCGATTTCAAGAAGCTGTTCAATGAGACCACTGCCAAGCAATTTGGATCAGGCTGGGGCTGGCTGGTGTTTGAGGGTGGCAAGCTGAAGGTGGTCACCTCGCCAAACCAGGACAATCCGATCTCCCAGGGGCTTTTCCCGATTTTGGGGAATGACGTTTGGGAGCACGCTTACTACCTCAAATACCAGAACAAGCGGCCGGATTATCTTGCTGCCTGGTGGAACACAGTGAACTGGGACGAGATCAACAAGCGGTTTGAACACGCCCAGAAGTAGCTAAAGCTGGGATTACCCAATCTCTCGACGACGCTGTCGGGAGGTTGGGATCTTGGGGTTCATCGGTGTCGCCGAGGTGGAGCAAAGAAGGAAGTCCTGTTCCCGGGACGGCTGCCACATGTTCGCCTGAGCGTACATGGGCCGAGATGACAGGGCGCAGCCCCCTGAATGCTTTTGCTCTGTAGCGAACAGACTCCGGGCGAGAAGTGTCCTTGCGCCTGGAGTAAAAGCATTGGAAGAACCCGTTTTCGGCCCATGTACGCTCAGGGAACATTGAGCACCCGTCCAGACCATCGACCCTAGTGGTGAGATTCGAGACCCTACTGGAAGTTGCCGACCCAATTTGAACAGGTTTGAAGTTCAGCCGCCCCTTCAATGTTGCGGCCACCGCTCCCGAACCACCGCAAGCGCTTCCTCCCGGGTGTGAATCGTGCCCTCGAGCTGCGCGTCCTCCGCCGCAGCAAGCATCTCCGAAAATTGCGGACCCGGCCGATAGCCGGCTTCGATCAGGTCTTTACCAGTCAACAATAAGGCCGGTCGAACCTGCTGCTGCGGCAGGTTCTCGAAGCGCTCCCGGGCGAAATCGTATAACTCCAGGGATCCATGGCTGGCCACGCAGTCGAGGCGATGCAGCGCAAGATGCTGGTCGAAACTCTGTAGACGGAAAAACCGCTTTAGCGTCGACTCTTTCATCTTGCGCACGTCGGCGAAACGCATGTGGTTGTCGATGAGCGACAGGATCTGCTCTGTCTCGTGATTGGGAAATCGCAGACGCCTACAAATCTCCTCAGCGATACGAACGCCCACCTCCACGTGACCGTCGAACCGTATCCGATCGGGCGCCACGCGAAATGTCGCGGGCTTTCCAATGTCGTGGAGCAGAGCGCCCCACGCCAGGGCCATCGGCGTGCCGGCGGGCAGCCCCTCCAGCAGCATCAGCGTGTGTACCCAAACGTCGCCTTCGGGATGGTACTGGGGAGGCTGCTCTACCCCCTTCAGCTTGACTACCTCCGGCAGCACCTGCGCCAGCAGCCCGGTCGCATCGAGCATCTCAAAGGCGCGACGTGCGTGGCCTTCGGTGAGCATGCGGGTCAATTCATCGCGGACCCGCTCATGGCTCACCTGGTTCACCGCCGGCGCCAATCGCTCGATCGCCTTCTCAGTGGCCGGTTCCAGATCGAAGGTGAAGCGAGCCGCAAAGCGCACAGCACGCAACATGCGGAGCTTGTCTTCCGTGAATCGCTCGCTGGGGTTTCCGATGGCGCGGATCAAGTGGGCATCCAGGTCGTGCATGCCACCGACCATGTCCAGGACTGACTCGTCGACCGGATCCATCATCATGCCGTTGATGGTGAAGTCGCGACGCTTCACATCCTCTTCCGGGCTGTTGGAGAACCGTACGGCATCAGGGTGCCTGCCATCGGAGTAGGCTCCATCGCTACGGAAGGTGGCGACCTCGGTCGAAATCTCCCCGGTGCAGACCAAAACAACGCCGAAGTGCGCACCCACGGCAAAAGTCTTCTTAAACAGGTTCAATACCTGATCGGGGGTCGCGCTGGTAGCAACGTCAAAGTCTTTCGGGGTGCGGCCGAGCACCAGGTCGCGGACGCAGCCGCCGACGAAATAGGCCTGATGGCCGTCGGCGCGCAGCCTGGCAACGATCTGCCGTTGCCGCATCACGCGCTGGGTTGGGTTCCATTCCTACTACTATAGAAAGGTGAGTCAATTCAGCCAGCTTCTTTCTGGCGCCGAGGGCGCTTATAGCCGCGGCCTGATTCTGGCTATCGAAAGCTCCTGTGACGAGACGGCAGCCGCGGTCGTCGAGCGCGGGCGCCAGGTCCTCTCCAGCATCGTAGCGTCGCAAATCGCGATTCATGCGCCTTATGGCGGAGTGGTTCCGGAATTAGCTTCCCGTGAACACCTACGCAATATTGTTCCCGTGGTGCGCGCAGCACTGGAGAAAGCCCGCGTCAGATTCTCGGATCTCGACGCAGTTGCGGTCACAGAAGGTCCTGGCCTGGCAGGCGCACTCCTGGTTGGAGTCGGCTATGCCAAGTCACTCGCCTTCGCGCTGGGAAAGCCACTGATCGCCGTCAACCATCTCGAGGGCCATATTCACGCCGTTTTGCTGGCGCAGAGCGAAGGGCTGGAAAACGGTCGATCGCTGGCCCTGGTGGTTTCCGGTGGCCACACCCATCTTTATCTCGTCCATAACGACGGAGAGAGCTTCACCTATCGCAACGTCGGGGCCACGCTTGACGACGCGGCCGGCGAAGCCTTCGACAAGGTCGCCAAGCTGCTGGGGCTGGGCTATCCGGGCGGTCCGTGGATCGATGCGCTGGCGCCCCACGGAGATCCTTCGTCCGTGGCGTTTACTCTCACCCAGGTGAAACACAAGGCCCATCGTCCGGATTCTCCAGTCGAGCGATTTGCCTTCTCCTTCAGCGGCATCAAGACCGCGGTGCTTCGCTATGTTCAGATTCACGACCTATATCCATCGATCGAGCGCCGGCGTGAAGCTCTCGCCTCGCTTCCGATAGCCGGGCCTGCCGATGCGCTTCCCTGGTGTGACGACCGGACGCTGGGCTTGATTGCATCCTTCCAACGTGCGGTAGTCGAGGACCTTAAGCGGAAAACGTTTCAGGCTGCCGAGGTGCTGGGTGCAGAAAATATCCTGGTCTCCGGTGGGGTAGCAGCAAACCGGGAACTGCGGGAGCGGTTCACCGAGGAAGCCGGGAAGCGAGGACTGCCGATCGCGTTCCCGACGATGGCGCTCTCCACCGACAATGCTGCCATGATTGGGGCTGCAGCCTGGCCCAGGTTCCTGATGGGAGGCTTTGCCAGCCTGGACCTTACCGCCAACGCATCCTTAGCTTTGGGGAAAAAATGATTCTCAAGATTCGAGCGGCCGGTGAGCCGGTCCTGCGTCAGCACGCCAGACTTTTGCAACCCGAGGAGATTCTGCTGCCCGGCACCCAGGAACTGATCGCTTCCATGCGCGACACCATGCGCGACGCACCGGGAGTCGGCCTGGCTGCGCCGCAGATAGGTCTGCCCTTACAACTCGCCGTCATCGAGGACCGCGAAGAATATACGAAGGACTTTAGCCGGGAAATGCTGGCCGAGCGGGAGCGCAAGCCGGTGGCTTTCGAGGTCATCATCAATCCCGTGCTTACGTTGGAATCCGAGCCGGAAGTGGAATTCTTCGAGGGCTGCCTGAGCCTTCCCGGCCTGGTCGCCCTGGTGCCGCGCGCGCGCAAGGTCAAAGTCGAGTGCCTCGATGCCCAGGGAAAGGCGAAGATCATCCGCGCCTCGGGGTGGCATGCGCGCATCCTGCAGCACGAGATCGATCATCTTTTGGGTGGGCTTTATGTGGACCGCATGCGCAGCGTAAGTCTTTGCACACTCGAGAATTTCACGCGCCATTGGAAGGGAAAATCGATTGCAGATGTGAAGCGTCTGCTGCCTTAACCGTTTGCCGACCTGGATACCGCTGGTGGACGCTGGACGCTCGAAAAGTTACCATGAGGGTCAGGTAAGCCCCAGCCTGGATGACCATCCGTCTCTTCAACACTCTCACTAATACTGTCGAAGATCTCCTGCCCACCGATGGCGAGACGCTGCGTATCTACGTTTGCGGTCCCACGGTCTACGACTACGGCCACATCGGCAACTTCCGCACCTTTTTGCAGCTTGATGTGCTTCGCCGCTTTTGGCAGCAGCAGGGTCATAAGATCAAGCACGTCATGAATATAACGGACGTGGACGACAAGATCATCCGCAATGCTGCCGCGGCAAAACTGCCTATCAACAAGTACACCGAGAAGTACGAGCGCGCCTTTTTTCAGGACCTGGACGCGCTGGGATGTGAACGGCCGGAGATCATCGCCCGGGCAACGGAAAACATCGAGGAGATGGTGACCCTGATCGAACGGCTGGCGGCCAAGGACCTTGCTTACCAGGCGCCGGACGGTTCCTGGTATTTCCGCATCGCCGGGTTCCCTGAGTACGGCAAGCTCTCCAAGAAGGACTTCACGGCCATCACCGACGGGGCGCGGGTAGACCTGGACGAATACGACAAAGACTCGGCTCGCGACTTTGCGCTGTGGAAAGCTGCCAAGCCGGGAGAGCATTGGGATACCCGTCTCGGCCCGGGACGCCCGGGATGGCATATTGAGTGTTCCGCCATGGCGCTCAAGTACCTGGGCGAAAGCTTCGACCTGCACGCCGGCGGGGAAGACCTGATGTTCCCCCACCACGAGAATGAAATCGCACAATCGGAATCGGCCACCGGAAAGACCATGGCCCACCACTGGATGCACGTTCGTTTCCTGTTGGTGGACGGGCGGAAGATGTCGAAGTCTGAAGGCAACTTCTTCACTTTGCGCGACTTGCTGCTCAAGGGTTATAAGCCGTCGGCGATTCGTTTCCTGCTGATTTCCGTTCCCTACCGGCATCCCTTGAATTTCACCCTGGACGGCTTGACCGAGTCGGCGAGCGCGGTGGAGCGGGTTCGGACTTTTGCGCAAAGAGTTCGCGCCGGGAACTGGCCGGCAGGTACGAATTCAGAGCTGGAAGCCTTGACCGCCAAGGCGCAGCAGAATTTCTGCGCCGCGCTCGCGGACGACCTGAATACCTCGGAAGCACGGGCCGCTATTTTTGAGTTGGTGCGGACTGGGAATATCGCGGCTGATTCGGGGAAACTGTTTGCCGGCAATGTCCCTGCGATCAACGAGGCGCTGAAGCGGTTCGACGAGATCTTTGCCGTGCTCGAGGACCGGGATGCGGAGATCGCACGCGGTGCTTTGGCATGGGCACAGGAAGAGGGGCGGGGCGACCAGGCCGCGCCTGAATTGCTAGCTTCTTATTCCCTCACCGACCAGCAGATCGATGCCCTGTTGGCGGAACGCGAACAAGCCCGCCGGAGCCGCAATTTTGCCCGGAGCGACGCCATCCGGAATGAACTGGCTGCCCTGGGGATCCTCATCGAGGACTCCAAAGACGGCGCCCGCTGGAAGCGGAAATAAGGTCCTCATCCCGCAGGTTTAGTCCCGCAGGGACGGCTGAAGATTTTTCGAAGATTGCGTCGCGGCCTATTCTCAGTCGTCCCTCCGGGACTGGGTCGTTCTTTCGAACCCAACCCAGGACTACGTCCTGGGCTAAGTTCATCCGTCCCTACGGGACTAAAGCTTGGTAACAGCGTTCTCCCACACCTCTGAAACCCTGCCCTTCGGCCCGTGGTAACCTTTAGGGGCAAGGGGAATTGATATGTGGATGGACCACCAGAGACCGCGCGGTTTGTATACCGGCTTCTGCCCCATGCCACGCACGCGTCTGAACGTGCTCCCCGCCGGCACCCGACCTAGTCTCTTCGGCGGCGACTAGCTTTACTCCGCCGAAGCTCTGCCCCGACTCCGACCGATTTGCGTTTCCTGCGCAGCGGTCGATTGACTCGCCTTTGTAAGAACGCCGAGAAAGCAGAGAAGCACTATGCAGAACAATGGTCAGATGAGTAGCAGTCTTTTTGCCCAATACGGTCCGAAGCTTGTGGGTCCGGTTCCGGGTCCAAAAGCCCGCGCAATTGTCGCCGGCGACGAACGTTACATCTCGCCCAGCTATACCCGTTCCTACCCCATGGTGGCCAAACGCGGCCGCGGCGTGCGGGTGGAAGATGTGGATGGCAATGAGTTCCTGGACTTTGCCGCCGGTATTGCCGTCGTTTCCACCGGTCACTGCCATCCCGAAGTGGTTGCCGCCATCCAGCAACAGGCAGCCGAGCTGATCCACATCTCAGGCACCGATTTCTACTACGAGCACATGGTAACCCTGGCCGAGAGGCTCTCAGCCATCGCGCCGATGCCCGGACCACACCGCTTTTATTACGGAAACTCCGGCGCCGAGGCCGTCGAGTGCGCGCTCAAGCTGGCCCGGTACCACACTGGACGGCAGAACGTGATCGCCTTCTTTGGAGGCTTCCACGGGCGCACCATGGGTGCTCTTTCGCTCACCGCTTCCAAGCCCCAGCAACGGCGCCGCTTCTCTCCGCTGGTTCCAGGGGTCACGCACGTGCGCTATCCCTACGCGTACCGCGGCTGTAGCGGAGGCCCTCAGGAAGAAGAGCGCTTCGCCCTGGCGTGTGCCCGTTACATCGAAGAAAAGTTGTTTAAGACAACGCTTCCCCCGGAAGAAGTGGCCGCTATCTTTGTGGAACCGATCCAGGGAGAGGGCGGCTACGTGGTTGCGCCGGATGTCTTTATGCAGGAACTGCGCCGCATCTGCGACAAGCACGGCATCCTGCTGGTGGTCGACGAGGTGCAATCGGGCGCCGGCCGCACCGGCAAATGGTGGGCCGTTGAGCACTCCGGAGTGCAGCCAGACATGGTCTGCATCGCAAAAGGCATCGCTTCGGGCATGCCTCTGGGCATTTGCATGACGCGCGCCGAGCTCATGGACTGGGTTCCCGGCTCTCACGCTTCGACCTTCGGGGGCAACCCCGTGGCCATCGCGGCAGCTCTGGCCACCATGGACATTCTCGAGCGCGAGGGCATTGCCAATGCCGCCACCATGGGCGAGGTGTTCTTTTCGCGCTTGCGCGACTGGCCGGCCAGGCATCCGATCGTCGGTGATGTCCGGGGGAGAGGTTTGATGATTGGCCTCGAGATCGTCAAGAGCCAGCAAACCCGCGAACCCGCGCCCATGTTGCGCGATCGCATCGTCTCCCTGGCCTTTGAGAAGGGTCTCCTTCTACTGGGTTGCGGAGAAACCTCGATCAGGCTGGCGCCCCCGCTGACCCTGAACCAGCATGAAGCGGCCATTGGCCTCGACATCTTCGAGCAGTGCGTGGCCCAGGTTGAAGAGGAGCACGCACAAGCTGCCAGCTTTGCCTCAGCAACCGTCTAATGCCTGAGCGGATGTTCCATGCGAGGTGGGGCATCCGCTATTCTCTGGGTTAACCTGAAATCTCTGGAGACCGCCCCCCGTGCAGGCCGCAGGCATTCACCACCTCGAGCTCACGCTTCTCTTCCTCGTGCTCCTCGTCGCTGGGCTGACGACGCTCGCGCAGCGATTCAAAGTTCCTTATCCTATCGTGCTCTTCATGGGCGGAGTGGTCCTCTCGCTCTTCCGCCACCTGCCGCAGATCGCGTTGAATCCCGACGTTGTTTTTCTGGTGGTGCTGCCTCCGTTGCTCTTCATCGGCGGGTTTAACACTTCCTGGCGCGACTTTCACAAAAACATTGTCAGCATCCTCATGTTGGCTTTTGGGCTGGTGCTGTTCACTGTGTTTGGCGTTGCGGTAGGTTCAGCCTGGCTGATTCCCGGATTCAACTACCGGCTGGGCGCGGTACTGGGAGCAGTCGTTTCCACCACGGATGCGATCGCTGCAACCTCAATTGCCAAGCGCCTCGGCCTGCCCAGGCGTATTGTCGACGTGCTGGAGGGCGAGAGCCTGGTCAACGATGCCAGCGGCCTGCTCGCTCTGCAGTTTTCTGTTGCCCTGGTTGTCGCCGGAAAGCGCCCGGGACCGGGCCTGGCTTTACTGGAACTTTTTTGGTTGGTCGCCGGCGGCGTTGCGGTTGGATTTCTTGCCGGCATCATCATTCACAAAGTGTCACTGGATATTACCGACTCGCCAGTAGAAATCACCTTGTCCCTTGCTACCCCTTACCTGGCTTATCTTGCCGCGGAGGGGATCCATGCATCGGGCGTGCTCGCCACCGTGGTTTGCGGCCTCTATCTCGGGCGCAAGAGTTCGGAGACATTGTCAGTGAATGCGCGCATCGAGGGCACCGCGGTTTGGAAGACGCTGGAGTTCGGCCTCAACGGCCTGGTTTTTATTCTCATGGGCCTGCAGCTTCGATTGATCCTGAGCGGCATTCAGCACCACAGCGTGAGCCAAATGATTCGCTATGGAATTACGTTCGCGATCCTGGTGGTGGCGCTGAGGATTCTCTGGGTGTACCCGGGTGCGGTGATCGCCTACTGGATACGAATTAATGTCTTGCGCCAGGCCCAGCCGCGTCCCACGGGCAAGCAGATCTTTATCGTGGCCTGGACAGGCATGCGCGGAGTGCTGGCCCTGGCCGCAGCCATCTCGCTGCCTACGGTACTCGAAAATGGCGATCCTTTTCCGCAGCGGAGCTTCATCATCTTTCTCACGTTCTGCGTGATCTTTGTGACCCTGGTTCTGCAAGGTCTCACTCTGCCGGCAGTGATCAGAAAGCTCGGACTCGCCGCGGGCGGCGAGCAAAACCTGGAAGAGCAGCAGGCACGTCTGCTCATCCTGCACACCGTGCTCGACTATCTCAGGGATCTGTCGCGACAAGCAAAAACGGATCATAAGGAGATCTACGACGACATGATCCGCCACTACCAGGCGCGCGCCACCCTGGTTGAAGTGGGAGGCGAGGAGATGAAGCCAGAACGCGAAATCGCCATGGCTCGTTACGAACGCAATTTGAGCCAGGAGCTGCGTGCGCTCGAACGGTCAACTGCGGTTATGTTGCGCAACGAAGACAAGATTAACGACGAGATGCTGAGGACAATCGAGCGGGAACTGGACCTGACCGAGGCGCGCTACCAGATCACCTAATGCTGGTGAGGATCAGCGTTTTTCGGTGCTTTTTACCCACATCACGCCGGCCGCGAAGAAGACGCAGGCGACGGCAAGCGCCAGGATGGCGTGGGGCTTGTTGCCATAGTGGACCGCCACAGCGGCATCGATCCACCACACCACCGCTCCCACGAACCAGATAAAGGAAAGATTCCTCATTCGCATCGAGGCTACCTCAATGACTCCGGTTCACAATGCGACAACTCTCGACTCTTCCGTTACTTTGGGAATCGCACCGGAAACCTCGGTTTCCTTCTACTAGATTCATCTTAAGACTAAATTGTCTCTAAGTTTTCCCCCGGCGCTTTACCCATACCTTCTCCGCCGCGGGATGGCCCAGGGTGGACCGCCCGACGGAGGTTTCGATGGAGATCGTCCGGTCGTAATTTTTCGCCAATACGTTTACCCGCCCACCGGGGGAAATGCCCGCCTGATGCAGGAAAAGCAGCAGTTTTGGGTCGCGTTCGTAGAGGCTTACCACGGTGTAGCCGGCTTCCTCTTTGGCTTCGGATAGCAGGACCATCCCGCGTTTCCCGCGCTCTTCAGGAGTTTCCGGCAACACCCAATTGCCATGCGGGCAGGTCCCTTTGGAGCCCAGTCTTTCCAGCAGCTTGGCTTCGAACGCCGGCGACACCGCATGCTCCAGGCGCTCTGCTTCATCGTGGACCTCGTACCATTCCATCCCGAACATCTCCGCCAACATGCGCTCGATCAGATGGTGACGCAAGGCAGTGCGATAGGCAGTCTCTTTTCCTTTGGGGGTTAGGCGGACAATCCCGTCCGGCCTGACATCGAGATATCCGTCGCGCCTTAAGCGCTTGATGGCCATGGTGACGGCGGGCGGGGAAACAGAAAGCCAGTGGGCCAGGGTTGCAGGAATCACCTCTTGCCCTTCGCTCTCCGCTTCGAGAACGGCCTTCAGATAATCTTCTTTCGAGATGGTGATGGGAGTCTTCACGTGAATCGCTTCCAGTAGTTTAGCCGGTCTCCTGGATAACTCCGGGCATAGAATAGGGCGCATGCTCACGCTGCGGCTGCTGGAGGGGTTTGTCCACCTGAGTGACTCTCTCACTGCCCGGTTCGGCATTGGGGGTCCGGCACACCTGGAGTTGGGGCGGCGTGGAGAGGAAGCAGCCTTCTTTTACCTGCGGCGGCATGGATACACAGTGGTGGCCCGAGACTGGCGTAGCGGTAAGGTTCGCGGCGATCTTGATTTAGTGGGCTGGGAAGGAAACACGCTCTGTTTTATCGAAGTGAAGACGCGCACTAGCCGTAACGTTGCGACGGCAGAATCCGCCGTCGATCACGACAAAACCCGGGTGTTGCGACGGATCGCGCGGCAGTATCTTCTTGCTCTGACCGATACCCCAGACCAGGTACGTTTCGATGTGTTGTCGATTTATTATGAGGCGCAGAAGGCCGCCGATATTCAACTCTTCCGTGGTGCGTTTGAGTGGCGTTGAAAAGGAGACGAGTTTGATGAACCGCCGGCAATTTATTTCCGCGATGGGTGCAGTGACGGCGATGACGGCAGTCCCGTCATCGTTGGCATCGCCAACCCGTCTTTCGCATAAGGAGCGTGTTGACCGCGCACTGCGCGGTGAGGACCTGGACCGCCCTCCTTTCAGCATGTGGCACCACTACAAGCGCCCGACCGCGGAACTCGAAGCGCAGGATCACCTGGAATTCCATCGCAGGTACGATACCGACTTTGTCAAAGTGATGAACGACTTTGACTATCCGCGATCAAAGACCGGGAAGTGGTATGAGTTGGAACCTTTGCAAACGCCCTATCCCGAGCAACTGCGAACGCTGGAGTTGGTGCGGGATGGCTTGAACGGGGACGCCTATTTTATCGACACGCTCTATGGCCCTTACATGACAGCGATGTTGTTGTTGGCGGCTGAACCCGAGTTTGCCGGGAAGAAGGGTGGAGAGGATCGTTCGGATGTCATCAAGAGCATTCATGACTTCCAGAAGGAAAACACGGCAGGCTGGGAACAGGCGATGGAGGCGATCACGCAGTCGACCATCCATCATATCCGCCGGTCGCAGGAGATAGGCTGCTCCGGGACTTTGGTCAGCATTTTCAACGCCACCAGCAAGTTTGGCTCGGTCGCTGATTACGAGCGCTACAGCAAGCCATACGATAAACGCGTGCTTGCGGCCCTGGCGGATACCAAGCTGACACTGCTGCACCTGCACACGCTGGAAGCGCCGTACCTGGATCAGTTCAAGGATTTTCAGGCGCCGGTTATTAATTATTCGGTGAAGACCAGCGGTATTCCTGTCACTGAGGTTCGCAAGGACTATTCCCAGGCGATCGCCGGCGGCGTAGATGAAGTGGATTTCGATAAGCTCACGACGGAGGAGATTCGAAAGCAATGGACTTTGGCTCGGGAGCAGGCGGGAAGCAAGTACATCATCACCCCTGGGTGCTCGGTTCCTGACGCCTCGACCGATGCGGAGCTAGCCCGGATGCCGCGTGCCGTGGGCGTCAAGGCAAATACGGCTATTCGGAAGATCTGACGTTTCCAGGAGAGATCCGTAGAACTGCAGATCCGCGGACCTTTCGTGGAAATGTTCTCCGCTATTTGGCGTCTTCAAACTCTTCGTGCCACGCCATTTGGATGGCTTCGAGCTTGGACTCATTTGATTTCGTTGGGTCGTCCGCGAAGCCTTCCAACTGGGTTACGTACTTATGCAGGTCGGTAAACCGCACGCTGAGGGGATCCAACTCGGGATACTTTTCCTGCAACTGAATGCCGATTTCTTCCGCGTCACTCCAGGTAATTTCACGCGCCATCGCCTGCTCCCTATTTCCCTTCCGACATCGTCAACGGCTTGCCCTCGGAGACATAGTTGCGATTCCACTTGGGAATCTCCACTACGTAGTTTCCCGGTCCGGTGATCACGGCCTGGCAGCCAAGTCGTGAATTGAGCTGCTGATCCGCCGCCATATCCAGCCGGTCAAGCTCGTCATCGTCCGCCGGCGTGAGGGCATCGGCGCCCTCCTTGGCCCAGATATGACAGGTGGTACAGGCGCATACGCCGCCACAGGCGTGATCGAGAAAGATGTCGAAGTGTTCGGCCACATCGAGAAATGACATGGGCTTTCCATGATGCCCATAGGGGAGGGTGCCGTAGGGAAATTCCACTGTACGGCCCTCAGGAAGAAATGTGACGCGAACCATGTTGTCAGTCATCAGCTTTATTTTCTTTCTATGAACTCGGCCTGGGCTATGGGATGCGGAGCAGTAGGACCCTGGCCCAGGCTTTCTCTCGCAGATTGCATCGTTTGCCCCTTGATCGCGGTGGAGACAGCAGCGTCCATCATAAGCTCAGCGAAACGGTGGGTGGCTTTGTCCAGAGCCTCTGTGCCCGCACGCAACGCCTGCAGATCGTCGCCCTGCTTAAGCACGCTGAGCTCCGCGCTCAGAGCGTTGATTTCGGTACGTTCGTCGGGTTCGAGCAACTGCCACGCAGGGTGGGAAGGAGCCTTCTGCACCGCGCTCAGGATCGTTTCGGCTTCGTTCCTCGCTTCCACCAACTGGCGAAGATGAATATCGTCTTCGGCATGATCGAAAGAGTCGAGGATCATCGATTCCACCTGCTCATCCGTCAAGCCATAGGCGGGTTTCACCGATACCTCCGCCTGCTTGCCGCTGCGCTGCTCCAGCGCGGAAACGTTCAGGATGCCATTGGCGTCGATCAGGAACTTGACCTCGATGCGCGGCAAGCCTGCGCTCATGGGTGGAATCCCCTTAAGATCGAAGCGCGCCAGCGAGCGGCAGTCTTTGGCCATCTCGCGCTCGCCCTGGAGCACATGGATGGCGACATTGGTTTGTCCATCCACCCCGGTGGTAAACGACTCGGAGGCGGAGGCAGGGATAGTCGAGTTGCGCTGGATAATCTTCGCAACCACGCCGCCCAGGGCTTCGATGCCTAACGATAGCGGGGTCACATCGAGGAGCAGCATATCCTCGGTAGCCTTGGATCCTCCGCCCAGGATATTGGCTTGCACGGCTGCGCCGAGCGCGACCACTTCATCCGGGTTAAGCTCCGTGCGCGGCTGTTTGCCGCGGCGTGGGAGCTCAAACACATCGCTCACCAGGCGCTGCACCAGGGGGATTCGTGTGGAACCCCCGACCAACACGACCTCGTCGATCTGATCGGCAGTGAGCGCCGCATCACGTAACGCGTCGCGGCAGGGCGCCATGGTGCGAGCAACGACCGGTTGAATAAGCTGTTCAAATTGTTCGCGCGACAGTTCCCTGCTATAGCGGCCGCCTTGCGGGAGCTGGATATCAATTTGTGCCACGGACTGCGACGAAAGCGCGATCTTGGCCTCGATCACTGCTTTGCGAATCGCCTGGATGGCCTCCGGATTCCGGCGCAAATCGGCGCCTGCATCGCCGGCGATATCGTCCAGGGCAATCGCAATCAGGAGGTTGTCGATGTCGTCGCCGCCCAAATGAGTATCGCCATTGGTGGCGATCACTTCAAAGATGCCTTCATGCAGCTTGAGGATGGAGATGTCGAAGGTGCCACCACCGAAGTCATAGACGGCGATGATGCCTTCTTTTTGGCGATCGAGCCCATAGGCCAACGCTGCGGCTGTCGGCTCATTCACCAGGCGCAGGACCTCTAGGCCCGCCATGCGTCCCGCATCCTTCGTTGCCTGCCGCTGCGCATCGTTGAAGTACGCAGGCACGGTGATGACTGCCTGGGTCACCGGCGCACCAAAATACCGTTCCGCGTTGCGCTTGAGTTGGCGCAGGATGTGCGCGGAAATCTCGGGCGGCGTGAAGTCTGAGTCGCCCAGGCGAATCCGCAACACTTCGCCGGGTTGAATATTCTCGACCAGGCGGAAGGGAAAGAACTTAAGTTCCTCGGTAACATCTTCGACACCGCGGCCCATGAGCCGCTTGACGGAATAAATCGCCCGTTCCGGCGTTCCCAACAAAGTGGTGCGCGCTCCGTTGCCGACCAGCATCGCAGGCCGTGCGCCGTCACGAACAGGGCCTAACGCCACCACCGATGGCACCAGATTCAGCCCATCTTCCCCAGGGATGACGATGGGCTTCTCCCCTTGCATGAAGGCGACTAACGAGTTGGTCGTGCCCAGATCAATACCGACTACGCGCTCATCCGCCATAAATCTTAAGACCCTCCCAGGGTCTGATCCACGTCGCGCACCAGGTTTTGCAGATAGCTGCGGCGCTGCAACAACGCGGTCATTGCTTCTTTCGCCGCGGTCTTCTTTGCCTCGTCGTTCTTTTCCCAGGCTTCATCCCAGGCCGACCATCGTGAGCGCACCTGCTCATCGAGCGCGCTGAGCTGCGCGGCAAACTGCTTCTTCGCGGCTTCCAGATCGCGGCGCAACTGCGGATCGTCCTCGCCCATCTTCTGGTTCTGGCGCAACTCCTCGAGTTGCATATTCAACTCAAAAACTTCCTCCAAAAGATCCGCAGGGACCTTGGATGGATTCGGACCGCGGTCTTCCTCGAACTGCACACCTTCCAACCGAAGCAGATATTTAGTCCGGTCCAGAGGATTTTTCAGAGTGCGGTAGGCATCATTGAGCAGCGAAGCCTGCGCCAGGCTCCAGTCCTGCTCCTGCTGTGAGGCTCGAGCATGAAGATCCGGATGCAGCTTGCGGCTATAGCGATAGAACTGCTTTTCCAGCGCCTGCACATCAAGGTCGAGCTTAGGCGGCAGGCCAAACATGCCGAAGTAATCCGCCTGGCGCGGGGGCTGCACCTTGCCACAGGATCCGCAGAAAGGTTGGCCGTCCGCGACATCCTGGCCGCAGGACCAGCACTTTGCCGGCACACTGACTCTTTCCATAATTTGCATAAGGCGGAGCGACCCCGGCGTGTCTAGGCCGAAAAAGATGACCCGCAACCGCAGGACTTGGTCGAATGTGGATTGATGAAGTTAAAGCCTTGCCGCATCAGCGTCTCTTCGTAGTCAAGAATCATGCCATGGAGGTAGATAAAAGACTTGGGATCCACAAAGATGCGCACATCTTCAAAGTTGTAAACGCGGTCCCGTTCTCGCGGCTGCGAGTCGAACCGAATGTTATAAGACAGACCGGAACACCCGCCGCCCTGAATGCCGAGGCGGAGTCCCCCCTGCTCGGGGGAGACCCCTTCTTTGGCCATGGCTACGCGAATCCGCTTCAGAGCGCGTTCCGTGACCTGGATGCCCTTCTGATTCGGCGCGGCATTCTCCGCATTGAGGACGGCTGATTCCATCTTGCCTGCTTAGTGAGCAACGGAAGCTGTGGCTTCCGCGGTCTCGGTGACTCCGTTTTTCTTCTTCCAGTCGCCGATCGCTGCGCGGATAGCATCTTCCGCCAACACTGAGCAGTGAATCTTGACCGGCGGCAATGCCAGTTCCTTCACGATGTCGGTGTTCTTGATCTGCATCGCTTCTTCAACCGTTTTGCCCTTGACCCACTCGGTCGCGAGCGACGAGGACGCGATGGCAGAACCGCAGCCAAAGGTCTTGAATTTTGCTTCTTCGATTACCTGAGTTTCAGGATTGACCCTGATCTGCAAGCGCATGACATCACCGCATTCCGGAGCTCCGACCAGGCCAGTACCAACCTCAGACTGGGTTTTGTCCATCTGGCCCACGTTCCGCGGATTGTTGTAGTGGTCGATTACCTTGTCGCTATATGCCATTTGTTTCTCCTCAATTCGTGTGAACGCGTTTTAGTGCGCCTGCCATTCGATTTTCGAAATATCGATGCCTTCTTTCACCATCTCATACAGCGGCGAAAGCTCACGCAGTTTCTGTACTACATCAATTACCTTGTCTGCTACGTAATCCACTTCAGCTTCGGTGTTGAAGCGGCCCAAACCAAAACGGATGGAACTGTGAGCGACATCGTCGCCCAGACCCAAAGCCTTCAATACATAAGATGGTTCAAGTGAGGCGGAGGTGCAGGCAGATCCGCTGGAAACTGCAACATCGTTAATGCCCATCAGCAACGACTCACCTTCGACGTAGACAAAGCTGACATTCAGGTTGGCCGGCAGACGATGCTCCATGGAGCCGTTTACGTGGAGGTAGTCCAGGTTCGCCATCAGCTTCGCTTTCAGCTTGTCGCGGAGTTTACCCAGGCGATCGGCTTCTGCCGCCATTTCCTGGCCGGCTATCTCGCAAGCCTTGCCCAGGCCGACAATGCCGGGGACATTGAGCGTCCCTGAACGCATGCCGCGTTCATGCCCACCACCATCGATCTGCCCGGAGATCTGCACCCGGGGATTACGCCGCCGAACGTATAAGGCGCCGCAACCCTTAGGTCCGTAAATCTTGTGCCCGGTCAGGGACAAACAATCGATATTCATCGAGTTGACGTCGACCGGAACCTTGCCCACCGCCTGGACCGCGTCGGTGTGGAAGATGACGTTGCGCTCGTGGCAGATCTTGCCAATCTCCGCGACCGGTTGAATTACGCCTATCTCGTTGTTGGCAAACATGATCGAGACCAGGATGGTCTTGTCGTCGATGGCACGTTTCAGGTCTTCGAGGTCGATCAGGCCGTCCGCTTTTACCGGCAGATAGGTGACGCGATAGCCATACTTTTCCAGGCGCTTACAAGCGTCCAGTACCGCTTTGTGCTCAGTTACCTGGGTAATGATGTGGTTGCCGCGTTCCCGGTACATTTCCGCAATGCCCTTAATCGCGAGATTGTTGCTCTCGGTGGCGCCGGAGGTAAAGATGATCTCCTTGGCACTGGCGCCAATCAGCTTTGCCACTTGCTCACGGGCGTGTTCAACTGCCTGCTCGGCCTCCCACCCAAAGGAGTGGTTTCGGCTGGCCGCGTTGCCGAATTTGTTGGTGAAGAACGGCAACATCGCCTCGAGCACGCGGGGATCCATCGGCGTGGTCGCGTGGTCGTCCATGTAAATTGGCAACTTCACGTTTGCCGGCGCCTTCACTGCGTTCTCAACGGTGCTCATTTGCTCTCCTGAAACTTCCAGCTCAATACTCTTGCCCTGGTCAGCCACCGAGGCTAACCAATACGGATTCGACTGTTCTGCCGTGGTACCTGCGGGTGTGCTCCGGCTCACATAAGTCGGATACCCGAATAGCCTTCAACACCCCGGCTATGCTTTCGTTGACCTTCCGTAACGGCTCCCTGACGGTGCAGCTATCGGTAAGATCGCAACCATGGGGCCCGGTCTCGCAGGAAGTGATAAAAAGTGGCCCGTCGATGGCGCCAATCACTTCAAAGGCTGTAATCTCCTCCGGCGGCCGCGAAAGCGCATATCCGCCATTGGTTCCGGCATGGGATCGAAGTAGCCCTGCCTTGGTAAGCCGCTGCAAAATCTTGGCCAGCAGTTGCGGTGGAATGCCGTAGGCCTCGGCAATATCTTTTGCGCTCAGGGAAGGCATATCTGCGCGCTCAGCCAGGAACTTCAAGGCCATTAAGCCGTAGTCCGCTTTCTTGGTGAGCCTGAGCATTCCCGATTACCTTAAGATGCAATGGCGACCGGGTCGGTCGCATATTCAGTATACGTCCGATTTGGTCATAATCGTAAACCGCATTGCGAGCAAACTCAGTAATTTAAGATATTACGTAACTCTTACACCCGCAGGTGCTTACGCCGAATAGCCTATTTGCGATGGCAACCATTGCAAATCCCGCCGGCCCGGCCTCCGAAACTGCCGAACTACAAGCCGCACTTGAGCCCAACCCAGGTAAGTTTCACTGGCAGTTTGCCCTGGTAATCGGAATCTTCCATGTGGCGGCCGTCGCAGCCTTTTTCATGTTCCGCTGGTCGGCCCTGGCGGTATTTGCCGTGACCTGGGTTATGACTCAGAACATCGGTATCGGGTTGTCTTATCACCGTTTACTGACGCATCGGGGCTACGTGGTCCCTAAATGGCTGGAGTACACGATGGCCATCATGGGCACCATGGCTTTGCAGGGCAGCCCGGTTTACTGGGTCGCCGTGCATCGCCTGCACCACCAATTCACCGACAAGCCGGGCGATCCCCATTCCCCACGAGACGGCAAGTGGTGGTCGCACATGGGCTGGATTCTCAACGGCTCGCTACACAACGAAAGCGCCATCCTCAAGCGCTATGCTCCCGACCTGATGAAGCAGGGTTTCTACCGCTGGCTAAACCGTTATCACTGGTTACCAGTAACCCTGATGGGATTTGGTTTGCTCGCGCTGGGCGGCTGGTCGTGGGTACTTTGGGGCATCGCCCTCAGGGTCACGATCGGGTTGCACGTAACCTGGCTGGTAAACTCGGCGACCCACATGTGGGGTTCGCGCCGATTCGATACCCGGGATGACTCCCGCAACAACTGGTGGGTAGCCTTGCTGACCGGCGGAGAAGGATGGCACAACAACCATCACGCACACCCGGTTTCGGCGCGCCACGGGATGGCCTGGTACGAGCTGGACGTGAACTACATCGGGATCTGGATGCTGGAAAAGCTGGGCCTCGCCACGAAAGTCAACGCCAAGCGCGTTTGACGCTTTATTACCCCTCCACAGCGCGCCGAGAGAGCGGCTGGACTTGACCCTAGCCTGCAGTGTCGGTAAAAACCGAAGGGTGCCCCAGGTCTCGCTTTTGAGACCTGGGATCCGTGCAACGAATGCCGACCGGGAGCCCCACTCCCCCCTTTGTCATCCGGAGCGAAGCCCAGTATTCATCAACCACACCTCAGAAACCTGGCAGCCACGCCCAGACCCCCCTTGGCCTTGCTCGCGTGTCCAGGAAAGCGTCAGCTCCCCACCAGCCGTAGCGGCGGCGGGGATGTCGAATTCCTGCGGAACCGGAGGCCAGGGCCGCTGCAAAAAGGGATGAATCTCCACCTGCTCATTCGCAACCAACCGCATCTTTTTCGTGGGCTGATCGCCGCTGTACACAACTCGCAAACGATAGTGCGCCTTCGGATCCAACCCGGTGTAATGCATTTTCAGCGGCGCATCGAAGAGCGATTCAGCCCAGCGCTTCCATGCTAAAGGGGCACGACTGCCGAGCACGTCGGGATAGAGGAAGCCGGTGAGCGGAGTATTACGGAATTCAGGGTCTCGCTCCGCCCCTTCCCCGGGGAGCAAATGCGGACGATTAGAGACGTTGCCTAAGTCGTCGTAGAACCCGCCGGGACCAGGGTCGGTCCGCCGCAACAGCGCCCGTATGGCGGCTAACTGCTTCGCCGTATCGGCCTCACGAATCTCGGAAATCTGCTTGAGCAGCCACGGAGCATCACTCACTGGATAATCCAGCGTATCCAGGTTCGTTCCCCGGACGACCGCCTCTCCGCGGTAGCGCTCCACTGCCAGTTGCATGCGGATGCTCTGAAACAACGCCTCACCCAGCTCCAAAACCCGCCCCCTAAGGCTTCCTCTGGCTGACTGGGTCATTGACTGTTGCAATATGCCGCGGGCTTCCTCCAACAGCAGCATTGGGTCTCTGCCGTTGGGAGGTGTGGCGCTGGGAGCCGCGCCAATCTGCAGCGGCTCCGGCGTCCAGCCAATGTCCTCCATCCGCCGCAGCAAAGCGAGCGCCCGCTCTACCTGGGCGGTTTCTTCTATCAGCCGGCTCTGTACGTAGGCGTCGAAATAAGCCCGATAGAGGGCCTGCTGGAATCGCCAATTGCCGAGCAATGCCGGCGCGGCGGCACGCTCCATGTCCTGAAATTGGGAGAGCGTCACCGCAACAGAAGCGTTGGTTGCCAGGGGTCCCTGCCAGTTTTTCTCCAGACTCATCAGACCATCACTCAGGCCCTCGGCTTGCTCCTTACCAGCGAAGTAATGGGAGAAGTCGCGCAGAACATCCATCACGCTTCTCTTCGGATCCCATCCGAGCCCGCTCCAGACAAACTTATTCAAGTCATCATTGCAGCCCTCGGAGTAGGTGATGAAGCCAATGGTTTCCGGTAGAAACTTTCGCAGTATATTGGCTTCGCCCAGAGGACGGGGGTTGATGGTCTCCCGTCCCTCGGTGAGCGCATACGCCACATCCCAATCCGGAACCGGGAACTGGCAGCCGGTGCTGTGGGTAATGTCCGGGTAGAAGCGGATAGGATATTGCGCGGGCAGCCGTCGTCGTACCTCCTGTAGCGTTAGCCGGGACTGCGGCCCCACCACCACGCCGTCGAGCCAGCTTTTCGTCTCAGTTGTAGATACGATCGAGAAGAATTCCTCCATCCAGTCCGCTGTAAAGGATTGCGGCGAAACCCACATCTGCGCTTTGGGATGGTATTTGCGCAAACCTGCCTTTTGCTTTTGCAGCAGGCTCAGAAGATATTTAGGCTCCGTATGGCCCGGGTCGCCTCCAGGCACAAACACCACGTCGACCCGAGGCAGCATCTTGAAAATAGCTTCCCATTCTGCCAGTGCAGCGTTCACCGTTTGCGAATCGCCATAATCCTTGTCCATCGCCGGGTACCAGACCGAGACATCCAGTCCGTAGCTATCCGCGATGCGCGACATCTCCATCATCATTTGCGCTGGGGGGAGGGGAAACAGAGGACTGTCTGGCTCATCATCGGACCGGGGAGGAATGATCTCGATCGCGTTGGTGCCGAAGATCGCCAGGTCGCGGATGTACTGGTCCCACATCTCGACGGTCCAGGCGTCATATGCGTTGGTTTTCGGACGATAACCGAGCTGATGCCCACGCAGCGGATACTTAGGACTGCTTTGTAACGGAAACCGGCTTTCATCGATGGTTGCTGCTTGCCGCCCAAAGTCGATCAAGCGCAGCAATTGCCCCACACCGAAGAGGACTCCGCGTTCGTCGCTCCCTGCAACGGCTATCCATCGGCGGCCGCCGTCGCTTCCCGTTTGAATCGCGTACGTTTCAGAATTAGATCCCAGGGGCTGGATTCGTGGCCCTACCTTCCCCAGGCTGGATGCGAGGCCCGCGTAGATCGTAACCGGAGCGGTATTTTTACCAGTCGACTGTACCTTCCAGGTAAGCCCGCTCCGCTTGTAGCATTCTTCCGAGAGGACAGTGAGAGCCTTGGTCTCGCGCGGGGTTGGATTTGGCGAAGTGACGAGCACGCATTCTTTGAGATCGATGGGCGCGCCCGGCGTTGCCCCTTGAAACCAGTGAGCACGTTGCGCGGCCAAGGTGAACGACGCGCCCTTAACAAAGTCCCTGCGTGAATACCAATGCATTCATCAAACCCCGGCTAGAATCGTAAAAGGCGAGCTACCAGGCAAGGCGGAGAGCTAATTGAAATTCTCTTTGCGAGCCAATCGTACTCGAAATTGTGCCTGCTGCAGAGGATCCAATACTGCCATTCGGCAACGAAAAGTTCGGATGGTTCAGCGCATTAAACGACTCTGCCCGGAATTGAAGAGCAAACCTCTCGATGGGGTGGAACTCCTTCATCAGGCCGAGGTCCCAGTCCTCATACCCCGGACCAATGATGATATTTCGGCCGGCATTGCCAAACGTGTAGAGCGCAGGAGCCACAAAGCACGACGTGTCGTAAAACCGCTTGATGGTCTGCTGGGAAGCGGGCAGGTTGCCGTTACATGTCCGGTTGGGGCGCTGCAGGGTTCCAGTGTTCGAGGTGGTGGTTGACATGTTTAAAGTGAGAGGCGGGCCGGACTGAAGAGTAAGGATACTCGTAACCTGCCATCCTCCGGCGACGCCATCCACAAGCCGATTGGAGTTCGCAAGGAAATGTCTTCCGCGGCCAATCGGAAGCTGATAAATACCACTCAACGTAAAGCGGTGTTTGAAGTTGAAGTTGGACAGGCCGTAATTTGCTCGAAGATTATTTGGGTTCTGGACGTTCAGCCGCGACTCGCCGGTGGAAGAATTACCGCCCGCTCCTTCATCAAGGCTCTTGCTGTACGTATAGGCACCAAGAAAAGAGAGTCCTGCCTGCAGCCGCTTCTCCGCGGAAAGCTGCAACCCGTTGTAGCTTGAGGGGCCGATCGGCTCCCAACCCTGGATGGTTCCGAAGGCGGAGTAAGGTTGACGGCTCGCTACTGCCCCGGGTCCCGGTGTGGCCACGTTCGGATTTAAAGCGATCGGCAGATGCGTTCCCTTGGAGCCGACATAAGAAACACGGGCCACCAACGATGACTTGATCTGCCGCTCTACGGTGAGATTCCACTGCTGCACGTTGGGCGTCGGATTGTTAACCGGCTGATAGACCGCTGTAGGCAGGTTTGAAGAAGAGGAGACGTCGGGAATGCCGGCAGAGGTGTTGAGGCAAGGGGACGTTGCAGAGCAGTTAACGGAAAAGGTTTGCGCAAACGGATAGTTGATAAACAAGCGCGCCGAGCCACCAGTGCCCTGCTCGTTGAAGAAATAAAAGCCATAGGCGCCGCGCACCACGGTCGCGTCTCCAACGCGATAGGCGACTCCGAGACGTGGACTAAAGTTGAGCTTCTTCATCTGCAGGATGCCGGTCGAGACTCCATTTTGCCCGGCAACGCCCAGATTTCCCGCGCCCCCGGGAATAAAGTCGGACTGGCGGTTGTCACGCTCCGTCGGCGGTGTGAACAGATCCCAACGAAACCCTCCGGTAAGCGTCAACCGGGTCGAGGCCCGCCAGGAGTCCTGAATGAAAGCTCCAATTTCCGAATAGCTTTCGAAGGGCTGACCCTGGGGGAGTGAGGACTTTGAGGAACTCGCCGGAAGGCCAAGCAGGAAGTCTGCAAATGCGGAGCCCGTACCCGCACTCTTCGCGGGATTGTTAGTGTAGACGCCCGTAAAGCCGAGGCTGCCGGATTGCGCTGCCAGTTGGTCGAAGCCGAATTGGTTGTGAACTACACTCGCGCCGTAGGTGAGCGAATGCGTGCCCAGAACAGAGGACAGCGTTTCGCTGAGCTGATAGGTGTTCTGCGGGACAATCTCAGGCAGGTTGGTTTCGCTGTATCCCTGAAAGCTCGAAATACTCAGGCTCACCATGCCGTTTCCGCCGCCCACATCCGAGCCTGGCACGCCCAGCATGTCGGATATGTTATGCCCGTCGTTCAGCGGGATTGCTGAAAGCGAGAAGCGCGTGTAGCCAAGCGCGAACTGGCTGGCGAAAGTCGGCGAAAAAGTATGAACCTCCTGCAAAGTCGCCTGCGTGCTGGGCGCTTTGTTGACCGTGAGGGAGCCGGCGGTCGCCGACCCCTGCGCAAAAGCGTAGGGATTGAGTGCTCCATTGATCGTCAGGGGTATGCCGGGATAGTCGATGTTGGCGCGACCCCAGGTATAGCGGCCGAACATGCTGTCTTTGTCGCTTAGTGTCTGATCGATGCGTACGTCGAACTGATCCTGCACCTGGCTATCCACCACATTGAGCAGCAGGTTGTTGGAAACCCCGCTCGCGGTCGGCAGGGGGAAGATGGCCAGCAGATTCTGCGCAACGGGGTTGATGCGATCGGCCGGAATGATGTTTCCCGGAAAGGGCTGGCGCGTGTTGGTGGATGCACTGTACGTATTCGGATCGTAGATAACCGCAGGGAGGGCGCTGAAGTTTCCGCTGCGCAATGCGGGGGTCGGTTCGCTGATCACCGATGTGCTGGTCTGCTTTACGCGGAGTCCCTGGTAGTCGGCGAAGAAGAAGGTGCGGTTACGGTGAATCGGCCCTCCAATGGAGCCGCCAAACTGGTTGAGTTGGTAAGGCGGAGTGGTCTTGCCAAAGAATGGAACGGCTTCGATCGATGCGTTACGGAAGAATTCAAATGCAGAGCCGTGAAACTCGTTGGAACCTGATCGAGTGATGACGTTGACCACCGCGCCGCCCGCACCGAACTCCGCATCGTAGTTGCCGATTTGCACCTTGAACTGGCCGATACTTTCGAGGTTAGGAAAAATTTTGACCGTGCCGACTGATTGGTCGCGGTCGTCCAGGCCATCCACCATGAACAGGTTGAAACTGCCGCGGGATCCGTTGGCCACGATCTCCGCGCCGGCCCTCTGAGTTTCGTTCCCATTCCCGCTGGAGCGGATACTGCCGACCGCTCCTGAGTTCGCTCCAGGAACGAGGACGCCGAGCTGTGAGAAGTTGCGTCCATTCAGAGGCAGCTGTTGCGCCGACTCCTGGGTCACGACGTTGCCTAACTCCGCGCTTTCGGTGTTCAGCAGTGGTGCACCGCCAGTGACGGTCACCTGCTGTTGCACCTGACCAACGCTCAGGGGGAAGTCTTGTTCGGCAACCTGTTGTACCTGCAACGTAAGACTCTTGCGGACTGCTGCCTCAAACCCCGGAGCGCTCACAGTGATGCTATAGGTGCCTGGCTTGAGAAAGGTCGCGACATAGTAGCCGGCGGCATTTGTAACCACGGCGGACGTAACCCCGGTTGTATCGTTCGCGATCGACACGGAAGCATTGGGAATGGCGGCGCCGCTCGGATCCGTAACGTGCCCGGAAATGGTCGCATTGGCGTTGATTTGAGCCAATACAGGGGCAGGCAACGCCAACAGGAGAGCCAGCACAAGCCAGAGCTTTCTCCAGGCAGGTCTGCCGGGCTGGACCACTGGAGAATGCTCGTACGGGAAGATAGTCATAGCGGAATCCCCCGGAAAAAACGCTCTTTCCAATCGCGAAGCGAAGTATACCTACGCTGGCCACAATTTGTCGACAGCGCAAATACATACGTATACGTTTGATTTTGCGGGATCAGCAGACAGTCTAGGAAATACCAGGCTTCGGTCGAGAGTAGATAGTGTGCCACGCGGCCATCAGCATCAGCATTCCCGAGAGACAGTAAACCACCGCCGTTCCGCTGATGCTCGGCCCCATCCCGTACCGGTTAGCCGCGAGCGCAATCACGACCGGAGCGAAGCCGCCGCCAAGCCAACCCAGAGAGTTCAACATGCCGGCAGCGATGCCGCGCTGCCTCACCGCAACGACATCGTAGAGCGAGGCAAAGATATTGGCATCGTACAGGCCTTTGCAATAGCCAAAGCCAATCATGCCCAGCACTACGGCGGGAACGGAAGCGGCCCAGCCGGTAAAAAATAAAAACGGGATGCCCAAAAAGAGGCCCAGCCCCTGGGTGACCATGCGGCCGCCGATAAATCGCCGCGTGAGGAAATCGGCCAGCAACCCGCCGCAGAGAACGCCTACAACCGAAGAGAGTTGTAAGTACATGGTGCCGTTCAATCCTGCCATGCTCAGGCTCATGTGGAACTTGCCATAGAGAAACGTCGGCATCCAGGTGAGAAAGACGACGGCCACAAAGTTAGCGCCCACAAAGGCCAGAATCAACAAGCGCACGACGCGGCTTTCCAGTAGAACTTTGAGTTCATGAAGTAGATTGCCCTTGGAGGAAGGCGGCGCCGAGGTCACGCCGTCTCCTTGCTCAGAGCGACCTCGCGTAGGTTCCAAGAGGAACTTTCCGATTACGAAAGAGAACAAGAGGCCGCCGGCGCCGAAGAGTAGGAAGCTCCATCGCCAACCATAGAACTGCCCGATGAGGCCCGAAAGCGCACCACCTGCAATCGAGCCCACATACACGCTCGACTGATGAAGGGACATGGCGCGCGAGCGTGTGGCCGCTCCGTGATAGTCGCCGATGAGAGACATCGAGGCGGGCAGATAGACTGCTTCCCCCAATCCGCTGAGCGCGCGGCACAGTACGAGTTGACCGTAAGTGTGGCAGACCGCCGTTAATGCTGTGACCAGGGACCACGCGATCAATCCGCCCAACACCAGGGTCTTTCGCGGGAGGCGATCGCACAGCCAGCCAGCCGGTGGGCCGAACAGGGCGTACATCCACATGAACGCAGCGCCCACAATTCCCAGTTGAACATTGGTGAGCCCAAGCTGTTGCTTGATCAGCGGGAAGACGGCGAAGATCGCCTGGCGATCGGCATAGTTGAAGAAGCAGACAAACCATAGCATGCCTACAACGAACCACTTGTAGCGGGGTGATTCGCCCGGGGTCATCGGTGGTTGGTGATTGTAGGATGGTCGAAGAAAGCGGGCATACTCTGCCGCATTGAGTTTTCGCGGCGCCACTGGTCGTATTCGTTGACTCGTTCGCGCTGGCTCGCCTGGATGTGTTCGGAAAGCTCGCGCATCGCCAATTCCTTATCCTGTTTAAGGATCGCATTCAGAATATTCTGGTGATATTTCTGGATGCTGGTGAGCCCTTCCTTGCTGTGACCACTGCGCCGAATGGCAAAGACACTAATCAATAGACGGGTCTCGCTCATGCTTTTCTGCATCCTGGAATTGAATGCCAAACTCATCAGCAACGCATGAAATCCCAAGTCGCAGGTGAGAAAGCGACTCATCTGCGCCTCATCGAGAGCGTCTTTTTTCGACTTCTCCAGTTCCTTGCGGAAAACGGAAACCTCATCGACCAGGCTCTGCAAACGATCGCGATCGACAGGCCGTAGCGGCGTACGCGCAATCTTGCCCACAGCGTAGACTTCGAGGGCCTCGCGCAGCTCATAGAGCTCGATAATGTCCTCGCGGCCCAACTGGGTTACGATCATGCCGCCGTTCGGGCTAGGCTCCAGCAGTCCCTCGGCAGCAAGCTGGTTCATGGCTTCGCGGATGGGCGTGCGGCTGCTACCCAGATCTTTCGCCAGAGATTGCTCAGAGACGCTACTCCCCGCTTCCAGCTTGCCGCTTAGCAGCAACTGCTGGATGTGCAGGTAGGCACGCTCGCGTATCGATAAATCGGCGCCCCCCTGGCGTGACCTGGCTTTGCGGTTCATGCTGCACAGCATACATCAAGCTGGATGGTTTAGGCCTGTCGACAGATAGTGGCCAGATGGTATATTACGTACCGGGTGAGCTGACCTGACTAAAACTCGAAGAGGGGGAGCAATGACAACCAGGCTGGTGCGCGGCGTTGCCGCCGCGGTGCTGACTCCTCGTCTCCCGGATGGAAGCGTGGATACTATCTCCCTGCGAAATCTGCTGGAGTTTCTGCTGGATAAAGGAATCTCTTCCTTTGCTTTGAATGGGGCTACGGGTGAATTCTGTATCACCACCCCCACCCAACTGCGAACGCTGCTGAACACCGCCAGGGAGGTTGCAGGCAATGCAGCAGAGTTTCTTTGCGGGGTTGGCGCGGCCGACACGGCAGGGTCCATCATGTTTGCCCGGATCGCTCAGGACGCGGGCGTTAAGGGCCTTTTGTTGCCGATGCCCTACTTCTTCCCTTACCAGCAAGGCGATCTCGAGCAGTTCAGCCGCAGTGTCGCGGCAGCCACATCTCTGCCAATTCTGCTCTACAACCTGCCCCAGTTCACTTCAGGGTTGCAGAAGGAAACGGTGCACACCCTCATTACCGAAGTGCCCAATATCGTCGGCATCAAAGATTCCGGGGGATCGCTCGATATACTTCGTCATCTCTCGGAGCAAAGGGCCGATGCCTGCCGGATCGTCGGCGATGACAGCGTGCTGAGTGCTGCACTGCGCGCCAGGGTGTGCGACGGCGTAATTTCCGGGGTCGCCTGTGCGGTGCCGGAACTGACCCTCGCGTTGTACCAGTGGGGAGAACAAGCTGGTTCCGTCGAGTTTGCCCAGGCCACACAGGCACTCGATGAATTGATTGCGCAGCTAAGCGGGTTTCCCACACCATGGGGTCTTAAGTGGATTGCGCAGGCACGCGGGATCCTCCAGGCCACGTTTCCCTTGCCCATTTCGCCGGCGCGCATGACCCAGGGGAAACAGTTTGAGCGATGGTTTCAGGCCTGGTTCAGCGACCGGAACTTCTAGCTTTCTCAACCCGCCTTGGCGATGCGCCGTTCGGGAACGGGCGCGGCCGGACTGAAGCAATCCATCGCACACTGGCTAGGCCTGCTGTCTAATGCATCCAGCTCTCGCTCGACGATCTTGCGCACCTGGGACGGCTCTCCCACTGCGCGCAGATTGAGGAGTAGCTCCAGCCTGGGCGCAGGAGAGGCGTCGAGGTCGCCATCGACAGTGGGCTCTTGCCCGTTAGCGCAGATGGCCGCTTTAAGGAATCCTGTAGGTGCACTGACAATGGCTTTTAAGTGGGCGATCGAGATGTGTTCCGCAGTCAGGGCGTTATCGAGCCGATCGAGCAGGGGGCCCAGCAGCATGGCCGGAGAGAGTCCACCTTGAGGTTCGAATACCGCTCGCAGGTTCAACCAGGCGAGTGCGGCCTCGGCCCGTGCATATTCCGAGTAGTCGATCGCCAGTGCCTGATCGCCGGTGGCGATGGCGCCGGAGAGCACCTCATTCAACCACGCGGCTACACCCTGCCCCGTCTTCGCGCTGAGCTGGCGAACATGAGTAGCGTATACCTCCGGGTATTCGGGGGAGATGTCGGACTTAGTAAAGCAGACCAGGTCGGCTTCCTGCAGCTGTTTATCGAAGAGGAAGCGCATGTCCGGACCCGCCTCTGTTTCCAGCATGCTTAGGGCACGGAGCGGATCGACCAATACCGTGAGCGGCGAAAGTTGATAGGTATCACTGTATTGGAGCAATGGACGGAGCACGGTGGCGGAGAGATCGGTACAGCTCCCGACCGGCTCAGCGAAAATGACATCGGGTGCGTGCGCGCGAAGATCGCTCATCGCTTCGATCAGATCGGAAAGGCGACAGCAGAAGCAGCCTCCGGTAACCTCTCCCGATCTCATGCCGGAGAGGGCTGCGTACTTGCTGTCGACCAGGTCTTTTCCCTGATCGTTCCACACCATGGCGCTGCGCAGGCCGCGCTTTTGCAGCTCACGCGCGGCAGCCAGGATCAGAGTGGTCTTTCCTGCCCCGAGAAAGCCCCCAACCAGCACGACCCAAGGCCTGGTGGAGATGGATGGTCCATTCATATAGCCACCCCACCCTGGTAACGCAACCACGGCAAGATTGCGCCCATCTTATTGCTTCCTTGTCTATGCTTGGATTTAGACTCCTCATTTTGCCACAGGCGAGAAGCAACTGTTATCGTTGGCGGTTGCCCTAGCCCAGGAGATTTGCTGATGTCTTCTTATGCTGTCCCGGTTCTGGAATCGCCCGCGCTCGTTGCTCCCGGAGAGATTTTGCTGGTCGCCAGTGGCGATCTGCGCCAGTCCGCAAATAAGGTTTGCTGGCCGGCACAGGCCGAGATGGAAAAGCAACTGACGGATGCGGTGCATGCGGAGGGGTTCACGCTGCGCCGCGCGCATCCGTACCGCGACGATCTGCAACACGGCTTTATCTACAACCAGCGTATGGGTATGGATGTTTTCATGAAGATCCATCCCGAAGCGCCAATTATTGTTGCGGAAGCGGTCTGGCAATACAGCAACCATGTCTTCCCCGGGCTTCAGCATCATCGCGGTCCTATTCTTACAGTGGCTAACTGGTCCGGACAATGGCCGGGGCTGGTCGGCATGCTGAATTTGAATGGCTGCCTGCACAAGGGCGGTGTAAGGTTCAGCACTCTCTGGAGCAAGGATTTCAAAGATGACTTCTTTCGCCGCGGACTGCGGCAATGGTTGCAGGAACACACGGTCGAACAGGATCTGAGCCACGTGCACGAGCTCGAGCTCTCCGGCCTGCCGCAGGCGGAGAGGGAATTGGGTGTCTCCCTCGCTCGCGATCTGAGGACGCGCAAAGCAATCCTCGGCGTCTTCGATGAAGGCTGTATGGGCATGTATAACGCCATCATCGAGGACAACCTGCTGAACCCCACAGGGATGTACAAGGAACGGCTTAGCCAGTCGGCCCTGGTGGCCGCCATGGCAGCCGTCACGGATGCCGAAGCGCAAGCAGTGCGCAATTGGCTCAACAAACGCGGATTCACTTTTGTGACCGGCACCAGGGAGGAGACCGAGCTCACGGACGGGCAGATTCTCGGTCAGTGCAAGATGTACATCGCTGCCGTGCGGATCGCTGATGAGTTCGGCTGCGACGCGATTGGAATCCAGTATCAGCAGGGATTGAAGGACATGGCTCCCGCGTCCGACCTGGTGGAAGGGCTGCTCAACAATGTGGACCGGCCGCCGGTTTTTGACGCCACAGGCCGCGAGCTATACGCAGGGAAACCGTTGCCGCACTTCAACGAGGTCGATGAATGTGCGGGGCTCGATGCTTTGATTACCAACCGGGTCTGGAGCGCGATGCAACTTGACCCGGCTACGACGTTGCATGACGTCCGCTGGGGTGAGCACTACAGCGGAGGAGACATCGACGAATTCGTCTGGGTGTTCCAGATTTCCGGAGCGGTACCGGCTTCCCATATCGCGGGTGGTTATGCCAAAGCCAGGAGCGAACGGCAGGTTCCGATGTACTTCCGCCTGGGCGGGGGCACGCTCAGCGGCGTTTGCAAGCCCGGGCATGTGGTCTGGAGCCGCGTTTTCGTGGAGGGCGGCGCGTTGCATGTGGACCTGGGCCGCGCCACGGCTATCGAATTGCCCACGCAAGAAACAGAGCGCCGGTTGAAGTCGGTAACCCCGCAGTGGCCGATCATGCATACACTGCTGCACGGCGTGACTCGTGATCAGTTCATGGCTCGGCATCGGGCCAACCACCTGAATGTGGTTTATGCCCCGACCAGCCAGGTCGCGGACCAGGCGCTGGCCGCGAAGGCCGCGATGATGGCGGAATTAGGTATTCGTGTGCATCTTTGTGGAGACTAGGAAAGGAAACACGCACAATGCTTGTGCCTTCATCGACAGACGCAAAGGTAGCGCAGGATTCGACACCACCACTGGTGCCAAAGGGGCTGGCGGTTCCCTTCTCTCTGGTAACCGCGCTGTTCTTCATGTGGGGCGTTCCCAGCAACCTGAACGACGTGCTGATTCGCCAGTTCATGAAGTCGTTCGCTATTAGCCGTTTCCAGGCCGGGCTGGTGCAGTCGGCGTTCTACATGGGTTACTTTCTCCTGGCTATTCCCGCCGCGTTGCTAATGCGCAAAATGGGGTACAAGTTCGGCATCGTAATCGGGCTGCTTTTGTTTGCCAGTGGTGCGTTTCTGTTCTGGCCAGCCGCCTTGCTGGGGCGCTACGGTTTTTTTCTATTTGCGCTCTTCGTCATTGCCAGTGGGCTTTCCTTCCTGGAGACAGCGTCCAATCCATTTATCGCGCAGCTCGGTTCTCCTGAGAGTGCGGCGCGCCGTTTAAATTTCTCTCAGGCCTTCAATCCCCTGGGCGCGATCACCGGCGTGCTCGCCGGGACAGTGTTCATCTTCTCCGGCATTGAACTCACCCCGCAGCAAACGGCCGCCATGCAGGCGGCAAACACCTATCAGGCGTACCTCAAACACGAGACGATGCGGGTCGTAGTGCCGTACCTGGTCGTTGGCTTGGTCGCACTGATTTGGGCCTTCCTGATCGCGCGAACCAAATTTCCCACGATCGCCCGTGAACATGAGAATCCACAGGAAGAGCATGGCAGCTTCAAGGAACTGCTGCGCTACCCTAATTTTCTCTTTGCCATCGTCGCGCAGTTCCTATATGTCGGCGCGCAGGTTGGCACCTGGAGCTACTTTATCCAGTACGTGCAGGATGGAACGCATCAGCCGGAAAAGATCGCCGGATATTTTCTCACCGGCACCCTGGTCGCGTTTGGCCTGGGCCGGTTCAGCTCCGCGGCCCTGATGCGCTACGTGAAGCCTGCCTTGCTGATGGGCATATACAGCCTTACGAATATCGTGTTGGTCGCGGTGGGCGTCGCCTTCCCTGGTTGGGTGGGCCTCTGGGCCATCTTCATTACCAGTTTCTTCATGTCGGTGATGTTCCCCACCATTTTCGCGCTGGGCATCGAGGGGCTGGATCGGAATACGAAGATCGGCGGCTCGCTGATCGTGATGGCAATTGTTGGGGGCGCGGTGCTTACACCGCTGATGGGCTGGATTTCACAAACGCAGCATAGTATCGCCAAGGCTTACATGGTCCCTCTTCTGTGCTACTGCGGGATAGCGCTTTACTCCTTCGTTGGAGTCCGCATGAAGCGAAGAGAGAGCCTGGAGGGAGTATGAAGGCGATCCTGGCAGTGTGGTTGTTGGTCGCGAGCAGCCTGGGAGCGGTCGCGCAACAGCCTTCGGCGGACTGGCAGACCAGGCTTGCGCAGGTCTTACCTCTGCTTGGACATCGTAATTGGGTCATGATCGTGGATTCCGCTTACCCGCTGCAGAGTTCTACCGGCGTAGAAACAATCGAAACCAACACCGATCAGATGGAAGTGATCCGCCAGGTGCTGAGCACCATTGATAAGTCCATCCACGTGCGACCGATTGTGTACATGGACGCGGAGCTGCCTTATGTGCCGGAGAAAGACGCTCCCGGAGTGAACGCTTACCGGGAAGGAATCAAGAGCGTGCTCGCGGGCCAAAAGATCACGTCACTGCCGCATGAACAAATCATCGCCAAAGTCGACGAGGTGGGAAAAACATTCCATATCGTAGTGCTGAAGACAACCATGACGGTTCCGTATACTTCGGTATTCCTGCAACTCAATTGCAAGTACTGGAGCGACGACGCGGAGACGCAGATGCGGAAGGCAATGAAGACTGGCGCCCCGAAGTAACGAAAGGTCCGCGAAGACTTCAGATCCCGCGGCTTCGCTCGAGATCTGAAGTCTCGGCCGGCCTTTCGTGGAAATGTTCTTTCGACCAGAGAAATCATCGGCCTGCGGCTCCGGCCCGGCATCCACTCTTCCTTCGAACCACCACTCTCTCCTTGTCATCCCGACCGGAGCGAAGGGACCTGCGGTTCCGCGGGCCTTTCGTAGAAATGTTTGTGGACAGAGCTCCCCTAGCTCGCGAGCGGCAACTGAATCACCACCACAAGCCCGCCACTCACCGCATTGTGCGCGCGGATCGTTCCGCCGTACAGCGTGACAATCCGCTCTGAGATCGAGAGACCAAGACCGGAACCTCTATTATCAGAAAAATCGTCCTCGGAATCCGAAACGCGGTAGAACGGCTCGAAGATGTGCTCGAGAGAATCTTCCGGCACGCCCCTCCCTTGATCCTCAACCGTAACGATGGCAACCAAATTCTTCTCTCTCTGCCCCTGCTGTACCCCCACACGGACAGCAGTCGCAGTCGGCGTGAAGCGCACTGCGTTGCGGATAACATTTTCCAGGCAGCTCCGCAAAAGCCCGGGCTCACCGCGCACAGAGAAGGATTGCGAGGCCTGTAAGATGACGCTCTTCCCCTGTTCCCTCGCCTCGAAATCGGCGTCATCCACCAGGGCTATCAATACCTTGTTGAGCGGCGTGGTCGATTGCACGCGGGTCTGTTGCTGAATCTCCAGGCGCGTGAGGGTGAGAATCTGCTCGATCAGGTGGTCAAGCGCGGTTATATCTTTGCGCATTCGTTCCAGCGATTCAGAGTCGCCCCGGCTGGCCAATTCCGTGGAAATCGAGAGCCTGGTCAAAGGCGAGCGCAATTCATGCGAGATATCGGCCAGGAGTCTGTGTTGCTCGTTACGCAGGCTTTCAATCTGCGCAGCCATGCGGTCGAACTCGTGGGCAAGATCGGTCAACTCATCGTTTCTCGGCGGAATCTTTGGCGACACGCGGACGGAAAGATCTCCCTCCCCCAGCGAACGCACTGCGCTTTGCAATGTCCTGATGGGCGCCGTGATGCTGCGCGCAAGCAGCCAGCATAAGAGACATCCAGCAAGCATCGCCGCCATCGCCTTGATGACCAGGCCGCCCGCGCCGAGTTGGCTACTGAATCTGCGCAACGCATCTACCTGCGCGACGAATACATAATTGCCTTGCGGCGTGTGCACGATCGAGGTGCCGAGCCAATGGATGCCGAAATGGAAACGGGGCTTTCCCGTGGCCCGGACCTGCTCCACCAGCGCAAGGCTCCCCGCAGGCACTGCACGTGGCGAGAGTGTCTCTCCACTCGGGCCAATCAGTGCGGCCTGCATGGAAACCGAGGACCGAATGTGATCGAGGTAAGCGTTGAGGGCCGGGGCTCCGCCGCTTTGGTAAGCATCCGTTGCGGTTTGAGCATAGAGTTCCAGCGAGGCTGCCAGCCATCGGCGGCCCAAGGGCTGCGCACCGCTGATCAGGGTGATCGAGAGGATGCTCATGGTGATCCCAGCGTTTGCCAACCAGAACCACACTAGAATCCGCGTGTATATACTGCGTGTCATTCCCCTTCGCCCCGGCTCTGATTGGCGTAGAGGTATCCATTTCCCCGAACGCTACGGATACGTTCTACACCATCGACTTTGTTTCCCAGTTTTTTGCGCAGACTGCTGATGTGGTTATCGATGCTGCGATCGAAAGGGGCCACGCTGCGCCCCAGCGCACCCTGCGCCAGGTCATCGCGAGACAACACCTCGCCTGCTGCGCGCACCAACAAAAGCAGCAAATCAAACTCAGCGCCGGTAAGCTGGATTTCCTGCTTGCCCTCTGCCTCTTTGCTCTGCAGCACGAGCCTGGTTCCCGGGTGGATCTCAAGATCTCCGATCGCCACGACGTTCACCGGCATCGGCGCCGAGCGGCGGCGCAGCACAGAGCGGATGCGCGCAATCAGTTCTCTGGGGTGGAACGGCTTGGGCAGATAATCATCGGCTCCACCCTCCAGTCCGCTGATTCGGTCTGCTTCGTCACCCCGGGCGGTGAGCATGATGACCGGCACCTGGCTCACCGTGCGGATCCGTTGCAGAACTTTCCTCCCATCGCCTGGCGACAGCATTACATCGAGCAAAACCAGTTCGTGCTGCTGACCGGTGGCGCCGGCAAAGCCGGCCTCGGCTGTATGCGCCACCTCTACCTCAAAGCCCTCCATAGCCAGCAGGCGGGCCAGCGAAGTGCAATAGGCCTTGTCGTCATCGATCAGCAGCAACTTTGTACCTGGCATGCACTCCTCGAAAGAATTACTGTCGCCCGCGCACAATCACGGTGCTCAGGGTTGGGCCTCCACTATGGAACACCAGACCCTTCACCCCGATCGCAGTTCCCGGGCTCAACCCGCCCAGGCTCGCCGACGATAGGTTCTCATATGTGGTCTGCGCTCCCGACTGGCAGGTGATCTGGTTCACGGTAGGCTTCGAGGCCGTCCACAAACCGGTCAATCCGTTCAGTATGAACGAGTCCGCGCCCGAATTGACCGATGCAACCGTGCCAATAGTTTGAGACGGTTCGAGATAAACACGAGCGGAGTTGTAGTTGGTGGACGAACTCCCAGTGCCTAATTGCAACAGTACTTCCTGGCCTGCCACGAGATCGCTGGTACCGGCGAAGCTAGCCCCGCTCACCACGGGATAGCCGGTGAAGGGCACGGCAAAGAGCGTGCCGCTGGTTGGAGTAATTGTCACCTGGCTCCCGTTGGCCGCAGAGGTGGCGCCCGGGATGACCTGATGCAGCAGGATCTGGAAGCTGTTCGCCCCACTTGCAGGTGTGGTCAAAACGGTTCCGCGAGCAGCCGCTCCGCCGGTGGCATCGGCATACGTTACGCTTTGCGCCACCAGCGACCCATCACCCAACAAACTCAGGTTCAGATCTACGATTTGCCCGGTGGCCAGACACGACGCGCTCGCAGCAGGACATACGGCAGAGGGATAGTTGTAGGCGGTTGCGGAATTCAACCCGATGGTCAACGAGTTGCCGAGAGCGGTCTGAATCGTTGCCTGCTGTCCATTAATCGACTGAATGGTCGCCAGCACAGCGTCCATCTGGCTCTGCTGATCGGTGAGGGAGGCCAGGGTCGAGAGAAGAGACAAATTCACTGACTGACCGCTGGCAAAAGTGAGAGAAAGATCCGACTGCAGCAGATCGGGGATGGAGAGGTCGAGGTTCAATCCTGTGCTGCTGCTGGCAGTGACGGTGATGGGAAACACGCCGGAGCTGATGGTGACAGAAGCGTTGTTGACCCGCGGGGAAAACGTGCACACCTGGCCGGCCGCGCAAGTACCGGCCGGCGTGACCAAAGGCGCGTTCGAACTATTCATCAGCGTGATCTGCGGATTCGCATACGTCAGCGTGAGACTCGTATAGGTCCCCGAATCCACCACCTGGGACGCGAGGAAACTTGTGTCGGTCACCAATTGTGCCAAATCGACAGTGACGGGATGTTTGATCAGCGAAACGGATCCCGGCTGCAGCGTGGCGCTCGCGATCTGCAGTTGAAAGGAAAGCACAGTGATGCCGGTCGGCGGGGTGTCCTGAACCACCAGGTTTACGGTGCCTGAGGATGTGGAGGTGGACGATGTCGCTGCGGGTGTTGACTGATTGCCCGCGGAGCATCCGGAAAAACCGAGGCCCATGAGCACGCACACCGTAAGCACGGTAAAAACGAATTTCATTTTCATGCGATATCTCCGTTCTGAGGACTTACAGCGTTCTGCACTGCAATGGAGATATCACGGCCGGATGGGGTCGTTCGGTAAAGAAGTGTAAGTTCTACCACCAACGGTGTAGGACCGGCGCGATCATACAGTTCCTTACAATTCTCCGCGGAACAATCGGCTAGGCTTTGGTTCTGAGTAAAGCAACCGGCGCAGAAACGGCCGCATACCAGGAGGAACGATGAACTTAATATCACGTACAGTTACCGTGTCACTTATCGGCCTTTGCAGTCTAGCCGCCACCGCACAGGTCACCAGCACGTCTACCGTCACCGGCCCCAATGGGCAAACCGCAACCCGGTCTACGGTCCGGGGCGGCGGTAACGTTCAATCGACCATCACCGGCCCGAACGGTCAGACGGGCACGCGCAGCGTGAGCCGCAGACCGGGGTCTACCAACGCGACCGTGACTGGCCCCAATGGGCAGAGCGCAACCCGCAGCACCACCTACGGCGGAGGGAATTCACAAACAACAGTGACCGGCCGCAATGGCGGCGTGGCTACCCGCAGCGTCTCTGGCCGGGGCACTGGGACCGTTACCGCCACCACGACCGGACCACGGGGTGCGACCGGCACAAGAGTACGTACGCGTTAGATAAGGACTCACAGCCAAAAAAAAAGGCCTCGCTCCGGATCAACTCCGAAGCGAGGCCAGCTTTCGTTCTAGAAGAGAAAGCGGCCCTGCACTACGACAACACGGCCGGCGACTGTTGACTCCTGGGTGGAACCGTAGGGGCTAGTGGGTTGGTTGATGTCCGAAGAAATGCGGCCAAGCGTACTCGGGTTCGACGCGTTATTTGCAGGGGCTGCAAAATTCACGTGGTTGAGTGCGTTGTACGCCTGCGCGCCGATCTGGAAGGTCATCGACTCGTGCTTGTAGACATCCTTATAGAGATTCAGGTCCACATCTGCGTAATGAGGACCATAGAAGGCATTCCGGGGCACGTTGCCATAGTTCGTTTGCGGGGATGGTCCAGGCCCAACCGGCACAACATTGTTGGAAACAGGATCGACGGTTAAGCCCTGCCCGTTGAAGATGCCTGCATCCTGGAAACACGGATTGGAGTAGGAATTGCACTTGTGGTTGAAGTTATTGTTCAGCACTTGGGCCAGCACGGTGGAGGCTCCTCCGGTGCCATTCGCCCCCAACGCGCTCTCTGCATTAAAGTTCACTACGCTAAAGGGTTGTCCCGAGCGCCAGTAGGCCTTGCTGCCCAGGGTCCATCCCGCGCCCACCGCATTCACAATTCGGTTGCCGAAGTGATTGGGCTCCACGTAGACGAGGTCGACAAGAAAGTTATGGCGGATGTCGTAGTCGGAGTTGGAATACATCAGTCTCGATGGCAAATCCGGAGCGATCTGTAAACCGATCGATGTGTTTCCGTTATACGGGAGCTGCGAATTCCCTCCGTTGGAGATGTCATCGAGCGAGTGAGAATAGGTGTAGGAAACGTCGGTCGTCAGACCGCGGCGATCGAAGTGCTTATATTGCACCGACACCCCGCCGTAGTTGGAGATTGCATTGTTGGTGAAGCTCTGTACCTTCGCCGAAGCGGGGATCCGCCGAATCCAGGGGAACGTTGTCAAAGGTTCCGTCTCCATAGGCTCCGTAGAGAGACGTGCCCACATTCTGATTGAGGTGGTCGTTGGCGATGAACAGGTTGTAACCGTGATTGCCGGCATAAGAAATAACCAGGGCATCGGTCGGGGTGATCTGGCGTTGAAGCTGCATGCTGAACTCCAGGTACCGCGCAGCTTTGAACGTGTGCGGAGTGGTTACATAGTCCGGCGGTGCGAACGGGATACCCTGCGCCGCGAGGGCCGCAGAAATCTGGTTGTAGGTGGCTCCTTGTGAGAACCCATTCAGCACTGCGTCCGCCGAACCGGCCGCCACCGCTTGGGCGCTGCCTTGCCCTTGCGCAACCGTTCCCGAATTCACAGCTGCAAAATATCGATTGGGGAAGGATAGAAATGTTTGCTCGAGAATCAGGCCTGGAAAACTGTCGGAGAATAGTCCGACCCCTCCACGCACGACGGTTTTCCCATCTCCGCGGATGTCGAAATTGAATCCTGCGCGCGGTTGGACGATTGCCTTCTCAATGGCCGGAGCAAAACTGTTATGCCCGGCGGAGAGGGTGGTGTTGTAAGGAGTGTCCAGGGTGGCCGACGTGTTGGGAAACCCTCCAAGGTACTGTGAGTAGCAACCATCGTGACAAATTGGGTTCCCGTTGCGATCGACGCGGATACCAAAGTCGAGGGACAGGTTGGGGAGCGCGCGCCATTCGTCCTGAGCGTAAACTCCCAGGTTGTATACGGCGTTATGGATGTTGGCAAACCGCGGAAAGCCCTGGATAAAGTTTGAACCGGTGTTTCCAGGCAGGGAGGCCCCAGCCAGATCGGCGATACTACCGAAGGTATAAAACCCGCCGTAAGCGGCTGTCTGCAGGCCGATATCGGTGAAGTTATATCGTTTGAAGTCGGCGCCGAGTCTCAAGCTGTGGTTCCCTTTTTGCCAGGAGAGGCCGTCGACAACCTGGTACTGCGACGTGTTGGTGCCCCCCGGAAAATCGTCCCACACCGTTCCCAGCGTAGTGGCGTTGGCGAAGAAGGAGGATTGCCCGACACCGGCCAGTGCGTTCGTTCCACCGTCATTGGTTTCGTTGAACTCTGTGGGCGAAGAGGCGAGAGCGGCGGCTAAATTTGCCGGCTTGAAAACACCGCCCGTATAAAGAGAGGACACGATCAATTGATTCGTCAGCGCTGGAGTGAAGCTATAGATGTCGTTGAGTTGGCCGGTGTAGTTCGGCTGAATGCTGACCATGTCCCAGGCAGGATTGATCAGGCTAACGAAAGAGGGCTGTTCGCCCTGATCGTCCGTTACGCGGAAGAAGATTCTGTGGCGGTCGCTGATATTCCAATCGAGCCGTCCGGCCGCCAGCCACTCCCGGTTGAGCGCGCCCACATTCACGAACGCTGAATTGATGCAGCTCTCAGCGGCGCTCGTACCCAAGGTTCCGCCAGTCGCGTAGTCAGGGGTCCCGGCGAGGCCTCCGCAACCATACGCACCGGACGCGTCCTGTTGCGACCCGGGCCCGGTTACGACTGGCGCTGATCCAGTCCAGGCCGGGGATGCATTCGTTCCTGCAAACATGCCGCCGTATAAGGCTTTGCTGCCCGCGGAAAGATTGGGGTTGGCCAGGATGCTGGCTTGCATGGCCTTCGACGGCAGATTGACGAAACCCGTGCTGGGTTGAACGTAGCGAATTCCTTCCGTATCAGCAAAGAAGAAAAGTTTGTCGCGCTTGATGGGCCCGCCGATCTGGGCGGCGTACTGATTGGACACAGCTTTAGATTTGGGAATACCGGCCTGGTTGTTGAAGAAGTCGTTCGCATTCATGCCGGCACTGTTGTAGTCCCATTGCGCCAAGCCGTGGAAGCGGTTGGTTCCAGCTTTGGTGGTATAGGTTTCGATGATGCCGGCCTGACGTCCGTACTGAACGCTGTAGCCGTTTTGCACCACGGCTGCCTGTGCGATCTCCTGCTGGCCCAGCGTGAGATTGGAAGAACCGGAATTCGCGATGTTGTAGAGCGAAACGGAATAGTCCGCGCCATTAATCACGGCCAGATTCGAGAGTCCCGGAAGTCCGTCAGAGACGATCGAGCCGAAACCCTGCGTGCCTGCGCCCATCACGACGCCGGGCACCGTATACGCAATCGTGGTAATGTCGCCGCCCGGGCGCCGGCAGGTTCTGGAATTGTTCGGTCGTAAACGTGGTGGTGGTGTTCGAGGTCTGCGTATCAATTAACTGTGCGTTGTTTGCGCTCACCTCGACCGTCTGCGAAGTTGCATTCGGCGAAAGCGTCAGATTGACGGCCGCCTGTTGGCCGGTCAACACCTGCACCGTTGTTTTGGTCGATTGCAATCCCTGAGCTGTTGCCGAAACTTCGAAATTGTCCGGCTTGAGGAACGGGACCGTGAAACGCCCTTCCGCGTTGGAGGTCAACACACGTTGATCCCTGGTGGCCAAATCCGTAATGGTTACAGTGGCCCCCGGCACTACGGCCCCGCTGCTGTCCACGACAGTGCCGTTGATGCTGCCGGTCGTCGCGCTCTGGGCAAAAGCGGCGCTTTGACTCATCACGCACAGCATGAGGAATGTAGCCAGGAAGCAGATCTTGCGCACCTCACACCGGATCATTCCTTCTAACCTCATCTTTATCGTTTCCATCGTCACTAGCCTCCGAACTAACTTTTGATCAGTTGTGTCCCGCATGTATCCGTGACTGTCCGTCGTTGCACCTGTGGCCCTGTTGCTTGTATCCGGTAATGGACACCTCATGCCGGCAGGGGTAGCGGCGATCGTATCCATAACTGTATGGCTGACAGCGAGAGAGGCGGCCGAGCGTAAAACGGGGCGAGCTGAGCACGCCTCCGCGAGCCGTAGCGTGGTGGCCTCTACAGAAAGAAACCGTGTTGGGTTCAACATTCAGATCCTCATTTCCGGTTAAGAGCGCGTACAGACCAGTCAGAACTGCATGCGTATGGAAAACTGGTCGTGCTACCGATACTTAGCTGATCGGGCGATCGCCCCGAATGGCTCTGGGCAGATCCGCGCTAAAAGGACATTGATAGATGATGCAAACCCGCTGACTCTCCATCGAACTCCAATGGAGTTCGAAAGCGCCCGAACGATGGACGCCACTCCCGCCAGCGGAACTGGCTCATCGGTTTAACAACGAGCCGCCTGCCATTTCGTTATGTTCACCTTGAAGATGACAGGGAGCAATAACCACTTAACCTGGTTTCATACTGACCACGAGTCCGCTACGTTAAGCGGCAGGAGGCAAAACCTCTGATCCTTTGGCCCCGTCGCTTTCCCTATAATTGGCAAGCAGGGCTCCAAACTTTGGTGAATTTGTGAGGAGTTCACGAAACTTGCGTTTGTGTGAGCAGATCAGCCAGCTATTTTGCCCAAATCGAGTGGGCGGAGACTCAAGGGTTATCCAGTGGAGAGAGGATGATGATTTACCTCTCCGGGCGGGGCTGAGGTGAACTACACGGTTTGGCACGTGAAATCTCTAACAATGCGGACGACACTCGCGCGAGCTCTCCCAAATTTCATAAAAATGCCGTCGGGAGAGAGAGCGGCGGTCACAAAGAGATCAACGGTGATTGCGGGAACCATTTCCGGGACCCCACGAGATCTCGCGCGACTGCGCGTACGGGTGCCTCTCCTCCCAGGAGAGACGCAGGATACCTGGATCTCCCCGGGGAGATCGCCCGGCGCCGCCTAGCACGTAAGCGGCCAGACACGCTTCTGAGCGGTATGAAAGTGTACGAAAAAGCGGACCAGCGACCTTTAGCCTATGATTTATGGGATATTCGCACTCGCCGAAGGGCGCGGTGGGCTGCCGCTTGAAAGATTAATTTACTGATTCGATGCGCCTTAGGGGTTTTTTCCGGCCGTACTCCACCTTTGTGTTACTTAGGCACCCCAATTGCTCAGTAATGCCCCAGTGGGATGAAGTTCCGGGACGAGATTACTGCAGGATTCATCCTTAACGGGCCCTTGGATCTGGTGTTTCCAGCGAATGTTCTATCGGGCTAGTGACAGCCTTCCAACAAAGCTTCGTGCCGTGCCTAAACAACCAAACACTTTCCATCCCGGCCCAAGTTGCCCGTGGAGTCATTTTCTAAGGAGATTTCGTGACAAGTTCAAGATTTCACAGTCGCCCATTCAAAATGGGCGCCTTTTCCATCCTCCTGGCCTTCGCCATCACGGCATTCCTCCCGGCTGCCTTAGCGCAGGAGCTATCAGGAACCAAAGGCGGCCTTCAGGGCGTTGTTACCGATAGCAGCGGCGCGGTTGTTCCAGATGCGCAGGTTACGGTTATCGGGAACGTGGACACACGTACAACCACCACTGGCTCTAACGGGCATTGGGAAGCGACAAGTCTGACGCCCGGACCATACACCGTCAGTGTCGAACGAGAAGGCTTCAGCAAAACCGTTGCAAAGTCGATTGTCGCGGAAATCGGTCGCGTTAACACGGTGAACCTTGTCCTGCAAACGGGTGCCGTCGCTCAAACGATTCAGGTGGACGCCACGGCGGTCGGCATCGACACCACATCCACAGCTCTCGGCTCCAACCTGACCAACACCTTCTACAGTCAGGTTCCGGTGGCCAGAAACGTCGGCAGCCTCTTTTACACCGCACCCGGAGCTTCCAATAGCGGTGGAACTGGTACCGCAAACCCCTCCATCGAAGGCGCCACAGGACTTGAAAACCAATACATCGCAGACGGCGTAAACATCACGGATGCCGGTTACGGAGGCTTGGGTGTTTTTAGCCCGATTTACGGCTCATTGGGCACTGGAATCAACCTTACGTTCATTCAAGAAGTTCAGGTAAAAACGGGCGCCTTTGAACCTCAATATGGCAAAGGCGACGGTGGCGTGATTCAAATTGTGACCAAGTCTGGCGGCACCGCCTACCACGGCGCTCTTGCCGCTTTTTTTGCGCCGGATGCAATGAGCTCAGGCCAGCGTTATGCGGATGATTACTTCGACCGGGTAAACGTTCACGGACATATCGCCTCAGAACCGCAATTTGATACATCCGCTGAGATCGGCGGTTATGTTCCCGGCGTACATCTGAAGGATAGGCTCTTCTTCTTTGGTGCCTATAACCCGGCATTGAATCGTGTTTATTGGTTGGCTCCCTCCGCCGCCGGTATCTATGGTCACGGACCCTACACCAACAACACAACGGTCAACAGCTGGGCAGCAAAACTCACTTTCAAGATCAACGACGCGACCAGTATCGATGCCTCAGCCTTCGCCGATCCGTCCCGGACCAATGCCGGCTACGGGATAGCAAATGAAGATACCTTCCCGTTTTTCCCCAACCTCAACTTGGCAAACGAAACCGGATTTAGCCGCTGGACCTATGGCACTCGAAGTGAAACGCTGCATCTCACGAGCTCGCTCTCGCCGACTTGGCAGCTCAATATGGCTGCCTCCGCCAAGCGCAGCGATTTCAATGAGGTGGGCCTGCAAAACGCCTACAACATCGTCGACTACACCGACCAGTTACAGCCCGGCATATTTACCGCTCAAGGATTAGGGTTCACGCAAAATCCCGTCACCCACGATTACGGTTTCCAGATCGATACGGAGAAAACGGTTCAATTATTTGGTTCGCATACTTTTTCGGTTGGGTGGGGCTTCAGCCACAACATCTACGACCTCGCCAAAAACTATAGCGGCGACAGCTTCATTTTCCCCAGCACGAATTCCGCAGGGATTCCGGTTGGAGACATTTCCAATACTCCACTGGTTATCGGCGCCAGCACCAGCGCAGCCTTCAAGTTAGAGGAGGCGGACGACTGCCCGATATGCCCTACTTTCGGCCCCAACGGCGTACACGTTTATCTGGATCAGAATCGCGGGTTGTATAGCGGATCGATTGCTAACGCGAGTCAGGCTTATCACGCCATCTATGGCAACGACAACTACACCATCAATCGTTTCATCACCCTCAACCTTGGCATCCGTTGGGACGAGGAGCAAATTAATGGCGTCGTCCAGCAGTACACCTTTAATGACAATTGGTCACCTCGTTTAGGAATCAACGTCGATCCCTTTGGGGACCGCAAGTCGAAGCTTTTCTTTAACTGGGGACGTTATACCCAGCAGCTTCCTGATGACGCTGCCATTCGCGAGCTGAACCAGGAACTTGACGTTTACCGCGCTAACTGGGCTCCCCAGGCCGACGCGAATGGCAACGCCGTCATTTCAGCCAACGGCACGGTGGTTCCAGTTCTCGATGGAGCGCACCTGCTCAGCGGAAATCCCGCTGCTGGTCCGACCGTCAGCAGCAATATTTCTGTCAGCGGTGGCGGCTATGCCGAACTGATTGCTCCGAAGACCAAACTGAACTTTGAAGAAGAATACGTAGCGGGAATTGAACGGCAGTACAAAGGGTTCGCTCTGAGTGCGCGCTACATGGACCGTCGACTTCTACGGGCGATCGACGATATGTCTGGCGCTTCGCCGGAAGGCAATCTCTCAGGAAACGTGCCACAAAACTTCATCATCGGAAACCCGAGTGCGAACGCTGATTACTTTGTAAACGAAGTGGCAGTGCCCTATCAGTTCAACGCCAATGCTCCCAACGATGGAGCGCCGGCAAACTGCGTTACTAACTATAATGCGGGCATAGGCGATACCGCCTTCATCAATTCCGCAGCGCAAGTTGCCGGCCTTGGTGGGGCTTGCGGTCAAAACGTAGATGTCGCAGGTATTCCTACACCGGACGGCAAGCCAGACGGAGCCCCAAATGTGCGCCGTCACTACCAGTCGTTTGAACTGGAAGCGAATAAGAACTTCAGTCACGGTTTTATGCTGCGGATGAACTATCGCTATGCCAAGCTCTACGGCAATTACGAGGGATTGTACCGCAATGACAACGGCCAGTCTGATCCAGGATTGACCTCGTTGTTTGACTTCACCCTTGGGGTCCTCGGGATGCTGGGGGACCAGTACAAACCGGGTCCCTTGAACACCGATCGCAGGCAAACGGGGAATATGTACGGCTCTTATGTCATTCCAAGGAGCTACGCCAAAAATCTCACTGTCGGATTAGGCTTGCGCGGTTCCTCGGGCACACCCATCACAAACCTGGGCGCGCACCCCGTATACGACAACTCCGGCGAAATCCCATTGGGCGGTCGCGGAGCGTACGGAACTACCGCAGCCAACTACCAACTTGACTTGCACGCAGACTACCCGCTCTCACTCGGTGAAAAGTACAGGATCAAGTTCACCTTCGACACGTTCAACGTAACCAACTCTCGCTCGCTCACCGCTGTCGATCAAGACAGTGCTCTCTCTTACGGAAATACCAACCTTGACTTCCTCAAGCCACTATCTTTCCAACGCGCTTTCTACGGCCGCGGATCGGTCAGGTTCGAGTTCTAGTCCTCGATTCGCTCCTGAGGGGAGGGGGCTTCCAGCCCCCTCCCCTTTTCCATTTCTGAGCGAATTACGGCTGGTTCGGTCAATTACACTAGAATTTGGCCCCTTAGCCCCAAACATCGAAGTAGAAACAATCGAGGTAAGATTTGTTGTTCAATCGCAGTTTTCGTTTGAGCAGTATCGCATTAGCTTTCGTACTCGGATTCTTGTTCTGTCCCCAGGGAGCAACTGCCGCACCGCAACACCCCCAACTCCCACCGAGATACGAGCACTGGCTCGACAACGAGGTCAATTACCTCATCACCGATCGAGAGAAGCGATCATTCCTTCGCCTGAGCTCAGACCACGACCGTGATGCCTTCATCGACAATTTCTGGGCGATTCGCAATCCCGATCCAAACTCACCCACGAATGCGTTTCGTGAAGAACACTATCGCCGGCTGGAGTTTGCCAACTCTAATTTTGGCGCGCGCGGTTTTAACGATGGCTGGCGCACGGATCGGGGAATGGTTTACATCACGCTCGGAGCTCCGCAGCAAAGGCGTCCCTATCCCAATACGATGAACCTGCTCCCCATGGAAATCTGGTTCTATCAGGATCCGGGAAGCGCGCTCGCTCCGTATTTTTCGGTTATCTTCTTCAAAAAGAGCGCTGCGGAGGAATACAAGCTCTACTCGCCATACATGGACGGTCCGGACAAGTTGATTGCCAGCACCAATGCGGTCAACGACCCGCCTACCGCGTTAAAAATTATCAAAAACGACTTGGGGAATGAGGTAGCCAATCTTACGCTTTCGCTTTTCCCGAATGAACCGGTAGACAATAAAAACGGCACGCGGACACTCGAGTCCGACACGCTGCTCAATAAAATCCGCGATTATCGCAACCTACCGACAAATGTCGACCTGCTGGCGAACCGGCGGGCTTTACTGGAAGGCGTCACTCACCGGATTCTGCTCGGCCAGGATTATAGCGATCTGTCGGTAATGGCCACTCGAGATGCTGTAAACCAGGCCAGCATTCACTATCTCCTTCGCCTCCTCAATCCCGGTGACTTCCTGCTTGGGAAAGACTCGAGCCAACGCGTGTATTATTCTTTGTCGATCGACTCCCAGCTATTGAGTCCGGACGACAAGCCGATCTATGCCGATACCCAGGAGGTGCACGAATTCCTGACGTCGGATCAGGTCAACCAACTTCGCGCCCGCCCCCTCGCAATCGCAGGGCGCCTGGTCGCTACTCCCGGCAAATACACCGTAAAGGTAGACGTGACGAATCTCGTCACCAAACAAAGCTTTGCGCAAACACGAAGCGTTCTGGTGCCGGCATTTGACCACGCACTCGGGATGAGCCAGGTGATGTTTGGCTCCATGGCGTCTCCCCAACGCGACTACGAGCAGAACCAGCCGTTCAGCTTTTCTGGGGTGAGGCTCGCGGTCGTCGGGGCAGACAATACGGCCGTCGTCGGTGGGGATCCACTAAGGGTTATTTATCAACTGTGGGAACAACCGGGTTCTCCTGTCTCACTGAAGGGCAAGACTTTGGAAGTCTCCTATTTAGTCGGCCAACTCGGCGTGACCGAGAAGAAAGAGCAAACGCAAACGATTGACAGATCCCGTTTTGACCTCCAGGGCAATCTGTTGATGGGCACTGATATACCCACCGCCGATTTACACCCTGGCAACTATCGCCTGGTCATTCACATTACCGATCCGGAGACGAATGACAGCACTTCCCAGGCGATCAACTTTCGCTTGATCGGGGGAGAGCGGCGCCCGCTGTGGAACATTACGAGTCCGTCTTATACCAGTACGGCCGACTCGGTAGTTAACTTGTATCGACGTGGCCTCTGTGCCCTGGCCCAGCAACAACCGGAGATTGCTGTCGCTTATCTGAGGCAGGCAGTCGATGCAGCTACACCGGACGCGGCCATGTACAGTGCTCTGGCAGCGGCTTACCGCCTCGCAGGAAATACTACTGCGGCAGCGGACACGGAGAAACAGCGCGACAGCGCATTAGCAAAAGCAGCAGCACCCGCAAGGAACTAATTTTTCTTCAGAACGTTTTTGCGCGCGCCTCAAGTTGCGCCGCGTGCGCGGTGTCTCCCGACGCTCGATAAAATCCTGCGAGCGTCGAGTACATGTCCGCGGTCGGCGACTGCCAACTTAGCGCACTCTCGATAATCTGCGTCGCCAGGTTGATATCACCGGACTGAGCGACTCCCCGGGCCAGCAGAATGACCGTCTTCTCATCGAGCACCCGCGATTTGGCGAACCGCTGCCCGAGTTGCGCCAGCTCGGCATACTTCTGTTGTTGCGAAAGCAAGCCGATCAGCCGCGGTAGACCTTGTTCATAGGGCGGCGTCGCATTCACCGCAAGTTCAAACCACTTCGCAGCGTCCGCGGAATTGCCTTGCGCCGCCGCGCTCAGGCCGCGTTTGTAGTCGTCCTGCCCAAAGCCGGCGAGCTGGGCTAGCCCTGGGTCATGCGCAGTCCAAAGACCTGCGGGCACGTTCGCAGGCTGTACTTGAAAATTGAGCGAGGCATACGCATGGTGATCGCCACCTTCCTCCACTGCCGATACCGTCAGCCTGTAGTTGCCGGGCGATAGGTGATCCGTTGCGAGTTTCTTACCCGTTAACAGAGAGCCGCTCGTGTCAAAAGCTTCCTCGTCAACGGCGTCAACCTCCGTCTCGGTATTCCCGCCGGAAAGGCTTCCATACGAGTAGCGAAAATTCAGTTTCTGGCCCGCACGCGGCCCGTCCTGGGGAACGTCACTCCACACCTGGGCGAAAATGCGAAGAAGTTCTCCCTGGTGGATCGTCGCACTGCCAATACCAATCGCGTCAAAGCGAATACCAGAAATATCAAACGGCAGGTGACCGTCTTCATCGGAGACCGGCGGCGTCGATGAGAACGCCACCAGGCTGCTTAGTTCCAGACCAATCCCGCTCGGTTCCGGAACCACGACGTCCTGCTGCTGCCGGTACGCCGCATGGTTCAGCTGATTGGTCAGCGTGAGCAGAAGTTTGTACTTTCCAGGAACGAGCGGCAGTCTGCCTGCGGCGGCGAAGGGCTGATGACGCGCTGCCTCTGCCTCATCGGCGCTCAAGACCGCATTCAAACTCGATTGATCGCGATAGACGGGCTTGCCGGCTGCGGTGAGCACAGCGGTTTCCAGCATAAGCTTGTAGCCGAGTTGATCTTTGCCGATCGCTCCAATCAGCGTGGCTTCCGGTTGACGAAAGCGAAGCAGATAGTGAACCGTGCTTCGATGATCCTGCCCACGGAAAACAGCCGTCTGCAACTCCGTCTGTTCGGCCCCCACCAGCAATCGCGTGGTGACCTGCTCGTTCATCCGCCGCTCCTGCATCTGCTTAATGGTGAGCGGATTATCTCGCAGTCCTCGAATGTTGCTTAGCAGAACGTCGGAGGTCAGGCTGGGAGTATAGGTCGAGAAATCCACTGGCTCGCTGGGAAGTAGCGTGAGCGTGGTCCGCGCGACTTCATCGCCCATCGACTTACGAATGATGTCGAGGCTCTTCTTCTGGTCATTCATGTTCTCGAGCGTGGTGACCAGGCGTACCGGACCGTCCTGATAAGGAGAGTAAAGCGTGTAGTCGTCGATCGGGCTCCGCTTGTAGAAGACGATATAGAAATAGGGCGGAAGCGCGGGCGTCTCGGATTGATAGAACCAAATCTGCATCTGCTTGACGTTCTGCCCGGTCTGATAATCGGCTTTTTGCTTAGGCGCCCCGAGGGTGATGTAGATCTGGCCCATGTCCGTGTGCCATCCGTCGCCCGACATAGGATGGCCGAACATCTGGTTCGCGTAAGCCAGGCGGCGATAGTGCTCCTCGCGGTAGGCGTTGCTTTCGGAGCGTGGATCGGGATTACGCAGATCCCAAAAATTCTGGATGAAGTGATCGCGCTCTGCATCTGTCGCCAAGCCTAGAAACGCTTTTCGCTCATCGGTCGAGATGATGTAGTTGACTTCCTCGTTCAGCCAGTGGCGGTAATGTGGCGCGAGGTTGCGCGACGGGTCCGCGGCGCGGGCAGGGCAGAGGGTGATCCAACAGAGACCCAGAAGGCAAAGCACCGCCGCGACTGAAGGGTTGAAACGGTAGCGCAACGGCAAAAGACTTCTCCCTAAAAAGGAACAGCGGGGGAAAGCGGCTCTGCGCTTTCCCCCGCTGTCTTGGAGTTTATCAAGTTAAAACTCGAAGCGAATGCTGCCTCGGGCGTAGAACGGACCCTGAAAGGCGGACGGTCTTCCAAAGTCCTGGTTGACCGTTGGCGTTACACCTACGCCCGTAGCTGGCTGCTGCAGGAATTGGACCTTGCTGGTGATGAACTGGCTATTGGTAACGTTGAAGCTGTCGAAAGCTAGCTTCACACTGTACTTTTCTTTGAAGTTGATCGGATAGTCGGCGTGCAAATCGAGTTGCATCGTCGATGGCAGACGTCCTGCAGTGCCGCGGCCACCCACAGGAATCTCACCCTGGCTTAGATAAATCGGGTGGTCGCCATACTTGCTGAGCGGACTTCCGGACTGGCCGCGAGCTCCGAGACCAACCGTCAAACCATGCGCCATTCCAACAAAGCGCTGTCCGGCGCCGACGTTGTAACTGAGGAACGCATTGCCCACATTACGCTTGTCGGTGTTTAGGTAGCCGGGCTTGAATTGGTCCCCGAGCAAACCGAGTGAGCCCGCAGTGAAATCGAACAGGGAGCTGATGCCGGGGTCCGACTGACCGTTGTCATTGCGGTAAGCTCCTTCGTAGTTGCCCCAGAGCTTCGCGTAGCGGTAGTTCACGACAGCCATCCAATGATTGGTGAAACGCCGGTTGAGTTCGAGTTCCAACGCCTGGTAGCGGCGGGCTGGGTCGACAAAACCGTCCGGCTTGCCATCCGGCGGAGGACCGTCCATGGTGGAAGCATTGGTGAAACACGCACCACCGACCGGCTGATTCAGAGCATTGGTAAACAACCCACCAACCGAAACGGAAGTATCGTTTTTCGACGTGCAACCTGGAACTGGAGGAGCGTAGGTAGTGGAACCGGCTGGGTTAGCAGCCGCATATTGAGCTGGCGTGTAGGTGACTTCCGCTTCATTGATGGTGAAGTCTGTCGATGCTCTGGGGTTCGCGATGCCACCGTAATAGTTCGAGGCTATGGTCGAGCCTTCGGGCGATTGAGAGCCGATATCTTCGATAACACGCTGCAGGCGCCGGTCTGTGTACCGAGCTTTGAGGACGAGGCCGGGCGTCAGTTCACGTTCTACTCCGATCAGGTATTCGGTCTCGTATTCGGACTTGGTCCCCGGAAGGATGCCTTCGCCCGTGGAGGAGGCGAAGCTTGGCGCTCCGAACTTCGAGACCACCCCGGAAACCGTCCTCCTGGGAAGACCATTGAGCACATGAGCACTGTCGAGCATTGGTACCGGCCCACCATTCGGACCGATCACCATGTTTCCTGCGGAATCTGCTTCGGGAGCAAAGGCGTAGCTGGTGTCATCTTGCTCGTTTCCTAGCTGACGAATCGCCGCATCAAGGGGCATGGCCCAGACGTAGTTGCCGTAGTTGAAGAAAACCTTGGTCTTGCGATCACCGAAAGGATCGATGTTGATGCCCAGACGCGGCGACCAATTTCCGGTAAAGACATAGCTAAGAATCGTGCCCGCAGTACGCTGCTGTTCAAAGCGGGCGCCGGCGAGCAATGAAATATATCGGTTAATCTGCCAATAATCGTTGGCATAAACCGTGTGATAAACCCCTTTTGCTAAAACGCTCAGTCCCACGTAAGTTCCGCGAGTCTGGGTCAGATAGACCTTCTGGCCCCGGTAGGTTGGGCACTGGGTGCAGGTCGTATCCGTATAATCGCTGGCGTTTGCTGCGGTCAGCGTGAACAGCGCATTGGTCAGAGAGCCGGGCGCCTTCGCCGGGATGTTGCTGAAAAGCGATGTCAGAGATTGGCCAAGCGCATTAGCCGCCGGAATGGGGAATAGGGCGCCTGATCGGCTCGGTTCGTCGAGGAAGTTCGTGTGGTCATACGAGTAACCGATCGACAGGGTGTGTTGACCGTGAAAGGTGACAATCTTTTGCGTCCCCACAGCGAGACTATAGGTGTTATTCACGGAGGGCTCGTAAGCGCCGAAGCCGGTAACGGTTGTGGGAATCACGGTCGGCAGGCTAAGGCCGCTCTGGTCGGATACCTGGTAGAAGTTCTGCGAAGGTATTTCGGAAAAGTGGTTGTGATTGTAGGTGTACGACGCCGTGAACAGCAACGTGGGAGAGAACGCCGTATTCAAGCGCAACACGGAATCGATGGACCCATAATTGTAGGCGCTGGTAACAGAAGGGGCGTTCGCCGCCGAGAGACTGTTAGGCACCTGGTTGTGCCGAGAAGGATCGCCGAAGCTCGAGCCCTCAATCTGACTGGCGTCCCCCATCTTGTAGGTGAGTTTGCCTGCCCAGTTGAATACCGTGGTGCTGTAAGCGTATGGACCGTGCCGGAAGAGGGGGGCGGCCGGGTTCGCTTCATTGATGTATTGGTTCAACCCGGGATTCATGGAGCCGAAGAAGAACATCCTGTTCTGAAGGTGGGGAATATAACCGCCCAACTCGGCACTGGCATCGTATTGAGGATTGCTGAAGATCGATCCTGGCGTCGTTTGTTTGAAGCCAAATTGGTAGAACTGGTAGCGGTCGGCATACCATTTCCCGGGACCAAAGTAGGCCGCCACCGCTCCATGGAGCGAGTTGGAACCTGACTTGGTCACGATCTGCACGATGCCACCTTGTGCTTTGCCGTATTGCGGCTCGAAGCCACCGCTTTTTACGTCGACCTCTTTAATAAAGGCAAGATTGACCCCGCTGCCCAAAGCCCCGTGATAACGGTTGTAAGTACCGAGGCTGCCGAAAGCCTGATCGGTAATCGTGACGCCGTCCACGACATACAGGTTCTCTAGGCCGGTTGCGCCGCCGATGGAGGGATTTGAGGCTCCGGGTCCGTTGACGCCCACGCCTGGCACCATGGCCGCGCTGGACTCCAAACCGGTGACGACGCCCGGCGCCGCATAGAAGAGGCTGGCTACGTTCCTGGCCATCGGGACGCTGTTATAAAAGGTGTCAGTGAGGTTGGCGTCGATGGCGTTGGACTCGGTGTTGATCGAGATAGCTGACGCATTCACCTCCACCAGCTCCGCTGTACTGCCGACCGAGAGCTTCAGGTTCAGAGAAGAGGATACGTTCACGACCACTTCGTTATGCTTCGACTCGACCTTCTTGAATCCAGGAGCTTCGACGGTCACGTCGTAGTAGCCCGGGATCAGGTTGTCGACGGCATAGCGCCCCAGCGCATCCGATTTGGCGGTTCGCTGGCCCTGGGGACCGATCACCGTGATGTCCGCGCCGGAGATGAGCGCGCCACTCGAATCGGTGACAGATCCGGCGAGGCTGCCGGTTACTGATGATCCTTGTTGGGCGAGTGCGCTAGACACTGCCAGGCAGGAAAGGACTACGAACGTTTGAAGAAATCGAGAGAACAGGCTCATGCAACGCCTCCGAAATTTCTAAGTAATCGGACCCGGGAGATATCACTTGCTGGCGTTGACGAACGCGGTCAATGGCGGCTAGGCAGACTTCTACAATGCAACTTAAGTACCAAAGTTGCACATATCTTTCAGTTGATCGGTAATTGACTGAAGGATAACAACTTGAAGATCTTTGGTTGACGTCGCCTACCTGGCTGGGTTCCGCACAACTATACCGAAAAGCGTATTTTCACTTTGCTAGCTCATAGAGCGGTGTCTGCAAAAGATTGTCCGCCATAGCAATTCCGGACGTGCGGAGGTCGAAAGGCGGATCACCAGTGACGCGGCGACCGCTCCGCTAAAGAATTGCGTCTGCGGGCAATCCCCAATAAACTTCTCTCCGAGCGAAAAACTGTCTGAGGCCTCGCTGAGACGGGCGTCGTCAGGTTTTTTCTAAGTCTTGCAAGGAGTCCAGGTGCGCTTTCTTCGGATGTTTCTCTGCCTATTCCTGACCTTTATCACTCCTCAATTGCTGGTTCCGGGTAGCCATGCGGAAGCACAACAGTCCAGCGAGATGCCGCCTCCTCCGCCCTCTGCCAAGCAAATTCACCTTAAGCATGTTCTGGTGATCGCTCAGACCAAGGGCTTCGAACACGACTCCGTCTCAGCAGCCATGGCCGCCATCTACAACATGGGCAAGGAAAGCGGGCTTTGGGACACCATGCTTCGCACCGACACCGAGTTGCTGACCAAGAAGGATTTGAAGCGCAATACCAAAAATCTCACTTATTTCGACGCCGTCATCTTTGCCAGCACCACGGGTGAACTCGATATGGACGACAGCCAAAAGCAGGATTTAATGTCGTTTATCAAGGAAGACGGCAAGGGCTTTGTCGGCATTCACGCGGCTTTGGACACCAATTACAACTGGCCGGAGTACGGGGAGATGATCGGCGGCTGGTTCGATCAGCATCCGTGGATGACCTTCAACGCGCCGATCATCAATGAGAGTCCTGACTTCCCTGCTGTCCGGCATTTTCCCAAGGCATTCGTGAAATACGACGAGATCTATCAGCCCAAAAGCTGGTCCCGGGATAAGGTCAACGTGCTGCTCAGTCTGGACGCCAGCAAGCTGAACTATGAGAACAACCCCCGCATCCACCGCACCGACCACGACTTTCCCGTCGCGTGGAGCAAGATGTACGGTAAGGGAAGGGTTTTCTACTCTACCCTGGGGCATACCGAAGAAGCCTGGGAAGATCCGGATATCAGGAAGATGTACTTTGAGGCAATCAAGTGGTCGTTGGGGATGACCGAGGGGAGCACGACGTCCCACGCCAAGCCTGCCGCAACCCATTGATCCAAAAAGGTGTAACACTAAAGGCGGTAACTCAAGCATGAAGAAGTTTCGGGACTTTGCATTTCTGGCGGCAGTCGCCGGTTTAGCCGCCTACCAGGGCAGGCAATTGCACATTTATGCCGCGACTGCGCAGACACCGGCAACCACGCAGAACGCTGGCCCTACCCACGGGGGCGATGCCGCGGCGCCGCATACCACGGACCTGGTCGCCGCCGGCGGGTCGACCTTCCAGCAAAATTGCGCTTTCTGCCATGGCCGCGATGCCGGCGGCGGAGAGACCGGTCCGGACCTCACCCGATCCAAACTGGTGTCCGCAGACGTGGGCGGAGACAAGATTGGGGACGTCGTATTGCATGGGCGGCCCGACAAGGGAATGCCGGCGTTTCAGCTTACCCCGGAGCAGATCACGGAGCTAGCCGCCTTCATTCATGCCCAGCAGACCAAAGCCATGTCGCAGAGCGGCAAGCGTAAAGGTGTTGACGTGTCTGATCTGCAGACGGGAAACGTTGAGGCCGGCAAGGCCTATTTCAACGGGGCTGGCGGTTGCGCCAAATGTCATTCGCCTACCGGGGATCTGGCTGGCATTGCCAGCCGCTACGAGGGGCTGCAACTGGAAGAGCGGATGTTGTACCCGAAAGACGTGAAGAATAAGGCGACGGTCACGCTCCCTTCGGGGGAGACGGTCGCCGGGACCTTGGAATACCTGGATGAATTCACGGTTGGATTGCGGGATGCTTCCGGAACGTATCGGTCCTGGCCGGTGAGCGCGGTCAAGGTCAAGGTCGATGCCCCGGTAGAGGCCCACGTTGCGCTCTTCCCCAAATACACCGACGCCGATATCCATAATCTGATGGCTTACATCCAGACGCTGCGCTAGAGGTTTCCAACCGATATGAAGCTGTTGAAGAACGGATTGTTTTTTGCCTTGAGCGCAGTGGTTTTGACGGGGATGTCCCAGCCGCTTCAGGCCCAGAACGTAGACGCGGCGATGCTCCTGCATCCCCCGGCAGATAGCTGGCCCGGCTTTCATGGCGACTATACGGGGCAACGACACAGCAAGCTGACCCAGATTACGCCGGAGAATGTAAAGGATTTAAGCCTGGCCTGGGCCTTTCAAACCGGGCAGCCGGCGGAAATTAAGGCGAGTCCGATTCTGGTCGATGGCGTTTTGTACTTTACTGTGCCGGATAACGTCTGGGCCATCGATGCCCGTTCCGGCCACATGCTGTGGCACTACACCTATCCTCCCAATAAAGGGGACCACATCGGCCAGCGTGGGGTTGCCATATATAAGGATTCGATTTTCTTCGTCTCCCCGGACGCGCACCTGGTTTCTCTGGATGCCAAGGATGGCAAAGTACGCTGGATCATCGAGCTGGCCGATGTAAACAAGGGCTACTGGGCAACCGAGGCGCCGTTCATTGTGGGCAATCACGTGATCGTGGGCGTGGGCGGCGATATCGATAATCTGCCTATCTTCCTGGCTTCCGTAGACCCGGACACGGGCAAGATTCAATGGAAATGGCATGTCACTCCCCCGCCAGGACCGGGCGTCACCACCGGGGGCACAACCTGGATGGCCGGAACCTATGATCCGGATCTGAACCTTATATATTGGGGAACTGGAAATCCGACCCCGGTGTTGGACGGCTCGGCGCGGCCAGGCGATGATCTCTACACCTGCAGCATTGTTGCCCTCAATCCCGACACGGGCAAGCTGGTATGGTCCTTCCAACCTTCGCCGCATGACACCCACGACTGGGATGCGGTGGAGATACCCGTGTTGGTTGACGGAACCTTCCATGGCCAACCGCGAAAGATGCTGCTGCAGGCATCCCGCAATGGCTATTTCTTCGTTCTCGATCGCACCAATGGCAAGAGCCTGCTGACTGTTCCTTTCACCCCGGTGAATTGGGCGAAGGAAGTCGACAAGGACGGACGTCCGATTCCCGACCCGGTCAAGGAACCGTCTCCTGACGGCGTGCTGATTGCACCGGATGAAGCTGGCGCGACCAACTACCGCTCACCCAGCTACGACCCCAAGACGGGCTTATTCATCGTGAGTGCCCACCACGCCTTCAGTGTCTATTTCCATAAACCGGCGGATGGTGCCTACGGATGGGCCGGTGCTGATTATGGGCTGTGGGGCAAGGGCGTCATCGAGGCAATTGACTACAAGACGGGCAAGATCCGCTGGTCGCACGAGATCGGCCAAGGTAGCCCGGGATCCGGCGTATTGACCACCGACTCCGGGCTTACGTTCACCGGTGACGTTCCGGGAAACTTTCTAGCTCTGGATACCGCAACCGGCAAGACGCTTTGGCATGCTGGCTCGGGAGCAAAAATCGGCAGCTCCCCGATTACCTATGAGCTCGATGGACGCCAGTATCTGCTTGTCAGCGGCGGAAGTGTGCTATTCGCCTGGGCCCTCCCGGAGGGTTCTCAGAAAACGAGCCATGCGGTGGCAAAGGCTCACTAAAACCGGACTCTACGCTCTGTAAAAAAACATTTCCACGAAAGATCTGCGGAAACTGCAGATCCCTCGGCTTCGCTCGGGATGACAAAAGGAAAGGGCTAGCGTTTCATGGAAAGTGGTTACGGGCCGGAAGAGTGACGGGCCTACGGCGTGGCCTCAGGCCGCTCAAGGTGGGTAAAACGCGCCGGTACAGCGACTACTTTCCACAGACCATCACGCTTTCCTTTTGTCATCCCGAGCGAAGCCGAGGGATCTGCAGTTTCCGCGGACCTTTATTGGAACCGCTAAATACTATCCTCAAATAGAATTGTCATCTCGACCGGAGCGTAGCGGAGTGGAGAGATCTGCGGTTCCACTTCTCCATAACAACACCCTTTATGAAAATCACAGCCATAAGAACAGTCGTCGTCAACGCGGAGATGCGCAATTGGATCTTCGTGAAGGTCGTCACCGACCAGGACGGCCTGTTTGGCTGGGGCGAGGCGTCGCTGGAATGGAAGACCCGCGCCGTCGTCGGCGCCATCGAGGATTTCGCTCCGATGCTCATCGGAGAAGACCCGCGAAACATCGAGCATATTTACCAGAAACTCTATCGCCATTCATTTTTCCGCATGGGCGTGATCGGGATGAGCGCCATCAGCGGCCTGGAACAAGCCTGCTGGGACATCTTCGGCAAGTCCCTCGGTCTTCCCGTCTATCGGCTCCTCGGAGGCGCGGTCCGCGACCGGGTCCGGATGTATACCCATCTTGGTGGCGGAGATATGAAGGCGGTTTACCAGACTTTCGATCCGCAGCCACTGATTGATCTCGCCCATGAGGTAGTGGCGCGTGGGTACACCGCGCTCAAGGTTGTCTTTGTTCCCTATTCTGAGCCGCTCATGGGGCGGCAGTATGTCCTTCAATTCGCGAGCATGTTTGAAAAGCTGCGCCTGGCGGTGGGAGACAACATCGATATCATGATCGACTTCCATGGCCGCACTTCCCCGGCCATGGCCATTCAATATATTCACGCCATTGAGGAATTCAGCCCATACTTCTGTGAAGAGCCAGTCCCGCCGGAAAATATTCCGGCGATGCGGCAGGTGCGCGAAGCAGTCCGTGCACCGATAGCCACAGGCGAGCGACTAGTGTCCCGCTTCGAATTTCGCGAACTATGCGAGCAACAAGCGTGCCACATCGTCCAACCGGATTTATGCCATTGTGGCGGCCTTCTCGAGGCCAAAAAAATAGCCGCCGCCGCGGAGACCTACTATATGGGCGTAGCCCCGCATAACCCGCTGGGACCGATTGCCAATGCGGCCGCACTGCATTTTGCCCTGTCGACACCAAATTTCCTGATCCAGGAAGATATGCTTACGGATGTGCCCTGGCGATGGGACGTCGTCAAGCATGGATTGAAAATGGAGAATGGATACTGGATCAAGACAGACATTCCCGGCCTGGGCATAGAAGTCGACGAAGCAGAGGCGGCGAAACACCCATTCAAGCAGGAAACTTTTGCTGCGTCCGTTGCTCGTGCAGCCGACGGCGCCATCCTCGATTGGTAGACGCCTGGTAGAGGTTGAAGGAGAAACTGATGTCCCGCAAGAAATTGCTTTTGGCTGTAGCCCTGATGGTTCCCTGCACGCTGATTGTGCTGCTGTTGCATGGCCAGACATTTCCCGACGCTTCGGTGTATGCCAACGACCCGGCAGCCATGGTGGCAGGATACCGGCATGTCGAGGTCTCCTCAGTGTCCGACGCTATTGAGCAGCTGACCGGCCAGCGCATGTACATGACGCACCACATGCAGCCCATCTTCACCACCAAGTTTGCGGGCTTTGCCGTAACCGTGAAGATGGTGAAGGAAGAGAACCACGACCCGAACGCGCTGAGCGGCATGCTGCAGGCGATCGACCAGGGAGCGAAAGACTCGGTTTACGTGATGACCATTCCTGATGGGGTGGATATCGCCGGAATGGGCGGACTGATGGGCACAGCGATGTCTGCACGGGAATTTTCCGGGGCGGTGATTGACGGCGCGGTGCGCGACGTTGCCTATCTGCGCAAGATTGGCTTCCCCGTGTATGCCCGCGGGATCACCCCTGCTACTTCTGCCGGCCACTATCGTGTCGCCGGCACGGGCGTACCGGTAGTGTGTGACGGCGTTAAAGTAAACGCAGGCGACATCGTCGCCGCGGATAGCGATGGCGTGGTGGTGGTGCCCCGGGAAATCGCTCCCAAAGTCCTGGTATTGTCACAGCAACTGGACTTTAAAGAACACAGCATGTACGCGTTTATCGAAAACACAAAGTCCATCGAAGAAGCAGTCAAAAAGTTCGGCCGTTTGTGATGTTGGCCGCATAGCTGAAATATCGGGCCCTCGCCGGAATACCTTGCTTGAAGGTGCGCCGGGAGATTTTGCTCTACCCATCTCTAGGGGGTGCTCATGCGATTCTCCAGCCTTTTCAAAATTCTGCTGCCCGCCGTCGCCGGTCTTGGCGTTTTGTGTGTTGGCAGCTCGTGGATATCGGACCAACCGAAGGTCGGCGCCCAATCCAAAAGCATGGTGTGTCCGGAGACCGACAGCGGGCTCAAGTTGCCGGCAGGCTTCTGCGCCACCATCTTCGCCGACCACATTGGCCACGCCCGGGACCTGGTGGTAGCTCCGAATGGAGTGGTTTACGTCAACACCTGGTCGGGGGACTACTACCCTCCTGGCGATAAGTCGCCGGGTGGTGGGTTCCTCGTCGCGCTGCAACCGGACGCGGCTTCAGGCAAGGCGGGGCCAACCCAGCGTTTTGGAGAAACCGCGGAGACCGGAGCAGCCGGCGGCTCCGGCATTGCCCTCTACAAGGACTCGATCTACGCCGAGGTCAACGATCGCATCGTGAGCTATACGCTGCCTGCGGGGTCGACCGTGCCCCAGGGTTCCGCCACTACCGTCGTTTCCGGCTTGCCTCTGGGCGGCGACCATCCCATGCATCCCTTTGCCATCACTGCCGATGGATCCATGTATGTCGATGTGGGCACGGCGACCAACTCCTGCCAGTTGAAGAATCGGACGCTGAAGTCGCCGGGCGCGGATCCCTGCACGGAACTGGAGACCCGCGGTGGGATCTGGCGCTATGACGCCAACAAGACAAAGCAACCCTTTACTCCGGCCGATCGTTTTGCTACCGGGATTCGTAACGGTGAAGGTTTTGCTATCGACGCAGCCAACAAGCGCATATACGTAACCCAACACGGACGAGACCAGCTGCATGCCAATTGGCCCGACCTGTATAAGCCGGAGGAGGAAGCGACGCTGCCGGCCGAAGAGTTGTTTTTGTTGAAGCAGGGCGGCGACTATGGTTGGCCAGAATGCTACTACGACGCGGTGCAGCGCAAGCTCGTGTTGGCCCCGGAATACGGCGGGGACGGGGGCAAAAAGGTTGGTGTCTGCGCCGGCAAAACGCGTCCGGTCGCGGCCTTCCCCGCGCATTGGGCCCCCAATGGCGCAGTGTTCTATGACCATAAGCAATTTCCCGCTCATTACCGCGACGGGGTGTTCATTGCCTTCCACGGTTCCTGGGATCGGGCGCCCTATCCCCAGAGCGGCTACAACGTGGTGTTTCAACCGCTTGAAGCCGGCGCCCGCGCATCGGGTCCGTGCGAAGTATTCGCCGACGGGTTCGCCGGCGCCGTCGAGACTCCAGAGAGTGCGCAGCATCGACCCAGCGGGCTCGCCCTCGCACCCGATGGATCACTCTATATCTCCGATGACATCACGGGCAGGATTTATCACGTCACCTATGTGGGTGGGGCTCGGTTCGAGGGTCATCCGGCCCCTGCCCCGGTCCTTCGGCGACCGCGGGCGAGATCGCTCAAGCGGCTGCTAAACCGCCCGAAGGTACGCACCCCGATGCCGGCCTTACTCCGCCGGCAGGAGCAACATCTGAGATGGTGGCCTTGGGCGATCGTATTTACCACGGTGAGGTCGGTGGAGCATCGTGCGCGGGCTGCCATGGCGCCAGCGCAAAAGGAACTCCTCTCGGCCCCGATTTAACCGATGCCAAAATGGTTGTGGAGCGACGGCAGTTATGCCGGTATTGCCAAAACGATCACCGAGGGCGTGATGCAACCGAAGGAATATCGCAGTCCCATGCCGCCCATGGGCGGTGCGCAACTGACTCCTGACCAGGTGCAGGCACTCTCTGCCTACGTCTGGGCTTTGAGCCACCACTGATGAAATCCTGGATCGTTTATGCATGCCTGACCCTGCTGGCGTGGGGGGTATGGGGATTCTTCAGCAAGCTGGCCTCAGGCTATTCGCGGCCCCGGCAAACGCTGATTTTTCAAGCGGCCGGGGTCATGGCCTTTGGGCTCGTGGTGCTGGCCCTGGAGCGCTTTCACCTCACCTGGTCTCCCGAAGGATTTGGCTGGTCAGCCGCGGCCGGCTTTGTCAATTTCATGGGCTTCCTCGCCTTCTTTGCGGCGATCGAGAAGGGAAAGGTTTCGACGGTGATTGCCATGTCGTCTCTCTACCCGGTGATCACCATCGTGCTCAGCGTTCTCTTCCTGCAGGAGAAGATCTCCTCACGAGAGGGGCTCGGCATCGCTTGTGCGCTTCTCGCTGGTTTCCTGCTGGCCGGGTAATGCAGCCTCCTGTTCGGGACTATCGCAGTTACAGCTTTTGGCTTGAGGATGCAGGCGAGGCGTTAACGCCGCGTCCGCAGCTCACCAGGTCTTCCGAAGTGGATGTCGCCATTCTTGGTGCGGGCTATTCCGGGTTGTGGACGGCGTATTACCTGCTGCTTCACGAGCCTGCGCTGCGGGTTGCCGTGGTAGAAAAAGAGATTGCCGGATTCGGCGCGTCGGGACGCAATGGCGGTTGGTGTTCGCCGAATTTTCCGGTAACCGCCAGTGGCCTGGAAAAACGTTTCGGGGCTGAAAAGGCACGGAATCTGCTGTTGGCCATGCGTGCCGCGGTGCATGAGGTAGGTCGGGTCTCCCGCGAAGAGAACATCGATGCACAGTTTCACCAGGGAGGTGTGTTGACCCTGGCGCGCGGATCGCATCAGTTGCCGGCGATTCGCGCGGCCTGCAAGACCTACGAACGATTGGGGCTTGGCGATCGATACCGGTTACTCAGCGCGGAAGAAACAGCGGAGCGTATTCGCGTGACCGGTGTGCAGGGTGCGCTGTATACGCAGGATGGCGCAAGCCTTCATCCAGGGCGATTGGTACGTGGATTGGCGCGCGCGGTGGAGGCGCGGGGTGGTGTTATTTATGAGCAGACACCAGTGACCGGATTCAAGCCCGGCAGCCTGATCACGCCGGGAGGAGAATTGCGCGCGAAGCGGGCAGTAGTGATTGCGGGAGAGGCTTATGTGACGCGCCTTCCGCCATTGCATCGGTCACTGTTACCGGTTTATTCGCTCATCTCGCTTACCGAGCCGTTGACTGCCGCGCAATGGTCGCAGATCGGCTGGCAGGGCGGAGAGAGCGTCTCCTCGACCCGCAATACTGTGGTTTATCTTACCAAGACTTCCGGCGGCCGCATCCTGTTTGGCAGCCGTGGCGCACCGTACGCTTTTGGTTCGAAGATCACCGATGAGCAGGATACTCATACGGCCACGGTGCAGATGATCCAGCCGCTCGGTGCCGGAGTGGTTCCCTTCGCTCGCGGGCATTCGTTTCACCCATGCGTGGGGTGGGCCGGTAGGCATGCCTCGCGACTGGATGCCGGCCGTACGATACGACGCAGGTTCTCGGATCGGTTCGATCATGGGCTATACGGGGCAGGGTGTTTCCACCAGCAATCTGGCAGGGCGGCTGCTTGCGGGTCTGATCACGGATCGGAAGAGCGGACTGGAAGGCTTACCGCTGGCACAGAGAAGCTCCCCTCGCTGGGAGATAGAACCTTTGCGATGGATGGTTGTGCGCTATATGCAGAACGCTTTTCTGCGTATCGACGAGGCAGCCGAGGCTGGCAGGCCTAGGCCTGTGGATGCTGGCTCGCGGAACGTCTTGGCAGACACTAGAGCGCATTTATGGCACGGATAGAGTCTACCAGCGAGCCTCGCTTACCCGGGAGGTCCATGAGCAATGCCGGCTACAGCAAGGAACCTCGAACGGAATGGCACGGCTTCCGCCGCCGAGGTACGATTAAAAGCGTCCTCGCGTAAACACTAAAGGTCATGTCCTCTTGCCGGTTTTTTCTTGGCGGGAAAAGCGACTTATCAGGCTAATCTGTATCCTTCTCTTTGAGACGCTAACTGCGTCTCATTTGCAACGATAGGTGACCGAAGTAACTGGAGCTAGTGCGCTTAGTGCGCACGTTTTTCAAAAGCACGCCGGCTGTCATTGGGCCGGGCGCGATTCCAGATAAGCGCGCAAGAAGGGATGAAGGGGCCAGCCCTGCTGCATGTGGCTCCAACCCAGGATAGTTTCGCGGGTTTGTTTCAATTTCGTGGACTCCGCGGGATAGGATGCAGGAGAGGTTGCCAATACCTCGATCTCAATACGCGGTACATAGGCCTGATCCGATACGCGGATATGGTAGAGGCCAATTGCCCCCGCTTGCACCTGGGCTCTCGCCTGGACCGCATTCCAGGTCAGAGGCTGAACGCGCGGAGTGGTACGAGGGCCCCGGTGCTTGCCTCTCCTTCATCACGCTTAGAGAGTATTGGCCCGCCGGCAAAACGCGAAGCGCGGGAGCGATGGAGATCTCGCCTTCCGGACCTATAGCGGCAACCATTTCGAAATTGCCGGCCATCTCTGCTCGGCCCGTCGGTTGCGGAAAAACCGTTTCGGCCGCGGCTGGGCGCAGCAGAAGGACGTTTCGGACCGCGACAAACATATCCCAAATTGCGGGAGTAGGCTGCGGGGTAATCGGGGGCACGCGGAAGCCCTGGGCGCAGGTTTTTGCGTCGTAGCATTCGCAGAGCAACCGCTGTCCGTCAGGCAGCAGTACGATCAGCGAGTGGGCCGGACCTTCCGCACCGGCGGTAAGTAAACCACCGGACGGGACTGCCTCGCCTAGCCGAAGCATAGCGGAGCTACCATTGAGATGCCAGTCTCCGTGCCTTTCCCAGACCATACCCGTAGGCTCGGAGCCCGTGGGCGCGCTCTCAGCTACGATGACGGTGGCTGATCCACCCACCAGAAGAACAATCCCGGATCCTAATGCGAACAACACGCTTCTACGCTTCATGTTCGAATCGACCTGCTTCACAATTCCTGAGCGGGCAAGCGGAAACCTGGACCCGCAGATTGCGGCCCTGGTCAAGCCACATCAAATTGTTATTCACTTTAAGGAATACCTCATATAATCTCTTTGGTAATGACGCAAATGTTGTATATTCAGGTAGCGATTTAGTCACTTCCCGTAGTTCCCCCCTAGTACCATCCCCCCATCCCCCTCGACTGTACGATTTCGTGACAGAAACGATCACGAAAACGGTTCGGTCAGAAGCAACTTTTTCAATGGTGGAGCGGGCCTGGCTTGCGGCGACGTCGCTGGAGTGCGTGACCCGACAACCCACTGGGGTAGGAGGGTCCTATTTTTCGGCCAAGGGTTTCCACTCGTGTCGCTTCTCTCGTCCGGTTCAGATCGCTTCGGACTATAAGCCTTCTTAAGTTCCTGTTGCCGTGTTTTCTGTCTCTGGGCTTAGCAGGAGCCCTCATGGCGCAAGCGCCCAACGTCTTGACCTGGCGCTATGACAATACTCATCAAGGCCAAAATACTCAGGAGACTATTCTTACTCCGGCCAACGTCAACACCAATACGTTTGGCAAGCTGTTTAGTTACACGGTGGACGGCCAGGTCTATGCGCAGCCCCTCTATGTCGGCAACCTCACCTTACCCAACCAGACGACACATAACGTAATCTTTATTGCTACAGAACATGACTCCGTCTATGCGTTTGACGCCGACAACAATGGCGGAGCCAATAGTGGGCCGCTCTGGAAGGCGAGCATGATCAGCACCGCTCATGGAGCGGCTTCGGGCGCAACCACGGTCCCAGCCGCGGATGTCAGCACACAGGACCTCCATCCCGAAATTGGCATCAGCTCCACCCCGGTGATCGATATCAACACGAGTACCATCTTCGTGGTCGCCAAAAGCAAAGAGAACGGGAAGTACGTGCAAAGGCTGCATGCGCTCAGCATTCTGGATGGGAGTGAGCGCTCGGGCAGCCCGGTATCCATATCGGCATCAGTGCCTGGCACGGGCTCCGGAAGTTCGGGAGGCACACTGAGCCTGAGCACGTTATGGCAACTCAATCGCCCCGCACTTGGACTCTTCAACGGGCATATCTACATTGCTTTTGGCGCTCATGGCGACAATGGCCCGTGGCACGGTTGGGTATTGGTGTACAACGAAACCACGCTGGCGCAGACGGGTGCTATGTGCACGTCCCCTAACGGATCCGGCGATGCCGTTTGGATGTCGGGCGCTGGACTACCTATAGATACCGTCAGCGCCAACGGCCGGGCTTTCCTGGCTACCGGCAACGGCGATATGACGTCGTATCCTCCGCTCAGCAACAACGTGGACTTTGGAGAGAGCGTGCTTCGCTACGACCTGTCCAATGGCGGGTTCGCGATCAGTGATGCATTCACGGTGTACAACCAATCTTCGTTGTCGGGGTCGGACCTCGATCAGGGTTCCGGCGGAGTTCTCCTTCTTCCCGATCAGCCCGGAGCCCATCCCCACGAACTCGTTCAGGTCGGCAAGGAGGGCCGCATTCTGGTCATCAACCGGGATAGTCTGGGCGGCTATGCTGGCTCGGGCGCGGGGCGTAATACAAACATCCTGCAGGATATTACCAACGCATTGCAATCGGATCACGGCTTGTGGAGCACTCCGGCTTACTGGAATGGGAATGTTTACATGTGGGCGGAAAACGATGTGCTAAAGGTGTTTCCTCTCACTAGCGGCGCTTTGCCCAACCGCGCAACGGCCCAATCTTCGGTCACTTCCTCCTTTCCGGGCGCCACCCCTGTCGTCTCATCGAATGGCACACAGAACGGCATCGTGTGGGCGCTGGAAACGGATCTGTATAACTCGAATGGATCATCCATTCTGTATGCGTTCAATGCGACGAACATCGGCCAGGAATTGTACGGCAGCAATCAGAATTCGACCCGCGACGATGCGGGGCCTGCGGTCAAGTTTGCCGTCCCCATGGTCACCAATGGAAAAGTCTATGTGGGTGCAGGTGGCCAGGTCGACGTGTACGGACTTTTGAACGGAGTCCAACCGGCGCCGGCGCCGGTCATTTCGCCCTCGGGGGGCACCTATAGCGCGGCGCAACAAGTGACTCTCACAGATACACTGAACGGCGCGGCCATCTATTACACGACCGATGGTTCGACCCCGACCACTGGATCGAAGGTATACACCGGGTCTTTCCAGGTTTCCACAGACGCCACGGTGCAGGCAATCGCCAGTGCAACCGGATATCTCCAGAGCCCGGTCGCGAGCGCAACCTATACCTTCAATACGCAAACGCCGACGCCGCAGTTCTCGCCCGCCGCAGGGACTTATACAAATGCGCAGGCGGTGACGATTTCTGATAGCACGCAGGGAGCGGTGATCTATTACACCACCGATGGATCGAATCCGACCACCAGCTCGACACAATATGCAGCACCTATCAGCGTCAGCAGCAGCGCCGTGATCAAAGCGTTTGCCACGTTCAGTGGACTGACGAACAGCAACGTAGCCACGGCCTCGTACACCATACAGCCGAACGGAACAGGAATTAATTATGGTAATGGTTTCTCGAGTGTGGCCGGACTAACCCTGAACGGGAGCGCAACCAACGTAGACGACACTCGTCTGCAGTTGACCACGGGTCTGACAAACCAGGCAGGAAGCGCTTTCTACAGCACTCCTGTTAACATCCAGAACTTTACCACCGACTTCGCATTCCAACTTTCGCTGGCCCAGGCCGACGGATTCACATTTACGATTCAAAACGTTGGCCCGACTGCGCTTGGCGGGATCGGGGGTGGCCTGGGCTACGGACCGAATCCGAACACCGGCACACCGGCCGGCATCACCAAAAGTGTTGCCATCAAGTTCGACTTTTACAGCAACTCCGGAGAGGGCACTGACTCAACCGGGCTGTACACGAATGGCGCAGAGCCCATCCTCCCGGCCATCGACATGACTCCGTCCGGGGTTTTTCTGAATAGCGGCGACGCCATTGCCGCCCACATGACCTACGACGGCGTGAATTTGATCCTGACGCTCACGGATGCCGTGGTCAATAAGACCTTTACGCATACGTTCCCCATCAACATTCCGGCTACCATCGGCAGCAATACCGCCTATGTCGGCTTCACTGGCGGGTCTGGCGGACTGACCTCAAGCCAGAAAATTCTTACCTGGACGTTGACGTCGCAAGCCGGATCGGTGACGCAGACGCCGGCATTGTCTCCGGCCGGAGGAACGTTTACCACGGCACAAAGCGTGACCCTCAGCGATGGAACCCCTGGCGCGGTGATCTACTACACCATTGATGGATCGACGCCTACCACCTCGTCGACCGTTTACACATCAGCCATTAATGTAGACAGCGGCTCGGTCACCATCAAAGCCATTGCGCAGGCAACGGGCTTCAGCGCTAGCAGCGTGGGTAGTGCTACGTACAACATCCAGCCCACCGCAACGGCAACACCTACCTTTTCGCCGGGTACGGGAACCTATACCTCGGCACAGTCGGTGACTATTTCCGATGCTACCGCCGGAGCCGTGATCTACTACACCACCGACGGCTCTACTCCCACCACCTCGTCCGCCGTTTACAGCTCGTCTATCCAGGTGAGCACTAGCAGCACCCTCCAAGCACTTGCGACCGCACCGGGGTTTGCTCAAAGTGCGGTCGGCACGGCAGCATATGTGATTCAAAGTGGTGGGTCCGGCAACATCAATTTTGCCGGAGGCTTTCCCAGTGCCACTGGTTTGCAATTAAATAGTGTGGCGAATGTGAACTCGAGCCATTTTCTCGAGATTACCAATGGGGGCCAAAGCGAGGCTGGCAGCGCCTTTTGGATTACGCCGGTGAATATTCAGGCTTTCACTACAAACTTCACGTTCCAGCTAGCCAGTGCAGTGGCGGACGGATTTACCTTCACCATCCAAAATGCTGGTCCGACGGCTCTTGGCGGAATCGGAGGAGGTCTGGGTTACGGACCAAACCCAGGTACGGGAACGCCTGCGGGCATAGCGAAGAGTGTGGCGATCAAATTCGACATTTATAGCAACGCCGGTGAGGGTGCGGACTCCACAGGAGTGTTTATAAATGGCGCAGTGCCGACGACTCCAGCGATCGACCTCACTTCTTCGGGCATCGTGCTGTCGAGCGGAGACACTATCGCCGCGCAACTTGTCTATAACGGTACGACGCTCACGCTCAACCTTACAGACACGGTTACGAATGATACCTTTAGCCAAACCTTCACGGTCAATATCCCGTCGACGGTCGGAGCGAACACTGCCTACGTGGGCTTTACAGGGGGGGCGGGAGGATCCACGGCGATCCAAAACATCAAGACGTGGACGTTTACCTCCGGGACAACCCAGGTGGCGGCCGATCCCGTATTTAATCCGTTGCCCGGCACTTATACCTCGGCACAGAACGTTTCCCTCAGCAGTGCGACGGCAGGTGCGACGATTTACTACACGGTGGATGGATCAACGCCAACGCACTCTTCCAGCATTTACGGCGCGCCGATCGTAGTCAGCGGAGCGTCGCTCACTATACGCGCTTTTGCCTCGGCAACTGGCTATCAGGACAGTCCTATCGTCGTAGGCACGTACCAGATCCAGGGAGCGCCTTCACCGACGGCGACGCCGACGTTTAGCCCCGCCAGTGGAACGAGCTTCCCATCGACATTGAGTGTATCGATAGCGGATACAACGGCGGGGGCGGCAATTTACTACACAACCGATGGAAGCACACCGACGACTGGGTCGCATCTTTACTCAGGTCCTTTCACCATCAGCGCTTCGACGATCGTCAAAGCCATCGCTATCGCCAGCGGCTATACACAGAGCGCGGTGGGCTCAGCCAGCTACACCTATTCACCGGTAACCAGCGGGGCGCCGGCATCGGATGAGTTCACCGGGACGAGTCTGAACACCGCGGTGTGGCAGGTGAGTACGCCGGTGGGTGGTTCAGTGGCGGTGAGCAATGGAGAGCTGGTCCTCACGGTGCCTGCGGGAAGCAATCACGATGCGGCAGTTCCTGCCCTGGATGCGGTCCAGGCGATTCAGCCGATCAGTAATGCAAACTTCGATGTGGCGGTCAAGATCGATTCCACCCTGCTGCCCGCACACGCATACTATGGGCAAGGCTTGATGGTGGAGGGCGATGCCAAGGATTACATCCGCTTCGAGGTCAGCGCCGGGACTACAGTCAGTCTGGGAGTGAGCACGATCACGGGGGGAGTGCAGAGTCAGAAGTTGCAGACATCGCCGTTCTCCTCTTATCCTGTCCCGACTTATCTGCGCCTGACGCGTGTAGGCAACAACTACACGGCATACTGGGGCAGCGATGGCGTGAATTGGAACCAGCTGGGGACGTTTACCGATACTTTGGCGGTCACGGGGCTGGCGCCGTATGCGTGGAACTACAACTCCACCCCGAGCAACGCGCCGGCACTCACTGCTTCCTTTGATTGGTTCCACAACCTGGCGGGTAGCACACCGGTGGCAGCAACGCCGACGTTTAGCCCGGCCAGTGGAACGACCTTCCCTTCCACGTTGAATGTGTCGATAGCGGATGCAACGACGGGCGCGGCGATTTACTACACCACGGACGGAAGCACACCGACGACAGGATCGCAGCTTTACTCGGGTCCGTTCACCATCAGCGCTTCGACTAGCATCAAGGCCCTTGCCACGGCGAGTGGCTATACACAAAGCGCCGTGGGTTCAGCCGGCTATACCTATTCACCAGTGACATCTGTCGCGGCGACGCCGACGTTTAGCCCGGCCAGTGGAACGAGCTTTCCCAGCACGTTGAGTGTGTCGATAGCGGAGACGACGGCGGGTGCAGCGATTTACTACACCACCGACGGAAGCACACCGACGACGGGGTCTCAGCTTTACTCAGGTCCATTCACCATCAGCGCTTCGGCCGTCGTCAAAGCCATCGCTACCGCCAGCGGCTATACAACGAGCGCCGTGGGCTCGGCCAGCTACACCTATTCACCGGTAACCAGCGGGGCGCCGGTATCGGATGAATTCACCGGGACTAGCCTGAACACAGCGGTGTGGCAGGTGAGCACCCCGGTGGGTGGTTCAGTGGCGGTGAGCAATGGAGAGCTCGTCCTCACGGTGCCTGCGGGAAGCAATCACGATGCGGCGGTTCCTGCCCTGGATGCGGTCCAGGTGATTCAGCCAATCAGCAATGCTAACTTCGATGTGGCGGTCAAGATCGATTCCACCTTGCTGCCCTCACAGGCATACTATGGGCAAGGCTTGATGGTGGAGGGCGATGCCAAGGATTACATCCGCTTTGAGGTCAGTGCCGGGACTACGGTCAGTCTGGGTGTCAGCACGATCACGGGGGGAGTGCAGAGTCAGAAGTTGCAGACATCGCCGTTCTCCTCTTATCCTGTCCCGACTTATCTGCGCCTGACACGTGTAGGCAACAACTACACGGCATACTGGGGCAGCGATGGCGTGAATTGGAACCAGTTGGGGACGTTTACCGATACTTTGGCTGTCACGGGACTGGCGCCGTATGCGTGGAACTACAATTCAACCCCGAGCAGGGCGCCGGCGCTTACTGCTTCCTTTGATTGGTTCCATAACCTTACAACAGGGCAGTGACCCTTTGCGTTTGTTACCAACCGAGTGATGAACGCGTAGGTAGAGTGGTGGAGATCGTTGCTGGTGAGTGCTGCATAGCCTGCTTTGCATGCTGTATCGGCTTGCTTCACCTGACCGACGGGGACCTGGTGCGTTTGGGCACTGACGTCCAGAGTTGCCCACAGAGCTATGGAGGCGATGAGTTCTCCATCACACCGCATGCTTGCATCCGCCGTGGGTTATTTGGGCGCCTCGAGTTTGGGCTGCGCCTCCGCCTGGATCTGCTCGGCCACCTGAAACTCATGCGACGCCTGGGCTGTCTGGCCAAGGGAACGATAGGTTTGCCCAAGCAAGGTATGGGTAGTGTAGTTTCCTGGATCGATCGCGAGCGCCTTATCAAGGTACATCTTTGCCATCAAGGGATCCTGCTGCTTCAATAGGACTTTCCCCAGCAAGATGTACGGCACTGAGGAATTGGGTTCGAGCAGCAGGGCGCGGTCGAGAGAGGCTTGCGAATTAGCATAGTCACCCTGACGCAGATAGGCGTCGCCCAACCGGTCATACACTTCACCGTACAGGGGATTGAGTTCGCTCTCTTTGTTAAACTCCGCGATGGCTTCGGGGAATTTCGACTGCGACAGCCTGATCTGCCCGATCAAAAGATGTGCCATGGGCAGGTTTGGGTTGAGCGCGAGGGCTTTCTGGGCGAAGGTGTCCGCAACCGGGAGATAGTCGCGTCGCAACATCATTCTTGCCGCCAAAAGATAGGCCGATGGGGAGTCGGGTGGGAAGTTGTATTGGGTGGCGAAGGCTTTGCGCGCGTCCTCGTAACGACGTGTGTCGAGATAGCACAGGCCAAGGACATAGTTGCTGTCGATGTTGGTGCGAGCAATAGAGAGGTGAGCCTTCTCGAGCAATGGAACAGCATCGGCTGGTTTTCCGGAGCGGAACAGCACGACTCCTTGCATTTGCATGGCTTCGCGGTCGGACGGATCCTGGGCCAGCGCTTTCTCGAAGGCTGCGGAGGCGGGCTGGATGTTCCCCTGCTCGTAGAGGGCCATGCCGCGGAGCCGTTCCACGCCGGGCGGCTCCGGTTGTTGGAGGGCCAGGGTATCGAGGGCTTTTAAGGCTTCTTCGAGGTGGCCTGCATCCAGAAGTTTTTGGGCTTCTGCGGTGGTGGGTGGGTTGGGCGCCTGCGGGTGCGCGGGGATGACGAGCAGTACCAAGACCAGGAGACACAGGCGCGCAGGGTGAGCATAGGGTTACCGCGGACAGTTTACAGCGCGGGGGGGAAATGTCTGCTATGGATTCTGGGTTGTGGCAGGTAGGGAGATCTAGAATGAGGGCGAAGGGTTGGCATGCGGATAGGCAAGGTCGAAACAGTAGCGGGGGTCGCCGGAACTTTGCTTGCTTTGCTGCTGGCCGGTGTGGCGCATGGCTTGGGGGGGACACCGGTTTATCCGCCTTCTTCGCAGCATAGCGGCCCGGCGTGGTTCGAGGACTTTGCTGGTAAGGCCGGCATTCGGGTGCTTAACACCAACGGGGGCGTGGCATCGAAGCACTACATCGTCGAAGCTACAGGCAGCGGGGTCGCTATCTTCGATTATGACAACGATGGTTGGCCCGACATTTTCCTGGTGAACGGAGAACTTCTTCCAGGGGAGGAGCAGAAGGGCCAGCACCCCACCAGCCACCTTTTTCACAACAATCACAATGGCACGTTCACGGATGTTACGGCGCGCGCCGGCCTCACAGATACGGGCTGGGGCCAGGGCGCTTGCGTGGGCGATTACGACAATGACGGTTACGAAGACATGTTTGTTACCTCCTATGGAAAGAGCCGCCTGTATCACAACCAGGGGAATGGCACTTTCAAGGAGGCAGGGGCCGCGGCCGGGGTTGCCGGCAGCGGCAAGCTGTGGGGAACGGGATGCGCTTTTGTGGATTACGACCGCGATGGAAAGCTGGACCTGGCAGTGGCCAACTACGTGAGCTTCGACCTCGCAACCACTCCTGCTCCCGGATCGTCGCCCGGCTGCACCTGGAAGGGAGTGCCGGTAATGTGCGGGCCCAGAGGATTGGCCAGCTCTCCTAACCTGCTCTACCACAATCTTGGCAATGGCAAGTTTGCTGACGTCAGCCAGGCAAGCGGCTTCGAGAAGACCCAGGGCCACTACTGCTTTAGCGTCTCCACGATTGATTATGACGAGGACGGCTGGCCCGACATCTTCATCGCGTGCGATTCGACTCCCGCTATTTTGTATCGTAACAACCACGACGGCACTTTTACGGATACGGCAGCGGATACCGGTGTGGCCTTTAATGACGACGGACGCGAACAGGCAGGTATGGGGTCCAGCATCGGAGACTACGACGGGGACGGGCACCTGGACATTGCGAAAACCAATTTCTCCGACGACACCGCGAGCCTCTATCACCAGAATGGCGATCACACCTTCGGGGACGCGACCTTCGCCTCCGGCATTGGCATCAACACGCAGTACCTGGGGTGGGGCTGCATGTTTATGGATGTCGATAACGACGGATGGCCCGATTTATTGATGGTCAACGGCCACGTTTATCCCGAAGTGGACAGCGGCAACATGGGATCGGCTTACCGGGAGCCGCGAGTGCTCTATTGGAATCAAGGGAACGGCAAGTTCAAGGATATTTCCCGGGAGTCGGGCCCGGGCATTACTCAACCACAGTCGAGCAGAGGCCTTGCGGTGGGTGATCTTTGGAATGATGGGCGGTTGGAGGCGGTGGTCAACAATGTGAGTGACTATCCGCTGTTGTTGGTTAACATGGCCAAGAACGACAACCACTGGTTGGGAATCCATTTGATTGGTATGGTTTCCAATCGCGACGGCATTGGCGCTCGGGTGGTTGTGCATAGTGGAGAGAGTGCGCGGGTTTGGGTGGATGAGGTTCGAAGCGGGTCCAGTTACAGCTCGAACAACGATATGCGATTGCACTTTGGGCTGGGACACGCGTCGCGTGTCGGATCGATCGACGTGCGATGGCCTAACGGAAAGAGCGAGGTTTTCCCGGGGGTTGCAGCGGACCAGATGATTTCTCTCAAGGAGGGTTCGGGAAAACCTCAGTAACAAAGCATTAAGGTTGCGCTCATTTGCTGCCTTTGCAGGTTTCGGGTTTGGTTTCGATGGCGGTCAGTGATTGCCGAGCCTTGGCGTCGTCGGGCGAGAAGTCCAGTATGTGACGCAAGACCTGGGTCGCGGCTTGCGGGTTGCCGATGGCGCAGTCGATCATGACCAGATCCATGCCGGCTCTGGTTTCTCCCGGATCATTCTAGGCTGATGCCCTCGAGCAGGGTAACCGCGGCTTTCACGTTGCCGGCCCGTGCCTCGAGTATCGCGAGGTTTCCTGCGGCGATCGAATCAGCGGGGTCCGTTCGCAGCGCCGCCTCATACTCGTGCATGGCGGTCGCGCGGTCGCCGGAGATCTGCGCCAAAAAACCCAAGGCCCGATGCAGGTCCGGATCCGGCTGATCTCCTCACGGTGTTCCGCCCGTTGCAGTAAGGACATTGCGCGATGCCCTGCTTCCTGATCGCCCAGGTTGGCCATCTGAAAGTAGGCCAGCCCGAGGTCGCGGTCGCTTGCTGTTTCTCCACCCACCAGGGTCAGGTCCGACGTGCGCTGCTTCTGTATGGAAGAGGGCGCAGGACGGCGCTGGATGCGGTGGTCGGTGACTTGCTCATGGGCCACGTCTCCGGTTTTTTCGCGCGGCATGTGACAGCTGCTGCAGTCCGGCTGATCGGGGTGGTGCTTGGTAACAAAGGCTGGGGCACCATGGCAGGTAAGGCAGCGGCTTCTGAAGTAGGCGACCCTCTGCTCGGGGGAGGGCGAGGCGTGCGGATCGTGACAGGTGGTACAGGTAAGCCGGTCCCCGCTCTTTCTCTTGCACTCGCTTTGCAGGAGCGCTTCCCACTGGCTGGTCGCCCTTCCCTCCGGGCCCAGTTCTCCAGAGTGGACAAAGTGAGTCACATAATCGGTAGATTCCGGCCGGGGACGAAAGCAGCGAGAGAACGGCCGGGGGCGTTGACCGTAGTCTCGCCTTCCAGGTGACATTGCAGGCAAATCGAGTCTCGCTTGCTGGGGGGCAGCTTTGACGGATTCAGAATGGGAGCAGCCCCACCGCTGGCAAGTGAGCTGCAGGATCTCCGTGGCATGACTGGCAGGTGATCCCTCCATAAAGAAACGGCTGGGACCCGAAGTGATTATTGGCGCCGGCCGTTGGCTGCACGGCCGTAGAGTGACAGTGGAGACAGCCTCGGTCCACCTTGAGAGTCAAAGGCATTTCCCGCGCGTCCATCGATTTTGGGTTCATATCCCATACGCGCTGTTTGCTATACCAGTTCACCGGGCTCTCAAACCAATAGCCGTCCTTTTGAAATAGATAGGTGCGGCCTCGCTGGCCGGAGCCCACGTAATAGGTGAGCTCCTGTTCTCCTTTAAGAGATTGTTGCGGAGGCGCATTCGGCCGCTCATAGCTGAGCCAGGCCCTGCCATCGCGCAGGAAGATCCGATAGCGAACACCCGAGGCAGCATGAGTAAACTCGCCGGGCAGGAGGCCGTCGACCGCTAAGCCACTGGCTTGCGCCATAGGAGTTTTCTGGTAGCTGTCGAAGATTTTCTGGTGGCAGCCGGCGCAGGCTTGATCCGGACTGGTTGCCGCCCGAGACGCAGAGACTCCTGCAAGGATCAAACACAACTGAAGAGAAAGGAAGCGCACACCCGGCATATGACCCCGACCTGGGTCTAAGTCTACTCAGGAGTGGGATCCTTGGGCTAGCGGCCAGGAAGGCAGCCTATTCTGACAAATGTTCTGTGGGTTCCGATGGCAGCGCGTACAAACGCTCCAGTTCCTGCACGTCAGCCAATTGGCCCGCGGTCAAAATTGTACCCAGCGCGGACCGTTCTTTGGCTTCCCAGTTGGCCAGGAATAAGAGTAGCGCGTCGAAGTCTGGATTTATCTGTTCCACAACTTCATCATGCATCTGGCGTGGCTTCCAGGAATACTACAAACGGGTTCATGACAGCCCGTAGGTGGTAAGTATCTAACACGGATCTCTCACCCGGAGCAGGTATTCCTTTTTATTGTCCAAATCCGATACACGCGGTTGTGCCCGATGGCTTGTTTCGGGCACCCTCATCAGGAATGGACGTGCGGGCGGCAAGCTTATGCCCCAGGCGTATGAAGGGCTTCTCAATGGCGTAGTAGCTGAAGGCGGCGCACATCAACAGAACCGCAAGGTTTACGGGCGATTGGCGCAGCAGGACAAGTCCAGGTGGACTGCCTACGAAATTGACACCGAAGAATAGCTGCTGCCATAGATACAGACTGTAGGACATCCAGCCAATCCAACGGAGCGGCCTCTTTCCAGTATTCTTCCTTGCACCGTGTTGGGGTGAAGCACGGTTGACAGAATGAGCAGTGGGAGCACGATGGCTTGCAGTGTAAAGAAACATGGAACACTGTTGGTGAGGAGCAATAGTTCCGTAAAAAGAAACACGGGGAAAGACCAGGCACGTATATATTTTCTGGCGGTTTGCTTGCGCGTCAGAGGATAAAGCACCAGGGCGATCGCCGCCGGGATGAGAAGTGCATCGACGTGAGTATCGGTGCGGAAATTGAATTGATATTCGTGGTGCATAACGTGCACCAGAACTACTCGCCAAAGACCAACAGACATGGCCATGCCCACGAGAATCCACCGCCGTGTTCCTTTGAACACCACAAGCACTGCGGGAAGTACTAGATAGAAGTGCTCTTCCATCGACAACGACCAGAAGTGACCGGTGTACCAGTGCAGAGGCATCGGACTATGGCGCAAATATTCAACCACCATGAGGTAATTGCGAAAGAAGAAGAGGGACGCGAGCCAGTCCACCGGGGAAACCGGAATGACATGAAATGCCGCCAGGGTTGCAATCACCAGAAGATAGAAGATGGCTGCGGGGAGAATACGAAAGAGGCGCCGAAGGTAGAACTCTTTCAGGCTGATCTGCCCGAATCTTGATTCCTCATCAAGCAGCCTGGAACAGATAAGAAGCCCGCTGATGGCAAAGAAGAGCTCCACGCCCACTTCGCCAAAGTTAGCGAGAGATTTGAGCAGCGGTCCGACAATGGGGATCTCTGCTTGTATCTGTGAATGGTGCAGAATGACCAGGCTGATGGAAAGGGCGCGCCAACCATCCAGGGTCGGAAGATAAGCGGACGATTTTAAGGCAGAATTTTCCATCCCTCTGCATAGCTAAACGGCTTCAGCGCTACCAGGGGTGATGGAGTTCGTGTCGGGATGGAGATGGAGGACTCAATGTGTGCCAAATCGGAACGCAGAGAGCAGAAGTGGGCAGCGGAAACCGCAGCGTTTCTCTTCAGTCCCTGGCGGAGCAGGAAATCGAAGTCGCAGCCCTTGTCGGCTTGCAGTATGGTGTCCTCAAACAGTTTGGCGTAGCCGCGGGTTGCGGGTTTGTGGTGCGGGGGCAATTGCTTTCCAGGTAGCGAGACGGGTTGCAGTTCAGCTTCGTCGATCAGCAGTTCGATCCGGCGTGCCTCGACGTCCAGCAGGATGCGGTCGCCGGTCTGGACGACTGCCAGCGGACCGCCCACGGCGGATTCAGGCGTGATGTGCAGCACGATGGTGCCAAAGGCCGTGCCACTCATCCGCGCGTCGGAAATGCGGACCATATCTTTCACGCCCTGGCGGGCCAGCTTCATGGGTATAGGCAGATACCCCGCCTCCGGCATGCCCGGCGCTCCCTTCGGGCCCGCGTTACGCAAGACCAGAATGTCTTCCGGATGTACATCGAGATCCGGCAGGTCGATGCGCGCGGTCATGTCTTCTACCCCATCGAATACGACGGCGCGGCCGGTGTGACGCATTAGGTGGGGCGAAGCCGCGGACTGCTTGATGACTGCACTGCCCGGCGCAAGGTTGCCATGAAGAACCGCCATCGCTCCCTCTTTCGTCAGAGGATCGGCAATAGGGCGAATCACATCCTGCCCAGGAATTTTTTCTGCGATCGCAATCGCATCGCCGATGGTGCAGCCGGATACGCTCGGCGCGTTCGAGATCGAGCCATGACGTGAGTTCGCGCATAAGAGCGGGGAGACCGCCTGCATGATGAAAGTGCTCCATGTAGTGGGTGCCCGATGGCTTGAGGTTGAGCAGCACGGGAACCTGGCGCCCTAGTTTGTCAAAAGCTTCGAGGTCAAACTTCACGCCAGCGCGCCCGGCTATAGCGATCAGGTGAATCAATCCGTTGGTCGAGCCGCCGATGGCCTGCAACACAATCATGGCGTTGCGCACCGAGGTTTCCGTGATCAGTGCGCTTGGCTTGGGCGCGCCGGCTTTCGCCATCTCGGCGGCGCGCTTACCGCTCGCTTCCGCAATGCGGCGGCGGTCGGCTTGGGTGGCGGGGGCAGTGGCGCTCATGGGCAGAGCCAGGCCCATCGCTTCCACGATGCAGGCCATGGTGCTCGCCGTCCCCATCACCATACAGGTGCCGACGGAAGGAGCGAGGCGGCCGCTGATCAGCTCGGTCTCGGCCACGTCGATGACGCCGGCGCGGTATTGCCCCCAAAGCCGGCGGCAATCCGTGCAGGCGCCGAGGACTTCGCCTTTGTGATGGCCCACGACCATGGGCCCCGTCGGTATGACGACAGCCGGCAGGTCTACGCTGGCGGCGGCCATAACCTGGGCGGGAAGAGTCTTGTCGCATCCGCCGATGAGCACCACCGCATCCATGGGCTGGGCACGGATCATTTCCTCCGTATCCATGGCCATCAGGTTGCGCAGAAACATGGAGGTGGGGTGGGCGAAACTTTCACCAATCGAAATGGTGGGGAACACCATCGGCAATCCGCCCGCCAGCAGTACCCCGCGCTTTACGCTTTCGATCAGATCGGGCACATTGCCGTGGCAGGGATTGTAATCACTGAAGGTGTTGGTCACACCGACGATGGGGCGATCAAGCGCATCCTCGGAATATCCGGCGGCTTTGATGAAAGCCTTGCGCAGAAAGAGTGAGAAGCCCGCGTCACCGTAGCTGGTGAGCCCTTTGCGTAGTCCCTTGGCGGTGCCTGGTCCCGGCGGATCGTCCATCCCGCCATACTATACTGCCGCGCTATTGTCCCTGAACCGCCTCGAACGCAGCCTTCAGGCGTTGGTGAAGCTGTTGCAGGTCACGGGTCTGCGCCAGGATCGAGTCAGTCAGTGCGTCAAAGAAGATGCCTTCGGCGTTGGTGGTCCAACCGGCGCGGCGAACCAGATTCAAGAGCTCAGCGTGATATTCGTTACCCGGAAGGCTGGCTACCGCTTGTCTCACTTCATGGAGTTTGCGCTCGAAGCGATGAACCTGATCCCGGGAAGTCTCAGGTTTTGACTTTGCCAGAGTTGCCACAAGTTTTCTCCTATCCATGACGGGACGGGTGCATCACCGTTGTAGTGACATAAAAGTCATTTTCATATCAACTCGTATCGGTTTTTTTTGGGTTTTGCATTTTTTGACGCTCCCGCGGCGCCTTTGGTTTCTCAGGAACCTGTGTAAAGTTGAAAGGCGGCCCAGTAGAGTGGCTTGCGATAGACCGCGGGAGAGTGAATCAGAGACAACTTTGCCGCGCGAAGTGCAGCATCAGGAGTGCTACCGGCTTCCAGTCCGGCATAAAGTTTGTCCATCAGCAACGGCGTGGAAGCATCGTTCACTTCCCACAGGGCGCCGATCACGTTGTGCGCACCGGCGCGAAGGAACGCCCACGACAAACCCACCAGGCCTTCGCCGGCATAGGCGCGAGAACCGGATCCGTAGCAGGAGGAAATGGTGACCAACCGAGCGTGCAGCGGATCACGCATGATATCGCGGGCGTAGAGCTTGAAGTTCTCGGGATTCTCGGGCGGTGGCGAAAGAATTACTGCCGAATCCAGCGGGTCCAACCGGCTGGCAGTGCCGTGCGCCACAAAGTGGATGTAGGAAAATTCTTCGGGCTTGCTTTCCAGGTACGAGGCGGGTACGGCGCCTGATTGCGTCACTACGGTTTGGCTGTCTTTCGGAAAATGCTTTTCGATGCCTCGGATTTCTGCGAAGGCATTCACCAGGTTGTCATATCCAGTCCCGGTGATGATGGGATTACCGATCAGTAGCAGTTTCTTGGTGCTGTTCTGCGCAGCATCCAGGGTGACTCCGGAGAGCATACGAATGGAATTCGCATTGCGGATGGTTACATCGTCGATCCAATAGTGCGATTTGCCGGATCCGGGAACTAACAGGGTTTCGAAGTTGAGCCCGTTTAAGACTCCATCGGGAATGATTAGAACTTTGGATCCCTGAGGAATCATTTCCGCGGCCGGCGCGACCAGCGTTTCATAGAGATCTTTGGCCGCCTGATTTTCGTCACGCAGCGGGTCGCTCGATTTCAGGATCGCGCTTTGATAGCTGTGAATTTGCGTTTCTATCAGTGACTGAGCGGGAAGCGAGAGGAGGCGTGTGCGATGAGGAGTGACGGCCCACAACCAGGAATTTTTTGGCCCCAGGGAGTAGAAGAGGATCACTGAATCGAATTTACGCGCAACATTTTGTACATCTACCTTATTTTCCGGCTGCGGATTCGGGTTCTCCTCCGTCAGATTCAGACCTTCTGCCATGGTTCTTGCACGACCGGCATCGAGCAGCTGCAGGGCGTACTCCGGCTTGCGAGATTCAATCAGGAAGTCGGCGTAGCGGCGGTAGAGAGCATCGCCGTTTGCAAAAAAAGGCAACCTGAGTTCCTCATCGTCTATCGCCGCACGCTGCTGTTCGAAGCTGCGGATTGCCTTGCGATACCAGAGGCCGGCTTTCGCCGGTTGTTTCTTCTCCGCATAGAAGTCTGCAATCGCACCATCGATCTCACCCTGCAGCGCTGGATCTGCTGATGAGTCATGGTCTACTTGCAACAGCAGCTGTTCTGGTTTTCGCTCGTTTCCGTCCCGCGCCTCCAAAAGGCCCTGCAGATAACGCGTCTGAAGCTCCAAAGATTTGTCACCGGCTCTGCGCGATGCCTGGATGGCTTCCTCGTTATGCGCCTTGGCCGAATCCAACTGCCCTTCGCGATAAAGCAAAAAGGCCACGCCGGTTTGGATATCAGCAACTTCGGCGGGCGCGTCAATGCCCGTTGCAATTTTGAGCGATTGGTCGAAACATCCCTTCGCTTCCTGCAAGTTGCCGAGCATGTAGTTGGCGTGACAGGCGTCCATCAACCAATCGACTTGGAGGCTCGCGGTTCCTATTTCCCTTGCTTCTCTTTCCGCCTGCTGAAAGTTGGATAAGGCCTTCTCAAAATCTCCTAGGTGAAAGTAGGTGAGTCCAAGATTTCCCGAGGCGGCTTCAGTGATGGCCCTTGCCTGGATCGGCCACGCACGATGCGCAGCAGCGTTCAAAAAGATCAAAGCCTCGTCGTAGTGCCTCATTTGGATGTCTACGAGGCCAAGGTTCAGGAGATCGCTTGCCTCAAGATATGCGTCGCGCTGTTCCTGGGCGGCCTGTAAACTTCTCCTCGCCAGGTCCGCAGCCTCGGGCAAGTGGTTCCGATAGATTTGGATTACGGCTTCCGTCCGCAGGACCTCCCCGTACAACCGGGAATGGCTTGCGTCAGAGAGATGCCGCGCCGCCTGCAGTTCTGAATCCGACAGGTCTTCCTGGCCAAGTCTGGCGTGCGCCAGACCGCAGAGCAAATATCTCTTGATCGCAAGATCGCCGCTGGTGGGATAGGGTACGCCAGGACTGCTGAGGAGAGTCAAGACCTCCGGCCGACGGCCCTGGTAAGTTAGAATCTCGGCTTCGAGAAGCCGAAACTTAACGGCCCAATCCGCGTCGCTAACAGAAAACTCTTTTCGAGCCGCTTCTGCATTTTGCTGCGCTGCCGCAAGATTGCCATGTAGGAAGTCGGTACGAATTTTTTGGAAGACGGTTGCGGGATCCACTGTTGCTGGATTGACGGTAGCTGGGGAACGGCACCCGGTCAGGATCATGGCTCCCAAGAACGGAATCAGCAGACCTATGGTGGTATTGTGCCACCTCGAACCGCCGCCACACCCACGCTTACTTTTCCCTGCGTGCTGCAGCCGAGTTCGGCTCGAACCATAGAAATCTGAACCGACGTGGGGTAGACCAAGACCTCGCCGAGAAAGATCCTGCCAAAATCGGGAATATCGAGGACGTGGCCGAAAGACCTCCCAGGGATTTCCCCTCCCACGCCATCTACCAGAGAGCATAAAGAAAATCCGTCTTTCTCCGGTTTTGGATCGGAGTCCATCCAGCCATATCGATCAGTCAGCCAGCGGAGGGTATTTTGATCGGGTTCCGCTTTCACGCCTTTTACTAGTTTGGCAGCTTGTTGCCTGCCAGTCTCGTGAAAAAGTGATCGGTTTAGCACCGCTCGAGCGGCTTTCCCGCTGGCAAAGCCTAACAGACCGGGGTTCAGAGCGATTGAGGCACCGGAATGGCCGACCACGAATTCATCGAAATGAGTGCCCGCAAAGGAGATCCGGGGAAACCCGCCAGCAGCGGGATATTCAGCGGTGACCTGGGCCACAATCCGCTCCGCCTTGATGATCTCCAGAATGTTCAACCCCTCGAGAACGGAGGTTACCAGGATCGAAGCCGAACCATCCTCCTCAAGATGCCTGCCGGAAACGCGCGTATGCGCCGCTCGGCAGGAAATGACGCCCTCGAACTCGAAGGCTTCGGTTCGCGTCGATATATGACCGCCAACCGAAGGAAGGGACGCTGAGGCCTGGGGTGGAAGATGCTTGTGGAACGGCTTCTCAATGAACCCGCCAAGCGAGCTCGCATCTGCGTGAAAGTAAAAGGTCTTCTTCGCATCCGAACGCATCGTGCACCTCGGTGGGCCAGCAATTTTAATTCTGGGCAACTAAAGCGAATTTATAGTGCGCCAAGTCGACCGCGGCTCCGCCAGAGTTCCCTTGAACAGCTAAGGTATATTCCCCGGGCAGCTTGTCTGTCGACGGCACGCGTATCGAAACCGTGTCCCTGGCGGCCTGGGGTGAAACCTCGACCCGCCACGTAAGGGTACCGGAAGGCGAGTACAGGAGGCAGGTGTAACTCGAGAAACGGTCCTGGGTCGGAATATCAAGCGATAAGAGGAAGGGACGAGTGGCTGCTGCCGTGGCGGTGGGAGTCTGGCCGCCGCGACTGTTGCCCCCGACCAGGGAAATGACGGGCAAGATCTCCGGAGCCTTCAACTCGGCCACCTCGGTCTTAAAATGCGGAAAGACCACCAGGTTTTGATAGGCGACCAAGAGCAGAGAGGCGGCCAGCGCAGACCAAACGAGTGCGGTGGGCCAGAAAGACGCGGAGAAGGATTTGCCTCTAGCACCCTTTTCAGGTCTGGGAACGGGATGAACCTTGAATTCCTGCCTGGCGGCAGCCATGAACGCAGCAGTTGCCTGGAGATCAGTAGAGCATTCCTCACAGTCGAAGAAATGTTCTTCGAATTCGTCGCGTTCCTCGGGTGTCAACTCTTCAAGAAGATATTTTTCAACTGCCATAAGATTCGTAGACTGGTTGTGATCCATAAGTTTTAAAGGGCCTCATCGTCCCTGACGCAACCCCAGGTGATCAACATAAAACGACTTGAATGAGTGTTTTGCGCGGTGCAACAGCACTCTTAAATACTCCCGGCTGATGCCGAACTCGGCGCACACCTCATCTTTATCCCGTTCTTCGAGTAGCACGGACTGAAGCAGGCGGCGGTCACGTTCGGGCATCTCGTTCAGGATTTTCCGCACCACCCGCTCGGTATCCTTGGCCTCGAGAAGGCGGAGAGCACTCGGCTCCCTGCCGGCAACGGTCGACTCGGTTTCGTCGTCGATCGAGGCTTCTACCCTTTTTTTGGAACGATAATGCTCCTGCAACACGTGGTTGCAGACAGAATTGACGAAAGAGCCTAAGCGGTCAGGTTGTCGTAAGCCTGATTCGCCGCGGAGCAAGGCGAGGACCCGCATAAAGGTCTCCTGCCTTACGTCTTCTATGGCTTCTTTGGAATTCAAACGCGAGCGCAGTTTAAGACGGATCAGCTCGCTGAAGTAGTTCACGAAGTGAACTTCGATATGTGCGTCCCCGGAGCGGAGTTTTTCGACGTAGGACGCGTCAAACGCAAAGAATTCCAATCGCGATTCCTCCCCGGCGAGTGCGGGTGGGTTCAAGTTTACACCGCCATGTGAACCCTCTAAGAGGACTGCCGGGGCGTGATTGGGTCTTAAGCGTCTAAGCTCTTTGCAGCGCCGACGAGCTTCTGGCCGTGTGCCTGTTCGAATTGGGGCCAGCGATGGGCGCTTCTCCATGCCCGAGTAGTGGTGGCGAGGGACCAAACGTTACATAAGCACGATGGGTATTTCGCAATATGTTTTTTGCGAAGTGATGTAACGCTCGACCGGCTCCGCACACTACTGGAACGAGTTCCCAGGGCGGCTGAATCCACGTCGATTGGGCTGCCCTTGCGGGATTCCCATGTACCTCGGCACAGGGGGTACTTTCGTGCCATACCAGCAAGGCCTGGACTATTTGATCTATTGAGAAGCTTTGGTTCTTTCGTTGCGGAAGGCTTCATAGCGAGCCTTGGTTTCGGCATTGGGCGGGTAGAGGCCAGGCAATGGCGTTCCGGCCTTCACCTCTCCCATGATCCACCCTTCCAGCCTTTCCTGCTCGGCTGCCGCTTCCACCACTTCGTTGAGCATTGCACTGGGTATGACGACGGCGCCGTCTTCATCGACGACGATGACGTCATCCGGAAACACCGCTACCCCGCCGCAGCCGATCGGTTGTTGCCAATTGACGAACGTCAGGCCGGCGACCGATGGAGGAGCGGCGACGCCCTTGCACCACACCGGCAGACCCGTATCAAGCACGCCCGCAACGTCGCGCACCACGCCGTCGGTGACCAGGGCAGCAACCCCCCGCACCTTCATGCGGGCGCAGAGAATATCTCCAAAAATACCGGCGTCGGTGATGCCCATGGCGTCTACCACGGCAATGCAGCCGGCGGGCATAGCCTCGATCGCGGCACGGGTAGAGATGGGGGAACTCCAGGACTCCGGCGTCGCCAGATCTTCGCGCGCGGGGACAAAACGCAAGGTGAAAGCCGGTCCGACCAGGCGCTTCTGGCCGGGTGCCAAAGGCTTGGCGCCGCGCAGCCACACATTGCGCAGGCCCTTCTTCAAGAGCACGGTGGTCAGCGTTGCCGTTGCTATCGCGGAGAGAGTTGCCGTGGTTTTTTCGTCTAACGGTGGGTTTCCCAGAAGTCGCTCCTCACAAGTGAGATCAGATAGAGGGGATCATGCCGCCATCCACCCGGACGACGGAACCGGTGATATAGGCGGCGCGTTCACTAGCAAGAAAGGCTACTACGTCGCCGTATTCCTCCGGATCGCCCAGACGACCGACGGGAATGGCGACCAGATTCTCGGCCTCGACGTCTTCCAGGGTGCGGCCTTCACGCTTGGCCTTGGCCTCGTCGAGGAATTTGATGCGGCTGGTGGCGATGCGTCCGGGGAGAACGACGTTTACCGTGATGCCGTCTTTGGCGACTTCACGAGATAGAGTTTTGGACCAGCCGAGGAGGGAAAGACGGAGCGCGTTGGAAATGGCGAGGTTGGGAATGGGTGCGGCCACGCCGGAGGATGCGCTGGTGATGATGCGGCCCCAACGGCGCGACCGCATATTAGGCAGGACGCGGTCGGTGGTCGCGATGACTGAAAGGACCATCGACTGAAATTGTTTGGACCACACCGCGGGATCTTGCCCACTGGCCGTAGTGGGCGGCGGCCCCCCGGTGTTGTTCACAAGAATGTCGACTGGCCCCAACTCGTGTTCGATTTTTGAGACGTGCCCGTCGATTTGGGTCAGGTCGGCGAGGTCCCAGATCAACCCCAGATTTTTGGCGCCGATGGATGTTAAAGATACTTGGGTGGCGCCGATGGAATCGGCCCCCTTGCCAGCTACGGCGATGTTGGCGCCTTCGCGCGCCAGCGATTCTGCAATCGCCCGGCCTAAGCCGCCACCTCCGGCCAGTACCAGTGCGGTTTTTCCCTTTAGACCAAGGTCCATAGGGTCATTCTACTTGGTAAGGATCGGAGTCGAGTCTCTACCCAGCCACCAATGCTTCGGGTGGCCCATTCAAGCCGTCTGTTTGGCTTGAGTGGGCGACCATGTTGTTTTTCAACCGCTTTCTCTCAGGGTTAGGACCCTTGCCCACTCAAGCCAAAAGATGGCTTGAATGGGCCACCCGAATCTTTTTTGCGGGGAAAGGGCTTATTTCCAGGCATCTGACTGGTAGCGGGCAATGGCTTTTTCGTCGAATTGGTATCCCAGCCCGGGTTCAGTAGTGAGTGCCACGCCTCCGTTGCGAATCGTTAGTTGACGGTCGATGATCTCGCGGAAGTTGAAGACTGTTTCATCGGGGAAGAATTCGACGAATTGGCCGTTGGGTGAGGCTGCCACCATGTGAGCGTGCAGGTCGTGGAACCAGTGGGGACAAATGGTCACTCCGTAGGCGTCGGCCAATGCGGCGATGCGGCGGAATTCTGTGATTCCTCCGCAGACCAGGGCGTCAGGTTGCAGAATGGACGCGGCCTGCTTGTCCAGCAATTCCTTGAAGCGCCAGCGCCCGGCCTCGATCTCACCAGTAGCTACGGGAATGCTGATGGCCGCTGCCAGCTTGGCGTGGTTATCGATCTGGTCGGGATTGAAGGGTTCTTCCACCCAATAGGGGTCGTACGGCGCGTAACGCTCGATAAAACGCAAGGCTGTGGGTACGTCCGACCATGCATTGTTGGCGTCCAGCATGAGCAGCACGTCCGGCCCAATGGCCTTGCGTGCGGCTGCTATCCTTGCTTCTTCTTCCCTCAGATCACCACGGCCAACCTTCATCTTCACGGCGTCGAGGCCGAGAGCTACGTAGCTGGCCAGCTCCTCGCCCAGCATTTCGGGTGTCTTGCCGTCGAGGTAGTAGCCGCCGCTGGCATAGGCAGGAACGGTGTCCTCGTAGGCGGCGCCGAGATACTTGTATAGAGGCAGATTCGCCGCCCGGGCGTTTCTGTCCCACAGCGCGGTATCAAGAATGCTGAGCGCGCGCATGACCGAGCCGACGCGGCCGTGCAGCAAGACTTCCTGATACATGTTTTTCCAGTGCAATTCAGTGGCGTGGGGGTCGGCGCCGATGAGCATGGGCGCCAGCATTTCGCGCACCGCCGTCGTCACCACATTGCCGCCGGAATGACCGGCGTAGCAGTGACCGATTCCTTCGATGCCGTCATCGGTGCGGATCTTTACCAGACTGTAATCGCGTGAGGTGACCTTGCGCCGGGCAAAGGCGGTTGCCACACGCAGAGGAATATGTACGGTGCGCGCCTCAACCGAGACGACCTTGGCCATTTGGTTCCCTTTCGTATTTACATCCGTTGAAGGAGCAGGACTAGCCGGGCGAAGCCTTGCTCCCGCGCGGCCTTGTTACCAGGGACAGTGTTGGTGGGATCCTCACCCGCCCGCATGAAGCCGTGACCGGCGCCATCGTAGGTGACCGGCTCATATTTCTTGCCGGCGGCCTTCATGGCTTCCGTTGTGGCGGGGATGGTAGCGCCGATGCGCGCGTCGTTGCCGGCGTAAAAACCGTAGACGGGGGCGGTGATGGGGGTCACGTCCGCAGGGCCGGGGCCGTAAAAGACAAAGGCGGCGGAGAGATCTTTGCGATGAGCGGCAAAGGCGAAGGATTTGCCGCCACCCCAGCAGAAGCCGACTACGGCGATTTTGCCGTTGGCCGCCGGGAGGTGTTTGCCGTAATCAGCGGCAGCGTCGAGGTCAGCCATCACGGTATCCGGATTCAGGCCGGAGACGGCTTTAATGGTTGCATCCTGGTTAGGGAATTCACTGGAGCCGCCGCCGTTGGGCCCGAAACCCGAGAGCAGGTCTGGGGCGACTACGATGAAACCCTTTGCGGCTAGCTCGTCGGCCATTTCCTTGGCCCAGTCGCTGAGGCCGAAGATCTCGTGGATGAGGATGACGACGGGAGCTTTGGTCTTTACTTCCGGATAGACCACGAAGGCCTGGACGGTGCGATCTCCGTGCTTGAGGGCTACGTATTCGTGATGGCGGGGAGAGGCGTCCAGACGGGTTTTTGCCCAGTCCTGCGCCTGGAGGGAAGCGCCCGGTAGAGCAAGAAAAAGGAGTGCAACGATGAGTTTGAGCGGATTCGACATCGCGGACTTCATGGGGAGGAGTTTAGTCACTGCAAGTGATGGTCGCAAGAGTGGGTGGTAAACGCCCTGTAAAAGCAATCGAGGGGCTTCGCCCCGTCGTTTTCGTCCCAGGTACGCTTTGGCGAACCTGGGGCACCCGTCCTATTCCTTCGACTGTCCTTACTACCTAAGCATGATTGGATCGTGTGGCGTTGACGATGGGGATGGGGCGTGTTTCGATGAAAATTGGTGATCGGTAAACTTGCACTTCCGGTGGACGAGATTCTGCCGGAGATGATCGCGTCTCTCAGGCGCACTCCCAATCTTGTCATTGAGGCGCCCCCTGGCGCGGGTAAGACGACGCGCGTGCCGCCGGCTTTGCTCGAGATTGTCAGTGGTGAAGTCGTGGTGCTGGAACCGCGACGGATTGCTGCCCGATTGGCAGCACGCCGGGTCGCGTCGGAAATGGGCGAACAAGTTGGACAAACGGCCGGATACCAGGTCCGCTTTGAAGAAGCTGTCAGCTCGCATACCCGGGTGCGCTTTGTCACCGAAGGAGTGCTCACGCGGCGGTTGCTCTCCGATCCGAGGCTCAAAGGCGTGGGGGCCGTGGTGCTCGACGAGTTCCATGAACGCCACCTGGAGAGCGATCTCGCGCTGGCATTATTAAAGCGCCTGCAGCGCACGCGGCCCGACCTGCGGATCATTGTCATGTCGGCGACGCTCGATACGGGTCACGTCGCGGAGTACCTTGGCGGGTGTCCGATCCTCCGTTCCCAGGGGCGATTGTTCGAGGTTTCGATCCGGCATCTGCCGTACTCCCCTAAAAGCCTTGAGACACAGTTGGCAGACGCGCTTGCACTGCTGGTCGATGAGGAACCCGCCGGAGATGTGCTGGCTTTTTTGCCTGGCGCCGCGGAGATTCGACGCGCCATGCGCGAAAGCCAGGCGGTCGCGCGCCGGGCTAATCTGCTAGTCCTGCCGTTGCATGGCGATCTTGTCCCCTGCCGAACAGGACCGCGCTATCATGCCCGCCGAACAGCGAAAAGTCATCATGGCCACGAATGTCGCGGAGAGCTCAGTGACCGTCGAGGGCGTAAACGCGGTTATCGATAGCGGGTTGGCGCGCATCGCGACCTACTCGCAGTGGACGGGCTTGCCAACGCTCCATGTCGGCCGGGTGAGTAAAGCTTCGACTGAGCAAAGAGCTGGGCGGGCGGGACGTACCGGGCCGGGCCGAGTATTGCGTCTCTACGGGATCGAGGATTATCAACGCCGGCCAGACCACGACGCGCCGGAGATCACCCGCAGCGATCTCTCCCAGCTTTGCCTTGCTTTGCGGGCCATGCAGATCGACGACCTCGAGTGGTTAGATGCTCCGCCGGAGGGAGCGTGGCAAATCGCCGAGGCACTGCTCGACCGGCTGGGTGCAACTGCGGAGCTGGCGCGGTATCCGCTGCACCCGCGGCTCGCGCGCATTCTCATCGCGGCTGTGGAGCGCGGAGTGGGTGAGGACGGTTGCGTGGCTGCTGCACTGCTCGGAGCGGGTGCGCGCTCGGAGAAAAATGATCTGCTTGCAGCCATCGACTCGGAACTTGCCAACCGCAACCAGGACTACCGAATCAGGCAGCAGATAGAGCAGCTGCGCAGGATCGCACGCCCGGCCAAACAGGCGCAGCACAATGACGATGCCTTATTGATGTCAGTGCTGGCGGGCTTCCCCGATCGTGTGGCGCGGCGGCGCATAGGCAACCAGGTGCTGCTGTCCGGCGGCTCGGCCGAGATTGCTGGCGATCCTCCCCGCTACGAATTCATGGTGGCCGTGGATGCTGAGGATCGCAAAGATAAGCCATTGCCGTTGATCCGTATGACGGCGCGCATCGAGCCGGAGTGGTTGATTGAACTATTCCCGGATCGGGTGCGGGAGAAATCCGGCGTTGAGTGGAACCGGCAGGGCGAGCGAGTGGAAGCCGTGAGTGCTCTGCTGTATGACGACCTGGTGATACAGGAATCGCGGGGAGCGGCTCCGGATGCGGAGGCCGCGGCCGCACTGCTGGCGCACAAAGCGCTGGAAGCGGGCATCGAACGGTTCGTCGATAAAGAGGCGATGGATGAATTTATAGCGCGGGTTCAGTTCGCCGGCTTTGAGCCGCCCGACATTCCCCAGGTGCTGAAAGGCTTGTGCTTAGGCTTGCGAAGCTTCAACGAATTGAAGAACGCGTCCGCGAACCTCCTGGCACTGCTTGAACAAACAATGACGGCGCGAAGACTGGAACAGATTGCTCCAGCTCGCATTCGACTGCCGAGTGGCCGGCAGACGAAAGTACACTACGAACCCGGCAAGCCGCCGTGGATCGCCTCCCGCTTGCAGGACTTTTTCGGTATGCGGGAGACGCCGCGCATCGGGCCGGAGCAGACACCGGTGGTGGTGCACCTGCTTGCACCCAATCAGCGGGCGGTGCAAACGACTTCCGATCTCGCGGGGTTTTGGGAGCGGCTGTATCCGCAGGTCCGCCGCGAGCTGATGCGCCGCTATCCCCGGCACTCATGGCCGGAGCGGCCGTGAACATCCTTGTATCAGGCGGGTTGCGGAGGTTCTGGTAGTTTCACGTGCAGCACATTCCTTAGATAGTTGATGTTGACGGCGAGGTTCTGCTCGATGCTGCCGGTGCCGTCGTCCGGCCGCGGCGCATCGAGATCGTAGACCACCCAACCCTTGAACTTTCGCTCGCGCAGCAGTTTGAAAATGGCGGGGAAGTCCACGCCGCCTGCGCCGAGGTTGTGATAGAGACTTGCCTTGGCGTGCTCTGCCTGGGTTGGCGTTGCGGTGTTCCCCCGATATCTCGGGTAGGTATCTTTCATGTGCACTTCCGCGATGCGTGCGAAGTAGTCGCGGATAATCTGCAAGGCGTCTCCACCACCCAGGGTCAAATGCGCTGTGTCTGCGATGAGGTACACGTACTTCGGATCCGTAAGCGCCATCACCCTGCGCATGTCACCCTCGCGCTCCATGGGCCCCCAGATATGAGGATGGGGCGCGAGCCTTACGCCGAAGGCCAGCGTCTGATGGCCGATTTCATTCAGAGTGTTGGCGAGTCTCTTGAGCTGGTCTTCGCTTGGGCCTCCTGCGGGACGAGCGCCCATGTTGGTCTTCCAATGGTCGCAGCCACAAGGGGCGAGAAAGTCGTGGGCAAAATTCACCATGGCGGTGATGAGTTCGGCGTTCCCTTCGGCATCAATCCAGGGATTCGAGCCCGGCTTGATGCGAAGTTGCGCGGGAGGTAGGTCTCCGACGTCGATCAGAGTGATCCCGGATGCTTCACACAGTTGCTTAAGTGCAAGCGGTTTGGTCACAAAGTCTCCCAGTTGCCTGCCATAGGGCTCGATGCCTTGCAGCCCGAAGCGCGCCGTGTCGGAGATGATCTGCTCCATATCGGTAGACATGCGCAGATTTCCATTCGGCCAGTCGCCCCACAGGGAACCGGTAATCCCAAAACGCATATTGGGGTCGATGGGATCGAGAGATTTTAGAGAAGCGCCCCACAGGTGTGAGCTGCCCAGAGCCAGCGCTGAAGAAATGAATTCCCGTCTATTCAATAGGCGCATCTGTTTCCCCTTCGATTTATTCAAGTCCGAACGCATAGACGTGGGCGTCATGGCTGACGACGAAGACTTTCCCCAGGGCCACGACGGGTTCGCTGAAATGCACCCAATCGGGGATGATCTTTCCGCTCGAATAGAGCTGCTTTCCCGTCTCCGCATCGAACGCAAAAAGAACGAGGTTGTTGACCGGGGTGGAGCGGTATTGAGCCGAGAGTGGGTTGTGATTGATTTCGTCCTGGGTTCCGTGAACATAGGCGGGGCTTTGGATGGTCTGCTCTCCGGTCTGAATCGCAAACAGCACGCCGTTCGCAACCACGGGTGGATCAGGCACCAGCATGTCGGGCGAACTCCACTGTGGCAACAGCGAAACCTTATCGCTCCTGGGCGATCACCTGGAACGCCATGATGCTGCCATGGGGCGCAGGGCCGCCATTGACTGGGAACTGCGGCGCATTTTTTGAAGGCGGTCCCCACATGGGCACAAACAGAAAGCGTTTGCCATCGGAGGTTTCGTAGTTGGTGAGGGAACCCCAAACTCCCTGCCCGGGATTTTTGCCTTCGGCTGCATCATTGCCGAGCTGCGGCGATTTGTATAAGGGGGTGGAGTGATTAGAGCGTCCGCCGAGGTTGACAGCATCGAGCAGATAAAGAACACCCTCTTTGCCGGCAGCGGCGACGAGCGTCCGGTTTTGAAAGGCAAAAACGCCTGAGCTTGCCGAACCGAAATCAAGATCCTGAGTGTTTAGAAATTGCCAGTTCGACGGCGTGAACGAGTCCAGCAGCCGGGTTGCTTTGGGGGCCAGCTTCAGGACAGTCTCCCCAAAGTCACCGGATGCCGGGTCGTAGAAACCGTCTGCAGTTTGCGCAATCACTGTGCCGTTCGGCCCCCGGGTGACGCCCCCGCGGCCCCACGGCCCGGAATATTTCGTCCCGCTGGTATAGAAGCGGGTCAGCTTTGGATTGGCCAGATCGCTTACATCCATCGCCGAGACACTGCCCGGCACCACGGCCGGCTTGGCCCCCTTGCTTGCGGGTAACTGGCCGCAACCTCGCCCGCTGCTGGTGTAGACGACGTTGTCGATGAGGTTCAAGCTCCAGGCACGGGCGAAGGGCTCGACCATGTCCGTGGGCTTCATCCGGTCAGCACCATCGCTTAAATTAAGAGCGCGCAGCTTACCGTCACTGGTGATGAAAAATACGATCCCGTTCTGCTTGTCGATTACCGGTGTGTCGTTCACGGTGTTGGAGCAGAGCCAGGTGGCCGCCCACATGGGAGTGGCGGGATTGGAAAAGGTCTTCTGCCAGAAAATTTTTCCCGTATCCGCTTCGAGCGCGAACAGCGTGTCGTCGGCGCCAAGCAGGTAGAGCAGATTCCTGGGGCCGTGGGGTGTGCTCACGCCTTGCACTACCAGGGGCGCCGTAAGAGTCGAAAGGACTACCCCTTTGGGTGGCGTGCTCAGTTGTGTGTTCCACAGCAGTTTCATGCGGGAAACGTTGCTCCTGCTAAGCACCGTTTCGCCCTTATTCCAGCCCGTGCGTTCCTGATCGTAGCCCCACGTGGTCCAATCGCGGGCCGGGGCGATGTTCTGTGCGGAACATGCCTGGGCAAACAACAGCGAAGCCAGCGCGATTGCAGGCGTAGAGATGGAAATCTTTAGCATTCCCGGAAGATTGATAGTCCCGGAAGGCCGCCTCTGTCAATGCTGAAGCGCTTTGAGGCTGTCGCCTAAGGCGTACAGATTTTGTGGCCGGACGCGGATCACGCCCCGGCGGGGACTATCGATGTCTGCAATGAGAAAGAAGGAAATGGAGACGGCGAGGGGTAAGATCACGGCGAGCACGGTAGCTTTGCCGTGCATGCCATAGCCCAGCAGTATGTTCGAGAGAGCTGCAATGAGAAACATGAGAATCCATGCCGCGATAGGGATGCGATTCCACCACGCTGCCTGGGTATAGCCTTGCGCATTCAGGACGTCATTCATTCCAGATGAGGCTAGCGCCGAAAGCGGGTTGGGTTGGAGCTTTGCCGCCGCGGCAACGGTGGTCCAGAGCTGACTTTGGAGTTTGCTTGTCTCGGTGTCAATGCTCCGCAATTCCGCTTGGTTGCGCGTGGTGTAGAAGCGGATGCGCAAGCCGGTGTAATGGCGCAGCAGGTCCTGCACCCGGGTCGAATCCTGGGCGGGCAAGAAGTCCGCGCGGGTGTATTCCGTACCGATCGCGTTGGCTTCTTCTTCCTCAAGGGTTTTTCGCTGGTCGTACCGCGTGGTGGCCATGGAGAAGGTGAACCCGATGAGCAGTCCCAGCAAAGTGAGGGTCGCTCCGACAATTACGCTGTAGTCGCTTCGCATGCTCTCTGAGAGTTCGCTTCGCCGGGAACGAAGACTCATGCCGCTCCAGGCAGCGAACCACAACAGGAGAAATGTGATTATGAACAGGAGGAACGGCTGGTTCAGGATGAACACGGGTCGGTGACGCTCCTTTAGTTGGCGACGACAATGACAGCCTAATTGTTCTGCGTATCAGGCTACGCTACAACGCGATGGGTCGAAAGATGGTATCGCCGACATGGGGTCCCGGCCCAAATCATGTCGGCCTCAGGTCATCCTCGGGTGACGCAATTCGCTCTGTCGAGGCACTCGAACCTGTTGGCATTTGGCTAACGATGGCGGGAGCGTTAATTTGGACATCATGAAGCTTCGACGCCTTTTCCTTCTGCTGCTCTCGCTTTGGTTTTCAGCCGGGGCCGTTGCTCAACAGCAAAAGCCAGCAGACCTGGTGCTGAATGGCGACGTCACGGGCGCGCAGAATAAGACCTACTTTGATGTCCCTTTTATGGTTCCGGCCGGCGTCCATCGCATCAGTGTCGACTTCCACTACACGGGACGAGATCAGCGCGCGACCCTGGATCTCGGCATCGCCGACCCGCAACGCTTTCGTGGTGAAAGCGGAGGAAACAAAAGTCATTTCACTATCAGCGAGACCGATGCCACGCCTTCGTATCTTCCCGGGGCGATTCCTGCCGGGGAATGGAGGCTGATTATCGCGGTTCCAAACATGCGGCCCCAGGTGGTTTCGCACTACCAGGCGGAAATACGCTTCAACAACCGAGCTGAAGACGGGGCCTTCGCCAGCCAACCTCTGGCCACGGGGACGCGGTGGTATCGCGGCGATCTGCATATGCATACGGGGCATAGCGACGGCAGCTGCCAAAGCCAGAGCGGCCGCAAAGTGCCTTGTCCCTTGTTTCTGACGGTGCAGGCTGCGGCGTCGCGCGGACTGGACTTCATCGCAGTTACCGACCACAATACCGACTCGCATTACGATGACTTGCGTGAACTGCAACCCTACTTCGATCATCTGCTGTTGATTCCGGGTCGCGAGATGACGACCTTTCATGGCCACTTTAATGTGTTTGGAGTGACGCAGTTCATGGATTGGCGGATCAGCGAAGGCGGCCTCGACCTGAATGCTATCCTGCGCGACGCACGGGCCAAGGGCGGCATCGCCTCTGTGAACCATGCCGAAGCGCCCGGAGGGGAACAATGCATGGGGTGCCGCTGGGAGCCTCCTGCTGGCACGGACATGAACCTTTTCACCGCGGTGGAAGTGGTCAATTACGGAGCGGCCATGTTCTCCAGCGCGAAATACTGGGACTCCCAGCTGCGCGAGGGACATCGCCTGGCAGCGGTGGGCGGCAGCGACAACCATAACGCGACGATCGCGCCGGGTGACGTGGGAGCAATCGGCTGGCCAACGACAGCGATCGAAGCCGATGAACTTTCGGTGCCGGCGCTCTTGAACGGAATTCGCGCCGGACGCACCTTCGTCGATCTGACCGCTTCGCGGGACAAGATGCTGGACTTTGAGGCTGATGCGGGGGGGTCGTCCGCGAAGATGGGCGGCTCATTGCATGCGGCCGCCGGAGCGGTCGTCTCGCTGCGCATCCATGCTGTCGCCTCGGAGGGATCGGTGGTTCACCTGTTGGTGGATGGCGAGAATAGAAGCACACCGCTTCCGCTCGACGGAGTCGACTCCACCGTAAAAACCGCAGTCACGCCAGGCGCCGGACGGCATTACCTGCGTTTAGAAGTGCGTGATCACGCTGGGGTCAGCGAGTTGATCAGTAGTCCGCTGTATATAAATTTTCCTGAGGAATAAGCGATGAGAAGTTTTGCCCTGGCTCTCGTGGTCTCTTGTTGTTCGCTCAGCGCACAACAGTTGCATCCGGGTGCACGCACGGTGATGGATGCGCACAACTGCTATCCCTACTTCGAATGGTGGGGCGACCGCATTGACCGAGCCCTCTCTACAGGAACTCCTGTGGCCATCGAGCAGGATCTGGCTTGGCATACCGATCCCAAGACCGGCCGCAGCTGGTCTGTGGTCACGCACGGAGAACCGACCCAAGGCAACGAGCCAACCATGGAACAATATTTCTTCGAGCGGGTGCGGCCGATCGTGGAGAAGGCTTTGCGAGACGGCAACCATGGAAACTGGCCGATCATAACGCTCAACCTCGATTTCAAAGACAACAAGCCGGAGCATTTGGCAGCTGTGTTGTCGCTGCTGCGTCAGCATCAGTCCTGGCTTACGACTACAGTAAAAGCCGCTGAGGCTGCGTACGTACAGCCGCTGGACGTGAAGCCAATCCTGGTCCTGACCGGCGAACCAGACGAGCAGCAAGCGGTGTTCTACGATCAGCTGCAAACCGGGGATCGTGTGTTGCTCTTTGGCGCGATTCATACGCAAGGTAAAGATCCGGCCGCGGCGCCTGAAGTGATGGATCCGGGCAAAGCAACAAATTACCGGCGGTGGTGGAACAATCCGTGGAAAGTGGTTGAGGCGGGCGGTCAGCCAAATGCCGGTGAGTGGACACCGGCTAAGATGAATCGGCTCCGCGCACTGGTGGAGCGTGCCCACGAGAATGGTCTATGGATTCGCTTCTACACCCTCGACGGGGCGACCAAGGCACAGCTCAGTTGCAACGGTTGGTTCCATGATTACAATTTCGGATCGATGGATAAGGCTCGCGTACGGTGGCGCGCCGCGATTGCGGCACACGTCGATTATCTTGCGTCGGATCAGTATGAGCAGGTCGCGCAGGAGATCCATCAGACTCCGGCCGGCAAGGGCAAATGATATTTGGGTGACCATATCTCGCTCGTTTTTCGCCACGGCTATGAACCTCAAGCGTTGATGGTTCATTGAATGGTTTCGGCTTGAGCGCCGTGGTATCCCACATCTCGCGAAAAACTAGCGAGATATGGGCACCCGAAGTTTGTTGCTTATGGAAGAAACACCTGGGAAATCCCTTTATGGTTTGAACTCTCTCCACTTCTCCCTGAGCTTCTTGTCTGCGAGCGCCTTGATGAAGACGCCGCCCACCACCGAACGGGCCTGGAAGTGAAGCATCACGCCCGTCTTGGTGTCATACCAGTCCGTCAGTGGCACACGGGAAGGAGTCTCGTTCAACCACTTACCGATGGGATTCATCAAAGCGTTGAATTGAGTCCTGTCTTCGGTGAGCGTAGCCGTCCAAATCTCCCAATCGAGCTTGGTGTAGTCAGCGCGGTTATCAAGCGGCAACCCATATCGATTGAGGTGCTGTAAATAAAACGCCATCTCTGTCTTGCGAACGGAAGCAGGAAAGAGATCCATATTAAGCAGACTGTCCCAAACCAGGTTGTATTTCTGGCTCCATGTTCCAGGTTTATCAAAAGCCAGCTTGTAATGATCGCCCTCCAACGCCAAAGTCTGCCATTGGCCAGCCATTTGCCTGGCGGCAGCGGCGTACTGCTGCCCGACTTTGGCGTTACCCAATTTTGTTGCCATCTGGGAGTAGGCGGCGATGCCTTCGATGGCTTTGATGGAGAGATTAGCGTTATGGGCAAGATGTCCGGCAAAATCGTCGGTACTGAGTTGATTTTCAGGATCGAGCCCCTTGGCTTGCAGGTAGTCCGCCCATTTCGTCAACTGCGGCCAATACTCCTCAGCCAATTTCCAGTTGCCTTGTGCCGTGCCCAGCGCGTCCATAAGGATCAGCATGTTCGCACTCTCTTCGACAGGCATCTGATTCTCTTCGGTCAGTTCCCCTCCCCCATACACTTGCCCGTTAGCCAGCGGATAAGTGCCCAGGTCATGCGGCGCGAAAGGCCAGCGCCATCGTGCAAGGGCAGAATATTCAAGCACCGGCTTCAGTTGGGCCTCGAGAAGTGCGGGATTGAAGAAAAGAAAGAACGGCGCCGACGGATACAAAACATCTACGGTCGAAATGCAGCCGTTGCTGAAATTTTCCTTGGGAAAAAGTAGCGGCGTGCCGTCGATGTCCGCCACGAAGCCATGAGCCGCGAGGGTTTGCCGGTATGCCAGTGTTCCCAACTCTGCGTAGGCCTTGCCGCCGGCCTGTTCCAGGTCGCTGGTGAGTTCCGCATCGAAGCGGTTGCCACGCTCCTCAAGGTGGGAGTACTGGGTCTCCGCGTCGGCTAACATCGCGCCGGCAGTCTGACCATTTCTGCGCCAATAGGGGGCCAGCTTGCGTTCAAGATATTCGATGGAATAGGCCTCGTCATAGGCCAGGAGCACATGCCGGCTTGCTGGCTTGCCGCCAGACACGTTTGCGTTCCATCGAACTGCCAGGTGCGACGCGTTTTCGCGTGGCTGTCGCGGCATCTCCATATCATCGGATTGCGGCAGTTCCCCAGACGCCAGGAAGCTGGGAATCGCTTTGCTTGATGTGACCAGAGTTGTGCCTTCCTGGTCCGGCACAGCGAGATAGAAATATCCCCAGTCGATGCGCAGGTTATCGCCACCCCGGCTCAGCACACGCTGATCGCGTGACCCAACTCGCAGGACCTCCATTCCAGGAAGCTTCGATCTCCCCCAGGTCACTTCCTGATCATCTGAATTGACGGCTACTCGGGGATTCACATCGAGCAGCAGGCTAACGGAGTGCGGCTGGCCATCGGTGGAACTGATGTTCCAGGTGAGATAGTCGACAGGGCGGGCCAATGCTTCAAGATCTTGCGGAAGCGCCGCAACGAAGAACCGGACTTCGAGTCGAACACCGGCAGCCTCGAAGGTGTAAACGGTGTGCAGCGGAGTTACGCGAAGCGATACCTGCTGCATCGCCGGGACCTGCCGGGGATCAACACCCATGAAGCGGTAAACGACTCCATCAATGCGCACGAAACCGGCCAGGGGTTGATCCAAACCTGTCCAATGACGGGTGTTCACGTCCGTCAACCGGTCGGACATCGACCAGATGCTGAAATATGGATCGTGGGTAACGAGTGGCACCGCCGGTGGCCGCTGTGCGTTTCCTATTGCGGCGCCGGAAAAACAAAGGATCGCCGCACACAATACGTTAAGCCAACGCCGCGATACACCTAAGGCAGACTCTAGTGCTTCTCCCATTTGATTCCCTTTCGAATGAAAAATATCTGTCCCCAGAGAATGGCCTCGGCAACCTGTTCCGGCGCTTTCGATTTGCATGATTAGAACAGCACCTCTATCGGCTGAGGTGTGGCCGTATTCACAAAATGCAGGAGCAACGTGCGTCCACTTTGACGATATTGTCCAGGATCGAGGGGCTTGCCGCTCACTCTGATTTCCCGCGGAGGCCTGGTAGACAGGATGCGAACGACGGCGTTGGTTTGATCGATCCCTTCCGCCTCGAATGTAAGGCTGTCAGTCGAGGCGTGCTCTGCGGTGATTTTCGCGGAGGCAGCGAGAATGCGCGGGGTGGAAGATTTGAAATAGTTCACGTCAAGCAGGAGCGCCCGGGTACCTGGTTGAACCGCCACTACAGAAGTTTCAGAAAGGTCGGCGTCAAAAAGGTTGATCAGATCGCCGCTAACGGATACCGGATGCGCGGATACCTGCGCGGCGCCTGAGTCGTTGTCCAGCCCCGCTGCAACCACGTAGGGCCCGCGGCGCAAGACCAGCGCATTGCTTTCCTTCAAGGATAGGTGAGCCGCTTTGGCCGCGCGCTGGACCAGGCTGTAGAGCCGGTTTCCGCCATCGGGCAGGTAGGTCAAAGCGGCGGGACTCTGCGATTCGTATAAAACAAATCCCTTGCCGACAGCATGAATGCCGGTCGCGGAAGGTGGCAGCCCGAGCACCTGAAAGAGATGATCGCGAGGCGTGGCGAAGTGATTTCCCTGCGAGTTCCACCAATCCGTGGCTTTGTTATAGGGATCTTTATCATCGTCGACGACGATCAGTGTTCCACCCGCGCGTACCCAGGCCGCGAGCGCGCTATGGAACTGCGGCGAGGGCGGCTTTTGGCCCTCGTAAGTGAGGAGAAGCAGCTTATAGGGTTTAAGGAATTCGGCGGCAGATTTGGAGTAGGCGCTCTCAATCTGTACCGGCTCTACCGGCATGCCGCACATTAACAGTGGCAGCGCAAGGCCGTAGAATTGCCCGAGGTTTTCGTCAGACGGCAGAGGTGCGACACGTTGAAACATGAGCGTATCTGAGACCAGGACGCCTATGCCTTGTGTCCCAGCTGATTCCCAGCGGATAGCCGACGCGGGCTGCTCCATTTCATTAAGGGCATGGAAACACAGTTTGCAGCTCTGTCTCGTACGGCTTAGGGATAAGACTTTTTCACGGGTTGGGGTTGGCCTCCGTTTGCTCGCTCATCGGATGCATCGATTTCGGCCCGAAAATACGCTCGGGCCAAGGCAGGATTTCGTAACGAGCCACACCAGGCTGAAGCAATGAAGCGGTGAGCGTACTTTCCCAATTGGTGCGGTAATCGACCCATGTGTGGTTGGGATTGTCTTCAATGGGATCGTTGAGATACCAGATGCGCTTGCCGGAGGAGCGGGCAATATTCTGCAGTGCACCATACTCGAGGAACGCGGTTTCGAAGGTCCGCTGTTTGGTGACTCCGTTGTAGACGTTTGGCGTGCGCGAAGTTCCGGTCCAAACCTGGGCAATGTAGCCGTCGGCGCCGACATCGAGCAGAGACGATTCCGGGCTCACGATCTTCCATTGCGCGTAATTGATGAGGGAGTGAGTCGCCACATAACAAGGAATGACGAGGTGCTTGCTTGCAGCGTAGGTTCGCACCGCATCGAAGACCTGCGCCAGGGCTCGGCGATAGAGAAAGTATTTGAGCTTCGAGGCTCGATATTGTGCGTCGGGGGAGCTATCAGGCTCCTGCCAGGGCTCGTGGTAATACTCCTGCCATTCATGTTTGAAGCTGTCACTCCAACCAGCGCGAGCCCAGAACTCGGGCTCTTCCAGATAGATGGCCTCGGCTCCGGCATCGATCGCTGCCAGAACTCCCTTCGACAGATAGCGGCCATAGGAAAGGGATGGAGCAATATAAGGGACCTCGCGGCCGCTATGAAGGATGAGCTTGCCACTCTTTTCCTGTTGGGTCTCGTTCCAATGTTCCTTACCGTCGAAGTCTCCGCGCAGGTAAGGAGCGTAGCGCCCCCACGCTACCCCCGTCATGACGGTAACCCGGTAGCCATGATCGCGCCAGGAACGAATGCGATCAGCGGTGGTTTCGTCGATACCGTACACCATCACCGTGCCTGCATTGATGTTGGTCCGCGGCGACCAGGCATGCCCGGTTTGAAAGATGAGACGGTCTTGCGGCGTCTGCTTCGAGGTACTTTGCGATCTGGCAGGACGACCTGTAACGATTAAGGCGCTAGTTAACAAAAGACACGGCACACATTTGCGGATTCTCATCATCCTCTTCATCCGAATAAAAAGACAAGGCGCGATTAGGTCGGGCAAAGTTCCCAGGCGAACTTGACCCTCTGAAGCTGCTTGCGGTCTGTGGTTTTGCTTAGAAGGACAGGACCACGCAGGAGTAGCACGCGCTTCCAATACTATCTAAACTCGTCTTATGGTGTTACGGGGCAATCGTTCTGGTAGTTTCCGCATTTGCGCCATCTACCTGCTGCTACTGACGCTCGCGCTCGGAGCCGGCCTTATGCCTGCTGTTGGTGCTCAATCACGACCAACTAACCACGGGCCAGCCACCTCGCAACTAGACTCATGGATGAAGGCCGGACAGGATCTCGCGGCACAGGGCAGATTTGCGGAGGCCGAAGTTCCATTGAAGCAAGCAGCGGAACTTGCCCCCGGGAATTACGCTGTGCTCACTGTGCTTGGTAAAGTCGAGGGCCGGCTCGGCAAACATGCGGATGCCATCGCCCTGCTTCGACGCGTTGTCAATGGCCAGCCGAAAGTGGCGGATGCCCATGTGAACCTGGCAATTGCGCTGGCAGACGCCGGTAACCTCGAGGAAGCCCTGAAGGAAACCTCCACCGCGGTGTCGCTTTCTCCCAAGCTGGTCTTGGCGCGTTTGAACAGGGCGCGCCTGCTTGCCGATCTCCACCGTCCCGAAGAGGCAGAGAAGGAGTTTGCCGCCGCCCACCAGTTGGCACCTGAGAATCCGGACTGTCTTTTCTATTGGGCGTTGCTCGAAAAAGATCGTGGCAACCTGGAGAAGCAGACTCAGTTGTTTCAGCAGCTGGTACGTTTGCAGCCGGATAACCAGAAGGTTCTGCTGTTGCTGGCGCAGAGCCTGCAGCGCGAATCGAAAAATGCCGAAACGATTGCGGTACTTCGCCGGCTATTGCAATTGAATCCAAACTCTGAAAATGCGCTTTACATGCTCTCGATGGAACTTCGACGGACCGATCCGGAGGAGTCCAAAAAGCTTCAGCATGAGTTTGAAGCGCAAAAGCGCAAGGAAGCGGACTTAGCCCAGGTGAAATCCCTGGGCAATGAAGCCTATGTGGCTGCGAGCAAACAGGATTGGCCGGAGGCGATCAGGCTACTGAAAAAAGCCCTCGAGTCCTGCAACGACTGCGAAGTGGCCGCAGCTTTGCACAAAAACCTCGGATTGGCGTTATGCAGCAATGGAAATCTCGACGAGGGCAAACAGGAACTGCAGGCAGCGCTCAGGCTTAATCCGAATGACGCCGATGTAGTGAAGGCTTTGAACGTTGCTGGCCAGAAGCAGTGAGGGAAGTCCCGCGGGGACGGCTGAACTTTAGACTTGTTCGAATTAGCCTTTCCGAAAGCCTCGGTCAGTCAACCGCTCTCTCTGAACCGTTACCTTTTCCTTTTTGTCATCCCGAGCGAAGCCGAGGGATCTGCAGTTCTGCGGACCCATCGTGTAAGGAGTGACCTACCCCTCGATATGACGTTGTCATATCGACCAGAGCGTATCGGATTTTCCTGTCGCGCACCGCGGGACAATCGTATGACGTAGCGAGCTAAGAATCGCTTAAGCTAGCGCTCAGAGCTTCTCCCGTCTTTTCAACCAATATGTGTTGATGCGAACATGGGACTTCCGGTCAGAGTAGGTGCACCCCCCTTAAGAGCCCGGCTCGTCCACCTGCATTTGCTGGTCGACTGGCAGATGCTTCAAGGTTTGTACAATCCCACTCGGCCAGTGGATTTCAATTGCTGCATCGGCACCCACATTCCCCAACCCAAAGTGCACGCGTGGGTCGCTGGCCGATAGATAAGAGCTCGATGTGGTAACCGTTGCCCATTGCGAACCACAGGCCGTGGTCAACTTTACGACGGCTCCGATGCCATCCCGGTTGCTCTTATGCCCAGTGAGATGAAGCGTCAGCCAGTGACTGCCGATAGCTGTCTCGTTGTGAAGGATATGGGCCTGGCCGCCATTCGTGGTCACGACTGCATCCATGCGGCCGTCGTTGTCTAGATCGCCGATGGCCATGCCGCGACCCACCCAACCCTGCTTGAATAGTTCTCCAGAGATAGAAGAAACGTCGACGAAGCCCTTGCCGGTATTGCGTGCCAGGAGGATGGGCTGACGGTAATGGACGTCGCTGCGCGTTTTTTCGATGTTGTCCAGGTCATGACCTTGCGCGATCAGAAGATCCTTCCATCCATCGTTGTCGTAGTCGAGGAATCGCATTCCCCAACCCGAGTAAGGCTGGGTGATACCACCGAAGCCGCTTGAATCGCTCGCATAGTCGAAAGTTCCATCATGCCGGTTGCGATACAGTGCATACCTCTGGCCTGACAAGTCAGTCACAGCAAGATCGGGCCATCCGTCGTTGTCGTAGTCGGCGAAGTCGACGCCCATACCGGCGAATGGATCTCCCCCGGCGTCTACCGCCACTCCGGATGCAAGACCCACTTCCTCAAATGTGCCATCCGGTTTCTGATGAAACAGAAATTCGGGGGAACTGTCATTGGCGACAAAAAGATCAATCCGCCCATCGCGATCGTAGTCGGCGATGGCGATGCCTAACGCTTTCGCAGGCTTGTCGAGGCCGAGCTTATGCCCGACTTCGGTAAAGTGTCCTTTGCCATCGTTGTGGTAGACGAGCATGGGGATGGGTGGAAAATGATCAGGGTGACAGTAGCCTCGATACCCCTCACGATGCTCTCCGCACCATAGGTCTTCCCAATCCCACTGAATGTAGCGCTCGACCACAAGATCAAGCAGTCCATCGTTATCAAGATCTACCCATGCAGCGGAGGTGTACCAGGTGTTGCCGGCGGCCTGAGGCTGCGCCAGCCCAGCTTCTTCGGTCACGTCGCGGAAAGTGCAATTGCCGGTTCCGCGGTAAAGCCGATTGCCGCCATAAGCGGTTACGAATACATCCTGAAAGCCGTCGTTATCGTAATCCGCGATGGCCACGCCCATCCCCAGACCCACACCCTTCAACCCTGACTTTTCCGTGACGTCTTCGAAGGAGCCATCGGATTTTTGATGAAACATGCGGTTCCAGTCTCCGGGACCGCTTTTCTGTGGGATCGAACCACGAGGTTCGGGATCGCGAAAGGAAGCGCCGTTCAGAAAATAAAGATCCGGCCGTCCATCATTGTCGCAATCGAAGATACCGACACCAGAGCCCATGGTTTCGATTTGATATTTGGTCGCCGTGTGATTGGCGTTGTGCAGGAAGTGGACGCCGGCCTGCTCAGTGATATCGACAAATTTACCGGGAACGGCTCGCGGCGGCGCGATGCAGCCTGATGGGGGAGAGCTTGTTCTCGCTGCGGCGGACCAGGACAACAGGAGAGCCACCACACCAAGCGCGGTTTGCAGACGTTTTTCGATCGCCAAATGGACGCCCACTGGGTGGCACTTCTTTCCAAAACAACCTCCCTTATATCGGGAGCCGAACTTACCTTTGACTATAGTAACTGCTACCTGGCGCACGACTATTTCGCTGGTTTGCCCTCGTCCTTGAGCCGCTGCATCACCATTCCATACGCGGCATGCGCCGCAGTATTGTTTCCATCCAGCTGCACGGCCCGAGCAAGGGATACGCCCGCTTCAGACAAGCGCCCCTGGCTGGCCTGAATCAAACCCAGATTGGCAAAAGCCTGGCTATATTCGGGATTGTTTTCCGTCGCCAGAACGAACAAGCGTTCGGCTTCGGCTTGCTTCCCTTGCCGGCCGTAGAGAACCCCCAGGTTACTTTGGGCTTCAGCGTATTGTGGGTCAAGGGCGATGGCGGTTTTGAAGTTGCTTTCGGCTTCCGCGGTGTGCCCGGCCTTGAACTCCAGAAAACCCAGCTGGTTGTGAACCGGCGCAAGCTTCGGATCTAACTTCATGGCATCCTGCAACGCGGCCCGCTCTCCGGCGTAGTCACCAAGCCGGTCCAGGGCAAGCGCAAGGTCATAGTGAGTGTGCGCATTACTGGGGTCGCCGGCCAACGCTTCACGGTAAAGATCAACCGCCTTTTGCGCATTCCCCGCCTGCAAATCCGCATTGGCCTGGTTGCTCTTGACTTCGGCCATTTCGAGCTTTACGTCTCTTTGCTTGGCTTCTGTGAAGATTTTTAGCTGCTCGCGAGACTCATCTTGCCGGCCCAGCGCGCGAAGAGCGAAAACCGTCTGAAAGCGCGCATCGTTGAAATTCGGATCCAATTGCAATGCCTTCTGCAACTGCGGCAATGCTTCGGCCGCCTTGCCTTGCCGCAGGAGCACGAAGCCCAGGTTGTAGTGGGCTTCGACATGGTTAGGGTTCAGGATCACCGCCTGGCGCAGCACGCTTTCGGCCTCGGCGTAATGGCCCACCCCGCGTTCCACGACTCCATCGAAGTAGAGCGCTTCGAAATCATGCGGATGACGCTTGAGGTATTCGGTAATCAAGGGCTCGTCTTCGTCGAACCGCTCCAGAGCCGCAATCGACTTTATGTAGGACAGCCGAGCTACCTCATCCGTTGGGTCAAGGCGAAGCACTTCAGAATATTCCTGAGCTGCCTCAGCAAAACGCTTTCCCTGGCTGTATGCGGCCCCGAGATTCAGGTGTGACCCGGCGTCGGATGGCTGTTCTTTCACGATCGCCGAAAGTATTTGGATGGCCTGCTCTGTATTACCGTTCTTCGAGTAGGCGACGGCCAGGTTCAAGCGCAGCGCTGTATTCGAGGGCGCATTTTTTAGTAGCGCGATGACCGCTGCGTAACGCCCCTCGGCAATCAGCGCTTTGGTCAGCCCGTCTAACGCCGGCACCGATTGAGCGTCCCGCTTCAGAATGGTTTTAAAAACGTCGCCCGCCGCCTCTTGTTGACCAGAGTTGCTCAACGACACGCCCAGGGGCAGCAGAATTCGAGCATCAGATGGCTTGAGCCTGGAAGCAGCCTCTAGTTGCTGGACTGCACGGCGGGAGTCGCCGCTGCTGAGCAACGCGAGCCCGAGGTTATACGGACCCTCCCAGGCAGCGGGATCCAGATGAATCGCAGACTCGAACGCCGAGATGGCGCAAGGATATTGATGGAGGCCGGCAAAGTAGGTGCCGAGCGCATTGTAGTTGGTAGCAGACGGATTCGAGGCGATCGCTTGCTCCAGATCGCTGGGTCCTTTGCAAGGCAGGCTTTGCGCCGCGAGGGTTAAAGGCAAAACACAAAACATGATCACCGCGACAGGCTGCAAACGCCAGGCGCGCAGTGCAACACAAACGCCAAAAGTTTGCTTGCGATGGATCATGCTAACTGATAGGAAGACTGCACCTTAGAGTCTATATTCTCTAACCATGGAAGGCCCTGATTTTTGCCGTCGAGCAGGTCTCACGGCTGCGGACTATTCCCCTTGGCGCGGGCCAGCGCCTGCCGCATGTTGTCGTCTTGCGGAAAAATGTTCGTATATTGCTCCAGCGCTGTTTCTGCCTGGGCGTATTGCCTGGTCTGGATTAGTTGCACGATCAGCCGTTTGCGGCTGTAGGGATCAAAGGGGTTCAGATCGATGGCCTTCTCCAGCAACGGAATCACCTGCTCTGTTTCCCCCAGGTGTGCCAGGGCATCCGCTAGATCCGAGTAGGTCGTCGCTGTGGTTGTGTTATTTTCGAGTGCGCGCTGAAGATGCGCGGCGGCAGACGAAAAATCTCCTTTTTTCAAGTCTCTGCGTCCCAACGCGGCCTGTACCGAAGGTTCGTTGGGTTCTGTCTGCTCCAGCCTGCTAAGAACCTTCAGATAAGCCTCGGTGTATTCGGGCTTTTTCTGCGCCAATTCTCCGTAGGCCGCCAACTGTGTCAGCAATGGCGGTGGAACGCCTGCTTGCCCAGGAGCTGGATTGACGTGGATCAGGTCGGGCAGCGAAGTTGTCTGGTGAAAGGCGACCTCGGGAAAGGGCTCGTCCGGTCTGGCCAGTATGCGATGATTCGTGGCGCTCGCGTGGGAGATGGTCTGGACGTCGCGCTTCGGCATATGGCAGCCGATGCAGTCGTCGGCGGGCTTGCGCTGCATTCTCGTGGCAAGCGGCAACTTACAACTTTGATTCGTATGGCAAGTGAGGCATTTGCCCGCGAAGTAGGCCGGCGCCTCTTCGCTCGAAGGCTCTACATGCGGATCGTGGCAGGTGATGCATCTCATGCGACCAGCGCTCGCGCGATAGCACTTGCTCAGGGTCATGGAGTAGTAGTGCTCAACGTGGTCTGCCGTCGGAGGAGATTGCGGAAGAGGAGGAACCATCAGGATGGAAAGGGTGTCGTCGAGCGGGCTTCCCGGACGAAAATCCTGATAAGTCTTCCCGGGCTTAAGGACGCGCACATCCCCGGTTTGATGGCAGCCCATGCAGATGTTGTCTGCGAGATAAGGAGTAAGACGAGCTGGATTAATAATCTGGGAATCGACCCGAGCAACATTTTGCTTCGACTGGAGACTTGCCACTGGATACGGTCCGAATATGTGCGGCGCCGGGGCCGTGGCAATTTTCGCACCCGATGGCCAATTCGGAAAACGGCTCGCTGTTGTACTTCCCCTCGGTCCCGGGCTCGGGCTTCGCTCGGCCGCTGTGACAGAAAATGCAGCCTGGATTGATGGGGCGGTTGAAACCCAGGTCGATATACTCGTATCCCGGAGAAGGCTCCCAACTCATGGGGCGCGAGTAGAACGACAGCGGCGCCTGAAAGAGAAACCCGTCTCTCCGGGTAATAGCTCCAAAACCATTCACTCCAGCGCCGATGATCCATTCCAGTTGATGGACGTCACGAAAACTTTCCTTGTCGTCCGTTCCCACGCCGGATTCGCTCTGGAAAAGCTTTCCATCGAGAGAGAAAGCCTCAAACTTACGGTTCAATCGTTCATTGAAATGAGATCCCGAGGGAATGTTCTTGAGCGAAGACGGCGTCACCAGCGACATCGAACGGCCCATGCTGGTTTTCGTAAATTGTTGATAGATCCCCTGGTGGCACGACGAGCAGGCCTGGGAACCGACGTATCCGTCTTTGGATTCGCCGGTACCATCCTCTGCCGCTCCGCCGCTGGTCCTCAGCAGCAGCATTGGGCATAGAAAAAGGAACGTCCACAACGCTACCTTCCGCAATCTGCGGCTAGCATCTCGTGGAGACTTCTCATTCCAGGTCATGCTTTGATTCGTGCTCCGATTTTGATCGACGCTGAACATCGCGCACTATCTTATCGTGCGAGACCGAATCACGAGCGTGAGTTCGATGAATGAAATACGCGGCCGAACCATAAAGGCTTCGGCCGCGCGGTTTGCTGATGCTTCTTAGAAGACGATCTTGCCGCTAAATTGCAGTTCTCGGTTGGTGTTTGCCTGTTGCGCCGTCGACCGATCCGAAGGTGCTCGGACTGTTGAGATCGGTGCTGCCGTACTCATTTAGACCGAAGACTGGATGGTTGAAAAGGTTGAAAGCTTCAGCGCGAAATTCGAACGAGTCTCGCGCCAGAGGGGGAACGATCGAATCACCGATGTGTCGAAATTGATCAATCGCTGGCCTTGGATGAGACCACGGTACGAGTTCCCGAACGTGTACTGCGCGGGAATCGCGAATGCCGCAGTATTGAACCACTCGTTTTTCGACTTGGTAAACCCGGAAAAGGGGTTACCTATCTGATTCCCGCGTTCATAGGTGTTGGAGTTACCGATATTGGCGACGTCCGCGCTGTCGACCACGGTCTGGTTCTGGCCGCTGCGGGCGTTGAAGATATTGTTGAGCTGCCAGTTGCCCAGGATGTAGTCGCCGAAGCGGTTGCCGGTGGAAAATCGCCTGCCCGGGCCGACCGGGATATCATAAATAGTATTGATAGCGAGCGCTTGAGGCACGTTCGTTCCAGCATAACCTCTGGACGCGCTGGGGTGGTACGCATCCTGCACGGTGAGACCTTCCGAATTGAACCAACCGTCGTCTGCCGTATAGCTTTCGGACCAGGTGTAGGCTACCTGGAACGAGAGGCCTCTGGTATAGCGCTTATCCAGTGACACCTGAAGGGCGTTGTAGGTGGAAGTTCCGACACCGTGGTCGTAAAGTGTTGGAATGGCATAGGGATAGGGCGCCCTGGTTTGCGGGTCTCCGGGACCGGGGGTGAGAGCCGTGTTGTAATAGCCGCCGATATTGGTGCGGTGCGAGCCAGAGCCGACATAGTCCACTTTTAAGGACAGTCGAATTGTTGAGCTGCTGCTGCACTCCGAAGTTCCACTGCTCAGAATAGGCATTCTTGTAATTGGGGTCGAAGAACCAATCGTTGTCATTAAATGGGGTGGCAGCCGGGAACAGCCCGCCCCCCGGGGTGCCCCCGAAGGGGTTCTGGGAGGTAACGGTCGGCGTCGGCGAAGCGGACGGAGGGTACGTTGGTCTTGCGGGATAGGCAGCTGGCCGATATCAGGCCACGAACCCTCGGCGTTCTGCACCAACTGGGTAACCGCCGCCCAGTTGTCGTAGACGATGCCGAAGGCGCCGTGAACCGCTGTTTTGTCGTTAGCCTTATAAGCAAAGCCGACGCGCGGCCCGAAGTTGGTATGCACGTTGTGGCTGATCCTGCCGTTGGGGCTCACCACGACGTGGGGGGGCAGTGTTCCATCTCCCGGAATGCAAGGAGCGAAGCCGCGGACTGAGCACGGAGGCGGCAACTTCTGCACGATGTAGGTGCCGTTGTCCCAATCCCAATCGCCGGTTTCAGGGCCCGCCATTCTTGCCGATGGTCGCATTGGTTCCGTACCCCGGAATGAACGTGTAGTCGTAGCGCAAACCATAATTCAAGGTCAGTCTGGGGGTTGCCTTCCAGGAATCCTGCAGGTAGGCGCTTAATACGCCGCCAGGCCTCTCCAGTTCTGTCGACATTGCGGCGAGCTGCGGACTGGGGAACGTTCAGCAGGAAGGATGCCAAGCCGTTGCCTGTCGCCTGACCGGGAAATTGGGGCGCAGAGGTTTGCGGATTGTTAAAGCCGAGTTGGGTGTAGTTGATCGTACTGGCAAAACCGGTAGTGACCCACCCCAGCCCGAACTTCACAGTGTGGTTGCCGATAATTTGCGTAATGCTGCCCTGGTAGGCGGTGTTGTCCGTAGCCAGGGGCGTCAGGTTGATTTCCTCGCCGGTCGCGTTGATCCCCTGAATGCTCAACTCCGGAACGAAGTTGCGCCCCGAGGAGAAATTGCCGACGAAAGAGGGGTCCCAGCCAACGGCACTGATGAGATCGGTCGTGGGAGCTTTAAACTCGTTGACCCCGTTGTCGAGCACTTCGGAGTGTGAGCCTTGGAACTGCACGATGCGCGTGGGGCCGAAGACATGGACCCAGCTGCCGCCAAAATTGCGCGCATTGATGATCAGGCTGGTAGGTAACGACGGAAGCCCTCCGGACTGAGTGAGCGTGGAGTCGCTGAAGCTATAGCGGAACCATGCAGAATCTTTGGGCCCGAAGGTCTGGTCGAGCCGGACACTGAATTCGTTGAACTTTTGCACCTGGGGAGTTGTGTCGACCGCGTTCGCCGAGAACGAGCCCTTGCCCGTGGGATTGAAGAAGGGACCCGCCGCAGGATAAATAAACTTTGCCCACGTGACCATTCTTTGGTCGATGCGACTTTGTGGGATCTGATTGTTTGGAAACGCAGTGCGGCTGTAGCCCGTGGGGGTCACGACCGTACTGAAAGGATCGTAAATCGGGTTTTGCCCGTTGTCCGCCTCGTCTCCTGCCAGTTCCGCAGCGGTAGGCACCAGGATGTCGTTATCCTGCGCCCTGGAATAGCGGAACCCCTGATAAGCCCCGAAGAAAAAGGTTTTGTTTTTGCCGTTGTATAGCTTGGGAATGACCACCGGGCCGCCAACCGCCCCACCGAATTGGTTCTGATGGAAGAAAGGCTTGGACTGGCTTGTCGGAAGAAAATAGTTGCGGGCATCGAAGGCCGTGTTGCGCAGATAATCCCAAGCGGCGCCATGCAACTCGTTGGTGCCGCTCTTGGTGACCACGTTCACTACGCCGCCCAGCACGGAGCCAAATTCCGCGTCGTCGGTGTGCGATACCACCTTGAATTCCTGAATAGCATCAATGATCGGCGCGACCGCATAGGTGCTGTTGATGGCGGCATAGTTAGGGCAGGCTATCCGTGAAAAAGTAATCGCTGCGGTTGCTCTGCCCGTTGATGGCAGGAAAGGTGTAGTCCGAACCAATCGCAATAGCGGAGCCGAACCCGCCGCCAGCGATATTAGTGCCATTTTGGGCAGTCGATATAGCGACGACGCCCGGAGTGAGCGCCAGCAGGGCGGTGAAATTTCGACCGTTCAGCGGGAGATCATTGACCTGCTTGGTCGCGATCACGGTGCCGAGGCTGGCGTTCGTCACGTCCAGTTGGGCGGCGGCCGCCTGTACGTTACCACCTGCGTCTCCGTTCCCACGGTGAGAGTAAAGTCGAAGGTGGCGGACTGGCCCACGGCCAGCACGAACGGCCCTAACTTTTGTGAGCTGAATCCCTTTGCGTTGGACTCGATGGTATAGCTCCCAGGCGGAATGCTGACAAAGCCATAGGCACCGGCGCTGTTGGCGGTCGATGTACGCTCGACCGAGGTATCGACGTTTTTTAACACGATGGTGGCGCCGGGGACTACAGCCCCGGAGGGATCCCTGATCACACCGTTGATCGACGCGGTTGATACCTGGGCACCGGCGGAACCCGCCAGGAACAGAAGTAGAAGACTAAGGGTGCCCAGCCATTGCATGCGGGGGAGCAAACTTCTGCCTTCTCTGACAAAACTCCATGCGCGACTTTTCATACCACCTCCAAAAGTACCGCCCGATTCGAAGCTACTTGGCCCGACCGTATTTTGATCCTGGTCCAGCTACCCTTTACATCTCTACCGTTGTGAACTTCCCGTCGAAATTGCAACCTGGCCCTGTTACGACTTACTTTGTCTTAGCCGACTGCTTATGGATAAGGCTTCCCTGGATAAGGCCGCGGAGTGATATCGGCATCCACTAAACCCAGAGCCCAACGAATGCCCCCGGTGTAAATCTCCTGCAGGCGCGGATCGTCAAGACTGGTGTCGATATGCCCGAAGGTCGAATACCATACGCGTCCCTTTCCGTATTTTTTTGCCCATACGATTGGGTAATCGCCATCGGTACGAACTCCGATCAGCTTGGCGACCCGGGCACGATAGGCCTCGTCGGACATTTTGCTTCCCTCTTTTTCCGCATTGAGCGAAGCAAGCGTCTCCCGAAATCTGCTGGAGTCGAGGCGGAGGATCACGCGATCGACATCACGGGAAAAGTTCGGCCCCAGGATGGTGTATTGATCGCGAAATGAAAATTCACGGGGAACATTCTTCAAGCCAGGAAAGGCCGGATCCTCGACCACGATAGGCAGCGTAATGGATGGGAACTCCGCCACCAGGTCGCCGCCGACCATTTCGGCATACTCCCTCCACACGATGCATCCCCCGCCGTTCGATGCGTGCCCACCAATAAAGCCTTTGCCGTCATCATGCACAAACGAAAGCAAATCGTCTTTTTGCTCGTCGGTGATTTCCCAGGAGCCGCCACCCATGAAGAAGACTGCGTCAAAGTCATTAAGAGTCCGGGCATTGCGACCGTAATTGATATCTTTGGTCAGCAGCTTGAAATCGGTTCGGATGACCGTGATCCAGTCGCCGGACTCACGGCCAAGCCGATCGATCGTAGCCAGGGTGTGAGAACTGGCATCGTGATGATAGGAGTTGCGCTGGCGGTTGTACCACACGTCGGCGTCAGCGATAGCGAGCAATTTCTTCTTGCCCGGCCAGGTATCTTCGACAAATCTCGGGCGCGCCGGGTCCGGTGCCGGCGGGTGCGTACGTTCCGGCGGAGGTGGAGCGGCTGCGTTTGGCGCCTGTGCGCCTGCCAGCGCATCCGCGGCTGGCGGACCGAACGGCATGACCGCTAACCCTTTGAGTAGTTCACGCCGGTCCATGTTCACCTGCTCCTTCCGCCCAAACTAAGATCTTCATCACCATTCCCGGCTTTTTGATAAGGCTCCCTGTACAGCCACCAATGCTTCGGGTGGCCCATTCAAGCCTTCTTTTGGCTTGAGTGGGCAAGTACGACGCCGGCTACATTAAGGTTCCCGCCGCCCATGCCGTGCCCCGTCGAATCAGTACTCCCACCTCCGGCACCTGCAGAGCCTTCACATCATGTCCCAAAGGCGTGTTGAAAACGCGCCCTTTCTTGTAGTGAACCGTCAAAGCCATCGGAAAATCTGCGTCTTTTACGTTCGAGTGAGCAGTGGCCAGGATTTGCACCGGAATAGAACCGTCTTTGTTGTCGTAGTACAGTTCATCGTCAGCCTGAAAGTCTGCCATGCCTTTAGTGATCAGGCTGTCGTGGTCGATGATCTTGACGGTGAAGGGCCCACGCTTGTCGTGGTGGAGTTGTTGCGAACGGCCCACGATATTGTTGTATTCCGGCCAATAGGGGAAGGCATCGTTAGCCCAATGGGTTGTTACCAGGCCTTTGCCTTTGCCCAGAAACTTTAAAAGATTAGCTTTGTCTTTTTCATCCCGCGCCAGCGGTTCAGCATTCCTGAAATCAAAGATCAGCACATCGTATTTAAAAATCTCAGGGCTCGCGAGAAAGTTGGGATCGGCTTCGATCGTGACTTCGAAATTAAAGTCCGGTTTTCCGGCCTCCAGGATCGTTTTTAATTCCGCGGAGGTATCCTTCCAGAGATGGCCAGGATAACTATCTTCGCCGGTAACAATCGCAACGCGCGTCAACCGTTTAGTGCGCTGCGCCTGACCGGAATGGCTGAAAGCAAGTGCAAGGAACGCGCCGGCGATGAGAGACATCGTCAACCGGAAAACCGCTGTCACCCCGGGTGCTTCGCCTCGTGATGTTTGGTTGCGACGAAATATCACAGTCTCTTCACCTTCAAAGGTCTTAGTTCAAAACAAACGCGTACACCATGTCACCCGCGCCCACCAGGATGTACTGGTGTCCGTCGAGCATGTACGTTTCTGCTGCGCTGGTAGGGTGGATTTTTGTGTACCACAACGGTTTGCCGTTCAGGGGATCTCGTGCAACCAGGTCGCCGTTCGGATCAGCGGCGAAGAGTAACTTGCCCGCGGTCGTCAGCAGACCAGGATAGTCGCCCCGAACATCGATGCCGCCCACGCCGGCATAGCGGTGATTCCAGACGATCTTGCCCGTCTTATAGTCGACGGCGACCAACCGGTTGCCACGCGAACCCATATCGGCCCCGGGAACACCGGTAAGCCCCATCGCTCCCTTGGGATCGAGGGTACCCAGATAACGCATGCTGTACGTCTCAGCAACGTGCGCATAGAAAAGCCTGGTCACCGGATCATAGCTTTGCGGGGTCCAGTTGGTGACGCCGAGACCATTCGGGGAGACTATCGCTCCGCCAATGTCGTAGTCCTTCGCCGGATTACGGATCGGTTCGCCGCGCTTGTCGATCCCCATATCCCAGTTCACCGTATCGGTGATCTTGCTGGTAACGAGATGCTCACCGGTCACGCGGTCCAGGGTGAAGAAAAAGCCATTACGCGCAAGCGTAGAAACCAACTTACGGGGCTTGCCATTGAACTCTCCGTCGAATAGCACGGGAGTCTGCGCCGAATCGTAATCGTGGGTGTCGTGAGGAGAAGTCTGGAACCACCACGCCAGCTTTCCGGTGTCCACGTTTACTGCCAGCAGAGCACAGGTGTAGAGGTTGTCACCAGGACCACGGGTTTGCGACGTGTAGGCCGGCGAAGGATTGCCAGTACCGAAGATGTAAAAGTGGGTCTCGGGATCATAGGATCCGGGTGCCCAGACATTACCCCCACCGTGAGCCGCGGCATCGATGTTGGCCCACGTTTCGGCGCCGGGGTCACCCTTTTTCATAGGGACCGTATAGAACCGCCACTGCAAATCACCGGTGTCAGGATCGTAGGACTCGAGCATACCGGGCTCGTCCATGTCGTCCCCGGTGCCGACCAGCAGGTGGTTGCCCACCACGATAGGCGACATCGAGGAGAAGTACTGCAAGTCAAAGCTGGCGATCTCTTTGCGCCACCGTTCCTTGCCGGTCTTTGCATCGAGACAAAGCAGGTAGTTATCGGGTGTTTCCAGGTAGACCCAGTTACGCCATATGCCCACGCCACGATTGCCGGTGTGCGTGCCGCCCTTGGTTTTCCAGTAGTAATGCCAGATCTCATGGCCGTCGCGCGCGTCCAGCGCCCACGCATTGTCGGGCGAGGCTACATAGAGAATGCCGCCTACCTGCAGGATGGCGCCCTTCACCGTCACCGGGTAGCGTGCGTCCACACCCTGCTCGGTTCCGCCGACGATCACCGGCGGAGCCGCCGACCACGCCCTCCGGCCCCACAACCACGTGGGTCGCCCAGGCGAGCGAAAGATCTTTCACGTTGTTTGGTTCAACTGCGTCAGCGGGCTGTACCGGCGGCCGGAGTAATCACCGGAGTAGGTCAGCCACGCATCCTGAGGCGGATGCAAGATCTGCTGCGGATCAAGCCCCTTGGCGGGATCGAACCACTGCGCCATCGCAGCGCCGGAAGCCAGCAGCATGGCAAGAATGCAAACGAGATTCCTGACGGCTGCGCTCATTTCAAGGTCACCAGGTAGGCTGTCACGTCGTGCACATCTTTGTCAGCGATCTTCTGCATAAGCTCGCGATGGGGAGCGAGCGGATCATGTATCTCAATTTTGGGTACGTCGCCGTCACGGCGGAAACCTAGCGGGCCATCCGTTTCATTCATCAGGCCCACATAGAAGTCGCTGATGCTGACGAGATTGCCTTCGACCTTTTTGCCATCGGGTAATGTCACCGTCACGGTGATCGGAGGAATATGCAATCCAAGAGCTTTGGCGGAGTACCTGCCAGAACCGCCTCCCTCCCCCCCGGGTAGCAACCAGGTTTGCTGCAGGGTTTTGGGCTCTTTAATGCGCGAGCCTATCCCTGCCAAATCGCCGGTGGTTGAATGGCAGGATACACAGCTCTTTTGAAAATAAGCTTCGCCGGCCTGGGCGTTGCCAGTGACGATGTTGATGTCCGTCGAGTCATACATCACCGTCTTGCCGGTGGCGTTAAAGTGGTGCAGCCATGCGGCTACTTGCTTGATTTGCTCGTCGCTGATATCAACCTTGGGCATGCCCTGCTGGGCTCGGCCGCCGTGAACGATGGGCGCGATCAGTTCACCGTTTTGATCCTGAAGAACGACTGCCGACCGCAGCAAGTTAGGCCCCACCTCACCGCCTCTGGCATCGGAGCCATGACAGAAAGCACAACTCACACCGTAGGTCGTTCCACCCCGGTCGATGACTTCCTGCGGATATTTTGGCCGGTCTGGAAAATCCAGCTTTTGTCCTTTAATCGCAATGGTTCCTGCATCTTTTCGCCCGCTTTGATTCTGCGCCGTCACCCGAGACTGAATCAGAAACAAAGAACCCAGAAGAGCCGCCAGCCAGATCGCTCTGGTTGCCTTCGTCCGACGCTTCAAGCTCAAGCAGGCTCCGGGTTTCATCAGTTCTGCTCACCCTTTCCCTGCAAGCCGGCGAATGGATTTTCCTTCATTCCCCGCCATTCGACAGAGAGCTTTTGCAGCAGATCCGTGGGCGTGACTCCGTCGTGAACAACAACCCGGTAGCGAAGAATTAGAGGCTTGCTGGGATGGATCGTCAGCGGGCCAAACGAGGTGATGCAAGGATTCAGCATCCAGAGCACGTTGTGCCAGCGAGTGGGCGGATTCATCGGATGATCCAGAACAGCCACCCCAACCAGCTTTCCGTCGCTCTTCAGCTTGATGGAGTAGTCGTACCAAGGCTCAGAGGGCCAATCGGAATCAGGCAACGAGTAATGCGGGCCGGGCAGGTCAACCTTGCCGGACGCATCGGAGTAGTATGAGTCGCCATATTTCTGCGCCTGGAAAGCGAAGCCGCCAAACGCCGTCTGGCTGAGTACAAAATCGACCACTGGCGCGATGCGGTAGTTCAGGTCGATGACATAGACGCCATCCACCTCAGCGACGAATACACGATCTGTCTCGTCGACCATTTTCTGATCGTCCACCAGCCAGTCGTTGTGGATCTCGACCTCTGCGTGCTTATCGTCGGCGTTGATAAGCCGGATGTCGCGGTTTTTGATGACGCGTTTATCCCGTGGGGCATAAAGACCCCAGGCCCAGAAGTCCGCCCGTTTAACGTTGAAGGCGCCCTCGACGTGATTGGGAGGGAGCTTTGAGGTATCAACCGGGGTACGAAACTCGGAATTTAATATGCCCAGGAAAATACCGCGGTGCCACGGATGATCGTCAGGGGCAGCGTTTGAGACTCGTTCTCCAGATGGACTATCGACCGGGTCAAAGTATGCCGCGCTTGGGGATTTAAGATCAGCTGGAATTTTTGTCTTGTATTCAAAAACCGTTTTGCCCAGCGGAGTTTTTAGCTGCATGCCCTCGCTGGTGGCTGTGAGCGTGTAGGACGCCAGGCCTTCGCAAGGGTGCAAGGAAAACACGAGCGCGCCCATAATGAGCACGGAACGGCCTGCGATCGAAAGAGCGGCGCTCGGCAACCTCAGATACGGTGTCACTTCGATCTCCCTGACCTGCAGACTTTCCTGCTACGGCGGACCTGCCTGGGCCGCGTTTCTTTTATTCACGTACGTCGAAGAACACACATCACCTCACGGACTACCCGCAACAGGGCAAACGAGGGCCGTAAGATTTGGTTCGCGCTATTTGACATAGAACTTTCCGGAAAGCACAATATGCCTCAATTGACATCGTTGTCAACCGGATTTGCAAACGTCCCTAAAATCATCCACAACTTGCACTTGACGCCTATTCCGATGACATAGCGGACGCGACAGAAGCGCTGATGAGTTCACATAGTTAATGCCGGAGTTCCTTGGGGAACTACTGCAACCACGACTGCGCTCGCTTCAGGAAATATGATCCACGTACTCGCGGCGCGTTAGTTGACGTCGCTTTGCGCGGTTGATCGGATGAGGAATGAGTTACTCGGTGACTAAATCGTTAGCCCTGCGCTTCACAACCGCAAGACTGTCGAACGATCAGGCTGGTGGGCAAAACCACTGCGTGGGGGCTGCCACTGCGTCCGCGGAGGCGTGCGAACAATAGCTTTGCAGCTTCCCGACCCAGCATTTCGACAGGCTGTTGAACGACTGACAACCCTGGCGTCAACATGTCTGCGAGTTCAAAGTCGTCGAAAGAGAACATTGGTATATCGCGGCCCGCTTTTTTCCCCAGTTGCCGTAAGGCGCGCAGAGTGAGCATGGTACAAACCCAGTTCAGGCTAAAAATGGCGTCGGCATTCTGCGCGCGGAAGACTTCTTCTCGCAGCCATTCGGCGACCAACATGTTTTCGTGCTTTACCAGGCACACGCGTGGCGTAAGAGCGGCCTTTTTCATCCCTGCGCGGTAACCGGCCACGCGCTCTCTGCAGGTGTATAGGTGTGGGCGTGCGCCAATGGCAACAATCCTCTTAAAGCCGTGCCCAATCATGTGCTCGGTGGCTTCTCGGGCACTTTTGCGATTGTCCACTGTCACAGTATCGAGATCAGCATTACGCAGTACCTGGTCGAAGGTCACAGCATGAACGCCCGTGGGTATGATGTCGCTGAAAGTATCTATTTGGCTATCCACGGGAGCGACCACCAGGCCATCGATTTGCCGGCCCACCAAGCCTTCGATTTCAGATCGTTCCAGAGCAACTTCCCCGCCCGAACTAGCGAGTATGAGGACATAGCCGTTCTCCCGGGCGACTTCTTGAACAGCGTGGACCGCATTGGCGAAGAATGGGTCGGCAAGATTAGGCACGATCATTCCGATCGCTGCGGATCTCTTGGCCTTGAGTCCTCGCGCCAGTTCGTTCGGCCGATAGCCTAGCCGCTCCATAACATCGCGAATTTTTTGCGCCTTTTCCTCGCTGACGTTTTTCGATCGATTGAGAACACGAGAGGCAGTTTTAAGCGACACGCCGGATTCCCGGGCAACGTCGACCAGTGTGGGAACTTGCGATCTTTTTAGCACCATGTCTTTGCGCAACCCATCAACACGCTTATTAGGGTCAATTCCCACCCGCTCTCTCCGGCGCAGCAATCGAGCCAAGGGCCTTTCCCTTGGTTTCCGGATACCAAAGAAGGACGACGCCAATCTGCAGAACCATCATCAGGGAGAAAAAGTAGAAGACACGTACCGATGAAGCATATTGCATGACTGGAAAGATCGAAATCAGAATAGCATTCGCAATCCAGTTCGCTGACGAACCATAGGCCTGACCTTTGCCGCGGATTCCCGGTGAAAATAACTCACTAAGATACACCCAGACCACCGGACCTTGTGAAAACGAAAAGAACGCGTGGTATGCCACCAGGATGGAGAGATAAAAAAGCGGACTAAGGCGGCGCGGGATAGCAAGCCCCAGGCAAAGCAAGCACACAGCCATGCCGGCCGATCCCCAGACGAGAAGAGGCTTACGGCCGACCTTATCGACGAAAGCCATGCCAACGACGGTCATCGCCAAACTGAGCACAGAAATCAGAACGGTGTAAGTGTGCCCTAGAAACAATCCAAGCCCGGCACTGGACAGGATGTCGAGCACGTACAACAACAAGACATTCACGCCAGAGAGTTGATTAAAAACGGCGATGCTCGTCGCCAGAAGAATAGGACGAGCATTTCTTCGGGAGAACAGTTTTTCGCGGCCCGAGGCTTCACCCGGGGTGGATCCGGTTGCGGGGGACGAGTGGGGCGAATCGTCAGGGTTGAACCTGGAGTCTTCGCCCTGAACTGATCCACAACAGGAAAAGCAAGAGCACCGCGGGGATGGCCCCTAGACCCAGGCACCATTTCCATTTGTCTCCTGATGCGGAAAGATGGGCAACGACTAATCCGACGGAAAACGCCACCAGCACGCCGACACCTACCTGCAGCTGGAACAGGCTGACGAGTCGACCGCGCAGAGCGACGGGAGAGATTTCAGCAAGATAGAGCGGACAGGCGACCGTAAAACCTGCAATCGCCATACCAGACAGGAAGCGCATCGCCGGCACCAGCATCCAGGAAGCATGAAGGGGCAGAATGATTCCGACGGCCGCGAATGCATACAAGAGAGAACAGCTTGCTATCAGACCCCGGCGGCTGAGACGGTCCGCGGCACGACCGGAGAAAAGGGCGCCGCAAACAGTTCCCCATAAGGAGGAAGAAATAGTCAAACCGAATAGTGCAGGGGAAAGGTGCCATTGACCTCGAAGGCTTTGCGTGGAAGCAGAGAGTGCTCCGAGATCGTACCCGAAGATGAATCCGCCGAACGAAGCAACCAATGCGGCCGTAAGCAGGCGTTTGTTCAACGGATGTTTTCCAATGCCGGCTCGTTGTCATTCGTACACAGCGGGCGATTGCTCCCTGGCCATTCTAGCTGGGAACTTCGGAGGCGACGCGAGATAAAGAGGCCCCGCGAAGAGGAACGGAAGTCCGCGGCTACCACATGGACTTCATCTGGAAGATTGCCAGGTGTTGGAGGACGCTCGCCTTCTGTGTAGTACCCAACTCCAGGCCTCGACCGCCGCTGAAGAGAGGTAGCTCTCGAGTGATGTAGCGCGTGCCTCCATCGACAAAGATTTCCGCGATGCCCTTGTCAATGAGGATCTCCACCTGGCCCCGGCCATTCTCGAAATCGTTCGCTGCGATAGTGGCGAGGTCGTTTCCGTTGTAGCGAATCGCCAGCTCGCCACCGCTTTCGAGCGAGGCCTGAATTTTCACGTCGAGCGGTCCTGTTCCGGCTGAACCCAACTTTTGGTTAGCCTCGGCAACGTTCAATGTAGACCAGGTGTGTGCGTTGGTCCGCAGTTGTGATATTTCGTCGATCGGTGCTGCCTGCATCCTCAGACCGTCTTTGGTCGTCTTAAGTTTGAATTCTGTAGGAAACAAGATCATCTGCGTGAAGGGCATGCCCTCAAGCTGGATCCTTCCCCATGCCATTTGAATCCGCCTGCCATCCGGCATCTCGCCGAAGGACTGCGCGGCATATAAAGCATCGTCTCCGCGTAGATTCTTCCCTTCGGCATAATGCAGCACGGGGGACTCGGCCGTAAACGTCTTGCCATCGAAGGTGCCGATCTCATAGCTGGATGAGCCGCCATGAAGAATCCACTTCTTACGGTTGTTATCTCCGTCGATAGGAAGCTGAAAAAAGTCCGGACATTCATGAAAGCCTTTATGGTGGCTTTGGCGCGTCCATGTCTTGAGATCAGTGGAGTTAAAGAACGACATGCCATCCTTCTCAAACAACACCATCACCCAACGCTTGCCTGGTTCATACCAGAAGACCTTGGGATCTCGCGTGTCGTTCGAGCCCACCTCCCGATTGGTGTCCAAAACAGGATTCCAGGCAGCATGGTGGAAGGTAGCTCCATTGTCTGTGCTGTATGCGATGCACTGCACCTGTTTGTGCGAGGTGCGGTTGAATGCCGTATAAACCAACACCAGCGCATCTTTCCCCCAGCCTCCGTTATTGTCGTGGTCGATGAAACTTGTTCCAGACCACGCCGCTCCCAGCTTGTCGACCATGAGCGCAGGCGCCAGCTCCCGCCAATGAATCAGGTCCTTACTGACTGCGTGACCCCAGTACATGAAGCCGGTGTCCCACTTGACTCCGAAAGGAAAGGCCTGCCAGAAGAGGTGGTATTGCCCCCTATAAAAGATGGGGCCGTTGACGTCGTTGCTCCAGCCACGTTTGACAGTAAAGTGAAACTGCGGCCGATTGCTCTCCTTGTATAGGGTGGCCGCGCCCTCGATCTCGTTGGCTTGATAAATGCGTCCCAAAGCCGCTTGAACGGAAGGACTCGTGGAACCATCTGAGCCAGTCAGAGTGATCGTGCTGCCCTTGAATTCGCTGACATCCAGGAATATCCAATAGTCGACGGTGTGCTCCGCCAGTTGCACAGGAAATTCGCGCTTTTGCACTCCACCGACGCTGATCTGAAATACCTTCATTTCGCTTGCGCGTTCTACCGGGATATTCAAATATCGCTGCGTGATGTGAAACGTTCTGCTTTGCGCGCACAGAGGACTAACGGGGCTAAACACGACAACCAGCAAGCAGCTCAGTGCGTGCAGTCGAAGCCGCGCCCACCTGACCTGGAGCGAGTCACCGGTTGAACCGGGTTTTACCCGGCGAAGCATCTGCAACAACTGAATGACCATGCACGGCAGCGCGACAATCGCCAGGTTTGCTCGCATCATGAAATTTTCCTGCATCCCGTCTGAGGGGCTTTATTTTCTTCCAGGCCGGCACTCCGGATCAGAATACGATCAAGTTCCTCCGCTTGACTATTTTGGAAAGTTTTCGCCTGGTAGTTAAAACGGCGAGCCCGTACCAAAATACTCCTGGCCGCAGGCGTACGGATCACCTTAGCCGAGGACGCTCGGTCCGTTGGGCTTAGAGAGTCCGTGCGAGATGACTTTTGTTCTGAAGGGTACGGGCTTTAGCCCGTACATTAATCACGCCAGCTATAGGCTTTACCCTGAGGGCATCTCCTGTGCTGGTTTAAGCAGCCCTCGGCGGCTAAAGCCTATCCATCTTGGCGACTAGATTACGGCCTAAAGGCCGTACACTTCGCAGGCGAGTTCTCACGCAAACTCTTTAGCCGCCTCTGCGGGTCGGGATTCAGTTCTATATTGGCTCCGCGAAGGGCGGCGGCCAATGCGCGAAGGTCCTGGTTTCGAAGGCAAACAATCGGCCTCCTAGCCTCGCTTGATGCGATTTGCCAGTCTTTGCAGTTGGGCCGCCATTTCGTTGAGGGACCGCGCCGCGGTCTGGGTATCGATGGCCCCGGCCGTGGTCAACTGCGCCGAGCCGGCAACCCTCGCAATACTAGCCGTAATCTCATTGGTGCCCACTGCCGCCGCCGTAACGTTCCGGCCGATCTCAGCCGTGGTGGCTGTCTGCTTGTCAACCGCCGAGGCGATCGTGTCGGATATGTCGTTCACCTGGGTGATAATCTTGCTCACTTCGGCGATCGCTCTCACTGCCGCCTCGCTTTCCGATTGAATGGCGTCGATCTTCTGTGCGATATCCTCCGTCGCGCGCGCTGTTTCCTTTGCTAATTCCTTCACTTCGTTCGCCACCACGGCGAATCCCTTTCCCGACTCCCCTGCACGGGCCGCCTCGATGGTGGCGTTCAGGGCCAGCAGGTTAGTCTGCCCTGCGATCGCGGTGATGACCTTGATCACCTTGCCGATCTCTGAACTTGATTCTCCCAGTTTGTGAATTGTATGGCTGGTCGTCTCCGCAAATGTCACCGCCGTCTTCGCGACCGTCGCGGCCTCCGTTGCGCTCTTCGATATCTCGCGGATCGACCCCATCATCTCCTCGGAACTAGCGGCGACTCCATTCACGTTGGCAGAGACCTGCTCGCTGGTCATGGAAGCGGTCTTGGCTTGCTCTTCAGTATCCGCGGCGTTACTTTTGAGTTGCGCGCTAACGTTGGTCAGTTTCTCGGCCGCCGACGCTAGAGTCATCGCCGTTGATTCAACGCTCCCTAGGCCAGCAATGATCTCTTCCATATTTTTGCGGGTCTTAACCAGCGTAGTCATATCGCTGGCAAACTTGACCACCTTGAACGGCTTTCCGTTCAGGTCAAGGATTGGGTTGTAAGACGCCTGGATCCATACCTCCTGGCCGCCTTTACCGATGCGTTTGTACTCCGCGGCCTGGTACTCGCCACGATTCAGCTTCGCCCAGAACTCTGTGTAGTAAGGCGCGTTCTGCTCTGCCGGCTCGACGAACAGGCGATGCTTCTTACCCTGGATTTCGCTCAGCGCATAACCCATCAGATGGAGAAAATTGTCGTTGGCGGTCAGGATTGTGGAATCCATGCCGAACTCCACCACCGCTTGCGACTTGCCGATCGCCGCAACGGTCGCCACCAATTCCGCGAGCTTCTCTTCATGAGACAGCGCGGGATTACCGCGCGATGGAGTAATGGCTTCCAGCGTCATGTTCTCGGCCGTCGGGCTGGTCCTAAACCGGCAATTCCAGCGCAATCCCAGGCCCTGGGATCATCATCGGCAAAATATCCTCGCACTCCACGTTTCGGAGTCCTGCCCATGGAAGTGGAGACCAGTTAGCCAAACCCGGCGGATGGCGAGAGCCGCGCCTGTCGTCAGGATCAGTGGATTACCTCGGCCTTCGCGAGCATAATCGCGCTGTCCGGGGCGGTACCCTCAAAGTAGTCCACCATGCGCTTCGGTTCGGCGGCCTCGTAAGGGGCAAGATTATGCGCCCAACGATAGCCTATCGGCTGATACCAAAGCTCCGCTACGATCGTCAGTTTGCCTAGCGCATTCCCCGTAGGAACTACATATCGCACGAGGCTTCCGCGATCCGTGAACCCCGGATCATCCGCCGCGTCTCCCACAACCTTGATGTCCCCGTCCGCGCTCGCCTTATCGAACCCCGACGGCAGCAGCCGATTGTCCTTCGCATAGCGCGCCGCGCTCAGAATTCCGGTGGTCACCTGCCCTTGCGCATCCACAAGAATGGGTTCAAAGATCTCTACCTGATCCGGCTTCGAAATCTCCCGGTAATGCGGTTCAAATTTGTGCGGATCTTCATCGTTCGCATTCCCCTCAATCGAACCATCGGCACGAAGCTTCCCTGACTCAAATACAACGTTCCCATTCGCATCCTTCACCATCAGATGCAACCAAGCCCGTCGCGACGGAAACGCGGTTGGCAGCTTGTGGCCTGAAAGATTTTCGGCCAGAACTTCGATGGTGACCTTTCCCGGCACACAATCCACATTCTGGATTGTCACCTTGGCCGCCTGCGTCTGCAGGAACTCCCTCGTTCTGGCGATCGCAGCCTTCAACTCTTCAGGCAGCGCAGCCACTGCGAGGTCTTCGCGATGGTCCTTCAACATGCCCTCGATGACGAAATTCGCTCCCACGAACACGTGTCGCCGGGCCCCCTCGCGCATCGGCCCATAGAGTGCTGTCACGGGCGTTGACTCCTTCACCTCTGGCATATGGCATTGCTGACATGTCTGCTTCTTCTCGAAGTCGCTGTGCTGCCACTCCTGGTAGGGCATCTGCTCGGGAAACCGCGGCAGCTTCGCCCCACCGGCCACAATTGGATCGGTATAAAGCGTATGGCAGCTTCCACACAAAGCAGCGTCGCGTATATGGTCGCTATGCACTGGCAGATATCCGGCCGTCGAGGAGTGCATCAACGTCTGGTGTCCGTGATCCGGATCGAATGGCCCATACTCCGGCCGTTCATCCTCCCGCACTGCCTTCGACACCACCACGTTGCCATTGAACGTAGCATCCGTGCCCAGTCCCTCTTTCTCAATCTGATGGCAAACCGAGCACGTCACGCCATCTTGCGCAAGGCGCTGCGGCTGCGAGTCTTCCCATTTTCCTTTTGAAAAGGAAAGTGAGAGAAAACGTTCGTGTCCCGGCCAGCGTCTCGATCCGCCAGGCGAATGCCCGCCATGTGACAGAACGAGCAATCGTTTTCAATGTGCTGTTTCGCCTCGGGATGATCCATCGTCTCCCGTCGTATGCTTCCCTGCCAGTAAGGATCGCGAGACGAGTTCGCCATCAAGCTCGCTCTCCAATCAAACCCAATCGAGTAGTCCTCGCCCGTACTGGTCTTCATTCCGACGTGGCACGCGATGCATCGATCGGATGACCGAAATGCCGTGGCAACTCCCTTCTGATAGGCGATGCGCGGTCTTTCCTGGGTTGGTGTCTCCTTATCGGCGGCCACCTGTGACGCAACTGACGGCGTCGCAGGCGCGGTCCCCTGCTGCGGGATCGCGACCACCGCACTTGCGGTAGCGAGACCCATCATTATCAACCCGCTCGCCAGTATCCTCATCGCCAGCCTTCCCAGAAATGACCTTCCGCCCAATCCCACAAGACGTAAAACTCAACCTGCGGCGCCCGACCGCTCACATCCGTAATGGGCTTCCTGTAACCCACCGCAGCACGGATGTGCTGGCGCCGGCTCACCGTGACCTGCATCTCCGGCAATATGTCCCAGTCGGTGCTCGCGCCCGTCATGTAATCTCTCTTCGCAATGAACTCCATCATGGGCGAGTACAACCGGCCAAGGCCGTGATCGGGAGCGAGGGAAGCGCCAAACGCCGAACGGAAGAACAGGCTGCGCGGCGCAACGTCCGTGTTCACCGGCAAATCCGCTCCCAATTCAAACTGCGCAAAGGTCCTGTTTGTAATCAACTGGTCATACGCCGCAAAAGGCTCAAACTGCGTTGTACCCGCTCCAAAGCCTCGCTTGCTATCCCCAGTCGGAAGAAGGATCCCGCCCTGTACGCTCAGGATTGATCCTGCACGCTCACTGGAAAACAACTCACGCTTGAGCCCGGCCGTGATATCGCCCACTCCGCTTGTCCAGCTGCCGTTCAGGCGTGCGTAGTTGACCGGGACGTCAACTTCAAGCTGGTTCTTGCCGGCAAATGTCTGCTCGTGAATGACATCGGTCGTCCATGAACCAGGGCCGCTCACGTTCGCCGCGGTTGAAATAACCAGTTCATCTTCCGGAAAAGCCTTCTCTGTGACCAACGCTCGAGGCAGATTCAAAACCCCCAATGGGAAGTGATGGTCGTTCTTGCAGAATGTCCGCAGGTAAGCAATCACATCGTCAATCTGATCGTTGCTCAGCAGGTCCCCAAAAGCAGGCATGATCTGAGAAAAGCCAAGCCCCCTGCCGCCATGCAGAATGACAGCCTTATAGGCGGAATCAGGCTCCGGCGTCGTCTGATCGCAGCGCGTCATGTCCGGCCACGTATCTGGACGGACAAATACCGTAGAGGTTTCCGGTGCGCCCTTTCCATCCGCCCCATGGCAGGCGATACAGCCCCGATCCCACACCGCCTTACCGTTTTCAAGATTCGGATGTTTCGGAGAGACGATCATGCGTTGACCGGGAGCATCGGTCACGATCCCCACGAAAAGGAGGACCGCGCACAACGCGGCGAAGGCGAAGGCTCCACTCGCCATCTGCTTGCTTCGTCTTTGCACGATTTTTGCTTCTCCTGTTGCTAAGCGACAACAAGCTCTGAAACCGTTCCTGGCTTCTAAACTGTTCCAGCTCCGGGATATTGCGCTACCTAATTTCTTGTCAGATGCGGATGTGGTTGCGGAGATTGCCTCATTGACATAATAATCTTACTTGATTAAGACTATTTGGGCGGCTCTATCTTCTTTTCGATCTTCATGCGGTTTCCTCCGTTTAAGAAGTTTGCGCACATGGCCCAGGGCGAAGTGCGCTGGTGCACAGGTGGAGAAGGTAGGATTGCGCCAACGGGCTCATGCAGTGCTTGTGATCTTATGTTCCTGAAGTGCAATTGCTATCGCATGCTGTAACGCGGATGCGCTGATTGGCTTTAACACATAGCCGTCCATTCCCTCATGCAAACACCGTTCCTCGTCTCCTTTCATCGCGTGGGCCGTCATGGCAATGATCGGTACATGGGAGTTCGTGTGCCGCTCTGTTTCGCGAATGAGTGCGGTTGCGGTCAAGCCGTCCATCTCTGTCGAGAATGCCGATTTGAGCTTTCGCCGATTCTGCCTCCAGCATCACCTTCGACTCACTCAAAAGATGAATGGCAGGGGCCAGTTTTGTCGTGTGCTGCTCAGCGCTCATGTCGAGCCGCTCTACGCCGTAAAGACAACTGCCTGGAGTGACCGTGGTCCAGACCACGATTGGATTTGCTCAAATACTGGAGTATTCGGCCAACGTAGAGACTTCCTTAATTGCGACCCGCGGGAGGCCAGGAGGATCCGCATTTACTGAGAATCGTCTCTCCACGATACGATCCGTTTAACTCCATGAGGTTAAAGACTGTTATTGTTCGGGCATCGCGACTCATCTGGCTGTTATGTCCACCACTGGCTTCGAGATATGCGTCCATCCGGTACGAAGGTATCGTCGATACCTTCGTACGATTGTTCCTCTCTCAGATCTCCACGATGATCGCTTCATTGCTTCCGACTACATCGGGCCGGCGTGAAGAAAGCTCATCCAAGGCGGAACCTTTGGAGCATCACAGCGATCAAAGGCTTGAAAAAGAGGCCGCCACTTGGCCCAGCCGAGAAAAGGAGATTTGCAATGAGCGATTCCCGTTCCGACGCCCTGGTATTTTTTGGCGCCACAGGCGATCTGGCGTACAAAAAAATCTTCCCCGCGCTACAGGCGATGATCAAACGCGGCCACCTCGACGTTCCGGTGATCGGTGTAGCGAAAGCCGGTTGGAACCTCGAACAGCTTCGCGCGCGCGCACAGGACAGCCTGGAGAAACACGGAGGAGTCGACACGGCGGCTCTCAACAAGTTGATCGGCTTGTTGCGTTATGTAGACGGCGACTACGAAGACCCTGCCACTTTTCAGGCGATCCGCAAAGAACTCAACGGAGCGCAGCGGCCGGCGCATTACCTGGCCATTCCGCCCCTTCTATTCGGAACAGTCGTGGAGCAGTTAGCGAAATCGGGGTCTGCCGAGAATGCTCGGGTCGTTGTCGAGAAGCCCTTCGGAACCGGCCTCGCCTCGGCGCAGGAACTGAACCGGATTCTACATACAGCCTTCCCCGAATCCGGCATCTTTCGCATCGACCACTATCTGGGCAAGCGTCCCGTGAACAACGTTGTGATTTTCCGATTCGTGAATGCATTCATGGAGCCGTTCTGGAATCGCAACTACATCGAAAGCGTGCAGATCACCATGGCGGAAGATTTCGGTGTACAAGGACGCGGCGCTTTCTACGATGAAACTGGCACGATTCGCGACGTAATGCAAAACCATCTGTTTCAAATCCTCTGCAATCTCACGATGGAGCCCCCGGTCCGCCTTGACAGTGAAACCATTCGTGACGAGAAGGTAAAGGTACTGAAGGCGATTCCACCGCTCGAGGCAAATAATCTCGTCCGAGGGCAGTTTCGCGGATACCGCCAGGAAGGCGGAGTCCGCTCCGATTCGAAGATGGAAACCTTCGCCGCACTACGGCTGGAGATTGATTCCTGGCGTTGGAAAAACGTGCCGTTCTACATCCGCGCAGGAAAGAATTTACCGGTGACCTGCACCGAGGTCCTGGCCCGGTTTCGCAAACCCCCGACAGTTATCAGAGAGAACGCTCTTTCTCAGAATCATCTGCGATTCCGGATAAGTCCTGAGATGACGATCGCGATTGGGGCGACCGTAATGGCTCCCGGCGAGACATTGAAAGGCCAGGACATCGAGATGGTCGCGAGTCGTCATCCCCGTCCAGACGAAATGGAAGCATACGAGCGCGTATTGGGCGACGCGATGGCAGGCGATGCCACGCTGTTTGCCCGCCAGGATTATGTGGAAGAGGCCTGGCGAATCGTCGATCCGGTGCTGAATGCCGGCACTCCTATCTTCGAGTACGACAAAGGCGCATGGGGGCCGAGTGAGGTCGAGCAGAGAGTTACGCCCGCCGGAGGTTGGCACAACCCGATCACCTCAGACCAGGAAGATTTCCGCCTGGCCACAAAAGCCGGCTAAGGGATTCGTTTCCTGTGACAAGCTCAGTTCCATCCTGCGTCGCGTGCCTGTTTGCGGTTAAATCGTCGTCATCCCCCATAGCCTATTCTGGAGCTCATCCCGAAGGATGACGGCCCCTGGATCTCAAGGTCCGCCCCCCGTTTTCGAGAAGATTCTTCGCGGGCGCGACAGGAGCATGAGAAGAAAGAAAGCAATAAAGCGGATATCCTTTTGGGGTTTTGGTATCGCCTCCGGCTTGATTCTTGCCGCCAGCCCGGCGGGCGCGCAACACCAGACCGATCCCTGCTCCGAGGCGCTGGGATACGTAGGCTGCGCCAACCTGGCTGGGGAAACGGCCGCCTCGGTGGTCCCACGCGCTGTCGGCACCTGGGAGCTATCGATCAACCGGGGCGTCTGGGTCTGGACGATCGGCCCCAGCGGCACCCATAAATTTCACAGCGAAGCCGGCGACAGCGCGCCCGCGCATGCCGGTACCATCTCCGCCTCGGGAGGAAAATGGTCAGTCCATGCGCTCAACTTTCCCTGGGACGACGGAGGGGGTTATTCTTTTCAGGCTCCCGGAACCATGACAGTCGCCGGCCGCTTGGGAACCGGTCAATGGCGCCGTGTTCATTAAGAATCCGCGCGGGATTTCTTGTGACTGCTCAGCTCAGCCTGCACTACCTGACTCTAACAACGCTGCATCCAGGTTCGCACCTGCTCGCATCAGGTGGCGGTAAACAAAGAAGACGACCAGCGCGATCGAGCTTAGCGCAAAGCCAAACCAGAATGCCATAATGTAACTCCCTGTCCACCGGATAATGAATCCGGAGATGGCGATCACCGTCCCGGTGCAGAAATTCCTGATCATTGCAACGGTGGACGTGTAGGACCCTGTGTCTGCCTTATCCATCGTCTTCCAGAGAATCGTGTCACCGGCAACCTTCAGCGCCATCACCAGCGAATACAACACCGTCAAGAGGATCAGACCTGATGCGCTGTGCACCTTCAGCGAGAAAACAGCGAGACCTATCATCAAGAACCAGCCGATCACCAGGGCAAGATAGCTCCCGAAGCGATCAATCAACCAGCCTGCCGGATACGAGACGACAATTTGCAGCAACAGTCCCCAGGACATGGCAGCGCCCGTCTCTCCAATGGTTAAACCGAGTTTCGCTTTCGCGTAAAACCAAACCCAGGTCTTAAAGATCATCGGAAACGCGTTCAGCAGAGCCACCGCCACCATCAGAACCAGGATGCGCTTGTCGCGCGCAGCGATGCGAATGGGCGCCAGCAGGTTGAAGCGCTCCGTGGTCGGATGAAAGATCGGCGGCTCTCTCACCCCCCACAACGCCAGCAGCGTGACTGCAAGATTCGCTAGCGCCGCAAACACAAAAACTTGTTGAGGATGTGCATCCGCCATCCGAGCGCCAAACCGGGAGGAGAGAAAGCCTGCCAGGCTCGTCACCACGGCAACCAGGCCCGATACGCGCGCCAGCACATCCTTCGACACGCAATCGATCGCCAGCAGCGGATACGTGGAGGCCTTTATATCGTTAAAGAAGTAGTACATCGCCATCAACGCGATCAAAATCCACTGCACGTGGAAGAGTGGAAACAGAAGCAACGAAAGCGTCAGAAATGGAAGCGATCCCAGGACGAACGGGGTGCGCCGCCCCAGCCGGCTCACGCAGTGGTCGCTCTTCCACGAGTAGTACATGACCAGGAAACTGACTCCCCACAGATTGGCTGAGGTGAGCAAACCAATGCTCGAGTCGCTCACGCCCATTGCCTTCAGCCGCAGATCCATCAGCGGCTCGACAATCGTCATCGCTAACGACATCCCGAAGTGGCCAAAGGTGATCCAGAAGACGTTGCGCCACACGCGCCCGCGGTCCGCGTAGAACTGGTGCAGCTTCGCGTCTTCGATCGGCGCGACCGTTTCGTGGTACTCCCCCGCCGGCTGCTCGGTGGGGGGCGGAGAGCTCATCGATTCCTTCCCCGCTTCAGCTCTTCTAACCGAACGGGACGACGCTCTGCCGCCGAACGCTCGGCAGCAAAGCAAAGGCGCGTTGTCTCCAGCGCATCACGAGGAGAGGTCATCGGCGGCTCCCCTTCCGCGACACGCCGCACAATATCCAAAGCCTGGCCATGCGTGTTATGAAAATATGCGAAGTCCACGTCCGGGTCCCACGTCTGGTTTTCCACCCAACGGCTGGTCTGTCCCCATTCATTTTCTCCAAACTCCCAACGCTTGACCGTACGGGGGAAGACATCCGTCTCGGCAGCTCCCTTTTCACCGTAGATCATGTACCGCAACGCATGCCCGTCTCCTGCCTGCTGCGACACGGCATTCTGCAGGGGATCGCCCTGAAATGTCGCGGCGGGAGCCATCATGAACGTCAACTGGCTCACCGCGCCATTCCTGAAGCGATAGCTACAGTGATAGTTGTCATGCACCTCGTAGTAGGAGATAACGTTGGGAGCGGCCACCGCATATACCTCTTCCACCTCATCCCCGATCCACCAGCGAACCAGATCGACATAGTGGCTCAACTTTTCGCCGAACATGCCTCCGCTTGTGCCCTCGGCGGCGCGCCATACGTTCTGTTTACCCCAGGCGCTGGTGCAATACGTGCATTGCGTATTCATCACGCGTCCCAGAAGTCCCTGATCGATCCACTCCTTTACCCGCTGGTACAGGTGAGAGTAGCGCAGCTCAAAACCAATTTGTAAAAAGCCCTTTGTGCGCTCCGCAGCTTCGACCATCGCTTCCGCGTCTTCGAGCGTTGTCGCCATCGGCTTTTCACACATCACAGCCTTACCCGCTTCCAGAGACTTGATGGCCAATTGCTTGTGAACGTGATTCGCAGCAGTGATGAATACCAGCGGAATCTCGCGGTCCTCCAGAACGCGCTCTAACGAATCAGAAGTCTTCACGCTGTGGTCGCGTCGCACCTCTTCCAGGCGCTGGAGATCAGGGTCATACACCGTGATGTCCCGGACCAGCGGGCTCTCCCGCAGATGACGCATGACGTTCACCCCCATCTGCCCGCCGCCAAGGATGGCGACCTCCATTGCCTTGTCGCTGCTCTTCATCAAGCCTCCGCCTCTTTGCCCGTATCTTTGCCGGTATCTGGGCCCGTACCTGGGCTTCGATCGATCGCGCTGAAATTTGCACGCAGCTTACCGAGTGTCCTGCTGTCATCATTTCCTGCACCGGTCCAGGGTGTAACGTCGAATCCTTCTGCATGCGACTTCGCGGCCGATGCCGCAAAGGCTTGCCCCGCACGCGAAACCACTGTGTACTCAAGGTCCACCGGTGCTTCGAACAGGAGCCGGTAAGGATCATGCTGCAGAGAAGTCGCTCCGACCGCCGTCACGCGCCCCGAGTCCTCATCCCAAAGCAGACACTCAGCATCGCATGTCACACCAAGCGCCGTGTGCCTGCCCCGCCCTAAGCACACGCCTCCACGCGGAAGTAGGATTTTCTCCTCGGCAACTAGCACCATTCGCGGTTCAGGGCTAAGGGCGATGACCAGTTCGCCTCCTCGTACACATTCCAGAGCCTCGAGCCGCCAACGTGCGTAGTGGGGAAACGTTCCGTCCTTCAATTCCTCGTGGCCTGTGTAGTTCAGCCCATAAATATATCCAGGTATCCAGGCCGGCTCTTCGATCACAACCCGCGTCGCCGTAGACTGGCGCAACACACTTACATAAAGTTCGCCCCGCTCTTCATTTCCCAGGCCCTTGCTACCACCCTTTATGCCTGCGATCAGGTCAGCCTGCCCTCCACTAAGCCTGTACACGGCGCCGTCTATCTCTTTCGCAGAGCCTGAGCAGTGCAGATGGGTGGCGAATCGCAGCGCGTGCCTTGCTGAAAACGCATCTGCGAGCACGATGATTCCAGTTTCCCGGTCAAAGAGGAGCACCCGCTCCGCCGTGTTTACTTCGAGCTTTGGGTGGAGAGATCCTGTCAACATCACATGCGCATAGAGGAAGCGCTGGCCGCCGAGATACCGCCGTATCACGCTGCATTGTTCCGGCCGCACGGCGCCATTCAGGTATTGGCCATTCGTAACGCCGCCGCCGTCCTCCAGGCACATCGCATTCGTCAGCGCGCTATCAATGCCGTAACCGCTTATATTCACATTGCACAGAACAGGCGCACCATCGACCGCTACCTCCAACGCCCCCAGTGACGGCGCAAACTCCCGGTTCTGCGGCATCAGAGTGAAGCTTGCTTTCCGCCCCGCCTTCGCACCTGCCGACATCGACACACTGATCCGAGGTGTACCGCGCGAAGTCACAAGAATGTCTCCTGCGTCCTTGGCAAACAGCGGCTCGTACGATATGGATGCAATCGGCCCACGTAGCTCGGGTGCATACAGCATGTCGAAGATGCCCAGTGAAACCGTCCGCGTGGCCTGGCGCTCGCGCTCTACAAAAGCACGGTAGATAGCATCGACACCGGGCGTTGGATGGAAGCGATGCAGGTATGCGGTCAAAAAGCGGTGCTCTCTGGTCCGCAACCCGCGCTGCATTTCCTGGCTGTTGGGCGACTCAAACGACGTCAGCAGAGCTTCGCCGAGATGATCGAGAAATTTGCTCGACGACAACTCCGGACACTGCCCCGCAAACGTATGTGCGGCGGCAAGATAGAGCACAAGATGAAAGGGGAAATACGTTGCCCACGCTGCCTTCCCGCTCTCTGGCATGAGTTGCAGGCTGTCCACAAAAAGTCCATGGAAAAACGGCAGAGCATGCCGTGCTACAGGCAATTCGTCGTAGAACGCCATGCACGCGATCGCAGGACCGTTCCAGCTGCCAAGTGAATGAGGATCGGTCGCCGGGCAACCCATGTAGGCGCGCTGCAACACGGTGAAGTCATATATCTTCTGCAGGTATTCTTCCGCCTTGGCGCGAAGCGAGGATCGGTCTTCGCTGGTAAGCAGCGGCTGCAAATGCTCCCAGGCCAGCGCAACATGGAACAACCGCAGAGAGATGCCGCGGTCGTTTTCACCCCCCATCAGCAACGGGTCCGGCCGGCCGCTCCAGGTCTTCGCGTTCGCAATCTCCATCACCGCCGCGCGCGCACGCCCACCTATCTCCGCATCCCCGGTCACTACCCAGTAGAGAATCGCGAGCGAAAGTGTTCCCTGGCTGTTGTCCGTGAGCATCACCAGGTCATCTCGCCGGAGAGATTGCCGGAGTTCCTCAAACTCAGGTGTTCCCTGCCAGCGTGCAGCGGTCGAACGGGCTTCTTCTGCGGAAACAAACAGCCTTGGTGGTGCCACATTTGCCGGCCGAAGGCTCAGCCGGTGACGATCGTCCTTGCGAATTTCCAGGAAATCGAGGCGGTCCCATCCCATCCGCTTGCGGTCGCGCTCGACCAATTCCAGCACGAGTTCATTCACGCCGTCTCTTGCTTCAAAACCAAAATCTGCAAAGAGTCGCCCCTCGGCAATTTCCTTAGGACCAGGCATCGCGAACCACAGCCCACCCTTGAGCGTTCCGTTTACCCATACCTTCGCCATGGGCATCGCCATTACATTGTGGAGATGGTCCAGGTCCCACGGCCCAACCGGCACGCGGTTCCCATCCGGTACCCGCACCATTTCCAGGCTGGCTGTCGCCATATCAAAAGAGCCGGCCCTCGTCTCGAGCCGGCCTCGATAGATTCCGGTTGAGAGTTCAAGTCGCAAGCAGAGCCGGTAGCCATTGGCTTCGATGTCCGTCACTTGACCAGCGACATCGAGAAGTTCGACACGATCCGGTGTACTGAACCGGCTTACCACCGGCTTCAAGAACGCAATGAGATCGCCATTTTGCATCGTTCGGTGCCGGCTCTTCGGTTTTACGATGAGTGAATTCAGGCGAGGAGATAAATCGCACCCATACTTACGCCAGTGCAACGCCGGAGAAATTCAAACAGCTAACCCGAGGCGATGCAACCTGCCTCGAGTCAGCTGCCGCTGTGAATGCGCAACATCCAACGGACTGGCGTTCGGTCAGAAGTTATATTTCAAGGCGAACTGAATGTTGCGCGCTCCTTCCGAGCTCTTGATCTGGCCGATTGTGCCGGCATCCGGGTTTGTTGTGTTGATGCCTCCATTGCTCGGTGCGTCAAGAATCGGGTGGTTGAAGGTGTTGATGAACTCGGCACGGAACTCAATGTTCTGGTGTTCAGTGATAGCGAAAATCTTGGCAAGACTGCTGTCGATGTTCTGTTCACCCGGTCCGTAAACCGAACTTACACTACAGTTACCGAAATAACCGTCGCTGGGCTCTTGGTACGACTTGGGATCAAACCACCGGTATCCGTAAAGCCCGTTTCCGATGGTCTGCTTGTGCAGCACACGTGGGGGCGCGATACAGTTCGGTCGATTCTGGAAGGAGTTGGTGTCGGAATGGTCATCGTTAGAGCTAAGCGTGAGCGGGAAGCCGCCGCGGATGGTCGGTATCACGCTCAACCTCCAACCACCCACCACTGCGTCGGCAGCCCTGTTCATGTTCGCTCCAAATTGCTTACCGCGACCAAACGGCAGTTCATAGATCGTATAGCCGGTGAAGACGCCCTTGACGTTGTAGTAGCAGGCACCGACTTCACCCCCTGGATTGTAGGTATTCTGCCACCAGGCACTCGGCGCCTGCGATTGTCCACCTTCTCCCCAGAAGCCCTGCGAGTTGGTCATGCAGCGCGACCAGGTGTAGCTGAGCAGGTACGAAAGGCCGTGGTTTGTCCGTCCCTGCAACTGGGTCTGTAAGGCGTTGTAATTCTGATGTGCCTCTGCGAACGTGCCGAAAATATACGCTACCTGGTTGATAAACTGCCGGTTGTTCGCGAAGAACCGCGATGGGCTCACCACGCCCGGAGAGTCCCAATAAAGCTGGGTGAGCAACTCCGCGTTGGTGAGATGCTGGGTCGATTGCCCGACGTATCCAATCTGGAAGGTGGAGGACGACGAGATCTGCTGCTGCACGAAAAGGCTCCACTGGTGCGAGTGCGCCGGTTGTACCTTCTTGTCCCACGAGTAGATAATGGCGCCCTTGTAGCAGAGCGGACTTGCTGCTTCAAGACCGGCAATTGTGCATCCTGAAGGGACAGCGATCGAACTAAAGCCCTGGTCCAACGTTGTCGTCGGATAAGCAAGACTGCTGTAATTGGCGCTGGCGGTAATCGGTTGCGGCGGGTTCGCAGGCAGGCGCAGTCCCAAACCCGTACCTTCCATAAACGATGACAACCCGTACGAAGCGCGCACCGTAGTTTTTGGCATCACCTGGAAAGCGGCGCCCACGCGAGGCTGGTAGTTCCCGTAACCGTTGTACGAGTTGTAGAGTGCCCTGCTGTTCCCGTTTTGATTCGGCAATTCGAAGGCACCGGTTTGCGGGTCCCAGTTCACTTGATCATTGCGGGCCTCTACAAACGGGGTGTGCGTCTCGTAACGCAATCCGAGGTTGAGGGTCAACCGATTCGTCAGCTTCCAGTCGTCCTGAACGAAGCCGGCAAACACATTGTTCCGCTGTCCCCACTCTGACCCCTGGCTCCCTGCGCCCACTTGAGTGGGCAAGCCAAGCAGCAGGTTCGATTCGGCGCTGCCCGAGTAGAGACCGCTGAAGGTAAAGCTACCGGCCTGTCCATTGCTGCCATTGAACAAACCATTGGTGCGGATCCGCCAACCCTGGAAGCCGAAACGCGTGTTGTGTTTGCCATGCACCCAATTCAGAGCATCCGAATATTGGATGGAGGTGTCGTTGTTGTTGGTGACGCTTACCTTGTTGCCAAAGGAAGTGACATAGCCCCCACTGAAGGTCATCGCCGGAAGGAAGCTGCTGGTCAAACCAGCGATGCCGAACAGGCTGCCGGCGCTTCCCGGGAAGTTTGACGAGGTGTGGTTCTGTCCGACCTTGACGTAGTTCACACCCAGGCGCGCATCGTTCACAAGGTTTGCCGAGATGGTCCGGGTATAGCCGGTAACGAAGTTCCACGTCGAAACCACGCCGCCAGTGTTGTAGATGAAATTGAATGAATTTACTTTTGGATTTGCCAACTGGGCATACGAGAAGCGGCCCATGAAGTGATCCTTCTCGCTTAGAGCATAATCCACACGGCCATCGCCCTGATCGCTGTTGGTGGTCGTGGCATACGTATTGACCGCGTTCGACTGCAGAGAGCTATTTATCGGCGTGGGATATAAGCTCGAAGTGATGATCGCCAAAGCTGACTTGCTGAGGCGGTCTTGCGGAATGACGTTATTTGGAAACGGTTGCCCGGTTAGCGGATCGACGATTTTCTTCCCCGCGGCCACCAGTTCAGAGACGTCGCCCATACGCTCTTTCTGGGTAAATACTGTGATGGGGCTGGACGTCCTGGGATAGTCAAAACGCTCGCCCTGGTAGTCGGCAAAGAAGAATAGCTTGTCTTTGATGATGGGTCCACCGATGGTGCCCCCAAACTCGTTCCAACGCAGTTTCTGGCGAGGTTGAATATTGGTAGGTACCAGCTTGTTCATCCACTCGTTCGCGTTCAACAAATCATTGCGAAAGAACTCGAACGCGGTGCCGTGGAAGCTGTTTGTACCCCCCTTGATCGATGCGCTGATGACACCGCCCATGTAGTTGCCGAAATCCGCAGAAGCATTCTGCGTGATGAGCCGGAACTCCTGGATGGCATCGGGTTGCGGGGAGTAGGCAACGTAGTTGCTCCCTGCATCGTTATTGTCCATGCCGTCGAGCAGGAAGCTGTTCGCATCGAAACGGTTGCCGTTAATTTCAGGACGAGCCACCTGTCCTGCGTTCTGACCGTTCTGGAATCCTGAGGGCTGTACCGTCACAGCGCCTGGTGTGACCAGCGTCAGCTGCAGGTAGTTGCGACTAGCCAGCGGCAGGCTGACGTTGGTGTGCGCGTCGATCACCGTGCCGACATCCGTCGTATCGGTCTGCAACAGCGGCGCATCTGTGGTGACATCAACAGTTTGGTTTTCAGACCCGATCGCCAACTGAACGTTGACAGCCGCAACCTGATTGAGTTGAAGCTCGACAGGCGACTGCACCGCAGTGGTAAAGCCGGTCATCGTTACACGCACGGAGTACCGGCCGATGGGTAGATGGCTCAGGCTGTAGAAACCCGACCCGTTTGTCTTAACGGGCCACACAGTGCCGCGATCCAGATCCGTGGCGGTTACATCCGCATTCGGGATGACATTCCCTGCGGGATCGGTGACGCTGCCATTGATCGTCGCGGTAACGCTCTGCGCATAGAAAGGGCGAGATCCAGCAAAGAGCATTGACATGAAAATGCACAGTGCCGAAACAGCCCAGCACCGTGAGAAAGGACCTTTCGCGATTGCTTTCATGCTCACTGTCTCCTGAGTTTTCTACATGTACCTGGCCTGCGTTCCGCACCGGAGATGGCTTCGAGTTCCGACATGCGAAATCGATGTTTGTATTGTGGAGCACACTACTCGAATCAGAGAGTCGCTGTCAAGATCATTTCGACAGGTGTGAGACAGTGGTACGCATGCGCAAGGCAAGTACGGCGATGAGTTCCACGATTCGGTGTCTCAAAGTCCTGGAACTCCTGGCTGAAGAGCCGTTCGAACTTTCATTTAGCGACATCGCCGCGAAGCTGAACATTCCAAAAGCCTCAGCGCATCGACTGTGCACCACGTTGATCGAGGCAAATCTCATCACGCAGGAACCGGCGACACGGCGATATATGTTGAGCAGTCACGCGCTTTGGGTGGGTTCCGCCTATTTGCGGCATTCCCCCATTTACCGGGCCGCCTTCTTTCCCATGCAGGATCTGGCGCGCCAACTCCCCGGCACCGTGCAGCTCGGAGTCCTGGACCGCGATGGCGTTCTGTTCATCCACTCCGTTGGGTACGCAGGTGCCCCACATGCTTTCGCCGACGTTGGCCTGCGACGCTCACTCAATGCAACCGCCTCGGGCAAAATCTTCCTCGCCGGCATGATGCCGGAAGAGGTGGATCGCGTTATGGAGAAATGCACCGAGAAGTACACCCACAGCACCATCACCTCTTCGGCTCAGATGCGGCAGGAGCTTGAGCAGGTGCGCAGAGCTCGCTACGCCCGAAACGTCGAAGAACTGCTGCCCGGCTACTGGGTGTTGGCGGCGGGCGTGGCGGCGGGCCCGGATGATCTGCCAGCCGCTGCCATCAGCATTACGCTCCCGCTCGAAGAGTTTTCGCCCGAACGCGAAGCCAGTACGGCTGCGCTCGTGAAAGATGCCGCGCGCAAGACTTCGCTCCAACTCGGGCCCAACGCCGTTAGCCGCGCCGTGCTGGCAAGATAGACTTACGATGCAGCTAAGCCTCTGCCACCTTGGCTATCTTCCCGATAGCCCAAAGACGCTGACGCTGGTGCCGGACGCAACCGACGCTCTGCCCGAACGCATCCCCTTCTTTCTGCGGCAGAACTGCCTGCGCATGGAGCGAGCGCACCCGGCGGAGCCTGGCTTTTCCTCCCGGTTTCCTTCCCCGTATGACCTTCTGCCTGGCCCACTCACCCAGCGCGACGCCGCAATGGCGTACTACTCTGGCGAACTGGTGCGACGCGAGTCCCCGTGGGGGCGGCTCTGGCAGGCAGACTTTTCTGCATTCACCGCGCCGGGTAGCTACCAGGTTGAAACTGATGTTCAGATCTCGCCACCGTTTGCCATTCGTGACCGCATCTACGATCGCATCATCGCGGGCTATCTCACGTTTCTTCGTTCGCAGCGGTGCGGGTGCGAGGTCTTTGGCGTTCACGCAGCCTGCCACCTCGACGACGGCGTGCTCGATCGCGACGGCTCACCCTGGCCGGCCACGGGTGGCTGGCATGACGCCGGAGACTTTCGTAAGTGGCTTGCCTTTACCCAAAGCCACCTGGATGCCCTTTCCACTGTGCTTGAATGCTGCGGCTCGCATCTGGCTAACGGCGGCATCCCTACCCAGTCCCTGCTTGACGAAATCTCCTGGGGCAACCGCTTCTTCCACGCTATGGTCTCAACGGATGGCCAGGTCTTCGAAGATGTCGCCGGGGGCCGCGCTCCCGTGGGCTCCTCTCTCTCTTATGAACAACACTGGTGGTTCGAAAACCACCCCGGCTGCTTCGGCGATGCCAGCGACAACCGCTGGACCGACAACCTACCCGCTTCCGGCGATGAACGCATGGTGCGGACCACCTACAACCCCCTGGTTCAATGGAGTTTCGTGTCTACCCAGGCGCGCGTGGCGCGTCTACTTCCCGGGGAAGAAGCAAAGCACTGTCTGGCCGTAGCACGTCGCGCGACCACGTACGCGGAACAGCATCCACACGATGGACGCACCCTCTTCCTGGCAGTGGAACTGCTTGGCCGGTTGGAACTTCTTGCCACTGGTGAGCCGGTCCCTCCGGCGCGGATTGCGCATCTTGCGAACCAACTCCTTAGCAGCCAGGCCCGCGTCTCCACAGGTCTCAGCGGGTATTTTCTCGAAGCGCACAAAGCCGATGCTTACCGCTCCATTGCGTTTTCCGCGGAGCCGGCGCTAGCCCTGTTGCGCCTTTACGAGTTGCGCCACCTTTTCGAGAACGCCGGCCTGGCAGACCGGGCAAAGGACGCGGTCTCCGACTACATCGAGCATTACCTGCTGGCCGACGCCAACGCCAATCCCTTTGCGCTTACACCCTACGGCGTCTACCTCGATCCGCCGGAGCGACAACGGCAGACTTTCCGCGATGCAGGTTCCGGAAGAGGGGTGCGCACCTTCATGCACCCATACAATCCGCAAGGCATTGTCCACGGGACCAGCTCAGTGCTGCTAAGCCACGCTCACCTTCTCGCCCGCGCAGCACGCCAGCTCGATAGGTCCCGCTGGAGAGGCCCCGCCGAGCGGCTTGTGCAATGGTGTCTGGGCAGTAACACTCGGAACCGCTCTCTCTTCTCCGGTATCGGGTACCGCCAACCCTTCGGCTATTCTTTTCGCATCCCCCAAATCCCGGAAGCGCCTTTCACCGGCTTCATTGGCAGGCCGGACGATACGCCCTACCTCGAAACGAGCACGGCCATCGAGTGGAACACCCTTGAGTATTGGAGCATGCCTTATATTCATGCAGCGCAGGCCGCCTGCTGGCTCCAGTTCTGAATCCCGGAACAAATGCTTGACAGAGAATTTCACCGTTGCATATGCTTGATCCGAATTTCAAACATCAGTTTCGCATAGTGAAACCCTGTTGCCTTTACGGAGATCTCCTGCCTTGGTTCGTCTCCAAATACTCGCGCTCGACGACAATTCACTCTCCACGAGCTGTATGACTTTGCATGATTAAGATCACCACCGACGAGCAGCTGACCGACCTTCTCATCACGCCCAGCGAAGTGGACATCGACTTCGCCCGTCAGCTCCGAGGAGACACCGTCGTCCTGGGGGCCGGCGGCAAGATGGGCCCAACGCTGGCGCAACGCTTGCGCATGGCTTTGACGAAAGCCGGAAAACATTTGCGGGTGCTGGCAGTTTCGCGCTTCGCATCCTCTTCGGCACGGGCGGACCTGGAAGCCACCGGGGTGGAGACGCTGGCCGCGGACCTGCTCGATCCGGCGGTCGTTCGCACACTGCCACAAGTTGAAAATGTCCTGTACCTGGCCGGCCGTAAATTCGGCTCGACAGGCGACCCGGAACTCACATGGGCCATGAACGCTTTGGTGCCCGCCTGGGTGGCAGAACACTACCGCACCGCGCGCATTGTGGCGTTCTCTACTGGCAACGTCTATCCATTCGTCTCGACGGACCAGGGGGGCTCGGTCGAGTCAGACCTGCCGGCGCCGCGAGGCGAATATGCGCAGTCTTGCCTGGCGCGGGAACGCGTCTTTGAATACTTTTCGCGGAAATTCCACACGCCTTGCCTCATCTACCGGCTCAACTACGCGATTGACCTGCGCTACGGAGTGCTGGTCGATATCGCGCGTCAGGTGATCGCAGACCAACCTGTGGATGTCTCGGTGCCGGCGGTCAACGTGCTGTGGCAAGGAGATGCCAACTCGTATGCCTTGCGTTCTCTCGATCTCTGCGAGTCACCCCCACGCATTCTGAACGTAACCGGCCCTGAGACGATTTCGGTCGTACGCGCTGCGGAGTTCTTTGCCAGTCGCTTCGGCCGTGCGATTCGCCTGAACGGAGAACCGGGCCCCGTCGCGCTCTTGAACAACGCGGGCGCCTGCCATGCCGCGCTCGGCTATCCCTCGATGTCGGCAAACGATCTGATGGAAGCCGTCGCCGTGTGGGTAGAGGCCGGTGGAACAAGTCTGAACAAGGCCACGAAATTTCAAGTCACGGATGGGAAGTTTTAATGCCTGACAGTATCGAGAGTTTTAGAAAACTCATGCAGCAGGGCCTCGTCATTCCAGCCCATCCCCTGGCCCTGACGGAAGACCGCAAGATGGACGAGCGCCGCCAGCGCGCTCTCACCCGCTACTACTGCGATGCGGGCAGCGGCGGGGTTGCGGTTGGCGTACACACAACGCAGTTCAACATCCGCGATGCCGGCGTGGGTCTTTACGAGCCTGTGCTTGAACTCGCGTTGGAAGAAGTGTGCCGCTTCGAAAACCGCACGGGCAAGACGCTGGCCAAGATTGGCGGCGTGTGTGGAGATACCGCACAGGCGGTACGCGAGGCAGAAACACTGCGGCGGCTGGGATACGATGCCGGGCTGCTCAGCCTGGCCGCACTCAACGGCGCCACGAACGTGGAGCTCATTGAGCACTGCCACACCGTAGGCAAAACCATCCCACTGATCGGCTTTTATTTGCAGCCCGCCGTGGGGGGACGCCCGCTCAACGCGGAGTTCTGGGAGCGCTTCGTTGAGATTGAATCGGTCGTCGCGATTAAGGTGGCTTCCTTCGATCGTTACCAGACCATGGAAGTGTTGCGTGCCGTCGCGCATAGCGGCCGCGGGGGGGAGATCGCCCTCTATACCGGGAACGACGACAACATCGTGGCCGATCTGCTCACCGAGTTCCGCTTCGGCGACCGCACCGCACACTTCGTAGGTGGCCTGTTAGGGCAATGGGCGGTCTGGACCTCATGCGCCGTCGAGCTTTGCGTTCTGTGCAGGACGCCAAGCGCAATTGCGCGCGCATCGATACGGTGCTTGCCCGGGGCGCGGAGATTACGGACGCCAATGCTGCCATCTTCGACGCGCGCCATGAGTTCCACGGCTGCATCTCCGGAATCCACGAGGTGCTTCGCCGCCAGGGCCTGCTCGCCGGCCGCTGGTGTCTTGATCCGCACGAGAGTCTCTCAGCAGGGCAGATCGACGAGATCAATCGCATCTATGCAGCCTATCCCCTGCTAAATGACGACGCTTTTGTAGCCGAAAACCTCGACCGCTGGTTATCGTAACGCATGCCTTTCTGCGAGGCCGCCAGACTGTGAACGAGAAGACGATCGCCGCACTCGCTCTTCGCGATACCGAATATGACACGTTGGAGGAGACCTTCCATGACGCCTCCCGCCTGGTAAGCGCCGCCGCTCGCCAGGGCGCTCAGTTGCTGGTGCTTCCCGAGACCATCAACCTTCTGCATCGTCGCAAAGAAGGCATGACTCTGACAGAGTGCGCGATGGAGGACTGGCAGGGCCCGACTGAGCAACTTCGCGAAGCCGCCGTTCGTGCTCGCGTCGCGCTGGTTCTTCCCCTGCTGGTGCGCGATGAATCGGGCCTCGCCAACCGTTTTTACTTTCTCGATCGCGACGGCAGCTTGCTCGGCGAGTATCAGAAATGCATTCCATCCGTTGGCGAGGCAGCCTGCGGCGTCCGTCCAGGAACTCCAAAAACGATTCATTGGGAAGGCCTTTCTTTTGGCGGAAGCATCTGCGTCGATCTGTACTATCCGCAGATCGTCTTTGAACCGCAGTTGGCGAAAGGCGTCGACGCCTTTCTGCTCCCCAGCATGACCCCCGGAGGATCCCTTCTCGAGGCCTATGCTGTCACTTACGGGGTTCCCTTCATCCTGGCGTATTCCCCATGGAGCCGTATCCTCGACCGTGATGGCCACGAACTGGCCGCCGGAGGATACAGGTCCGAGACACTCCGTGCCGGCTTTGGGCTGCCGATCGTGCAGGCCACGATCAACTTCGACGCTGTCACCCTTTTTGCAGACTTCAACCAGCAGAAAATGGCCGACGTGGCGAAGCACTATGGCTCAAAGGTGCGGATACGCTTCGACCAACCCAACTGTATCTTCGTGCTGGAGTCACGATCGCCGGATCTGACGGTCGCTGAAGTGATCCGCGAATTCGGGCTCATCTCAAGGAGAGATTATCTTGCGCAGCTCAAACCGAAGCCGCTGCCCACGCCTGAATAAGATGCAACCGCCCGCTCCCACTGCGCCACTTCGCTTCGCCGTCATTGGATGCGGTTCGGTCGCTCGCGCGCAACATATCCCCAACATCGCAGCATCGCCCCGCATGGTACTCCACACCTGCGTCGACCTTGATGCCCGTGTGCTGGCGGAGTGCCGTGATCAATATGGAGCGCTGCACACTACCAGGCACTGGGAGCCAGTGGTGGCAGATCCTGAAGTCGATGTCATCTGTCTCGCGACCACGGAGAAGCTGCGATTGCCTGTCATCGCAGCCGCCGCGCAGTCCGGGAAACCTATTTACGTTGAGAAACCGCTCGCCACCACGCTGGCAGAAGTACACCGTATCCGGGACTTGGTGCACGCTGCTTCGATTCCTTTCTGCGCTGGACACAACCGCCGCGCCAGCCCGGCTATGCTCGCCGCACACGCGATCTTCCGGCAGCACATGACCCACCCCAACACCTCTGCCTGGCGGTGGCAGCGCGAACCGTCTCTGCCACCACTTCCCGATGATGCTGTGCCTTCCGTATCGGTTCGCATCAACGATGACTGGCACAGCTGGAAGGGATGGGTCTTCGATAAAACCCAGGCGCCGCACGGCCCCATGCTCTTTGAGATGACGCACTTTACGGATGTCATCAATTGGTTTCTCGCAGACCAACCCCTCGAAGTGACCGCGGTCACCACTGGAATGCTGAACGAATCTGTCATTGTGCGCTATCAGTCCGGCGCGCTGGCCACCATCGTGCTCGGCAATAACGGTACCTTCGGTTATGGCAAAGAACTCTACGAGTTTATGGGCAACGGCGGCTACCTCGCGATCGATCACATGCTGGAAATCCGGACCGCCGGCATAGAAGACGCGCCCGCTCGGGTCACGTTTCCCATGCTCCACGACCGTCATCCTCAGCTTGGACTGGAAGGCGGCGTCTCCGGCTGGCTGGAGAAGAAGCGCGCCGCATGCCATGAAGCTGCGCTTGCTCACCAGCCCGAGCTCCAGTTCACAGCCGAGCCCGATAAAGGCCACGCCCATGCGCTGGATCGTTTTGTTGACGAGATCACTGGACGTGGACCCGAGGTTTGTGGGGTGGACGCCGCAGTGCTGGCCACCGAAGTCGCCTTCGCTGCGATTCGTTCCGCACGGGAGCGCCGCACCGTCACGCTGGAGGAGATTCGCAGCGCAGTTGGGGACCAGGCATGATGTCGCCTCCATCGGCGAGAGTGCTTGCCTGCTTGCTTCTGGCCGGACTCGCCTCCTGCGCCTTCTCGCAGAGCAGCGGCCCGTTTGTCCATGCTCTCTCAGGACCAATCACTAACGTCAACCCGATGATCGGCACCGGCGACGACCCCGACGATGGCAACAATCTCTATCCTGGCGCGGTCGCGCCCTTTGGTATGACGCAGCTAAGCCCGGAAACCGAGGACCGCGGGCTTGGGTATCACCACATCCAGAAGTGGCTCAAGGGTTTTAGCATGACCCACATGAGCGGCGTGGGCTGTGCCAACGAAGGCGATGTGTTTTTCACCGCCACGACAGGGCCCATTGTGAGCCAGACCAACGACTATCAATCTCCCTACTCACATCAGCGCGAGACTGCAGAGGCCGGGTACTACGCGGTACAACTCCTCCAGTGGGACATCCGGGCCGAACTCACCGCAACGCCTCACACAGGCGTTGCACGCTTTACTTTTCCGGCGGGCCAGCCCGGGAACATTCTTGTTCCCATCAGCCATACGCTGAACCAGACCGAGAGTGCGTCGATCCGCGTGGTTGGCGATCGCCGCATCGAGGGCTTCGTCGAAAATCACGCCTTCTGCAATAAAGCAGGCACCTACAAGGTCTACTTTGTCATGCTCTTCGACCAGCCGTTTTCGACATTCGGCGTATGGACCGGGCAGCCCTACGGCGGACCGGGACAACTGGCACGCGGTGTTCGCTCTGCTTCTCAACCCAACCACGATCACACGACCGGTGGGTGGGCCACATGGCCGGCACAGTCCAATGCACATGCCGTCACGGCCCGTATCGGCATCTCCTATGTCGACGTCTCAGGAGCGGACAAGAATTTAGAGGCCGAGACCGATGGCCGCGGCTTCGATGTCATTCGTGCCGGCACGCAGAAGTCCTGGAACCGCGAACTCAGCCGAATTCAGATCGCGGGAGGCACCAGAACGCAACGCCGCGTCTTCTACACGGCGCTCTATCACAGCCTGTTGATGCCCAGCCTCTTCAGCGATGCCGACGCACGCTATCTTGGCTTCGACCAACACGTCCACAACATTGCTGGTGGGCACGCCGTTTATACCAACTTCTCCGGGTGGGACATCTACCGTTCCGAGATCCCTCTGCTCGCGATGCTTGAGCCTGGCCGTGTTGAGGACATGGCGCAATCGATTGTGCTCATGTACCAGCAGGGCGGCTGGATTGACCGCTGGCCGCAAATCAACCTCTACACCAACGACATGATTGGCAGTCCGCTCAGTATTGCGGTGGCCACCACATGGCTTTACGGTCTGCACGACTTCGACATCGACACTGCCTGGAAAGGCATGCTGCAAGACGCCACACAAGCACCTCCTCCGGACAAACCGTACCTCGGCGAGGAGGGCGTGGACTGGATCAACACACTTCACTATCTCCCCGCTGACAAGGTAGAGTACGGCTCCGTCGCCAAAACGCTCGAATATACGCTTGCTTACGCTTCTCTCGCTCGCCTCGCCGAAGACCTGCATAAGGAGAAGGATGCCGCTCTCTTGCGCGAACGCGCACTCTACGATCGCAATCTCTTCGATCCGGGGACCGGCTTTTTTCGTCCACGTTTGGCCGATGGCTCCTGGCAAAAAGATTTCAATCCCGCCCAGGATGGACACGGATTCGTCGAAGGGACCGGCTGGCACTACTTCACCTTCGCGCCGGCAGATATGGCGTGGCTTGTCAACGCCATGGGTCGCGACCGCTTCAACCAACGCATGGATACCTTCTTCCAATATCCGCTGCCTGGTTGGTATGCGCAGTATGACAACCCTTTGAACGAGACCGATTTTCAAGCCCCCTACGCCTTCCACTTCTCGGGACAACCCTGGAAGTCTTCGCGGGCGGTCCATCGCATCCTTGCTGAAAACTATCGCGATGAACCCCATGGAATTCCCGGCAACGATGACTGCGGCGCCACCTCCTCCTGGGCCGTACTCAGCATGATGGGGCTCTACACGGTGGATCCTACGAGCCTCGCCTGGGAGATCATCGCTCCCGCCTTCTCTCGCGTCACCATTCAACTCGACGCACCTTACCCAGCGCGCCAGTTCACCATCACCACCAACAACCCAGACGGCGGCTCCTTCATTCACGCCGTCACCATCGATGGCCGGCCGCGTCCTCAAAACTGGATTTCCTTCGACAGCATTCGTCACGGCAGCACAGTCCGCTTCACACTCCAACCCAGACCTGATAAAGCATGGGGCTCGCGGCCCGAGGATCAGCCGCCCTCGCTCAGCCGGCCGTAGACATTACTTCGCGCATCACAGCGAGAAGAAAGGATTCAACGCCCTTGCAACGCCGAACCTTCCTCGAGCTGGCAGCCCTCGAAGCGCTGCGCCACGCCGTTCCAACTCCATGGGCCGCTACGATCGGGAGCGGATCTGCAGGACCGGCCACCTTTGGCTCCGGCCATTTCGGCCGCTGGACCAAGGACAGATTCGATCTGCCCGCCTACTTCTACACCTGCGATCAGACAAAAGATCCAAAGGCCTTCCAACCCGTCAACGAGGCCTGGCGCTCCAGTACGGATCACATACATCAGTTTGGAAACGACCGCGTGGTAGCGGTCGCTTCGAATTATGGCTACGTACAGCTTCGCCAGGACGAAGGCAGCCCAAAGTTCCTCAACGATTACGCTCCTGCCGAGCATCGCTTCGGCGGAGGCATCGGCTATCTCGTCGACAACACGCTCGTCGCAGGAACACACTATCCCTCGAGCGAAGCACGAAGCTTTGAACGCACCTTCGGGACCGGCTACTTCTGCAAACGACTCCGCGCCGGACACTACGAGATCGAACAGGTCATTTTTGCTCCGTTCGGCGACGATCCCGTACTCGTCTCACAAGTCACGATCTCGAACCGCTCGCTCGCGCCCGCTACCCCGCGTTGGATCGAGTACTGGGGCTGCCAACCGTATCAGTTCTCCTACCGATCTCTGATGGAAGGCAGTGTTGTTACGAATGCTGATGCCACGCCGCAGCTCCGTAGGGACTTCAGCCGGCGATTTGAGCTTCACTTCGAATCAACGCAGCGCAGCTCCGGCCTGCTCGTGCGACATCACTTTCTGGGCCGCTCGGCCGAAGACGAAGCTTTGTGGCAGAAGACGCAGGACTCGCTGCAGAAGGACCCACACGGCTATTTTGGCGGTCCGGTGCCTCCGCTTGCGCCCGGCGCGAGCATGGACGACTTGGCGCCGCCGGCCACCTTTCTCGTCTCGCTCGATGGCGCCATCGACGCATTCAGCACAGACGCGACCGCCTTTTTTCGCGGCGGCCCGGCAGATCCGGCTGGAGCCCATGCAACGCTTGACAACACCCTCCACCCAGAAAGCGGAGAGCCCGCACTCTTACTCGAGCGCCGTCTCCAACTCGCTCCGAACCGGAGCCGGACGCTCTCTTTTCTGTACGGCTACCTGCCTGAAGGATTCACTCTGGAATCTCTGGTGGCGAAGTACCGCATAAAACCAGCTACCCTGCTGGCCGCCTCAAGCGCCAGGTGGCGAGCGAATACGCCCATGTTCCGCGTTGACGGCGAGCCATGGGTAGAGCGCGAGATTGCCTGGAATGCCGGCTACCTGCGCAGTGCGGTCACCTACGATAGCTTTTTCCGCGAGCACATCCTTTCCCAGGGAGCCGGGTATCAATATCTCGCTGGCCTGCAGGGTGCAGCGCGCGACCCGCTACAGCATGCTCTGCCGCTTATCTTCACCGATCCCGCAATCGTGCGCGGCATTCTGCGATACACGCTGAAAGAGATTCAGGCCGATGGTTCGATTCCCTATGGGATCGTAGGCGCCGGGGTTCCCATGCCCTGCCGCTACCGTCCCAGCGACCTCGAGCTATGGCTCCTCTGGCTGGCCAGCGAGTACATGCTCGCCACCCGCGATACTGCATTCCTCGATGAACGCATCTTCACCTATCCTTCAATAACGCAACCTCAATCGTCACATTCAGTTCATGAGTTGCTCTGGCATTGCTTTGAGCGCATTACGGAGAAAATCGGCACGGGGGAGCATGGCCTGCAGCGCCTGCTCAATGGAGATTGGAATGACAGCATAGTCGTCAACCGCCTGACTCCCGCGAAGGTCGCCGAAATTACCGAACACGGCGAAAGCGTTCTGAACGCGGCGATGGCAGCCTGGGTCTTTGACAACTACGCGCGGCTTCTCGACTACGCCGGCAACGAAGGCGATGCTGCCAAAGCCCGCGCCAAAGCCGAAGCTCAACGCCAGGCCGTGCGGAAGCAATGGAATGGCCGCTGGTTCCGCCGTGCCTGGTTGGGCAAGGACCTCGGCTGGACAGGCGAACAGCAGCTTTGGCTCGAGCCGCAGCCCTGGGCACTGCTTGGCGGATGCGCCACGCCGGAGCAGACTACTGAGCTCGTTCGCAACATTGACTTCATGTCCCGCCGGCCTTCCCCTATCGGTGCTCTGTTGCAAAGCCCGGCTGACGTTACCATGAAGGACAGGGCAGGGACCGGCACCAACGGCGGCATCTTTGCGGCCATCAACGCCACACTCATATGGGCGCTCTCCGCAGTCAATGGAGACATGGCGTGGGACGAGTGGAAGAAGAACACCTTCGCCGTGCATGCCCAGCACTACCCAGACATGTGGTTTGGCATCTGGAGCGGTCCGGATGCCTACGATTCCATCCTGGCGAAGCACCCCGGTTCCACTGCGCCTGACTTTCCCGTCCTGAACATGCACTCCCATGCATGGCCGCTCTACACCGCTAGTAAGTTGCTTGGACTGGACTTCCATCCGCAGGGTCTTAGCTTGCGTCCTGTTCTGCCGAAAGATGCCTATGAGTTCCGCACGCCTCTCTTCGGTCTCGGCAAGTCTGCACCCGGCCACTATAGCGGTTGGTATGCGCCTGCCCGGCCAGGCCGCTGGACAATCAACCTGACAGTCTCTGCGGCAGAGCGAGCCAGGATGAGGGGGCTGCGGGTGAATGGCGCAGCCGTAGAGCTCGCATCTTCCGGCGACACCATCACTTTCTCAGGCGACAGCCAGGAGGGCCAGCCGCTACGCTGGAAATTTTACTAAGCCCATATCCTCCTGCGTGACTCAACTCATTTCATAGATTGCTTCGCCGGCTCAATATTGTTCTGGCCAAAGAGGAAGTCTCACTTGGGACGATCTTCAACCGTACATCGTCGATGGTTGTTTCGACAGACGTACCGATTCTTCTTCGCGAGCCTGGCGACGATCCAGAATCTGTGAACGCCGGTCTCCGCGTCGCAATCGGGGCGCCGGAAAAGACCTCGAGGCGAACACAAGCAGTCCGCCGATGGTGGCGACGAGCTTGCAGACATTTTGTACAAGGGTCATCGACGCGGCGACTACAAATGAGCGAAATCCGCGCTTACGATAGATAAACTTCAGCAGACCTGCATCCATGCACAGCGCCAGTGTCGCAAGAATAAAGCAGGGAAGAAGCCAGAAAGCTGAGCGCACGCAAGCCGCAAGACAAACCAGTGCAGCTCCCGTGAGTGTAATGCCGGCGTTGCTGCCGCACGAAACGCTGGTTGGCAGTCCGCCCGCTCCTCGTTCATCGCATTCGTAGACGCAGACGACCTCTGGGCTCCGCGCAAAATCGAAAGACAGCTTAACCTCATCCTCGCCGGTGGTCCGCAAGTAGGGCTCGTCTATACGTGGTGGTCTTTGATCGACGAGCACAATCGGATTCGCTGCAAGGTCAAGGGACGTGACATTGCCGGTGATGTATTGGACCAGACACTGATGGGGAACTTTGTTGGCCACGCCAGTTCCCCTCTGATTCGGCGCGAAGCGCTCGTTGAGGCAGGCGGCTTTGATTCAGGATTGCGGGACGCTGGGAGCCACGGCTGCGAAGACATGCTTATCTACCACCGGATCGCGAGGCGATATCATTTCGGGCTTGTTCCCGACCATCTCACGGGCTACCGCGTCGCCTCAGGCAGAATGTCAAGTGATCGGCCGCGGATGTTTAGGTCCTTTAAGATGGTCGCCAATGAAATGAAGCTGGGTCATCCCGAGGGTGCTGAAAAAGTAGACCGTGGCGCGAGAATGTACCTGATCTTTTTGATTGTCGAAGCTCTTGGCTCTCTGAATTTCAGACAGGTCTTGCCTCTCCTTTCACTTTGGGTGCCCGAACATCCACTGGACGGTATCATCCTCCCCTTCTCAGTGTTCTGCTCAAGAGCGGCCTTTCACCTTCGATGGATAAGCATGGCTTTGCTTGGCCACGATTTCGCAAAGGAGAAAGTGCCCTTTCCAATAGGCGAACCGGACCGTTCGACAGCCATGTCGATTGTCGAAAATGGAGAGTTCATGAAGAACCACTGAGGGCAGACGATGCCTCTGCCTCGGATTGAAACAATCTACGGGAACGCCAGAGCCTATTCGCCCCGTAACATGCTGCAAACTCTTCATTTCATGAGGCTTTTAATGGTCGGGGAGAGAGGATTCGAACCTCCGACCCCCTGGTCCCGAACCAGGTGCTCTACCAGGCTGAGCCACTCCCCGAACTTGCGGTTGGAAGGACGTTTACGGGCTGAAAGGATTCCTGGCTGATGCCTTTGTGAACGCCCGTGAACTACAACAGAGTGTATCAGAAGATGGGGCTACGCCAATTTGCCGTGGAAGTGGGCGTAGACTGCGGTCGAGAGCCCTCGGGCACGGCCTCCCCATGAAAGCATTCCACCAACTCGATCTGACCGGCCTGCACGTGCTCGACGGCGCCATGGCTACCGAACTGGAGCGAAAAGGCTTCGACCTGTCCGGTCCGCTGTGGTCGGCACACGTACTCGAAAGTTCGCCCGAGGCCATCGCCGAGGTGCATCGCGAGTATCTCGATGCCGGAGCCGATTGCCTGCTGACCGCCAGCTACCAGGTCTCCGCGGAAGGTTTTCAAAAGATCGGCTACGACACCCCAAGCGCGGCCGAAGCCGCCGCGAACGCGCTTCGCGCTTCGGTGTCCATCGCAGAAAAGGTTAGGCGTGAGTATCAGTCCGGCGCAACGCGCAAGATCTGGATCGCAGCTTCTCTCGGACCTTATGGCGCCATGTTGCACGACGGGTCCGAATACCACGGCAATTACATGTGTTCATTCGATGACCTGGTGGGATTCCATAGCCGGCGCATCGCCGTGCTGATCGAAACCAGTGCCGACTTCCTGGCCTTTGAAAGTATTCCGTCGCTCTTAGAAGCCGAGGCTATCCTGGCCGCGCTTCACCCCTACCCTGAGGTGGGTGTCTATTTCAGCTTCACGTGCCGCGATGGCATCCATGTTTCGCACGGAGAAACGCTCCAGGCCTGCGCAGAATTACTCGACGAACAACCCCAAGTCATCGGCATCGGCGTGAACTGCACAGCACCCGGTCTGATTGGCAGTCTCGTCCGGCAGCTGACCAAGGTCACCAGCAAAACTATTGTCGTATATCCGAATTCGGGCGAGCAGTGGGAACCGGTGCACCGCTGTTGGCAAGGTGACGGACAGATACAAGAGTTCAGCCGCCTGGCAAAGATGTGGCGAGACGACGGCGCGCAGTGGATCGGGGGCTGCTGCCGCACCGGACCGGAACACGTGCGCGCGGTAGCCGCCATCTGGCGCCACTGAGGGACTCCTCCCAAACTCGGGCACCTCTCAAGCGATCCCCAACACTTCAGCTTTTTTGGCTTCTACCCCTCCGCGGCTAGCACGCGCTCGCCGGCGATCGCACGAACTTAAGTAATTCCATCCTGCAAATAAGTTCCCCTCTCGCACTCAAGAAAGCCGATAGACCAGCGTCGCCGAATCGTCGTGACTGCGCATTTTGTGCGCATCGTTGCCGTCTCGAAGGGATATCCATGTCGAAGCAAGTGAAACTCTGTTCTTTTCTCTTTGTCTTTCTGCTCATCTGTGGATGGGGTACTTCTGTACTGGCACAAACACCCACCAATCGAGTCGCGGCCCGGATCGACGATGCACAAGTAACCACCTTGCAGGGAAACGTACATCCCATGGCGCGAGGGGACTTTGACCAGGGGCAGGTAAGCGCGGAGACGCCGATGGAGCACATGGTGCTTCAGCTACAGCCGTCGGCCGCGCAGCAGATAGCGTTGGACGCACTGGTGGAAGCACAGCACGACCCACATTCACCCTCGTACCATCAATGGCTCACCCCGGCTCAATATGGTTCCCGTTTTGGGGCCAGCCTGTCGGACGTGGCGAGGATTAGCAGCTGGCTGACAGAGCATGGATTTACGGTCAACGACATCGCCGTCAACCACCGGCAGATCACCTTTTCCGGTAATGCAGGACAGGTGGAGGACACGTTTCATACGCAAATTCATCGCTTCCTGGTCGAGGGGGAGAATCACATCGCGAATACGCAGGACCCGCAGATTCCTTCGGCGATGGCGGGCGTGGTGAGCGGAATCCTTTCGCTGCACAATTTCCAGCACTCTTCGGACATCCAGTCACGAGTCAGTTTAGAAGTCCGTCCCCGGTACACGAGCGGGAACACGCACTACCTCTTTCCCGCGGACTGGGCCGCCATCTACGACTTGAACCCGCTTTACCAGGCGGGGACCAATGGCACGGGAACCTCCATCGCGATCGTCGGGCGAAGCAACATCAACGTAGCCGATATCTCCACATTCCGCGCTGCCTCTGGCCTCCCCGCGCGCAACCCTACGGTGATCCTCGTGAGCACCAACCCGGGGCTCGTCTCCGGTGACCAGGATGAATCCACTCTCGACGTAGAGTGGGCCGGCGCCGTGGCCCCCGGGGCCAGCGTGAAGTTTGTGGTGGGGGCCTCCACTTCATCCACGGACGGAATCGACTTGTCCGCGCAATACGTGGTGAACCACGCGATCGCAACCGTCATGAGCACGAGTTATGGAAGCTGCGAAGTGGACATGGGCGCGGCCGAGTTGGCCTTCTACAACAGCTTGTGGCAGCAGGCGGCCAGCGAGGGCATCAGTTCGTTTGTGTCTTCCGGAGATGCGGGCGCCGCGGGTTGTTACGGCGGCTCATCCAGCTCTGCCTCGGGCACAGGCGTGAATGGACTGTGCAGTTCTCCCTATTCCACCTGTGTGGGCGGAACGGAATTTAATGAAGGTTCCAATTCGACTACTTACTGGTCCGCGAGCAACGGGGCCGGATCCGGTTCGGCGCTCAACTATATCCCCGAAGAAGTGTGGAACGAGAGTGCTACGAAAGGCGGCTCGGGTTTGTGGGCCTCGGGCGGCGGCGCCAGCCTCTACTATAGCCAGCCGGCATGGCAAAAAGGTGTGAGCGGCATGGCAGCCGCCAATGGTATGCGCGCAGTTCCGGATGTCGCCGCATCGGCATCCGCGCATGACGGCTACATCATTGTCGAAAATGGTAACTATTACATAATTTCCGGTACATCCGCTGCATCTCCCTCGTTTGCGGGTGTGATGGCGTTGGCGGTCCAGGCCAGGGGCGGAGTGGGCCAAGGCAACCCCAACCCATATCTTTATGGCTTGCTAAACGCCAACAAAAACCCTTTCCACGCCACACCTTCCGGCAACAACAACGTGCCGGGCGTAACCGGCTTCACGGCGAGTGGCGCTTCATATAATCTCGCTACCGGCCTGGGATCCGTCGATGGGTTCCTGCTGGCGTCGGAATGGGGCAGTGGGTTGAGCACGTCCAATCCGAAGATTGATTTTGTGTTGACGCCCTCAGCCAGCCAAGGGTCCGTCCTCCCCGGCAGAACGACGACCTTCACGATCAGCGTGACCGAAGCTGGCGCGGCCAGGAACAAAGTCACTCTCACGGCGACGGCAGCAGCAGGTTTGACCGGCAGCATCAGCCCCTCATCGATCCTACCCGGCGCCACTGCGACCGTGACCATGACGGCGGCTTCGACCATCGCATCGGGAGCAAAGAGCATTGTCATCACGGGCACAGACACCACGGGCACAGAGACTGCTACTTACACTCTCACCGTGGTGCCGCCGCCTACGCTGGCGCTGACTGCGGCATCCACATCCATGGCGATGGTGCAGGGCGCTTCCGTTGGCGTTGGACTCACCGCGGTCACAGGCGGGTCCTTCACCGGCATGATCGGCTATTCAGTGACCGGTCTGCCTGCCGGCGTCACTGCGAAGTGGTCGGCGAATCCGGCAACGCCGCCGGCAAGTGTCAGCACAAACAACCAGACGCTGACCCTCACCGCCTCTCCGACGGCTACTCCATCGACGGCTACTGTGGTGGTCACGGTTGCCGGAGATGGCGTTTCCGCAAGCAAGAGCATGACCTTACAAGTGCAGCCCGCGCTGAGTGTTGCCTTGGCTGTGTCGCCACAGACACTGTCTATGGGGTCTCTTTCAACCGCCACCGTTACGGTGACAGCTGCGCCTCTCGCAGGAGTAGTCTTAGTAGTCAACTCCGGCTGGTCGTCGCTCAGCATCGTCTCGGGGTTGCCGAAGGGCATTACGGCTACTTGGGGCGCACCTGGATTGACGTCCACTGGGATCTTGTTCCGTACGCTGACGCTGACGGGCAGTGCTAGCGCCATTGCCGGCACATCGACCCTAAGCCTGGCCGGGTCATTCACGTCCAAGACCGGCAGCGTATACAAGACGAGCGCCAATCTGCCCATCGTGATTACTCTGAGCGTGGCCAAACGGCTGCATGCGCGGCCCGTGCCGACCCGCGCCAAGAGCTAGCCGGCAAGCAACCCGAGACGCGAACCGGCAACGCATCTCGGGTGCCCCGTATCTCGCTCGTTGCCTTGCAAAGCTTAGTCCCGTAGGGACGACTGAACTTGACTGAACTTAGCCCAGGACGTCAGTCCTGGGTAAGATTTCAAAGGAAGACCAGTCCCGAAGGGACAGCTGAAGATCGGCTACGACGCAATCCTCGGGAAACTCGACTTGCCGCGTAAAACGCCGAATAGGTTTAGCCCGACCTCGGTGCGAGTGCGCTAAGCTGTTCTGCGTGCGAAAACTATTCGTTTTTCTGATGTTCTCAGCCGTTAGCTCAACGTTTTCTTCCGTTCTCGCTCAGTCCAGCGGGAAAACTGCCGGCGTAGATCAACAACTGCTTTTACAAATCCCACAGCGGATGAAGTCTTTCGTCGACCGGCAAACCGTCGCCGGAGCAGTGACTCTCGTAGCCCACGGCAGCGACATCGTGGAGTTCGACGCTACGGGCATGGCCGATGTAGAAGCCGGCCACCCCATGCGCAAAGACACGATCTTTCAGATCATGTCCATGACCAAACCGGTAACGGCAATCGGCATCATGATGCTGGCTGAGCAAGGCAAGCTGGCGCTGCGCGATCCTGTCGACCTCTATTTGCCCGAGTTCCACGATCTGAAGGTTGCTACGACCGTCGGCCCTGACGCCGGGCGCCTGGCCGTGCCGAACCACGCCGTTACCATCCGCGACCTGCTCACCCACACCGCAGGCATTCAGGATTACCCCGGACCTCCCGGAATCGCGGACTATGCGCAGACGATGAGCGTTCCGCTGGACGAAGTGGTCAAAGCGCTCGCCAAACGGCCCCTGCTCTTTCAGCCCGGGACACAGTGGAGCTACTCGAGCCCTGGCATCGAGATTCTCGGCCGCATCATCGAAGTCTGCTCCGGCGAAAAATACGCGGACTACATCACCGAGCACGTCCTTCGGCCGTTGGGCATGAAAGATAGCTTCTTCTTTCCACCGGCCGACAAGGTCGACCGAATCGCTATGGTCTATGCCCACAAAGAGGGGAAGCTGGTGCCCGCGCCGGCAACCATCCTGGGCGGTGACCCGGCTAAACACCGCCAGGGCGCCGTCTTCCCTGCCCCGGGATGGGGTCTGTACTCCACCGCCGAAGACCTGCTGCACCTCTACCGCATGATGCTCAACGACGGTGTTTATGAAGGTCATCGCTATTTGTCACCATTTTCGGTGCATGTCATGACCGAGCCGCAAACCACCGGCATTCAACCGGTCGGATGGATGCGCGGCTCCGATTATGGCCTGGCATGGGAGGTGGTTACAGACCCGCTGGGCGAGCTGGCGGGGCATACCCTGGGCACTTACGGCCACGGCGGAGCATTTGGGACTCAGGGCTGGATCGATCCCAACAATGAGCTGATCTCTATCCTGATGATTCAGGCCGGAGACGGAGGCGCCGAAAGCATGACCAACGTGTTCCTCAACATGGCGGAAGCGAGCCTTGGGAAATAGGGATTCTTATCCCTGGGACTAAGTCCTTTCTCTCCGTCACACTCCTGCAACATGCGACAATGGACTTAACCGCATGAAACCTGAGTCGCTCTCCGTGGACCTGGAATCAGTCCCCATCACGCCGGAACTTTTGGCTCAGCACAGCATCACACCCGAAGAGTATCAACGGATCGTTACCGCCCTCGGGCGGGAACCCGGGTTGACTGAGCTGGGCATCTATAGCGTGATGTGGAGTGAACACTGCTCCTATAAGTCATCCCGCGTCCATCTCAAGCGTCTGCCCACTCGCAGCGAGCGCGTGGTGCAAGGGCCGGGCGAGAATGCCGGCATCATCGACGTCGGCGATGGCTGGGCCTGCGCGTTCAAAATCGAATCCCATAACCACCCGTCCTTCATCGAGCCCTTTCAGGGCGCCGCCACCGGAGTCGGTGGGATCCTGCGCGATATCTTTACCATGGGCGCCCGGCCTTTCGCCGTTATGGATTCGCTGCGCTTCGGGCCCATCTGTGAGGAAGAGCTGGGCCACGATTCATCTGCCTCCGCGGTCGTGCACAAGAACCATTCGCTTCTCGAAGGGGTTGTCAGTGGCATAGCGGGTTACGGAAATTGCTTTGGCGTTCCCAATCTGGGTGGCGAGACGCGTTTCGCAGCGTGCTATTCCGGCAATCCGCTGGTCAACGCCTTCGCCCTGGGATTGGTCAGGCGTGACGAGATCTTCTATGCCAAGGCATCCGGCATTGGCAATCCGGTCATTTATGTGGGCGCGAAGACGGGCCGCGACGGCATCCATGGCGCCACCATGGCCAGCGAAGAGTTCAAAGAGGGCTCGGAGCAGAAGCGGCCCAACGTGCAGATGGGCGACCCCTTCATGGAAAAGCTGCTGCTGGAGGCGTGCCTCGAAGCGATGCGGACCGGGGCGGTCGTGGGCATCCAGGATATGGGCGCCGCTGGGCTCACCTGCTCCACTTGCGAGATGGGCGCTCGCGGCGGTGTGGGGCTTGAAGTAGAACTGGACCACGTACCCCAGCGCGAGACCGGCATGTCTGCCTACGAAATCATGCTGAGCGAAAGCCAGGAGCGGATGCTGCTGGTAGCCGACAAGAATCGCGAAGACGAAGTGATTCGGGTCTTCGAAAAGTGGGGTCTGGATGCGGTGATCGTGGGCCAGGTGATCGGCGAACCCAGGTTGCGCATCCTCCACCACGGCCAGCTCGTAGCGGATATTCCTAACCAATCGCTCACCGACGATGCACCGCTGTATCATCGGCCGGTCGGGGAGTGGAAAGCTCCGGTTCGGCTTGGGCCGCCGCCGGAAGTGCTGGATGAGCTCACCTTCTTCGAAGAGAGACTGCGAGGCACTACCGCTGCGGCGACTGACTATGCGAACGAACTGCGGACTTTGCTGGCCTCCTCCAATATTTGCTCCAAGAGCTGGATCCACGAGCAGTACGAGTCGATGGTGCAGACCAACACGGTGCAGGGCCCGGGCGGCGAAGCCGGTGTCATGCGCATCAAGGGCACAAACCGTGGCTTGGCGATGGCGCTCGATGGCAACGAACGCTGGTGCTACCTGAACCCCAAACTGGGCGCCTCGCACGCAGTCGCCGAGGCCGCGCGAAAAGTCGCCTGCTCTGGCGCCACGCCGGTAGCTGCCACCAACTGCCTTAATTTCGGCAACCCGGAAAAGCCGGAGATTATGGCTCAACTTTCGCAGGCCATCGACGGCATTGCCGCAGCGTGCGTTGCCCTGGGAACACCGATTACTGGAGGCAATGTATCGCTGTATAACGAGACCCGTGGCCAGGGGATTTATCCCACCCCGGTGATCGGGATTGTCGGCATCCTCGATCAAATCGCTAACGCGGTAGGCTCGGATTTTCGGCAGGCCGGCGATGCGGTGCTGCTGATCACTCCCGCGGCCGTTCCTCCTCTCGAGGAACGTATGCAGGAGTTTGGTTCCTCGGAATATGCAAGAAAAGTCCTCTCGACGCTTTGGGGCACGCCGCCGAGCCTGGATCTCGAGGTAGAAGCCGCGCTGCATCGTCTCCTCGCTGAGTTGGCAAAGCATCGGCTGATCCATTCGGCGCGCGATGTCTCCGATGGCGGCATTGCCGTCGCTTTGGCAGAGGGTTCCTTCTGCCATGGAATTGGCGTGCGGGCAAACCTTTCCAAGGCTCCCGATTTGCCGGCGGAATGGGATCTGTTTGGCGAGACGGCCAGCCAGTGCTTGATCAGCTGTTCCAAGGCATCGGTGGCCGAGATCGAAAAGCTGGTGAGAAATTACCCGGGGCTGATGGTGGCCACGCTGGGTGAAACCGTGACTGATCTCTTTGAGGTCTCGGTCGACAGCCGGGTCCTGATCCGGGACAAGGTCTCCGGCCTGCGCAATGTATGGTCAAGCGCCCTGGCAGCCTTGTTGCGCAACGATCCGCCCGTAGGAAACTAGGAGCATGGAGAGTACCACCATCGAGCATCTGGACAAGTTGAGGGAAGAGTGTGGAGTGGTCGCGGTGCACGGTCATCCCGATGCGGCGCGCCAGGCGTATCTCGCTCTCTACGCCTTGCAGCATCGCGGGCAGGAGTCCGCGGGCATCGCCACCGCCGACTACACCAACCTCTACAACATCAAGGGCATGGGCCTGGTGGCCGACATCTTCACCGACGATGTGCTTTCCAAATTACCCGGCGAATTGTCCATCGGACACACTCGCTATTCGACCACCGGCGATTCGGCGCTGCTGAATGCGCAGCCCATCCGGGTGGATTCGACGCGCGGGTTGATTGCCATCGCGCACAACGGCAACCTGGTGAACCTGGGAACGTTGCGTGCACGCCTGGAGCGCGAGGGCGCTTACTTTCAGACGACCAGCGACTCAGAGATCATTGTCCAGTTGATTGCACACTCCCACGCCAACTCGCTCATCGAGGCGATCGGCGATTCGCTGCGCCAGGTGACCGGCGCTTTCTCGATTGTGATGATGACCCGGGACCGGATTTTTGCAGCCCGCGACCCGTATGGTTTCCGCCCGCTCTCCATGGGGCGGATCAGCAACCCTGATGGGCCAGACACGGTAGTGTTCGCCTCGGAGACGTGTGCGTTTGACCTGCTGCGGGCCAAGTATGAGCGCGATGTGCGCCCTGGCGAAGTGGTGATGGTAACGCGCGACGGTGTCTTTTCCGTGCAGTATGCGACCGGCATACGCCAGGCGAGCTGCATTTTCGAGCACGTGTATTTTGCCCGGCCCGACAGCAAGATCTTCGGCCGCTGGGTCCAGGCGAGCCGGGAACAGATGGGCCGCCGCCTGGCGATTGAATCGGGAGTAGACGCCGACCTGGTCGTGCCTGTCCCTGACTCCGGCGTGACCGCGGCCTTGGGGTATGCGGCGCAGAGTGGGATCCCTTTCAACTTCGGGCTGATCCGCAATCATTATGTGGGGCGCACGTTCATTGAGCCCGAACAGCGGGTCCGCGATTTTGGAGTCAAGCTCAAGCTGAACCCGGTGAGGAATTTGCTTGAGGGCAAGCGAATCATCCTCATCGATGATTCGATTATTCGCGGCACCACCAGCCGCAAAATCGTGCGCATGGTGCGCGCGGCCGGAGCCAGGGAAGTGCATCTGCGTATCAGCTGCCCACCGACCATCTCTCCCTGCTACTACGGGGTGGATACTCCGAACAAGAGCGAGTTGATCGCCGCCAACAGTTCGGTAGAGGAGATTCGGCAATACATCGAAGCTGATTCCCTTAGCTACCTTTCGTTGGAAGGATTAGAGAAGGCTTGCGACGGAGGCGAAGGCAATCGCTATTGCACTGCGTGCTACACGGGTGAGTACCCCACGCAATGGGTGGACGTAGCGGAGATTTTGCCCGCGACTGCTGCCAGCCGCTAGATTATTCATCTCGTAACCACAGCCTTGGTCCTGGACGAATGGCTTCGTTCTTTGCTCTAGTCCGATTTGGTGGAGGAAGTGGACGGGGCGGGAGTTGAGGTGCTTTCTGTCTTTGCGGCCGGCTTGTCTGTTGCAGCCTTATCGGATTTGCCCTTGTCCGAGTTACTAGACCCGCCGTCAGAGCTGCTATTTCCCTCTCCCGACTTGGCGGAGGAGCCAGCGGGCTTAGCAGCGTAGTCGGTGGAATAGAAACCCGAACCCTTAAAATGCGGGCGGGCCGGGGTGGAAATCAGCCGTTCCACTTCGCCCTGACAAACCGGGCATTCTTTTTCATCGGGGGCAGAAAAGGACTGGATTCGTTCAAATCTGTGTCCGCATTTTTTGCACTTGTATTCGTATAGCGGCATTTATGTTTCCTTCATTCCGTCGCTGCGGGCGAGGGCTGGCGATCGGCCAGCTCGATCAGGCGAACCTCGGTGATTGCTTCAGTTGACTGCAGGGCGCTCAGGACCGACGGGGCTACGCGGCCATCGATCTGCACCACCGCAAGCGCGTTGTGTTGGGCCGTCCGCACGCTCCGGCCCAAAGCAAAGTTCGCAATATTCATTTTATGCTCGCCCAAAATCGTGCCGATCCGCCCAATCACGCCCGGCACGTCCAGGTTGCGGATGAAAAGCAGGTTTCCGTGCAGCGGAGCTTCGATGTCGATGCCGTCGCAGGCAAGCAATCGCGGTGAACTTCCGTGCAGCACAGTGGCGCTTGCCGTGGTGTCGCCGCTGCCGGTATGCAGGGTGATCTTGAGCACTGTTCCCGCGCCCCCCGACCCTTCTTCCTTCTTTTCTTCGTGCACCCGTATGCCCCGCTCGGCCGCCACGGAAAGAGCGTTGATACGGTTCACATTTTCCGAATTCGCAAACACGCCCTGAATGGCAGCGTTTCGCACCAACTCGGTTTTGCCTTGCGCCAAACGGCCACTGTAAGAGATGTGAATGCTCTCCAGATTTCCTGCAGCCAGGGGAGAGAGAAAGGCGCCCAGACGCTCGGCCATGAGGATGTAGGGCGAAACTTCTTGATACTCCTCGTAAGTCATGGAGGGGAGATTGACGGCGTTCTGAACCACGCCGAACTTCAGGTATTCCTTAACCTGCTGGGCGATCTGCACTCCGACGGCTTCCTGAGCCTCGCCAGTGGAACCGGCAATGTGGGGGGTCAGGATCACGTTGTCCAAGCCGAAATAGGGCGAATCCTTTAGCGGCTCCTGGCTGAAGACGTCAAGGGCGGCTCCAGCAACCTGGCCAGATTTCAGCGCGGCTACCAGCGCTGCGTCGTCGATCAGTTCTCCGCGGGCGCAGTTCACGATCCGCACATTCTTCCGCATCGTGGCCAGCGTGGCTGCATTGATGATCCCCGCCGTTTGTGGAGTCAGCCCGACGTGCAACGTAAGAAAATCAGCGCTGCGAAATAGCTCTTCGACGGAGCAAAGCCGGACGCCATTCTCCCGGGCGACAGCGGGCGCCACGAAAGGATCGTGACCCAGCAGCTCCATGCCAAACGCCTTGGCCCGTCGCGCCACTTCAAGTCCCACGCGGCCCAGCCCGAGAATGCCGAGTTGCTTACCGCGAAGCTCTGCTCCCTGGAGCGATTTCTTTTCCCATTTACCCGCATGCAGCAGGGTGTTGGCGCGCGGCAGTTGCCGTGCCAGGGCCAGCATCAATCCGATGGTGAGCTCGGCCACCGCGATGGCATTCGCGCCCGGGGTGTTCATCACGACAATTCCCCGCCGCGTCGATGCATCGGCGTCGATGTTGTCGACGCCCACCCCGGCGCGCCCGATGACGCGCAACTTCGGAGCCGCCTCCAACAATGCTTCATCCACCTGTACCGCGGAACGAACCACCAGCGCATCGGCGTCGCTCAATTCGGCAGCCAGCCCGTTCTTTATCTGATCGTGGGTGACGATCTGCCAGCCAGCCTCGGTTTGAAACACGGCCAGGGTAGCGGGCGAGACTTTCTCTGCCAATACGATCTTCATCGTGCTCCTAAGGGGTTTTGTACTGCGGCGCGACTGCTGCCGCAGAGGGCAGCAGCAATCGCATGGGGTTGGATGGTTCTAACGCGAGGAGGCAGCACCTGCCAGGGCAGGCTCCTTCTGCGCCGCCTCTTCAGACGTCTGGGCAGCGAAGACATTCTGCGCAGCAATCAAGGCTTTTCCAAAAGCGAAGCCGGGTAGTTTAAGCGCGTGGGCAACTTGCTCCAGAGCACCGATAAGGGCGATGGTGTCCATGTAGTCGAAGTAGCCAAGATGCGCGATGCGGAAGATCTGGCCCTTCATCTCGCCTTGTCCATTGGTGATGACGGCAGCGAATCGAGTCTTTAACTCCTTGACGAAGGCGCCGGAATCCATACCAGCCGGGGGCAGAACGGCGGTTGCCGCGGAAGCTGGAGAGCCGGGGGCAAAGAGCTTGAGGCCCAGTGCTTCCACTGCGGCGCGCGTCATGGCGGCACAGGTTTCGGCGTTATCCACCAGCTTTACCCGGCCTGCTGCCAGATCGCCATCGGCCTGACCCGCGATGTAATCGAGAGCCGCCCCCAAAGCGGCGATGAGAGCCACCGCTGGGGTATAGGCAGATTCACCCTTGGCCGCGTTTTTTCTCTCCTTGCGGAGATCGAAGTAGTAGCGGGGATTGCGGCTGATGTCCATCAGATCCCAGGCACGGTCGCTCACCGCGAGATAGGCCAGGCCGGGAGGAATCATCACCGACTTCTGCGAACCACCGATCAGCACGTCGACCCCCCAGGCGTCCATGTCGAGATGGGTGGTCCCCAGCCCGGTGATGGCGTCCACCACCAGCACGGTGTTCCGGCCGGTTTTCTTCAGAAGTTCCGCGACGCCTTGTACGTCGTGGCGCACTGCGGTCGAGGTCTCCGTGGCCTGCATGTACACCGCGCGGGTCTCGGGCTTGAGCGCCTTGCGTACTTCTTCCAGGTCGAAGGTCTCACCATAGGGGGCGCTAACCACGTCCACTTCGCATCCAAAAGCCTTGGCCAGGCTCACCCAGCGCTCGCCAAACTTGCCCGCCGTGAGCACCAGCACACGATCGCCGGGCGAGGTTAGGTTCGAGACGGAGGCTTCCATCGCCCCGGTACCCGAAGAAGCGAGCAGGATGACATCGTTCTTCGTGCCGACAAAGGTCTTCAGGTCGCGGAGCACCTTGGTGTAGAGAGCACGGAACTCTGGAGTGCGGTGATGTATATCAGCAGCCGCCATGGCGAACTGGGCTGCAGGCAGTAACGGCGTGGGGCCTGGAGTAAATAAGCGGGTCTTCCGGATCATGCTTCCATTGTAATAAAGTCCGCCCCCACAAAGGTTTCTATAATGGGGCTTTGCGAGTACGGGAGGCCTATGAGCCTGGTTGAGAAGATTCAGCAAGATATGGTTGGGGCCATGAAGCAGCGGGCGGTCGATCGCCTATCCACACTGCGTATGGTCAAGGCAGCGTTGAAAAATAAGGAGATAGACCAACGCGCGCCGGTGACGGACGCCCAGGCGGTACAGGTGTTGACCACCTTGATCAAGCAGCGGAAGGAATCGATCGAGCAGTTCACCAAAGGCAATCGGCCGGAGCTGGCGGAAAAGGAAGCGGCGGAGATCGTGGTGATCGAGGAATACATGCCCAAGGCTGCCGGGGATGAAGAGCTGCGTCAGCTGGTCACGTCCACTGTGGCGGAATTGCGGGCGCAGGGAGCTTCCCTCGGGCCCAAGGACATGGGCAGCGTAATGAAGGCGGTTCAGGCGAAAATTCAGGCCGGCGGCCTGCGCGCCGATGGCCGCGTAGTCAGCGAAATGGTCAAAGCCGCCTTGGCCGTCTAGCCCTGTCTCAACAGCAATCGACGGGTGCCCCATATCTCGCTCGTTTTCGCGAGATGTGGGATACCACTGTCATGTCCCGCAAGCTTTCCGCTCCCCAATTAACGCTTAGGGTTGAGGGTTTGTGGTATCCCCAGGCATTTCTGGTTCGGACAGAATTTCAAGTGATAGACGTTACTCGGGGATGACTTTGACGAAGATGCCGTCGGGCAGCTCGCCTCCGAGAACGTGCACCACCCCACCTTTGACCAAGCCGCGAAGCATCACCGCCTTAGTGGGCGCCGCCGGGGCTGGTGCGGAGGCGGGCGCCGAACTGGCAGCCGGAGCCCTGCCCATCCCGCGGTCCATGGCCAGGTTTGCCAGCCGGTCGGCGTGACGGTTCTTCTCCCGCAGAACGTGCTGGATCTGGAAGTGATCGACCTGCGACACGCGGCGTTTCGCCTCTTCGTACATAGGGCGCAGTTCTGGGCTGTTCACGCGATACTGCCCCTTCATCTGCTTGACCATGAGCTCCGAGTCGGAGATGACGCGCAGACTCCGGTGCCCGTTGGTAATGGCGAAATCCAGGGCAGCGAGGAGCGCGGAGTACTCGGCAAAGTTATTGGTTCGTGCGCCCAGGTATTCACTCAGCTCGGCGAGCACCCTTCCCGCCGAGTCCTGGATATACACGCCGAAGCCCGCCGGGCCCGGGTTACCCCGGGATCCCCCGTCGCAGTAGGCAACAATGCCGTCGAATAACGAGGGGCGCGCACTCCCGTCGGGAGCGTGGGATGGAGGAGGCATAGGCTGAGAGTAACGTGAGCGCGGCTTGCTTACCAAACGGCCCCGGCTTCGTCCTAGGGACAGCGGTCTAGTGTGTATTTGGGAGCGACGAATGACGGCAGACGCGCTTCGCATTTCGCAAGGAACCATCAAAGCTGGGGGCAAGGCCGGGAGCGCGGCCTGGGCTCCCAAGCGAACGTTACAATCCTCCTCAGGCATGGCAAGCGAAGCGTGGGGCCGGGCCACCGAGACCGAGCTGATCCGCGAAGCCCAAAAAGGCTCGCGTACCGCCTTCGAAGCCCTGGTGCGCCAATACGATCAGGCTGTTCTCCGGCTTGCCCTGCGCCTGACCGGCTCCGAACAGGATGCTCAGGATATCCACCAGGAAGCCTTCCTCAAGGCTTATCGCTACCTGGCAAACTTCCGCTTTGAGTGTTCCTTCTACACCTGGATTTACCGCATCGTCACCAACCTCTGCCTCGATCATCTGCGCCGGCGCAAGTCCCGCCGCGAGGAGCAGTCGGTGGTGGTGGACTCGAGCGGCGGGGAGATGGATCTGCTCAGCAATATCTCCGACGATCGCTCCATGGCCAATCCGGAGCGCGAACTGGAACGCAAGCTGCTGGGGGAACGGATCCAGGAGGCGCTGAGCCACCTGACCCCACGGGAACGCATGGTTTTTGAACTCAAGCACTACCAGGGCCTTCGATTAAGAACGATCGGGGAAATGTTGAACACCACGGAAGAGACCGCCAAGAACACTCTCTTTCGTGCGACAAGAAAATTAAGAGCAAATCTGGCGGCAATTCGGTGAGGCGAGGTTACAAGAAATGGACTGCGAACTGGCTCAACAGAAGATCGCTCTCTTTGCGTATGGAGAGCTTCCTGACGATCAGTGTCCCGCGCTGGAAGGTCATCTAGCGACCTGCAAACGGTGTCAAGAAGAGTTTGCGGCAGTACAGGCGCTCCAGCAGGCAATGGCGCTCGCGCCTGCCCTGGAACCTTCAGCCAACCTCCTCGCGCAGGCGCGTTTGCGGTTAGAAGAAGCCCTGGACACCATGCCGCGGACCAGTTGGCTCATGCGCGTCCAGCAGTCGATGTTCAGAGGCGTCAGCATGCTCGGCCGGGCGCCCGTCGCGGCCTCCGCGCTGCTGGTCCTGGGCCTTGGTTCCGGTGGCTGGGCCGGCTTCCAATACGCCGCCTCCCATAATCACCGGCCGGTCGCAGAACTCGCCGGGGCCGTCGAGGCTGCCGGAAAGATCGCCAACGTGAACAGCGTCGTCCGTGACCCAAATTCCGAAAATGTCGTCGTCCACTTCAATCGCCTGGTCCCGGAAACCACCCAGGGATCTCTCGATGACCCGCGAATTCGCGAGCTCCTGGTGTTGGGCACGCAAAGTCAGGTAAATCCCGCGGTGGCGCAAAATTCAGTGAATCTGTTGGCCCGTGAGTGCGAGGCCGGCCACCAGTGCGCCAACGGCCCGATTCGTCAGGCTTTGCTGGTAGCCCTGAAATACGACAAGGACAACGGTGTCCGGTTGAACGCCTTGAATGGCCTGAAGCCCTATGTCGCGGAAGATATGGGTGTGCGCGACGGAGTGCTGGAAGCGCTGCTGGATGACCCGGACGCCACCGTACGTTCGCGCGCCATCGAACTGCTTCACCCAGTAGAGGCCGATAGCAGCGTGCGAGAGGTATTGCATACTGTGGCCTCGGAGGATGACAATCCTCACATTCGGACCGTCTCCCAGGAAGTATTGGATCAATCTCCTCACATCCAGTAGCTTGGGACTGGTCTGAACTGTCAATAGGGCTGAGTTTTTGTGATACCTGGGGGAAATTCTCCGATGAAGCACTTTCCGATGTTTGGTTCGCTGATGGCTGTGGCGATAGGCACCTTTCTTACCGCTTATCCGGCTTGGGCAGCAGGCGGTCCCATGAGTCTCTCTGGGGAATTGGGCCCGGATTTCATGATGTACAGCGCGCAAGGCTATCTCGGAGTCAATCTGAGCGAGGTCAGTACTGACCGCATTACCGCACTTCATCTAAAAGATGCGCACGCCGCCGAGGTCATGTACGTGGACCACGACGCGCCCGCGGCCAAGTCTGGGCTCAAGGTCCACGACGTGATTCTTCAACTGGATGGGCAGCCGGTCGAAAATGCCGATCAACTCAGGCATCGGCTGCTGGATATGCCGTCCGGACGCACGGTCAGTTTTCTGGTCAACCGGGACGGCACGCCGATCAACATTTCCGTACAACTTTGCGACCAGAAAGAGCTCGAGCATAAGGCGTGGTCGCAACACAAGGCTGCTCGAGAATCAGCGCCGCCAAGATCGGGGTTTTCGCAAACTTTCGTCGGGGCGCCCAGCACGGCAGTCAACGGAATACTGGATACGGTGATGCCCAAGGGCCTCTACGTGGGCGTTGAATTGAACCCGGTACGGACGCAACTGGCGGACTATTTCGGGGTGAGCAGCGGTACGGGATTACTGGTCGAGAATGTGGATTATCAAAGCCCGGCGGCACAGGCGGGCCTCAAAGCCGGTGATGTCGTGGTGCGAGTGGAATCGCGGCAGATGACCAGCAAGGGCGACTGGGTCAAAGCTATTCGCAACCACCGTGGGCATTTGGTGCAGGTGACCGTGATGCGCAATAAACAGGAGCAGGTCCTGACCATGAGCGCCGGCAAGCTGAAAAAGCAGTAAAGTGTCGTCCAGGTGCCCTGGGTTGCAGCTCAGGTTAAGATTCACCCCATTCCTTTCTGGTTACTCGCGGCTCCCGGTGCACTGTGATTGAATACAAGCAGATGCAGCAGAAGGAACGCCTCAAAAAGCACACTCTCAAGGGCAGAGCCAAGGCGGCGACGCGTAAACTACGCGAGCTCGCTGTGGTGGGGCATGCTTTGGCTTCCACCAGGCATGTGGTCATGGCCCAGATTGTGCCCATGCGCTTCTGCAATCTCTCCTGTGCTTATTGCAACGAGTACGACAAGGTGTCCAAGCCGGTCCCGCTGGACGAGATGGTGCGCCGCATTGACCACTTGGCGGCCCTGGGGGCGAGCATCATTACGATTTCCGGGGGCGAGCCGCTCACCCATCCGGATGTGGACGGAGTTATCGCGCGCATCCGTCACCATGGGCGGGTTGCAGGCATGATCACCAACGGCTATCTGCTAATGCCGGAGCGGATTGAGCGGCTCAATCGCGCCGGGCTGGATCACATGCAGATCTCGATCGACAACATTGAGCCGGATGACATTTCGAAGAAGAGCCTCAAGGTTCTCGATAAGAAGCTGGAGTTTCTCTCCAAGTACGCCGAATTTCACGTGAATATCAATTCCGTAGTTGGCGGCGGCATCAGGAATCCCAACGACGCGCTGGTGATCGGCAGAAGGGCCTTGCAGCTGGGCTTTACTTCCACCATCGGAATCATTCACGACGGCGAAGGCCAGCTGAAGGCCTTGCAAGATGAGGAACGGCGGGTCTATTACCAGATGGCCGGCATGGCGAAGAAGAATTACTCGCGCTTCAACAAATTCCAAGAGGCGATTGCTAACGCTGAGCCGAACACCTGGCGCTGCCGGGCCGGATCACGCTTTCTGTATGTCTGCGAAGATGGGCTGGTGCACTATTGCTCACAGCAGCGGGGGTATCCCGGGGTTCCACTGGCGCAATACACCAAGGCTGATTTAAAGCGAGAGTATCTGACGGAGAAGAGCTGCGCGCCGCACTGCACGGTGTCGTGCGTGCATCAGATTTCCTATATCGACCATTGGCGCTCCCCGCAGACGCAGCAAACCACGCCCAGCCAGTTGGTCAAGATCCAAACCTAGGATCGCGCAGTGGCGAGGTCAAGTGAAACTGCAGATCCTGTCTCGGTCACTGGCTAATGCCGGATGAAACGCCGCCCTACCCTTTGTCATCCCGAGCGAAGCCGAGGGATCTGCAGTTCCGCGGACCCTTCTTGAAAATGTTTTTCTGAAGGACGAAGAGCCTACTCCCCGGTGCCGTGGTGAGCCGGTGCCGCCTGACCCTTGGTCTCCGCGAGCGCCTGGTCGATGATCTGGTAGAGGCGCTGCCGGTCGACGACTTCGACAAAGGGCACTCCGTTGGTTTTGCTGGTGACCACCCAGATAGTCGGCGTGTGCTCGATGCCGATGCGCTTACCCAGGTCGATGTCCGCCTGGACTTCCGCAGCCAGCTTCTTTTGCGGGTCGACGACAAACGGCAAGGCCACGCCGTGTTGCTGGGCAAATTTCTCGGCGAAGTTGTGGATAGCAGCAGAGGCCGCCGTTGTAGGACCTGCCGGCGTCTCTGGTGAAGTCTCGCCCGCCGCATCAATCAACATCTGGTTGGCAAAAACCGCATCGCGAAAATCGTCGCCCATCTTTTTCGATTTCGTATCGAACCAACGGGCGTACACCGCTGCGTCAAAACTCCAGGCGTGGAAGGGCAACGGAAAATCGTGGCGCACCCACGGGATGTGGTACTGCGCCGCAGCGTCCTTGAGCAGTGGATTCGCCCGGGCGCAATCAGGACACTCCATATCTTCAAATTCAACGATCGCCACGTGCGCGCCGGGCGGTGGCTTGAGGGCCGCGGGATCATGAACGGTGGTAGCCTGCGCGGGGGCAAATCGCACGCTGACAGCGCTGAGCAGCAGGAACGCCGCCATGGTTAGCCGCTTCGAGCGGCCCTTCAAGTTTGTAGCCGTAACTGGTGGGAGTGCCTGCATCATTCCTTTGACCTTCACTCCCATCAATTGTAACGGGTGGGCGGCTGATATGATGCAGCCTCCGGTGGGGTATGCAACGGGCAACGTTCAAGATCGTGCTCAGCGTTGTAGGGGCGGGAGTGATCGGGCTTTGCGTCTTTGTTTTGCTCGAGGCCCTACTCCCGGGCACGCAGACGCCTCCCGCTCAAGCCACGCTCTTTCGCTTTCAGGTAAGCTCAATGATCGCGATGGCGGTCTTTGCCGGGCTGGCTATCGTGATCTACGTGCGGCTGTCACGTATAAGGAAGTGATATGAAAAATCGGGCGGAGTGGCTAACTTTCGCAGTGTTTGTAATTGCCGTCCTGGGCGCATTGGCTTTCCTGTTACGCCGCGGGATCCATGGGCAGTCGACGGCCCTGGCAATCGCCTTACTGGTGATCCTTTTGTTGCGAATTGGGATATTCATCTGGAACCTGCGCCGGCAGCGCGCGGAAGTCGATAAACCGACGAACTAATCCACCGATAGATAAAAGAACGAAGCGGGAGCACTGTGCTACACTCGGTTCCCGCAAACGAGCAGGCCGCTTGTTTGCACTGAAAATCCGGTCTGCGCCGCACTTCTCCTGAGATTCGCAGGCCCATGGCCCTCCGTTGCGTGCTTCCTGGCGTGCTCGGATTGGAATGGGAGATACCCCGAATGAATCGTTCATTGAAACCCTATCAAGGACCGGACATTCGTAATGTCGCTTTTGTGGGTCATGCCCATTGCGGGAAGACCACCTTGATCTCTGCGCTGTTGCAAGCCGCCAAAATGACCGACAGGCTAGGCCGGGTAGACGATGGCAGTGCGGTGACCGCCTATGACGAAGAGGATATAGCGCGCCGCACCACCATGCAGAATGCACTGGCATTCGCCGAGTGGCACAACGTAAAAATCAATTTTGTCGACACACCAGGTTTTCCCATGTTCGTGCATGAGGCGCGCGCGGCGCTGTTGCCGGTAGAAGCAGCGCTGCTGGTGGTGAACGCGGCGTGCGGCGTGGAGGCCATGACGCGGCGCGTGTGGAAATTCGGCGAAGAGTTCAACTTACCCCGCGCCATCGTGATTAACCAGATGGATCATCCGCGCGCGGACCGGGAGCGCACGATCAACGCGTTGACAGAAGCTTTTGGCCGCCAGGTCGTTCCCATACAGCTGCCCATCGTCGAAGGCAATGGACAGAATGCCATCTTCCGCGGCGTAGTGGACCTGGTGACCATGGAAGCCTTCGTCTACGAAATGGACGGTAGCGGTTGCGGGCGTCTTTCCGAGATTCCAGTGCGCCTGCGCGAAGAAGCCACCGCTGCTCACCAGGCTCTGGTGGAATTGGTGGCTGAAGGCAAAGACGAGTTGATGGAAGAGTTTTTCAACGAAGGAACCATCCCCACCGGGCACTTGATCGTGGCCCTGCACGAGGCCATCCGCGAAGACCGGATTTTCCCCGTCCTTTACGCGAGCGGGCTGAGAAACGTAGGCAGCGATCGCCTGCTGGATTTCCTCCAGATTTATACGCCGGCGCCGGTGGAGCGGGTTCCGGTTGCTGCCAGGGGAGCCTTGGAAACTACCCGCCGCGCAAAGCCTGCCGAACATACTTCCGACGGTGCCGAGACGAACGGCGCTGTACCCAGTCCAGATTCGCTTGCGGAGATGGTGTTGCGCAAGGTCGATGACCGGGAGCCGTTGTCGCTGTATGTGTTCAAGACCATGTCCGACCCCTTTGCCGGCAGGATCTCGTTTTTTAAGGTGTTTTCGGGAGTCGTTCGAGGCGATGCCACGGTCAACAATTACACCCACCGCGGCACCGAGCGCCTGGCCCATCTCACCGTCATGCAGGGACGCACGGCAATGCCGATCACGGAGCTGCATGCGGGCGATATCGGGGCGGTGGCGAAGCTGCGCGAGACCTTTACCGGTGACACCCTGGGAGACGCGGGCCACGAGATCTACTTCGACCCGGTGACCATGCCGGAGCCCGCCGTCACCTATGCCATTGAGCCCAAGACGCGGGCCGATGAGGACAAGCTGGCGCCGGCGGTGCACAAGCTGATGGAAGAGGATCTGATGGTCCGCTTCTATCGTGATGATGCGACCCACGAATTCCTACTGGCCGGATCCGGCCAGCCGCACATCGAGTCCGTGGTGCAAAAGCTGCGCCGGCGCTACCACACCGAGGTGACCCTCAAGGCGCCCAAGGTGCCCTACCGGGAGACGATCCGTGGCCGCGCCGACGCCCAGGGCAGGCATAAGAAGCAGAGCGGCGGCCATGGCCAGTTTGGTGACTGCTGGATCCGCCTGGAACCGCTCACACTGGGTTCAGGCTTCGAGTTCGTCAATGAGATCTTTGGCGGCGCGATTCCCCGGACGTTCATTCCGGCAGTAGAGAAAGGTATCCAGGAAGCAGCGGCCCAAGGCTGGCTGGCCGGTTTTCCCATGGTTGATTTCCGGGCCATCCTTTATGACGGGAGCTACCACGACGTCGACTCCAATGAACTCTCGTTCCGCTTGGCGGGGCGGCGGGCTTTCCGCAACTGCATGGAGCAGTCAAGGCCGGTCCTGTTGGAACCGCTGATGCGGGTGGAGATTGAGGCGCCCGAAACCTTCACGGGTGTTCTGATGGGCGATCTGACCGGGCGGCGCGGGCGGGTCCAGGGAATGGACGGGGGCCGGGGAACGACCGTCATCCGGGCCGAAGTTCCCATGGCCGAAATGCTCAGTTATGGCGCCACGCTCACCTCGCTGACCCAGGGACTGGGCAGTTTCCACATGGAAATGGCGCGCTACGATGTCGTTCCCCCGGCGGCGGCGGAGAAAGTCATTGCCGCAGCTCACAAACACGTCCACGCAGACGACGACTAACTTCCTGTGCTTCCGAGAGGTCCGGACTGCTGGGTGGAGTGTGCACCGTACGCGACTTAAGAGTGCGTGCCGCAAATTCATGCGCGATAAGCGCGGTATGCGCGGTAAGTCGGTCAGATTCTCTGTCAAGGTGCCCCCGAGTCTCGCGTTTGCGACGTGGTAGCCGCTGAACCGACCATTACCCTGGCACGGCTAAATCAACCTGTTTCGCCATATCCCGCTGAGCCCATTTTGGCCGCCGCGTTCCACGCGAGTACGATGGAAAAGGCCCCGAACCCCAAAATTAGGCAACCTGCAGCCCGCGATTCGATCTAAAGGATTGAACGGAAAGGAAGAGACCCTCCATAATGACGATCGCAGCGCGGAGCCTTACGGCAGGTTGCATGGCTCTGTTCTTGTCCGCCGGGATGCTCCCGGCGCAGACGGCCAATCAAAGCTCCGCGCAGAGTCCCTACTACGGCAGCGTCACCATCGTGAAACCGACCGATGGCGTCAAACCCCTGACCATCGACGAGGCGATCGGCATGGGCATCGAACACAACCTGGCGCTGATCGAGACGCGGGCACAGGAGCAGAGCGCCAAGGCCCAATCGCTCAGGAGCCTGCAGACACTTTTGCCGACCGTGACGGCTCAGGCCGATTCAGGAGCCCACCAGATCAACCTGGCCGCCCTGGGGTTCTCCTCCAGCCTCCTGGGAAAGGTAGCTCCCCTCTTCCCCGGCTTTGATTTCGCGACTTTTCCCTCGGTGGTCAAGGTGAACGTCACCGACGCCATGGTCAATTACTCCCAGACTCTCTTCAGCATGGCCAACATCGACCGCTTTCGGGCGGCAAAGCAAAATGAGGTGGCCGCCTACTTCACTAAACAGTCCTCGCGCGGGCTGGTAGTGCTCACCGTGGGGAATGCCTACCTGCAGGCCCTGGCTCTGGGAGCGCAGGTAGATACTGCGATGGCGCTGCTACAGGCCGACCAGGTGCTTCTGAATCAGGCGGTTGCGGAACATCAGGCAGGGACAGCGGCTAACCTGGACGAACTCCGGGCCCGGGTGCAATTCCAGACCCAGCAGCAAGCCGTGATCACGGCTGAAGTGAATTTCAAGAAGGCAAAGATTGCCCTCAATCGGGAAATTGGTCTGCCAGCGGAACAGGAAATCCAACTTGCGGACAAGTCGCCTTACGCCGACCTCGAGACCATGAGTATTGATCAGGCCAAGGAAATGGCTTACCGCAGCCGGCAGGACTACCAGGGACTGCAGGCGCAAATCCGGGCAGCCCAATGGCAACGAAAAGCGGCCAAATGGGAGCGTCTCCCTACCCTCGATTTTCGAGGCAATTATGGTGTGACCGGGGTGACCGGCGGCCTCTATCACGGAACATTTGTGGCGGCAGGAACGTTGACCGTGCCCATTTTCCAGGAAGCAAAGTTTCGCGGCGATAGTGGGGTCGCATCAGCCAATCTGACCAACCTCATGCAGCAGATGGCCAGCCTGAGAGAGCAGATCAACCAGCAGTTGAGGGACAGCATTCTGGATGTACAGTCTACGACCGAACTGGTGCGAGTGGCGCGAAGCAACGTAGAGCTGGCGCGCACGGAATTAGACCAGACTACCCAGCGTTTCCAGGCCGGGGTGGACGATAATCTGCCGGTGGTGCAGGCGCAGGCTACCTTAGCCAACGCGGAGAGCAATCTAATCAACACCACCAGTCAATATAACCAGGCAAAACTGGGGCTGGCGCGCAATCTGGGCATTGTCGATACCCAATACGCGACCTATCTGCACGGCAAATAAGCGATCGATTACCGTTCTGGTTGGTCCAGCAACGTGACTTCCCCGGTGCTGAGATCGAAGTACCCGGTCGCGATGATCAACTTGCCTTGTTCGATCATTGCCGCCAACAGGGGCGACTCCTTCAGCCGAGCCGCCTGGAGCAACGCGTTGGCGCGCACGGTAGGCTCAATCTCAGGACCAGCCTGCTTCACGGCGGGCGCAATATGCGGGAAAAGAGCGCTGACTTGTCCTGGGAACTGTTGTGACTCGTTGGCCGCAGCCTGGATGGCCGCGGTCACCGCGCCGCACCGGCTATGACCCATGACCAGGATGGTATGGGTGCCCAGAATGGCTACAGCATACTCGAGGCTGGCCAGGATCTCCGCGGTGACCATGTTGCCGGCCACGCGGGTGACGAAGAGCTGTCCAATCGTCTGGTCAAAAACCACTTCCACCGGCACGCGTGAATCGGCGCAGGAAAGGATGGCAGCGAAAGGTTCCTGCTTTTCCATCATCTGTTGCAGCAAAGCCAGATCACGCCTATGGGGAGCGGTGTGTCCACTGGTAAATCGGCGGTTGCCCGCTATCAGCTCATCCAGCGCCGCCTCGGGGTCACTCCTTTGCTCGCTTTCATTAGGGGTGACGATTGGCTGAGAGCCGGCCATCTCTACTTTTTCCTGAGTTCCAGACGACATAATTGCATCGTATCCCACTTCTCATCTCGCGACCCGGGTGCGATATCCTTTTCAGACCCGGTCCCGTCTTCTTGGTCAAATATTAAAAAAGCAGGCCTATGGCCCCACCGACACCAGGTACAGCCGCATTTGCTTATCGAGACTTTCGCCGCTACCAGTTGGCCCGGGTCATGGTGATCATGGGTGCAGAAGCCCAGGCAGTCGCGGTCGCCTGGCAGGTGTACGAGATCACCCATCGGGCGATCGACCTGGGCTATACCGGGCTGGTGCTTTTCCTGCCTGGGCTTCTGTTCCTGCTGCCCGCCGGCCACGTCGCCGACCGGTATGACCGCCGCCAGGTCATCCTGGTCTGCTACGCACTCCAGGTGCTCTGCACCCTGACCCTGCTGATTTTCGCGTTGCAGGGGATGCATAAGGTCGCGCCTATTTTCGCGGTGCTCTTCCTGATTGGATCCGGACGCGCATTCAGCGGCCCGGCAAGCTCGGCGTTATTACCCCACCTGGTTTCAACCGAACACTTCGTGAACGCCATCACCTGGGGAGCCACGGTCTTCCAGATCGCCAACATCGCCGGCCCGGCCATCGGCGGTCTGCTCTACACCCTGCCGCTGCATGGAAGACTCTACGGGGCTCCTATCGTGTTTCTTTTTACCCTGGTCACCGGTGTCAGCTTCGTGCTGCTGATCGGCTCTCTCCACGTACGGCCAGGGCGCATGGAGCACAGAGCCATTTCAGTGGATGTAATCCTGGCCGGGTTTCACTATGTCTGGAAATCGCGGTTGCTGCTGGGATCGATCTCCCTGGACCTTTTCGTGGTCCTGCTGGGCGGCGCTACGGCGCTGCTGCCTATTTTTGCCCACGATATATTGCGGACCGGCCCACAGGGGCTGGGCGCACTCCGGTCCGCCCCGGCGCTGGGCGCCCTGGCCGTTTCCATATGGCTGACCTTCCGCCCGGTGTTGCGCCGTCCCGGCGTGCTCATGTTCACCGGAGTAGCTGTCTATGGGGTCGCTACGATCATTTTTGGCCTCTCCCGAAGCTTACCTCTCTCTCTGGCTGCTTTGATGGTGGTGGGAGCTTCCGACATGGTCAGCGTCGTCATCCGGTCCTCCATGCTGCAACTGGCGACACCTTCGTCCATGCGAGGAAGAGTGAGCGCGGTCAATTCGCTCTTTGTCGGCGCTTCGAATGAATTGGGCGAGTTTGAGAGTGGCGTGACCGCCCAATGGTGGGGAGCAGTGAGGGCCGTGATGGCAGGTGGTTTGGGTGCGCTGGCGGTGACCGGCATCTGGAGCACCCTGTTTCCCGGCCTGCGGGACATTGCCCAGCTGACGGAAGACTCTCTCCTGCAAGTCGACGAAGAACCCACCCGCGCGAAGTTTTAGTTGACAGGCGCACCCCCGGATTGCACAATCCGTAAGGCTCAGTAAACACTCCCGGTACACTTCCTCCCCCTAGGTCCGGAATTTTGTTTCTCCGTCAAGCCTGAACCGGATCCTCCGGATCCGAACGGAATAGGGGATTGCGTGCACATGAAGATTTCAACGCTCCTGCAGGGCCTTGCGGCCGTCTGCATTGCTGCTACTGCCTCGGCCGTCTCCGGCCAGAATGCCATCCAGCTCTTCAGCCCCGCGAATGTCCGGGTGTCCACCCAGGGCACAGGTCACGGCGATGAGGCGAAGACTTTCAACAACACGATTCTGAACCTGAAATGCGCCGCCTCGCCCATCCAGGCCGTCATTTCCTCGACGCCCGACGGCAACGGCAATGTGCTGGTCGACAACTTCATCTCGCTCAAAGTCAACGGAGGGTACGCAGTCGACATCTGCAAACACGGCACCACGGAAGAAGACGGCAAACAACAAAACTGCTTCAACACCACATACCAATCCCAGGCACATAACGGGGGCTTGATCGGGCAGGATCCAGACGGGTTGGCCAGTTCTGGAGGGGTACCGCCCATCGACATCAGCAACAAGTTATGGCCGGGCGCGATTCAGGCGCAGATAGGCACCGTGGACACCGGCTCCTATCTCACCAGCACCACCCTCTACCTGGTCACCAACTGCACCAACGAGGGAATTTCCGGTCCGGGCAACATCACCGGCAACCCGATTCCGAGCAGCAATCCGAACGGCCAGCAACTGACGCAGAATTATGGGTTCAACTCCACGAATAATCTGCAGATCCAGTTCACTTACGATCTCTCTCAGGCAAAGAGTGCCGGAACGCTCACCATTCCCGACGGCTCCACGCCTTCGACAGCGAACACACCCATAGATCCCGCAACCTTCACTACTCAGTATCTGCACGGCACGTCGTTCGCGAATGCGAGTTGCCTGGTGCACGACGGCGAGTTGATCAGTGGTTCGCCAGCCTGCAACCTGTACACCCTGACCTGCCAGATCGGTACGGATCCGACGCAAAAGGGTGCCTTGTGCCCGGCGTCGCAGGAACGCAACGAATTCTTCCAGGAAGCATTCGACGGCCCGAGCTTTACCCTTCCCGATATTGCGGGCACGAACGGATTGACGTTCCACCAGGGAGTGGGTTTCCTGGAAGCGGTGGATGGCTGGGGCGGTGGTAGTTGCACTTTCGATCCCTCATCGAGCATTCATAATCAGCTTTGTCCGCAGAATGTGCTGACAAACTTTTCCGGTCCTGGACTCTACCGGAGCGGTGGACCAGGACAGAGTCCGAACTCCGGATTCATCACTGTGGCCCCTGTTCCCGAGGATCTGACCAAGGTCAGCGTGAGTCCTCAACCCCTACCCGGTAACTGGATCAACAAGCAGACCGCGGTGGTAAGTTTTGTCAGCACACCGCCTGCCATCGCATCGAGCAATAGCTTTGTGGCCGCTCCTATCCAGAGCCTCACCTACGGCATCTCCGGTACTTCCAACGTGCCTCAGCCTGGCTCGCCTATACCCGGTGACATTACCGTGCCAAACACTGCCTGCCCCACGCCGGGCAGCCCCAACCCGCCACCGGCCACGGTCTTTACCCCAGCCCCACAAACCGTCAACGTCTCTGCAGACGGCAGCTATCTTCTGCATTACTTTGCCCAGGACTGTGCCGGTACAGAAGAGCTGCAGTTCGTCCAGGCCGCGGGAAGCTGGTCAACCTCCTTCTACACCTTCCCGATCAACGTGGACACTGTCGCACCGCTGGTTGCATCGGGGCCGACGTTGTCTCCCGCACCCTCGAACAATGGCGGGGTTGCCAACTCCTATTTGATCGGTCAGAAAGTCACCGCCAACTACAGCTGCACGGATGAGCGTTCCGGCGTCGTCAAGTGCGGCACGTATACCTACGCACCCGGCACCACACTAAACACCGGGAACCTTTCCAGCACAGTCGATACCTCGAAAGCGGGCCCGCAGACATTTACTGTACCCGCGGTGGATGCTGCGGGAAACCAGACGTCCGCGTCGGTGAACTACACGGTGGCCGCCCCCCAGGTGAACCTTGTCATCCTGAATCTGGCTCCCCTGTTGGTAAAACAGAACACCCAGCTCACCTACACGATCACTGTCGGCAACCTGAGTAATCAGACAGCGTCAGCAGTAACCGTGACTGATCCACTTCCCGCGGGTGTCACGTTTGTCAAGACTCAACCCGTTTGCATCAACGGCAAATGCTCCATAGCACCCACTTGCTCGTTCGCCAACAACACGGTGACGTGCAGCGCTCCTTCAGTTACGCTAACCACCCCGTTGCTGTTCAACATCGTTGTCCAGGTACAGGCCCCTGTCGGGACAAAAATCAAGAACACCGCAACCGTGAACAGCGCAAACCCTGAAGGAAAGTTGGCGATCCTGCAATCCACCGCAATCACGCTGGTTACAAAATAATAGAGAAAAAGGCCGGCATCGCTGCGACGCCGGCCCTTTTTTATTGCTTGGCCGCATCCGCGAACCGCGCTGGGATGTTTTGCTTCAAACCTCCAGCAGAATTGTCATGAGCGCCTGTGACTTTTTCGACGGTTTTGTGTTTTCTACATATCCCAACAGCTGTAGTTCAAGCCCCCACTAAGCCATCATCCTGAGCGAAGCGCTTCGCGGATCTATTACGTAACACAGCACTTCGTGGCGCACAGTCGAAGGACCCCAAGGGTGCCTATCCTACCCACCCCATGTCGCCCTTTTCAACAACCGAAGCCCAGACAGATTCGACCTGAAGGGTGGCAGAGAGAACCCCGTTTTTGGGCTTGAGTGGTCGAAAAGGCCAGAACAGCATCGAGAACATATGCATCGTCGGGGGTCCTTCGACTCCGCGCCATAAAGCTTCTGTTTCCAATACATCTGCGAAGCGCTTCGCTCAGGATGACGGCTTTGTGTAGGGGTGAGACACAGCTGGTTTGGATAGGTTGAAACACGAAAGATCGGAAAAGTCACAGGCTCTCAGGATGACAGCTTTATCGTGGGGTGAGACATAGCTGGTTTGGATAGGTTGAAACACGAAAGATCGGAAAAGTCACAGGCTCTCAGGATGACGGCTTTGTCGTGGGGTGAGACATAGCTGGTTTGGGCAGCTTGAAACACGAAAGATCGAAAAAGTCACAGGCTCTCAGGATGACGATTTTTGGGGGAGTTTTGAAGAAAAGTATCCAAACGGTTTTGCCCTTTGCGCGGGAGTTCGAGTAACTACTTCTTGAAGGACTTCGATTCGTCATACATCGTCTTGAAGTCGGTACGGCGTAGAACCTTATCGCCTGAATCGCTGCGGATGACTTCCAGCAGTTGGGCTGCTTCGCGGTAGTCGTCGGATGCGCGATCGGCGCTGCCATTGAGCCTCGCCGAAGTGCCCAGCAGATAATAAATTCTTGCCAGGTCGAAGCGGACCCCCGTTCGTTTTGCCGTTGCCAGCTGCTGCTCAAGAATGTAATCAGCCCTCGCGTAATCCTTCAGGCCAATCGCGGCCTGCGCCATGGCGAGCTGAATTTGCAAAGACAAATTCGCGCTGACGCCGCCTTTCGGATTGAGCAAGGTTTGCAAGGAATGCATCGCCTCCTGGAACCGGCCCTCAGCCACCGCGACCCTGGCCACATTCAGCTTCGACAGGAGCGCGACCTCATCTTCCCTGGACCGGGAGACAATCTGCAACGCTGCACGATACGACCGGTCAGCGCCCTTCATGTCGCCGCTGAAAAAGGAAATATCGCCGCGTGTATTCAGGATGGAGGCCAGGAAGGGTTCGTTCTTCAAGGTCTGTTGGATCTTTTCTGCTTCGGCGAGAGGAGCGGCGGCCTCGTCTCCTCGCCCTGCCTTCGTCATAGCCTCGGCGAGATCATCCAGGCCTCCCGCCATATTGAGACCATTCTCGCCTTGCTGACGAAATGCGCTCACCGCATCCTGCAGCGACTTAACCGCGGCGCCGAAACGGCCCTGATAACCCAGGACCAACCCGATCTGGCGGGACACCTGCGCGATGCGGCTGGGGTCGCCTACCTGGCGGCTTAGTTCGAGCGCACGCATCAGTGACGTCATCGCCTGATCGTATTGGCCCATCGCTGTGTACGCTTCGCTCAGACCGAGAAGCGTGTCGGCGATATCGCCCGGGACACCCAGTTTTTCCCGCAACTGCAAAGCCTGCTGCCAATAGGTGAAAGCGTTGTTGGTGTCGCCCATGGAGAGGTAGACGCCGGCAATATTGTCGAGGCAGCGCGACTCGTAGCTTTGATCGCCGGTCTCGCGCTGGATCTGCAAAGCCTGCTTATAAACATCGAGCGCCTGATCAAATTTGCCCAGATCGGAATAAGCAGATCCCATGTTGGTGAGGGTGTTGGCCACCTCATCCTTCATGCCGATCTCGCGCAACAGAGTGAGCGCTTTGTTGTAGCTGACCAGCGCTAATTCCGGATGGCCGCCTGTCCACTGAACGGCGGCGATCTCGTTGAGGGCAGCAGCTACGCCACGCTTCTGGCCGATTTTCTCGTTCACTGCGATCGATTCCTGATAATTGCGCAGCGCTTCCTCTGGCTTGTTGAGCAAGCGGTAGGAAATTCCGATCGACAGCAACATCAACGCATGTTGTTCTTCGTTGTCTACCTGTATGGCAAGACTGGATCCGCGCGTCAGCGAATCCAAAGCGGCCTGCGGATTGCCGGTCAGATTGTCGACAACGCCCAAGCTCCAGAGCGCTTTTATATTTTTGGGATCGGTCTTCAGAACCTCGGCGAACTCGGCGCGAGCTTTATCGTATTGGCCGTTCTGCATGTAGAGGCTGCCCAACTCGTATTGGACCTCTACATCCCCGGGCGAGCTTTTGGCGAGATTTTCGTAGGCCTCCAGGGCTTTCTTGTTGTCTTTCATGATCCGCGCGTTGCCGGCGTTGATCAGGTACTTCTCAGGCAAGGGCAGGTTCTGATTGTTGGCGAGATCGGTGGCGCGAATGGAAGACTGTTCGGCATCGCTCTGAAAGCCCAGTTGGGATTGCGCATCCGCCAGTTTGGAAAACGCGAGAGCAAATTGGGGATCCTGGTTGGTCGCGGCCTGCAGATGCTTCAAGGCGTCGAGATACTTGCCCGCCCGCATGAGCACGGAACCCTGATCGTATTCGCGAAGTGCTTCGACCGACTTGGTGTTCGGCTTGAACGACTGCGCCTTCAGCTCCTCCACTACGTCAGCAGAAAGGGCAAGGTTCTTGCGGACCGAATCAGCCAGGCTATCGATGGCGGTGGGAAGGTCTTTCACCAGCGCCTGCGCCTTTACCGGGATCGTCTGATCGTGGACCAGATCACGAATGGAGGCATCGATCACAATCTGATCGCCGAAACGCGCATATTGCCCGGAGACGAGAACGTCCGCGTTGCTGAACTGCGCCACGCGTCGCAGCATATCCGGGTCCATCGCCGCGTCAGACCCAATGTGGAGATCGGAAAGCACCTGGTGCAGCCGGTCGGTGGGCACGGTATGCAGATGGGCCGACTGTCCGATGTCGGTGCTGAGCATGTCAGCCACACTCGAGCCGATCCAGTCATCTTTGGCATCGCCGGATGAATTGCGGAAGGGCAAGATCGCCAGCGATCGCGCGCTGACAGCTTGCGCCTCCTGCTTCTTTGCGTCAGGAACATAAGCACTCCTGGGACGTGAGAGGAAATACCCAAGGGTTGCGATCAGTAACAGCAACAGCACGCCGGCACCGGCAAGCAGCCGCTTATTCTCATCCGCCCATCGGCGCGGACCGGGTTTAAGGCGCGCGGCAATGACGCCGGACTTGCCAGTGCCCGCCCAAAGTTCCAGGTCTGCCAGTAGTTCCCCGGCGGTTTGATATCTGAGGGCAAGATCGCGCTCCAGGCAGCGGCTTACGATCTGGCTCAACTCCGGCGGAACGCTCTTGTCGAATTCCGATACGGGAACAACCCGTTCTTGTGTGCGCTTGATCAGGCTGGCCAGGGCGCTATCCGCGCGAAAAGGCGTCTGACCAGTGAGCAACTCATAAAAAATCAAGCCCAGCGAGAAGATGTCGGAGCGTTGATCGAGATTCCCGGCCAGAGCCTGCTCAGGCGACATGTATTCCATGGTCCCGACCATGGCGCCGGTCTGCGTCATGTTGTTGCCTTCGAGCGTTTTGGCCAGGCCAAAATCCATGACCAGGATGCGGCCGGTTCCCTCTTCCCGCATGATGTTCTGCGGTTTCAGGTCACGGTGAATGACGCCTACATTGTGTGCGGCTCTCAGTGCCCGGCATGCCTGCTCGACAATCTCTACCGCTTCCTTTGGCGGGAGTTTGGTGTGCTGACGAATGACTGCCGCGAGGTCCAAGCCCTCGACGTACTCCATGGTGATGAACTTTATCCCCTCCGCTTCGCCGAGGTCATAGATGCGGACGACGTTGCGGTGGGTGACCTGGGTGGCGAGGATGAGTTCCTGCTTGAACCGGTCGAGGATGGCTCGATTGCGCGCCAGGTCCGGGCGGATCACTTTGAGGGCCACCGTGCGCCCGAGCTCGACATCCCGCGCCTTATAAACAGCGCCCATACCGCCTTCGCCCAGCAAATTCAAAATCTCGTAGCGCTGCGCCAGCAGGTGGCCGGACGTGAGGACGTGTTGTCCCCCTTCGGTATAGTCCCCTGACAAAACATGGGAAAAGGTTCCGACTACGGTGGGGCTATCACTGGGGTTCTGGTTGATACCGGGGGCGCCGAAGATGGTATCCGCGTCGCTGGGGATGTGAACGTTAGCGGACGAGCTTTCACCCTTTACCGGGGCACGGACTCCCCCCTGGCCCGGTTTTGAGGCGTCGTGCCCGGGAGGATTTTCTCCTTCTTCTCGCATGACTCAATAGCCCCAGCCCCGCCATCGGGGTGCAGAGTTTGACTCCATGGTGGCGGTTAATCGCAGTATATAGCTACGGCGAACAAAACCTTTGTACTTGCAATGTACGTGGCGTACGGGGGGCGAACCGCTAAGGACACGGGTGTAGGTATGTCCGGGCTTAGCCCGGGCGTAAACGCGGCAAGATTATTGGCCCTTTGGAGGGTGCGTCAGAAACAACTGACAAACAAGTCCCGCTAGGGACGGCTGACCTTAGTCCGGGTTCGCACGCGCGCACGGGACCGCGCATCGTTCGCCGCGCCTGCGAAGGGGCCTGCTTTTTAGGGAAAAGCTAAATTCCGGTACCGTAGTCTGCTGCGCAGACGCTATCCCCGGCATGCGAGAAAAAATCGTACTGGGTACGGTGGTTGAACTTGTACCGTGCACGCAGCTCGCGACCGACGTAGAGACCCACAGCAGCAATTCCAACAGCGACTGAAGTCCAGCCAACAATCCACATTGCAGAACCTTCTTCCTGGGGGGAAGAGATTTCCGGCTTTTGACCGGAATGTTGTAGTCCGTAAATGTCGTTACTATCCATGTACTTCATGCCGAAATCATAGCGCAGGTTCATCACAATCACGTAGTTACGGTGGGCGACACCAAAGGGCTATTTGACCTGCTCAATTTGATGCAGCAGAGCGACCTTGCGCACCGCCGGAAGAAAACTGGCCTCAATCGAATTTGCCGCCAGTTCCCGCAGATGCTCCTCCGTGAAGCCAAACGTCTCGTGGACCAGGCGATATTCGTCCTGCAAGTCGCTCAGAAACATGGCAGGATCGTCCGAATTCAGCGTGACCATGAGACCGGCGTCAAAATACCGGCGAACCGGGTGCTCCTCGAGCGTCGGACAACACCCGGTCCGCAGATTCGAGGTGACGCAGACCTCGATTGGCACCTGGCGCTCCGCCAGTACCTCCATCAGATCCGGATCCAGCTGCGCCGACAAGCCATGGCCTATGCGCTCCGCGCCGATATTGAGGGCGGCCCAGATACTTTCCGGCCCCATGGTCTCGCCAGCATGAGCGGTCAGGCGCAGGCCGGCATCCTGGGCTTCCTGAAAGAGCTCGCGAAAGGGTTCGGCGCCGGTACGCCGCTCATCACCCCCGATGCCGATGCCGATGATGCTGGGGGATTCGCGCCGCAATTCTGCAGCCTTGCGAAAGACCCGGGCCGCCTCTTCCGGGCCGAAATGACGGACGGCATCGAAAATCCAGTACAGGGTGATCCCGAATTGGCGCTCCGCCCGAACTCTCGCGGCTTCCATGCCGTAAAAAAGTCCTTCAAACTCGATCCGCCGCCAGTAGTAGACAACCCCCACGGAAACGTACACCTCGGCGTGCACCACGCCTTGAGCCGCCAGGCGCTCCAGCATGCGAAAGGTGATCAGCTCATAGTCTGCAGCCGTGCGCAGGCGTTCGCTGACCGCTTTAAACGCCAGGAGGAACCCGGTGAAATCGGTGTAGCGGTAAAGCGCCCTGGCCTCGGCCAACGTCAACCGCGCATCGTCGTGCCTCTGGCTCAGTTCGACCAGGGTTTCCGGGGAAACGGTGCCCTCCAGGTGAAGATGGAGTTCAGCTTTCGGAATTCCGCGCAACCAGGTGGCAACGGCGCGGCGGGAGCTGACAGAAGGGGTCATGAGAGGGACGAAAATTCACTGTGCTTGCGGCTGTAAAGAAAATAGATGACCAGCCCAATAATCAGCCACCCGAAAAAGCGTAGCCAAGTGATGACCGGCAATCCTGACATGAGCAGGATGCAGAAAAAGAGGCTAAGGATGGGTATAGCGATGCCACCTGGCGCCCGGAAACTGCGGTGGCGCTCCGGTTCGCGAAAGCGCAGGATCAGCACCCCGATGGAGACCAGCACGAATGCGAAGAGAGTGCCGATGTTCGATAAATCGGCCAGGGTGCCGATGTCCAGAAGGCCGCTGGGAATCGCTACCAGAAAACCGGCAACCCAGGTGGCTACGGCGGGCGTGCGATAGCGGGGATGGACCTTGCCGAACCAGCGGGGAAACAGGCGGTCACGGGACATGGCGAACCACACCCGCGCCTGGCCAAGCTGAAACACCAGGATGGACGAGATCATCCCCATCATGGCTCCGCAAAGCACAATCAGCCGCACCCAATTCAGCGTGACCGAGCCGGTGCTATGGGTCAGCTTCTTTAGGGTGTTGACCACCGGCGCTGCGTCGTCCACCAGCGTCTGCCAGGGGATCAAGCCAGTCAGCACCACCGCAACCCCGATATAGAGCACGGTACAGACGACCAGCGTCGCCAGGATGCCGAACGGCACATCGCGCTGCGGCCGATGGCACTCTTCGGCTGCGGTCGATACCGAATCGAAGCCGATGTAGGTGAAGAAGATGATGCTGCCGCCGGTGAGGACACCGCTCCACCCATTGGGAAAAATCGGATGCCAATGCCCAGGGTGCACATAACGCGAGCCGACAACAATGAACACCAGAATGGCGGTGATCTTGAGCAGGACCATGATGTTGTTGGTCCCCGCGGACTCGCGGATGCCGCGCACCAGCACGATGGTCAACACCAACACGATCAGAAAGGCGGGAAAGTTGAAACCGAAGTGCCAGCCCGGTTGATAGATGGTGTTGCCTTGCAGATCGGAGAGGCCGGAGGGCAGGAAGGCGGGCGAAATCCAACGCGCAGTGGGGTGTACGCCGAACCAATCCATGAAATCGACGATATGGGCGGCAAAGCCGACGCACACCGCCATGTTGCTGACGGCGTACTCGAGAATGAGGTCCCAGCCGATGATCCAGGCCACGAGCTCGCCCATGGTGGCGTAGGTGTAGGTGTACGCGCTGCCGGCAATGGGAATCATCGACGCCAGTTCGGCATAGCACAGCCCGGTGAAAGCGCAGACCACCGCCACCAGCATGATGGAAAAAGCCAGAGCCGGCCCTGCCCCCGGGCGGCCCGCCAGGGCGTGGTGGTTCACCAGGTAATCGAGCAGCGGAGTATTCAGAATGGAGGAGGTGTCGAACTTCTCCCCCGCAATGGCGGTGCCGATTACAGTAAAAATCCCCGAACCGATTACCGCACCGATGCCGAGCGCAGTCAGCGACCATGGGCCAAGCGTTTTCTTGAGACAGTGCTCGGGGAGCTCCGAGTCGCTGATCAGCTTATCGATCGATTTGGTTGCGAACAGTTGCTTTCGCAGCGTCTCGGCTCCTGGAGGTTCGAATTGCTAGTAGTATGCGGCCTAATCGATGAGTCGATCCGCGAGCTTTTCCTCATCCGCAGAAAAGTCCCGAAGGGACGGCTGTACTTAGCCCAGGACGCTAGTCCTGGGTAGTTCCAAGAACCTGACCAGTCCCGTAGGGACGGATGAAAATAGGCCGACACTTCACCCTGGGCAAACTTCAGCCGTCCCTGCGGGACTTAAACATGTTTCCTGATAAACCCAGGACTAACGTCCTGGGCTAAGTACAGCCGTCCCTGCGGGACTGACAGGGTTTCGTGATTAAACCCTGAACTCACGTCCTGGGCCAATTACATGATCCTTCTGGAGCTTTTCTGCGCTTAGCTGCGGCTACCGCTTGTTCTGACCTCGGGACAGCTTCTTCGTCTTCTTCTTGTTGGAACCTCGGGGCGTGGTACGCGCGGCTTTGGGTGCAGCTTTCTTGCGCGCCGTGCGCTTGATCTTCTTCCGTTCCAACTTGTCTTCAATGCTCTTGGTATTGGCCATTATCTTCCTTGTCTAAACTTTTTCCAGCTGGGCGAACTTCTCCACCAGCTTTTTCACGCCGAATTGTGCAAATTGTACCGTAATCTTCGCATCATCACCGTCTCCCTCACGGCGGAAGACCACGCCCTCACCGTATTTTGGATGGCGCACACGCTGGCCACTGCGAAATCCGGTAGCTCCGGTAGAGACGGGAATCTCCAGCTTTGGCCGGCTTCCGCTTGTTTTGCGCGAGGAGAAAAACTGCGCGATGTTGTCTAACGAACCAGCCGGCTTCGAACCGCCGGACTGCCGATTGTTCGCTGGCGAAGTCCGGGAAACGGCGCGCTGGTCCTCATCTTCATAGTTGTAATGGCGGGGCGATTCCCACTGATCGCGGCTCGATCCGTATCGCGCAGCGTAGGCTCCACTGGAAGGCCGCTGCCCGCGCGTCAGGTCTTGCAGCAGGTGCGCCGGAATCTCTTCCAGGAAACGTGATTGCATGCTCGCTTCCGGCATGTCGTTCCCATATCGGCGTCGATAGCGCGCCCGGGTCAACACCAGGACATCCATGGCCCGCGTCATGCCCACATAGCAAAGGCGCCGCTCCTCCTCGAGTTCGTTGGGTTGATTGAGCGTCCGTGAATGGGGAAAGAGCCCCTCTTCCATGCCCGCCAGGAGAACCAGGGGAAACTCCAAGCCCTTGGCGGAATGCAGGCTCATGAGCGTGACGCGGCTCTCGGGATTGTAACGGTCAGTGTCACTGACCAGCGCTGCGTGGTCGAGAAACTCAGACAACGTCTCGCCCCGTTGCTGCGCGTCCTGCGCCGCGTTGGCCAATTCCTTCAGGTTTTCAATCCGAGAGAAGGATTCGGGAGTTCCCTCTTCCTCGAGCGAACGAATATAGCCAGTGCGGTCGATGAGAAAACGAATCAACTCCGGAAGCGTGGCCGCGTCCCCGGGCTTGCGGAATCCTTCATGCGCGACGGGGTCGGTCACCGGCAGGAACGGTTTATCTGCTTCATCAAAGCTCAACAAAGGAGGCGCTGCTTCTTCTGCATCGACATCGGCGGGCTCTGGCTCCAGATCGCCGAAGTCGAAGCCGACATCTTCCCACTCGCCTGAATCGGCTCCGGCAGTTTCCGGCGGGCACGATTCCGGTTCGGCGGCGACGTCTTGCGCCAGCTTTTCGGCAAATCCCGGCTCCAGCAGCGCGCGGGCGTCTTCGATTAACCTACGGAAGTTCGCCAGCGCAATGCAGGCGCGCGCGGGCAATAGTTGATCTTTCACGGCGTGACCGATCGCCGCCCAGGTGCTCATCCCGGTTTCGACGCTCAGCCGATCCAGCACTTCGAGTGTCGTCTTGCCAATGCCGCGTGGTGGAGTATTGATCACTCGCGCCAAAGCGATCGAGTCATCCGGATTCTGCACCAGCTTCAGATAACTGATCAGATCCTTGATCTCGGAACGGTCATAGAACGAGAAGCCGCCCACCATGGTGTAGGCGATTCCGTAACGGCGCAGCGCTTCTTCCACCAGGCGCGATTGCGAGTTGGTGCGATAGAGCACGGCGGCACGCGGCAGTTCCTGTTCTTCGCCGGCCTTCCGCATGTACTTCTGAATGTAGTCGGCAATAAACAGCGCCTCGTTTTCCCCGTCCGGCGCTTCGTAGTAGCCGATCATCGATCCGCCTTCGCGCGAGGTCCAAAGGTTCTTGCCTTTGCGCTGCAGGTTGCGGGCGACTACCGCGGAAGCTCCTTCAAGAATCACTTGCGTGGAACGATAGTTTTGCTCCAGGCGAATGGTCTTGGCTTCAGGAAAATCCTTCTCGAATTCCAGGATGTTGCGGATATCGGCGCCGCGCCAGGAGTAGATGCTCTGATCTTCGTCGCCCACTACGCAGACATTGTGCTCAGTTCCCGCCAGCAGCTTCATCAACTCGTACTGCGGCCGGTTGGTGTCTTGATACTCGTCGATCAGCAGATAGCGATAGCGGCGGTTGTACCGCTCCCGCACTTCGCCGGAGGAACGCAATACACGCACTGCTTCGAGCAGAAGATCGTCAAAGTCGAGCGCGTTGGCCTTGCGTAATTCCTTGCGATAAATCTCGTAAATATGCGCGACCCGTTCGGCCACCGGGTCGGTGGAGTCCAGGTAAATTTCCTGCGGGTCGAGCATGTGGTTCTTGGCGTAGGAGATGCGCGACAGAACCGTGCGCGGAGTTAACTGCTTGGTGTCCAGCCCCATGCGGCGCATCGCCTGCTTGACGATGGCTTGCTGGTCCGCCTCGTCGTAGATCACAAAGTTGCGGGTAAGCCCTTCATTGCCAATACGCAGCGCTTCGATATCGCGGCGCAGCAGGCGCACGCAGAAGGAATGGAAGGTGGCCAGCAGCGGCTTGGCCAGCGAGCGGTGCTCAAGCAGCTTATCCACCCGCTCCGCCATTTCCGCCGACGCTTTGTTGGTGAACGTGACCGCGAGAATGGAATCGGGCGCAACGTTGCGTACCTGAATGAGATAGGCAATGCGATGGGTAATGACCCGGGTCTTGCCGGAGCCCGCCCCAGCCAGGATCAGCAAGGGGCCGTCCACCGATTCGACGGCGGCACGTTGCTGCGGATTTAATTTATCGAGCAGATGTTGCAATGGTTGGTCTCTGAAGGATGGTGAAGCGATGAATTCTCTTCTACCAGTGTATCGCCCGGCGCGAGATGTGTTGCAATTCGAATATGCACAGTGTGGATGAGTCAGTTCGGCGAAGAGTTTGTGTGTTTTGCGGATCAAGTATTGGGGCAAAGCAGGAGTACCGTGCGGAAGCAGTCACTTTGGGCCGCTTGCTGGGAGAAGCCGGATTGGGCCTGGTGTACGGTGGCGCCCAGGTGGGCTTGATGGGCGCAGTGGCCGACGCTGCGCTCGCCCACGGCAGTGAAGTCATCGGGGTCATTCCTCGTTCCCTCGCCGCCATCGAGGTCGCGCATCAGAATCTGAGCCAACTAGTCCTGGTTGAGACCATGCATGAACGCAAAGCGTTGATGGCTCAGGAAGCGGATGCTTTTGTTGCTTTGCCGGGGGGATTCGGTACGCTTGATGAGTTTTTTGAGATCCTTACCTGGGCGCAACTGGGTATCCATGCGAAACCCTGCTTGCTGCTCAACACCGGCGGCTACTACGACCAACTGCTGGATTTTCTCAGAGTGTCTGTCGACCAGGGGTTCCTCAAGCCGGCGAACTATTCCTTGATCCAGGTTGTGGAGAATGCTGCCGATGCACTCAAATGCATGCAGAAGCTGTGGCAATCTCTGCCCGTCAGCCATGTCGCTCCAGCCCAGCCTGCTCCATAAGTGGTTGTCTGCGATTCCGGCATGCGATATAACCGGCTCACCGATGAGATGGAAAAGCTCTTGCGCGCTCCTGCTCGCCGCCTGCATGGCGCACGGCGAGGCTCCTAAGCCTGAAACAAAACCGGGCCTCAGGTTCGAAGTTTCCTTTCCTGCGACAGCCCACGCCGACCCGATCACCGGGCGGGTCTTCGTGATCCTTTCTCGCGACATCGCGCACTGCGGTCCCGCGGATGCCGTCGCCGCCACCACGGAACCCTGTGAGCCTCGGTTGCAGGTCAGCCGTATCGGTGTTCCCTTCTACGGGCGCGATGTCACTTCACTTAAGCCCGGCGATTCCGCCACCATCGACAATTCCGACCTCGGCTCGCCGCTCGCGCACCTGTCGGACATTCCCGCCGGCGATTACTATGTCCAGGCCATGATCAACGTCTACTCCGAGTTCCATCGCGCGGATGGCCACACGGTGTGGATGCACGACGATCAATGGGAAGGCCAGCGATGGCAACGGTCGCCCGGCAACCTCTACAGCAAAGCAGTCAAGATGCACATTGACCCTGCTTCGGGCACCATTCGCGTGGTCGCCGACCGGGTGATCCCGCCGGTGAGCGTGCCCGCGGATACGGAGTACGTCAAACACATCAAATTCAAGAGTGAGCTGCTATCAAAGTTCTGGGGCCGGCCGATCTATCTTGGCGCCGTCGTGCTTTTGCCCCGCGATTACGACCGCACCACGATCCGATATCCGATTGACTACGTTCAGGGACATTTTTCGCTGGAAGCGCCCTACCGGTTCGACGGCCAGAATGAATTTTCAAAAGCGTGGATGAGCGATCACTTCCCGCGCATGATCGCTGTGACCCTGCAGCATCCCAATCCTTACTACGACGACTCGTACCTGGTGAATTCGCCCAATGTTGGGCCTTACGATGACGCCCTGATGCAGGAGCTTATTCCGGCAATTGAAAAGCAGTTCCGGGTGATCCGCGAACCCTATGCCCGGGTCGTTTCCGGCGGTTCCACGGGGGGTTGGATCTCGGCGTATTTGCAGATCTTCCATCCCACTTTCTTCGGCGGAGCGTGGTGTTCGTGCCCCGATGCAGTCACCTTTTCTGACGTGGAGGGCGTGAACTTTTACAAGGACGATAATGCGTTCTTCAAGATGTATGACTGGCGTCCGGTGCCCACGATCAACAGCCGCTTCACCAACGGACAGGCGATTCAGACTTCGGAGCAACGCAATCGCTATGAACTGGTGAGCGGCGACCACGGCCGTTCTGGGGAACAGATTGATGTTTGGTCTGCGGTGTGGGGTCCGGTTGGTGAAGACGGATTCTTCAAGCCTGCGTTCGACAAGTCCACGGGAAAGATTGACAAGGACGTGGTCGCGTATTGGCGGGACCACTGGGATCTGCTGGAGTACTTAAAACGCAACTGGGCCACGGTTGGCCCGCAGCTTAAAGACAATCTCTATTTCTTCGCCGGCGATGCGGATACCTATTTCCTCAACAATTCGACGATGGAGCTGGACGCGTGGCTGAAGACGACGACTGCGCCACACTCTGAAGCGAAATTTATGTACGGCAATCTCAAGCCGCATTGCTGGCAGGGTCCGGTCACTCCTGCGCAGCGGGTCATCGAGATTGCGCAACATATTCAGCGCCACAAACCCGAAGGTGCGGACACTCCATGGTGGGACTACCGCTGATTTTTTTGGGGAAAGGGTGAACCGCAGGTCCCTCCGCTACGCTGCGCTCCGGTCGGGATGACAAGGGGGAGTTAATGGCAAAGGAAAAAGTAGTGATTGAGAAAAAGTCTCGGTCCGACACCAAGCCCCTAAAAGACCACCACCTTTTCCTTTTGTCATCCCGAGCGGAGCGGAGGGGCCTGCGGTTCACCTTCCCCGTCCAACAAATGCCTAGGTGCAACTCCACTCCCCACCTTGTCATCCCGACCGAAGCGAGCGAAGCGGAGGGACCTGCGGTTTACCTTCCCGGCTTCACGCGGCACTGATCGCAGAGGCAATGGCGCCGAAGATAGTCCCAGGAATAAATCCCGCTCTGGTGGCCATCATTCCAGCGAAAACTGATAGCGTAGCGGCCGACCGGGGACACCGACTCCGGCCGCGCCGGCGCCTTATACATTTGCAGCAGTGTTGCCGGCTGGGGTTTGGGCTCCCCAACCTTCCGGCCGGAAGCACCACGCTCCTCATGACAAGTAGCGCAAGGGCACGCATCCCGCAGCCAGGAGAAGGTCCAGCTGCTTTGATGGCCGTCCTTCCAATCGATCTCCATGCCAGTTCCGGTAGTCTTCTGTACCCGGACCCGTGCCGGTTCGGTCGCATCTTTGGGCAAATCGCGATGCGCGGTCTCCTGCGCCAGCCTTTGAGCCTCTTCTTCGCTGATAAATCGAATGCCCTCGTGGCTCATCGGAAACCCTCTTCAAGCATACTGTTTCCAGAAGAAGTACGCAGCCATTCCCAGGCCGATCCCGACCACCAGCAGACGCATAAGCCGCGGATCCAGCCCGCGCGAGTAGCGTGCTCCGAGAAACCCGCCGAGCGCAGCCGCGATCATCATGAGCAGGCAGTACTGCCACAGGATCTGCTTCTCGATGATGAAGGTAACCACGGCAATGCCGTTGGCTGTCGTGGTGGCGATCACCTTCAGCGCGTTGACCTGGTTGATGTTCTGAATGCCGAAGATCGCCAGCACGGACATCAGGAGAAAACCGGCACCGGCGCCAAAATAGCCGATGTAAAAACACACCAGTACAACCCCGATCCAGAGCGGCGTGAGATTTGGCTTCGCACCGGCAACGCTGACGCGGTTGCGCCTCAGCCACGCCGAGACCGGACCGCTGGCCGCAAACAACCCAGACGCCAGCAGCAACAACCACGGCACCAGCGCCAGGAAGGTAGCTTGCCCGGTATGGAGCAAAACGATTGCCCCGAGTACACCTCCCAAAAGTGCGGCGGAACAAACCGGCAGCACCAGCCGCAGGTTGGCCTTCAGATCTTGCCAGTACGCCGCGATGGACGTGAACTGGCCCGGCCAGAGGGCAACGGTGTTGGTTGCATTCGCCTGAATAGGCAGAACGCCCACTCCGAGCAGCGCCGGAAACGATAAGAAAGACCCGCCGCCCGCCATGGCATTCAGGGCGCCGGCGAGAAAGGAAGCGATGACTAACCAGGCGTGTTGCCAGTGAGAACCGAGTGCCATGCAGTCTTATTCTCTCAGTCGGCCTGCAGAATCAGGCACTTCAGATACTCAGTCTCGGGGATGGTGAGAATGACCGGGTGATCGGGCGCCGCTCCGCGGCGCTCCAGCAGGCGAATCCGGCGTTGCGCATCTCCCGCGGCGGCGGCTACCACGGCATGAAATTCGTCCCAGGAAACATAGTGGGAACAGGAGCATGTAACCAGCGTCCCACCCGGGCGAAGCATCTTCAGGGCGCGCAGATTGAGCTCTTTGTAGCCGCGTATGGCGCCGGGCACGGCACGCTTGGACTTGGCAAAGGCTGGCGGGTCCAACACCACGGTGTCAAAAGTATTTCCCGCAGCGCTCCAGTCGCGAAGAAGATCAAAGGCGTTCGCCTCGATCCACTCGACCGGGGCCTTGATCCGGTGACGGTTTACCTCAAGGTTTTCTTCCGCTACCTCGAGCGCCGCCCGGGAGGCGTCGATCCCGGTAACCCGGGTACAGGATTGGGCCAGATGCAGCGCGAAACCACCCTGGTAGGTGCAGACGTCGAGGGCTTCCCCCTGGGCATACCGTGATGCCGCCGCATAGTTCAACCGCTGGTCAAGAAAGGCTCCGGTCTTCTGCCCCGCATTAGCGTCGTAATGAAAGGCCAGCCCGTTGAGATGGAAGATCGTTCTTAGTTGAGCAACAGGGTCGGCAGAGTAGAGAGGCGCCTCAGGCGGCTCGCTCAGTTGCTCCAGCTCGCGTATGCGAGCATCGGACCGTTCGACGATCGTGACCGGGGCGAGTTCGGTTTGTAGAACCTGCACGATGAGCGCGCGAATGTCGTCCTGGTCGAGCGCCTTGGTGTTGATCTCAAACAGGATCAAGTCGCCGTAACGGTCGACAATCAGGCCGGGAAGCTGATCTGCTTCGCTGAAGACCAGGCGGCAAGCGTCCGTGCCCTCGTCCAACATGCCGGCGCGGAGCTGAATCGCCTGGCGCAAGCGTTGTTCGAAGAGCGCCATCCAGGCCGGGTGGGGCAGATGAGGATCGGAAGTCACCAGGCGGAGCGCGATCTGCGAAGACGGGCTCCATAAAGCCGTGCCCAGGGGAAAGCCGCGGTGGTCGGCAACGGCAAGCAGCCCTGCCTCCATTTCCACGACATGCTCGATGTCCGAGCGGTAGACCCACACATGGCCGGCACGCAGGCGATCCGCAGCCCTGCGGGAAATAATGGCGACCGGTCCCTCGCTGCTAAAGGCGCGTGCAGCCTGGCTAGGAGGCGCGGAGATCGGTTCACGGGTCACAAATCATCTTCGCACAGGCGTAAAGTCCCACCCCGCCACCGATGACGGGTGCCCCATCATTGGTGGCTGGATTGGAATCACAAGTCTGGTGGGCTTGCCTACCTGAGGTACCAAACTCCCCCAGTCATAGCCTGCTTAATCGAGGCAGCCTATAATCAGGTATGGCGACTGTGCACTCTACGCCACTCGAGCCTCCCGCCGAGCCCAGCATCTTGACGGCAAAATTTGCCGAATTGCTGGCGACGATTGGTAAGAACCGGCCGAGCGACGATATCGGGATTATCCGCAGGGCTTGGGACTTTTGTGTGCAGCACCATAGCGGGCAACTCCGGGCCTCCGGAGAGCCCTACGTGCTGCATCCGCTCGAAGTAGCCCAGGTGCTGGCCGAGATGAAGCTGGACTCGACCGCGATCGCGGCTGGCCTGCTGCACGACGCCGTCGAAGATACCCCGGTTACCACCGAAGACATCACCGAACAATTTGGGGAGCAGGTCGCGCACATCGTCGAAGGCGTGACCAAGATCGACAAAATCCAGTTCGCGAACCGCGAAGACCGCCAGGCGGAAAACGTCCGCAAGATGCTGCTGGCGATGGTCAGCGATGTGCGTGTGGTCCTGATCAAAATGGCGGACCGCCTGCACAACATGCGAACCCTGCAGCACCTGTCGCCCGACCGGCAGGAATCCATCGCCCGGGAAACTCTTGACATCTATGCTCCCCTGGCCCACCGGCTGGGTATGGGCAAGGTGCGCGGCGAGTTGGAAGACCTGGCCTTCCGCTACGTCGACCCCTTCGGCTACGAACAGGTAAAGACCGCTGTCGATGCGGCCCGCGATGAGGACGAGCAGTTTCTTAACTCCGTCGAGTCCCTGCTTAACGAGCGGCTGCGGGAAAACAATATCAAGGCCCGCGTGGAGTGGCGCATCAAGCGCCTCTACAGCATTTATCAGAAACTGCAAAAGCAGAAGATCACCGTCGACCAGGTGTATGACCTGCTGGCAGTCCGCGTGATCACCCCGACGGTGCAAGACTGCTATGCAGCCTTCGGCCTGATCCACTCCATCTGGCGGCCGGTGCCGGGGCGCATCAAGGACTTTATCGCCATGCCCCGGCCCAATCTGTATCAATCGCTGCACACCACGGTGATGGGCGAGGGTGGACACCAATTCGAGGTCCAGATCCGGACCGAAGAAATGCATCGCGTCGCGGAAGAAGGAATCGCGGCGCACTGGAAATACAAAGCTGCGGGCTCGCCGACCAACGCGCGCGATGAGCAGCGCCTGGCCTGGGTGCGGCAGCTGGTCGAGTGGCAGCGGGAGATGTCCGATCCCAACGAGTTTCTCTCCACGCTGAAAATCGATCTTTACCCGGAGGAGGTCTACACCTTCACCCCCAAAGGCAAGGTCGTGGTGTTGCCGAAGGATGCGACGCCGATTGACTTCGCCTATTCCATCCACACTGAAGTGGGCAATACCTGTGTAGGGGCCAAGGTGAACGGCAGAATGGCGCAGCTGCGGACCAAGCTGCACAACGGCGACATCGTGGAGGTCGTTACCCAGAACGGCCACACCCCCAGCCGCGATTGGCTTACCTTCGCCAAGAGTTCGCGCGCCCGCAACAAAATCAAGCATTGGCTCAACGAACATCAGCGCGAGCGAGCCATTGAAATCGGCAAGAAGCTGCTCGACCGGGAAGCGCGCAAATACAAAGTATCCCTGAGCAAACTCACCGACACCGACTATGCTCGCGCGGCGGGCGAATGTGGCCTGGCAACGGCCAGCGACCTGATGGCCGCCATCGGGTTCGGCAAGTACTCCTCACGCCAGGTGCTGAATAAGCTTTCTCCGGGGGTCGACAACGCAGGCCGGCCTGGAGATTGAGCCGGCGAAGGACGCTCCCCAGGGTCTTATGTCCGAGGCGGTCCGGCGCGTCCATATGCACGGATCCGACTCCTTGCAAGTGGAAGGCCAGGACGATCTGCTGGTTTACCGTGCCCGATGTTGCAATCCGATCCGGGGAGAAGAGATTGTCGGTTACGTAACCCGCGGCAAGGGCGTCGCGGTGCACGCGCGAAGCTGCCCAAATGTGCAGAACCTTCTCTACGAGAGCGACCGCCGCATCTCGGTGGAATGGGCGCGGGTGGCGGAGGAAAATCCAGGCCGCAAGATGACCTACCCGGTCAAGCTCACTGTACTTTGCGACGATCGCGCCGGCATGCTGAAGGAAATGACCGCGGTGATCAGCGACGACGGCACCAATATCCGAGGGGTCGATTCCAAATCGACTGGCGACTCGGCGGTGGTGGAATTTGTTCTGGAAGCCGAAGACATGCGTCACCTGACGCGTCTGATTAGCGGGCTGCGGCGCGTGCCGGGTGTCCGCGAAGTGCAACGCGCTCACAAGGTATGAAGCATGGGAAAATCAGGGCATGAATTTCAACGGTAAGTCGGCGGTCTCAACAGAAAATGCTCCCGCGGCCATCGGCCCCTACTCCCAGGCGATTGAGATCGGGGAAATGATCTACACCTCGGGGCAGGTGGGCCTTGATCCCAAGACCGGGCAGTTGGTGGAGGGCGGCATCCGGGAGCAAACCGTGCGCGTGCTGGAGAACCTGAAGGCCGTTCTGGCCGCAGTCCGCAGCGACCTGCAAAAGGTGGTCAAGACCACGGTGTATCTCAAGAACATGAGCGATTTTGCGGCGATGAACGAGATTTACGCCACCTACCTGGCGAAAGATGGCTGGGTAGCGCCGGCGCGGTCCACGGTCGAAGTGGCCAGGTTACCCAAGGACGCCCTGGTTGAGATCGAAGTGATCGCGCTACGCTAGGCCGCTTCCCTTTGTGGAAGCGACACATCGAATGGAGCCCGGAGCAGGATCAATGGAAAAAGAACAAGTGCCAAGAAAGATTGAGAAAACCGACGCCGAGTGGCGTGCCGAGCTGACGCCGGAACAGTATTACGTGATGCGGCAGAAAGGTACGGAGCCGGCGTTTTCCGGCGCTCTCTACCGCAACCATGCGGATGGAACCTACCGCTGTGGGGCCTGCGGCGCCGAGCTATTCAGCTCCGACACCAAGTTTGAATCAGGCAGCGGGTGGCCCAGCTTCTCCGTCCCGGCGAATGCCCAGGCCGTGGAACTCCATGAAGACAAAAGCTACGGGATGACGCGAACCGAAGTTACGTGCGCTCGTTGTGGAGCCCACCTGGGACATGTTTTCCCGGATGGTCCGGGGCCCGGCGGGCTACGCTACTGCATCAATTCGTTGTCGCTGGGCTTTGACCCCAAACATGCGGGGACCAAGGAATAGTTACGAGGCCTTAACGACCTTGCCTGCCTTGATGCAGCGGGTGCACACGCGGATGCGCTTGTTGCCGCCGCCGACCTCAGCCTTGACGGGACGAAGATTGACGTTCCAACGGCGCTTGGAAACATTGTGCGCGTGCGAGATCTTGTTACCGAACTGCGGACCTTTGCCGCAGATTGTGCAAACCTGAGCCATGACAAACTCCAGATTACTTAAGCTTTTCGCAGGAACCGTGCGGCAGTCCAACTCTGTGCACGCACTATCAAAGAGGATGATAGAGGGCTAAAGCACAAGACACGTACACGCAACAAACTCGCGAACTACCAGTATAGCCGTACCGGCATCCGCCGACAACTCAGACCCCATGGGTCGCTGTGCGCTTTTTGAAGGGTACGGGCTTCAGCCCGTACATCAACCACCCAGGCTACGAAGGGCTTCAGCCCCTGAGGTCATCTCTTGTACTGGTTTAAGTAGCCCTCGGCGGCTGAAGCCGATCCATCTTGACGATTAGAAGCACGGCCTAAAGGCCGTACCCTTCCCAGGCGAGCTCTCAAACAGGCTCTTTAGCCCATACAACCCAACAAATTCTTCGGTTTTCAGGCCCTGAGGTACGCTTTTTAACTGAAGCCGTTCGCTCTCCTTCGCAATTTCATCCGCACTATAGAATGGCGGATCACGATGCCCAAAGCCGCCCCTGCCCAGCCCAATCGAGAACCCTTCCGTCCCCCGTGGCTGGTCTTCTGGGTGGCGTTCGCTGTGCGTGTGATCTACCTGACCCTGGCCCATACCTATCGCATCCGGCCCTACGACGACCACATGCTGTTCGGCGAAGAAATGGGCCGGATCGCTCGCGCATTGGCCACCGGCTTTGGCTTTTCCGACCCTTTTCGCGGACACACCGGACCGACCGCGTGGGTCGGGCCTCTCTTTCCACTGCTTCTAGCAGGGGTTTTCAAACTGTTCGGCGTGTTCAGCCCACTCTCTGCATGGGTAATTCTCACCCTCAATAGCCTGTTTTCAGCCCTGACCGCTCTCACTGTCTGGGAGATCGCGGCGCGTTGCTTCAACCACAACGTGGCCCGGTGGTCGGCGTGGATCTGGGCTCTGTACCCCGCAGCCTTGCAGTATGCCGTCCGCTGGATATGGGACACATCACTCACCACGTTTCTCTTCTCCTGGGTGCTGGTGCTGGCATTGCGCTTACGGTCAGGCGAAACACTTGGGCGCTGGGCGCTCTTCGGGCTGCTCTGGGGACTGACCGGGTTGAGCAATCCGGCTTTGCTGATCCTCTTACCTGCTTGCGGGCTATGGATACTTGCCGGTGCGCCAAGACGCCAATGGTCCGGGGTGCTGCTGGCCGCACTGTTGTTCGCCGCGTGCCTGGGCCCCTGGATGTGGAGGAATTGGCTGGTCTTCCACCAATTCGTGCCTGCTCGGGGAAACTTCGGCGCCGAGTTATACCTGGGCAATGGGCCGGGGTCGACCGGGTTGTTGATGGAGTACGACCACCCAATCCAGGCGCCCGATCAGCTTCGGCTTTACACCGCGATGGGGGAGATTGCCTATTCCCGGATGCGTGGGGAGCAAGCCATGACCCTGATACGCAAAGACCATGGTCTCTTCATGCGGAACACACTCAAGCGAGTGTTTTTCTTTTGGGCGGGGGTCCCTCACCCGGTAAGCCGGACGGAGTGGGTCGAGTACGCGCGCAGCCTGAACTTCATCTTTGGCAGCGTTTGTGGACTGCTCGGGCTTGCTCTCGCCCTGCAACGAAAAGCTCCAGCCGCCTGGCTATTCGCGTGGGCGTTTTTGCTCCTGCCGCTGGTGTATTACGGCGTTGCTGCCCACGCCCGGTTTCGCCATCCGCTGGAGCCTGTTGATGGTGATCCTGGGCGTCTACCTCTTTCAATCCGCTGATTTGACCAAAACAGGCAGGAACCGTAAACTTAGAGAGCTTGGGACCTAAGCCTTTGGCGCGGTCTGCTCACCTTCGGGTTGGAGCACATTCAGCAATCCATTATTTGCCCAGCTAGTTTGTTCCGCCGATGCGATTCGGCGTGGAGGATTTTTATGTACGCTGTGATCCGCACAGGTGGTAAGCAGTATCGTGTCTCCCCAGGCGAAGTCGTCAAGATCGAAAAGGCAGCTGTCGAGCCCAATAGCGCGGTGGAGTTCAACGACGTCCTGGCCTTTTCTGATGGACAGTCCCCTATCGCCAAGCCCACCGGCGGCAAGGTGCTGGGCACCGTCGTCAGCGAGGGACGCGGGGAAAAGATTCTCGTCTTCCACTTCAAACGCAAGAAGCAATACAAGAAGCTGCAAGGCCATCGCCAGGCCTACACCGAGGTGCGGATCAACAGCATCGAGGTCAATGGATTTAGCTACGGCAGTGAACAGGCTGCCAAGTAGACAAATTTCTGATTGACTGAGGATTAGGCAATGGCACATAAAAAAGGCTTAGGCAGTTCCAAAAACGGCCGCGATTCCAACGCACAGCGACTTGGGCGTAAAATTTTCGCCGGCCAGGTGGTCACCGGTGGTTCCATCATCGTGCGCCAGCGCGGCACCAAGTTGAAGCCCGGCCTGAATGTCGGCCGGGGAAAAGACGACACCCTCTACGCCGAGATTGCCGGCCGGGTAAACTTCATCGATCGTGGCAAGACTGGCCGTTTCGTCTCCGTGGAACCAGTAGAGGCCTCCGCCAAGTAACTCTGGATTGTGGGCGAGGATCTGGTCTGGGCGCGGATACTGATCAACTCCCGTAGGGACGGCTGAACCTAGCCCAGGACGCAGTCCTGGAGAGAGCTTCGAGAGACGAAAAGTCCCGTCAGGACGACTGAAAGTTAACCGCGGAAGTCAATCCACAAGACTCCGCAAGCGCAAAAATCAAAAGGCCATAACGGAGAATCCCGTTATGGCCTTTTGTTTGTCTCCTGAAAGTTAACTTGCTACGTGGAGCGAGTTCTTGATCAGAATGCGGTCAACCACCTTTTCGACATCCTGCAGGAAGAAGTCGCTGGCCGGGACGGTTACGGGCAATGGAGCCCGGGGCGTGCTGTGGCCAAAGGTGGTTGCGATTTCGTTCCAACGCGCCAAGGGCGAGGAGGTGCTGAGGGCGGTAACCCGGCGAGCCGGTTCCGGCTCCAGGAAGTAGGCCGACCAGACGATAAGCGTCACCAGGCTGGCGCCGGTCGTGACCACGCTGACGGTTGAAGTCATCATATTGTCTTCGAGGTGCAAAAGCCCGTGGAGATGAACAGATCGCTCGCCGCCATGATGCCGAAGCCGAAACTGATGCCAAAGACCCGGCTGCGATAAGAAAGGCCAAGCTTTCCCGCCGCAAGCATGAGGAACAGCAGCAGGCTAAGGATGAAGATGCTTTCGCAGCGCATCGCCTGGGCCACAAGGGCAAGGAAAAACTTGTTGCCCTTGCCGCCTGGCGTGAGCAGAGCCGCCGACGCGGCGACAAAGGAAATGCAAGCTACCCAGCGGAACGATATAGTACCCAACCACTTCAAGCCAGGAAAGGGATCCATGGAGGACTGGAACATCTCCTGGATAACCAGGAACACGACGATCGCGCCCGCCACGTAGCTGCACCAGTAGGTATAGAAGTACCACGAGTAGCCGGCTTTCTCGCTCACCGTAATGAAGCGATGCGCCTGCAACAAGAGATGAAGGACCACCGAAGAGGCGAGCCGAACCGAGACGTAAGCGAAAAGCGCAGGAAAGCGCCGATGCTCCCGAGATCTAAGCAGAGCAATCATGGCTACTACCATGAGGAGAGGCTCTGCCGCGTACAAGATGCTAAGGGCTACGCTCGTCATCACACCACCCCTTCCGAGTCTTGAGAATAGCTCGAAAAGGGATGATGCTCAACCGAAGAAAGCCTTCAAATCTGGCACTTTTGTGCTACATGTGCACGGTTTGGGTACTGCCGGAGGTAGCGTTAGTACTGTTTTTCGCCCTACGGAAGCACGCATCGCCCGGAGGGCACATCGGTACCGGCATGGCATGGGAAACAACCAGGCTATGGCTCGCGGTCACGTGATCCGTAGGCTTGATAGTAACTGCACCGGCAACAAAACCGGCAAAGACGACGGAGAAGATGGACGCGTGGACGAAAAGCTTCATGACTGGTTACCTCCGGGGGGTTGATATTTCGTTTACAGTGGAAGACGGCAACAATCGAGAGTATAGTTCGCCAGCTTCATGTACGTGTGTTTTAAAGGACATATAGAGGTTATCTACTCTCGACCTTACCCAAGTACCTCTTCCAACTGTTCTAGAGTACCCCATTTTTTGGTTACTTCAGAATTCTCCGAAAGAGCCATAAAGGTCACCTAAGTACCGGGAACCTTCGTGCTCGCGCTAGGGCCTGCCCCTCTCGGCAGCGATGTTTATGGCCTGATTTCCACCTTGATTTCCACCTTGCCAGATGAAGCCGTGAACCCGGGTTTCGGGCCCCGAAACGTGGTAAACTTGAAGCAGTCAAGTGCAGCCAAACCCTGCACTTTCAAGATCTTATTTACCATCGGTCCCTTCGTGCCGAGAGCCGTTTCCAAGCTTTGTAGTTCGGAGTTGCATGTCCACCAAAGAACTTCCCGTTTCCGCCGCTCTTCCCCAGGCAGCCATGCGCGATGATTTAAATCCAGAGCGCACCTACACCGGCGACAACATCAAGATTCTGGAGGGCTTAGAGGCCGTTCGCCTGCGCCCCGCCATGTACATCGGGTCCACCGGTGATCAGGGTCTGCACCACCTGGTGTATGAGGTGGTGGATAATTCGGTCGACGAAGCGCTCGCGGGCTATGCAACCCACGTAGACGTAACCATCCACATCGATAACTCGATCACGGTCACCGATGACGGACGAGGCATACCTGTGGACGAGATGGATGCCCCCAATGGTGAGCGGATGCCGGCCCTTCAGGTCGTCCTCACCAAGCTGCATGCGGGTGGCAAGTTCGACTCTTCCAACTACAAGGTCTCAGGCGGCCTGCACGGCGTGGGTGTCTCCTGCGTGAACGCGCTCAGCGAAACCCTGGATGTCGAGGTGTGGAAGGACCTGCACACCTACGAACAGGAATATGCCAAGGGCATTCCGATTACCAAGCTGAAGCAGACGGGCACCACCAAGAAACGGGGTACGAAGATCCACTTTCTCCCCGATCGCACCATCTTCACCGTCACCGAATACAACTTTGACACCCTGGCCCAGCGGCTGCGCGAACTCGCCTTCCTCAACAAAGGCCTGGAGATCAGCCTGGTCGACGAGCGTACCACCGATCCCAAAACCGGCGGAGCCAAGCGTTCCGACTTCAAATACGCCGGCGGCATTGCCGAGTTCATCAAGCATCTGAACCGCGGTAAGCAGGTACTGCACGATAAGCCGATTGTCATGGAGTCTTCCCGCGACGGGGTGGAACTGGACATTGCCCTGCAGTACAACGACAGCTATTCCGAGTCGGTCTTCAGTTTTGCCAACAACATCAACACAGTCGATGGGGGCACCCACCTCTCCGGCTTCCGCACCGCGCTGACCCGCACCATCAATACCGCCGGGCAGCAGATGGGACTGTTCAAGGATGTCAAGGAAAACCTCTCCGGAGACGACGTCCGCGAAGGTCTGGTCGCGGTGGTCAGTGTGAAGCTCCCGCAGCCGCAATTTGAAGGGCAGACCAAGGGCAAGCTCAACTCCGATATCGCCGGAACAGTACAGGCTTTCGTCAATGAGCGGCTGGGCATGTTCTTCGAGCAGAACCCACCCATTGCCAAGAGGATCATCAACAAGGCGATCGAAGCAGCGCGAGCCCGTGAGGCAGCCAGAAAAGCACGCGATCTTACCCGCCGCAAGGGCGCGCTCGATGGCGGCGGCTTGCCCGGCAAGCTGGCCGATTGCAGTGAGCGCCAACCCGATCGCTGCGAGCTGTACCTGGTCGAGGGTGAATCCGCAGGCGGGACCGCCAAGCAGGGTCGTGACCGGAAATTCCAGGCAGTGCTCCCACTCAAGGGCAAAATCCTGAACGTGGAGAAGGCCCGCTACGACAAGATGCTGGGCCATGAAGAAATTCGCGCCATGATCACCGCGCTCGGCTGCGGCATTGGCAAGGACGACTTCGATCCATCCAAGTTGCGCTACGGCAAGATCATCCTGATGACCGACGCTGACGTGGACGGATCTCACATCCGAACCCTGCTTTTGACCTTCTTCTTCCGCCACATGGTTGATCTGATCAAGCGCGGGCACGTCTATATCGCCCAGCCCCCGCTCTACCGCATCAAGAAGGGCAAGTTCGAGCAGTACATCAAAGACGACCGGGAATTTGTCAAGGTGATGATCAAGCGCGCCTCAGAGGGCATGGGCTTGCGCTACGGAACTGCAGGTAAAAGGCTCGAGGGCGCCGCCCTAACCAAGTTCATGGGCCAGCTCAACGATTACCTGGGCGTGTTCGAGAAGGCCAACAAACACATGCGCAACGAGGAGGTCACGGAGCTGCTCCCCAGGTTTGAGTTGATGCGCCGCGCCGACTTCGAGTCCGAGGGTTCGGTGCCTCCGAAACTCGCTAAGCTGCATGCCGAACTGGTGAAGATGACCAAGCGCTTCCAGTTCAAAGCAGTAGCCGCCCCTCGGTACGAGGAAGAGCATCGCACCTGGTCAGTCAGCTTTACCGACAGCCAGGGAGCGGAGCGTCGGGTCGACTGGACCCTGGCATCGTCTCCGGAATACCGGCAGATGATGGCCAAGTATTCCCTGATCCGGGAAGAGATGGAACCGCCCTTCGTGATTGAGTACGCCAAGAGCGCGGAACCTGAGGAAGCCGAAGGGGAGGCGCCGGCGGCCGATGCCGTAGCCGCCAAGCCAAAGAAGGCTAAGCGAGTTACCGCAGATCCCGTGACGAAGCAATCGGCGCGTGAGGTCTTCGAGCACGTGATCGAGCAAGGCCGCCGTGACTACGATGTTCAGCGCTATAAGGGCTTGGGCGAGATGACCTCAACCCAGCTCTGGGAAACAACCATGGATCCCGACCGTCGTACGCTGCTCTCGGTGAAGCTCGAAGATATCGCGGAAACCGAATCCATCTTCAGCACGCTTATGGGCGAGGACGTGGAATCGCGCCGTAAGTTCATCGAAGAGAATGCGCTGGATGTGAAGAACCTGGACATCTAGGCGCTAGACATCTGGGTTCCAGACGTCCAGGTTTCGATCCGTGATCGGGCGAGCGGCTGCTAACATCCGGCCATGGCTCTGCTCGAGGTACACCAACTCACCAAGAATTACGCACGGCGCAGCGGATGGCGGGGCACGCGCCAGGAAAAATGCGTGGTGGACCGGGTTTCCTTCTCCATTGCCCGGGGCGAAACCCTGGGCCTGGTAGGTGAATCGGGTTCCGGCAAAAGCACCGTGGCCCGGATGATTCTGGGCCTCATCCCTCCCTCTTCCGGAACCGTTTCCTTTGCCGGCGAAGAAGTCATTTGCGGCGCTTCGAGCGCGAGCCTGCGCAAGCTGCGCCGGCGGATGCAACCGGTGTTCCAGGATCCCTTCGCGGCCCTCAATCCGCGCATGACAGTTGCCGAGATTATCGCCGAACCGTTTCGCATTCATCCTCACGATGGAACGGACGGGCCGGCCGAAAATCCCCGGGAGCTCCTGGCCGCAGTCGGCCTGGACGAGTCTGCCCTGCCTCGCTATCCCCATGAATTTTCAGGCGGCCAGCGCCAGAGGATCAATATCGCTCGGGCCCTGGCTCTTCGCCCCGAGCTCCTGGTGCTCGACGAACCCGTTTCCGCCCTCGACGTGAGCGTCGGAGCTCAGATCATGAATCTGCTCCGGTCGCTACAACAAACATTCCAATTGACTTACCTCTTTATTTCCCACTCCATGCCGCTGGTTCGCTACCTGGCGACCAGCATCGTGGTCATGCGTGCAGGCCAGGTGGTGGAAATGGGGGGATGCGAACAAATATGTGGGTCACCGGCTGCGGCCTACACCAAAGCGCTTCTGGAAGCTACGCCGGAGCTGCCTCGACATATGTGACAATAAGACACTCATATTTTATGACTCTTTCATGCTATATTTGCATCCAAGGAATAGACGGCCATTGACTGGCCAGAATTCGGAGGAAAATATGGCACTTACCCGTTGGGAACCCTATCGCGATCTGATGGCTTTGCAGAATCGAATGAACAGCGTTTTCCAGGACTTCTCCCGTAGCAACACCCCGGGAGAGAACGACCTTGTGACGGCTGCCGGCTTCGTCCCCCCTGTCGACATTTATGAGGACGAAAATAAGCTGGTCCTCAAAATCGAAATCCCCGGCATGCGCCAGGAGGATCTCGATGTCCGCATGGAAAACAACACGTTGACCGTGACCGGCGAGCGCAACTTCCAGAAGGAAGAGAAGGAAGAGAACTTCCATCGTGTCGAGCGCCGCTACGGCACCTTCTATCGCGCGTTCACGGTGCCGAACACGATCGATCCGGAAAGCATCAAGGCGGAGTATGACGCCGGCGTGCTGCGCCTGGAACTTCACAAGCGTCCGGAAAGCAAGCCCAAGCAGATCAAGGTAAACGTGGGATCGGCCAAGCAGCTGAACCCGAATCAACCGCAAACCGTAGCAGCCGATGCTGCGAAAACCGCTTAACTTTATGGGTTGAGTTCACCTCGGGGCGCTCTCGGGGTGAACTCCCCAAACTTTTTTCAGATACCTCATAGCAATTTCAAGATCGAAACAGGAAAGACGACCGATCCGCGTGGCCTCCGAGGGATGCCGCCCTTGCTTTTCGCCCACCGGCGATCGAGGATGATCAGGTCGTGAAGGAAGACATCCATTATGGCTATCCGCTGGGATAAGTTCACGTTGAAATCACAGGAGGCGATTCAGAGGGCCAGTTCACTGGCCAACGAGAATGGCCAACCTGAAGTGTTGCCACTCCATCTGTTGATGGCGTTGGTAGAAGACAGGGAAGGCATTATTGTTCCATTACTGCAGAAGATCGGTGTCCCTACCGAGCAATTGATCGCGAGCGGCCGCCAGGCCATCGACAAACTAACCAAAGTCTCTGGTGCAGCCTCAGAGCCCGGCCTCTCTGCCGCCATGCAAAAGGTTTTGAACGACGCCGCAAAAGAGGCGCAGGACTTCAAGGACGAGTACGTATCGACCGAGCATCTGCTCCTGGCGCTTGCGCAAAACAAGAAAGACCCCGCACAAATGCTGCTCGCTTCGCTGGGCGCAACTAGGGATGCGATTCTGCAGGCGCTGACTTCGGTACGCGGCAATCAGAGGGTCACAGATCAGAATCCGGAAGGAAAATACCAGGCTCTCGACCGCTATGCCAAAGACCTGACGGAGCTGGCGAGACGCGGCAAACTGGATCCGGTCATTGGACGCGACGAAGAGATTCGCCGCGTGATCCAGGTGCTCTCTCGCCGGACCAAGAACAACCCAGTGCTCATCGGAGAGCCGGGTGTGGGCAAGACCGCCATTGTGGAAGGCCTGGCGCGCCGCATCATCTCGGGAGATGTGCCCGAACTGCTGCGCGACAAGCGGGTGATCTCGCTTGACCTTGGCTCCATGCTGGCGGGGGCAAAGTACCGCGGTGAGTTTGAAGACCGGCTCAAGGCAGTGCTCAAGGACATCGAGGAATCGAATGGCCAGATCATTCTGTTCATCGACGAGCTGCACACGCTGGTAGGGGCAGGCGCTGCGGAAGGCGCCATCGATGCTTCGAATATGTTGAAGCCGCCGCTGGCGCGGGGCGAGTTGCGGGCCATCGGGGCCACTACGCTGGCCGAGTATCGCAAGTACATCGAGAAGGATGCCGCGCTGGAGCGCCGGTTCCAGATCGTGTTCGTGGGCGAGCCCAACGTGGAAGATACGATTGCGATTCTGCGCGGGCTCAAAGAGCGGTATGAAGCTCATCACAACGTCCGCATCAAAGACTCGGCAATCGTGGCCGCGGCCACGCTCTCGCATCGCTATATCTCGGACCGCTTTCTGCCGGATAAGGCTATCGACCTGGTCGACGAGGCAGCAGCGTCGCTGGCCATCCAGATCGGTTCCGTGCCCATGGAGATTGACCAGTTGGAGCGGAGAATCATGTCGCTCGAAATCGAGCGCACTGCTCTGAAGAGGGAGACTGACCGGAACTCGAAAGACCGGCTCGATGCTGTCCTGAAAGAACTGGCTTCGCTGAAAGAGGAGGCCACTGGACTGCGTGCGCGCTGGCAGACAGAGCGAGAGGCCATCACCCGGCTCACAGAAGTGAAGAAGAAGGTCGAGGCGCTGCGCTTCGAAATGGAAGAGCAAACGCGGCGAGGCAATCTGGAGCGCTCAGCGGCTATCCAGTATGGCGAGCTACCCAAAGTGGAAGCGGAACTGAAGAAGCTCGAGGCGATGCAGGATGGAGCTGCCGGTCATCGCCTGCTGAAAGAGGAAGTCGACGAGGAAGACATCGCCAAGATCGTCAGCAAGTGGACCGGCATCCCGGTCGACAAGATGCTGGAAGGGGAAGTACGCAAACTGGTCGAGATGGAAGGTCGGCTGCGCGAGCGTGTGATCGGACAGGATGAGGCGCTAACACTCGTGGCCAACGCGATTCGCCGGTCACGTGCCGGGCTGAGCGATCCCAAGCGACCCATCGGATCCTTTCTGTTCATGGGACCGACGGGCGTGGGTAAGACAGAAACTGCGCGCGCGCTAGCGGAGTTTTTGTTCGACGACGACCAGGCGATGGTGCGTATCGACATGTCGGAGTACATGGAGAAGCACGCGGTGGCCCGGCTCATCGGCGCACCTCCGGGATATGTGGGCTACGACGAAGGCGGTCAGCTGACTGAAGCGGTACGCAGGCGGCCCTATTGCGTGATCCTGTTCGACGAGATCGAGAAGGCGCATCCTGACGTCTTTAACGTCCTGCTGCAGGTGCTCGATGATGGGCGCCTGACGGATTCTAAAGGGCGCACGGTGGACTTCAAGAACACGATCCTGATCATGACGTCGAACCTGGGAGCGCATCTGCTGCAGTCAGAGAACCTGGACAGCGAAACCGCTTTCGAGGCAGCACGCGAGCAGGTGATGCAATTGTTGCGCCAGTCTTTCCGGCCGGAGTTTCTCAACCGCATCGACGATGTGGTGATCTTCCGTCCGCTGGGCGAGGAGCAGCTGGAGCACATTGTCGATCTACGGCTGACCGATCTACGCAAGCTGCTGGAAGCGCGCAAGATCACGTTGGAACTAACAGACGGTGCGCGTCATCAGTTGCTGCTGACCGGGTACGACCGGCAGTACGGGGCTCGTCCCTTGAAGCGAGCGATTCAGCGCTTGATCCAGGATCCCCTGGCAATCAAGATTCTGGACGGCGAGGTGCTTCATGGCGATCACATACGCATCGATGCGGACCCGCTGAAGAACCAGCTGCTGTTCGAGGTTGCCGGTAGAACTGTAGAAGCCTGATTTGCACTATTGGCGGGACTCTGCGTTTCCACGAGAGTCCCGCAGAACTGCAGATCCCTCGGCTTCGCTCGGGATGACAAAGGAAGGGCTACGGTTGCATACACATTTGCTGCCAAACCGAAAGGCTTGAATGGGGACACCCGCTTACGGAACAGCTACTCTTCGCCGCTCGGCATCCCGAGAGGAACAGCGTTCCGGTTGCCCCGTTACGGCCTTCTTTTGGCTTTCGGGTCCGGCAGCAGATGTTTATGCAACCGCTTACACCCACTCGCCTTTGCGCATCAGCGGTTCCGCTGTGCCGGTTGCGGTGATGCCGTCCAGATCGATCTCACTGGATCCGATCATCCAATCCACATGGATCAGGCTCTCGTTCGCGCCCCGGGCAGCAAGCTCTTCAGGGGTGAGTTGGTCACCATTCTTTACGCAGGTGCTGTAAGCCTGTCCCAGAGCGATGTGGCTGGCTGCGTTTTCATCGAAGAGCGTGTTCAGGAATAGCAATCCGCTGCTGGCGATGGGTGAGGAGTGCGGCACCAGGGCTACTTCGCCCAGCCGCCGCGCCCCGTCGTCCGTATCGATCATTCGCTGCAGCACTTCCTGCCCGCGTGACGCCTTCGCGTCGACGACGCGGCCGCCCTCAAAGCGCACGGCGATCTTCTCAATCATCGTTCCCTGGTGGGAGAGCGGCTTGGTGCTGGTCACGGTGCCCTCCACGCGATCTTTGTGCGGCGTGGTGAACACCTCTTCGGTCGGCATGTTGGGAATGCAGTAGGCGCCGGTGCCGGCTTGCGTTCCTCCGCCCATCCATAGGTGGTCGTCCGCGAGTCCTACGCGCAGATCGGTCCCCGGCCCCCGAAAATGAAGCGCGGCGTAACGCTTCTCATTCATCAGGTCTGCGCGGCGATGGAGTCCGCTGTCGTGTTCCTTCCAACGCGCGATTGGATCGTCGGCGTCGACGCCGCGAGGCAGCGAAGATCGCATCCCACAGCTTGGTCATCGCCTGGTCGGGCGGCAGATCGGGAAATACTGCTGGTGCCCACGCGGGTGTTGCGGAGGCAACGATTGTCCAATTGATGTCATGCCGGGTGATGAGTTCGATTGCGGGACGGTAGGCCTTGGAGACAGCGCGGTTGGCGCGGCCCACTTTTTCCGGATCTTCCTTCGAGAGCAGCGAGGGATTTCCGCCGGTAATCGCGAGCCGTGCAGCTCCGCTGCGGAAGGCCTGCGCCATCCCTTCAAAGAGCCATCCCGCCGCCGTATCGAAGCCCGCATCGTCGGCGTAACGATAGCGCAACAGAGTCGACGGCTCGTCAGTGTAAAGAGTGGTGACGAGGGAGGCTCCGGCTTTATAGGCCTGCTCCGTAATCAAGCGAGCCAGCGGCAAGGCATCAAGCCCAGCCGTCATAACCAGTTCTTGTCCGCGTGCGAGCCCGAGACCGACATTCACGGCGACCTGGGCAAGACGGTCGAGTTTTTGCTCAAAGGTAAGAGATGTTTTGGGAAGCTCTGTGATGGTAGCCATGGGTTCCTCGCTGTATCTATTATCAACCAGCTCGGTCGAAAAACGTTTCCAGGAAAGGTCCGTGGAACTGCAGATCCCTCGGCTTCGGTTGCAGTGCTTGAACCACTCGCGGGATTCCCTGCAGGTCGGGGACAAAGCTGACCTCGCTCCAACCTCGCGAGCAGCCCTCGGAGAGCCGCCTCCTGGCCATAACCGATCTCCATCATCAGCCACCCCCCTGGCTTGAGGACCTCTGCGGGCTTGCGGAATCAGACGCTCATAAATCTCCAGGCCGGTTGGTCCGGCATACAACGCGGATCGGGGCTCGTAGTTTGCTACTTGCGGCTCCAACACTTCCTCGTTCGCGATGTAGGGCGGATTGGATACCACGACGTCGAACTCTTCACTGCCGGCGGCCGCCAGCAAATCGGATTGCAGGAAAGTCACTCGATCAATCACCCCGTGCCGCTCTGCATTACGGCGCGCGATCTCCAGCGCCGGCGGAGAGAGATCCACCGCAGTCACTCGAGATCGCGGCAAGGCATGAGCAATTGCAACAGCGATGGCGCCTGATCCGGTACCCACGTCCACGATGCTCGGATTCGCATCGCGCTCGAAGCGCTCCAGGACTGCCTCGACCAGATGTTCGGTTTCAGGGCGCGGAATCAGGACATCGGGCGAGACTTCAAACAGCAAGCCGAAAAATTCCTGCATACCCGTCAGGTATTGCACGGGTTCATGCGCCAGGCGGCGAGTCAGCAGGCTCTCAAACTGTTCTGCTTCCTGGGCTGAAAGCAGGCGCTCGGGATGGGTGAGCAATGCGGTCTGCATCCCATCCGAGTACGTGGGCCAGGATCAACTCGGCGTCGCGCCGGGGAAATTGCGAAGTAGAAGCCAGCCGGGCACGGGCGGCCTGCAGAGCCTCGCCGGCGCTGGCCGGCACTTTACGCCACAGTGGCTGTTTCAGCCTTGAGACGCTCGGCCTGGTAGTGCGCGATGAGGGCATCGATGGTCGGCTGGAGCCTGCCTTCCATTACTTCCGCCAGCTGATGATTGGTCAGCCCGATGCGATGATCCGTGAGCCGGTTCTGAGGGAAATTGTAAGTGCGGATCTTCTCGCTGCGATCGCCGCTACCCACTTGCTGCTTGCGCTCTTTGGCCAACGCTTCCTGCTGCTTTTCCATTTCGACTTCGTACAGCCGGGCGCGCAGCACGCGCATCGCCTTCTCGCGATTCTTGATCTGCGATTTCTCGTCCTGGCAGCTCACCACCGTACTGGTCGGGAGATGGGTGATGCGCACGGCGGAGTAGGTGGTATTTACCGACTGCCCGCCGGGCCCCGATGAGCAAAACGTATCAATGCGGATGTCCTTGGCTTCGATCTTCACGTCGACCTCTTCAGCTTCGGGCAAAACCGCCACCGTGATGGCCGAAGTGTGCACGCGACCCTGGGTCTCGGTGGCAGGCACGCGCTGCACGCGATGCACTCCACTCTCATATTTCATCTGCGAATAGACGCGCTTGCCCTCGATGATGGCGATCACTTCCTTCAGGCCACCCACACCTGATTCGGACTGGGAAAGGATCTCAACCTTCCAGCGATGCTGCTCGGCAAAGCGCGAGTACATGCGAAAAATTTCAGCCACGAAGAGCGAGGCTTCATCTCCACCGGTGCCGGCACGGATTTCCAGGATGACGTTCTTCTCATCATTGGGATCCTTGGGCAGCAGCATGACCTTGATTTCTTCTTCCAGGCCGGTGGCAGTACCTTCGAGACGCGTCAACTCCTCTTGCGCCATGGCTGCCAATTCAGCATCGCTCTCGTTGAGCATGCCTTTCGCATCCGCGATTCCCTGATTCGCCTGTTTGAGCTCACGGTACTTTCCCACGATCGCTTCCAGGTCACGATGAGCCTTCGCGGTCTTGTGGTATTTTTGCTGGTCGGTCACCAGCTGCGGGTCGGCTAACTGGCGTCCAAGATCTTCATAACGGGTTTCAATTTGTTCTAAACGATCCAACATGATGAGGTTCCTTTCCTGGGCCAAAACAAGCAGACGGACAGACGGCGGCGGGAGCCGCTAGGAAAGAGCGTGCCGGACGGGAACCATGTTGGCGACGCGATGAACCATAGACCGTATTTTATCAGGTTTTAAAACGAGGCTCAGTCGATGCCTGCCCAGTTGTCCCAGTTCGCCGAACTCTGCCAACGTCTCGCCGAAACCGGCAGCAAGCTCGAGAAGCGCGCGCTCATGGCGGACTATTTGCGCGCGCTCCCCGTCCCCGAAGCGGGATTAGCGGCACTGTACCTGGCGGGAGTTCCCTTCCCGGAAACGGACGGACGCGCCTTGAATGTTGGCGGTGCGCTCCTCAGCCGCGTCCTGGCCCAGTTAACCGGAGCCGGCCAACCCGAAATGCATGCCGCCTACCTGCGCCATGGCGACCTGGGCGGCGCTGCCCAGGAGCTGCTGCAAAGCCGGAAGGTTGCGGCGACCCTCCTGCTTCCAGATGTGGCCGCCGCCTTTGAAGCCATCGCCAACGCGGGCAAGCCCGCCGCCAAACAGCACCTCACGCAAAGCCTGCTTGAAAAAGCCACGCCTCTCGAAGCCAAGTATGTGATCAAAATCATCCTGGGAGATATGCGCACAGGCATCAAGGTCAGCCTGGTGGAGGAGGCGATCGCCGCGGCTTATAGCGCACCCATCGGCGACGTTCGACGCGCCAGGATGTTGAACGGCAACTTGCCGGAAGTGCTCGAGTTGGCAGCTACCAATTCGCTGGGTGAGGCGCGAATGAAGCTGTTTCATCCCCTCGGCTTCATGCTCGCCAGCCCGGTGGAGACGGTGCAGGAGGCGCTGGACCGTTTTTCGACCGAAGTCGCCGAAGAGACCAAAACCCCTTCGGCTGAGGCTCGGCCGGATGAGCCGCTGATTAAAGAGGCGCAGTTGGAGGATAAGTACGACGGCGTGCGGGCCCAGATTCATTGTGGCTCGCCGGACTATCCGGGTCGCGTGGCCCTGTTTTCCCGGTCCCGGGAGGATATGACCGCAAGTTTTCCGGAGATTGTCGAGGCATTCGCCAAGGTGCAGGAGCCGCTGGTGCTGGATGGCGAGATTCTCGCCTGGAGGCCGGACCCGACCAGTAAGGAGGGTCGAGCGCTGCCCTTTTCTTCTCTCCAGGCCCGGCTCGGGCGCAAGCGGGTCACAACCGAGATGCGTGAGTCTATCCCGGTAGTTTTCATGGCCTTTGATGTGCTTTACGCGGCCGGCGAAATGACCATGGAGAGACCACTGAAAGAGCGCCGGAAAGTGCTTGAGGGGTTGGTGGATCGGGAGCAGGCGCTGACCAGAGTGGGCGGTCGACTGAACTCGACTGCGCAGCAGACAACCTTGCTGTTTGAAACTGCCGCGGAGGACAACAGCTTTGCCCGGCTGGTCCTGGCGCCCGCTGTGCAGCTTGAAAGCGTGGCCCAGCTCGAACAGGCCTACGTGGAGGCCCGGGCGAGGGGCAATGAAGGGGTGATGCTGAAGGCTCGGCATAGCACCTACCAGCCTGGGCGGCGCGGCCTCGCCTGGCTCAAGCTAAAACGGGAATTGGCTACCCTCGACGTGGTGGTGACGGCAGCGGAGTACGGCCATGGCAGGCGCGCCGGCTGGCTCAGCGACTACACCTTTGCCGTCCGTGATGGGGACGTTTTGCGCAATGTGGGCAAGGCCTATTCCGGTGTCACCGATGCCGAAATTGCCCAATTAACCCAATTCTTTCTGGAACATACGGTTGAGGATTACGGCAGCGTCCGAGCCGTGGAACCGCTGATGGTGTTCGAGGTAGCCTTCAATAATGTGATGCGGTCGGAACGGCATGACAGCGGTTTTGCCCTGCGCTTCCCGCGGATTCTGCGGATTCGCAATGACAAGCCTGTCAGCGAGATTGACACGCTCGAACGGGTCGCCGAGATCTACCAGTCACAGCCGGATAAGCCGGTCGATACCGGCACCGGTGTCTCGGGGTGAGAAAAAGGTAGAGTGGCGCTTCCACGAGGAATCGGTTGCTGGGATCCCAGGTCTCAGAAGCGAGACCTGGGGCACCCTTCGCTTTTTTCCGACACCGTTCGACCTCGACCCGGTTACGACGCGTGCGCTCTTTAGTGAGAGTGGGCGTGCGAGTGGTCGTGGCCTGGGTGGTTGTGTTCGTCGATCTCGATCGGCGGAGCGCAGCCGTGGGCAACTTCACATTCGACACACTCGAACTGGATGGTGGAGTGGTAGATGCGGAACTTCTGCCGCAGCGTCCCGTTTACCTGCTCGAGGATGCGGGCGCTTTCCGACGGGGGTATGTCGTCGATGGTGATGTGCGTCGCCAGAGCGTGCGTCTGGGACCCCAGGCTCCAGACGTGCAAATCATGCACATCCTGAACCCCTTGAATGGATTGCAGCGAGACCCGGATTTCCGCGAGGGAGCAACCGCGCGGCGTACCTTCCAGCAGGATGTTCAGCGTCTCCCGGACGATGGAGAGCGAACTCCATAGGATCAGCGCCGCAATCAGGATGGAGAGCACGGGGTCGATCCAGTTGTGCCCGGTCAACAGAATCGCTGCGCCCCCAACAATGACAGCCGCGGTCGAAAGCGTATCGCCCAGCATGTGAATGAACGTGCTGCGGATGTTGACATCGCGCGAGGTTCTCCAAAGCAGGGCCGCAATGACCCCATTCATGAGCACACCAGCGGCGGCCACGATCATCATCAAACGGGGTTGGACTTGTACCGGCTCGCTGAGCCGATGGATGGCCTCGATGGCGATCCAAACGGCGATGAGGACCAGGGTAAGGGCGTTGAGAAACGCGGCCAACACACCCGCGCGCTGGTAGCCAAAGGTCTTCTGATCATTGGGCGGCCGGGTTTGGAAATAAACGGCCACAAAGGACAGCAACAGGGCGAGAAAGTCTGAGATGTTATGCCCGGCTTCAGAGATCAGGGCAAGAGAATGGGCCCGCACGCCGGCAAAGAAGGTCAGCCCGACATAGGCCAGGGTCGCCAGCAGGGAGATGCGTAAGACTCGCTTGGTCTTCTCCGACCCCCCACCGTGAACATGCATGTCTATATTGTACCGGGAGACCGTGAAGGGCAGGTTAGCGCGGCATTCTAGCGTAGCGAGGTGGCCGCGGTCTTCGCACGACCATGCAGAGGGACGGAATTGGCGGTATTGCGCAATCCGCTCCAGCCCTCAGCCACAATCAGGGAATTGCCGGGATTGTGCGGATCGTAGCGCACCGATGCGGGAAATCCCAGGCGGCAATCGTAGATGTTGACCAGATGGCGCAGCATGGTGACGTCCTGTGAGCATTCATAGACCACTCCCGCCGCCTCATATTTGTAGAGGATCAGCTGCATCCCGTTGGGCCGCCCGCTCTCTTCGGCGTTGAGGTCGGAGATGTCAATCACGGTGGCATCAATGATGCGCCCCTGCTGGACAAGGAGTTCTCGTCGCTTACGCTCCTCTTCGTCCGGGCTGGGCCGGCGTCGCAGCATCGCATAGGCGGCCGCGCCCCCTAAGCAAAGTCCAGCGGCGCCAAATAGAGGCAAACTGTTCATGGATGCTCCGGGGGAGAATAAGCGTACACGTTGCAGGATATCTCAGGCTGAAGGCTACGGGGAGTTCGGTAAGCATGCCGGACCCCATTCGGCAACACCCTGCCTGCGTTATACTCTCTTGAGATGTCCATTCGTTCGTCTGTTGTCCAAGGCTCGACGGCGTCCGCCGGTTCGAGGTCAGGTTCCAAGATAAATTCCCGCTCTACACGCCCGCGTATTCGGTCGACTACGGTCCTTTGTGTCCGCCGCAATGAGAGCGTCGTGATGGCCGCAGACGGCCAGGTCACGCTGGGCGAAAGCGTAATCAAACATTCTGCACGCAAGATTCGCCGGCTCTACCAGGACAAAATTCTGGCTGGATTTGCCGGTTCGACGGCGGATGCCTTCTCACTTTTTAGCCGCTTTGAGGCCAAGCTGGAACAGTACGCTGGTAATCTGGGACGCTCCGCGGTGGAACTTGCAAAGGATTGGCGCACTGACAAGATGCTGCGCAACCTGGAAGCTCTGCTGGTGGTTGCCGATCTGAAGCAGACCTTCCTCATCAGCGGGTCGGGCGATGTGATTGAGCCGGATGAGGGGATTGCAGCCATCGGCAGCGGTGGAAGCTTTGCCTTGGCGGCAGCCCGGGCGCTGGTCGAGAATTCAGAGTTGCCGGCGCGAGACATTGCCGAGAAGTCCCTGCGGATTGCCGGCCAGATCTGCATTTATACCAACGATCAAATCACGATCGAAGAACTGCACGGTTGAAGGGTACGGGCTTTTAGCCCGTACGTAGAGAACGCAACAACAGTGGGCTTTAGCCTCCGAGGGCAGCGTATCCACGGGATATGCTGCCCTCAGGGGCTAAAGCCCAGAGAACTTTGGTGGGTTTTTGTACGGGCCGAAGCCCGTACCCTTCACCCAGTCGAAGGAGGCATATGGCGATCTTTTTACCAGGAACAGCCGAAGAGCTCGAGCTATCGCTCGAAGACCTCACACCCCGGGAAATCGTAGCGGAACTGGACAAGCACGTGGTCGGCCAACGGGCCGCCAAGCGCGCGGTGGCCATCGCGCTGAGAAACCGCATGCGCCGGCAGAAGCTGCCGCCGGATCTCGCCGAAGAGATCATGCCCAAGAACATCATCATGATTGGCCCTACGGGCGTGGGCAAAACCGAAATTGCGCGCCGGCTGGCCAAGCTCACCAACTCACCCTTCATGAAGGTGGAAGCCTCCAAGTTCACCGAGGTTGGGTATGTGGGACGGGATGTCGAATCGATGATCCGCGATCTGGTCGAGATCTCGGTGGATATGGTGCGCGAGGAAAAGCTGGAAGAGGTGGAGGACCGGGCGGAGCTCAATGCCGAAGAGCGCTTGCTCGATTTGTTGCTGCCGCCTTCTCCCGCCCCAACGGCAACCGGCAGTACACCGGGGCCAGTCGTGGTGGATGGCAACAGTTTTCCCCCGGCAAGCCAGGAGAGTCATAATCGCACCCGCGAAAAGCTGCGCCAGCAGTTCCGCGAGAGCAAGCTGGATGACCGCACGGTGGAAATCGATGTGCGGGAGCGCAGCACACCGTCATTTGAAATCATCTCCAACCAGGGCATCGAGGAGATGGATATCAACCTCAAGGATGTGCTGCCCAACCTTTTTGGCCAGCGCACCAAGAAGCGAAAGATGAAGGTCGGCGAGGCCTTCGAATACCTGGTGCAGGAAGAAGAGACCCGGCTGGTTGATATGGACCAGGTAACGCGGCTGGCAGTCGAGCGGGTGGAGAATTCAGGGATTATCTTCCTGGATGAGATCGACAAGATTGCCGGGCGGGAGGGTGGTCACGGTCCGGATGTGTCGCGCGAGGGGGTACAGAGAGATATTCTCCCCATCGTCGAAGGGACCACGGTCAATACCCGGTATGGGATGGTGCGGACGGACCATATCCTGTTCATCGCAGCGGGTGCGTTTCACGTTTCGAAGCCAAGCGATCTGATTCCTGAGCTGCAGGGCCGGTTCCCTATCAGGGTAGAGTTGCAGTCGCTGACGGTAGAGGATTTTGTCCGGATTCTTACGGAGCCCAAGTCTTCGTTGACCAAGCAGTACACGGCTCTTCTGGAGACAGAAGGGCTGAAGCTGCGGTTTACCAAGGAGTCTCTGGAAGAGATGGCGCGGTTTGCTTTCAAGGTCAATGAGACAACAGAAAACATCGGCGCCAGGCGGCTGCATACCATCATGGAACGGGTGCTGGATGAGATCAGCTTTATGGCTCCGGACATTATGAAGGGCCATGCGGCTGGAGGGAGTTTGCTGGAAGCCGCAGGTGCTGAGAATGGGGCTACGGTGCCGTTGCCGATGAGTGATGTTGACACGCCGGAAGGCCCGGAACGGGTGGTTTTGATTGATCCGGAATATGTGCGGGCTATGGTTGCGTCGATCGTGAAGGATCAGGATCTGTCTCGGTACATTTTGTAGGGCTGATCCCGATAGTGCTTTGCCCACACAAGCCAAAAGAAGGCTTGAATGGGCCATCCTCAGGCTTTTTCTGCAGGGTCTGTCGTTCTAACAAAATCTTGGGGTGACCCATTCAAGCCATCTTTTGGCTTGTGTGGGCAAAGCGCTCACCGTCCCGTGGACTCTTACGGAACGTGGACTGGCCTGGCGTCGAAGTGGACATTAGGAAGTTCTTCTACGGCGCGGCGTAGAGCTTGTTCCCAGCGCGCATGGACTCGGGATAGTTCCGGGTCGTCGTCCTCGAAGCGGCGATAGCGGTCGAAGTCCAACTTGTCGTTTTGATAAAGCAGGACTTCCAGGGGTGGCCCGACGGTGACATTGGATCGCATGGCGGCGTCCAGCGAGAGCAGGGCGTAGGTTCCCGCTACGTCGAGGCTGGTGGAGTCAAACTCAATGCCTCGATCCAGGATCGGCCGGCCGTACTTGACCTCTCCGATTTGCAGGTAGGGAGAGTCCTCCGTCGCGCTCAGCGGATTCCCCTGGGGATAGATAAGAAAAAGGTTAGGTTTTTCGCCCTTTACCTGGCCACCCAGCAGGAGATGGATGTTGAACTTGAAATCGTCCTTCTCCAGGGCAGCGCGGTCCAGATCGGAGACCCGGCGCACCATGTCGCCGACGACGCGGGCGGCGGCATACATGGTGTCGGCCTTGGCCAACCCCTCGCCGGCTTCGAAATCATCGCGCAACAGGGTGATTACAGACTGGGTTAGCGACAAATTGCCGCTGGTCAGAATAACGAAAGCACGTTCCCCTGGCTGCAGAAACGTGTGCATCTTGGGACATACATTTACCTGGTCGAAGCCGGCGTTTGCTCGTGAATCGGACGCCATAACCAGTCCTTCGCGGGTCATGATGCCCAGACAATAGGTCATTATTTCTCCCCAAACTGAATGCTAGAGCATTTTCCGTGTGAACCGGACGTCATTGTCTGATAGTTTTTCAGCATCATAATTTTTGCGACAAGGACCTTGTCGTTCCTGTCGAACTTGCCTGGGGTGAATCCTTGGGCAGTTTCGTCTCAGGGGTCGATTAAGGAGCGCAATGCTTATTCGCTTAGGTTATGACATCGGTTTCAACGTTCCCGCTCCCGTGACTATCGTTGCGATGCTTCATGTGCATCCCTCGCGGGAAAAAGATCTGCTGGAACCGGACGAGCTGAAGCTGGAACCAGAAGTCCCGATCACCAGCTATATCGATACGTTCGGCAACCGATGCTCAAGGTTTGTCGCTCCCGCTGGGCCACATCCGGCTCACCAGTTCGACCCTGATTGAGGACTCGGGCCTGGAAGACCCCGCTCCGCTCGAGGCGAGAGAACATCCGGTCTCGGAATTGCCCAACGAAACGCTTGATCTATTTGCTCAACAGCCGGTATTGCGAGGTGGACCGGCTCTCTAACATTGCCGTGGAGCTGTTTGGCAATATTGCGCCAGGCTGGGGCCGCGTCCGGGCTATCTGCAGTTGGGTGAATTCCAAAGTGACTTTTGGCTATCAACATGCCCGGTCCACCAAGACTGCTCTCGATGTGTTTACCGAGAGGGTGGGCGTATGCCGCGACTTTCAACACCTGGCGGTCACCTTTTGCCGGGCGGTCAACATACCGGCGCGCTACGTGACGGGCTACCTGGGCGACATTGGGATTCCCCCCACCTACACGCCCATGGACTTCAGCGCGTGGTTTGAGGTTTACCTGGAGAACCGCTGGTGGACGGTGGATGCGCGGCACAATCATCCACGCATCGGCCGGGTGTTGATGGCGGTCGGGCGGGATGCTTCCGACGTGGCGATCACTACTTCTTTCGGGATCGCCAGTCTCACCCACTTCAACGTGGTCAGCGATGAGGTGGTCACCGGAAGCCGCCTCAGGATTCAGGAGCTAGATGGAATGCAATCCGACCCAGCACGTTCGGCAACCCGCTCCTTGAAGGACTACCTCCTCGACAACACCTACGACGAGATGTTCACCGAAGACGGCATGGTCAGGCCGCACTACGCCGAGGTACTGGAGACGTTCCTGAACCTGCCGCCGGAGGAAATCGCGCGCCGCAAGCGCTCGGTCGACCTATCGTTCCTGACCCAGGGCATCACCTTCAATGTGTACGGCCATGGGGAAGGCACGGAAAAGATCTTTCCCTATGACCTGCTGCCGCGGATCATCACCGGGGCGGAATGGCAGCACATTGAGAAGGGTCTTACCCAGCGCATCACCGCGCTCAACCTGTTTCTGCACGATGTTTATAACGAAGGCAAGATTCTCAACGACGGCCACGTGCCGCGCGAGATTGTGTACAGCTGCCGCCAGTTCCGCCGGGAAATGCGCGGTCTGCAAGTGCCGCGGAATGTCTATATCACGTCACAGGCACGGATCTGCTGCGCCTCAGCAGCGGAGAATTCGTGGTGCTGGAAGATAATCTCCGGGTGCCCAGCGGCGTCTCCTACATGCTGACCAGCCGCCGGGTCATGAAGCGGACGTTTCCGCAGCTTTTCCGCGATTATGGCGTGCAGCCGATCGAACATTACACCCATTTGCTGTTGAGCACGCTGCGGTCGCTGGCTCCCGAGGGGCGGCACGATCCTTCGATCGTGTTGCTGACCCCGGGTGTCTACAACTCGGCCTACTTCGAGCACACCTACCTGGCTCGCCAGATGGGCATCGAGCTGGTCGAAGGCCGCGACCTGGTCATCCACGACAACGTGGTCTACATGCGCACGACCGCCGGCCTGAAGCGGGTGGATGTGATCTATCGCCGGGTGGACGATGACTTTATCGATCCGCTGGCCTTCCGCTCGGACTCGATCCTGGGCGTGGCCGGCTTGTTCAATGCCTATCGCGCCGGCAACGTGACCCTGGCCAATGCCTTCGGCACCGGCATCGCCGACGATAAGGCGGTCTATGCGTATGTGCCGGCGATCATCCGCTACTACCTGGGCGAAGAACCGATCCTGAACAACGTGGAAACCTATCTCATGACCGACCCCAAACAGCGCAAATACTGCTGCGAGAATCTCGACAAGCTGGTGGTGAAGGCGGTCGGCGAGTCAGGCGGCTACGGCATGCTGATCGGACCGCAGAGCAGTGCGGAGCAGCGGGACGAGTTCAAGCGGCCGATCGAAGCCAACCCGCGCAACTACATCGCCCAGCCTACGCTCGATTTCTCCCGCGCCGGTTGCCTGACGGAGAACGGCATCGAACCCCGGCACGTCGATCTGCGGCCCTACATCCTGTATGGAGACAAAGTGCGCATCGTTCCCGGCGGACTGACCCGGGTGGCGCTTCGCCGCAGGGTCGCTGGTAGTGAACTCGTCGCAAGGCGGCGGCAGCAAAGATACCTGGGTGCTCAACGACTAAGAGGAGCACATGCTTTCTCGCGTAGCCGACAGTCTTTACTGGATGAGCCGCTATCTGGAGCGCGCCGAGCACACGGTGCGCATGCTCGACGTGAACATGGGCCTGATGCTGGACAAGTCCAGCACCAGCGCCGAGGGCCGATGGAAGCGGGTGCTGGCGGCGCTGGGAAATCCTCAGGGCGTTCGCTGGGAGAACGACTATTACCAACTGGTTCACTCGCTGACGTTTGACGCGGATATTCCCGCATCGGTGACTTCCTGCCTGATCGAAGCCCGGGAAAATGCGCGCCAGGTGCGCGACGAGATCAGCTCCGAGCAGTGGCAGCAGCTGAACCGCATGTATCACTGGGTGATTCAGCCACACTCGGAATTTGGGTTGAATACGCGGCTGGGCGATTTTCTTCCCGCGGTGATCGATGGGGTTCACCTTTTCCAGGGCGTGACCGATACCACGATGAGCCACGGCGAGGAGTGGCAGTTTATCCAGATGGGGCGCTACCTGGAGCGGGCGGCCGCCACTGCCAATCTGCTCGATCTGTATCAACCGGAGATTTCTGCATACCCCGGAAGTAGCGGCGGAAGGACAGCAATACCAGGAGTGGGTGGGCTTGCTGCGCTGCTGCACCGCCTTCGAAGCCTATTGCAAGGTCTATACGGCGGATCTCACGGCCGAGTGGATTCTCGAATTTCTGCTGCTGAACCCGCAGTTTCCCCATTCGCTGCGGTACTCGGTCGATTGTCTGCGGCAGGCGCTGGTTGCGGTGCAGCAGTCCAGCGGAAGGCCGCCGGTGGATGAACTGACGGATTTCCGGCAGGCTGCAGGCTTCGCTCAGCTTTGTCGAAGTTTCCGACATTCTGGCGCAGGATGCCGGGGCCTATCTGCATAACATCCTGCAGCAGTGCCGGCAGACGCACGACCTGATTTACCGGTTCTATATTCAATATTCCGGTCGAAGCCGCTCTTGCGATGTAACGTGAAGTTGTTGGGAGGCACGATGGATTTTTATCTGATACGGCATCTGACCAAGTTTCTTTATCGCGGACCAGGTAAGCGAGAGCCTGATGGAGGCGCGCATGCACCCGCGCAGCGACAACAATCAACGCTGCCTTTCGTTTTCTCTGTCGGTCAGCCCCCGTTGCCGGGTTTTCTCCTACCGCGATCACCTGGGCAACAATGTCCATCACTTCGATATCCCGGGAGAGCACTCGCAGCTGGTGATGGTCGCCGAGGCGCTGGTGGAGCAGCAGCCGCTGCCCGATTCCGTATTCGCTCCGGCCGGGTGCCTGGGATGAGCTGGACTCGCTGGTTGCGCCTGGGCGATTTCTCCGAGATGCTGCTGCCGAGCGAATTTGCCAAGCCGTCGCCCGCCCTGCTCGACCTGGCGAAATCCTGGATGTGCGCCGCCGCGACGATCCGCTGGTGCTGTTGCGCCAGTTGAATGCGTCGCTGTACCACTGGTTCGACTATGTACCGCGCAGCACCCACGTCAACTCGCCCATCGACGAGGCGCTCGAATCCAGAAAGGGGTTTGCCAGGATTTTGCCCACACCATGATTGCGCTGGTGCGCCATGTGGGCATTCCTTGCCGCTACGTGAGCGGCTACCTCTACCACGGCGAGGAAAACAGCGACCGCTCCACGGCCGACGCCACCCATGCCTGGATCGAGGCCTTTTTGCCCCAGGTCGGCTGGGTGGGCTTTGACCCAACCAACAACCTGCTGGCGCAGAACCGGTACATCCGGACCGCGTTGGGACAGGGATTATGCCGACGTGCCGCCGACGCGCGGCATTTATCGCGGGAGCAAAGACAGCGAGCTTTATGTGGCGGTAAAGGTGTCGAAATATGTCGATTTGCCGCCGCTGGATCGGGATATGCCGGTACCGGAAGACTGGTCTATCCTGGTCGAACGTGCCCAGGAACCTCCGACCGCCGCCGGCCAACATTGCTGCATTTGCAGCAAATGCAACAGCAACAGCAATAGAGTATCAGTGGAATTCTCACGGGGGCCCTGACCAAACGTAACCCAGGCATTTTTTTCCCTCTTCTCCTCAGAGCAAGATCGCGTAGCTTATCAGAGGTGACTTATGGAACAGCACCACGGTTACTTTTGCCGGGCATATGTCGGGCAGGACGTTCAGGCTAATGTGATTGCCCGCACGCTCAGGAAGCCGAGCTGGAAATTACCCGCATGATTCGCGGCGGGGCCATGACCGCGCACGCCGTGCAGCATGGTGGCCCGATCACGAGCCGGTGCTGGTCGCGAGCGCTTACGGCGGTACGGCGGATGGAGAGATGTGGCGTTATCTGCGCCAGAACGCGGGCCGGAGTTTGAGCGCTGGCAGGTCGCTTACGGGTCCAAGACCAAGATTCTGGACGACCGCTGGGTGGTGATCGAGCTCTCCCCAGCTGGAATCAAAGAATACAGTGCCTTCGGCAAGGCGGTGCCGGGCTATCTGGGGGAGCAGCGAACACGGCCACTGAGACCCCAGAAGCAAACCGCAATTCTTCCCTAAGGTCCGATAGAATCGCACGCTAAACGTTCTCGACCTCAAAGCGGTGCTGAGTCATTCGCTTGACGCAGTTGCCTATTCTCCTAAGGTCAGGAGCAATGCCCAATGACCTGCAACAGCCTGGATTCGCTAAGGAAGAGCAGGTGCTCGAGGCGAACCTGGAGCTGGTTCGCCAGGGCCTTGGTCCTGTTCACCTTTGGCAACGCCAGCGGCATCGATCGCGAGCGCGGCCTGGTGGTGATCAAGCCCAGCGGCGTGGACTACGCAGCGCTCGACCCCCTCCGACATGGTGGTGACCGATTTGGACGGCAAAGTCGTCCAGGGCCGTCTCCGCCCTCTTCCGACCTGGCGACTCATCTTCTGCTCTACAAAGAATTTCCCTGCAATCGGCGGGGTGGTGCACACCCACTCGGAATATGCTACCGCCTGGGCCCAGGCGGGGCTGGAGATTCCCGCCTACGGCACGACCCATGCGGATTACTTTTACGGCCCCGTTCCCGTAACCGAAGAGCTGACGGCAGAGGAAATCGGCGGGGAGTACGTGCACAACACCGGGCGTTGCCATCAGCCGCCGTTTTCAGGGTCTCGATCCACTCGCGATCCCCGCAGTTCTGGTAGCCGGCCACGCACCGTTCTGTTGGGGAAAAACGCCCATGATGCGGCCCACAATGCGGCCGTGCTGGAAACGGTCGCCCGCATGGCCTACCACACTGCTACTCTGCGGCAGGGCTGTGCCGGTGTCTCCCAGGCGCTGCTCGACCGGCATTACTTTCGCAAGCATGGCGCCACCGCTACGTACGGACAGGAGAAATGATGCGCCTCGTAGTGATACGACCTGGCTACATGGATCTTCTGTCAGCCCGGCCTCGTGCCACCCTGCTCTCTGGCGGTTTCCACCCAGCTTGCGCGGCTCAACTGGATCGACATCCTGGTGATCGCGATCTACTTCGCGATCGTGGTGTTCATCGGCTTTTACCTGCGGGGCTCCTCGAACACCAGCGAAGAGTTCTTCATGGCCGGGCGGGAAATGACCGCCTGGATCGCCGGCCTGAGCTTTGTTTCGGCCAACCTGGGCTCGCTGGAGCTGATGGGCTGGGCCGGCTCCGCCTACCAGTACGGCATCCTCGCCATGCACTGGTACTGGATCGGCGCCATTCCGGCGATGCTGTTTCTGGGCATTGTGATGATGCCGTTCTACTACATCTCAAAAACCCACTCGGTGCCGGGATATCTAAAGCTCCGTTACGGTGACGGCGCGCGCGCCCTCTCCGCAGTCAGCTTTGCGTTCATGACCATCCTCATGAGCGGTATCAATATGTACTCGATGGCCATCGTGATGAAGGTGGTTCTGGGATGGGACCTGAACTTCAGCATCTGGGTTTCTTCCATCACGGTGGCCGTGTATGTGGCGCTGGGCGGCCTGAAGTCGGCGATCTATAACGAGATCCTGCAGTTCCTGCTGATCTGGGTGGGCGCCCTGCTGGTGCCGATCCTGGGCCTGATCGAGGTCGGCGGCTGGACCAACCTGCGGCAGCAGATCGCGACCAACCTGGGCCGTTCCGACTATGTGCACCTATGGTCAACGCTGGGCCACTTCAACACCAACCCGATGGGCGTGAACTGGTTCGGCATCGTCTTCGGTCTGGGGTTCGTGGTCAGCTTTGGTTACTGGACCACCGACTTTCTGGTGGTCCAGCGCGTCCTTTCCGCCGACAGCATCCGTTCCGCCAGCATGGCTCCGGTGATCGGCGCAGCGTTCAAGATGGCGGTTCCGTTCATCGTGATCCTGCCCGGCCTGCTGGCTCTTTCCGTGCTGCCCTTTCACCTGGTGGCGCAGGATGTCGCCGTCCAGACCGGCCAGCACAGCTTCAACGAAGTTCTGCCCCTGATGCTGGTGCGCTATTGCGGGCCTGGCCTGCTGGGCCTGGGCGTCACCGCGCTGATCGCCGGCTTTATGTCAGGCATGGCGGGCAACGTGAGCGCATTCTCGACCGTCTGGACCTATGACATCTACGGCGCTTTCCTGAACAAAAAGGCGACCGACCGGCACTATGTAGCCATGGGCCGCTGGAGCACGCTGATTGGCGTGCTGGTCTCGGTGGGCACGGCGTACCTGGTGCAGCACGCAGCCAGCATCATGGACTACGTGCAGCAACTGTTCAGCTTCTTCATCGCTCCGCTGTTCGGAACCGTGATCCTGGGCATGCTGTGGAAGCGGGCCACCAAGGAGGCGGGTTTCTGGGGATTGCTGGCCGGTACGGGCACCTCCATCGGCCTCTGGCTGTGGGTCAAGAATGACCCTTCCGCCTTGCGCTACGTGGCCATGTCGCCCGACGCCAAGGACATGGCAGAAAACGTCTATCGCGCCCTGTGGGCCTGGCTGGTCTGTGTGCTGGTCACGGTGGTGGTCAGCTACATGACCAAACCCCGACCGGTGGCAGGAACTGGAGGGGCTGGTCTATGGCGCTTCCCGCTTGCCTAAGGAACATGACGAGCACTGGTACCAGCGGCCGATCGTGTGGGCGGGCGTGGTAACGGTAATGTTCATCATTCTCAATGTTGTTTTCTGGTATTCAAAGGAGCAGAAGCGATGCGAGAGTCTTTTTCGATCTGGTGGTTTGCAGGCATACTGCTGCTGGCCTATGGGGTGGTGATTTTTACCACCGGCATTTGGGAACTGAGTCACCCTTTGCCCCATCCTCCGGTCCTCAATAATCTTCATGCGCCGATCTGGTGGGGCGCGCTGCTCACCGTTGCCGGCCTGGGTTATACCATCGGCTTTCGCCCCCGGCCAGTGGTTAACAAGCGAAGGAAATAGCCATGGCGAAACAGATGACGTTTGGCGTAATTGTAGGCAATCGTGGCTTTTTTCCCGATCACCTGGCGAAGACTGGCCGCGAAGAGATGCTCCGGGTATTGGCGACGGCGGGCATCCGCACCATTTCTTTGACCCCAGAACAATCGAAGTTCGGCGCCGTCGAAACGCCGACGGATGCCCGGCTGTGCGGGGATCTCTTTCGCAAGCACCGCGATGAGATCGACGGCGTGATTGTTACACTTCCCGAATTTTGGTGAGGAGCGGGGGATTGTCGATGCGCTGCGGCTCTCTACGTTGAAAGTGCCGGTGCTGGTGCAGGCGACTCCCGACCGGACGGCGGACATGAAGATTTCGCATCGCCGGGATAGTTTTTGCGGCAAGATGTCGGCCTGCAACAACATGATGCAGTACGGGATTCCTTATTCGCTGACGGCGCAGCATACGGTGCAGCCGGACTCGGATGAGTTTCGCAAGGATCTGGCGTGGTTTTCGTCGGTGTGCCGCGTGGTGCGTGGGTTTACCAATCTGCGCGTGGGCGCGATCGGCGCACGGCCGGCGGCATTCAACACGGTGCGCTACAGCGAGAAGCTGCTGGAGCGCAGCGGGATTTCGGTCGATACGCTGGATCTTTCAGAAGTTCTAGGGCGGATTGAGCGGCTTAAGGACAATGATGATTCCGTGCAGCTGAAGCTGGCGGCCATCCAGAAGTATGTGTCGACGAATAATATTCCCATCGCTGCCTTGATCAAGATGTCGAAGCTGGGAGTGGTGATCGAGCAATGGATGCAGCAGACGTATTGCACGGTCAGCGCGATTCAGTGCTGGACATCGCTCGAAGAATATTTCGGCGTGGTGCCTTGCACGGTGATGAGCATGATGAGCGACAATTTGTTTCCCAGCGCCTGCGAGGTGGACATTTGCGGCACGATCAGCATGCATGCCCTGGCCCTGGCTTCGGAGACACCGAGCGCGCTGCTGGATTGGAACAACAACTATGGCTCCGATCCTGACAAGTGCGTTTGCTTCCACTGTTCCAATTTGCCCAAGCATTTCTTCAATGATGTGATCATGGATTTTCAGGCGATCATCGCCGGCACAGTGGGCAAGGAGAATACGTTTGGCACTTGCGTCGGCCGGGTGAAGGCGGGTGCGATGACGTATGTTCGATTCTCGACCGACGATTTTCACGGCAAGATCCGGGGCTATGTAGGGCAGGGGGAGTTCACCAACGATCCGCTGGAAACGTTTGGGGGCGCCGGGGTCGCGAGAATTCCACGGCTACAGAAACTGCTTCGGCTCATCTGCGAGCAAGGCTTCGAGCACCATGTCGCGGCGAATTTTTCGCAGGTGGCGAGTCCGGTGTATGAAGCGGCGGTTCGGTATTTGGGCTGGAGCATGTACAACCACGATTTCGAATAATCAGGCTGCGGGAATTTAGTTAAGGGCAGTGATTTTTGCATTTAGTCCCGCAGGGACGGATGAACTTAGCCCAGGACGCAGTCCTGGGTACAACGTGAGACATGATTCAGTCCCGAAGGGACGGCTGATGGTTGTCCAGGATTACGTCTCGGTCGGTTTTCAGACGTACCTACGGGACTAGGTCGGCCTATCAGAGGCAACCCAGGACTGCGTCCTGGGGCTAAGGTCATCCGTCCCTGCGGGACTAAATATCGTTTTCGGCGTGACTAAAGAGGCTGCAGGAAAAAAGAATGGCTTGCGAAAAACGATACGAAAAGCACCCCTCAGGGCCTAAAGGCCAGATGATTTGCCGCGTTTATGTACGGGCTAAAGCCCGTACCTACCGTTCTCGGAGGTCGGGTTTTCCTGAACCTCTCATGTCGTGACTGATACAGAAGCGAGTTTTGCATAGGAGAGCATTATGAAAACTACCTGGAAGATCGATCCTGCGCATTCGAGCGCACATTTTGTCGTTCGTCACATGATGATCACTAATGTCCGCGGGGGATTCAGCGGAGTGCAGGGCACGGTGGTGTACGATCCGGCTGATCTCAATGGGTCGAGCGTGGAGGTGACCATCGACAAGAATACCCTCAGCACCGGGGACACGAACCGGGACACGCACGTGAAGAGCGCGGAGTTTCTCGATGTGGAGAATTTCCCCACGATTACGTTCAAGAGCAAGAAGATCACCAAAGATGGCGACGGATTGAAGATTGCCGGCGATCTGACGCTTCATGGAGTCACGAAGGAAGTGACTTTGAACGTGGATGGGCCAACCGAGGAACAAAAGGATCCGTGGGGAAATATACGTGTCGGCGCGTCGGCGACTACCAAGATCAAGCGGAGCGACTTTGGCCTGACGTGGAATGCAGCGCTCGAGACCGGCGGCATTATGCTGGGCGACGATCTTAAGTTGGAATTGGAAGTTTCGTTGATCAAAGCATGAGGGCATGAGGGTTAGTGCGTGGCGATTGTCGCAGGGGTTGATTTTGGAACGCTGAGCGTGCGAGTCACGCTCTTCGATAGTGAACGAGCCGGGCAGCGGAAGGGTGGGTTGGCCACTGCGTCGGCGCCTTATCCGCTGAAACGGAAGCGGGAAGATCCGGATTTCGCCACCCAGTCGCACCAGGACCAGATGGATGCGCTGGTCCTCGCCATGCGCGACGTGCTGGCGCAGGCGGGGATTCCGGGTTCGCGAGTGGACGCGATTGCGCTGGATACGACCGGCTCGAGCGTGGTGCCGGTCGATGCCCACATGCAGCCGCTCGATGACTACTACCTGTGGTGCGACCATCGCGCCAAGGGCGAGGCGCAGGAGATTACTGAGCTTGCCCATCGCGAACACCTGGAAGCGATTGAGTGGTGCGGCGGGGTTTATTCCCATGAATGGGGATTTGCCAAATTGCTACATTGGCTGCGGCATAACCCAGAGAAGCGTAAGCAGTTCGCGAGTGCTTTTGAGCATTGCGATATGGTGGCGGCTACGTTGTGCGGGATCACCGATCCCAAACTAGTCAAGCGCAGCGTATGCGCCATGGGTCATAAGTGGATGTGGAACCCGAAGTGGGATGGGTTGCCATCCCAGGCTTTTCTTTCGGATGTTGATCCGCTGTTGGATGGAATTCGAGAGAAGCTGGCGGGCGAGTATCACACCTCCGATGCGCTGGCAGGGCATCTTGCGCCGGTCTGGGCGGAGAAGATGGGCTTGCGGGCGGGGATTCCGATCCCGGTAGGGGCGTTCGATGCTCACTGGGATGCGATTGGCGCGGGGTGCAAACAGGGAGATGTAGTCAACGTTGTGGGTACTTCGACCTGCATCATGGCCATGCAGCAGAAGACGGCGTTGATCCCTGGAGTTTGTGGGGTGGTCCCGGGCAGCGTGCATCCCGGGTATACGGGGATCGAAGCGGGGCTTTCGGCTACGGGAGATATTTTCGAGGCGATTGCGCGGCGGGCAGGGGTGAAGGTCGCGGAGTTGAGCCGTGGGCTGGAGAGTTATCGGCCGGGACAGACCGGGTTGCTGCGGTTGAGTTGGGATAATGGCGACCGCACGATTCTGGTTAACCCGGAGTTGGGCGGGATCACGCTGGGTTGGAACCTTGTGCATACGGCGCAGGATGAGTTGTTTGCTGCGATCGAAGGGACGGCGTTTCATACGCGGATTATTCTCGAGCGCCTGGCGGAGTATGGGGTGCCGGTGGAACGGGTGATCAATGCGGGTGGGGTTCCGCAGAATAATCCTGTGCTCAACCAGGTTTATGCCAACGTGCTGGGGAAGCCGGTGCTGGTTCCGGATGGAATTCCTACGAGTCTGGGGTCGGGGATTTTTGCGTTTTTGGCGGCGGGGAGTTTTGGTTCGGTGGAAGAGGCTCAGGAGAAGATGTGCCTGGGGCACAAAACGTATCAGCCGGAGTTACAGGCGGTCCGGGTTTATGAGGAACTGTACCGGTTGTACCGGAAGGTTTATTTTGCGTTTGGGGAGCGGAGTGCGAAGGGTGTGGAGTTGGGGGAGGTTTTGCCTAAGTTGATTGAGATTCGGTCTGCGGTGTTGAGGGGCTAGCTTGGGGTTCACAACCTGTTCCGGTGAGTTTGTAAATCCGAAAGGGAACCGCAGGTCCCTCGGCTCGCTCGGAATGACAAGGGGAGGGTGGGTTTGTGAGGAAGATTGGTTGCTGGGATCCGGCTTGGGGTTAGGATGCGTGGTTGCCCACTCAAGCCAACAACGGGCTTGAATGGGGCACCCGTACCTTTGTTTGGGGGTGTGCGGTTATGTGAGGTGTGCGGTCGGTTTAGGGGCCGTATTCGGCGGCTACGGTTTCGGGGACTCTTAGCCAGCCGTAGAGGGGAAAGTTTTCTACCAGTTCCAGGACCTGAGCTCTTATGGTGCGCAGGGCTTGGGGGTCGTTGCGTTGTTCCAGGGCCTGGGTGATCCACTTGGCGATGGTGCGCATTTCGGGTTCGCGCATGCCTCGGGTGGTCAGGGCGGGGCTTCCGATGCGGATGCCGCTGGGCTTCATCGGCGGATTGGTGTCGTAGGGAATGGCGTTTTTGTTTACCGTGATGCCGGCTTCGTGCAGGGCGTTTTCGGCTTCGCTGCCCAGCATCCCCTTAGAGAAAACATCGATCAGCATCAGGTGAGTGTCGGTTCCACCGGAGATGACACGGTAACCTTCACTGATCAGGGTTTCCGCCAGGGCCTTGGCGTTGGCTACCACCTGCTGCGCGTATTGCTTGAAGCTGGGGTCGAGCGCCTCGCGAAAGGCGACGGCCTTGCCGGCGATTACGTGGACCAGGGGGCCACCCTGCTGGCCGGGAAAGACGCTCCTGTCGACCGCGGTGGCGAATTGTTGCTGACACAAAATCATGCCGGCACGCGGACCACGCAAGGTCTTGTGGGTAGTCGTGGTCACGATGTGCGCATGCGGTACCGGTGAAGGATGAGCGCCGCCCGCCACCAGGCCGGCGAAATGAGCCATATCGATCAGGAGCAGGGCGCCGACCTTGTCGGCGATCTGGCGCATGCGGGCAAAGTCGATGATGCGAGGGTAAGCGCTGCCTCCGCCGATGATGAGCTTTGGTTTTTCGCGCTCGGCGAGGGCTTCGAGGACGTCGTAGTCAATCCGCTCAGTCTTCTTGTCGACTCCATAGAAAACCACGCGGTAAAGCTTGCCGGAAAAGCTGAGCTTGTGGCCGTGCGTCAGATGGCCGCCGTGCGCCAGGTCAAGCCCCAGGATGGTGTCGCCAGGATTGATAACCGCCATGTAGGCGGCGGCGTTCGCCTGTGAGCCAGAGTGAGGCTGCACATTGACGTGCTCGGCGCCGAAAAGCTGCTTGGCGCGATCCCGGGCGAGATTCTCGACTACATCGGCATACTCACAGCCGCCGTAATAGCGCTTACCGGGATAGCCCTCGGCGTATTTATTGGTAAAGACGGACCCGGCGGCCTCGAGCACGGCCTGGCTGACGAAATTCTCCGAGGCAATCATTTCCAGGCCTTCGTGCTGGCGGCGGATTTCGTGGTCAACAGCGGCGGCGATCTCTGGATCAGCCTCGGCGAGCGGGCGGCGCATGCGGTCAGACATGTTGCGATTTTAGACTATTTGGCTCCCGGCCTTTTCCCTGCTTCCTGTCGTAAAAAAATAGGTGAATGTGAGAGAAAAGAGAAATAAGTTACTTCGGTAACACCTAGGCGGCTAGCGGGCGATCAGCTCCTTCTCCGGAGCCGGGACCGCCGGTACCGTGGCTAAGTGCTTGAAAGCAGAATAGATAAACGACCCTATGTACCAGCCATCCATGAACTTATAAGGGCTTTCCCCGGTGGTGTAGTGGCCGCAGGGCAAAACCTTGGAAACAAAATCGATGCCGCGGCGGCGGAAGTTCTCGATCACCTGGAGGGAGTACTTGCGGAGGAAGGTGAGGTCGTAGGTGGCGTGGACGAGCAGAACTTTTTTGGGGGTGCCGGCAAAATCGTCCATGTAGTAGGACGGGCTGATGGCAGACCAGACATCCCGCAGGCGCTGCTGGGTCATGGAAATGCCTTCGAAGGCAGCGCGGATGTGGCGGGTGCTTTGCCCGGTCCACACCACGTCACCGAACGACATGGAAGCGTGGTTGAAGGCGCCGATGCGCACGCGGCTGTCGAGGGCGGCGGCAAGAAAGGCGTAACAGGAGCCCAGGCTGGTGCCCAGGATGCCGAACTGTTCATAGCCTTGTTGTTCGAGCCAGTCGATGCAGCAGCGAATGTCGATGACCGCCTGGCGGCAGGAAGCGATGGTGCGGCCGACGTTGGCGCTGACGGCGTAGTCAGCTCGAGCCAATTCTGCCGGGCGGCGAATGTCGTGGTAGGGCTTGCTGAGGCGCAGGGCGGATACGCCGAAGCGATTAAAGATCGAGCACAGGGCGTTGTGGCTGAAGGCATCGGCATTCCACTGGGGCATGACGATGATGGCCTGTTTTGGTTTGCCGGCCATCTTTTCGGGAGGGGCGGGAAACCAGCGGGCGTTGACGCGATCGTTCTCGGGATAGGGTGTGCGGACGGGCGAAGTGAAGCGGAGGAATTCCGCTTTGGGGAGGCGCCCGGCCTCGGCCAGGCGGACAAAGCGGGCATCCTGCTTCAGCGTGCGGGGACGCACGTTGGTGGGAAACAGACGGGGATGGCGCTCCTCGAGGACGAAGTCCTGCGGAGTCTGGTAGGCGAAAAACTCATTGCGATGGCTCAGGATGAAGTCGTTCAACTGCAACATGACGCGCTCGGCGGTCGCGGGATCCTGCTCGGAATGCTGGGGAACACTGAAGCCGTAAGATTGGGCGAATTCCTGCAGCCAATCAAACCCCCACTCGACCGGGCGCACAATGCGATTGGAGTCGAGGGTGGTGAGCCGGGTTTCCCAGCGGTACATCCAGCGCGCGTACAGTTTGCCTACCGTTTTCTTCATTTGGCGGATTGGGCCTGGATGCGGAATTGCTCGACCACGGCGGACATGTCATCGTCTCCCTGGCCTGCGGCGATGGCGTGCTCGAATACGCGCAAGGCGGCGCGGCCCATATCCAGATCGAGAGCCTGGTGGTCGGCCTCACTGACGGCGTAGCGCAGATCCTTGGCCATGAGGCGGAGCATGAAGTTGGGCTCGTATTGGCGGGCGGTCATGCGGCCGCTGAACAGTTTTACCAGGGGACTGCCGGGAGCACCTTCGGTGAGCACACCGAGCGCCTTCTCGCGGTCGAGGCCACTGCGCTCGATGAGGGAAAGGGCTTCGGCCAACGCGGCTGCCTGGGAGCCGGAGAGGAAGTTATTGATGAGCTTGAGGCGGGCGCCGCTACCCACAGGGCCCACGTGGACGACGTCGCGGCCCATCGCCTTGAGGATGGGGGACACTTTGTTTACGGCGGCAGAGGATCCTCCGGCGAGGAAGAGCAGCTGGCCGGCCTCGGCCTGGGGTTTACTGCCGGTCACCGGTGCGTCGACCAGTTCACAGCCGTGTTCTTTGGCCGCATGGTCCAGTTCCTCAATCCACTCCACGGTGACGGTGCTGGATTCGATGAGGGTGGTTCCCGGTGCGATATCGACCAGGGCCTCTCCGCGGCCCAACCAGACGTCGCGGCAGACGGGGACATCGGCCAGCATGCTGATGACTACGGCGGCCCCGGCAGCGGCTTCTCTGGGGGATTTGGCCAGCCTGGCTCCGCGGTTGGCCAATGCCTGAGCCTTACCGGGGGTGCGATTCCAGATGGTGAGGGGATAGCCTGCGTCCAGCAGGCGCCCGGCCATGCCTGAACCCATCAGTCCAAGCCCGAGTAACGCTATCTTTGTCTGTTCCATAAGATCTCCTGCCCACGCTCTAGAATAGAAGTGTTATGGGGTTTACGGAAAGTTACGACATTGTTGTTGTGGGTGCGGGGCACGCGGGATGCGAGGCGGCGATGGCGGCGTCGCGCATGGGGCTGCGGACGGCGCTGTTCAGTTTCAATCTGGATTTGATCGCGCAAATGTCGTGCAACCCCGCGATTGGCGGCATCGCCAAGGGCCACCTGGTGCGGGAAGTGGACGCGCTGGGCGGGATTATGGGCGAGGTCGCGGACGCGGTGGGGATCCAGTTTCGTCTGCTGAATACTTCTCGCGGGCCGGCGGTTTGGTCACCTCGGGCGCAGTGCGATAAGCGGCAGTACCGGGTCAAAATGCGACAGGTGCTGGAGGCGCAGGGGAATCTGCACATCAAGCAGGCGGAAGTGGTGGACCTGGTCCTCGATGAGGACAGGGTCGTGCGCGGGGTGCGGCTGCGGGACGGGCGCACGGTGTTCGCCGGGGCGGTGGTGATCACGACCGGGACTTTCCTGAATGGACTGATTCATTGCGGTGAGGAGCGTTATCCAGCTGGGCGTAGCGGGGAACCACCCAGCGTGTTGTTGGGTGAGTCGCTCAAGCGGCTGGGGTTGCGCGGGTGCAGGCTCAAGACGGGCACGCCTCCGCGGTTGGATGGGCGGAGCATCGATTGGAGCCGGTTTGCGGAGCAGCCGGGAGATGCGGATCCTACGCCTTTCAGCTTCCGCACGGTGGAGCTGCCGCAGCGGCAGATTTCCTGCCACATTGCGTACACGACGCCGGAGACGCTGCGGATTATTCGCGAGAATGTGGGCCGGTCACCGATGTATTCGGGACAGATCCAGGCGATCGGGCCGCGGTATTGCCCTTCGATTGAAGACAAGGTGGTGCGGTTTCCGGATAAGGAGCAGCACCAGTTCTTCCTGGAGCCCGAGGGGCTGGATACGAACGAGGTCTACGTGAATGGTATGTCGACCTCGCTGCCGATGGAGGTGCAGTGGGAGGTGGTGCGGTCGATTCCTGGACTGGAGAATGCGGAGATGCTACGGCCTGGGTATGCGATTGAATACGATGCCATCGATCCCACGGAGCTGGATCGCAGCCTGGCGGTGAAGCAGATTTCCCGGCTTTATCTGGCGGGGCAGATTAACGGGACTTCAGGATATGAGGAGGCAGCGTGCCAGGGTTTGATGGCGGGAATCAATGCGGCGCTGCTGGTTCGGGGAGAGGCTCCTTTTACGCTGGACCGGACGGAGGCTTATACCGGGATATTGATCGATGACCTGATCAGCAAGGGGACGAATGAGCCTTACCGGATGTTCACGTCGCGGGCGGAGTTCCGGTTGCATTTGCGGATTGATAATGCGGATCGGCGATTGACTCCTTATGGGCGAAAGCTGGGGCTGATCAGCAATGAGGCCTGGCAGGATTATGAGGCGAAGCAGGCTCGGGCAGTGGCTCTGGAGAAGGTACTGGCTACGCGCAAGGTGGATGTGAGCCAGTTGAACGAGTTGTTTCCTGAGATGGGGAATGTTGCTGGGCAGACTTATGGGCAGTTGTTGAAGCGGCCGGAGATCAGCCTGGAGGGATTGCTTCCGATTTTGCGCGCGGAGTGGGAGGGTTCGGGGCATCCTTTGGCTTTCTTTAGTGGGGTGGTGAATGCTCGGGTACGGAATGAGCTCAAGTCGGTGGAGACGGAGATCAAGTACGCGGGATACCTGGATCAGCAGCGGAAGGCGATTGACAAGCTGAAGAAGGCGGAACAGCGGGCGATTCCTGCGGGGTTTGAGTATTCGGGGATTAGTGGGTTGTCACGGGAGATGCAGGAGACGTTGTCCAGGGTGCGGCCGCAGACGTTGGGGCAGGCTAGCCGGATTCCCGGGGTGACTCCGGCGGCGGTTTCTTTGTTGCATGTGCATTTGGAGGTTGGGGATCGGCGCCGGGCTCGGATTGGGGTGGAGTAGGTTTTTCTCCTGGGGTGATCGGTAGATTGGTTCGGACCTTTGGTTACATTAAGGGACCTAACTAGCCTTTACTAGGAGGATCCCAGGTCTCAGAAGCGAGACCTGGGGCACCCGTCCGATTTCCTCACGTTTCGTGAATTCCTTTGGACGTCCGATTTCCTCTGAGGTTTGTGACTTCCTTTGGCGTCCGATTTCCATCCCGCCAGCTGATTTTTTTAGTTGCCGGGTGGGGTGGGGGGCGGGGGCGCGGCTTCTACTTGCGGGGTTTCGGGTCCGGCTCCGATGCCTACGCTGCCTGGGTACTGCTGCGGTGCGGGGTACTGTTCGGGTGAGGATTGTGGCGGCTCAGGGGATACGTAGGGTGAGCGCTTGGCTTGACCGGGGGGCACGAAGCGGTCTCCGGGGAAGCGTGGGATACCGAAATGACCTCTGAGATGGAGCAGGTCTACGGTGCTGATGTCGCCGTTGAAGGCTATCAGGTTGAGGTCTTTGGGACCGGCGAACAAGACCATCATTCCGGTCACGTCCATGTGCTCGAAGTTGATCCAGAGGTCGGTCTGGCCGGCGTTGAAGGGGTCTCTCTTGTCGCGGGCGGCGACCAGGTGCCTCCAGCCAGAGGCTTCGTATTGCCTGCGGATCTGGTCCAGCGCGGCCGGGTCGTAGAGGCCGGGGCCCGCGAAATGATAGCTGTGGACGGAGATGCTGTTTAATTTGGCGATGGCGTTGCGGGCTTCCTGGTCGGCGTCGCCGACGAAATAGCCGGCCAGCTGGAGCATGGAACGATCAAAGGTGAAGTCGGTGTGGAAGGCGGCACGCTGACCCAAAGCCTCGAAACTCTGCGGGACCCAATTCATCGGTGGCTGTTGGGGAGGCTGCGCATTTTGGGCGGGTAACGCGAACGGGGCCATCAGCATGAGCAGTAAAACGGCAACGCGGGGGGCGGGACGCAACATGGCGGCTTTTACTCCTGTTGTTTAGGACACTAGAGGCCGGGAAAGGTTGTGGCGCCTGGCTGGGTTCGGCTTTCGCTCTCGGATCCGCCCAATTTGCCGATAACCGCCACAATCGTGGCTTCCAGACCACATACGTTTGCCATCGTTTTGCTCGCGCTCTCCACGCGACTGCTCATTTTATGGTTTGTGGTGGTGCGGTTTCCGCGGCTGTGGCTTTATTCGCGCGGGATTGAGCTGGGCACGCTGGCTCAGTCTCTGGCGGCGGGCAAGGGCTCAGCTCACCCTTTGGCGGATCAACCGGACCAACTGCGCTGTTGGCTCCCGGCTATCCGGCGTTGATTGCTCTCATCTTCCGCATCTTCGGGACGTTCACGTTTCGCGCGGCGATCGCGGTGATGGTGATGCAGGTTTTCTTCAGCGTCGTGACCGTGATGCTGATGATGCACATCGCGCGAAGGTGCTTTGATCGCCGGGTGGCCGCAGTGGCGGGAGCGTTTTGGGCAGTATCGTTGCCGCTGCTGTGGATGCCCACGATCTTTTGGGATACATGTCTATCGACGATGCTGTTGGTGGGGCTGATCGCTCTGGCTTTGCGCTGTGAGGAAAAGCCGGGCAGGTTCTTGTGGGCTTTCATAGGCGGCTACTGCGGATTTTCTGCGTTGGTGAATCCAGCGTTGCTGTTGGCTTTGTTGGCGCTGATGGGATGGGCTGCGTGGCAGACGCGGAACACGCTTCCCTATTCGCCTCTGCTGGGCTTGCTGGTTCTGCTGTTGGTATTTGCTCCTTGGCCTATCAGGAATGCGCGCGCGCTGGGTGCTTTCATTCCGCTGCGGAGCACGGTGGGATTGGAATTGTGGATGGGCAATCGCGCCGGGGCGACGGGCTTTCTGGATGAATCGGTATTTCCGCTGTTCAACCGAGGGGAATACGACCAGTATGCGGCGCAAGGCGAGGTTGCTTACATGCGCGATAAGTCCCAGCTTGCCAGGACTTATATGCGCGCACATCCATGGGAATTTCTGCGGCTCAGCTGCCTACGATTTCTGCGCTTCTGGATGGGAACAGGGAGCCAGGGATGGTTCGGTTCTGTTTGCGGTCCACGCTCTGTTGACGTCTTCTCTTGGGGCGGTGGGTATGTGGCGCTTGTGGCAAAGCCGCCGTTTTGGTGTTGCGGCTTTGTTCCTGCTGCCGCTGATGCTTTTTCCCTTGCCCTACTACATTACGCATGCGGAGTTTCGCTACCGGCTGGTGGTCGATCCTTTGCTCACGATTCTGGCCGCGTCTGCGTTGGGGACGGAGAAGGTGTGAGGTTCATCCTCGCGCTGGCGTTGGGGTTGCGCCTGGCGGTGGTGGGTATTGTGCTTTTGTCATACCCGCAACAGTGGCTATTCAGCAAAGCGCCGGATCTGGGATACCTGGCGTGCTCTCTGAGTTCTGGCCACGGGCTCTCCTCGCCTTTTGGTGGATCGACTGGTCCGACGGCTTTTCTGGCGCCGGGATACCCGAGTTTAGTGGGGCTGGCCTTTTATTTCTTTGGCAGTTACAGTTTGGCTTCCGCCGTCGGGATGATGCTGTTGCAGACAGTGTTTGGGGTGTTGACGGTCGCGGCTATCATGCACGTGGCCGGCCAGTTGTTTGGCGCGGCTACGGCAAAGATTGCGGGAATATTCTGGGCGCTGTCTCCGCCGCTGCTTTGGCTGCCGGCAGTGCTTTGGGACACCAGCTTGTCGGCACTACTCCTGATCGGCATGGTGGCTCTGGCACTGCGTTGCGTGGCAAATCCGGGGAACGGACTCTGGGCGGCCATGGGAGGGTATTGCGGCCTGGCAATGCTGGTAAACCCTACGCTCACGCTCGCCTTGTTGGCTGTGCTGATTTGGAGCGCATGGCAGACACACTCCCGGCCTTGGATCTGTTGGCTGGTCTTGCTCGCAGTGTTTGCTCCCTGGCCTTTGCGGAATGCGCGGGTGCTGCACGCGTTTATTCCCCTGCGCAGCAATTTTGGATATGAGGTATGGCAAGGGAATCATAGAGGCGCAAGCGGGATGTTCGATGCGCGGCTCGAGCCGTTGCAAAACAAACAAGAGTACAACGCTTATGTCCGCGAGGGCGAGGTGGTGTACATGCGGAATAAATCGACGCTGGCGATGGCTTACGTCCGCGCGCATCCGGGCGAATTTATGCGGCTTAGTGCGATGCGAGCTATTCGCTTCTGGACCGGCTCCGGATCGGAGGCGAACTCGGGGATCGTCGAATTGCACGCAGTGCTCACTTCCCTGCTCGGGCTGTTGGGTCTTGCGTTGGTGTGGAGGCGATCGAGAACGACGGCCCTACTATTCCTGTTACCATTGATTGTTTTCCCGCTTGCCTTACTACATCACGCATCCTGATTTTCGTTTCCGGCTTTTGCTCGATCCCCTGCTGACGATTCTGAGCGCTTACGCGATTTCCCGCAACATGAGCAACTACATCCGGTTCTTCCACCTGGAGACGCACCGGTTCACGTTTCTCGAGATTGAGGCGTTAGTCACAGTGTTGATGCTGACGCTTTTCGTTGTGCTTCCGGTGAGGTACACGGCGTTTTTTCCCCATGCAACGTTTCAGCGGTTAGCACAGAAACGTCTTCGCGCTTGTGTGCTGGTGTTCTGTTTGTCGTTCTTCGGCAGGATTGCGCTGTTGCCCATCGAACCATTCACGGCTCCAAACATCCACGACGAGTTCAGTTATTTGCTGGCGAGCGACACGTTTGCTCATGGCCGGTTGACGAATCCTACGCCTGCGCTTTGGCGCCACTTCGAGGCCTTCTATGTGCTGCTGCAGCCGACCTACCAGTCGAAGTACGGCGCGGCGCAGCCTCTGTTTATGGCGTTGGGGCAACGGCTGACGGGAACACCGCGGACTGGGATTTTGCTGAGCATGGGATTGGCCGCCGCGAGTTTGTGCTGGATGCTGCAGGCCTATCTACCCGCGGAGTGGGCGTTGCTGGGGGGATTGTTAGCGGTGATTCGTATCAGCTGGTTCAGCTATTTTGGCAACGCGTATTGGGGAGGATCGGTGGCGATTCTCGGCGGTTGCCTGTTGTTGGGGGCGGCGGCAAGGATGGCGCGCAAGGCGCGGGCGAAGGACGGAGTGCTGATGGCGCTCGGCTTGTTGCTGCTGGCCAACTCGCGTCCGTTTGAAGGCGCCCTGGTGACGTTGCCCATCTGCGGCTACACCCTGTGGGTGCTCCTGCGCGAGCGAACGAGGGTGGGCGCATGGCTTCCGGGGATGGCTGTTTTGTTGGCCGGCGCTGCGTGCACTGGGTATTACTGTCATCGCGTCACCGGGCATTTCACTTTTCCATGGACAGCGTATTGGCGGCAGTGGAGTATTTGTCCGCCCTTCGTGTTCGGCAAACCGAATGATTCCGTTCACTACCAGTTCGCCGATCAGCTTATTTACAACCGGGACTATGAGACACGGCCGTTACGTGGACGCTCAGACGCCGTTGGGCTTTTTTGCGGAGATGGTGGTGAAGGCGATTTATCAATGGCTTTTCTTCGTGTTTCCGGCCTTGAGCCTGGCGCTGATTGGATGGATCCCCACGTTGCGGGGGCAGAAGGTTCAGAGTACTGATGTACACGCTGGGCTTTGCATGTTTTGGTTTTGTCTCGGAGACCTGGCTGCAGGCGCACTATGTGGCGGTGGCAACGGGCATGGTGTATGTCATCCTGTTGAACGGCCTTCGCTGGATGCGGGCGAGTGCGTCGGCATCACGTGATCTGGCTCAAATTGCTGCGCGGGACGCTGGCCTCGATCGTCTGCATGGTTTTCGTTCGCCTGTTGGTGGTGCCCCGCAATGCCTTTCCCCCAAACTGGGCCTCGCAGACGGCAGACATTCCCGGTTTTCGCGATATCACCCGCATGATGGAAGCCAAAGCAGGAAAGCAGTTGGTAATTGTCCGCTATCGCCCGGATCATTTCTGGGGGTATAGCTGGATCAATAATGGTTACGATATTCCCGGCGAGCATGTGATTTGGGCGAGGGACACAGAACCCCTGGAGTCGAACGCACCGCTGGTATGCGCATTCAGGGATCGTGCGATTTGGCTGCTGGTTCCCCCGGAGAGCGGCTTTATGCCAGCGCCGGACCGGACAGCGGCGTGGGATGCCGGCGCGGCAAGGCGGTTTTTGCAGCCGTATCCTTCTACTGGGTGCCATTAGGAATCAGGCGCGCGGTGCTGAGATCGGCGGCAATGGCGGTGAAGATGCCGCTGAGCGAGGTGACCGGTTGCCCCGCCACACAAGTACTGGTCGAGCCACTCTGATGGTAATCGGAATAAAAATATTGCGGAGCGGTGGCCATCGACGACATGGTTCCGCAGGGAGTGATATTGGGATAGGAGCCGGCGTTTTGGTCGCTGGCGCACCCGGTAGGTTCTGAACCATAAGCAACGGAGTACACCAGCGTTCCCTGGCTGGTGGCGTAATTCGCGGCAACAACGGCCTGGCCGCACTCCCCAACCCAGGAGGGATATTGCCCGTTGCCGGTGGCGGGGGAGCCCATGACCGTATTGTTTCCATTGGTTTTTGGAGCGGTGGCGTCGCCGTCGCTCAGAATGATGATCACATTTGCCGACCCTGGATTGGCGGCCCGCTGGGCAACCAGGGCGGACTGCGCAGCATAGAGTACGCCGGCATAGTAGGTACCAAATACGCCGTCATAGTTGGGAGGCGCCATCGAGCCGCAACCGATCACAGCTCCGGCCGCCTGCACCAGGTCGGAATTAGGATTCAACGTCTTGGTCGAGTTCGAGGTGCGATAGTCGCTGAGAAAGTTCGTGATCTGGTAAGTGGCTGTACCGGTGGTCATGGGGTAAGTAGCGTAGTTGGATTGGGCGGGAACGTAGGACGAAGCGCCGGCAGCGGGAAACGAGTAGGCCATGGCCTGTGGAATGGCAGACCATGGGGTCACCGGCGTACTGCCGGAGGGTGACATGGGCATGACGAAGTTGATGGTGAGCCCATCCTGGACCGTACTCCAATATTTGTTTTGCGAGGTAGGCGTGGGGATGGGAGTGGTGCAGTTGGTATCCAGCGAGGCGGTGGCGATCGAAACATTGGGAAAGGCGAACAGGGCGACCCTATCCACGGAGCTGGCGGCGACTCCGTTGGCGATGGTGCAGGAAGCCAGGCTGGCTGCGCAGGGGCTGAGACTTTGCAGCAGGACCTGGACTCCGTTGAGTGCGCACATGATTTGCGTGTTGCCACAGTCGTCATCGGGGTAGGCCATGGAGAGGGTGGTATCGAGGAGAATGGCGACGTTGTAGGGGCTGGGGGCACCGCCGCGCGACGCGGCGGTTGCCGTGACGGTAACCGTCATGGTGCGCATCCCAAACAACGCGGCGAAGTACATGGGGACGACGGCCTGCTCCTCGATTTGGATGGCGTTATAAGGGACGGCGCCCTGGCACGCGATGCCCAGGTTTTGCAAGGTGGAGAGGCATTTCAAAGCGGGGAAGCCGCTCGACATGCTCACATCGGGGAGGGAGACCTGGGCGTTGACGGAGCCGGGCACAGCGCTGTACGAGGTGGCCGCCGCAATCACGGCGGAGCTGGTGGTCGCCGTGCGCATGGCTCCCCCGCCTGCAAGTGCTGCCGCGTCCGCAGCGGACTGCAGGGCGCGGTCGCAATAGAAGACATGACCCACATCGATGGCCGCGCCGGCCATGCCAAGAAGCGCGACGAAAACGATCGCGACCAGCGGGAGGGCCTGGCCGGCATCCTCCGCGAGGAGCCTGCGCGCGTGGTGGAGGAGTGGCTGCTTCATTGGACCAATTCCGTCATTTGCGCCTGCAGAGAACAATGCGGAGCATAGTTTGCGCCGTAGACGATGAGGCTGCAGGGGTAGGTCACGGTTACGATGACGTTGGCGCCCTGGACCAGGTTCGCTGCCGCGCCGGTGGTGCTGCTACCGCTGCTGCACGATGTACCTGTGTAGCTGCTGCCGTTGAGCACAAAGCTAAAGGAAAGATTGGCTGGGGTGAGGAGTGGCGCGGCGGCGATGACAGCGGAGGATGCAGTCGCGCAGGGGTCGGTGGTGGCTCCGCGGCTGATGGCAAGGGTACGCGCACCGATGCTGGTAGCCTCGGTCAATAGGATGTAGTTGTTGAAGGCAAGCCCGAAGGTGAGGATGCCGGTGAGGACCAATAACAGGATCGGCAGGGCCAAGGCCATCTCGACCATTGCCTGACCGCTTTGGTTGGAACGCACGACGTTTTGTACACACGACACATTTGTTTATCGGCGGGAACTGGCAAAGCATTACTGCACCTTCGGAGAGGGTCCACGAGGGGCGGCCGGCGTCGCTGGCCATTTGCCAGCGCGGATCTTCTTTCGCCCACATTGAATTCGAAAGCGACTGATTGGCATACATATCTATGACGGTTGTAATTTACTCTCTTTGCCCCACGACGTTGCGGTAATTGACATTGCCACTTGCTGCCTCCAACATCGGCTTAGAAACAAGTATTTCTATTGCTGTCGCGGTCACAAGGAGAATGGCAATGAAGGACTTCAAACTTATCAATAGTCCCAAAAGTATTTTGTCCGCATTTGTTCGTGATGAGTCCGGGCAGGATCTTATCGAGTATGCCCTGGTGGCCGCCATTATTGCGCTGGGTGCGACGGCGGCGATGACTACTCTAGCCAGTTCCATTACGTCGGCGTTCACCAAGATAGGGACCAGCCTGACCAACGCCGTATAGCCGGTTAACGAGCCCGGTTTTCGGGTATGTTCCCTGCGCCGATGCCGATGGATCGCAAGTACGCGGTGCTCCGCCTATAAGAAGTGCGGGAATGAGCGACACAACGAAAATCCTGGCTGTTTTTCTAGACGATGAGAGCGGGCAGGACATTGTCGAATACGCGTTGCTCGCGGCACTGGTGGCGTTAGCCTCAATCGCAGCGGTAGGCCGTGTGAGCAGTGCAGTGACTTCAGTATTTACCACGGTTGGAACGAAGTTAACCAGCTCTGTCTGATGCGACCGAACGGCTCGTGCTTCAGAGCAGTAAGTCGAGCTGCGCCGGGGAGCCCACGGAGAAGACTCACCGGGAACCATTATGCCGAAAACAGGTATTGAGTTCGTGTTCCCTGCCGCCTCATTGTTTTGCGCCTCGGTGAGTGCTGTGTACGACGTGCGCAGCCGTCGAATTCCGAACCTTATTACGTTTCCCGCGGTGTTGCTTGGTTTGATTTTGCACGCCACATTGGGAGGCTGGCGGCAGTTGGCCACTGCGGCCGCCGCGGGTCTGATTTGCGGTCTTGTTTTTTTTGTTTTTTATCTTGCCGGCGGCATGGGTGCGGGGGATGTAAAGCTGATCACGGCTGCCGGCTGCATTGCCGGGCTGCCGCTCATTGGACATCTGCTTCTATGGACTGCGTTGGCTGGCGGTGTGATGGCGATCGGTCTGGCGCTTTATCGCCGCCAGCTTACGACGGTGTTACGGAACGTGGGCGCCATCGTAGCGCATCACCGGGTGATGGGTCTGACCCCGCATGCGCAATTCAACATCAGCAACGAGCAAACGTTGCGCCTGCCTTACGCACTGGCGATCGCGGTGGGGAGCGCTCTGACCCTTGGCCTGCTGGTGATACAGAGGTGAAGCAATGAACGCGAAACGATTGACGATGGCCTTACTGGTTTCTTTGCTGATCTCCGGCCTGTTTACTTTCTGGCTGAGCCGGCGGGTCTCGAGGGGAAATCATACGGCAGCTCCGCAAAAGCTATTGATTGTAGGCGCGAAGGAGACGCTTGAAGCGGGCCAGATGTTGAAGCCGGAGAACCTGCGCTTGATCGAGTGGCCGGCTGCGCTTGCAGGCAGCGTAGTCAAGATCGATGACATCGCCGGGAGGATCGTGATGTTTCCGGTGGCCAAGGATCAGCCGATTCTGGCTTCTTATCTTGCCCCTGCGGGAGTGGGCACCGGCCTGACGGCGAAGATACCGTCGGGCATGCGAGCGATTTCCGTACGCTCGGACGAAGTGGTGGGGGTAGCGGGCTTCCTGTTGCCGGGAACACATGTCGATGTGTTGTTGACCTACCATTCCGACAAATCTCCGGAGCCGCGGACAGCGACAGTGTTGCAGGACGTGGTGGTGGTGGCAGCCGGGCAGCAGATTCGTCCTGATCCCGAGGGCAAGCCGACCAGCGTGAACAATGTGGTGACGCTGCTGCTGACGCCGGCGGACTCGGAGAAGCTGGTGCTGGCAACGAACCTGGGAGCGATTCGTTTCGTGTTGCGCAACGGAGCGGACAAGGACCAGGCCTTGAGCTCGTCGGTGGGACTCGCAGAACTGACCGGTATGACAGGTGCGGAGGCCGGCCTTGACGGCGCCGTCACCAAAACGGTGCATGCCAAACCCTATCAAGTGGAGACCATTCTGGGCGATAAGCAAGTCGTGAAGACTTTTTACTGAGGCTTCGATGGCGATATCGGTTGAGACGATGCGAAACAATACATATCGCCTGCTTGCTCCGGTTATGTGTTGCGGTTTGCTCCAGGGGCAGACCGCGATCCCGGTGCCCGTGGTACCGGGTGCGGCTGTTTCTGCGCCTGTCAGTGGCCCTATTTCTGCTCCCGCCACTGTTGCTGTTTCCGGGCCCGCGGCGCCGCATGCAACGTTGCATGTGGCCCAGTTGCCCGACTCGACGATGCCGCTCAGCAGCTCGACGCTGTCGGTAAGCCAGCCCCTGCATATCCTGGTGGGGCAGTCGGTCTTCATCACCACGGTAACCCGCTTGAAGCGGGTCTATGTCAGCGATCCGACGGTGGTCGATTCGTTCACCTCGAGTCCGAGGCAAATTGTGGTCACAGCGAAAGCGCCGGGCGTGAGCAGCCTGATCCTGTGGGACCAGGCGGGCGACTCGGCGACCTACTGGGTTTCTTCCGATGTGAACGTGGGCACGCTGCAGAAGGAGATTCGCGAGGCACTACCGAATGACAATATCCGCGTGGAAGGACAGCAGGACCGGGTTTCGCTTTCAGGCACGGTGTTCAGTGATGCTTCGGCGGGGGCGGCGGTTAAGCTGGCCAGCCTTTACACCAAGAACGTAGTCAATTCCGTGATCGTTCGCCAGGTGCATGAAAGCCAGGTGAAGCTGAAGGTGCAGATCATCGAAATCGACCGGTCGAAGCTGGCGCAATTTGGGATCAATCTTTTCAGCCAGGGGAAAAACACCGCGAATTCGACGACGGGACAATTTCCCTCGACGCAAACCTACACGCCGGGCAGTGGGACCTCTCCGGCAACGCTGACCAGCACCAACCCGTTGAACATACTTTTCTACAACTTCGATGTGAATTTTGGCTTGACCTTGCAGGATTTGCAGAACAAGAACATTGCCCAGATTCTTGCCGAGCCGACGATTACTACGTTGAGTGGGCAGAAGGCTTCTTTCCTCGCCGGCGGCGAGTTTCCCTTCCCCGTGGTACAGGGTTCCTCGGGCGGACTGACATCGATCACTATTCAATTTCGGCCGTATGGCGTGAAGCTGGAGTTCACGCCGGTGGTCAACAGCGATGGCACGATCCAACTGAAGGTAGCTCCCGAGGTGAGCGCGCTGGATTACACGAATGCTGTGACGATTACCGGGTACACCATCCCGGCGATCTCCACGCGGCGGGCGGACACGCAGGTGGAGTTGCGGGACGGACAAAGCTTCGCGATCTCCGGGCTCCTCGATCATCGCACCACGGATATTTTCAGCAAGATGCCGGGCATTGGAGACGTTCCTGTTCTGGGGCAACTGTTCAAATCAAAGAATGTGAACCACTCGACGGTGGAGCTGATGGTGGTGGTGACGCCTACGATCGTCGATCCGCTGACCAATCCGGTATCGCCGGTCTTACCGAAATTCCCGGTGCCTTTGCTGGACTCGACGCAATTCGATACAAAGCCCGGCAAGCAAAAGCCCGTGACGCAACCAGCGGCAGGCGGCCCACAATGACACAGAACGCACATCATCTGGACGGTCTGCAAGTGGCGTTGCTCACGGTGCATATCGATCCAGAGACCGTAGAGCAGGTTCGCCAGACAGCAGCGCGCATGCCGTGGGAGCTGATCAATGTGGACTACGGGAATTACTTTTCCGGAGCCAAACTATCCCCGTTTACGCAGCGGGCGATGAGCGCGCAGGCATGTGTCGCCGTGGTTGATTTCGATGGCGATCCGGAGCGGGCACTGGAGACGGCGGAATTTCTGCGGCAAAACTTTCACCTGAACATCGGGATACTGGCGCTCTCGGCCAGCACCGACCCTGATTTGCTGCTGCGCGCGATGCGGGCTGGATACAGTGAATTCCTAGCCATGCCGTTCGACCTGGAGGAATTTACCGACACTCTGAACCGGCTGGATCACCGGTGGGCAAACACCATGGTGCGGCCGCGGCATTCGGGGAAGATTCTGTCGTTCTTTGGCGCGAAGGGAGGAGTGGGCACGACCACGCTGGCGGTGCACCTGGCGATGTTCCTGGTGCGCAACCTGGGGAAGAAGGTGCTGCTGATCGACAACCATGCCCAGCTGGGCCACGTGGTTCTTTACCTGGGCATGGATGGTAGCAATCACCACTTCTATGACCTGGTGCAGAATGTGAGCCGGCTGGATGAAGACCTGCTGCGCGGATTTATTGCGACGCACTCCAGCGGGCTGGACGTTTTGTCTTCTCCCGATGTTTACGGCGGCTCGTGGAAAACAGACACGGATTCGGTCGAACGAACACTGGAGTTCCTGGGCACGCAGTACGACTTCGTGTTGCTGGACTGCGAGGCTTCGTTCGAGGACATCAACCTGGCCATCGTTTCCTATTCGAACTTTATCTACCTGGTGGCTTCTCCGGAGATTGGGGCCATCCGCGACCTGTCACGTTACGTAGACGGCCTGGTACAGAATGAACACGCGACCAAGAAGCTGCAGGTGGTCATCAATCGCTACTCCTCGCATGAGGCAGTCACCGCTGGAGCAGATCGAGCGAGCGGTTCATTTGCCGATCGCCTTCAAGATCCCCAACAGCTACGGCGAACTGGTGCGGTCGATCAATATCGGCGAGCCGGTGTCATCGGACAGCAAGTCGGATTTTGCGCACCAGATGCTGAAATGGGCGACGTCACTGGCCGGGGGAACGCCTGTCACGTCTCAGGAAACAGCAAAGAAAAGATTTGCGCTATGGAAATAATGCGCTCAGTGATGGTGCCCGATGGGAGAGCCATCCATGGCTGATCCGGTGACGAATGGAGCGCAGCGGACCGTTCCGCCCATCGTGCGGACGGCGAGGCCGGTAGCGCTCAAAATCCAGCAGGAGATCAAATCCGCGGTACACCACGGGTTGATCAAGCGGTTGGATCTGGAGAAGATCGCCCAGATGCACGAGAATCCCTCGTCTCAGCAACAGCTGCTGACGGTGATTCACCAGCTGATTGGGGAGCAGAATATTCCGCTCTCGGCGACGGAACGAGACCGGCTGGCGCAGGAGGTGCTGGATGAAGTATTCGGACTGGGCCCGCTGGAGCCGCTGCTGCAGGACGCGAGCGTGAACGACATCCTGGTGAACACCTGCAGCGCGGTGTATGTAGAACGGCATGGGGTACTCGAAAAGACCTCGGTGATCTTCAAGGACGACCGGCACCTGATGCACGTGATCGACAAGATTGTGTCGGCGGTGGGAAGGCGGGTGGATGAATCCTCCCCTATGGTGGATGCCCGGCTTAAAGATGGTTCCCGGGTCAACGTAATTATTCCGCCGCTGGCGGTGGACGGGCCTATCCTCTCGATTCGCAAGTTTGGTTCGAAGCCACTGGGCGCAGAGGATCTGCTGCGGAACAAGGCGCTGACGGAGCCGATGCTGGAAGTCCTGAAAGGTGCGGTGCAGGCCCGGCTGAACATCATCGTTTCCGGTGGCACGGGCGCAGGCAAGACGACTTTGCTGAACGTGATGTCGGGGTTTATCGACGAGCGGGAGCGAATTGTCACCATCGAAGACTCCGCGGAATTGCAGATCAAACATTCGCACGTGGTGCGGCTGGAGTGCCGGCCTCCAAATGTGGAGGGGCGGGGTGCGGTGCGGCAGCGGGAATTAGTGATCAACGCGCTGCGTATGCGGCCCGACCGGATTGTGCTGGGCGAAGTGCGCGGGGAAGAATGCATGGACATGTTGCAGGCGATGAACACCGGGCACGATGGCTCGCTGACCACCATCCATGCCAACACACCGAGGGACGCGGTGGCCCGCATGGAAACGATGGCGATGATGGGCGGCGCAAGCCTGTCAGAAAAGGCGATTCGGGCGCAGATTGCGTCCGCGGTACACCTGATTGTGCAAATAGCCCGCATGAGCGACGGTTCGCGACGGGTCACGCATGTCACGGAACTCACGGGAGCGTTCAGCGACGTGATCAGCATGCAGGATGTTTTTCTTTTTGAGAAGGAGGGTTTGGGGCCGACGGGGAAGGTGAAGGGCCGTTTTCGCGGCACGGGGATCGTCCCCAAATTTTCCGAGAAGTTGAAGGCTGCCGGTTTTCCATTGCCGGCGAGCCTGCTCGATTACTCACTGGAAGTGTAGAAGGTTGGCGACATGGCAGTGCTGGTGATCACGTTCGTCTCGATTCTCGTGGGCACGTTCGTGCTGGTGGCGGCGGTCACACGCCAGTCGGCGGACGAGAAGATTGTCAGCGAGCGGATGGCCTGGATCCATCTGTCGCAGAAGACCAAGGCTGGAGCTGGGCTGGATAGCGGGCAATTGCTGAAGGAAACCAAGCGGGGCCGGTTCGGCTGGCTGGATGAGATTCTGCTTCGCTTCCACTTTGCGCAGTCCTTGCAAGCGCGCATTTTACAGGCGAATAGCGCGAACAGCGTTGCCGGTCTTATGCTCACCAGCGTGGGATGGTTGGTGGCCGGGTCGGCGATCACGTGGTTTTTTGCCCCGATGCTTCTGATCGACCTGGCGGCGGGCGCAGCGCTCAGCTTGTTGCCGTTCGGCATTCTTTCGCTGAGGCGCTCGCGGAGAGTGAATGCGTTCAACACGGCTCTGCCGGAGTGCATCGATATGCTGGGCCGGGCGTTGCGCGCCGGCCATTCGGTGGTGAGCGCGCTGGAGATGCTGGCGGAAAATGCGCAGGAACCGGCGGCGTTTGAGTTCGGCGAAGTTTTCAAACAGCTGAATCTTGGTTTGCCCCTGCGGAACGCGCTGCTGCAACTTCTGGATCGCGTGCCTTCCGCGGACCTGCGGGTGCTGGTGACGGCGATTATGGTGCAGAAAGACACGGGCGGGAACCTGGTCGAAATTCTGGATCGCACGGTTTTTGTGATTCGTGAACGTTTGCGGATTCAGGGCGAGATACGCGTAGAGACGGCGCAGGGGAGGCTTACGGGATGGATTTTGACGGCGCTGCCGGTGGTGATGATGGTGCTGCTCAACCTGGTAAATCCGGGCTATTCCAGCATTCTCTTTCACGACCCGGTGGGCCAAAAGCTCATCTACATCAGCCTTGGGATGCTGGCGCTGGGGGGCCTGGTGATTCGCAAAATCGTGAATGGGATCGAGGTCTAGCGAAATGGACCTGGTCTATTACTTCGCGCTGACGTTCACCGTCTTCCTGGTATTTGCAGTGATCTTCGCTCCGGTGATTTTGCGGCCGTCTCCGGCGGCCCGGCGAATGTTGGAGATGGTACGGAGCAACCGCCCGGACGAGCGAAATATCAGCGGCAAGGAACGAATGCAAGAGGCGGTTCTCTCGCTGGCGAAGTCTTTACGGATTCGGGTGGGAATGACCGAGGATGAAAAAACCAAGCAGCAACTGCTGAGCGCGGGGATTAGAACCAATGAAGGGATGAACACGTATTTTGCCAGCCGGTTTGCGGGCCCGGTGTTGGGTCTGGTGTGCGGGAGCCTGCTTCACACCAACACCGTGTTCTGGGCTTTGTCGTTGGCCGCGGTTTTTTACCTGATCCCCGACATGTGGCTGAAAAGGAGAATTCAGAAACGGCGAGAACGAATCAGGAAGAGTATTCCCGACGCATTGGACCTGCTGGTCATCTGCGTCGAGGCGGGGCTTGGTTTGGACCAGGCGATGTTGCGGGTAGGACAGGAGCTCGACATCAGCCACCCGGATATTCACCAGGAGTTCATGCAAGTGAACCTGGAGCAACTTGCGGGTAAACCCCGGCTGGAGGCATGGAAGAGCGCGGCGGAGCGCACGCAGATTGCGGAGTTCTTCCTGTTCGTCAGTATGTTGACGCAGGCGGACCGGTTCGGCACCCCGATTGTCCGCGCGTTGAGCCGGTTTGGCGACGAAATCCGCTTGAAGAGGCGGCAGCGCGCGGAGGAGATGGCGGCAAAGACAAAGATCAAAATACTGTTCCCGCTGGTGTTGTTTATTTTTCCCTGCATTTTCATTGTGTTGCTGGCGCCGGCGATCCTGAATATTGCGAAGAATATGCAGGCGTTCAAATAGTTAGGGAACAGTGATGGTTTCTTTACGGGTTACAGAGATGGGAAGAAAGGAGGAACCGTTCGATGGATACGACAACATTGATTCGCATCATCGCGGGTGTTTTGGCAGTCGCTGTGCTGGCCTTCCTGATATACCGCAGAAAGCACGCGAAGGTCTAACGATTGCACGCTGCACCATTGGTTGAAAGCTGCAGGGGGTGGGGCATGGCGGTCCCGGTACGTGGGGACCGCATGCCAGAGCCGGAGCTGTGAGAACCATCATCGAGGTACGAGACAGAACGAGCGGGACCACGGTCGGTACACGGATCATGATCGCCGATACCTCGTTGACTCGCCTGGCGGGTTTGCTGGGGCGAAGGTCTTTGGAGGCTGGATTCTGGGCTGCTTATCCGGCCGTCGTGCGGGATTCACACGTTTGGTATGTTGTTTTCGATTGATGCAGTCGCAATCGGTAAGGACTTGCGGGTGGTGAAGCTTTGGCCTGGATTGGTTCCTTTCAGGGTGACCTGCTTGCACCGGAAGGCGCACTCGGTTCTGGAGCTGGCGGCGGGGCAGATTGGTCGATGTGGGATTCGGGTTGGGGATCAGTTGGAATTGATTTGAGGGCGAGTGGAATGAATCCGGGGTGCCGGTTCCTGCCTTTTCGTAAGTTCCCTACAGGGTAGTTTGCTCCCCAGCAGAAAAGCGTACCTCAGCGGCTGAAGCCCTCGTTGGAAGGCGTTTTTACGGCACGGCTAAACCCGTGCCCTTCGTGGAGAGATGGTTTTCCCATAGCCTCTTCGCTGCTGCTCCCGGCGCAGCAGTTTTTTGGATGCTCTCACTCCCATGTGCAAGGACTCTTGATCTCATCCGTAGTCTTTTCGCTATCTGGCAAAGCATTCGGAGGGGCCTGCGTCCCGTCATCTTCGGCCCATGTACGCTCAGGCGGACATGGGGCACCCGTCCAGGGAAAGGGGCTTTGTTCTTTGCTCCCACCTCGGTGGCGCCGATGAACTTCACCAAGCTTGCTCTGAATCGGAAAAGCACGGGACAAGCTCTTGTTCATCGTACGAATCCTTTCGGTGGCTAATATCTTGATGGATTCATGCCACATGGCGGCGGGCGGCTTTATCATCGCTTGAACCAATTTCACGGGGAGCAGGGGTAGTAGAACTTCCAAGCCTTTAAGGAGAGATGGGAATGAAGAACCTAACATGGCTTATGTTGCTACTGGGGATCCTGAGCTTATCTTCCGGATCGTCAAGAGCGTGGGCGCAAAGCGGGATTACTGCGCAGAACGGGCGAAATGTCACCTGTGCTTCCGATGACGGGAAGCGCCATCTGTGCCGGGTCGATACCAGCCGAGGGGTGACAATGACTAACCAGCGCAGCGGGTCGCCCTGCGTTCAGGGGCAGACCTGGGGCTATTCGCGGTCGGGAATCTGGGTGGACCGGGGGTGCCGGGCAGATTTTTACCTGGCTAGCAACTATCGACCTGGGCCTGGACCCGGTGGACCGGGATATGGTGGCGGACCGGGATATGGCGCTACGACCATTACCTGTTCGTCGAACAACGGCAAACGAAACTACTGCCCGGTGAATACCAACCGTGGGGTACGGCTCACTAACCAACGAAGCGGTTCTCCGTGTATCCAGGGGCAAACGTGGGGATACGATAACCGCGGGATTTGGGTGGATCGTGGCTGCCGTGCGGACTTTGTCACCAACCGGTGATCAATAACTACGGGGCAGTGGTCTGAGTAAGCCCACTGCCCCGTAGAGAAGATTTCAGCCTGGTACAGATTTAGCTGCAGGGCTTGCCCGCATCCGCGTGCGCACCTTTGGCCTTGGCCTGAGCTTCCGTCATATAGGCGCCAGCCTTGGTAGTGCCGTAATACTTGGTTCCGTAGCAGTGGTAGACCTTGGTGGAGGTGTTGAGCCACACCATACCGGGTCCGCCGCCGGCTGCCGGCGTGGTATTCGCTGCCATGGTCTTGGATTTCGCAGCCGGCGCAGCGGCCGCCGCCGGGGCAGCGGGAGCTGCAGGCGCGGCAGCGGCAGGGGCGGCAGGCGCAGTCGGTGCAGCCGCAGCTGCAGGCGCAGACGCGCCCCCTGCGTACCAGGTCTTCACACCTTTGTGACCGCGGCATGCGCCGCTCTTGGTTGCGCCCGTCCAATAGGAGCCATCATTACAAACCCCGGTCGCTCCCGCTGGTGCGCCTGCGGGGGCCTGGGCGACACCTGCCTGGGAAGCGATCATTGCGGTTACAGCCAGCGCGGTTGCGGCCAGCAGCGAACTAACCATTTTCTTCATATGCACTCCAGTGAGATAAAAGCGAGATTTTTATCGGTTTAAAACCCACCCATCCTACGACGAGCGCAAGGGGAGTACAAGCGGTTTTCTCGAAGCAGGGCCGCCTGGGATTGATGGAATAAAAATGTAATTGCCTCCAGATATGAGTTAGGCGGCGAATAACAAGAAGAATGGGGTTGCACGCGTGGCACTTATATGAATAAATGGGCTACCCCTTCTGTTTCGGCCCCGACTCTCGGCCAAATTCTTAGTTAGTAGTGACGTTTCCCCCTCCGGCCCCTGGGCACAGTTGCGACTTCATACGCAGAAAACAAGGAGAAAACCGAATGAACTGGATGCCGATTCTTATACAGCTGATCAGCGGTGGTGTGGGTGGAAATATAGCCGGCGCTCTGTTGAAGAGGTTCAATTTAGGACCTATAGGCAATACCATTGCCGGGATCCTTGGTGGTGTTGGCGGAGGTCAGCTGCTCAGCATGTTGACCGGTGCTGTTGCCCCGGCGGCGAGCGGAGGACTGGATATGTCTTCCATACTGTCGAGTGTGGGCGGCGGTGGTGTTGGTGGAGCGGTGATCATGGTGATCGTGGGCCTGGTCAAAGCTCAGATGGCGAAATCGGCCACGGCTTAAAGTTAGGCAATCAACGATCGGTTACTGCGTTTCCAAGAAAGGTCCCGCTGGGCATTTCTTGGAAACGCGACGGTTATTTTTGTTGCTGGGTGGTATTTGGTCCTTTGTAGACCAGGGGAATGTGCAGGGAATGCTCCGCGTCGCTGCTTTTTGCTTTGGGGTTTTCGCCCTTCTTGTCTTCGGCGACTACGGTTCGCTGGGAGTTGAGGCAAAGCCAGTTTTCGCGCACGTGCTCGAAGACGTGAGAGAAAATGCCCTTCTCCAACACCGGTCCCTTCTCGCCCTTCCAACTCATGACGTAGGTGCCGTTGACGATGGCAACGTCACCCACGAAGCGCACGCTGATCACCTTCTGTTCGCAGTGAGTCGGGCCCGGAGTTCTTGACGAACAGGTGGGCGATTTGCTGGTTGCGGGTGACGACGTCTCCACTGGCGGAGATGCCAATGTACTGCGGAGCGAGGACCAGTTCCAGCGCGTATTGATCGCGCTTGGTCACAGCCGTGGACCAACGGTCTTCCACCTGCTGCATCTCGCGAAAGGCCGGCGGCGCAGTGTTTTCATTGGTTTTGTTGCCGCCTTGCTGCGCCCCGGCGCTCGCTCCCGGCAACACACACAAAGAGCAAGGAGTAGAAATTTTATTCGACAGCTCATTCACTTAATCATACCGTTTGTCCACATTTGCACCTGGGTTCCCTCAGCTCGGCCGCAGTGGGTGGTTGTGGCCTAAACTGAGCTTGGAGTTTTTCCTCATGGCCACCCTTTCTGATGTGTCGTTGGACCGCGGCCTGCCCGCCAGCGTAGAGGCGGAGCGTTCGATTCTGGGCGCGATCCTGCTCGATAACCATTCCTATAACGAGGCGGCGGAAAAACTGCGCGCGGAAGACTTCTTCGCTCGACTCGCATCGGCGCATTTACAGCCGCATGGCGGAGTTGATCGACGCCCAGCGGGCGGTCGATATTGTGACCCTGGCGGAAGAGCTGGCGCGGCGCAAAGAGGTAGAGGCGGTGGGTGGAGTGGCCTACCTCGCGTCCCTCACCGAGGGCCTGCCGCGGCGGCCAAGCATTGAAGAGTACGTCCGCATCGTCAAAGACAAATCGCTGTCGCGGCAGTTGATCAGCATCTGCAACACGGCGATTACGCGGGCAGCCGACCAAAGCGATGAAGCGCTGGTGGTGCTGGATGCGGCCGAATCCGGCCTGCTCGAAGTCTCAGAGCGCGGCATCACGCGCGGTTTTGCCGGGATTCCGGAGATCGTCCGCGATTCCTTCGGGACCATCGACAACCTTTACGCGCAGCAGAAAGAAGTTACCGGGCTGGCCACGCACTACACCCAGTTCGACAAGATGACCAGCGGCCTGCAGGCTTCCGACCTGATCATCATTGCCGCCCGCCCCAGCATGGGCAAGACGGCGTGGGCGATCAACATCGCGGAGAACGCGGCGGTGCGCGACGGCAAAATCGTGGCCGTGTTCTCGCTCGAAATGTCGAAGGAGTCGCTGCTGCGGCGCATGCTGGCTTCGCAGGCGCTGGTGTCCATGCAGAAGATTCAGACCGGGTTTATTCCCAAGGCGGATCGGGGCAAGTTGATGGAGGCGCTGGAGCGGCTGGCGGAGTCGAAGATTTTTATCGACGATACGCCGGCGATCGCGCTCTCGGAGATGCGGGCCAAGGCGCGCCGGCTGCAGCGGCAGCAAGGCGGCCTGGATCTGATCGTGATCGACTATCTGCAGTTGATGACGCGCCTCCACCTTTGGCGGGGGCGGCAAGCGGCTACGAAAATCGCACCCAGGAAGTGTCGGCCATCTCGCGCGGACTCAAGGCGCTGGCCAAGGAATTGCGGGTGCCGGTGGTGGCGCTTTCCCAGCTGAGCCGCGCCTCGGAAGCAGCGCGGCGGAGATAAAAAGCCGATGCTCTCCGATCTGCGCGAATCCGGCTCGATCGAGCAGGATGCCGATGTGGTGGCGTTTATTCATCGGGATAGCTACTACAACAAGGACGAGAACGGGGAAGAAGATCCCGACTCCAAGAACAAGGCGGAGATCATTATCGCCAAGCAGCGCAATGGTCCCACCGGCTCGGTGCACCTGGCCTACATCGCGGAATGCACCCGCTTTGAGAACATGGCCTTTGGCCAGGCGCCGGGGGATTTCTAGCCAGCTGATGCCTACCCGACCGCTTTGGGCGGAAGTCTCGCGCCACCGGCTGCTGGCCAACTACGAACAGCTGCGCCGCGTGGCAGGCTCCCAGGCTGAGCTGATGGCGGTGGTCAAGGCGAATGCCTATGGCCACGATGTGCTGGCGTGCGCGCCGTTGCTGGCGGCTGCGGGAGCGAGTGGCTGGGGGTGACCTCCACCGAGGAGGGCGCTGCGGTGCGCGCGGTCTGCCCGGAGCCGCGCATTCTGTTGATGTCTGGCATTTTTCCGCGGGGAAGCCGATATGGTCATCGACCAGGGGTTGACCCCCGTGGTTTGGGAGCCCTGGCAGCTTGATCTGTTGGAAGAGGCCGGGGCTCGGCGCGCGGCATGCCGGCCGGGTCGATCGCGGTCCACCTGGAGATTCGATACCGGGATGTCGCGCCAGGGGGTGCGGTGTGGCGGATGCTCCTGCGCTGTTGGCTCGCTTTGCTGGATCGGTTCGTGCCTGCGGCTGGAGGGCGTGATGACTCACTTCAGCGCGCCGGAGACCATGTCTTCCGTTCGCGCCCAATCCCCAGTTGGCGGGGCTGGAGTCGGCGCTGCAGTTGATCGTGGGCGCGGGCTGCGGCCGGAGTGGCTGCATGCGGGGAACTCTTCGAGCATCGTTGCGGGACCCGACCGGGAGATTTTGCTGGAGATGGCTGCGCGGATAGGAGCGCGGCTGATGCTGCGTCCTGGACTGGCGCTGTATGGCTATCTCGACCGGCTCACGCTGGATGGGATTTCGTGGGAGGGTGAGGTCTGGGTTTGCTCCGGTGCTGGCCTGGAAGACGCAGGTGACGTCGTTGCGCACTCTGCAGGCGGGCGAGACCGCCGGGTATGGCCACACCTTCGTCGGCCGAGCGGGAGACGCGGCTTGCTTTGCTGCCGGTGGGGTATGCGGATGGGTATAACCGCTTGCTTTCGAACCGGGGGATGTGTTGATGCGCGGCAAAAGAGCGCCGATCGCCGGGCGGGTTTCGATGGACCAGACGGTGGTGGATGTTACCGGGATTCCCGGGGCTGCGATTGGGGATGAGGTGGTGCTGCTGGGGAGCCAAGGCGAAGAGTCCGATCGACGCGTGGGATTTGGCGGATCTGGCCGGGACCATCCCGTGGGAAGTGCTGTGCGCGATTCGGTCCCGGGTTCCTCGGGTGATGGTGCCGTAGCCGCAATCTGACCGACATCGTTCGTGGGCTTCGCCCCGTCATCTTCGGCCCAGGTTCCCGGATTTCCTGCACGGGGCGCCACCAACGGATGCGCGTGCGGCTTTCGTTAAGGAAAGCCGCATGAAGTTCGTCAACACCAGGAGATTCGACAGGAAATCCGGGTATACGCTGGTGCGAACCTGGGGCACCCGTCCTGTTCCTTTGAATTTTCTCGACTTTAAAGGCTGAATGTCGAGAGCCTTGGTATCCCAATCTCGCGAAAACGAGCGATTGGGGACGGGATTTGTTGCGGGGTAGTGGGGCTACACTGGGATGGCTATGTTTATTGATGAGGCTCGGATTCGGGTCAAGGCGGGGGATGGCGGCAATGGGTGCGTTGCCTTCCGGCGGGAGAAGTTTGTTCCCGCGGGGCGGCCCCTCCGGCGGAGATGGCGGACGCGGCGGCGACGTCATCATGGAGTCGAGCGAACGGCACAATACCCTGGTTCACTTCCGCTTCAATCCCGAACATAAGGCGGAACGCGGACGGCACGGCGAAGGATCGAATTGCAGCGGCCGGGAAGGCGTGGACACGATTTTGAAAGTGCCGGTGGGCACCGTGCTGTATGACGATGAGACGGGCGCGCTGGTGCATGACTTCCGCCGCCCCGATGAGCGCATCATCGCCGCCAAGGGCGGACGGGGAGGACGGGGCAACCAGCATTTTGCTACCGCCACTCACCAGGCTCCGCGGGAATCGGAAGCCGGCAGGGAGGGCGAAGAACGGGCTTACCGGCTGGAGCTGAAGCTGCTGGCCGATGTGGGGCTGGTGGGGTATCCCAACGCCGGCAAGTCCACGCTTATCTCCCGCATCTCCGCCGCCAAGCCCAAGATTGCCGACTACCCCTTCACTACCCTGGAGCCAAACCTGGGGGTGGTGTCGGTGGGCGAGCCGCCGCACGAAGACAGCTATGTGGTCGCCGATATTCCCGGTTTGATCGAGGGGGCGCACCTGGGCGCCGGCCTGGGCGTGCAGTTTCTGCGCCACATCGAGCGGACGCGGGTGTTGGTGCACCTGGTGGATGTTTCGGACGCCAGCGGAAGGCCGGACCCGGTGGAGGACTTCCGGGTAATCATGGCGGAGTTGAAGAGCTTCGGACATGGCCTGGACGAAAAGCCGATGTTGGTGGTGGGGTCGAAGGCGGATGTGGCCAATCCGGAAAAGCTCAAGAAGCTGCGGGCGATGGCCAAGCGGCGCAAGCTGCCGTTTTTTGCTATCTCCGCGGTGAGCGGCGCGGGCATCAACGAGCTCAAATATGCTATCGGCGATGTGGTGCGAGCTTCGCGCGAAGCGGAGGCGGCTCCCGTTCCCGAGAACTCCATCCTGGCTGAATACTGACTGCGGAGTACTAGGCAGTCGCGAGACGGGCAGCGCCGACCGGCACCAGCGTTCGCTTTGGAGCGGGCAGTTGCACCAGGTCCCAGGCCGAGCGATCGCGGAGCAGGCGGGATACCAGCGCGGTGTGCATCGCGTGTCCGGCGCGCTCGGCCACGACCCGGCCAAGGATGCGATGTCCCACCAGGGCAAGGTCCCCAATCAGGTCAAGCACTTTGTGGCGGACGAATTCGTCGTCAAAACGAAGCGGGCCGTTCTGCACCTGGCCATCGCAGAGAATGATCGCGTTCTCTTCGGAAGCGCCGCGGATCAGCCCCATATCCCGCAGCATTTTTTCATCTTCGCGGAAGCCGAAGGTGCGGGCGGCGGCGATCTGAGAGCCAAAGGCTCCGGCGGCGAGGTCGACGGTGAATGCCTGGCGGCCGATGGGGTGCAGCGAAATGGATGTCGTAGGTGATGCTGTAGCCTTCGCCGGGATAGACCGCGATGAACTTGCCATTCTCGCGCACTTCGACACTTTTCAGGATGCGGAGATATTGGCGGCGGCGGCGCTGGCTGCGGATGCCCACATCGGCGAACGCCTCCACATAGGGCAGCGCGCTGCCGTCGAGAATGGGTAACTCCAGGTTGTCGAGTTCGATGATGACGTTGTCGACGCCCATGCCGATGAGGGCGGACAAAAGATGCTCGGTGGTGGAGATGAGCACCCCCTGGCGCATGATGCTGGTGGCGTAGCTGACTTTGGCGACATTCCTGCCGGTGGCGGGGATTTCGTAGTTGTCCAGATCGGTGCGGCGAAAGACGATTCCCGAGCCTGCCGGAGCGGGCAGCAACCGCATGTTCACCGGCGCCCCGCTGTGGAGACCGATTCCTGAGAATTCAATCACCGACGCGATGGTCTTTTCTAAGTGGTCTGCTTCCACGTATCAGTATTCCTGGCTTGCGAGTCGCAAAGTCATAGAGTACCTAGGATTAGAAAAGTTGTGGTGTGGCAAATACGACACAAACTGATCGGGCTATAAGACGTACAACGAGGGTGTTAGGTTTACCGGGAGAGGAGAAAGATGATGGAAAGTTACCGCGATGTGTCCCGGGCGGCGGCCAAACGGCAGCCGGAAATGCTGAAAATGATCGGGGAGCTGGTGGGCCTGGAGTCTCCCACGGAAGACCGGGCGGGAGTGAATGGCTGTGTATCGCTGGTGGAGCGGTGGATGAAAGCCAGCGGGGGCAAAACCCAGCGCAGCAAACAAAAGACCGCCGGGGACCTATTGGTAGGCCGTTTCGGGCCCGCCCGGAGCGGGGGGAAGCCGTTGCTGCTGCTGGGCCACCTGGACACGGTCTGGCCCCTGGGCACATTGAAGAAGATGCCTTTCCGGGTGCGCCAGGGGCGGGCGTGGGGCCCGGGTGTGCTGGACATGAAGGCGGGCGTGGTGATGGCCCTGACCGCCGTGCGCATGTTGCGGGAGGCGGGACAGCTCACCCGGCCGGTGTGGTTTTTGCTCAACAGCGACGAGGAGACCGGGAGCGAGTGTTCGCGAGCGCTTACCGAGTCACTGGCGAGGAAATGCGCGGCGGTTTTTGTGCTGGAACCCGCGCAGGGGATCCCTGGGGCGTACAAGACGGCGAGAAAAGGCGTGGGCCATTATCACCTGCGAGTGCAAGGGGTGGCTGCGCACAGCGGGGTGGATTTCGACCGGGGACACAGCGCGGTGTTGGAACTGGGCCGTCAGATCGAGCGCGCCAGCGGCTTTACCGACCCGCGCCGGGGGATCACGGTGAATGCCGGGGTGATCGGCGGGGGGACGCGGTCTAATGTGGTCGCGGCCGAGGCCTGGGCGGAGTTCGATGTGCGCATTGCCAGGGCGGTGGACGCGGAGCGCATCGAGCGGCGCTTCCGGTCTTTGCGCGCCGTAGACCGGCAGTGCAGGCTGGAAATTACGGGCGGGTTGAATCGGCCGCCGATGGAGAGAACTTCCGGGACGGTTACATTATTCCGGCGCGCCGCAACAATGGCCGCGGGGCTGGGTTTCCAACTGCAGGAAGCAGCGACAGGCGGAGGTTCGGACGGGAATTTTACCTCGGCTTTGGGGATCCCGACACTGGACGGAATGGGTGCGGTGGGCGAAGGCGCACATGCTTCGCACGAATCCATTCTGCTCGATGCTCTGGTTCCCAGGACGGCACTGCTTGCGGCGATGATCGGCGGCCTTTCGTTGCGGTAGACCGCGGAAAGGGACAGTATGTTGGCCGCTTTTGATGTGACTCTGCTGACTATCTTCGTTCTGTGCTCCACGCAGTTGCTTCGTCCCAAGGGAGAGAAGAGGGGTTCGTTGTAGGACTCGCTTGTTTGAAGGGTACGGGCTTCAGCCCGTACGTTCACCACGCAAGCTACGAGGGGCTTTAAGCCCCTGAGGGTATCTTCCGAACTGGTTTAAGCATCCCTCGGCGGCTAAAGCCGATCCATCTTGATAATTAAATGTACGGCCTAAAAGGCCGTACCCTTCACAGGCGGCCGATCGTGAGAAGGCGCTGTTCGGCTCCTTCGAGCAGGGTGGTGACCAGGGCCAGGGGAAGCCCGACTACGTTGAAGTAGCAACCGTGGATGCGGGGAATCCATCTTCCGGCTTTGCCCTGAATGGCGTAGGCGCCCGCCTTGTCCGTGGGCTCGCCACCGGCTACATAATCGGCGACTTCCTGGGGCGAGAGCGTACGCATGGTCACCTGGGTCATTTCGGCGGCTACTTCGGCTGCGCCTGGGCCCCAGACTACCGCCACGCCGGTCACGACTTGATGCGTACGGCCGGATAGCAGCAGCAGCATGCGCGCGGCGTCGGCGGCATCCGCCGGCTTACCCATGACTTCCCCATCGCAAACAACTACGGTATCGGCGCCCAGGACGATCAAAGGCTCGGTGGACGGGGGTTGGCGGGCGAACACTTCTTCGGCCTTCTCCCTAGCGAGCCGGGTGGCAAAACGGATGGCGTCCTCTTCTGGCCGGCGTGACTCCGGGATGGAGGAGGGCTGGACCGTGAATGAGTAGCCGGCCTGGGCCAGCAGTTCCCTCCGGCGAGGCGAGGCGGAGGCGAGGATGAGGGTGGGAGAGTTCATGACCTAAGCTTCGGCTACATGGGTGCCGGTGCGGACGCCATCCTGATCACACAGGGCCCAGGCCATGCGCGGGGTGTTGTGTGCGATGCCGAAGCGGCCGTCCGGGCCGAGCAGGATGATGCCGCCGTATCCTTCGAGACGCGCGTGGAGATAGGCGATGGCGTCTTCGGCGGCTTGTTCCGGGCCCAGGAGCGGCACACGGTCGACGGCCCATTTGCCCAGGACCAGCTTCATGATCGGCTCGCCCCATCCGGTCAGCGATACCGCCGCGCTTCGATTGTCGGCGTAGCCGCCGCAACCGATGACCGAGGAGTCGCCGACCCGGCCCGGCGTCTTGTTCCGGGTGCCCCCGGTGGAGGTGGCAGCGGCCAGGTTTCCGTCCGCGTCCAGGGCGACCGCGCCCACGGTGTCATGCGAGCCGGTGGGATCCCCGGCAAAGGTGGAGTCTGGGATGCCGGCGCTGGCTTGCGCTTTGGCTTCCTGCAGGCTACGGCGCTCGCGATCGATGATCAGCTCGGAGTTATCGATCAGAGCCATTCCATTTTGCTGGGCGAACGCTTCCGCGCCCTGGCCAACGAGATAAACATGGGGGCTGCGCTCGAGCACCAGGCGGGCTGCCTGGATGGGGTTCTTCAGCCGCTCCACGCAGGCGACGGCCCCGGCGCGCAGGGTGGCGCCGTCCATCAGCAGAGCGTCGAGTTGCACCCGTCCATCGGCGGTGAGGAAGCTGCCTCGGCCGGCATCGAAGGTTTCATCGTCTTCGAGGACGGTGACGGCGGCTTCGACTGCGTCCAGGGCGGAGGCTCCGCGGCTCAGCAGGGCATAGCCGACGTCGACGGCCCGGATGACGCCGAAGTTATGGGCTTGCAGTTGATCGGCGGGGATGTCCCAGGCGCCGCCATGAACCAGCAGTACAGGTGAGCGAGGGGAGGCGCCTAGGGTCATCGTCAGGCGCGGGGAGCGGGAGTGAGATCACCGGTGGCAGACCGCGCCGCGGTGGTGCTGCCCTGGGGGCGACGCTCGGTGGACGGCGACTCCGTGGGTTGTGGCTGGGCAAGCTGGGGCTTGGTGCGTTGATAGGTGTAGCTGATGCGATGGATGACGGTAATGGTGGACAAGACCGCTAACACCCAAAGGACCGGGGCCATCACGCCCCAGCGATTGAAGAGGGCTCCCAGAATGATGAGCACTACGCGTTCGGGCCGTTCCATGAAGCCGACTTTGCAGGAACCGATCAGGGCTTCGGCACGGGCCCGGGTGTAGCTGACCATGAGCGAAGTGACCATGACAAAGGCGGTCAGCACGACGTAGAAAAAGCGGTTGCCGCGGGCATAAAACACCAGCAGGCCGAAGAAGAGAACCACGTCGCTGTAGCGATCGATGACCGAATCGAAGAAGGCTCCGAAGATGGTGACCTGCTGGGTCTGGCGCGCCACCCGTCCATCGACCATGTCGAAGATACCGGCGCCGATGATGACCAGGCCGGCGTAGAGGAACAGGCGAACGAAGTTGTGCTCGTTGGCCCAGCCGAACAGAATGGCGGCGGCGGTGTTGATCACCAGGCCCAGGAAAGTCAGAACGTTGGGCGAAATACGGGTAAGCGCAAGCCCATCCACGATGCGCTGCAAGATGACCCCGCAGCCCTTGCCGAAGGCAGCGGTCCAGGTCAGTCGCGGTCATTGCCTCGTCGTGAATCGTCGTGAGCTTGAGAATCTCGAGTTCGCGCCTGCCGTTGGGGGTCACAATGGCGGCGACGTCGCCAACCTGCTTGCCGACCAGGCCGCGGCCGATGGGCGATGTGGTGGAGATCAGGCCCTGGTTCACATCGGATTCCTCGCTGGTGACCAGCTTATAGGTGATCTCTTCATTCTTGGTGGTATCGAAGACCACGACGGTGGAGCCGAAGGCGATTCTGTCCCTGGGAATATTGGATAAGTTCACCAGCGCGAGTTCGGCCATGCGCTTCTTGAGCTGGCCCAGGCGCGCGTTGACGAAGACCTGGCGCTGCTTGGCCATGTGGTACTCCGCGTTTTCGCTCAGATCACCCAGCGAGGCTGCTTTCTTGATCTCGATCGGCAGCTCATGGGTCAGCTCGTGCTCCAGCACGCGAATTTGTTCTTCCAGCTTTTTCTTTATATGTTCAGGCATTTCGCTGTGATCCGAGTGCGCGTGGCCGTCCGCGCTACGTTCTTTCGTGTCCTGATTTCAGAGCCTGTGGTTCATGTGGCGGGTACGCCACCCGCAGCCGCGCTTGATAGACGGGCCCATCGCAGCAAAAGTCGATTATACGACGGAGAGTTCGCCCGCAGGGGAGTCTCTCAACCCTGGTTATGGCCGGCGGACCGGGAATCCAGAAAACTCTGCAGGATGAGCACGGCAGCCACCTGATCGATCACGGCGCGACGGTCCGAGGGGATGCGGCCGGCGGCATCCAGGTGACGATGCGCCTCGGTGGTAGAGAGCCGTTCATCCCACAGGGTCACCTCCACTCCCGTGTGCTCTTGCAATGCGCCGGGCAAAGTCCTGCGCCTTAAGGGCCTGGGGACTGATGTCGCCGGACATGTACAGCGGGTTGCCCACCACCACCCGGGCACAGCCATATTTACGAATGAGCCGGGCCAGGGAACCGAGGTCCGGCGCCGGTTTTTACGCAGCAGGGTGAGGACGGGCTGGGCGGTGAGCCCCAGCTCGTCGGAGACAGCGACACCGACCCGGCGATCACCGACGTCGAGACCCAGGATGCGGGCGGCGGGTTGGTTCGATTCGTGCATGGCGGATGGCGGCCTTTGCGGATGTTACTCCTACGCCTGCTCCGCTTGTGGTGCAATTTCAAGCAAACAAGAGAATCGCATCATAAAATCCAGGTGGAGAATCCAATCCCCAAGGTCCCCGCTTGTGCGACGTTTTTTGCTCGTTGTTTTGCTCCTGGTGGCAGGTTTGCTTGCGCTCGGCTACCGGGAGCTGGTGAAGCCGGCCACGCCGCCGGCGAGACGATTGTCGAAGTGGTTCCCGGCATGGGTACGCGCGCTATCGGTGTATTGCTGGCCGAGCATGGCATCATCCGCAGCCAATATGCCTTTGATTTCTGGCATTTGGTGCGCGGGGGAACACTGAAAGCGGGCGAATATCAGTTCGTCCAGCCGGCGGCGCTGCCGGCGGTGTACAACCGCATCGTGCGGGGCGATGTTTACACCCGCACAGTGACGATTCCGGAAGGCTACAACCTTTTCGACATCGCCCAGGCGGTAGAGGATGCGCAACTGGGGTCAAAGGACCGTTTTCTGGCCGCAGCCAGCCAGGACGTGGCCCTGATTGCCGATCTGGACCCCACAGCCAAGACCCTCGAAGGCTATCTGTTTCCCGATACCTACCGCTTTCAGCGCAGCTGACACCGCAGCAGATGCTGGCGCGCGATGGTGCGGAGGTTCCGCCAGAACAGCGCGGCGATCGGCCTGACCGGGAACTATCACCGCATGGTGACCCTGGCCTCGCTGGTGGAAAAAGAGACGCCGGTGGCGGAAGACCGGCCGCTGGTCGCCAGCGTGCTCCAGAACCGGCTGGCCAAGGACATGCCGCTGATGACGGACCCCACGGTGATCTATGCCGCCATGCTGGAGAAGCAATACCGGGGAACGATTTACCAGTCTGACCTGAAGCGGGACTCGGCCTACAACACCTACCGCCATACGGGTCTGCCACCGGGACCCATCTGCAGCCCGGGAACCGCCTCGCTGCAAGCGGCGATGCATCCTGCGGACAGCCAGTTTCTTTATTTTGTTGCCGATCCGGCTGCAGCCGGGCACTCCCGATTCGCCACCACGCTCGAGGAACATGAACGGAACGTGACTGCCTACCGGCGGGGCCTCAAGAGTTTGCAGGGGGCCCATTGAGGGTCGTGACGGTGCGGTTGCTCTATACTCGCAGTTCCTGAGTTGAATTGATGCGGAGAGATTGGTTGAAGTTTTTGGCGCTGCTGGTACCGGTCTTGACCGGATGCCTGAGCCACACCCGCAAGCTGCAGCAGCCCAAATTGGCCGGGGTAGCACTGAACGCCGACGCGGTGCAGCTGGTGGAGGCGATCAATCACCGCTACGAGCAGGTGAACTCGCTGACCGCCACGGTGGACTTTGCCGCTTCGGTGGGAGGAGCCCACAAAGGGCAGGAGACCGATTACACCTCGATCCAGGGCTATATTCTTTTCCGCAAGCCGACGATGCTGCGGGTGTTAGGGCTGGTCCCGGTTTTTCGCACCCACGCGTTTGATCTGGCCAGCAACGGCGAGAATTTCACCCTGCTGATTCCGCCCAAGAGCCGGGCGATCATCGGCAGCAATGCAGTGACCAAGCCAGCCGCGAATCCGCTGGAGAATTTGCGTCCGGAGTTCTTTCTCCAGTCCATTCTGATTCACAGCATTCCTCCCGACCGGATCGTTTCTTTGACCAATTCCAGCGCCACGACGGTGGACCCCAAGAACAAGCAATTATTGAAACGCCGCAGTACGAGCTGACAGTGTTTGATCCCGGCAAGGAGGGTGGGGCTCCCGGAGTGGTCAAGGTTTTTCAGCCGCGGCAGGTGATTCAGTTCAGCCGGGTCAACCTGATGCCTACGGAGCAGGACATTTATAACAGGGACGGGGATCTGGAGACCCAGGTGCTCTACGGGCCGTATCAGACCTTCAACGGCATGCTGTTTCCCAGCACGATCACCATCAACCGTCCGCTGGAGGAATACCGGATCGCGCTCACGGTGGAGAAGATTACGTTCAACCAGCCGCTGCCCGACGAGCAGTTCGAGTCGAAGGTGCCCGAGGGGTACAAAGTGCAGAACATGCCTTAGCGGGCTAACGGTCAGGCAGACCTCCCGGGCCTAACGTGTGTGTCGTGTGGATCGTAGGCGGTTGAGTCCCGAAGGGACGGCTGATCTTAGCCCTGGACGCAATCCTGGGTAGAAACTCGAAGGACATGAGTCCCCTAGGGACGACTGAAGGTTTATCCAGGCCTTCGTCGCGGCCCATTTTCAGTCGTCCCTACGGGACTTTTCGAATGTGCATGGCAAACCCAGGACTACGTCCTGGGCTAAGTTCAGCCGTCCCTACGGGACTGGATACCTAAATCTTTGGCGCTCACGCACACTCTAAAGCCTGTCTATCAGGCCAGGCCGGCGCGGAGGGCGTGGGCCTGGATGGCCTGGTTGATCTCGAGGGCGAGAGCCAGCGCGTCGCGGGCTTGCTGCGGGGTGACCCGGGGGCGGCTTCGGGTGCGCACCGAGTCCAGAAATGCCTGGATCTCCAGAAGCAGCGGTTCCCCTCCCTGGATGGCCGGCTTGTTGACGGCCAGCGATGCATTGGGCGCCGCTCTCTCCCGGCGCGACGTTGATGACGAGCAGATCCTGGCGCGCGTAATCGATGGAGAGGTACTGGTGGGGCTGGAAGAAGCGCAGCTTGCGAACGGTCTCCGTGCTGACCCGGCTGGCGGTGAAGTTGGCGACGCAGCCGGAGGCAAATTCCAGGCGGACGTTGGCGATGTCCACCTGGGACGACAAGATCCGCAGCCCAACGGCATGAAGCTGGCGCACCGGGGACGCACAAAGCTCAAGCACGATGTCCAGATCGTGGATCATCAGGTCCAAGCACCACGTCGACATCGAGAGCCCGGCGGTGGAAGACGCTGAGTCGGTGAGCTTCGAAGAACATCGGCCCGTTGACCAACGACTGCAGCGGCGGTCACCGCGGGATTGAATCGCTCCAGCAAACCTACCTGCAGGATCCGGCCGCCGGCTGCCGCCTGCGCCACCAGAGCATCGGCCTCAGCCAGGGTGACGGCGATGGGCTTTTCCAGCAGCACGTCGAGTCCCTGAGCCAGGGCCTGGGAGGCCACGGCATAATGGGCCGAGGTGGGCACGCAGATGGAGACCGCGTCCAGATGGAGCTGCCCCTGCGCGGCATGCCTCGAGGCATGCTTCCGGGGAAGAAAAGACAGCGAGATTGTCCTGCCGGCGCTCAGCTTTTCGGCTGCGGCGGGATCGGTGTCCACGATCGCAGCCAGCCGCACGCCGCAACCGGACTGCTCCAGTTGGCGGTAGATGCGCAGATGGTTGCGGCCAAAGGCTCCGGCGCCAAAGACGGCGACGCTGAGAACATTTTCACTTCTCATCGGCACAGGCGAGCGTAGTGAAATGCGGCTTTTTTTGAGAAAAAGCCGCGCCGACAGCGATTGCTCTCGATACGGCAGAAGCGAAAAGGCTGAGCATCGTGACTTTCTGTCATGGGTAGTTTGACTTATTTTCCCTGGACCGCACCGAGGCATTTTGTGTACAGGGCGAGTAACTGGTTCACCTGGTCTTCGGGCTTGGAGCCGGAGGCGGCGACGAAACCAGCAGCCGGCGAAGTTCCTTTGCCCATGATCCCCGCCGACGCAGCGACAAACTTCAACAAATCCAAAGCGATATCTTCATTGCGGCGCGAGCCATTCGGGGTGGTGACAACCTGATCCATGTGCTTCCTCCGTGGCGATGCTACCAGAAGCGGCGGAGCGGTTCGAGTATGCTGCTACTTGCGGCGGCCTAAGCGACGCGAGGGTGACTTCGTTGGCGGTGATCGCGATCCAGCAGATTCGACGTATGCGGGGCGGAGCCCAGAGCCACCTGATGCTGGCCTCCGATAACAATCTTTACGTGGTCAAATTCCGCAACAATCCGCAGCATGTCCGGGTGCTGGCCAATGAGTTGCTGGCCACCCGGCTGGCGGCCGCGGTCGGGCTGCGGTTCCCCCCTCAGAGGTGATCGAGGTCAGCGAGTGGCTGATCCAAAATACGGCAGAGCTGACCATCGAGCTGCGCGGAGGCGCGCAGCGATGCCAGCCCGGCCTGCATTTCGCCTCCCGCTGGGTGGGAGGGCTGATGCCCGGGCAGACAGTCGACTACCTGCCCGAGCAGCAACTGCTGGAGGTGCGCAACCTGGGCGAGTTTGCCGGGATCCTGGCGCTGGACAAATGGACCTGCAACATCAATGGCACGGCAGGCCGTCTTTCAAAAGAGCCGGCGGGAGAGCCGCTACAAGCGCCACGTTTATCGACCAGGGATATTGCTTCCATGCCGGAGATTGGAAGTTCATCGACGTCCAGCCTGGGCGGTGTTTTTGCCGAAAATACGGTCTACCGTGGGGTCACTGGCTGGGCGAGCTTCGAGCCGTGGCTCAGCCGCATTGAGAGTTTTGACCCCGGAGACCGCCTGGGGCATTGCGGAGATGATTCCGCCGGATTGGTACGGGGGCGATGTGAGCGCGCTGGAGGGCTGCTGGAGCGCTTGCTGGCGCGCCGGGCGCGGGTGAGGGAGCTGATCGTGGCATTCGGGGAATCGGCGAGGAGGCCATTTCCGAATTGGGGTGAGGAGGAGGGAAAAGAGATGGGGGGAGAGAGTTGGGGGAGGTAGAGTGGGTGCAAGATAGATAGAGCGGGTGGGACGGGCCGAGAAGGTTGGGCGGGAGGCGAAAGGAGAAGGCATGGCGGAGCGGAAGCAGTGCGAGTTTCAACTCATCCGTTATGTGCCGGATCCGGTGAAGAACGAGTTCGTCAATATCGGCGTGTTGCTTCGCGCCGCCGAGGGAGAACAGAGCGCGCTGCGCTTTACCCGGGACTGGAGCCGAGTCCGGTGCCTCGATCCGGACGCGGACATACGGCGATGCTCGAAGCACTGGAGATCGAGATCGGGCAGCGCTTGCGCACGCCAGCAGGGTCATGATGCCAAGCCCATCATGACCCTGCTGGAAGAGTCGCTTTCCAATGGCTTACAGATTACCGAAAGCAAGGCGCATTTGGCGGAGAGTTTCATTGCCGGCCTGGAAGATCTGATGCGCCTGTATGTCGACACCCCACGGCGCGAACGCAGACGCAGCGGCGCAGCGGCCGCTCCGCCCTGCATGCCGCCATGCGGACACACGTTTGAAGAGGCTGGGGTGTGGGCGCTGATGCGCAAGCAGATTGCGGCCGCCGAGCTACACCAAGGCGGGCGATCCCTTGCGCATCGATTGCGGCTATAAGCCTAACGGAGTGGTGCAGATGTTCCAGGCGATTTCGCTCGAAAGCGATGCCGACGATGCCAAGCTGCTGGCCTTTAGCGCGCTGAGCCTAGTTGCGGGGGTGAAGCGGGAAGAGAAGGCGGATCTGGAGCTGACCGCGATCATAGAGCCCATCGCCTGGCCGGAGGCGACAACGAGCCGGACGAGGAACGCAGATCGCGCAGTACCGGTTTGCGGGTGGAAACGATGGAAGAACATGCATTCGGGTGATGACCACGTCCGATCTGCCGCGCATTGCGGAGACAGCGCGGCGGGAGCTACGCGTCTAGTCAAGCCAGGTGGGATAATCGGCAGATGAACGCCTCTCCAGTGGTTGGCGTGGTCATGGGCAGCAAGAGCGATTACGAGGTGCTTCTGCCCTGCCTTGACCTGTTGCGGGAGTTCGCCATCCCCCATGAAGCGCGCATTGTCTCTGCGCATCGTACCCCGGACTGGCTCTTTCAGTATGCCGAGCAGGCAGAGCCGCGGGGACTGAAGATCATCATTGCCGCCGCTGGCGGCGCGGCTCATTTGCCGGGAATGCTGGCCGCCAAAACGATCGTTCCGGTGCTGGCAGTGCCGGTTCCTTCCACTTGCCTGCAGGGGATCGATTCCCTGCTTTCGATCGTGCAGATGCCCAAGGGGATCCCGGTGGCGACCCTGGCTATCGGCAAGCCGGGAGCGGCCAACGCGGCGTTGCTGGCGGTTGCGATCCTGGCCGGTCACGATCCGGAGCTGGGAAGCAGGCTTCGCTCCTGGCGGCAGGCGCGCAGCGCAGGAAGTGCTGGACACGGAGTTGCCGGTTTGAGCGCGATCGTTCAGGGCTCGACCATTGGGATCCTGGGTGGCGGGCAATTGGGCCGCATGACGGCCATGGCCGCGCGCTCGCTGGGCTACCGGGTGCAGGTGATGGACCCGGACCCCTCCTGCCCGGCGCGTTTTGTGGTGGATGCGTGCTTTGTCGGCTCGTGGGATGACGCCAAGGCGGCCGCCGACCTGGCGCGCGGCTGCGATGTGATCACGCTGGAAATTGAGCAGATCTCGATTGCTTCGCTGGAGGCGGCGGACCGGCATGCGCCAGTGCGCCCGGGTAAGGAGATCCTGGCCATGGTGCAGGATAGGATCCGGCAGAAAAACTGGTTGCGCGATCAGGGCTTCCCGGTGGGGCCGTATCGGGCAGTGTATTCGGAAGCTGATCTGGCGGACGCGATGGCCGAGTTGGGGAACCGGATTTTTCTCAAGCGCGCGCAGGGCGGCTACGACGGCCGGGGCCAGGTGAAGCTCGAGGGAAAAGCGACGGGGGCTGGAGCTGCCTGGCGGGCGCTGGGCGAGCAACCCTGCGTGGCCGAGCAGGCGTTCGACCTGCAACTGGAGATTTCGGTGATGGTGGCGCGCAATCCCAGTGGGCAGGTGGTGGCTTACCCGGCGGCTACCAATCATCATGAGCAGCAGATTCTGGTGTGGAGCGCGCTGCCCTCTTCGATACCGGCGGCGTTGGAGAACCCAGGCGCAGGAGTTCGCGATCAGCATGGCGCGGCAGCTGAGGCTGGAGGGCTTGCTGGCGGTGGAGATGTTCGTGACCGGGGAGAGGACTGTTTGTGAATGAACTGGCGCCGCGGCCGCACAACAGCTACCACGCCAGCGAGCGGTGCTGCGTCACCAGCCAGTTTGAGCAGGCGGTGCGCGCGGTGTGCGATTTGCCCCTGGGCGATGTGCGGATTGTCCGGCCGGCGGCGATTGCGAATTTGCTGGGGGATCTTTGGCTGGAAAGACGAGCCGCGGTTCGCGCGGGCGCTGGCGGTGCCGGAGGTTAGTTTGCATTTGTATGAGAAGCACACGGCCCGGGCGGGGCGGAAGATGGGGCATCTTTCGGCGACCGCGGATACGGCGGAGGAAGCGGTGGCTCGGGTGTTGGAGGCCGGAGCCGGCTGTAGTGGGGTTCTTCCGGGTGGGGTTTTGATCTGTCTGGGGAAGGGTTTAGGTTCGTGGTATCCCACATCTCGCGAAAAACGAGCGAGATGATGGGGCACCCAAGTTGCGTGGAAGGGACAGAGTTCGAGGAGTCAGTTGGTTTCTATATAGGGTTTCATTCGAAGCGTTTGATGGGGCTTCGCCCCGTCGCTTTCGGCCCAGGTACGCTGTGGCGAACCTGGGGCACCCGTCCTATCCCTTGTTGTTTTGTGCGCGCCTGTACGCCTCTAGCCGATGTCCTCGTTCCAGTTTTCCAGGTACTTCTTTGACTTCGGCCATGAAGCGGCCCGCATCGGCCCCGTCGATGATGCGGTGATCGAAGCCCAGGGTGAGACGGATGATGCTGCGGATGGCGATGGAGTCGGAGCCGTTCTCATCGGTAACTACGGTTGGTTCTTTAAAGAGGCCGCCGACCCCCATAATGGCGGACTCCGGCTGATTGATGACCGGGGTGCCGAATTGCTCGCCGAAAATGCCGGGATTGGTAATCGTGAAAGTGCCAGAAGCCACTTCTTCCGGCTTCAGCTTCTTGGCCCGGGCTCTTTCCGCCAGATCGACGATCGCTCGCGCGATGCCCAGAAAGCTCTTGTCCTCCGCCTGGCGGATGACGGGCACGATCAGACCCCATTCCAGGGCTACAGCAATGCCCAGATTGATGTTCTTGTGGTAACGAATGGCGTCGCCTTCCATCGAAGCGTTCACGATGGGCATCTTGCGCAGGGTGGCGATCACCGCGCGGGAAAGGAACGGCATGTAGGTGAGCTTGACGCCGTTGCGCTGCTCGTACTTGGATTTTTCTTTCTCGCGAATGCGCACGATGCGGCTCATGTCGATCTTGAAGACGGTGTGCACATGGGCGCTGGTGTGCTTGGAGTCGACCATGCGCTGGGCGATGATGGAACGCATGCGGGTCAGGGGCACCAGTTCATCCCCAGGCATGGCGACCGGCGGCGCGGCGGGCGCGGGCGGTTTGGCCGCGGCAGGCGCGGGCGCGGGTGCGGCTGGTTTGGGTGCGGCGGGCGCGGCTGGGGCCGCGGGTGCGGGTCGCCCTTGGCCAGATAGCCGAGAATATCTTCCTTGGTGATCCTGCCCGCCGATCCGGTACCCGGAACCTGGCGCAGATCCAGATTGTTTTCCTTGGCGATGCGGCGCACCAGAGGCGAGGAACGGACGCGTTCTCCCGCTTCTGCGTCTGCCGTGTCGCTTTCGGTCTCCACTTCGGCGGCCGGTGCTGGGGTTGCGGGCTTCGCGGCGGGTGCGGCGGGCTTGGCAGCCGCGGCAGCGGACTCCGGCCGACGCCGATGGTAGCGACGACGGTGTTGATCTGGACGGTGGTGCCGGCCTGAACCTTGATTTCCGAAAGCACGCCGGCCGCGGGCGAAGGAATCTCGGCATCCACCTTGTCGGTCGAGATCTCGAACAGCGGCTCGTCCTGCTGCACCGTGTCGCCGGGTTTTTTCAGCCACTTGGTGATGGTGCCTTCGAAAATCGATTCGCCCATCTGGGGCATGATGACGTCGGTGCAGTGAGGCCGGACGCCGCGGCTTGGGCTGCCGCCACGGGAGCGGGTGAGTTGGCCGGCGCTGGGCGGGTCAATCTTCGCATCCGCCGGGGCAGCGGGCGCTGGCGCTGGCAGCCTTGGGAGCAGGAGCCGCGGCGGGCTGGCCGTCGGCGTCGCCGATCACGCCCACGACGGTATTGATCTGGACGGTGTTGCCTTCGGCGATCTTGACTTCAGTGAGCACGCCGCTGGCGGGCGATGGTATTTCGGCGTCCACCTTGTCGGTCGAGATCTCAAACAGAGGCTCGTCCCGCTGCACCGTGTCACCCGGCTTCTTCAGCCACTTGGTGATGGTTCCTTCAAAAATCGACTCGCCCATCTGGGGCATGATCACATCGGTCGGCATGGACTCCCTTTCGCTACGGCGAACTTCCTATTCTAGAGCAATCCCGCAGTGACGGTGTGCGCGTACGGCAGCAGATCTTCGATCGCTTCCACCCATACCATCTGGCGACCGAAAACGCGGCCAAAGTGCCGGGATACGGAATTGGCCACCTGTTCCAGCGACGGCGCGGAGTCGACTTCTGCTTCATGCTGGTCACGCCGCGGTCGCGAATGCCACAGGGAACGATCAGCTCGAAGTCTTTCAAGATCGGTGGTGACATTAAGGGCAAAGCCGTGGGTGGTGACCCCGCGAGCCACATGCACGCCCAGGGCAGCGATTTTCTTTTCCGGGACGTTGCCGCCGGGCATGGTCCAGACGCCGGCGCGGCCGGGCGCCCGTTGGGTAAGCACGCCGTAGTCCGCGCAGGCGCGAATGAGGACTTCTTCCAGCTTGCGCAGGTACTCGACGATGCCCAGCGGCGGGGTGAAGCCACGCAGATTGAGGATGGGGTAGCCCACCAGCTGCCCGGGCCCGTGATAGGTGACGTCGCCCCCGCGGTTGGTCTCAAACAGTGCGATGCCGCGCCGGGCCAGCAACTCGTCGCCGGCCACCACGTGCTCACGATGGGCATTCCTGCCCAGGGTGAGTACCGGGGGATGCTCGACCAGCAGCAGCACATCGCCGATCTGCTCCTGCTGACGCAGGGCGCACACCTGCTGTTGCAGGGCCAGCGCGGCGGCGTAATCCAGGCGGCCGAGATCCACCAGGGAGATGGACCGGCTCAGACATTAATGGCCATGTTCTCCACGCTGCCAAAGCCGTCCAGCATGGCCTCCGCCAGGGTGGGGTGGGCGTGGATGGTGAACATCAGGTCCTCGATGGTCGCTTCCAGCTCCATGGCCACCACCGCCTCGGCCACCAGTTCCGTGGCCTGCGGTCCGATGATGTGCACTCCCAGCACCTCGCCGTATTTGGCGTCCGCGACGACTTTCACGAAGCCTTCGTGAGACCCGACGATGGAGGCTTTGGAGTTGGCGGAGAAGGGAAACTTGCCCACCTTCACCTCGTGACCCGCGGCCTTGGCCTGCGCTTCGGTGAGGCCGACGCTGCCGATCTGCGGTTCGCAGTAGGTGCAGGCGGGGATGCGGTCACGGCGCACCGGCCGCGCCCGCTTGCCGGCCAGCTTGGCCGCGACCACCATGCCCGCCATGGCGGCCACGTGGGCCAACTGGGGCAGACCGGCGACCACATCGCCGATGGCGAAGATGCCGGGCTCCGCGGTCTGCATCCACTCGTCGATGCGGATGAACCCGCGCTCCACCTCGACCTTGGTCGACTCCAGGCCGATGTTGGCGGTGCGCGGCGCGCGGCCTACGGCCACCAGCACCTTCTCCGCTTCCTTCACCACCTGCTTGCCGTCGGCAGCCGGTAAAGGTGACCTTCACCCCGTCCTTGGTCTTCTCGACTTTGTCCACCTTGGCGCCGGTGTGGGTGTCGATGCCTCGCTTGCGGAAATACGCGCGCCAGTTCCTTGCTCACGTCCTCATCTTCGTTGGGGACCACGCGCGGCAGATACTCGACGATAGTGATCTCGCTGCCAAAGCTCTTGAAGATGGAGCCGAACTCCACCCCAACCGCCCCGGCGCCGATGACCACCATGGACTTGGGGATCTGGGGCAGGGCGAGGATCTCCATGTTGGTGAGAATGCGGTTGGCGTCCGCTTCCACCCCGGGCAACATGCGGGCGTCAGATCCGGTGGCGATCACCACATTTTTCGCTTGCACGACTTTCTTTTCGCCGTTGGCGGCTTCGACGGAGATGGAGTGAATGCCATTGTTGGCCGCGCCGGTGAGTCGGCCGTAGCCCTCGATGGTGGTCACCTTGTTCTTGCGCATGAGGAAGTCGAGACCCTTCACATGCTTGGTGATGATCCCGTTTTTGCGGTCCAGGATGGTCTTCCAGTTGATGGTGACGTTGCCCACGCCTTCAATGCCGTGCTCGGTGGCATGTTTCAAGTGGTCATAGATCTCGGCATCGAAGAGCAGGGACTTGGTGGGAATGCAGCCCCAGTGCAGGCAGGTGCCGCCCAGTTTCTTTTCCCGCTCGATCAGGGCGACCTTCAACCCGTATTGCCCGGCGCGGATGGCGGTGGTGTATCCCCCTGGACCGCCGCCGATGATGACCATGTCGTAAATTGTTTCTGCCACAGCAAGCTCCCTAATCTGATTCTGTTCTTCCAGAATCGGTGAATGGCTAAGCACGCAAAACTCTTATTTTACGCGAGCCGCGCCCGGCGCTCCGTTGTGCCACACTGAACGGGTGCGACCGCACCTGGCAACGCTCGTGGCGGATTTCCGCCGCTATGATGAGCAGCTCGCGGTCGTTACCCACCGCGGCAATCGCCGTTTTTCCTCCACTTACGCGGACCTGCGCGGCTTTGCGCGACGTTGCGCCCATGCGTTCGACCAGCTCGGCTTGCAGCCGGGAGACCGGGTTTTGCTCTGGGGCAACAACTCGGTGGAATGGGTAGCGGCTTTCTTTGGATGCGTTCTACGCGGAATCGTCGCAGTACCGCTCGACGCCGCCGGCAGCCTGGAGTTTGCCCAGCGGGTGGTGGCGGAAGTGCAGCCGCGACTGCTGGTAGGCGACCTGGCGCTGCTGCAGCAGCTCGGCGAGGGAATCCCCACGCTGGGGTTTGCCGGGATGCGCGCTTCCCTGCCGTCCCCGGATTACCGGCCGGCTCCGGGGCTTTCGCGGGATACTCCGCTGCAGATCATCTTTACGTCCGGCACCACCGGAGAGCCCAAGGGCATCGTGCATACCCATGGCAATGTGCTGGCATCGCTCGATCCCCTGGAGAAGGAGATTGGCAAGTACCTGCGCTATGAACGGTTGGTGCATCCCCTGCGCATTCTGCATACGCTGCCGCTGAGCCATGTGTTCGGGCAGTTCATGGGGCTGTGGGTGCCGCCGCTGCTGACAGCGGAGGTGCACTTTGAAGACCGGCTGCAGGCGCCTCGCCTGGCCAGGCTGATCAAGCTGGAACGCATCTCGGTACTGGCGGCGGTTCCACGGGTGCTGGACCTTTTGCGCGGCTGGGTGGAAGCCGAGTTTCCCGGACTTCGGCAGAGCGTGGCCGCTGCCCGCGGTGAGCCGATCGCGAAGCGCTGGTGGCGGTTCCGCGCCGTGCATCGCCGTTTGGGGTTCAAATTCTGGGCGTTCGTGTCGGGTGGGGCTACGTTGCCGCCTGACCTGGAGAGCTTCTGGACGACGGTAGGCTTCGCCCTGATCCAGGGTTATGGGATGACCGAGACGACTGCGCTGGTGACCCTGAATCATCCCTTCAAGATTGCTCGGGGCAGCATCGGCAAACCGCTTGCCGGCCGGGAGGTGCAGATCGGGCCGGACGGCGAGATCCTGGTGCGGGGTGACTCCATCGCTTCGCAGGTTTGGCAGCATGGCGGGTTGCAGGCACGGGAACCGGGTTGGCTGGCCACGGGAGACCTGGCCAGCCGCAATGCGGAGGGGGAGCTGATTTTTGCCGGGCGCAAGAGCGACGTCATCGTCACGTCCGCCGGACTCAATATTCATCCCCAGGATCTGGAGGCCGTCCTGCGGCGGCAGCCTGGGCTGCGGGATTGCCTGGTCGTGGCCTACGACTCCGCCGCTGGTCCGGCGCCCGTGGCGGTGCTGATCGCGGAGGGTGCCGACGATACTCTGCGCAGCGCGGTCGATGGCGCCAATCGCGAACTGGCGGCGTTCCAGCAGATTCTGCTACTGGCTGCGCTGGCCCCAGCCGGAGTTTCCCCGCACGTCCACGGGCAAGGTTTTACGGCGGCAGGTGCAGAGTTGGGCGCAGCAGTCGCTGGCCGGGGGAAAGCTTGCGGTGGCGGATCCCTCCGACCGTTTGCTTGAGGTGTTGCGGCAGTTGGGTGCGGCCAAGCAGGAAGTGACGGCGAGAGACCGGTTGGCCGAGGATCTGCACCTCGACAGCCTGGCCCGGGTGCAACTGCAGTCGACGCTCGAAACCCGCTTTTGGACTGGAGCTGGATGACGCGGTGTGGGAACAGGTCAGGACGGTAGGCGATCTGCGTGGTTTGTTCTCACAGGGCCCCATCAGAGCGCGCCGGCGCCAGGCGGCGGGGCGCCCTTAGGGGCGATGGCGGTGGCTCCGGCGGCAGAGGGCCTACCGAAGCGTTTGCCGGTACGCAGGAAAGAAGAGGCGGTTTTTCCCCGCTGGCCGTGGTGGCCGGCGATCTTCTGGGTGCGGACAGCGTTTCTGGAGGGGGTGATGCGCCCGTTGTTGTGGTCAGTGCTTGGCCCGCGCATCGCACCGCGGGTTCCGTTGACGCGGCCCTCTTTGCTGATCGCCAACCATCTCACGGCGTTTGATGTCCCGGTCATTCTTTATGCCCTGAGCAGCAATGATCGGGATCATGTGGCGGTCGCCATGTCAGGTCAGTTGTTGACGGGCTGGCGCCGGGGCAAGGCGGAGCGGCACCGCCTGGCCGCGTCATTCACTCCGTTGGCATATTGGCTGGTGAGTGCGCTGTTCAATGTCTTTCCCGTTACCGCGCGGGGCCGGCTTGCGGCAGAGTTTTGCGCATGCAGGGGAGGCTATGGATCGGGGCTATCACGTGCTGGTTTTTCCCGAGGGCCGGCGGTCGCAGGATGGACGGTTGCAGCCGTTTGAGCCGGGGATCGGTTTGCTGGCCCAGGAGTCGGAAGTGCCGGTGCAGCCGATCCTGGTGGCGGGTTTGAAGCGGCTCAAAGGGGAGAAGTGGCCAGAGCGGGGACGGTGACGGTTCGGTTGGGGGAGCCTTTGATGATGGAACCGGGGAAGAGCCGCAAAGCTTCACGCGACGGCTGGAGGCGGCGATGGCTGCGCTGGCGGGGTGCGATTAGCCGTCGAGCGTTCTCTTCTTCATGACAAGAGGTTTGGGTACGGGCGTGCTTGCCCACTCAAGCCAAAAGAGGGCTTGAATGGGGCACCCTCAGCGTTGGTGGCTGGTTAGGGAGTATAGGGCTGACAACGTTTTGGGTGGCCCATTCAAGCCTGCTTTTGGCTTGAGTGGGCGAGCATGTCAGCCCAGTAGGCGGGCGGCTTCTTTGGCGAAGTAGGTCACGGTGAAATCGGCTCCGGCTCGGCGGATGGAGATGAGCGATTCCAGGATGGCGCGCTCCCGGTCCAGCCAGCCTTTAGCGAAGGCGGCCTCCAGCATGGCGTATTCACCGGAAACCTGGTAAGCGCCGATGGGCACATCCAGCCGTTCCCTGCGCGGCGCGCAGCACGTCCAGATAGGGCATGGCGGGTTTCATCAGGATCATGTCGGCACCTTCAGCGATATCCTGGTCGATTTCGCGCATGGCCTCGCGCAGGTTGGCGCCGTCCATCTGGTAGGTGCGCCGGTCGCCGAACTGCGGAGCGGAGTCGGCGGCTTCGCGGAAGGGTCCGTAGAAGGCAGAGGCTACCTTGGCCGCGTAGGAGAGGATCGGCACCTGCTCCAGGCCGGCATCATCCAGTTGATCGCGAATGGCTCCCACCCGGCCGTCCATCATGTCGGAGGGAGCTACGATGTCGGCCCCGGCTGCGGCCAGCGATACGGCGGTGCGGGCGATCAGGTTCAGGCTGGGATCGTTCTCGATTTCGTAGTCATCGCCATTTTTGCTGACGACACCGCAATGCCCGTGGGAGGTGTACTCGCACAGGCAGACATCCGCGATCAGCAGGAGATTCTTGGCCGCAGGCTTAAAGGCGCGCAGTGCCTGCTGCACGATGCCATCTTCCGCCCAGGCGCCGCTGGCTTCTTCGTCCTTCACCGCGGGTAGTCCGAAGAGCAGCAGGCCGCCCAGGCCGAGCCGCCCGGCCTCTTCCACTTCTTTCATCGCTTCGTCGATGGAGAGGTTGTAGACCCCGGGCATGGAGCTGATCTCCCGCCGGACGCCTTCCCCGGGGCAGATAAACAGTGGGTAAATGAATGCTTCCGGGCGGAGATGAACTTCGCGAACCAACGAGCGCATCGCCTCAGTGCGCCGCAAGCGGCGGAGGCGGGTGACAGGGAATTCCATGTCTTGATTCTAACGGGGTGCTCTAGCATGGTTCTGTGAGTCTTTTGGAGCCAGTTCCGTCGGAGGTGGAGGAGTGCAGTTGCGACGCGCTCGAATGGGGGCGGCTGCTGGAGCTGGTGGCGAGTTTCGTCCATTCTTCGGTCGCGCGTGCATGGCTGCTGGCGCATGAGGCCGTCCCGGGACAGCTCCTGGATTGAACAGCAGCACAACCTGGTGAGCGAGATGCGCTTGCTGCTGGGGCAAGGGATTTCCCCGTCGCTGGGCGGTCTGTTCGACCCGACCACGCTGACGAACAAGGCGCGCATCCAGGGAGCGCTGCTGGAGCCGGAGGAGATCCGCGACCTGCTGTTTCTGGTGGACAACATCACCACCTGGCAGGCGTTGATCGAGCGCCCTCCCGAAACTGTGGCCACGCAACTCGCAGGGCTGAAAGCACTGAGCCAGCTACCCGCAGGCGCGCAACTGGCGAATTTGGCGCGTTCGCTGCGCGTCGCGCCTCAATCCCGATGGCTCGCTGAGCGATGATGCATCGCCTGATCTGCGGCGCATCCGGCGGGAGATGGAACGCCAGCAGAGAGTGATCGAGGAAAGCCTGCGCAGTACGTTGCGGCGTCTTTCGGAGGGCGGCAGCACGCAGGAAGACCTGATCACGATTCGCGGAGAACGTTTCGTGATCCCGGTCAAGTCGGAGTATAAGCGGCGCATTCCCGGGGTGGTGCATGGCGCGTCTTCGAGCGGCCAGACGGTCTACCTGGAGCCGCTCGAGACCATCGAGCAAAATAACGAGCTGGTGCGGCTGATCGAAGAAGAGCAGGCCGAGACCCGGCGCATCTTCCTGGCCATGACGCGCGAGATCGGAGTGGCAGTCGCACGCCATCGCACAGGGAGCGGCGATCCTGGCGCAGCTGGATGGGCTGCAGGCGCGGGGACGTTTCGCGGCTGAGTTTGACTGCGTTCGTCCACGGTTTGTCCGGCGCAGCAGCGCCGCTGCTGGAGCTCAAGCAGGCACGCCATCCGTTGCTCGAAAAGCGGTTGCGGGCGCGGCAGGCGAGTGATGGTTCCGCTGACTCTGGCGCTTGAACGACGCAGGAGCGGCAGCTCATCATCAGCGGGCCCAATACCGGCGGCAAGACGGTGGCGCTCAAGACCACGGGGCTGTTGGGCATGATGGCGCAGGCGGGAATTCCGGTGCCCGCGGTGGAGGCTGTCTTCCCGCTGTTCGATGCGTTCCTGGCCGACATCGGCGACGCCCAGTCGATCGAGCAAAACCTTTCGACCTTTTCCGCTCATATCACCAACCTGGAGCGCATCTCGCAGCTGGCGGACGCGTCTTCCCTGGTTCTGCTGGATGAGCTGGGCTCGGCGACCGATCCTGAAGAAGGCGCGGCGCTCGCGGTAGCCATCGCCGGATATTTTCTCGACCGCCATGCCTGGTGCCTCATCTCCACCCACCACACTTCGCTGAAGCTTTATGCCGCGAAACGCACGGGCGTGCTCAATGCCTCGGTGGGGTTCGACGAGGAAACGCTGGCGCCAACGTTTGCGCTGCGGCTGGGCGTTCCTGGCGCTTCGGCCGGCATCAATATCGCTCAGCGCCTGGGTCTCAACGCCTCCATCATCGCCGATGCCCGGGGACAGCAGAACACGCAGACGCAGGACATCGCCCACTTCCTGGACCAGCTGCACAGCCAGCTCGACGCTGTCGGCCGCGAGCGCGAAGAGTTGAAGCGCCGGGAGCAGGAGGTGGCGCGGGAGAAGAACCGGCTGGAGAGCGAAGGGCTCAAGGAGTGGCGGGCGAAAGTACGCGACCTGGAACCGCAACTGCAGTCGTTGCTGAAGGATTTTACCTACCAGATCCGGGAGACCGTGCGGGCGATCGACGACCGGGCGGCGCAGCAGAAGCTCTCCAAGGAAGCCGAGCGGCGCATGGCCCGGCTGCGGCGGGAGTTCAGCGAGCAATTCAACTCCGCGGTGGTGGCACAACATAGCGGGGCCGACCGGGGAGACAGCAACGCTCAGCCACACCTGGTGCGGCATGTGTCCATTGGGGATACGGTGAAGCTGAAGTCGCTGGGCAAGACCGGGGTGGTGCAGCGGCAGTTGGACGGCAACGCCTTCGAGGTCGCGGTGGGACCGATGAAGATGCGTGTGGCGCGGGAGGATATCGCGGAAGTGGTCGCGGGGCGGGAGATCCGGGCGGTGAGTCCATTGGAGGCGGCGCGCGGGCGCGGGGTTACGGTTTCCATTGCTCATCCGGAGGAGACGGTTCGCCCGGAGATCAACGTGATCGGGCGCACGGTGGAAGAGGCTACCGGAGAAGTGGAGCAGTATCTGGATCGCGCGTTCCTGGCTGGATTGCCGCGGGTTCGGATTGTGCACGGCATGGGCATGGGAGTGTTGCGCAAGGCGCTGCGTGCGCTGATGGAGCGGCATCCACATGTGGCTCTGGTGGGGGAGGCTGGTCCCAGTGAAGGTGGGGCAGGGGCTACGGTGGTGGATTTGCGGGTTTAGGGAATGGTTAACGACAAACACGATCGGCCTTCACTAGGAGGATCCCAGGTTTCAAAGGCGAGACCTGGGGCACCCTTCGCGTGTCCAGCTGGATCGTTGTTGAATCGTAGGGTTAGTTTTCGTCGTCGAAGTGCAGGAAGAGGTTGTTGAGGGATTCGGACAGGGTTGGGTGGGCGATGACTGCGGATTGCAGGGCGGTGTATTTCAGATGGCCCATCATGGCCATTTGAAATACGGTCATGACTTCCCCTCCCTCGACGCCCAGCACGGCTACACCGAGGATCTCTTCCGTTTCGGCATCGACGACAGCCTTCATCAGGCCTCGGGTTTCGTCCATCTCGATCGCGCGCGCTACCGAGGTCATGGGCATGCGGGCTATGCGGATTTTCCTTCCGGATTTCTTTGCCTCGGTTTCGGTCATGCCGACGCGGCCCAGTTGCGGATCCATGAAGACGGTGTAGGGCACCATGCGGTCGTGCACGGTTCGGTTGCCACCCTCAAAGAGATTGGCCTTGAGGATGCGGTAGTCGTCGTAGGAGATGTGGGTGAACTGCGGACCGCCCTTCCCATCACCGATCACCCAGACTCCGGGGGCCGTCGTCTCCAGCCGCTGGTTGGCGCGGATGAAGCCGCGTTCGTCGGTTTCAATGCCGGCGGCCGCCAGGTTCAACGCCTGGGTGTTCGGTTTCCGGCCGGTCGCTACCAGCAGATCGGTTCCCTCCACGGTCTGCGCTTTGCCTTCCACTGTGACCGTGAGCGTGATGACGCCGTTCGCCTGCGCGACCTTTTGCGTGCGCGCATTGAGCAGGATTTCGATGCCATCCTCGCGGAGGATCTTCGTAACTTCGGCAGCGACCTCCGGATCTTCTTCGCGCAGAAGCTGCGAACCTGACTGGATCACCGTTACCTTGCTGCCGAAGCGGCGAAACATTTGCGAGAACTCGACCCCAATGTAGCCGCCACCGATGACCAGCAGGTGCTCGGGCGCGCGATCCAGTTCCATAATGCTTTCGTTGTCGAGGTGAGGAACGGTGTCGATACCTTCAATCGCCGGCAGGGCGCTCTGGGTGCCCGTGTTGAGGAAGATCTGGGGAGCAGCCAGCTGCCGCTTTCCTCCGTCGTGGAGGACGACGCTTATTTTCCCCGGGCCGGTAAAGGATGCTTCACCGTGAATGAATTCCGCATGGGCGTTGGCCAGCCTTTTTTCCCGGCTGTGCCGCATGGTCAGGACAATGTTGCGCTTTCTCTCGCGAACGCGGGCCATGTCGATGGCGACCGGCCCTACATCGACGCCGTAATCGCCGCCCCGGCGGGCGAGATAGGCGACGCGCGCGCTGGCCACCATGGTCTTGGTCGGAGTGCAACCGGTATTGATACAAGTTCCGCCGGCGTACTTGCGCTCGATCATCGCGGTCTTTTTTCCCGCGGTGTTTAGAACCTCCGCCAGGGGATTACCGCCCTGGCCGGAACCGATGATGATGGCGTCAAAGTCTTCTGTTGTACTTACATCCGCACTCATGTGCGACCACCTCCCCAGCAGCAAAAGAATATGATGCCGGCGCTAAGAAGGTGATCTGCGGGTTTACAGATGGGATACCAACAAAAGGCCGCCACCGACCGCGACCAGGTCTTCGAGCAGAGCAAGCGGAAGATCCGTCAGCCTGGAGCTGAATTGACGGCGGTAGTTGTAGCCGGCGAAGGCACCCGCTATGCCGCCGATCCCTCCGAGAACTGCGCCCAATATGGGGGAGCCGCCGGCGGAAATACACACCGCCGCACCGCACATGGCGCCAAAAATGATGCGGATGCCGAGGGGTCCTGCCTGGATTCTGGGTGGGATGAAGGGCAGCTTGTCGGCGACCAGTTCGCCTACGGCGAACAGAGAAAAAATCACCAGGGAAATCTTGTTGGCCAGGAAGGCGAGCAGAGATCCGTCGAGGTGCAGCCAGCCCAGGTGAGCGCCCCAGGCCACCAACGCTGGAGCTGTCATCGAGCGCAAGCCACAAACGCAACCCAGGAGAAAGGCGTACAGGAGGATCAGCATGCATCCAACATGGCTTGCGCCATCGCAGATGTCAAACCTGCACGGCTGCTTAGGGGCCTGGATTGGTCATCTGGCTCACCTGGGTCTCAGGCGCCAGGGTAAGAGCATCCTGCAGACGGAAGGTGACGACCGACTCCGCCGGAATCGTGAGATCGCGGTTGCCGGTAAACGCTGCTCCCAGGGCGCCTGCACCGCCTCCTGCCAGGCCGCCGACGAGCAAGCCCACGCCGCCGGTGGCGAGTCCTCCGATCAGCATGCCCATGCCTGCGCCGCCACCAATGAAGGCAGCGCTGCGTTTGCCTTTCCCTTTTTTGGTGCGGGCCAGGTTGCTGGTATCGATGCGGTAGGTTGCACCATTGACTTCCAGCCGGGTCAGGGTCAGGGCCAGGACTGATTTTCCTTTGAAGTGTCCGCGCTTGTGAGCTACCAGGACTTCGCCGCTGGCAGCGGAACCGGAGGGCACGGCAACGGTATTGCCTTCTACCACTGGCTGAGCGAGGACCCCGCTAAAGCGGTCGCCGGACTCGGCGTGTTTGACATCAATGGTTTGATTCAGACGGACTTCCAAACGGGTGCCGCGCGGTAAGACCAATGCTGGTTGAGGCGCGGGCGCGGGTTTTGCCGGGGCTGGATTGGCCGCGGTTGCGGGGTTTCCAGGAGCGGTGTTGGCGGCGGTCGACTGGTTGGCGCCGACGGCAGCGGGGGGTGTTTGCCCGGTAGGAACGGTGCTGGTCTTGTTGCTGCATCCGGCCAGCGCAAGGGCCAAAATGGTAAGCGTGGCCATGGGTCGCCGGCGATTGGGGGAGCGGTTCATCGGGAGCGCCTCAAAGGCAAAGCCTACCGCGAAGTCCCGGGTAAGGATGCGACACTTTTGTGTTAGTAGATTGGGTTGACATGAGACTGCGGGTTTTGTTGGTGGCGCTGACTGTGGGGTTGACGTTGGGTCCGTTGGCCGCGCCCCTGTTGGCGCGAACGCATCCTTTCGCGGCGCTGGTCATTCGTGGTTTCTTCTCCCAGCTTTGCCATCAGGATCCGGAGCGGAGTTTCTTGCTGGGTGGGGCGCCGGTGGCGGTGTGCGTGCGGTGTTTGGGAATTTATTGGGGGGTCGCTGTGGGGGTGTTGCTCAGGTTGCGTCGGGCTCGCTTGTGGTTGTGGGTCGCAGTGGTGGCCAATTTGGCGGATGTCGCTACGGAAGTGTTGCGCTGGCATGGCAATGCGCCGGGTTTTCGGTTTGTTTTGGGATTGATGTTGGGAGTGGGGGTGGGGGCGGTTCTGTTGTTGCCCGAGAATTTATCGCCACCTCGTTTCTCACCGTTGGGAGACGTCTCCGCCTAAAGACACTGCCCTCGGATTCCCAAGATGAATTCGTTGCCCGGATCCCAGGTCTCAAAAGCGAGACCTGGGGCACCCATCGATTGTTTCCCAACGCTGGGTCTGTTAGGTAAACGGCTTTTCCATGAGTGGCCCGCTTGACAAGAGGTTTAATCGGCGCGGTAGGTGACTCGGCCTTCGCTGATGGTTAGTTTTACTTTGCCTAGCATGGGCCAACCGTCAAAGGGGGTGTTGGTGGATTTGGAGCGGGTGACTGCGGCTTGAAAGGTCCACTCGGTTTTGGGGTCGAAGAGGACTACGTCGGCGAAGGCTCCCGCGACCAGGGTGCCGCGGCCGCGCAGGTTTAGCAGGTTGGCGGGTTGGGTGCTCAGCAGGGTGATCAGGCGGCTGAGAGAGACCTTGTGCTTGCGATGGAGCACATCGAGGGTAAGGCCGAGAGCGGATTCGAGGCCGGTGATGCCGTTGGGCGCGCGCTCGAACTCCTGTTCTTTTTCGTGCGCCGCATGGGGAGCGTGGTCGGTGGCGATGCAATCGATGGAGCCGTCGAGGAGGCCCTCGAGCATGGCGCGGCGATCGGATTCCGCGCGCAAGGGCGGATTCATCTTGGCGTTGGTGTTGTAGTCGCCGACGGCTTCCTCGGTGAGGACAAAATGGTGGGGCGCAACTTCACAGGTTACGTGCAGGCCGTTGCGCCGGGCTTTGCGCACCGCATCCAGCGCCGCCGCGGTGGAGAGATGCGCCACGTGCAGGTGGGCGCGGCCCCCCTTGAGCTCGGCCAGCAAACGAAGATCGCGCTCGACCAGGCCGGCTTCCGCTGCCACCGGCATGCCGCGCAAGCCGAGCCGGAAGGCGAGGGCTCCGGCGTTCATGGAGCAGCCGCCGGTCATGCGCGTATCTTCGGCGTGCTGGATCACGGGTATTCGAGCTCGGGCCGCAGCAGCCAGTGCCTGGTGCATGATCGCCTCGCCGAGGATGGGCTTGCCGTCATCGCGTGACGGCAACCGCGCCGGCGGCCTTGAGCGAGCCATATTCTGTGAGCGCTTCCCCCATGCTGCCGCGGGTCGCCGCGGCGATAGGAAACACGCGCGCACTGGCATTGCGCTCGGCACTCTGCATCCAGCGCGTGGTCTCCACCGAATCGTTGACCGGAACGGTGTTGGGCATGGCGCATACGGTGGTAAATCCACCTGCGGCTGCCGCGGCTGTGCCGGTCGCGATGGTTTCCTTGTAGCCCTGCCCGGGCTCGCGCAGATGGACGTGGATATCGACCAGGCCAGGAGCGACCACGAGGCCGGCGGCTTCGACCATCTCCGCGTCTGCCTGTTTGGCGGCGGCGGCTAATTTGCCCGGTGGCTCGATTGCCGCGACTCGACCGTCTTTCAAGAGGACGTCGCGGTTGGCATCGATCCCGGCGGAAGGATCGACCAGACGGCCTCCACGGATGAGGATTGGGTTCAAGCGCCGCTTCCTTTCCTGGCCGCGGGCGCCTTTTTGACCGCGGGCTTCGTCACCAGGCGGCCTTTCGACGGCGTTGTTCCCGTTTCCGGGACAAGCGCGCGATGAATCAGGGCCATGCGAATGGCCACGCCGTTCCGCACCTGCTCGGCAATCACCGACTGCGGCCCATCGGCCACGTCGCTGGTAATTTCAAGTCCACGGATCATGGGCCCAGGGTGCATCACGATGGCCTCTGGTGCACTGGTCCGCAGGCGATCGCGGTGAAGCTGATAGCGAGCGGTGTATTCCTCGAGGTCGATGTGTACCCCGGTCAGCCGCTCCTTCTGGATGCGCAGCATCATCACGATCTGCGCCTGCTTGAGCGCGCGATCGAAATCTCTCTCGATGGCGATGCCAGGGCCCAAGTTCCAAGGCCACGTCCGGCAGGAGCGCGGGCGGCCCGCAGAGCAGTACCCGGGCGCCAAGCCGGGGCAGGAGGAGTGCATTGGAGCGAGCTACGCGGGAGTGCAGTATGTCGCCGGTGATCGCCACGGTGATGCCCTGGAGCAGGGATCTCGCCGGAGTGTTCTCGGGGCGGCCCAGGGCGCGAAGCATGGTTCTCACATCCAGCAGCGCCTGGGAAGGATGTTCGTGCATACCATCGCCGGCGTTCAGCACCGGCAGGCCGGTGGCCTTCGCCAGCAGGTACGGAGCGCCGGAGGAAAGGTGGCGCAAGATAATGCACTCCGCGCCCAACGCGCGCAGGGTGATGCCGGTGTCTTTGAGTGACTCTCCCTTTTCAATGGAGGAGGACTGGGAACTGATCAGCGCCGTGTCCGCGCCCAGCCCCTTGGCCGCGAGTTCGAAGGAGGTACGGGTGCGGGTGCTGGACTCGTAGAAGAGGAGGGCAACGCGTCGATGGGCCAGGCGTTGCGCGCGCGCTGCGGGCTCCTGAGTTTCCAGCTCCGTAGCCAGGCGAAGGACGTCCGATACATCGTCCAGCTTCAGCGCGGTCACGGAGAGTAGAGACCGTGAACAAGGATTCCCGATAGCCGCAGGTGGAGTGGGCAGCGCGACGCGAGATGGCTCCGATATGGCTTTGACGGTGGTCATGATTGGGGCGGTGGCGATGGTGGCGCGGTTACGGCACGCGGAAGGTTAATCGGCGCGTTCCACCAGGATCACTTGTTCGTCGTTGTCGATCTCCCGCAGCTTGACCTCGACAATTTCACGAGCGGTGGTCTGCACATGGCGGCCGACAAAGCTGGCTTCGATGGGCAGCTCACGATGGCCGCGGTCAATCAGCACCAGCAGTTGTACGCGCCGTGGACGGCCGTGGTCAAAGAGCGCGTCCAAGGCCGCGCGGATGGTTCTGCCGGTGTAGAGAACATCGTCGACCAAAATGATGTCGCGGCCGGCAATGTCGAAGCCGATGGCGCCGGGAACAACCACCGGCCGAATGTCCCGGGTGGAGAGGTCATCGCGGTAGAAGTTGATGTCGAGCACTCCGGTATCGACCGGCGTTTTCTCGATAGCGCCGATGAGGTGACCCAGCCGCTGCGCCAGGGGTACGCCGCGGCGCTTGATGCCCACGAGTCCGAGGTTCTGGCCGCCGTTGTTTTTCTCGATGATCTGGTGCGCGAGCCGAATCAGCGTGCGCTCGATTTCCGATGCCGACATGATGCGGGTTTTTTCGCGCAGCACTGGGGTGGCAGTGACTTTTGCTTTGCTCATAATTGCTCTGGCCGGATGATACGAGGGTTAATGTTTTTTTGCCATGAATAGCACGAGGGCTACTCAGCCGTTGCCCAACGGGGTCTTGCGCGGAGCGAGCAGACGCACGCCCAAAGCGCCCCCGATGGCGGAGAAGAGAATAATGCCTACGGAAGTGGTGGCCGCATTCATCAAGGTGTACGCGGCCCGGCCATCCGGGGACATCAGAAAGTGAACATAGGCATGCCACTGCGCCTCAGCCTCGGGATTGGTTTTCACCAGCGCCGTCGATTGCTGGATCACCGAATCGTAAAACTGATCGATGGCGTAACCCTGGTGCAGGACGTAGCGGGCGAAGACCCGCCAGGCAGCGGTGGCAATCACCGAACTGTAGGCGGCGATGAGCCCGGCGACCGCGCCGATGCGTATCCCGGAACGCGTTTCCAACAGGAAGCCGGGCGCGCGGCGATGATAAAGCACAATCGCCAGCACAGCGCCGCCGACTACCCACAGGCAGCATCCCCAGGACAAAACGGAAACAGCACTCAGCAAGCCGGCCGGCACGGCAACCAACAGCGCGGCCAGGATCGCGTCCTTCCAGGAGATTCCCTGGGCCCGGGGAGGGGCGCCGGGCGGACGGATGCCGCCATAGGGGGTCTCGTTCTCTTCCTGCTGGGCGAACTTGAGCTGCGGTGAACCGCAGTTAGGGCAGAACATGTCGGATGCGCTAAGGTTCGCACCACATCGATGGCAGAGCAGATTCATCCCTCTTGAAGCTATCTCAGGGGCGAGCGGAGCGCAATCGGGGGTTAATTCGTCCCTTTTTCTTCGTTATCGAAACCGTGGGGAAGGTCCAGGGCGATCAGGGTGAACTGGGTTGGGGAACTGCTGTCTCCGAAAGCGACAATGTGCTGATGGCGGGCGGATCCGGCCTTCAACTGCAAATCGCCGGAACTATGGGAGGGCGTGTGGTCATGATCGGAATGGTCACAGGTGAGACCTTCCCTGGTCGTCGATATGCCGCCAACCGGTTTCCCGCCCACACACTCGATCACGTTGCCGTATTCGCTCAAAGCTTTGCGATAAAAGGCCAACACCTGGTCGCGGTCATCCGCGGATTTGTAGTTAGCCACCCTTACGCGCAGCTTGAAGGAGCCGAACCCCATATCGACTCTGGCCGACTTCTTGCCGTCGTCCGACGTGTCGGCCACGGCTCCGGGATAGGCAGGGAGACCGAGCTCGGCGGCACTGGTCTGATCTTTGTTGACGGCGATACCGCCAAAGGGAGTGGCGATCTTTACGTGGTCGCCATCGCCGGATTTGTCCACCCTCACCTGGCAGCCGGTCGTACCCATGAGGAATACGGCGAGCAATGAAGATCCCACGAGGCCTGATTTCATGTTTTCTCTCCCTTCATGTGTACGCGCAGCGAGTCTTTCATGTTCCAGGAAAGTTCGGTAGTGGGTTGGGTTAGGACATTAGGATGCGTCAAAGTTTCCTCAAAATAAGTCCCGTAGGGACGGCTGACCTTAGCCCGTACATGGAGGAAAGAATCGAGTGTTGAGTCTTTACGTTTTGCGGTGCATCTTTCAGCAGAGGATTTTGCCTGGTGTCTCGATCGCGTTTATTTTCTCCCATTCAGCTGGCCGGCGTTAGCATCCCAAACCGCATTTTCGTTTCTCCTATGTGCGAATACTCGTCGGAGGACGGATTCAGCAATGACTGGCACCTGGTGCACCTGGGAAGCCGCGCCGTGGGTGGCGCAGGCCTGGTGTTTACCGAAGCGACAGCCGTTCTCCCCGAGGGACGCATCACCCCGCAGGACCTTGGATTGTGGAAAGACGATCACATTCCAGGCCTAAAACGAATTGTGGCCTTTGTGCACAGCCAGGGTGCGCGCGCAGGGGTGCAGTTGGCGCACGCGGGACGCAAGGCCAGCATGGCGCTCCCCTGGGCTAAAGAGCAGCGGTTCCTGACTCCCGCTGAGGGCGGGTGGCCGAATGTGATGGCCCCGAGCGCAGTTCCTTTTGCGGAGAACTTCGCGCAGCCGACGGAACTGGATCTGGCAGGGATACAAGCGATTGTCAGGGCTTTCGCCAAGGCCGCAGAGCGTTCGCTCGAGGTGGGATTCGACTTGGTCGAGTTGCACGCTGCCCATGGCTACCTGCTGCATGAATTTCTCTCCCCCCTAAGTAACCGGCGCACGGATGCATATGGCGGCGGATTGGAAAATCGCATTCGTCTGCTGGTGGAAGTGGTGGACGCAGTGCGCGCAGTCTTGCCTGCTGACTTTCCCTTGCTGGTGCGCATTTCCGCGACGGATTGGGTCGAGGGAGGTTGGGACATCGAGCAATCCGTAGCCCTGGCCAAAGTGCTCAAGCAACATAAAGTGGATCTGGTCGACGTCTCCTCCGGCGGAATGGCGGCGACGGCGGTGATGCCGATTGGGCCGGGTTACCAGACGCCGTTCGCGGAGCGCGTCCGGCGGGAGGCGGAGATCCCAACAGGCGCGGTGGGCATGATTACCAGTGCTGCGCAGGCGGAACACATTCTGCACACAGGGCAGGCGGATGTCGTTCTGCTGGCGCGCGAGTTGCTGCGGGAACCCTACTGGCCGCTGCACGCGGCGGAGGAACTTGGTCACGTTACCAGCTGGCCGGTACAGTATCTGCGGGCGGCGCCGCACGGCAGCAAAGAGCGAGAACCGGTAGCGGAATCTCCTGTGCGAGTGACTGCTACGATTTAAAAAAAGCAAACCATTGTCATACTTGGTTTGTTGCGGGCAGAAATCCACCGGACAGCGTAAGAAAAGCTCCGGCGGCAAGGTAAGCTGTCCTATACTTCTGAGCGAAGGCGGCTGTGGGAAAGCCCAACCGCCGGAAAATCAGTATGGCTACTCACCTGCCTCAGCAACGTGCCCCGCAAAAACCGGAGATCCCCGACAAGCTTTATTTCCGCATCGGTGAGGTTGCCCGCCTGTGCTCGGTAGCGCCCTATGTTCTGCGCTTCTGGGAGACGGAATTCACCCAGCTCAAGCCGAATAAGAGCGGCACCGGACAGCGGCTTTATCGCCGGCGCGACGTGGAGATGGCTTTACGGGTGAAGCGGCTGCTCTACGACGAGGGATATACGATTGCCGGCGCGCGGCAGGCGATACAGGCGGAAACGCGCAGCAAGCGAAGCGGCGGACAACCGGAACTCCCTTTGCCCGGGCAGCAACAATCGGTGCAGCATATGGAAGCCCGCGTGCACAAAATACGCAAGGAGTTGCGCGAGATCCTGGGTGTACTGGCGGCGCCCACGCCGCAACTGCAGGCACCGGCAAAGGAACGGCCCGCGACCCCGGCTGCGAAACCTGGCCTCTTTGAATTGTAGGTTTTAGGCCGGCTTGCCGACGATCCCGTCTGCCGCGCCGTGTAAAGCACCTTCCGACACGATACTGCCGTGGTTCATAAAGCGTTCCATGGCCTGCATGGCGCAGCCCTGCCCGCAGAGGTGATAGAACTCCGGATTGCCGCTTTCGGCCTTGTTCCATGGCAGGAGAGTGAAACGTTGCCCCGGCTGGCCCTCTTCGAAGCAGGGAACGTCGCCCAGAACCAACATCCACCAATGATTGGCCTCAAGTTTTTTGCGGCCGCAAATGTCGCATGTGAATGAGACATCCCACACCATCGCTTACCTCATCTTCCTGATAAGTCCCTGCATCTCTTTCCCTTATGTGAATACCCGGAAAAGAAGTACCAACGCACCCCGCAGGAAAGCCAGATCAACCGCCGATAGATTTAGAACAGCCTTGGGGCCGTGCTAAAGTAGCCGTAAGCACGGGCCCGACCGATTATAAAGCGGTTCACGGTGACTGGGCTTATGAAAGATCGCGAGAAGAAGTACCGTTGCCGAAAGGGTGACGGGCTTGCGATAAGCCGAGTACCACTGCGCAGCCGCGTCAGCCTTTTGCAAAACCGGTGAATCCAGTGACTTGTCCCGAATGTTCCTCTTCCAGTTTCCGTTTGTCGCGATTCCGCATGAAGGATTTTGAGCGTCTGCTCCTGCTGCAGTACCCGGTGCGTTGCCGTCACTGTCAGCGCCGCTTGTACGCGGGGTTTCCGCTGGCCCTGGTGCTGTTACAGGCGAGCCGGGTGCGTCGCGAGCGCCGCAGCCACGAAGCTACCCACTAAATTCAAAGTTGGTTAGCACGTGCTCACGATGACGCCTTTGTCCCAGGCTTGTGTCGTCGAGGCCTTTGCTTGCACCGGCAAGCATAGGACAGGACAGTGGACCCTGGAGATGACCTGCAGGACTGTGCTGGACTGGAAGTCCTGTTCCGCCAACTCCCTCTCGGGAGAACCGAGCACCAGTAAATCCACTGCATATTTGCTGACGTAGCGATCGATCAGATCCGCCGCATCCCCCGTATCGACAATATGCTCCACAGGAACGGTGTGGGACTCGTTGAAGGGTGCGAGAAAGCGCAATTGCTCCAGGCAATGGCCGGAGGCCGCGTGCTGATCGCCTTCGGGAACATGGAGAAGTACTAATTGCCTGAGAGCCAGTTGGTGGGCGCATTGCAGGGCGCGGACCGAGGCCGGAGAAAAATCGGTAGCCGCGAGCACGCGGCCCCAGCAACCGGCCCAGGGAAGAGACCGGGCCGCGTCCGGCGATACAGTCAGGACGGGACAGCGCGACCTGGCGAGAAGTTGCCGCGCGACCGTACCCAACGCAACCCGGCCGGCTTCGGTTTTTGCGCGTGTTCCCAGCACCAGCAAATCGGCGTTGTGATCTTTCATGGTTTGCAGAATGCGATCACAAACGGCTCCGCTGGCCATCACCGAATGGACCGGGATGCCGAGCTCACTGGTTTCCTCTTCTATTTTCCTGAGTTCCGCGGCAGCCGCCTGGTTCGCTGCGAGGAATAAAGGAGCTCCCTCCGGAAAGGCATAGGCCAGGGGATCGATGACATGCACCACCACCAGGACAGACCGATACATCCGCGCCATCACCTGGGCATAGCGAAGCGCCTCGGAAGCCGGGTAGTTAAGGTCAGTTGCTACAACGATCGTTCCGAATTTCAGTATGTTCTGGTTCATGGCTGTCTCCTGCATGCAGGATGCTTCTTCGCAGGCGGCGACGCGGTGATCCGCATCACAAGAGTCGCCATTCGCCCATAATTTCGGTCTGGTGATTTCCGTCACAGACGAAAGCCACGCATCTCCGCGATCCTGACAGCAATCGAAGCCGTGTGGCATGAGGCGGCCACACGGCGATAGAAAGAAGGCCGTCATGATTCGTTCCTCCAGTAGCGGTTTGTCAACCGAGCTTGAAAGACCTGGTCTGGGTCCTGTGGGACTCCGCTTTCGATCGATTCTGATCGCGACAGATTGTTCTCCGGCGAGTGCGACCGCGGTCCGGCTGGGCGCACGGCTCGCCAAGCAATTTCATGCGAAGCTCTTCCTGCTGCACGCGGTGATGCCCGAACTCTATGGTGTCGCCATGCCGGGGCCGGTTCCGGAATTTGCCCTGTTAAATGTCAGGTCGGCCCGGCAAAATCTGCGCCAATATGCGGTGCGCATTCCTGAGCTGCGCACGACAGCGCACAACGAAATCGTGTTTCTCGGTTCCGCTGTGGACGGGATTGAATCCGCAGGAAAATCTCATGACATTGATTTGCTGGTTCTTGGCACCCACGGCCGCTATGGGCTGGAGAAATTGGCAATTGGATCGGTGGCCGAATGGGCGATCGGCCGTCTTCCCTATCCTGTTCTGGTAGCCGGGCCCGCTTGTGACAGGAGCTTTCGGCCGTTCCGGTCCATTGTTCTGGCCACGGATCTAGCCGATCAGTCGCTGCGCGCGGCGCAGTATGCAGGCTCCCTTGCGGCCGAATACCAGGCAAGTTTCACGATGGTCAATGTACGCCCAGCGGAGAACAACGAAGAGGAACACGCGAGCGACGAACTGAGCGCAATCAGGAAACTTAGGGCGCTCCTGCCGAGCGAGTGCGAGGACGCCTGCACGGTGAAATTTGATTTGAGGACCGGCGCGATCGCCTCGGCCATCCTTCAGTCGGCGCGAGAAAACAAAGCCAATCTTATTGTGCTGGGCGCGCCTCGCAGAGCTCCGTTGGCGGATCACTTGCCGAGGACCAAGCTTTCCGAGGTGATTCGCGAGGCGCATTGCCCGGTACTGCTGGTGCCGCCTCACGCGCATTGACCTGGTCTTGGCAGGCACATTCAGCCTTGCGACACCGATCGACTAAAGGAGATCCCCATGAACGCCACACATTTGCCTTCGATCAGCCAGCCAAGATCCATATTGGTGGCGACGGATCTGAACGATCTGGATTTTCTCCTTCCCGTGGCCGTCGACCAGGCCAGGATGACCGGCGCGATGATCTGGCTACTGCACGTGATTCCACCGGAGGCCTACGCTTCGATAGAAGCCGGAGCCTATCCGTTCGTTGGAAAAGAGAAAGAATACCGCGCCGCGGAAGCGGCTCTGGCCAAGGTGGCGCTGGACCTGCGGGAGAAGAACATTGCCTGTGCTTACGAGGTTCGCCGGTGGTACCCGGTGGAGGAGATAAAGGGCTGTATTCACGAACATGGGATAGACCGGCTGATTCTCGGTACTTCCAGCAGAGGGAAGCTGGGCAAGGTGTTGGTCGGATCGGTCGCCGAAGAGTTGATACGCAGTTTGGATATCCCCGTTTGTACGGTTGGCCCAGGTTTCAGGCCGCTTGCTTCCGATCACCCCCGGCGCATTGTGCTTGCTCTGTCGCTGCGCCATCGCCCTGAACAAGCGCTCCGGTTTGCAGCGGACCTTGCCGCCGGGTTGCCGGCAGAGCTCACGGTGCTGAACATCAGCGAGCAGGATCGTGGAGACGAAGGGCTTGCGGCCGGCGCTATGTCCAAGATCCACGAATTACTCCAAGGAATGGAGCCGACGCAGAGCAAAGCGCATATTCGCATCCGCAGCGGTGAACCGGCGGAACAAATTATTGCCGAATGTATGGCCCAGTCTCCCGAATACCTGGTTCTGGGCGCGCTGGCTGCATCCCCACTGAGCGCCAAGTTTCGCACGGGCGTGGCCTACCGGGTGATCGCCCAAGCGCCGTGCCCTATCTTCACCCTGCGCAGTGGGGCAAAGGCCAAACATGGCGGGACTTACCGTGAATTCGCCTCAGTAAAAATGGGCTCTTCCTATCCCGGATAGAGAAGCCTTTTAACTTATCACCGGTGATAGCGGTCACAGCCATGGTCCGGATTGTTTGCGACACTTCCACCAGCAGGTGACGCGATGATTCGACTCACGGAGACCACACGAGCGAGGCTGATGTTAACCCACGGTTATCTTATGCTGGCGCTTGGACTAGCGCTCTTTTATGTTCGGGCGACTATGACCAATTTGTTCTTCTACGTCCTGGGCGGTGCTTTTGCCTTGCTGCTGGTGGCGGGATCGCTTTTGTTCCTCGCCGCCGTGGATTGGCTCTGTGTTGCTGGTCTTGGCCGCTGCCAGGTCACCAGCCTGCGAGGCCTTTTGATCGTGAGCACCGGCGCGGCCGTCTGCAGTGCTTTGGTGATCCTGTGTCCAGGAGCCACGGTGGCGATGATGTGCTATGTCGTCGCTGCCTACGCCCTACTGCTAAGTGCCGGCAAATTCAGCCTCGCCAGGTCGTGGAACGGCGGCCCGTGGGGACGGGCCCTCATGTATACGCTGGCAACGGTGGCGCTGGGTTTCAGCGCCGCATTGGTCGGATTTGCAGGAAATGATGACCGGGACTCCCTGGCAGTGCTGGCCACCTATTCTTTATTCATGGGGTTCCAGATGCTGCTCACGATGTATTTTCTGGAGCGGCAGATGGTCAAGAGGGTCGGGCCAGGCTCCGAACTCCGCCAGGCGAGGGTTTGACTCACCCTGTCATGACGGGTCTCAAACCCTGGGTATTGGGAGCCGGGCACAGCCAACTTCGGGATCTTCATGGCCACATATCTGGGGCGTCATGCGACGATGTCTTCGTCTTGTGACGATATACCGTCTCCTCGCTCGTCAACCCGCCCTCGCTCTCAATGAGCATCTGCACCACAAACGTCCCTCCTATCAATAGTTTGCGAGCTTCGGGGCAATCGTGTGTCTTTGGTGACCCAGTTGCCATTCACTGGCATAGGACATGAAGATCTGGCGCAATCAGTGGGCGTCCACGTTGCCCTGGAGGAGAAATTGAATGAGCGTCCCATGTGAACGTATCCTCGGTTGCGAATCGTGCAGACTAAAAGCCAATGGTTTCCTATGTCATCTGACACCGGACGCCGCCCGGGAATTTGAGGCGATCAAATCCTCATCGTTCTATCCGGCGGGTTCACGTCTATTCCTGGAGAACGATGCGGCCGACGGAATTTATCTGCTTTGCTCGGGAAAGGTGAAGTTGTCGGTCAGTTCACGCGGAGGGAAAACACTGATTCTCCAGCTTGCCGGTCCAGGGGAAATCCTCGGCTTGACCGCATCCATGTCTGGCGTCCCGTACGAGGTCAGCGCCGAAACACTACATGCATCCAAAGTGGCGTTCATTGGCCGCGAGGACTTCCGTCAGTTTGTCAGTCGCTTTCCAGAGGTGTTTCAAGCGGTCACGAAACAGCTGAACATTCAATATGCCCGCGCCTGTGAAAAGTTGCGGACTGTGGGCTTATCGACCAGCGCGAATGAGAAAGTGGCCCGGTTTTTCCTGGACTGGCCTGCGGAAGGTCCGGAGACGTCGGAGTGCACGCATATCACGATGGCATTGACGCACGAGCAGATCGCCGAATGTGTAGGCTCTACGCGCGAGACGATCACGCGCACGCTCAGCGACTTCAAGAACCGGCATTTGGTGACGTTCAAGGGAAGCGCGGTCACGATTCCCAGCCGCTCTGCATTGCTGGCGCTGTGCGGAAAATGATGCTTAGCGGTTGAGTCCGGCTGGGACTGTTGATGATGAGGGCGCATGGATGCGCGCCTTAACTCGTCAGAATGATTTCTGCGACGTACCGAGTGGGGCGAGTCCGAGAGACCGGCAGCTAGCCCCGTAGGGACGGCTGAAATTGACCGCTGGACTTATCCTCAAAACCTTTCAGCCGTCCCTCGGGACTTAATCAGGTTGCATGACGCACCCAGGACTGCGTCCTGGGCTAAGTTCAGCAAAGTTCAGCCGTCCGTGCGGAACTTTTCTTGAGTAGCCGGAATTATTTCGCCCTGGACCCTGAGCTTCGGGACATTCGCATGGCCACCGGGCCGAGCATATGATTGTGGCACTGTTCCACCGTAGGACATTTGAGAGTAGACAAAGACCAGCGGTTCTGCGTTCTCTCGAATCCACGCCGAAGGGTAAGTCATGGCTACGGACGTTAATAACGCGGCCTCTTTTGAACATACGCAGGCGCTCTTCAAGGAACTCTTTCTCGCCTCCCCCGACGCGATTGTCGTTACCGCTGCCGATGGTCGAATTTCCGCCGCCAATCCCGCCGTGGAACGTCTTTTTGGCTACAGCGAACGGGAGTTGATGGGGAATCTCGTAGAAATTCTTTTGCCGGAACGGCTTCGCCGCGGTCATCCGCAGCATCGCGCCGATTTTTTGGCCTCGCCCAGTACGCGACCGATGGGCACGGGGCTTGAACTTTATGGGCGACGGAAAGATGGTACTGAATTCCCTGTCGACATCATGCTGAGCCCGGTTGAGACCGACGGCACCCATTCCATCCTGGCCGTGGTGCGCGACATCACGCAGCGCAAACAGACGGAGACTGCGCTTCGACGCAGCGAAGAACGATTTCGCTTACTGGTGGAAGGCGCCAAAGACTATGCAATCTTCATGCTCGATCCTGAAGGGAAGGTAGCTACCTGGAATGCCGGCGCACAACGCATCAAGGGTTATAGCACGGAAGAAATTGTGGGCCAGCATTTCTCGAAGTTTTATCCGCAGGAGCTGGTGGAGCGCGGAAAGCCCCAACACGAGCTCGAAGTAGCAGCCGCCGAGGGACGATTCGAAGACGAGGGATGGAGGATCCGTAAGGACGGTTCAAGGTTCTGGGCCAATGTGATCATCACCGCGCTGCGAGGCAGTAAGGGCCAGCTGCTGGGATTCTCAAAGGTCACCCGTGACTTCACCGATCGCAAGGGAGCGGAAGAGTCGTTGGTGCTTGAACTGGGCAAAGCTTTATTGGTCAACCCAGATATCCGGCAGATGCTGGTGGCAATCGAGGCGAGTATCCAACGGTTAATCCCTCATGATTACGCAACCATCGCGCTTCACGATCTCAACCGGGACGATCAGCTACAGGTGCGTGAGCTCTTGCCGTCAAGGCCGGGTGCAATGGAAGAAGCGATCATCCCGATGGACGGAAACCCGGATGGCTGGGTCTTCCAGCATCAGGAGCCGCTGCTCATGAGCCAGGTCAAGGACAAGAAAGCTGGGCCGGCGGCTTTCCAGCAGTCCGCCGGAGTGAAATCTGGCTGCTGGGTGCCTCTCAACTCACGGGGCGAGGTCATCGGCACACTCTTTGTGGGATCGCGGCAGGAGACGGGCTTTGAACCGCGGCAAACCGAGACGCTGTTACAGGCAGCCAGCCAGATTGCGGGAATCATGAAGTTGGATCATGGGTTTCGCCGCATCGTCGAGCTCAGCAGCAAACTGAAAGAGGAAAAGCGTTACCTCGAAGAGGAGCTTCGGACGGAATACAACTTCGAGGAAATCGTGGGCGAGAACCGCGATTTGAAGACGGTCTTGAAGCAAGTGGAGACCGTGGCCGGGACGGACGCGACCGTATTGATACTGGGCGAGACAGGCACAGGGAAGGAACTGATAGCGAGGTCGATTCATACCATTAGCCGGCGGCGTGATCGGACCTTCGTGAAATTGAATTGCTCGGCGATTCCATTTGGCTTGCTGGAGAGCGAGCTGTTTGGCCACGAAAAAGGCGCTTTTACGGGCGCGATATCCCAGCGAATTGGACGGCTGGAACTGGCTCATATGGGCACCTTGTTTCTGGACGAGATTGGGGACCTACCCCTGGACCTGCAGCCAAAACTTCTGCGTGCTCTGCAGGAAAAGGAGATTGAGCGGCTGGGTGGCAGAAGAACGATTCCCGTTGATGTGCGTCTCATCGCTGCCACCAATCGCGACCTGGCCAAAATGGTCAAGGAGGGGGAGTTTCGCAGCGATCTCTACTACCGTCTCAGGGTCTTCCCAATCACCCTTCCACCGCTTCGCGCCAGAAAGTCCGATATACCACTGCTGGTCAATTATTTCGTCAACAAACATGCCCGGCGGATGAATAAACCCATCCATTTAATCCCGGAAGAAACGATGGCAGCGCTGGTAGCGTGGCCGTGGCCCGGCAACGTAAGGGAACTTGAAAATTTTCTGGAAAGAGCCGTGATTCTGACTCCCGGATCTACTTTGCGTGCTCCTCTCGCCGAGCTGGAGAGGGTGGAAGACGATGTCCAGATCGCGGACCCGAGTTTTCACAATGCAGAGCGGGAACACATCCTGCGCGTGCTGAGAGAATGCAAGGGAATGATCGGTGGAATTGGCGGCGCTGCGGATAAGCTGGGGCTTAAGCGGACAACGTTGAACTCCAAATTGCGCAAGCTGGGCATCGAGAGAAGCGATTATGCTTAGCCAGCGAGCGCCTTCAATCCGGGCAGGTGGCCCGGATACGCTCACGACTAATCTGGTTGATCACACCCCGCACGCCGGGGACGCTTTCCACAGCCTCTGCCGCAGCGTATCTCTCGTAGTTCCACTCCGCGGCGCCTTCGAGGGTTACGAAACCCTGGTGTACGGCGGCGGTAATTTTCGACTGCGCAAGCGTGGTGCTCGACTGGAGCACGTGTTGGGCGTCGCGTGCAATTTCCAGGTCAGTCCGGGTGCTGGGATAAACCTCGATAAGGTTGGCAATGGAGATGACGCCCCTGACCGACTTTGCGGCTTCCTCAGCCTTCACCTTCTCGGCGAAAGTATGGACGAATCCGGTAAGCGTGACGGTGGGCTCTTGCGTTTCCACGCTTATGCCCGCGGAGTCAATGTCCGGATGCCTTTCAATCTTCCGGACGACTGCCGCCCGTAGCGCCTCGTTGGTCGCCAGACGATCTGTCAGGGTAGTCATCCGAATCTCTCCTTTTCAAACTCTAGCCTTGCCCTGATGAATTGCGTGACGGGCGCGACTTAAGCGGAAGCCGGCAAACACTCAATGACCGGAAAGATTGTTCATCTCTTCCGCGTATCGCGTAACAATCACAATCAGCGGCGGGCAGGGGCGGGTCGAAGTGCAATGCAAGCAGCCCTTGTGGATGGACTGATAAATACAGTTACGACGGTTTTCCGAATTTTGGCTTGGCATTCCAGTCACCTCTGCATCTGTATTTTGGCGGAGGCTGGAAGACTCGTATGTGATCCAGGTCACCCCTCAGGCGGAAGATCGGGGTGAAGGGGAGCCGAATGGCCAGCACGCGGAATGGCGGGCGTCCTGATGAGAAGATGATGAGAGGAATTGCCCAGTTCGCGGGCGCAAACGGGATAAAGAGATGGGTTTATTTGATGGTCGGGACGGGCAGATTTGAACTGCCGACCCCTCGCACCCCAAGCGAGTGCTCTACCAGGCTGAGCCACGTCCCGACGAAAAAATACCTCTTGAGTGTACACGACGGCGGCCGGTCCCTGAAAAGGCCTCGAGTCCGCCCTCCTTCCGGTCCGACCCGATTAGTGGGCCGGCGGAACGTACTCCTTGGGGAGCGCAGATCCTTCGCCAAAGAAGTATTCCTGCATCTGCTCCACGAGAAATTCCTGCGCTTCCCGCGTCCAGGGCTGCAGGCGGTATTCGTTGAGCAGCATTTTCTGGCGTTCGATCCACTCCGACCACGCCTTCTTGGAGACCTGATCGTAAATTTTTTGACCAAAATCACTGTCGAATGGAGGCTCGTCGAGGCCTTCCATTTCCTGTTTGTAGCGCGCACAAACGACCATGTGTGGCATGCAATTTCCTCCGGAAACATCAATGAGTTCATTGTAAGAGATAAAAAGCCCCGCAGAGCCTGCCCTGAGCTTGTCGTCGGGTTCTCACGCACACTCTAAAGCCCTTCGTAGCTTGGTGGTTCATGTACGGGGTGAAGTCCGTACCCTTCAACAAAGCGAAGTTCCTGTCTAGCTGCGTTTTTTGCCCGGGCGCTTGTGTTTTGGCTTGTGCTTGCCCTTGCGCAGGACCTTGTTCTTGGGCGGGATGTAAGGGTGCGCCTTGGCCGGCTTAGCCCGGGTTTTGGCCTTGGCCGGCTTAGCCAGGCGGATAGGCGCCACTTCCTCCAGGATGGAGAATTGTAACCGCCGCTGCACTGAATCCACCTTGTCGAGGACCACCCGCACCCGGTCCCCCATGGAATAGCGTCGTCCGGAGTGCTCGCCCATGATCTGGCGGGTGTTCTCGCGGAAGGTGTAGTAGTCACCCTGAAGGCTCATGATCGGGCACCAGGCCCTCGATGAAGAGGTTGTCCAGTTCAACAAAACATCCGTACTTGGTGATGCTGAGGATCATGCCGTCGAAGTCGTCGCCGATGCGATCCTGCATGAACTTGACCTTCTTCCACTCCATCAGCTCGCGCTCGGCCTCCTCGGCACGGCGCTCGGACTGGCTGGATTCATAGGCTATGCCGGCTAGTTCCGATTCGCTCATCGGCGTTGGTTCGTCGACGGCCTCTGGGTCCTGCCCCTTCGCCTTACTCGACGAATGCTTCGCCAGTACCCCCATGCCGCTCTCGCCAGAAGCGAGGACTGCCTTGGCAATGCGGTGCACGATGAGGTCAGGGTAGCGGCGGATGGGCGAAGTGAAGTGGGTGTAGCAGGGCGCGGCCAAAGCGAAGTGGCCCTCGTTCTTCTCGCTGTAGCGCGCCTGGCGCAGGGACCGGAGCATGAGGTGGGCAAGAATGCGCTCTTCCGGTTTACCTGCCAGCTTGACGGCCAGTTGTTGGTACATGCGCGGGGTCACGGCTATATCGTCCGCGATTTCATATTGGCGCGGCTGCTGACCCCGGCCCTGACTGCGGCCCCTTTGCTCCCGGCGCTCCGACTTCATGGTCACGCGTTTTACCGGCAGTGAGCCGACGCCAAGGGAGTAGCCAAACGTAGCGGCTACGGTTTCGAACTCGGCCACGCGGCGGCCTTCCGGTTTTTCGTGAATTCGATACACGGACGGTACGTCGAGATTCTGCAGCCACGAAGCAACGCACTCGTTGGCAGAGAGCATGAACTCTTCGATGAGACGATTGGCCCAGCTACGCTCGGAACGAACGATGCTCTGCATGACCCCCCGGGCGTCGAATTCAATAACCGGCTCGGGCAAATCGAAATCGATGGAACCGCGCCGCTCGCGCTTGCGGTGCAGCAACCGAGCAAGCGAGTACATCCGTTCGAGGTCGGGAACCAGCGGAGCGAATTGCTCCCGCACCTGGCGGTCGCCGTCGATCACCGCGTGAACCTGGGTATAGGTCATGCGGGCGGCCGAGCGGATGACGCCGGAGGTGACCTCGTAGCTGCGAACCTCCCCGTCAGGATCAATCAGCATGATGCAGGAGAGGACCAGGCGGTCCTGGTTCGGACGCAGGCTGCAAATGTCGCTCGAAAGCTCCTGTGGGAGCATGGGGACGGCCCGGTCGGGAAAATAGACGGAGGTGCCGCGCAGACGGGCTTCAAGATCTAGCGCCGAGCCTGGGGTCACGTATTGCGCGACATCCGCAATATGGACCTGCAACTCCCAGGTACCATCCGGGCCGCCGTGTTGCCGGACAAAGACGGCGTCGTCGAAGTCCTTGGCGGTTTCGCCGTCGATGGTGATGATGGGGAGGTCGCGAAAGTCGCGGCGGCGGGAGACTTCCTCCGGATCCAGGCGGGCGATCGCGCGGGCCTCGTCCAGAACATTGTCCGGGAAAACGTGGGGCAGGTGGTGTTTGCGGATAACGATCTCCACATCCACGCCGAAGTCGCCTTCGCGGCCCAGAACTTCGATGATGCGGCCGCGCGCGGAACGGGTGGGGGTGGGCCAGTCCGTTACCTCCACGTCCACGACCATGCCTTCCAGGTCCTGCGGGGTCACGGAACCATTTTGTGGGCCGATATTCTCACTAACGACGCGATGCGGAGTTCCGGCGGCCAACGCGGGGGCTTGCTCCAACCCAAAGGGGATGAGGATGGGCTGGGTCAGCCGCTCGTCCAGCGGGGTCACCGAGTTCCCTGGCGCGTGTTCCTGGAGCGCGTAATGAAAAATCCCTACGACGGTGGGGTTGCGGCGGTTGAGGACCCTGACGATGCGTCCGCTGTGGCGGCCGTCGGGCCGGGGGGGTGCGAGTTCCACCAGCACCTGGTCGCCCTGCATGGCTCCATTCATCTCGTTAGGAGGAATGAAGATGTCGTCGTCTTTGCCCGCCTCGCGCGTTTCCGGACGGACGAACCCGAAACCGTCCCGGTGCACATCCAGACGACCGGCAAGGAGGTTACTGCGGTTGGCTGCCAGAGGGAGGGCCCAGTGATCGCGGTCGGCTTTGACGAGTTCCCCGCGGGCGGTCATGCGGTTGAGTTGTTCCAACAACATGCGGCGTTCCCGGCCTCCCCCGAGGCCAAGTTCGCGCACCAATTGCTTGTACCCGGCGCGTTGGCCAGCGGAACGTTCAATACGGCGGAGGAGTTCGCGGTCAGTCATTCCGGGTATGTTTGGGCAGATTTACAGAATTGGCACCAAAGGCCATGTCTTTGTTGATACTAATGGGTCGACCTCAGCCGAAGTCCGAAAGTTTCGGAATGGGGGATTTCAATTTTGCGGTAACCGTGATTAAGATGCAGAGAAGAGCAAGGATTGCGCCGCTTGCATTGGCGTTGGCCGGGCAAGCAATGAGTAGGAAACTGACAGTTCCACCTGATTTGCCCTGAAATGCGGAAACAGCTCCGCAGGGTTGTTCGGGGGCCTGTATCCAGAAGTAAACGAAAGGAAGTACAAGACAGATGTGGAAACCGAACCAACCTGGAAGTCCCTCGCAGTCCCCCAGCACGGAGCCCACGCGCCCGTCCGTACCCACGGCCTCGAGCCACGAACCAACCAGCACGCGCACTTCCAGCACCTCGCCCGCATCCCCGGCAGCTGCCGATCAGGCCACCATTGGTAAGAGCCTGGTAGTGAAGGGCGAAGTCACTGGTTCCGAGTCGTTGTACATCGACGGCAAGGTCGAAGGCGCGATCAACCTACCGGGCAACCGGGTTACGGTCGGTCGCAATGGCCAGGTTTCCGCGAATATCTCTGCCCGTGAAGTCGTGGTTCTGGGCAAGGTACGCGGCAACATCAATGCCAGCGATCGTGTCGATATCCGCAGCGAAGGTTCTCTGACTGGGGATGTGATCGCACAACGCATCAGCATTGAAGATGGCGCCTTCTTCAAGGGTGGCATCGACATTCGCAAGCCGGGTCAAGGCAAAGAAGGCGTTCCGGCAGCGACGATGTCCAATGCTGCGGAAAAGGCTGTCGCCGTCCAGGCGTAGTCCAGCGTTACTTCATGCGCGAGCAGTCGCGGCTCTCGGCCGAGACTGCTCGTGGTGTGTCTGCAGTCTTCTACTACCCCGATTCCACCTCGAGAGCGCTCTCCCTGCTACCAATGACGGGTGCCCCATATCTCGCTCGTTTTTTGCGAGATGTGGGATACCATTGCTCTCGACCGCAAGCTTTCTACTCTCGATGGGCCCTTAAGGATTGACGGTCGTGGTATCCCACATCTCGCGAAAAACGAGCGAGATATGGGGCACCCGTCATTGGTAGCAGGGATGAGTTGTCTTCCCAGAACTTCCGTCCCGGGCTAACCAGGCAAAATTTTACTTCGGCAGCCTCACGTTAGAATTGCAGTAGGCATGATCCTCCCCTTCGTCCGTGAGCTGGTCACGGACCTGGAACACTGTGCTCCTTATGAACGCGTACGAAGGCATCTGGCCCTCGCTGCGGGGCGCAAACGTGTCTCCGGACTGACCGCGACGGCGCGGGCCCTCTATTTGCCGCTGTTTGCCCGCGGTGCCCAGTCACCGGTGGTGGTGATCGTCGCCGACAACAAGGCGGCCGACTCGCTCCAGCTCACCCTGCGTGCCGCCTGTGACCTGACCGGAGCCATCGACGCCGAGCGAGTGCTCAAGCTGCCCGCCCACGATGTTCTGCCTTTTGAAAATATGTCGCCGCACCCGGATGTGCAGGAGCAACGCGCCTCGGTCCTGTGGAAGATCGCAACCGGTGCGGCTTCAGTGGTGATTGTTCCCGTGGAGGCAGCCAGTATGCGCGTCTTCCCCGCGGACTACTATGCCAACCTGGGGCGGGTCCTGCGGCGCGACGAGGAAGTCGACATGGAGGAGCTCACCACCCACCTGGCAAGCGTGGGCTATAGCCCCATGGATATCGTCGAAATGCCGGGCCAGTTTACCCGCCGTGGCGGCATCTTCGATGTCTACTCTCCGGAAGCGGACCGGCCGGTCCGCATGGAGCTGTTCGGAGACGAGATTGAATCGATTCGCAAATTCGAGCCGGATTCGCAGCGTTCCTCCACCGCAATCGACGAAGCCTTGCTGTTGCCACTGACGGAAACGCCCATCTCAGAGGATCTGCTGGCGGCTGTCCATCGGCGACTGACAGGAAGCCGTCTGGATGCGGGAGACGATCCGGAGTTGCTGGACCGCGCGCTGACCGCCGGTGGCGTGACCGTATTTCCCGGGTGGGAGTTTTTCTGCCCCGTGGCCGGCGCCGACCGCACGCTCTTCGACCTGTTTCCGAAAGTACAGGTGTTTCTCGAAGAGCCGGCCATGATCCGCAACCAGCTGGATCGGTGGTGGAACAAGGTCGAGCAGCGGCATGAACGAAGTGGAATTGGGTCGCTGATCACCGCTACCGACATCTATCTTTCGCCCGATGAATTGTTGGCGAAAATCTCCGCCCTGCCTGGCCTGGAGATGGATCAGCTGGGCGCGGTGGACGTGCTGGATGAGGACGTGAACCCCATGGACGAGATCGCTTTCTCGTCCCGTCCGACGCTGCGCTTCCACGGTTCGATTCCAGCGTTTCTGCAGCAGATCAAGACGCTGGCCGAGCAGGAAACCCGCATGCTGCTGGTGGCGCCCAACCACGGAGAGGTGGAACGTCTAGCCGGCTTGCTGCGCGAGTATGGCCAGCCCTACCGGCTGGGCAGCCGCGCCCAGGCCCCCGGCGGTGAGCAGGCCTACGACGAATCGAGTCACCTGGCGGGCGATTTTCGCACGCCGGTGATTGTGCAAAGTGCGATTTCGAGCGGGGTCAGCCTGCCCGACTGCAACCTAGTGCTCTTCGGCGCGAATGACTTCTCTGACGAAGCCGATGTGGCGGCGCGTCCCATACCGCGCAAAGCCAAGTCAAAGACGGCGGCCTTTGTCTCTGATTTCCGTGACCTGACGGTTGGCGACTACGTGGTCCACGTGGAGCACGGCATCGCCCGCTACATGGGGTTGAAGGAGATTGAGCAGGACGGCATCCAGGTGGAATTCATGGTCCTGGAGTTTGCTGAGCAGGCGCGTCTGTACGTGCCGCTCACCCGGCTCGACCTGATTCAGAAATACCGTTCGACCGACGCTGGTCCGGCGCCCGTGCTCAACCGCCTGGGAAGCCAGCAGTGGGCCAAGACCAAGGCGCGGGTGCGCAAGGCCATGCAGGATATGGCCGATGAGCTGCTGAAGCTGTACGCCCAGCGCAAAGCCGCGCAGGGACACGCTTTCCCCGTCGACAATGATTTCCAGCGCGAGTTCGAAGACGCCTTCGATTACAACGAGACCGAGGACCAGATCTCGGCCATCGCCGACATCAAGCGGGATATGGAATCACCCTTGCCCATGGATCGCCTGCTGGTCGGCGACGTGGGGTACGGGAAGACGGAAGTCGCCATGCGCGCGGCGTTCAAGGCAGTGCAGGATGGCCGGCAAGTAGCGGTGCTGACTCCGACAACCGTCCTCAGCTTTCAGCACTTCGAGACCTTCAAGAGCCGGTTCAAGCAGTTCCCCATCAACGTGGAGATGATCTCGCGCTTCCGCTCTCCCAAGGAGCAGAAGTCGATCCTGGAGCGAGTCGAGGCGGGCAAAGTGGACATCCTGATCGGGACCCATCGCCTGCTGTCAAAGGATCTGCTGTTTCAGAACCTGGGCTTGCTGGTGGTGGATGAGGAACAGCGCTTCGGCGTGCGGCACAAAGAGCGGCTGAAGCAGATGCGGCGGGAGATCGATGTGCTGGCCATGTCGGCTACCCCCATACCGCGGACTCTGCACATGTCCCTGGTGGGTCTGCGCGATATGAGCGTGATTGAAACGCCGCCCAAAGACCGCATGGCCATTCAGACGGTGGTGGCCCGTTTTGACGAGAAATTAATTCGCTCCGCCGTGGAGCTTGAATTAGAACGAGGCGGCCAGGTCTATTTCGTTCACAACCGGGTAGAAACCATTTACGAGATCAGCACCAAGATCCGGGAACTGGTGCCCACGGCGCGCATTGCAGTCGGCCATGGCCAGATGAGCGAGGGCGAGCTGGAACGGGTGATGCTGGCGTTTATGCACGGGGAATACGATGTGCTGGTGGCGACGACGATTATCGAGAATGGCCTCGATATCCCGCTGGCAAATACCATCCTGATCAGCCGCGCTGACCGGCATGGGCTCTCCGAGCTCTACCAGCTGCGCGGGCGGGTGGGACGCTCGAACCGCCGCGCGTATGCGTACTTGTTGATTCCGCCGGAGCAGGAGCTGACCGAGATTGCCCGGCGACGGCTGGCTGCGCTGAAAGAGTTTTCCGACCTCGGAGCCGGCTTCAAGATCGCCGCGTTGGATCTTGAACTGCGCGGTGCGGGCAATATGCTAGGCGGGGAGCAGAGCGGGCACATCGAGGCCGTGGGTTTTGAAATGTACACCAGCATGTTGGAACACGCGGTCAACGAGTTGAAGGGCGAAGAGCATCCGCAGCGCGCGACCACGCAGCTTAATCTCGGGATCAGCTTGCGTATTGATGAGAGCTACATCGAGGAAGAAAACCAGCGGCTGCGGGTCTATAAGAAGATCGCCGGGGCGGCGGATGAGGGGATGCTGAGTGAGGTGCGGGCTGAGCTCGAAGATCGTTACGGTGAGATGCCGGTCAGCGTGCAGCATCTTCTGGAAGCGGCGAGCCTTCGCTTGCAATGCGAGCGGACGGGCGTGGCGCAGGTCGATCGCAAGCGCGATCAGATCCACGTGCGGTTTACCGGTCAGGCCAATATCGATCCTGGGCGGCTGATGAAGCTGGTGGCGCAGAATGCGAAGAAGGGCGCGCAGTTTACTCCACAAGGAGTGCTTCGTTTTCCGCTGAAGGCAACGGAGCCAGGGGAAGTTCTGGGTGAGATTCGGGCATTGCTGGAAGTGCTGGCTGCCACTGAAGAGCCTGAGGTGGCGGCTCCGCATCCGCGTAGATAGATTTGCATTCAGGGCTTTCGGTTTAGGTTTGTGGTATCCCACATCTCGCGAAAAACGAGCGAGATATGGGGCACCCTAAAATTGTGGTCCTTCAGATCCTTCAGTTGCGCTGCTTGGTTTAGTAAGTATTGTTCGCAGGTTTTCTGTTATCGGAGATAGATTCCTTGTTGCATCGCAGATGGATTGCTGTTGTTTTAGTTGGGATAGTGGCGGTCAGCGGCTGCTCCCGCAGTACGCCGGCCCCGGCCGCGCAGCCGCCAAGCGGCGCTGGTGATGCGCTGCGCAAACTGGCCGATGAGTATTTTGACCAGGTCTATTATCGCTACGCTCCTTCGACCGGAACTTTGGACGGTTTCCATCAGTACGATACGCAGCTGGAGGACTACTCGCGCGCCTCAGTGGATCGGGAGACCGCGGACTTGCAAGCGGTTCGAAGGCAAGTTTGCTGCGATTCCAGCAGCCCAGCTCGATCTGACCAGCCAGGGTGACCTGGAGCTACTGCTGGGAAATATTCACGGCAGATTGCTCAGGCTGAACACCATTCGCTTATGGGAGAAAGATCCGGACCAGTATTCGAGCGGTATTTCGAACAGCGCTTTTGTGCTGATGGAGCGTAACTTCGCTTCGCCGGACGATCGTTTGCGTTCGCTGGTGGCACGAGAAAAGCTGATGCCCGCGGCCCTCGAGGATGCTCGTCAGAATCTCAAGAATCCGCCGCAGATCTACACCGAAATAGCACTCGAACAACTGCCCGACATCATCAGCTTCTTCCAAAAGGACGTTCCGGAAGCCTTCAAGAAAGCACAGAACGAGCCCCTCAAAAGCGAGTTTGCGCAGTCGAACGGCGCCGTGATCGCCGCGCTCAAAAGCTATCAAGGCTGGCTCAGGAAGGACGTTCTCCCGCACTCCCACGGCGATTTCCGGTTTGGCGCGGAGACCTTCTCGAAGCTGCTGCAGGACGACGAGATGGTAGACACCCCGCTACCCCGGCTGTTGCAGATCGGCTACGCCGACTTACACCACAACCAGGCGGAATTCAACCGCATCGCCGGTGAAGTGGATGCCAAGCGGCCAGCGCGCGCGGTACTGGCGGAATTGGGCCGCGACCATCCCACACCCGATCATCTGCTGCAAAGTTTTAGCGACACGTTTCAGAGCTTGATCCAGTTCATCCAGCAAAAGCAGATCGTCGACATTCCTTCGCAGGTGCGTCCGACACTCGAAAACACGCCACCCTTCATGCGCGCGACCACAACCGCTTCGATGGATACGCCCGGCCCGTTTGAGAAAGTCTCGACCCAGGCTTACTTCAATGTGACCGTGCCCGGCCCCCACGAGACCCGGCAACAGACGGAACAACTGATGGCCGAGTTCAACCGGGGAACCATCATCAGTACGGCCATTCATGAAGCGTATCCAGGGCACTACGTACAATTCCTGTGGGTACCACAAGCGCCGAGTAAGGTACGCAAGCTTCTGGGGGCTTCGTCCAATGACGAAGGCTGGGCTCACTATTGCGAACAAATGATGCTGGAAGAAGGTTACGGCCAGCCAGGCACGGGGGCCCGCGACGCTCGCGACGCCAAAATGATCCGGCTGGGGCAGCTACAGGATGCGCTACTCCGCGATGCGCGGTTTGTCGTCGGCATTCAGATGCACACGGGACAAATGACGTTCGATCAGGCAGTAAGATTCTTTGTAGACGAAGGCTATCAGACACGCGCCGGCGGGTTAGTGGAGGCCAAGCGCGGAACCACCGATGCGACCTATCTTTATTACACATTGGGTAAATTGCAGATTCTGAAGTTGCGGGCCGATTTGGAGAAAAAGGAGGGCGCGCAGTTTTCGCTACGGCAATTCCACGACGATTTTCTCAAGCAAGGATTTCCGCCCATCAAGATCGTCCGCCGTGCTCTTCTGGGGGACAACTCGCCTACACTCTAACTTTTCCTGCATCTTAGATACGCGGAGCAGGATGTTGCTTTTACTGTGAGACTGGACTGGAGCATCGAGAGATGAAAGACAAAGTACGCAAAGCAGTTTTTCCCGCAGCCGGACTCGGCACACGCTTTTTGCCGGCGACCAAAGCGCTTCCCAAGGAGATGTTGGCGCTGGTTGATAAGCCCCTCATCCAATACGGCGTGGAAGAAGCCATTGCGGCGGGTTGCGAACAGATCATCATTGTGACCGGCCGCAACAAGGCAGAAATCGAAGATCACTTCGACATCAGCTTTGAGCTGGAACAGTTGCTGGAGAAGCGGGGCAAGCTAGAGTTGCTCGCCATGACCCGGCAGATATCGCACATGGCGCGGATCGCGTATGTGCGTCAAAAAGAGGCAATGGGACTGGGACACGCGGTGCTGATGGCGCGCGACCTGGTGGGCGACGAACCGTTCGCGGTCATTTTGCCCGACGACATTATCGAGGCCAAGGTGCCGTGCCTGCAGCAGATGATCGAAGTCTTCGAGAAGACGCAGTCTTCGATTTTGGCGACGCAGGTAGTGGAGGGCGCTTCTATCTCGTCCTACGGCGTCCTCGACTGCACCCCGGTGGAAGGAAGCCCGCGCGAGTTCAACGTGAAGGGTCTGGTGGAGAAACCCAAGCCGGAGGAGGCTCCTTCACGCAACGCGATCATCGGGCGTTACATTCTGACACCCAAGATCTTTGACGTGCTGGAGAAGACGCCGCTCGGCGCCGGCGGCGAACTGCAGTTAACCGATGGCATCAAGGGTCTGCTGCAGTATGAGAAAGTCTACGGGTATAGCTTTGACGGGCTGCGCTTCGATGCCGGGGACAAGCTTGGCATGTTGAAGGCAACGGTGGAGTTTGCTCTGAACCATAATGAGCTGGGTGGGGCTTTTCGTGAATATTTGAAATCGTTGTCGATCTGATTATTTGTTTAAGAAAGCCCGGGTGCCCCGGCCTGGGACGGCCTCCTGGGCGATTTTCAGCCGTCCTACAGGACTCAAGATTGAAAATGCCTCGGTTTATCATCCGCTCTCTACGAGCCGTTGATAAACCGAGGCTCTTGAAACGAATTTGGATAGGTCTGAAATTCAGCCGTCCCTGGGGACTGAAATCCTCACAGTTGTGGATGGGACGTGACACGTGCAATACCCTGAGACCCGCAAAGATGACCAGGTGGACGACTATCACGGGACCAAGGTCGCCGATCCGTACCGCTGGCTTGAAGATGACAACTCTGCGGAAACCCTCGCCTGGGTCACGGCGCAGAATCAGGTAACCCGCGGCTACCTGGAGCAGATTCCCTACCGCGCGCAGATCAAGCAGCGGTTGCAAGAACTCTTTAACTATCCCAAGTACGGCATTCCCAGCCGCAGTGGCTCCTACTATCTGTGGTCGAAAAATGACGGGCTGCAGAATCAGAGCGTGCTGTATGCCCAGGAAGGCCTGAACGGAACTCCCCGGGTTCTGCTCGACCCCAACCTGCTTTCTCCCGATGGCACCGTGCGCCTCATGGCGGGCGAAGCTTCCCGGGATGGCCGCTACTTTGCCTATTACCTTTCCAGCAGCGGCTCGGATTGGCTGGACGCCCACGTTCTGGAAATGGAAACCGGAAAGGCTCTGGAAGATCATCTCCGCTGGTTGAAGGTGAGTGGTCTTGCCTGGTTTGGCGATGGGTTCTTTTACAGCCGGTATGATGCGCCCCAGGACGGGCACAATCTTTCCTCACGCAACGACGGTCACCAGGTCTACTACCATCGCCTGCGCACTGCGCAAGCAGACGATCGCTTGATCTACGAAGACCAGGCACACCCGCAGCGCTTCCACACGGTACAGACCACGGAAGACGAGCGATTTGCCATTCTCACGGTTTCCGAACGCGGCCAGGGTAAAGACGGCAACGCGCTGTATTTCAGCGATCTCTCCCGGGAGGAGATAGTCTTCGCTCCGATTGTGGCTGAGATTACAAACGACCGCTTTCAGGTGGTGGACAATACCGGTGACAAATTCCTCATCCTGACCAACAAGGACGCTCCCAACGGACGAATCGCACTTTACGATCCCGCGACCGGATGGACAGACGTGGTGCCCGAAACCACGGATACGCTGAGCAGCGCGTCTACCCAGGGAGGCAAGCTCTTCCTTAACTATGCGCGAGATGTCACTTCGCATCCGTATGTCTATTCGCTCGCAGGCGAGAAGGAGAACGAGGTTGCGTTACCAGGTCCAGGAACGGCGGGCGGATTTGGGGGACGGCAAGAGGACACTTCCGCCTTCTACGCCTTTACCTCATTCAACTATCCGACCACAATTTTTCGTTACGACATTGCGGCTGCGGAATCAAGCGTATTCCGCGAGTCCGCGATCATAGGCTTCCGGGCAGAAGACTACGAGACGGCGCAGGTGTTTTACCCCAGCAAGGATGGCACCCGGGTGCCGATGTTTCTCGTTTTCAAACGCGGTTTGAAGCTCGATGGAAACAACCCCACGCTGCTCTATGGATACGGTGGTTTCAACATCACCGTCGCCCCTGAATTCAATCCGTTGCGTTTGGCTTTGCTGGAGCAAGGGTTTGTGTATGCTTCGGCCAATCTGCGGGGCGGCGGCGAGTACGGCGAAACCTGGCACCAGGCGGGGATGAAGCGGCAGAAGCAGAATGTCTTCGATGATTTTATTGGCGCCGCGGAGTGGCTGATTGCCAACAAGTACACTTCCCCAGAAAAGTTAGCGATCACGGGAGGCTCAAACGGAGGCCTGCTGGTGGGCGCGGCCATCAATCAGCGGCCTGATTTATTTCGCGCAGCCGTGCCCCAGGTTGCGGTCATGGATATGCTTCGGTTCCAGAAATTCACGATCGGATGGAACTGGGTTGCGGATTATGGCTCGAGCGATAACCCGGAAGAATTCGCGGAGCTCTATCGCTACTCCCCGCTCCACAATATCCGGGACGGCGTGACCTATCCTGCGACACTCGTCACCACGGCGGATCACGATGATCGCGTGGTCCCGGCTCATTCTTTCAAGTATGCGGCCACGTTGCAGGCCAAAGGGAACCACGCCAACCCGGCGTTGATCCGCATCGATACCCAATCCGGCCATGGGGCCAGCAATACCAGTAAAGCGCTCGATACCGCGGCCGATATTTATTCGTTCCTCATGTACAACCTGGGCGTGGAACCGCAGTTGCCGTGACCATCCGAGTACGTCGTCAGCAAATCCCGGCAATTTAATCCCCTGCCAAAGCATTCTTTAGTGGGCCCCGTCTATTAATAGTGGTACCCAGAACCGGTCGCCGCGTGGTACTTTACCGTCGAAATGGCATCTCCCGACCGGTTAGGCGAATCTATTGTGTTGGGGTGGAAATGAAAACCAGGGGTCGGGGCAAAAGCGCAGTTCTCCTCAAGATGCAATCGTTGGGAACGCTGGTGGGAGAGTCTGCCTTCCGGCCGATGACCGGAGAATCAAGAAAGCCTGTCCTGGTTTCGCCACATGAGCTGGGCGTCACCTTCATTGGCCATTCTTCCTTCCTGGTACAGATCGGCGGCCGGAAGTTGTTGGTCGACCCGGTTTTCGCCGAGCGGCTCATTGCGCTGAGGCGCTTGCGCCGGCCGGGAGTCAAGATCAAGGATCTGCCTGCCATGGACCTGGTCCTGCTTTCACACGCTCACATGGACCATCTCAACCGGCCATCCCTGCGCCGGATTGTTGCGCACAACACTAAAGTAGCCGGACGGGCGCCGATTGCCGTGGTGCCCTGGGGGGTCGAAGATCTTGTGAGCGACCTGGGTTTTGCCCGGGTGGTGACGCTGGAATGGTGGCAGACTAAGTCAATCGGCGGCCTCGACATAACCATGACGCCCTGTAAGCACTGGGGAGCCCGGTTGTTCAAAGATACCCATCGGGGATTCGGGGGATACGTCATACACGGTGGCGGCCATACCCTTTACCACTCTGGAGACACTGCGTATTTCGATGGTTTCACCAAGATTGGCAGCCGGCTCAAGCCTGAGGTTGCACTGCTGCCGATTGGGGCTTACCGGCCAGACAGTTATCGTGGAGTGCACACCTGCCCTGAAGAGGCCCTGCAGGCTTTCCTCGACCTGGGGGCACGGCGCATGATCCCGATGCACTACGGTACCTTCCGGCTCTCCCAGGAGCCGATGGAAGAGCCGGTCGAGCGTCTGATGGCCGCCGCCAAGGCAGCCGGGGTCGCAGGATCGGTTTGCGTACTGCCCGAGGGTGAGACGGATGTTACGGAGCCCGTCACGGAGCCGGCCCTGACCCGGCGCGCCGCCGCCAACGGCTGAGAGCCGCGGGAAACCGTTTAGGTCGGAAACGTCAAAATGAGTCCCCGAAGGGGACCGCTGACCAAATTAGCCTCGAAAAGCCTCGGTTCAGCAGCCGCCCTCTATGAGCCGTTGATACACCGAGGATTTTTGAAAGCCGAATGGACAGATTTGAAGTTCAACCGTCCCTCCGCGACTCCATTTGTTGATGGCGGTGCTTCTAGGTCGCCGGTGCCGGTCGGAGTCTCTCCAGCAGCCCTCGCAGGGCCTTTACCACCCATCGCACCATTAACACCGATGCCAGTAACAGCGTCAGCGTGATGCTGGCTGCGACCCAGGGATGCTGCGTGGCCAGCCAGGTTATGCCGATCGCCGCGACATCTTCCGTGCTGCTAAGAGCAATATTCGATACGGGTTCCGGGCTGGGCGTGACCAGCGCCCGGGCAGCCGTCTTGGAGCCGTGGGCGGCCAGGGCGATGGCAGCCCCCACAGCGGTAGCCAGAGCCTGCATGCCAGGGGTCAGTTGCGAGGTGGCGCGAAAGGCAAGCAAGGCGGCGACCGGCACGCGAATAAACGTGTGCAAGGCATTCCACAACAGGTCAAAGCCGGGAATCTTGTCGGCGATGAATTCCACCGCGAACAGAGTTCCGCTCACGCCAATAATCCACCAGTTCGCCAGGGTTTCGAGGCCAGGCGGCAGGGCGACCCAATGGAGGTGAGCCAGCAGGCCCAGCGTCAGAACGGTCGCGTAGACGTTAAGCCCGGCGGCGAAACTTGCGGCAATGACCAACGCGGCTATGGTGCTGGGCGTAAATGGCATTTGATCGAGAATTCTACAGCCAGTCGAACCTCTTGAGGAGCCATAACACCACTCCCGTGGATGCGACCATGGCCCCCACGATGATCTCGGTTCCGTGATCGGACTCCAGAAACGGCAGGCCTTTCAGGTTCATCCCGTAGATGCCGGAGATAACGAGCGCAGGGAGGGCAATCGTGCTCATCACGGTCAGGACCTTCATCACTTGATTGGTGCGATTGGCAACGCTCGAGAGGTATACGTCAAACGTGTTGTTGAGCAGGTCGCGCAGCGTCTCCACCATATCCAGCAGCCGAAGGGAGTGATCGTAAACGTCGCGGAAGAACGGGTAGAGCTCCGGGGTCAGGATCGAGCCGGATTCCCGCTGGAGCGACATGCAGGCATCGCGAAGGTTGACCAGCACGCGACGAAGCTCGATCAACTTACGCTTCTGATCGAAAAGATTCTCCAGTATCTGAGGCGATGGATTGTCAAGAACGCTATCCTGCAGTTCGTCGATGCGATCATCGCTGTGGTCGATGGAGACAAAGTAGGAGTCGACAATGCTGTCGAGGATCAGATAGAGCAGCTTGGACGGTTTTTCTTCCGGTCCCGCCTTCAAGGCACGCTGCAGCACCTCGTTGCCAATACAAGTCGGCTCGCGGACGGAGACGAGGAAATCACGGCCGACAAAGAGGTAGACATTCTCTAACCCTATCTCTCCGTCCTGCACCGACTGAATGTATTTCAGGATAAGGAAGAGATAGTTGTCCGTTCCCTCGGCCTTGAGGCGCTCGTTGTTGCTGCGGCAGTCCTCAATGTGGAGGGGATGGAGCTGAAAGCGGGTGGCCAGTTCGTCCAATTGCGGGTCATTGGGATCATCCAGGGCGTACCAGGACACGAGCACCTCCTTGGACGAGGAGAACATGGTTACGCAGCGTTGTGGTTAAGAAAAGCTCACTGAACTCAGAGGATCTTTTTTCCAAACGCGGAGCAGATAAGCTCGACGGCCAGTGCTGCGGTTCGGTTGTGCTCATCAATAACCGGGTTCACTTCGACCGTTTCAAAGCTCAGCAGGCGTCCGTGGTCAGCCAGTATCTCCATGGCCAGGTGCGCCTCGCGGTAGGTTGCGCCGCCGCGGACCGGGGTGCCCACACCGGGCGCATCTTCGGGATCGATCCAGTCCATGTCGAGCGAGACGTGGTAGCCTGCGGTACCCCTGCCGGCGGCACGCAAGGCTTCTTCCATGACCGTTCGCATACCCCGCTCGTCGATGTCGCGCATGGTATACACCTCGCCGATGCCGGCGCGTCGGATATTCTCCTTCTCTGTTTTGTCGATATCGCGAACGCCAATCAGCACGGCATTTTCGGGCGCGACTTTGGGCCGCCACCCGAAGATATCCGAAAGCATGTCCGGTCCCAGGCCAAGCAAAGCAGCCAGTGGCATGCCGTGCACGTTGCCGCTGGGTGAGGTTTCAGGAGTGTTGATGTCAGCGTGAGCGTCCATCCACAGTAGGCCGATTTTCTGGTTGCGGCGCCGGTAGAACTCGGCTACTCCCGAAACCGACCCTGCGGCAACGGAATGATCGCCGCCAAGAATCAGCGGGGTGATGCCCTCCTCGAGTGTCTGCAACACCATGCCGGCGACGCGTTCGCAGGTCTCGGTGATTTCTCTAAGGTATTTTGCGTTGGCTTCTCCGGCGTTGCGCGTCTCTGCGATGACCACGGGTACATTCCCGCCGTCGCTCACCAGGTGCCCGAGGGACTCGAGCCTGGCTTCCAGGCCGGCGACCCTGACCGCGGAAGGCCCCATGTCCACGCCGCGGCGCGACTGGCCCAGATCGAGAGGAGCGCCCACAATGCGGATCTGACGTGGGGGAAGGCTTTGGACACCACCGTGAAGGAGGCTGCCCGGGTTGGGAGTCTTTCACATGCACCATCCCAATCAAGCAATCGTAATGCCGTGATCCTCCGCCTGGGCGAAAACCGAGAGAAGGTTCGTCAGCTTGAGCAGATTGCGCAGTTGCTTACCAAGGTGAAGCAGCTTGAAGTCGCATCCCGATTTGCGGGCAGATGCATGCAGGCGCACCAAAGTGCCAAGTCCCGTGCTGTCGACGTAAGTGAGTTCCGCTAAGTCCACCACGACCACTTTGGTCTGAGGTAGTAGCTGTTTCACTTCTTCATACAGCTCTTCGGTGGCGCCTGCCACCAGCCGGCCATGACACTTCACGTTGGCGGTATCTCCGTCACGTTCGATGGCAATGGTCAGAACTTTTTCGGATTCTTCAGGCATACCGGCTCCTGGAAAGGTAACGAACGTGAGGCTCAAGTGCAGACTGGGGAATTTTCGCACATAGGACCGGAGTTTGTACTGGCCGACGCGACTCTGCGTTGCTGCCCCGATGCGCAAGTGACTTCGCGAGAGTTTGAGGCTCGAAGCTGTCGCACCCAACATCATATGTGGTAGAAATGTTCTTCCTGCCGATCACCGATTGAGGCATGAACTTTCCGGTCAGCCCCTGTCGATCGATTGGTTCGATGACCCTGTTTGAGGTACGTTCGAATGCCGTCATTTCTTGATCGCGAAGTCTCTGTTGCCCCTCCTGGTTTCAGCCGGTGGCTTGTACCACCCGCCGCACTCTCCATCCACCTGGCGATCGGCCAGGTGTACGCGTTCAGCATCTTCAAGAATCCTCTGCTAGCGCTGAAAGGTGCGGACGGGGCGGTGTGGAATCTGAAAGAGGTGGGCTATATTTTTTCCATCGCCATCGCGGTGCTCGGGCTTTCCGCCGCTCTGTTCGGCCGATGGCTGGAGACTGCGGGACCTCGCAAGGCGATGTTCGTCGCGGCTACTTGCTTCGGCTCCGGATTTCTGGTCGCAGCTGCTGGCGCGGCGATACATTCTTTGGCGCTCATCTATCTCGGCTATGGAGTGATCGGAGGCGTCGGGCTGGGCCTGGGTTATATCTCCCCCGTCTCGACGCTGATCAAGTGGTTTCCCGACCGGCCGGGACTGGCTACCGGCCTCGCGATCATGGGCTTTGGCGGAGGTGCGATGATCGGTTCGCCCCTGGGAACCAAGCTCATGGTGTTTTACAAAGCGTCGGCGCATCCCATCGCGGCGACGTGGGTGACGATGGGTCTGCTTTACTTCGTCTTCATGATGTTTGGTGTCTTTACCATTCGCGTGCCGCGGGAGGGATGGAAGCCGGAAGGTTGGGTTCCCAAGGCAAAGCAATCGGCCCTGATCTCCACCCACAAGGTGGACGTCAACGCTGCTTCCCGCACGCCGCAGTTCTGGCTGCTGTGGGTCATCCTGTGCATGAACGTAACCGCGGGCATCGGCATCCTGGAGCAGGCGTCGCCGATGATCCAAGACCTTTTCCGAGGCCGCGTGACGGCGATCGCAGCGGCGGGTTTTGTGGGCCTGCTGAGCCTCTTCAACATGGGCGGACGTTTTATCTGGGCGTCGATGTCGGACTTCATCGGACGCAAGACCACGTACTTCGTCTTCTTTGTTCTGGGAATGTTGCTTTACCTGGCGCTTCCTTATACCGGGAATACCCATCTCAATTCCGTTCCGCTTTTTGTGCTGATTGCAGGCGTGCTGATCAGCATGTACGGCGGTGGATTCGCGACCATTCCGGCTTATCTCAAGGATCTTTTCGGCGCCTATCATGTGAGTGCTATCCATGGGAGACTGCTGACGGCGTGGTCCACGGCAGGCATTGTGGGGCCGCTCATTGTCAACGGCATCCTGGACCATTACGTCGCCAACCACTTGCCGAAACAGCAGGCTTACCCGGTCATCCTGCACATCATGGCTGCCCTGATGGTGGTGGGATTCATCGCAAATCTCCTGGTGCGTCCCGTGGCAAAAAAGTATTGGCTTGAGAGCGCGACCAACCAGGTTCAAGCGGCACGTTAGGCAGAGGAGCATCCATCCATGGTCACAAGTGAGAAGAAGACATCGCCGGTTCTGATCCTGGCAGCGTGGTTCGTAGTTTCGATACCCGCCGCATGGGGCATCTTCTACACCCTGATGAACGCACTCAAGCTTTTCCAGTAGCTACCGGCCCAGGATCCATGGACGTTTTGCCCAGTGACCCCGGTGTCCATGTTAGCGGGTGCGGAGGTGACACTTTGGTCGAGAACGAAGCGCTCTTCCCTGGACCAGCCACCGTAGTTTGGAGTCGAAATACAACGGCACGGTGCCGACCTAAATTGGGCAGGATCATCGAACGCTTTACTGCCCGCGCATCAGCCTGAGGATTTAGCCGGAAGGTGCCTTCCCAGGGAGCTGAGAAACCTGGCCATCAGGCCGAGGGCACGCCGGGTCTCTTTATGGCGCAATTGCTGCAGCAGAGCGAAAAATCCCGGCGGCTCGGCATCCGGTTGCTTCGCCGCAGCCACTGTTTCCTGCACTGCAGCGGCGACGCCGTGAAGCAGCGCGGGATCGATGGAGCCGAAGATCTTGCTCAAGATGATCAGGTTTCTAAGGCCGCGAATGGTGTCCGGTTCTTTCACCGCGTCGACCGCCAACTCTACGATCTTGTCGCCCTTGGTGAGAACACCATGGAGCATCTCGAACACATGAGCGTCGCGCAGGTCCTGAAGCAGCTGGTAGCTATCGAGCACTGCCTCGGCATGCTCGACAGGCGCCTGCTCGAGACGTTCCCGCAGTGGAATCGTGGGGTCAAGAGGTGGGTACTTCGAATGGTATGGGGACGCGCCATAGAATGTTCCTTTCAACTCGTACTGGTCACTCTTAGGTCTAAACCGTTTTGGTTTCGTTGATCAGGATCTGTACTAACTTGCGGCTCCCGGGTTCGGTATAGTCAGAGCGCTTCCACTTGCGCTCTACTTCAACGCCACTCTGTGGCGTGGGATGACCATAGCGGAAGTTGCCTCGCGGGAGCGGACTCTCGCCGGTCTCGGGCAATACGATCATCTGCACTGATGTTTCCTTGTAGGCCGGCGTGTGGGTCGCCGCGTCCGTGTGACTACTGGTAAGACGATTGATCGGGCTCTCTACCGAGTTCATGGGCATGTAGAGCTCATTGCCGTGCACGCGGTCGGTCACGACCGCGCGAACGCGTACTTTGCCGTAGCGAGAGATGAGTTGTACCCACGTTCCGCTGTCAATTCCCCGCTCCCGCGCAAGATCGGCAGAGACTTCCACGAACGTATCGGGTGTCTTCTCTTTGATCCCCGGGCTGCGGTAGGTCATGTTGCCTTCGTGAAAGTGCTCGAGCAGCCGTCCGTTGTTCAGGTGCAAGTCGTACACGCCATCCTGTTGATCGCTCGGTTCGTGCCAGGACACAGGAAAAAGTCTCGCCTTGCCATCGGGAAAGAAGAACTCCTTGGTATAGAGCAGCGGTTGGTCGCTTCCATCGGCGGCCACAGGCCATTGCAACGTCTTATAGCCCTCAAGGCGTTCATAGCTTACTCCCGCCATGAGGGGAGTCACTGCGGCGATCTCGTTGCAGATATCGGCGGGATGCTCGTAGTTCCAATTGGCGCCGAGTTGGTTGGCGACATCCTGAATGATGCGCCAGTCGGGGCGGCTCTCGGCCAGCGGCTCAAACACCTGGTACAACCTCTGGATGCGGCGCTCGGTGTTGGTGAAGGTTCCTTCTTTCTCCAGCGACGGGCTGGCGGGAAAAACTACATCGGCGAACCTGCATGTCTGGCTGAAGAAGATGTCCTGCACAACGAAAAACTCGAGCTTTTCGAGCGCGCCATTCACACGTGCTCGAGTTCGAATCGACCAGGCTCGTTTCTTCGCCGAACGAGTACATCGCCTTGAGAGAGCCGTCGTGAATCGCATCGATCATCTGATGGTTGTCGAGGCCGTTTTTAGGGGGCAGAGAAACTCCCCAGGCCTTCTCGAATTTCGCCCGGATTTCCGGATCCTCGACCTTCTGATAGCCGGGGAAGTAGTTCGGCATAGCTCCGTGGTCGCTTGCTCCCTGAACGTTGTTATGACCACGCAACGGGTAAGCTCCGGTGCCGTGACGCATGTAGTTGCCGGTGATCAGCAGAAAGTTGGAGATCGCGGTTGAGGTATCGGAACCCATGGTGTGCTGGGTGACGCCCATCGCCCATAAAATGCAGACGCCGTCGGAGTCGACGATCATGTGCGCGATCTGCTTCAGGGTTTCGATGGGGATGCCACACCGCTGCTCAGCGAACTCGAGAGTAAACGAGTCGAGGCTACGTATATACGCGTCCAGCCCATTCACCCACTTGGCGAGGAACTCCTTATCGGCTAAGCCCATCTCGAGAATGTAGCGAGTGACGCTGCATAACCAGATGAGGTCGGTGCTTGGATTGGGGCTGATGAAGAGGTCGGCCCGCCGCGCCATTTCGTGCGCGCGTAGATCGGAGACGATCAACTTTTGGCCATGGAGTTTGTGCGAGCGCTTGACGCGCGTAGCCAGCACAGGATGACTCTCGGCGGTGTTGCTGCCGATGATGATCACCAGGCCCGCTTCTGCAATGTCACTGATGGATCCGGAGTCGCCACCGTAGCCCACGGTGCGGAAAAGGCCGGTGGTCGCGGGCGCCTGACAATAGCGGGAACAATTGTCCATATTGTTGGTGCCGATCACCGCGCGCGCCAGCTTTTGCATCAGGTAGCTTTCTTCATTGGTGCATTTGGAGGAAGAGATGAAGGCCAGGGAGTCAGGCCCGTGCGCCGCCTTGATCTCCGTGAATCTCCGGCCCACCAGAGCCAGTGCCTCTTCCCAGGTGGCCGGGCGAAATTTATCGCCCTCGCGGATGAGCGGTTGGGTAAGGCGGTCGGGGCTGTTGACGTAGTCCCAGGCGAACTTGCCCTTGATGCAGGTGGAGATGCCATTCACTGCTCCCTCAGCGGGCTCGACTTTCAGGATGTGGCGATCCTTGGTCCAGATGTCGAAGCTGCAACCGACGCCGCAGTAGGTGCACACGGTCTTGGTTTTGCGGATGGCCGCTTCGCGCATGTGCGCCTCTGCTTCAGACAACTGCATGATCGCTTCGTAGCCGACTTCGGGCTCAATGCCCTTCACCACGTCGATCATGCCTTCGAGCGCTGGCGCCGGCAATGCCGTGAGATAACCGGCGTGCCCCAGCATTGATTTCTCCATCAGCGCGTTGCAGGGGCAGACGGTAACGCAGTGGCCACAGGAGACGCAACTGGACTCGCCGATCGGGGCTCCGCCATCCCACTCCACGCGGGGACGGGGCAATTCCCAATTGATGGAGAGGGTCTCGTTGACCTGGACGTTTTGACAAGCCTCAACGCAGCGGCCACACAGGATGCATTGATCCGGATCGTAGCGGTAGAAAGGATTGGTCACGTCCTTTTCATAGGGCTTGGGAGTGAAAGGAATGATCTGATGCTCGACAGCGAGAGACCTGGCGGTGTTATGTACGGTGCAATTGCCGTTACTGTTGTCGCAAACCGTGCAGTACAGCAGGTGGTTGCCGAGGATGCGATCGAAGGCTTCGCGTTGGGCAGCATCCGCACGGGGAGACTCGGTCGAAATGGCCATGCCGTCGGCTACCTCGGTCGCGCAAGCGCGCACCAGTTTTCCGTCAACCTCGACCATGCAGGTGTCGCAGGTTTGAATGGGGCCGAGCTGGTGGTGGTAGCAGACCTGAGGAAGCTGCGTGCCGATGCGGTTGATCAGATCGATCAACCGCTCTCCCGCTATGAATTGATGAACATTGCCATTGATGCGAACGCCTGCCATAAAATCCGGATTCACAGAAACTCCCAACGTTTTCCATGATGCCGGGGGAGGCGGAACCGTCTCATGGCGATCCTATGCCCGCATTTGATCGCATGACCGTAATCAGGGATAAATTCGATTGAGTGTGCGCGCGAACGGAATCGTCTCCCGTACATGGTCCAGGCTGCATATCCACGCCACCGCGCGTTCGATGCCCATGCCGAAGCCGGAGTGAGGAACCGACCCATAGCGGCGGAGATCCAGATACCAGGAAAAAGCCTCGAGGGGCAGGTGGTGTTCTTCGATTCGCTTCTTCAGCAGATCGTAGGAAGCGATACGCTGCGAGCCGCCGATGATCTCTCCATAGCCCTCCGGCGCCAGGACATCGACGCACAGGGCGAGGTTTGGGTTTTGCGCGTCGGGCTCCATGTAGAAAGCCTTTACCGCAGCGGGGTAGCGATGCACCATCACCGGGCGATCAAACTGAGAGGAGAGGTAGGTTTCGTCCGGCGATCCGAAGTCATTCCCGTATTCGAATTTTTGTTCCAGCAAGCCGCGCGCATGGGCGTCGTTCAACATGCCGACGGCCTGATCGTAGGTGATGCGGGGAAACGGCGGCTTGACGGCCTCCAGTTTAGCCGTGTCCCGCGCCAGCACTTTCAAATCCAGTGCTCGCCGGGTGAGGACGCGCTGCACCAGGAAGCTTAGAAATTCCTCCGCAAGCACCATCAGATCGTCGAGCGTGGCATAGGCCAACTCCGGCTCCACCATCCAGAACTCGGTCAGGTGGCGGCGAGTTTTGGATTTCTCGGCGCGAAAGGTGGGACCGAAAGAATAGACCTTGCCCAGCGCCATCGCGGTGCTCTCGATGTAGAGCTGGCCGCTCTGGGTGAGAAAAGCTTCGTCGCCGAAGTAGTCCACCGGAAAGAGAGTGCTGGTGCCTTCGCACGCGGCCGGCGTGAGAATCGGCGGATCGGTCAGGACAAAGCCGTTTTCGTCGAGATAGTCGCGCGCCGCCTTGATGATTTCGGCGCGGATGCGCAAGATAGCCGACTGCCGCGGAGTGCGGATCCACAGGTGCCGGTGCTCCATCAGAAATTCGACCCCGTGCTCCTTGAGCGTGATGGGGAAGGGTTCTTCTTCGCTCACCTTTTGCAGGACTTCAACGTTATCGACATCCAATTCGTAACCGCCGGGGGCACGCTTATCCGCCCTCACTCTGCCGGTCACGATGACGCTTGATTCCTGGGTCAGGCCGCGCACCCGCTCAAAAACCTCGGGCGGCACTGCGGCCTTGGGCACGATGCCCTGTACCGTGCCCGTCCCGTCGCGAAAAATGGGGAAGAGAAGCTTCCCGCTTTCGCGCAGGTTATAAAGCCATCCCCTGAGCGTGACCGGTTTGCCTTCGTGCTGATTCAGGGTCGCGATGGTGGCCAGTGGAGCAGCCACAGCCTGGTTCTGATTTTCTTCTGCCATTTCCACCTACAGCTCGAGCATCTTGAATGTTTCCGCGGCCCGGCTGGCGACGTGCTCCGGCGATTCCTCGGGCAGGTAATTGATTTCCAGCACCGCGGCGGATAACTCCGGCGATGTGCGCAATTCCTTCATGGTCTCCGCCCACGGAATGGTGCCGTCTCCCGGCCAAAGATGCTCGTCCTTCTGCCCATGGTTGTCATGTATATGGGCAGACCGGATGAGCGGGCTCAACTCGCCGATGGCCGCGGGGATGCCAGCGCCGATATGCGCATGGCCCACGTCGAGACATACTCCTACATCTTTGAAGTGCCCGATTCTCACGATCTCCAGCAGATTGACCGCTTCGGTCACCTCGTTCTGGATGTTCTCGAGCAGAATTTTGACTCCGAGGGGGCGGGCAAAGGCCTGCAGATGCTCGATGGCGGTCATGGCATGCTCCAGGGTGCGCGGGCTCCAGCGGTCTTCGCGCTCGCCGAGATGCAGAATCAGGTGGCGCAGCGGCATCTCTTCGGCGGTTTCCAGGGCTCGCTTCACCTCGTCCATGGCGTCGATGCGCCGTGACTTTTCGGGATGAACGACATTGACGGCCGGTGAGCCGCTGCGTCCCATCTCGGTATCCCCAAACATCGGCATGTGCATGGAGAACGGTTCCACCGGATTAGCCGAGAACCACAGCGCGATTTCTTTTACATGGGTCTTGGAGGTGTAGTCGAAGTGCTGGCGCGCGGCAAAGATCTCAATTCCCTGGGCGCCTCCTTTGGCTAACGTTTCCAGCAGCCCCGGATGCAGGCGCTGGCGCAAAAATATGTGAGTCGAAATCGTTCTCAGCATCACGCCGTTTCCACGGAACTCCTTGGTTCCGTTTGTTCTCTTCTATCTTCTCACCGCGCGCCAGCGAGCGATGGGTCTATGAATCAGGAGAAACACTCTCGGGAAGGTGCATTGGGGTGCCCTATCCCGGTAATTAATGACGGGTGCCCCATATCTCGCTCGTTTTTCGCGAGATGTGGAATACCACTGCTATCGACCGCAATCTTGTCTTCCCGATGAACCCTTAAGGATCAATGGTTGTGGTATCCCACATCTCGCGAAAAACGAGCGAGATATGGGGCACCCGTCATTGGTGACCGGTCCGGCGTTGACTTAGGTTAAAAGCGGGAATGAGGGTCAGAGAAAATGGTGATGGGGGCCATCTCGTCCTGGGACGAATAGTACGGGACCGGTCTCCATTGCAGGAGGCAGTCGAGAACGGCTTTTGAGTCATAGGCGATATGGGCAACCACGAGTTGCTTTCCACCTTCGCCGTGGATCACGACACCGCGGTCGCAGCGGATGCGGTAGGCGCGCACATGATTGAGCTCGTGCCAGCCGATACGGCTGGAGGCACAATGGCCTTCGAGCAGACCCTGGCCGTCCAGGATCAGCGGCTCGGGCCAGTCGGCCAGCACCAGGGGCACCAGGAAGAAGCCGAAACCAAAACCTACCCAGGCAATCCAGATAGTAGTGCCGGAAAGGAGCATCTGGGCCGCGCTAACACCGACTGCGGCCATGCCGCCGGCCAGCGCCAGGTAATAGAGCAAGAGGCAGGTTGGCTTTACCGGGAAACGCCAGCCATCCACTGTCGGCTTCGGCTTTAAGCCGAAATTAGGAGCGATCAGGATCAGCAAGCCGATGACGGCGCCGACGATCATGACGACTTCGATCACTCTCAGGGGGAAGGGGTGCATCGAGTTAGGAGTTTCCTCCACCAGAGTAACAATTGGCAATAGGGATTTCGTATTAGTTTTGCCACAAAGTAATGCGAGTGGTGCTAGCAGTCTAGAATCGGACCGATGCCCACCAGCATTCGATCGTATACCAAGATCAATTTGGGGCTGGCCATCGGCCCCCTGCGTCCGGACGGATTCCACCAACTCACCACCGTGTATCAAACCCTGGCCCTGCATGAGTGGGTCACGGTGGAGGCGTGCAGGGCGAGCGAAACGCGGATTACGCTCAGCAGCACTCATCCGCGCGTCCCCACTGATGCCGGCAACACGGCCTGGCGGATGGTGGCCCGTGCCCTCGAGTCACTTGGCTTGCGGGCCGAGGTTCATATTCACATCGACAAGCAATTGCCGGTGCAAGGCGGCCTGGGCGGGGGCTCGGCCAACGCCATCGCCGCGCTGCTGGGCCTGGAGCGGGAACTCGATTGCCGGCTCGCGCAGCCGGAAAGGCTCCTGCTGGCAGAGGAGATCGGCTCCGATATCCCGCTGTTTCTCATCGGCGGCGCGGTGGTCGGGGTGGGACGCGGGGAGGAAGTCTATCCTCTCCGCGATATTCCATCGCGGCCCTGCGTGCTGGCGCTGCCGGAAATCGGAGTTTCCACCCCCCAGGCTTACCGCGACTGGGACAGTCTGCAGGCCGCATCCGCGTTGACCAGCCCCGCCCCCTCAGCTACAATCACAAAGTTGAGTCGGTCGATCGCTGCTGCATTTGGCGACCCGCACTCCTCCGGTGTCTTCTCCGAACTGATGCGAGAGTAGACCGGGCCGAGGATCCGCTTCTCGCGCTTGTCCGAACCGGGATCGAAAACGACTTTGAACGAGTCGTCTTTCCTCAGTATCCCTTTCTCGGTGAAATCAAGCGCATTCTTGCGGGCGTCTCCGGCACGGAGGACGCGGCTGTCTATGCAGGCCTCTCCGGGTCCGGATCAGCCCTGTTTGGGCTGTACGATACCCCGGCAGCGGCACAGGCGGCAGCTGGTTCGGCTGGAGCGGCACGGTGTAACTGGCTTGGTCACCAGCACGTTGCCTCGCAGCGATTACTGGCGCACTATGATGGTGGCAGACGCGTAATGATGCGGTTTGCCGCACCCAGTTGGGCGATCGACTAATGGTAGGTCAAGTGCCTTTGGAGCACTTTGTCTAGGTTCGACTCCTAGTCGCCCAGCCAAGTTTTGCAGTCGAAAATGTGGTTCCTGTCACGGCAAGGCATTCCGTGGCGCAACAATCAGGCGGAACAACCAAAGCAAACCAGCTTGGGAGGTTCGTGTGAAGGGAGAATCCACTGTACTGACGGTTCCTGCCTCGCAACAAGAGGTAGAGAGCGTAACCCAGGAGGTCGCAACGCCGGGCAAGGTCAAGCCGAGAGCGCAAGCGCCCCGGGCGCTTGAGCGAAGACAAGCGGTTCAAGATCTTCGCCGGCTCGGCCAACCGCAAACTGGCCGAGGGCATTTGTACCCATGTCGGAGTGCAGCTGGGCGAGAGCAAGCTGCAGCGCTTTGCCGACGGAGAGATTTACTTTCAGTTGCTCGAGAACGTCCGCGGCGTGGATGTTTTTATCGTGCAGCCGACCTGTTTTCCGGTGGATCAGCACCTGGTGGAACTGCTGATCATGATTGACGCGCTGAAGCGCGCATCGGCCGGGCGGATCACGGTAGTGGTGCCGTATTACGGATATGCCCGGCAGGACCGTAAGGATCGGCCGCGGGTGGCGATCTCCTCCAAGCTGGTGGCGGATTTGCTGACCACCGCGGGAGCCAACCGGGCGCTGTTCATGGATCTGCATGCGGCGCAGATTCAGGGGTTTTTCAATATCCCGGTGGATCACATGTTCGCCAGTCCGGTGATGGTGAGCTACTTCCGGGAGCTGAATCTGCCCGATCTGACGGTGGTTTCGCCGGATGCGGGCGGTGTGGAACGGGCGCGGTTTTTTGCCACCAAGATGCAGGCTCCGCTGGCCATTGTGGATAAGCGGCGCACGGACCTGAACGTGACCGAAGTGATGAACGTGATCGGCGATGTGCAGGGAAGAACCTGCCTGATCATCGACGACATCATCGACACCGCGGGCACGCTGGTGAAGACGGCGCAGGCGCTGCTCGATGCGGGAGCGGTGCAGGTGTATGCGGCGGCTTCGCATGCGGTGCTGTCAGGGCCGGCGATCGAGCGCATCACCAGCTCGCGGATCGCAGGAAGTGATTGTTACCGACTCGATCCCGCTGCGCGAAGAGGCGCAGAAGCTGGAACGGCAGGGAAAGATCAAAGTGCTCTCGGTCGCCGGCCTGTTAGGCGCCACGATCGAGAGTATTCACATGGAGACCAGCGTCAGCTCGTTGTTTAGTTAGGCCGGGCGGCGCGGAAGAGTTAGAGGAGAGAAGTATGGCTGAGCAGGAAGTGGTCGCAGCAAAACCCCGCGAGGGCAAGTTCAACAAGAATGCGGCGCGCCGGGTGCGTGTCGCCGGCATGGTTCCGGGCGTGGTCTATGGCGCCAAGGAACCCTCGATCGCGGTGGAACTCGATCCCAAGCAGATTACCCGCATCCTTCATTCGGATTCCGGGCCACAACACGATTTTCGATCTGGAAGTCGGCGGGGGCAAGACCAAGGCCATGATCGTTGATTGGCAGTACGAGCCGATCAAAGGCAAGCTGATGCACATCGACCTGAAGCGCATCGCGATGGACAAGGCGATGCGGGTCAAGGTGCCGGTATTGCTCGAAGGCATTCCGGTTGGCGTTAAGATGCAGGGCGGCATTCTCGACCAGGTGTTGCGCGAAGTGGAGATCGAGTGCCTGCCGGGCGATATTCCCAGCCATATCGACGTGAATGTCACTGGCCTGGCATTGAATAGCTCCATCCGCGTGGCCGATCTGCCGCATGGCGGCAAGCTCAAGTTCATCACCGATGAGAACGCAACCGTTGCCCACGTGGTGGCGATCAAGGAAGAAGTTGCGCCGGCGGTGGACGCGGTGGCCGCGGCGGCTCCAGCAGAACCGGAAGTGGCCAAGAAGGGCAAGACCGAGACTCCGGAAGCGGCTGCGGAAAAGGGCGGGAAGAAGTGACCTGGCTCTGAGTTTGGCTGACGAGGTGGAAAGCAAAGGGCCGGCCCTGGTGGTCGGCCTGGGAAACCCGGGCATCGAGTACCAGTTCACTCCCCACAACGTGGGTTTTCTGGCGATTGACCGGCTGGCGGAGCAGGGCGGGGTCGACGGTGAACAACCGCCGCTGCCGGGCGCTGACTGCCACCACCCGTATCGCCGGCAGAGATGTCGTGCTGGCCAAGCCGGAAACGTACATGAACCTGAGTGGCATCTCGGTTCAGGCGTTGGTGAAAGAATTTGAGTGCCGATGCCAGCGCTCGATCTGATCGTGATCTATGACGAGATCGCGCTGAGCCTGGGTTCGCTGCGTATCCGGGAGCGGGGCAGCGCGGGCGGGCATAACGGGGTCAAATCCGTTTCCGGCGCGTTGGGCAGCGAAGAGTGGCTGCGGATTCGGATCGGGGTCGCTCCCCCGGGAGATGAGGCGGCGGAAGAGCGCGGCGGGGACGGAAGGATTATGTGCTGACGCCCATGCGCAAGGCGCAACTGGTGATCCTGGATGAGGTGCTGGATCGCACGGCGCAGGCAGTAGAGATGGTGCTGGCCAAGGGAGCCGGGCCGGCAATGAATGAGTTCAATCGCCGCGAAACGGCGGCGAAGCAGGAAAGAATTGGAGAATAGCTATGCAACGCACGTACGAAATCATGTTTATTGTTCGTCCTGACATTCTGGACGAGGATCTCGACAAGCTGATCGCCGGCCTGGAGGCGAATATCACCCAGGGTGGCGGCAGCATCAAGTCGATGGAAAAGCTTGGCCGGCGCAAGCTGGCCTACATGGTCAAGAAGTTCAACGACGGCAACTATGTGCTGTTGACGATCAATGCAGACGGTTCGCTGGTGGGTGAGATCGAGCGCCGCCTGCGGGTCTCCGAGCCGGTGATCAAGTTCATCTCCGTCCGCATGGACGAAGAAGAGAAGCGCGTGGCCAAGATCAAGGCCATCCGCGCCACGCGCAAGAAGCTCAGCGCCCAGCCTGCGGCAGCCGCCCGCAGCTCCCGTGGAGCCGGCTGCCGCACCCGCAGCAGCAGCCGGCGACCGAGAGCGGCCAGCGCCTAAGCAACATTCGAAAGGAACAGGAAAATTATGGCTGACGAAACCAGCACGCCAAGCGCACCAAGCACATCCCGGCCCGAAGGTTCCGGACCCGGTCTTCAGGGCCCGGTGGACGGCCCGGCGGTGGACGCCCCAGCGGTCCCGGCGGCGGCGGACGCAAGTTCTTTCGCCGCAAGAAGGTTTGCAAGTTCTGTGTCGAGAAGATCGACGCCATCCACTATCGCGATGTACGCCTGCTGCAGCAGTTTGTCGCCGAGCGGGGCAAGATTGTGCCCCGGCGCCTGACCGGCGTCTGCACCACCCACCAGCGTGGGTTGGCGCGGGCCATCAAGCAGGCACGCAACATCGCTTTGCTGCCGTTTGCAGCCCGCTACTAGAAGCGGTCATCAGGAGATTGGTCATGGAAGTCATTCTGAAAGAAGATGTCAACAAGCTGGGCCAGCGCGGCGATGTGGTGAAAGTGGCCGACGGTTATGGACGAAATTTTCTGCTGCCGAAGAAGCTCGCGATGGAAGCCACGGCTGCCAATAAAGCGGTCATCGAGCAGATGAAGCAATCGGCTGTTCGCCGTTCCGCGAAGGAAAAGTCCGAGGCCGAATTGCTGGTCACACAGCTCAACCAGGTCGAGCTGTTTTCGAGCGCAAGGTGGGCGAGAACGATCATCTCTTCGGCTCGGTCACCGTCGGCTGAGATCGCGCATGCGCTGGAGGGGAAGGGGTTCACCATCGACCGGCGCAAGCTCCAGTTGGAAGAGCCGCTTCGCCAGCTGGGCGAGTTCCATGTGCCGATCAAGTTGCATCGCGAAGTGACCGCGCACGTCAAGGTGACGGTCAAGGCGGAAGAGGCTGAGGGTTAGTCTCGGCTGAATGAGAGGAACGGCGTGGTCCGACAGCGTTGAGGGTCGAGTACCGTGGCATCCCACATCTCGCGAATAACGAGCGAGATGTGGGGCACCCGATCTTCTGTTGCCGGCATCAAGTTCCTACGCAGCCACCTAAGCTTTGGGTGGCCCATTCAAGCCCGCTTTTGGCTTGAGTGGGCGAACACTTCGTTCGACTCCTTCAACATCTTCCTGGATCTCAGCGGCCGTAGCCCAGCCGCATGGCTAGTTGGTCGGGAAGGCCCGCGCGCATGATGCGCATTTGCGCCAGGCGGAAGTCGTAGGGCACGCGGCGGAACTCGACCAGCATGCGCTCGTCGTCGTAGAGCGCAAAGGCAGCGCGGCGATCGTGATCCCTCGGCTGGCCCACCGAACCAGGATTGATCAAATAACGCGCTCCCGGCACCAAAACCAACTCCGACATGTCAGGCTCATCGTCGCTGGAGTAAACCGGATCCAGCTTGAACCAGTCCTCGCCGTGCGACAGCGAAGCCACCCTGCAGATGCGTATGGCCGAAGAAGTTGATGCGGGTTTGCGCCTGCTCGAGCGGCAGCCTGGCATCTCGCACGGAGAGCAGGTATTCATCCTCATCGAGATAGGATCCGTGCATGCAGCTCACCTGCGGACCATCCGGGGTGATCGGACCTCGCGCCATCTGCTGTAGCCACTCGATGTGCTCCGGAGTGAGCACCTGGCGCGTCCAGCGGGCCGCGCGGCTGGCGACGGGATTAAAATCCTCGAGCGATAGCTGCCCGCTGCAGGCGCGATCGTGATTGCCTCGGACAAATGTCTCGCCCAGGCCCCGCACCCGCTCGATGACCTCGTTGGGCGCCGCCCCATAGCCCACGACATCGCCCAGGTTCCAAACCACATCGTGTGCGGGAGCAGCCTCGAGTACAGCCTCAAGGGCATCGATGTTGGCGTGGATGTCGGAAATGAGTAGCGCGCGCATCGTGTCTGTGCCTGTTCGACGGCACACGTTTCAGGGGCTTTGGCTCCTCCCGAAATCAGCCGCAAACGAGCAGGATATCAGACCGGTTCGACGCTGCGCACCCAATGGCCGGGGGCCTGCTCGACCAGGATTCCCGTAGTGGTATCAGCCGCCGCCAGCGTGGCCAAAGGCTGCTCGCGATCGGTGGTGAGCGTCGGCACTGCCCCCAGCAGGCTCCTGGTGTAGGCATGCCGGGGATGAAGAAAGACCTGGTCACGCGTTCCCGTCTCGAGCAGCATGCCCCGTGCGCATCACGGCAACCCGGTCGGCAATCTGCGCCACCACGGCCAGGTCATGAGAGATGAACAGCATACCCAAGCCGTTGCGCTGTTGCAGATCCTTAAGCAGAAGCAGTATCTGTGCCTGCACGGTGACGTCCAGAGCCGTTGTAGGCTCGTCGGCGATCAGGAGGGAGGGATGGTTCACCAGCGCCATGGCGATCAACAGGCGCTGCCGCTGGCCGCCGGAAAACTGGTGCGGATAATCGCGTTGGCGCTGCTCCGGCTCGGCAATTGCCACGGCGCGCATGGCCTCGATGACGGCTTCGCGCACCTGCTTGCGGCCCAACTCAGGCTGATGGGCTTCGATGGCTTCGGCGATCTGCCGTCCCACCGGCATGACCGGATTGAGAGCCGTCATGGGCTCCTGAAAGATCATGGCGATTTTGCGCCCACGATAGTGGCGCATCTGCTCGGGTTTCAAGGTCAACAGATCCTGGCCCTCGAAACGTATCGCGCCTTCCAGCCGCGCTGCGCTGTCCAGCAGACGCAGGATGGAAAGCGAGGTCAGCGACTTCCCCGATCCTGACTCGCCCACCAGGCCCAGAACCTCTCCCTGTGCGACAGAGAAAGTCAGATCACGGACCACCGCCTGGTCGCGAAAGTAGATCGAGAGTTGGTCGACTTCCAGGAGGGTAGCCACGGGGCAAGATTACAACATGCACGCTGCCGTGCTTGTACCGTAACGGTTGCTAAAACAATAGCCCCTGGCTTTGGCCAGGGGCTGACGGAGTCTTCGATGACTACTGCTTGCCGTCCATGGTAATGCCGCCCGGCGTCTGCTGGTTCTTCTTCTCTTCGTTCGCCTTACGGGTGGCCATGGTCTTATCGCGCCATTGATCGAACATGGCCATATCCTGCCTTGTGCGCGGCCTCATCACCGCAATCCAGGTCGGCCTTGCGACGGTAGAGCAGGCTGAGATAGGACATCGCGTCATCGTACCCAGGGCGCAGATTGATTGCCTGCTGCAGCTCCTTGATACCTTCGTCGACGATGGGCCCGTTCTGTTCCGCCAACTTCTGGCATGCGGCCTTGTCCTTGATCATGTCGCCGTTATCCTGCATGCCCAGGCCATTGCGGGTCGCGATCGCATTCTTGTAGGCAACGCGCCAGTCGATCACCCCGATGGTGTAATGCGCCACCGGATCATTGGCGTCCACGGACGGTGACCTTCCTCTGCCAGTCCTTGGCTTCCTGGGTCTTGCCTGTATTCAGGTAGACCGCAGCGATTCCCCGCAGGGCAGTCAGGTCGTTCGGATCCTTCGCCAGCACTTTCTGATAGGCGTCCACCGCCAGTTGCGCATTTTTCGTATTCTCTGGCGTGTTTGCGTCGGGAACCACCTGTTGAGCGTAGGCCGTGGCGAGATAGAGGGGAGCGTTTTCGAGCGTCGGATCGAGCCGTTCCGCGTTCTGGAAGTGGTCGATGGCCTCTTCAAACTTGGCGTTCTTATACGCCTGCACACCCTTAATCAATTGATCACGAGCCTGCAGCTTGCTGCACCCGGTTACCATGGTCAGCAGCGACAGGGTGGCGACCGCCAGCACCGGAATATATGCGCTTCGCTTCATTCTGGTTTAAATCTCCTTAGTGATCGCCGAGCTACGCCTGATCTCCTACAAGCTTACCCGGCCTGCGACTCGAGGGAAAAATCTCCGCGCAGTGATTGTAATTGGTTTCCGCCCACTGGCAAGTGCTGCCCTAAAAACAGAGTCCGCGGCTGCTCAGGAAGCAGCCGCGGACCTTTGCAAAGCGCGCTGAACGTCGACCGGTACTTGTTTGTCGTTGCGGCTCATGCAGCAGGGTCAGGCAACCTTTCCTTCAATCCCAGCGCGGCGACATCTGCAACCTGCTGGATACCATGGCCCGGCCTGCAACAACTGGTACAGCTCTACTGCCCTGCCGCCACCTTTGGCGTAATGAGGCCAATGTGGTCCACGCCTGCCTCATGGCCGATGTCGAGCACGTCTGCCACGGCGGAGAAGTCCAGTTCCGGATCTCCTTTGACAAACATGACCTTCTCGGCGCGGGTAGCGAAAATGCCTTCCAACTTATTTAACAGGTCACCGTGAGAAACGTCCATCTCATTGATCTTGTAACCCGGGAACGCCGCCGCCTGGACGGTGGGTAACCTGGATCACGATGGTGCGGTCATTGTCCTGCTGCTTTTGGGGCTCCTTGGGTGGCTGCGGCACCAGGGCATCGAGCCCCTTCGGCGTCACCGGCGTGATGACCATGAACACGATCAGCAGCACCAGCAACACGTCGATCAGCGGAGTCACATTGATGTCGTGGGAAAGACCACCACCACCACTCGGTCTCCATTGCCATGTTCGTTCCCTCGTTTTCTAAATTCTCTGGTTCGTTTGGTTCAGGGCTGAGAAGTTTACTGCCCGGCTGGCGGAGTGGGAGGAGGCGTCGTCGCCTGGTCTTGTCCGGCGATCGGTCAACAGGCCGACCTGGTCGACACCCGCGGTGCGTACATCGTCAATGGCATCCATGACTGTGCCGTACTGCGCCCGGGCGTCGGCACGCATAAAGATCTGCTTTTCTGTCTTGTTCTGGAGCAGATCGGCGACCTTGGCCCCGAGATCCGCCATGGAGACCTGGTTTTGTCCCAGATACACCTTGTTGTCGCGAGTGATGGCGACGACGACCGAGTCTTCTTTATCGGCGTCGGGCATCGAGGTCGGGTCGGTGACCTTGGCCAGCTCGATATTCACCTTGTTCTGCAGCATCGGTGTGATGACCATGAAAACGATAAGCAGCACCAACATCACGTCCACCATGGGAGTGACATTGATGTTGGAATTTACTTTCGCGCCTTCGTTTCTGACTGTGATTGCCATTGTTGTACTCCGTGGGTCAAGCGGCTATAGCGTTTTCAAAGTGAGTGCCGCTTGTAGGAACCGCACCAACTATGAAAACGCTCCAGGCTTGCCCACCTTCAAGATGACTTTCTGTGAGTCCGGTGAAAACCACCAGGTTGGAACGGATTTTTAAGTCCGTTCCAACCGGTGCAGGATTCCCGCTGTTGAGTGCTTGAGCACGCACGCCGTTTAGCGGCGGTGGCTCTGCTTGATGAAGTAATCGATCAACTCGCTGGAGGAGTTGTCCATCTCCACGTCGAAGGCTTCCACCTTACCGGTGAAGTAGTTGAAGGTCATAACGGCCGGGATAGCTACCAGCAATCCGAAAGCGGTGGTGACCAGGGCTTCAGAGATACCGCCGGCGACTGCACCGATACCGGAGGTCTTCTGGGTTGCGATCTGTTGGAAGGCGTTCAAGATACCGACCACCGTTCCGAACAGTCCGATAAAGGGCGCCGTGGAACCGATGGTTGCCAGACCGCCCAGACCCCTCTTCAACTTGGCGTGGACAATGGCTTCGGAACGCTCGAGCGCACGCTTGCTCGATTCGATCTGCTCTTCGGTGATCGCGCCGCCACTGCCATAGTTGCGGAACTCCTGCAGACCAGCGGTGACTACTTCGGCCAGGTGAGACTTCTTATTGCGGTCAGCAACCTTCACTGCTTCGTCCAGTTTGCCTTCCTTGAGGGCGCCGGCAACGCGTGGCGCAAACTCGCGGGACTGCTTGCGAGCCGCGCTGAAATAGAGGGCGCGGTCAATGATCACAGCCAGCGACCAGATGGACATGACGAACAGCACAGCAACCACGGCCTTAGCCGCGTTGCCCATGTTGTGCCACAGGTCCATGGGAGAGAAGCCGACGGTCTGTCCAGAATCCTGAAAGAAGTACATACCGAGAGCTGCCTGATGGGCGAGGTGAGCGAGAATCACTGAATCTTTCCTCCTACGGAATAACTTTCGTTATAGCTCTGAAACAACCAGATGCTAGCACTCGGCAACTTCGTTACGAAATGACCCGAAGTGGCCACAAGGGGGATGGCCGGCTACCACCTCCTGGTCAAAGGCGGCGCCGGCACACATCGAATTAGCCACCGAGATTGAAGACTACGTTAACGGTAGTCTCGACTTCGACGGGGTCTCCATTGAGCAAATACGGTTTGTAGCGCCAGCCACGGACAGCATCCAAAGCCGCCTGCTGCAACATCGGAGGACCGCTGACGACTCTGAGGTTCTGGATCGCCCCGGTCTTGGAAATCGTGGCCTGCAAGACAACGGTTCCCTGAATGCGGGCTGCCTTGGCGATTGCCGGATATTGAGGCACCGTCTTCTGAAGCAAATTACCCGCCATGACGCCGGACGAAATGCTCAGCTTCTTGGGGGGTGCTGCTTTGACGATCGGCGGGCCGGATCCGATACCGCCGAGGATACCGCCCATGACGCCACCAGGGGTTCCACCGCCCATACCTTCCATACCGGAAACACCGGCCATAGAGGGCGGAGCAGCAGACTCCTTGATCTGCTTAATTTCTTTTGGGATCTTGCTTGGCGCCTGCAGTTGATTGTTGAGCATCTCAGACTTGATCTTGACCTGTACTGGCGCCTGAGGTGGTGGTGGCGGGGGAGGTGGCGGCGGTGGCGGCGGTGCAACCAGCAACGTGGCCATCATCTGCGTAGGCAACGCCTCGGGATGCAACAGCGGCCAAATGATTAGTGCTGCCAGGATGAGCCCGTTGATACCGAACGTAGCAATCGACCAATATTTGCTTTTGGTCTTGAGCTTCCCACCAGACTCCATGAGTGAATCTTCAAACATCGCCTTACCTCGGATATTCGAACTTGTTCTTACTTAGACACCGGCACTGGTTTTTTTGATCCCAAAGGGTTATTGGCTTGCAACGGCATTCTGTGCCAGGGCCAAAAAGCCAGATGAGCAGGGGACCGGGCTACGTGAGTGGCCCTTTTCCCCTGCTCGTCTGTTATCACTGTCAGAATGCTGGTACTGGCTATTGAGTTGGCTGGCCCTTAATAAAACGGTCTTGATAAACGGGCCCCAATTTCAGACACGGGCCTTCTTGCCGGCGGGCAGAACCGCCTTCTTCCCCCGCTTGGCCCGCCATTCCTGGTAAGCCACCAGCATGGGGGCAGCCACGGCGATCGAGGAATACGTGCCGATCAGGATGCCAATCACCAGCGCAAAGGAAAAGCCATGTAAGACCTCGCCGCCGAAGAGGTAGAGCGACAGCACGGTCAGGAAGGTGAGGCCCGAGGTGAGAACCGTCCGGCTCAGCGTCTGGTTGATACTTCGATTGACCACGCTGGTCAGGGTCTCGCGGCGGGAAATGCGCAGATTCTCGCGGATCCGGTCGAAGACGACGATGGTGTCGTTCATGGAATAACCGATCAGGGTCAGAATGGCGGCGATGACCGTCAGAGTGATTTCCTGGTTGCTCAGGCTGAAGGCGCCGACGGTGATCAGGGTGTCGTGGAACACCGCCACCACCGCAGCCACACCATAGATCAGCTCGAAGCGGAACCACAGATAGACGAGCATGCCGGCCAGGCGAGTAGAGCGTGGCCAGCAAAGCCTGCTTGCGCAAAGCGGCGCCCGACCTGGGGTCCGATGATGTCTGCGGCGAAAACATGGAAGCCGGAGAGATAGGCGCCCTGCTTGAGCTGATTGACCACTGCCGGATCGGCCACGCCGTTGAGTTGGTCCATGCTGCTGAACATGCCGCCCAGATCGTGGTCGCGGTGATTCAGGATAGCCGCCGCCTGTTGGGCATATTTCTGTGCGCCGCCCCCGGTGCTGGCCAGGTGCTCGGGGTCGTTCTGCTGCAGAAACTGGGCCAGAGCGGCCTGGCCGGCGTTGTCCAAATCCAGCTTGCCCTGGTTGGCTGCACCGGTGGTCGCAGTAGTTGGTGTTCAGCGCCTGCACGATGGTCTGCCGCCCGGTGTCGAGGGCCGACTCCTGGGTTTCCTTTTGCGCCAGCGAAATCGCTACCTGCTTCTGCGCCGGCCGTTCCGTAGGGTTGAATGCGGCTGTCGTGGATGCCGGCGCGATCGATCGCCTGACGGATCCGGTCGATGTTCGGCGGCTGCTCAAATTGAACGTAGACCAGCGTGCCGCCGCGAAAGTCGATCCCCAGCTTGATGCCATGCCAGAAAAGGATCGACAGCACTCCCGCTACGCTGAAGACCAGCGAGAAGGCGAGGAAATACCACTTTTTCCCCAGCCAATCAACGTTAACGCCATGAAATAGTTCCACTGAAAACTCCGCCTTACTGTACGCGACCACTAGCCGATCGAAAGTGCCTCGCCGCGCTGCTTACGCTTGAGAATCGAATCGAAAATGTGGCGCGAGACAAAAACCGCAGTAAACAGGTTTGCGAACAGACCAAAACTCAGGGTCACGGCAAAACCCTTGACCGGGCCGGTGCCGAACAGGAACAGAATGATGGCCGAAACGATGGTCGTCACGTGGGTATCGACAATCGTCATCCAGGCATGGGCAAATCCCTGATCCACGGCCGCAGCAGGGCGCCTTGCCGGCACGCAGTTCTTCCCGGATGCGCTCGAAGATCAGTACGTTGGAGTCGACGCCCATACCGATGGTCAGGATCACGCCGGCGATTCCAGGCAAGGTCAGCGTTGCTCCGGAAAAGCCCATAAAGCCCAGCAGGATGATCAGGTTCAGCATCAGACGCGAGATCCGCATTGATGCCTGCCCCGTGGTAGTAGATGAGCATGAAGATCATGACCGCCAGCATGCCGATGACCGACGCCATCACACCTTTGCGGATGGAATCGGCGCCCAGCGAAGGCCCGACGACGCTCTCCTGCAGGTAGTGAATGGAGGCGGGCAATGCGCCGGTGCGCAGCATCAGCGACAGATTCTGCGCCTTGTCTTTGCCCAGGCCGGTGATTCGTCCCTGGTCGCGGATCGCCTGCTGGATGTTGGCTGCTTCCTGAACCCGGTTGTCGAGAACCACAGCCAGCGATTTGCCGATGTTGGTGCTGGTGAACTGGTAGAAGCGGTCACCCGCGTTGCGGGTGAGAATAAAGGTCGCATCCGGCCGGCCATTCTCGTCCACTGAGGGCTGCGCATCGCGGAAGTCATCGCCGGCCACGACGGGAAGCCTCTGCAGAACGATAGTACTGACCCTGCAATTCCGGCTCTGTGCCTCCGTATGCCATGACCACGTCTTCCGGAGGAACCGTTCCCCCGACGCTCTGTGCCGCCGCCTGCTCGGTGGGGAAAGGTCCACCGACCACCAGGTGAATCTCCAGGCGCGCCGTCGACTGGATAATCTCGCGGACCCGGCTCAGGTCGTCCACGCCCGGCAACTCGACCAGGATCTGGTTGGTGCCCAGGTTGTATTCCTGGATAGTGGGCTCGTAACTACCCAGGCTATTGATGCGGGTGCCGATGGTGTCGATCGACTGCTGCACCGCGTGCTGCTCGATCGACTGCACCTCGGTCTGCTTCATGGTGAGGGTCCAGGTGTTGTTCGCCTCGGAAGCGACGGTGTATTGTGCGCCGTAGCGGGAGTCGAGCAGGCTGCGCACGTCGCCAGCCTTGATCCGCAGGCGTTCCCTGGATCTGGATCAGCTCCGGCCGCTTGGGATCGGGCTTTAAGACCGAGTGGGCGGAGAAGCCGCCCTGCTGCAGGTCGGCCTGTACCCGGGCCACCGCATTATCGGTCTCCGCGCTGACCGCTTCCTCCACCATCACCTGCAAGACCAGGTGGATGCCGCCCTTAAGGTCAAGACCAAGGTGGATACGGTCGGTCAACGCCGTCTTCCAGGCAGACGGGCCGATGCCCTTCGGAATGCCGAAGATGCCAAAGACGAACACGAGAAGAACTGCAACGATCAGGAGGGTTTTACGCATGGGAGTCGCAATCAGGTTTTTCGCCGGGCTTACCGTCTGCCCGCGAAATACAGTTATTTAGCTTCCTCTTGGTTAGTCGTCACGGAAGCGATAGCACTCTTGATGACTTCTAGCTTTATGCCGTCGGGCGGGACGCGCAGCTGCACCGCGTCTTCCTTGAGCGAAATGATGGTGCCGCGCATGCCGCCGGTGGTGGTGATGCGGTCGCCAGGTTTCAGGCTTGCCAGCATCTCCTGCCATACCTTTTGCTTCTTCTGGTTGGGCCTGACCAGCATGAGGTAGAAAACGGCAATGATCAGCAGGAACGGGAGAAAGGTCACCAGGCCGGGCGGAATGACAGGGGCAGCCAGTAACAGGGGGGTGAAGGTCAACGTACCATCCTCTAATTTCTTATCCACTTACTACATCCTATCTGCCCCGGTTTGTCTACTGGACTGGGTAACGCCGGAAGGCAGAGACGTGGCGTGACGGGCTTCATCCCGCGCCGACGCGATCCGCCTGGGCGCGCACGCGGGCCAGCAGCGCAGGAAGAGTATCCGTCGCAATAGCATTTCGTACGGATCGCATCGTGTCAAGGTAGTAGGCCAGATTGTGCAGGGTGTTGAGCACGCCGGCGAGCGGTTCCTGGGCCGCCATCAGGTGGCGGAGATAGGCCCGGCTGTAGCGGCGCGCACACCATGCAGCCACACTGCGGGATCAGGCGGCTCGTGATCTTCGGCGAAGCGGCGATTTCTGATGTTGAGCCGTCCCCCGGAGGTAAAGAGCAGGCCATGCCGGGCGGCGCGGGTGGGGATGGTGCAGTCCATCATGTCCACGCCCAGGGCGGCGTACTCCACGATCTCGTCGGGGTAGCCGACGCCCATCACATATCTTGGCTTGTCCGGTGGCAGCAGGGGCAGGGTGCTTTCGATGATCTCCCGGGTGAGCGGCCCGCGGTTCGCCCACGCTCAGCCCGCCGATGGCGTAGCCGGGGAAATCCATGGCGACCAACTGTTCGGCAGCACTCGCGGCGCAGATCCGGGATACATGCCGCCCTGCACGATGCCGAAGAGCGATTGGCCGCCGTTGGTGTGGGTGTTGAAGTGCTGCTGGCTGCGCCTGGCCCAGCGCAGGGTTAGTTCGAGGGATTGGCGGGCGCGCGTCCGGTCGGCCGGGTATTCGGTGCATTCATCAAAGGCCATGATGATGTCGGCGCCCAAGGCCATTTGCACGTCCATGGAGTGCTCCGGGGAAAAGAAATGGGAGGAGCCATCCAGGTGGGAGCGGAACTTGCACGCCTTCTTCGCTTACCTTGCGCAATTCGTTGAGGCTGAAGACCTGAAAGCCGCCCGAATCGGTCAGCATGGGCCGCGGCCAGGCGATGAATCGGTGGAGTCCCCCAAACCGGCGAATGAGCTCGTGGCCAGGTCGCAGGTAGAGGTGGTAGGTGTTGGAGAGAATGATCTGCGCGTCCAGCTCTTCGAGCAGATGCTGCGGAATTGCCTTGACGGTCCCGGCTGTGCCGACGGGCATGAAGGCCGGGGTCTGGACCAGCCCATGAGGCAGGGTCATCGTCGCCCGCCTCGCCTGACCACTGATGGCTTCTATCTGAAAAGCGAGAGACACGTAGGTGATTCTAGCTTGGGTCTTGCTAAGGGGTGCCTCTGCACTCAATCCCTAGCCGCCAGTTTCTATCCAACAGTTTTCGGTTGAGTCTCCAAGAGCGTGCCATTGAGTTTCGTGGTATCCCACATCTCGCGAAAAACGAGCGAGATATGGGGCACCCGGCACAGGTTGCGGGGACAGATTTCGAGGCGCCGGCGACTGGATGCAAACGATGTTGCGGGGAGGGTTCTAGAGGCGGCGGACGGCGGAGAGCCGGTTCTCTCCTTCGTCGGGCAGGAGGGCCAAGAGCTCCGCTATGGTCTGGTTGCGCTGCGGGTGGCGGAGGTGCGGCGCGATCTCGGCGAGCGGCGCCAGGACAAAGCGTCGCCGGACCAGCGCGGGGTGAGGCAGTGTCAGGTTCTCCCCAGTAGTGATTGCGTCTCCCAGCAGGAGGAGGTCGAGATCCACGATGCGGGGGCCGTTGACGACGCCGTGGCTGCGGTCACGCCCTAGTTCCCTTTCGATGGCCAACAATTCGTGCAGCAGGGGCAGGGGCTCCCATTCCGTTTCCAAAGCCACGACTGCGTTCAGAAACGGCGGCTGATCGTGAAAGCCTACCGGCTCGGTTTCATAGAGCGAAGAAGACGCTGCCACGCGGCCGAGCCGGCGTAAACGGTCCGTTGCGTTGGCCAGGGTTTGCTCCCGGTCCCCCAGATTGGAGCCCAGGGCGATGTAGGCGGTTGGCATCGAAGTGGCCCTAGCATACAGCGGTCACGATACGATGCCCTATGCGCATTGCCTTCTTTGGAGGCACATTTGATCCGCCACATTGTGGGCACATCTCGATCGCCCGTGCTGCTATCCGCCGGCTGGCGCTGGACCAGGTGCTGGTTGCGCCTGTCGGCGCGCAGCCGCTCAAGGGCGGTTCAGCCCACTCCAGTTTTGAAGACCGGCTGGCCATGGTCCGGCTGGCTGTGGCGGGAGAACCAGGGCTGATGGCAAGCAGCATCGATGCGCCTCTCCCCAACGGAGAGCCGAACTACACGTTCGACACGCTGCAACGCCTGCGCCGCCAGCTGCAGCCGAGCGATTCGCTGTTCTGTCTGCTGGGAGCCGATTCGTTCCTGACGGTCAAATCCTGGCATCGCTGCAGCGAACTCCTGTTTCTTTGCGACTTTATCGTCGCCGGGAGGCCCGGGTTTTCGCTCAAGGAGGTCCATGCAGCGCTTCCCAAGGGGGTAGAGAATACCGAAGAGCATAGGGAAACCGGGTATACCCGCTTCACCCTCTCCGGGACTTCTGGCCGGAGCTCCGAGGTGTACCTGCTGCCGGACCTGGACCAGGACATCTCGGCCACGGAGATTCGCGCCTCACTCGCCGAAGGGGCGACACCGCAAACCTTGCTGCCTGCCGCGGTCGCGGAATACATTCGTGCGCACGGACTCTACCGGCAGGTAGAGATACCATAGGATCAGGAGATACGAAACCGACCGAATGGCAACTACGGAAACGCGCCGCATGGTGTTGGCCGCTGCGCAGGCCTGCGAAGACAAAAAAGCTGAGGACACCCGGATCCTCGAGCTGGATGTAATGGACGCCGGTTTCACCGACTTTTTCCTGATCTCGAGTGGAACCAACGAACGGCAGACGCAGGCGATTGCCGACGAAATTGAGATTCGCCTGAAAAAGGATTTTCAAACCTACCCCAACTCAGTCGAGGGCCGTCGGCAGGGTGAGTGGATCCTGATGGACTATGTGGATTTCGTCGTCCACATTTTTCTCACGGAGAAACGGGCTTACTACGACATTGAGCGGCTAAGGAAATCGGCCCGCACCGTGGACCTGGATCAGTTGAAGGCCATGCTGGTGGAAAAGACCACGGTAGCGCGAGCCAAGCCCGCGAAGAAAGCGGCGAAGAAGACTGCTGCGAAAAAGTCTGTGGCTAAGAAGACCGCTGCCAAGGCCCCGGCCAAAGCGGCTGTGGTCCGCCGCAAACCCAAGGTGACCAAGGCTGAGTAAGGCCCACCCTCAAATGCGCATGGGCATGATCACGTAGCGATACTTGAAGTCATCCGCGGGGTCTTCCGGGCGCATCTGGCCGGCGGACTGCGCGTCTTTGAATTCCAGCCGAACTTCACCGCTTGATCCCACAGCCTTGAGGAAGTCGATGAGATAGGTCGAATTGAAACCGACCACGATGGGGTCGAAGCTGTAGGGGCTTTCGATGGTGTCTTCCGATTCGCCGGATTCGGTGGAGGAGGAAGAGATCTTCATCTCATTCTGTTCCAGCCGGATCTTGATGGCGCCGGAGCGTTCGTCAGCGAACTGCGCGACCCTTTGAATGGATCCCATTAATTCTTCGCTGCGCACCACCACGAACTTATTGTTGTCCCGCGGCAGCACTGCCTCGTAGTTGGGGAACTGACCGGTGAGTTTGCGGGTGGTGAGCACGCGATGACCCAGCCGGAAGAACAGGGTGTGCTCGTCGTCGTAAAAGTCGAGTGCTTCTCCATCGCTATCGGCGAGCAGGGATTGCAGCTCCGCCAGCGCCTTGCGCGGGATCAGGGTTTTCTTTTCGCCGCTGATGTTGTTGAGCGATTCGCCGGTCTTTTCAATGTGCGCCAGGCGGTGGCCATCGGTCGCAACCATGGAGAGCGACTCTGCCTTCAAAATGAGCAATGCGCCATTCAGCGTATAGCGTGATTCCTCATTGGAAATGGCAAAGATGGTTTTAGCGATCATGCTCTTGATCGAAACCGCGGACAGTTGGGTGAGTCCGGTCTCGGGGAACTCAGGCACCTGAGGGAAATTGGCGCGCGCCATGCCGACCATCTTGGTGTTGGATCTGCCGGAACGAATCTGCACCCAGTGGTTCTCCATCAGCTTGATGGAAATATCGCCATCGGGGAGCAACTTGACGTAGTCAAAAAGTTTGCGCGCGGGTATGGTGCAGGCTCCGGGCTTTTTGACTTTGGCGGCGCAGGAAGTACGAATGCTCTGGTCCAGATCGGTCGCGGTGATGGTGAGCCGATCGGTCGCGTCCCCTTCTCCTGGCCCCGCCTCGAGGAGGAAATTAGAGAGGATCGGAATTGTGGTTTTCCGCTCGACGACGCTTTGCGTCGCGCTCAGCTCCCGTAGCAGGTCCTGACGGCTTACGCTGATTTCCATCGTTGCGGCTCCCTGTACGACCGGTCTCTCCTGCTCAACCCCCGCGCTAAGCATGGTGTATTTGCCCCCTTGTCGGTTTGACTCACTCTACACCACTGCCGAGGGCCATGAGAATCTCTAGTGCGCTTCATCCTGTGGATTCCCGGGGCGTAATACGACGCTGGGGCGACTACGGGAACAGAAGACTTTTACTACTATGAAAAACACAAATAGATCCATCCCTTCTTAGTCGTAGTAGCCGTTCGCCACGGAAAAGTGGAAAGACGGGCGAAAACCAAGCTGGTGGCGCGGATGACAGGCGTCCACGTTTTAGAAAACCGGTCCGGCACAAAATGAAAAGCAGGAAGAGTGGCCGATAGCCCGGAGTTGGGTTCCCTCTTCCCCACGGTCTGCACAGCCGGCCCGCAAAAAGGCTGTGGAAAGCATCGGCGGCAAGTGCAAAGTTCGTCCCCAGGCTTTGTTGGAGCGGGTGTGCGAGAGGCGCGCTTTACACAATGCACTGAAACCGCTTACGGAGTTTTTTCCGGCGCCTTTTCCCACAGCTCCTGGTGGCGGTCGTCGGAAAACAGTAAACCCGTGACGTGGCCATCGGGGGCTTTTTCAAAAGTGAGCCGGGTGCTGCTGCCGCTGGGATAGAAAAACCGATTGGGTTGTTCAGGCAGCAACTCAGTTTGATCACCGGTGCGATTTCTGGACATCAACCGGTTGCCCTGGCGGAAGACGGTCACCTGGGTCACCCCGGCGTCAATGTACTCACCCTGATAAGCGTCGTAAACCGTGGGATCCACCTTGATCGGCGGAGGGTGAATGGGGATGACGCGTTTTTCAGAGTACGGCTTAATGTTGGGGATATCAGAGAGCTTGTGGGCCAAAAACCACTGCGGTAGCTGGGGGTCGACGTAAGCCCTGTCCCAGGCGTTGTGATGATAGTTGGCATACTCCCAGAAGCGTACGTTGCCCCCTGCCGCCGTGAGGGCGGCGAACATGATCTGCGATTGCGCCGGGGAAACCACGGGGTCGTCTGCGCCATGAAAGAGCCAGACGGGTGTGCGGCCAACAGCCTTGATGTATTCAGGAACGAGTTCCGGCTGGTGCCAACGGCCGGGGGAGTAGGACCAGTAGATACCTCCACACACGGGAGCGATGGCGGCGAAGTGGCCGGGGTAGTTCTTGGCAATTTCCCAAACCCCATAGCCGCCCAGGGACATGCCGGTGAGGTAGAGACGGTCAGGGTCGCCGTGGAATTCTTTTACCTCGGCGTTCAGGGCGGCCATCGCCATGGCCATGATTTCCGGGTCGGTCCAGTGATGATGGTTGTAAGGCACCTGGGGCATGACCACGACAAACGGCCAGCGCTCGTAGTGGGAGCGCAGCGCGTTGGGCAGGCCTACCTGGGTCTCGTCGAGACCGTCCGAGCCCCGCTCTCCCGATCCGTGCAGAAACAGGATGACTGGCCATTTTTTCTTGGGAGACCAGTCCATGGGTAGATAGACCACATAGTGGTAGACGGTGCCGTTGAGGGTGATGGTGCGATTGAGAAAGCCGGTGTCCTGCTGCCGGGCGTGCGCGGGCAGCCCCATAACGATCATGAGGAAAACGGTGATCAAGTAGCCAGCCAATGTAGCCAGGCGGCGCGGCGACTCGAAAATCATAGACAAGTTGAGCATACCGGGAGGGCCCCGGGCATGAAAAGGTCATTGGGTTCGAAGGGTTGCGCCGGATGGAGGAAAGGGTTTCGCGAAATGTGGGGTTCAACAGATCTGGAGCACTAGCCTTCAGTCCCCAATCTAAAGCTTTCGGTTCGGTATCTAAAAGCGAGCGATGGAGGTTTGTGGTATCCCACATCTCGCGAAAAACGAGCGAGATATGGGGCACCCGGCACTTGTTGCAGATCCAGAAGCAGCATCCACTTAGCCGTTGAGGGTCTCCAGGAGTTTGTTGATGGTGCGGTTGAGGTCTTTGTCGGCGCGGCGCTGCTCGTCGATTTTGGCGATGGAATGCATCACGGTGGTGTGATGCTTGCCTCCGAATTGCCTTCCTATTTCGGGCAGAGAGGCTTCGGTCATTTGCTTGGCGAGATACATGGCGATCTGGCGGGGAACGACGACGGAGCGGGAATTATTTTTTTGCTTCAGCTCGGCTACGCGCATTCCGAACTGCTCGGAGACAGCGCGTTGAATGGCTTCGATGGTGATCTTGCGGACCTGAGTATCGATGAACTGCTTGAGGCACTGCTGCGTCGTGGGCAGAGTGAGCTCGGCGCCATTGAGGCGGCACCAGGCTAAGAGGCGCACCATGGCGCCCTCGAGTTCGCGCACGTTGGTGCGAACGTTGGAGGCAATGAAGAGAGCGATATCAGTGGGCAGGAGGACATGCTCGCTCTCCGCCTTCTTCTGCAGGATAGCGACCTTGGTCTCCAGATCGGGTGGCTGAATGTCTGCGATCAGTCCCCATTCAAAGCGGCTGCGCAAGCGGTCCTCGATTTCGGGCAGCTCCTTGGGCGGACGATCAGAGGCGATGACAATCTGCTTCATGCTCTCGTGGAGAGCGTTGAAGGTGTGGAAGAACTCTTCCTGGGTGCGCTCCTTCTGCGCCAGGAACTGGATGTCATCAATGAGCAGCAGATCGACGGAACGAAACTTATCGCGGAAGCTGGTCATTTTGTCGTAGCGCAACGAGTTGATCATCTCGTTGGTGAACTTCTCGCTGGAGACATAGCAGACCGAGCATTGCGGCTGTCGTTTTTTGACTTCATGGCCAATGGCATGCATCAAGTGGGTCTTGCCCATGCCGACACCGCCGTAGATGAAGAGGGGGTTGTAGGCTTTGGAGGGACGTTCAGCGACTGCTTCAGAAGCGGCACGGGCGAACTGGTTGCCGTTGCCGATGACGAAGGCGTCGAAGGTGTAGCGGGGGTTGAGCTGCGCGGCCGTGGCCCAGTCGAACTTGGCCTGTTGCGGCGGCGGCGCCGGCATGCCTACATTGCGATTGGCGGGGCGTTGCGCTCCCGGCGAATGGGAGGGCATGGGAGCGAAGCCTCCATCCTCACGGACGCGCACCGCGGCAGGATCCTCCTGCGGGATGACGAACGAGACATCGTCGAACTCCAGGTTGAAAGCGTCGATGGCTTCCTGGATCAGATCGCCGTAGCGGTCGCCGATGTGCTGAAACTCGGGAGTGGGCACCCGCACGAAAAGCATCCGGCCCGTGACATGGCTGAACCGGGTGGGTTTGAGCCACGTGTCAAAGGATTGCCGGTTGACCTTCTTTTCAAGAGCTCCCAGTATCCGGGCCCAGGGATTGGGCACGGCGGGGGCGGTGGCGACAAAAGACATACGCTTCCTTCGTTCAACGCCGACTTGCCTGATACCTTCCGCTAGGTGCAAAAGAGCAAACCCGCCGCGGCATTGCCGTGCGTGTCATTGTAGCTCCTGTGCTTAGGAACTGCTTTGGGGAACAACCCCTTCGCGAAAGTATCCAGATCGAAAGATCAGGTAGTGTGGACGTGCAGAAAATCAATCTTGATCGGAGCCGATACTAGCACAGTTACAAGGCGGCGCAACGGCTCATTCCGGGCAAAAAAATCTTTCTTTCCCGAGTTGCACCATGGGCAGTGAAACGGCCAATGAAAGGCGCCGCTTTGCGGCCAAAGACCCGGGAGGCCTTGGCCCTTTGGGCTGAATCCGTTATACTTAAAGCTTGCCTTCAGGCACAGATTTTTTACTAGATACAGGAGCGCAGTGTTATGCCCAAGCGCACATTTCAACCGAACCGCCGCCATCGGGCGAAGACTCATGGTTTTTTGACACGAATGAAAACCAAGGCTGGCGCAGCAGTGCTTTCCCGCCGCCGTGCCAAGGGACGCAAGCGCGTTTCTGTGAGTGCTGGTTACCGCGACTAGAAGAGTCTACGGGCAACCGGTGAATTCTTTGAGGCTTATCAGCCAAAGTGACGCGCGGTTACGCAAGCACGCTGATTATCAACGTGTTTATCAAGGCAGCCGCAAACACTTCTCGTCCTCAATGACATATTTCTACGCGGAGCGGGGTGCGGGCCCGATCTTAGGGCCGCGCGTCGGTCTGACTGCCGGGCGTGTCCTTGGCAAAGCAGTCGATCGTAATCGCATCAAGCGACGGATGCGCGAAGCGGTGCGGCTGAACATTGGCCTGCTGACGCGCGACGTGGATGTGATTCTGCACCCTCGACGAACGGTGCTCACGGCGAAGTTTGAAGGACTACAACAGGAAGTTTCGAAAATCTTTGCCACGGTGCAAAAGGCCAAGGATAGAGCTCAAGAGAAAGCTTCATTGGCTGACGTGAGGTCCACCAATGCCTGACCTCTACCGGCGGTGGATCTCGCCGTTGCTGCATTCCGTTAGCGGAGCGTCGGGCGCCTGCCGTTTTCAGCCGACATGTTCGGAATACGCCGTGGCTGCCGTACGCCGGCATGGCATCTTTTACGGCACGGCGCTGGCCATTTGGCGCGTGCTGCGTTGCAATCCCTTCGGCCGCGGCGGCTTTGACCCAGTTCCGGGCACTTACTCCGGACCGCTTCCGCACAGATGACCCCCGCCATTTACCATAAGACCGTGGCTATTCGCGCGCCGGGTGCCGGATGCCGCAAGATCGTCCGATCGACAGGAACTCTCTTTGGCAGAAATTCGCAATCCTAATCAGGCGGGTGGCGGTGGGCAGGACTCCCGCACTCTTCTTATTTTCTCCGTCGTCTTTGTTCTGATATTCCTCGGCCTGCAGTATTTTTCGCCTAAGAAGAAGACGCCAGCGGAGACCCCGGCCCAGGTAGCGTCCAGTTCTGCAGCGAAGCCGTCGACGTTTACCCCGGCAGCAGCAGCTGCGGTGGCTGCGACACCCGATTCCGCCACTCCGTCGGGGCAAGCGGTTGTGGCAAACAATGAATCGACCACCGTGGTCGAGAACGAGTTGTACCGGATTACGTTTTCCAATCGCGGCGGCCAGGTGGCCTCGTGGATTCTGAAGAAATACAAGGACGATGCCGGCAAGCCGCTGGACCTGGTGAACGCGAAGGCTGCGGCCAAGGCCGGGTATCCGCTCTCGCTGTGGACGTACGACGCAAATCTGCGCAACCAGCTGGCTCAGGCGTTGTATGTACCATCCGCCACGGGCAGGGTGAATGCTCCTGCCACGCTCAGCTTTACCTATTCCGACAACGGCCTGGAAGTAAAAAAGACTTTCAGCTTCGACTCGACCTACGTTGTTCACGTGGATTTGACGGCGACGAATCATGGGGCGCCGTTGACTGCGCTGGTGGCGTGGCCCAGTGGTTTTGGCGATCAGGATACGCTGCCGGATTATGCCCAGTCGCAGTTTGACACGATGCAGGGGGGCAAGAACGAGAACCAGGCGGCCAAGAAGATTTCTGGCGGCGGCACGATCCCCGGGCCCTTCGAATGGGCTGGTGTGAGCGACCTCTCTTTCGCGGCGATTTTTCTTCCCGACGATCCGTCGCAGACGATGCTGGTTGGTCTGCATGACTCGATTGACCTGCCGCGCCGTGGAAAATCAGAACAGACAGACCAGGCGTCTGTGCTGGGCGCTGCCATGGGCTCAAACTCCGGGCACACCAGCATGCGGCTCTTCGCCGGACCGAAGGTGATCGATGTACTTGCCTCGGTGCGGGCGACCGTGAATGGTGCGCAGACGGGCCCGAGTCTCGAACCGGTGGTGGATTTCGGTTACTCGGGGATCATCGCCAAGCCGTTGTTCCTGGCGCTGCGCTGGGTGCATGAGCATATCGTCTCCAACTGGGGTTGGGCGATTCTGGTTCTTACCCTGGTGATCAACCTGGCCATGCTGCCGACGCGCATCCAGATGATGAAATCCGCGCTGAAGATGCAACGCATCCAGCCGGAGATGAACGCGATCAAGGAAAAGTACAAGAAGTACAAGACCACCGATCCCCGCCGCGCGGACATGAACAAGGAAATGTTCGACCTGCAGAAGCGCGAGGGGGTGAACATGTTTGGCGGCTGCCTGCCGATGCTGGTGCAGTGGCCGTTACTATTTGCTTTTTATCGCATGCTGCTGCACACCATCGAACTTCGCCAAGCGCCCTGGTTATGGATTCACAACCTGGCGGCTCCGGACCCGCTGCACATACTGCCAGTTTTTTTCATTGTGACCATGTTCCTGGTGCAGTACCTGACCCCATCCCCGGGCATGGACCCGGCACAGCAGAAAATGATGGCGTTCACGATGCCCGTCTTTTTTGGCTTCATGACGTGGAACCTGAGTTCGGGGCTGGCGCTTTACTGGGCTTTTGGCAATGTGATCAATGTGATCCAGCAGGCGATTATGAACCGCACCGGGATTGGCAAGCAGATGCGCGAGATAGCGGCCAAGCGGGCGGCGAAGCGAAGCGGCGGCAGTGGCCGGCAAATGGTCCGGCGGTAAAGATTCACCAGCACGGTTACCGGGCGCGGAATAGGTTTCCTCCCCGGCTGACTTCCCTGACCCGAGATGCGATACTAAACCGATGCCGATTGTCGACCACGCGGCTGCAGCGCAAAAGATTGCAGCCTTTCTGAAGACCCTTACCACCACCGGCGGCCTGCGACTGAAGTACAAGATCACCGCAGGTGCGGGAGCCCAAGATCCCGATGGGCTCGAGGCCCGCGAGATCTACGTGGAGATGTCGGGGCCGGATGCCGTGCTTCTGACCCAGCGCGGCGGCGAATTGCTGCGCGCTCTGGAACACATCGCGGCCAAGATCGTGCGCCTGGAGGCGGAGGAGCACGACATTGTTTCTTTCGACGCCAACAACTTCAAGGCGCTGCGCGCGCGAGAGCTGAAGCTGGCCGCGGAAACAGCGGCGGAGCGGGTCCGCGGCACATCGCAGCCTTATAGCTTTGCCCCCATGAGTTCACGCGAACGCCGCATGCTGCACCTGGCGTTCCGGGACTATACCGATCTCGAAACCGAGAGCAGTGGAGAGGGTTTGCGCCGGTTCGTGGTGGTCTATCCCAAGGGGGCGGCACGGCTTCGGCCACGGCCTTCTGAAGTGGGCAGCGCACGCCCGGCGCGGCGTAACTCTCCCTACTAATTATCGGGAGGCTTGATGCAGCCCGACCCACACCTGATTTATCAAAACGAGACCATCGTTGCCATTGCTACCCCGCCCGGCCGCGGCGGTATCGGGATCGTGCGCCTTTCGGGGCCTGAGGCGACCGGCATTGCCGAGCCCATGCTGCGTTTGCGCAATCCGCTGGCTCATGCGCAGGCGCGGTTCGCCGATCTGCTGGATCTCGACACCCAGGAAAAACTGGATGAGGCGGTGGTCACATTCTTTGCCGCGCCCAATTCCTACACCGGCGAGGATGTAGTGGAAGTGGCCGCGCACGGCTCACCGGTCATTCTGGAGACCCTGGTGCGGCAGGCGCTCGCGGGCGGTGCGCGGCTGGCTGCTCCCGGCGAGTTTACGCAGAGAGCCTTTCTGAGCGGGCGCATCGATCTGATCCAGGCTGAAGCGGTGCATGACCTGATTGAAGCGCAAACGCTCTACCAGGCGCGGGTCGCGGCCCAGCAACTGCATGGCGCGCTCTCGCGCCGGATCAAGCCCATTAAAGAGGGGCTGGTCGCGCTGATTGCTTTGCTCGAAGCGGGCATCGATTTTGCGGAAGATGACATAGATGTACTGCCTGGGAGCGAGATTCTGAAGAGCGTGGGGGAGATTCGCGCCCAACTGCAACCAGTCGCGGATAGCTTTGCCCGCGGCCGCATTGTGCAGGAAGGCTTGATGCTGGCGATTGTCGGCCGGCCGAACGCGGGCAAGTCCTCTCTGTTTAATCGCATCGTGCAGCGGGAGCGTGCGATTGTCACCGCGACGCCCGGGACCACGCGCGACCTGGTGACCGAGCGCGTTTCGCTGGGCGGAATTCCTGTGGAACTGGTGGACACGGCGGGCATGCGGGAGGCCAGCGACGAGGCGGAGCAAATTGGCATTCGTAAATCGCGCGAGGCGCTGGCGGATGCGGACATGGTGTTGATGGTGCTGGACGCGACTGCGGCGCCGGGCCACGGAGAGTTGGAGCTGCTGGCTACGCTGGCACAACGACGGGCGCTGGTGGTGGTGAACAAGAGCGATTTGGCACAACCGTCGAGCGCGATGGAGGAAGCGCTAGCCGGCATCGGTTTGCCAGTGGTTCACACTTCTGCGCTCAGCGGGCAAGGGGTCGACGAGCTCAAGAAAAGGATGTTGGCGTTGGTAGGCGAGCGCGCGGTGGAGACAGAGAGCGGGATGCTGACCAGCTTGCGCCAATACCAGGCGGTGAGCGGCACGCTGGAGGGGCTGGCGGCTGCGGCGGCTGCGGCCGGACAGGATATTCCGCACGAGATGGTGCTGCTGGATTTGTATGGAGCCCTTCGCCATCTTGATTCGCTCACGGGTGAGACCACCAGCGACGATATTCTTAATTTGATTTTTTCTACTTTTTGCATTGGTAAGTAGGACTGGGTTTCAAACATGGCTCTGGTGTACGGGTTTGGGAAAAGCGTACCTCAGAGGGTGAAGCCGTCGAGTTGCAGGGGCTACGTCGTGTAGAAGACACCTCCACTAATGGTTCGCGGAACCGCAGGTCTCTCCGCTACGCTTCGCTTCGGTCGGGATGACAAGGAAAGGGTGGCGATTCCAGGAGAATGGATGCGGCCGTGATGACGTTTCGGTGACTTCAGGATCATCTCTTCTGTATCGCTTTTAAAATTCGATAAAATTAGGTCTTTTTCGGCTTTAGCGGCGGCCGAAGCGGCCTTTTTGTATGGAGAAGGGCTTCCTGGTGTCCCGAGGAATATCGAAGGCGTTGCCGGTCGCGAGGGGGACCCAGTTGAACCCATCCGGGATGAGAGGGTTGGCTGGGCTGGGTTGGTCCGGTTCAGGGTTGGGTTTGGGGGCCGGGCCGGGGATTTGGGGCTCGACGGGTTGAGTTTCAGCGGTGGGGACGGGATCGGCTAATTCTTCAGCCGCGGGGTGTTGCCGCCGGTTGGGGAGCCACTCGGCCTCGTAGATATCTGGCTCCACTGGCGGGGCCGGGGGTTGCTTCGCGGATGGGGAGAAGCGGCGGTCCGGAATGTATCCTTCGATGGCTGAGATCATGGAAAGAGCCTTGACCTGGCCGGCAATGCTGCCTCTGGTTTGTTCGTGGCTGAGAGCGGCCAGTTCCCAGAGCCGGTTCAGTACCTGATCGCGGCTCGGGGTCAACTTGCGCAGCGCTTCCACTTCCTGGTCGACCAGCTTTTCTTTGACGGCAGCGCGGAACTCGGTCATGTAGTCGCGGACGCGGGGCTTGGCTTTGGTGTAGGCGGCGGTTTCGGGGTTGAGACCGGCGGTTTCTGCGGCGTAGCGGTCTGTCATGGTTCCGGAAAGGACCAGGTGGGCAAAGGCCATTTCCTGATCGGTGATGGGATCGATTACGGGATTTTTGGGCATAGGTCGTCTCTTTCCTTGGTTTAGTGGAGATTGGGTGGAGTTTGATTGCGGCTCTCTTCGAGGCACGAATGGGGACGAGAGCCGCTCTCGCTGTTATTGGGGGTTATTTTGAGACAGGGATTGGGTAAGGCACCGGATAGTGGTGAAACTATCCTTCGCTCACGCTCAAGGCCGAAACTAGCGGCAACTGCCGGCTAAGGCGCGGTCGCGTGAGAAGCCGTCGCCTGCCGATTTCGTCTGCATAAAGGGATATAGCCTTTCCGGTTGTTTGTAAATGGGGAGAAGCTTTTTTTGGCACGGGAGGACAGGACCAAAGGTCACTTGGGTTCGGCGGCGAGATTATGGGGAAGTCGGATTGCCGGAAAACTGCTCTCTCAAAGGCCCCGGCTCGGGATGGGCTGAGGCTTAGCGGCCGGCCCTCGACCGGCGGGGCACCCGAATGGCGCACCACAGGTCCCTCCGGCTTCCCCAGTTTGCTGTCATAGGTCGCGGCTTCGATTAAGTTACATGTGGTTCTCTTTAAAGAGAACCACATACTTGGGCGTTGGCGAGAGCTGTGAAGCAGGAAATCTGGGTACGCTCCTAATGACATCGGAGCCTGGCGGGAAGCGCGTTGCCCACTCAAGCCAAAAGAAGGCTTGAATGGGCCACCCTCAGCATTGATGGCGGCGTAAGGAGTGTTGTCATTTCGCTCTCGACTTGCCGCAGGCAAGTCAGCCACTCGGGATGATAGATAGGAGAGAGTAGTTGCAGGGAAAGGGCTGTTGCTGGAGGGAAGGGCGGCCGTTAGTTGCACTTGACAATTCAGATAGTCGCTCGGCTTGCCCGGATTTCCTGTCAAGAGCCGGTTCCGAGCTGAATACGTCACAGTAACTGCGTGCAAATGAGGGTCCGCAATGGGGTCAGAAAAGAGGTTGGGACGTGTGGTTTTGAGACCATTCGCTCCGTGGCGCATCGTAGTGAGGGATCTTTTGCGCCGGAAGTCCTGAAGTACGTCAATTTACGATGGAGGAAACACCGCATGCCGCTGCCCGCAGATGAAAAGATCGTTGCTTTGAGCAACCAGATATTGCAGAAATTTGAAGCCTTGTTTGGAGCGCACCCTGGCTTCCGGCCGGCTCACGCCAAGGGCATCATGTTGAATGGAACGTTCACGCCCACGGCGGAAGCGGCTTCGCTCAGCAGGGCGCCCCACCTGAACCGGCCGTCGTCGCCAGTCACGGTGCGATTTTCCAACTCTACCGGGATTCCGGTTATTCCGGACAATGATCCCAATGCCGATCCACGCGGTTGCGCGGTCCGGTTCTATCTTGGCGAGCGCGTGCATACCGATATCGTTGCCCATTCCACCAACGCTTTTCCTGCGCGAACGGGGCAGGACTTTTTGGAGTTTCTGACGGCGATTACCCAAACCGATCTGACTCATATTCCCGGGCTCGCCGTTGGAAAAGTACCTCGGCACTCATCCCGCAGCGTTGGCGTTTGTGCAAGCGCCGAAGCCACCGGCTTCGAGCTTCGCCCGGGAGACGTATTTTGGCCTGACCGCTGTGAAGTTCATCAACAAGGATGGCGCCGGCCGTTACGGCCGGTTCCGTATTCTTCCGGAAGCCGGCAACGATCACCTGGAGGCTGCGGTGGCGGCGGCGAAGGGGCCGAACTATTTGTTCGATGAAATTGAACACCGCATCGCCAATGAACCGGTTAAGTTTCGCGTGGTGGCTCAACTGGCCGACGACGGGGACACGGTGAACGATGTGACCATTCAGTGGCCGGAGACACGCAAAGTGGTGGCGCTGGGCACGCTGTCGTTTACCGAGCCGGTGCTCGATCAGGCTCACGAACAGAAGCAGATTATCTTCGACCCGATTCCGCGCGTAGACGGCATCGATGCATCGGATGATCCGCTGCTGGAGCTCAGGGCAGCGGTATATCTGTTGAGCGGACGACGCCGGCGGTCAGCCCCCGAATAGAAAAAGCGCGAAATAAATCGAACCACAAGCCTGGAGTCTCCGTATCTAGCTTTGCGGGAGAAATGCCTCTCAGCACAGAGTACGGGGTACAGGGATGCAGATTGCAGCAGATATCCGTTACGCGTTGCGTCAATTTGCCAAGGCGCCGGGGTTTACCACGACAGCGATTCTCACCCTGGCGCTGGGCATCGGCGCGACGACGGCGATTTTCACGCTGGTGTACGCGGTACTGCTGAAGTCGCTGCCGGTCGTTAACCCCGAGGACTTGTGGCGGGTCGGCAACGAAGAGAACTGCTGCGTGAACGGCGGCATGCAGGATAACTGGACTCTCTTTTCATACGAACAATACAAGCAGTTTCGCGCGCAGACCACCGGCTTCGCGGAGCTGGCCGCTTTCCAAGCCGGGGGGACGATGATCGGCGTTCGCCGCGATGGCAGCAACAAGCCATCGGAGCCCTACAAGAGCGAATTTGTCTCGGGCAATTATTTTTCGACATTTGGGATTTTGCCTTATTTCGGACGAGCGATCAGCCCGAACGACGACCGGAAGGGCGCGCCTGCCGTGGCCATGATGAGCTTCAGGACCTGGCAGGATAAGTTTGGCAAGGACAGCTCGGTGGTCGGGGTCGGGATTCGTGATCAACGGTCAGCCGTTCACTGTGATCGGGGTCACGCCTCCGGGGTTTTTTGGCGACCGCGTCCAGAGCACTCCACCGGCCTTCTTCATTCCTCTCAACGATGAACCACTGATCAGCCCGACCGGCACGATTCTGGAAGAGGCCTCGCTTGATTGGCTCGACCTGATTGGCCGTATCCGGCCGGGCGCGAATCCGCAAGCCATGGAAGCGCAAATGCAAGTGCAGCTGCGACAATTTCTGCTGAGCCCACTGAGCAAAGTGGAACCGCGCGAGAAACCGCTGGTGGCCAAGCAGATGCTGCACTTCTCTCATGGCGGTAATGGCGTACAGATGATGCGGGACCAGTACAAAGACGGGCTGCATCTGCTGATGTGGGTTTCTGGATTTGTGTTGCTGATCGCCTGCGCCAACCTGGCGAACCTGATGCTGGTGCGTTCGGCAAACCGGCAACAGCAAACGTCGGTGCGTTCGGCGCTGGGAGCGCCACGCATGGCGCTGGTGCGGCAGACCTTGACGGAAAGCATCGTGCTGGCGGTACTGGGCGGGATTGCGGGCATTGTGGTGGCCTTCGCCGGAACCCGGGTGATCCTGTTTCTTGCCTTCCAAAACGAGCCGGTGCCGATACCAGCGAGTCCTTCTCTGGCGGTGCTTGGATTTGCTCTCGTGGTCTCTTTGCTGACGGGTGTTCTGTTTGGAGTTGGCCCGGCATGGTTGACGTCCAAAACAAATCCCGTGGAGGCGTTGCGCGGCGCGAATCGTTCGACGGCAAGCCGTGGAGGATGGGGACAGAAATCGCTGGTGGTTTTGCAGGCGGCACTGTCTGTGGTGTTGCTTTGTGCCGCGGGCCTTCTGGCGCGGAGCCTGAGCAACATGCAGCACCAGGACTTTGGGTTTGTCACGAGCGATCGCTACATTCTGCATATCGATCCGCAGATGGCGGGTTACAAGCCGAACCAGCTGGAGGCGCTATTCCGGCAACTCCACACCAACCTGGCGGCGATCCCCGGTGTAAAGCGGGTGAGCTTTTCGCTGTACAGCCCGATGGAGGGAGATAACTGGGGCGAGGGTGTGTTTATCGAGGGCGAGCCGCCGCCAGCTCCGGGAACACACGACCATGGAGCCTCGTGGCTGCGGGCGAGCCCGGGTTATTTCGACACCATTGGAACGAAGATCGTCGAAGGCCGCTCCTTCAACGAACAGGACACGCCGACCACACGCAACGTGGCAGTGGTGAACCGGATGTTCGAGCAAAAATACTTCAAGGATGGCCATGCGCTGGGCAAGCACTTCAGCGACGACGTGAAGCATCCGGGATATTTTGAAATTGTCGGTGTGACAGAAGACACGCACTATTGGGGACCGTCGGAGAAGATGCGCCCGATGTATTTTCTGGCGCAGGGGCAGAGTGTTCACACCGACGATGCGCGCTACCAGCAGTTTGAGGAGCGATCGCAATACCTGAACGCGATTGAAATTGAGACTTCGGGGAGTGTGGCTGGACTCGAGGCGCAGGTGCGTCGCGCGATCGGGCAGGTGAATGCGGATCTGGCGATCATCGATTTCAAAACCTTCGCGGAACAGGTGAAGAACAACTTTACCCAGCAGGCGATGATTGCGAAGTTGACGTCGTTTTTCGGGGTGCTGGCGCTGGTTCTGGCCTCGATTGGACTCTACGGGGTGACTGCCTACTCGGTGGAACGGCGCACGAGCGAGATTGGTATTCGTATGGCGCTGGGGGCGGACCGGACGAGTGTGCTAGGGATGGTGCTGCGCGGGGCTTTTGTGCAGGTGGGCATTGGTTTGGCTATTGGCATTCCGGTGGCCATTCTGGGCGGACATGCGATGGCGAGCCAGCTGTTCGGGGTGAAACCCTACGACCCGCTTATTTTGTCGGTCACGTTGCTGGTGTTGGGCGTGGCGGCATTCTTTGCGGCGTTCCTGCCGGCGCGGATTGCTGCTAGCCTGGAACCGATGCGGGCTTTGCGCACGGAGTAGGTGGGCTAATCGGTTCCTGAGGGTTCAACACCAACCGCGATGGTTGTGATTTGGCTGTAGGGGATGAAGAAGGCCAGGGCGGAGGAAGAGGGTTTTTTGCTGAGTCCGCCGATGATTTTGCCGGCGACCTCGTCGCTTTCGATCCAGATGCCGGCGACTTCCACGGCTAACAGCTTTACGCTGTGGAGCTTGTCGTTGTCGATGAAGCTTGGACCCATGATGACCACTTGGCGGTTTACTAAACGCCGTAGCTCAATTTCCATGGGCTACCTAGATGTGTTCACCGGCAACTTGGTTGCAATGGCTCGCTGATTCGGGCCTGATACGCTAGTAGATTGTTCCACGTTCGTTATCGCGCCGGCAGAAATGTGGGGTTGTTACGCTCTGGCCACCAGGATGAGAATCAGCGAGAAGGCTAGAAATATCCCATCACTGGACGGGATGCGAGCCATTTCGATTCTGTTGGTGATCGCGGGCCATTCCATTTCCCACGTTCCACGGTGGATAAAGATTCCAGCACCCACCTATATACTCTTCGCGCACACGGGAGTCTCGGTTTTTTTCGTCATCAGCGGCTTCCTGATCACCAGCCTGCTGCTTAAGGAGTTGGAGAAGACTGGCACGATCGGTCTGAAGCGCTTTTATCTGCGTCGCGCTTTCAGGATCTTTCCGGCCTTTTATCTTTACCTGGGTGTGGTGTTCGCCCTCGCGGTGGTGGGCGTTTTTCAAGTGCCGTTGCGCGCCTTCTTTTTTGCGGCGACCTACAGCTCGAATTATTATTTCGGCCCGGGAGGCGCATTCGTAGGCCTGCAACACTTGTGGTCCCTGAGCGTGGAAGAGCAGTTCTACCTTATGTGGCCGGCCGTTTTATTGCTTCTGGGGAAGCGAAGGGCCGTCTACTTCGCAGCATTTCTGATCCTCATTTCACCCTTGTCTCGTGTGCTGACCTACTTTGCTCTCGCGCCGCAGCACCGGGCTATGGTGGACCGCATGTTCCACTCGAGCATCGACACGATCATGTTCGGATGCCTGATTGCGCTGCTTTGGGAGAGCAGGCTTTTTGAGCGTACAAAGTGGATATGGGCGAGTGAGTGGTGCTTTGCCGGCGCCGTTCTTTTTCTTTTTGGTCTCGACCCATTGCTGGATCTCCGATTCCAGGGGAGGTATGGCCTGACTGTGGGAATGACGCTGGAAGGCGTCTGCATCTGCCTGGTTACCCTTTACGTGGTCACGCGACCGGGCACGCTTGCCGGCTGGTTGCTTAACACAGCTGTCTTGCGGCATATTGGCGTGATCTCCTACAGTCTGTACCTGTGGCAGAGCATATTCACCGGCGAAAACTTCGGCTATTTTGCGTACAATCTTGCGGCTGTGCTGGCTTGCGCCGAGTTATCGTATTGGGGCGTGGAGCGGCCGTCGTTGCGCCTACGGGACCGGTTGCGCGAAAGCCGGGCGGCGACTCGAGCGTAAGTTTGCTGGGCAAACAGTAGCAGTGAGTTGCTGATCAGGCTGATTGTTCTTGAGGTGGAATGTTAGCGGGTGAGAAGACACGGTGAAAGCCGATGAGTGCAACGGCCAGCGACATATAGCCGATTACCTCGGAGAATACTCTAATCTCGATGATGACTCCCACCAGCATCATCACCAGGAACCATGCTGCGAGAAAATAGACTTCCCGTTCCATCGCTGCGTTCTTCATCGATTTCCGACAAAGCAGGACGAGCGGCAGCGTGAAACCAAACACGCTCAGCAGAACGGGCCACTGCTGCGGCTCCAGGACGAGTCTCAGGTTGGCGGCCAGTTTGTAGTATGGGGTTGCGTTGGCCGTGTCGGGTAGATTTTGCGCGAAGGCATGATGGAGGTACATCTTGATCGCGATCCAAATGACAACCTGCGGCAGGATGTGTGCGAGCCATACAATGGTTTGCTTGCGGCTCTGATTTCCCGCCAGCGCCAAATCACCAGAAAGAGGGTCGCCATGCAGATTGTTTCGCGATTGAAAGTTCCCGGGATGAAGAAGAGGTAGAAGAAAAACATGCGGCTAGAGATTATGCAGTATAGGCAACCGCAGAAGAAGAATCAGACCAGGAAGATCATAAGGAAGCAGGAAGTTGAGGCCGAAGACCAGCGGAAAATGGAAATAAGCCATATAGGCAACTAGCAACGACGCCCAACGGCTGTATTCTAGGTCGCCTGTCAGGCGGAAGAGAGACGCGCGGGTCAGGATGACCGATCCAAACAAACTTAGCCAGGAAGTGACGAATAAGATCGAAGAGACGAGGATCGCGGACGGGTGGCGGCAGATGGCTGCTGATGGCCGCGACATACGGTACTCTCAATCCTTCGCGTAATACCCAGGCCATGAGGACGCGGTATTGATACGGCAGCCGGGCGCTCCCCTGTATGTATTTGTTTAGGTCGAGGAATGGCTGGCAGTTCTGAAGATAGGCAAGGCAAAAGTGAGTGCAAATCGCAAGCAGCAGCACCCACCAGATGACTTTGGCATTTGGCCTCTGCCCCATTCTTTCCCCCGCTTTTGTACGTAATCCGGATCCGAAAACATTGGGTTTGCCTCTACCATCGCACGAGTCAGTAATGAACACGAGAGAGTTCCCGGCCCTAACCGTGCTTTCCCAAAGTTGCATCCCGCAGCAAAAAGGTGTGATCGTGTCTGTGGCGATGGATCAGGTCGTACCCGTGTGACTCTATCGCGCGTATCATTTTTTCTTGTTTGCGCCTTGGTAACATCTGGAAAGAAGTCGTGGAATTCCACACAGATCTGTTTGATACAGATGCCTTCTGCAAGGCAGTTCTCGAGCACCTCGTACTCGAATCCCTCGATGTCAATTTTCAATATGTCGATAAAATTATGGCTGTTTAGCGCCATTTCGCGCGGAATGCTTGTGCAGGGCAGGCTCCCGGGGCCGCCCGCCTTGAACCATGTGGCCTCGGCAGTACCACCTCCAACCGAGAAGGTCGCGCTATCGGAGGCAGCGAGGCCCAGCGGCTTGAAGAGTAGGCGGTCGTTGTTTGCGAGGCGCTATCGTATGTTTGGCGACCGGAGACGGATCGAAAATATAGATCTTCATCCCGAATCTTCGGATTAACTCCTGCTCAAAAGTGATGTCTTCACCCACGCCACCGCTGTACATCACGGTATCGGGACCCAAATCACGGGTGAGAACGGTCCATTGCGACAAGACACCGATCGTCTCTTTATCGGGTAGCGGCTTTGAGTACAGAGAATCAAAAGAATGCCTTAGCCGATGGCGAAGCTGTTGAGGGAGTAGCCTCGAAACGATCCTCATTCACCGACCTCGCTCTGCTTTGCAATAGTAACCGGCGTGAGACGACCGGTTACTATTCTTGTTTGCCGCTGCACTCTCCGGTATCCTCAGAGTGATTCTCGCATGCTATCAAGCCGTAGAGCCGCTAAAAACTGGAGTAGTCATGACGGGCCGGTGATTCTATGCCGGTGACCGCAGCAAATTGGTCGGTTCGTCGTCGACCCCGGTTATGGCCCACCCCCGCATTATTTCATAACGACTTGGCGCTTGTAGTTCTCTCATCCTCGGCTGTGTTCAATTTCAACCTCGTCGGCTCGCTGCCCGGCTGCGAACTGGCTGTTCTCGTCATGCTGCCTTTTCTATTGCTGAGACGACATGGAGCACGCGCCTTCAAGGGTGAATACCTGTGGTTTTATTTACTTCTGGCTCTTTGGTTATTTGGTACCGTCTTTGGGGATCTTTATCTCGGTAGCACAATGACTAATAGGGTGAAGGGAATTGCCCGAGTTATTTTCCTCGGATTGGACTTCATGACTCTCGCGATTTTGATCAATGGAAAGGCGCGAGGGAAGATCGCTTTTACGTTGGGCTTCGTTCCTGTGATGCTCAATATTGGCTTTGCTTTCCGCCATGATTTTCTAGTGGCATGGAAGTTCGGTTTGGGCTATGCCGTCACGCTCCTGGCGATGCTTATCTCCTGCAAATTCTATGCGCAGAAACGATACTGGATTTCCGTTTCGATCGCTCTTGGGATGGCTGCTCTCAATCTCATCTTTGCCGCTCGTTCCCAGACTGCGATTGACCTGATCTCACTCGTGTTGGTGTTGCCGGTGCTTGCGCAAGACAGGGCACCTATGGGAGTGCGAAGCAAAGGGCCCGAGGCTTTCAGGATTATTGTCACGTTCACCCTGGCATGCGGAGCAGCGTACGCAGCCAACCAAGCAATCAAATTTGGAGCCAACCACGGTTTTTTTGACGAGACCACTCAGGACAAGTTTCAGACTCAAGAGGCGGGCCGGCTCGGTGTGCTCGTAGGCGGAAGACCAGAAACCCTTGTCGCCATTCAGGCGATTCGCGATAGTCCTATCATTGGTCACGGGTCATTCGCGGTCGACCCGAAGTACAACATACTGCAGAAGGACATCGAGTATGAAAATGGATATTCGTTTACTGATGAGGTACCCGACGATGACGGCGGCATACCTGCGCATTCGCACCTCACGCAGTCCTGGGTGGAATCAGGCCTGTTCGGCGGGATCTTCTGGATCTGTATGTTGTTTCTGAATTTTCGCGGGATCCTCCTGCTGATTTCGCGCGGTTCATCGATGGCGCCGCTTTATTCTTTCCTCCTCGTGGGTTTTACCTGGGATATTCTCTACTCTCCCATGGGCAGCTTCGATCGGATTTGGGGAGCGTTCGCAATCCTCATCACCTGTGACCTGGTGAAAACGGCGAGTATGGAGGATCGTCTCGCCCGCAAACCGGTCGTTGTCCAAAGGGTGATCGGATTGCCCATGAGAGTGACCAGAACGAGGCCTTTCGGGCGGCCAAACTCGCGCGTTCAGGAACGCAGTGTACTGTAGATGTTTTCGAATCTTGATCTGAGGCTGTTCCTGCGCGCTCATCATGAAGGCAACTACTGTTTAGAGGGAGAATTCGAAGTGAACTCCGCAGGTAGCAGGCGCTTGCTCATTTGCAGCATTTCCAGTGTCGTGATCCTGTTGCTCGCATATTGGGCCGTTGTTGGCCGTTTGACCGCCTGGCAGGATGAGCTTTTTGTTGTGTCGGGTGGGCTGTCGATGCGCCCACGGCGAACCGCCATCGAGAGTGTCATGAGGCTATACCCTGAGTCGGACTCTCCCATCAAATTTTATGGTCCCGTTTCCTTCGAGGCAGAGGCACTGTTGATCCGTGTCTTTGGCTTGTCTCTGAAAGCATGGCGGTTTGTCTGCTTCGTGGGAGTTATTTTCAATCTATCGATTGCCGTCAGCCTGGTTGTGCTTGGCGGCGGTGACGAATGGGCCCAATTGATCACGATTTTGACCCTGGGCCTTTGGGCTTCACTGCCGCTATGCAGCCGGGTGGAATCGGGGACTTTGTCACTTCAGGGTAACTGGCGGCCTGCCTCGTGTTGCTGCCGGGAATTAAAGCTGGTCTGAGATCTCTCCTGTGGAGGATTGCGCTGGCGGGCACGCTCATTGGTTGGTCGCTAGGTTCTCTCCCAGAGCTCTGACGCTTATTGTTGCGGCATTTTTCATTTTTGCTCCTCCTTCCCCTTCTACCCAAAGATCTGGCAAAAGCTCTGCTGAGTGCTTTTGGCACGGGTGCGGTCGTGGTGTTCGTTCAAACCTTCTTCTTCTTCCGTGGGGTCTCAACTCCTTTTCCTGGTATTCCTATGTCCGCAAGTCTACGAAACTGAATCCGCAAAATGCGACCCCTCTCACTGGGACGGGGAGCAGGGGTTTGGATTTCAATCACCACAAGACCCTGGTTCTAATCGCGCTATGTCTCCTTGGAGCTACCTTATGCAGCATCGCCGCTCGTCGAGGTTTTTCTGGCGCGGATAGCAAGCTCTTATTCAGGGTTTTTCTGGCGCTCTTTGCGGCGATTAAGCTTATGCTGATGTTCTTGCTAACGCGCGGTTTCCTTGGACTGAGCAGCTTTTGGTTGACCCCAGTGGTTGTCGCCCTCATGTGTTGGTTGGATTGGGGCTCTCTCGCGGCGACAAGGCTGAGCAAACTTGCGGCCGCCTTTTTGGGTTGCGCGGTTCTGGTCCTCCTGATTCAGGGAGCGCGGCAGGTCACGGCAATCGCACTGACTTGGAGTCGCAGGAGTACTTCCGACCTCGTGGGGTTTGTCAAACAGAATGTTCCCGAGAACGCAGTCATATACGGTCCGATCAGTGGATACCTTTATCCGGTTGAGATGGCCGGAAGAACGTATCTCTACCTCTATGAGCAGGAACGTCAAGTCCTGCCATGAGTTGCCACAGAATCCCCACTCGAAGGCCGGGGTTCCCGTTACGCAGAAGTTCGACGATCAGATATGTGCTCAGCCCGTATATGCAATGTGGCCTGTACCCGATCCTGTCCGCCAACCCTTGGAGGAATCGATGCCCGAAAAAATCCGCGCTCGCCTTGGTGTAAAGGTTGCAGAGTTTCATCGCACCTCCCTTGTCCAAATGGAGGGAGACAGTTTTGGGGGGTATAGGAGAGGTTGCCAGCAAGTATGGCTTCCCGACGTCGCTATTTTTCGCTTGAAGAGACAGCGGTCCTGTCGCGAATAATCGTGGGCGGCTCTGTACTTAGCACATCCCATGACTTTGAGGTGGGTCCGTGGAAGCTACCGATACATTTGTTTCCGAGGTGGGTGCTCGACGCGTTGTGCCATGCCCGGTTTGTAGTGGGATAGAGACGGAACTCTATATAGAGGGCGACGATAACGAGATGAGTGTCGAATCAGTTGGTTCGTCTCGCACCCTGCTCTCCCATGGTCGTGTGCTACGCTGTCGATCCTGTGGTTTGGCCTACCGCTCCTTCCGTCCGAACAGCAATCAGTTATCACGCTTGTATCGAGTGGCCGACGACAGCACCTACAGAAGCGGAGATGCCAAACCGGCTACGGACTGCCGAACGACACAAACGGATCATCGAGAAGCATGTACAGGGTACTGGTTCGGTCCTGGACGTAGGCTGTGCCTCGGGCGCGTTCTTGCGCCTGATGCGCGAATCAGGATGGAGTGTGTGCGGTGTCGAGCCATCGGAAGCACAGTTCAGAGGGCAACGAAAGTGCTGGGCGCCGACGCAAGTATTCAGCAATGTGTGCTCCAGGAGGCGTCGCTGGAAGGCGACTTCGACTTGGTGACAATGTGGGATGTTGCAGACCACGTTCCGCGCCCGGTCGAATTTCTATCGCTGGCCGCGTCCCTTCTCAGGCCGGGGGGGGTTGTGGTCCTCAATGTTCCCCGGATCGATAGCGCAGCGGCGCGGTTTATGGGCCAGCGCTGGCCAGTTCTCCTGGCAGAGCACCTAAACTATTTCACAGTGCCGAGCCTTCGTATTTGTGGCGGGGAGGCATTCCTAAGCCTGGTACACACAGGCCAACGGCCGGCCGCATTCTCTTTGGACTACATCCTCTTCCGCGCCAGCCAGCATGAGCATTCAGTAGTTAGTTTTGAGAAAGCTGGTTCAGGGCACCGGAATTTCTCGATGGTCAATTCCAATCTGGATTGGGGAAGTTTATGCAGTGTTCCTAAAGGATCAATAGTTCGGGAACGCTCAACGTGACGCCGGGGACCGAAGAGGGCCCATATGAACTTCTGCGCAAGTCTTTTCGAAATAGCAACTTGCAATCATCGAGCTTTTTACGCACAACGTTGGGCATGCTCCAAGGCTTAGGCTGGACGTAGTTCACTGTACCGTTGGCGCTAGATATTAGACTCAGATCATGCCGTTGGTTCAGGTCTCCCGTAAGCGAAGGCCGGGTGCGAACGAGCCGCTGTCTATTGCGAAGACTTGAGCGAGGGATTCAAGAGCTCCTATGGCTAACAAGCAACCGCTACCGGCGGACCTTATCAAAGGGGACCCGCCCCACCTGAACTTGGGGGGTTTTCCTGGTATTCCCGGTATATAACGAGTCCTTCATTATTGAGCAAACACTGCGGAATTATATTTCGGAATTGGAAGGGCGCGTCGAAGACCTGGAAGTGGTGGTGGCTGAGGATGGGAGCACAGATGACACCAAGGTAGTCCTGGAACGTTTGGCTAAAGAACTCCCAATTCGGCTGTTCATGAGCGATGAGCGAAAGGGCTATCAGCGTGCCGTGATTGACGCAATTGGCCGCGCAACTAAACCCTGGGTTTTCGTTGTGGCGATTCTGACTACCAGTTCGCCGCAATTGATTGGGGCGTTAAGACCCCCATCGGCGAACGCACGATGTGATCCTGGGCATTGACTCGCCGAAAGGACCCGAGGTACCGTGTTTTTCTATCTTGGGGCTATAACAAGCTTATGCGGGCTTGCTTCGGTGTTCCATACGATGACATGGACACGGGTTTCCGGTTGTTTCGAAGAGAGATCGTAGAAGAAATTGCTCCCAAAATTCAGCACATGTCATTCTTTACCGCCGAGTTTGTCATTCGGGCTCATTATGCCGGTTATGGATTAAGCAGATTCCTGTAAGGCACTACGCTCGAAAGATCGGCAGTACCAACATTTTTTATGTCTCCAAGTTGTTTTTTATCTGTTTCGAACAGCTTCCCGGGATGCTCCCGGATGAGGCAAGAGTTCCGGGAACAGGGGCTGGAGAATCCGAGCAAGGTTCGCGAGAGGGCGGCGAAGCGTGAGGCGCGCGCACGTATCTAGAGAGGGTTACCCAAAAGAGAGCGCGACCGGAGGAGTTTCGAGGAGTCCTAGTTTTGTCTCATGCTTTTAAGGTCTAGTCGCAGAGAACCGGCGGAACGTTCCGCACGTTAACGCAGTGCTTGCACGGGACTCCTTTATCTTCTACAGAGCTGTCGTGGGTTGATGTTTCTGCGGCAGGCCCAGCTAGTATGTGTTGCTGGTGCCCGCGCCGATTTCGCTGAACCTGATAGGCGGAACGTGCCACCCAAATTCGAGCAATTGAAGTGATATGGGAGAGCGGTTAGAAAGGCACATCGATAGCCTGGACGGCCTGCGGGGCGTAGCAATTCTGCTCGTGTTCTTCTTCCACTACCTGCCTCGCAATCCCTACAATCCGCTTTCATGGGTGGCAAGCATGGGTTGGTCAGGCGTGGATCTTCTTCTTCGTGCTCTCAGGGTTTCTGATTACCAGGATCTTGTACGACACATGCAAAGCAACCGATTTTTTCAGGGTGTTCTATGCGCGGCGCGCACTACGCCTGTTTCCACTGTATTTTTTTGCGGTTGGCATCGTGCTGGTGGTTGGAGCTCTGCTTCACATTTCGATTGGCTGGGTGGCTATCCCATTCTATGTCTACGGGGCGAACATCATGCTCATGGTCAAAGGCGGAGTTCCAGATTTCACTCCCTATTTTCAATGCATTCATTTCTGGTCGCTCTCCGTTGAAGAACAGTTTTATTCTTTGTGGCCACTTGTGGTGTTTTTTGTGCGGAAGCGCAAGACATTGATGACGATTTGCGCTGGGGGCATTCTTGGCGCATTCATCTTCAGGATCGTTCTCACCCGCCTCCAGGTCTCCACATGGATTCTCTATGCCCAGTTGCCATCACGAATGGATGCGCTGCTGGCGGGGGCTATTCTTGCGCTGGCGATGCGAGGGCCGGGGGCCGCTGCATGGCGTAGCCGAGGCAGACTCTATATGCTGCTGGGCGGACTCCTGGTCATACTGGCTCTCCTTTTCTTAAGAGCCAGGTCGTTAATTTAGGCTCAGGGGAGATGACTTCCTGGGGCTACGGATCTTCGCGGGCGTCTATCTGTCCATCCTTGCACTCGCGTTGATACCCGGCACGGTTCCGAACCTTGTCTGGCAGGCGGCGAGCGTCGCTGCTGCGTTTTTTCGGCCGCTACAGTTACGGACTTTATGTTTGGCACGATCTGCCGTCGCCAGTGTGCGTCTCTTGGCAAGGTTGGTTTCTACGTAACATTCATCCCCTAGTTGTAGGACAAACAGTCTACGCCCTGGCTATGCTGGTGCTGTTCACCGGCTTAGCTGTGGCAAGCTATCATCTGCTGGAGCTTCCGTTTCTCAGGCTGAAAAGCCGTTTCAGGTACACCAACCCAATAGAGGAATCTCGCGATGAGCACGGGCTGAACCCACCACCCTGGTGAGCAAGTTGCGTTATGCCTCGATCATTGCGGACAAGATGACTTCTCCTTTGGCGGCGGGATCTGCTGGGTAGCGTCACTCACGAGGGTGGAGGCGAATTGTCCTGAACCAGGAACCCGGGAGTGGAGAAGTCGCCTGCCAGTATGCCTTTTTGCTCTATTACATTGGCACTGATTCCGTTTACGCCATCCGTGTTGTAAATGACATCTACATGATGGGTACCGCGTTATTCCGAACCATAAGGCCTGAGAGCAAACACCCAGGAAAATCCTGAATCCCGATACCCCAAACAAACAGGTTCCCGTCCCAGCAATCATTGTGCCTTCTCCGCGACTGTGTTGCGAAGGACATCGGTGTTGAGCACGGGGCCAAAGGCTGCCGGGCCACCATAGGGCCCAAAGGCGGAGATCAGAATTCCCTGACCGGAGTTGGTCAGGAGATTGTCTTCCATGCACACCCTCGAGAGCATCGCCCAGGACAATGGAAGCGCCAAGGGTGTTTGTCAGGGTGTTGTGAGCGAAGGTCATATTCATTTGGTACTGAAAGATTCCTACCACGGAGGTCGTGTCAGGCAAGACTTGCCAGGGACTCGATAAGGTTATCGTTCGTCCGCTGTAGCTTTTCAGGAAGGAGTACTGACCAACCCCAGTCCCGAAAACGATGGCCATCGACTGCTGCCTCCGGGTTTGTCGTACCCATCCAATTCCATGCTGGATTATCTGCCAGAGTTACTGTGCTCGAAGTGCTGGAGGTGACGGGGCCTAAATACGCGCCGCCGTCGCCATCGTTGGTAATGACCTGCTGATCGTTCGAGCCCATATTCTGAAAAGTGTTGTAGCCGATGTAGATGTCGCGAGAGAGTGCCGATTGCCCGTATAGGCTGTTTCCGCGGTTTATGCTGAGACCGGAACCGCCTGAGTGGCCGCCATTTCCCTGCCCGGGGGTGTTCTGAGAGTCGGTGAGATTGGCTTCGAAAATTACGTTTTGTGAGTCGCTGATGCCTAGCCCGGTCCAATTGTTCAGTACGAGATGATTGCCGGATACTATCCCGCCATCACCGTAGTTAATGTCGAACACCTGATTGGAGTTCGAGAGGAAGTAAGAGTTGTAGACCTGGATATCCGGGCCGGCGATGGCGAACATCACCTCGGCTCCTTTCGAGGCATCAGTCGTTGATTCAAAGTCGATATTGTTGAAGAACAGATGACCGGAGGTTTGGGGATTTCCTGTAGTGGTGCCGGAACTCAGCAGGAGATTGGGGTTTGCCGGCGCGACGAATGACAGATCTGTCATGCCGAAGTGTTGAGGCACGTTGAACCAGGCCGCGGGCGGCGATCCTTTGGGACGGCCCACGAACTTAGTCAATGTGGGTGAAGATCCAACGAGAACTTCGTAAGGATGTGGGGTGATTGCCCCTGTGATAACGAAGGTTCCCGGCGGGATATCAAAGTAAGCGATCTGGTTCGAGCCGCCCGGCGCGTTCGCGTCCAGGCAGGTTTGCAGTGATTTGGTATTGTCGGAAACGCCATCGCCGGTCAAGTGAGAACAGTTGATGGTAAGCGCGGACAGTGGCGGTGGCGAATGTACCGTGATCTGAGCGGTGGGGCTTGAAACGGCACTCCACGGGGACGTCCCAACCCAGACGTTGTACGTGCCGGTTGAAAGCGTGCTGGGTATTTCAGCGGAGACGGAATTTGTATCCATCTTTATTACGTTGAGCAGGTAGGCGATGCCGGTTGACTGTCTGCAGCACAACCTGATCAGACGGCACGAAATTCTTACCGAAGATCCTTAATACGCCGCCCTGCTCGACACCGCAGTCATATACCTGGTGCTGCAATGCAATTGCTGAATCGATCGTGGAAGGCACGCCGATCGCCCAGTTCAGGGCGGGTAGGTTGGCCATCCCTAGAATTGATGGAGCGGAAGGATCGTCGATCTCAAATCCATAGACGCCGGGTGGAAAGGTCGAGGGAATGATGAACGAGAGGCCCGTTGTACCCTGCTGCGTTGTGGGGACGACGGTGCTGCTTCCGCGGGCCAAGGTTTGCCAGTCCGTGGTTCCTGTTGGAATCAGGGCTAGCCTCGCGGTCTTTGTTGCATCAGTGAAGGCGCCGGTGAGCAGGATCGATTGGCCGGGTGCGTTTTCCCGTGAGGTCCAAAAGATGGCGTTTGATTTGTAGATTGGGGTTCCAACGACCGGTGTCGTGTTGTCCACGGTGGTGTAGACGGGGCTGGTAGCCACCCCCCAATCTCCGTTAGAGACACCTATATTTGGATTCGTGCATCCGATCAGGGGTTGGGAGGAGGTTGGCACGGGGATGGCTTGCCCTCCGCCTGGTCCGGTGGCTCCTGTTCCCGCGGCACTCCCTGTGCTCTGGCTCGGAGGGGAGGCCGTCGTGGAGCTGAGCGTCTGGCCGCATCCCATCAGCAGCAGAGATATCGCGAGCACCAGCAGGCTTGCCGGCCGTTCTCGTACCTTCATCGCAACGCACCGTTTGGATCAGTAACAGTGCGTTCATCGACCTGAAGGGGAAGGAAGTGAGGAGCGGTCTACGGTTTTCGTTGAGCGTCGAACGTCAAGTACCAATCGAGACTCGGAGGCCCGGAATGGGTCGCCGATTAATAGAGGTCTCCAAATCGGTTAATTCGCTCGCTTCTTGATGATGTGATGGAGGATCACTAGTTAATTGTCGAGAGTTTGGCCGAGGAGCTGGGACGGACGGAATCCGTTGCAGCGCTCGGTTGTTGCAGAGGCACGCACGGCGGCTAGCGGGCAGTCGAAACCGGAGACCAAGCAACTGATGGAACGAGTATTGGAACGGGAGAACTTGCGGCGTCTTCTAGGCGAGTGCCGCGTAACCAAGCAGCACCGGGCGTCCATGGACGTCCGTTATGGGTGAAATCTGGTTATCGAGCGTTGGCCTGTGGTGAAGGAAGACCTGCTGAGCGGGAAGTATCAGCCGCCAGGATTACCCAAGGTGGAGATCTCAAAGCCGCAAGGTGGAGTGCGCACCCTGGGTATCCCGACGGTGATAGATCGCCTGATACAGCAGGCGCTTCATCAAGTGCTGTCTCCCATTTTTGATCCCGGATTTTCTGAATCCAGCTACGGCTTTCGCCCTAGACGCAGCGCACAGCAGGCGGTGAGGGCCCTCGGCTTCGCTGGTAATGGCAAGATGTTTGGGTGGGGGCGGACTTGCCCACTCAAGCCAAAAGGGCTTGAATGGGCCACCCGGAGCTTTGGTGGCTGTGTAGGGCGCGCTGTCATTTCTCACGGGATGACAAAAGAAAGGGCAACGGTTCCTAATGAGTGATTGCTGATCGTCCCGATAGAATCGATTTCAGGGGGTGCAATGGAATACGTCAATCTTGGCTCGACTGGCCTTAAAGTTTCCCGAATCTGCCTCGGCACGATGACCTACGGTTCGAAGAAATGGCGCGAGTGGGTGCTGGAGGATGCGGAAGCGCGGCCGTTTTACCGCCGCGCCATCGAAGCAGGGATCAATTTTTTTGATACCGCCGATGTTTATTCGCTTGGCGTTAGCGAGGAGATCACCGGGCGCGCGCTCAAGGAGTACGGCCCCTCGCGCGACAAATTAGTGATCGCCACCAAGGTTTTCAATGCCATGGGCGATGATCCGAATCAAAAGGGTCTTTCCCGCAAGCACATCATGCACGCCATCGACGACAGTCTGCGCCGCCTACAGACGGACTATGTGGACCTTTACCAGATTCACCGCTTTGATCCCCACACCCCTATCGAGGAGACGCTGGAAGCCCTCGACCAGGTGGTGCGGGCGGGTAAGGCGTTGTATATTGGCGCTTCTTCGATGTATGCGTGGCAGTTTCTGAAAATGCTGCAGACCTCCGACAGGTTGGGCCTGGCACGGTTTGTGAGTATGCAAAACCACTACAACCTGGTGTACCGGGAAGAGGAGCGGGAGATGATCCCACTTTGCCTGGAGGAGGGTGTCGGTCTTATTCCCTGGAGCCCGTTGGCGCGCGGGTTTCTTGCCGGGAATCGCAATGCCGAGAGCCGCGGGGAGACGGTGCGGGCGAAGACGGATGATTTTGCGCAGAAGCTGTATTACCGGCCTTCGGATTTTGTTGTGGTGGACCGGTTGACGGAGATTGCGAAAAAGCGCGGAGTGCAGAATGCGCAGATTGCTTTGGCGTGGATTTTGTCGAAGCCGGGCGTGAGTTCTCCGATTATTGGCGCCAGCAAGATGGCGCACTTGGATCAGGCGATCGAGGCTATGGAGATTCATCTGGATGAGGCGGAGATCAAGGCTCTGGAGGAGCCTTATGAGCCGCATCCGGTTCTTGGGTTTTGAAGATATTGCCGGGAGGGGTCCGGGGGATCGTAGGCATGGTCGCCCACTCAAGCCAACAGAAGGCTTGAATGGGGCACCCGGCGCGTTGGTGGCTAGTCCTCTAGCATCTGCAGGTCGAAGGGGGCGGATTGCATGCAGTCGAGTTGCGCGATTTTTTTCAGGGCAGTTTTTAATGCCGAGCTGGGACACGGTTCGACTGTGACGACAAAGGGTAGACGGTCCTTCGGATAGCCGGGTTTTTGCAGCAGAGCGTTGATGTTGATGCCCTGCTCGGCGAGATGGCCGGCAATGGCGGCGACAATGCCCGGACTGTCGTCCACTACAAAGCGAATGTAGTGGGGCACGACAAAGTCTCCGTCCACTCTTGCGCGGGTGCTGGTGATGGTTACGGGACAGCCGCCGTGGGCGATGGCCAGCACATCCGAGATCACGGCGACTGCCGTTGGATTTCCTCCAGCGCCGTGGCCGGAGAAGACGATCTCGCCTCCGTAAAGACCACCGGAGATCACCATGTTTTCTGTGCCGCGGGACCAGGATAACGGAGAACTGCGCGGAACCAGCATCGGCCCTACCGTAGCCAGCAGCTCCTGATTGCGGACTTCGGCGCGCGAAATTTGCCGGATGGTGCAGTTCAAATCCTTGGCATAGGCGAAGTCAATGGCGGAGACGTCACGGATGGTGCGGCAGGCAACTTCCTCCGGCAGAACCTCTACGCGCAGTCCAATGCGGGAGAGGATCACCAGCTTTGCCCGGGCGTCAAAGCCATCCACGTCTTCGGTGGGATTGGCCTCGGCGTATCCCCGCTCCTGCGCCTCACGCAAGGTAGGTTCGAACTCGGCGCCGGCTTCCATATGGCTGAGAATGAAGTTGCAGGTCCCATTCAAAATGCCCTGGAGGCGCTGGATGCGGTCACCGGCGAGCCCTTGCTGTACGGCAGGGATGACGGGCACTCCGCCGGCGACTGCAGCGCCGTAAAGCAATTGGCAGCCATGCAGGCGGGCCAGTTCTTCGAGTGCAATGCCGTGTTCGGCAATCAACTTCTTGTTGGCGGTGACGACGGATTTGCCGGCGGCGAGTGATCGCCGCACCCAGTCGCCCGCGGGTTGCAGACCGCCGGCAAGCTCGACGACGATGTCAGGGTTCGACGCCAAAACCTCATCGAAGTTTTCCGTCCAGAGGACAGAAGAGGGGACCCAGGAGACGCGTTTGCGATCGATTCCCCGGTTGAATATGCAGCTCAGCTCCACGCCTTTCGGAGGATGCTCACAGAGAATGCGGGCGACCGAGTTGCCCACGGTGCCAAACCCCAAAATAGCGACCTTCATCAATCTATCCATATCGACTCACCCAGCTTTCTCAGCGACGTCAGAGTTAAAAACCGGGGGAGGTATTTGCTACAACCAAGGTGTCTTTCTCCACGCTGGGCGCGGAGAAAATTAAAAGTGGCGGAATTGCTCTTCGGGCATGGCCTCTGCTGCAGGCCGGGTGGCTTCCCTTTCGAGGGAGCGGCTCACCAGGTCGCGTGACCCCAGGCCTACGGCCAGCGCCAGGGCGAGAACGATACCGCCAAAGAGAATGCCAAAAGCGAGATCTACAATGGCGGCCCCGATCGAGAGGTGATCGAGGACCATCGCGGCAGTCAGCACCAGGACCAACCACTTGATGCCCAGGCTTAGCAGGCGCGCGTAGTGCAGATTCATGTTCACTGCGCCGATCAGCACACTGCGGGAAAGGAAGCGGGCGATGACGTTGCCCAGAAGGAGCAACACCACGGCGCCCACCACGTTGGGGATGTAGCCCAGCAGGCGAGCGGAGAGAAGGTTGTCGGACGATGCACCGAAAGCCTCAAGGCCGACTAAGAAGCCGACGAGCACGACACACCAAAAGACTACGCGCGTGATCAGGGTGGTGGGCGTGTAGGTGGGCGACCACTCGGCGATTGCGTTGGTGCCGCGAGCAAGCCGCTCGTCGATGCGGATGGCATTGAGAAGCGTACGGACCAGCCACGCAAGTACCCAGGCAATCGCGGCGAAGAACAGAACGGCAAGGATAAAGGCGAGGATCCCCGGAAGCAGTGTAGCGATACGGCTAATGACCCGAGCCATCGATTCGTGCAGTGACTGTGACACTTGACTCCACATAATGATCTCCTCCGGGCCCTAAGGGTTGAAGCGGTCTGGCCAACGCCACCGCGATAATAGATAGGGCTTGCCCTCTTCGTAGGCGCGAGCCAGCTTTTCCAGCCTCTGCTCAGCTTCGGCCGGGCTGGCGTTGCCAACCTCCAATGCGTAGGAGGCGACCCAGCCCAGGTAAAGCGGGGTCAACGCTCCCAACAAATGGGCGCGGCTGATGGTACGCAGACGGTAGGCGAGAGCAAAGTCGTAGATGATGCGCACCCAGAGCTCGTCGGGGAGGTGGAAGCGCGAAGTGCTGGGGCGGGCCAGGCGTTTTAGCTCCAGGAGCGTGACCGGCGGCAGCACGAGCGACCAGACTTCCTGCAGATTGCGGAAGCCCAGTTGAAAGGTTTCGAGCATGGGCGTTGTATCCGCAGCCGCGCCATCGGCGGGGGGCGCTACCGGTACTCCCAACGTCTCCACCGGCTGGGTACCCCGGATGCGCTGCCACAGGGCCGCATGGGTTGTCATGTCGGCATATAGAGATCCGACAGTCTGGGAAAGGACCGTGGTCAGATCGACGCCGTCGGCAGGCGGGATGTGGCGGGTCGGTACATTGACCTGGCAGGTGGTGCAGTCGCGGATGGCCGCCTCAGTGGCCGGCCAGAAATTGGACTGTCCCTGGGTGCTCGCTCGCTGCAAGGCCAGCTCCAACTCCGGAATCATCTTGGAGGACAGACAGAAATCCGGCGCCAAGGGAAAACGCACGCGGCGGCCATAGAGGGCGCGGGTGAGGGGAGCATAAATGCTCGAGTTCAGCAGTCCGTCGAACTTTCCCGACGAGTAAACGGGCATGACGAGTTCGCAACCTTTTTCGAGGATCGCGGTCATCATGGGCGCCAGAAAGTTTGGCTGCAATGCGGTTAGATCGAATCCGATGACAGCGCAGGCGCTCACTCCCAACTCGCGGGCCATGGCAAACAGCGCTTGATAGGTGCCGACACCCGGGAGCCAGGGTATCCTCTCGGGACTGGCGGCGGGCAAGGCGTAGGGGACGAAGCGCAATCCTGACGTGTCTACGGATTCGTCGTCCGTTTTCGCCTGCATGGGGGCTCCCACGCCGGGCGAGCCGGGAAACGTGACCACGGTGCGCAATCCGGAAATGGATTGTCCGGTCCCCAGGATCGCCTGGGTGGCCGCAGCGCGCAGTTGCTCGGTATCCACCGGCACGGCGACGGCGATCAACAGATCGGCTTCTCGTACTTCTTCTATCCCTGCTTTCGTCTCTTCCGAAAGCTCAACCTTTGCCATGGGTTTACCTTTGGTCCGTACATCGGATCTTAACTGCTTAACGGCCTCATAAGCCACGCAGCGCGGGATTGAGTCTGCCAAACCCTCAACCCATCAGCGGCAAGCCAAGAATCCCGGTTAGCGGAATTAATACCCAGTTTGGCCGATTGTTCAGCTCGTAGACCAATTCATAGAACGCCTTATCGATGACATAAGCCTCCAGCAACTGCTGAAAGAGTTCTGGTTCCGTAGGCACGACCGCCACCCCCCTGGAGTACTCACAATAGGCGTGGAGGAAGGCGGAGGACACCGATTGTTCCCACAGGTGCGCCCAGGGCGCGAGCCGTTGATAGTCTTCCGGACGCCGCGTGGTGTACTTCATCAGGGCGGAAAAAGCGGCATAACTGAAGGAGCGGAGCATTCCGGCGACGTCTTTCAGCGGCGATTGCTTGGTTCTGCGCTCGGCCAGCGAGCGGGCGGGCTCACCCTCGAAGTCCAAAATGACGAAGTCGCCCTTAGATCGCAGCACCTGGCCCAGGTGATAGTCGCCGTGAATGCGGGTGCGCAGGGCGTGAATTTCCTTAGCCGACAACTGGGCTAAACGATCGAGGACCAGCCTTTTACGGCTGAGCACCAGGCCGGCTTTTTCGAGGACCGCGTCGGGGAGACGGGCTATGTTTTCCTTCAAGGCGTCGAAGGCGCTCGCGGCGTGCGCGAGCAGCTCCTCGCGCAGTTTGACAAGGTCGGTCGAATTCATCGGCTCGGGTGCAAAGGCCGGGTCGTGGGTGGGGGAGGCCAGGGCTACGTGGAGTTCTGCCGTTCTTCTGCCCAGTAAGGCGGCGGCATCCAGATAGGTGCCCACATGCTCGCGGGCAAAGGCCGTCTCATCGCCCGCGCTCATCTGCAGCAGGGTAGCCGGGCCATCCGCAATGGCGCCCTGGGCGAAGTTTTGAGCGGCGCTGGCTTCGTAATAGCGGTCCAATTCTTCCAGGGTCCATTGCCATCCATCGCCCTCATTGCTGACCAGGCCTTGCAGCATGGCCAGGGTGGACGGTTCCTGCCCCTTGCGGCTGTATTCGATGGATCCACCGAAAGGCGCAATGTGGGTGAAATGGGTGGATTCTGTGATGTAACGGCCGATTTCGGTGTCAGGGTTGGGGCCCGATTGCTGTCTACGAAACAGCTTCATGATCAGCTTGTCCCCAAACAGAATCGAGGTGTTGCTTTGCTCCGCGGAACCGCGCCGAGCAGCCAGCCTCTCCCCTGTGGCACCCTGCAATTGACTCAGCGCGCTGCTGGGGATCCCAACCAGGGCGCCTTCCCGTGAGGAAATCTGGCCTCCCCCGGTGATGAGCGCCAGCAGCGCTTCGCTGGCGGTGTCATTGAAGATGGCTTCATGAAGTACACCGTCACCCTCAACAGAGGCCAGCTTGGCCAGCACGGCGTTGGGAGACTCCTCCCGCAGGGTGTCGCCCGCTTTGCCAAAAAGCATGCCCAGGGTGACCAGGTAGGTATCGCATTCGCCTTCGGAGTACTGAACCTCGACCCATACCAGGGCGCTGGCGCCGTCGTTGAAGACTGCCCAGTCTTCGATGCGAGTGCCTGTCATGGCGCGTGATTTGGCGCCGAACCAACGCTGACGGGCGAGGTAGCCCTGCAGGATTGTTTCTTCGAGTTCGCGGCGGCCATTGCCTTCAAGAACGCTCATCCAGTCGGTGGCTCCGCTGACTTCGAGTTCCGGCTCACCGGTTTCCGCGGTGCTCGGCACGGGTTCGGGCGAAGGCTGCAGCTCCAGCCAGAGGAAGCCATAAGGACCGACGGTCAGCGGGTACCCAGCGGTGCGGATCTTGGGAAATTCGACGTAACCCAGCATTTCGACCGGCACCATGCCGGCGTACGCTGACAGATCCAATTCAACCGGCTGGGCAAACCGGGAAAGGTTGGCCACGCACAGCACCCGCTCGTTTTGAAATTCGCGGATATAAGCGAGGATCTTGCGATTCGTGGGGTTCAAGAAGGCCAGGGTGCCGCGGCCAAACACCTGGAAGAGCTTGCGCAAGGCAATCATGTTGCGCATCCAGCTCAGTAAGGAAGAGGGGTCACTCTGCTGCGCTTCGACGTTTAAACCCTCATAGCCCCAAACCGGGTCCATGATGACAGGGCTGTAGAGTTTGGCGGGCACGGCGCGGGAGAAGCCGGCATTGCGGTCTCCGTTCCATTGCATGGGGGTGCGCACCCCATTGCGATCGCCCAGGTAGATGTTGTCGCCCATGCCGATTTCGTCGCCGTAATAAACGATGGGCGTGCCGGGGAAGGAGAAGAGCAGGCTGTTGAGCAGCTCGATGCGGCGCCGGCTGTTGTCGACCAGCGGCGCAAGCCGCCGGCGGATGCCGATGTTGATGCGCATGCGCGGGTCGGCGCTGTAGGCCAGGTACATATAGTCGCGCTCATCATCGGAGACCATTTCCAACGTGAGCTCGTCGTGGTTGCGGAGAAAGAGGCCCCACTGGCAGTTGTGGGGAATCTCCGGCGTTTGCGCCATGATGTCGGTGATCGGCAGGCGATCTTCCTGACGCAATGCCATATACATTCTGGGCATCAGGGGGAAGTGGAACGCCATGTGGCACTCGTCGCCGTCGCCGTAGTAAATGCGCACATCATCGGGCCACTGGTTGGCTTCGGCCAGGATGGTCCTGGCGGAGTAGTTGACGTCGATCTCATGACGAATGCGCTTCATCACTGCGTGGGTTTCGGGCAGGTTCTCGCAGTTGGTGCCTTCGCGTTCCACGAGGTAAGGAATCGCATCGACGCGCAGCCCGTCCACGCCCATGTCGAGCCAATAACGCATGATCTTGACGACTTCTTCGATGACGACCGGGTTGTCGTAATTCAAATCCGGCTGGTGGGAGAAGAAGCGATGCCAGTAGTACTGCTGGGCGTCAGGATCCCAGGTCCAGTTTGATTTTTCGGTGTCGGTAAAGATGATGCGTGCTTCCTGGTATTTCTGGTCGGTGTCGCTCCATACGTAGAAGTCACGCTCAGGTGAACCCTTGGGGGCGTGGCGCGCGCGCTGGAACCAGGGATGCTGATCGGAGGTGTGATTGATGACCAACTCGATCATCACCTGGATTCCACGGGCGTGCGCCTGGGTCAGGAATTCGCGGAAGTCCTCCATGGTGCCGTAGTTCGGGTGCACGCTCAGGTAGTCGGAGATGTCGTAGCCATCGTCACGCAGAGGAGAAGGGAAGAAGGGCAACAACCAGAGGCAGGTGACTCCCAGGTCCTGCACGTAATCGAGTTTGCTGAGTAATCCCTGGAAGTCGCCGATGCCGTCGTTGTTGCCGTCCATGAACGCCTTGACGTGCAACTCATAAATGATCGCGTCTTTGTACCAGAGCGGGTCCGCCGCGCTTCCCGGTTTCTTCAATCGTGCCTCCCGGCTTGGTGGTTGCTTAAATCGTAACTACGGTAGTGTCTTTGAAGCTTTCCCCCGCCGGCAATACCCGGAAGACGTGAGCCGGCGCTTCCGCCGGCCGCAGCTCGACATAATTTCTCGAGCCTTGCCAGTTGTACGAGTGATCCGCTAACAGATCATAGACTTCAAATGTATCGCCCAGAGTGAGGCCCAGGACGTCCAAATCGAGATTCACCCAACCGGACTGAACCAAAGAAGGATCGAGGTTGACCACCACGAGGATGATGTTGCTCCCATCCGCGGTGCGCTTGGAGTAGCAGATGAGCGCGGGGTTGTCGGTGGGATGGAAATGCAGCCGATCGTTGCTCTGGAGCGCCGGGTTGGCCAGCCGAATCTGGTTCAGGTGAGTGAGCAGGGGTTTGAGACTTGCGGGGCTCTGCAAATCCCAGGTCCTGATCTCGTACTTCTCGGAGTTCAGGTATTCTTCGCTCCCCGGTTTGATGGGGATGTTCTCCCCTAGCTCGAAAGCCGGGCCATAAACGCCATAGTTAGACGCAAGGGTGGTGGCGAGTACGAGCCGGCTGCGAAAGGCCGGCAAACCGCCGCGCTGCAGGTGCCCGGGCAGGATGTCGGGCGTGTTGGGCCAGAAGTTAGGCCGGAAATATTCGTGCACGGGGGTCGTGGTGAGTTCAAGCAGGTACTGGGTGAGCTCTTCTTTGGTTTCGCGCCAGGTGAAGTAGGTATAGGACTGGGAAAAGCCGAGCTTTGCCAGCCGCTCCATGACCCGGGGCCGAGTGAAGGCTTCCGCCAGAAGCAGCACGTTGGGGTCTTTCGCCTTTAGCTCGGCGATTACCCACTGCCAGAAAGGGAATGCCTTGGTGTGTGGATTGTCGACGCGGAAGATCATGACACCCGCGTCCATCCAGAATGTGAACACGTCTCTGAGCGCGTCCCACAATCCGCGCCAGTTGGAGGTTTCGAAATCGAGCGGATAAATATCCTGATATTTCTTCGGTGGGTTCTCTGCGTACTGGATGGAACCATCGGGGCGCTTCTTGAAGAACTCAGGGTGCTCTTTGACCCAGGGATGATCGGGCGCGCACTGGAAGGCGATATCCAGGGCAACTTCCATCTTCAGTTGCTTTGCCCGCTTGACCAGGTTGGCGAAATCCTTCATGGTGCCCAGTTTGGGAAGGATCGCGGTGTGGCCCCCTTCGTCGGAGCCGATAGCCCAGGGACTACCCTCGTCGCCCGGCGCCGCTTCGACGGCATTGTTTTTGCCCTTGCGAAAACTCTTTCCGATGGGTGAGATCGGCGGAAGGTAGAGGACGTTGAAGCCCATGTCCGAAACGTATTCCAGGCGGCTGGTTACATCGCTGAGAGTGCCGTGCTTGCCTGGCACGGTTGACCAGGAGCGGGGAAAGAGCTCATACCAGGCGGAAAAGCGCGCTCTCTCGCGGTCGACAACGACTTCCAATTCGCGTTCGTAGCGGGTTTCCAGCTCGGGATCGGGATAACGATGCACCGTGGCCAGCAGTTCGTCCTGCAATGCGAAGGCGACGGCTGCCTCGTCTTTCTTTCCGGTCCTGAGCTTCTTTGCCCAATTTGCCAATTTGGGGCTATCCGCTTTAGATGCCCGGGTCTGCGCTTCTTCAAGCAACAGGGCCCCGGTGGCAAAGGGGACTTCGAGATCCTGCTGTGCCTCTACGCGCTTTTTGAGGTCACTTTGCCAGGTTTCGAAGTGGTCGACGTCGCCCACGACGGTGTAGCGATACCGGCCGATTTTGGTCACGGGGAATTCGCCTCGCCAGTGGTCGTTACCCAAGGGCAGCATGTCTGCCGTCTGCCAGGCGGTCTCTCCCTCCTGCTTCCATAGCAGCCGGGCGCGCACATGATCGTGGCCATCGCCGAAGACATCCGCCTCTACGGAGACCAGGTCGTCAACAACTCGCTTGATGGGAAAGAGGCCACAGTTCACTTGTGGCAGTACGTTTTCGATGACTACCCGATTTCGTCCCTCGTTCGGCTTCTCCATTAACCCCCCGTTGGAAACGGATACACAAACACCCATTGTAGGCAGATGCAATTTTCTGCCCATGAGGTCCGGACTACGGTTAAGTTCCGGCAACCGAGCGCCACGATTTTTTACCCATTCTTCCCCTTGCCGTTGGACAATTGACGGATGCGCCTGATCACTTATCGTCGTGATGCAACTATTGGCCCGGCACTCGTCAAGGACGGCCACGTTTTCCCTCTCAGTCCGCTTGGATACCCGGACGCGCTCTCCTTCATCGCCGCAGGTCCTAAACGGTGGGAGGGGGTCAATCTTCAGCTGGAAGAGACCGGTCCGAATCTGCTTGCGGCTTTATCGTCCGTCTCACTTGAGGCGCCGCTGCTGCGGCCGCCCAAGATTCTCTGCATTGGGCTCAATTACCGCGATCACGCGGTCGAGTCCAAGATGGAACCACCCAAGTTTCCCACGGTGTTCACCAAGTATCCCCACACGCTCATCGGCAACGGCCAGGCGATTGTTCTGCCGCGCGCCAGCCAGCAGCCCGATTATGAGGCGGAGTTTGCCGTGGTCATTGGCCAGGGGGGCCGGAATATACCCGAGGCGGACTGGGAGGATCACGTTTTTGGCTACACCATTTGTCATGATGTGAGTGCTCGTGACGTGCAGTTGGCGACTTCCCAGTGGACCCTGGGCAAGAACTTCCCCACCTTTGGGCCGATGGGACCCTGGATCGTATCCAAGGACGAAATACCCGATCCTCACCAATTGGATATTTCTCTGTCTATTAATGGAGAGACGTTGCAGAGTTCCAATACCCGGGAGCTCATTTTCAAGGTGCCGCGGCTTATCTCGTACATCTCGACGATGATGCCGCTGGTGCCGGGGGACATCATCAGCACGGGCACGCCTGCCGGGGTAGGAATGGGTCGTTCTCCGCAGCGGTGGCTCAAGCCGGGTGATGATGTGGTGATCGATATTGCCGGCATCGGCAGCCTCAGAAACCCGGTCGTCGCCGAACCCTAACGGTACTGCCGGGCTCTGGATTATTCATTCTGCCGGTGCTAGCATCACGCCACCGGAAGGGTCCGGCATATTTTGGCGGGAGATATTCTCCATGATCAGGGTGATCACAGTAGAACGGGAATATGGCAGCCAGGGAGCAGAATTTGCCCACCGCCTGGCCGACCGCCTGCACTGGAAGCTCATCGACAAGTGCCTCATCGACGAGGTTGCGCATAAGGCCGGTGTGCCCAGAGGCATGGCGGAACAATGCGATGAACGCCTGGATCCCTGGTACTACCGGATGGGCAAGTCATTCTGGCATGGCAGTGTGGACCGCCTGCCGGCGCCGCCGAAAGACCAGGTGTTTGACAGCGAGCGCATGGTCGAGTTCGTTCGCAATTATCTGAAGCAGTGCGTAGCGGCTGGTAATTGTGTGATTGTCGGCCGGGGCGCTGCTTGTGCCCTGGCGTCTTTGCCGGGGGTTTTCAATATTTTTGTGTACGCGTCGATGTCGCGCAAGATTCGTTGGTTTGAAGAACATTTTCCGGACCAGGCTGGACGCGCGCGTGGAGAACTTGAAGCTACGGATAATCGGCGCGCGGAGTATGTCCGGCGATATTATGACCGGGACTGGAGCGATCGCCGGTTGTACCACATGATGATCAACTCATGCATGGGTTGCGATGCCATGATCGAAGCGGTGTTGGACGGGTCCGGGATGGCTTCGGTTCGGGAGCAGGTTGGCGCGGGCCGGGGTTAGGGTCTGAATGCCGCCGCATTACCCTGGGAATCGTCTTCATGGTTGGAGTTCAGGGGTCGAGAGTCGTGGTATCCCACATCTCGCGAAAAACAAGCGAGATATGGGGCACCCAGGAGTTGTTGAGGTTTGGGATTCTCAGGTCAGACAATTCACAACCCTCGAACACTCCCGCAACTAATCTTTCAGCCTTGAGGTCCTTCCCTGAATCTGGTTCTTGCGTTTGTGGCCCAGCGTAGCCGGAGCGATTTGCTCGGAGCCTGCCACTGACTCCTATCTGGAGCGCATTGCACCCTATGCCGGCATCGAAGCGAAGGCGTTCCGTGATGAAGAGGCACTCTTCGCATTTTTGGCTAAGCAACGAAGCCGAACCCCCGCATGGGTGGTGCTGCTCGATAGCCGGGGCGAGGCTTGGTCTTCAGAAGAACTGGCCAGGTGGCTCAGGATTCGGCGGGATGCGGGCCAGCAGATGATTGTGTTCGCGATTGGACCGGCGAGCGGCTGGTCGGACGGGGCGCGGAAATCGGCACAGACGATGCTTTCGCTCGGGCCCATGACTCTGCCCCATGAGTTGGCTCGGCTGGTGGTGGCGGAACAACTCTACCGGGCATTTACAATAGTGGCAGGGCATCCGTACCACACTGGGCACTGATGCGAGCAGTGTGCATGCAGCTTCGGGATCAGAGAAGACTGCACAAAATCAGAGGCATAACGAGAGCAGTGGCTGTATGCTCCAAAGTCGGGGCACGGACTTTCGTGGGCGCGGCATTCAACACCACCGGGGACGAGTGGCGGAAGGGAATACATGTCCTGGTTTAAGCGGCAGGAAAACGAAATTGAACCCAGTACAGCGGAAAAGAATGTGCGCACCGAAGGTTTGTGGCAAAAGTGCGAGGGCTGCGGGCAATACGTCTTCAAGGCCGAATTCGAAGCTAATCTGCAGGTTTGCCCCAAATGTGGGCACCATCTCCGGCTGGACGCGCGCAGCCGGGTAGCCAGCCTGCTGGAACCCGGGTACGAGCTGGTAGACCTGGAGCTCATATCCACCGACCCTTTGGAGTTTGTCGATATCAAGCCGTACCGGGACCGGCTGGAAAAGGCCCGGCGCGATACCGGCCTGAATGACGCCGTGATCAACGCCATAGGAAAGCTGGGCCCGCATGCGGTGGTGCTGAGTGTGATGGAGTTTGCCTTCATTGGCGGCAGCATGGGTTGCGTGGTGGGAGAAACGATCGCGCGGGCGATTGACCGTTCGCTGGCCGCGCGGCAACCGCTGATCATCGTCGCCGCTTCCGGTGGCGCGCGCATGATGGAAGGCGTGGCAAGCCTCATGCAATTGGCTAAGGTATCCGCCGGCCTGGCGCAGCTGGATGACGCCGGCCTGCCGTATATCTCCGTGCTCACGAACCCGACGACGGGCGGTGTGACCGCAAGCTTCGGTATGTTGGGCGACCTCAATGTCGCCGAGCCGGGCGCGCTGATCGGCTTCGCCGGTCCACGAGTGATCGAGCAGACGATTCGCCAGAAGCTACCTGAGGGATTTCAGAAGTCGGAGTTTCTGCTGGAACACGGGATGCTGGATGCCATCGTGGCACGACGCGACCTGAAGAACTACCTCATTCGCGCGCTGGACTTCATGTGGCCGGCGCCTGCCCGCGCTTAGCGGCAGGGAATTCACTCTAGAATAAGAACATGTCCTATGCCTCGGCCCTTGACCGCCTGCATGCTCTCGGTCAGGAATTGCACACTGCGCCCGGCGCGCCTCGCCGGAAATTTGAGTTGGCGCATATGCGCACGCTCATGGCCGCGCTGGGCAACGCCGAGCGTTCCTTCCCCTCGATCCTGGTGGCGGGCACCAATGGCAAAGGGTCCACGGCATCAACGCTAGCCAGTATTCTCACGCGGGCCGGTTATCGGACCGGGCTTTACACTTCGCCTCACCTGAGCCGCGTGAACGAGCGCATCCAGCTGGATGGCGTCACGATCAGTGACGATGATTTTGCCGTCCTGTTCTTTCGGGTGGAAGAAGTTGCTGAGAGCCTGGTAAGGGACGCGCGTCTGCCGGCTTTACCGAGTTTTTTTGAGACGCTCACCGCGATGGGCTTTTTGTATTTTGCTTCCCGCCAAGTGCATACAGCGGTGGTGGAAGTAGGCATGGGCGGCCGGTTGGACGCGACCAATATTGTGGAGCCTCTGATCTCGGTGATTACCGATATTTCGCTGGACCACACGGAATGGTTGGGCGAGACGGTGGATCAGATTGCGCGTGAAAAGGCGGGCATCCTGCGCTCCGGGGGAGTGATGATCACACTACCGCAGCATCCAGAAGCCAACCAGGCATTGGGAGAAGTGGCCACCTTGCTCGGAGTAAGAGGCGTGAATGCGGCGAGCTATGTTCCAGTGCACAATCATCCCGAACAGTACACGCGTAATCGTTATCCATTGTCGGTGATGGGGGAACTGATCGGCATCGACTCACCACTGGCCGGCGCGCATCAACAGCGCAACCTGGCATTGGCGATTGCCGCCGCGGTGGAGTTAAGAAACAGTAACAGTTACAATATTACGCCCATCGATATCCAGGCCGGTATTCGGGAAACGGTGTGGCCGGCGCGGCTGGAGCTGGTGCCCGGGACCCGGGACCGTGCCGACGTATTACTGGACGTGGGCCACAATCCGGCCGGGGCGTGGGCACTGCGTGCGGCGGTTTCGCACCTGGATCGCGGGCAGCCCATGACCCTGGTCTTCGGATGCTTGAAAGACAAGCCCGCGGTGGAGCTTGCCCAGATACTCTTTCCCCTGTTTGGCAAAGTCATGTTGACGCCGGTCGATTCGCCACGTACCGCATCCATGGAAGATCTGCTGGCGGCTGCGGAGACGACGGGCAGCGAGGTAGAGGCTGCTGCCAATGCGGCCGCAGCGCTGGAGCGCGCTCTCCAGTTGACGCCGGTCAACGGGCTGGTTGTGGTGACCGGATCGGTCTACCTGGTGGGGCAGGTGCGGCCGCGGCTGGTGGTTCGGGGTGGCCGCATCCGAGGAGTCGTTGAAGGTATGAGTTCTATGCCCGGTGCGCAACCGGCTCCGTTGGCTACCCGTCTGACCTCGAACATGGTGCGGGGCCCTCTGTTCTTTATCTTCACAGGCGTTTTCGGATGCATGTCTCTCGCTGCGTCTTGCGTCGAGAAAGATGGCCGGTTCCAGCACAACATCGCTCGCCTTTGGGCGCGGGCCTCACTGCGGGCTGCCGGCGCTAAGGTTACCGTTATCGGACGTGAAAATTTATTGCCGGTTGCGGTCTATACCTCCAACCACACTTCCTTCATGGACACGCCTTTGGTGTTCAGCAGCCTCCCCTTTCAATTTCGGATTCTGGCAAAGCAAAGTTTATGGAAGTGGCCGTTCATTGGATGGCATTTGCAAAGATCTGGACAGATTCCAGTGGACGAGGAGAGCGGTTCGGTTGCGGGTCTCAATCGCGCTATCCGTGTGCTGAAGACCGGAATGCCGCTATTCATCTTTCCTGAAGGTGGCCGTACCAAGGATGGACAGGTGCAGCCGTTCATGCGTGGGCCAGCCTACATATCGATTCGGGCGCGAGTTCCCTTAGTCCCGATCGCGCTGATTGGCACGTTCGAGTTGCTGCCGATTCACACTCATCACTTTCGTCCTCGGCCGGTTAAATTGGTCATTGGCAAACCGATTGATCCGGCCGGCTATTCGATTCGCCAAGCGGATGAACTCACAGCCAGGCTTCGCGAGGAGATTCTGGAGTTGTATCAAAGTCACGCGGCGCCTGGCGATCTTTCACCGGCCCTCGCCACCTCCACCGCGGATGTACTTGGAGAGGATGTATGACGGTACCCCGTATTGCTATCCCCTTACCAACGTCGACGGATGAGGCCTATAACCAGCGCAGCTTGCCGCAGTACGTGCATGCCGTAGAAGCCGCAGGGGGAGTTGCCGTACCGATTGCCCTGGACGCTGGCCCTGGCGAGTGGGCAGCTGTTCTGGGTTCCTGCTCGGGTGTGTTGCTCCCGGGAAGCCCGGCGGATGTCGATCCATCACTATATGGACAGGAGCGGATTGAGGAATGCGCAGCGAAGGATGATGCCCGAGAGACGGTAGACAACCTCCTTCTGCAAGGCGCCTTCGATGAGGGAAAGCCGATCCTGGGCATTTGCTACGGTTTGCAATCCTTGAATGTGTGGCGTCAAGGCACGCTTATCCAGGATCTTCCCCATGCGGACGCGGCTCTTCCCGAGGTGGTCAACCATCAACCCGGGCGTGAGGTGCAAAAGGCGCATCCGATTCAGGTAACGGCAGGTACGCGGCTTTCACGGTTAGTCAACGAGCCGGAGGAGCCGGCAGGAACTTCTGTCAATTCAAGCCATCACCAGGCAATCGGTCGTCCAGGACGGGAGTTGAAGATCGCGGCCGTCAGCCCTGTGGACGGAGTGATTGAGGCGCTCGAAGGTACTGACCCGGGACAGTTTGTAGTTGCTGTGCAATGGCATCCCGAGCGTAGTTACGATGTGAGCGCTGCCTCGCGCGCGCTTTTCGCGGCATTTATGGATGCCGCCCGGGAATGGTCCGCAAGAGCGGGCGCCCAGTGAATATAACGGCGGGGTGGATCGAAGGGGCATTTACCCAAGCCGGAATTCTGGATTTACCTGTGGGCGCCTACGACAAGTTCCGGACGTATCTGGAGTTGCTGATCCGTTGGAACCAGCGTCTTAGTTTGACGTCGGTGCGGGATCCCGAGCAGATCGTCGAGCGGCATTTTATGGAGTGCGCGTTTGTGGCGGGGCAATTGCCGGGAGATATCGCCGACCTGCTTGATTACGGCTCGGGCGCCGGACTCCCGGGCATACCCATTGCGATTTGCCGTCCCGAGATAAGCGTGACCTTGGCCGAGGCGCACGGGAAGAAAGCCTCATTTTTACGGGAAGTGTTGCGGGTGCTCGATCTTGAGGGTGAAATCTATGATGGCCGGGTTGAGGCTATGCCGGAGCGGAAGTTTGATGCGGTGACGATGCGGGCGGTGGAGAAGATGGAATTGGCAATTCCGGTGGCGCTCGAGCGTGTGCAGCGATATTTAGTTTTACTTACGACCGAGCGTTCGGGGCTGGCTCGCGGAGCGGCCGCTTACGGCCTGGAATGGTTGGATCCGATCTCAATCCCGAACACAGAGCAGATGGTCCTGGAGATTGGTCGAAGAGGATAGGTTGTTCCACGTGGAACAACGCCTCATTTTCCGACTCTTCGCCGAATATCGGCAGCGTTTGTTCCACGTGGAACACCAAGATTTCCACGGCTCTTAAGAAAGCACCTTCGCCAGACCAATTACGCAGCTCGCCGCTATCTTGTTGCTAATGCTGTAGCTTGCGGGCACTCGGATTTTGGGCGCATGAGGTTCTCCACAATTGAATGCCCAGTTCTGCACAGCGTCATTTCTTGCTCTCCCCGTCTTCCGTAGATAGTCTTCCAATTACGCATGGGTAAAGTAATCGCGGTCGTCAATCAGAAGGGTGGGGTAGGAAAAACCACTACCGCAATCAATTTGTCTGCGGCGCTGGCTCTCGAGGGAATGACCTGTCTTCTGGTTGATTGTGATCCACAGGCCAATTCCTCCGGAGGATTCGGTATCACGCGGGATGAAAACCGCAACTCCACCTACGACATTCTTACCGGAAACGCCACTATTGCCGAGGCGACTCTTGGCACCGAAATCGATGGCTTAAAGGTCGTCCCGGGCAGCAACCATCTCATTGGCGCCACGGTCGAGCTGATCAACGCCGAACGCCGGGAATACCGCCTCCGACAAGCGCTCGAGCCAGTCCGCAATCAATACAACTTCATTATTCTGGACTGCCCGCCGGCCCTGGATCTGCTGACCTTAAACGCGCTGGTCGCGGCGGACCGGCTGCTCGTCCCGATGCAGGCGGAATACTTTGCCCTGGAGGGCATTTCCGAGCTTCTCACGACGCTCGGCCGTATCCAGGCGGCATTCAACCCGACGCTCGACATCGAGGGCGTGATTCTCACCATGTATGACGAGCGAACGAACCTGGCGCAACAGGTCACAGAGAACCTGCGCCGGTTTTTTGGGGCGAAGCTGCTCAAGACGGCTATCCCACGCAATGTTCGCCTGGCGGAAGCGCCCAGCTACGGCAAGCCCGTAGCGCTCTATGATCCCCGGTCTCGCGGCGCGGAAGCCTACCGAGAACTTGCGGAAGAGATTCTGGCTCGCAACAACATTGAGAGCCCACGCGCCCTGGAGCGGAAGGCAGCTACCCAGGCCAGCGCGCAAACACGACAAGAAAATAAAGTGCGGTTCTGGCCCTACGCTTGACGTTCCCGGATCATTTCCCGACCCTCGGCCAAGTGTTGCCGTGGGCAGCAATAGAATTGCAGTTTCAACCCTCGGCTCTCAGGACCCAAGACGATGAACCCTTCAGTGGAACTACCTAAACGCCGCGCCCTTGGCAAAGGTCTCGAATCCCTCCTGCCTGGACGATCTGGTTTTACGCCCGCCCCAGCCGCAGCGACCGCCGCTCCTGTTCCGGATGAGGGTAAGCCAAGAGAGATTCCTGTCGACCATATTGAGCGCAATCCCTTTCAGACCCGGGCATCGGTGGATGAGAGCGCCCTCAAAGAGCTTTCTGCTTCGATTGCGGCGACCGGGGTTGTGCAGCCCATATTGGTGCGGCCACTGCCCGATAATCGTTTTCAGCTGATCGCCGGCGAGCGCCGCTGGCTCGCTTCCAAACTGGCGGGCAAGGCTACTGTGCCTGCCATCCTGCGCCACGTCTCCGACGAGCAGGCGATGGAAATCACCATCGTTGAAAATCTGCAACGCACGGACTTGAACCCGATGGAACAAGCGCGTGCCTATGACCGGCTGAGCCATCACTTCAAAATGACGCAAGAACAGATGGCCCAACGGACCGGCAAGGACCGTGCCTCGGTCGCGAATTTTTTGCGATTGCTCCGGTTACCGCCCGAGGTTCAACAGAAGGTGGAGAGCGGCAGCCTTAGCTTTGGGCACGCACGCGCGCTGCTCAGCCTTGAATCGCCCGAATCGATTTTGAAGGCCGCGCAAAAGGTGAGCGCGCTTTCCATGTCGGTGCGCCAGACAGAGAGCTATGTGCAGGGATTGCTCAACCCTGAGAAGAAAGCGAAGGGTGAAGAAAAAGAGAAGGCGCCGCTTGACCCTAATGTTCGCGAAGCGCGGGATGCGCTACAGAGGGCGCTGGGCCTCAAGGTTTCGATCGAAGATAAGAATGGCCGTGGGCGGGTGATCATTGAATACTCCCGTTTGGAGGACTTCGATGCGCTGCTCGAAACCATAGCGGGCAAGTAAGGGGTCTAAGAGTCTGCGTGAGAAGTCGCCGCAGCGGCTGTTATGTACGGGCATTAGCCCCTGAGGCATGCTTCCTGCTTGTTCGAGCGAGAACCGTACCTCAGGGCCTAAAGGCCACAAAGGATGACATCCCCCGTGCCGGGGATAAATCCCCGGCCTACCCCGCTGGGTTACGGGCTGAAGCCTGTACCCTTCAGCAAAGCGAGTTCTGGCGAAGAGTCTGAAGCTGTCCTCAAGATATGAAACTATCACGGTTACACAATGGGGCGCCGGTCGATTCCCTGCGGGCCGGGCGATCATGAAAGCACCGGATCTGGTGTTTCGCTTCCGCCTCGTTATCTTTATCGCGCTTTACCTGATCGGCTTTCTCGCTCCCTGGGGACTGCGCAGCGGGCAGCCGGGCACGCTCTGGCTTGCTGCATCCACGGTGCTGGCCCGCAGCGGATGGATCTCCCTGGCAGCTGCAACCGTGACTGTCACGCTTATCAGCCTTGCTTGCCTGGTGCTGGGGACGATTCTCCGGGTTTGGGGTACAGCATATCTCGGTTCCGGCGTGATGCGCGGCGCGGCAATGCAGGGTGACCAGTTGGTGGCTGCCGGGCCGTACCGGTATGTTCGCAATCCACTCTACCTGGGGGCGTGGTTGCTTGCTCTCGGCGTTTCTGTGTTGATGCCGCCCAGCGGCGCAGCGTTCTTCCTGGTTGCGTTTAGCCTCTTCACGCTGTTTCTGATTCGGGGAGAGGAGCGTTTTCTGGAGACGAGCCAGGGCGAGGTGTACCGACAATACCGGCGAAAGGTGCCGCAGCTATGGCCTCGGCTGACGGGCGGGACTTTAGCGGCCGGCGCTGTTCGCCCTCATTGGGTGCAGGCGTTCCTGGCGGAGACTTATCCAGTCACGATTACGATTTGCTTTGCGGTGCTTGCCTGGCGCTACAATGCGCGCATTCTGGTTCAATGCGTGCTGGTTTGCTATGGGGTGTCGCTCGTGGTGCGGGCGCTGATGGGTAAGGGAGTCGAGGGCAGGGTTTAGAGCGCGGGGAAGGGTTGGAGGTGCAGAGGGCGCGGCAAGACGCCTGCCCTCTTCGATGTTGCAGCCGTGCGGATGTGCGACTACTTCCTCGGCGGCGCGATGGTGTCTTTGGCAGCCTTGGCCACGCGGAACTTGACCACAGTCTTGGCTTTGATCTTGATGGTTTCGCCAGTCTGGGGATTGCGGCCCATGCGGGCTTTGCGCTCAGCCTTTACCAACCGGCCAAGCCCAGGGATGACAAACACGCCATTCTTCTTCGTTTCCTTCACTGCCGTCTCTGCGAGCAGGTCGAGAAAAGCTGCGGATTGCTTGTTGGTCAACTCAAGTTTTTCTGCCATTGTCCGGACCAGTGCTGTCTTGGTCATGCCTGTTGCCATAGTGTGTCCTTCTTTCGTCTGTGTTATTTCATGGCCCTTGGTCGCGGTCTTCCGCACCCTTCAGAATCCATGTCTTGACCGGTTCCTGCGAATTGGAGGGTCAACGGAAACGAGCTTCCAATCATCAGAAAACCCAGTGTTTATGCGGGTAAAAACGAACCCACCGCCGTTTACGATGCGGCTTTGTCTAACGTTTGTCAATCGAAAAACCGAGAATTGTTCCGTTTTTGGCGCGTTTTTCCAAGATTTTGCCCAATTTCACAGGTTTTCCTCAGAATTCAGCGTGCCGCGCGCACCGGCTCAAGGCCGAAAAGGGGCCGCCGTTTTTTCTGCACGCTCAGCAGCAGAGGCGCATTCAGAGCGTCTACGAGCGGGCTTGCGAGCCGGAAGCGGCGGACGATCTGCTCGGCAAAATCTTTCTGCAACGACGCGGATGAGGACAGTTTTCCTTCCACACCCCACTGCCGGCATAGAAGCAAATCCATCGCGGGATGATCTTTTGGGAAACCCTTGGGTGGGCGGGTGAGCGGAGTGCCGGTAAACGAATTCATCAGGCGCCTGAGTTTGCGGTCGTTGAGCACCTGCCGCACTTCGGCGTGGTGCACCAGCAGGTACTGGCGGATGGCCAGGAGCTGCTCCCGCTCCGGCATATAGACGCCCGCGGCGACGAGAACCTCCTCGGGCGAGATGTGCATGTAGTAACCTCCGCCGGAGGTCTTCTCCAGACCTTCGCGAGACCACCAGGCGGAGACGTGACTTTTGTAGGGGCGCTTATCGGGAGAAAAGCGTATGTCGCGATAAATGCGCATCATAATTTTTTGTGGTGGCCGTAGATGAGCGGGAGCAAAGCTTTCCATAGCCCGATTGACACTCTCGATGAGGGCCAGCATGGGCTGCTTCAACTCACGCTCAAACTCCGGTTTATGGGCCTCGAACCACTCCCGGCGGTTATTTCGTTTGAGGCTGCGCAAGAATTTGAGGCCAGGCTTCACGAAAGTAGGGTGAGCCGGCGACGTGGGGGAAGGAAGAGATCGTCATGTGTGTGAAATATTCAGGGAACGACGGGAATACCTGGAAAACAGACCACCAGAGTCAGATAGTAACTCGGCGGGATATACTCGAAAACCAGTTTTAAAGTACAAAAGTAATGGTCTTGCGACGCCACGATAAAGCGTGTTTCGACAGTTGTCCGGTAGACTCTGCTTACCTCCCTCTATCTGACAAGACTGTCCGGCTGCTCACATACATGAGACAACTTGCCTTCTTTTTCTTTTTAGTGGCCACCTCTACCCTGTGCGCGCGTGCGCGTGTGCATGAGATGGAGTTCGATCAGGCTCGCCAGGTCGCGCTCATCGTTGCGAAATACGACAACATCACGGTGGATGATCGCACGATCGTGATGAACTCGATGGACACCCGAACCGATGCCGGCTTTATTCCTGGCTACTACAGCTTTTCCATTATTCGGGAAAGCGACTCCGCCGCACACGCGGATGAAACGATTCGTATGTACGTAGTCTCGAAAAAGACGGCGGACACATGGGAACTGAATCTTTGTACGCACTACTCCTTCCCTGAATTGCAGAAGTTCCAGCGAGACATTATGCACAAGACTGGAGCGAGTTCCACGGATGATGACGATATGCGGAAGGCCATCGGCTGTGTGAACCAGGCACAGATGAAACCAGCGCCTGAATGAGTTTCTAGCCTGCCCGCAAAAAGAAGATGCCCACACCTCCCTGGCATGGGCATCTTCTCCGCGGCATCACCGAAGTGAGCCGCAAACTTGAAACCGCCAAATCGCGGCTTTGCTTCTTATGCGATGTACGTTTTGAGCAGTGCATGTGCCGTGCCAAACAGGCATGGGCGGGAGGCTTCTGGTTTCAGTAGTTTACGGAGTTGTGGATTTCGCGCCCTGTGAAATCCGGTTCAATCTACTTAGAAATAGGAAAAATCTACCTGCTCCCCGGGATGCTTAGTTGCGCATGGCGGCGAGAGCAGCCCGGAAAAGTGCCTCAAAATTGTCGCTCACCGTTTTGTCTCTGGCGACCGCGGCGGCGATAGCCTTTTGCGCCAGCGGGCGTTGATAACCCAGGTTCACCAGGGCGGAAAGCACGTCTTCGGTTGATGGCCCGGTTTCGACCGGTCGCGGGGCCGCGGCCATGTCTTCGAGCTTGTCTTTGAGATCCACCACTAACCGCTCGGCGAGGCGTTTGCCAATGCCCGGGATTTGGGAAAGGGTGGCGTGGTCCTGGCCGCGAATGGCGGCGACCAAGCGTTCTGTGCTCAAACCGCTCTGGATGGTGACGGCCAGTTTCGGGCCCACACCGCTCACGGTGATCAGGCGTTCAAAGACGCGCTTTTCGTTGGGGCTGAGAAATCCGTAGAGCGCGAGAGTGTCTTCGCGGACGTGGGTATGGATGAAGAGGGCTACCTCGGTCCCTTCTGGAGGCAGGGCGCTGAAGGTGGTGACGCTGATCACGACGTCATAGCCAACGCCAGCGGCTTCGACGATCGCCTGCTGTGGATGTTTCGCGAGAAGCCTTCCGCGCAGGTGCGCAATCATTCGCTGATTGTAAAGCGTGCAGGCTAAAGAGTCTGTGTGAGAGGCAGACGACAGACAAGTCCCGAAGGGACGATTGAAAATTGTCCAGGGTCAAGTCGCGGCGTATTTTCAGCCACCCCGTTCGACAAGCTCAGGGCAGGCTCTGCGGGACTCTTTCCAATACCGGGGCTGAAGCGCCATCAAAAGAGCGCGTTCTCACGCAGATATAAAGGCCTTTTTTGCTTCCCGAACTGGCTAGAACTTGTGGCGATAGGAGATTTGAAAGTCGTAGCCGGTGTTGGGGGGAAAGAGTGCGGCGACGTGGCGCAGGCGCTCGGCCAGTGCCGGCGCTGCCAGAAGGGGATACTCACGCTCGCGCAGGTCGGTGTAGTTGAAGTCCAGAGTGAGCGAGAGCATATAGATGGCCAGCGCGTCGGAAAAAGCAGATTCAAAGAAGGCGCTCTTGGCTTTTTCGTCCACGCGACCCTTCTCTGCCATCCGCACTGCGGCGCTCTGGTCCACGCGGGAGAAGCTCCTCTCGGCCATACGGGTTGCTGGAGTATCACTGCGGCCACGATCAAGGGCACGGCGGCGGCTTTCGTAGCTATCCTGGCTGGTTTCTCCGCGCACCTCGGCAACCGCTTGCGACCATACCAGGTCACAGAAACTCTGCGGCACTCCGGCTGCTTCCACAAAATGATGGCCGACGTTGATAAAGAACTCGAAGGCCAGGGCAAAGCGGTCCTGCATGAGCCGGGTGGAGATGAAGATGCAATCGGACCCGTCAAACTGCACATTGCGGTGACACATGGCGCGATCGCCCAGGTCGATGGTGTAGCCCGGGGCCACCATGGTTTCTTCTGTCTCCCCGATCGTGAGGGGCACAAAATAGTAGGCGTGCCGCGCCAGGGCGGCGGCGATGGCGTTGGGCACGGCCTGAACGATCGGCTCCAGCTCCTGCTCGGTGATGTGGGTATCGGCAAAGATTGCGTAGCAGAGACGATTTTCGGATTGACGCACGGGCGTTTGTTGCGCCACGAGCGAGGCCGGTAACAACTCCATTTGGGCGGCTTCAGCCATAACCTAGTATTCTAGCTGAGTGGAGGGGTGAGCACTTCCCCTTTCGAGGCCAATTATGAACGCGCAGCAGAACGTGCAGCAGTTTCGGTCTGAACGGGCGGGGGGCAAGTTTTTCGGCATCCCGCTGGGTGACCTGGGCTTCGTCACCAGTGTTCTGATGGCGTTTACGGTGGGTTTTCTGAGCTTCTTCCTGTTCACCTTCCTGGCCATCGTCAGCCTGATGATCTACAACGGCATGGGCCACCATGTGGACTACGCCGACAGCTACAAGTACATTTCCTTTCCTGCCGCGTGTGTCGTGCTGCTTGCCAGCCTTATCTTTTTCGGCACGCTTTGGGTGCGGCGCAAAGTCTCGCGGGGTTAGGAGGCTAGCTCGCGTGGCCCTGGTTACCATTGATGTTGATTCAGCGCAGCGCAGCGGGCTGACGGACGCCCAGGCGCGGGCCTGGTGCGGGCGGTTGGAAGCGGGGGACATCCTCTACTTTCCGCAGACGCCGATTCGCTTGCCCGCCGAGGACCTTTCGTTTCTGCTGGGCCAGCAGCAGACAGGCAGCACGCTGCACAAGAACATTGCCTATAAGCCGAATCTGGATGCCGTGAGCGGGCTGGACTCCGGCACAGGCGCCGCGGAACTGAAGCAGCTGCAAGCGGTGATGCGCAAGTATTCGCGGGATGTGACCCAATTTCTGAGCAGTTTTTTGTTGCCCTACCAGGGACGCTGGCAACTGGATTACGCCAGCTTCCGGCCGCAGGAGGAAGAAGGCCGCGATTTGCCCTTGCGGCGGCGGAATGATTTGCTGCACACCGATGCGTTCCCTACCCGGCCTACGCGTGGCGCGCGCATACTCCGCTTCTTCAACAACATTCATCCCACGCGTTCGCGCGATTGGGTGGTCAGCGATCCTTTTCCGGTGCTGGCGGCACGCTATGCGCCGCAACAGATTTCGCTGCCTGACCCTGGCAACTCCGCCAGCCGCGCGCTGCGGTCCCTGGCCAAAAGCGCCGGCCTGGGATACGCGATTCCCAGCCTGAAGCGATCCCCTTATGACGACTTCATGATGCGGTTCCACAACTTTCTTAAGGAGAACGCATCGTTTCAGGCGGAGTGCCGCAAGGAATATCTCCAGTTCCCCGCCGGGTCGAGCTGGATGGTCTACACGGATATGGTTCCCCATGCCGTTCTCTCGGGCCAGTATGCGCTGGAGCAAACGTTTCTGGTGGAACATGGGGCTATGGTTTCTCCTGAATTTTCGCCGTTGTCCACGCTTGAGGCTATGACGCACGCGGCGTTGGTGTGAGGTTCAGCTGAGCCTGGCGGAGCAAAATGAGGGTGGCTAATTGTATTGCCGCATTTCCAATTGTGGTCCGTTGAACCGCGGGTCTCCGCTCCGCTTCGCTCCGGTCGGGATGACAAGGGAGATAGCAACGTGAGCCAAGGAGTGTCAAAACATCTCCGCGAAAGGTCCGCAGAACTGCAGATCCCTCACTGCGTTCGGGATGACAAAGGAGAGGGCAACGGTTCATGGAGGGCGGTCGCCGAACCGAAACCTTTCGAGGCTAATTTGGACAAGTCTGAGTCAGCCGTCCCCGTTCGATAAGCTCAGGGTTCGCCCTACCTCGACGAATGAGGGTCAGGACACATATCCTTAAGCTTTAAAGCAAGCTCATGACACTCAACGCAGACGCAATTAAAGTTCATCTTCCCGACGGCTCGATCAAGGAATTCCCTGCCGGAGCCACGCCTCTCGACGTGGCGCAGAGCATCTCACCGCGACTGGCAGCTGCCGCGATTGTTGCCCGGGTTCGCCCGGCGGCCAGCAATGGCGCGGCTCCGAACACTGACGCGACGGAGGCGGCCGGAGACGCTCCTTCCGAGGCGGGCATGTACGCCGCCGAGGAAGCAGACGCCGAGCGCCTGGTAGACCTGAGCACTCCTTTGAAAGAGGACATGTGGTTGCAGTTGCTTACCGAGAAGGATGCCGAGGCGCTGAAGGTAGTGCGCCACTCCGCTGCGCACGTAATGGCGACGGCGGTGCTCGAGCTGTATCCCGAGACCAAGCTCGGCCACGGGCCGGCTACCGATGCGGGTTTTTTTTACGATTTCTACCGGCCCACGCCGTTTACTCCGGAAGACCTTAAGGCGATCGAAGCCAAGATGGCCGAGGTGGTGGCGCGCAACGAACCGTTCGTACGCGAATGGGAGCCACGGGACGCGAGCCTGGAGCGCTTCAAGGCGGGCGATGATTTTATGAAGGCCCACTTCGTCGAACGCTTTACCAAGCCGGGCGAGGAGATTTCGTTTTACCGCAACGGCAAGTTTGAAGATTTTTGCCGCGGACCGCATGTGCCGTCGACCGGCAGGGTTAAGGCCTACAAGGTGACGAACCTTGCGGGAGCTTATTGGCTGGGGGATGAGAAGAATCCGCAACTGCAGCGGATTTACGGGACGGCGTTTTTCTCCAACAAGGATCTGGAGCAACACTTTGCCCGCCTGGAAGAGGCGCAGCGGCGGGACCACCGTGTGCTGGGTAAGCAACTGGACCTGTTCTCGATCCAGGAGGTGGCTGGGCCTGGGTTGATCTTCTGGCATCCCAAGGGCGCGATGGTGCGTCGCATCATGGAAGACTGGATGCGGGACGAGTGTCTCCGGCAAGGTTACGAGTTGGTGTACACGCCGCACGTGGCGCGGGTGAACCTGTGGCAGATCAGCGGGCACGAAGGCTTTTATTCGCAGAACATGTTTACCCCGATGGAGCTGGACGACGCGGATTACCGGATGAAACCGATGAACTGCCCGTTCCACATTCTTATCTACAAGAATTCGCCCAAGAGCTACCGGGACCTGCCGGTGCGCTATGCGGAGTTGGGGAATGTGTACCGGTACGAGCGCTCGGGCACGATGCACGGGCTGTTGCGGGTGCGGGGGTTTACCCAGGATGACGCGCACATTTTCTGCTCTCCGGATCAGATTGAAAATGAAGTGGTGGGTTGCATTGAGTTTGCGCAGCTGGTGCTGAAGACGTTTGGTTTTGCGGAATTCAAGGTGGAACTATCCACGTGGGATCCGAAAGACCGCAAGAGCTACACCGGCTCGGACGAAAATTGGGAGCTGGCAATTCGTTCGCTCGAGAACGCGCTGGGGCGCAAGGGCATTCCTTACAAGACGATCCGCGGAGAAGCCGCGTTTTATGGCCCCAAGATCGACATCAAGCTGGTGGACGTGCTGGGGCGCTTATGGCAACTGTCAACGGTACAATTCGACTTCAACATGCCGGCCCGCTTTGAGATGGAGTATGTGGGAGAAGACGGGGAGCGGCATCAACCGCTGATGGTGCATCGCGCGCTGTACGGGTCAGTGGAGCGGTTTTTCGGGGTTCTGGTGGAGCATTATGCGGGCGCCTTCCCGCTTTGGCTGGCGCCGGTGCAGGTGGGTATTGTGCCCATCAGTGAGCGCCACTTGGGTTACGCGGAAAAGGTACAGGCGACGTTACAGAACGCTGGTTTGCGGGTGGAGATCGATCATCGCAATGAGAAGATGGGGGCGAAGATCCGCGACTTCACCATGCAGAAGCTGCCGTACATCCTGGTGGTGGGCGATAAGGAAGCGGAGACGGGTGCGGTGAGCCTGAGGGTTCGTGGCGAGGGAGATAAGGGCGGGATGGCGCTGGAGGAGTTTGTTGGGCGGGCTCGGGGGTTGGTGGAGAGTAGGTCGATGAGTTTGTGAGGGCCGCGATGACTGGGTGTCATCGCGGCCTCGGGGCTTCTGGGGCTAGTTGGTGTTTACCATTGCACTCCCGGGTAGAGGCTGGGCATGCGAGTTCGCCGCGGTAGACATTGGTCCCCGTGATTTGCATGGTCCATACGGTTTGCGGGGTGCTCTGTGGCGTTACTTCGATAGATCTGCGAGCCGACCAATCTGGCCCGAGACCGCAAAGGTCATACTCAATATTGGCATTGGGAGCAGATCGACGCTTCCACCAAAAAGCTGTAAAGGCTGGCAGGCAAAATGTAATGCGTGGTAAGCGTTGCCGTCATCGCGTTCTCGTCGATCTGGAAGACCGGAATCGTCGAGTACAGGCAAGGCGGAGCGCCAGTCGCACCGCAAGTGACGCCACTCGGCAAAGATGCGGTCGTCACCATTGTCCATTACGGCGAGGGAAAAGACGCCGGTCGTACTGGGACTAAAGAACGAAGGGTAAGTGTTGCGCGTAGTGCCAGTCGGTCGGATCCACTCCGTTCTTCAGCGTGAAGTTTCCGCCCTGACCCAATCGCCATATGACAGCGCCTGTGCCCTTGCCGTCCTCGTAGTCCACTTTGTAAACCATGTTTTCGTGGCGCATGGAGATGAGGATGTTGCCATCATCCTTCGAATACAGCACCGCATTGGCATGCGTCCAGTCAGGCAACAAGTAGGGATGGTGGTTCGGATTCAGGTGATTGAACTCGTTCCAGGCCCAAACCGGTTGCATATTCTCATCCAGATCTATGACCACGTCACCCAGGACGTGTGGCCGGCGGAAGGTTGGTAAGAGCAGGCGTGGTGTTGGGGAAAGTTGCATTGTCGTGTTGCCAAGCACCAGCCAGTGACCATTTGGCAGTGGCTCTACATCATGATGGAGGCTCTGCAAGCGTGACCTTGCACTCGGCGCAGGTAGCAGTCGCAAGTAGCGCGTTCAGATCATTGAGTCCGATCTCTCGTACCGTGTCGCCGGCCAGGTTCACTTCGCGAATCTCGCTGATGGTCCCGGCGGGAACGGTGCCTAGCCCAGCTATCGGAGTAGCGGGCCGATGCCATTAGGAAATCTCCGTTCGGCAACAGCTTGACGCCTTGCAATGAAATTTGTGGCCGTGACCCGGAGCCGCATAGGTCCATAGGACATTCCCTGCAAGATCGGTCACGGCGAGCCCGTGAGGTTTTCCGTTGAGCATGTTAAGCAGCTCCACCCCCGGCTGAGGGGTCATTCCGGCTGTGGTGGTGACGGTCAGCTTTGGTTGCATGTTGGCCGGTACAGCCTGGGTCGTGAATGTGTGGTCGACTGTCTTTCGCGCTGATGCCATTGGTCAACTGCACTGACGGCCTGCATGTGGTAGGCGGTGCCACCCTGCATGCCCGCGACAAAGATGCTTACCGCGCCACCGCTGTCCGGCGGTCGACTGGGCCCAGGTGTTTGTTCCATAGGTCGTGTCTTTGCCGAAGCTAACCGTCATGCTCCCGGGAAAAGGCAGCGTCATCGTGTAAAGCGCTACCTGCGGGTTATCAGTGGCGGATACTTGGCCCTACGGCAATGCCGGCTGAGGTTCCGGACAGGGCGACCGTCTGGGCGGTTCCGGCGGGCACGCCAACGAATCCTAAATTTAGGGCCGCATTTGAGTTGCGGGAGCTGAGGCAGTCGTCGGAGTGTAACTGACCATCACGGCGCAACTGGCAGCCGATGCCAGCTGCGCGCCGCACGAGCCGGTGCTCACCAGCGCGTAGCTCGGATCACCGCTGAGGGAGGGGCTCATGGTCAATGAAGTCGTACCCGTATTCGTAACCGTGACCACGGACTGCGTCAATGTGTTGTTCAGCAGATTGTTGCCAAAACTGAAGGAGCTGGCACTCAATGTCGCGTTTGTCGAAGCCGCTGGCGCGGCCGGGCTGACCGTTAAAGCACGTGGTCACGCTATGACTGAGCGAGCCCGAGGTAGCCTGGAGCGAGATGATGGCGCTTCCCGCGACTGCAGCCGGACTCGCACTCACGCTAATCTGCTGCAGACCGCCAGGCACTATGGACAGGGTCATCGGTGTAGCCGTGACGCCGCTGGGCAAGGAGCCGACAGCCACGCTTACATTCCCCGTGAAGCCATTCATGGGTGAAGCCGCTATCGTCACGGTCTGTGCAGCACCGCCGGGAGTAATCGTAATCGACGAGGGAACGATAGCTAAACTAAAGTCGCTCGGTCCCGTTGTCGGTGCGCTTGAAGTGCCGCTGCATCCGGTCAAAAGCGTTAGCAGGCAGACAGCACAAAGAAAAGGTAAACGGGATTGCATGAGTTTGGCTCCAAATCTATCTGCCCAGGATTTTATTGTTCACTTATGCGAGAGGCGCACACATCGTTTCACGCCGGTGACATCGGTAGTACTGCAGAACTGACCGACAAAGTGCGAGCTTTTCGCGCAGCAGCGTATCAAGCTTGCAGGAAGATCAGAAAAAACGGAATCCCCCGCCGATTTTTTTTTGCTCTCAGAGGTGCACAAATGATTACTAGTCAACTCTGTTTCGGCGCGCACCCGAGCGGATACCGAGCAGGTTTAATAATGGCCTGTTCCTTTCAGCCAACGCGCTCGATCGAGCGAACAACGACTGCTACGGACTGACCTATGTTAAAGCATCGTCTGGCGACGGTGCCTGATACAGATCGGCATCAAATGACGTGATGTGGACCACTGTTGAGGGTGGAGACGGTGAGGCGAGCGGTAAGTTTCACACAAGGCGAGGGAGTTCCACAAAAAGGCAACACCGCCCGGCGAGGCAAAGCAATCAGTTTCCTTATTACTCGCGGCAAATCTTATGGCCCGGTAACTGCCCATTCGATAGTAGCTTCGGCGTCCCGCAACATTTGCCGCTCTTGGTAAGACCGCTCGAACTGCTACTTGCGAAGGCTTTTTTAGCCTTGTGAGCCCAACCATGAAATCCGAGGCCCCCGTATCATTCAATCTCGGATTAACCTCATTTTGCGGTTGGCCGGATTGTAGAGGGAAGGGCTTCTGCTCCCCAAGGCTTTAGGTTTTTAATGCGGTCGAAAACTTTACCGGCTCCGGTACCTATAGAAATAGTAGACGTTAGACGCTTTCCGCAAAATAAAACGGGAACAATGGCCACGTCCCCATGCTCCTTCAAAAGCGCAGCAGTGCCCGGAAGCCCCGCCGGATCGTATTCCAAATCGGAGTCCTCCTCTCTGAAGGTATGGATCCCCATCGGTTGCAGCGCTACGGAGGGTATCTGCTATGAACGAGCCATCATTCGTCCTGCCGGGGCAACGCAGCGTGGCTTCAAAATGGTGCCAAGCATACAATCGAAATGCACGTGAACGCCGAAGCACGCAGCATCGCTTAAGATATCCTTAACGAGACTCAGAGCATTTATGGATTTGAACAAACCTTTCGATCCACCAATCCATTCGGGCGCCGACTTGGATGTTATCTACAAAACCAGATTTCAAGATCAAGGCGACTACCGCAGGCGGGTGTGGTCAGTATTGACCAATTATTTTTCTCGATGGATACCACCCGATTCACCGCTCCTGGATCTTGGCTGTGGGTACTGTGAGTTTATCAACCAGGTACAGTGCTCGAGGAAATACGGTATGGACTTAAATCCCGAAGCGCGAAAACGGGCTTCGCCCGACGTGCAGATCCTGGAACAGGATTGTTCGCTCGCCTGGTCGGTTCCTCCTGCCAGCTTGACGACTGTGTTTACCAGCAACTTCCTCGAGCATCTGCCTACAAAAGCGCACGTAGAAAAAACTCTCATGCACGCATACACGGCGCTTAGAAATGATGGATATTTTATTGCGATGGGTCCAAACGTGAGGCTGGTTCCGGGTGCTTATTGGGATTTCTTCGATCATTATGTCGCGCTGACGGAACGTTCGATGGAGGAGATACTTACAAAGTGCGGGTTTGAGATTAATTTGTGCGTGGGTAGATTTCTGCCGTATTCCATGTCTCAGGGACGGACTTACCCTATATGGATGTTACGTGCCTACCTTGCTATGCCCGTTTTGTGGCCGTTGTTTGGAAGACAGTTTCTTTTGGTCGCGAGAAAGAGGGCTCCCGTGTCGAGGTTTGATGGCACGATGTAATCTCTAATCGTCGTGATTCAAAAGCTACGACATCGAGAATTTGCGCGTATATGATCATCGTCGGCGAAAAGAAGCGCCGATAACTGATTGTCTGCGACAAGATGTTGCAGTTTGGACTTACTATCGAGTGATCCGTCCTAAAACCTGGGTAGTGCGGTACGATGGGTGTTACACAGTGAGTCAAGAAAGTGCCAGAAGTTGGCTAGGCATATCGGCACTGTGCTGAGGAGACAATGACCCGCAGTGTCGCGCGGTTCCGATGGCCAGCTCTTTTGCTCCTAGCCCCACTGGTGGCAGCCGTCGCGTACGTTGCAATGTTTGCTACAGCAACCCCGCTGACCGATGAGTGGATCATGCTCGGGTCGGCTGTTGATCTTCACAGGCACGGTTGGTCGCTCCATGCACTGCGATCAATACAAATTCAACATCAGCAGCATCTCCTGATTGTGCCTTACCTGATCTATTTCCCGATTGAGGAGTTGTTTCGCTTTGATACGCGAGCATTGGTAGCGGTGACGCTGATATGCTTTGCAGTTCAGTTCGCAGTCTTTCGATTCCAACTAGTAAAGGACGACCTTGCTGCATTTCCAATCGCGTTGCTGCTGTTTAGTCCCTCACATTACATGGAATTTCACTGGGGTTTTCAATTTGTTTTGGCCCTGTCAGTCACATTTCCTGTGGTTGCGCTCGCGGTCTTAAACCACATCGAAGACAATCTGAATGGTGTCAGCATTCGCCATTATGTGATCGGGACCGTGCTTCTCGTGTTCGGGTCCCTGTCTTCGGCACCTGGCTATTTTGGGTTTCTTTCGGCAATTGTGCTCATCACGTTGAAGACGCTGCCGAACCGAACAAAAATTGTGCTAAGCCTCTCGTGGTTATTGATTGCGGGGTTAGTCTATTTTGGGATCGCTACCCGATGGCACTCTGGGCATAACCTCAGCGTCGGAGAGGTATTCTATGTCCTAACTGCACTTGGTTGCGTAATTTGGGGTTCCCCGGTAGGGATCTTTAAGTTCGGAATTGACAGGGACAGCCTCACCGGGTTGGCCTTGATCATAGCTCTCATCGCCGTACTCGCGCGTATCCGGCCTCGATTCTCATCATTAGCGCTTCCAATTGCACTTATCTCGCTCGGTTTGGGAATTATTGCGGCTGTAGGAGTGAGCCGCCCCTACCTTGGAAACTGGCATCTACAGCTAGTGCTGCCCGCAGTCTGCGGGATTTACGCTGCTGCGTACATCGTATGGAAACGAGACCGATCCAAGTTCAATACCATTCTTTTCTACGGTGTCGTTCTCCTGCTCTTGTTCAACTTTGACGGCTCTTACCGCGGCTTTACCGAGTTCGGCCCGAGTTACCGCAACTACGTCAGCAAGATCGAGGATTACATTCTTTCGTATACTCCCTCACTGGAAAAGCCGTTCCCTCATCCGGGCGACCGTGACATCGATGCAGAGATGATTGAGTTTCTACGAGAAAACCATCATCCTCTTTTCGAGTCACAGCGACGGCATCAGCATGGGGGCGAAGTGGAAAAGCAGCCGTGAGGAGGGAGATGAGGCTGAGCGATGGCGAGATTTTGGTATTTGGCTAAAAACGACTGCTAGGCCAGCAATCGGAAGTATGATGAGAGAAGTCTCACCGGGTAAGGAAAATAAGTTGCAGGCCCACTCCTGAAAATTACTATGTGATTCAGGAAATCCACTAGACCGTCGTCGTCGCCCTCGAAGAGAAAAATTAAGGCCTTGCGAAAAATATAAAGAGATTGCAGCGTCGCCGGAAACACTGTAAAAACAGCGGCAACAATTGCTTTGGGGTGTGAGCGTGACACGTGTTCAGGCATGCTTGCGGTTTTGCTCCCCGCGTGACGTTCGCGCAGACGCGCAGAGAAGTTCTTAGCGGTTTCGGGCGCAGTGATTTTACTGGGACCGTCCGTACAATTCATGAGCAGATTTAATATCAGCATTTCGCTCGGCGGACCGACCTAGCGCCACAGTTCTTGTGGACTAAGAACGAGGGGTACGTTCCACCGAACCCTTGAAATCATTTCGAAGGCAAAAAAAGAATGCCCTTACGAAATTCCCGGGTTAGCTGAGGAGGGGTCTCCTCTTCTCCTCTTAGGGTGCTTGAGCAATGCTGGCGTCGTTAGATGAATGTTCATAGATGTCGCAATTATCTGCATGTAAATCAGTTGAGTGGGACAGACCGACTTCTTGAAGAAGAGACGAAAGGCGAGGTCCATAGCGGCCAAGGTCGCAGGCCACCAATGCCGCAACCTTTCCAGCCCCTTGATTAGCAATAGCATGCTTAATAGGTGGAAGGCTCCAACTTGCAGGTGATCGGCCCAAAGTCGTATCCATGATTGCTCGACGATGGCTCTGATATGGAAATTCTGCTGACCAATCTAGCCCCGTAATCAGAATCACGTCTTGAGGTCGGGTCGTGTCCCCGATTAGAGCGGCTGCCTCGGGGCGGCCGCGAGCGTTTGTGCTCTGGATCGGGTAATAGTGCGTGAAATAGCGAAAACCACACGCACCGATTTCCAGAACCAACAGCGCTACTCCTATCCATCGTCGAGGCCCTGAAATTCTTAATACACAGGTGATCAGCACCCCTGTAGCAACCACAAGAAAGATCGCATTGGAGTATGGGTAGTACTCATGCACAACGTGCAAATTGAAGAAGAGCAATATGGTTCCCGCATAGAGGGCTACACATGCGGCTGCAATCCAATTCCACCGTCGACATAACCAGACGTAAACTGCGAGGACAACAATCGCTGCCTCGATATTCCCTATATGGTTGTTGGTCGCTCGCAAAAGCTGAAGGTATATGCGCGGGTGAAGCCGCTCTGCGAACGGACCGAATGTCCATCCGTTTAATACTTTGCTTGTTAGGTAGACGCCGACCGGATTCCGCGCCTTAACGGCGTCCGCAAACTTAGTCCAACACCACGTAGCCGCTACTGGAAGGGCGACGCAAAACAGAGCCACTGCAGTGACGACGGTGCCCTTGAGCGTCCCTTTCTCGCGATCTTGCCACATATACCAAGCGGCCAAACATGTCCCTAGAACGAAGAATGATGCGAGAGTCGTGACTTTCACAACGCCTGCCAGAACGCCGAATATCGCAGCGCCTATTATGTGGCTGTAACGCCACCTTGTTCCGCTCAGAACCAGCCTGAACATCTGATCAGCGTACATGAGCGAGAGAAATAGGGCTGTGGACTCAATCATAAAAAGGCGGGAGATAAAGATGTAGAGTGGGCTCACGGCGAACAGCGCGAGCGCCGGTATCATCTGTGTACCCCGGAGACCCATGCGCCATAGGATGGAGGCCAAGGGAAAAAAACAAAGATAGTAGAACAGGATGGAGACAAAACGGCCGGTCTGCTCGAGAGGAGCGGAGAAGACTTTTGCAAGGCTTGCCACGATGCCTTGGTAGAGCGGGAATTCGAATGGCAACGACCACGGTGGACCGAACACGGGGGTCTCGTAACGGAGAAAGCTACCACCGTGCATGATGGAATCTGTGGAAATCGCCGTCTGAGCCTGTCGAAAACCGTGGAAATCGAACAGAGTGTTATGAAAACCTACGCTTGTCGCGTAAAAACTGAAACCAAGGCTCAGAAGGCCAAGGAGCCATACGACAGTGTCGATCGGCGTAAAGCGGAATTTCTCTTTTGAATCCAAAAGTGTCACTCCGTCTACCATTTTGCAGTTCGCTCTCAGCGAACAATTCGCTCAGAACAGAACGATAAACAAGGCGCTTGTTAGTTGTTTTTCCGCACAGGTGGACGCGCCTCTAAAAGTTATGTAGGTTGTAGTTCCTTCCGCTCCCCTTGACTCTTTGATTTGGGCTGAAAAGCCATGAAATACCATTTGAGGTAATGGGGCAACCACTTCCAAAGCCTGAAACGAGACGTCCCAGCAGTCCGGTCTCGCCAGGTGGAAGGTGTTTCGGAGATGATATAACCCGCGAGAAAAGCCTTCACAGTTATTTCCAGGCTCAATTCAAATCCGCCCTTGCTCTCGATCTTGATCGCGCTCAGCATAGCGCGATCGTAGATCTTGAAGGCGTTGGTCGCGTCGTGTGTGGGCATTCCACGAAACCAACATAGCGTAAGGCCAGAAAGCCGCGAGAGCAGTTGCTTGAACCACGGGCCCCCGATAAGCTTGCCACCCTTCATGTAGCGGCTGCCAACAACGACGTGGCTGCCGCGCCGATACAGTTCGAGCATTTTTTCAACCCGTGTCAGGTCATCGGACAAATCAGCCATCACTACCAGTACAGGACCAGCCGGAGCCGCATCGAACCCGGTTCGGATGGCGCCGACCACCCCGCGGCCGTAAGTATTCTTGAGCAGCTTTATTCGAGATTCGCCGAGTTCCATAATCTCCCGGGCCACCGGGAGCGTGTCGTCGCCGTCGAAATCGTAGGCGACCAGAGCAGTAAATGGGATCCGGAGGTGCTCCGTCATTTCTCCCCAGAGCGCGCGAAAATTAGCTCCCTCGTTGTAGACGGGTATGACTATAGTGAGCGGTCTCTCCGTCACCTGGGCCGGCGAAAGGTTTGAAGCAACCGATTGGCTCACATCTGGCCTATTTCCACTTGCTCCGCGATCCATGGAATGACCTCATCCAAAATGTCCGAGAGGGGCGTGGTCGCCTCGAAGCCCAGCAACTTCTGTGCCTTTTGCACGTTGGGCGCCCTCTCCTGGACGTCGTATTCGTAAGCTGGATCGCTCACGTAGCGGAACGGCTTGCTCGAACCATGAACCTTTTTCCAGATGATTTCTGCCAACTCCAGCACGGTGGTCCGGACTGGGGTTGAAATATTGAAATCCTGGTTCAGCGCCGCCGGGTGCTCGATGCAAACCCTGATGCCGCGGGCAAGATCACCGCCGTAGGTGTAGTGGCGTACCTGTTTCCCGTCGCCCAGGATGTGCAGCGGGTCCTGCCCCTTCACCAATTTCTGTACCAGATCCGGAACTACATGAGACATGGCTAACCGTACATTGCCGCTCATGATGTCGTGGTCGGACAAGGCGCGCTTTTCTCCGATGCCGACGCAGTTGAACGGTCGAACAATCGTGTAGGGAAGTTTGTATTGTTCGTAAGCGCCTTGAACGAAGTACTCGACGGCGAGTTTCTGAAATCCGTAGGTGGAACGAGGTGGAGGGCTACGCCGCTCTGCCCCCTCGGGTGTGGGATATTCGGTGGTGCTCTCGAAAACCATACTAGAAGACAGCACTACGATCTTCTGCAGTTTCCGCTCCTTATGCGCCCATATGGCGGCGTCAAAGGAGGACGCGATGATCCGTTCGTTTTCTGCCAGCAGGTCGTAGGCAAATTCGTGAAAGTACGAGATACCTCCAATCATGGCTGCCGCTGCAACGAAGTGATCACAGTCCGCAAGAAGGTCTTTCATGAGAGTGACGTCTTTCGCGTCGCCTTCGACCAGCTTGTACCGGGGGTGAGTATCGTAGGACTTCTCCAGACGGCCATATTTGCTGAAGTTGTCCAGACCGACTACGTCGTAGCCATGTTCCAGAAGTTCCTGAATGAGATAGCCGCAAATAAAGCCGGAAGCGCCAGTTACCAGAACCTTCACGATGCGGTAGTTCCTCCTGTTTCGAGTTGCTGTCGATGCGGCCAAAATCCCCACACATCAACGACCACCTTTTCGTCTGGAAAGCGCAGATCGCGATAAACAGCGTGTGGGGCGCCCAGAATGACGACTTGCGCACGAGTGACTGCATCTTCGAGCGGGACCAGCTTCGAGTCCACTACATATGGATCCGTGCAGAGCACTTCCTTCGCTTCTACCATCAGCAGCTTTCTAAGCTTGTAGGAGAGACTCTCGCGTTTGTCGTCTGATTCGGATTTGAAGGCCATACCCAACACGGCAACCACTTTGTCGCGAAGTTTCTGCTGCTGCCGCAACTGGCCGACGATGAAGTTAGGCAACCCTTCGTTCACCAACATGGCGGCATGCCCGAGAAAGAAGTTATTTCCCGAAAATGCCGATAGCTGAAGGGTATCTTTAAGAAGGCAGGGCCCGGCAGCAAAACCGGCTTTGGCGAAACTTTTCATACGCGGGTAGCGGTGGGTAACCGCTCCATAGATGCGCTGGTAGTCCAAGCCGTAGTTTTCCGCCAACATATAGAACTGGTTCGATATGGCAAAGTTCATGTAGCGCCAACTGTTGGAGAAAAGCTTCGCCAGTTCCGCTTCGAGCGGTGAGAGCTCGACCAGATCATCGTTGATAATCGAGAACAGTTCCTGTGCGCGCGCCAAAGAGTCGGAATCGAATGCGGAGATGATCTGCGGTAGGGTCCGAATTTCTTCCATGGCCTTGCCTTCCGCGATCCTTTCGGGGCAGAAGGAAAGGAGAATCTTTCTCCCTGAGGCCTGCAGGCGCTCGTACACAAGCTTGGTGACGCCCGGATAGACAGTGCTGCGCAACACCAGGAGGGCGTTCTCCGGCATCCGCGCGATTACCTCGTCGATGCTGTGATATAGGTCGGTGACTGTCGGATTGAGGTGCTCATCGACTGGGGTTCCAAGAACCGCGATGGCAGCGTCTGAATCGCGCAGGCAGGAAGCATCCGCGGTGGCGGTCAGTCTCTTGCCCACGACCTTGCCCAACTGTTCCAGGGCATTCGTTTCCATAAAGGGCATCTGCCCCGCGTTCACCGTGTCTATCTTGGATTGATCGCGATCGAGAAGGACTACGTCCAGTCCACAATTGGCGAATACTATCCCCAGAGGAAGGCCCACATGGCCGCACCCGCCGATAATGACTATCTTTTTGATCTTCTGCATGAACTCCTGATCGCCTGATTTGAATGAGCAACTTCTCTTGTACACACGGCTTTTTCCTGCCGAACAGCCTTGCGGCGACGACGCCCGTCGACAGCGGGCAAAAAAGTGCCAGTGGTCGCATTGTAACCCGCGAACGAGGGAACCTGGCTGGGCTGCGAATCGAAGTGCTTACCCCTCCTTTATCGCGGGCGCGGAAAAGCATCAAGGCGTTGGATCCTTGGACGATTTAGCCGTTCCAGTGGGATTTTCGGCCGGAGCGCGAGGGATGAATTCCAGAATCTTGACCCTGTCGAAAGTTCCCACCTCGCGGACGCGATGTGTCTGCTCCGCATTGCGGGCAAGCCAATCGAGAGTCTCATAAGACGGGTCAGAGGCAAGGGCCAGAAAGTGTTCACGGTGCGTTGCAGCTTCTCGCAGGAATTGTTCACCGGCGCGCATTGCCGCCTCATTGAGGGCTCGCGGTAACGGCACCACCGGCACGCTTAGCGAGTAATAACTAAGCGGGGCGAAAATGGCGCTGTCTTTAGCCGCCGGGCCGACGGGCATCGGCATGTAGTCAGATTCTGGCAGGTCGCTGCAGATAAGCACCGGCGCGTTGTCCGGAGAGGCGATTTTTTCAGCGGCCTCCAAAGCATACTTCCAGGTGTAATTGTGGGCCCGGGAAAAGGGAGAGCGGAAAGAGTGGTAAGCGGTAACGGCGACGAGCGCGATGCAAAATAGCAAGCGCAGGGCTCGGGAATGGATCAGGCCCACCACCCATGCCCAGAAGAGCGCGATTCCCGGCACCGCGACGATGCAGTAGCGGGTCAAGAAGATATGGATCGATGTTCCCTTGCTCACGCCATACAGGATCAAAATGGGCACCAGGGCTAATGAACTGCAAAACAGAATCGTTCTTCCCTGGTAAAGGCCACGCAGGTCAAGCCGGCGGGTAACGCCGGCGATGAGGAGAACCACCGCCAGACAAAGGACGAGGCGCGCAGGAGCCAAAGTCCCCCGCAGCTGCCAGAAGGCCGGGGCTTCGGCAAACACGTGCACTCCGCTGGTGTGGAACATATACCGCAGTCCTGGAATGACCGGCAAAAACGCCAAGGCGAATGTGAACAGCGCAACCGAGAATTGCCGCCACAGAATCCTGGAAGGGGCGTCCTTGATGGCAAAAAAACAAAGGACTAACGCGGGCAAGATGACGATGAACAGGAACTGAAAATAGACGATGCATGCTGCCGATAGCCCAAAGAGGGCGGCGAGCCAATTCGAGTCATTGTGCCTTAGCCGGACCAGGGCATAGATGGAGGCGCTGATTGCCAACGCAGCCAAAGGATAAGGCCGAATATCGATAGCCTCTGAAACGACGATCGGGTGAAGACAGAAGACGACCGCAGCGATGACCGCAACATCCCAGTCGAACAGCTCCCGCGCCGAGCGGTATAGCAGATAAACCGCTGCAAGCATGGATAGAACCGAGGAGATTCTGAGCGCGATCTCGCCCGTTCCTACCGCTCTCGCCCACAGCCAAAGAAGGCACGGATACGCAGGAACACCGGGCCACCCCTGACGAGACAGGATCTCTGAGAATCTACCCTTGATTACAAAGTAGGAAACAGTCTCGTCGAGCCACAGCGGGGCGCGGATGGCAAGGAACCAGATGGAAATGGCCAACGGTAGAGCAAGGACATAGACCACGTAGGCTGTTCGATCCTGTATTGGTGGAAACCATTCAGTTCCGAAGGTCTCGGTCTGAGTCTTTGAAAGAACTTTGGGGGCTTCCAAGAAATGCTCCTTGCGAGCTTAGTGGTGTCGACGATCTGTATCGCCGTAGAGATGCGACGCAGTGGATAACCTTCAGCCGTCCCTCCGGGACTGAATCATGTCTGCATGTCATACCCAGGACTGCGTCCCGGGCTAAGTTCAGTCGTCCCTCCGGGACTAAATGCTTTAATATCCGGTTCTCACGCAGAGCCCAATTCTCGTTTGGCCTTCCAGGGACCGATTAAAGTCGTGCCCTGATACAAGCGTTAGATATGTGACGCTGGAGAAATCGCGCCGCAACATCATGGTGAAAATTACGCGAGGCACCGTAGTCATCGTTCAGCCTTCAGTATCAGGTAGAAACATCGTGTGCCGTCAAATATAAAACTCAGTTGTTTCGGAGATTTGGACGCCTAATGTGCCGGCCGCTGTACCTTGAGACGCGATCGGACCCGCTGCACGATTCGAGAGTCCCTGAGATACCTCCGCCATCCGAAGGGCCCGAGCGCGAGCAATTGGAGCAACACGGCCGCGGGTTTCACCGATTCGCCACGGGACGCAGCCGATAGAGCGGAATTCACTGCGATCGACGCCTTGGCAACTCGCTCCACCGATGCGCGCAGTACGCCGGTACCGGGCCAAATGGCTAAATGACGGGCCAGTACGATGGTTAGCTGCTGTTCCCATTCGTTCGGTTGCAACTTACGTGCCGCAGTTTGCGACGCAGGGTGCACACGGAAAGCGCTCAAGATTTCAGTCGTGAAGCGGACCGGGCCCGCCGCTCCGAGCCGAAGCCAAAGATCCCAATCCGCGGAAAACCAGAGGGCCTCATCCAGTCCGCCTGAGTCGACCACCGCGTTGCGCCGGAACACCGGGGAGGGAATCGCAATGAAGTTTTGTACCAGGAGCTGCTCGATGAATTGCTTTGAGGGAATGTCGGCGGTCTCAGGGAATGGGCAAGTCCACGGCCCGAGTTGTTGGCCGTCCGGGCCCACGTACATTGCATTGTGAATGATGAGCGGGCCCTGGTGGCTCTGCATCTCGTCACGCAGCTTTTTGAATCTGCCCGGAAGCCAGAGATCATCCTGATGGAGAAAACAAGCCCAATCGCCCGTCGCTTCCCGCAGGCCGAGATTGGTAGCGGCCACCCAGTTTCCCAGCCTCCCGGGAGTCATCAAGCGAATGGGAAGCGCCCCCTCGTAGCCACGCACGATATCGAGCGTGCGATCCGTGGACCCATCATCGACAACTATCAGCTCGATGCCGTCGTTGTTCTCGTCCCGGACGCTTTCGAGGGCAGCCGCGACGAACCGTTCGCCGTTGTAAGTAGGCATCACCACTGAGAGAAGCGGCTTCAATGGCTATCTCTTGACGGCGACAGCGAACGCTTCTGTTCCGTGGCCCCGCAACGCCCGCAGCGCTATCAACGGAAAGGAAAGAACCGATAGCACTGTGAGCGTGAGCGTCCCCATCATCCGCCGCATGCGCGAATGGCCGGCGTAGTTGGAGATGCTTGCGTAATAGCACCAGACGGTTTCAAGAAGCGGGGTCTTGAAGGCAATCAGCTTCATGCCGGCCTTATCGCACAAATCCGCCAGGCCCTCACGGCCGAAGAAGCTCAGGTGACGGGGCAGATCGAGGAGCGCCCAGTATTGGCGAAACTGCATGCCTTGTTGCACGCCATAGAGGGTCGGTATCTGGATGAACGCAACCCCGCCAACTTTCAGGTAAGAGCAGGTGGTCACCAGCGCCTGAAGAGGGTTGCTTAGGTGCTCCAGCACGCTCCAGAGAGCGACGACGTCGAAGGTGCCGTGTTCCCAAAGGCCAGGAGCCAAATCGCCAGTGCGTACATCAAAGCCGAGTTCCGTGCGGAGCGCACCGGCCAGCGCGTCGCTGTACTCAACCGCCTTCACGTCCCAACCTAAGCGGTGGACTGCGTGGAGAAAATCCCCCGCGCCGCACCCGACCTCCAACAGCTTGCTTCCCTTTCCATACCGGCGCAGGCGCCGCAACCGGCGCGAGGTCGTGAGCTCACGCAGGATTTTCCATAGTGGCCAACCTGATTCCTTCCATGCGGGCCGGTAGGGAGCATATTCGGCGGAGTATGCCTTGCTCAATTGAGCGGCAGTGGGCAGCGGATTCTGCATGACCTGACCGCAGGTCCGGCAGCGGTACAGCTTGAAGTCCGCGTCGTCGTTCGGCTGGTACAGGTCACATCCGGCGCGGACGAAGCTCCATTGGGCTCCGCCACAAACAGTGCAAAGGCTGCTGGCATCTTGCCCTTCGTGAATTGTCATTTTTACCATGGCTAATCTTCCTGCAAAATCGCGGCTTGCCCGTTGGCCGGCTTGATCCTGGTGAGCCCCAGCAAGGCAAGCGCACATGCAGCGACCACAAAACAGGAGGATGCCACCAAGACCCTATTTGCCAAAGCCCATTGCGCCCCAACATTTAGCGGAGTTCCAAAGAGATGCAACATGGTTGCATAACTCAACTCGTTGACACCCAGGCCTCCAGGCGTGACCACGACGACACAAGCGATGATGACGAAAGGCATGGCAGCGGCCAAATGCCAAAGCGGAATGTGAACGCCGATCGCCTGGGCGGCCACGCCGGCCATCAGAACCTGAATGGCAAAGCGCGCAGCGGAGAGACTCATCAATTGCCGCGCTAGAGAGGGATTTAGCAAACCTGACTGTTCTAATCCGGCAACACTCTTCAAGATTCGATTTTGGGGTGCGACGGGTCGGGCGTTTAACGAAGCCACCTGGCGGCGAATCAGCTCGACGACAGGGCCCAGCGCCAGCAGCGCAATTCCCGTCATCACCAAAGAACAAACTACCCACATCATTCCGCCGCCGCGATAAAGCCGCGTGAGCCCCGACGCGATCACCAGGAAGCCGACAATCAGAACATCAAAGGCCTGTTCGAAGAGAGTGCCGCCGGTTCCGCGCTTGAATGCTCTGCCGTGAAAATAAGTGCCCAACGTCCGCGCGGCCGACATGCTGACCTGCACGGGAAGGATTTGGCCCAGTGCCACACCAGTGCTGGTGAGCGCAAAAGACATGACCGTCGATGGCGCGGAATCGGAGGGGCGGCGAAGGCTGGCGTCGACACGCCGCCATTTCAGGGTCGAAAGATACACGTGCGCAGCAGTTAACAAAACAAGCTTGGTGAAGGAGACCCAACTCACACTCTTCAATTGCTGAACCGTCACATGCAGGTCGAGCTTGCTGATCTTTATCAGCAGAACGATAAGGAAAATAGTGAGTGCGACGGAGACGGTCCAAAAGAAGGAGCGGCGAAGCTTCATTGGCGGCGCCTGAGCCCGAGGATGCTCAGGAAGAAGCTGCTGAAGATAATTTGTACGCTCCAAGCGTAAGAGCGAAAACAGAAGGCATAACGATGCGAAGCGTACTCTCCGAATTTAACGGGCCGAAACTGCTTCTTGCCCAGCCGACAGGCAAAGACGAGAACCGTTCCCGCAATTCCCAGCAGACATCAGCAACGCCCCCACCAGCAAGCCGGTTTCCAGTGTGATGCAGCGGAACATGCGATTCAAACGCGGGTCTTCCGGCAGCAGGCCTTCGGTGATTGCGAATACTTTCGTGAAGATGCAAATGCGATCAATTGGAATCCGAGGAGCATGGCGACAAACGCGTAGGCAGGGTATGGACGTCAAACACGATGCCTGAACACGGCCTGCCCGGGAGAAGTAAGAAACAAACCGCCAGCCCGAGCAAGATCAACAGTAATGCCGGGATAAAGAAAAAGCCAGCGCGGACTGTACATGAGAAGGAAGCGGAGATGGCGCCAGCCATCGCGCCAAGTTCGCAGATGCGGTGGACGATTGCGCCCATCAGGGTAGAGTGTCGTTGGGACTTCTCTGACCTGCATTCGCATTAAGCTGGCTTTCACCACCATCTCGCTAGCGAACTCCATGCCGGTCGAGCGAATATCCATTTGCAGGAAGCTGTCTCTTCTAAAGGCGCGCATGCCGCAATGGAAGTCGCGGCATGGAGAATGAAAAAAAATCTGCCAATGCCGCTAGCACGCGGATTGCCAAGATAGCGATGCAAAAGGGCATCGCCTTTTCGGAATGCCGCCTCGAAAACGATTGCCCATCACCAGGTCCGCTCCACTTCTCAATTGCTCGCATGAAGCGAGGGATATGGCTGAAGTCATAGCTGTCATCGGAGTCTGCCATCAACACGTATTTTCCGCGTGCAGCCGATCCCGCCTTTGAGAGCATTGCCGTATCCATTTTGAGCGATGTTTACTACTCTTGCTCCCTCTGACTCGCCAGATATATGGAGCCATCTGTCGAGCCATTGTCGGCGACAATCACTTCACCGGGGATACCAGCCTCTTTGAGCGCGCTGATGGCTTTACGCACGCAGACGGCCACGGTCTCAGCCTCATTGAGACAGGGCATAACTACAGACAACTCTAGAGGCTGTTCTGCTGCTGCCGGCGTGTCTAACGTCGAGTCGAGAACGTTGCTGGAGTAAATTTCATGCTTGACACTCATTGCCAGGCTTCCACTCATCCTCCAGCCGGGAGGGCTGGGGAGACCAGTGAACACAGACTATCAGCGGCGCACACCCGGTTTGCAGAAAATCGCTACATCCCGCCTTGCGGGCGGGGTGCAAATTCGAGCACTTTGACGCCGTCGAATACCCCTAATTCATGAACGGTGTGGCTTGCGCCGGCGGCTTTCGCTAGCCAGTCGAGCGTGCCATAGGACTTGATATAAGCCATGGCAAGAAAGCGCTGGTTCGTTTGCTGTTGCAGGAACGCCGAGGCGGCCCGGATCGCCTCGTCGTTGAGCGACCGCGGTAGCGGCGCCACCGGGATCGTGAGTTTGTAATAGCTGAGCGGGGGCAAGATGCCGGTGTCTTCGATTGCAGCACCCTCGGGCATACGCATGTAGTCGGCTTCCGGGAGGTCGCTGCAGATCAGTACCGGCGCGTTGTCGGCCGAAGCATTCTTCTCCACAAAGGCCAAGGCACTCTTCCAGCTATACATGTGGTGATGAAAGGACGCCGCGGTGAAGCAGACGGTAGCGGCAACCATGACCAGAGCTGCGCAGAAAAGCAGGCGCAGCGTCCGGGAATTTATCCAGCTCACGGCCAGGGCCCAGCACAGTGCGATTCCGGGGATAGCCACCAGGCGATAGCGGGGAACGAAGACGTGAATCGATGTTCCAGCGCTGAGCGCATAAAGAATCAATAGCGGCACCAGCGTGAGAGAGGTGCAGAGTAACACCGTCCACTGATCCACATTTCCGAAGTGCAGGCTTCGTCTCGCCGCGGCAACCAGTAGAAAGACCAGCAGGACGATCACCAAGCCTCCCATGGTGATGGTCGACACCAGCTGCAGCGGCCGCGGAGCTGCTGAAAAGACGTGGGCGGCGCTGGTGTGCAGCATGTATTGCAAGCGGGGAATCGCCGGCAGACATCCCAGAGCAAATACGATCAGCGCCATACCAAGCTGGCGCCAGAGGTTCCTGCGATCAGCCATCTTCGCGGCGACAAAGCAGACAGCAAGGGCGGGCAAGATGGCCGCGAAGAGCAGTTGAAACTCCACGATGCCTGCGGCCAAAAGGCCAAAGAGCGCGGCCAGCCACAGCGAGTTGTTGTGGCGCAGGTGCACCAGGGCGAGGATCGCCGCATTGATCACCAGGGCAGCGAAGGCATAGGGGCGCACATCGATGGACGCAAAGATGATGATGGGATGAAGGCAGAACACAATCGCTGCCAGGAAGGCGGCGTCCTGATCGAACAGTTGCCGCGCGGCGCGATAGAGCAGATAGACCGCCGCCAACATGGGCAGAACGGAAGAGATTCTCAGCATGAGCTCGCCCGTGCCCATCGCTTTGGTCCATAACCAAAGCAGGCACGAGTAGGCAGGAGCATCGGGCCAGACCTGGCGGGAGAGGATGCCCGCCCAGCCTCCCTTGATGAGGAACATCGAGACCGTCTCGTCCAACCAGAGGGGCGCGCGGATCTCGATGAACCAGGTGGAGAGCGCCACCGCCAGCGCGAGGCCGTAGATGGCCTGTGGCACGCCCGCTGGGAGGGCTCCAGCCTGGCGTCCCTGGGGTGTCTCCGAGGGAAGGCCTGAGACCATGTGGGAAGCTGGCAAACGATGGCTCCTGGTCTAGCTCCTGGTCTGGGTCGATCTCAGCCAAGCGTACGCGAAATGGAGCGCGGGGGCGGGGTTGCCCCTTGGGGCGGCAGTCTCTCCAAGGGCTCATCCGCGAGAAACGCCGGCTTGGCCAGGCCCCATTTCTTCAAGCGCAAATCCAGAGCCGTGCCCAGCACGCCGAACCCGTACGTCACGCTGCGCTGGAAGTTGATCGAGGAGGCTTCTTCGAAATACTTCGTGGGGCAAGAGATCTCGCCGACGTGGTAGCCGAAATAAATGGCCTGCACGATCATCTGGTTGTCAAAAACGAAGTCGTCCGAGCAGCTCAGTAGCGGCAGGCGCTGCAGCAACTCGCGGCTCCACGCGCGGTAACCGCTGTGGTACTCCGACATCTTGTGCCCAATCAGAAGGTTTTCGATGAACGTGAGTCCCCGGTTGGCAATGTACTTATACAGAGGCATGCCCCCCTGCAGGGCTCCTCGGCCGAGGATGCGCGACGCCAGAACAGCGTCGTATTCGCCATAAGCGATCATCGAGGCCATGGCGGAAACAAGTTTCGGCGTGTACTGGTAATCAGGATGCAGCATGACGACGATGTCGGCGCCATGGGCCAAGGCGGCGGTGTAGCAGGTCTTTTGGTTGCCACCGTATCCGCGGTTGTGGTCGTGCCGGATGGTGATCAATCCGAGCTCCAGGGCCAGCTCGGAGGTGTTGTCGCGGCTGGCGTCGTCGGTCAGGATTACTTCATCCACGATTTCGCGGGGGATCTCCTCTACCGTACGGCGCAGAGTCTTTGCCGCGTTATAGGCCGGCAACACCACGATTACTTTTTTATGGTTCAGCATCGGTCGCCCCCTGAGTTGGAGCATCTCTCAGTATATGGATTTGGCGCGTCCGCCTCACCCCTTTCCCAAGGCCGGTCCTTTCCGCAATCGCCACCTAAGCCGGTTGACATTCACTTTGAGAGGAGTCGGGCATGGTTTCGCTGATGAGGGTTGTGCAAGAGGAAAACCCGAAAACGGGCCAGAGGGTTGACCGGACCCGGATCAAGGCTTTCCTCGGTATTGCCCTGATCGCCGGATGCCTGGCCACCATGTTTTACGTTTTTACCCGGCCTTCCCGCACGGAGATTGGCCCCGAGCACGACTTCGTGACGATCATTGCCGGCGCACATTGTGCGATCGATCAATGTGATCCGTATGATTCCCCTACGCTGGAGCGAGAATTCCCGAAGATGGGTGGGTATATTCCGCCTTTGCACTTCAAGCCGGAATGGCCGGTTTATCCCACCAGTACGCTCTTTGTTCTCCTGCCTCTTTCCCTGATTCCGTGGAGCGTACTTTCCGTTGTATGGATGCTTTCGTCGTTTGGCTTTTTGTGTGCGGCCTTCGTCGTGGTGTTTCTGCGCTTCAAAGCTTATCGCGATGTGTTGTCATTTTTGCCGCTTGGCATCCTGCTGATCGATGTGGCGATCGGGCAGGCGGTGGCGTTGGGACAACCGACGATGATTGCCGCCTCTGCGTTAACCCTGGCTATGATTGCGCTGGAGTCGGAGTCCATGCCGGTGGCGGGTGGCTTGCTGTTGGCGCTCAGCTTGTGCCTGAAGCCTCAGGGGGCTTTGCTTTGCGGTATCTACTTCCTGCTTAGAAGCCGCACCCGGATCCCGGCATTCGCGGCTTACCTGTTTACAGCGGCTGCGGGCTTAGCCGGGGTTCTTCTGTTTTATTTCCGGCTGTCTTCGTTTGCTTACCTGGGCCATCTCTCTTCTAATCTGAAACTCGCTTTACAGCCGGGGAGAGATGCGGACTTTCCCCGCTCAATCAATACTCGCCCAGCTTCCTCAACCTCCAGGCGTTTCTGAGTCGCCTCATTGCGAATCCTCATGTATGCAATGCGGTTACGTATGCTGTCTGCTTCGCCATCGCCGGCGTGCTCATCTTCATTTGCTGGCGAAGGAAGAATCTGGCGGCGCGACCGTACACCATCCTGGCGGTTCTCGTGATGCTGGAATTATTGGTGAGCTACCATCGCTTTTACGACCACCTCTTTATGCTGGCGGCGATCCCAGGTTTGTATGAGATCAAGCAGAGGAGCAGATCGGGTTACCTTCTTTCCATCGTTGCCCTGGTTGTTTACCTGTTCAGGCAGTTTCACAACCTGAAGGTTCACGGCCTGGGCCCGTTTCCTTCCGGCGCTCCTGTGGAATTATTTATCGCTTTACTTTGTCTGCATAGCCTTTGGAGTGACCATGCGGAAGCCCCGCTTATGAATCTTTGCGTTGGTGAGTAGTTATTAAAGAATGAGAAACACGCTCTAGACGACAAGGGTTTAGCCGTGCCGTCGTGATGAGGGCTGAAGCCCGTAGGGAAAAGTCCCGTAGGGACGGCTGAATTTAGCCCAGGACGCTAGTCCTGGGTGCGTCAGGCAAGATGGATTAGTCCCGAAGGGACGGCTGAAAATATACCGCTACTCAACCCTGGACAATCTTCAGTCGTCCCTTCGGGACTTATCGTGTCTCAAAGCCTTTCCCAGGACTGCGTCCTGGGCTAAATTCAGCCGTCCCTACGGGACTTCTGTTACGGTCAGTTCTCATACCCACGCTTAAGCCGCTGAAATACGTCTTCCGGCCGTCTGTAACGTACGCAGCGAGGTTGAGATGACTTCGCCCGGAAAAGCGTACCTCAGCGGCTTAAGCCGTCAAGGCTCACGCCCTCTACGGCACGGCTAAACCCGTGCCCTTCGTCCAGGGCAGCGTTTCACTTTGTGAGGCGCTCCTAATGACACAAGGGTTGGGTCGGGCATGGTCGCCCACTCAAGCCAAAAAAAGGCTTGAATGGGCCACCCGACGCATTGGATTCAGGATTGGCACGTTGATTCAGGATGCTCGGCACGTTGATTCAGGAGGCGGCACGTTGATTCAGGAGCGGCACGTTGATTCAGGAGCGGCACGTTGAACGCCGCATTGGCAAGCGTCCATGCTTGGGTTAACCTGAGGAAGTTTTGGGTGGCAAGAGCCAAGAAGGGTGGTCGGTTGGAGCGTAGCAGCTTGAAAGCCCTGATTGGTAGTGTTCTTATTGCGTCCTGCCTGGCGGCGATCTTCTTCGTTTATTCCAGACCGTCTCGCAATGGCTTCGGCCCCGAGCATGATTTTGTCACCGTCATTGCGGGCGTGCATTGCGCGGTGAGTGGATGTGATCCGTATGACTCGCCGAGCCTGGAGCGTGAATTCTCCAAGATGGGCGGGTATACGCCCACCTCGCACTTCAAGCCGGAATGGCCCGTCTATCCGCCCAGCACCTTCCTGCTGCTGCTGCCATTTTCGCTTCTGCCGTGGCCGGTGCTTTATGTGGTTTGGATGATTCTTTCGTTCGGGTTTCTTTGCGCGGCCTTCGTCGTGCTTTTTTTGCGCTTCGAGGCCTATCGCGATTGGCTCTCGGCTCTGCCCTTTGTCATCCTGCTCGCCGATGGATCGATCGGTTGGGCGGTGCAGTTGGGGCAACCCGCACTCATTGCCGCTTCCGCGCTGACGCTGGCCATCGTCGCGTTGGAGTCGGCCTCGATGCCATTAACGGGCGGCGTGCTGCTGGCGATCAGCTTGTGCTTGAAGCCCCAGGGGGCCTACCTTTGCGTCCTCTATTTTCTGCTAAGAGCTCGCACTCGCATCCCAGCGCTGGCAGCCTGCCTCTTCACTGGGGCGGCTGGCGTGGTGGGCGTCCTTCTGTTTTACTTCCGGCTGTCATCCTTCGCCTACCTTGGGCATCTGTCTTCGAATATCAAGCTGGCGGTCGCGCCTGGAAGAGATGCGGACTTTTCGCGGCTGAATGCGGACTCGGCCAGCTTTCTCAATCTGCAGGCGTTCCTGGCGCGCTTGATTGAGAATCCGCAGGTATGCACCGCGGTGACGTATGCCATATTCTTTGCCGTCGCCGCACTACTGGTTTTCGTTTGCTGGCAAAAAAGAACTTGGGCGACGCGACCCTACACCATTCTTGCCGTGCTGGTCATGCTGGAACTGCTGGTGAGCTACCACCGGCTGTACGACCACGCCTATATGCTGGCGGCCATACCGGGGCTGTATGAAATCAAGCAAAGAGGCAGATCGGGTTATCTGCTTTTTATCTTTGCGTTGTTGGTTTACCACTTCAGCCAGTTTCATGGCTTAACGATCCACGGTTTGGGGCCGTTTCCTTCCGGCGCACCGGTGGAATTGTTCATCGCGGCCATCTGTCTGCACAGTCTCTGGAAAAATCAAGCCACGCCTGCTTCGCTCTAAAGCCTGGGTGCTGAGCACACCAGGTACCAGGCATGACTGGCGCAGGTGTAATTCGCCGCACTCTCGGTGCCGATCAAGGGCGTCAATCCCTGCTGCAGCGCTGCTGGGGTTCCGACGAAAACGATGACCCGCGTGGAGGCCAGCAGCCTGGAACGCAAGGCTGGGGGAAGCGCAGGCAGGTCGACGTTGCCGTTGATGAGGTGCTCCGCCTGATCGGGGGAGGTCATCTGGTCAATCAGGAGATCCCCTCCGGGAGCGGGCATGAGCGGCGTAATTCTCTGATCCATGAAGGGGCTGTTGAGCATGATGTCCCCCGCATGCAACAAGGGCAGCGCCCCGCTCCACAGGTAGGGGTTGAAGCCCAGCTGGTGTTGCACGCGCACGGCCTTGAGCATCGCAGGATCGAGGAGGGCGAGTCCCTCGGTGTGCTGCTCCAGCGGCTGATGCTCAAGCTCAGCCAACTGTCGCGCGACAGGACGGAAGAAAATCTCCGCGGGCAGCAGGGTGGTGAACGTGAGAACGAGAGCGAAGGGGACGGCGATGTGCGCCAGTCGCCGGGTGGTCGCGCTGGCAGCGGCGATCGCGCCGAGCCAGGGAAAAATCATGAGCCGCTGCGAGAAGAAGTCGGAGCCATTCATTGACGCAGGAAGTATGGGAATGGCGAACAGAATCGCGACTGTCATGAGGAGCATACTGTCGCTCGGCCGCAGCCGGCGCGCCTTCCAACGATTGAGAAAACCCTCTGCCGCCAATACCAGGCAGGCAAACAAAAGGGCATACAGCCCCAGCCGGTAGCCATTGATGAAAAGGTTCTTCGATCGGGTATCAAACGGAGATATGCCGAAAAGGGCCAGGCAGCTGATCAGGGCATCTTTGTGCAGGCCAAAGCCGAGCAGATTCGAGGCGGAGCGCGACCGGTCGACGCTGGCCAGCGGATAAAGAAAACTGAGACCAGCGACGGCCAAACCCAGGAGCTGCCAGCGATGTTCTTTCAGCGAGAAGTGCTGGAGCAAACGGATGAGCAGGTCTAACGCGCAGAAAATGATGAGTAACAGCAGAGGTACGGGATGCGTGACCGCAAGCAAAACACTGGTGAGCGCAAAAAAGAGCCAGAGGCGCGGTTGTAGTGCCGCCCGGCACCAGAGCCCGGCGGCCAGAAAGAACAAACCCAACGCGAGCGAATAATTGAGGAAGCCCATCACCAGGGACCAGTGAAGCACCAGCGGAACCATGCACAGCGAGAGCAAATCTCCGCTCGGGCCCAGTGCCCGGGCGCAGTAGCGGAATCCATAGGCTGTGCAAACGAAAACCAGGCAGACAAGGATTTTTTCCGCCAGGTCGAAGGACAGGAACCTGGTCAAGCCAAGCAAAATCGCATAGTGCGTGGCGTAGGGCGGAAACGGGTGGCGGATCAGAAAAGAATTGTAGGAATGGGAGCCTGAAAGCAGCGAGGCCAACACGTGCACATAGTACTTGTGCATGGGACCATCCTGCGTGGGGAAGAGCGGGAGTGAAAGTGCCCAGAGGCAAAAGATGCCGACCAGGGCCGCGAACAGAACAGAATAGAACTTAGTGGGAGGTTCTCCTCGAGAGGTCTGAGTGTTCGCAGTGCCAGACGCTATCATCCCGCATGCGCGCTGGCCAGCTTCACCTGGGCCTCGTGGATGATCTCATTCGCCTGCGCGTACTTCTCCGCATCCTCGCCGGCTTCGTTCCACATTTTCTGGCCGTCTTCCAGTTGCCGCTGCGCCTCTCCGGCATCAATCTCTTCCGGCTTGATCGCATTTTGCGCCAGGATGGTCACGCGGTCCGGCAGTACTTCGACAAAGCCCCACACCACAAAGTACGTCTGATCTCCGCCGCCGCCGTGCAGTCGCACTTCGCCTACGCCCAGCTCAGCCAGCAAGGGAGCATGCCCGTACAGGACTTCCATGTAGCCGGACTTCGACGGAAGCTCGACCGCATCCGCGTCCTGGTCGATCAAGACCTTGTCCGGCGTCACCAGCCGGACTTGCAGTTGATTGCCTGAGTCTGCCATTGGCTTACTTTTCCTTCATGGCCTTGGCGGCTTCGAGAACTTCCTCGATGGTGCCCTTCATATAAAAGGCCTGCTCCGGAATATCGTCGTGCTTGCCGTCGATAATTTCCTTGAAGCTGCGGACGGTGTCCGCAACCTTGACGTATTTTCCTGGCGCGCCCGTAAATACTTCCGCCACATGGAAGGGCTGGGAAAGGAAGCGCTGCACCTTGCGAGCGCGGCTTACGGTGAGCTTGTCCTCTTCCGAAAGCTCATCGATACCCAGAATAGCGATGATGTCCTGCAGATCTTTAAACCGCTGCAAGATGCGCTTTACGCCCTGGGCCACCGCGTAATGTTCTTCTCCGACCACTCGCGGGGTGAGAATGCGCGAAGTCGATGCCAGCGGATCCACCGCCGGATAAATACCAATTTCGGTCAGCGCGCGCGAAAGCACCGTAGTGGCGTCCAGGTGAGCAAAGGTAGTCGCCGGCGCCGGATCCGTGAAGTCATCGGCGGGCACGTAAATCGCCTGCACGGAAGTCACCGAACCACTTTTGGTGGAAGTGATTCTCTCCTGCAACTCACCCATTTCCGTGGCCAGGTTGGGCTGATATCCCACAGCCGAAGGCATGCGGCCGAGCAAGGTCGATACCTCGGAACCCGCCTGGGTGAAACGGAAGATGTTGTCGATAAACAGGAGCGTGTCGCCGCCTTGCTCATCGCGGAAATATTCGGCGATGGTCAGGGCGGTCAGCGCGACGCGCAGACGAGCTCCTGGCGGCTCCGTCATCTGCCCGTACACCAGCGCGGCCTTCGATTTCTCGCGGTCCTTCGAATTGATCACGCCGGATTCTTCAAATTCATTCCAAAGGTCGGTGCCTTCACGGGTGCGTTCGCCAACCCCGGCAAACACAGAAACGCCGCCGTGCTTGCTGGCCACGTTGTTGATCAATTCCTGGATGATGACGGTCTTGCCCACGCCGGCGCCGCCGAACAAGCCGATCTTGCCGCCTTTCAAGAACGGCTGGATCAGATCGATGACCTTGACCCCGGTCTCGAACATCTCTTCGCCGGTCGCCTGGTCTTCGAAAGAGGGCGCAGCGCGATGGATGGGCCATCTTTCCTTCGCATTGACAGGTCCCAACTCGTCTACCGGCTCACCGATCACGTTGAGGATGCGGCCCAGCGTCGCGACGCCCGACGGGAACGGTAATCTGCGAGCCCAGGTCGAGGCACTTCATGCCGCGCACCATGCCCTCGGTCGACTCCATCGCCACGCAGCGAACCCGGCCTTCGCCAATGTGCTGCTCCACTTCCAGCACCACGTTGATGGGCAGCGGAACATCAAAGCCTTCGCTGGTCACCCGCAATGCCTGGTAAATCGGGGGCATGGTCGCCTCTTCGAATTGCACGTCGACCGCCGGCCCGGAAATCTGAATCACCTTGCCTATGTTTTCTGCCATAACTTTTTCTTTCCTATTGCGGCGATTTAGAGCGCGGCCGCACCGCTGACAATCTCGATAATCTCTTTGGTGATCGCTGCCTGGCGCACCCGGTTCATGGTGAGCGTAAGCGAGTCGATCATCTCGGAGGCGTTGCTCGTAGCCGCATCCATTGCCGTCATGCGCGCGGCCTGCTCAGCGGCGCTGGATTCTATCAAGGCATGATAAATCTGCGAGGTCACGTACTGGCGAAGAAGACCGTCCAGGAGTTCCCGCGGCGGCTGGTCATAGATGTAGTCGACCTCCGCGGTGCCGAATTTCTTCGCCTCCTGATCGGCCTCGCTGCTGTCGGCTTCCTTGACGCTAATCCCGGAGTGGGCAGCGGCGATCGCCATTTCTTCGCGCTCTTCCTTGCTCATTTCTTCGGCCTGCTTAATGTCGCGCTGGCCGAGTTCGATGATCGGCAGGATGCGCTCCACGACCACCCGCTGGGCCATCACCGATTTGAATTCGTTGTAGACCAGGTAAACCGCGTCGAGCTCTTCTTCCATGTAGCGGTGCACCACTTCGCGCGCCATCAAGGCCACCTGGTCAAAGCTGGGCTTATCCAGCATGCCGGGATAGTCCCCCGCCACTTCGATCTGATTCTTGCGTTCGCCGCGGCGCTTGGTTTCCGGCGCAGGGGCGGGCGCACCAGGGTCGCGATCGCCGGTATCCGCGGCCGGGTCGTTGCCGTTGCCCTCGTCCTGCTTATCGACAAACGAAGCCAGCGGATAGCGGCGGCGGAACATGTCCCGGGCCTTTTTGCCGATGGGTGCAATGTCGATCTTTTCCTCGCCATGCTCAGTAATGAAACGGAAGGCAGCTTTGGTGATGTTCCCGTTGAAGCCGCCGGCGAACCCCTTGTCTCCGGAAACAACAATCAGGAGAGACTGCTTCTCTTCGCGGGCCAGCAGGAGCGGGTGACGCACGTCTCCGGTCTGAGGATCGTACAAGTCAATGTGGCGCATCAGCGAACCGATCACGCTGGCCAGCATGTTCGCGTAGGGCCGCCCGGAGATGGCGCGCTCCTGCGCCCGCCGCAGCTTGGCGGCAGCGATCATCTTCATTGCTTTGGTGATCTGGCGCGTGCTTTTTACGCTGCGAATGCGCCGTCGTAGATCGAGAACGTTTGCCATACTCCGGTTAGACCTTCTGCGTTTCTTTCTTCTTCTCTTCCGCTGTAAGCGGCTTTACCGACGACTCCTTGAGTGCGGCGTCGCGATGCTCGGCCAGGAAATTCTGTTTGTATTCCGTCAAGGCACTCTTGATCCGGTTGCGCAGGTCATCGTCCAGCGCTTTCTTTTCCACGATGTCATTCAGCAATCCAGACTGTGCCGAATCGAGGTAGGGATAAAGGCCGCTCTCGAACGCGCGAATTTCCTCGATTTTCAAATCATCGAGGAAGCCGTTGGTTCCGGCAAAAATGATGACGATCTGCTTCTCTGTCGACAGCGGCGAAAACTGAGGCTGTTTCAGAATTTCTGTGAGCCGTTGTCCGCGGTTGAGCTGGTTCTGCGTCACCTTATCCAAATCGCTGCCGAACTGCGCAAACGCAGCCAGCTCGCGATACTGCGCCAGGTCGAGCTTCAGGGTTCCTGCCACCTGGCGCATGGCCTTGATCTGCGCGCTGCCGCCCACGCGGCTCACGGAGAGACCAACGTTCACCGCCGGCCGGACACCGGAATTGAACAGGTCACCTTCGAGGTAAATCTGGCCATCGGTGATCGAAATCACGTTGGTTGGAATGTAAGCGGAGACGTCTCCGGCCTGGGTCTCGATGATGGGGAGCGCAGTCAGCGAGCCGCCGCCCTTCTCATTGCTCAGCTTGGCCGAGCGTTCCAACAGGCGCGAGTGCAAGATAAAATACGTCGCCGGGATACGCTTCGCGGCCCGGAGGACGGCGCAGCAGCAGCGATATCTCGCGATAAGCCACGGCGTGCTTGGAGAGATCGTCGTAGATGATCAGTGCATGGCGCCCGCTATCGCGGAAATACTCGCCCATGCTGGTCGCGGCGTAAGGAGCCAGGTACTGCATCGGGGCCGGCTCTGACGCGGTTGCGGCCACCACGATGGTGTAGTCCATCGCGCCGTACTCGGTCAGCGTTTGTACCACCTGGGCTACCGACGACCGCTTCTGGCCAATCGCGCAGTAAATGCAGATGAGGTTGTTCTTGGCGCTGTTGATGATGGTATCGAGCGCAATGGCTGTTTTGCCCGTCTGGCGGTCGCCGATAATCAGTTCGCGCTGCCCACGGCCAATGGGGATCATGCTGTCGATCGCCTTGATGCCGGTGGACATGGGTTCGCGCACGCCCTGGCGGTCGACTACGCCGGGAGCGATGCGCTCGATGGGCGCGAGCTCTGTCCCTTCAATGGGACCACGGTCATCGATTGGCTGGCCGATGCGCATTCACCACGCGGCCAATCATGCCGTTGCCCACGGGCACGCTCATGATCTCGCCGCTGCGCTTTACTTCATCGCCCTCGCGCAGCTGCGTGTAATCGCCCAGGATGACGCAGCCCACCTGATCCTCGTCGAGGTTCATGGCCAGGCCTTCCACTCCGTGGGGAAACTTGAGCATCTCTCCGGCCATGGCTTTGTCCAGGCCGTGGAGGCGGGCGATGCCATCGCCGAGGGAAATGATGGTCCCGGTTTGGTCGACGCGAATTTCCGCGTCGTAATTTTGAATCTGCTCTTTAAGGAGCTGTGTAATCTCGTCTGCGTTGATCTGAGCCATACGTTCTTCCGTCAATTCTCTTGTTGCTTGGTTTTTTTCGGACTTGCTTAGTTCGCCACCAGCCGCTCTTTCAAGCGTTCCAGCCGGCCTCGCACCGAACCATCGTAGATGGTGCTTCCAATGCGTACGATCGCTCCGCCGATCAGCGATTTGTCCTGGCGGAAGGTTGCATTCACCCGGGTTCCGGCCAGGCTCGGCAACCTCGCGCTCCAGCTTGGCCCGCTCCTGGTCTTGCAGCGGGCGCGCGGTTACTACTTCAGCATCGGAGATCGACAAACGCCGGTTCATCTCCAACCTGAACTCCTCGATCACCTCGTCGAGCGCAGCCAGCCGCTCGTGGCTGATCAGCACTGCCAGAAAATTCCTTACCTTGGGTCCGCAGCCAATCCGGCGGTTCACCGCATCGAGAATAGAAACCCTTTTCGCCGTGGGGATGGAAGGGTTCAAAAGAACCTCCCTCAGATCCTTACTGCCGGCAAAGGTGGCGGCAAAATCATTCAGCTGTTGCTCCGCTTCAGCGGGATCCAACTTCGTGTCGAGCACAACATCAGCGAAGGCGCGGGCATAACGGGCGGCGAAGGCAGACATTTAGTTTTTGTCTCCATTCCGCGCTTGCACCGCGAGGCTCCTGGAGAATTCCTGCACCAGGGCGCGGTCGTCTTCCTCAGTCAACGCAATCCTCTGGGCCGCGCGATCCACCGCCAGGCCGGCCACGAAACTCTTCAGATCCCGCTGTGCCGCACTCGAGGCTGCGGCGATATCCCTGCTTACTGCCTCGGTAATCCGTTGCCGCTCGACTTCGATGGAAGCCTTGATGCGAGCCTCATCCTCCACACTATCTTTCTCCGCCTGCTTTGCGATTGCGGCGACTTCGTCATCCAGCCGCGAAAGTCTCTGCTCAATCGCGGACAAACGTTCATTGGACTGCTCGGTAGCTGTCCGCGCATCCGACAGGCGGCGCTGAATGTCTTCCCGTTTCGCCCGGAAATTCTTGGGCAAGTACCTTCAACAGGGCAAACAAAATGGCGCCCGCGAGGATGGCGAAGTTGAAGTATTCGAACAGGCGTGCCGCCGCTTCTTTATCGAGATGGAACCAGCGAGCTAGCAGCTTGACCGAGGATGAGTGGCGATAAACATCCTCGCCGGTCTCCTGGTCCGCCGCGTCGGCAGCCGGACGGTCGGTCTTTGCCGCAGTACTGGAGCAGTCCCAGCCTCCGCGGGGGCAGCTTGCCAGGCCCGCGCAGGCAGGCACAGGGCGCTGGCCAAGGACAATAAAAGAACTAAACAGAAGGAAAAACGTGAGAAGGTCAACGGACTCGCTCCAGAGTCGCACCGGGCGTCGAGGTGCTTTTGGGAAGGATGGCGCGCAGAATCTCAGACGCGAGCTCGTCAATGGAGCCCTCCAGGGTGCGGCGGGCCGCCGCAGCTTGCGTCTGCAGGGCCAGCTTCGCCTCGTGTACCTGGCTCTGGGCTGCTTCGTGGGCTTCCGCGATGGCGCGGTCCCGTTCGCGATTCCACTGTTCCATCTTGTGTTGCCGTGCCTGGAAGATCCGGGAACGAGCGGCCCTGAGTTGCGCCTCGTACTCCTGGGTTTTCGCAGCGGCGGCGGCAGCGGCAGCGTTTGCCTGCTCAATCGCCCCTTCGGTCCGCTCGCGCCTCTCGTTCAGCACCCTGGTCAGGGGCCGTAAACCAGAAAACGGTAAAGAATTACGAGGAAAAGGAACAGAAAAATGGTCGGTACGGAGCCGAGCAGTAGTCCGCCGAGTTGATGTAAGGTCTCGTTCATGCCAAATATTCAGTATATGGGTAGATTTTAGGCGGAGAGCGGTAGTGACAGCCGGGACCTTTGTTTTTAACAGAGGCGAAATTTAGCTGTCAAACCTTCCGCACCCGGCTAGCCTCCCAAGCTTCCGTCGCGCACTGGGGGGTATCGGCAGGAACCGGGCTTACCCCTTGTATCCAAAGGGTCAGGGCCTTTTGGAAGGTTTATTCTTTGTAGCCCGTTTCGTTGAGGAGTATACTTTGATTACTTCCTAGACCCAGATCAGGGTCAGACAGGGCCGGTCTCGTGGGAAGTCGCTCCGCTCCCACCCCCCCGGCCCGTCCTTACTTTAAGCACTTTTTTAGGTTGTCTGAACTGGCGATATCGCGCCAGCAAGGATGCTGGTCCGGCTACTGTCAGATCGACGAAGTCGCCTGAGAACTCGCGTTTCAAAATGAGTGCGCCGGCGTCCAGGGCTGCCAACACGGCGCCCTCTCTCTGTGGAACCACGAACTTTTCTTCGACGATGGGATCGGCAGTGAGAGCGCGATCCATCAGCGCAAGCAAGTGTCCTATCCCCTCTCCCGTGGTCGCCGAAATGCTCGCTGAGGATGGATCGGCCACGAGTGTCGATCGCTGCTCCGGTGACAGTAAGTCGACTTTGTTCATGACGGCGACGGTTGGCTTGTCCTTCGCGCCCAGCTCGGCCAGGACCTTTTCCACGTCCTCTTTCTGCTGTTCGCGGTGCAGTGCTCGAGGAGTCCTGCACGTGGAGAAGCACTTCTGCCTTTTCCACCTCTTCCAGGGTGGCTCGGAAGGAAGTGACGAGGGTGTGCGGCAGGTTGCTGATAAAGCCGACTGTGTCCGATAAAAGAACTTTTCTGCGTGATGGAAGAACCAAGGCGCGGAGCTTGGGGTCGAGGGTGGAGAACATGCGCGACGATGCCAGCACTCCCGCGTCGGTGAGCCGATTGAACAGGGTGCTTTTGCCGGCGTTGGTGTAGCCGACCAAGGCAATTGTCGGTACCGGGACCGCCGCCCGGCGATGCCGCTGCTGTGTGCGCACACGGCGAACGTCTTCCAGTTCGCGTTTGAGTTGCAGCAGTTTACGTTGGATCTTTCGCCGGTCGGTTTCCAGCTGAGTTTCTCCCGGTCCGCGGGTCCCGATGCCGCCGCCGAGCTGAGACATGGCCGCGCCACGGCCGGCCAGCCGGGGCAGCATGTACTCCAGCTGCGCGAGTTCTACCTGCAGCTGACCTTCGCGGCTGCGCGCGTGGCGGGCAAAGATGTCGAGAATGAGCTGGGTGCGATCGACCACCCGTACCGGCAGCGCGTGTTCCAGGTTCCTGAGTTGGGTTGGGGTCAGATCGTGATCGAAGAGAATCAGGGTAGCCTGCGTCGACTGCGCGACTGCGGCGATCTCCTCTACTTTGCCTTTGCCGACCAAGGTTGCAGGGTCCGGCTTGGGCCTTCGCTGCAGCACTTCGGCGACAATTTCCGCGCCCGCACCAGCGACCAGCTCGCGAAATTCAGCAAACGATGCAGCCGCGTCGGCGTGTGCAGGAGGGGATCCTGGACTGGTTGCATCGCCGCCGGTTCGCGTGATTTCCGCCAGCTTTGCGGCTTCCCGCGCCAATGCAGCAGAACGAGGAACGGCCGACGGCCGCGAGACGAACTCGACACCGACCAGCAGCGCCCGGTCAGACGGAACGCCAGTGTTTTTCAGCAAACCCTCATCGAAACCGCAGCAGATCCTGCGCTAGCCTTCCGCCACCGCGCTGTCAGGGCGCGCCCCGCCAAGGCCCGGAGCGCTCGCGGGAGGATGACCCACCCCAGTGCTCGGACGATGATCACTGTGCAGCACGGAACGCGTGCTGACCACCGTGGAGATGGCATGCTTGAAAATCAACTGCTCCTGGCTGTTGTTTTCGAGCAGCACAGAATATTTGTCAAATGAGCGTATTTTGCCTGTGAGTTTAACTCCGCTGACCAGGTATATCGTGATCGGAGTCTTATCTTTGCGGACCGTATTAAGAAACGTGTCCTGAATGTTCTGTGCCGGCTTATTGTCCATGTGCCGATCTCCAATTTCTTAAATGTCGAGTTACGTTATGGAAAATGCTCAAGTACTAGCAGCTACTGCAACGTCGGGCTCGGAGCCGAACCGGGCTCAAGTCCTGCTACAGAAAGTTTACACGCCTTCTCCGGTTGCAATGGAGCCCCGTAGCACCCTCAGCCCAAAAGGCCCCCTTCGGCGCCATTTGGCATACGAGATCGAAGGCTTAGATGCATCCTAACCGCTCGCCGGCCACGCGAATTGCCGGTGTACCATTACGAATGTGGGAGATGGGAGAGAAAGTCCGGCCGGTGCTCCGCTGAGGGTGCCCAGTCTGGACCTTTCGCGTGAATATCGTGCCATCGGCCCGATGCTCCTCCGGGCCGTAGAAGGCGTCTTTTCTTCACAAAACTTCATCATGGGCCCCCAGGTGGCGGAATTCGAGCGCGCCGCCGCGGAGAAATGCGGGGTAGCCCATGCGATCGGCTGCTCTTCCGGCACCGACGCCCTCTGGTTAGCGCTCGAAGGGGCTGAAATTGGCCCGGGCGATGTGGTTGTTACCACCGCCTTCAGTTTTTTCGCGACCGCCAGCGCCATTCTGCGCACCGGAGCCCAACCGGTGCTCGCGGATATTGATCCGGAGACCTTCAATCTCAGTCCAGCTGCGGCCAAGGTATGCCTGGAATCCGGCTCCAAGGTTCGAGCCATCCTGCCGGTTCACCTCTACGGCCAGACGGTCGAGTGGGATTGTTTTGAGCAGCTCAAGCAGGAGCACAGCGTGGCGTTGATCGAAGACGCTGCCCAGGCCTTCGGAGCCCGCTGGGATGGGCGCCAGGCGGGCGCCCTGGGCGACGCGGCCGCTTTCAGCTTTTACCCTACCAAGAACCTGAGCGCGGCCGGCGATGCGGGCATGGTCACGACTGGACTGGATACCATTGCTGAACGAATCCGCCTCTTGCGGGCGCATGGAATGCACCGCCGCTATTACCACGATGTGGTCGGGTGGAACAGCCGCCTGGATACGCTGCAAGCCGCCGTTTTGCTGGTGAAGCTTGGCTTCATCGACGATTGGAATGGGGAGCGGCGGCGTCTTGCCGAGAACTACCGTGCGCTTTTCGAGCGGGCAGGCCTGGCGGAGCCGGGCCCTTATCCGAAAAATGGAGTGGTCTTGCCCAAAACGCAGGTCAAGGGCCACTCATGTTTTCCATCAGTACGTGATTCGGGTTCGCCGTCGCGATCCATTGAGGGCGTTTCTTCGCGATCGGGGCGTGGGATCGGAGATTTACTATCCCCTGGCTCTCCATCAGCAGCCCGCTTTGCAGAGCCTGGGCTACCCAGCAGGAGCTTTTCCGGAGAGTGAGCGTGCCGCGGCCGAGGTATTGGCGCTCCCCATGTTTTCCCAACTCACGTTTCAGGAACAGGAGATCGTGGTAGGCGCGATCGCTGATTTTCTGAGTTGAATGCCACTCAGAGAACATTACCCGGAAGGAAACCCGGTTCTAAGATCTCTGAGGTCGGGACTGACAATTCGGTTAGCCCCGAGGTTCGACAGAAACACTTGGCCTGAACAAGGTTGTCCTCGGAAGGCGACTTGGTTGATCGACTCTCACCGAAACTTTAGACTCTCACAAGGCGGTGGATGCGATTGCCACACGGTCAAGCCAAAAGAGGGCTTGAATGGGGCACCCGAAGCATTGGTTGGGGCAACCTACCCGCCGGTTTTTCTTCCCTTGCCGTGGTGGTGATGGGGGGATGCTTCAGCGGGCTTTGAGTTTGCCGTCGCCGGAACCGGAGGAGGGCCGCCCGTTGTGACACGCTTTACCATGCCGCCTTCCAGCTGATAATTCAGCACGTCGGTTTGCGCCGGCCGGGTGGCCCCGGTGAGCGGATCGACCTTGACCTCGTCACTGGTAGCGACGGTGATGGAGAACTCGGGCACAGACTGGCCCTGAGCATTTTTGGCTTCGCTGACCTTGACCGGTAGATAACCTTGCATGTTCCGCTGCCGATAGGCGGTTTCGTAGCGATGCTTTTTCATGTTCCAGGTAAAAACCCGCACCTGGTCGAAATCGTAGGGAAGCCCGTCCTTATAGGCATTTGTAACCGACACGTACTCAGGCACCATCTTGTCCGGCAACGAGGATTCCGCATCGTAGACCTTGGTCAGCACATAGGCGCCCACGATCTTCTGTCCCTCGGAGTAGCCCGCAATCTCATCCGGAACATCCACGTCCAGCCGGCGGGCGAGCATCCATCCCACCTGGCCGTGGCTGTCGCGCACCAGCCACCAGTCTTCCATGGGAACCGTAGGTTCGCCTGGTAAGGGCGCCTTGGCTCCAGCGCTTTTTTTCCCTTTTGCCCCCGCAGTTGGATGGGGCAAAGGCAGCATGCCCTGGGGGGAGCCGGTTTGGGCACGGAAGCACGTATCAGCAACTGAAGTTTGTCGTTTTCCGGAAGAAGATAGAAACGGTCAGTTTCCCGGCCGGGTTTCACATGCAGGTAGAGGTCATCGCGCAACACCCCGGTGGCGACCACAGGGTCATGCGCGTGCTGTTGCCCGAGGGCGGCAAACTGGTCATAGGCGGCCTGATCTATGACCATATGATCTTCGATCCAGCCCACCTCGCCCTTGCTGTCTTGGCTTTGAGGAAGCGGCGTCCGTGTTCAACGACCTCAAGCGGTTCTCCGTTGCTTACCAAAGCGACCCGATTTGATACAGCGGCCACCCGATCTCGCAGATAGGTTTGCTTGGCGACGACGTAGACCATTTCGGGCTTGAGATGTTCGCGCAAACGGGTGCACCCGCTCAGTGCGGCCATCAGAGCAACGCAGATTGCGAAGCAAAGGCGCGGGCGAGGACCAGTTCGGCGAAAATACGGCAAAGCAGCAAACATTCGGGGGCGAATCTCCCTGTCAGCATTAGACCATCGAGTTCAGCGAAAAATCCAAGACGCAGTGTTCCTTATGGTCCCTACCCAAGGCACATCAACGGAATGGCGCATGGGTGGTAGCGAGGCTGAGTGGTTAACGCCTCCCGCTTTGGGAAAACGAGATCCTGCAACTTTCGTTGTAATCAATCGTACTTTTCAACGAATTCGTGACTTTGTCGCAATCCGATGCATGACCTGAACACGTTACTCAAAACAGCGAGTGGTGCAGGGTCTTCGGCTCGGGTATCGCTTGATCTTTCAAGCAGGAGAGGCAAATTCATGGAAAAAAAGCTCACTGAGCTCATCGATAAAGCGCTCACTCGTCGAAGCTTTATGGCGCGCTCCGGCGCAGCGGCTGCAGTCGCGGTCGTTGCTGGATGCGGTGGCAGTTCAACGCCGACCCCGACCCCTACACCCACCCCTACGCCCACACCAGCGCCCGTTGTCCTGGGTGATGCTGACTATCTGAATTTTGCTCTCAACCTCGAATATCTGGAAGCTGAGTTTTACCTCCGCGCCGCGACCGGCAATGGTCTCTCGGCCGCCGACACAGGCAATGCAACCACCACGGTTGTTGTCCCTTCGACCACCATGGTTCCAGGTCTCACCACCGCGCAACAGAATTACATTTATGAGATTGCGCAGAACGAGTTGGACCACGTCCGCTTTCTTCGCTCGGCTCTGGGCTCCAGTGCCGTGTCCCGCCCCGACATCGACCTAATGAATAGCTTCAATGCGGCAGCCTCGGCCGCCGGCATCGGTTCCACCTTCAATCCCTTCGGCAGTTATGAGGCGTTTCTGGTCGGCGCGTTTGTATTCGAGGATGTCGGCGTCACCGCTTATCACGGTGCGGCTGGTCTTCTCAGCAACACCATGACGGGCAAGACTTACCTCGCGGCAGCTGCATCGATCCTCGCAGTCGAGGCATACCACGCTGCAGAAATACGCACCTTGCTGATTGCCGACTCCATTGCGACAGCAACCAAGACGGCCACCCTGGTCACGCCCAATCCTACCTACGTAACCTACGCGCAACAGATAAGCAAGCTGCGCGCGACCCTGGGCGGTGGCAATGAAACCACGCTCACTGCTCTTCCGCCTTATGCCATTCCGTTCGTTCCCACCGCGTATATGCCCGCCAGCACGATCGTCGCTGCCGACCCGACCTACTCGATCACTTACGCACGCACGACAGACCAGGTGTTGCATATTGTGTATGCTGCGCCTCCGGGAGCGGGCGTCAAGGGTGGCGGCTTCTTCCCCAATGGTCTGAACGGCAACATCAGCGTAACCGCGAGCTAAGGACGGAGAACCCATGGCAACTTTAGAAACGCAGCAACTTGATGAAATCATCGTAAACAGTCGGCGCAAGATGCTCGCGCTCGGCGGAGCTGCTCTCGCCGGCCTTGCCTTCGCGGGAGTCAAATTAGCAGAAGCGCAATCCGCTCCTGCTTATACCGACTCTGACATCCTGAACTTCGCACTGAACCTGGAGTATCTCGAAGCCAACTTCTATACTCTCGCAACCGCGGGGCACAACCATCGATTACGTGGGAGTTCCCATCGTCGCGGGCAATGGGTCCGCAGTTGGCGGCAGCGTGGTCACCAAGCCAGGGGGCAAAGCCAGCTGCCTGGTTCCGTGGACGCTTCCCGCGATTCAGGCGTATGCAACCGAAACGGCTCAGGAAGAGCGCAATCACGTCATCTTTCTGCGCGCCGCGTTGGGAGCTGCCTGCTGTCGCCCAGCCGAACCTGGACCTCTACAACAGCTTCAACACCCTGGCCGGTGCGGCGGGCATCGCAAGCACCTTCGATCCTTTCGCCAACGATCTTGATTTCCTGATCGGCGCCTATATCTTCGAGGATGTGGGAGTCACGGCTTACAGCGGGGCTGCTCCGTTGCTCACGCAGGCTCCGTATCTAGCAGCGGCGGCCGGTATTCTGGGGACCGAAGCCTATCATGCCGGGCTGGTGCGGACTTCCATCTTCATCGCGGATCCGGATGGTAAAGCTGGACTCCAAGGCTACACGCAGAAGATTTCCGCGACGCGCATGTCCCTCGATGGCAGCTCGACGACGGATGATATCGGGGTCGGCCTCCAGACGGTTACGATTCAACCGGCTGGTACGATGAACGGCGCTGCCACCATCGTTGATGCGCAGACCGGCTCTCCCAACTACTCCAAAACTTATAGCCGCACCACGACCCAGGTGCTCAAGATCGTTACCGGCAGCGCAAACATTCCCGCGTCAGGCTCAAAATACACCGGGGTCTTTTTCCCCAATGGCCTGAACGGACTTTTTAGCTAGTACCTTGTCATGCCGAGCCCATCCCTGCAGGCCACAACAGAGGCCCAAGGGATGGGCATTTTTTTCGCCTGCCCACGTCATTCATCCTCGTCCAAAAGAATCGTAAAATCCTCCTCTCGCAGTTGGCCCTCGATTTTCTGAAGCCACCCGAGCGAGCGACTGACCGGCCATACAGTCCATCCTGCAGGAATGCTCCCGGACTGTAGTTCGCAAACCAGCTCGATTTCTGACTGCTGCCCGGCGAGCGGCGCGAGTTCCTGCGGCGAGAGATCGCGGCGATAAATTTCGTTACGAGCTTTGTCACAAATTCCTATGTACCAGAAAGAAGAGTCGCGCCAACAATCAGCAGGCAGCTCACTCCTGTTCAATTTGATCCGAACCAGCCAGGAGTAGATCTCCTCCGCCCAGCCCTCCTCCAACTTTGGATTGGGAGGCTCTTCCGAGCGCACGGTGTAGTCATGAGCCTTGCGCAAGCGAAACGACAGCCCGGCGTATGCTTCAAAGTCCTCAATGGTGCGTACGTTTCCCAGACCAAACTCATTCACCGGCTCACCTAAAAGCAATTTCCTGATTTTGTTTTTGCTCCGCACATCCCGCTCACCCCACTGGATTTCGGTTTCATTCGCTTCCGTATGATCGTCCCAGTGCTTGACCGCATCTTTCCGGACATAGTCGTGCCAAACGATAGTTTCGCAAGGATGAAACAAGTCGTACCCGTGGGTGAAGGCGCGCACGGTCATCGAGGCTTCCTCGCCCAGGAAGTAAAGTTCGGGGTCGTAGGGGACTTCGCGGACAAAATTGCCCGAGGAAAAGAGAAAGCCCCCGGAAAGGAATCGCGCACGCAAAGGCCGATGGAGTGACTCCCAATGAGGGATGGCCATTGGCTTCATATGCGGAATGCCGTCTGTGGTGAAGCCCTGGAAGCCCATCTGGAGCGGCGCGCCCGTCAAGATCTCCGTTGGTCCCGGCGTAAATGGGGTCGCATAAGTGCTCAGAACGGGTTTAGGACTTGCGGTTTGTCCCATCATGCGGATGAGAGTTTCGTCCCAGCCAGGGGCGAAACGGCAGTGCGAATCTACCTGGAGAAACCACCGCTCGCCCCGCCACAGCTTCATGGCTTCGGCGCGAGCCCAGCAGGCGCCTTTGCTGTTTCTCCAGGGGATGTCCACAATTTGCAAGCGAGGATCGCCGGCGTAGGGCGGTGGCGAATCATCCTCGCCGTGTTGCCAGCAGATGCCAAATCGCAAACGATCAGAACGATGGGCCTTGCTAAGGCAATCCGCCACGGTTGCATTCAGCTGGGGATCACGATAGGCCGCGATCGAGACAAAGATCAGATCGTTTTCAAGCTGCTTGGACACTCGGCTCCAAATCAGTGCGAGGCTGCGAGGGAAAGCGGGGTGGTGGGATCAGTGCCCGTGCTACCGGTAGAAACGGGGTCGAGCTTTCCGACCGTGGTGGTATCGAACTTGAAAACCTGCAAGTCGCTGTTCCCCGCGGAACCGTTCGAACCCGAGTTGATCACCGCAACGAATTTCTTGGAATTGTCGTTTACCAGTGCGGTCGGCAACTGTCCTCCCGAAGCTAAAGGGCGATCCTGCAATCGCCGTCAGTTTGCCCGAAGCCGCGGTGAGGCTAAAGGCGCTGATGTTGTTGCTGCCCTTGTTGGCAACGTAGACGTAACTGCCCGTCGCATCGAGGACCACTCCGTTCGGTCCCGTTCCTACGGCATAGGGCGAACCTGAAACCTCTTTGAGCGACCCGCCCGTGCCGATGCTCAGCACGCGAAGGCCGCTGTTGATCTCGGAGACGAAGAGGAATGCGGAGAGAGGATCACTGGCCAGCCCAGTGTCCGACGGGCTGATCGAAGTGCTGATGGGTAGCAGAAGCAAGGGTGCACTGCCGGCGCTGAGAGCCCCGCCCGAACCCAAAGTCAATACCTGCACTCCCAGAGCGCCCAGGGAGACATAAACGTAAGAGTTATTGGGCGTGATCAGCAATCCGGTCGGCGTCACCACCGCTGGCGTGGAACCGCTCCCGGTATAGAGCGGTATGGGGAGAACCCCTGACCGCGGTCAACAGCCCGAGGTCGTATTGATCTGTGTAGATGCCGATTGCCTGCGCGCCGATCGCCGTGCCAATGCCTGAGGCCAGCAGATAGTTGCCCGTGCTGTCCACCTGCATCTGGGTTGCGACCATATCCTGGGCGACGGCGCTGCCGCTATTTGACACCGTGATCGAACCGTTGCTGTTAATGACGTAAGCGTAGATGCCGTTGGTGGTGCCGGCGTACAGGAACGTATTGGCGGGCGTCACCGCCAACGATTGTGCGGCAACCCCGTTGTTGTAGGGCGAGTCGCTGAGGACCGAAAGAGCCCCGCTGCTGTTTACTCCAAACCCGGCAATGTAGGTGATCGTTCCCGTTGCCGACATAGAGATAGTCGCCGGTGTTGGTGCCGCCGCCGCTGTTGGTCTGAGGGACAAAGAAACCACCGCAACCCGTCAAGCCGAGGAGAAACAAACCACACAAACCCTGAATTCGGCGCATCAATGTCCCTTGCCTGTAAAGCTGTCATTTCGTTGGGGCAGTCTCAAAGCACCAGACGATGAGGCGCCGGTATCCGCTCAATGAAACTACTCGGAAGAGCTCCATTATACTTTCCCGATGCATGTCGTTCCCCAAGGCAGTTCTCTGTGTGTTGTGGCTGAGTGCGACCACCTGCTATTCGCAGACGACGAAACCGGCCCCGGCAGCGCTCTGCGCTCCTTGCATCCGCGGCAGATATGGCCTTTCTTGCTTCCGATGAACTCCAGGGGCGGGGCAGCGGCACCCGTGACGAGCATCTGGCCGCACTCTATGCTGCCTCGCTGTTCGCCGGCTTTGGCCTGGAGCCCGGCGGCGATGGGGGCAGTTTCCTGCAAAAGGCGCCCTTACCATCCACTCTGCCGCCGCCGATCGCGCACTACATGGCGGGTTTCGCCCAGGTGCCCAGAACGGAGACCTGGAACGTAGTGGGCATTCTGCGCGGCTCCGATCCGGGAAGGGGCGCAATCCTGCTGACCGCACACCTGGATCACCTGGGAATTGGGCCGCAGAAAGAAGGGGACCGCATTTACAACGGGGCCGATGATGATGCTTCCGGGACCACGGCGGTGATCGAATTGGCGCGAGTGTTTTGCCGCGCGGGCGCGCCCGGCGCGCACCATTCTCTTTGTCTTGTTTGGTTCAGAGGAAATCGGAGGCTACGGAAATCGATACTTTCTTGATCATCCGCCTGTACCGCTGGAGCAGATCGTTGCCAACCTGGAGTTTGAAATGATCGGCCGTCGTGATCCGGCTTTGCCCCGCGATGGGTCTATGGCTTACCGGTTTCGATCGCAGCGACCTGGGGCCCGAGCTGGCGCGCCATGGGGCGCGCCTGGTTGCCGACCCTCACCCCGCAGCAACATTTCTTCAAGCGGTCGGATAACTACAGTCTCGCGCGGCGAGGGATTATTGCCCAAACCGTTTCCAGCTTTGGGCTTCATGCGGACTACCATCAGCCCAGCGACGAAATCAGCCGCATTGATTTTCCTCATATGACTCGAGCGATCGGATCGATGGTGGGCCCCGATCGAGTGGCTTGCCCAGACTGCGTGGAAGCCGCAATGGCTTCCCATGGAAAGCCGTGCAAACGGATAGGCTACCCGATGCGGTTTCTGTACGGTCGGGCACTCTCATTTGTTTACGGGTCCAGGCGCTACTTGCTTTCTCAACCGATACAGGACGCCCACCGAAATGGCGAATTCGTTCTGCGACACGCCGCCAAACGGGTAAGAAGATAATCCGGCGAAATACGCAGCGACAATCTCGCGGGACCGGTTCAGATCGAGGGACCCGCCCAGCGCTGTCGCCAGGGCCAGGCCGTTGTTGAAGAGCCCCAGATTCGGTCCGGTCAGATCCCTGGTCGATAGCGGAGTCAAACACTCCATACGAGCCCCCACAAGAGCATGGAAGGTCAACGCGGCGTGCTCATTCTTTGGGCCGCGGATGGAGGGTCCACCCATAAACAGGTGCTCCATAAATGAAGGGGCCGCGGATGTTATATGGGTTAGGCACCACCCCGGTGGTCCCGTAATAGCCGCGAACATTGGCCGTTACGCCCAGACGCATGCTTAGCCACATGCGTTCCCTGAACGTCAAAACCGCCCAGGTTTGCGCCCGGGATCAGGGCCGGACCGGCGTTGAAATGAGAGGAGGCAAGGCCGCCATAAATATCGTATTTATTTCGATAATCGAGAGGCTTCAGCGACTCGTTCTGGAGCGAGGGTGCTTCCGGTATCGTCTGCGCAGGCGGAACGACCTGCGCCTCCGCGATGCTGCCCAGCATCCAACCCGTACTCAATAACCCAAGACCCAGGAGGACGGCCCCCCACTTCCGTGCAGCAACACCAATTGCCTTCAACCAAACCTCCGCAAACTGTACACCGGTAATCCTTAAGATACATTGCACTTCGCTTCCTGTCAGACGCCAGAAGCGTTAGGCTGACGCTATGAGCGATCAAAGCGAATCTGGCCGAAAGCAACTTCGCATCTCTCGCCGAGATGATGAGCGCGTACGCGGAGGAAGCCGTTCGTGTCGCCTGGAACGACCATCGCCAGCGCCTTGACTTGAGCGAGTCCTCGGTCGATGTGCTGGAGCAGATCCTCGACGGCCAATCGACCGAAGATCTGGAGTTCCAGACCCGTCTGTGGGGCAGCTACTTCGGCGAGGTGATCCGCAGACGCTTTGCCGGGGAATGGGAGCTTTCGGCCGTATCCCGGGGAGGGCGTTGCCGCTGTTCCCACTCTGGTGATCCGCGGAGCCCGGCTTTATCCGCTGATCAAGGTGTATCGCCGGCTGACCCTGGGTCAAGGAGAAAACCTCTCCGACTTTCTACAAGATGGTCGCAGCCGCCTGGCAGGGGAGCCACCGCAAATGACCACCCGGTTGATCCGAACGTCCTCGCGATAGGCGTACTATGAGTGGGCACGATCAGCGCGGCACAGGCACGTGCCTACTGTGCGACAATAGAAAAAGCGGAGAAATTCCATGGGCGAACTACTTACACCTACTCACCTGATCGTCGTTCTGGTGGTCGCACTTTTGATCTTCGGCCCTCGCAAACTTCCTGAGCTCGGTAAGGGCTTGGGCGAGGGAATGCGGGGCTTCAAGGATGCCATCAAGGGCACGCCGGATCCTGTCAAGCAGGACGCCCCCGCACCCAAGCCGAAATGACGACCGAGGTCAAGTAACCGTGTTGCGTTACAGGGAAACGAGCACGACGGCGCCTAACGCCAGTGCCATTCCCAATGCCTGACTCGACGTCGTACGTTCCTTCAAAAACCACGCCGCCAGCATAATCGTGACCGACCGGGTAGAGCGAGGCCAATACGGCCGCCACGTCCAGGCGTCCCTCGGTGGCCGACCGCATATACAGCAAACTCCCTGTGGCCTCGAGCACCCCGGCGGATCCGGCGATCAAAAGAAACGCGTTCGTCGCGAGCCTGCTTGCGCCAACTGCCGCGTCCTTACATTGCGCGCCTGGACCCCAATCACCATGCGCGCACGCCAATGTGGCGCTCGCCATGCGGGAATAAATGAGCTGCCACAGCAGGCCGTGAGCGCTGCCGACTTTCAATACCACCAGAAACACGCCAAAACCCAGCCCGGCCAAGGTTGCCAAGCCAAGGGCCAGGGGGCGAGGCGCGCCGGCCGGCGCGTAAGCAATCAGCGCGATCGCGCCAGCCGCCACCACGAAGCCCGCGAGCTGGCTGGACTTGGGCGAGCCCTGGTCAAAGAAAGAATAGACGACCGGGACCAAGGCAGTGAGCAGGCCGGTGAGGGCGGTCGTGAGGCCCATCTCGCCCAGAGACAAGGCCTGGTAGTAGAGAATGAAGCGCCATCCCTCCAAACGCGCCGGCACACAAACCCACCAGAGCGAAGTGCAGGGTGGGTAACGGGGCATGAGTGGATAACGCGATCAGCAGCAACAATCCCAGGCTGAGGCCGTGGGCCATCGCAACCACCAGAACAACGTGCGCTTTGCGGGTGGCGAGGCCACCGAGAAAGTCGCTCGCGCCCCAGAATGCGGAAGCCGCCAGCCCCAGGCCGACAAAGCTCAAGCCCGGGTGCCCGACGGCTGCCAGGATCATCGCGAGAGGTTGGTCGCCGTAGGGTAATACCCCTTCTTGGCGATGACGTCCAGGTCGGGCCGCTTTACCCGAACTTCGAGCGTGCGGTATCTGCCGTCCATAACAGGAACGTGACTGTAGTAGCCGAGGGTGTATTGGGTACGCGCCAGGGCCGCAAGTTCCGCAAAGCTCCGCTGGATCCCATTCGTCAGAAAATTCAGAGTAGAGGTGGCCACCCGTGTCGCATCCGTGTACCTGGGCAGAATGTTGTCCGGCGAAAGCGGCAGCAGGGGGATCTTGAACTTGTCCAGATAACCGAGGCCCCAGGTGGCCGAATCGCCGACCAGGGTGCCGTAAACCGCGATCTGGTTGGGTTCGAGGTAACGCACCACCTCGCGGTAGTTGGCTTTGCTGCGCGATTCCTTCCCATCACTGATTACGTAAATGATGCGGCGGCTGCCCTGTGGCCGGGTGGAAAGGGCTTTGCCCGCCGCCAGGATGGCATCGTTGAGGGTATGGATCTCCTTGGGATAGACGAGAAAGCCGGAATTCCCGCGCTGTGGGCTGAGATTTGGATCCATCGCTCGCCCGTTGATGCTGGGGCCTCCCGCCAGCGGACCGCCGGTGATGGGGGGTCCCAGGTATTCGCCAGACTTTTTGGATTTCTCCAGCACGGCCGGCACACGCGCACTCAACGCCGCGGTAAAGTCGGTCGGATTGTTTACTCCATCGGCATAGGTGAACACCGCCATTTCATCGGCAGGGGTGAACCCACCCTGGATGGCAGACAGGCTATCGTTCACCTTCTTCATGGTGTCCCGGGGCAGGCTCTGGTCGATGACCAGGGCAACGGAGAGCGGCACCGCGTCGGCACTGAAAAAATCGATGCGCTGGCGAATATTATTCTCATAAATTTGAAAATCCCGCCAGGTCAATCCGGCCACCTGTTGATGTTTTTTGTCCAGCACCGTCACCGGAACTACGACGTAGTTGACCCGGGTGACAAAGGTCGGGATGTCTTTTCGAAGCTCGCCGGATGGTGGAACTTCGGGTGGCGCTCCCTGGTCTGATCCTGGCCGGCTGGCTGCCCGCCGGCGGCCGGCGACGGTTGAGTGGGGTTTGCGTTCTGATCCTGAGGAGCTTGCGCTCCCTTTCCCGGGGTCACGCCGGAGGTGAGCGTGCCCAGACGTCCGGCGCTTGCGGTGTCGGAGCATCCGGCACCTGTTGACCCGAACGCAACACACGGCAGCAAAAACGCGATTGCCAAGACACCCTGCCTCACCAGAAGTTCCCCCAGGCGGACGAAACGGTTCATGGCCATCCTCGGTCCCGCTCACTCGTTGTGACTTACTATTAGATAGATAAGATTACCAGACGCGCTGTTGGCGTTGTAAGGTGGGCCTGTTCCGTTTTCCGAGGTATCGTTCGCCATGTTTCATCGTCTAACCTCCATGAAATTCCGTCTTCCGCCTTCCCGCTGGGCGGTCTTGCTGTGCGCCTTCCTGTGTGCTGTCCGCCGTTCCGCGCAGTGGCCCAGGTCGCACCGTCCCCCGACGCTCCGCCCCAGGGGCCCGCCGGAGACCCCAATCAGGACGACCAGCAGCAGCCGGTCGCGACCCTCAAGGTGAACGTCAACCTGGTCAGCCTTTACTTCACCGTTCACGACAAGCACGGCGCGCTGATCCCTCACCTCACCAAGGATGACTTCAACATCCTGGAAGACAAGGCGCCGCAGAAGATCAAGAACTTCGCCGCCGAGAACGATCAGCCTCTGACGCTGGGCATCCTGCTCGATACCAGCGGCAGCCAGCAGAACGTCCTGCCTTTGGAGCAGCAGGCCGGCGCCGCTTTTCTCAGCCGCGTTCTGCGTTCCAAAGATGAAGCTTTTTTCATCTCCTTCGATGTCAACGTCGATCTTCTTTCCGACTACACCAGCAACGCGCATGCGCTGGCCCGTGCCATGGATAAGGCAGAAATCAATGTGGGCACCGGGCGGCATGGGCGGCATGCCCTCAGGTACGCCCAAGGGCACGCTCCTCTACGACGCGGTCTACCTGGCCACGCATGACAAGCTGCAACAGGAAACCGGCCGGAAGGCCATCATCATTCTTTCCGATGGCGAAGACCAGGGCAGCATGCGAGAAGATTCAGGGTGCCATCGAAGCCGCACAGAAGGCCAACACCATCGTGTACGTTCTGTTGATCGCCGATCGCGGCTTCTACGGGCGGGGCGTTTATACCATGGGCTACAGCGGTGACGCACATGAGAAAAATGGCGGAAGAGACCGGCGGCCGGGTCATCGACGTGGGCAACAACGGCAAGAAAATGGAAGACGCCTTCTCGCAGATTGAGGAAGAGCTGCGCACCCAGTACGTTGCCAGCTATACCCCGACCAACGCCAAGCTGGACGGGAGCTATCGCAAGATCGACGTTGAGTGCAAAGGCGATGGCCTGAAGGTGCAGTCGCGCAAAGGCTACTACGCCATCGAGCCCGCCGAGTGACAATTGCTCTAAGATGTCCTGATGACATCCGGCGATTCTCGCGTTATCCCATCGGCGGTCCGAGCGGGCGGAGTCCTTCACTCCGCAGGAGCGGAATACCGCGATCGAAGGCATCCGGCAGCTGCCGCAGAACCTGCGCAAGGCCGTCGCACCTCTTTCCGAGGAACAACTTGAAACCCCCTACCGGCCGGGCGGCTGGACCGTACGCCAGTTGGTCCACCACGTCGCCGACAGCCACATGAACGCCTATAACCGCGTTCGCCTTGGCCTGACCGAGGACTGGCCCACCATCTTTGCTTACAAGGAAGATCGCTGGGCAGAGCTGGAAGATGCGCGCAGCTGAGGCGGTATCGACCTCACTCGATCTGTTGCAATCGCTCCACCTGCGTTGGGCGCGGCTCTTTGCCTCGCTCGATGAGCAGGAATGGAAGCGCGGATATCTGCATCCTGCGACTGGGCCGGCAATCGATCGAACAGGCGGTCATTCTCTATGACTGGCACGGCCGCCACCACACCGCACACGTGACCCAGTTGTCTCAGCGCATGGGCTGGTAAACCCAATTGGAAATCCGCGGGAAGCCTGAAGTCTCTCCCGCGGAACTCGCCCGTTTGCTGGAACAATTTTTCTCTGATTATCCTCACGCCGCCCTGCTCGAGGATGGGCGGGTGCTGTTCGAGATGGGCACGGCCCGCTACTCCCTCTCGGCCGAGCATGGCCGCTGTGTGCTGCATCTCTGGTCTGAAGAGCGGAACATGGTCCGCACCGTGGTGGGTCTGGAAGCGCGTAAAGAGACTTTGCGCATCCGCGTGCGGCGCCTGGGTACACAGCGCCCGCAATCGCTCGAGGTAGTGAGGGATCGCGACTTGAGAACCCCGGCCACCCGAGCCCTCTCCCGGACCAGGTACCTGCAGCTGCTCGAGCGGCTGCTGGTCCGTCACTTTAACGAGTACAAAATAGAGAGCCTGCGCTCGGCCATGGACCTGGAGCACAGCTTCGGGCCTGCTTACGCGCGCGGCCTGCTGGTCCGCGGCCAGCAATGCTGGGCGCTCATCGGGGTCAATGCTGAGGAGAGTCCGGCGATCATCGATGGAGTGCTGACCCTGGGGATTCTCTGGCTCGCGTATTGCCGGGAACATTGCGCGGATAAACGCGTATGCCAGGGGCTCAAGGTCTTTTTGCCCGCGGGCTGCGGCAGCACCACGCGGGCGCGTATGGCATGGCTCAACCGCGAGCTGGCGCAATGGGAGCTCTATGAAGTAGGCGCGGGCAGCGAGGAGCTGATGAGCATCGATACCGCCGATCAGGGCAATCTGAAAATGCGCCTGGTGCATGCCTTCAATCCCCAGGCAGCAGTGGAGCGAGCCCAGGATGGCGTGGCTCGCGTGATGCGCCTATTGCCCGCGGGCATGCAGAGCCGGGTGAGCGTTGCCGCGCGTCACGCCAACGAAGTCGCTCTCTCCCTGTACGGCCTGGAATTCGCGCGCGTGCGCCAGGAATTTGCGTCCGGCTCCTTCGAGCGCCACGCCCACGTGACCTTTGGGGCGGGCGCAAGTGAAACTCCGTTGTTGGAAGAGACAGAAGCTCTTTTCGTAGGGTTGATGCAACGGCTATTTGAGAGCCGCTATCCGGAGGGCAGTGCACGCAATCCGCTGTTTCGCCTGCAACCGGAGTCCTGGCTGCAATCGATCCTTGCCCAGGATCTCAGCCGGATGGACGATTGCCTGGGGCGCCATGTTATTTACCACCAGGTGCCGGCCTTTGCAGGGTCTGACCGCGCCATGCTGGATTTGCTCACGGTTACCAGCGGCGGACGGTTGGCGATCCTCGAATTGAAAGTGGACGAGGATCTTGCATTTCCCGCTTCAGGGTTTGGATTACTGGATCCGGGTGCACTGGTTGCAGCAGCAGCGTACTTCGAATGGAGCGGGTGAGCTGAAGCAGAACGGATATTTTCCCGGGGTCGAACTGCTCGCGCAGTCGCCGCTGCTCTATTTCATCGTTCCCGCGCTGCGTGTGCATCCATCGATGGACACCGTGCTGCAGCACCTCTCCCCGGCTATTGACTGGACGCTGATCGCACTGAATGAAGCCTGGCGCACCGAGCCGAAGGTGGTTTATCGGAAACGAAGTGGGTCGAGATAGAGGTACTCGGCGTTTCCACGAAGGTCCGCGGATCTGCAGTTTCTCTTTCGGCCGTTGACTAAGCCTCGGCCGTGACCAGCTCCGGCTGCGCAGCGAAAAACGCGTCCACCGCGGCGAGCACCGCGTCGCCGCTCTTCGCCTCGTAAATACTCTTGCGCAAAATCGCTCCGCCCGGCACGCCATGCGTAAACCATGAGGCAAACTGCTTCATCCGGCCTCCGATCGCAGCCGTCTCCTCGGTCTCTTCCATCAGCATGACGAAGTAGTCGCGGATCATGCGATACCTGTCCATCGGTGTCGGCTGCTCGTAGCTGCCGAAAGCGGTATATTGCGCGATCTGGCGGAAGATCCATGGATTCGCCGGCGCGGCGCGGCCAATCATCACCGCGTCGCATCCCGTTTCCGCGACCATGGTGCACGCATCCTCAGGGGAACGAATATCCCCATTCCCAATCACCGGAATGCGAATCGCATCTTTCACGGCGGCAATATATTCCCACCGTGCCTGGCCCGCATAACCCTGTTCCCGCGTCCGCGCATGCAACGCTACCGCATTCAAGCCGCTCTCCTGCGCCAGCCGGGCCAGGGGAACACACACAATGTGCTCGTCACTCCAACCCATGCGGAATTTCACGGTGAACGGAATCCGCACCGCCGCCCGCACCCGCTCAAAGATGGTGGCAATATGGGGCAAGTCCCGCAACAAGCCACTGCCGCCGTTACAACTGACGACCCGCTTGGCGGGACAGCCAAGATTCAGGTCCACCAGGTCAAACCCGGCATCTTCGACTATCTTCGCCGCCTCGGCCAGAGTCACCGGATCCGACCCAAACAGCTGCGCAGAGATGGGGTGCTCATCCTCGTCGTACGACAAATATCGCTTGCGTTTCGATTCCCGCATCCGCGATAAGCCGTCCGCCGAGGTGAATTCGGTCATGATCAGGCCGCAACCCGACTGCTGGTTGCTAATCGGCGTTTCCACCAGGTGAGGATCGCCGGCCACCGCACTCTCGCTGCCGGTAAAAATGCTGGCATTCCGGATGAACCGGCGAAACACCGTATCCGTCACTCCGGCCATCGGCGCGAGCACTGTAGCCGGGGCCACCATCACGCCCCCGATCTCCATGGACGCGGGCACCCGAGCCACTGCCGGCATGGTGTTCTCGCGCGGATTGTCCCAGTTTTTCTTCATGGAGACTTTTTTCATCCGGCTCCCACATAACAAAGGCCTCCGTTGCCGGAGGCCTTCGTTCGAGACCAGCCGCGACTATTTCGCCGCGGAAGCCTTGGCGCTATCCGACTTCGCATACTTCCGGCGGAAGCGCTCGACACGGCCTGCTGTGTCGACCAGCTTTTGCTTCCCGGTGAAGAAGGGGTGACAGGCAGAACAGATTTCCACGTGAATGTCGCCCTTGTGGGTCGACCGTGTTTCAAACCCGGTTCCGCAGGCGCACTGCACCCGGATTTGCTTGTAATTTGGATGGATTCCCTCTTTTGGCATCTCAAAAACCTTTCCTGCAAGCCCAGAACACAAGGCTCGAAACTTCATTTTAGGTTATTTATTGCTATCTTTCCACTCTTCCACTTTCCGCTACCCTGGCGAGCGGCCCGCGCTTCAGGTAAGTTGGGCCATAGTCCCATGAGCGAATTCTGTCCCATTTGTAAAGATTCCGGCCTCCGTCTAATGATTCAATCCGATGGTGAACGCTATGCCCAGCCGTGCGAATGCCGCCTGCAGGTGCAGGCGGCAAGGCTGCTGAATAGGGCTTCGATCCCAAAACGGTACGAGCACTGCACCCTGGAAACCTTCGAGCCCGCCTACCCGGGCGCCGACAGGTCGTTGTCCGCAGCCCACATGATGGCGCGCAATTTTGTCACCGGCTATCCCGTAACCACTGAAGGCAAAGGGCTTCTGCTTACAGGAGACGTAGGCGTCGGAAAGACCCACCTGGCCGTGGGCATCGTTCAGGCGTTGATTTCCGAAAAGGGCGTGCGCGCTCTTTTCTGCGACTACCGGGAACTTCTCAAGCGCATCCAGGAGTCCTATAACCCGTTGGTGGCCAACACGGAACTGCAGATTCTCACCCCTGTGTTTGAGGCAGAAGTGCTGATCCTGGACGAACTGGGCGCACAGAAGCCGACCGACTGGGTCTGGGACACGGTGGCGCTCGTCCTCAACACTCGCTACAACGACAAACGGACAACCTTGATCACCACCAACTATCCCAACGCGCCGGCGGCCCTGGCGCGGGCCGCCGACAAGGTGACCCGCGAAGAGACTCTGGGAGACCGCATCGGGGAGCGCATGCGTTCGCGTTTGGCGGAAATGTGTGTCGAGGTGGAGATGCGCGGCAATGACCTGCGGCAGTCGGTCAAAAAGGCTCGCTTCGGCTGAGCCGCCTCCAGGTTTTTGCCCGGCAGGTACAATTTGGTGGATGCCGGCTCAAGACGACAAAGACAAGATTGAATCCAAAACCGGTGAAGATGCGGGCTTTCTTGCTTCTCACCAGACCCGGGAAGCGGTTTCGTGGATGCCGTGGATTATTGCCGCCGCGGTCATCGTCCTGGGACTTGGGATCCTGGTCTTAGCGGGCGGCCGCAGCACTCCGGAGTCTGCCCAGGGCACCGGCATGGCTCCCCCCGACGCCTACGCTGCGAAGCTACCCATAAGCGGGATCCAAATGAGCGAAGCCACCAGCTTCTCCGGGGCCAAGGTCACGTATATCGATGGCCAGATCAACAATAGCGGTGACCGGACCGTGGTAGCCATCACCGTCCAGGTCGGGTTTCACAATGACACCGGCCAGTTCGCGCAGAGGATCGCGGTTCCGCTAAACCTGATCCGCACTCGAGAACCTTACGTGGATACCCAGCCAGTTTCTGCCGCGCCGTTAGACCCCGGCCAGACCCGGGACTTCCGTTTAATCTTCGATACCATGCCTGCGGATTGGAACCAGCAGGTGCCCGAGATTCGGATTATTAGTGTTCACAGCCGCTGAAAGTTACTCATGTCATTTCCGGTAACCCATGTAATCTCTGTGGCTTCCGTCGAGCATTTTTTTCTTAGCGCCTAGAGAAAAGTGCATGTTTTGCACGGTTGTACCCATTCCGGGAAATATCCACATATGGCACCAGCACGTACCGTAAGTGATCTCAAATCAGATAGATAAATAAATAATTGCGAAATTAAAACGATTTGGCCAACCAGTTGCAATAGTGTTGGGCAAGTGCGGAAGTGACAGGTGCGCTTGTCTTCTTCCAAATCTCGTTTTGGGCCGACATAGGGACAACGTGAATAAAGGTACTGCAACCCCGGGATCGATCGCTGCAATTCTGCTGGCTGCCAGTTTGGGCATGCCGGCGATGGCGCAGAATGCCCCGGCGGCGGACAACGGCGCTTCGCAGACCAGCGCCACTCCAGCCCCGGCAAGCTCGACCCCCGCGAGCACTTCTGGCGCAGCCAGTGATTCTTCGACGTATGCTACCGGACAGCCTCTACCGGCAAAGTCCACTGAGGGATTCTGGGGCAAGATGAACCCCCTGGCCCGCAAGAAGTGGGTAAACCGTCAGGTGTCTCCTGTTAAAGACCGGTTGAATGAGCTTGATCAGTTGACCGCGAAGAACGCGAACGATATCAAGGACGTTGACAGTCGGGCCCAGGCCGGCATCCACCAAGCGCAAAACACGGCGGATGCGGCGAACCAACAAGCGCAGCAGGCAAGCACGCAGGCTGGACAAGCGCAGCAGATGGCGCAGCAGGCAAGCACGCAAACCAGCCAGCTCAATACAACAGTCACGAATCTTGATCAGTATCAGCAAATTACCGACACTGAGTTGCATTTCCGCTCCAGCCAGACCGTCTTGAATGCCAAGGCGAAAGAGGCTCTGGATCAGGTGGCGACACAGCTCGAAGGTCAAAAAGGCTACATCGTTGAAGTGCAGGGATATTCTCATGCACGCGGTCAAGTTGGCATTCAGAAATCACAGGACATGGCTGATGCGGTCGTACGTTACTTAGTCGTCGACCACCATGTACCGGTCTTTAGAATTTATCGCCTGGCGATGGGCAATGCGCCTCGCGAGGAAACCTCAGCATCCGGCACCACCGGTACGGTTGTACACGTAACGTTGATGCACAACAGTCTTGCGGCTTTGAACTCGCCAACAAACCAAAATAACGGCAGTTCACCAATAGGCGCGACGCAGCAGTCGAACCCGCAGCCCTCCCCCCGGAATGCTGCGTCGCAGCCCCAACAGTAGCGCCGCATACAAGCTCTCACACAACGAGAGAACCAAGGCAGATTGGCCCCTCACCCGAGGGGCCCTTTTTTTTGGTTACTACAAATACCACAGTGTTCCATCAATCTTCGGGCCGAGGTTGTTACCATCGTGTCAACAACTCAGCGCCACAAATGTAACCAAAAAAAAGCGGCAAAGCTATTGGCATTTTTGTACAGCCCTGTGGATATCTAGCAAGCTTTCCAAAAGTGGTCTAAGCTGCTTCAAGTTCAGTGCATTCGCCCCATCGGATTTGGCGTTCGCGGGATCGTCATGCACTTCGAGGAAGATTCCGTCCACCCCGGCGGCCACCGCGGCTCTTGCCAGCACCGGGATAAACTCAGGCTGCCCACCGCTTTGCCCGCCTGCGGAAGACGGAGTTTGCACCGAATGGGTGCCGTCAAAAACGACCGGCGCCAACTTGCGCATGATCGCCAGCGACCGCATATCGACCACCAGGTTGTTGTAGCCGAAGCAGAAACCTCGTTCCGTCAGCAACACCCGTGGATTGCCCGCCCCCGTGACTTTGTCGACCGCGTAACTCATGTCCCAGGGAGCAACGAACTGGCCCTTCTTGATATTGACGGCACGCCCCGTTTTGGCAGCCGCGAGCAACAGGTCGGTTTGCCGGCAAAGGAAAGCGGGAATCTGCAACACGTCGACCGCCTCCGCCACCCGCTCGCAATCCTCCGCCTGGTGCACATCGGTAATGACCGGCAGGCACGTAGCTTCTGCGATCCGGCGCAGGATGCCCAAACCCTCCTTCAGGCCAGGCCCGCGGAACCCTCTGGCGGAAGTTCGATTTGCCTTGTCGTAGGACGCCTTGAATATGTAGGGCACGTTCAGATCGGCGGCAATCCGCTGGATGGCGTCGGCCATAAAGCGCGCGTGGGTCTCGCTCTCAATCACGCAAGGGCCCGCGATGAGGAACAGCGAGGGAGACCCTGCGCGTACCGAGCCAATTTCGAAATCGTTCATTGCAGAGACTGGGTGAAACTGTCCTGTTTTACCGCCTCAGAGTGCGAGCCGAGCCGGTGCTGATACGAAGCCGCGATGAACGAGCGAAATAGCGGATGCGGCTCCAGGGGTTTCGATTTGAACTCAGGGTGGAATTGGCAGCCCAGGAAAAAGGGATGGTCCGGAATCTCCACGATTTCCACGTAGGTGGAATCGGGCGTGGTGCCGGTGATGCGCAAGCCCGCGCCGGTCAGCAGCGCCTCGTATTCCCGGTTGAACTCGTAACGATGACGGTGCCGTTCACTGATCTGTGTCGCCCCATACGACCGGGCCGCAATCGAATCGTCGGCCAACACGCAGGGCCACGCGCCCAGGCGCATGGTGCCGCCCATCTCTTCCACGCCGGTAAGTTCACGCAGCTTGAAAATAATCCGGTGAGGGGTGGAAGGGTCGAACTCACTGGAGCTGGCGCCCGCCAGGCCGCAAACATTACGCGCGAATTCAATGCACGCGGTCTGCATGCCCAGGCAAATCCCAAAGTAGGGGACTTGATTCTCACGCGCGTAGCGGATGGCGTTGAGCATGCCTTCGATGCCTCGTTTGCCAAAACCACCCGGAACCAGGATGCCGTCAAACCCAGCCAGCTGCTCCTCGTAGTGCCGATCTCCTGGGTGTTTGCTTTCCAGGCCCTCGGCTTCGATCCAGGTCACCCGGAGCTTGAGGTCATAAGCCAGCGCGCCGTGCACCAGCGCTTCTTTGAGAGATTTGTAACTGTCTTCGTACTCGACATATTTCCCCACGATGCCGATCGAGACCTCGTCGCGGGGGTTGTAGCAGCGTTCCACCAGGTTCTTCCAACGGGTAAGGTCGGGTTCTTTTGCGTCGATGTGCAGGTACTTCAATGCCAGCTTGTCCACCCCTTCCTGGGCGAAGGTGAGCGGCACTTCGTAAATGGATGCGACATCTTTTGCGGCGATCACGGCCCGCTCCTCCAGATTGCAGAACAGCGCGATCTTGCCCTTGATGTCGTGCCCCAGGAAGCGGTCCGTGCGGCACAAGAGGATATCCGGCTGAATCCCGATAGAGAGCAGTTCCTTGACCGAATGCTGTGTGGGCTTGGTCTTCAACTCCTGCGCTGCCCCGATCCACGGCACCAGGGTGACGTGCACAAACACCGTGTTCTCGCGCCCAAACTCCTGCCGCATCTGGCGGATAGCTTCCAGGAAAGGCAGCGATTCGATGTCGCCGACGGTCCCACCGATCTCGACGATCGTGACATCGGCATCGGTAGCTACCTTGCGCATCGCGTTCTTGATTTCGTTGGTCACGTGCGGGATCACCTGCACCGTTTTACCCAGGTAATCGCCGCGGCGTTCCTTGGTGATGATTTGTTCGTAAATCCGGCCAGTGGTCAGATTATTGTCGCGGCTCAGCCGTGCGTGGGTGAAGCGCTCATAGTGGCCCAGATCCAGATCGGTCTCCGCCCCGTCGTCGGTCACGAATACCTCCCCATGCTGAAACGGCGAGAGTGTGCCTGGGTCGACGTTGAGGTAGGGATCAAACTTCATCAGGTTGACCCGCAGGCCGCGGCTTTCGAGCAGGCATCCGATGGAGGCTGCAGCCAGGCCCTTGCCTAGGCTGGACACAACTCCGCCCGTCACAAAGATGTACTTTGCTGACATTGCTTCTTCACCTTTTTACTGTGGTTGGGATGGACGTACCGGGTGGGCACGTACAAGTATCGCAGGAACTGAAATCGAATGGAAGATAGAAGTGAAGAAGCGAGCAAACATCGTCTCGGCGGTTTCGTCTAAAGTAGTCACACGGCTATGTCGCCCTCTCGCCTACTGCTCGCTCTCGTTCTGTTGTTGTCGAGTTTGGCTGTCTGCCCGGGAGGGTGGGCGCAGGCTCCCAACCAGCGCCTCGTGCTGAAGGACGGCACGTACCAGGTCGTTACCAAATACCAGAAGGTCGGCGATCGCGTACGGTATTACAGCGCGGAGCGTGGCCAATGGGAAGAGTTGCCGCAAAACCTGGTGGATTGGGCGGCAACCGAAGCCTGGGCAAAGGATCACAAGCCGGGAGCGGAGCCGGTTTCCCCAGCGGTGCCGGAAGCCGCCAGCATTGATCAGGAAGAGCAACACGCCCGCGCCCGGACTCCCGACGTTTCCCCCGGCTTGAGACTGCCCGACCAGGACGGGGTATGGGCGCTGGACACATTTCACGATCAGCCGGAGCTGGTCGGACTGGCCCAAAATTCAGCGAGCGTGGACCGGCAGACCGGCCACAATGTATTGCGGTCTACTCTCAATCCGCTCGGCGGCATCCAGCAGAACGTGCAGATCCCTGGCGCGGAGTCGAAGGTCAAGCTACATGTCAACGATCCGGCCTTCTACGTCAGCATTGTCGGAGTGGACGACAACGAGGCAGACTCCTCCGCCGTAACGGTGGATACGCGCGGTGGAGCCGCGAAGGAGAAGAATTCCTTCAACTCCACCAACAGCCAATACGCCATCGTCCGCGTCCGCAGCAATTTCAAGAAGGACTACCGCGTGGTCAGCGGGATCAAGATCGGCGTGGCCGGCAAAGTGACGCAGACGGATGACGTTATTCCAACCACGGCCCAGGCCCTTCCGGGGAATCGGTGGATCCGTCTGACTGCAAAAGAACCCCTGACCATCGGCGACTATGCGCTCATGGAAGTGCTGGGGCCAGGAGAAGTAAACCTCTCCGTCTGGGACTTCCGCATCGATCCCCAGGGCCCCGACAACAAGAACGCCCTGATGCCCCTGCAACGCTCGAGCAACAACGACCGATAGTGCCTGGCAGAGGGATTGGTTTACGCGCCTGTGGCCTGTGAGTTGAAGATCAGACTGGGGTAGCAGGCTTGGTGGACCTCAGCGGCGTCGCCGAGGTAAAGCAAAGAACGAAGCCCCTCTTCCCTGGACGGGTGCCCCTCGATAAGGTCGAAGGTTTTGTCAAGGGCAGGGATGTCCTGTCCGGTGAATAATCACCGCGTGTTGGCCAAGGTGGTAGAGGACCAGTACTCTTAGTCATCACGCGTTGATCAGTATCAGTGGTAGGTTTTTGGCCTGCCACCACCCATCGATTCGATCGAAGAATCGATCATGATTCATGTTGCGAACATCCCGCCGCCGTAGAGGAGGGGGAATGTGGGAATCGGTAGTATCGATTTCCATCATTTCCCCTCCCTGTGCGCACGATGGGATGCGAGAGCGCCCAATCAATGTAGCGGTCTAGCTTGCGCCGACCAGGGGCACCCGCGGGCTGCTCTCGATAGGCACGGCTTTCTGGGAGTTCTGATTGGTGCGTAGCACCCAGTAAAGCCGTACGGCCAATTTGCGTGCCGCAGCCACCTTGGCGACTGCCTTGTGTTTGTTGCGGCACAGGTGAACGTAATGTTTGTGAAACTGCGGATCGAGCCGGGTTACGCTCTGCGCTGCTTCGACCAATAACATCCTGAGAAAGCTGTTTCCCTGCTTGGTGATCGATCCCAGTCGTCGCTTGCTGGAGGAAGTATGCTCCGACGGGATCAGGCCGAGATAGCTGGCTACCTGCTTGGAGTGCTGGAAACGGCTCACATCGCCAATGGTCAGGGCAAAGGCCAGGGCAGTGATCGGTCCCACTCCCTTCTGCTGCATCAGCAAGCTGGCCTGGGGATGAGCTTGCGCGGCCTGCTCGGCCGCCTTGTCCAACTTGGCAATGCGCTCGTCCAAATGCGCCAGCAGCTCCCGGCAATCTTGTCGCCTTACTGCCGTCCATCCTTCCAGCGGCAGATTGACGAGCAGTTTCTGTCCCTCCTTGCTCCACAGCTTTTGTTTCTTTTGCACTCCCTGATTCAGGGCCAGGTGCTGCAAGCTGTTCTTGACCCGGGTCCGTATCTGCACCAGCTTGTGGCGATGAATCAACAGCTGCCGCTGATCTCGCTCTTGCCGGCTGGGCGTCCACAATCTGGGAAAACGCTTCTCCAGCAGCAAGGTCAGAATGTGGGCTGCATCTCGCCGGTCTGTCTTCTGTTTGCGCACATAGCTGGCGCGGATTTTAGCCGCGTCTCCCACCCACACCTGGTGGCCCAACCGGCCCACCAAGTCGATAAACCAATGGCTGTTGCCACAGGCTTCTATCCCGATCAACGAACCCACAGGCAGGCTGCGGTAGAACCGCTCCGCATCCCCATTTCCGTTTACCAGCTTGTGTTCGCTGATCTCTCCGGTCTCCGATTCGAAAACCGCAATTTGCTGAAAGCTGGGATGAAAATCACACCCTATAATCTTCATCGAAGGCTTCTCCTTGTTCCTGACCAGTACCAGTCCTCTACCGGCACCCACAGGATCATCGCTGAAGCCTTCGACCTTATTCAATCAATGTTCGCCTGCAGCGTACATGGGTCGAAGATGACGGGGCGCAGCCCTTCACAACGCTTTTGCTATATCGCGAAGAGCGCGAGAGTCCTTGCACATGGAGTGAAAGCATTGGAAGAACTTCGTTTTCGGCCCATGTACGCTCAGGCGAACATGGGGCACCCGTCCACAATGAACGACCCTCGTGTGGAGTTTAAATCCCGCAAGAAGGGGCCGACCTATTTAGACAAACCTGGGCTAAGGTCAGCCGTCCCTGCGGGACTCCCTGGTTCTCGCGCAGCCTCTTGAGCCTTAACTCGTGTTGAGGTCAGGTTCTTCCTCGATCGACCGCCTCCAGCGTGATCTTGCGCGCTACATGTGTTATTCTTAACCTGCGCTAAATTGTTTGGTTGTCAGCCTTTCTCGTGTTCTGAGCTAGACTGCCTGCACTAGACCTCTTTGCTTTTCCGCCTGGTGACGGATAAGAAAGCCGGTCGCTTACCGCCCAAGCCCTTCAGCGTAGTCGCCGCGAACTCGCGGGCGACGATTGGAAGCACGCGCTTCCCTGGCATGGTGCGGTTTACGGGCAATGCTTGGCTTACACGCCAAACACTCCTTCCGCAGCGCAAATAAACTGCACATAATCTGATGCAGCCAAATGCCAGATGCAAAGCAGCAGCCTGAGGGCCAAAGCCGGCGGTAATCTTCGTGCCGGCACGCGGGAGACCGCGAAACCGCAGTCGGGCTTACATTGGATCGCCGGGTGGACGAAGCCGCGCGGAGACGAACCGTACTCCAGGTCTCAGTGAGAGACCGGAAAACAAGGGAATTTCATTTTGAACGAATTTTCAGTATTACCCATTTCGGCGACGCTCAAGCAGCGCCTTGCCAAAGCAAACTTTATTACGCTCACCCCGGTACAGGTGGGAGCGATTCCTCCGGCCCTCGAAGGCAAGGACGTCCTGGCCACCGCCGCTACCGGCACCGGCAAGACGCTCAGTTTCCTCATCCCGATCATTGAGCAGTTGCAGAAGACGCAGACCAAAGTGGCCAGCGCCCTGATCCTCCTGCCGACCCGCGAACTCGCGATGCAGGTGCAGCAAGCCTGCGCCAAGTTGATCAGTTTCCCAACCGCCCTGGTGGTTGGTGGCATGGCGGAAGGCCCGCAACTCGACGCGATCCGTCGCGGCGCGCGCCTCATCGTTGCCACCCCCGGCCGCCTGGAAGATTTTCTGGGCCGTAAGCTGGTCAAGCTCAATCAGGTGGAGATCCTCGTCCTGGACGAAGTCGATCGCATGCTCGACATGGGCTTCAAGCCCGCCATTCGCCGCATCGTCGCCGCCATCCCGCCCGTCCATCAGACGCTCTGCTACTCCGCTACCCTCGAAGGCGCGGTACGGGAAGTTGCCGGTGACTACCTCAAGAACCCGGTACGGATCGAGATCGGTTCCGTGCTTAAGCCGGCAGAAAACGTCAAGCTGCAAACCTTCGAAGTCAGTGCGGATCGCAAGTTGCCCTTGTTGGAGCACCTGCTTCGCTCTGAAGATGGAAGCTTCCTGGTCTTCGTGCGCACCAAGCATGGCGCCGAGCGCGTAGCCAAAAAACTGGCCCACGCCGGTTGGAAGGCCACCAGCATTCACGGCGATCGCAGCCAATCGCAGCGCAACGCCGCATTGCGCAGCTTTGCCCAGGGTGGACATCGCGTCCTGGTAGCAACCGATGTGGCCGCCCGTGGCATCGACGTGGATCACGTCGCCCACGTGGTCAACTACGACATGCCCAAGGTCGCAGAAGACTTTGTGCACCGTGTTGGCCGTACAGGCCGAGCCTCTCGCAGCGGCGTCGCTTCCACCTTCGCCTCGCCTGAGGAGAAGGGCGATCTGCGAAAGATCGAGCGCGCCTTGCGTATTAATATGCAGCGTTTTCGCGTAAAGGACGCTTTGCCACTAGCCGTCTAGCTTTTTCGCGAACCACAACAACCATAGAAAAGGGAAGCCCGCACAGGGCTTCCCTTTTTTTCGTAACAGATCCTCAGGTGAAGGATGCTGCCTTGACCCGACCTGGATATGCGAACGCTTTAATCTCGGGTTTCGTTGAGAAAAGCACTATTGAACGACGGGCACAGGTTCAGCTGTGCCGTGCATTTAGTCCCGTTAGGGACGGGTGACCTTAGCCCAGGACGTAGTCCTGGGAAGACCTTTCGAGACACGACCAGCCCCAAAGGGACGACTGAAATTGTCCAGGGTTAAAGTAGCGGTGTATTTTCAGCCGTCCCTGCGGGACTCAGTCGTGTCGCATGCCAACCCAGGACTACGTCCTGGGCTAAGGTCAGCCGTCCCTTCGGGACTTTTTTCCAGTACGGGCTGTTCAGCCCCTGAGGTACGTCATTTCCACGCGCGTCGTGGAAAGCGTACCCCAGCGGCTAAAGGCATTTTCTTCGTTCGGAGTTTTTGCCGCCTTTGCATGAGCCGGCGGGACCTAGGAAAGCAAGAGACCCGAACCCTACTTCTTAGGCTGAGTAGCGACAATCAAGCCACGAATCTTGGCATAGGTCGCAGCAGGAATCACCTTCTTGTTCACCAGGTCCGTCTTGGTTTTGTAAGGCCTGCCGGCGATGATCTTCTGCGAATACGCATCGCCGATGCCAGGCAAGGCGCTGAGCTGATCTTTCGTAGCAGAATTGATGTCCACCAGGCTCGAGGCAGAGGGAGGCGTGGTCTGCGCTATCATCGCGTGCGTGGCGGAAGGCTTCGCCCCTGACTGCGCCGTAGCCGCGCCGCCCAGCAAACCCAGCGCCAGCAGAACCGTCAAACTCGTTTGCGAAAAACCGCGCAGCTTTGTAGTCAGCATCATCATTCTCTTTCTCCTCATCGCGAATCTTGCTTGCAGCGAAATGCTACACCAGCAAGCGGCCGTTGCGTCAAACCGAGGCTAGCCTACATGATCTGCGTTGACTGGCCCGAGGACCCGGGATGCCGCGGAGCGAGCGCCTTACGCCTATCCAATTCCCCACGCACCATATTCAACCCGTAAATACACGCCTCGAACGAACCCGAAAGGCGCGCGAAAAACGGCGCCTCCTGCGCGTACTCAAAAAGGTTGAATTGAGACACGATGTAGTAGCTCTCTTTGCCCGCCTGCACCATCTGCAGAAAACTATCGCGCTGCCGCTCGCCCCAACAATCCGTCGACTCCGGGTACATGCCGGTGAAGAACAGAGTGTAGTCTCCGATATGTTTGCGGCGCTCCCGCTCTTCCACGAAGGACGAAGCGGTGCCGTGAACAGGATCGGAGGCAAGCAGCATCTCGCCCACCTCGCGCACAGGATTGCCCGCGGCATCGCGGATGCGATAGATATTGTCGGCTCGGCAGAATTCGGTAAGCAAATCGGCGACGTAGCTTGAAATCTCCGCATCGCGCAGACCCAGACGTGAGTCGTAGCATTCGGAGACAACATCGTGGAAGAGCTGGCGTAAGGAGTGCTCTAGCGGGATCAAAATCCACCTCCAGTGAAGGCTGGGTCTGTTCCTTGCTAAGGCCGCGGAGCGTGCTCAAACTCTCCGAAGCCGCTTCTATGCTTACGTATGACACGAAGACTAAGCGATTTGTTGCAGATTACAAAGTGATGAATGTGGTGTTACAGGAAATTTTTGGCAGTCTTGTATAACAACTGCGAAATGGAACCTCTTCTGGTAACCCCGCTTGGTGTTACCACTCTGCCCTTAACGGGTGACCCGAGGTGACCGAATCTGAATTTGTAACGGATGTAGTACCAGAAACGCAAAACGGCCGGCTATCGCTAGCCGGCCGTTTTGGAGGGGTTTTGCGGTTACCGGGCAGCGACTGCTTCGCCGGCGCCCATTTTGGTCAGGCGGTCAGCCAATAGCTTTTCCAGTTTCTCGAGCGCAGCGCTGAAGCCTTCAATGCCTTCCTTCAGCTTGTCGTGAGCCATGCGATCTTCCGCATGCATTTTTTCAAAGATCGCCTCGTCCATTGGGATCTTCTCGATCTTCTGGTTCGTGGCGTTCTTGGGATCCAGTTTGCGGGGCAGCTCATCCTGCGTGTCGTTCAGCTCTTCGAGCAACTTCGGAGCAATGGTGAGCAGGTCACATCCGGCGAGTTCCTTGATCTCCCCGATGTTGCGGAAGCTGGCGCCCATCACGACTGTCTTGTACCCAAACTTTTTGAAGTAGTTGTAGATCCGCGTCACTGACTGCACGCCAGGATCGTCTGCACCCTGGTAGTCCTTGCCGGTGTCCTGTTTGTACCAATCGAGGATGCGGCCAACGAAAGGCGAGATCAGGGTGACCTTTGCCTCGGCGCAAGCGACTGCCTGATGCATGCCGAAGAGGAGCGTCAGGTTGCAGTGAATGCCTTCCTTCTCCAATTGCTCGGCGGCTTTGATGCCAGGCCAGGTGGAAGCGATCTTGATCAGAATTCGCTCGCGAGAGATACCCGCGTCGTCATACTGCTTGATAATTTCACGGGCTTGCTTCATCGTCGCTTCGGTATCGAAGGACAACCGTGCGTCGACTTCCGTCGAAACCCGGCCGGGAACGATGGCCAGAATCTTCTTTCCAAAAGCAACTGCCAGGTGACGGAAGGCAAGGTTTGCAACGTCACTGTCTTTGGCCTGGGGACCCAGCTGTTTTTTCGCTTCGAGGAGCACTTCATCCACAAGAGGCTGGTACTGTGGCATCGAGGCGGCCGCGGTGAGAAGGGAGGGATTAGTCGTGGTGTCCTGGGGCTTGAATTTTTCAATCGATCCAAAATCCCCGGTATCGGCAACGACTACCGTCATTTCCTTAAGCTGTTCGAGCAGTGACTTGGCCATTTCAAATCTCCTTGCGTACACCTCTTAGTGTAAGGCTTCACTTGGTTGAGATTCTTGAAATTGCAATTAGGGTTTATCCGGCCACGGGATTACTCAATATTCCCAGGCCCTCCACGCTCACCGCCACTTGATCGCCCGGCTGCATGGGAGCCACCCCCGCCGGGGTTCCTGTCAGGATCAAGTCCCCTGGAAACAGCGTCATGGCCGCGGTGATATAGCGCAGCAGATGGTCGATGGGAAAGATGAAGTCGCGCGTGTTGCCGTCCTGGCGCAATTCCCCATTGAGGCGGGTGGTAATGCCTATGCCCATCGATGGATCGACTTCATCGCTGACTACCGGCCCCACGGGACAGAAGGTGTCGAAGCCCTTGGCCCGCGACCATTGGCCGTCCTTCTTCTGCAAGTCTCTCGCGGTCACATCATTGGCGATCGTGTATCCGCGGATATATTCGCCCGGGTCATCGTTTGGGCCGATCTTGCTGCAACGCTCACCGATGACCACCGCAATCTCCCCCTCGAAATCCACCCGTTTGGAAAGCTCAGGGATGCGGATCGCTTGCCCCGGGGAAATGAGCGAGGACGGGGCTTTGAGAAACAGGAGTGGTTCGGCCGGAACTTCATTGCCCAACTCAGCCGCATGCTCCCGGTAATTTCGTCCCACGCAGACAATTTTTGAGGGCGAGACAGGCGCCAGCAGGGTGGCCTCATCGAGCGGTAGAGGGACGAACGGAGCGCCGGCTGGGTCAACAAAATCGCTGACCGGGCCCTCTTCGAACGGTGGAATCAGACGCTCTACCCAGAGCCGGCCATCACGGTCAACGACCTCGGCGTATTGCGCTCCGTGGCTGGTTTGCAGTCGGCAGTACTTCATGAAAGACGCTCCTCCTGGGTTGGGACGGGGTTAGGGACTGGGTAAGGTTTCCTCGACTTCAGGGGACTGTTTGCTCTCATTCCCGCTTTGATCGACGGCCGACACGGAATAAGCATACGTGTGTTGCCGCTGCGCCGTGGTGTCTCGGAATGACGTCTCCACCCCTACCGAAGCTACACGCACGGCTGGTCCGGCGGTCTGCGTGTCACGCCGGTAGACCCGATAGGCAGCCAGATCGCTATCGCTGTCAGGCGTCCAGGAGAGATCGATAGCGCCGGCAGCTGCATCCGCCACGGCAACCAGCCCGAGAGGAATGGCCGGGGGGAAGACGTCAGCGGTTGCGATCTCCACGGCTTCGCTGGGCGGCCCCTGGATCTCCACTGATCGCCCGGAGAAGTCGAGCGACGCCACTCGTTCCACCACGTAGCGATAGCGCTGATTGAAGAGAGCGGAGCTGTCGATCGCATGGCCCGGGTCTTTGCCGTCCCGTTCGTGGACGACAAGGAGCTGGTTAGGGGAGGGTGCGGGCGGCGCCAGGGGAGAGTTGCGGCTTTCTTGTGGCGTCGGGGTGGTCAGTTGCAGCCGCTCAATGCGGAAAAGGACGGAGCGGCCGGAGTCGTGAACCGGGGTCCAACTAAGCAGAACACCCTCTTGCCGCACCTCGCCGGTCAACCCGGTGACGGCGGCCGGACTCTTCGCAGCAGCACTGTACGCAGGGTTGGAAGGGGCTGCGGATTTTCCCGCATGGTTCAGCACGGCCACCTCATAGCGGAGCAGGCGGTCGGTACTTTGGGCGAGATCGGAGGGCAGTGCGTCGGTGTACGCTCCGGCAGCTCCCGGCGCCAGGCTCAAGGTGCCAGCCGTGGTGCACGCGCCACCGTCAACTGCGCGGCAAATTCTGGCCGTGACCGGATGCCGCAGGGGGAGATGATCTGTGGTCCTCGCCGGCATGGTCCACGTGAGATGAACGGAGTCGCCGACCCGCACCGCGGAGAGATTCGCGACCGGCGCCGGCAAGTTGAGACTAGGGGGTGCCGGCGCGGCGGGTGCTCCACAGCCAATCAAGGTGCACACCATGGCCAGAAGAGCAAAAACCGGAAGCTTGCGAGTCATGCTCTCCCAACGTAAATCATTCTTTTGCTGGCGGCAGAAGCGCGCGCAGGGCACCGTCAATCTCAGGATATGCGAAGTCAAAGCCCGCGGCGCTCAACCGAGCTGGGATCACCCGCTCACTCTGGAGGATCGTGTAATTAACCATTTCGCCAAAAGCCAGCCGCAGCGCAAACCGAGGGACGGCCAGGACCGCTGGACGATGAAGGGCGCCAGCCAGGGATCGGGTGAAATCCCGATTGGTGACCGGGGTAGGCGCAACCAGGTTGACGGGTCCGGAAATACTTCTGGTTTGCAGGACGAACTCGATCGCGCGGGCCACGTCGGGCAGCGCAATCCAGCTGATCCACTGCCGGCCGCTGGCCAGCCGGCCGCCCAACGCTGCACGGAAGGCCGGCAGCATCTGCTTCAACGCGCCCCCCTGGGGAGAAAGCGCGACGCCAAATCGCAGATAAACTACGCGGATCCCGGCATCCTCCGCCGGCCGGGCCGCTGCTTCCCAGTCGCGGCATAGGTCCGGGATGAATCCGCTTCCCGGCAGCGAGGACTCATTCAACTCCTCGTCTCCTCGATCGCCGTAAATGCCAGTGGCCGAGGCGCAGACCAGCACTTCAGGCTTCGATCGCAACCCTGCCAGCAGCGTCGCGATCGCCTGCGTAGGCTTCACCCGGCTTTCGGCGATCTCACGCTTGTAATCCGAAGTCCATCGCCGGGCCGCCAGGTTGGCGCCCGAGAGGTGGACCGCTGCGGTAATGCCTTCGAACGCTTCCGGACGCGCTACCGGTTTCGGTGCGTAAGGATCCCAAAACTCCTCAGCCGTGCCGGCGAGGTTCCGGTGCAGGCAAATGGTCGAAATCCGATCTTGCTTGAGCAGTCGTACTAAAGAAGTACCGACAAATCCCGATGACCCAGTCAACAAAACTCGTTCCACGCTCATCTCATTGATCCTCGGCGATGCCGGTTTCCCCGCACAATGTTGCATTTAAATTGACAGCAAAAAAAACTGTTTTGTTCTGAGCAACATCCTGAGGGTCGTTTTCATCACATAGTTAGAACAACCTAATCGTAGGAGCTGTGCCGTGGAAACTAAAGAAATCGCCGCCACAAATTCGCAGATCGACCCCGCCAGCGCTGAATCCTTCATTGCCGAGAAACGTATCGGCGAACGAATCAAGCGCCTGCGACTGAAGAAATCGATGGGTTTGGTCGAGCTCGGCCGCCATACGGGACTTTCCGCCAGTTTCCTCTCCCAGCTGGAAACCGGGCGTGTCGTTCCCACTTTGCGTAACCTGGCCCGGGTGGCCATGGTTTTCAGTAAAGATCTGTCTTATTTCTTCGAAACTGAGCCGCATACACTCTTTCGCATTCATCGCAAGAAAGAGCGCGTTCGTCTGCCCCAGACCGGAGTCGACGATCCGACCTATTACTTTGAGAGCTCTAGGGTACATGGTTCCCGACCGACAGTTGGATCCATATTTCGCGGAATTTGTTCCGCTCAAAAAGAACATCGAGATTCGTCCCCATGTTCATCCCGGCTACGAATTCCTCTACATCCTAGACGGGGAACTGGAGATTCGGCACGCCGACAAGATCCACGTTCTGACCCCAGGCGACGGTGTCTATTTCGACGCCAGTACACCCCACAGCTATCGCTGTGCCGGTAAATCGGCGACACAAGCCATTATCGTGACCATGCACCAACTGCAATCCCCGCAACCGGCGATGAATTTAAGGCCGTTGGGTGCGGCCATGACAGCCAAGGGCGCGGGCGTTAGCCTCCCCGGAAAGCCGTCGACGACGCTTCCGACCCCAGCCCGTGTAAAAGACAGCGCGTCCGCCCAGCAGTAGGGGGTGGTTTTAAGTCCACACATAAAGTTCTACGAAACGAGTCCCGTAGGGACGGCTGAAAATGGGCCACGATGAAGTCCTGGATAACCTTCAGCCGTCCCTACGGGACTAGATCATGTCTTGATGTTGTACCCAGGACTGCGTCCTGGGCTAAGGTCAGCCGTCCCTAACGGAACTAAATACCTAAAATCTGATTCTCACGCACACCCTAAAGGCCGTACCCTTCGCAGGGATTTCTCACTCAAACTCTAAAGCCCTAGTCGGTTCGAGCGATATGTGGCACGGCTAACGGGCCCGCGGTGAAGCTTCAGGCGTCCCCATTCGACAAGCTCAGGGGCAGGCTCTTCGGGGCTTACTTGCAACCGTTTCTTAGGCCCTGCCTACCGGCAAAAAGAATTCCTCTACCTCGCGCCAGCTCGCCACGCGATGAAAGCCCGTGACCGTTGCGTTGTGCGGCGCGGTAAAGAGGATTCCCTTCCCTCGAAACCGTTTGAAATGCCGGTAGGTATCGTCGATCAAATAGTCCGCAAGCAGGATGCTTTTATCCCCGCAAAACACATAGTTTGAAGGCGGAATGAACGGGAAATGCCGGCGCAGCCACCGGTACTTGGGGCCAAAAGAGTTGGGAAACTCCATGGCCGCCGTGGCAATAAAGATCTCGTAATGCTCGATCAGCCTTTCCAGCACTTCCTGGCTGTCCTCGACCACAGGCAGGTTCTCGAAGAAATCCTCACTGCGGAGATAGCTTTCCAGCCGTTCGTGGCGGTCTTCGGAGACGATGTTCCACAGCCACTTACCGTGTAGCTGTCCCTTGGTGATGGATTCCCCGTGGTCGCGGTTGTAGCGAGTGAGGTGTTCGCCGAGCGCATCCGCCAGCACCTCATCCATGTCGACAGCAATTCGTTTCATTCCCAAATGTTAAAGCCTGAGTCCAGGCTGGACCCCGCTACGCCCCGGCGGAAGAGGACGGGGAAGCATCGACCTGTCTCGGGTCGAAGTACAGCATCCGCCCACAACTCTCGCAATTCAGCAGGGTGCCTTCGCGCACCTGGTTCCAGAATTGCGGACGCAATGACATTTGACAGGAGAGGCAACGCTGCCCGGCGGCCCGCGCCAGCGCAGTCTTACGGGAAGAGGAAGCGATACGGTCATACTGCACAAGCAAGGGCTCGTTTACTTCTTTGCGGATCTTCGCCCGTTCCTTCTGCAGAACGTCGAGCTCTCCCTGATACCCTTGCGTAGGCGACGCGAGCCCGTTCCTTTTCCTCGTCCACCAACTTCGTCTGCGTGGCTAATGCCTTGCGCGCTTCCCCACGCTCACTCTCCAACGACTCACTCTTGATCATGCTGCTGAGTTCCTCGTCTTCGATACGGCGAATTTCTGCCTCCACGAACCCAACCTCATGCTGCAAGGCATGAAATTGCTCGTTGGTCTTCACGCTGCTGGACTGATCCCGGTACTTAACCAGCTTTTGCTGCTGATCTTTACGATCGCTCTCCAGCCTTCTGCGCCGCGCCTCTTCGCCGGGAACCGCCTTCTCGGCTTGTTCCAGAGCAATTTTTTGCTGCTGCAGTTTTTCTTCCAGGGAGCGGAGGTTGTGAGGTAACGCAGAGATGGTATCCAGCAGGTGGGTGATCTTGATATCGACCTGCTGTAAGCGAATCAACAACTCCAATTGAACATCCATGCCGTGGACTGGAGTCTAGCACGCCGGCCATGGGCTAGTCGCTTCATGCGCTCAAGGACCGCCTCATTCCGCGCCACCGGCGTGCGGTACACTGCAGGCTCAAAGCTCTCCCCGCTGGAGCCATTCTTGCGACTGATTCGGATAGCCCTGGTGCTCGCGTCCTGCCCTCATTTTCCTGGTTTGGCCGCCGACCTTCCCAAGCCGGTAACTGCGGACCAAATCTATCGCCAGGAGCAGGCTACTCGTCCGCCGGATGGCATCGCGTGGACCCCCGACGGCACCAGATTCAGCTACATCGACGCGAACGGCGACTTGCTCGCCATCGAAGGATCGACCGGTGCGTCGCAAGTACTCATTGACCGCGACCGGATGAAAGCCCTGAACACCCCGGCCACGTCGGAGCACGACGTCAACAATCGCACCCGCTACAAAGTACCCAGCTACTTCTGGGTGCCAGACTCAAAGCATCTGCTGTTCGATTCCGACGGTCAGTTGTGGTTTTTCGATCTGGGGACCAAGACCGGTGTGCAATTGGCATCCACGGGCGCCGGCAGCGGGGATGATCCCAAGTTCTCACCCGATGGGGCCTTTCTCTCTTATGTCCGCGGTCACAATATCTATGTCAATAAACTCAAAGACAACGCTGCGCCAGCGCGCCTGACGGATTCACAGACAGACACTACTCTCGACGGCGAAGTCGACTGGGTCTACCAGGAAGAACTCGATGTCCGTAGCAACTACTTCTGGTCGCCCGACTCTCGCCACATCGCCTATCTGCAGATGAATGAGGCCCCCGTTCCTGAATACCCGATCGAAGATTGGATCCCCACTCATGCGACGGTTGAGCGCCAGCGATATCCGCAGCCCGGCGATCCCAATCCTGTCGTGCGTGTCGGTGTCGTGGGTGCGAATGGCGGAAAAACCAGGTGGATCAACCTGCCCATCGACAACGGAAGCGACTACATCCCGCGCTTCGGGTGGCTCAACCCCAGGACTCTGTGGATTGAAACCCTGAAGCGTGATCACAAGACCATGACGCTCTATTTCTCCGATATTTCCGGTGACGAGCTGAAACCGGTGTTGACCCTAAGCGACCAGAAGTTCCTGGACGATTCCTACGACCTGACCTTCTTCGCTTCCCACTTCATGCTTACCAGTTGGCGGGACGGGCACAACCATATCTACCTCTATAGCTTCGATGGGGGCAATCCCCTGGCCGCGCAGGCCGCCCTGGTCAAACAACTCACTGGCGGCAATTTTGAAGTGGCGGATATTGTGGGCGTCGACCCGGTGGCCCATAGGGTCTATTACCTTTCCAATGAGGGGGACCCCCGGCAGCAGCAAATCTGGGCGGTCGGTCTGGACGGACAAAATAAACACCAGCTAAGCCAGTCCGGCGAATGGCACGAGCCGGTCTTTTCGCCGAACACCAAGTTCTTTGTCGACACGGTTTCGTCCACCATGACTCCGCCCGTATTGGATCTGTGCCGTCACGAGCGGGAATGCCAAACGATTTGGAAAGCGCCGCCGCTGGAGGTGTCCTTGACCGCGCCTGTCCCGGTCGAGTTAAAGGCGGCTGATGGCGCCACGACCCTGTATGGCGAACTGGTATTGCCGCCGGGAAAGACGGCCACTGCGGCCGTGCCCCTGATCATGAACCCTTATGGCGGTCCGCACGTGCAGATGGTCAGCGGAAAATGGTCCGCGCGCGAGCGCTTCTTCGATCAGCTACTGTTACAGAATGGTTTTGCCGTGTTGCATGTCGACAACCGTGGCATGGGAGGCAGAGGCCGCGATTTTGCCCAGGCTGCCTACAATGATTTCGGACCCGTGCAGTTGGGCGATCAGATCGCAGCGCTTGACCAAACCCTGCGTGCGTATCCTCAACTCGACCCCAAGCGGCTTGGCTGGTGGGGCTGGAGTTGGGGCGGCAGCTTTACCCTGTACGCCATGACTCACAACGATCGCTTCCGCGCCGGCGTGGCCGTGGCTCCCGTCAGCGACTGGGAGAACTATGACTCCATCTACACCGAGCGCTATCTGGGAACGCCCGCGTTGAACGGCGACGTGTATCGCGATGACTCCGCCCTGAACAGCGCCGCCAATCTCAAGGGACGCCTACTGCTGGTTCAGGGCACCGGCGATGACAACGTGCACCTGGAAAATTCAATCCAGTTTATTCAGAAGCTGATCGATGCCGATCTGCCCTACGACCTGCAGGTCTACCCGCGCAAGGCTCACGGCATTGACGGCTCCGAGGCCCTGACACATTTGTTCACCCGCATCCTGGCGCACTTCCAGACTTATCTCGCGAGCCAACCGTGACCAGCGACCTGATACGCGCCCAGACCACGCTGGGCGACTTCGACCTGACCATCCTCACCGACGGCACCTATCTGCTGGATGGGGGCGCCATGTTCGGCGTAGTCCCGAAACCTTTGTGGGAAAAACGTGCGCCGGCCAATGAGCGCAACCAGATCCTGCTGGGAACCAACACCGTCGTTGTGCGCACCGGCAAGCACACGGTCGTCATCGAGACCGGCATCGGCAACAAGCTGACGGAAAAGCAACGCGGCTTCTTTGAAGCCAAGCAGCTATTGCCGCAAAGCTTTCAGGCCGCCGGAATACGGCCGGAGGAAGTGGACGTAGTGATCAACACTCACCTCCACTTCGACCACTGCGGATGGAACACCACCCGAAAAGAAGACGGCGCTATTGTGCCGACGTTTCCTAACGCTCGCTACATCGCTCATCGCGGAGAAGTGGAGCACGGCCATTTGCAATTGGAACGGGACGCCGTCAGCTACATCAGCGACAACTACGACCCGCTCATCGCCAATGGGCAGATGACCCTGATCGATCCACCCAGTGGATCTCCGGTTGAGATTGTTCCCGGCATTTCCGTCGAGGTGTATCCCGGGCACACCGCGCAGATGATGGCGGTGATGATCGACTCCGCCGGTCACCGTGCCTGCTACATTTCCGACCTGGTCCCCACCAGCGCCCACCTGGACGTGACCTGGGTGATGGGCTACGACTTATATCCCCTCACCTGCATCGAGCAGCGCAAGCGCTTCCTGAGCCGCGCGATCCCCGAGCAATGGCTGGTTCTCTTCACCCACGACCATCACCATCCAATGGGCTACGTGGAATGGGGACCAAAAGGCAAGCCGCAGATGAAAACAATGCCGTCGTCTTAAGACGTCATTCAACCCTGAGCGGCCGGAAAACTCCACCTTCGGAAAGAGCAATTTGGATGGGCCGCGGTGGCCCACTCTGCGGCAGCGTCACTTCCACCCACAACACTTGACCAGCCTTGAGAGGAAAAGGAAGCTGCGCGCGGTCGGGAACAAAGAGCATGAGCTGATTACTCAGACTCGCCTCATCGCAAGATTTGTCCGGTAAAAGGGTCAGCATCCCTCCTGCCCGAGGCGACCACCTTTTCTCCAACTGCGGCACCAGCTTCCCGTTCGCAGTCGTGAGCGATACAGGCCATTGCCAGAACGGATGTCTTCCGGCATACCCCGGAATCGTATGCTCCGCATTGCGCGGAAGACCGCAGGCATCCACCATCAATTGCAGCGCAAGATACCGTCCACGCAAGGGAAGCGCGGGATCGAACTGAGTAGCTCGCGCCCAGACTCGTGGTCGAGTCTGCCGCTCGTAGAGATATTTTCCCGCCACGCTCAATACAAGAACGAGCTGCACAACAGCCAGAACGGCCCCGGCGCGAATGGCTTTCATGCCGCGGCCCCTGTTTCCATCCCGGCAACAATCCTTCGCCGCGTATATTCGAGCGCCCATCCGCCGGCAAGAAACAGGATACCCAGGCCGATGAGCCCCAGGGAGCGATCGAGCTTGTCCATGACGCTGGCGAAATAGAACCACATCACCGTCAACGCAAAAGCCACCATCCCATAGTTGACGAGTGGCTTTGCCTGGTTGCGAATACCCCACCACACAAAGAAGACAGCCACGGCAGCGGGCAGCGCATAAGCCAGCACATTGGGTTCGCTGTGGCTCCAGGTGCGGGCCGGTGTCTTATCGACGAAATTGGATTGAGCCCACGGGAGAGCCCATGCCATAGCAGCGACCGCAAGGACAGGAGCCCAGCTCTTGTGGTCGAGGAACCATCCGGCGGCAATCGCCATTAGCGCCAATCCAATCGCCCACAGCCGATAGCTCAAAGGGAGGAAGTCTGCCTGCTGCCTTCCATAACCTGCGACGCTCCATCCCGCGGAAAGCACGATCACCGCGACAGGCAACAGCAGCGCTCCGGCGGCAAACAGAATTCCGGAGACAGCGCGCCGCCGGCTATGCAGGAGGCCTGTGATGTATACCGCGGCAACGACCGCGATCACGCGCGCCATGTAGGTCGTCATGCCGCCATAGTCATTCGCCCGGTCCATCCACTCAGACATGATCCACGCCGGCGCTAGCAGCAGGGTCAAGGTTTGCTGGAACTGGTCGCGCAGCAGAGCCCAGCCGAAGGCGGCGCAGAGTGCCCACAGCATGACGGCGGAAGGCCAATGCTCCTGCAGGTTGAAGATCTGGCCCACCAGCGCAATGGCGGCTCCAGCAGCGAGCGTGCCAACCCCGTGCATGGCTGTGGCAAAACCCGAGAAGCGGTTCCGGCTAAGAATCCCAAGCCCATGAAAGAAAACCAGCATGGCCAGCACCAGCAACATCCGGGCCGAAGGAGACAAACGGTCCCAATGCGCGGCAACAAACAGAAGTATCCCCGCGCCGAGAAGGATGGCGCCAAAGATCAAAGCCGCCAGGACCTGCCATCGGCGGCCGCAAGGCTTCGCATGGGACTCTTCATAAGCGCGGATGCGTGTGGCCGTCGCGTCATCAATCAGCCCAGCACTACGCCACCGCGCTAACCAGGTTTCCGAGTCCTGCATGCGCTGCAGTAAACCAGACACAGCCAGGAGCAGCAAGCACAATCGTTACGAACGCTGGACCCACCACCCCTGACGGGTGCCCCATATCTCGCTCGTTTTTCGCGAGATGTGGGATACCACGACCATTCATCCTCAAGTGCCCATGGGGAATATAAAGCTTGCGGTCAAGAGCAGTGGTATCCCACATCTCGCGAAAAACGAGCATATGGGGCACCCGTCAGGGGTTGCCCGGACATTTCTAAGGGCATTTTTAAGACAATAAAAGAGGGACCGAACCGGAAGGGGAGAGCAAGTCGAGAAGCTAGGGTCTTTAAAACACCTGGCGGTGAAAGACCTCGTCCTTTTCTTCACACGGCGAGCACGTTGCGCCGATACCGCAGGCGATCAACAGCGCCGCGCCGATGGTCACGAGAATTGCCGGGCCGTACGATTCGAACTCGAAGAACCAGTGTGCGAGAGTGTGAAAATGAAGCGAATGCATTGTGATACTCCAAGCTCTATGAAACCCGAAGCCCGGGGGTAGGTTTTCCAGGATACAAAATAAATTTTCGGATAGCTTTCTTTTTGGAACAACCCGCGTTCACTTTTCCGAAAACCACCGATGCCACAAAGCTTAGCATCGCAATAGGAAATCCGATATGGGCAAAAGCTGTGACACGTGACCGACGCGACTAACAGTACGTTCCGAACGGGGGATCCCCGCCTGCAGTGGCTCTTCCTTGATCTCAATTCCTATTTTGCGTCCGTGGAACAGGAACTGCGGCCGGAGCTGCGCGACCGTCCCCTGGCCGTGGTACCCGTCGTGGCCGATACAACCTGCTGTATCGCGGCCAGTTATGAAGCGAAGCAGTATGGAGTTCGCACCGGGACCCAGGTCGGCGAGGCCAAGCGGCTTTGCCCCGGTATTGTGCTGGTCGAGGCTCGCCACGAACTCTACGTGGACTACCACCATCGGGTAGTGGAGGCAGTTGAGTCTTGTCTGCCGGTCACCTCCGTGATGTCTATCGACGAGATGGCCTGCCGTCTCCTGGGCAGGGAGCAGCCCTTACTGGCGGCGCTGGAATTGGCCCGCGACGTCAAAGCGGCGGTTCGCCGCAAGGTAGGGTCGACGCTACGCTGCTCGGTTGGGCTGGCCACCAACCGCTACCTCTCCAAGGTAGCCTCCGATATGGAAAAGCCGGACGGCCTGGTCGCCCTGACGCCCGACCTGCTACACGATGCCCTCTCTGCCCTGACGCCGCGCGACCTCCCCGGCGTAGGCGCCCGCATGGAGAAGCGGTTGCAGGAGGCGGGCATCCACACCATGCCTCAGCTGTTAGCTCTTGACCGCGAGCAGCTGCATGCTCGCTGGGGCGGCATCGGCGGCGAAAAGCTGTGGCACTGGCTGCGCGGTGAGGATTTTGGCGACCCAGAGCTGGAGCACGCGAAATCGATTGGACATTCCCACGTTCTGGCGCCGGAGCTGCGCACTCCGGAGGGCGCCTACGCCGTGGCCAACAAGCTGCTGCACAAAGCCGCGATGCGGCTGCGCAAGGCGCGGCTGTGGGCCTCGCATATGACGCTGACCATACGTTTCTCAGTCGCCAGCGCGGCCGCCACCTCCACGCACACCTCCGGCATCCATCAGCAGGCGTGGAATCAAAGCTGCCCCTTGCTCGAATGCCAAGACAACCAGACCTTGTTGGAGGGATTGCAGCGCCTGTGGAATCAGAGTCCCGCCGGCAAGGGACAAAAAAAGCCCTTCTTTGTGGGAGTTTCCCTGGGTAACCTTGTTCCCGATCACCTGCACACCCTCAGCCTCTTCTCCGGTCTCGAAGAAGAGGCCAAGCGGACGCGCCTCTCCACCACCATGGACCAGGTGAATTACAAATACGGGACTACCAAGCTTTGCTTTGCCAGCACGCTTCTGGCCGGCGCGGCCGCACCCACGCGGATTGCATTCACCAGCATCCCTGACCTATTTTGAGTTTGTTTTGAGCCCGGTGATAAGCAACGTTCCCTATCGCGGCCGGTTGGCACCATCGCCCACCGGCTATCTGCACCTGGGCCATGCCCGCACCTTTTGGATCGCGTACCGGCGTGCGCTCGACGCTGGGGGAACTCTGGTCCTGCGCAACGAAGATCTCGATCCTGATCGCTCCCAGCCGCACTTTTACAACGCCATGATCGAAGATCTGCGTTGGCTCGGCCTCCGCTGGCAGGAGGGGCCGGACTCCGGCGGACCCTTCGGGCCCTATACCCAAAGTGAGCGGTACGGCCTTTACCGCGCAGCCTTGCAGCGCCTCATCGAGGACGGCTGGCTCTACCCCTGCCGCTGCTCCCGCAAAGACCTCGCCGCTGCCATGCAGGCCCCGCACGATGATGAGGGCATCTATCCCGGAACTTGCCGCCCAGCCGCCGGACAGCCTGTCACCGCTGCTCAGCCCTGCGGCGCAAACTGGCGCTTCCGCGTTCCTCAGGGGCTGGCGGTTGAATTTGAGGATAGGCATTTCGGTCTCCAACGGTTCGTTGCCGGGCAGGATTTTGGCGATTTCCTGGTTTGGCGGCGGGATGATCTTCCCTCCTATCAGCTTGCGGTGGTGGTGGACGATGCGGCCATGCAGATCACGGAAGTGGTTCGGGGCGCCGACCTGCTCAAGTCAGCCGCGCGCCAGATCCTGCTGGCCCAGGCCCTCGGCCTCACCCCTCCGGCCTGGTATCACTGTGACCTGATGCTCGATCCACAGGGGCAGCGGCTGGCCAAACGGCACGACGCCCTTAGCCTGCGTGCCCTGCGAGAACAAGGAAAGAAGCCGGAGGAACTGGTGGCGTCCATGCACATAACTGACCGATTTTCCTTGGCCCCCGAATAGAAGAGAATAGGTAAGAAGCAATCCAGTGGCGTCAGACTTCGCTCAACTCGTAAAGCAACAGGCGGATATCGTCCGGATCATCGGCGGATACATCACGCTGAAGAAATCCGGAGGGCAGAACTACGCCGGCTTGTGCCCGTTTCATAAGGAAAAGACTGCGTCCTTTTCCGTGCACGCAGTGCGTCAGTTCTACCACTGCTTCGGCTGCAATGAGGGCGGAGATGTCTTCTCTTTTGTTCAGAAGATTGAAGACATCGGCTTTACCGAAGCTGTGAAGATCGTGGCGCAAAAATCCGGAATTCCGCTGCCTAAGCGTGAATTCGCCACCCCCGAAGAAGCGCAGGAAAATCGCCAACGCGGAAAACTGCTTGAGCTGCACGAGGTGGCGACAAACTGGTTCGAAGAGCAATTGCGTTCTGCGGAAGGGTCCCGGGCGCGCGAATATCTGACTGGACGGGGCCTGACACCGGAAGCCATCGCCAAATTCCGCATCGGCTACGCTCCGGATTCGTTCAACGCGCTGCGCGACCGGCTCCAGGGCGTAGCGCCCGCTGATCTGCTACGCATGTCTGGACTGCTTTCCTCAAAAGAGCAGCCGGATGGTTCTGCCGGACCGTTGTACGCGCGCTTCCGCAAGCGCATCACCTTTCCCATCCACAACGAGTCAGGCCGGGTGATCGCATTTACCGCGCGCGCGCTCGATAGCGATGAGAAATCCGGGCCCAAATACATGAATTCGCCCGAGACCCCCCTCTACTCCAAGGGCCAGGTGCTGTTCAATCTCGATAAGGCGCGACAGGCGATCCGGGAACGCAAGTTTGCCCTGCTCGTGGAAGGGCAGATGGACTGCATCACGGCATACATGGCTGGGTTTCACAACGTGATGGCAACCAGCGGAACGGCATTTACCGAAATGCAGGCCAGGTTGCTCAGCCGCTACACCAGCAAGCTATTTATCAATTTTGATCCGGATACGGCGGGCGCCAATGCCGCCGAAAAATCGATTGCTCTCCTCACCGAAGAAAACTTTGATGTCAGAGTGGTGACCCTGGAGGCAGGCCTGGATCCCGACCGCTTCATACGGGAGCGTGGAATCAAAGCCTATGTAGGCGCCGTAGAAGGCGCCAGGCGGCACTCGGACTACCTGATCGACCGGGCCATGCAGTTATTCCCGCCGCGAACGGCTGAGGGCAAAAGCAAGGCCCTCAATTATTTGATGCCCCACATCCGGCGCATGCCCGACCTCGTCATGCGCGATGAGTTTGCCGCCGATGCGTCTCAGAAGCTGGGGATCGACTCAGCCCTGGTCCGGGAAGAACTGCGCCAGGCGGCGCGCAAGCGAAGGGATGAGGTGCGCCCAGCAGCCGCGGATGGCCCTAACGAGGCCGAACGGGTATTGTTGCGCGCGGCAGCGTCTCCACCGGAAAGCCGGATATGCCTCCGCGTTTTCCAGGCCTTGCACGACCAGCCCCAATCATTTGAAGGGCTTAGCGTGGCGCCCATCCTGCACCTCCTGCGTGATCGGGGACCGCAAGAGCCCTTGGCGCTCATATCCGAGCCCAGTCAACGGGCCCTCCTGGCGCAAGCCCTGTTCCGCGAATCCGGAGAGCTGGAGCTCCGGGAAGTCGAGGCCGCGCTCGAATCCCTGAAATACCGCCACCTGGAAGCCCTACAGCGCCGTGTCCGGGCTGACATCGCCGAAGCCGAGCGGAGGGGCGATTTGGCCCAATTGGCCGTTTTCATGGCCGAGAAACTCAAAGTCGACCGCGAAATGCGCGACGCCGACCGCTAGAGGGAATTGGGCCTGAGCATTTGTTGCCGGGGAAGGTATACCGCAGGTCCCTCCGCTACGGTCGGGATGACAAGGTGGGAGCGGGATTGCACCCTAACATTTGCCGCTACCCCCGAATTTCACGATCTGAGTCCAGCTGCGAGGAGAATGGGAGGATTGACCCCAAATCCGCCTCCCAATGAAACGAAATCCGGCCATTTACATCTAATTGCCTAGGATCCAGCCCAGAGAGCTAGGAAGAGAAATATAAGGGGTGTCGTTCGAGGAGCGGCCGGGGAACACACTCCGAACCATGATATTCTATAACTCTTTGAAGGACGTGCGTCTACTTGCCCAAACGGTTTTTGAACCGTCCGGAATATGCCCTTAGCGGCTCGCATAGCACCCTGTCCTTTCTGAGCACGGACCGATCCGAAAAATAAGGCACGGGATAGGATTTGCTTGGCTATCGAAGACAAGTACGAAGAAGATATTCAGAAACTGATTGATGCAGGCAAGGAAAAAGGCTATTTGACCTACAACGAGGTCAACGACCTGATTCCTGGCGATCTGCATTCACCGGACGATCTCGACGATCTGTTGACCACCATCGGGACCCAGGGCATTGATGTGCTCGAGGGCGGTCCCAAGTTTGGCGCAGACAAGTTCGAGAGCGAGGGTGAGGAGGGCGAGGATGTTGAACTCGACCTTACACCGGGCACACTCGAGAAAACCAATGACCCCGTTCGCATGTACCTGCGCGAAATGGGCACTGTTCCACTACTGACCAGAGAAGGCGAAGTTGAAATTGCCAAGCGCATCGAGCGCGGGCAGTTGCGGGTGCTCAAAGCCATTTCCCGTTCGCCCATCGTCATTCGCGAGATCGTCGCCCTGGGCGAAGACCTCAAGCGTGGCGTGCGCAACATCAAGGAAGTGGTGATCTTCGACGAGGAAGAGATCACAGAAGAAATTCTGCAGGCGCGCATCCGGGTCACCATCGGCCGCGTCGACACGCTGCTCAAGCACCAGAAAAAGGCGGCGCTCCTTTTCGAAAAGCTCGAAACCATCAACATCAAGGCGAAAGCGAAGGAACATCGCAAGACGCGCTGGATGATGAACCGCGAGCGGGTCGAAGTCTCGCGCATCGTCCGCGAGCTGAAGTACACCAACGCGGAACGCAAGCGGCTGCTGGACAAGGTCAACAAGACCGTAGACGCCATGCGCATGCTCGAGCGGCAGGTCAAGTCGCTGGAACAGAAGCATGACCAGTCGAAGAGCGAAGAGCTGCGCAAGGAGTATCGCCGCCAGCAAAAGAACTGCAAGACCGACCTGGAAAAGCTGGAGCAGGAAGCCGGCGTCTCGATCGCCGAGCTCAAGCGCACCCAGCGCGAAATGATCCAGGGCGACATGGACGCCGAACAAGCCAAGCGCGAGCTGATCGAAGCTAACCTGCGCCTGGTGGTTTCGATTGCCAAGAAGTACACCAACCGCGGTCTGCAGTTCCTCGATCTGATCCAGGAAGGCAACATCGGTTTGATGAAGGCAGTCGACAAGTTCGAGTACCGTCGCGGTTACAAGTTCTCGACCTACGCGACCTGGTGGATTCGCCAGGCCATTACTCGCGCGATCGCCGATCAGGCCCGGACCATTCGTATTCCGGTGCACATGATCGAGACCATCAACAAGCTGATTCGCACCTCGCGCCAGCTGGTGCAGGAACTGGGCCGCGAACCCACTTCCGAAGAGATTGCCCGCCGCATGGATATCCCGGTGGCCAAGGTTCGCAAAGTGCTTAAGATCGCACAGGAACCAATCTCGCTCGAAACGCCCATCGGCGAAGAAGAAGATTCGCACCTTGGCGACTTCATTGAAGATCGCCAGGCGGTTTCGCCTTCGGAAGCGGTGATCAGCGTGAACCTGAAGGAATACACCTCCCAGGTGTTGCGTACCTTGACCCCGCGGGAAGAGCGCGTGATCAAGATGCGCTTTGGCCTGGAGGATGGTTCCGAGCACACCCTGGAAGAAGTGGGTCAAAGCTTCCAGGTAACGCGCGAGCGCATCCGGCAGATAGAAGCCAAAGCGCTGCGCAAGCTGCGCCACCCTTCACGCTCTCGCAAGCTGAAAGCCTTTGTCGAAGGCGTCCGCGAATAACTACCCATCGCCTGCTCTTCGGAGCAGGCGATTTTCTTTGCCCCTCTAGTCTACTTAGGAGTTCTTCCGTGCCCCCAACATCATCCCCCGAAGTGATTGAGAAGTTAAAGCATGTCCCTGACGTACACGGCTTGCAGGACCTGGTCCGCCGGCGCTGGAGTCCTCGTGCCTATGCCGATAAGGAAGTAACAGCGGAGGATCTGAAAAAGCTGTTTGAAGCGGCACGCTGGGCTGCTTCCTCTTCGAACGAGCAACCGTGGCGGTTTCTGGTAGGGCGGCGAGGCGATGAAACCTACCAGAAAATCTTCAACGCGCTGGTTGAGTTCAACCAGGATTGGGCCAAGAGCGCTCCGGTGCTGGTGCTCTCCGTGGCGAAGAAGACCTTTTCCGCAAAGGGCACCCCCAATCGCCACTACTTGCACGACACTGGGGCAGCCATGGCGACTCTGGCGCTGCAAGCGACAGCCCTCGGACTGCACACTCATTCCATGGCAGGCTTCGACACCGAGCAGCTGCGGGCATCGTTTGCGATACCCTCTGACTATGAGTTGGGCGCGGTCACGGCGATCGGATACTTTGGCGACCCGGAAAGCCTGCCAGAGCACCTGCGCAAGCAGGAAGTCTCTCCGCGGCAGCGGAAACCTTTGGAAGAGATCGTGTTCTCCGCCTGGGAGAAGCCGGCGCATCTCTGAAGCGCCATGAGAAAGATACTGCTCTTAGTCAACCCCGTGCTCCAGCACACAAAAGCCAGGCGTCGGGATATCGAGCGGGTTGAAGCGGTGTTTCGCGAGCACGGCGCCTCGGTCGAGGTAATGGAAACCGGCGAGAACCGAGCTGCCGGACCCAAAGCAAAACGAGCCGCAGCGCAAGGCTACGAGGCGGTCGTTGTCTGCGGTGGCGACGGTACGATCTTCGACGTGATCCAGGGCCTGGCCGGCTCCGATGTGCCACTGGGGATCATTCCTTTCGGCACCGGCAACGTGATGGCCCAGAACCTGAAAGTTCCGAAAGACCCGGTGGCCGCAGCGCGCTGGATTCTTCGCAGTCATCCCCGTTCCGTGGGCTTGGGCAGGATCACCTGCTGCACTGTCGGAGGCCGCGAAAGCTGGCTATTCGCCATGGCCGCCGGCATGGGCATGCATGCCTCACTCATGTCTGAAGCGCGGCGATCGGGAAAGAGCAGAGTAGGACGAGCCGCTTATTTCGCTGCGGGCGGACGGTTGCTGCTCAACCATCCGATACGCCCCTTTGATATCGAGATCACCACCACTAACGGGTCAGTCATACAAGCCCAGGTTTGCGAGGCGTTAGCGGTGCGAGTAGCGGAGTTGAACCGATGGCGCCCGGGCGGCGGGCTGCAATTTCCCTTTCTCCGTCTGGCGACGGTAGAGGGAAACTCCCGATCCCGGCTGGCACTGGCCTCCTTCGAGGCCCTCTTTCGTGCCGCCGGAGCGCGCGACCGCGAACCTTCGCCCAACGCAGCGGCCATCTACCGCGATGTCGTTCGCGTAGTCTGCAAGCCATCTACTGGTCTGAAGTACGAGCCCCCGCTCGGCGTCCAAGCCGACGGAGAAGTCCTCGGCGCCTCTTGCGCGACCATAGAAATGGCCGGCCTCAACGTATCTCTCTGCGCAGCCGACTGAATCGTGGAAACGTCCTTGTCTTTGCCCACTCAAGCCAAAAGAGGGCTTGAATGGGCCACCCTGGGATTTTGTCAGAACGACAGGGCCCGCAAAAAAGCCTGAGGGTGCCCCATTCAAGCCCTCTTTTGGCTTGAGTGGGCAAGGATGTGCGATTAACTCCAAACTCTAAAAGTTAAACAACGCCTGGAAATTGAAATTCCGCACCGCAGACCCGTGCGAAAAGAACCCGGTCGCCAACTGGTTTGACTTGCCAAAAAATGGCGAATCCGTAGTCCCATCCGGAGGTCCGCCCAGCGTCCCATTTGGCGGCGCAAGATTCACCACGTTGAATATATTGTGGGCAAACGCGCTCAACGTAATGCTGTAACGCCGGTCGACCCGCGTATTCGGGCCGTGTGGGCCGCCGCCGGTTCCCCCTAACCCCATCCCCGGCATGCCATGTCCACCATGTCCGCCGTCACCACCGCCACCCGCAACCGCTCCTTTGCCTTCCTCCACCCGCGGCCCGACACCAAAGCTCTTCGCGACACGCATATTCATCGCAAACTGAACTGGGCCATTTCCATAGTTGATAGGAATCAGCTGATTGCCGGCGGGCGGCGTCGGACTGATATCAAAATTTCCATACTTCGTGGTGTCCACTGTTGCCGGGTTCGAAGCCGAAGACGCGAACGTCGGCCGGTCATTAAAAAACGAATCGCCGTTAATGTCCTGGTTCAGCTGGAGATTAAAGGGCGCGCCTGAAGACGCACTCAGAAAAGGGCTGATCCTGAAACCATAAGGCGCCGAGTAATTTGCGAACGCAAACACCCGGTTGCGCACGTCGAAGAACTGCCGTCCATAATCCTGCATGATGTTGTACTGGTTCGAAGGATGATACCCGGGACCACCCGTGTCGCTGTTTGCCTTGCTGTAGATATAGAAGCCGGTGAACGTAAGCTTGCGGCCATACGAAACATTCAGGTTGAGAAATAACTGGTTCTCCTTGAACACCGCCAGCGAATCGTACTCATAGATGTTGCATGGAGTGCCCGGCGCAGCCCCGATAGGATTGGTGGGGCACAAGCCGACCGCCGGACGGCTGCCGTCGGGTAGGGGCGCATCGATATTGCGCGACAGCAGCTGGTGTATCCCGCGAGAATAAAGATACGTCGCCGAGACGCTTACACTCTTATTCACCTGGTGCTCAATGCCTGTACCCGCCTCCGTAATCGCCGGAGCATTCAACCCTGGCTGGGTGCGATAGAAAGTGGGTAGCGCGGGAGACTCTTCCGTCGTGCTCCCCGGGGGTGTTCCGTTGGGGTTCGACTGGATGCTCTGTACCTGGCCCAGCTGGTCGAGATTGTAGCGATTCGTGTTGAGCAGCAAGTCGTAGGTGAAGCGGTTATAAAAAATTCCATACCCGGCGCGCAGCACGGTCTTGGGCTGCTTTCCGCCTGTGCCAATGCCGTACGAGAGCGCCACCCGTGGCGCGAAATTCACCTTGTTGGCAATCTGGTTTTGCGTCTCAAAACGCAATCCATAGCTCACTGTGAAGTTGGGCCGCACCTTCCAATCGTCTTCAGCATAAAGTCCCAGATCGGTGACGCTGGCCTTCTGTGTGGGCGTGCCGGTAGTAATCGAGAATTGACTGGGTTTGGCAGCAAGGTAGGCATTCAGGTTCGAGTAGGTGTAGGTTCCTGAAAAATTTGCGCTGGAATAGTTAGTGTCCTCATTGCGGCGAATCCGGGCGCCAAACCGGATGTAATGTTTCGCCAGGGCCAGCGATGCGTAATTTTGCACCTCGAACTCCTGCTGCGTATCGTGGAGCGTCCCCAGCGGACTGCCCCCACCTTGAAAATTCTGCAGCACATCGATGGCAGGAGCCACCAACTGCGGATTCTGGTTACTGGTGTCGTGAATGTATTGGAAGCGGGTATTGTTCACGAACTTCGCTCCGTACACCTGGCTATCGCTGATCTGAATCCGGTTCTCCACCTCGGTGGTGTTGTACGCCTGGCTAGGTAGCACAAAGGGGCTGCTACCCAGTCCGCTGTTATTCCGCGTGTCCTGGTAATAGCTGTAGCGCGCCGTCAGCGTCTGTGTGGACGTCAGCTGGTAATCGATGCGGGGGCTAATGTCCATGCGCGTCTGCGGGTACGGAACAGCCAGATTGCACAGAGTGCCAGCGGTTTCCTGCACCACGCCATTTTCCGGCTCGCACGTGGCCGGGTCGGGCACGTAAGGCACATTGGCGTTCACGATGCTGTTGTCCTGAATATCCCGCCGGTCGAAATTTATGAAGAACGAAGCCCTCTTACCCAGCGGACCACTCACGTTGCCGTTGTATTGCAGCGTGTGGTACGGCGGCTGGTTCGCCGCAAAGGGATTTGAGGTGTTAAACGCCGAAGCGCTCGAGTTCACAAACACCTGGCCGTGTAGCTTGTCGGTTCCCGGCTTGGTCAAAATCTCGACCCGCCCATAACCCGGCTTGTCATACTGCGCAGAAAATGGATTCTGGTTGATGATGATCGCGCGAATCGACGACTTCGGTGGCAGCTGCCCGCCTGTAAATCCGTCGATATAAATCTGTCCTCCGCTGGGGCCCGCAGCCGGACCAGCCAACGCAGTCAGCTCATTCGACAACTCATCCGGATCATCGGAGAGAGCATCCAGGTCCTTGCCGGTCATCACCACCGCGCTCACGTTGCTGTCTGGATCCACGCTCACCCCTTGCGCATCCCCAGTGACCTGTACTTCCTGCTGCTCCATTTGAATCGCGAGCGAGATATTCAGATGCTGCGTCTGCCCGGCTGCCACGCGCACCGCAGGCGAGGTGAAGGGAGAGAAACCCGTGGCCGTGACGGTGACCGTGTACTGGCCGGGCGCCAGGCCGGAAACCACGTACTGCCCGGAAGCATCCGATGTGCCCGTGCGGCTTACGCCCGCTGCAGATGTTACTGTCAGCGAAGCCTGGGGGATCACCGCCCCGCTCGGGTCGGCCACCTGGCCACGCAGTGTTCCCACCGCGGCTGATCCGGCAGCCGTCTGCGCTAAAGCAGATGGCCGCGGGCCTACCCCCACGAAGACAAGGAAAGTGGCAAGGCAGAGAGCGAGCAATCGATTCAAAGGTTCTCCTCTAAATACGTTCAGTGTGTTCCAGATTGTCAGGACCGCGGGTAAGGCCTGGGTCCTACTGTGGTGCTTCTGCGCCGCCACCGCCCTCACCGCCGCCACCCAGGTTCCAGGAAGAAGAAAGCATGGCCTGGCTTCCGCTGGTAGACGCTTGCAGCATGGGTTCGACGCCGGCGACGACGGTGATGGCGGTTGCAGACTGTGGAGTTTGACCCTCAGTGGCCACCACAATAATCATGTTGCCTTTTTGCAGATCTTTCAAAGTGACGGAGGGCGCCCGCGCCAGAACCTGCTGAAAATCAGCTCCCCCACCACCCGGTCCCCGACCCGGCGAGCCCGCTGGGCGACCGCCTCCTGCCGGTGGCGCCCCCGCCGCTCCCGCATCCGGTGGTGCTCCGCCAGATGCCCCGCCCGGACGCTTGGCGCCGCTCAGGCGCGCGGCAATCCGCTGCGCAACCGCGGGGTCGAGCTTCTTCAGTTCACTGTCAGGCGTAACCGTAATGACCACCGGCTTCTTCGTCGCCGCATCGGTCAGCGTGATCGTCGAGGCGTCCGCGTTGACCGCCTGGATGGCGCCGGCAAGATTCATGAAGTTTCCGCTAACAATCTCCGCCGCTTCCAGCGTTGTCCCATCGGCGCCCTTGGCGCCGCGCGCGCGCAGCTGATCCCCGGGCTTTATCTGGTCAAGCGTGCTCTTGACTGCCTGGTCGAACTTCACGGAACCGGGGGCATACCGGCGAACGATCGTAGTCGGCGAAACGTGGATCACCATCGTCCGCGCGCCGCCCGCGCCCGTGGAAATGGTCACGGTGCCTGCCGTGGTGTCCACCGCCTTGACCAGTCCCCCGGTACCGTTCTTCTGCCAGTCCTCCTGCTCATGCTCCTGCTTCTTCGCAATGTCGGCGCCCTTGATTGCCACCAGCATGTTTGCATCCAGTGACTTGCCATCTGCATTGGCGGCGCCTCGGGCCATCACTCGATCCCCGGTTTGCAGGTCAGACAGGCTGAATGGGCTGGCGCCCGCGAGCGTTTTTTGCCCAGGCTCGATGCGCAACAGGCGGGCATTGTCCTCCACCGTCACCTGCATGGTGGCTCCTGCATCATTCTTCACCGTAATGTTGTTGCCGCTCAGCGTCTGCACCGTTCCCAGGAACGTGACTGGCTTTGCCGGAGCGGCAGCATCCTGCGCAGTCACGGTCAGCGGCGATAGGCCGCCGGCTACTGCGCCACTAAGAACAAGACGAAGAACACAGGTTCGAACGCTCGTGAATTGCATCTTTCCCTCTTACTGGGGCGGGGTCACGCCGCCAATTGGAACTCGCGCAGGAAACTGCAGGCTGGTGTTCGGCTGGTTGGTTTTCACGCGTATCGCCTGCAACCCCGGCTTGGCAGTAGAGACGAAGGTCAGCTCATATTGGTTCTGTAATTTACGTTGAATGTCGGAAAGAAATGGCGCGAACGATACCGGGTTCCCAAACCCTTCCAGATAAACCTTGCCACCCGTATCCCCGGAAATCTGCGTCAGGTAATTCTGACCCCCATCCGTTACCAGCCCACTCCGGTCGAAGCGCCCCGCACCCCGGTAGTAGATGGAGTAAACGATGACTCCTGCCTTCTGAGCATCACTCGTGGCTGCGCGTACGTAGGGATTCTCCGGGTCGAACCGTCCGCCGGAATACCTGTCCACGCCATCCGTGACCATGATCACTTCGCGGCGAACATCATTGTTCCCACCTGGCCAATGCTTCACCAGGTCCGACAAACAGAAATAAGGGCTTCCATTAGATCCGGGGACCCCCTGTGGCAAGCGCAAAGCCTTTGCCGCAAGGCCATGGTCGTTGGTGAAGTTCTGTACCAGGTTCGGCGTCCCGTTGCGCATATAGCCAATGGCTACCTGGGCAGTCGGAGGCAAACCGTTTAAGAAGCCTCGGATGTCGTTCAGTTGCAAACCCAGGTTGCCGCGGGATGAGTCATCGAGCAGCACCACCAGTTGCAGCCCCGAGCGCGGACCGCGCAGGGCAGTCCAACCCGACACATCCTGTAGCTTGCGATTCGCATAAAGGCTGATGCTCTGCTTGGGAATTGTGGTGACACCTTCCGCCGATTTCGTCTCCGCCGTAACGACCGCGCGGCCCGTTGACGTTTCCTGCGCTCCCAGGGCAGCCGGCGTAGCAAGACAAATTCCCATCGCCAATGCTATCGCCGCAAACCCATTCGCAAACCCACAACTCCCTATCTTCATAATCCTTTAGCCCTGATTTCCGGCCCGCTCTCCGGGCCCGCACCTATATGACGGCAGCAGAGGTGGAAAGGTTCGACCCCCTGTCCAGAATACTTGGCCCTCACCAACAGGCGCGTGGCGTTTCCACCGCACCCGCTCTGCTATTCTCAAGATGAACTGTAATGGTTACTTGGGTTGGGCCTGTTGCTCACGTATCTTGTTGATAGATCGGGTCCGCAAGCGCAAAAAGTTCAGCCACGGAAGCGCAGATTTCCCGGCCCTCGCTGCGGTCTCCTCTTCGAATAAGCAGACAACGGGAGTACTGCTCGAATGGCCGAACTCGAGGTTATGCAGTCTCCAGTGGCAATCCAGGCAGAGCGTCCGCTTTGTGTCGACCTGGATGGGACCCTGGTCAAGTCGGACACTTTTGTCGACTCCTTGATGGTCCTGGCTCGCCGTCATCCCGTCGCCTTTTTGCAAACTCCGCTATGGCTCTTCAAGGGTAAGGCGCAGTTCAAGTCGCAAGTGGCATCCATGGTTACTCTCGACCCGGCCCATCTTCCTTATAACCGCCCGCTGCTCGACTACCTCAGAGAGGAACATGCCTCTGGCCGCAAGCTCTACCTGGCCACTGGGGCCGATCAAGTCCTGGCGCGGAACATTGCTGCCCACCTCGGCATCTTCGAAGACGTAATCGCGAGTGATGGCCGGGTGAACCTGACCGGAGACAACAAACACCGCCACCTGGAACAGCGTTTTGCCGGCGACGGCTTCGACTATATCGGCAACGCCATGCCTGATCTACCGATCCTTCAGGGCGCGCAGCAGGCGATGTTGGCCAATCCCGTTTCCCGGTTGAGTTCTGCTCTCAAGCATCGCCACGTCAACGTAACCCGCAAGTTTCTGGATCGCTCCAGCCGGGTCGCCGCGTTAGCGAAGGCCCTGCGTGTGCATCAGTGGGCCAAGAATCTGCTCGTATTCCTTCCCTTATTGCTCGGCCACTCCCTGCGGAGAGCCCCTATACTCGCAGCCTTTGCGGCTTTCTTCTGTTTCTGCTTCACCGCCTCGGCCACCTACATCTTCAACGATCTGCTTGACCTGGAACAGGACCGGATCCATCTCAACAAGCGAAAGCGAGCGTTTGCCTCCGGCAATCTCTCTGTGGCCACCGGTCTTGGCATCTCGTTCTCCATGCTGGCCCTCGCTCTGGTTGCCGCCGCCTGGCTTCCGCGGACCTTTATTGTTTACCTGCTCCTCTATCTCGTCACCACCCTGGCTTATTCTCTGTCGCTGAAACGCGTCGTGCTGGTCGATGTCGTCATCCTCTCCAGCTTGTACACCATCCGCATGATGGCCGGTTCCGCAGCAACCCATGATCCTGTTTCTCCCTGGCTCGCCGCCTTCTCCATCTTTCTCTTTCTCAGCCTCGCCATGGTCAAGCGGTTCAGCGAACTGCAGAATCTGCATGCCCGTGGCGTGAACCCCACCAACGGACGGGGCTATCTCTTAAGCGACATCGAACAACTGCGCAGCTTCGGCACTTCCAGCGCCTACGCTTCCATCGTCATCTTCGCCCTGTATATCAATGGCCGCGATGTCGTGGCTCTCTATCACCATCCCAACCGCATGTGGTTAATTACTCCGCTGCTCATCCTGTGGGTCAGCCGTGTTTGGCTGCTGGCTTCGCGCGGCGTGCTGGACGAAGATCCCGTGGTCTTTGCTCTCTCCGACCGCATGAGTCTCTTGCTCGGCTTAGGAGTGGTGCTCATCGCCTACTCCGCTCTCTAAAAGGAATCTATGTCTCCCAATCAGGCTCCGCCCCAGTTTGAATCCTGGGGCCGCTTTCCCAAGCTCTCCGCAGAAGTCCACCCGCTTTTTTGGAAGGAAGATTTCCCCGCGTCCATTGCCGGCGATACAAAAGTCCTGGCCGTGGGCATGGGGCGCAGCTACGGTGACGTATGCCTGCTGCAACACGGAACTTTGTTGACGACACCCAGTCTCGATCGGCTCATCTCGTTCGAGCCCGAGACCGGAGTGTTGCGTTGCGAAGCCGGCGTAACCCTGGCGCAGATACTTGATTTCTCCGTGCCCCGCGGGTGGTTTTTGCCCGTGAGCCCGGGGACTAAATACGTAACTGTCGGTGGAGCGATAGCCAACGACATCCACGGCAAGAACCACCACGTCGCCGGTACTTTCGGCCTGCATACCCAGCGCTTCGAGTTAGTGCGGTCAGACGGCACCCAGGTGGTGTGCAGCCCAACAGAAAATCCCGAGTGGTATGCCGCGACCGTCGGCGGCATGGGGCTAACGGGACTGATTACCTGGGCCGAGTTGCAGCTGCGGCCCATTGTGTCCCGCCGCATCCGCTGCCAGTCCACGAAATTCGTCGGCCTCGACGAGTTCATCGCTCTCTCGCAGGCCAGCGCGCACAGGGAATATTCCGTAGCCTGGATCGATTGCGTCGCCCAGGGCCGCAACTTTGCTCGCGGCGTCTTTATGCAAGGCGAGCATGATGAAAATCCAGGACCGCTCAAGCCCTTGGAAAAAGCCAAGCTAACCCTGCCCGTAGATCTGCCGGCTTTCGCGCTGAGCCGCGCTACAGTGGGAGCCTTCAACACTCTCTACTATCACAAGCAGATGGCGAAAGACCGAAGGGCTTTGATCGACTACGAGCCGTTCTTCTATCCCCTGGATCGCATCCTGCAATGGAATCGCCTCTATGGCAAACAAGGGCTGTTGCAGTTCCAATGCGTGCTGCCGTGGGAAGCCGGGGCTACCGGTATGACCCAGTTGCTGCAGTCGATCACTGCATCAGGACTCGGCTCGTTTCTAGCCGTCATCAAGGTCTTTGGCGACGCTGTTTCTCCCGGTGTGATGTCGTTTCCCATGCCGGGCATCACGCTCGCGCTCGATTTTCCCGTCCGCCGCGATGTGAGCTTCGATCTGCTGGATCGCCTCGCCGACGTCACTGCGGACTTCGGCGGCCGCATGTATCCGGCCAAGGATGCCTGCATGAGCGCAGGTCATTTTCAGCAGTTCTATCCCCAGTGGGAGCAATGGGCTGCTTACGTCGATCCATCGTTCAGCTCCAGCTTCTGGCAGCGGGTAACCGGCCGTGCCTGATCGAGATCCTCTGTTTCCCTCGCGGATATTGGTGTTAGGAGCGACCTCCAGCATAGCCATCGCCACCTTGCGCCGCCTCGCCGCGCCCAACCGGCACTTCATGCTGGTGGCCCGAAACGGCGATCGTCTGACAGCAGTGGCTCAGGACCTGGTGACCCGCGGAGCGCTCGCGGTCGACACCTGGATCATGGATCTGGACGACACCACGGCTCATCAGGAGATGCTCGCGAGTGCAGCGGCGCGGTTAGGCAGGATTGACCTGGCCCTGATCGCGCATGGAGTGTTGGGTGATCAGAACGCTGCCGAAGCGGACTTCGAAGCGGCCGCGGCGATTCTGCATACCAATTTCATCTCTACCGTTTCTCTGCTCACCTGGCTGGGAAATTACTTTCAATCGCAGCGTGACGGCACGCTCGCGGTTATCTCTTCGGTAGCCGGCGACCGCGGCCGCAAGAGCAATTATGTCTACGGCGCCTCCAAAGGCGCGCTCAACATTTTCCTGGAAGGCCTGCGCAATCGGATTGACCGCGATGGAGTCCACGTCCTGACCATCAAACCGGGTTTTGTCTCCACGCCGATGACAGCACACATAGCGCAAAACGCCCTCTTCGCCACTCCCGACCAAATAGCCCGCGGCATTTTGAAAGCAGTCGACCGCAGGCGCGATGTCGTCTACCTGCCTTGGTTCTGGTCCTGGATCATGTGCCTGGTGCGCGCCATCCCCAACCGCGTCTTCAAGAAGATGAATATGTAGTTCGATCGCAACTGCGGTAATGCGCGGCGTACTGAGTTTTTTGCGTGAGAAGTCCCGCAGGCAGCCCGCGGGATTAAGCCAATGCCCGAAAAACCAAAGACGCCGAGTTCATGCAATACCGCAACCCACTCGGCGGAGGCCCATCACTGAAAACGTGGCCCAGGTGCGCATCACACCGGGCACAAGCCACGGCCGTTCGTTCACCAAAACTCCTGTCCTCCAACTCCGCAACATTTTCCCGCGCGATCGGCTGCCAGAAGCTGGGCCACCCGGTGCCTGAATCGAACTTGGTCTCTGAAGAGAACAGCGCTGTATCACAGCAGATGCAACGATAAATCCCGCGCTGGTGAAAGTTCCAATACGAACCGGTATACGCCATCTCCGTATCAGCTCTGCGGGTGATGTCGAAAGCATTCGCGGAAAGCTGCCGTCTCCACGCCGCCTCGCTCTTGACGACTTTCCGCACGCGGATCGTACCCGTGGGCACGCCGGCCGCAGAAAATTCGGCAATCGTAATCTCAGGGGTAGGCCCGCTGGGCTCCAGCGTCGACAAGGGCGGGGGCGCAGAGTGGAGCGACCACACAGCAACCCCGGCCACAGCCGCACACCCGCTCAGCAGAAAAGCGCGCCGCGTCACTCGTTGCCGCGCAACATCCTCGTTCAAGTCTGAATCGAACATACTCCTTAGACTAACCAACGCCCCAGGAGTTACAGGCGAAGAAATAAGGGTGCCCCAGGTCTCGCGTTTGAGACCTGGGATCCTCCTGGGAGAGGCTCATTGGGTTCTTAACAGGAGATTTACGCATTTCAGCGGGTTGGAAGGTCCAACCCAAGGCCGAACCCTGACCTAGGCGTCCAGCTGCTTACTCACCAACTCATTCAGCAATGCCGGGTTCGCCTGTCCTTTCGACAAGCGCATCACCTGGCCCACAAAAAACGCCGCCACCGTCTTCTTACCCCCGCGATATTGCTCTACCTGCTTGGGATTCGAAGCAATGACTTCCTGAATCATTTTCTCCAACGCCGAAGGATCGCTGATCTGCTGCGGCTTTTCGCGCTCATACACCGGGCCAAAATCCTCACCCTTCTCAAAAGCAGTATCGAATAGCCCTTTGAGCTGCTTGCTCGACAATTCCCCAGCCTCAGCCAGATCCGCTGCCTGCACCAAACCCTTCAACGTGACCGGAGACTGCTCCAGATCCATCCCTTTGGCCTTGAGCCGGCCCATCAACTCACTCTGGATCAGATTAGCGACCCGTCGCGGGCTCTTCGCCTGGCGCGCGGCCGTTTCAAATTGATCGGCATACTCCCGCGTCGCCGTCAGCGTGTGCGCATCCTGCAGGGTGATCTGGTACTCAGCCACCATGCGCTTGCGCCGCGCCTCCGGCAGCTCCGGCATCCGCTCCGCAAGGATAGCCTTCCACTCCCCCGTAACCAGCAACGGCGGAAGATCTGGCTCCGGAAAATACCGGTAATCGTGGGCCTGCTCCTTGGAGCGCATGGAGTAGGTACGTCCCTCGTTCGCATTCCAGAGCCGTGTTTCCTGGGTGACGCGGCCGCCGCTCTCGATCAGCTCCACCTGGCGCTCAATCTCATATTCCAGCGCAGAGCGGATAAAGCGAAAGCTGTTCACATTCTTGACTTCAGCCTTGGTCCCGAATTGCTTCTGGCCGCGCGGCCGGACGCTCACATTCGCATCGCAGCGCAGCGAACCTTCTTCCATGTTGCAATCGCTGACGCCGGTATAGAGCAGAATCTCTTTGAGCCGGGTCAGATACTCGTACGCCTCGTCCGGCGTCCGCAGATCCGGCTCACTCACTATCTCGATCAGCGGCGTGCCACAACGGTTCAAATCAATGTAGGTCTTGGTCGCGGACTCGGGAAATCCGTCGTGTATGCTCTTGCCTGCATCCTCTTCCATGTGCAGGCGCGTCACACCGATCCGCTTAACGACGCTCTGGCCCGACTCACCGAGTGCGGGAACATCAATCCAGCCGTGCTCTGCCAGCGGCTTGTCGAATTGCGAAATCTGGTAGCCCTTCGGTAAATCAGGATAAAAATAATTCTTGCGCGCAAACACCGAATGCTGCCGCACTTCACAGTTGATCGCCGTTGCGGCCAGCACCGCGTATTCCACTGCGCGCTGGTTCAGCACCGGCAGCGCGCCCGGCAAGCCAAGACACGTCGGGCAAATGTGCGTATTCGGTTCGCCGCCGAATCGATTGGCACACCCGCAGAAAGCCTTCGTGTTTGTCAGGAGTTGTACGTGGACCTCGAGCCCGATGACCGGCTCATACCGGTCCAACACTTCAGGCGAAAGGCGCGTCGTCGTGACCGTCATTACTTTCGATTCTAGCAACGCACTGGCCCGAAACGGCAGCATTTTGCCTATTGATTTTTTTTCTGCCGGCCGCTCCCACGGCCGCAGACCGCGCGCAACGGTAGTAAGATTCTGAGGCAAGTCGTGACCTCCGGAGAAAAAGTCTAAAGTGATCGACATTCGTCAGGAAATAACCGCGGTGATTGAGGCTACCGTTTTGGTGGTGGCCGCACTCTTTCCCATCGTCAATCCTCTGGGAAGCGCTGCTATCTTCGTTAACCTGGTCGGGCCCGTCGCATCGTCCACGCAGCGCCTGCTTGCGCAGAAAATTGCGATTTACAGTTTCTTCCTGCTGCTCTGCTCCCTGCTGTGGGGAGTGCATGTGCTCGCATTCTTCGGTATCGCCATTTATGCAGTTCAGATAGGGGGAGGCCTGGTCGTCGCTGCTACCGGATGGTCTTTACTCGGCCAGGACACCGGACGAGCAAAAGCGGAACCAACTCCGGAAGACCAGATCCTTGAAAATGCGTTTTATCCTTTTACTCTTCCTATCACTGTGGGCCCGGGTTCTATCTCTGTTGCCATTACGCTTGGAGCGCATCTGCCTCCTGAACTGCAAGAGCATTCGCTCTTCTCACCCAGGGTTTTGATTGCGGCTGTCTGCGGAATCACGTTGATCTGCGTCATCATCTACGTGTGCTATCTCTACGCCCGAAAAGCTGAGCAACTCCTTGGCCGTTCGGGAACCTCAATGGTCATGCGCTTATCTTCATTCATCCTACTCTGCATAGGCGTACAGATCATTTCGACTGGCTTCAAGGCATATCTTCAAGCACTAGGTAAAATCTAGTTAGGCTTGTGTACAAATTACGAACGAGCCGTCCATGCAGTATTCAAGCCTGTCTTAGTCGCTTACGCGACACTTGGAACGTTGGCGGCGATGCGACCCTGAACATCTTTCAGCTGTCCCCGTTCGGGGCTGATTGCCGGATCACTGTTCTCGCACACAGTTGCGGCTTCATTGACTCATTAAGAAACATTCCCACGCGAGGGATTTTTTAAGGTGAACAGGGTGGGAGAAACCAAACCTCTTAAAAGAGACGTTTTCTCGTAGTCACTGCTTTCATGTTTTGTACCAGCGCAGGACTTTAAGTCGGGTCGTAAACGACCCAGCTGAGATGAGGGCTTTTAACCCGTACTGGGAAAGTCCCGAAGGGACGGTTGAACTTAGCCCAGGACGCTAGTCCTGGGTGGATCATCCAAGATGATTGAGTCCCGCAGGGACGGCTGAAAATATGCCGCCACTTAACCTGGACAATCTTCAGTCGTCCCCGTTCGACAAGCTCAGGGCAGGCTCTTCGGGACTTGTCGTGTCCCGAAAGCTCTTCCCAGGACTCCGTCCTGGGCTAAGTTCGGCCGTCCCTACGGGACTTCTTTTATGCTCAGGTCTCACGTACACACTTCAGCCCCTGCGATGACGCATTCTTTGCAAACTGCAGCTTCTGGCCACAGCTAACAGGGCGAAAAAGAGCTGCTCTAAAGGGATGGCAAGGCTTCAGCCGTGCCATAGATAATTCCCCTGTTGACGGCTTCAGCCGCTCAGGTACGTTTTTTCCGATTTATAAGACCAATTTGCGTATATGTCGCGACTGAGTCTGCCTCAAAAAAGAGTTGGCGAGGGAAACAACACTCCGATCCCAGGCCACACAGAAGAGTCTCGTCGGACGGCTGAAATACGCTCAGGAACACATCGCCGCCATCTATTAAGGCGAACATAAAGCGAAACTATTCAGTACCGCTCCCCCCTGATTTGTGAAGGCTGAGTAAACCACCGAAAGCCCAGCTGAACGCCCGTTACTCACCTGAACGTTCACTTGCCTAAGTGATTTGCCGGTGTCTAGAATGGCCGCGCATTCCATACAGCCCATGCGCGTCTAAATTCCCCGGCGCAAAGAATGCCAGGGGGAAGAGTAGCTATGAATCATCGCATTGCCGTTCTTTGTTCTCTGCTGCTTGGTCTCCCGCTCACCATAACTCAATCAGGTTGTGGTTCCAGTAGTTCCATTGCTCCCACCCCGATGGCCACCCCAGCGCCGTCCAATAACATCCAGCATGTCGTGATTATCTTTCAGGAGAATGTCTCCTTTGATCACTACTTTGGCACTTATCCGAACGCGCTCAATTTGTCTGGCGAGACACCCTTCACCGCGCTTCCCGGTACTCCGGCTATCGACGGCCTCTCCCAAAGTCTGTTGGCACACAACCCGAACTTCACCAACGTCAGTAACGGGAACGGGGCAGCCAATCCGTTCCGCCTGTCACCGCACAACGCCGCCACAGCCGACCAGGATCACAGCTACAGCCAGGAACAACTAGCCTTCGACAGCGGCGCCATGGATTTGTTCCCGCATTCGGTTGGCGCCGCCGATGGCCCCAGCCAGGGAAGTGGAATAGCCGCCACGACCGGTCTCACTATGGGTTATTACGATGGCAATACCGTAACTGCCCTGTGGAACTACGCCCAGCATTACGCCATGAGCGATCGTTTCTTTGGTACTACATTTGGTCCCTCTACCCTGGGCGCTCTCAATCTCATCTCCGGTCAGACCAACGGCGTCGTCAATGATGGTAACGCTGACGGCAACATGGTCTCGGACGGAAACGGCGGATATACGCTGGTCAGAAACGCTGCACCCGTTAACGACGTCTGCTCCGCCACCAGCGGAGCGCTCGTCCATATGACGGGCACGAACGTCGGTGATTTGCTGAATGCTGCTGGAGTTACCTGGGGCTTCTTTCATGAAGGCTTCGATACCTCGGTAACCAACGTCAATGGCACAACGGGTTGCCGTAGAAGCAATTGGTCTCAGGTAACCGGGCAAACGCCGTTGGATTACACACCGGTCGTGAACCCATTCCAATACTATGCGTCGACCGCGAATTCGCTTCATACGCGGCCCAGCTCTATCTCGATGATCGGACACGCTGGGGACGGAACCAATCATCAATATGACATGCATGACTTCTTCGACGCGCTCAAAACCGGAAACCTTCCCGCGGTGAGTTATCTCAAGTCCGCGGCATATCGCGACGGTCACGCCGGTTACTCCGATCCGCTGGATGAGCAGACATTTCTTGTCCACGTAATTAACACCATTGAGCAATCCCCGGCGTGGACGAACAGCGTGATCATCATTACCTATGACGACTCCGACGGTTGGTATGACCACGTCAGCAACGTAGTAAACGGTAGCGAGACAGCCAGGGACGGTTTTTCCGGCCCAGGAAAATGTGGCGACGGAACCACCGCGCTTCCCGGCGTAAGCGCCAGTACCCTGCATGCGCAAGGCAGATGTGGCTACGGTCCGCGCCTGCCTCTCCTGGTGATTTCACCCTGGGCCAAGGCGAACTACGTTTCTCACGCTGTGACCGATCAGAGCTCTATCCTGCGTTACATCGAAGACACTTTTTTGAACCAGCAAAGAATCGGCCAGGGATCCTATGATCAAATCGCCGGCTCCATTGGCGACATGCTTGACTTGAGCACCTCATCACCCCAGAATGGGGCGGTGATTCTGCTGGATAGTACGACTGGGCAAGTTCAGACGACCGGCCAAGTCCAGAAACCCTGAGCCGTGCTGAATCGACGCGATTTGCTGAAGCATGCGGCGCTCTCCGCCCTCGCTTCAAGCCCGGTTTCCCATCTCACGTCGCTCGCAAGCGGCGTCAACCAGCGCGCCCACCCTCCTGCAACAGCCCGCACCATCAACGCCCTCCAACTAGAACCCTTTGTCGATCCGTTGCTTCTTCCCCAACGGCCCCGGCTCCAAAGCGGCCATCTCCGCGTCACCATGCGCGAGATTAAGGTAAGGATGCACCGTGATCTTCCCCCGACCCGCCTTTGGAGCTACGGACCGGACGCCATCGGCCCCCTGCTCGAAGCCCGCAGCCACGAAGAATTGGTAGTCGAGTGGTCCAATGAGCTGCCACCCAAGCATTTCCTGCCCATCGACTACAGTCTCCACGGCTCCGGTCGCGAATTGCCGGAGTCGCGCGCGGTGGTCCACCTGCATGGCGGACGAACCCCCGCTGTCGATGACGGCTATCCCGAGCATTGGTACCCGAGCGGCCAATCCCATATCTGCCGCTACCCCAACCGCCAGGATGCAACCATGCTTTGGTACCACGACCACGCCATGGGTACCAGCAGGCTGAACCTCTACGCCGGACTGGCGGGCGTCTATCTGCTTCGTGATGCCCACGAACAAAAGCTGAATCTGCCGTCCGGCAACTTTGAGCTGCCACTGGTGCTGTACGACCGCATCTTCGATACTCAGGGGCAATTGTTTTACCCTGTTTCTCCCGATCCGCAACATCCCTGGATGGACGAGGTCGTGGGTGACGCGATGGTCGTCAATGGCCGGGTCCAGCCTTTTTACGAAGTTGAGCCCCGCCGCTATCGCCTGCGGGTGCTCAATGCAGCGAACGCTCGATTCTTTCGCCTGGGATTCTCAAACGGCGCTTCCTTCCAGCAGATCGGAGCCGATCAAGGGCTTCTCCCGGCCCCGGTTCGCCTGTCCACGCTTCTTCTCGCACCCGGGGAACGGGCGGATTTGGTCGTTGACTTTGCCCCCATGCGCGGAGAGCGCATCCAATTAACCAACGGAGCGTTTCAGATGATGCAGTTTCGCGTCTCCTCGACTCCTGCCACAGACAGCAGTCAGGTTCCCGGCACGCTGCTTCCCCGGGTCCCCCTGCCCGCGAACGCGGCGCGAAGCCGGGAGATGACCCTCAACGAATTCAAAGATCCTGCCGGCAATCCAAGCGTCATGCTGCTCAACCGCACGCCCTGGCACATGCCGGTCACCGAAACTGTAAAGCTTGGTTCGAGCGAGATATGGTCCTTCGTCAACCTTACCGACGACACCCATCCCATTCATCTTCATCACGTTCGCTTCCAGGTGCTGGACCGCCGGTCTTTCGACCGCGACGTTTATCTCCTGCAGAACGCAACCCTCCGCTTTAACGGCTCCCCAACACCGCCCAATCTGAATGAGAAAGGATGGAAAGACGTCGTCCAATGCCCGCCCAACGTGGTCACGCGCATTCACATTTCTTTTGCGGGATACCCCGGACGCTATCTGTGGCATTGTCACGTGCAGGAGCACGAAGCTAACGACATGATGCGTCCGTACGTCATCCTGAAGTAGGGCCAAAGCTATAATGTTGCCGAGCTTGAAAGTACCCAGTCGACATTTCGTTCTCCTTTCCGGGTTCCTGATCCTCAGCGTTGGATGTAGAACTCCAGGTCACGACAAGCCCATCGGTGCGGTCGTTTCCATCAAAGCTCCCCTCGGACTGCCACCCGTTCCCATCCCTGCGGACAACCCGCCCACCCTGGAAACGATTGCCCTGGGCCGCAAGCTCTTCTACGACCCCCGGCTGTCGAAAAACAACACGGTCTCCTGCGCCTCCTGCCACAATCCAAACCTTGACTTCACCGATGGGCTGGCGATTGCACATGGCATCGGCGGATTGATCGGCAAACGCAATGCTCCTACCCTGTTGAATGCAGCCTATTCCCCGCTTCAATTCTGGGACGGCCGTGCCTCGAGTCTTGAGACCCAGTCGGCCTTTCCCATAGCCGACCCGGTGGAGATGAACCAGGCCCACGACGTTTTCGTGGGGAAAATTCGTCACGACCCAACCTATAAGGCAGAGTTTGCCCAGGCATTCGGGCCTGGAACCATCACGCTCGGCCTCATAGAAAAGTCATTGGCCAGCTTCGAACGAACCTTGCTCAGCGGCAACTCGCCCTTTGATCAGTACCAGTATGGCGGCAAGCGGGATGCGCTCACGCCTGCTGCGATCCGCGGCCTCGCCATCTTCAAAGACCCCAACCGCGGCAACTGTGCCGTCTGCCACACCATCAATGATCACTACGCCCTCTTCACCGATGGGAAGTTTCACAACACCGGGGCTGGAGTGAACGGAGAAGGCGACTTCACCGACCTCGGCCGTTACGGCCAGACGAAAATACAAGCGGACAAGGGAGAGTTCAAAACACCCACCCTGCGTAACGTCGCTCTCAGTGCCCCTTACATGCATGATGGAAGCCTGAAGACGCTCAATGATGTGGTTGATTTCTACGCCGGCGGCGGCAACTCAAATCCCTACCTCGACAAAGACATCAAGGCGCTGCACCTGTCTGCACAGGACCGGGCCGACCTGGTCGCCTTTCTCGAATCTCTCACCGGGCAGATGCCCAGCAACGCAGGACCACCCGGGAAGGATTAGTCTAAAGATCGAGACATGAGACCCAATCATCTTCTGACCCTCTGCTGCGCGGCCGCTCTTCTTGCCGGTTGTTCGGCAAAAGACAAGACGGAACAACCGAAGGTCACGCAAGCTGTACCGGCGCCCACGTACTTCAAAGTGGATCCCGCGACGGCCGGAACGGTGACCGGGCAGATCCTCTACAAAGGAAAGAGACCGGCGCCCAAACCAATTGATATGAGCGAAGAGCCTGCTTGTGTCGAGGCGCACAAGGGAAAGGCCTACGACGAATCGCTGGTCGTCAACCGGAAAGGTGATCTGGCGAACGCCTTCATCTACATCAAGAGCGGGCTGGAGGGAAAAACCTTTCAAGTTCCTGCTGATCCGGTCATCATCGATCAGAAGGGCTGCTGGTTTCATCCCCGTGTACTTGGCATACAGGTTGGGCAGGAGTTGAAAGTCATTAACTCCGATCCGGTCACCCACAACATCCACCCCATGGCGCAAGTCAACCGTGAGTGGAATCATAGCCAGGGAGCGGGCGATCCTCCCATCGCGCGCAAATTCCTCAAGCCCGAAATCATGGTCCCGGTGAAATGTAACATCCACAGTTGGATGCACGCCTATATCGGAGTCCTCGATCATCCCTACTTCGCGGTCTCCAATGACGATGGAACCTTTGAAATAAAAAACCTGCCCCCGGGTACGTACACACTTGGGGTTTGGACACAAACACTCGGCACCCAGGAACGACAAATCACCGTCGCTCCTCAGGGCAAAGCTGAGGCCAACTTTACTTTCAAGGAAAAATAGACATGCGCAAGCTCGGAAGCGTTCTTTTTGCCGTTGGTCTAACGATGATTGCCGCGGGCTGCAACAGCACGCCCAAAGCTCCCGAGCAACAACCTGCACAAGCAGCGCCCGCGGAAACCTCCTCCCCGCGAATTTTCGTGACCAATGAAGTAGGCGGCGATCTCACCATCATCGATTCTGGCAACTACAACGTGCTTGCAACCGTCCCACTGGGCAAGCGTCCTCGCGGGATTCATGCAAGCCCCGATGGCAAAACAATTTACGTCGCCCTCAGTGGCTCGCCCATAGCCGGCCCGGACGTGGATGAGAGCACCCTCCCGCCGCCGGACAAAACAGCCGATGGAATTGGCGTCTTCGACGTCGCCCAGAGAAAAGTGGTGCGCACCATTCCAGGCGGCTCCGATCCGGAGAACTTCGACGTAAGCCAGGATGGAAAGCAGCTTTACACTTCGAACGAAGATCAGGCGGCCGTCAGCATTATCGATATTGCTTCGGGCACCGTGGCCAAAACAATCCCGGTGGGCGCGCAGCCGGAAGGCGTCAAGGTGACGCCCGATGGAAAGTATGTCTGGGTCACCTCTGAGGAGACGGGAACCATCGCTGTGCTCGATCCCGTGGCGGGCAAGATCATCAAGACCTTCAAGGTCGGCCACCGTCCTCGCAACATAGCCTTCTTCCCCGACGGCTCAAAGGCCTACGTGAACGCGGAAAACGACGGAACCGTGGTTCTGGTCGATGCTAAGAAGTACAAGGTGCTCAAGACGGTTCAATTGGGGAAGCCGGGCATTATCAAGCCCATGAACGTGATCCTCTCCCCGGACGCGGCAAAACTCTACGTAAGCACCGGCAGAGGCCACCAGGTCTTCACCGTAGACACTGCCACCAACAAGGTCCTCGGCTCGGTCGAAGTAGGAGCCCGTCCCTGGGGTATAGCCCTCTCCCTCGACGCCAAAACACTCTACTCCGCCAACGGCCCCTCGAACGACGTCTCGGTCGTCGATTTAGCCACCAATACAGTGACGAAAAAAATCAAAGCCGGCAAAGGCCCCTGGGGCGTCCTGGTCCTGCCCCGCTAAGCACTCTGCCGGAAACAACCGATGGGTGCCCCAGGTCTCGCATTTGAGACCTGGGATCCCTCAAGCAAATGCTGGTCTAACTAATCCCTGAGCGTTACCGTCGGAAAATCACGAATGTCATTCAAGTCCTAAGTCGCCTCGCACCCTAACTACCTGCCAACTGCCGCAAAACAAACTGCAAAATCCCACCATTCTCGTAATACAAAATCTCCTGCGGAGTATCGATCCTCACCGTTGCGTTGAACTCCTTCTTTCCTCCGGCAGGATCAGTCGTCTTAACCTTCAACAATCGTCCCTGGGCAAACTTCTGCTCCAGCATCTGACGAATCCCCTCCAGATCGAACACTTCCTCGCCCGTGAGCCCAAGCGATTCGGCACTCTGCCCATTCTCAAACTGCAAAGGCAAAATCCCCATCCCCACTAAATTGGACCGGTGAATGCGCTCATAGCTCTGAGCTATCACCGCCCGCACCCCAAGCAACCGAGGTCCCTTAGCCGCCCAATCGCGAGAAGACCCCGATCCATACTCCTTGCCCGCAAGAATCACCAGCGGAGTACTCCGTTCCGCATATTTGACCGAGGCATCGAAAATACTCATCTGTTCGCCTTCAGGCAGCAAACGGGTCACCCCGCCTTCTGTTCCCGGAGCCAGCTTATTCCGCAGGCGCACATTGGCAAACGTGCCCCGCACCATCACCTCATGGTTGCCGCGCCGCGATCCATAGGAATTAAAATCCGCCGGCTTCACCCCGTGGTCCACCAGGTACTTGCCCGCGGGCCCATTCAACTTGATAGAGCCGGCGGGAGAGATATGGTCGGTGGTGACGCTGTCTCCAAGAACCGCCAGCACCCGCGCGCCCTTGATATCGCCCACCGGAGCCGGCTTGGCCGGCATTCCATCAAAATAGGGAGCCTTGCGGATATAAGTAGAATCGGGCTCCCACTGGTACACATCACCGGTCGGGAACTTGAGATGCTGCCAATTCTGATCGCCATCCGTGACCGTTGCATATTCCTTGCTGAAGATCTCGGAATCGATGGCTGCCGCAATGGTGCTGTTCACCTCGTCCTGGGTGGGCCAGATATCCTTCAAATACACCGGCTTCCCCTGCTTGTCTTTCCCCATTGGCTCGGCGCCGAAATCATGATTGATGTTGCCCACCAGCGCATAAGCCACCACCAGCGGGGGCGACATGAGGTAATTCGCTCGCACTTCCGAGTTGATACGCCCCTCGAAATTTCGATTGCCGCTCAATACCGACACCGCAACCAGCCCATGGTCATCAATCGACTTGGAAACGTCCGTGGGCAAGGGACCAGAGTTGCCGATGCAGGTAGTGCATCCATAACCCACCACCTGGAAACGCAGCTTGCCCAGAGGCTCGAGCAGCCCGGCTTTCTGGTAGTAGTCGGTAACCACGCGGGACCCCGGCGCCAGCGACGTCTTCACCCACGGCGGTACGCTCAAGCCCTTCTCCGCCGCCTTCTTGGCCAGCAACCCTGCCGCGATCATCACCGACGGATTCGAAGTGTTGGTGCAACTCGTAATCGCCGCGATTACGATTGACCCATGGTCCAGGTAGGGATCGACATCCACCCCGAAGCGCTCCTTGACCGTAGTCGCAGGTCCCTTCTCGGGTGTGGACTTCTCACTGCCATTCGGCCAGGTGTGCCCGCCCTCGCCTTCCCAGCGGATGGTCTGGCGTGCCTTGCGGTCCGCCGCGCCCGGTCCCAGCAGGCCAGGCAGTTGTTGTTGGAAGCTGGAGCCGGTTTGCGAAAGTGCCACGCGATCCTGTGGCCGCCGCGGCCCCGCCACGCTGGGCTCGACCGTGGAAAGATCGAGATGCGTCGTCTGCGTGTACTCCGCCTCAGGTGAGTCGGCGGTATGGAACCATCCCTGTTCCTTGCTATACGCCTCGACCAGCTTGATCTGCTCGGCGCTCCGCCCGGTCAATTGCAGGTAACGCAGCGTCTCCGCGTCCACCGGGAAGATACCGCAGGTTGCGCCATATTCCGGAGCCATGTTGCCGATCGTGGCTCGATCCGCGAGGCTCAGCTCGCTCACTCCCGATCCGTAAAACTCCACAAACTTGCCCACCACCCCGAGCTTGCGCAGCATCTCGGTGACCGTCAGCACCAGGTCGGTAGCCGTAGCCCCTTCCCGCAGCTTGCCCGTCAGCTTGAACCCCACCACCTGCGGCACCAGCATGGAAACCGGCTGGCCCAACATGGCAGCTTCGGCCTCGATGCCGCCAACGCCCCAACCCAGCACGCCCAAGCCGTTAATCATGGTGGTGTGGGAGTCCGTGCCCACCAGGGTGTCGGGATAAGCCCGAACCACGCCGTCCTTAGCGGCCGTAGTAAAGACCACCCGGGCCAGGTATTCCAGATTCACCTGGTGGCAAATGCCCATGCCAGGAGGCACGGTAGAGAAGTTGCGAAACGCAGTCTGTCCCCACTTCAGAAACGCGTAGCGCTCCCGGTTGCGTTGAAATTCAAGCGCGGCGTTGATGGAATACGCATTCCCAGTACCGTATTCGTCCACCTGTACCGAGTGGTCGATCACCAATTCCGCCGGTTGCAGAGGGTTAATCTTCTCCGGATCCCCGCCCAACTGCTTCATCGCATCGCGCATGGCCGCCAGGTCAACGACCGCAGGCACCCCGGTGAAGTCCTGCATCAAAACGCGCGCCGGCATAAACGCGATCTCGCGTGCCGGCTCGGCCTTCGCTTGCCACTTGGCTAAAAATTCAATGTCGTCCGCGGTCACGCTCTTGCCGTCCTCCTGCCGCAGCAGGTTTTCCAGCAGTACGCGCAGGCTGTAGGGAAGACGGCCCAGCTTGAAGCCCTTGGCCTCAAGCGCGTTAAGACGGAAGATTTCGTAACTCTTGTTGCCGACCTTCAAGGTCGATTGGCTACCGAAGCTGTTCATAATGATTTCCTCTCTGATATCGCGCAAAATTGCGCAGGCGCGTGCCCGATCAAAACTGGTGGACAGAATCTGGTGAACGATAAGTTAAGAGGAGAAGCTCCGTCCACGGTCAGGCTTGCCGTGACGGAAACGCTTGTGCAGGAAGTCGCGAAGTCTGCTTCGGGCGTTCATAGTCCGCTATCCAGTTTAAACCCTTTTTCCCACCCAGCCACAAATGCTGAAGGTGGCCCATTCGAGCCCTCTTTTGGCTTGTGTGAGCAAATATCTCGCGACCGCTAAACGCTCAACCCCAGCAGAACCACATTGAGCGCCAGAATCAGCCCCACCGTCAGCCAACCCAGAAAATTAATAACCGGGCCATTCGCAAACCCGCCCATCAATGTACGCCGGCTGCAAAGAACAATCAGCGGCACCAGGGCGAACGGCAAGGTAAAGCTGAGCACCACCTGCGACAGGACCAAAATCCGCAAAGGATCCAGCCCCAACCCGATCACGATCATGGCCGGCAGCAGCGTCAACAACCGTCGCAGAAAAATACTGAAGCGTACCTGCAGGAACCCCTCGAGAATCATCTGGCCGGCGAGGGTCCCAACCGTAGACGACGAAAGACCCGAACAGAGCAGCGCGATCGCGAAAATAGTAGCGGAAGCCGGCCCAAGCAAGGGGCCAAGGGTGCGGTGAGCCTCCTCGATGGACATGTCGCTGCGCCCGGCGCCGGCAAACGCAGCCGCGGCCACAATCACCATGGCCGAGTTCACCAGCCACGCCCCATTCATGGCCGCAAACACATCCAGCGCCTCTAACCGCAGATGGCGCAGGCGCGACACGTAGCGGTCGTCGGACGGTTCCAGATGCTGCTCCTGCGCCTTCAACCGCGGCTGCACCAGTCCCGAATGCAGATAGACGACGTGCGGCATCACCGTCGCGCCCAGCATGCTGACCGCTACGTAAACGCTCCGGCGATCCAGCCAGGGAACCGCAGTATGGTAAGCAATCTGCCGCCAGTCGGGATGCACCAGGAAAATTTCAATCAGGTAGCAAAGCCCGATCACCAGGACAAACACCATGATGCCCAGTTCCAGGCTCCGGAAGCCCCGCAGTTCGAGCGCCAGGATGGCAAAGACGCAGACCGCGGAGACCACCGCCGCGAGAAACATCACCGTGGTCTTAGCCATGCCCAGGTGGAGAAAGTAGCCGCCGAACAGTAGATAAAACCCCAGAGCGGCGCCTAGAAACTCCGCCAGGTCGGTGGCCAACGCCGACAATTCGGCAGCCACCCAGAGGCCGATCGCCGTACGGCGTGAAAAGTGCTCCCGGCAATTCTGCGGCAGCGTGGCCCCGGTAGCGATGCCCAGTTTGGCGGAGAGATATTGGATGAGGATGGCCATCAGGTTCGACCACAGCAACACCCAAAGCAGCTTGTACCCAAACCCCGTTCCGGCAATGAGGTTCGTTCCAAAGTTGCCCGGGTCGATGTAGGCGATGCTGGCCACAAACGCCGGCCCGAACCACGACAAAACCTGGCGAGGTTTTAGGTTGGAAAGCGGCGCGGCACTCTCGGACGAGGAGACTGGGAGCGAGGGTGGAAGAGCAGAAGCCATATCGCAAATCCTCGATCGCCGCGGAGTCAGCGGCCGCATTTTCAGTATAGCCTGCATTTCCGTTTTTTTGTTAACCATAGTTAACCACCCCTTCGCAGTCCGCCGCACCTGCGGTAGTCTTGCCCAGGGGGCTAGCGGTAAACGAATGAAAGTGCTGGTGATTGGTGCGGGCGGCCGGGAACACGCGTTGGTGTGGTCCATCAGCCGCTCCAGCCGCGTTTCTGAAGTGGTTTGCGCGCCTGGCAATGCAGGCATTGCCCAATTAGCCCGTTGCATTCCCGCCAGTCAACGGGATCTGGATGACTTGTTGAGGGTCACAGCGGCAGAGAGCCCGGACCTGGTGGTGGTCGGCCCCGAGCTTCCCTTATCCCTCGGCCTGGCGGACGAACTGCAGCGCCGCAGCATTCCGGTCTTCGGCCCCACCCGCAAGGCCGCCCAGCTGGAAAGCAGCAAGGCCTTCGCCAAGCGCTTTATGCAGCGCCACCACATTCCGACAGCAGCCTATGCCGTCGCCACCAGCGAGGATCAGGCCCTGGAGGCGATCGATCTCTTTCATTTCCCGCTGGTCATTAAAGCGGATGGTCTGGCTGCGGGCAAGGGCGTGATCATGTGCGAGTCGCGCCGCGAAGCGACCGAGGCTATCTCTGGGCTCCTGGGGGGAAAGCTCCTCGGAGGCGTCCAGCCTGCCATTGTGATTGAAGAGTTCCTCACCGGCGAGGAGCTCTCCTTCCTCACTCTGACCGACGGAAAGCATGTCATGCCGTTGGTCCCCGCGCAGGACCACAAGCGCATAGGCGAAGGAGACAAAGGGCCAAACACCGGGGGCATGGGCGTGTACTCGACCGACACCATGCTGGACGACCAGATGCGCGAATGGATCCTGCATCACATCGCTCAACCGGCGGTGAACGGAATGGCGGCGGAAGACGCTCCCTTTATAGGAGTGCTTTACATCGGATTAATGATGACCGCCCGTGGCCCCATGGTCCTGGAGTTCAACGCCCGCTTCGGCGATCCCGAGACTCAGGCCATCGTGGCCCGGCTGGACAGCGACCTGCTGGATGCGCTCGAGGCCAGCGTGCAGGGCCGCCTGAGCGAGATCGAGCTGCGTTGGAAACCCGGAGCCTCCGCCTGCGTGATCGCAGCCTCCTCCGGCTATCCCGGCAGCTACCTCACCGGTCACACCATCAGCGGCCTGGAAGAAGCAGCAAGCCTGCCGGGAATAGAAATCTTCCACTCCGGCACCGGCCTGGTGGATGGGCACTACGTAACCGAAGGTGGAAGGGTACTGGGAGTGACCGCAGCAGCCGCGACCCTGGAACAATCGCTCTCCAAAGTCTACGAGGCTTTAAGCCGAATCCAATTCGACGGCATGTACTACCGCAGAGACATAGGCCGCCGCTCCCTGAAGACCGCTTGAAAACTGGCTTGCGAAGGGTACGATTTGGCATGGCTTGGGAGAATGGGATGGAAAGCACACCTCAGGGCCTAAAGGCCAGCATTTTGCCCGGTTTATGTACGGGCTGAAGCCCGTACCTACCTTTCTCCGTCCTCGGAGGTTGTTTTGGGGGGTGAGAGTAGCTCGGGCTTTAGCCGCAGATCGTTACCGTCCCTGAAACAGACCCCCGGGTGCCCTATATCTCGCTCGTTTTTCGCGAGATGTGGGATGCCACGAAGCCTAATCTAGGTGCCGAACCTTCCGAAGCCCTCGAGGCTCTAACAAACAGGTGACCGCATGGCGGAAGTTGAACTGGCAGAAATCGACCCCATATGCGGCATGAAGGTCCTTCCGGAAAAAGCCGCCGCATCCGTCAACCACGCCGGACACACCTGGTACTTCTGTTCCCTGGGCTGCAAGGCGAAATTCGAGGCCGACCCAACCAAATATGATGGCTCCCACCCAGCCCCTTCGATACCGGCCCCCGCCGCCTCCGCCGAATACACCTGCCCCATGCATCCGCAAATCGTCCGCGACCGCCCGGGCGCTTGTCCCATTTGCGGCATGGCCCTTGAGCCGCGTACCGTCACTGCCGATACGGCCAATCCAGAACTAATCAGCATGACCCGCCGCCTTTGGATAGGCGCCGCGCTGACGCTTCCGCTGCTCGCCGTCATGGTCTCCGATGTTCTCCCCGGCCATCCGCTCCAACACCTGCTGCCGGGACCGCTCCTGGGGTGGGTGGAACTACTGCTGGCGACGCCGGTCGTCCTATGGGGCGGATGGCCCTTCTTCGAACGCGGCTGGGCTTCGATCGTCCATCGCAGCCTGAACATGTTCACCCTGATCGCCATCGGCAGCGGCGCAGCTTATCTTTACAGTGTGGCTGCGGTGCTCGTCCCCGGCCTCTTTCCAGCCACCTTCCGCGACGCCTCCGGAAACCTCGGACTCTATTTCGAGGCAGCCGCCGTCATCACTGTGCTGGTCTTGCTCGGGCAGGTCCTGGAACTCAGGGCTCGAAGCCAAACCGGCGGCGCAATCCAGGCCCTCCTGGACCTGGTCCCCAAGACCGCCCGCCGCATCGCGGCCAACGGAAGCGAAACCGACGTACCGATCAGCGAAATTGCGCTCGGCGATCTGCTGCGCATTCGTCCAGGCGAGAAGGTGCCCGTCGACGGCGTCGTGACGGACGGGCGCAGCTCGGTCGATGAATCGATGGTCACCGGCGAGCCCATCCCGGTAGAGAAAACAGCCGGGGACAAAGTGGTCGGGGGAACGATCAACGGAACCGGCAGTCTGGTCATGAAAGCTGAGCGCGTTGGCTCAGAGACACTCCTCGCCCAGATCGTAAAAATGGTGGGCGAGGCGCAAAGGAGCCGGGCCCCCATCCAGCGCCTCGCTGACCGGGTCGCTTCCTACTTTGTGCCCGCAGTCCTGGTGACGGCTGTGATCACCTTTGCCGTCTGGGCAATGTTTGGCCCGCAGCCGAGGGCCGCGCATGCCTTGGTGAATGCAGTCGCTGTGCTCATCATTGCTTGTCCGTGTGCTCTGGGTCTGGCTACGCCCATGTCTATCATGGTGGGCACGGGCCGCGGCGCCGGCGAGGGAATCCTGGTCCGCAACGCGGAAGCCCTGGAAACGATGGAAAAAGTAAGCACCCTGATCGTGGATAAGACCGGAACGCTCACCGAGGGCAAGCCCACAGTCAGCACCATGCTCGCCGCCGAAGGCATTGATCAGACCCGGCTTCTGCAAACACTCGCCAGCCTCGAAAGCGCCAGCGAGCATCCTTTGGCGGCCGCGATCCTGGCAGCAGCAAAACAAAAAAACCTCGAACTGTTACCGGTAGCTGGATTTCCAATCATTGACCGGGAAAGGCGTCTCGCGGCATCCATAGAAGGAATCCGCGTTGCTGCCGGTAACGCCGCGCTGATGCGCGACCTCGGAGCCTCATCACAGGCGATGGAGCAGCAAGCCGAAGCCCTGCGCCAGTCAGGCCAGACGGTGATGTTTATTGCCTGGGATGGCCGTTTGGCCGGCGTGGTCGGCGTTGCCGACCCCATCAAGGAATCGACCCCGCAGGCCATCGCTGAGCTGAAGCGGGAAGGCATCAAGGTGGTGATGGTGACCGGCGATAACCGCACCACGGCAGCGGCCCTGGCGCAGAAGTTGGGAATCGAGTTCGAAGCCGAAGTCCTGCCGGCGCAAAAAGCCGAGGCAGTGAAGAAGTATGCAGTCGCAGGGAGCGCTGGTGGCCATGGCCGGCGACGGAGTCAATGACGCTCCGGCGCTGGCCCAGGCTGACGTCGGCATCGCCATGGGCACCGGCACCGATGTGGCGATGGAGTCGGGCGCCATCGTCCTGGTAAAAGGCGACCTCCGCGGCATACTCAAAGCCCGCCAATTGAGCCGGCGCACCATGGGCAACATCCGTCAAAATCTATTCTTTGCCTTTGTCTACAACGCGTTGGGAGTGCCGCTCGCCGCAGGCGTACTCTACCCATTCTTCGGACTGCTCCTGAATCCCATGATCGCCGCCGCCGCCATGAGTTTCAGCTCCGTCTCCGTCATCACCAACGCCCTACGCCTCCGCCAGGCCCGCCTTTAACCCCTTATGGCGCATAGGGCGCTTAAGGCGCACACTTTTTTTCGGATCAAAACCTCTTCTACCTCTCCTTCATCTCCATTTGCGCCCGCCGGAAAGCCAGGTCGCCGACGTGCACCGACCCCTGATACGGCCGGTTGATATCGGCAATCGCCACCAGCACCAACGAGATGAGCAACGCAAACGCGCTCACCTGGATTACGTGCAATATCCCATTTGAAGCACCGAACATGCAGGTGGACGCGACCGTCACCGCACCGCCGATCAGCAGAACAAACCACAGCACCACAGGAAGCCGCGATGCGCTCTGAACCAATCGAATCCGGCGGTATCCGGCCATCGCGCTGAGCTCGTAGAGCGCATGATCTTCCGCCGTGATCTCGGTGGGAGAGGCTCCTTTCGTCGACGTCAAAACCTGCCACATCTGGCGCGTGATCGCGCGGGTTTCCGTAGGGATGGCATTTGCCGCCATCTCTTCCCACTCATGTTCCACCACTGCATCGCCGTAGGCCCGCGCCAGACTCTTAAGCTCAGCCCCTTGTCTGCAGGCAGACCATCGGAAAGACGATAGACATTCACCAGCGAATTCGCTTCCGCATCCGCATTCAGGTCAGCCGCTCCGAAGTTGATCCAAACCGTGTAGAGCATAAAGCCAACGATGACCGCATAGGTCGTCCCCAGAACGGAAAGCTGCCAGCCAATCAGATCGTTGTGCGCCCGTCTCTTCTCCGCAGGCCAGTAATAGTTCACCGCCGCCATGAAGAACAAGGAGCACGCCAGGCCAACGATCACAATAAATACGTCTTGCGTGGTATCCAGCATGCGGTTAGCCCAAGAGAAAATTTTCCTCACAAGTGTATCCCGTAGATCGTCTTGCTCCTTCACGACACACGTGTAGGTTTAGATGACAGGGCACTGTTACACTGCAGGTTTCATAAACATCGTTACGAATCGAGCAACCGATGGACTATCAGATCAAGGGAAAATACGTGTTTGTGAGCGCCGGCGCCCACGGTATTGGAGAAGCAACCGCCGATCTGCTCACCCAGGAAGGCGCAAGCGTAATCGTGGCCGATCGCGATCTAGCCGCGTTGCAGCAAAAAGCCAGGCGCTGGACGGGCATAGTAGCCGCGGACCTGGCGACCGCGGAGGGCGTCGAACAGGCAACCTCCTACGTGCTCGCGACCTTCGGCAGAGCTCCTGACATCCTGGTCAATAATCTCGGCGTGGGCAACGCTTCATCGTTCGAGGAAATGTCCGATGAGCGCTGGGCGCAAAGCTTTCAGGTAAACCTCATGGGCTGCATCCGAACCTGTCGCGCGCTGGTGCCCAGGATGGCGGAGCTAGGCGGCGCGTCCGTGGTGAACACCGGGTCTGATTTGGCCAAGCAGCCGGAGCCCACACTGATGGACTACGGAACCTGCAAAGCTGGGTTGCTCTATTTCAGTAAAGCGCTGGCGCTGCAATACGCGCCTCGCGTCCGCGTGAACACAGTGTTGCCGGGCCCCATCTGGACACAGATGTGGAGCCGTCCGGGAGGAATCGTCGATCAGTTGGTGGAGAGCTATGGCGTGGACAAAGACACTGCCCTGAAACGCTTTCTTGCAGACCGCCACATGCCGCTCGGTATCGGACAACCTGAGGACGTCGCCCAGGCCATTGCTTTTCTCGCTTCGCCGCTCGCCAAATACATTACCGGCGCAGCCCTGGATATTGGCGGAACCCTGCGTGGTTTGATCTGATCAGGAGATAGAACATGCGCGTAGCCATCATCGGCGGAACCGGCCATATCGGCAGCTATCTGACACCGCGACTGTTTGACGCAGGTCACACCGTCATCTGCGTCAGCCGGGGCCTGAAGACACCCTATCGGGAACACGCGGCATGGCGCGCCATAGAACGCGTCGAACTCGACCGCGCCGCGCAAGAGACCGCGGGGACTTTTGGTGAGCGCATCGCCGGGCTGAATGCTGAAGTGGTCATCGACCTTACCTGCTACCGGCTGGAAAGCGCCCAGCAACTTATCGAAGCGTTACGCGGACGGGTCCGCCATTTCCTTCACTGCGGAACCATCTGGGTGCACGGACCAAGCGTGGAGGTTCCCACCACGGAAGCCGCGCCACGCACCGCCTTCGGCGACTATGGGCAAAAAAAAGCTGCCATCGAGGCTTTGCTTCTCGACCAGGCAAGCGAGTTTCCGGTAACCATCCTGCATCCCGGCCATCTGGTAGGGCCGGGATGGGCGCCGGTCAACCCCACCGGCAACTTCAATGTCGCCGTCTTCTCCCTGCTGCTTCAGGGGAAACCAATTCAGCTCCCGAACTTCGGGATGGAAACCCTGCATCACGTCCACGCGGATGACGTGGCGCAATGCTTTGTCAAAGCGGTGGAGCAGCGCAGCACCGCACTCGGTGAGGCTTTCCACGTGGTTTCGCCCGCGGCTCTAACTTTGCAGGGATACGCCGAGCGTGTCAGCGCATGGTTCGGGCGCCCGGCTCAGCTGGAGTTTTTACCCTGGGAAGAATGGCGCCAGGGAGTGAGCGAAAGAGATGCTGCGGTGACCTGGGATCACATCGCTCATTCACCCAACTGCAGTATCGCCAAAGCGCGCACCCTGTTGGGATACGAACCGCGTTACAGCTCGCTACATGCTGTGCGCGAGTCGCTGGATTGGCTGATCGGCCAGGGAGTGGTCAAAAACTAACGCGCGTCGTTCCAATGGACCATCGGCAGCCCGGGCGCGGGTGCACGGAAGTAAGGAATTTTCTTTCCCTTCAGCGAGCCAATATAAATCGTCTGTAGATCGGGACCGCCAAAAGTGACGCTCGCCATCCATGGAGCAATCCCCTGGCCGGTAGTGAACAGCACTTGTTCGTTCACCGTATTCTCAAAGAACGCTTTTTCCAGGGCATCCACCTTCTTCGGATCACCCTCATCCAGCAGCAGGCGAAAGTCACCCTGTGGGCGTTAACACAAACAGCTTGTCGGAATACACCATCGTGCCCCACAGATTACCGAGGCTATCGAAAGCGATGCCGTCGGGCCACGCTCCTTTGCCCAGGCTCGAAGGGCCGAAGACCTCGCGGTTGCTCAGGCTTCCATCCTTGCCCACGCGCAACCGGCTCACGCAGCCGCCGGTGGTCTCGACCACGTACATAAACTCTTCACGGGCATCCATCCGGATTTCGTTGGTGAAGTGAAATCCGTCGGCAACGATGCGAAATTTTCCGTCGATGTACCGCGCGATGTAGCCATCCGGAAGATCGGTACGCAGTGCGTGCATCCAGTTCTTGATGCGCGTGGAGACGGTGATCCAGATGCGGTCCTGGGAGTCGCGCAAAACAAAATTCACTTTCCCAATCGGCTCGCCGTCGATACTGTCGGCAAGCACTTTGGTCGCGCCATCCCGTGTCATCAGCTCCAGGCAATCGGTGCCGAAGTTCGAGATCAGAATGTCTCCATTGCGTGCGAACGCCAGCCCGTTGGGCAGCGTGCCCTCCAGGTACCGGGTCGCCTCGCTGGTCACGCCCTGAAAATGACCAGAGCGCTGCTGGGTTACGATCTGCTGTTTTCCGTCGGGGGAAATTCTGACTACGCCGCCGCGCGCGTCCGCCGACCAGAGCGTGCCGTCATGCTCGGCCAAAATACATTCCGGCCGCTGAAGATCGCTGCCGATGTACTGGATCGCTGCTTTATCAAGTTCAAACCGCAGGACCGGATTCTCTGTCATGCGAATTCGGCCACCGGCTTTTCGGCATCCGCATCGCCATTCTGGTCCGCGTTGCTTAACAGCAGACCGATGGCCTGCGCCACCTTACACACCTGCTGCGCTGAAACGCGAAACCGCTCCTTGGTAAAGCGCGCCAGGGGTGCGGAGACGCCAATCGATCCCACGATCACATCGTTGTCCACCCGGATAGGAGCGGCCACACAGCGCAGATCGTCCGCGTATTCCGCCTCATCCGTGCGCGTAGCCCCGCTTCTTGATCAAAGCGCAATCCTTGCTCAGCTCTTGAATCGTGGTCATGCTGTTCTTGGTGTAGCGGCGCAGTTGGCCGGAGCCGAACAAGGCGCGCAACTCCCGCTCATCCGCATCCGCCAACAAGGCCTTGCCATGCGCGGTGCAGTAGAGCGGCACCAGCTCGCCCACCTGGCCGGCCACCGCGATGACGTTGCTGGCCGCGGCATGGTCGATGAACAAAGCGTATTTGCCTTCTCGGATGGCCAGGTGCGCGGTCTCGTTGATCTGTGCCGCCAGCAGCTTCAATTGCTTATTGGCCACCCGGATCAGCATGTTGCCCCAGTCGTAGCGATGCGACAGACGCCACATCGACGAACCGAGGATGTAATCCTTCCGCCCCGCAGGGCAGGCAAGAAATCCCCGCCGCCGGAGCGTGTTCGCCAGCCGGAACGCGCTGCTGCGATCGATCCCCAGCAGCTCAGTGAGCTCACCCAGCGAGACAGGTTGTTTGGAAAGCGCGACCGCCTGCAGAATCGTGAGGCCGCGATCAAGACTTTGTATGAAAGGAATCTGGCGAACTTTTTCCTCGGGCATAGAGACGGGTCCGATTCTAGGCTCGAAACGTTATTCCTAGCGTTTCCAGGTAAATCTTGCTGGTTTTTACCAATTCCACCGGGGCAGTGGGTGACGGATTCTTAGGGTCGTTGTCGAGTTCACCCATTACCATACCATGAATTTTTCGCCCAGCCATCAGGTCCAGAATGGCGGGAATATTCACCTTTCCCTGTCCTAAAGGGCAGTAGCCGAGAAGGTGAGGATCGACTCCGTTGTAGTCCTTCAAATGCATATGCTCGACCAGCGGCAGATAGTCTTTCACCACCTGGACCGCATCCGAGCCACCCTTGGTAAGCTGGCCGATGTCCGGGCCAAACTTCACATACTTCGTATCCACTGCGTCCAGTACCGCATAAGTCTCTTCGCGCGACTCGACGCAAGTACCGGTGTGCTGGTGCAGGACGACCGTCAGGCCCTGATCGGTAACTGCCTTGGCGGCCTCATTCAGCGTGCTGACGATATTCGCCTTGTTCGCGGCGAAGTCATACTCAGCGCGCTTGACCTGGTTGGGTCCCAGAACAAAGATGCGGCCGTTGTATTTCTTGATGAGTTTCGCCCATGCGACTGCTTTATCCAGCTCTTCGTTGCGTTTGGTTGAATCGGTCAGATTCAAGGTGCAATAGCCGGAGATGAGGGGCAAGTGGTGCTGCGCGAGCGCGGATTGCAGCCCTCCTTGCGACTCCCACTTGGTGAGGACATCTCCAAACGTTTCGAACCCGTAAAAGCCAAGGTCGCCGATACCGGTGATCGCTTGCATCACATCACTGTTCGCCCAGGTGATGCCGGTATGACCTATTTGAATATTCCGTTTCTTCTTTCCCAGGGCAGGCAGGGCTGCGGTGGCCGCGCCCAGGACAGCCAACTTCATCAGGCTGCGGCGATTGATCGTGTGTTTTGACAAGCTCATAAACCCGATAAGAGACTACTGTTGTAAGTCGCAATTGTCCAGAAATTTTGCATAATACGCACAAGTCTCAGCGGCGGGATGCAGGCCGCGATGGTTTATCATTTCGTTAGCAGGACAGATACCGGAGGACATGAGAAGAATGGTGATTGGTCGCAGGCTTTTGGCGGTGTGCATCCTGGCTTCAGCCGGTGCGATGGGAGTTTCCAGCGTGATTGGTTTTGCCGACACAGCGAAACCGGTCATGAATGCCAAAGCCAAACGCGGCTCTGCCATCTTCCAGCAAAACTGCGTGAGCTGCCACAACAAGCAGCCCGATGACAGCACACCCTTCGGCCCACCAAACCTGCACGGCATCTTCGGCAGCAAGCCCATGGTGACCCCGGCGATCACCCCAGCCCAGGCCACCGAGACCATCAAAAACGGCAAGGCGCCCATGCCTGCCTTCGGTTCGATTCTGAGCGAAGCTCAAATCAGCGACCTGATCGCCTACCTGAAAGCCCAGTAAAGCCTACTCCTCGCCATGTCCCGAAGAGACGACTGAACTTAAGAGTTGTCCCAATTGGATATTTGCAATTAGCTGGAAAGAGTGGCCGTTGATCCGTGCACGCTTGGCGGTGAACGATGGTGGGTCTGCTTTGTATCAGGCACGACTTTAGTCGGGCCATAGATGACAGAGAGAGTTGGGCTTTAGCCCCTGTGGGGATGGTGCAGCAAGCTCGAGTATACGTACCATGCAAAAGCAGCAGTACAGGGGCTAAAGCCCTGATTTTGTTGCGACGTAACGGCCCGACTAAAGTCGTGCTCTGATGCACAGCAAACCCCGGCCACTTTCTCGATCAACAACCTGCTTTCCCATATTCGGCTTCCGCCGCAGCTTGTCCAATAAAATCGCCACCACGCGTTCGACAGCTCTGACTAAGTTGCCGTCCCTGCGGGACTTAGGCCGGCTTCATCCCGACACTTTTCCGGTAGCGCTTTTCTATTCGGGAAACTCAACATCATCGAAGAACTTGTAGTTATCCAGGCTGGTCGCCGGTGCGAAGAAACAAACCACCTTCATCTCCTCGCTCCCGGTATTCCGCAGCATATGTATTTTCCCTTGCGGAAACAGAACCGTGCTCCCCGCTTTTACCGGTTCCACCACTCCCTCGATCATCACCTTGCCCGACCCTTGCACGATGTAGATAACCTCTTCGCCATTGGGGTGCGAATGCGCCGGCTTGACCGTCTCTCCCGGAGAGACCTGGATCATGCACATCGAACAATGTTGCGCGCCGCCAGTCTCCTGGTTCATCAGCCAGCGAAGGCGCCGCCCGGGCAGGTCCAGCGGCGGGATCGAATTTTCCTCCACGATCGGTAGCTTCATGGCTTCTCCTTGGCATTTTCTTGGATCGTGTGAGCGATCGCATCCGGGGTCAAGTGGAAGGCTTCAATCAACTCCTCATACGTCCCGGAATGAATGAACTGAGCCCGGCCATCGCTCTTGAGGGTATTGATGGTGATGATCCTGTCCCATCCGCCGGCCTTCACTTTGCCGCGGTTGCGATACAGAACCTTTAGCAGGTTTTGCCAGATGTATCCATTGTTCTGTTCCGCGAGGATCAACCACTGGCCGGAGTTAACCAGTTCCAGTAACAGCTTCTCGTCGATGGATGGCATATCCACCACGCCCACCGCTATGCCGGCATCCGCGCATTTCCTGGCAGCCGTCAGCGCTTCATGCACACCGCGCCCGCTGCTGACGATGGTCGCCTTATCCGCCGGGCTGCTGCGCAGACGATAGCCGGTCGCAAACTCGAATACGTAGTCGCTGCCATAAAGCACCGCGGAGCCGGTGCGCATCACGCGCACATAAGCCAGCCCACGATTGCCTTCCATGATCCACTTCATGATGGAGAGCATTTGCTGCGGGCACGAAACATCGATGATCTTCAACTGGCCGACCGCATCGAACGTCGTGCTGTCGTCGTTGCCCATGTGCGTGGCGCCGTTGGTGCGGGTTTCGAAGTTTGCGGCTGTTGCCAAAAAGGTCAGATCAAGGCCATGACCTTCACTCAACCACCCGTCCGGAGCGTCGATGGCTTCCTGCCGCTCCTGCGCTCCGACAGCAATGCGGCGCAATACTTTCCAGTCGAAGAACGGGCAGAAGGTGCTCACCCAGGTGTTACCACCCAGGGCCGCGAAGGCCTCGCCGATCAGCATCATGTTTGCCTCGGCCACGCCCACGTTCAGCGCCCGCTTCTGATCCACCGCGGCAATGCCTGCTTCCAGGCCGCTGGTAGAAGCGAGGTCCGCATCAATCGAAACCACGGCAGAATCTTTGGCAAACACTTTCATCGCGCCGGTCACGATGTCAGACGCTGCATACTCCTTCTTGGGATCAATCTGTGGCAGCGACTTGGCGTCGTAAGCGATGCGCTTGTTGCGCGGAGGAACACGCCGGGTGAGCACCGGCCCAACAATCGTCTTCACCGAGCTTCCCGCTGAGTCAATCTCCAGATGCATGCGATGCGCCGCGTCCAGCAGTAAATCTCGCGTTGCTTCGCCTTCCGTGCTGCCCGCCAACCGATCGCAGTAGACAGCAAACTCATCGATCCTGGCTTGACGCTGCTCAGACTGGAGCGCATATTCCTGAGCAATTACGCTCTCCGGCATGGTGACTTTATGTTTGTTGAGGAAATCGGAAAAGGAGCCAAAGCCCTTGCGACTGTTACAGATGATCGCGGTGGGCATCCCGTTACGGGGTCCAAAGCGGAACTTCTCCAAAGCCGTCACCACGCCGTCGTATTGCGTGGCATCCACGTTGTAAGCCTGCCAGCCGAAGGAGCGAAACACGGCTTCCAGCTCCGGCATGGGAAAAATCATGCGCGTGTGCAGATCCAGCTGGCCGTTGTTGCGGTCTACCAGCACACACAAGTTGTCCAGGTGGTTCTGCCCCGCATACATCACGGCTTCCCAGATGGGACCTTCCTGCAACTCGCCGTCGCCGGTCATGCAGTAGGAGTCAAACCGGGGGCTGCTCTTGCCTGCGATGGCAAAGCCCTGCGCCACGCCAAACCCTTGCCCCATCGGCCCGGTGGCAATATGGACCCCGGGCAAAATCGGCCCCGGGTGTCCGTTCAGGATGCTCGAAAACGAGCGCGAATTCTTCAGCGTCTTGCGGTCGAAATATCCCAACTCGGCATAGATCGAGGCCAGTGCCGCGACGGCGTGTCCCTTGCTCAGGGTGAAAATGTCCTGCCCGCGGCGGGTCGGATCTTCAATGTCGAGGTGGATAAAGCCACCGTAAAAGAGCGCGACCAGCGGAATGATCGACGAGAAAGCGCCGCCCGCGTGGAGACCCTTGTCGACCGCGTCACGGCTTTGTTCCAGGGTGAGCAAACGAATGTCGGAGTCTTTGATGGCCAGCAACTTCAGAATTCCCTGGCGCACCGCGAAATCCTCGTTGCGGAAGACTTCGCGGCTCAATCGTTCAGGCCGAACAGTGGTATATGCAGGATTTTTCATCATTCCTTCTCGCCGGCTACTTGCCGACCCAGCCGCCATCGACATACAGCGACTGCCCGGTTACGTACTTCGCCTCATCCGAGGCAAAGAACGCAGCCACGGTTCCAATCTCTTGCGGCTTCCCAGTCCGGCCCAGGGAAATCTGGCCGATGACCCCGGCGAGCACGCTGGGGTCCGGATGCTTCAGAACCCAATCGACCATCGGCGTCTCGATCAAACCCGGGTGAATGCAATTGACGCGGATCCCCTTTGGCCCCATCTCCGCGGAAACGTTGCGGGTAAGCGCCTCGATGGCCAGTTTTGCCGGAGCGTAGTGCGTGCGCCCTGGCAAAACCTTGCCTGCCTGGATGGAACCGATGTTGATGATCGAACCAGGGCGTCCGGCAGCCACCGCTTGGCGGCAGAACACCTGGGAGCAGAGCCACTCGCCTCGCAGGTTGGTGTCGACCAGGTCAGTCCACTGCTGATCACTCAACTCCAGAAAAGGAATGATGGTTTCGATGCCGGCGTTGTTCACCAGAACATCGACCGGCCCGAGCTCTTTTTCCACGCGCGCGAACATGGCTTCAACCTGCGAGCGATCTCTGACGTCTGCCTCGACCGCGATCGCGCGCCGGCCCTTGCTCCTGGCCCATTCGGCAACGGCGCAGGCTTGATCGCACGATCCAATGTGGTTGATGACCACATCAGCACCTTCTTCGGCGAACACTTCTGCGATGCCTTTGCCGATCCCCTGGCTGGCTCCGGTAATGATCGCTACTTTATTGCGGAGCTTCATGATCACCCCTTTGCTCTAGTGAATCGTCCATCCACCGTCGACCATCAACACGTGTCCCACCACCATGTCAGAAAGCGGGCTGGAGAGAAATAAAACCGCGCCTACCAGGTCCTCTGGCTGATTCCATCGTCCGCGCGGAATCATTTCTTTTGTGGCCCAATCTTTGTAGCCGGGCCGCTCCAGAATGTTCTTGCGTGATTCGGTCTCCGTAATGCAGGGCGCGACTACGTTCACCAGCACTCCGTCTTTCGCCCACTCGAGCGATAGAGCGCGCGACAAATGGTGAACACCCGCCTTGGCAGCCGCATAAACCGACCGTCCCTTGAAAGCAATCTCTCCGAAGTTGGATCCAATGTTGATGATCCTGCCGCCGCCTTGCGGAATCATCACCCGGGCAGCCGCCTGTGAGGCGAAGAACACGCTCTTCAGGGAGGCCGCCATGGTGCGGTCGTATTCCTCTTCGCTCACATTCAGAGCAGGCGTGGTCCCAGTCCAGCCGGCGTTGTTCACCAGGATGTCGATGCGTCCGAAGGTTGTGTGAGTCTGGTCCATCAGGGCGCGAACCTGCTCGACCTGGGCAACATCGGTCTGCACGATCAGCGCTCTGCGTCCTAGCGCCTCAATCTCTGCCTTGACGGCTTTGACCTCATCCTGGCGTTTATCAGGGTACTTCGCCAGCACGACGTGGGCCCCAGCCTGGGCCAAACCAAGAGCGATAGCACGGCCGATGCCCTGCGAGCCGCCGGTCACGATGGCCACCTTATCCCGCAGCCCGAAGCTTGAATAATCCATGATATGAACCTAACTTTGCATGATAAGCGACAATATGTGCATAAAGCACAAGACAGCCTAACAGTGAACAGTAGCCCGGTCAATCAAAAGCCCCGGTACGACAACCCTACTTATGAGCCGGCGCAGGCAAGGCAAACACATAATATCCTTGCGTCTGTGGTGCATCCGGCGCGGCTTCGATGGTGGCGCGCTCTCCACCAGGCCCCAGGTGTTTCAGGCTGGGCCTGGCGCTGAATGCCAGATACTCCTGTCCATTTACCTCGTAGACCGCGGGGATACCCTCAGGCCCGGCCGGCATAACCTGCTCCCACAAAATCTTTCCTGAATCTTTGTCGTAGGCTCGGATCGTCGCGTCAGAGATCGTGCCGGAGAAGATCAGGCCTCCGGCGGTAACGACCACTCCGCCCCGAGGCCAGTAGCTGCCCGTATCCTTGATTCCCCTGGCTGCCAGCTCAGTGACGGAACCCCAGGGAATCTGCCACCGAATGGTGCCCTTGTTCAGATCATAAGCGGTGATGGTCGACCAGGGGGGCTTGTTAGCCGGCAGCCCATCGGTCGAGTTCATGTACCCGTAGCCAGTCCAGTAACGCATGGGAGGAACTCCAGGCCCGGGTGGCGGCGGCGGTGGCCGCGGGGCCGAGAGAAGCGCAAGTACATCGGGCGGCACGTGTGCTTTCGACGGCGCTGTGAGGTAGGCCACCAGCGCGTCGACTTCCTTCTCAGAAAGACTAGTGAATGCGGGCATCGGTGATGCCCCATTCTGAATGGTGGTCTTGACGTGGTCCGCGCTGGTCCGGCTGACGACATCCACCAGGGAAGGAATCGACGGTGGTTGGCCAGTCAGCTCGGAGGTGTGGCACGACTGGCAATTCTGTATGTAAAGTATGCGGCCTTCGGTTTCGGGAGTTCCCGTCATCACCCGTTTGGGCCGGTTAGGCTCGAGCTTGATCATGGAGGGAGCGTTCTTGGTCGTGATGTACAAGGTTCCAGTCGAGGGATCGACCGCCCCGCTGCCCCAATTGCCTCCACCATTGTTCCCGGGCATCTCGACCGTATCTTCCGTCGATGCCGGGGTAAAGAGCCCCTTGTTGCGGGCATTCTGCATTTGCTCTTTGATCTTCGCGCGCTCCGCTGGATCGCTGATATAAGGGTCAATGTCATCGGCAGTGAATTTTTGCGTGGCGAATGGCGGCGGTGCGGTAGGGAACGGCTGCGTCGGCCAGGAGTGCTCGCCGCGGCATGTCGGATTGCGGAACCGGGCGCTCCACGATCGGCCATATGGGTTTGCCCGTTACCCGATCGAACACGTAGAGAAAGCCGTCCTTGCCCGCCGCGGCGACAACGTCGACCATCTTGCCATCGTGCTTCACTGTCAGCAGCTTGGGCGCAGTGGTCAGGTCGTAATCAAACAGATCGTGGTGCACGGCCTGGAAGTGCCAAAGATATTTCCCTGTGCGGGCATCGAGCGCCAACAGGCAGTTGCCGAACAGGCCTGCGCCGGTGCGATCGGCGCCGTAGAAATCATAAGTAGGGGAACCCAGCGGAAAGTACGCGATGCCGCGTTTCTCGTCGATCGTCATCCCACCCCAGTCATTGGTGCCGCCCACGTATTTCCAGGCATCTTTCGGCCAGGTATCGTAGCCGAATTCTCCCGGATGGGGAACGGTGTGAAAGATCCACACCATCTTGCCGGTGAGCACGTCAAAGGCGCGAATGTCTCCCGGAGGCGAGTTGTATTCTTCGCCGGTAGCCGAACCGAGAATCAAGAGATTTTCGAACACGCGGCCCGGGCTGCCGGACTCAATCTGCCGGATCGTTTTCGGGTCTCGACCCAGGCCCTCGCGCAAATCGACATTGCCATGGTCGCCGAACGAGTCCACCAGCTTGCCTGTACGTGCATCAACTGCGTGCAGGATATTGTTCGTGGAGTAGAACAGGCGCCGATCGCTGCGGTCTTTGCTTTCCCAATAGTTGATGCCGCGGTTGGTAATGTTGCGAGGTTTGTTATTGTCGTGGACCCAGATTTCCTTGCCGGTCACGGCATCGAGCGCCACCAGGTTATTATCTTTTCCCAGCACGTACATCACGCCGTCGACCACCAGCGGATTAAAGCCGTAACGGAAGCCGTTATTGCCGCTGGGATAAAACCAGACCTGTTGCAGCTGGGCTACGTTGGATTTGTTGATTTGGGTTAAGGCGGAATATTGCGCCGAGTCCGCGCTGCCTTCGTAGTCGCTCCATGTGGTGTAGGGCTTGCCGCCCTTATCCGATGCCTCGACCGGATGATGGGCAACCCCGGCAGCCAGTGCGGCAACAACTGCGGTCGAAAAAATTCCAGCTAGACTGCCCAGGGTCGGTTTCATCAGTCCCCGTCTGCTCCACTCTGATTCATCAACTTCGTCCGCTATTTGCATCGTCACATAACGGACTCGGAGCACACGCCCAACTAATTCTCAACTCAGTCCCGTAGGGACGGCTGCACTTAGCCCAGGACTGCGTCCTGGGCTAAGTGTCGGAAGTCCCCACGGGACTTTATGGAACTTGGTTACAAGGGGAGGCAATCAGCCTCCCCTTGCGAACTATACCGCGTGACCTAGAACGTAATCCTTCCCGCCATCTGCAGCAGGCGGGGAGTATTCAAGTCAGTTGTCACATTGCCGAATTGGGCGTTTCCGACGACAGTGTTCGGGCCGTTAAACTGCACACGATTGAACAGGTTGAACGCTTCCACGCGGAACTCGAATGTAACATTCTCACGGATTTGCGTGTCTTTATAAAGAGCAAAGTCATAGTTCGCGACCCCAGGAGTGCGTAGTTGATTGTCTGTCCTGGATTCGTTGCCGAAGGTAAAGAGCGGCACCGGAATGCTATTGAAGCAGGAAAGATTGAAGTAGTTATTCGTAGCACCCTCCACGGTGCCGAGCCGATTGAAGATTCCGCCCCCAATTGCCTTTTTGCAGCCCGGAGTTATGTTAGGTCTCGTGTTGCTGCCAAATGCGTATGTGGAAATGTTGTTGGTCGCATTCGTAAATCCCAACGGATAACCGGCCTGGAAGGTGGTGACCCCGTTCACGCCCCAACCGGCTACGACTGCATTGGAAATGCCGGACAAATTGGAGAGAAACATTCGCCCTTTGCCGATGGGAAGTTCATACACATAGCTAGCCACTAGTCGATGCCTGGAATCGAAGCTTGAAAGCGAGTATTCACCTTGAAGGTTATTTACGTCCTGAAAGCCGGCCGTGGTCGTTGAGTCCAGCCAGCTGGTCAGGTATTCCGCATTGGTCATCAACTTCGAGAAGGTGTACGCACCCAGGAAAGTTCCGCCCGCCGCGAACCGCTTTTCGATTTTTGCCTGCAATGAATCGTAATTGCTGACACCGACATAATTTCCTGAATTGGAAATACTGCCATACTGCGGAAACGGTCTGGCCAATTGGTTCGCAGTAACGTTCCCATTTTGTAAGACACCTTGCGAGATTTTCCCGTAAAACGGATTCGCCACCGATTTGGTAAAGAAGCAATTCTTCAGATCACCGCTGGCACAGGTCGGATCCTGGTGGGCTTGATTGAGAGTGTTGTCCGGCACTTGGTTGATGGTGTGGCTTATCGGTAGATTGGCGCCATGCAGGCCTGCATACGCCACCTCGAGAGCGAGGCCCAGTGGGAGCTGACGCTGCACCGCGAAATTCCATTGATACGTGGCGCCATTGGGCTCTGTCGCCAGCAACGCCTGCGGGTTTCCGCCGAGAAGGATTTGCTGATAGTTCGGGTTACGATGCGGCGGGCCAACCAGCCCGTTCGGATAAGGATTGTCGAGCGTATTCGCCGGAGTCTGATTGCTGTTGGTGGATTGCACCATCAGGTTGTTAATGAAGTTAATACCAGCCTGCAGAGGCGCCTCGGGAAACTGCAGATCCGATGGGATGATGAATCGACCCCAGCCGAGCCGGATCACGGTGGCATCATTCAAACGGTAAGCCAGGCCAAGCCGCGGCGAGAAAACGTCGAAGTGTTCATTCCTGACCCCGCTCGCTGGATGTTGCGGAGTATTTACCAGGTCAAACGCGCCGGGAACACCGACGATCGGGTTGATTTCGGTCGGATTAAACGTATCCGCATAGCCATGCCGAGCGACATAGACTCCCGGAATCTCGTAACGCAAGCCCAGAGTAAATGTCAGCTTATTGTTGGCCTGCCAGGTGTCCTGGACATAGTAGCCCTGGTAATAAATCGTTTGCAGCGTGGGGGGCGCTATCTGAACGGTCTGCGAAGACGAACTGCTCACGTCTCCCAGGAGGAATGAGGCGAACGGATTGCCGGTGGAACCCGGACTGGTGGCATTCTGCCCGGTGAAGACGTTATCAAAGGTAAAAACGCCGCCGGGAGAATTATTCTGAAAGTACGCCATCTCCAGCCGGCGTAGATCGGCGCCGGCTTTGATCGTGTGCCGCCCGATGATCTTGGTAAACGTAGGCGCGATTACGTAATTGTTATTGATCGAGAAGATGAGTCCAGTCCCAACCCCGTTATACGTAGGGTTTGACATGGATATGGACGGAACCGTTGTTGACGGAGAGAAGCCGTTATATTGAGCAACCTGTGAGAAGTAGCCCGGAAAACCAAGCTTTGTTTCATCGTACCCCAAAGTTCCCGGCGTTCTCTTGTAGTTCCAGCGGAGGAAGGAAAGATGAATATCGGCGATGGTTGATGGATTGAAGATGTACGTATCGCCAACCACAGCCTGCTGGGTCGTGAATGCTTCCGGTGAGATGGGGTCTCCGCTGATCAAGCCGTTGTTGTATGGTTCAGCGCCATGGTTCTTCGATCTCCACCAGGTGTAGCGCTCGAACAAGCTCTGCTTTGTGCTGAGCGTTTGGTCACCGCGAATCGTGTATTGGTCGTTGATGCCGCCCGCATTGCCAAATCTGGAAAAGTTGTTGATGCCGGTCCCGGACTGTGAGGCTACTGTCGGCGCTGCCCAATAAGGGAAGGCGATCAGGTTTTTGGCTACCGTGCTGAAGCGGCTTGCGGGAATGATGTTGTTGGGGAATTGCTGACGCGTCGGCTGCGTACCGGCCAACTGCGCGGCCGTGCAAGCGGGGTTTCCGTTATAGCCGCAGGTGGTCAAAGGGTCGTAGATCTTGGTTCCCGTCTGCGAAAAATCGCCCGTCCGCATGGGCAATGTGGGCACATTGTAGACATAGATCTTGCCCTGCGCCTGCCTATATCCCTCGTAGTCACCAAAGATAAACATCTTGTCTTTCTTGATCGGTCCGCCAATATTGGCGCCGAATTGGTTCTGATGGAACGGCTGTTTGCCTGCATTGTTCCGCTTGGCAAAGAAGTCGTTGGCGTTCAGAACCGTGTTGCGAAAGTATTCGTACGTCGTGCCGTGGAAGGAATTCGAACCCGACTTGGTGGCCATGTTGATCACGCCGCCGGTATACATGCCAAACTCAGCGGTGTTGTTGTTGGTCTGAACCTTGAACTCCTGAATCACATCCTGGTCGGGCACCAGCTCCACTGTGTTCCCGTAGGAGGTGTTCACCGGCGAACCATCGACCAGTACCGAGCTTTGATTCCCGTTACCGCCGCCGATTTGATAGTTGCCGGCGGCGAATACATTCTGCCCTGTCAGGTTGCCCGAGGAACTGCCCTGCGGCACGACGCCCGGCACCAGCGACACCAACGCGAGAACGTTGCGGCCATTCAGCGGAATATTCGTGACCGCTTTGCCCGCAACGACCTGCCCCAGGGAAGCGGTTTCCGTTTGCATGATAGGCGCCTGCGAGGTGACTACCACCTGCTGATTAACTGCCCCAACCTCCATGGTCGCGTTTACCCGGAACACCTGATCGACCTGCACCACGATCTGATCGCGGGTGTAGTGCTTGAACCCGGTTCCCTCCATGTCGACCTTGTACGTGCCTGGCTGGAGGAGAACGAACTGGTAGTTGCCCGAAGAATCGGTCGTAGCGCTATGCGCTTCGCCGGTTGCAGTGCTCGTTAGGGTGACGGTTGCTCCAGCTACCGCCGCTCCCGATGGGTCTGTCACCGTTCCGACAATCGAACCGGTAGTGGTTTGACCCAGGGCGACGAGAGAGAACACGCTAAAACAAAGTGCGATCGCTACTAGAGTCCGGCCAACTGATCCTCGAAATACCTGCATGGATATGCCCTCACTCTTTTAAAGTCGATTGTGTTCGTATTATGCAATTGCTTTTGCATCGACACCGAGGGACGCTATCATGCGCTACAAATCACAGTCAAGAAAGTATTTTTCGAGTATTGAAGTAATTCGTCCGGACGCCTGGGGCGGATCGCCAAGTGCCTATCGCACAGTGGTTTGTGACTGGTTGGAGCCGATGAATCGCTTGCTTCGCGACGCGCAAATTGCGTGAGCTTTTTTTGAAGAACCGGCGTCTCCCGGAATAAGACGCTGTCAATCAGCATCGTAGACTTAGGAAGGAGCGATCTAGATCCAATGGGAAACGGCGCGCCTACAAAAGCTCCCGAAACTATTCACACCTCGTTGGATAAGCAAGCGCAGGACCGCCAAAAGCTGAATGGCTTTGTCCGCGTGCGCGGCGCCCGGGAGCACAACCTCAAGAATATCGATCTGGAAATTCCTCGCGATGCCCTGGTGGTCTTCACCGGAGTTTCAGGATCCGGCAAATCTTCGCTGGCATTCGGCACCCTCTACGCCGAAGCGCAGCGGCGCTATCTGGAGTCTGTTTCTCCTTATGCGCGGCGACTGTTTCACCAGATGGCGGTCCCTGAAGTCGACGCCATCGACGGCCTGCCTCCGGCGGTGGCCTTGCAGCAACAGCGCGGGTCGCCCACGACGCGCTCTTCCGTCGGTAGCGTGACCACACTGTCCAATCTGCTGCGCATGTTGTATTCACGCGCGGGAGATTATCCGGCGAATCAGGCGCTTCTTTATGCCGAATCTTTTTCTCCCAACACACCCGAGGGAGCGTGCCCCAGGTGTCACGGACTCGGCCGAACCTACGAGGTTACGGAACGCTCGATGGTGCCGGACGACTCGCTCACCATCCGTGAGCGGGCCATCGCTGCGTGGCCGGTCGCATGGCAGGGGCAGAACCAGCGGGACATTCTTACCTCTCTGGGCTATGACGTCGACCGTCCATGGCGCGACCTGCCGAAAAAGGACCGTGACTGGATCTTATTCACGGAGGAGCAACCGGTCGTGCCCGTCTACGCCGGGTTCACTCCCAAAGAAACGCGAGAAGCGCTCCGGCGAAAGATGGAGCCCAGCTACCAGGGCACCTTTACCAGCGCCAAACGCCATGTGCTGCACACCTTCGCGAACACCCACAGCCCGTTGATGAAGAAACGGGTCGCGCAATACATGCTCAGCCAGGAATGCCCGCTCTGTCACGGCAAGCGGCTGCGGGTGGAATCGCTTTCGGTCACGTTTGCCGGATTCGATATCGCCGATATTTCCCGGCTCCCGCTCAAACGGCTTGCAGCGATCATGCGTCCCTTTGCCGCAGGGAAAGCGGTTAGCGACAAGAGATCGCAGCACCCGGAAAAGGTGATAGTTACACAACGAATCAGTGCGGATATCGTGGGACGGCTGGCGGTGCTGCTCGATCTAGGCTTGGGCTATTTGACGCTAGAACGCAGCACGCCCACGCTTTCGCCTGGTGAGCTGCAACGCCTGCGGCTTGCGACCCAGGTGCACTCCAACCTCTTCGGAGTGGTCTATGTGCTCGACGAACCCTCCGCTGGATTACACCCGGCCGACACCGAGGCGCTGCTCGCAGCCTTCGAACGATTGCGGGCCGCCGGCAATTCTCTATTCGTGGTGGAGCACGACCTGGATGTGATGCGCCGTGCTGACTGGATTGTCGATGTAGGACCCGGAGCGGGAGAGAAAGGCGGCCACATGCTCTACAGCGGACCGCCGGCCGGCCTGGAGCAAATCGAAGCATCGGTTACGCGGCGCTATCTTTTCGGAGACCCGAGGATTCCGGCTCGGACGCCGCGCGCACCCCAGGGCTGGCTTAAGGTTAAGGGCGTCACACGCAATAACCTGAACCATCTCGAGGTGGCTTTTCCGCTGGGCGTGTTTACAACCGTGACCGGCGTTTCCGGGTCGGGGAAATCCAGCCTGGTGAGTCAGGCACTGGTCGAGTTGGTGGCAGAGCACCTTGGCCATCCGTTGCCGGAAGAAGAGGAGGAAGTGGAAGGCGCCGAACTGGAAGCCGCGCCGCAAATTCCCACCGAAGGAAAAATTACTTCCGGCATGGAAGCAATCAAGCGCTTAGTCAGGGTGGATCAAACGCCTATCGGCCGTACTCCGCGTTCGAACCTGGCCACCTACACCGGACTGTTCGATTACGTGCGCAAACTGTTTGCCGCCACCAAGACTGCCCGCGCTCGTCACTACGATGCGGGACGCTTTTCTTTCAACGTGGCCAAAGGCCGTTGCGAAACCTGCCAAGGCGAGGGCTTCGTATTTGTGGAGCTGCTGTTCCTGCCCAGTGTCTATGCGCCCTGTCCAACCTGCCATGGATCCCGCTACAACGCGAAGACACTGGAAGTGAAGTACCGCGATAAGTCCATCGCCGACGTACTGGGATTAACGGTGGATGCGGCCTGGGAATTCTTCGCCGAGGAGCCGCCCTTGCGCCGTTCCATCGATGTCTTGCGGCAGGTTGGCCTGGGCTATCTGCGGCTTGGCCAACCGGCTACCGAACTCTCTGGCGGAGAGGCCCAGCGTATTAAGCTCGCCACCGAGCTGCAACGGATGCAGCGCGGCGCCACTCTCTATATCCTCGACGAGCCAACGACCGGCCTCCATGCAGCGGATGTAGACAGGCTGATGGCGCAACTGGATCTGCTGGTGGAAGCAGGAAACACGGTGATCGTGGTGGAGCATGACATGCGCGTGGTCGCCGCGAGTGACTGGGTCTTGGACATTGGTCCTGGTGCGGGCGACGAAGGTGGACACGTGGTTGCATCCGGAACTCCCGCTGAAGTTGCTAATACATCTGCCAGCCGAACGGCCGCTTATTTGGCGCCGCTGCTTAGCCAGTGACGCCGTAGCAGCGTCTCGTACTCACTTGCCCTGGTACTCATACCACTTGAGGGCGTTCGACCCTCGCGTATCGATGCACACGATGTCGCTGCTTCGCCCCGTCCCTTTGATATCGGCGACGGCACAGCCTTGCGCAGACATGTCATTGTCCATCAACATCCTGTCCCATTTCTGCCCGCTCGCATCGGTCGCCCGATAGAAAAACAGACCCGCCCGGCTGCCACTCCCCGAAGCAACAATCTCAGGGATACCGTCACCGTTTATATCCATCAGCGAGAGCGTGTGCCCGTTGACCAGGCTGTCATCGATTACGTTGCGCTGGTAGTGGCCGTGAGAGTCCTGCGTATACACGACCACCATGTTGCCGTGAAACGGCTCGATGGTTGCGAAAAATTGTTTACCTGCAAGTTTTCCCACGACAATCTCGCCCGCGCCGTCATTGGGCCATTCGGCTGGGCTGCCTGCGGAGATCTCCAGGTGTTTCCAGGTCCCAACTTTGCCCAGGCTATGCACAAACACGCCGCTCTGACCGGCCGTCAACAGGTCTTGCCTACCATCGCCATACCAGTCGAACGGCAACAATCCGTGAACGACTCCTTTATTCTCCTGCGGGATGAGTTCGCGTTTCCATTCTCCCGGACGGTACATCAGCAGGGGTGTCGGCAAGTGATCAGGATCGGGGAGCCCCTTTGCCTGGGCATTCATCACCGGGGCCACCACTAATACCTTGTGCCCGTTCCCCGCAATGTCGGCGAAGCGAGCACGATGTGCCGCAGGCATCCGGTCTATTTCCCTGAGGGTCCAGGGAGCTTTGGGATCGCCGTTGCTGTGCAGGATCGCGATGTTCCCCGTGCTCTTGGCGGGGGTCGAACTGAATCCATAAAGTAAGGCGATCTCGGGAATTCCATCATTATCCAGGTCAGCCGTCGCGGCGTTGATCATGTGTGCGGCGGAGACGATGACGTGCGGGGTCCATGATGGGTTCTCATACCATTCAAGCGAATCTGCACCGCTGCCTAAGCCGATGATGTCGACCTTCCCATCGTGGTTCAGGTCGGCCGCGACCACCTGGTATCCACCTCGAATGCCGGTGGCGATGGTGTGCGCGGTAAATGGCGCGGTGATGGGCGGCGGACTGATTACAGGGGTTGCCGTCTGAGCGGCGGCCAGGCACAAAAAAAGCGCGCATTTCATGATGGCCAGATGCTAGAGCATTTCTGCCGTACCTGTCTCATCCGGAAGTCTTGTAGTGCTGATAAAGTGAGAGCCATGCCCGGCAAGGTCGATCTCTATGACGGTGAGTACGGAAACTTTAAGTCTGATGTCTACGAGCATGTGCGCATCGAGACCTACGGGGTAGACTTCGGCCAAACCAGCTGGGTCACCACGGAGGAGTCCACGGAGATTCCGGCTTTGCTTGCACTCACCAGCAATTCTTCGGTGCTGGAAATTGGTTGCGGGTCTGGGCTATACGCCTTACATGTTGCGAAAACAACCGGCTGCCGCGTCACCGGCTTGGACATCAACACGTTTGGCATTCAAAACGCGAATCAATTGGCGCAAGATCGTGGCCTGGGTAAACAAGTACGTTTCGAAGTGTGCGATGTATCCAAGCCCCTGCCGTTCGCCAACGAAACCTTCGACGCTATTTTCTCGAACGATGTGTTGTGCCACATTCCGGGAAGGCCTGCTCTCTTTGGAGAGATGCACCGCGTCCTGAAGTCTGGCGGAGCGCGGATGTTATTCAGTGACGCCCTGGTGATCGGAGGCTTGATTTCACAGGATGAAATCGCGGCTCGCAGCTCGATTGGGTATTACTTGTTCAGTCCTCCGGGAGAGAATGAACGACTCATCGGGGAAGCGGGGTTCGTCGAACTCACGGTAAGAGATACGACAGAGAATGCCGCGCGCACGGCCGAGCGGTGGCTCGAGGCCCGGCAGAAATTTAAGGACAGGCTGCTCGCTTTGGAAGGCGAACAAAAATACAGTGGACTACAGCGATTCCTTTCCTGCGTACATGCTCTGACTGAGGAAAGGCGTTTGCTGCGGCTGCTCTACCAGGCGCGGAAAGCGTAGTAGCTCGAGAACTCCGGAAGAACGGTATTTCAAGACGTTGCCCGTCGATCAAATAACCCGCCAGGCTTCCCAGTCACGCTTCTCATGCCTCGTATCAGGGCACGACTTCAGTTGGGCGGTAAAGAGTGCCACAAGTACCGGGCTTTCAGCTCCTGACGTACTTCTTCCATTTGTCCGTGGCGAACGTTTCTGACAGAAATCCGTAACACGTGCCTCAGGGAATAAAAACGCCTGAAGTAGAAAAGTCCCGAAGGGACGGCTGAAAATATGCCGCTACTTGATCCTGGACAATCTTCAGTCGTCCCTTCGGGACTTGTCGTGTCTCGAAGCTCTTCCCAGGACTGCGTCCTGGGCTAAGGTCAGCAAAGTTCAGCCGTCCCTACGGGACTTCTGATGGTCAGTTCTCACGTACACACTTAAGCTCTCAGCGTCGGAATTCGCACGGTCCAACTGAAGTCGTCCCCTGATGCAAAGCCTCATCGTGGTCATTCGGAAGAAACACACGCGTTCCGCAGAGACGCTTTTCAGGCAAGCTCTCTTCTTACCGCTCAAACAACAACATCAGATAAGCAAGAAAAAGCAGCAGATGCACTGCGCCCATCAGCACATTTGTTCGGAGGCTGGTGAAGGTGAGGCCACACACGGCCAAACTAAGAACCAGCAAAACGGAATTCGCTGGGTCGAGGCCCAGGACCACGGTCTTTCCGGTAATCAGGCCGATGGTGAGTACCGCGGGAATCGTCAGCCCAATCGACGCCAGCACTGAACCCAAAAGAATGTTGATCGAGCGCTGCAAATCATTGGCCAGCGCGGCGCGGGTGGCGCTCAGCGATTCAGGAGACAAAATCAACGCCGCCACCAAAAACCCGCCTAAAGCTGCAGGCGCATGAAGGACCTCGATGCCATGATCGATGGGCACCGCAATTTCTTCCGCCAGCACCACGACCGGCAGCAGGTACATTAACAGCAGTGTTGCATGATAGGTCAACGAATAGACCTCGCCGTGGCTGGCTTCGGCCGCGGCGACCGAATCGCCCACTACCGGTTTGACGAAGTAATCGCGGTGTCTCCAATTCTGGATGACCAGAAAGACCCCATAAATCGCGATCGACATCACGACCATGAACACGGATTGAAAGGCAGAGAGGGTGGGCCCCGGAGTGGCTTCGGTGAAGTTAGGCAACACCATGCCAAGCACTGTCAGCGACACGATCAGAGACAAAAAAGAATTGGCTCCCCTGAGGTTGTAATCCTGCTCGCGGTGGCGGAGGCCTCCCAGCAGCAAGGCGACCCCGATCATGCCATTGAGCACGATCATCACCACACCAAACATCGCGTCGCGCGCCAGCGCAGGTTTCGGGTCACCGGTCAGCATGACCGCCGAGATCATCATCACCTCGATGCCAATGACCGCAAGTGTGAGCACCAGCGTGCCCAGAGGCTCACCCAGGCGCACCGCCAGGCTCTCAGCGTGGTGCACGATGGCGAACGCCGAACCCATGATGACCGCGAAGAGCCAAACCAGCATCAAAGCGAACCACACCGGATTCGATAGATCGGCCAGCCATGCTTTGCCAAAGAGCAGAAACAGTGCCGTGGTGGCGAAGGCCACCGCCAGCACCCACTCTCGCCGAAGGCCCGAAAGGGAGATGGAACTCATGCAGTAGTCCTACCAGAAAAGAGAAACCGCTGCTGATCATTCACTGCTCATGAACCTCAGGCGGAATCTTGATCTTTAACATGGCATTAACCGTTCTTCTGCATCCAGTTAAGAAGCGACCCTGTTGAGGAGACGAGATGGCGATCCCGATCAACGCTGACACCTCCGATTTTTCCGAGATGGACAACGCAGGAATATCGAAAGAACACTGGAAGATCATGTTCATCTCTGGCATGGGCTTCTTCACGGATGCCTACGACCTTTTCGTCATCGGGGTTGTGATGTCGCTGGTGAAACCCCTCTGGCACGTGGGGAAGATCGAAGAGGGGTTGGTAGAGTCAACGGCTTTACTCGCCGCGGCGATTGGCGCCCTGCTGTTTGGCCGGGTCGCCGATATGGTGGGCCGCAAACGAATTTACGGGGTCGAGGTTCTGGTTCTCGCCGCCGGGGCAATCGCCTCCGCCTTTTCTCCGAATATCTGGTGGCTCATCGGCTTTCGTTTTATTCTCGGCATCGGCATCGGCGGTGATTATCCCGTATCCGCAACGATCATGAGCGAGTACGCCGGGAAGGCTCATCGCGGCATGCTCGTCACCCTGGTCTTCGCCATGCAGGCAGCCGGTCTCATCGTTGGTCCTCTGATGGCTGCCGGTCTTCTCCTTACCCCGCTCTCGCACGACATCATCTGGCGAATTCTGGTGGCTTTCGGCGCGTTGCCGGCGCTTGCGGTGTATGGCGCACGCCGGCACCTGAAGGAGAGTCCGCGCTTTCTCAAGGCTGCTGGTCATGAAGAAGACGACGCAGGTAAGTTGAAGAAGGCTGCGCATTTCGATAAGCAAACTCATTCGGTGTCTTTTTGGGATGGCTTTCACCGCATGGTCGACGACAAAAGAATCCTCGCTCGCCTGGTTGGGGCGAGCCTGGCCTGGTTTTTGCTCGACTTCGCGTATTACGGAAACACCGTCTCCAGTCCACTGGTGCTCGCCGCTCTTGGCAGCGATCGCAGCCTGTTACAAAAAACGCTTACGCAGTTAGGCATCTTCGTCGTGTTTGCCTTGCCTGGCTATGCCATCGCGGCGTGGACTATGGATAAAATGGGCCGCAAAACTATTCAGTGTCTCGGCTTCGGCATGATGGCCGGCACCTTCGGTCTGCTCGCGATCATCCCGCACGTAGAAAAGTTGACGATTACGTTTCTGCTCATCTACGGGCTCAGCTATTTCTTTACCGAGTTTGGCCCCAACGCCACGACGTTCGTCTACCCGTCCGAGATCTTTCCAGTACGGGTACGCACTACGGGCCACGGCATTGCCGCCTCAATGGGAAAGATGGGCGGGTTTCTCGGGGTATTCACTTTCCCCTTCTTCATGCACTGGCATGGATTGATGGCTGCCGAAGGAGCGGCTGCCATCGTAAGCCTGCTGGGGTTGACCGTCACCATCTTCCTGCTTCCGGAAACCAAAGGTAAGAGTCTCGAGGAGCTGTCCGATGAACTCTCGACACCGGCGGAAAAAGCTGCTTAGCTCACGATTGCTTCAGGGAGCCCTCGAGAACCTGGTCCAGAGCGGGAGCCCCTAACGGTTTTGTAAGATATCCGTCCATCCCAGCTTCCAGACACCTGGCGCGGTCCCCGCTCATCGCATGCGCGGTGAGGGCGATAATCCGTTGATGATATGCAGTCCCCTGTTCGGAAAGCCGGATCCTCCGGGTGGCCTCAAAGCCGTCCATTTCGGGCATTTGAACATCCATCAAAACCAGATCGAACCGGTCTCTTTCAAGCGCGGCGAGAGCCTCTTTGCCGTTGGTGGTGACCAGGACGTGATGCCCGCGCTTCTCAAGCAGCCTGGTGACGACTTTGCGGTTCACCGCATTGTCCTCAGCCAGCAGGACGCGCAAAGACGGCGTGACCCCGATGGCCGGTGCTGACGCGGGCTCCGTGGCCTTCGCGTTCCCGGAGTCGGCAATGCTCGCGGCGCGCAGTTGCGCCGTAAAGTGGAATTGGGAGCCGCCCCCGGGTTCACTCTCAACCCAGATTTCCCCGCCCATCATCCTGACCAGCCGAGCCGATATCGCCAGCCCCAATCCGGTTCCTCCGTAGTTCCGGGTGGTCGAGTTGTCCGCCTGGGTGAAAGGGTCAAAGATCAGCTTCTGCACATCGGCCGCGAGTCCCACCCCAGTGTCGGAGACGGTGAATCGCAGCATGTATTTCTCGTCTTCCCTCCTATCCACTTTCACTCGCAGCAAAACTTTCCCAGCGTGGGTGAACTTAATCGCGTTGCCGAGTAGATTTATCAGGATCTGGCGAAGCTTATGTGCGTCCCCCTGCAGAATGTCCGGCACGTCGCCCTCAACTTCATACGACAGCTGCAGTGCCTTTTCGGAGGCTCGCAGCGCAAAGGTTTTCAGTATGGCGTCCAAGTTGGCTCGGAAATCAAAATTGCTGACTTCCAGGTCGCTCTTGCCCGCTTCGATTTTGGAAAAATCAAGAATGTCGTTGATGATGCTGAGCAGCGCATCGCCCGACAATTTAGCGGTGTTGAGATAGTCGCGCTGCTCCGCGGTGAGGTCGGTTCCCAATGCCAGTTCGGTCATCCCGATCACGCCGTTCAAAGGGGTGCGAATTTCATGGCTCATGTTGGCCAGAAATTCGCTCTTGGCGCGGCTCCCTGCCTCTACGGCCTCCTTGGCATTGCGCATGGCTTCCTCAGCCTGCTTGCGCACGGTGACGTCGACGAACGTTACTACCATGCCGATCACACCACCGTTGCGATGCAACAGACGCGACCAGAACTCGACGGGAAAGCCGGTTCCATCTTTTCGCCACAGCACTTCGTCGTCCCCATGCGCACTCTGTTCTTCGGTGAAACCGGCGTAGATGCTGCACTCCTCCACGGGGTAAGGGGTTCCATCCGGCTTGGCGTAGTGGATGAGTGTGTGCATGTTCTTTCCCAGCAGTTCAGAGGGGCTGTCATAACCTGCCAGACGCAGGCAGGCTGCGTTGCAAAAAGTGCAGTCACCCGCCAGGTCGACGCCGTATATGGCTTCGGGTGCGGACTCCAGCAGCAGCGTGATGAGTTCGCTGCTCTCGCGCAATGCTGCCTCGGCGCTTTCGCGTTCGGAAATTTTCAATTGCGCTGCTAGCCGCAGCGAACGAACGGAGGCCGCAATCCGGCTAATGACGAGAATGATAATGCCGCTGATCGTCAGTACGGCGAGAACGATCAAGATACCCATACCTTCCGGATGCCTTGCTGGCACAAGGGCTTTCTTCGCGTTGGAGGGGTGTTCCCGTGCACGCGATGTGCCCAAGCCCACGGAGAGCCAAGTCGACATTGTGAGCGCGGGCGTGCGAGCTCTTGACCTGACAGAGTCTCTTTTGACAATCGGCCGATCCGGATATTTATTTAGCGGCGGGATAGAGCAGATACACCTCCGGCTCGCTCTCAGGTGGAGCGTTGAGGAACGCCGGGGCCTTCGTCGCAGATCAGGGAATGCTGGAGATGATCTTGCGGTATTCGTCCTCAGTGAAGGCGCGGACCGTTTCTGTATGGACGCTGCCTTTCGACGCAAGGGAGAGCGCCATACGAGCGATGGTTGCATCGTCGGGAGCTTCCGCCACGATGGCCATGTCGTATTGACCCATCAACAGCAGGACAGTGTTGATCTTGCAGCCCGCAGCCTCGAAGGCTTTTTTACCCGCGTCCAGGCGGGCCGGGCTATCCTTCACTTTTTCCACGCCTTCTTTTGTCCAACTTACTAAGCAAAGATACGTTGGCATGATGCACCTCGGCGCGAATTATAGGCCGGGACGTAAACTGTAGCCATGGTATTTGCATGACCTGGCTATTCTGGGCTGTTCTCTCCGCTCTGTTTGCCGCCGCGACCGCGTTGCTGGCCAAGGTTGGTGTGGCCCATGTGGATCCGAACCTGGCCACGGCTATTCGCACCTCGGTGGTCGTGGTCTTCGCCTGGACCATCGCCCTGAGTTTAGGTACGCATGCTGGCCTGGTGCATGTGGGCCGCCGCAGCTGGATATTCCTGATCGCTTCCGGTCTGGCGACAGGCTTATCGTGGATATGCTATTTCCGCGCGCTTTCCATAGGGGAGGCGTCGAAGGTGGCGCCCATCGACAAGTTGAGCGTGGTCTTTGTGGTGTTGCTGGCATGGCCGTTGTTGGGCGAGACAGTCACGTTGGCGAAGGCTGCCGGTGTGCTCTTGATCGCGGCCGGGGCGATTGTTCTCGCGTGGGCCTAAGCCGCAGGCTTTCGCGTGCTTTCCGCAATCTGTTTGAACCGCTCGACAATGGGCCGCGAATCGCCCGCGAGCCAAGCGAGCTCGATGTTGCTCACCGCCTTTGCGCCGCGAAGGGGAAGGCAGACGACTTCGGCTGACGCAATGCGCCGCACACAAGCGGGCGCGATCGAAACTCCCTGGCCGGCGGCAATCAGCCGCAGGATGGTCAGCCAGTGCGATGCTTCCTGCACGATTTGCGGTCGGAATCCGTGCTCCTCGCAAAGCGTCAGCGGCTTCTCATAGGCGCGCGCGCCGGCGCTGCGCGGATAGTAGACGAACGGATCGTTGCGCAGCGATGCCACAGAGAGGGTCTTCTGCTGCGCGCAGGGATGGGTCGCCGGGATCACCGCGACGAAAGGCTCGGAGAGAATCGTGGTGACCTGCAAGCCTTCGAAAGGATCTCCGTCGCGCAGGATTCCGGCATCGAGCGTGCCGTTCTCCAGGCCCTCCGTCACCAGGGCGGTGAACGATTCGTGCAGATGCAGCTGCACGCGCGGGTACGCCTCGCGATAAGCGCGGAAGATCCCGGGCAGCGTGGTCAGCATGGCGGATCCGATAAATCCAATATGCAGCGAACCCACGTCGCCCCGCCCGATGCTGCGAGTTTCATCGATATCGCGCTGCACATTGCGCAGCGTACGCCGCGCGCGCTGCAGCAGGGCGGCGCCGGCAGTCGTCAGGCTTACCGACCGGGAGGTGCGGGTGAAGAGTGGATATCCCAGCAGATCCTCCAGTTTGCGGATTTGCTGGGAGAGGGGTGGCTGGGCGAGGTGAAGGCGTTCGGCTGCGCGGCCGAAATGCAACTCCTCGGCAACCGCGACAAAGTAACGCAAGTGCCTCAGCTCGATATCGCTATCCATATACAGAAAATCTTAATCCAGCCAAACAAGATATTGGACGTAATCGATAGTCCGGGGGCAGACTGCTCTTAGGGGGCAAGCAAGATGCACAACAACGGGACGCAGGTTTTGAGCGAAGAGCGAGCGGCGAGTCTTCCGCACATCGAGATTCGACCATTGCGGGCGGGCGAAGACGCGACCGCCTTCAGGACTCTGAACGAGGAGTGGATCAGCCGTTACTTCACGCTGGAGGCAAAGGATCGCGAAATTCTGGGCGATCCCGAGGGCAGGATCCTGAAGCACGGCGGGCATATTCTCATGGCCTGGCTTGGCGAGCAGGCAGTCGGCTGCGTCGCATTGATCCCTATGGGGGACGGGGTGTATGAGCTGTCGAAAATGGCGGTCTCACCGGAAATGCGTGGATTGGGGATTGGCCGCAAAGTGTTGCTGGAGGCGATTAAGCTGGCCAGGCAGATAGGAGCCAGGTCTTTGTTCCTCGGCAGTAACAGCAAACTGCAGAATGCCGTGCATCTGTACGAGTCCGTCGGCTTTCGCCATGTGCCTGCTGAGAGCATTCCCGACATGCCTTATGTGCGGGCGAACGTGTTCATGGACTTGCCCCTCTAACGCGCGCAGGTTGTAGGAGCCGATGCGCGTAGCGATCATTCCGGGCCTCCAGGGGCCTTCAACGGCCGTTCTCGACCAGAAATCGAGGACAATAGAAATGACCTATGCGAAAACCTCTGCTCGCGCTGGCCGTTTCCGCCTTCGGCATCGGTACTTCGGAATTCATCATCATGGGGCTGCTGCCGGACCTTGCCCGCAGCTTCCACGTCAGTATTCCCAAGACTGGAATTCTGGTTTCCGGCTATGCGCTCAGCGTCACATTAGGTTCACCGCTGGTGGCCCTGGCCCTGTCGCGCATGGACCGCAAACGCGCGCTGCTGATTTTGATGAGCATGTTTCTGGTGGGTAACGCCCTTTGCGCCCTGGCTCCTACCTTTCTGCTTCTGCTTTTCGCTCGCATTCTTACTGCACTTTGCCATGGTGCGTTCTTCGGCATCGGCAGCATCGTTGCCTCTCATCTGGTCCCGCGCTCCGAACGCGCCCAGGCAATTGCTCTCATGTTTAGTGGTCTCACGCTGGCAAATGTGCTTGGTGTTCCAGCCGGGACCGCCCTGGGCCAGGCGTTCGGATGGCGATTTGCCTTTTGGGCCATTGTTCCGGTTTGCCTGGTCGCGAGTATCGGACTGTTTGGTTTGGTGCCCCACCAGCCGGCGGAGAGGATTCACCTCAAGCACGAATTCCACGCGGTGGTACGGCCCCAGGTGCAGTTGGTACTGGCGATGAGCACGCTCTCTTCCGTTTCCCTGTTCTGTGTCTTCACCTATATCGCCCCCATACTCGAACAGGTGACGCACCTTTCACCGGCCGCCGTGACCAGGGTGTTGGTGGTGTTTGGCGTGGGCATCACCGTGGGTAATTTGATGGGCGGCAGGCTGGCGGATTGGAAGCAGATGCCGGTTCTCATCGCGGGAATTCTGCTGTTGATTCTGATCTTCCTGGCCATGCCTTTGGTGGAAACCAAAGTGGTGCCCGCGGTCCTCATGGTGTTTGTGTGGGGCTGCATTCATTTTGCAGCCGGCGCTCCCTTGCAGGCGCGCATCGTGGACCAGGCAAAAGGAGCGCCAAATCTGGCCTCGACTCTGAACCAGGGCGCTTTCAACCTGGGAAACGCGCTGGGCGCAAGCCTTGGCGGCATCATGCTGACCGAGGGGGTTGCCTACCGGTATCTATCCCTGGGGAGTGCGGCGGTGGCCAGCGTGGCCCTGGTCGTGGCCCTCATTGCATTGCGGGTGGAGAACAGCCAGAGTGGGTCCGCGGAGGAAAACCAGATGGTGTCGGTTTAAGCAGGGGCAGATAAAGGAGCAAAGTCAGTCCCGCAGGGACGGCTGAAAATTTTCCAGGATTGATTCGCGGTTTATTTTCAGCCGTCCCTTCGGGACTGAGTGCCTGGCGTCCGTGAGAATCCTTAACCCATGGCGTCCGCACCAGAAGCGACAACCTATCGCCACCGCTGCCACCATAAAATCAGTAGGGCATGAAGAAACTCCGGGTGGGCATACTTTTTGGTGGGCGTAGCGGCGAGCATGAAGTCTCCCTGCTCTCGGCTGCTTCGGTTCTCAAGGCAATCGACCGCACGCGTTATGAAGTGGTGCCGATTGGCATTACCAAACAAGGACGCTGGCTCGTCTCCGGCGATGCGGAACGGCTACTAGCGGGCGATTTCCCCGATACCGGCACGCCTGCGCGCAGGCGATCCGCAGCACACCGCACCCGCCGCGCTCCTGGCCAAGGGACAAGGCGTCATCGTGCCGCCCATGCCCGGGGCGGAAGGTGGGAGAGGCGGAGCCCTCGTACCTTTCGAGCGCGACTCCTCTTCTATTTCTCCAGCTCACGACGTCCTGCAACTGGATGTCGTGTTCCCGGTGCTGCACGGCACGTTCGGCGAAGATGGCACCATGCAAGGCCTGTTCGAACTCGCCGGCCTTGCCTACGTCGGATCCGGAGTGATCGGCTCGGCCACCGGCATGGACAAAGAAATGATGAAGCGCCTCTTCCTCGCCGCCGGCCTGCCCATCACCAGGCATGTGACCTTCCTCCGCCACGAATGGAAGCAGGCGCCCAAAAAGGTCATCGCCAAATTAGAGGCCGCGCTCAAATATCCGCTCTTCGTGAAACCCGCAAATCTCGGCTCTTCCGTAGGCATCAGCAAAGCGCACGATCGCAAGGAACTCGGGCCGGCCATCGACCTGGCAGCCAGCTTCGATCGCAAGATCGTCGTGGAGCAGGCAGTGGGCAGCCGCGGCAACCGCGCAAAAATGGGCAAAGCGCGCGAACTGGAAGTTGCGGTCCTGGGCAACGACGAACCGAAAGCCTCCGTGGTGGGCGAAATCGTTCCCGGCAAAGAGTTCTATGACTACGAGGCCAAATATCTCAGCGAAGGCTCCGTGGCACTCATTCCCGCCAAGCTGACCAAAAAGCAAAGCCAGCAAGTGCAGGCGATGGCGCTCGACGCTTTTCGTGCCTGTGACTGCGCGGGGTTGGCTCGGGTGGACTTTTTGCTCGAAGCGGGCGACTGCTGGACGGCTCTACCTGAACGAGATCAACACCATGCCCGGATTTACCTCGATCAGCATGTACCCCAAGCTGTGGGAAGCCTCGGGCATGAAGTATCGCGACCTCATTTCCCGGTTGATTGAGCTGGCGTTGGAACGCAAAGCAGAACAGGAACAAATCTCCTACTCGCGATGATATGGTCAGGAGCGGTAGAGGCGGTTTCTCTTTATCCAACCACAGTCGTTGCAAAGTGCTCTAAACTTGCTGTAAGCAAGGAGGCGCCATGACCCTGCTCGATGCACCCACCTATGATCCTGCCAAGGCGCGCACCCGTAAGACTCTCTTAATCTCCGGCCTGGTCGCCTGCCTGGTACTTGCAGGCCTGCTCTGGTACTTCTGGGACTGGCCGCAAGAGCATCGCGTCAATCAATTCTTCGCCGCGATCGAAGCCAACGATCTGCCGAAGGCCTTTGGCATCTGGAACCACGACCCGGACTGGCAGCAGCACACGGCGCAATATACCTCCTACTCCTACGGCCGCTTTGAAGTCGATTGGGGCCACAACAGCGACTGGGGCGACATCAAGAGGCACAAGATCACCATGTCGAAGACGGTGGGCTCCGGTGTAGTGGTGGGGGTCGAAGTGAACGGGCAAAAGAAGCCGGTCTTCCTGTGGGTCCAGCGCAGCAATAAGACGCTCGGCTTTTCCCCCGTTCAGCTTTCGGACGATTGAGCCGTCATTCGTTACCAAACAGGCGGTGAGAAATGCGGGCTAGGCGTTAAGAGCGGCCAGCAGTTTTTCCAGGCCGCCGGGATCTTCCACCTGTGCGCATTTCTGGCTGCGGTCAATCTGCCGTAACAGCCCGCTGAGCACCTTTCCTGGACCAACCTCAACAAAGGTCGTCACTCCTTCGGCGACCAGCAACTGCATGGATTGCGTCCAGCGAACCGCTCCGGTGACCTGGCGGACGAGGGCATCGCGCAGTTGTGCGCCATCCGTCACCAATGCAGCGTCCACGTTGATCACAACCGGTACCTTTGCGGGGGAGAAGGGTATTTCCTGAAGGATCGGGGCAAGGCCATCCTGGGCCGGCTGCATCATGCTGCAATGGAAGGGCGCGGAAACCTGCAGCAGGACGGCGCGCTTGGCGCCACGTTCCTTAGCCAGGGCTACGGCCCGTTCCACGGCCGCCGTCGCCCCGGAGATGACGGTTTGTTCGGGGCTGTTGAGGTTGGCCGGTTCGACAGGCGAGCTCTCACCTGAGGCAGCCCGGCAAACGGCGACTACGGCCTCCGCCGGGAGACCCAGAATGGCCGCCATGGCCCCTTGGCCTGCGGGCACTGCTTGCTGCATCAACTGCCCGCGGCGGCGGACCGTGCGGGCTGCGATGGCAAATTCAATGGCTCCCGCGGCCACGTCCGCGGAGTATTCGCCCAGCGAGTGGCCGGCCAGGTAATCCGCAGTGACTCCGGCCTCAGCCAGCACCCGGAGCGCCGCGACCGAAACCGTAAAGATCGCGGGCTGGGTGAACTCGGTCAGCCGAAGCTGCTCTTCGGGTCCTTCAAAGCAAAGCTTTGCCAGGTCGAAGCCAAGGGCGTCATTGGCTTCTTCGAATGTCCGGCGTGCGACCGTGAAAGTTGAGGCGAGGTCGCGTCCCATGCCTACGCTTTGGGAACCTTGACCGGGGAAGAGAAATGCAGTCTTGCTCATGTCGTTTTGGGGGATTGGGAACTATCTCAATAAAGCGGCTGGATTGGCTCGCTTAAATCAGATTCAGCGGGCGGGTCTGGCCGGCGGCTGGCGAACTCCCGCTCCAATTGCTGGTTCACGCCAGCCAGGGCGAATTCCGCGGTGACCCGAATACCGTTGTAAATAGCGCGTTCATTGGAAGAGCCGTGGTTCACGATGCAAACCCCGCGGATTCCCAGTAGAGGCGCCCCGCCGTATTCGGAGTAATCCAATCGCTTCTTGAAGTCGTTGAATGCCTTGCGGGAAAGCAGCGCGCCGACCTGGGCAGTAACCGTGGAATTCAGCGACTGGCGCAGCAGGTCGCGTACCAGGCGGGCCAAACCCTCTGATGTTTTCAGCGCCACGTTGCCCACAAATCCATCGCACACCACCACGTCGGCACGGCCGTTGTAGATGTCGCGGCCCTCTACGTTGCCGATGAAATTGAAGGGAAGCTGCTTGAGCAGGGCAAAAGACTCGCGGGTAAGATCGTTGCCCTTACCCTCCTCCTCCCCAATCGACAGCAGGCCGACGCGGGGGCGAGGAATCTTTAGCACGCTTCGGGCATACATCTCGCCCATGACGGCGAACTGCTCCAGATTGTGCGGCTTTGCAATCGACGTTCGCGCCCACGTCGAGCAGCACGCAGGGCGATCCGGTCGACGTAGGCAACAGTGCCGCCAGGGATGGACGATCGACCCCGGGAATGCCCCCAGCACCATCTTGGCCAGGGCCATCGCCGCCCCGGTGTTACCCGCGGTCAGGAAACCGGCGGCTTTCTTTTCTTTAACCAGGCGCAGCCCCACGCGCATGGTGCTGCCCGGCTTCTTGCGAATGGCAGTCGCAGCCTTCTCATCCATGGTGATCCATTCCGCAGCGGGAACGATCACAATCGGCAGCTTCTCGCCTCGCGTTGCTTCTTGCAGCGCGGAACGCAGACGATCCTCCGGACCCACCAGGTGGACCCGAACCGGAAGCTGGCGACACGCATGAATGGCGCCCTTGATCTCTGGATCGGGAGCCTTATCCGACCCCATGGCATCGAGCGCGATATCCGTGAGCGTGGGCACGGAAGGGTTTAAGCTTCCTTGGCTTCGAGCACTTCGCGACCCTTGTATACGCCGCATTTGGGGCAAGCCCTGTGTGGAAGTTTCCTCTCGTGACAGTTAGGACATTCCGAGACGGTAATGGGGGTGAGCGCGTCGTGCGAACGGCGCTTGGAAGTGCGGGCCTTGGAGTGGCGCCGCTTTGGATTCGGCATGGCAGATTCCTTTCAGGCATTCTCCCCGGCTGTGCGGCTGCAGCCTGAGATCGCTCTCAACTTTACGTTTTGATCTTGCTGCGGAGGTCGGCAAGGGCTGTCCACCGCGCATCGACCTGGCTTGTATCGCAGTCGCATATCTCGTTGTTGCGATTACGTCCGCATCGAGGGCAGAGTCCTTTGCATTCCTGCTGGCAGAGCGCTCTTGCCGGCAGGGAGAGCAACACCTGCTCGCGCAATACGTCCTCAACCGCAAGACGGCCTCCTTCATAGTACCCGATTTCGGTGTCGGAGGTCGAGATAGCGTGTTCTGCAGCGTCGGCATCGACACCAACTGGGCGAAAAAGCAGGTCAAAGTGCTCCGCGAGCTCCTGGGCGACAGGGTCGAGGCAGCGGGCGCAAGGCATTTCGAACTTGCCCTGGTAGCCGGCGCGCAGCCGGATGTCATGGATTTGCTCGTGGGGTCCACGATGCTCCGTGATCAGGTCAGCCCGGCCATTGACCGGCATGCCGTCGATTTGACGGATCCCGGAGCCGTAGTCGATGGCTCCGGGCGGGACGGTCTCACTAAACTCAACCGGCTCCCGTTCCAGTTCGAGTACCGTAATCACTAGGGCCATTGGATTCTCCTGCTCAAAAGCGGTAATACACCCCGACATTGGGTTCCAGGGTCGTGCGCAGGGTCTGCGTATCGAGCGCTTTCTGGTGAAAATCGGGAGTCTTGTACTTTAAGCCGCGCAGACCGCCCTGTACCCCCACCCGTTTGAACAACGAATAGTTGAGCCCGAATTTCCAGGTGAACTCCGGCAGCAACTGAGACGGCAAGGCTGTCGCTGGCTGGTTATTGTTCGTGACCGTGCCGGAAATGGGAGAGAAGGCGATAATGCCGCCCCCCAAAGCCAGATATGCCTGAACCCCATAATATGCCGGTGACTCCAGCAGGTAGGAGACGCTGAAGTCGGTTACGTTGCTCTCCACCTTAGTCGTGTTCTTGTTGTAGGACTCATAAAACTTGGTGTAGCCAACGTTCGCCTCCCAGCCCACCCAGGGGCGCCAGGGCTGGCGGAAACTGATCAGAGCGCCGCCCGATTCGGTCGTATCGTCGCGGATAAAGTTGCCATTGGCTGCGCCCGTGACTTGGTATAAACCGGCCACGCCCACATCGAATTTTTCTTTGGGGGGCGTCACCGTCTGCATGGTTTGCGTGTCCTGTGCATGACCGGCGGCGGCCCAAGGGAGCAGGCCAACCACAAGTAGCGCGCTTAAGAAGAAGGAAAACCGCCGGCTTCGAGCCGATCGAGGGAGGGAAAGAAACTTTTTCAAACGGACACTCTGCATGGTTGAGTCTTATCCCACTATATATGGTTCCATCGGCTCGGTTTGCCTCTAGAGCCTCCGCCAATCTCCTTCCGCGAAGAGTCGAATGCCGGCGATTCCAGCCGCGCCGGCCGCCAGGCAATCGAACGCATTGCCGATGGTCACCCCACCCAGAGCCATTACGGGGATGCCGCGCGCGGCAACGCAGGCGAGGCGGAGCCCTTCTAGGCCCTGGGGTGCTGCGGCTACGTTCCCTGCCAAATTCTTTTCGAAGATAGGGGAGAACAGAATAAGGTCCACCTGTTCCCTGCAGGCCACATCGATATCGTTGAGGCTGTGGCAGGGCACGCTGATGATCGGGCGTGCGGAGGAGAAGGCTTTCCGGACGCCGGCGGCTGCACCCGGGAGAGGCGTGCCGGCGAGGTGAACTCCATCAGCCCCGGCCTCCATCGCCATGGCAGCGGTTTCAGGACTGGCCACATTGACCAGCAGCTTCGAACGGCCGTGATCGATGGTCGCCGCAACTTCCCGGGTGAGCGACTGAAGGGCCGCCCCACTCAGATCCTTTTCTCGTAATTGGATGAAATCTACGCCGCCCGCCGACCAGTCCTCCACCAGGCTGAGAAGCGGCCGGGTGGCTTTCCTGCGATCGGTAATGGCATAGAGCTGCATAGAATGGAGTCTAGCCGAGGGGATCTGCCCGGTTCATGGAGGAGAAGGCTTCCAGTTCGCTACACTATGAGTACAGGCACAGGCGTATGCTAGGCGCAGGTCATGCTACCCGTCATGCTGTTTGGGTTTCATTTCGGGTTTTTCTGCAGTTAACAGAAATGCGAAATTAATCTCGTCACTTCGTTCTTCCGGTACCCTTCCAACAAGGCATGATTAGCTACGATCTCCTCATCATTGGTTCCGGCCCTGCGGGGCAACGCGCCGCGATCTACGCCAATAAACTAGGCAAGCGGGCCGCTGTGGTTGAGCGCATGCGGAACATCGGTGGTGTTTCCGTAAATACCGGCACCATCCCCAGCAAGACCATGCGCGAAGCCGTGCTGCATCTCTCCGGCTATAACTACCGCTCGATCTACGGCATGAATTACAGGGTCAAGGAAAAGATCACGATGGCGGACCTCGCCTTCCGCGTCCAGCACGTGATCAAGACTGAGATCGATGTGACCGAAGCGCAGCTTTCGCGTAATGGGATCGACGTGCTCCCCGGAATCGCCAGCTTTGAAGACGCCACCCATGTCAAGGTGACCAACGAGGGCGGCACCCAGACCTACGAGGCGAAGAACATCATCATCGCCACCGGGACCAAGCCGGCCGACTCATCCAGGGTGCCCATCAATGGCCGCTCGATCGTCAATAGCGATCAGATTCTCGAATTGCCCAACCTGCCCAAGTCGCTGATCGTGGTCGGCGGCGGGGTCATCGGCGTGGAGTACACCTGCATGTTCGCCGCGCTCGGGGTGCGCGTCACCCTGATCGAAAAGCGGCCCAAGCTGCTGGAGTTTGCCGACCAGGAAATCGTCGAAGCGCTCAGCTACCATCTGCGCGACAGCCGTGTGACCATGCGCCTGCACGAGGAAGTGGAAAGCGTAGAAGAGCTGCCCGATTGCAGCGTGGTCGCCAACCTGGAAAGCAAGAAGAGAATTTCCGGCGGCGCGTTGCTCTATGCGGTCGGCCGGTCCGGCAATGTCGAACGAACTCAATCTGGGGGCCGTTGGCATCGAGCCGGATTCTCGCGGCCGCATTCCCGTCGACAAGGACTTCCGCACCAAGGTGCCCAACATCTTCGCGGTCGGAGACGTGATCGGATTTCCCAGCCTGGCCTCGGTGTCGATGGAGCAGGGCCGAATCGCCGTTGCGCGGGCCTTCGGCAACGAGACCCTGGTCTCCAATCCGAGCTACTATCCATACGGAATTTATACGATTCCGGAGATCTCGTTTATCGGCAAGACCGAGGAGCAGCTCACCGATGAAGATGTGCCCTACGAAGTAGGCGTCGCTTATTATCGCGAAATTGCCCGTGGCCAGATCAGGGGCGACACCACCGGCCGCCTGAAGATCGTCTTTCATCGCGAGACGCGGCATCTTCTGGGAGTGCACATCATAGGCGAGGGCGCGAGCGAACTGCTGCACATCGGGCAGGCCGTCATGGCTCTCGGCGGTACGCTGGACTACTTCATCGATACGGTGTTCAATTACCCCACCCTTGCCGAGTGCTATAAGGCTGCCGCATTTAACGGCATCAATCGGCTGGCCCGGGCGGCGGACTGAGGGAAGGGGAGGCCATGGGCAGAACCATTGGCGTTGTCGTGTCCTCGAGGATTGTCGCGGGGCTCATTGAAGATCACAAACTGGTGGGATCGCTGGGCGCCTATCCGGAGAATCCGGATGACCACGAAGCTCTGCTGGAACATCCATTCGAAAGCCTTTGCCATTTGATCAGCGATCAGGTGCTGGCCCTGCATCCCGAGGGCAACTTCGATGCGATCGGTGTCGCCATTCCCGGGATCATCCGCGACGGGATTCGTGGAGGACTCTCCTAACCTGGCCCAGCTGAAGGGCGCGAACGTTGCTGAGTCGTTGGCCGCCATCTTTCAGTCGAAGGGAATTGTGGCGCCGGTGAAGACGATGAACGACGCGGATGCCGTTGCCGCCGGGCTGGCCGTTACCCAGGGCCGTACCGATCGCTGGTCCGCGTTTGGACCATTGGCAACGGTATCGGATTCGGCCGCTATCCCTACGCAGAAGGTGTGTGGGAGGGCGGTCACATGGTGGTGACGCTCGATCCCAAAGAGACCTACTGCGGATGCGGCGGACGGGGACACCTGGAAGGGATCATGGGTTACCGCGCGATGCGCCTGCGCTTCCTCGATATGGAGCCGGAAGAGGTTTTTGCCGCCGCCAAGAAAGGCGATGCCCGCTGCATGGACTTCGTGCGTCTCTGGCATCGCGGCCTGGGCGCCGCCACCGCCACCTCGATCCATTTGGGCGGCCCGGGCCGCTTCTATTACACCGGCCTCAATGTGCGCTTTCTCGATCTGAATCTGCTTAAGGAATATTTGTGGCAGATGGTCAAGATGAGCCCGCTGCAAAGCTACTCGTTGGAGGTTGTTCCGGATAATCCCGAAGTCGCGGTGATCGGCGCGGCCGCCTCTGCGCTTTGGCTCCCGTCTCTAAGGGAGGATTAGAAGTCACGCAGGGTCGGATTGAACTTGCCCACTACTCAAGCCCTGTGCTTCACTCATGAAGATGCGGGGCCAGTCCCGTAGCGGAATACTTGGTCCGAAGATACGCGACTGGATTTCGGGCGAATATCCGTCAGGGCCGTCCTTACTACTCGAGTCGAAACTGCCATAGTTCATAACCTGCGGAGAGCCGCTTTAGCCGCCTAGGGTACCTGTTTTCACTTAACAGTCGGCCGCAGCTTACGAATAGCTCCGCTGATAAATCCGCGATAGCCGGTCATGCCAGGTCAGGCGATCCGGGTCGAACCATGCCCAGGCAAAGCCCAGGCCCAGCGGAGCCGCCGAAAGCAGCACAAACAACACACGCATGCACATTGCCTTCCGGGTTGGGTTCTCGTCCTCGAACGTGCACAACGCGATCTTCGCGTAGCGCATTCCGGGGGTGCCCTACGGAATATTTGAAGAACAAGTATTGGTACAACAACCCAAAGCCTGCCAGCGCCAAACCCGCGGCGACCAGCGCAGGCTTTCCCGTGGGCGGATGCGCCGTACAGGCAACAAACACCAGGACGAAGATAGCGAAGGCAGAAACGATCAGCGCCAGATCGAAAATCCCGGCCATGATTCTGTCTTCCAACGACGCCGTTTTGAGTGGGATTTGCTGGCGACTCAATCTCCCCCTCTCGGTCGGCACGCGTTCGCTATCCAGCCGGATTGGAGACCAATCTGCCGGTGTTGCCCCGATATTCACGGTCTGCGAGATGCTCTCGGGAGCAACTTCGAAAATCCGAGTTGATCCTTTTCATCCTGCGAGCTTCACGCAGCGGACCTTCCGCCAGGCGGGGACGCATTTTGCGGGCTGCCACCAATTCCCGCGGGAATTCGATGAGATTGACCGCCAGCGGCTCAACGGCCCCAGGCACCGGCTCTTCCTCCATCAACTGAGAGTAGTCGGGTGCATTCTCTTCCTCTTCACGCCTAGGAGAATCGCTCCAGCTTTGGTGCGAAGGTTCGGCCACAAGTGTGGGTCCATCGCTTGCCGGATTTACGGACCGGGTCGCTTCCTCGGCTCGGGACCGAGCTTCAGCGGCTAACACCTCGCTGTAAGAGGGAGCATTCGCGTATCGTTGGGCTACTTTCGCGGCCAACCGGGCTGCGCGGGAATCAACTTTGCGCTCTATGTGCTCAAGGCCGGGAAGAGCAATCTGCTCCTCTTTGTGGCGCAAACGGCGCGTGCGCGTCGCGGCAAGGCGTTCGTTTAATTCTGTCTTCCATGCCGGCATAACCTCGATGTCTGTATGGGAAAGGTTTCTCCGACAGTTTGACGAAGAAGGACTCAATTCTGTTCTCCTCTTAGATGTTGCATGTTGCGTGGCCCCGTAAAGCAAACAATGGAGATGGTCGCACACTGTGCCGTGTGCACCTTATTTGAGCGACATGGGAGCGGAGGCAACAGAAACACGCTTTCTTGATCCATTGGCAAACGCAATGAAGGGGGAAAGAACGAGCCTGAATTTCACCAGAGCGGCGGCGCGATCAAGTACCTTGGGTATGGGCCATTTGCTATCCTAAGCCTTGCCCCGGTAAATGAGAGTCCGTACCTTTTTGTTTATCACAGCGTTAATGCTGTGTCATCCCCAGCTTTGGCCGCAGACGTTGACCAAGCAGTTTCCCTCGGCTTCAGGCCCATCGTCGCTTCCCGACGCCCCTGATTATCCCGTCGCTGAAGTAGTTGCCACTCCTCCTTCGGGTGTCCCCGTGCGCTTCGAAGCCAGGCAGCAGGAGAAGCATGGCGAGGTGTATTCGCTCATCGGCGATGTCCGGATCGAATACAAGGACTACATTCTCACCGCGGATAAAGTTTCCTACAATCGAGAGACCGGCGATGCTGAGGCCGATGGGCATGTTCGGCTGCAGGGAGGGCGAAACAACGAACTCATCCTGGCCGATCACGGCAAACTCAATTTTGAGCTGGAGACGGGCCGTTTTGAAAACGTGACCGGCAGCATCGGCCGCCAGCCCTCCGCCAGCAAGAAGAAGCTGGTATACACCACCGCCAATCCCTTTCTCTTTACCGGCCGGGTGCTCATCAAGGAAGGGCCGGAGCGCTACCAGGTGGTGCAGGGCACAATGACCTCGTGTCTCCTTCCTGACCCGGACTGGCGGATTCACTCCTCCCTAATCCGCATGAATTATGGAGTGGCAAAAGCAAAAAACAGTTACTTCACGCTGCTTAGTGTCCCGATTCTTTACCTGCCGTACGTGACCCACCCGGTGGACGCGGACGCCAGGCAGAGTGGTCTGCTGCTGCCCGAAGCGGGTACCTCTTCCACGAAGGGAACCATTATCGGGGAATCGATTTACCTGGTCATCAACCGCAGCATGGATGCTACTTTCGGCACCGCAATACTTCTCTAAACGCGGCTGGTCGCCCAGCGGTGATTTCCGCTATCGCGGGCGCGGAGAAGATTTCGTCAATGCCCGTTTCACCGCGTTATGGGACCGCGGACTTGCGCCGGACTACCTCGACCAGGGCGGCCAGGACATTGTTTTCAGCGGAAGGCGCGACTTTGACCTGGATGAGCATACCCGGGCTGTCGCCACCGGCGAGTATCTCAGCTCTTTTGTGTATCGCGAGGCGTTTGCCCCATCCTTTGCTTTGGCGGTCGCCTCCCAGGTGACATCGTCAGCCTTTATTACCCACAATGACGCGGGGCGCTCGGCCAGCATTAGCTTCGACCGCTATCAGAATTTCGAAGGCACCACCCAGGTGGACAACACCTTCAATACTCCGCAAATCCGCATCCTGCGCGTGCCCAGCCTGGATTTCAACACCATCGACCAATCGATTGCCAGGACGCCGTTGCGTTGGAGCATCGATGGCTCTGCGGCCGGATTAAGCCGCAGCGAGCCGGGCTACAAGACAGGAGTGATCGGCCGCTTCGACCTCTATCCCCATCTTTCGCTGCCGGTTCACTTCGATGGCTGGACGCTGCGCCCTGAAGTGGGCGCTCGGGAAACCTATTACGGGCAAAGCCAGATTGCCAGCACCACCACGCCGCTGCCAGGGAATGGCAGCGTCAACCGCTCGGATCTGGAGGCCAGCTTCGAACTCCGGCCGCCGGCGCTGGTGCGCGATTTCAAAGCGCCGTCCCTGGAACGGCTTTTTGGCGGCGACCTGCGACACACCATCGAACCGGAGATTCACTATCGTTACGTTGCCGGGGTGAACAACTTTTCATCTATTCCCCGCTTTGACACCACGGACGTGGTCAGCGATACGAATGAGATGGAGTACTCGCTCACCCAGAAGCTCTACTTCAAACACTTACACCCCAAACCCTGCAGCAGCGGCGATCTTCCCCCGCCGATCAATGGCGCCATCACCCTGCCTGCCACATACACGGAATGTGGTGGAGATACCGATGCGTGGATTACCTGGAAGCTGGCCGCCAAATACTTCTTCGACCCGTACTTCGGGGGCGCCGCCTCTCCCTTCCGGCGCAATGTGCTGGCTTCAACGCTCGACCTGACCGGTGTGGCGTTTCTCAACGGGCCGCGCAATACTTCGCCGATTATCTCGCGCTTTAAGGTGCGCACCAGCGCGCACAGCGACCTGGAATGGGATGCGGATTATGACTTCAAGACCGGGCGCATGGATGCCAGCAATGTATTCGCGGACTACCGGCGAGACGCCGTTTTCACCAGTGTGGGCTACTCCAGCCTTAAGGCGCTCAATGCGTCGTTTACGTCCAACCTTGCCAGTCAGATAACGAAATATAACCTGCTGCGTCTCTTGCTAGGGTACGGGGCGCCCGACCAAGCGCGGGCTAAGCATGGCTGCCGATGCAGGATACGACTTTGTCCAGAATGCCTTGCAGTATGGAGGTATCCAGTCCTCCTATAACTGGGACTGCTGTGGGTTCAGCGTCGAATATCGTCGCCTGGCATTAGGCTCGGTTCGGAACGAGAACGAATACGGATTCAACTTCACCCTGGCCGGCGTAGGCGCGGCGGGAAATCTGAAGCATTCCGAGCGCATCTTTTGACCTGCCCCGGGCCGGCGCTGCTGGACACGCTGGTGGGAAAACCGTTCTAATGAAGAGATGCTGTGGAAAGGTGGTTGTCTTGTCTGTTCGCCGTACCCTGGTTTTGTGCCTGCTCATTTGTCTTTCTGCAGGCTGTAAGGCGCAGAGTCCTCCCAGCACCGCATCGAATACGGTCTCGCCCGTCGCCGCTACTCAGCTGAACCGGAGAATCGAAGTCCTGGTGCGCTCGCAGTTTGAGGTGCCTCCAAATGTGGAGGTCACGATCGGGGCGACCAGCAAAAGCGAATTCCCTGGATTTGACAACCTGCCCATTACGTTTTCCAACAACGGCAAACACACCGTAGTGAATTTTCTCCTTTCCAGCGACGGTAATACGGTTGCGCGGTTGGAGAGGTTTGATATCAGTCATAGTCCGTCGGACATGATCTCACTGCAAAACCGCCCTTTGCGGGGGACAACCGATGCCAAGGTCACCATTGTGAACTTTGACGACCTGGAATGTCCCTACTGTGCACGTATGCACGAGCAACTCTTCCCGGCCACGCTGGATCGCTATAAAGGATTGGTCAAATTTTTCTACAAGGACTATCCGCTGGTCGAAATCCACCCCTGGGCCATGCATGCGGCAGTGGACGCGAACTGTCTCGCCGAACAGAGCCCGGAGGCCTACTGGAAGTTTGTGGATTATGTGCATTCGCACGGCAGCGAGATTACGGGGCCCGCGAAAGACGTGCATGAGGCCGCGAAGACGCTGGATAAGCTTGCGAGTGACGAAGCTGGCCGGTCCAAGCTGGATTTGCCTAGCCTGCAGGCATGCCTTGCCAAGCAGGATGAAACCGCGGTGCGAGCGTCGATGAAGCAGGGAGACAGTCTCGGCGTGAACGGTACTCCAACCTTGTTTATCAACGGTGAGCGCATTGCCGGCGCATTGCCGCAAGCAGAGCTTTGGACAGCGATCGACCGGGCTCTACGAGAGGCGGGTGTGCAGCCTCCGCCGCAGGTGGCGGAAGAAGTAAAGAAGCCGACTCCGCTGGCTCCCAAATAGAAACCATGCGATCGCCAGGAGAAAGACCGTTGGAAAGACTGTTAGTGCCCGCCCTACCACGTAACTCTGCTGTAGCCGTTGCCTGTGCCTCGATAAGCCTCGTGCTGTTGAGCACTGTGCTGGGTTGCAAGCGCAGCGATGGGCCAGACGTAGTGGCAACGGTCAACGGACAACCGATTCAGCGCTCTGAGGTGGAAAAGCTCTATCGCGAGAACCTGGGCAACAACAAGGAAGAGCCCACCAGGGAGCAGGCAGAGGCCACGCGGCTGGGCATCTTGAAGCAATTGATTGACCAGGAAATCCTGCAACAGGCAGCCAAGAAGATGAACCTGGTGGCCAGCGATGAAGAGGTGGATGCGAAACAGGCTGAGATGAAGGCGCCTTATACCCAGGAAGAATGGGATAAGCGGCTGCAGGCCGCCAATCTCACGCTGAACGATTTGCGTCTCGAGATTCGGCGCAACCTCACGTCAGAGAAACTGATGAATAAGGAAGTAAACTCGCGCATCAACATCACCGACGCGGATGTTAGTAATTTCTATAACGCGAACAAGGCGCAATTTAACTTCATCGAGCCGAAGTACAACATCGCCGACATTGTTGTCACCTCTCAGCCCACGCCGATGAAGCAGGGAACCAACCTGCAGAACAGCAAAGCGAACAACGATACCGAGGCGCGGAAGAAGATCGAAATGATTCACAGCCGCCTGGAAAGCGGAGAAGACTTTGCCACCCTGGCCTCGAACCTGTCGGAGAATACCAATGACGCCAGCAACGGCGGCAACATGGGCTTCGTGCCCGAATCCAGTCTCCGCGGTGAGCCGGCTGTGTTCGCAGCGATCTCGAGGTTGCAGCCGGGGCAAATGACGGAAGTCATACCCTTGCTTCCGCCGGGCGGCAAAGCGCCCGCTGGCTATGCCATTTACAAGCTGATAGAAAAAGAGCCGGCCGGACAGCGCGAGCTAAACGACCCCCGAGTGCAGCAGGACATCCGCCAGCAACTGCGTGACAGCCGTTCCCAACTCCTGAGGGCCGCCTACTACGAAATGATGCGCGACCAAACCAAGGTAGAGAACCACCTGGCGGAACAGATCTTCAAAAACGGCGCTCAGTAAACGTCAGTCTGCAGGGAATGTCTGGGCTAAGTTCAGCCGTCCCCGTTCGACAAGCTCAGGGCAGGCTCTTCGGGACTTAATCTTCAAGTCTTCTCGAACTCGCTCAAAACAGATGCGTCTGTTTCCCCGGCAGCGGCATTCCGAAATGTTCATACGCCAGCCGCGTGGCCACCCGGCCCCGGGGAGTCCGATCCAGGAAGCCGATCTGGATCAAGAAAGGCTCATACACCTCCTCCAGCGCATCTTCCTCTTCCGCCAGGCTGGCCGCCAACGTGTTCAGGCCGACCGGGCCCCCATCGTACTTCTCAATAATCGTCAGCAGCAGCCGGCGATCGAGGTCATCGAACCCATGAGCATCGACTCCGTGCAGCTTTAGCGCTGCTTCGGCGATGGCCCGGTCGATACGGCCGGTTCCTCGTACCTGGGCGTAGTCGCGCACCCGGCGCAACAATCGGTTGGCGATGCGCGGTGTTCCCCGCGAGCGCAGGGCGATCTCTGCCGCCCCATCACGGTCAATCGGCACGTTCAACACTTCCGCCGACCGCTCTACGATGAAGCGCAGTTCATCTTCGGTGTAAAACTCCAACCGCAGCAGAATCCCAAATCGCGATCGCAACGGCGAAGACAGCAATCCCGGGCGGGTGGTCGCTGCGATAAATGTGAACGGCTTGATCTCCATCACATGTGTTCGCGCCGCGGGGCCCTGCCCGATGATGATGTCCAATTTGTAGTCTTCCAGGGCGGTGTACAGCTTTTCTTCGAGCACCGGCTGCAGGCGGTGGATCTCATCCAGAAAGAGCACCTGGCGGTCCCGCAGGTTCGTCAGGATGGCGGTCAAATCTCCCTGGATTTGCAACGCCGGGCCCGAGGTCTGCTGAAAACCGACATCCATCTCATTGGCGATAATCGTGGCCAGCGTCGTCTTTCCCAAACCGGGCGGCCCGAATAACAGCACATGATCCAGTGCTTCCCCGCGCGACTTCGCTGCGGTCAGGGCGATGGCCAGTTGTTCCTTGGCCTTTTCCTGACCGATGAACTCCCGTAGCCACTTGGGCCGCAACTTTAGCTCAAAGGATTTATCATCTTCCACGCGGTCGGCGGAAACCAGCCGTTCCGATTCACTTCTACCGTCGGACATTGGCATCAGATTAGCAGCAAGCGCCGTCTCCAGGGCCCCTTCAAGCCGAAGGAATCTCCATTCTGGGTAGAATCATCATCTATGCAATTAAAAACGCTGCTTCAGCAGCGAACGAAACTTCTTCGCATCCTCGGAATCATGTCGGCGACATTGGTCGCCTGCCTCGCGATTCTCTACTTTTCCATCCCCATGGCCGACACGCAGCAGACCAAGTTCGATGTAATTCTGGTTCTGGGCAATCCCGCCGCAGATAACGGCGCCATCGCGCCGCTTGCGCAATCGCGCGTTTTGGAAGGGGTTCGGCAGTTTCGCGCGGGGGCCGCGCCGCGTATCTTGATGACCGGCGGCGCGGTGCGCAACCAGTTCGTCGAGTCTCAGGTGATGATGCAATACGCCCGCTCCCAGGGTGTGCCCATATCCGCACTCTTCACCGAAGAACAATCGCACAACACCATCCAGAACGCTTATTACGCTTACCGGATCATGCAAGTGGAGGGTTGGACCTCGGCGCTGATCGTCACCTCGCCCACCCATGTGCGCCGTGCCAGCCTCATCTTCCAACACTATCCTCTGGCCTGGAAAATGGATGAGGCGCCCTGGCCCCCCGATTACCCGTTCTGGAAGAAAACCTGGTTCTGGATCAGTGAAACCGGCTACACCGCCTATGGACGTGTCTTTGGTTTCCCCAACGCCCACCAGTATTTGCCTCATCCCCATTTCCGGTGGCCACGGCTCTGAACAGATCTGCCCAGCAAACGCAAAAACGCAAATTCATGCCCAAGGTGCCAGGCTTCCAATTCAACCGCCCGCAACAGCTCGCAGCCGTGCTGCTGTTGCTGCTGCTGGCGCAATGCTTGTGGGTTTTCCATCGTCAAACGCTGACTTCACGCGATTATGACTTCGCCCGCTGTGGCCGTGAGCTATGGGAAAAGCCAAACCCCCTTGCCGGCTACCTCACTACCTGCGGCAACCTTCCGGATGGAACCCTGGCATATCGTGTCGCTGGCCTGCCCCTGACCCTGCAGCGGGTGCTCGCCGGCCAGGCTGCGGACGCCTCAACCTGGGAGATGCGCCACGAACTCGGTTACGTGCTGGCCCTGCTGCACTGCGGTTTCCTGCTCACCGGGCTGATCCTGGGGGGAGCCCTGTGGTGGGTCACCCGGCGCCTCTATGGCAACCCCGGCGGATTCATTGCTCTTGCTCTTTACTGCTTCTCACCTGCGGTGATCCACGCCTGTACTTACCCCAACAACGAGATCCTTACCGCCTTTGGACTGTTCGCCTCGCTGTACACCGCAATGGGCGTCGCTCATGCCATGCAAGGGCCTCCACGTAAGTGGCGCTCGCGCATCGTGCTGCTCACCCTCACGCTCGCTTTTACCGCGGCTTCCCACGTTGCCGCCTTCCTCCTCGCGCTCCTGTTGTCCATCGGCCTTATGGCCTACCTGGCGGTTGGCCGCCGCGCCTACATCGTGCCCATTATGATGACGGCGAGCATTGGAGCTTTGCTGCTGGTGTTCGCTTCGTACGACTTCAGCCCCGATGCCTTCAGCTACTTCGTTCGCAGTGGTGCCGGCCTGCATCGGGTTTTCCCTGCAGCCTGCGCGTCATTGGTTGACGAGTCTTCCCAATTCGGCCGTGACCCTGGCCGCAGCCACAGCCTTGCTGCTTTATCTGCCCACCCGTCGATCGCGCTATTTCGGCAATACCGTGCCCTTGCTCCTGGCGCTGCTGTTCTTCCTCCTCGTCACCAGGGGAATTTCCAGCGAGCCTACCCTCTGGGCGCTCCCTTTTCTGCTTACTTTTATTGCCGGAGTCTTTGCCGATTTTCTCGAAACACGCTATCGGAAGGTCTTCCTGGCAGTGACCGCCTGCCTGCTTGCTCTGCAGCTAACTCTCAGCCTTCGGTTGCTCCCTTAGAAATAAGACAAATGTCTCAAAAAAGAAGACTTAGAGTAACCCCGCGGCCTTGCTGGGTAGCTCTAAAACACGTATCATCTTATTAGTCCTCGACCGCAGATTTATTCCCCGTTCAAGGCCCACCTTCTTATGGCAGACGATCCAAATCCTCTACTACCTCTAGGTCCAAACGGCAGCGACGGTAACCCGCCGGACGGACCGGGAACTCGCCTCATCCCCATCAACATTGAAGATGAGATGAAGCGTTCGTATCTCGACTACTCGATGTCGGTCATCATCGGGCGCGCTCTCCCCGACATTCGAGATGGCTTCAAACCTGTGCATCGCAGAATTCTGTACACCATGCACGAGATGGGCCTGGAGTTTAACAAGAAGTACGCTAAGTGCGCCAAAGTCGTCGGCCAGGCCATGGGTGTCTATCACCCCCACGGCGATTCGGCGATCTACGACACCATGGTGCGGCTGGCGCAGCCTTTCAGCATGCGCTACCCCATGGTGGATGGTCAGGGGAACTTCGGCTCGGTAGACGGCGATCCGCCCGCGGCCATGCGCTACACCGAAGCGCGCATGACGCGCATTGCCGGCGCGATGTTGGCCGACATCGATCAGGAAACTGTCGATTTTGTTCCCAATTACGACGAGAGCACCTTCGAGCCCACGGTGCTGCCCACCCGCGTTCCTAACCTGATTGTGAACGGATCCAATGGAATCGCCGTAGGTATGGCGACCAACATTCCGCCGCACAACCTGAACGAGGTGATCAGCGCCACCATCGAGCTGGTCAAGAATCCTCAGGCGGGCCTGGCTGAAGTCTTGCAGCATGTGCAAGGGCCGGATTTCCCCACCGGCGGTTTCATCTATGGCCGCAGTGGCATTGCCCAGGCCTACAAGACCGGCCGCGGGCGCTTTCTCATGCGCGCCAAGTGCGCGATCGAGCAGCTAAAGGGCGGCCGCCAGGCGATCATCGTTACCGAGATTCCCTACCAGGTCAATAAATCCAAACTGATCGAGCGCATCGCTGAGCTGGTCAACGAGAAAGTCATCACCGATATTTCCGAAGACGACTTCCGCGATGAAAGCGACCGCGACGGAATGCGCATCGTCATTGGGCTCAAGCGCGGCGCAGAAGCACAGATCGTCCTGAATCAGCTCTACAAGCACACCCAGATGCAAGAGAGCTTCTCCATGATCTTTCTGGCCGTGGTCAACGGCCAGCCGCGCGAACTCGCCCTGCATGACGCTATCCGCCACTTCATCAGTCACCGCGTGGAAGTGGTTCGCCGGCGCACGGCGTTTCTACTCAAAAAGGCTCGCGAGCGCGAACATATCCTTGAAGGTTACAAAATTGCCCTGGACAACATCGACCAGGTCATCCGCATCATTCGCGGTTCCGGATCGCGCGCCGAAGCACGGGAAAACCTGCGCCGCTTTTCTCTCTCCAAGGACATTGTTCTCAAGCTCGATACCGGCATTGTCACCGGACCGGAGCGGGAACCCGGCCTGAGTTACCGGCAGATCGACGCCATCCTCGAACTGCAGCTCTATCGCCTCACCCAGCTCTCCACCGACGAAATTCTCAAGGAGTTGATTGAGGTCCGCGAACGTATCGCCGAATACGAAGCAATTCTGGCATCGGAACCGAAGCTGCGCGCTTTGATCGTCAAGGAACTCGAGGCAGCACGCAAAGAGTTTGGCGATGAACGCCGCACCCAGATCCTCGATGAGACAGCCGAGTTGCAGCTCGAAGACCTGATCGCCGATGAACAGGTCGCCGTCACCGTTTCCCATTCCGGCTATCTCAAGCGCACCCCGATCTCGATCTATCGCCAGCAACGCCGCGGTGGGACGGGGCGGTTAGGCATGAAGACGCGGGAAGAGGACTTTGTTTCTCAGCTCATCGTGGACTCTACCCACGCCTATCTGCTGTGCTTCACCAACACCGGCCGCGTGTATTGGCTGAAGGTCTATGAGATTCCCGATATCGGCGCCGCCGGTAAAGGCAAATCCATGGCCAGCCTGCTCAACCTGCAGCCCGGAGAGAACGTGCGCACGATCCTGCCTGTGCGCAACCTCGAAGAAGAGGGCAAGTTCATCTTTTTCGCTACCCGCAAGGGTACGGTCAAGAAGACTCCGCTCAAGGATTTCTCCAACGTGATGGCACGCGGCATTATTGCCATCGGGATCGACGACGACGATGAATTGATTGGCGCCAGCAATACGGACGGCAACCAGATCATCTTCCTGGCTACCCATGGCGGGATGGCCATCCGCTTCGACGAAAACGACGTCCGCTCCATGGGACGGCCTGCTTATGGCGTCCGCGGCATCGATCTGACCAAAGGTGACTACCTCGTCGGTCTGGCCGCGACTCCGCGCGAACGTAAGAAGAATGGCAATGGGGAGCACTCTCCCTCGTTGATTCTTTCCATTACCGAGCAGGGCTATGGCAAACGCACGGATGTGGACGAATACCGGCTGCAAACCCGGGGTGGCAGGGGCGTCATTAACGTGAAGACCACATCCCGCAATGGCAAGGTGAGCGCCATCCTGCTGGTCGACGAGACTTCGGAACTGATGGTCATCAGCCAGTACGGCAAGATCATCCGCATAGACACCAAGACCATCCGCGCTGCCGGGCGATCGACCCAGGGCGTCCGCTTGTTGCATCTCGAGGATGAAGACAAGGTCGCGGCGGCCGTGGTCATCCCGCCCGAAGAAGCCAAATCCGAACCCGAGAATGGCACGTTACTGCAGTAAAAATGGAGAGGGGCACCGCGAACGCGGTACCCCTTTTTCAAGGCAGATGAATCAGCACCGCAAAGTTAGAAGCCTCTGACTGCCGTCTGCTTCGGCTGTTTGGTCGAAGCGGAATCGTTCGTCGTCGCGTGCGAATTGCCGCAGTTGTCCACTTGCAAGCGATCGTACTGGGGCTGCACGTACAGCACATACTGCTGACCGACATACATGGCGAAGAAGCGCGGGCTATTTTCGCTGAAAATCGTCACCTCGGTGTTGGCGCGCGCCTTGCCGTGGATCTTGGAGTCAACGCGAACCGTATAGTTCACGCCATCCAGAAAGTCCCAGCTTTCCGGTACTGGTTGCGCTGCCGTCACCGTACCCACGAATACGGAGGATGCCATATGCATCTCCTTGTGGGCGCTGACACGTTCCGTTTTGCACTGCGAGAAACCATTGGCGGCACTCAGGCAGAGAATCAAGGCGATAGCAAAGTTTTTCACAAACCCTCCTAGGGTTACGAATCAATATTGGCGGTACCACGTAAGTTGTATGTGTACTGCTTAAGTGGTAGATTGCCCGGTCCGACGGGGGATGGCAATTGTATTGTTTTCGAACGCCCTTACTTCGGAGGACAGGAAGCCGACCGATGGTAATGAAAAGCCAGTAAGACCTCTGTTTGCACTATCTGCCACTAGAAACGTGGCAGATAGAAAACTCGAACTGTGGCTTGGAAGGGCAGAGCAGGCGGGTACTTGCGTGTACACCAGGGTACTTGGAATGCTTTAGGGAACCGTCACAGTGGCATAGCGGCGCAAAGTATGAAGGCTAAGTGCCCGTTTGAGATTCGACCGACACTCAATTGAGTCCGAAGGGGCGGCTGAACTTGCTGACCTTAGCCCAGGACGCAGTCCTGGGGAGAGCTTTCGAGACATGACAAGTCCCGAAGGGACGACTGAATTGTCCAGGGCTAAGTAGCTACGTATATTCAGCCGTCCCTGCGGGACTCAATCATCTTTCATGATCGACCCAGGACTAGCGTCCTGGGCTAAGGTCTGTCGTCCCTGCGGGACTTGATTTCGTATGGTCCGTTCTCACGCAGACACTTGCCTAAAACAAAAACCAGAGCCTCAATCGTTACCGTTAGCGTGAACCAACTGCCGGATGACCTTGCTCTCTTCATCCATGGGCCCGGAATTCCCGCAAACATTCACCATCCAGTGCTGGTAGTTGTTGGTGAGAAACAGCAGGTACTGCTTGCCCGATTCGAGGACGACGGCATCATCCCTGTGTTCGCTGAAAATAGTGATCTCGCCGGTCTGCTTGCCTTTGACCTTCTGGTCGATATGCACCACATATTCGATGCCATCCAACGCGTCCCATGATTGCGGCACCTGGCGTGATGACATCACGGTGCCGATGATCACCGCTTGTGAATCCTTCATCTCTTTGGAGACCGGCAGCGTGCTCGGGCACGCCGCGAATGAAGCTGCCGTGAAAAATATCCAGACTAATCCTGTGCAGGCTCGCTTCAATCTCCCTCGCTTCCCTCGTGCGTCCATGATCCCACGATTGAAGCGCTGCTCCCTCTGAGAAACCGCCCGGGAACCAAGAGATTCATCCCATATCCACTAAAGTGGCATCGCCTGATGACACAGTCGTCGTGACGTTCTAACACTACGGCGGCAGCTCGGTTGCCGTCATTCTGTCCAGCGGCGGAAGATAAGTGCTCCGTTGGTGCCACCGAAGCCAAACGAATTAGAAAGCGCCACTTCCAACTGCGCGGATTGCGGCTTATTGGGAACGTAGTTCAAGTCACAGGCTGGATCGGGATCGTCGAGATTGGTGGTCGGAGGAACCATCTGGCGTTGCAGGGACAAGATGGTGATACCCGCCTCCAACCCGCCTGCGCCCCCCAGCAGATGCCCCGTCATTGACTTGGTAGAACTCACCAGAAGCTTCCCGCTGGTGGCGCGTTCCCCAAAAAGAGTCTTGATGGCAGCGGTCTCGAGCGCATCTCCCAGCGGTGTGGCGGTGGCATGGGCATTCACGTAGTCCACCTCGCCGGGCTCCATCTTCGCGCTTCGTAGCGCATTCCTCATGGCCCGCAGGCAGCCATCTCCCTGGGGAGCCATGCTGGTGATGTGGTACGCATCCGCGCTCATGCCATAACCGACGATCTCCGCCAGGATGGTGGCGCCGCGGGCACGGGCGTGTTCCAACTCCTCTAGCACCAGGATGCCGGCGCCCTCGCCGACCACGAATCCATCGCGATCCTTGTCAAAAGGCCGGCAGGCGTGCTCCGGGTCGTTGTTGCGGGTGGAAAGGGCCCGCATGGCGGCAAAGCCACCTACGCCCATCGGCGTGATCGCAGCCTCCGCGCCCCCCGCTATCACTACATCGGCATCGTCGCGCTCGATGGTGCGGAACGCGTTGCCCACAGAGTGCGCACTGGTGGTGCACGCCGTCGACGTTGCCTCGTTCGGGCCTAGCGCCCCATACCGGATGCTGACTTGGCCAGCCGCCAGGTTGGCGATAGTCCCAGGTATAAAAAATGGTGAGATCTTGCGCGGGCCGCCTTGCAGCATGGCGGTGTGTTCCCGCTCGATCACGTCGAACCCGCCGATACCCGATCCGATATTCACGCCTACTCGCTCGGCGTTCGATGGACCGATCTTCAAACCGGAGTTCGTAATCGCCTCGTGCGCCGCAGCAAGCGCGAAATGGATGAAGCGCCCCATCTTGCGCGCTTCCTTTTTCTCCATAAAAGCGAGTGGATCAAAGCCCTTTACCTCCGCCGCGAACGTCACGGGAAATCCCGTCGTATCGAAGCTGGTAATGGGAGCCATTCCGCTCTTGCCGGCAAGCAGGTTGTTCCAGACCTCGGGCGCAGTCCTACCTATTCCGCACAACAGCCCGATGCCGGTAACAACGACCCTTCTTGCCATCTTGCCCGACTCACTTACTGCCTTTCGCGTTTTTCTCGATGTACTCGGTGGCGTCTTTTACTGTTTTGATTTTCTCAGCATCCTCGTCCGGGATCTCCAGGTCGAAGGCTTCCTCGAACTGCATGACCAGTTCGACTACATCCAGCGAGTCTGCTCCCAGATCTTCCTGAAACGACGCGCTGGGAGTCACTTCTGCCTCATCGACCTGAAGCTGCTCGACGATGATCTGCTTTACCTTCTCTTCCACTGCTGCTGTTGCCATTCCGTTCTCCTGTCTATAGAAAACAAATTGTTAGAGGGTTAAACCCTGCAAGGTTGGGTGAACGGTCCGGGAAGGCGGGTGCGGCGGTCTGTCCGGTTTTCCTCCAGGTGCCGCCTGCCACAGATAAGGCTCTGCAGCGGGTCCGGGAGAACCCGGCTGCGCCGGAAGCCAATGTCTGGCAGGAGACAGCAACAGGAAAAACGGCCTTGTCCGCAACCCGCGCAGTTCACGGCCCCAAAGTTTCCAGTCTACTGAGCGCTCCAAGTGGTGTAAAGCGCGGCACCTATCCGTCCAGTGCCGGTTTCCGTCAGCAACGTTGCCGTCATGACGAGTAAAGTCAAAAAAGAAGATGGCCATGTTTCCCGGAATCCTCACAATCCTTTTCGCCGCCGCCGCGGCCTTTGTCACAGGCATCGTGGTGGCCACCTATTTTGAGCGCAGCCGCACTGGCGCAGAGCGAGCAGCTTATGAAAAATCCGCTAAAACGCTCGCAGACCAGGTGGCCGGCACCCGCGCGCAGTTGGAGGAGGCGCGCACTGAGGCCTCCGACCTGAAATCCACCATTGCTCGCCTGGAAGAACGCCATGCGGCCACTGAGCGCATGGTGGAACAGATGCGCGTAGGCCTGCCGGAGACTTTCAAATCTCTGGCCAGTACGGTTTTGGAAGAGAAGTCGAAGCATTTCTCCGAGCAGCAACAGACCAGCCTGGGCCGGGTTCTCGAGCCGCTCAAGACCAGGTTGGAGGATTTCCAAGCCAGGATTGAGGCCGCCCGGCTGGAGCAGGTGAGAGGCGGCGAGAAGCTAAGTGCCCACATCGACAAGCTTTTCGAATCGAATACCAGGATCAGCGACCAGGCAAACAACCTGGCTGTTGCCTTGAGAGGTTCGAGTAAGGCCCAGGGAGCTTGGGGCGAATTGATCCTGGAAAGGACGTTACAGGCCGCCGGCCTCCGTCCCGGCCACGAATACGATGCCCAGGAAAGCTACGCGGCCGAAAATGGCTCTCGTTCTCAGCCGGACGTGGTCATCCACCTCCCCGGCGATCGCCACCTCATTATTGACTCCAAGGTTTCCCTGGTTCATCACGGAGCCTACAACACCGCCGAAAGCGAGGCAGAGAGATCGTTGGCGGCTGACAGTCATTGCGGTTCTGTGCGCACCCACATCCGTGGTCTGGCAGACAAGAACTACCAGACCCTGTACGGCCTCAATTCGATCGACTTCGTGATCATGTTCCTGCCCTTTGAGTCGGCCTTCATGTTGGCGGTATCGCGGGACGAAAAGCTATGGGAGCAAGCCTGGCAGCGAAATGTTCTGCTGGTCAGCCCCAGCACGCTGCTTTTCGTCTTACGAACCGTGGCCTCTCTCTGGCGCCAGGAGCAGCAGAAGCACAATGTGGAAGAGATCGCCCGGCGTGGCGCGGAACTCTACAACAAGCTGGCGGGATTCGTGGCCGACTTTACCGAGATGGGGAAGCGCCTTGAGCAAGCGCAAACCAGCTACAGCGGAGCCCTCGCCAAACTGCACACCGGGCCGGGAAACGTGATCCGCCAGGCCGAAATGCTGAGAGCCCTCGGCGTTAAACCCACCAAGCAAATTCCCCAGGGTCTAACCGAATTAGCTCAGCAGGAAACCCTGGAACTGGAAGACCAGCCGGAGTTGCCGTAGGCAGCCGCCAGGTCGGCTGGGAACCGGCCACTGAGAAAGCCGCTATTGGGTAGGTCCCGGCTGGTAGGTCCGGGCTTTAGCCCGGACACTTGGTAACCCAACCCTCATCGGCCTTCAGGCCCTGAGGCATGCTTTTCTCTCCGGAAATAAAAGGACAAAGCGTAACTCAGGCCTAAAGGCCAAACTTTTCTTTGAAGGGTACGGGCTTCAGCCCGTACATAACTACCCAAGCTGCGAAGGGCTTTAGCCCCTGAGGGTGTGTTCTTTTGCGTGGGATCGGGAAGGTCGGTACCTCAGCGCCTAAAGGCCGACCCATTCTGTGGATTGATGTACGGGCTGAAGCCCGTACCTACCCAACTCACACCAGCCTGTATCGCCGCTATCCCCGCTCACACCGTCCCAGGCGGAGCCGGGACCGGCATGGCCGCCTCAATCCCTTCAAACCCCGCCCGCAGCCGTTCCCACGTGTCGTCCAGCGTTTCGGGAAGAACCCGGGTCTCCCCAATCACAGTCATGAAGTTCGAATCGCCCAGCCACCTCGGTAGGGCATGCATATGCAAGTGGGCGGCGATCCCAGCCCCGGCCGCCTGGCCCAGGTTCAATCCCATGTTGATCCCATGGGGTTCGTACACCTGGCGCAGAACCGCGTCCGTTCTTTGCGCCAGCTTCATCATTTCGAGCGCAGCCGCCTCATCCAGACAAGCCAGGGTCTCCTGATGGGCATAAGGCAGGATCATGAGGTGACCGGAGGTGTAGGGAAAGGCATTCAGGCAGATAAAGCAATGCTCTGCTCGAAGCACAATATGAGCCGCGCGCTCTGCCTCCTTCGCCGGCATGCCGTGCTCGATCGCGAACCGGGTGGCGGCGATCAGGTTACAAAAGACGCAGTCACAGTCACCGGGCCAGCCCGCCAACGCCGGAGGCACACCTTTGCGCCCGCCTTTCGGGGAATTCGGGTCGGCATTGACCAGGTAAGCGTACCGCCACGGCGTCCACAAGTAGTCCATGGGGTTCAAGTATACGAAGAGTGTGGACACCCACCAGGCTCGAGGCATAAACAGGCCAGCTTGTCCTCACGACAGGATTACAGGCCAGTAAAAATAGGCATTTCCAATGCTTTTTGTGCAGTTTTTCGAGTAAGGAATACCCGACTAGTTCGTTGACATGCCTTCCGGGCAAAGCTATAGTTGTGTATGAAGGGTCTACGTACAGGATTCGCGTAGACATCCATCGCCGCTCTTGCTTTACCCCCCTCCCGGATGCTCCTACCGGAGATTGATGTAAGTGCCAAGCCACTCCGTATGGCTACACTCACAGTCTCCCTCCGAACGTTTGCCGGTGGAGAGTAAACTTACGGTGCCCTACTTCGCCGAACAAGTCTGCAAATAATCCGGCGAAGCAAGCTGCGGGACTGAATCATTTGGGCGTTGGTCAATGTTGTGAGACCATGGCCGCCGTGATTCATCTAAAGGCCTGTAGTGATGGACGGATCGGTAACTACTGATCGAGAATCCGGAGCTGGCATTCATGGCAGACGTCCTAAATCCTGAACGAACCGAGAGCACACACCTGAACACCGAACTGCAAACCCCAACGCTTGATGCACCGGCGGATCACTTCGACCCGTCTGACGAACAGAACACCCACCCGCACGCTTCAGCCCCCACCGTGCCGCACAGCGCCGTTGATTCGAGGCCCGCGACGACCCATTCCGGTTCAGACGATACCGAACTGACCGGCATGGAAGATTTTGCCGCCGCCCTGGAGTCCTTCGATCGCGAGCAAGCCGCCGAAGCGGCCGCACAGGCCTACGACGATAACGTCGTTACCGGCACCGTCATTAAGCTGACGGATAAGCATGTAGTGGTGGATGTCGGGCTCAAGTCTGAGGGTCTCATTCCCCTGGAGCAAGTGCTCGACCACGCCGGTCAACCTAAGTTGAAGGCCGGCGATACGGTCGAAGTGGTCGTCGAGCGCGAAGAAGCCGAAGGCGGATTCCTGCTCAGCTACGACAAGGCCCAACGCCACCGGGTTTGGGATGCCATCGAGCGTGCTGCCAACGAGAAGACTCCCGTCATCGGTACAGTGCTCGGACGCGTGAAGGGTGGTCTTACCGTCGACATCGGTATCAAGGCGTTTCTGCCTGGTTCTCAACTCGAGATCCGGCCGGTCCGTAATCTTGACGGCTACATTGGCCAGCAGATCGAAGTTCGTGTGATCAAGCTGAACAAGAAGCGCGGCAATGTTGTTGTCTCCCGCAAAGAATTGCTGGAAGAGGAGCAGTCCAGCAAGCGGACCCTCACCCTGGAGCACCTGGAAGAGGGCGCTATCCTCACCGGCACGGTCAAGAACCTTACCGACTACGGCGCTTTTGTCGATCTGGGCGGTATTGACGGCCTGCTGCACATTACGGACATGTCCTGGGGGCGGCTCACCCATCCCCGCGACTTGGTCAACGTCGGTGACGAAATCCAGGTCAAGGTACTCAAGTTCGATCGTGAAAAGCAGCGTGTTTCCCTGGGCTTCAAGCAGCTCACGCCTGACCCCTGGCTCGACGCTGTGGAGCGTTATCCGATCGGCGCGCGGGTACGCGGCCGGGTACTCAGCGTGACCGATTACGGGTCTTTCGTCGAGTTGGAGCAGGGCATTGAGGGTCTGGTGCACGTTTCCGAGATGACCTGGTCCAAGCGGATGAAGCATCCGTCGAAGCTGGTTAAGCCCGGCGACGAAGTGGAGACAGTCGTACTCAGCGTCAATCCCAGCGACCGTCGTATTTCTCTGGGCATGAAGCAATTGCTCGAGAATCCCTGGGAGCATCTTTCCGAGCGCTATCCTGCAGGCACCATCGTGGAAGGCCGGGTACGCAACCTGACCGACTTTGGCGCCTTCATCGAAATCGAAGACGGCATCGACGGCCTGGTGCACGTGAGCAACCTGAGCTGGACCAAGCGGGTTAAGCATCCTTCAGAAATTCTCAAGAAGGGCGAGAAAGTCCGCGCTGTCGTGCTTGGGGTGGAAGCGGAGAACCGCCGCCTCTCACTCGGTATCAAGCAGCTTCAGCCCGATGTGTGGGAGACGTTCTTCGCCCAGCATCGCGTCGGCGATGTAGTCAAAGGCAAAGTGCTGCGCACTGCGCAGTTTGGAGCCTTCATTGAGATCGCCGAAGGGGTCGAAGGCCTCTGCCATGTTTCTGAAGCAGCCGATGCTTTGGGTCAGCCACTCAAGCTCGAGGTAGGCCAGGAGCATGACTTCAAGATCATCAAGATGAATCAGGATGAGAAGAAGGTAGGCCTTAGCTTGCGCGCCGTGGGCGAAGAAGCCAGCCGGGCCGACGTTGAGGCTTACAAGCAACCGGTCTCAAGCTCCACCACCACGCTGGGTGACCTGGTCAACTGGAAGCGCCTCGAACACGAGTAGGTGTTCGTAGGCGCTTTCGCCTACTTGGTCTCGATCTTTAGATCGAAGTTGAACTGCTTCTTGCTGTCGAAGGAGCTGATCGCCCTGGTTTTGGACTTGTGACCTTTGTACTCTGCCCAGAGTTGGTAATCCACGTCTGAAGCCAGCTGCCCAAAGCGGTAGTGTCCATCTGTCTCAGTGATGAAGGTCCTGACCTCGAGGGTCTTCTGATCCTGCAGATAGACGACAGCGTTTGGAATCGCTTGCCCGTCGGAAGTCACTACGGTGCCCTGTACCACGCGCACTGATTGCGCAAAGGTCAGTGGCTGGATTGCTGCGCATACCAGCAGCAACAATATCCCCAAAAACCTCATTCTTCTTCCTCGTCGGCCACTTCTTCATCCTCGTCTTCGTAGCCCTCTTCGTCCACCTGGGAAAGTTCGAGGGGTTCGGTTGCCACCACTTCGAACTCGGTCCCGCATTCATCGCAGACCACAATGTCGCCTTCTTCAACTTCGTCGGGATCGAAATCGAGAACGCTTTCGCATTCCTGACAAACTGGCATACAGCGCTCCTTTCTCGGAGTATTAAAATAATGATCGTGGCCGCAAACCATAGGCGGCTTGGCTAGTTTCCGGGAGAACACGCCGGACGTCAAGAAACTACTGCGGGATACCAGATCGTACCGCGAACCGGCGCCGGACGTTAAAGCGTTTTCATACGGCGAGATCCCGGCAACTCTGAAAACGCGTTAGTCTTACGAAAGAATCATGGCACGCTTTCCCCGCACCGGTTTCTCCGCCCTGTCCTTCCCGAGCTTTCGCGGGGTTACCAGCCAACTGGTGATCGCCAATGTTGCCGTGTTTTTTGTGCTGCTCCTCATGCAGTACGCAGCGCCACACGTAGCGTTGATCATTGTCACCTACTGTGCGCTCACTCCAGCTTTGCTGCTCCACGGCTGGATCTGGCAACTCGCCACGTACAGCTTTCTGAATCAGGGCGTGCTGCACGTTGCCTTCAACATGTTGACCCTTTGGTTCATCGGCTCATTTCTTGAGACGTCGAAGGGAAGCCGCTGGCTGCTGGAAATTTACTTCCTGTGCGCGATTGGCGGCGGTTTGATCGGCAGCGCCCTGACCTTTACCCAGATCTTTCATGCCAGCCCGCTTTCCACCACCACCAGCGCCGATGCCGCACTCTTCGGCTTGCTGGCGGCTTTCGCCGTTCTGTTCGGTGACCTGGAAATGTACATGTTTCCCCTGCCTATAGCGATTAAGGCCAAGTATCTGGTCATCGTCTACATGCTGATCGAGGTGGCGTTGCTGCTTTCCGGCGGACCGCCGCTGGCCTATTTCGTTATCCTGAGCGGCGCGTTGCTTGGCTTCGTGTTTGCCCGGCGCGCACCCAGAAGGGGCATGACAACGGCCTTCAGCGAAAGCCTCTTCAATATCCGCAACAATTACTACCGCTGGAAGCGCCGGCGGACCGCTCGCAAGTTCGAAGTCTACATGCGCAAGCAAAACCGCGACGTCCGCTTCGACCACGAAGGCCGCTACATAGATCCAGACGAAAAGCGCGATCCCAACGACCGCAAGTGGATGAACTAAAGACAACGGCACTTCAGGAAGCAGACCGCAACCGATATCGGCTGGACACGTAACCTCACCCTTGTCATCTCGACCGGAGCGAAGCGCAGCGGAGAGACCTGCGGTTTCTTTTCCTGCTCAACCAGTGGTGCGAATCAGGAAATAACCGATGGGTGCCCCAGGTCTCGCTTCTGAGACCTGGGATCCTTGCAACGAGTGCCGACTGGAAGCGTAACCTTACCCTTGTCATCTCGACCGGAGCGAAGCGCAGCGGAGAGACCTGCGTTTCTTTCCTGCTCAGCCAGTGGTGCGAATATGTAATTCCTTCAGTTGCTGAGCACTCACCGGAGTGGGCGCATCCACCATCAAATCAATCGCCTTCGCCGTCTTGGGAAACGCAATCACCTCCCGCAGGCTCTGCGCCCCAGCCAGAATCATGGCAATCCGGTCAAGGCCTAAAGCAATACCCCCATGCGGTGGTGTGCCATAGGTGAGCGCCTCCAGGAAAAACCCAAACCGCGATCGCGCCTCCTCTTCGCTCATTCCCAAAGCGCGAAATATCTCCTGCTGCACATCCTGACGGTGGATTCGAATCGAACCAGACCCCAACTCCAAGCCATTCATCGCCAGGTCGTAATACCGCGCACGCACTGAAGCCGGATCTGACACCAGTCTTTCCATATCCTCTTCATGCGGTGAAGTGAAAGGGTGGTGCGCCGGCAGCCACCGCTGCGACTCTTTATCCAATTCAAACATGGGGAAATCTGTCACCCAGATAGGGCGGAATGCAGCATCCCCATCGACTTGCCGCCCCAGAAAGCGTTCTGGTGATTCGACCACGAGGTCAGTGATCGCGGACACGCCATGCCGGTCAGCGTAACGCCGGGCTAACTCCACACGAAGATTCCCCGCCGCCGAATAGACGCAGATTTCGCGCTCGGAAAGATGTCCTTGTGTCTTGGTGTCGCTGGCTTTGACATGGGAAGCGGCATCGCCTGCCACCAGCACCAGCAAATCCTCAGGAGCTCCCTCCGTTCGGGCGGGCGCCAACTCCCGAACCTTCTTCACCGCGTCGGGAAAGCTCTTCTCCAGCCGCTTCCAGTCATCGATCATCTTCGCGCCTTTACTGGCGTCGAAGAACGGCCGGTTGTCGTCGCGCTCCTTACGGGAGAGCTCCCCCACTTTGGGAATGCACACCACCACCACAGGCTGGCTGGGATCGATCGCCAGCGCCTGCAAATCCTCCTCGCGGAAAGCTGAGCGCACATCCGTCAGCCCGGGCATGCGCAAGTCCGGCTTGTCGATTCCATATCGCCGCATGGACTCGTCGTAGGTGATCCGTGGAAAGGGCGTAGTCAGCGTCACGCCCACCGCGGCGAATGCCTGGCGCAAAAACGTCTCGACCACCTGAAAGACGTCTTCCTGTTGCACAAACGACATCTCCAGATCCACCTGGGTGAACTCCGGCTGCCGGTCAGCGCGCAAGTCCTCATCCCGGAAGCAGCGGACGATTTGAAAATAGCGGTCGAACCCCGAGATCATCAGGATTTGCTTGAACAGCTGCGGCGATTGCGGCAGGGCATAAAAGTCGCCGGGATGCACTCTGCTGGGGACGAGGTAATCCCGGGCGCCCTCCGGCGTCGATCGAGTCATGAACGGGGTCTCAATTTCAAGGAAACCCTGTTCCGAAAGGCTCTCCCGCACCGCCCGCGCGATCTTATGCCGCAGCTCGAAATTCCGCTGCATCTCTTGCCGCCGCAAATCGATGTAGCGATACTTCAGCCGCAGCTCTTCGTTGGCGATGGCCTCTTCGGCCGGCGAAAACGGAGGAACCCTGGAGTCGTTCAGCACCAGCAGTTCCTTGGCCGCGACTTCAATTTCCCCGGTAGCCATCTTGGGGTTGATCACATCCTTGCCGCGCAGCCGGACGGCGCCCACCACGGCCACCACATACTCCGGCCTCACCTGTTCGGCCTTGGCGTGGCCTTCCGGGGTGAGATCTTTGTCCAGCACGATTTGCGTGATGCCGGTGCGATCGCGCAGATCCAGGAAGATAAGGTTGCCGTGGTCGCGGCGCCGGTTCACCCATCCCATGAGGATTACCTGTTCGCCGGCCTGTTGCGCGCGGAGCTGTCCACAAGTGTGCGTACGCTGAAGAGTGCCTAGAAAGTCGAGCAAAGCGGCTGTCCTAATTTGAAGTTGAAGTGGGAGGGGGGCCAGGAAGGGCGGTGAGCTTCTGGCTGAGTTCGCCTCGAGGAACCTTGGTCTGCTCACCGGAGGCGAAGTGCTTTACCGTCAAGATACCCGAGGCGGCCTCGTCCTCGCCGAAAATCACGATCGCGTTCGCTACTTTATTGCCTGCCTCAAACGATTTCTTGAGCCGGAACGATCCGTCACCCAGCTCGATGCGCAAGCCATCAGCCCGCAGTTCGCGAGCCAAAACCAGCGCAGCCGGGTTCATCCGCTCGCCCAGTGGCGCAATGTAAGCAGCTGCCAGGCGCGGCTTGTGCTTGGCCTGTGCCAGTAGGGTCAGCACCAGGCGGTCTTCGCCCATGGCGAACCCTATCCCGGGAGCCTTGGGGCCGCCGATGGCCTCGGAAAGCCCATCGTACCGGCCGCCGCCGAGCAGCGCATTCTGTGCTCCCAGATCATCGGAGACGAACTCGAACGTCGTTCGCGTGTAGTAGTCCAATCCACGCACCAGGCGATGGTCATGCTCGTAGGCGACTCCGCAGGCGTCAAGCGCCGTGCATACGGCAGCAAAGTGCTCCTTCGAGCCTTCATCCAACGAATCCCAGATGCGCGGCAGGTTGTCAATGATCGGCTGGTCTTCAGGGTGCTTGCAATCGAGCACCCGCAGCGGGTTGGTGACCGCACGCCGCTGGCAATCCTGGCACATGCGACCGACCACCGGCTCCAGCGCTGTCCTCAGCGCCTGCACGTAGCGCGGCCGGTCTGTCGCCGAGCCCACGGAGTTGAGCAGCAACTTCCAGCCTGTGATCCCAAGCTCACCCAGCAACGTGGCCAGCATCTCCAGCACTTCGGCATCGCGCAGCGGCGACTCACTGCCCGCGCTGGGCGGTCCGATCACTTCGGCGCCGATTTGATAGAACTGCCGGTACCGGCCCTTTTGCGGCCGCTCCCGCCGGAACTGAGGCCCAATGTAGTAGAGCTTTTGCAACTGGCCAGTCTCGCCCAGCTGATGCTCAATGTAGGCGCGAACCACGCCCGCGGTATTTTCCGGCCGCAGCGTCAGCGACTGTGCCGACTCCGCATCCGGGGTGAACGTGTACATCTCTTTGGAAACGATGTCCGTCTCTTCGCCGACACCGCGCGCGAAGAGCTGCGTGTCTTCCAAAACAGGCGTGCGAATTTCGCCAAACGAATAGCGCTCAAAGACCCGGCGCGCCGTAGTGTCAATGTGATTCCAGAGTTCCGTCTCTGGCGGCAGCAAATCCCGAGTGCCGCGGACAGCTTGCAAAATGCTCATAAGTGCTGAAGTATCCAACTATTACCAGAATACAGGGACTGGGAAGCTAGTGTACGGAAGCGTGACGAAGGGGACGGGTGCCCCAGGTTCGCCATGGCGTACTTGGGCCGAAAACGATGAGGCGAAGCCCCTCGAACGCTTTTGCTGAACCCCAAGCCACTGACGGGTGCCCCACATCTCCGATTTCCTGTGAGGCTTGTGGGTTCCGCACATTTCATGCGCATTTCCTTAATGAAAGGCGAACACGCGGCGTTGACCAGGGCAGCAGGCAGGAAATTCGGGATATCTCGCTCGTTTTTCGCGAGATGTGGGATACCACCGCGCTATCCCTGCAACCCTCGACGAACCGTCAATCTACATGGGGTCACTCCCAACTCCCTCGTTCCTTCAAATAATTCGCCGAATAATCCAGATAATTCCGCGCATACTGCAAAATCGACTCCCGCTCCGCATCCCCCAGCCGTCGTTTCTCTTTCCCCGGAACCCCGGCCCAAAGCGTATTCGGCGGGACCACCGTATTCTCCGTGATCAACGCCCCCGCCCCAATAATCGAGCCCTCGCCAATTCTGGCGCCATTAAGAATGACAGCCCCCATCCCAATCAGGCACGCATCCTCAATCACGCAACCATGCACCGTCGCATTGTGCCCGATCGTCACCCAGTCCCCAACTACAACCGGATGCTTATACCGCATTCCATGCAGCACCGCGCAATCCTGAACGTTGCTGTGAGCCCCAACGCGAATCGAATGCACATCACCCCGCAAAACCGCATTCATCCACACGCTGGAGCGTTCGCCCAACTCCACTTGCCCAATAATCTGTGCTGAAATGTCGACGTAGCACGACTCCGGGATCACCGGCACATAACCGAGATAAGACCTGACCATAAGCAAATTCCTTCTAAGCGGTGCTGAATAAGCTTGACTCCATACCTAAAAGGTAACGTAAGCTTATAGAACCCAATTGGGATGTTTGGAGGTGTGGTTCATTTGGCAGAGGTTCGCGTGCAGGAAGGCGAGCCGCTTGAAAATGCATTGCGCCGGTTTAAGCGCAAGGTTCAGCAGGAAGACATCATTAAGGAAGTAAAGCGTCACTCCTTCTACCTGAAACCTGGCGAGCGCCGTCGAGTAAAAGAAGCACTGGCGCGCAAGCGGAATCGTAAGAAAGCAAGAAAAGAGCAGGACTAGCCCTGCAAATGCCGGCCGAACGTGATTTAAACCGCTCACACGTTCGGCCCGGCAGTCCCGCACTCTTCAAGAATTTGTAAAGAGGTTTGGCACCATTTCCCCTTTCATTCCGGGTTAGGGAGTGAGAGGAAAGTTGTCGAATGGCAAGACGAAGGAGCCGGTTGGTGAGACGATGCCAATCCGGCGCTTGGTCGACGGAATACTGAAAAATTCCAAGGCATGCTCGGGGGGACGCGTATGGACTTCATCGACAAGATACTGAAGTGTTCGGATTGCGGTAATGACTTTGTCTTTACCGCTGGTGAGCAACTGTTCTTTCACGATAAGCAGTTCAAGAACGATCCAAAGCGGTGCAAGCAGTGCAAAATCAAGCGTGTGGCCGGAACCGGCAGTGGCGTACGCACTGAAACCCGGACAGTCTGTTCGGAGTGCGCTACCGAAACTACCGTTCCCTTCAAGCCTACACAAGGTCGTCCCGTGCTCTGCAGGTCATGCTTCCAGCAGCGGCGGCCACCAGTTCCAAGCACAGTAGCAGCCAGCGCAGCTTCCTAAGCGATACCTCTCCAGCGAGCTTGGGTTCGCTGGAGAGCTTTGCAACCTTGTCTAATTGGCAGCGGCGGGCTTCCGCGTCGCGGTTCGTCCGGCCACCTTGGCTGGCGGGTTCGCAGGTGCGCTCATCTTTTGCGCCAACGCTTTCTGCTTCTTGTCTTCATGGGTGACGAGGAGCGCCTCGATCTGGCGCAAAAGATTCATAATGTTCATCGGCTTAACCAGCATCTCGTCCATGCCTTCGTCTCGCCATTCTGAGCCCGGAACCGGAAAAGCTGTGAGCATGGCCACTGCCGGCTGATACGAAACCTGCTTTGCGGCCCGGACCACTTCCAGCCCCGCCGACTCGTTCTCCATGCGCATGTCCGTGATCACCATGTGAAAGGTGCTGGCTCGCAGCTTGGTTCGGGCCTCTCGGGCGGAAGAAGCCGTCTCCACCTCAAAGTCGTTCATTTCCAATACTGCCTTGAGGGTCAGCAGTATGGCGAGCTCGTCATCTACCAGAAGAATGCGACGTTTCATGGGGAAAAACTCCAAATTGCAAAAGCGGTACGGTTACGGGGGGTATTAGTCGCCTGATCGGATCCTACCTGAATTCGCCTTCCTTTGAGCAAGTACCCTTCATGTGATTAGACTGGCAACGTGGCAGAATACCACGTTGAGAACTTTGGATGCCGGGCTAGCCGGGCCGACGGCGAAATCATAAGCGCCGAGTTGCGCCAACGCGGCTTGAGCCCAGCTTCCAGTCCAGACCGGGCCGATGTTGTCATTGCCAACACTTGCAGCGTGACCGCGCAGGCGGACAGCACTGCCCGCGCCTTTCTGCGCAAAGTCCATCGGGAGAATCCATCCGCACGCATCCTGGTCACCGGCTGCTACGCCCAGCGCGCGCCGCAAGAAGTTGCCGCTTTGCCCGGAGTCCACGCCGTCATCGGCAACAGCCATAAAGCCTTGGTCTCCTCTATGGCCGAACAGGCGGCCAATTTCGTTCCACTCGCAGCGCTCTCTGTAGATGACACCTTTGCCCACTCAGAGTTGTCCATGCCGCAAAGCGGCTGGGATTCCGGCGGCCAGACCCGTCCCAACCTCAAAGTGCAGGATGGCTGCGGGAACCGCTGTTCCTTCTGCATCATTCCCACCACCCGCGGCCACAGCCGTTCACTCTCGCTCGAGGCGTGCCTGGAGAGCGTGCGGGCTTTCGCGAACGCCGGCGGGACCGAGATGGTGCTCTCCGGTATTAACCTGGGGCGCTGGGGCCGGGATCTGCGGCCACAACGCACGCTGGAAGAACTGGTGCGCGAAATCCTGAGCAGGACCTCCTTGCCCCGCCTGCGTCTCAGCTCCGTCGAGCCCATGGAGTGGAATTCACAGCTGCTGGCCCTATTCCGTGGCTCTTCAGCCGGCCGCCTGGCGCGCCACGCCCATCTGCCGCTGCAATCGGGATCCGACGCCATTCTCCGCGCCATGCATCGCCGCTATCGTCCCTGGCACTATGCAGAAAAGCTGCGCCTGATTCGCGAAACCATGCCGGACGCCGCCATTGGCGCTGATGTGATGGTGGGTTTTCCGGGTGAAACCGATGCTCTGTTTGAAGAGAGCTTCGCGTTTATCGCGGCCCAACCCTTCACCTACCTGCATCTGTTTCCGTTTTCCGCTCGTCCTGGCACGACGGCGTGGCAACTCGCTCAGCAGCACCCGGTCGCACCCGGCCGCGTGGCGGAGCGAAGCGCGCGACTGCGAGAACTCATCGCCGACAGGAATTTAGCATTCCGCAAGAGCTTCCTGGGCCGCGAACTGCCTGCGGTAACCTTGCACGCGCCACCAGGCGAGAGGACAAAGGCGCTTACCGACAATTTTCTTGAGGTCCAACTCGAGGCCCACGTGCCGGCGAACCAAAGCGTGCGTATCCGGATCAGCGGCCTCGAGGATGATAAATTGACCGGTCGCGTCGCCGCGTGACCGAAGGTTGAGAGAGATCTTCCGGACGTTGCCTTGAAATGCTATGCTTTATTTGAGGGGCCCTGCGTCTCTCGTTTCCGGAGGAAACCATCGATAAGCGTTCGGCCAAGTCTTTTATCCGCATTAACGACAGAATTCGCGCGCGTGAAATCCGCGTCATCGACGAAAACGGTGAACAGCTCGGAATTCTGCCTCCCTTTGAAGCTCTCAAAATAGCCCGCGAGCGTGGCCTCGATCTGGTCGAAGTCTCTCCCACCGCTCAACCGCCCGTCTGCCGCATTCAGGATTACGGCAAGTTCCTTTACGAAAAGGACAAGAGCGATCGCGCGGCGCGTAAGAAGCAGAAGGTCATCGTGGTCAAGGAAGTGAAATTCTCCGTGACCGTGGATGAGCACGACTACCAGACCAAGAAGAACCAGGCAGTCCGTTTCCTCGGAGAAGGCGACAAGGTCAAAGCCTCGCTGCGTTTCAAAGGCCGTCAGATGGCCCACCGCGAACTGGGCTACGCCATCATCAACCGTCTGATTCAGGATATGGGCGACGCCGGCATCGTCGAATTCATGCCCCGCATGGAAGGCACTACGCTCCACGCCATCCTGGCCCCTGGCAAAAAGGCCGAACCACCCAAGAAGCCAGCCGCTCCCAAGCCACCGGCCCAGGGTCTGGTAGGTCAGCAACAACCCCAAACCGCCCAGTCCTAGTCGCGCTGCTGGGGGTGCCCCATTCAAGCCTGCTGTTGGCTTGAGTGGGCAAGCATCTAGCGGGATCCCGAAGGCCTCACTCCGATAACAGAAATCTAAGAGCGAGCAGACGGGGCCGTCCCATAACATTGTTGGCTGTGCGGGGAAACCCCAAAACTGGCGTCACCGCCCCCGCTCCCGTATAATCACCACAGTTATCAACACGCGAAGTAAGCAGGAAAACCATGCCCAAATTAAAGACTCACAAGGGCGCGGCCAAGCGCTTTAAAAAGACCGGTACGGGGAAAATCCTCCGTGGTCAAACCAAAAAGCGCCACATTCTGACCTCCAAGTCCAAGAAGGTTAAGAAGAAGTTGAGCGGCCTCGTTCTGGTTTCCGATGGTGACAAGCGCAAGGTAGCGCGCATGATCCCCTACGCCTGATCGGCCCGCAAGGGTTTAGGGCCTCTGGCCCCTGTCCACAAGACAAGACGATCAGATCTACAGCGAGTGAAGAGGTATTTCCTACCTCCAGCCGCATAACGAAGTGCCCAAAGGAGAGTCAACCATGCCCCGCGTAAAACGTGGCACAAAACGCAACGACCGCCGCAAGAAAATCCTCAAACGAGCCAGCGGCTACTTCCTCACCAAATCCAAGCTCTATCAGGCAGCGCAGGAGGCCGTCGAGCGCGGTCTCAAATTCGCTTACATCGGGCGCAAGCAGAAGAAGCGTCAATTCCGCTCTCTGTGGATTGTCCGCATCGGCGCCGCCGCCAAGCTCAACGGCATCAGCTATTCGCAACTGATTCACGGCCTTAAGCTGGCCGGCATTGAACTCGATCGCAAAATGCTGTCCGAGCTCGCTGTCCACGATGCGGCCGGTTTTACCGCGCTGACCGGCCAAGCCAAGACCGCGCTCAACAAAACCGCCGCCGCATAAGCAAGCGTTTTCGGGTTTTGCGGCTGACTTGTCTGACTTCTGAAGGTACGGCCTTTAGGCCGCACCTTCCTATTGAAGTGAATGCGGCTTTAGCCGCTGAGGGGACGGTCCCCCCGGAAGCACAGAACCTCAAGCCCGATCCCACGCGATCGGGCTGTTGTGCCCTTGGCCAGGATCGAATATCAGATGCCGTCCATCGAGATACCCGCAATAAAGGATTATTCGCCCGAAGCTCTGGACAGCTTCTTCCGCGAAATCCTGGCGCAGTTCGATCAGGATGCCGCTTCCGCAACCACCGTGGATGCCGTCGAGCAATTGCGCATCCGCTGGATCGGCCGCAAGCAGGGCCTGCTCACCCGGGTCAGCGAGGTGCTCAAGGGCGCTCCCCCCGAAGCACGCCGCGACGCCGGCATGCGCTTCAATGCGCTCAAGTCCGCCATCGAGCCACGCTGCGATCCCCAGCAGTTAAAAGCCACCACCCCGGTTACGGACGCGATCGATATCACCCTCCCCGGCACGCGCCGCGCTCTCGGCGCCGAGCACCCGCTGGTCCGCACCATGCACGAGATCGTCTCCGTGTTTGCGGCTATGGGATATTCGGTGGGTTTGGGCCCCGAGGTCGAGACCGACTACTACAACTTCGAATCGCTCAACTTCCCGCCCGGTCACCCCGCGCGCGACACGCAGGACACGCTGGTGGTCGCCAACCAGGAGCGAAAGCCACTGCGCGATCGCCTGTTGATGCGTACCCACACCTCTCCGGTGCAGATCCACACCATGGAACAGCAACCGCCGCCATTGCGAATTGTGATCCCTGGCAAAGTCCATCGCAACGATGCAGCAGACGCTACCCACTCCCCCATCTTTCATCAGGTGGAGGGGCTCTGTGTCGATACCAACATCACTTTCTCGGATCTCAAAGGCACGCTCGACCACGCCATGAAGGCATTCTTTGGATCCAGCGTCAAAACCAGGTTCTTCCCCTCGTTCTTCCCGTTCACCGAGCCCTCCGCGGATGTGCAGATCAGTTGCATCTTCTGTGGCGGCCGGGGCTGCCGCAAGTGCAAGCAATCCGGTTGGATCGAGCTTCTCGGCTGCGGCATGGTCGACCCCGCTGTCTTTGCCTTTGCCGCCCGGGCGGAGCCGGCCTACGACGCGAAGAAAATCAGCGGCTTCGCTTTCGGTATGGGCGTGGAACGCATTGCCATGATGAAGTACGGCATCGGCGAAATAGGCCAGCTCTACTCCGGCGATATGCGCTTTTTGGAGCAATTCAAGTAAGTGAACATTCTCTCCCAGTGGATTCGTTCCTACGTTCCCGGACTCACCTTACCCGACCGTGAGCTCGCCGAGGCCCTGACCCTGCGCGGCATCGCCGTCGAAGGCATCTACGAGGTCGGTCCGGGGAGTGGCTCCCTGTTTGAGATGGACATCACCACCAACCGCGTTGATGCCATGAACCACTACGGCATAGCCCGCGAAGCGGCCGCAATCGCCGGTCTTGCCCTGGCCCCACTTGATGCCTCACTGCCTCCATCACAGTCAGTCACGGTTCCAGTTAAAGTTTCGATCGAGGCCCCGGAGCTCTGCGGACGCTTCACTGCACGCGCTCTTAGCCAGGTGCGCATTCAGCCCTCCACCGGCGTAGTCGCCGAGCGCTTCGCCCTGCTGCAGCAAAAGCTCATCTCCAACGCGGTCGATGCCACTAACTTCGTCACCCTCGCCATGGGGCATCCTACCCACGCCTTCGACCGCGACAAGCTCGAAGGCGGCATCATCGTGCGCCGTGCCCGTAGCGGAGAAAAGTTAAAAACCTTAGACGGTGTGGAGCGTGTTCTCGATCCTGAAGACCTGGTCATCGCGGATGAAAAAAAGGCTATCGGGCTGGCCGGCGTGATGGGCGGTTGGGACACCATGATCACCGCCGAAACTAAAAACATCCTGGTGGAAGCCGCCTGGTTTGATCAGGCAACCGTGCGCCGCAGCAGTAAGCGGCACGGCCTGCACACGGACGCCTCTCATCGGTTCGAGCGCGGCGCCGACTTTAACGCGCCGCCGGTAGCTTCCGCCATGGTCAGTCAGCTTATTCTCCAGGCAGGCGGCCATGTTGAGGGCGAATTGGTCGATGTGACCGTTCCCGCAGTCGCCGCCCGTACCGCCCTGCGCCCGTCCATCGGGCTCAGCCATCGCGAAGTACGCCGCATACTTGGCGCCACCGAAGACGGCCGCGGCGTGGAGCAGGAAACGACAGAATCGGTACTACAGGCTCTGGGCTGTACTTTGAGCAAGGCCACGGAAGATGAATACCAGGTAACCCTGCCCAGTTGGCGCCTCGATCTCGAACGCGAAATCGATTTGATCGAAGAAATCGCCCGCGTCTACGGCTACAACCGGTTCGCCAACACCCTCCCAACCTTTTCTGGCCTGGTGACGCAACAGCCGGATGCCGCGAAAGAAGCAGTCGTTCGCCGGACCTTGCTCAGCCTGGGTTGGAACGAAGCTCTCTCCAGCACTTTCTGCTCTGCTACCGAAGCGGTTACGTTCGCACCTCAGCCCAACCAGGCTGTGCCCCTGGGCAATCCGCTCAACGAAGAAGCCGGGATGCTGCGTCCGTCGCTGGTGCCCGGCATGCTCACCATGTTGGCTCACAACTTGAACCGCAACGTCAACGATGTGCAGCTGTTCGAAAACGGCACTGTCTTCAGAGGGGGCACGGACCGTGTCGAGGAGCATCCCGCCCTCTCCCTCGGCGCTTCAGGAGCGCTGTGGAGTGGGCCCGAGCTACCTGCGCACACTATTGACTTTTACGACCTCAAGGGAGCCATCGAAGCGATAGTAGAAAAGTTTGCTACGCGCTCCTTTTACTTCGACACCTTCGACCCCACTTCAGGAATCATCCCCGCCTGGCTCCATCCCGGACGCTGCGGCCGCGCGGTCGCCGATGGCATAACCATCGCCTGGTTTGGTCAACTCAACCCCGCCGAGGCGCAGCTGCGCAAACTCAGGCAAACCGTCTATGCCGGAGAAATCTATCTCGACCGGCTCTATCGCTTGTCCCTCCATCAACCCCTTGCGCCGGAACTTTCACGCTATCAACCTGTCGAGCGTGACTTCTCGTTCGTGTTTGCCGATGTGGTGCGCTGGCAGTCGATTGCCGGCGCCTTGGACAATTTGCACATCGCCGAGCTCACTCGTTTCACGCCGCGTGAGATCTTTCGCGCCACGCAATCCTTGCCTCCGGGTCACTACTCCATACTTATCCGCATTACCTTTCAGGCGCTGGAGCGCACGCTCCGCGAAGAAGAGCTGCAAAGTTATTCACAGGCTGTGATCGCTGCACTCGAATCGCTCGGCGGACGCCAACGCGCGTAAGTATTTTCCTTACTGCGCGCGGCACATTGTCGAATGTGCAACCTCTCTCGCTGGTAAGAACACGGGAGGAACACTCTAAGGTAACGCACCCCCTTCTTTCCTATTGAGCTCCCGATTTTGCGGTCTATACTTTTCTCAGAACGCAATCCTTCTTTTGTGTAATGAGGTTTTGATGTCCACACTCGCAGAGCACCCTCCCGAGATGACCATGGCAGCAGATGATTTTCAGGCGCTCGAAGAACGCGTACTGCGCACGGTAGAATTATTGAAAGGCGAACGTGAACTCCGCTTCTCTGTAGAGCAACACGCTTCGCGTCTCACTCACCGTATTGAAGAACAGGCCGCGCAAGTTGCCCAGTTAGAAGAGCAACTCTCGAGCCTACAGAAAGAGCGGGATGCAGTGCGGCAACGCATCGAGCGCCTGCTCAAACAAATCGACGAACTAGGCGATTGATCGGAGATTCATGGCAGAAAGTCTTGAAGTCCGCCGTGCCACCACATCCGTCAGCGTAGACATTTACGACCAGACTTATCACCTGCGCGCTTCTGATCCTGACTACGTTCAGAAGCTCGCAGCGATAGTCGACGGAAAGATGCGTGCTGTCTCCTCCAACGGCAATACGGTGGACTCCCTCCGTGTCGCCGTGCTCGCCGCTTTGAACATCGCTGATGAACTCGTGCGCCTGCAGGAACACGCCCGTCTGCTCCGCGGCAGCATGAGCGAAACCCAGACTACGCTCCGTTCTCGCGCCAACAGCCTCTCCGGCCTGTTGGATTCGGTGCTCGACCCGGAACACCGTTACCACGATCATGACCACGTTCCCGTCGGCGCGGGTGTCAATACCGGGCAGTCACTTGCCAATCAGCTTCGCTGACGTTAGCATCCATTCAGAGACCGGCCTGCAAAGCAGGTGCGGCAGTTAACGCTGGTTGAACCAACATTCATCGAACCGGGACTCGACTCGAACAATCGGCTCCGTGTGCAGTGTCCGCCAGTCCGGAATGCCTAAAGAGCTGCGGAGAGTCCCAACGTCTTAGGACGGGTTCACCGGCGCACTGCTGCACGGCCCAGTGGGTCGGTTTCGTCTTTCTCTGTGCACCCGCATCTCTTCCAGTTCGGCCGCCTCGTCTTGCCGACTTATGGATTTCTGGTTGCTATCGGCACGGTCGCCTCGCTGCTGCTTCTCGTTCGCACCGCCCGCCTGCTTTCGCTCAACACCGACAAGATCTGGAGTGTGGCGTTGCTCGCCATCGTCACCGCTCTGCTCACCAACAGCATTCTTCTGATCGTCCTTCGCTGGCCCCGCTACGGTCTCGGTGTCGGACTTGCTCAGGCCGCGATTGCCACCGTGTCCGGCGTGCTCTACGCCAGGCGCCTGGGCCTCCCCATCCGTAGAACCGCGGATGCCTTTGCCCCCAGCCTGGCCCTGGGCAGTGCCGTCGCCGCTATCGGTTGCCTGGAGGCTGGTTGCGACTATGGGACGCCGGCGCGCGTCCCCTGGGCCGTGATTTTCAACGATCCAGCGGCCGCGCCCGGAACGCCACTGGGCGTGCCGCTGCATCCCGTCCAGCTCTACTCCAGCCTGCTGCAGTTCGTCCTCATCCTCATCCTCCTGTGGCTGATGCGCCGCCCCCACCATGATGGAGAGATCCTGGGCGCCTGGCTATTCCTCACCGGCCTCTTCAGCTCTCTGCTGACATATTTCCGTGGCGACGGCGTCGTCGCCACGCAATTCGTCGGCGCGGCGATGGCGCTCGCGGGCGGCATCCTATGGCTACGCCACCAACCCGCAGCCCAGGTTTCGCATGGCGGATGACCAACCGCAACTACGGCAGTTCACTGTTCCCGAAGAGGCGAACGGGCAGCGTCTGGATCTGTTTTTAGCTCAGCAGTTGAGTGAGGTCAGCCGCTCGCGGGTGCAACTTTTGTTGCAGCAAGGCAGCGTTCTCATCGAGGGCAAGCAGGCCAAGGCATCGCGCAAGGTTTCCAGCGGCGAAAACATTTCCATCCTGGGCGATCCCCAGCCACCCCCCTTGCGCGCCATGGCCGAAGCCATTCCACTGGAGATTGTTTATGAAGACAGCGACCTCGCGGTCATCAACAAACCTGCCGGCATGATGGTCCACGCCGGTTCTGGCGCGACCGACGATGCGCGCAATCGCGGCACCCTGGTGAACGCTCTGTTGCACCATCTGCGCGAACTCTCCTCCACCAGTGGTCCCCTGCGCCCCGGCATCGTCCACCGGCTCGATAAGCAGACCAGCGGCCTCATCGTGGTAGCTAAGAATGACGCCACCCACGCCCGGCTCTCCTCCATGTTCGCCCGCCGCCAGGTCCGCAAACTCTACATTGCATTGGTGCAGGGGGAGCTGGCCCAGGAGAGAGGCACGGTCAACGCGTCCATTAGCCGCGACTCGATCCGCAGAACCCGCATGACGACGCGTCGCGAAGGCGGCCGGAGCGCCGTCTCGCATTGGCAGGTGCTGCGTCGTATCCACGGCCCATACGGCAGCTTCACCCTGGTCTCGGTGCGCATCGAGACCGGCCGCACCCACCAAATTCGCGTTCACATGGCCTCGCTCGGCCACCCCGTGGTGGGCGATACGCTTTACGGCGCCCCCACAGCCATCGCGCCCCTGGCGGCGGCTGCAAACCGGCTGCCGCGGCTCGTCTTACCCCGCAATTTCCTGCACGCCGCCGAGCTCGAGTTTGCTCACCCCGTTAGCGGTGAGCCCCTCAGCCTGGTCTCCAATCTGCCCGCCGATTTGAAGCAATTCATGGCACAACTTGCGCCGGCCCCGGCAGTCTAAAGGGAATGCTCTAAAATGAAAAAGGTTTCTATGCCAACAATGATCGTTTGCCTGCGCCCGGCTGGCTCGCTGCTTGCGAAGTGTGTGTGTTCGCTCGCCCTGCTGTTACCTTTTGCCGCCCTTGCGCAAACTCCGGCCGCGGCTCCCCCGCCCACGCCCGCTCAACCCGGCGCACTCGGCTCCGTGCCCCAGGCAGCAAATAGTGGCCAGACCAGCAATGGGCAAAACGACGGCAGTTTCACCATCAAGACCAACGTCAACGAGGTGAACCTGATCTTCACCGTCACCGACAAGCACGGACGGTTCATTCAGAATCTGCAGCAGAGAGACTTCGCCTTGTTGGATAACCAGAAGGCGCCCTCACAGGTTTTCAATTTCACCCAGCAAACAAATCTGCCCTTGCGCGTCGGCATCATGATTGATGCCAGCACCTCCATTCGCCAGCGTTTCCAGTTCGAGCAGACGGCTGCAGTTCAGTTTTTACAGCAGGTGGTGCGGCCTCAGACAGATCTGGCCTTCACCATGGGTTTTGACGTGACCCCTTATGTCACCCAGAACTACACCAACGATCAGGACAAGCTCGAGGCCGGCATCACCAAGCTCCGGCCAGGTGGGGGCACGGCGCTCTTCGACGCGATCTACACCGCCTGCCGTGATCAGTTGATCAAGGTTCCGCCTTCACAGCAGGGTTCCGTCCGCAAGGCGTTGATCGTCATTTCCGATGGAGACGACAACCAAAGCCGGGCCTACCCGGACGACGCCATCAAAATGTGCCAGCGCGCCGAAACCATCGTCTACACCATCAGCACCAACGTGAGTCCCAGCCGCGACCGTGGCGATGACGTTCTAAGGAAAATAGCCGAAGCGACCGGAGGCTATCCCTTCTTCCCCAAGCGCATTGAAGACATGACCAACAGCTTTCACGACATCGAAGAAGAGCTGCGCAGTCAATACTCGCTGGCCTACCGTCCCGCCGACTTCAAGCTCGACGGAGCCTTCCGCTCCATCTACCTGGTGGCCCTCAATCCGCATTACGTCGTCCGGGCCAAAAAAGGCTACTTCGCCCCCAAATCCTGACCTTTACAAACCCACCAATGCGCGGGGTGCCCCATTCAAGCCTTCCTTTGGCTTGAGTGGGCAGGGATGCTAGCACCCTAGACGCTCGTCGTCCAAACTCATTGTCGGAAACAAGCCTTTACAGACCCACCAACTGTGGCTTGAGTGGGCAAGGATGCTCGCACCTTAAACACTCGCGTCCCGCTTACCGGAATTCCCCTCTATTTACTTCCGCCGGCAGCCGGCTTGGTCCCATACTTCCGCACCGCCCGGTCCACAATCGCATACAGTAACTGATCGTGATCCATCTTCGCCTGCGTTTTGATGTACTCTCCAAACTGCTTTCCCACCGTAGCATTATCCGGCAGCACCAATCCACGCTTCTGCGCCGAGAGCTCCGCCTCCGCCTCGACAATCGCGAAGAACCCCGTCTCAGTCTTTCCTCCCAATACCCACGCATCATGCACTGAGCAAGTGACCGCCTGATCGATGGTGAAGTTGGGAGCAGGCTCGCTGCTCGAAGCCGCCTGTTGACCAACAGCGACGCAGGGCACCAGGCTGGCAACCCACAGAACGACGGCATATCGATTCGTCATACAGACTCTCCTAGTGGCGGTAATAGTTGTTGCGGTCACGATTATCTTGCGCAGACTGGCCGATGATCGCACCAATACCCGCACCCGCGGCGCCGGTAATTAAGGTACCTTTGACCCCGCCGCCAAACACCGCACCCAACGCGGCTCCGGCTGCACCCCCGATGAGAGCGCCCTTACCCGGGCCGATACCACCCTGGTTACGGTTGTCGTAGTAGTGATCATTTCCGTGATAGTTACCGCCGCCATAGTTTCCACCATGGCCGCCGCGTCTTGCCCCATCGTAAAACTGGTTGTTGTTACTGTGCCGATTCTGAGCAAGTGTTGAAAATCCGCCGCTCAGGACTGAACAAACAAGAAGCGCTGACGCCGGCAAGAAAGCAAATCGCATCGTTTCCTCCGTCGCGCAATTATATGCGCGCCTTCACCCCAGCAATTCCAGCAGCCCCGCCTGCTCAATTACCGGCACCTTCAATTCCTTCGCTTTATCGAGCTTCGAACCCGCATCCTCGCCGGCCACGACGTAGCTGGTCTTCTTGCTGACTGAACCGGAAACCCTGCCCCCAGCCGCCTCAATCCGCGCCTTCGCGTCCTCCCGCGTCAGATCCGGCATGGTCCCGGTAAGGACAAACGTCAATCCCGCCAGCTTCGAGGATTTCTTCTTCTTTTCTGCGGTAAACGTCAACCCGGCCTGGCGCAGCTTCTCCACCAGCTGGCGATTTTTCTCCTCGGCAAAAAACTCCTGGATCGCCTCGGCCACCCGCGGACCCACCTCGTCCACCGCCTCCAGCTCCTCAACGCTTGCCGCCATCAGCGCATCCATGGAACCAAACGCCTCCGCCAGCAGTTGCGCAGTGCGTTCCCCGACGAAGCGAATCCCCAGCGCAAACAGCACCCGGTTTAATGGCAGTTTCTTCGAATTTTCGATCTCCACCAGCAGCGACTGGGCCGTCTTTTTCCCGATCCGTTCCAATCCCAGGAGTTGCTCTTCATCCAGCGAATAAATCCCCGCTACGCTGGTAAGCAATTGTCGCTCCAACAGTTGCATAACCAAAGCCTCGCCCAGGCCCTCGATATTCATCACCTTGCGCGAAGCAAAGTGCAACACGCTTTCTCTCAACCGCGCCGGGCAATCCACGTTGATGCACCGGTAGTCCGCTTCGCCCTCATCCCGCACCACCTCACTGCCGCATACCGGACAGGCGTCGGGAAAAACAAACGTCTTCTTGCCCCGCGGATGCTCTTTATCCTCCACCACCCCCACGATCTTTGGAATCACGTCGCCGCCGCGTTCTACCGTAACGTAATCGCCAATCTTTACCCCCAGCCGCTCAATCTCATCGGCGTTGTGTAATGTCGCACGGCTTACCGTGGTCCCTCCAATCAATACCGGGCGCAGCACCGCAACCGGCGTCAACTTGCCCGTGCGTCCCACTTGTACTGTGATGTCATCAATCTGCGTAATGCCCGATCGAGCGGTAAATTTATAAGCGACCGCCCAACGCGGCGCGCGTCCGGTGTAGCCGAGCCGCCGTTGCAGCGCCGTTTCATTGACCTTGATGACCACCCCGTCGATCTCGTAGCCAAGGCTGAGGCGCTGCCCTTCCGCCCACGCGACAAACGCCAGTAGCTCATCCAAAGTCCGCAACGGTTTGCGGTGACGGTTGACGCGGAACCCGGAGACACTCAACGCTTCCAGGGCCGTCCACTGTTCCGGGAAAATACTCTCTCCTTTTTCCAGCGCGAAGTATGCGTAGAAATCCAGCCGCCGCTGAGCCACGATATTTGGTTCGAGCGTCCGAATCGTGCCCGCCGCCGCATTGCGAGGGTTTGCTGCCGGGGTGAGCCCTTGCTCCTCGCGTTCCCGGTTCATTTTCAAAAAAGCCTCATCGGGCAGAATCACTTCCCCCCGCACCTCGAAGCTCTGCGGCAGCTTGGCGTGCTGCAACCGCTCTTTGGAAACGGAAAGCGGAACCGATCGTATGGTGCGCACATTGCTCGTCACGTCCTCACCCGTGACTCCATCGCCCCGTGTTAATGCGCTTTTGAGCAATGCCGCTCCGGACGGTCCGGGCTCGTACTGCAGCGCCAGCGACACTCCATCCATCTTTAATTCGCACACGAAGCTCACCGTAGCGGTCCCCACCACCGAGCGCACGCGGCGTTCCCAATCCGCCAGCTCCTCTTCGCTATTCACGTTATCGAGCGAAAGCATGGGTCGCGAATGTTCAACCTTGGCGAAGCCTTCTTTGGGTTTCCCGCCCACGCGCTGGCTGGGAGAGTCGGGCGTAATCAATTCCGGATGCTGCCCTTCAAGTGCGCGCAGTTCGCGCATCATCACGTCATACTCAGCGTCTGAGATCTCTGGGGAATCAAGCACGTGGTATTGATATTCGTGGTGGCGGAGCTCATCGCGCAGAGAGTCAATCTTCTTGCTGGCTTTCTCAAGAGAATGGGCGGCGCCGCTGGATCGGGTTTCAGACATAACGTGCATTATAGAAACTTGACCGGCAGCAACAGGAGCCCATGGAACCCGTCACGCATTTCCTCACTGGCGCATGTCTCGGCCGCACTGGCTTCAATCGCAGAACCGCCTACGCCACGCTGGCCATGACCCTCGCGGCCGAAGCCCCGGACATCGATGTGCTCTGGAGCTTTCGCGGGCCGGTCGCAGGCTTTGAGCACCACCGGGGCTTTACCCATACCTTCTTAGGCGTGCCGCTCATCGCCTTGGCCGTGACCGCCATCGTCTGGCTCTGGCATCGCAGCCGCAAGCAGCCGCCGGCCATTCCGCCGCGCTGGGCTTTGCTGTGGCTGCTTTCTCTGCTGGCGACCCTCAGTCATATATTTCTCGATTGGACCAACAACTACGGCGTCCGCCCATTTGCCCCTTTCAACCCGCGTTGGTACTCGCTTGATATCGCCTTCATTCTCGAACCAGTGGTGTTCGGCGCTCTCCTGCTGGGTTTGCTCCTGCCGGCGATCTTCGGACTCGCCGACCGTGAGATGGGCGCACGCAACCCACTCTTCCGCGGGCGCGGTTTGGCGATTACCGCAATGTTTCTGGTCGGCATCGATCTCGGCGTGCGCGCCGTGGAGCATCATCGGGCACTGCATTTGATCAGCAACGCGCGATTCGGCAACCAGACGATGCTTCGTGCCGGAGCCGAGCCGTACCCTGTGAATCCATTTCACTGGTTTGCCGTGGTCGAAACCGCTCCCTACTACCAGACAGGATCGGTCAACACCCGGGCAGAAACCGTCGACACCAGCGACCAGGACGACGTCATCTTCAAACCGCCGGTGACGCCCGCGGTCGAGGCAGCGAAGGGCTCCTGGTTAGGTCGCGTCTATCTCGACTGGGCAAGATTTCCCGTGGTCACCGACCGCGGCCGAGCCAACCTGGTCGCCTCCGACGAACTCGCACCCCAGCCCCAGGACACAGCCGTAGAATTCCGAGACTTGAGATTTGCCTACTCGTTCCTTCGCAGCGACAATCGAGCCGCCTCCGCCCTGACCGCCTGGGTCTACGTAACCCCAGCCGGCGCCATCGACGCCATGGTCATGAACAACCGCCTGCAAAAATAAACGCTGTCAAAAACCTCGGGTATCCCAACGTCGGAGGAAACGGGACGGGTGCCGAAAATGACGGGCGAAGCCCAACAATCGCTCTCGTGCGTTAAGTCACAAATTCCCGAGGCCTTCCGCCACCCTGAATCTCAAGGCTTCTGATTCGCTACAAACTTTGGGTGCCCCATATCTCGCTCGTGGTTTGCGATGTGGGATACCACCAACCTCGACGTGCGGTCTCTAAAAGTGGGTGTAATCCCTTTGGGGTTAGGGGTTCAGAATCGCGGCATCCCACATCTCGCGAACCACGAGCGAGATGTGGGGCACCCAGGGTTTGTAGCAGTTCGGACACAGGACACACACTTATTTAGGAACCCGCACCCACTCCGATTCCACCTCAGGCCCGTCCTTAGGCCCGCGCTTTTTCCAAACCGTCCGCCACACCCAAAATCCCAGCAGCGCAAGAATCCCCACTACCCCAGCGATCAACGCAAACCGATGCCGCGTAGCCAACCGGCCGGCAATATCCACAATCTCCGGCCCGTACTCAATCGTCAAAATCGCAGTAACCGTGTAACGGATCACCCGTCCCGCGAAGACCGACAACATAAACGTCGAGATCTTCATCTCGAACACCCCAGCCGCAAACACAAAAAGCTTCCACGGAGTAGGCGGGGGCAGGATCGAAGGCACCATCATCGCCATAAATTCCTGTTTTTCGAACCGCTGCAGCAGCTGCTCGTAGCGCTGGCGGTCGATTCGTTTCATCAGGAACAGCTCCCCACCTGCCCGCCCGATGAAGAAATAGACCAATCCGCCCACTGCCGACCCAAAAGCAGCGGCAAGCACATACAGGTAAAAATGCCGCTTATCCGTCCAGGCATACCCGGCAATGACCAGGTCCATCGGCACCGGGATCGCCGCGGCATCGACCAGGCCGATGCCGGCCACACCCCAAAACCCAAGCGGCTTCAGGATTCCCAGCAACCAGATCTTGTACTTAAGAAAGAGATGGAGGATTTTCTTCAAGTTCCAACCCATTCGTTAGAGGTTCGTCATGTTGGGTGGTGACTCCTTCGAGCAGGGTCAACGCATGCGGAATGAGTGGCAGAACAGCTTCGAGTGAACTCTTAGCGCCGCGAGGGCTCCCCGGCAGGTTCACGATCAAAGATTTCCCCAGAGTTCCGGAAATCGCCCGGCTTAGAGGAGCAAACCGGGTCTGTTTTCTGCCTTCAGCCCGCATCAGTTCGGCGAACCCGTCGATTAGCCGGTCGCAGACGGCCCGGGTTGCCTCAGGGGTCACGTCGCGAGGCGCGACGCCGGTGCCTCCGGTGGTCACCACCAGGTTCGCCACTGCGCATTGCTCGCGCAGAGCCTCTTCAATCTCCCGTTGCTCGTCGGGTACCACCAGGTGGCTGATCACCACAAAGGCATTGGCCCGCAGCAGGTCGGCGACCACTGTGCCCGACACATCCACGCGTTCCCCCCGAAAGCTGGAGTCGCTCACGGTAATGACGGCGGCACGCATCTAAACGATTGTAAGGGTTCTTTGTAAATGCCCGATCTCGTCAGGGCTGGAAACAATGAGAGAATGGGAACATGTGCGATGTCCCTAGCCGGAGGTTCGTCCCGGCGCGGATTGCACCCTTTGCTGCCGGCCGATGCCCTCAACCGAAGTTCCAACCAGTCCTCCCGGTCGACCACCGGAGCCTCTCACCAGGCGAAAGCGTGCTCGCTACGAGGAGCTGGAACCTGACGAACTCCTTCACCTGATTGACAGGCTCGAAGATGAGCGTTCCCGTGCGCTGCGCAGAGAAGGTATATGGATCTCGGTCATCGCCCACCTGGTCCTCTTCTGGTTTTTGTTCTACGGACCGCACGCTCATCGGGTACACGTCGTCAACCCGGATGCCAACAAGCAGAAGGACATGACTTTCCTGAATCTTCCGCCCGATGCTCAGCAGAAGGTCAAACCCCCGAAACAGGCCCCACCTTCGGACAAGAATCGCCTTTCGCAATCCCGCAAACCCACGCTCGATAAAAAGACCCTGCAACAGTTGGAGGCCATGCGCAGGGCGGGGCCGCCGGCCCCGGTTCCTCCTCAGCCCACGCCCCAGCAGGCAGCTCCGCCATCGCCGGCTCCCCAGCCTCAGCAGCAGGCACAGGCGCGTCCGGCAACTCCTACACCCCCGCCTCCGCCAACCAACCAGGCGCTGCTCAACGAACCCAAACCGGCTCCTACTCCCAGCAAGCCAAGCTTTGATACCGGCCCTCAGGATGCTGGAGAGGCAATTCGCCAGGCGGAACGAAATGCTGCCAGGGGCCCCGCCGGGTCTTCTGGTGATTACGGACAGAACGCGCCCTCGCAACATCCGGCCATGGCCGTGGGACCAGATATCCTGAGCGACACCATGGGGGTCGACTTCGGCCCTTACATGAGGCGGGTCATTCAAGCCACGTATCGCAGCTGGATTCCCATCATCCCCGAATCCGCTCGCCCGCCCCTCGACAAACAGGGCCGCGTCGGCGTCCGCTTCAAGATCTATCCTGACGGTAGCGTCAAGGCGATGATCCTCGAATTTCCCTCTGGAGACGTCTCCCTCGACCGTGCCGCCTGGGGTGGCATTACCGGCGCTTCGCCCTATCCGCCGCTCCCTAAAGAGTTCAAGGGACCCTTCCTGGAGTTGCGCTTCGGCTTCTACTACAACCTCGATCCAGAAAAGCAACATTGACGTGCCGGCAGATCCCGAACTTCGCAAACGCCAGGTCTACGGCCTGTTGGTCGTGGCGGTCGTTCTTTTGCTCGTCAGCCTGAGCCGGTCCTCGATGCAAAACCTCTTTCCCCCGGGCTGGTGGAGAGTTTGGTAGAGGTTTCGTTGCCCTTGCTGGTCGTGATTTTGGGTCCGACCGGGAGTGGCAAAACCTCCCTGTCAATCGCTCTGGCGGAGCAGTTCGACGGAGAGATTGTCAGTTGCGATTCCGTTGCGGTTTATGCCGGTCTGGAGATCGGCTCCGCCAAGCCTTCCGCGGACCAGCGAAAGCGGATACCGCACCACCTGCTCGATGTCGTCACCCCGGATGCCTTCTATACCGCCGGGGATTACTCTCGCGACGCCCGTACCGCCATCGCCGGCATTGCCACCCGGGGCCGGTTGCCGATCGTCACCGGCGGCACCGGCCTTTATCTTCGCGCCCTGCTTCAGGGCCTCTTTCCCGGTCCTCAACGGTCCGCGCCCCTCCGCGATCGCCTTCTACGGAAAGCGGAAACCCGTGGACCCGCAGTCTTACACCGCATCCTGAAGCGTATTGATCCGGCATCGGCCGCACGCATCCACGCCAACGACGTCGCCAAGGTCATCCGCGCCATCGAGGTAACATTGGCCGCTGGGCAGCCCATGTCGGAAACCTGGAAGGAGGGCCGCGACCCACTGACCGGCTATCGCATATTGCGTCTCGGGCTGGACCCCCCGCGCTCGAATCTCTATGAACGCATCAATGCCCGCGCCCGCGACATGTTCGAAGAAGGCCTGGTGCAAGAAACCAGAGATCTGCTTACCCGCTATGGTCATTCACCTGCGCTCGGGTCTCTGGGCTACCGCCAGGCAGCGCAATATCTTGACGGTGTTTTGACCCTTGAGCAAGCGATAACCGCGGCCAGTCAGGGTCACCGCAACTACGCCAAGCGCCAGCTCACCTGGTTCCGCCGTGAGCCAGAAGTATGCTGGCTGAACGGCTTCGGCGACAATCCTGCTGTCTATGCAGAGGCTGAACGCCTGGTCGCCCGGGCAAAATCGTAACGCGTTGTGCCATCCCCGGATACAATGAGTCTTAAAGTCAGCGATCTGAGTAACTCCGAAGGATGTGCGGTTGAGCGTGGGCAGGCTGTGTAACGTAGGACTAGGGAAGCGCACCGTCGCTTGGTGCATATTGTTTCTGGGTACGGTGGCCGGCGCGGCAGCAGCCGAAAACGCGACAGCTACCCAAACCACGCTGACGGTTGCCACCGATAACGCGGGTCCGCGCACCCGGGCCACACTGACGGCTCATGTGAGCGGCGCGGCTTCCGGGGTGGTGAACTTTCGTTCCGGCCAGATCGATCTCGGCTCGGCGCTCGTGGATAGCGAAGGGAAAGCCTCCCTGCAGACGGATCTTCTTGCAGCCGGCAGCCACCCAGTGGTCGCCATCTACCAGGGCCAGACCGCCAATCTGAGTTCGATATCCAACGCGGAGCTGGTCCACGCAAACGCATCCTCGGCAGCAGGATTCACCGTGGCGGCTACTCCCACCTCGCTCACCACTCCCATCGGTGGCTTTGTCAGCAGCAACGTAACGGTAACCCCAGTCAACGGCTTCAATGCCTTCGTCACCCTGTCTTGCTCCGGGCTTCCCATCAATACAACCTGCACCTTTACGCCCATCAATGTTCTGGCTGCTTGTACCACGGCTACGGGTGGAGCTCAGACCTGCACCCCCGGGACCAGCGTGATGCAGATCCAGACCCAGACCCCTTCACCCCAAAAGAATGCGCGCAACCGCGATGACGGTATGGAGCGCTATGCCTTCGTTTTGCCCGTGTTATTTGGCTTGGCGGGCCTCGGAGGCCGCAAACGCAAAGCGTGGCGGAACCTGGCGTTGGGCATAATAGCATTTGCCGGAGTCATGGGAATGACGGCTTGCAACGCGCGTTATTACTATCTGAACCACGGGCCGCCCCCGAACGAGGGAACCCCGATCGGCAGCTACACCGTGATTGTCCAATCGTCGTCCTCTACCGGTTCCGAGACCATTGTCCCACCGGCGCAGCCGCAGATAACTCTTGTCGTCACTGCCGCCAAGTAGTCAGCCCAGCGGCATACAAACCACGCCAGATGCACTAGCATAGGGAGTGCAGGTGTGCCGGGCGGTCGCTGCCGGAGCGCGAAAGCGCTTCGGGAGAGGAAAGTCCGAACTCCGCAGGGCAGTGTGCCGGATAACGTCCGGGATTTGAGCTTCAAGGCTCAAAGACGGCCAGTGCCACAGAGAACATACCGCCTTGGGCTTCACCGCCTGGGGTAAGGGTGAAAAGGTGCGGTAAGAGCGCACCGCGCCGTCTGTAAAGACGGTGGCAGGGTAAACCCCACACGGAGCAAGACCAAATAGGGAGGGAATCCGCCTCGGCGGTTGCGTGCTGGCCCGGCGCGCCAAAACCTCCGGGTAGGTCGCTTGAGCGCCGCAGCAATGCGTCGCCTAGAGGAATGATCGTCCTCGACAGAATTCGGCTTACAGGCCCACTTGCAAACGCGGCCCCGCACCTTCTAACCAAGCTGCGGGGCCTCCGCTTTTAAATCTCGATTCCCCAACAAAAGTTGGGGTGGCCCATTCAAGCCATCCTTTGGCTTGCGTGGGCAAGAATCACGCCGAACCGGCACCTCTGACCAGGCTGCGGGGCACCGCTTTTGCCGGCTACGGGCTTTCGCCGATACCTTCTTGGACAAATCTTCAGTCCCGAAGGGACGGCTGACCTTAGCCCAGGACGCAGTCCTGGGTAGGCTGTGCAGACCGATGCAGTCCCGAAGGGACGGCTGAAAACGGTTCAACGCAATTCCCAGGCGGGAACATCAAAACGATCTAAACTCGTATCACTCTCTGGCCATGGAATTCACCGAAGCCGTCAAAATCGCACTGCAGTCCCTCTGGGCAAACAAACTGCGCTCGATCCTCACCCTGATGGGCGTGATGATCGGCGTGGCTGCGGTCATCATGGTGATCACCCTGGTCAACGGCGCCAACAAATTCGTCGCCACCAAAGTCTATGGCTACGGAGCGGATGTCTTCACCGCTGCCAAACAACCCTCCGTGATCTTCAGCGACGCCGAGTTCAACAAATATCAAAAGCGCAAAGATCTCAAACTCGACGACTACCGCGAAGTGGCTGCGCGGTGCAAAGACTGTGCCAGCACCGGGGCCATGGCCAGCACCACCGGCAAGGTGGTCTACAACAGTCACTCCAGCACCGACACCAGTGTTCGCGGCTGGACCTGGACCATGCCGCCCATCTACAACATGAACATCGATCACGGCCGCGGTTTTGTGCCCGTCGATGAGGAGCACAACAGCAGGGTGGCCATCATCGGCCCTGACATTGTCGACAACCAGATGGGCTCGATCGATCCCATTGGCAAAGAGATTCGCGTCGACGGCAGCCAATACACCGTGATCGGGGTAGGCGAGCGTAAAGGCAAAACCCTGGGGCAAAGCCAGGATGACTGGGTGGCTATCCCGTTAACCACATTTCTCAATGCCTACGGGTCGAATCGCAGCCTGACCATTTATGCGCGTGCCCATGGCGTGGGCGACCCATTGGAATTGGCGGTGGGTGAGGTACGCACTATCCTCCGCTCCCATCGCCACGATCTGCCTGGAGCGGAAGACAGCTTCTCTACCGATACCAACAGTACGTTCGTCGGCATCTGGCAGAGCATCAGCTCCAGTTTCTCTGCCGTCTTTGTCTCCCTGGCTGCGATTTCGCTGGTCGTCGGCGGCATCGTGATCATGAACATCATGCTGGTGAGCGTGACCGAGCGCACGCGGGAGATTGGCGTTCGCAAGGCGCTGGGTGCGCGGCGCGGCGATGTGATGCTGCAGTTCCTGATTGAATCGGCCACCATGTCGCTGGTCGGCGGCCTGATCGGCGTGATTGCCGGGGCGGCCTTTGCCAAGGCCATCACCCTGGTGATCGGTTTTCCTTCTCAGATTGAGCTATGGTCCGTAGCTCTGGGCTTGTTTGTCGCTACGGCCGTGGGCATTTTCTTCGGAGTCTATCCCGCGCGCAAAGCCGCCCTGCTCGATCCCATCGTGGCTTTGCGCTCGGAGTTGTAGAAGGGGTAAAAGTATGCGGGTCTCCGATACCAACGAGGCCATCCGGATGGCCATGGATACGCTGCGCACTAACAAGCTGCGCTCCGGCCTGACCATGCTTGGCATCATGATCGGGGTAACTACGGTCATCCTCATCTCGTCTGTCATCAACGGCCTCACCAACAATGTCAACGCCCTCATCAGCACCTTGGGCACGAATGTCTACTGGGTCTTCCGTTTTCCCGTCTTCGGCTCCCGGCCGACATCGGAGATGCTGGCCAGAAAACAACTGACCTACGACGACGGTGAGGCCATGAAGCTGCTGCCGCACGTCGTTGCGGTTGATGCATCCCAGCAATATCGCTCTCCGGAAGGTGCGCAGGGTAGCTTCTCGGTTAAGTACGGGAGCCACAAAGTTCAGAACACCACCTTGCAAGGCGAAGGCCAGGATGAACCGCTCGTCTACGATCTTCCTTTCGCCCAGGGGCGCTACTTTAGCGCTGCGGAGTCGCAGCGCGGAGCCAACGTAGTCGTTCTGGGCTCAGACACTGCCCAGGAACTCTTCGGCAATGATTCCGCGATCGGCAAAGAGGTGCAGATCAGCGGCGACTTGTTCACGGTAGTGGGCGTGTTCGCGCCACAGAAGCAGGTCTTCGGAGGGGGCAAGAACCCCAACGACAACTCCGCCCATTTCCCCACTCTCACCTTTCACAAGATTCATCCCGAGATTCTCGATCACTGGATCAGCGTCAAGTACGACGATGTCAAGAACAAGATCGCTGTCGAAGATGAGATCCGGGAGTTGCTCCGCCGTCGTCGCAAGGTGCGCGTCGACCAGCCGGACAACTTCGCTATCTTCAGCTCCGATGCCTTGCTCGTGCTTTGGAATCAGCTCACCGGAGGCCTGTTCATCTTTCTCGTCGGTGTTGCCAGCGTCGGTCTTATGGTCGGCGGTGTAGGTGTGATGAACATCATGCTGGTCAGCGTAACCGAACGCACGCGAGAGATAGGCGTCCGCAAGGCACTGGGCGCGACCCGGAAAAACATCATGTTTCAATTCACGCTCGAAGCAGTTACCTTGTGTGCTCTGGGCGGAGTGATTGGCATCATGGTGGGGGGTCTCTTAACCCTCTTACTCTCCCTGACGATTGGCAAGGTGTTGCCGGCCTCCATGTCCGTGGCTTGGTCCGCGACCGCGTTTGTCGTTTCCTGCGCGATCGGTCTTCTCTTCGGGATCTATCCCGCCTGGAAGGCAGCATCGCTCGACCCCATCATTGCTCTGCGTTACGAGTAGTTTGGCTGGTCGGCTACACTGGAGTCGCCTTCATGCTCCCGATTTTCGTCGCTACCGCTACCACTATCCTCAGCCTTGCCGGTCTGGGTTATTACCTGCTGGCTTTGTGGAGCGCGCGCGCCTTTCAACATCAACTCCGCAGGCCGTTGCCTGACTTTCAGCCGGGAGTGAGCATCCTCAAGCCGGTCAAGGGGCTCGACCCCGAGATGTATGCCAGCTTCGCCAGTCATTGTCAGCAGCAATACCAAGGCCCTTACGAGATCCTGTTTGGGGTGAGTAACATGGCCGATCCCGCTGTCTCGGCCATTGAAAAGCTGCAGGCCGAATTTCCCGAGCGCACCATTCGCCTCGTCTTATGCCCGGAGTTGCTCGGCACGAACGGCAAGGTCAGCAACCTGGTGCAGATGCTGGCCAGCGCGAAGTACGACTACATTTTGATCAACGACAGCGACATTAAGGTCTCCCCCAACTATTTACGCCGCATCATGGGTTGCTTTGTTCTCCCCAGGCGTCGCGGCGGCCGTGTAGGCCTGGTGACAGCCCTCTATCGCGGCCAGGCGCATGGCACTACCGGCTCACGCATGGAAGCGCTGGGGATTGCCACTGACTTCATTGCCGGCGTACTGACCGCCCGCCAAATTGAAGATGGCATCCGCTTCGGACTAGGCTCGACGCTGGCCGTCTCGCGCCAGGCATTAGAAGCCATTGGCGGACTGGAGCCGCTGGTCGACTACCTCGCCGACGACTATGAGTTGGGAGCACGTATTTGGCGCAGTGGTTTTGAAGTCATGCTGAGCGGCGAAGTGGTCGAGACCTTCTTGCCCGCGTATCGTTTCCGCCAATTTCTAGCCCATCAAATTCGCTGGAGCCGCAGCACGCGCTACTCAAGAAAACTCGGCTACACCGGCTTGGTCTTTACCTACGGTCTGCCGTGGGCGCTCTGTAATCTGATCGCTTCAGGCGCCAGCTTGAGCAGCATAGCCCTCCTCAGCCTGACGCTGTTAGCGAGAGTCGCGCTGGCCCTGGCCGTGGGTGTGGGCGTGCTGAACGATCGTCAGGTACTGCGCGACCTCTGGCTCCTGCCCGCACGCGACGTAGTGGCCCTGGGCATCTGGATTTGGAGCTTCGCCGGAAACACCGTCGCCTGGCGGGGCCAGCACTTCTCCCTGAAAGACGGCAAAATGAGCCGCCTCACCGCCGTCTAATTTCGCTTGAAATCCTTCGGTAATAGTCGAAGGGTGCCCCAGGTCTCGCGTTTGAGACCTGGGATCCTCCCACTAAAGGCCGGTATACGCCCCAGAACGTGTACCGCGGAAAATCGCATCTCTTTCCAGTTCTAAGGCTGATTGCTAACCACCTCTTTCCCCCCACTCCGCGCAATCGTATAAGCCGGCCCAACCAACCTGGGAACCTGATCCATCGGAGTCCACAAAAAAACTCGCGCCGGCCCACCCCACAACCGTCCAAACGAAGCCGCATCGTCGAATATCTGCGGAGCATCCTGAAAAAAAGACCCGTACCACAAATTAGAAGACCGTCCATCCAATATCCGGACCTGGCGTCGCAAATAAAATCCCAGGGTAGATCCCGCCTCATATTCCCCATGGATCTCCACTACATCGCCCGTCTTAATCCGAGTACGAATCGCATCCGCCAAAGCCTTGGAAGACAGCACCGGCGAAAACGTGACTAATGCCATATGCGCCGCGATCAGGAACACCACCATCATGGCCGCCAGCGCGTAGTTACCAAAGCGGATCATATTGATAGACCGCAGCACCATATTCGCGAATGTCCCCAAAAACATCGCCACTGCAACCAGAACCAACGGCACGCGAAACGCGCCCATAGACCTCGTGCTCAAATCCAGAAAATGTCCCAGGGAAAGCGCGTAGTCTCCTGGATTCTGCGTAAGCACGCTCGAAATATCCGTCCCCGGGACGAGGGGACGGCCGCGGATGGCCAGGTACCCGGCGAACAACGAGCCAATCATTCCCAACACAAACAAAACCACCGCGATCCGCCGCCCCGCGATGCGCCGAGGGTCGCGCGCATGGCATCTCTCTTCGCGGTTCAGCCACCCGCCGATCATCAGCGCGATCGGTGGCAACGCGGGCAGCGCATAGTATTCCTGTCGCGTGGAGAAGCTGAAAAACACCATCACGAACGCAGCCCATATACCGAGTAGGTTCCAGGCCTGATCCGGCCGCGGCATCCGGACCCGGCGCACCGAAGACCGCATCCGTACCGGAACCAGCGCCTTGAACACAAAAGCGATCCAGGGCATCAGCCAGACCCCGAGCAGCCCCCAAAAAAGCAACAACGGAACCGTGTCGTAATCTCGCGGAACCCTGCGATTCAAATACCGGAGCACCTGCTCATTGAAGAAATAAAACCAGAAGAACCCATGTACATTTCCCGCCGTGGGCACCGTTCCCGCAGGCTGGCCCTGCACAGGATTGGCCATCCCCGCCGCGATATGCCACGGTACTGCAATCACCAGAAAGATCACCGCGCTGGAAAAAGGATGCCATCGCCGCAGGTGACCCAGGTTGCGATTCAGCAGCAGGAAAACCAAAACAATCCCCAACGGGAACACAATCCCGATGAGCCCCTTGGTGAGCACATTGAGCGCACAACAGGTGGCGAATCCCCACGCAGTCGCCCGCGAAGGCTGAGGCTGTTCCAGTGAGATCCAGAACAGCAGCATGGCGAGACTAAGCCACAGGCAAACGATCACATCGGGAAGCAGGATGTGGCTGTAGATGAAAATGCCAAACGACGTGGCAAGAATCAGCGCCGCATACAACCCGGCGACAGAGGAATTGAAAAATCGAGGTCCACCGAGATAAACCGTAATCAAAAGACCAAGCGTGTAAATCGCGAGCGGCAGCCGCGCAGCCCAATCCTGGGGTCCAAAGACACTGAAACTGGCCGCCATGCTCCAGTAAAGCAACGGAGCCTTTTCGAGATAGCGAATGCCGTTCGCATGAAGGGTAACCCAGTCCTGCCCCACGACCATTTCCCGCGCCACTTCGGCATGCACCGAGTCCGCATCATCCAGCAAAGGCGGACGAAAAAGCGTAAAGCTCCCGTATAGCAAGACCCACAGAGCGGCAATGGCGAGGAGCATCTTCCGCGAACGCCGGCTAAGATACGCTGCGATACCCGAGCTTCGAAGGGTGAAAGGCATGCCTTATTGAAAGACGACTTTCAGGTTCGGAATCAGCTGAAAGTGCCGAAGGTTGAGCCTGGCGACATCGAAGCCGAGTCGCAGAGCTGTGACCCCGATGACGAGATCCTCGAAAGGTATTGCGATACCTTTGGCGCCTTGTTCACCCTCGATGCGTCCTACCATCCTCGCCACCTCTATGGTGAAAGGATGCACCGGCACATCGCTACAAAGCCGGTCCACAAAGGCGAGTCGGCGTTGCCTGCCAGATTCTGATTTTGCGCGATAGGCGCCGTGGACCAGCTCGGCGATAGTGATGACCGAAAATCCGATGTCAATTTCGCCGAAATTGGTCTTTATCTGTTCGAGAATTTGCCGGACCGTGTGACCTCGACGCTCGGCGGCGATCACAATACTTGAATCAAGTATTAGACCCACGGAGTTAATCCCACGCGGGGGGATTCCAGGGTTTGCGGTTGCGGACGATCTCCTCGACATCGGAGGCGAAGTCACTGTCAAGCACTGGAGCTTTGCCTGTCTCGTCTTCGTGCTTCTTAGCCAATGCGATACAGTCGGAAATACTGCGGCGTGTCGGATCAGTAGGCGTATGAATCACGGCTACGGCGAGGGCGCCGTCCTCGATAACGACCTCCGCGCCGGCCCGCACCCGCGCCATCACTGCGGCGAAGTCACGCGCAACTTCAGCTACCGACATGCGTATCTTAGCCATGCTCCGATGATACCTTCATTGGCTTTCTCCTAGCTGGCAAACCTAACCGTCGCGCAAGAAGAACCCCGGGCAGTGGCGCTATAGTAAATGCAGGTCTTCGGGATCGCGAGCGATGGCGCCAGACACAGCAGCAGGCAGAGGACCGGCAATCTTTCCGGCGAGCGATTTGCTGGGCCCCGACACGTCCCTCATCTACAACGACTGGTATCCCGCCATGCGAAGCGTCGACCTTCGCAGGCGCAAGATGAAGACTGCCATGTTGCTGGGAATCCCCCTGGTGTTAGGGCGCAAAGAGGACGGCGCATTATTCGCGATGCGTGACAGCTGTCCCCATCGCGGCATTCCGCTCTCCTGCGGGTGGTTCGATGGCAGCGCCGTCACCTGTAAATATCACGGATGGGTCTTCGAGCCGGAGTCGGGCCAGTGCATGGAGATCCCCTCGCTCACCAGCCAGGACTCCTATCCCCGCCGCATCTATGCCACCGCCTTCCCCTGCAAGGAAAAAGACGGCTACGCCTGGGTGTACGTGCCCAAGCCGGGCAGCGGCCGTGTGCGGATGGAGACCAGGGACGGCCTGCCCGCAGTTCCGGAATTGCCAAAGTTCAGTAACCCGCATCGCAGTGCGCACCTCACAGCAGACCTGCCCTGCAACGTCGACCACGGGATCATCGGGTTGATGGATCCGGCCCACGGACCGTTTGTCCATCAGGCCTGGTGGTGGCGTTCCCGCCATAGCATCCACGAAAAAGAGAAACACTTCGAGCCCATCCCTCAGGGCTTCCGCATGTCGGCGCACACGCCCTCTGCAAACAGCGCGCCTTACAAATTGCTTGGAGTTTACGGCGAGCCCATCGAGACCACCATCGATTTCGTACTCCCCAACCGCCGCTACGAGACTTTGCGCTGCGGAAAAAAATGGTTCGCCAGCCTGACCACAGTCACCCCGACCACACCCGGAAATTCCCGCATCGACGTGTACGCCGCCTGGAACGTCTTTTATGCCGTCCCTCTAGTCACCACGGTCGCCAAATTCTTCGGTAAGCGATTCGTGCGCCAGGACCAGCTCACCATGGTGCAGCAAGCCGAAGGTCTGAAATTCAACCCTGGCCTGATGCTGATCGACGACGCCGATCGTCCGGCCAAATGGTACTTCGCCCTCAAGCGAGCCCGTCAAGAAGCCGAAGAAACCAACCGCCCCATGGAGCACCCCATGGACGGCCCAGTAACCCTTCGCTGGAGAAGCTAGCCACCGCCTTTTAAAAACTCCGTCCCAACCACCTACGACGGGTGCCCCATATCTCGCTCGTTTTTCGCGAGATGTGGGATACCACCGCCTTCTCCCGAAAACTCCCCACTACAAAACGATCCCCTGGGATAAAACCCAAACCACCCGTCCCAATCCGGCCCGCACCAATCCCATAACCATTTCGTGGAACCTCTCACCCGTCCTCTCCCTCCCCGCAACAGCTATCATGACTCCATGGCCGATTACCCAACCACTCCGGAACGCTACATCTGCATTCACGGCCATTTCTACCAGCCCCCGCGAGAAAACCCCTGGCTCGAAACCGTCGAAACGGAAGACTCAGCCGCTCCCTACCACGACTGGAACGAGCGCATCACCGCGGAATGTTACGCCCCCAACGGGGCCTCGCGGATCATGAACGGTGACAACCAGATCATCCGCATCATGAACAACTACTCCCGCATCAGCTTCAACTTCGGGCCCACCCTCCTCTCCTGGCTGGAAGAAAACGCGCCCCGCACCTATCGCATGATCCGCGACGCCGACCGGCAAAGCATGTTGCGCTACGAAGGCCATGGATCGGCCATGGCCCAGGTCTACAACCACGTGATCATGCCGTTGGCTAATACGCGCGATCGCATCACCCAGATCCGCTGGGGCATCGCTGATTTCAAGCACCGTTTCGGCCGCGCCCCCGAAGGCATGTGGCTTGCGGAAACCGCGGTGGATAACGAAACCCTCGATCTCCTGGCGCAACACGGCATCCTCTTCACCATCCTTGCGCCCCACCAGTGCGCCCGCGTCCGCGAACGTGCGGAAATCACCCTGCAGCCCGTGCTCGACCGGTTAGACGGCGCCGGGGCACGCTGGATGGAAACTCCCGACGCCTCGGTCAATCCCAACCATCCCTACCTGGTGCAAACCAGCCAAGGGCGAAGTATCGCGGTCTTCTTCTACAACGGGCCCCAATCGCGGGCGATTGCTTTCGAAGGACTGCTCTACAACGGCGAAAACTTCGCCTGGCGGCTGGCGCGCGGCTTCGATCCCAGTGATCCCACTCCCCAGATGGCGCATGTAGCCACCGACGGCGAGAGCTATGGCCACCATCACCGCCATGGGGAAATGGCTCTCTCCTATGCCCTGCGCTTCATTGAGGATAAAAAGCTGGCGAAGCTCGCCAACTACGGCCAATTCCTGGCCCAGTTTCCTCCCACGTGGGAAGCGGAAATCGTTGAGAACACCTCCTGGAGCTGCGCCCATGGTGTGGAACGCTGGCGTTCCGACTGCGGCTGTAATGGCGGTCGCCAGGGTTGGCACCAGCGTTGGCGCGCGCCTCTTCGTGCCGCACTCGACTGGCTCCGCGATACCGTCGCCCCACTCAGCGAAACCACCACCGCCGGCCTGTTGAAAGATGTGTGGGCCGCGCGCGATGCCTACATCGCGGTCATCCTCGCCGCCGGTACGGCGGAAGCCGCAACGGCCATCGACCAGTTTTTCTCCGCTCACGCGGTGCGCATACTCTCGCCGGACGAACGATCCCTGATTCTCAAGCTGATGGAGATGCAGCGCCACACCCAGCTGATGTACACCAGTTGCGGCTGGTTCTTCGACGATATCTCCGGCATCGAGACCGTGCAGATCATGGCCTATGCGGCCCGCGCGCTGCGCCTGGCCGCCGACATTTTCGGCCTCAATTGCGCTTTGCTCGAATGGCAATTCGTGGAGCGCCTGCGTCAGGCCAAATGCAACAGCCCGCAATGGAAAGACGGCGGAGATATCTACAAACGCCTGGTCAAACCGATGGAGGTCAACCTCGAACAGGTGGCTGCCCACTATGCCATCTCCTCTGTGTTCGGCAGTTATCCCGACGAAACGGCTCTCTTTTGCTACACCGTCCGCCGCCTCGACTACGAGAACGTGACGTCTGGGCGAGCGCGTCTGGCCGTCGGCCGTTGCCGCATCACTTCCAACCTCACGGAAGAGACCGAGGAGGTCACCTTTGCCGCTCTTCATTTCGGCGATCACAATGTCACCGCCGCGGTCGAGCGTTCCACTCCGCAGGATCTCACCGCCTTCGAAGACCTCAAGCAGAAATGCAGCGCGGCGGTCACCCAGGCGAATTTGCCGGAAGTCGTGCGCCTGATCGATAGCTTCTTTGGGGGCAGTCCTTATTCGCTCGCGTCACTCTTCAAGGACGATCAGCGCCGCATCCTGCGCTTCATCCTGAACGCCACCCTCAGCGAAGTCGAAGACAGCCTGGTAAAAATCTACGAGGAGCATGCCTCGCTCCTGCATTTTCTCAACGCCTCCGGTCTTCCCAAACCGCCGGCCCTCACCATGGCTGCCGGTTTCGCCATCAATGCCGGCTTGCGGCGCGCTCTGGAAGACGAGCCCATCGACCTCCCCCGCGTCCGCTCCCTGATTTCTCTGGCCAAGTCCGACGGAGTAGTCCTGGAGAGTCACGCGCTGCGTTACCTGACCGATCAACACATGAAGCGATCAATGGTTCATCTCCAGTCGAAGCCGCTGGAGACCGATAGCCTCGATCACGCGCTCACGCTGGCGCGCACCTTGCGCGAACTCCCGTTCGAACTGAACCTGTGGCAAGCGCAAAACATCTGGTATGACGTCCTGATCAAGTCCAATCGCTTCCTCATGGCTCTCGAACCCAAGACCGCCGAACGCTGGAAGGAAACCTTCCTTGAGCTGGGCCGCCAGCTATCGATCGCCGTCGAAGAACTCGTGGTGGAAGAAGGTTCGCTGGTCGCCCGCAGCCTATCCGCCTCGATCGAAACCGGCCCAATCCCCCTGAAGGCCTTGGCCCCTTAGCAATTATTTTTCAAGAACACCGACAATTTTCGCCCCAAACTGGATCTAAACCACCGTGACCCAAAATCTCACGCCCGTTGAAGACCCTACTTAGTGCGCATAGTGCGCTTAGTGCGCACGTTTTTCCACACTCAGTCCTGGATTTCTCGCCTTGTATCCGCCACCGATGCTTCGGGTGCCCCATTCAAGCCCGCTTTTGGCTTGAGTGGGCAAGCATGCTCGCACCCAAACCTCTTACCCTTAGGGCGAAACCTGAGGGAAACACTTGCCCCACTCGGAAGGAACCAAAACTGCGGATCACCCAAAACTCCGGCGGAAACACTTTCCCCTAGACCTCACGAGGCAATTCGCAAGCCCGCCACAAATACCAGCTGGCCACTGACCGCCACGGTTTCCAACGTGCCACCCGCCGTTGCATCTGTTCCGTCTTCGGCAACATATCCAAAGTAATGGGCTTGCCCACCTTCACCTTGCCGAACGTCAGCAGAAATCCTTTGCGAATTCCATAATCCGTACCGGGAAACACATCCGGCCGCCCCAATCGAAAGATAAGTAACATTTCCGCGGTCCAAGTCCCAATTCCGCGCACACGGCTCAAACGTTCGACAATCTCTTCATCAGACATGCGCCGAATAACGCCAATCGAGGGAACAGTACCGTCCAGAGTCTTAGCCGCAAGGTCCCGCAACGCAAGCAGCTTCCCCTTGGACAGGCCGGCTGCGCGCAGCATCTCATCCGGCACCGCAAGCAATTGTTCCGGCTGCGGATGCAGATCGCCGAAGAGAGCCAACAACCGTCCCAGAATAGCGCGCGCGGCATTGGCGTGCAGTTGCTGGTACAGAATGGCTTCGAGCAGCGCTTCAAAAGGCGAGTGAGTGCTTTTCACCTGCAACGCAAAGGGGCCGACACGTTCGATCAGCGCGCCCAGCTTGGCGTCCGCCGTCGATAACTGCTGAAGCGCAAGGGCAACGTCGTAACGAACCGCGCGGAGGCCTCTGTCCATCAAAATATTTTAACTTTGCGGTGAGTACCGGAATTGCAAACATCCCGGACGCCGCTTCGCTCGGCACTTGCAGCGGGGCTTCTTTTCCATATTGGCGCTTTCGTTGTGATCATAAATGCGCTTCGCGGAATCTGAGAGTTGCCTACCCCCTCCGGTTTGCTGCTATATTCAACTTTCCAGGCACGATGCGGGAAGGTAATTTCTACCGGTATCCTCCTGGATCAAATCGCATAGAGTCGTAGCCGAGCCTTTCTTTTTTACACCACGGAATCCGAGGAAGCAGGGACTCATTCAATGGCGCAGATTTTTGACCGGAGTGCGAACGCGTTAGCCCGCGCGAGCCTGGTCCTGACAGGGTTGATCGTCATAGCCCTGGGAGTCACTCTTGATCAATTACAAGGGTCTCCATGGGTCACCAAGCAGGGGCAGCGCGCCGAGCAGCCGGTACCGTTCAGCCACAAGCATCACGTCATGGGACTGGGTCTCCAGTGCCAGTACTGTCACACCTCCGTCGAGAAGTCGAGCTACGCCGGCATTCCTCCGACCAAGACTTGCATGAATTGCCACGCGCAGATCTGGACCAACGCAGCCCTGCTGCAGCCGGTTCGCACCAGCTGGGCCACCGGGGATTCCATCCCGTGGATAAAAGTCCACGATCTCCCTGACTACGTTTACTTCAACCATGAAATTCACGTGAACAAGGGCATCGGATGTTCCTCGTGCCATGGACGCGTGGACCTGATGCCGTTGATGTACGAGCAGAACACGCTGCAGATGGAGTGGTGTCTGAATTGCCATCGTAATCCGGGCAAAAACCTGCGCCCCACGACCGAGATCTACAACATGGCATGGGAAGGTCCGACCAGTCAGAAGCCGGTGTGGTGCGGCAGTACCGGCCTGAAGGATGGGGTTCCCACCGCGCAAACGGTGAGCTGCACCACCACGGATCCCAGCAAGGGAGGCGCCCAGTTGGCCTCGCTGCACATGGCGCCGGTTGGATTGCACGGGCAAGTCACGAGTGATGCGCCGGGCGTTACGATTCCAGCGACTTTGAACTATGTAAAGCTCACGGACCAGGAATCACTGGGCAAGTACCTGACCCAGCAGTACCACATCCGCACGCCCCAGGAATTGAGCAGTTGTGAGACATGCCATCGATGAGTGAGAAGAAGGGTAATCAGCAGGAATTGACGCTCGAAGCCGCCAGGGCGAAGCTTGCCGGCCAGACGGGAAAGAAATATTGGCGCAGCGTCGACGAGTTGGCCGACACGCCCGCGTTTCGCGAGGCGGTGCAGCGGGAATTTCCCACCCAGGCAGCAGAGTGGATCGACCCTGTATCGCGGCGCGGCTTCCTCAAGGTCATGAGCGCTTCGCTGGCGCTGGCTGGGCTTGCTGGCTGTACCAAACAGCCGGATGAACCCATCTATCCCTATGTGAAGGAGCCGGAAGACCTGGTCCTGGGCCGCCCGGTATATTTCGCCACTGCTATGCCTTTCAACACCGGCGCGGTGCCGCTGCTGGTCAAGAGCGATGCTTACCGGCCGATCAAGCTGGACGGCAACCCCGAGCACCCGGTGAACCGCGGCACTTCCGATCCGCTCAGCCAGGGCGCACTGCTCGACCTTTACGATCCGGATCGCTCCCAGAGGGTTACCTATCGGGGTGAAGTGCGCGAGTTCGCCGCTTTTCTCGCTGCGTTCCGGGCCATGCTCTCCGATAAGAAGGCAAGTGGCGGCGCCGGAATCTACATTCTGAGCGACACGGTCACCTCACCCACACTGGCAGCCCAATGGAAAGCCGCTCAGCAGAATTATCCCAACGCCAAGTGGATGCAATGGGACCCGGTGAATCGCGACTCGGCCTATTCAGCCTCGAAGACAGCGTTCGGCGACTACTACGACGCGCAATACCGGCTCCAGGAGGCGGACGTCATCGTCTCGCTGGATGCGGATTTTCTCTCCAGCATCACCCATCCCGGCTTCCTGCGCTTGGCTGCCGACTATGCCGGCCGACGTAAGCTCGAGGATGCAAATGCGGCCATGAACCGGCTGTACGCCGTGGAGAGCGTTTCCACCACGACCGGTTTCAAGGCAGAGCATCGGCTGGCCATCAGGGCCGTGGACATCGCACCCTTTGCCGCAGCACTCGCCGCAGCCGTGGGCGCGGGTGGATCCGGCGCCCAGCCACCCTCTGGCCCCGCAGGCAAGTTCCTCACCGCGTTGGCGGCAGACCTCAAGGCAAACGCGGGCAAATGCGTCGTGATCCCCGGTGAGCAGCAATCACCTGAGGTCCACCTGGCCGCCATCGCGATCAATCAGGCTTTGGGCAACGTCGGCAAAACCGTGGTCTACACCAGCACCGTGAATCCCATGCCGTCCATCCAGGGGCAGGACATCGTCAACCTGGTGAATGACGTGAAAGCCGGTAAGGTTGAATGGTTGGTGATCCTGAATACCAACCCGGTCTACAGCGCGCCGGTCGATCTGCAATTCGACCAGGTCATGAACAAGGTGAAGCACACAGTGCACCTTGGTTCCCACTTCAACGAAACCGCGGTGGTTGCCGAGTGGCATATCAACGGAACTCATTTTCTCGAGAACTGGTCTGACACCCGTGCCTACGACGGAACCGCCACCGTGATCCAGCCCATGATCGATCCGCTCTACGGTGGCAAGTCGGCCCACGATGTCATCCAGTCCATGCTCAACGACCCCGACACCTCGCCGTACGATGCGGTGCGCAAGACCTGGCAGGGGAATTTGGGGCCCGATGCCGAACATGGCTGGCGCAAGATCCTTCACGACGGCATGGTAGCGGGAAGCGCGTTTCAGCCCAAAACAATTTCCGCCAAGGTGGGCGACCTGGCAGTCACCGCACCGGCCGAGCAAAGCGGAACTGTCGAGGTGATCTTCCGTCCCGATCCCAACGTCTACGACGGGCGCTACGCGAACGTCGGCTGGCTTCAGGAAATACCCAAGCCAGTCACCAGCATGTCGTGGGATAACGCGGCGCTGATGAGCTACCCGACGCTGGCAAAATTCGGCTTGGCCGAACAGGACGTAGTGGCCATCAAGTCAAACGGGAACACGGTGTTGGCTCCAGTGCTGGCTGTTCCTGGTCACGCCGACGGCTCAGTAACGGTCTATCTGGGCTACGGACGTCAGAACGGGGGCCGCGTGGCCGGCGGATTGGGTTTCAACGCCTACGCCATTCGCACCTCGAATGCGCTGCTGTTCGCTCCCGGCGCAACCATGACCAAGACCGGAAAAACTTTCGAGTTTGCCGTCACCAAGAGTCATTACACCGACCACCGCTCCACCGAAGCTGGTGGAGATGGTTCCGGCACTCACTCGCTTGAGGGTAACGAGGCCGCCACCCGCGGCATCATTCGCTACGCGACATTGGACGAGTTCAAAGAGAATCCGAACTTCGCCCATGAAGAGGAGAAAGAACCGGAAGATCCGGAACCAGATACCAGCATGTTCAACAACTGGCGTTATGACAAGAACGCCTGGGGCATGGCCATCGACATGAACTCCTGCGTTGGCTGCAACGCCTGCGTAGTGAGCTGCTATGCGGAAAACAACATTGCCGTGGTGGGCCGTCACAACACGATGACTGGCCGCATCATGCAGTGGATTCGCATCGACACCTACTTCGAAGGCGATCTGGACGCGCCGAAAGCGCACTTTCAGCCCATGACCTGCCAGCAATGCGAGAACGCGCCCTGCGAGCAGGTATGCCCGGTGGGTGCTACGGTTCACTCGACCGAAGGCCTCAACGTCATGGTGTACAACCGCTGCGTGGGCACTCGTTATTGCTCCAACAATTGCCCCTACAAGGTGCGCCGATTCAACTTCCTGCTCTTCTCCGATTTCGAGACCGAGAGCCTTAAGCTGATGCGCAACCCTGATGTGACGGTGCGCAGCCGCGGCGTCATGGAAAAGTGCAGCTACTGCGTGCAGCGGATCACCGCCGCGAAGATTGCGGCGGATAAAGGAAATCGGGAAATCCGCGACGGTGAAGTAGTCACCGCCTGCCAGCAGGCTTGCCCCACCGGCGCCATCGTCTTCGGCAATATCAACGACAAGGCCAGCAAAGTGAGAAAGCTGAAGTTGCAGCAGCGCAATTATGGCGTGCTGGCGGACCTGAATACTCGTCCCCGCACCACTTACATTGCGGAAGTCTTTAACCCCAACCCGGAACTGGCCGAGGCGCGCATCGAGCACGCGCCTGCGAAGAGCTGAAAGGTTAGCGCAGCATGGCGACCAAACCAGATTTACCCGTAAGCGATCCGCAGCTGGACCCGAAGACAGGCGAGTTTCGGGTCATCGCCCCCGGATACACCTTTAAATCGGTGACCGATGTTATTTCCCGCATCGTGCTCACGCCGCACACCCCGATGGGGTGGTTCTTCGGCTTCATGCTGGCCAGCACCATCTGCCTCGTCCTGTTTACAGCGGTCACCTGGCTGTTTCTCAAGGGCGTCGGTATCTGGGGCCTCGATATCCCCGTCGGTTGGGGCTTCGCCATCATCAACTTTGTCTGGTGGATTGGTATCGGCCACGCCGGCACGCTGATTTCTGCGATTCTGCTGCTCTTCAAGCAGCAATGGCGCAATTCCATCAACCGCTTCGCGGAAGCGATGACCATCTTTGCCGTGGTCTGCGCCGGTATGTTCCCGCTGATCCACGTCGGGCGTCCCTGGCTGGGGTACTGGCTCTTTCCTTATCCCAATACCATGAACGTCTGGCCGCAATTCCGCTCCCCGCTGCTATGGGACGTGTTCGCGGTCTCGACATACGCCACCATATCTGTTGTCTTTTGGTACATCGGCATGATCCCCGATTTCGGGACCATGCGCGATCGGGCCAAGACCAGGCTTGCCCAATACACCTACGGCATTCTTTCTCTCGGATGGCGCGGCTCGGTCCGGCACTGGATGCGGTATGAAACCGCTTCCCTGTTGCTGGCCGGTCTGGCTACGCCCCTGGTGCTCTCCGTACATACGGTCATCAGCTTTGATTTCGCCGTAGCGGTCTTGCCGGGCTGGCATACCACGATTTTCCCGCCCTATTTCGTCGCCGGCGCCATTTACTCCGGGTTCGCCATGGTCATCACCCTGGCCATTCCCATCCGCAAGTTCTATCACCTCGAAGGCCTGATCACCATCCGCCATATCGACAATATGGGTAAGGTGATGTTGGCCACCGGGTTGATCGTCGCCTACGGCTATTCCATGGAAGTGTTCATGGCCTGGTTCTCCGCCAGCCATTGGGAATACTTCATGATGTGGAACCGCATGTTCGGTCCCATGGGCTGGGCGTACTGGGTACTGATTACCTGCAACATCGCGCTTCCGCAACTGTTGTGGTTGCGCAGTACGCGGGTCAGTCCCACCAAAATGTTCATCATGTCGCTGATCATCAATACCGGCATGTGGTTCGAACGCTTCGTGATCGTCGTGACCAGCCTCTACCGCGATTTCCTTCCCTCGTCCTGGGGAACGTATCGCGCAACCCGGTGGGACTACGGTACCTTCCTCGGCACCCTGGGCCTGTTCACGGCACTATTCTTCTTATTCGTGCGCTTCCTGCCCATGATCCCGATGTCTGAGATTCGCATGATGCTGCCGCAGGCCAAAGTGAACGCGGAGCCGGAAGCAATGGAGGCGGGTGACTGATGCCTGTGCGTGAAGGAATCTACGGATTGGTGGCGGAGTTCGATACTCCTGGCGAATTGGTTGTGGCTGCAAAGACCGCCTACGACGCAGGTTGGCGGCGGATGGACTGCTACACCCCGTATCCAGTGGAAGAAGCGGCGGAAGCAATCGGTTTCCACCGCAACTACGTGCCGCTCATCTGCCTGGTCGGTGGATTGATGGGGCTGGCTGCCATGTTCCTGATGGAGACCTGGGTTTCGGTCTTCGCGTATCCGCTGAACATCGCTGGCCGTCCGCTCTTCTCCTGGGTGGCCTTCATTATCCCTGCTTACGAGTGGACAATTCTATGGGCTGGTCTTTCGGCGGCATTCGGCATGCTTGCTTTGTGCGGCCTGCCCCAGCTTTATCACCCACTCTTCAATGCTCCGAATTTCCGCAATGGGGCGATGGTCGATAAATTCTTTCTTTGTCTGGAAGCGAACGACCCCAAGTTTGAAGTGGCGGAATCGCGCAGCTTCCTGGAAAGCTTTGGGCCGGTCTCGGTCGTGGAGGTGGAGTATTAAGCTGACGACCCGAATCCGTCCTTCGCGCCTTTTGGCTTTGGGCTTCGCTGCACTCGCTGTTGCCGGCTGTCGCCAGGACATGCAGAATCAGCCGAAATTTGTGCCCCAGCGAAGCACCACCTTCTTTGCTGACGGGCGCTCGGTTCGCCCTCAGGTGGCGCATACCGTCGCTCGCGGGCAGTTGGGCGAAGACAGCTTTTTCTACACCGGCTTGATCGACGGCAAGGAAGCGGACTTGATGCCCTTCCCCGTCTCCATGCAGGTGCTGGCTCGCGGTCAGGAGCGGTACAACATCTACTGCACCCCCTGCCATTCGCGCGTGGGCAATGGCGCCGGCATGATCGTGCAGCGTGGCTATAAGCCCGCAGGTAACTTCCACTCGGCGCGCATCCTGGCCGAGCCGCTGGGTCACTACTTCTACGTCATGACCAACGGATACGGAGCGATGCCGGAATATGCGGCCCAACTCACTCCTGCCGACCGCTGGTCGGTCGCCGCATATATCCGTGCTCTCCAGATCAGCCAGAATGCCAGGGAAGGCGAGGTTCCCTCCGGAGTTCAGGTACAAAATCTGAAGGACATTGCGGAGCGGGAAGGATTGCCCGACTCCTTCGCGCAGCCCTGGTCGCTACCCGCAACCGCAGTCTCAGCATTGCCGCCCGATGCAAGCCAGGGGACCCCCGGCATGGCCCCAGCGACGGCAGACAGTCCGGTGCCCGCCATGAGCCAGCCAGGTGGTGGTGCAGCCACCAGCGGCAACGCAGTCAAGCCGAAGGGATTGAAATAGGTCAGGAAAAGACATGGCTCACGAACACCACGCAAACACGCTACCCTCCGAGTTGAATGCCCCGCTGCTGCTGACTGCGTGGCGGCGCCGGGCCATGGTTGTGGGCGCTATCTTTGCCGTTTTGTCGGTCGTGCTCGCAGTACTTGCGGCGACTGTCGATCACGACGGCATCGATCACCTGCTGCGCTCTTACCTGCTCGGCTACATCATTAGCTGGGGCTTTACCGTGGGCGGCCTGGCGCTCTTGATGGTGCAGTATTTGAGCGGCGGTAAGTGGGGCTTGCTCCTGCGCAGACCGCTGGAGGCGATGTCCCGTTGCCTGCCTCTGATCATCGTACTGTTCCTGCCCATCGGCATCTTCATGAAGAAGTTGTATCTGTGGGCGCAGTACACCAACCCCATGCAGGCCTTCCACCAGCACCTGATCACTTACGAGCAGGCGCGTACCATCGCCTACAAGCATCCCATGCTGAGCGTGGGCAGCGTATGGATACAATCTGCGATTTGCTTTGCAATCTGGTTTATCTTCATGCACCTGCTCAACAAGTGGGGGCTCCAGCGCGACGCCGACGCTCATCCCAACGTGAGGTTCTGGCAAGTTCGCCTGGAAAACCTCAGCGGCTTTGGCGTCCTGGTTTATTCCATCACCATGAGCGTCTGTGCCATCGACTGGGTTATGTCTCTCGACCCAACCTGGTACTCGACCATGTATGGGTTCATGTTTCTGGTTGGTCAAGGCTATGGCGTTCTGGCGCTCTCCATCATCACCGTGGTGAGGTTGTCCCAGGCCGAGCCCATGCACACCGTCCTCCGCAAAACCGAACAGCACGACCTGGGCAAGTTGGCCTTTGCCTTCGTGATGCTCAACATCTATATAGCCTTTTCGCAGTTCCTTATCATCTGGTCGGGAAACCTTCCGGAAGAAATCCCCTGGTACCTCGACCGCATTCGCGGTGGCTGGGGCGTGATCGCCTCGCTGGACTTTGTGTTTCACTGGCTCATTCCCTTCACTTTGCTGCTCTCGGCCGACCTGAAGCGCAATAAAGATCGCATCGTCCTGGTCTGCAAGATCATGATTTTCGCCCGCTGCTGGGATATGTTCTGGCTGATTGAACCGAATTTCGCCGACGCCAGGCGCAACCTCCATTTCAGCTTTGGCATTCTGGAATACATGACCGTTCCAGTCGTCGTGATTTCCCTGTGGATGTGGTTCTACTTTGGCCAGATGATGAAGCGCCCGTTGATCCAGACCAACGATCCTCACCTGGAAGAGATTTTGGAGGGCGAACATGCCCACGCATGAGTCACACGACCCGCACGATCCGAATAGCACTGACTACAATCCGGGCACAGACTCGCCCGGTTATGAAGTCACCGATGTCAACGTCAACGGCATCGTGGTCTTTCTCGCCTCACTGGGCGCCTTTGTCGGCGTGTTCTTCATCTTCTGTTTCGGTATGGGCAAGGTCATCAACACGGCCATTCTGAAAAGCGACGGGCCACCCAACAAGTGGAACATGATCGGCGCCCAGCCAAACGGCAAGCGGCAGGATTTGACGTCGAATGCGGTCATGGAGCAGAACCAGCTTAACCAGATGGTCCAGCGTTTCCCCACCCCACGGCTGCAAACCGATGACGGTAACCAGGAAATCGCTGAAATGCATGCCCGGGAAGATTTGCTCCTGAACTACTACAGCTGGGTCGATCGGTCCAGCGGTAAAGTCCGCATCCCCATTGCCCGCGCGATGGAAATCATCGCCAAGAACGGACTGCCGGTCGCTCCCGAGGAGCAAACCAGCGAACCGTTGATGGCAGGGGATCGGGCTCCGGTCTTGGCTGTGCCGCTCACCGATGGATTTGCCCGGACCGGCTACGAACAGCAGTACATGGAGACCCTGGAGCAGCAGCGGATGCGCGGCGAGAAGCCGGGAGATCAGGCAGCTTTGGGAGCAGGTCATTGAATGCTTGCTGTAGTCGAGAATATTGAGCGGGTCCAATCACAGACGGCTCAGATTCGCGAACAGCTTTAGGTCGGCGATACCATACAGGTAGAGATATTTTGATGCAAAGTAAGGGCACAATCCGGTTCTTGATGGCGGCAGCCATGCTTTTGCCCGCCGCCGCGCCGGTGCTCGCCCAGGTGGCGCCCTACGGGGAAAAGACCATGGGCGATCCCGCCCAGGACCACCTCCCGGATGTCCTCAACACCGTCAAGATCGACCAGCGATTGGGTCAGCAGCTGCCGCTCGACGCCTCTTTCCGTGACGAAACCGGCAAGACCGTCAAGCTGGGAGATTATTTCGGCAAGAAACCGGTGATCCTTTCGCTGGTCTATTACCAGTGCCAGATCCTGTGCATGGAGGACCTGAACGGTCTGGTCGGCGCGTTGGAGATGGTGAACCTGACCCCAGGCAAGGACTTCCAGGTCGTGATCGTGAGTATCGATCCAGCCGAGACACCAGCCATGGCGGAGGCCAAAAAAGCGCTTTATGTAAAGCGCTATGGCCGTCCGGAGACCGCAGCAGGCTGGCATTTTCTCACCGGTGCGCAACCGGACATCACCGCCCTTGCGAAGGCCGTGGGTTGGGGCTATGTGCGTTTGCCGCAGCCGGATGGCAAACCCGCGATGTTTGCTCATGCCAGCTCGATTGAAGTGGTCACCCCGGAAGGACGCATGGCGCAGTACTACCTCGGGGTCGAATACGCTCCCAGGGATTTGGAGTTGGGATTGGTCGAAGCGTCCCACAACACCATCGGCACCCCGGTCGACAATATTTTGACCTACTGCTATCGCTATGATCCGAAGTTGAACCGGCACAGCCTGGTCATCGCCCGGGTCGTGCAGGCAGGCTGCCTGCTGACCTTTTTAGGCCTGGGCAGCTTCATGCTGGTGAACTTCCGCCGGGATTTCAAGGGTAAAGGGTAACGATGCATATAAGTCCAGTGCTGTGGCAGTTTCTCGTAAGGTGGCTGACGAACTCTGCCCTTTTTCCGCCGGAGGCCTCGGCTATTTCGCCCTACATGGACGCGTTCTACTTCTTTCTGATCGCGATCTCCGCTGTGGGCATGATCGCAGTGATCATCCTGGTTTTCGGCTTCTCCATCATGTACCGCAAGGAGAAGAATCCCGTTGCCACGCAGATCGAAGGCTCCACTCTGCTCGAGGCCACGTGGACCATCATCCCCTTGGCGCTGTTCATGATTTGTTTCGTCTGGGGAGCGCTGCTCTATTTCCGTATTTACGACCCACCCACCAACGCCATGAACATCTACATCGTGGGCAAGCAGTGGATGTGGAAGGCGGAACACCCGGGCGGACAGCACGAAATTGATTCACTGCACATTCCCATCAACCGCCAGGTGCAGTTGACCATGATTTCGCAGGACGTATTTCACAGCTTCTCCATCCCTGCGTTTCGGGTAAAGCGGGAAGTGATCCCTGGCCGCTACTCCACGGTTTGGTTTGAAGCCACTGCGACGGGCACCTATCATTTGTTTTGTACGCAATACTGCGGCACCGACCACTCCGCCATGATTGGAGAAATCGTCGCCATGACCCCCGACGATTATCAAAAATGGGCCTCCGGCAGCACCAGTGGGGCATCCCTGGCGCAAAACGGCGAGCGCCTGTTTGCCAGTCTCGGCTGTGCCTCCTGCCACTCAGGTGCAGCGACCGCTCGCGGTCCCAACCTGGCTGAGGTATACGGCTCCCGCTTGCAGATGGCGGATGGTTCCACAATTACCGCGAACGACGCTTTTCTTCGCGAGGCCATTCTCAACCCCTCGACCCGCGTGACTGCGGGCTACGCTCCGATCATGCCTACGTATCAGGGGCAGGTCAGCGAAGAGGGTCTGATCGACCTGGTCGAATACATCAAGAACCTCAATTCGAATTATCGAGTGCAGCAAACGTTGACTGCGAGTCAACTTCCCGTTGGGCAAGCCGGCCCGTCCAGTTCTGGCTCGAGCTCGCCCGCAATGAATTACCGCCCCCAGGAGACGCTGGGAGCCGGCCATAGTGGACCCACCAAGTCGGGTAGGACGGCACCTGTCGTGCCGGGAACGGTGAACAAATGAGTACCATTGTCTCGCTTCCAAACCAGGAAGAAGCTCAGCTGCCAAAGCTGAGCTACCTCAATAGCGAATACGGCCTCAAGAGCTGGTTGCTCACCGGCGATCACAAGCGCATCGCCATGCTGTATCTGATCTCGATCACGTTCTTCTTCTTTATCGGTGGCGCCTTTGCCGGCCTGATCCGTTTGGAGCTGCTGACGCCCCTGCCCGATCTGGTTGCCTCCGATACCTACAACAAGCTCTTCACCATGCACGGCGTGATCATGATCTTCCTCTTCCTGGTGCCCTCGGTGCCGGCGACGGTAGGGAACTTCGTGATCCCCATCATGGTTGGGGCCAAAGATCTGGCCTTTCCCAAGATCAACCTGTTGAGCTGGTACCTGTACATCGCCGGCGCGTGCTTCCTGGTCTTTGCCCTGCTGAACGGCGGCGTCGATACCGGCTGGACCTTCACCACCCCGCTCAGCACCCACTACCTGAATACGCACGTGATCACGGCCGCGATGGGCGTCTTCATCGCCGGGTTCAGTTCCATCTTCACCGGCCTGAACTTCATCGTGACCGTTCACCGCATGCGTTGCCCGGGAATGACTTGGTTCCGTCTGCCCCTGTTCATCTGGTCGCACTACGCGGCTTCGATTCTGATGGTTCTGGGCACACCGGTTCTGGCCATCACGCTGGTTCTGGTCATGCTCGAGCGCACCATCGGCATCGGCGTCTTCGATCCCACCAAGGGTGGCGATCCGCTCCTCTTCCAGCATCTCTTCTGGTTCTATTCGCACCCCGCCGTGTACATCATGATCTTGCCCGGTATGGGAGTGATTTCCGAAGTCGTCAGTACCTTCTCCCGCAAGCGCGTCTTCGGCTACACCGCAGTCGCCTTCTCTTCAGTCGCCATTGCCGTTTTCGGCTTCTTTGTCTGGGCGCACCATATGTTCATCATGGGCGTCTCCAATTACTCGGCGCTGGTCTTCTCGCTCCTCACCATGCTGGTGGCCGTGCCTTCGGCAATCAAAATCTTCAACTGGGCGGCGACTCTCTATAAGGGTTCCATCACCTTCGAGACGCCGATGCTGTATGCCTTCGGCTTCATGGGCCTGTTCACGATCGGCGGCCTTACCGGGGTATTTCTCGGGTCGCTGGGCATGGACATCCACCTCACCGAGACCTACTTCATCGTGGCCCACTTCCATTTCGTCATGGTGGGTGGAATGTTGATGGCCTACCTTTCCGGGGTCCACTTCTGGTGGCCCAAGATGACTGGCCGCATGTATCCGGAATCGATGTCCCAATTGAGCGCGGTCACTACATTCATCGGCTTCATCCTGACCTTCTTCCCGCAATTCATCGTGGGTTACCTGGGCATGCCGCGCAGATATCATGCTTACCCGCCGGAATTTCAGGTCCTGAATGTCCTGTCGACGGCGGGTGCCACCGTGCTCGGCATTGGCTATCTGCTACCTATGCTTTATATGCCGTGGTCGCTCAAGTACGGTAAGATCGCGGGCAGCAACCCGTGGCAGGCGACCGGCCTGGAGTGGCAGACCCAGTCGCCTCCCCTGACCGAAAACTTTGTCGATATACCGATCATGGATCACGAAGCTTACGATTATGACTGGTTGGCTCATAAGACCGAACACGAGGTAACGACTGTTGGATAGCCAAACGATCGCCACCGGACACGCGGATCCCCACGAAGGGCACGAGGAGCATCCAGCTTACCTGCGCCACCATTTCGTCACGGTGGAGCAGCAGCGGGAGACTGCCAGCTTCGGCATGTGGCTCTTCCTGCTGACCGAAATCATGTTTTTCGGCGGACTGTTCATGGCCTACCTCTTGTACCGCAACTGGTACTACGACGCCTTTGTGGCCAGCAGCAACACGCTGGGAATCGGTCTCGGCACGACCAATACCGCCGTCCTCATCCTTTCCAGCTTCACCATGGCCATGGGGGTCTACTCAGCAGAAACGCGTAACCGCAAAGGCCTGCTGACCTCGCTTAGCCTGACGATTCTGTTGGGCCTGGTCTTCCTCGGCATCAAGAGTGTGGAGTATCACGATAAATACGTCGAGCACCACATTCCCGGGGCAAGCTTCAGCGTGGAAGATTTCGTCCATCCCACCGACAAGCGGGATGTTCCGCTGGCGCCCGATATGGCGCAGCACGCCCAGCTCTTCTTCTTCCTCTACTTTGCCATGACTGGCATGCACGCGCTGCACATGGTCATCGGTATCAGCATTTTGTTCTTCCTGCTCTACCATGCGTACCACGGCGCATATACCAATGGACATACATCAACCATCGATAACTTCGGACTGTACTGGCACTTCGTTGATATTGTCTGGATCTTCCTTTTCCCGCTGCTGTACCTCATCAGCCGCCATCCTTTGAAGTAGAAGGAGAGAACGCATGTCCGCTCCCACGGAACACGAACATCACGTCGTCGGGCCCAAGACATACTTGACCATTCTTGTGGCGTTGCTGGTGCTCACTGCCACCACCACCGGTGCGGCCTTCATCAATATGGGGGTATTCAGCCCGATCGTTGCCCTTGCCATCGCCTGCTTAAAGGCTGTGCTGGTCATTCTTTTTTTCATGCACATTCGCTACAGCTCAAAAGTGATGATGCTTACCGTGGGCGCCGGCTTTTTCACCTTTCTGGTATTGATCACCATGACCCTATCCGACTACATCAGCCGTAACTGGGGCCTCTGGTAACCGCTCGACACTCGATCCCGCCAACAAAGCGCAGGGTGCCCCATGCACGCCTTATGTTGGCTTGAGTGGGCAAGGGACTAAACCGGCAACTTTCAGCCCCCGGCAAACTTAAAGGAATAAAATTCGTGGTACCCCATATCTGGCGAAAAATAGCTAGATATGGGGCGCCTAGGATTTGTAGTGCGGTAAAAAGCTAATAGAGCCTTTCCTCTCCAATGACCTCCAAACCAACTGAACAAGACGATATCCCCGAGCCGCTGCGCAAAATCGCAGCCAATCCCAGAGTTCTGGTCCGGCGCGGTGGAGCTCCTGCACCCGACGGAAAATGCATCGTCTACTGGATGCAGCGAGCAGAAAGAGCACTCGATAATCCCGCCCTCGACGTCGCGGTGGACGTCGCCAACGCCCTGGAACTTCCCGTACTGGTCTATTTCTCTGCCATCTCCAATTTCCCCCACGCCAACCTTCGCCATTACGTCTTCCTGAACCAGGGCCTGGTGGATATCGAAGAGGATTTGCAACAGCGGCAGATCGGTTTTATCGTGCGCCGCCCACCCAACAATTCTCTGCAAACGCTGCTGGCGGAAGTAAACGCCGCCATGGTCATCGGCGACGAAAATCCGTGCCGCGAGCCAGAGCGCTGGCGGAAGGTGCTGGCAGGCCGCCTGCGTATTCCATTCTGGACCGTCGATGCCGATGTGGTCGTGCCCTCCGGCTTGTTTCAAAAGCGCATGTACGCTCTGCATATCTTCCGGCCAAAACTCTACGCCGAGCTGCCAAAATTCTTGGTTCCGCAGGCCAATATAATTCCCCAACACGCGTGGAAAGCACCACACGGTCTCGAGTCCTTTGCTGTACGCGAAGACGTGACCCACGGATGGAAGACACTGGATCGTTCCGTCGGCCCCGTCGACAGCTTCACCGGCGGAACGCATTCCGCAGTCAAACGCCTTCACGATTTTGTTCATAAGGAGTTGGCTGCTTACGACAAGAACCGAAATCATCCCGAGGTGGATGGAACCAGCCGGCTGTCACCCTATCTGCACTTTGGTCATATCAGCCCCATTACCATCGCCCTGGCCGTCGAGAAAGCGTTCAACGATGGCAAAGTCCCTCAGGCTGCACGGGATTCATACATCAGCGAGTTGATCGGATGGAGGGAGTTGGCGGTGAACTTCGTCAAGTTTACCGAGAACTACGACTCGTTCGAATGTGCCGAGCCGTGGGCCCGCAAAACACTGATGGAGCACGCACGCGACCGCAGGGAACATCTCTATACCATCGAACAGTTGGAACGCTCCGAGACCAAAGATGAGCTCTGGAATGCTGCCCAAACGCAAATGGTGAAGTTTGGATGGATGCACAACTACATGCGTATGTACTGGGCAAAAAAGATCCTCGAATGGTCTCCCGATCCGGCCAGGGCATTCGATACCTGCGTCACACTCAACGACCGCTACTTTCTCGATGGCAGAGACCCGAATGGATACGCCGGCATTGCCTGGTCCATTGTGGGCAAGTTCGATCGTCCCTGGTTCGATCGCCCCATCTTTGGCACCATTCGTTACATGTCGGGCGCTTCCACGGGCAAGAAGTTCAATTCCAAAAAGTACATACAGCGAATGGCGGAAGATTTTGCGCAAACCGGCTTCTGGGCCGAGGAATAGTCCCCGAGTTATACGGTGTGCTATTTTCAGAGTTGGCCCTGATCGTCGATGGCGAAATATCTCATTACTGGAATCGCGGGTTTTATTGGATCGTCCCTGGCGAGAGCCCTGGTAGAACGCGGGGAACAGGTTCGTGGTGTAGATAACTACCTGACCGGCAAAGCCGCTAACCTGGCCGAAATTCATGATCAGATTGATTTTCGCGAAGTTGATCTGCGCGACGCCTCCGCCATCCGGGCTGCCTGTGAAGGCATTGATTACATCCTGCATATAGGGGCATTGCCCTCTGTTCCCCTTTCCGTCGCCCACCCTGAGCCCAGCCACCGATGCAATGTCGAGGGGACATTCAATGTCCTCGAAGGGGCGCGTGCGGAGGGCGTAAAGCGGATTATTTACGCGGCATCTTCTTCCGCATATGGGAATCAGCCGGTTCTGCCCAGCAAAGAATCCATGCGCCCCATGCCAATTTCCCCCTATGCGGTACAAAAATTGGTGGGCGAGTACTACATGAGCAGTTACTGGCAGGTCTACGGCCTGGAGACCGTGAGCTTACGCTACTTTAACGTTTTTGGGCCGCGCCAGGGAGCCGATTCGCCCTACAGCGGGGTGCTCGCCAAATTTGTCCAGCAGATGCTGGAAGGGACACGGCCGACCATCTATGGCACCGGTGATCAGGGCCGGGACTTCACTTATATCGATAACATCATTTCCGCTAACCTGCTGGCCTGTGCGGCGCCGGCGGAAAAGGTCGCTGGCAAGGTTTTCAATACTGCTTGCGGCGGCCGGTATACATTGAAGCAGATCTATCAGCTATTGGCCAAACTGACCGGGTTTGAGCAGCCGCCGCTCTACGCAAAGTCTCGGACGGGAGACATCCTCCATTCGCAGGCCGATATTTCCTCTGCTGCGGAGGCCTTTGGTTATCGCCCGCTCGTCGGGGTGGAAGAAGGGCTGCAGCGCACGGTGGAATGGTATCGCGAGACGCTGAAGATTCCGGTTGCCTCACGATAAGTGAGCGTTCCATGGAGAAGGGCTTGGCCGAGCAGACAAACTTGCCACAATGGCTGTCACTTGTAGAAAAGCGGGAACTGCGGGTTGGGATCATCGGTCTGGGCTACGTCGGTCTCCCGCTGGTACTGCTCTTCAGCCAGGAAGGCTTTCGTGTCACCGGCTTTGATATCGATGCGGCGAAAGTGGATCACCTGAACGCAGGCGAATCCTATATTCATCGTATCGACCCGGAACAAATCAAGAGCGCGCAGGGCAAGGGCTTTCACGCGACCGCCGACTTCTCGGAGATCGCCGGCGTCGATGCCATTCTGATTTGCGTGCCCACTCCGCTCAGTGACCACCACACGCCGGATATGAGCTACATCGCAGCCACGATGGACTCGATCGTTGACCATCTGCGTCCTGGCCAGTTGGTGGTCCTCGAAAGCACGACCTACCCGGGCACGACGGAAGAGTTGATCGCTCCCGCCATTGAGCGCGCCGGCCGCGTTAAGGTGATACGCGACGCGATGATCCCGGACGGTATTCTGGTCGCCTACTCCCCCGAGCGGGAAGATCCCGGCAACACCAGCATCGACCGCCGCGACATTCCCAAGGTCGTGGGCGGCCTGGGGCCCCTGGCGGCTGAGGCCGCGGAAGCGTTGTACAAAGTGGCCTTCCACCGCGTGGTCCGCGTATCCAGTCCAGCGGCAGCCGAAATGACCAAGCTGCTTGAGAACATCTACCGCTGCGTGAATATCGCCTTGGTGAACGAATTAAAACTGCTTTGCCTGCGCATGGGAATCGACATCTGGGAGGTGATTGGCGCGGCCGCTACCAAACCATTTGGCTTCCAGCCGTTCTATCCAGGTCCTGGCCTTGGTGGGCACTGTATTCCGATCGATCCCTTCTATCTGAGCTGGAAGGCGAAGGAATTCGACTTCAGCACTCGCTTTATCGAACTGGCGGGCGAAGTAAATGAAGCCATGCCTTATCACGTAGTAGCGGCGGTATCCTCCGCGCTCAACCAGCGCGGCAAGCCGCTTAAGGCATCGCGTATTCTTGTGCTCGGTCTGGCTTACAAGCGGGACGTGGACGATCTGCGCGAATCCCCTTCGCTCTCGATCATTGAGATGTTGCAGCAAGAAGGGGCTGCCGTGAGTTACAACGATCCATTCTTTCCCACCGTGGGACGTGGTCGAAAATACAACCTGAACATGAAGTCGCAGCCCCTCGAAAACCTTCACGATTACGATTGCGTACTGATTGTCACCGACCATTCTTCCTACGACTACGCAGGCATCGTGAAGGAAGCGCAGCTTGTAGTCGACTCGAGAAACGCAACCAAAGGGCTGCTTTCAGAAAAGATTGTGCGCTGCTGAGTTCCCGAATGCCATCCAGGAACGGCCACAAATGACTCGGTCCGGCACCACTCTCTGTGAAACTGTTGCGCCCTCACCCTTGTCATCCCGAGCGCAGCCGAGGGACCTGCGGTCTACGGATCTTTCATGGATACGTTGGACAGTTGCTTCCCAGACTGATGGGGAGGAGAATCCACTTGGATTGTCTGATCCATTTAACGCGTGCTAATGCCCAAAAAAGAAAGACCCATCCCCAGCAGGTGGAGTCCCCGGAGCTCCGTTGTAACAGTACGCATTCTTCTGGTACACGGCGTTCTTCGAAATATAAGTGCGGGTCGACCCGACAATATTGATGAAGCAGTTCTTCGCTCCAAGCGAAGCGACCAACTCGCTATTGCCCTCAATCAGTGCGCTGTCGGCATCTTCAATCTCAATGTTGTAGGGCGTAGCCATCGTGGTTGTGAAATAGTTGTCACGCACGACCGGGCCGTACGCGCGATACCCGCTTCCGCCGTTGGGCATACCCAGGACTACCTGGCGGGGTGATCCCTCAAAATAATTCGCGCTGATGATGGTCCCGCGCGACCGGGTCAGGTAAATGGCCCCAGCCCCATTAGCCTCGAAATCGTTGCCCATATAGAGATTGTTCAGCGTCTCCGACAGACCGTGTCCGACCATCACAGTGTCCTCGACAATCGCCCATTGCGCATTGCTCGTGATCTGGTTATCGGTAACGTGAATCGCGTTCGCAGCAAACGGCGGCCCGCTCTCGGAAGTCCCGCAGTGGAGTGGATGACCGCTGCTGCACACGGTGGGAATCAGCCGGATTCCATTCTTGTTATTGGAGATCAGATTGTCGTAGATATTTGAGCTGTTCGTACCCTCAACCAGAATGCCGTCGCCACCAGTAAATCCGGTGATCACCATGTTGCGGATCGTGATCCGGTTGGTCGGCATGGTGTGAATGCCGGCAGCCGCATGGGCATTTCCCAGGAGCTGAAAACCTTCAATCAACAACTGCGAAGACCCTGAGAGGTTGCTCACCGTGGTAACGATGGCATCGCCCGTTCCCCTATAGGCGAGCACGGCTCCTGGATCACCGCTCAGCTTGTATTTGCCGAAAGGGTTCAACTCCAAACGAATGGGAGTGGAAAACGCGTAGTTTCCAGGCGGGATATAAACCGTGCACTGCAGCGCGCACGATTTCAGCGCATGGTTCACCCGGTCGCCGATGTCAGTGCCGGCGACGCTGGTCGCCGCAACGGGCCCCTGGGGCGCTGCTGCCGCAAATGCATGCAGATCGATCTGGAACAAGCTTGCCGCCACGAGGAGCGCAATCACCCAAAACCCACCCCTCGCCCTCACGGATGCCTCCTATCGCACTGGTCCCACCATACCACCGGCGGTAGAGGGAGACGTGCCTTGTAACCCGCAGTTCTCCCGGGTCCGCTACGACAGTAAGGTCCGTTTCCAGCTCCAATCAGGTCCCTTCCGGTCGCTCCGCGGGAAAACAATTTGCACATCCCCCGTTAGGCCCTAAACTAAACTAAGAATTGGATGAGTTCATCCTTCGCGGATAAGCTGCGCCCGATGACAAAGGAGTAAAGCTTGGGCGGGAGACATGGCTCTTTGCTGAGCGGGTCTTCGGCTTTTACAAATTATGGGTAAGCGTTCAGGTCTTTTCTTCGCGATTCTTCTTATCGCGGGTGTAGTGCAGATAAAACTGCCAATTGCTGCTGCTCAACTTTCTTCTGGTTCCGATACCTTCGACTGCCCATCGGGAGTTATTTCCTCAGTCGATGGCAGTTGTGTCAGTGAGGATCAGGCCCCAACCCAGGGCCTCGGCCAACTGGGTGCAGGCTCCAATGGCACGTCCGGCGGGGGTAGCTATGGAACAGTTACCGGCGCGGGGAGCGGCCTGTCCGGGCAGTATCCCGGGCTGCAGTCCTCGGGAATGAACGGCAGGGTACAAAGCATTATTGACCAGGGTGGACTCGGTGGCGCCCAGTCTCAATTGGCCGCCCTCGAGGAGTCCCGGCTTCTTGCGATTCGGGCCCCTTCCGCCCCGACAGACTTCCAGCTTCTCGTCCGTGGGTCGCTGGGCTCCCTCCTTCCGGTGTATGGTGACAGCCTTTTTCGCCAGGTACCTTCGACCTTTGCCCCGCTCAGAGAGGTCAATGTCACTCCGGACTACGTTCTCGGACCGGGCGATCAGCTGCTCGTTCGCATTTGGGGACAGGTTAATTTCAATGCCCAACTTACCGTCGACCGTACCGGGTCGATATACCTTCCCCAGGTAGGCGAAATCCACGTTGCCGGACTGCCCTATGCCCAGGTCAGGCAACACATTCACGACGCCGTCGGGCGTATCTACAAAAGCTACGATTTAAGTGTGGAGATGGGGCAACTCCGCTCTATCCAGGTGTTTGTTGTCGGCCAGGCGCGCCGCCCAGGTACGTATACCCTTGGTTCACTCAGTACCCTCGTCACGGCCTTGTTCGCCACCGGTGGACCCGCTGTTCAGGGCTCGCTTCGCGACATCCAGCTTCGCCGCAATGGGCAAACGATTACTCACTTCGATCTCTACGATCTGCTGATCTTCGGCGACATGTCCAAGGACGCCCAACTGCTCCCCGGCGATGTAATTTACATCCCACCGGTTGGGCCACAAGTAGCCGTCTCCGGTGACGTCCACATTCCCGCCATCTACGAACTGAAGGGCGCCACTACCGTGGAAGAGGCGCTTCGCTTTGCCGGCGGCCTTTCGGCGACCGCCTCATTGCTGCGGGCATCGCTGGAGCGTCTGGATCCGCAAAAGAATCGCACCGTTGTGGACATCTCGCTCGCAGGGACCTGGCTTGGCAACGCCGGTCCAACAAGCTGATATCCTGCGCGTGCTTCCCATCTCTCCGCAATTTCAAAACACTGTTACCTTGCGCGGCAATGTTGCGGAAACTGGGCGCTTCTCCTGGCATCCAGGTATGAAGCTGAGCGACATCATTCCCGATAGTCAGTCGCTCATTACCCGCGATTATCTGGGAACGCAGGAACCAACTGGGGGTTCCGGGTCCGGAGTTCAAGCCGGAATATACCAATAACCCGGATTACTACCCCCGCGACCTCAATGGCTATCAGACGGGCACGGCGCAATACGACTCCAATGGAGTTCCTATCTACAACGGGCAGTCGGCATCGAATAGTCGCCAGCAACCCAACGGGTCCCGGACGAACTCCACCAGCACACCGCAAAACAATAACCAGAACTCGACGCAGACGGGGCAAAACAATGACCCTAACTGCATCCCTGACGCCAGCAGCATCTCGCAGCAGAATCAGTATGGCCAGGTCCCCGGGTCAAGCGTCCAGGGAACCAATTCCCAGAACGGTCAACCGTGCACCAGCCCGGGCAGCCGATCGCTGGCCGATGAGACTCAGACGTCAGCTGGAAACCTGCCCCGGCCGGCACTGACCGTTGCGCTCCCCGTGCCAGAAATCGATTGGTCCTATGCGGTGATTGAGCGGATGAACCCGCAAACGCTCACCACTTCGCTGGTCCCCTTCAATCCCGGGCAAGCTGGTCCTTGACCACGACTCGGCGCAGAATCTGGCGCTGGAACCGGGTGATGTGGTCACCATCTTCTCCCAGGCCGATATCAAAGTCCCGCAATCGCAGCGCACCAAGTTCGTTCGCCTGGAGGGCGAGTTCAAGCAGGCGGGCATCTATAGTGTTCTACCAGGTGAGACCCTGCGCCAACTGGTGGAACGCGCCGGAGGCATCACGCCCGACGCCTACCTGTTCGGATCGAACTTTACCCGCGAGTCGACCCGCATCCTGCAGCAATTGCGTTTGAATGATTACCTGCAGAACCTGGAGCTGGAGATTGACCGGTCCACCATCGCTGCCTCTGCCAGCGTAGGCAACGTGGACCCCTCGGCGACAGCCGCATCCCGAAGTCTAGTCGCAAGGTTCCGCACCATTCGCGCCACCGGCCGGGTGGTGCTGAGTATTCCCCAGAACGCGTCGGAGATCGCCGCCCTGCCCAATATACAACTGGAAGATGGTGATCGCTTTGTGGTTCCCTCCAAGCCCAGCACGGTGAACGTGGTAGGCGCCGTCTACGACCAGAATTCTTTCCTGTTCCAAAACACTCAGAGAGGTGGGAAGTTACCTGCGGTTGGCCGGAGGACCGACCAAGAGTGCCGATGGTAAAGGATTCCTTCATCATCCGGGCGGATGGTTCGGTGGTGAGCCGGCATTCGCGGAATGGCGTTTTCGGAAATACCTTCGCCACCATGCGGTTGAATGCAGGCGATACGGTCGTGGTTCCGGAGAAAGTTCCCCGGCCCTCCGGTCTGAGGAACTTTATCAACTATACGCAGATTTTCTCCCAACTTGCCTTGGGTGCGGCAGCGATCGCCGTACTGCAGTAACATGAAGGGATTAACGTGAGTACTGGGTACCGCAGGCCATGGCCATAATGCCGCCCACCAGAGAATACAGTCCGCCTCTCGAGGCGGCCGACCGGGATCGAATTTGACCTTCTCGATCTGTTGTTGGTGATGGCGGAGCGGAAGTACACGATTATCCTGTCCACTCTTGATCGGTATGTTTCACGGCCAGGTGCTGGTGCTTCTCATGCATCCGGTCTTTACCGCAAAAGCTGTCGTTCTTGCCTCCGCAGCAGGGGCAATCGAGCGCCGCCGCTGGTGAGCCAGCTTGGCAGTTTGGCAGCCTTGACAGGGCTGGGCAGTTCCGCCGGGGTGAAGGATCCGAACGATCTATACCTGGCGGTTCTGCAGAGCAATACGGTCGCCGATGGGCTGATCAAGCGCCTCGACCTCATGAAGGCCTACCACACCAAGCAATTGAGCGAAGCGCGCCGTTTGCTCGCGGCTAATTCCAAGTTCGTCAGCGAAAAGGGCGGCATGATCAGCATCACGGTCAAGGACGGCGATCCACATCGGCCGCCCAGATTGCCAATGCTTACGTCGACGAGCTGCACGACATTAACAGCCGTCTCATCATCGGCGAAGCCGGCGTTCGCAGAAACTTCTTTTCGCAGCAGCTGGCGCTCGAGAAAGACCGGCTGACCGACGCCGAGATCGCGCTTCAGCAAACAGAAGAAAAAACCGGCGCCATCTCCCCAACCGGGCCAGACGGGCGTCGTGATCTCCCAGGTGGCCGCGCTCCAGGGCCAGATCATCTCTCGTGAAGTGCAGCTCGACGCCCTGCGTACCTCGTCCACGGATCAAAATCCCGATGTGATTCGCTTGAACAGCGAGATAGCAGGTCTGCGGGAACAGATGCGTGCCTTGGAGAGCGTGCAAAAAGGCCGTAAGCCGGGGGATATCTCACTTACCAGCAGATCCCTTCCCGAGGATCAAGTCGCCTACCTCCGCAAGCAGAGAGACGTGCAGTACCACACGCTGATCTTCGATCTGATCGCCCGCCAGTTTGAAGCGGCAAGAATGGACGAGGCGAAAGCATCTCCATTGATCCAGGTGTTGGATCCAGCCGAAGCCCCGGATAGGAAATCCGGACCATTCCGAGCATTGTGGACACTGGCCGGTCTCATTCTGGGCTTCACCTATGGATGTGTCTCGGTCATCGGGTCTTATGTCCGCAGTCGCGTCGTAGCAGATCCTGAAAATGCAGCAAAATTGGCTCAGTTCCGGCGAGCTCTAAGTTTTCGTTCCACTTAGCCGGCGACCCCATCACCGCGAGCCCCGTTGCGGAACCTCATCGCACTTCGCGCTATGAAGGTACCTGCGTCAGCCCGTACATCAGCTACAAGATGCAGAACGGGCCTTAGAGTGTGCATGGGAACCACGCATTTAGTTCCGTTAGAGACGGCTGACCTTAGCCCAGGACGCTAGTCCTAGGGAGAGCTTTCGAGACATCACAAGTCCCGAAGGGACGACTGAAAATTGTCCAGGGTCAAGTAGCGGAGTAGCGGCGGATTTTCAGCCGTCCCTAACGGGACTTTTCCAGTACGGGCTTCAGCCTCTAACGGCACTTCTTAGAACACGTCACTTCGTGCAGCAAGCTGCTCTATGACCGGACCTGAAAAAAGGTCAGGACTGAGAGCCGCCCTCAGCACGATCGAACGATCCAATGCCAGGAGTATTCTTCTCCACCCGCGGCAGAATCCCTACCTCTTCCTCCGGATCCTCTTTCCTGGCTAGCTCCAGAGCGAGCAGAACGTAGGCGAAGTAGTTGTAACGCGGCTGAACAAAGGGCGTTATCGCTGTAGTGATGGCGTAAATGATGATGAGAAAAGCAATCGGACGGCTCGGATTCAGCTTGCCCCGACGATAAGCCATCACCAGCAGCGTACACAGGCCAATCGAGAAGAGAGGAATGATAAAGATGGAATGAAGGTCGCCGAAGCCGAGCGCGCTATATTCGCGTATGAATGTAAGCGGCCTTAATAACTCGCCAAATAGATTCATCAAAATCTTGGGTATCAGAACCAGAGGAAACCCAAAGTCTGCCTGGATTTTGACCAGCTTGAGGATAGTGTTACCCTTCGCCGTATATTGCGTGAACGCTGCAAGGCCAGAGCCGGGCAGCCGCGCGATGAGGGCATAGAGCACGGTCAGCACGCCGATGACGAAGCCAATGGCGGTCTTGGGATTTCGCTCGAAAAAGGAACCTTTTCTTCGCAAGAATAAAAACAGCATGACGAGGGCCACCTGCTCCCAACGGGCGAACAGCGAGGCCACAAAGACGACTGCCAGGAGCGTCCAGGATCGCTTCTTTGAGTAGATGTACTTAGCCAGCAGCAAGGTAGAGAACAGGACAAAGATTTCCTTGTTCAGTGTGACCAGGGCTGGAGCCGTTTCCGAGCATACGGCAAGGTAGAAGACCAGCCAGTACCTGTCGACCCCGGGAATGGTGACCGCAATCTCAACGGCCATAAAGAAAAGAAAAATATTGAAGATGGCAACCGCTATTCCGTTTCCAAGAAGCGTCCCGACGAGGACCGGGCCCAGCAAATTCCCGCTGAACGTAACCAGGTTGTCCGTATTCGCATGTTCCTGGCGGTACTTTACCGCGTCCCAATAGGTCGGAGAATCCGCGCCGAATCTCACATAACTGTCGTGGGTCAACCTTGGTTGTTCCCAGTGGAAATAGCACCACCAGCAGAAAGTCAGATAGAGACAAAAAAGCCAAATGAGAAGCCATTTCTTCAGCGGCCGAGGCTCAAATAGAAGCGAAATAAACGGGACATGCAGCCGTGGAATTTCCGGCGCGTACGAAATCGTCGGGAGCTGCGGAACCCGAACCGCCGGAATGGGTAGGTTTAACTTCATTATTCAAAGATCATTATAGTTGGCCGGAATTCCGGCCTGAATCTATGCGCCTGCCTATCCAACGATCTGTCCGTTCTCGACTACCGTGATATCTCGACGCACCAGTTGCTCTCGCCAGCTTTGAATTCGTTTGGTTCTGCTGTCGACGAGACGCCGCCAAAAATATTCAAAGGTCATCCTTGAAAATTCCTTATTCTTATGCTGGCGGCGTTGCCGCACCGCGCGCCAAAGGAGCCGCAAAAGGTGACCGGCTCTCTCCGGAGCGGAAGAATACAGATCCACGAACGCACTCTCGGCAGCCAGAAAATTGCGGTACCGGTCGGGCGCCATGTCCTTGTCGAAGTCCATGCTGGTGATTGAGTGCTGCAGCGTCAGATCTCCGGCAATAAACAAATACCTACCCCTGCGATACATTTCCTGGAAAACATAAACATCGGAAAGATCGAGCCAGAAATCATCGCTATAGCCGCCAATCTCACGTAAGGCAGAGACCCGCATCAAGGAAGCGCTGTTCACGGCAAAGGCCCGCTGCCGGTAAATTCCTGCGGAGGTCCGTGCGATGCGGCCCACATGGTTGAAATATCCAAGCGTCCGAGGCGAGACCAGAGATCCATGGGAGTAAATGAATGGAACCACAGCCCCTATCTCCATTTGGCCCTGGAGGAGATGACTGTATTCCAGCATTCGCGGGAGGAACTCAGCGGCGATCGTTGTGTCCTGATCCAGCAATAGCAGCCAAGGGGATCCCTCTGTTTCTGCAGACTCCAGGGCGTAGTTGTACGCGCCTGAAGTCCCCACATTCCGGCCCGCATGACCGAACTGAAAAGGGAAAGGAAGCTGGGGTTGCCGTATCGCTGTGGGGCTGTTGTCCCAGAGGATCACCTGAATGGAGTCAAGCAGCTTTGGATCATTTGCGAAGACCGCCGCCAAACTATTGATCGTCTGGCTCTGCTCCGGGGCGCGTTTGTACAACACGACTACGGCGACAATCTGCTTGCTATTTTGCTTCATGCAACAACTCGAGATCGGGTCCCTTCTTACACGGCTTCCGCGGTCTCTTCCCGAAGTGAGATTACACCATGCAATGCTGTGTTCTGGAGCCTTGCCGCTAGAGGGCAGGATGGCGTCCAGAATGCAGTAGACTGTTGTATTGCGGGAAATGCGAGAACCGCCCGGGAAGCAGGATTGCAGGAGTTGCCAAGGCCTTGAGTATAAAGCGCGCTCTGACCATGCTAAGGCCTCAGGTAAAACAGGTCGCTGAGAGCCTATTTCCCGAGACAATGTATGCCAGGCGTTTCCGCACCTGGATGAAAGTGGAGCCGGAATTGCCGCTGCTCCCCGCCATCTGTCCCAGAGACGCCATTGCTGTCGATATTGGCGCCAACGAAGGTTTTTTTGCCTGCCACCTCTTGCCTCTCGCCAGGAGCGTCGTGGCCTTTGAGCCGCTTCCTCAAATGCTTGCCCGCCTTCGGAAAAACTACTCCGGAAAAATGACCATCCATGATGTGGTTCTCTCTGACCGTGAAGGCCAGGGAGAACTAAGGTACCCGAGCGGCGGCTACATGTCGGCAACCGTTGCTGAATCCAATGTCTCCGCGGTCGAGAGTGGGCGCGTGATTGAAACTGTCCGGGTGAAGATGGCCACCCTTGACAGCTTTGGCCTCACAAATGTCGGATTTATCAAAATTGATGTCGAAGGTCATGAGGAGGCCGTTCTGCACGGCGGACTCCAGACGCTCAAGCGCGAGATGCCAAACCTGATGATTGAGATAGAGGAACGCCACGCTCCCGGTTCACTGGGCCGTGTTTCCACCCTGCTAAGTGACATCGGTTACGCAGGTTTTTTTCTGGACGGAAAGCAGCTCATGCCCATCGAGCGATTTGAACCTCAGCGCCACCAGGTGAGGCCCAACGGTCAAGCCGGGAAATACATCAATAACTTTCTTTTCTTTCCCCGTGGACAGGCAAGCGGAATCCTGGAGAGTGCGAGCCGCTATCTCTGATGGTCCTGACTGCCTTCCGGACGAGCGAAACAGGAGCAAGGTAGCTTTTCGCAAGCTCAAGCATTCATGCGCATCCTCTATGACCATCAGGTCTTTTCCTTGCAGGATGCCGGCGGCGCTTCTCGTTACCACTTTGAGCTAATACGGAACCTGCAGGGGTTAGGCGAGGTCGCTATCGAACTCCTGATCGGCCTGAACGCCTCGGTCATGCCCTTTGGCTCGCTCCAGCAGGCGCAGACCAGGGTGTTTGGCCGCCAGACGGCCCTCAAGCCCGGCGTGACCCGCTACGCCATGAACGAGCTGTTTTCCCTGGCGATGGCTCCCCTGCGGGGAACCGTCGATATCTATCACCCAACCCTCTATCGGGCTCTTCCCTGGGTGAGCAGGCGCCGGGTGGTGGTTACCCACCACGATTGCATCCATGAGCGGTTTCCGAATCTGTTCCGGAATGCCGCCTCCATTGTGAAAACCAAGCGGAAACTATTTGCCCAGGCGGATGCCATCATTTGCGTCTCTGAATCCAGCCGAAGGGATCTGCTTCATTTCTACGATGTCGCGGAGACTAAGACCCACGTGGTGTACCACGGGTTCTCGCCTTTGCCTCTACCGGTTGACAGCCGGGGGGATAGTGGGAAACCATACCTGCTTTACGTAGGCTCGCGCGCGGGCTACAAGAATTTCGCGCTGCTGCTGGAAGCCTTTTCCCTCAGCGGTCTGGCGGGGGACTACGCCTTACTTGCGGTCGGTGGCGGTCCGTTCACTCCGGAGGAAAAGGCAAGAATCGAATCCCTAAAGCTCGACGGCTCGGTCGCTGTCGTCCCCAGGGCGGACGACGCAACGCTCGCTCGCGCTTACCGGGACGCCGCCCTTTTTGTGTATCCCAGCTTATATGAGGGTTTCGGCTTTCCCCCTCTCGAAGCCATGAGCCTGGGCTGCCCGGTCCTGGTGAACCAAACTTCATCTTTGCCCGAGATTTGTGGAGATGCGGCATTTTATTTTGTCGCCACTGCCGATGCGGGCGAACTTTCCCGGTGCCTGGCGTCCATCCTGGCGGACGACAGCGGCCGGGCGATGAAACGAGAGCTGGGGCAGCGGAGGGTACGGCTCTACGATTGGAACCGGGCTGCCCATCAGACCCTGGACGTTTATGGCAGCGTGCTCAACCGGTGACCCTCTGTCCCCGCCAATCGACAACTAACCGGATAGATACCGGCGCTATTGATACCAAACACGTTAAGATCAAAGGATGGCCCAAAAGGTCCTGATTACCGGAGGACTCGGGTTCATCGGGTTGGCGCTTGCCCGGACGTTGGTCCGGCAAGGCATGACTGTACGCCTGTTGGACAATCTGAGCCCGCAAATCCACGGCGTGGACCCACAGCTCGAATTGGGCGCCCTACTGGAAAAACACGATGTAGAAGTCATGCGGGGCGACGTCTGCGATCGCCGGGATTGGGTGGTGGCCCTGCGGGATGTCTCTTCGGTCGTCCACCTGGCGGCTGAGACAGGGACTGGCCAATCCATGTATAGGATTGCCGATTACACCAGCACCAATGTCATGGGCACGGCCCTGCTGCTGGATGTGCTGACGAACGACTCCCATGGGGTCAAGAAATTAGTGCTCGCGTCGTCCCGCTCGGTTTATGGGGAAGGGGCTTACCATTGCGCTCTCTGCGGCCCGATTTTTCCCCCCATGCGCAGCCTGGGCGGCCTGCAGGCAAGTCAATGGGAGCCGCCTTGCCCGATCTGTGGCGGTGCGATCCAGCCGGCGGCTACCCCAGAAACCGCCAGAACCAGCCCCGCATCCGTTTATGCGGCTACCAAGCTGGCCCAGGAAGACCTGGTGCGGATTGTCGCCAATGCCCTCGGCATACCCTTCCTGATCCTCCGGCTGCAGAACGTTTACGGAGAAGGCCAGTCTCTGAACAACCCTTACACCGGGATCCTGTCCATCTTCTCCAATCGGATCCGGCAGGGAAAAGAGATCGTTTTGTTCGAGGATGGCCAGGAAAGCCGTGATTTTGTGCATGTGTCCGATGTGGCTGAGGCGATGATGCTGGGCTTGATCTCGGAAGGCGGCGATGGGTTGACCCTGAATGTGGGATCGGGCGCCCAGGTGAGCGTGGAACTCGTCGCTAGAAGCCTCAAGCGGCAATTCCACGATTTGAGCACCCCGATGGTGGTCTCGGGCCAATATCGGCTCGGAGACATTCGCCATAATTTTGCGGATCTGTCTGAGATTCGGCGTTCTTTGGACTTCTCGCCGAAGGTGCCGCTGGAGGAAGGCATGGCGCGGTTCGTGCGCTGGGTCAAAACCCAACCGATCCTCCAGAACGGGACAGAAGACGGCTTGGATCGGGCCAATCGAGAGTTGATCGAGCGCGGCCTCATGAAGGCTTGAGCCGATGCTTAAGTCCTTGCTTTATGCAGACCTTGAACGCCAAATGCAATTGAGCGGCCAGGCCGGGGCCAGGGCTTCCTGGTCCCGATTCCTGCGCAGATTGCTGCACCCCAGGTTCCTGCCCATCGTGCTTTACCGTTGCAGCCGCGCCGCACACTTGAAACGAATTCCGGCATTGGCCCACCTATTGTCTTACTTGAATCAAATTCTCTTCGGCATCGAGATCTCCCCCAGATGCGCTATTGGTCCCGGTATATTCTTCCCCCATACTTCGGGAACTGTGATCGGTGCATCCAAAATTGGGAAGGGTGTCACCGTCTTCCAAGGTGTTACCTTGGGGGCCAGGCAGATCGATATGACCTATGACCCGTCGCTCAGGCCTGAACTTGGTGATTATGTGGTGGTTGGGGCGGGGGCAAAGGTGCTCGGAGGGATCTCTTTAGGCGATAATGTGAGAGTGGGCGCAAATTCGGTTTTGCTCAGGTCCGTGCCCGCCAACGCAACCGTTGCCGGAATTCCAGCACGCGAAGTTCGCTCATCCGATATAGAACTGCCTGAGGTTTCGAAAGACTGATGAATTCCTTGCTCGACCTAACTATCATCATTCCTAATTACAACACCAAGGCCTTGCTGCGGCAGTGCTTAGCTTCCATTTACCGGTATACCAGGGACATTCAGTTCGAGGTAATCTGTATCGACGACGGCTCCTCGGATGGGAGCCCGGAAATGGTCGAGTCCACTTTTCCCGAAGTGATACTGTTACGCAACAAAACTCCTCTGCTCTACTCGAAAAACAACAATCTTGGGATGAAAATGTCGAGGGCCCGGTACGCCTGCTTGCTCAACAGCGACACCAAGCTGGTAGGGGATGTTTTCAAAGTGTTAGTAAGCTTCATGGACGCTCATCCGGATGCCGCAGCTTGTGGCCCGCGGCTGCTGAACCCCGACGGCTCAACCCAGTCGTGTGTGCGTAGTTTTGCCGGCATTGGAACCATGATCCTGCAGGGTCTCAACTGGCATAAGTTCTTTCCCCACGGCCGGGTTTCGCGGGAATACTATGCCTGCTCGTTCGATTATTCGCGAGAACAACAGGTGGAGAGCCTGGGGACCACCGCTTACGTCCTCCGCCGGGAGACATGGGAGAAGTTTGGCATGCTGGACGAACGGTTGCCTCACTTCCAGGTCGATCTGGCCTACAACCTGATGTTGAAGCGAAATGGGTGCAAGATCTACTACACTCCGGCGGCCGAGGTCATCCATTACGGCAGTCAGAGCATTAACCAGATGCCCAGAAAGAAGATCATCGAGCAGCATAAGGCGATGATTGACTTCAACGAGCATTACGATTATTTCGGCAAAAGCCGGCTGCTCAAGTTGATGGTACGTGCCGCGGTAGGGGCTCGCTGCACGCTCAAGATCGCTGAGTTTTACCTGAGTAGCGACAAAAGGGTTATCAAAGGGCCCGGCGCCCCTAGGCTGAACGCAATCGACCGGACGGTCATGCAGCGAGAAGATTTGCGAACCGGGGCAGACTAAAGGCGAAATTTAAAAACTTTTAACCCAAATGAACTCAACACACCCTGCGGGGTGTCGCTTTTGAAGTATTTTGGACCTTGGCTTGCCCCTGTTCGTGATAGGTACCTTGGGGATCACCAATCATGGGATTCCGCAGGGGACTAAATACTGTTATTTTGGTTAAAGGACTGAATCGGGAAAAGTTCTGCCCGAGCGCAACATCCTTTTTAACCACGGGTTCATCCGTGTACGTAGCTGGTGTTTTGCTCTGTACGACCCGTTTAGTCCGATGGACGGCTCAGGTAGATCGCCACTTCAGCCGATCAAGCAAGTGTCTACCAAAGGTTTACGAAGCCCGTGAGGCGTCGGTTTAGTAAGAAAACTGATCGACAAGACCCTGAACGAGAATTCAGCAAGAGTTCCAAAATTTTAGAACAGGTCTTAACAAACGCATGGACACTAGCTTTGCTCCCCCGCAGCCCAGCGCGGCTCTGCTTTGGAACGATGTCGTCTCAGAAGTAAATAGTCATTCGACGACGTTGTTTCCCCCATTCTGTGCGGTACCACAGGACCCCACCGCCTATTATGCCGAGCCGAGCGCCTGGAGCGTGTCGGGGCTAAAGCGGGGTATTGACCTCGCCGTCGCCGTGATGGCCCTTCTTCTCTTCTGGCCCTTGCTCGTGCTCGCTGCGGTTCTTGTCCGCTACAAGTCTCCTGGGCCGGTCATTTTCCGCCAGAAGCGGGTGGGCAGGGATGGAGTTCTTTTTACCGTATTCAAGTTCAGGACCATGACCATTGACGCCCAGGACGACGGCCCCTCCCTGACCAAGCGAGGCGATCCGCGGGTAACCAGGTTCGGAGGCTTCCTGCGCAAGTACAAGCTGGATGAACTCCCTCAGCTCTACAACGTGTTGCGCGGCGACATGAGTCTGGTGGGTCCTCGCCCCAAGCTGCCTCATCTGGAAGTGATGCATATGCCTTTTCGCCCCGGAGTTACCGGGGCAGCCACGATCGCATTCCGTTGTGAAGAAGAAATGCTGCAGGACATACCGGACGAGGATCTCGAAGCCTACTACTGCCGGCTGATCAAGCCGTTGAAGGCAAAAATCGACTGGGATTATATGCGGGAGGCAACGTTAGCAAGCGATTTCTCGCTGCTTTACGAGACAGCCTTTTGCTGTTTCTCCAGCCGCGGCAATTCCTGGGCAATTGACTTTTCCAAGTCTGCATAGCCATGAGCGTTTCAGAGCAGGACGTTGACCGTGTCGCCGAACTCGCAAACCTGGAACTGACAGCGAGCGAAAAGGCGCAGATGTTACGCGATCTCAATTCCGTTCTAGGGTATTTCGCCCAACTCAACGAGCTGGACACATCCTCCGTGCCGCCCATGGCGCAAGTTGCCGACCAACTGACGGAGGGTAGTGCACGGGAGGCGATGACCCCTCACCTGCGGCCAGATGAACTTACTCCATCGTTGAGTCGCGAGCAGGTGATGGCCGCTGCTCCTGATACGGACGGCGCCTTTTTCAGGGTGCCTAAGGTCATCGAGCGCTAAATATGGCCGCCTCTAAAGTATGGGAAGCAGGTCTGGCCCACAGCCAGCTTGTCCACTCTTAAAGGTTGTAGCGCAGGATGCACCAAACCGCGCGAATGCCATCCTTCCACGTAATTTTCTTGCCTTCACTATAGGTTCTACCGCTGTAGCTAATTCCCACCTCGTAGATGCGAGGCCTTACGGGCAACCGCGCTATCTTGGCTGTGATTTCGACCTCAAAGCCGAATCGGTTCTCCTGAATTGTGATCGCCTGAATGACTTCGTGACGGAATACTTTGTAGCAAGTCTCCATGTCGGTCAAGTTCAGGTTGGTCATCATATTGGACAGGAGGGTCAACATACTGTTGCCGACGTTGTGCCAAAAGAAGAGCACCCGCATCTCTGAGCCGCTGCGAAATCGGGAGCCGTAGACCACATCAGCGCGATCATCGAGGATCGGTGCAAGCAATCGCGGGTAGTCAGTGGGGCTGTACTCGAGGTCGGCATCCTGAACCAGGATGATGTCTCCGGCCGCCGCCTGAAATCCCGTCCGGAGGGCAGCACCTTTGCCCTGGTTGATCTTATGTTCGAGAACGCGGATGTTGGGATGTTGTTCCGCAAGAGCCTTTGCGATGTTCACGGAGTCGTCTCGAGATCCGTCGTCCACGATGATGATTTCTCGCTCTAATCCAGAGACATCCGCAGCAAGCACTCTAGCAATGATGGTTTCCAGGGTTTTCGACTCGTTGTAACAGGGTACGACGATCGAAATAAGACGACTTTTCATCCTTTGCTTTCCATGGGACGTCGAGGCTCGACGCAGTGAATCGTTTGGCGACACTTGATCTTAGCAGCACGCTTTCTCCAGCCTTCAACCTTAGCGGACGACACCTGCCTCTTCTCTTCTACGACGTCCGATGCGCAGTAACTGCCATAACAGTCCTACCACGCCTGCCAGGCAGGCTGCCGCCCCGATTTCCATGTGAGGTGGCGTGAAATGATAGTGAACCCTACTCACGCCCGCCGGCAGAGTGATCGTTTGGAAGATACCATCCTGCTGGACTGCTTCGGTGGCTGCTTCACTATTCCTCACGTTCCACCCAGGCATATAGAGTTCTCTGCGCCGCAACCTTGCGGGAGACGAGCACGTTGCGGTGAGATCCTCACGCTTCTCCGTCGCCAGGGTACAAGGCCCACCCTGCACCACTTCGTAATAAGGGGCAGGTTCAGGCACCTCCCAGATGTCCATCATGGAATCCGCATAAGCTTTGTGGAAGCCGCGCATAGGCATCGAGTCTTTAAACGCGAGATGCAATCGCCTTTCCGGGAGCGGGCCATCTGGTCCCCGGAGTTGCTGCTTCGCGCCTGGTGAAACCGCGAGCGCCATCGGCTTGGACCCGCCGCGGTGGGTGAAGGAAAGATGTAAAGAAGTTCCTGGGGGCGCAGCAAGCGGCTTGTCGAGCAGCACTTCAAAGAACGCGCTGTTGCCTGATTTCGATAGGGGTTCGAGGCCCGATTGACACACTTGTTCCGCGCAAACCCTGACGGCAAGTTCACCATCGGAAGCAGTGTCATTCGCCATCAGCACTCCGACTCCTTCAATCGCGGATTGGGCGAACGCTGCCGGCATCGGAGCAACACTCTCGGCTGTTTGACCAGGCCAGAGATTGAGACGGTCTGGCGGAGAGGCCACCGAGTTCTTGTTTGGACTCGCGGTGAGATCCACCTTTTCGCTGGTGATGTTCGGTCGGTTCTTCGTCAAAAGCAGTACGCGCGTGAGCGAGTAGGAAATGGCTCTCAACACAAATCGCTCGGCCGCCGGGATTGCCGGATTGCCGGCTGCCGATTGGAACCACGCGAGTACGCGCGGCTCTTCTCGCCGTTGCGTTCCGCCCTCGGCTGGCAGGCTCGCATCGGCTGCATCGAGGTAGACGGTCGGAAAGGCACTCTGGCCAGGTTTAGTCAAGATGTACTTGACGCCGACATCGCGAAAGTTCGCCAGATTCACGCGGAACGCACGCGCGCCTGTATCGTTGCGGTCTCCCCATGCCGGCCAGAAGAAAGTGACGCCCAGGTCCCCCTGAAAACCAGGCAGCAGCTTATGATCAACGTATTCCGCCCACAGTTTCGGAACCGGAAGGATATTGTGGTTGATGCTGGCCACTTGAAAATAAGCGCTGTAATTGGGGGCAAGCGGCCCCAGGCTGTAGTTGCGAGATAGTTCCTGATGATCGTGCAGGAATTGCATCGCTTGCACGTCTACCTGGTTATTTCGTCTGGCGCTGACCTGCGCCGCCATGAACATGACGGCCGCATCGAAAATGATCAGGCCGGCAAGAGCTGTCCGGCGGCTTTCCTGTTTCGATATTCGCCACATCAGCCAGAGTGCGGTCATTCCAGCGAGCGCCCAGCAAAACGCGGCCGCCATGAACGCGAACATAACGAGCGCTTCGCCGCGTGACCATCCCCAGTACTTCTCATGGGGCCAAGCCAGGGGAACGCAAACGAAAAGCAAAATCAACACAATCGCAAATACGTTGCGGCGTCGTGGCGTGGCGTCACGAAACTCATCGAGACCATACGCCGCCAGAATGGTCAATGCCAATATCCACGATGCGCCTGCATACCGGTAGAAGATGGCCCGATCCAGTAACGGCAGGTGATCGATGATCGCTGTGATCGGTTGCACTCCGAAGTTGCGGCACCAACACAACAAAACCCACGTAAGCAGAAGAACCTTAAGCCCACGGTCCTCCGACTTGCGCATGACCCCGGCCATCGCCATGATAAGGACGAGAACTCCTGTGTAGCCTCCGAAACTTCCCCATGTGTTCATGAGCAAGCTGGAGGACAGAGAAAAATTCAAAGGCCCATAGACGTAGGGCATCACTGTCGCCGGCAGGGCTGCCCACGCCAGTGATACCCCGCCTTCTTTGTGGACGTTAAAAGAATCTGATTGAACGAGATAATCCACAAAAGCTATCAGCAAGGGCAAAGCAACCATCAAACCGAGTGTGAAACCGCCGACCGTACGCCTTACCATCATGCCGCGCGCCGGCGCGGAAACCAGCCGATAGATGCCCCAGGCAAGAGCAAGTAACCCGCTGATATAGGCCGGTTCAGGGAAGCCGGCAAGAATTGACCATGCAATCGCCAACCCGATCGCGAGGATACTCGCTGCGCCTTGGGCTGGTTTACGGGCGCGTTCGATACCCCACAACAACCATGGAAGAAAGGGCGACGAGCAATAGACAGCCGCGGGGCCCGGTGTCCAGGCGATCACCCCATTGAGCGAAAACAGGCCGCCCCCCAGAAGGGCCGCAAGCCGGCTGAGTCCGAGCTCGCGCAATAACGTATACGTGCCAAGTCCCGCGATGACCTGCATAGCGATCCTTTGCCAGAGCAGACCCTCTTTGAGAAGGAGCAATAAATTGAACGGCAGGAAGAAAGCGCCGGGTTGCAGCTCTCCCGCCAGGGGTACCCCAATTCCAGTGTAGGGATTCCACCAGGGAATGATCCCGTGCATCCAATCCATCGCTACAAGATGCCCCAGAGCCTCCGACGTAAACCCGGCATTCGGATCAACAAATGGCGAACCTGGGATAACGTGCGTCCCGCTTGTAATGTTCGAGTAAAACCAGATTGGATCGGTACTCAATCCCAACAGCCAAAATGGCGCCTGCAACGCAAAGGGCAACAAAAGCAGCAGAATAATCGGCAGAGCGGGATGACGGTCGAGAAACTCTATTGGCGATTCCGTCTGCAACCTGGTTTCGAATGCAGTGGACCGCGGCATGAATGTCAATCTCCCTCAAGTGTCAGTCTCGGCAACGAATATGTACAGTATCGTTAAATTATATAAGCGCGGCCACGGAGTCAGGGCGGAGTGAATTGAGCGGTAACAGGCAGGTCCGCTGATGCAAGTGGCGTATTCGCACCCTACATCGATCTGTGCGGCGGCCCGCATCTAAAACATGATGCCGTTTGTAAGGCGCATGCTGGGCAGACTCCTTCCCCTGGAAAAGACAGAGGAACAGGCTATATTTAACACAGCGTATGACTGACGTTCGCCAACGAACATAAACTTATGGATTTGAAACAGACATCGATCTCTGAAATTGTGGACGCAGTGCGCCATGCCAAGCCAAGCGCTACTCAGCTGGCGGAACTTTGTTTTGCTCAGATCGAAGCGCAGAATCCCGTCATCAATGCTTATCTTGCGGTGAGCCGCGAACGGGCGCGCGCAAAAGCCGCAGCCATCGATCAACTCGCAGCGAAGGGCGGCCCGCTGCCTCCACTGGCAGGGGTCCCCATCGGAATCAAGGACGTATTGGTGATGCAGGGCTCACCAGCTACGGCGGGCTCTCGCATCCTTGAGGGCTATCCACCGCCGTACGATGCAACCGTTGTGCAACGTCTCGAGACAGCCGGCGCCGTGCTGGTGGGAAAGATGAACTGCGATGAGTTTGCCATGGGATCGTCCAATGAGAACTCAGGGTACGGGCCGGTGCGCAATCCGGTTGCATTGGATCGGGTGCCCGGCGGCTCCAGCGGCGGATCGGCAGCAGCTGTGGCGGCTGGCATGGCTGTCGCGACCCTGGGTACCGACACTGGTGGATCCGTGCGCCAGCCGGCATCTTTCTGTGGAGTCGTCGGTGTGCTTCCGACCTACGGACGAGTATCACGCTATGGCCTGATCGCCTTCGCCTCATCACTTGACCGTGTGGGTCCTCTAACCCGCACCGTACGCGACGCAGCTACTATCCTGGGTGTGATCGCGGGAAGCGATCCTCTGGATGCCACCTCCGCAAACGTGCCCGTCCCAGACTACGTCCAGGCTCTTGAGCAGCCGGTGAAGGGCCTGCGCGTGGGTGTGCCGCCTGAATATTTCGCCGACGGCCTGGATGCTGAAGTGCGCTCCGCGGTGGAATCCACGATTGAACGGCTGCGCGAGGCTGGTTGCTCCATTCATCCCGTATCGCTGCCGCACACCCGGTATGCGGTTCCCACCTACTACATCCTGGCGACAGCTGAGGCCAGTGCGAACCTCGCCAGGTTCGACGGCGTCCGCTACGGCTTCCGCGCCAAGGATGCGAACACGTTGACGGCGATGTATCGCCGCTCGCGCGACGCCGGCTTCGGTGCAGAGGTCAAACGCCGCATTCTGCTCGGAACCTACGCCCTCAGCGCGGGGTATTATGACGCGTACTACAAGAAAGCGCAGCAAGTGCGGACCTTGCTGACTCGGGATTTCCTCGACGCATTTCGGCAGGTCGATGTATTGGTGACGCCGACTGCGCCGACTCCAGCATTCAAACTAGGCGAGAAGACCGACGATCCGCTTTCCATGTATCTTGCCGATATCTACACCGTGACGGCCAGCCTGGCGGGAATATGCGGAATCTCAGTGCCCTGCGGGAAGTCATCCCAGGGATTGCCTATCGGCGCACAGATCCTTGGAAAACATTTCGATGAAGCGACGGTCTTACGGGCCGCTCTCGCGGTCGAGAATGCCACTAAGAGCGCTTAGAGGGGTTGGTAGTATCGCTCGTCCGGCATGGCGCATGAGAGGCATAGGGTTTGTCCATCCCTTGCCAGGAAGCGGTCGTAGTTGATGCCTTCGCCGCATAGACTGCAAGTCACGCGTTCCCCCTTGTAGCCGGGGAACTCCTTGGCGTCGAGCGTGACCTGCACCCACTGCTCATCAAAAAGGTCGTTATCGCTCATCTCGCGGTATGCGGCCATTTGCTGCAGATTTTTGTTCTCAATTTCCGGATGCAGTTCCCGGGCCAGCGTCTTGGAAGATTCCCTGGCAGCGATCCGAATGGCGCGACGGCTTTCGAGGTCTACGAAGGTGGCCGCCATCTTGCCCCAGTCGCGAAATTTAAGCGCCCGCTTACCCAACCGGCAACCGGTCACGACACCGATGGCATCGGTTGCGCAGCGATCGATTTCAACGAACGTAACCAGCCTCTTGCGGTCTCGTCCCCGCGGTTCTTCAATGCCCAGGCGAGCGCATCCCAGCATGGCCAGGCGAACTCCGAGAACCTGCCCTGCGCAGAGATGCCCGTGAGCGACCTTAGCTTCTTCAAGTAGTTCTTCCAGACTGGTCATCGTTTCCCCTGCATGTCTAGATGGTATGCCATCCCTGCAGGTACGCATTGGAAACATTATCGGTTGTCGTGAGCGCCAGAGCGTGCCCGGATTTCCGCACCGGCATCAGAACCCCGGGTACCCCATATCTCGCTCGTTTTTCGCGAGATGTGGGATACCACCGCACTCGACTTGCAACCCCGCCGGTTGTATCCGCGGTTTCTCAATAGATCGTTTGCGACCGCAACTAGAAGAGGAAAGATCCGTCCTAGTTCGCCGGCGCCGCCGAGGCAGGCTCTTCATTGCCATCGCCATCTTCCACCAGCACAGCCGAAAGTCCCACCAAATCGTAGCTGACCGCGGTGGCCCCGGACGGTTGGAAGGTGACCCGGAGCGGATCCCTCTGCCATACCGAGGCGCCGCACGGTGGAGGTTGATTCTCCCCAGGCGCCCATGGTGAGAGTTTCTTGGCCATCACAGGCTTGCGGGCTGCGATTTGAGCCACCACGGCATATAGCTGCTTGCCGCTGGCGGTCAGGCCGCAGTAGGCGGCGTAGTCGCGAAACCAAACGACTGTCGAAACCGCAGGGTCATAGTCCGGAAGATGCAGTGCGGTGACGCTGCCTTTCACGCGATCGATCATCAGCCATGGTCCCCGCTGCCATATCCAGTGCTCCGCCTTGTCGCCAGGAAGCGCGTCGTTCAGACGCAACGCCCGGCGGACCACAAAACTCCGGTCGGTAATCGCGTGTGATTCTCCGGTGGTCCACTCCCGGACTTTGTCATCGACAATAAGAGGGCGCACGTGTAGCTGTTTCTCGGTGGGGAGAGCACCTGCGGGATCGCCAACGGCAGAATAGGAAACACTCTTGCCCGAGCCGAGGCCCACCGTGTGAACTTTGGTCGCAGCCGACGCGCTTGATAACGCCAGCAAAAGTACAACACAGCATCCAGGGACGTTTCGCATGGCCCACAGCTTAGGAGCGGACGTAGCGAAATTCAAGTTAACAAACGCTTATATTTGCCGCTGCGGTATTCTCGACTATGGAGCGAAATGGTCGAAATTCCGTCAACTCAGCAAGCAGGCGCGAAACCCCCAAGATTTATCGCTTTCTACCTTCCGCAGTTCTATCCCACTCCCTATAACGATGCCTGGTGGGGTAAAGGCTTTACTGAGTGGACGAACGTAGTCAAAGCCCGGCCACGCTTTCGCGGTCATTATCAACCTCATCTGCCTGCCGATCTTGGGTTCTACGATCTGCGATTGTCCGAAACGCGGGAGGCCCAGGCAGAGCTGGCAAAACAATTTGGAGTCTACGGATTCTGCTACTACCACTATTGGTTTTCCGGCAAACGGATATTGGAGCGTCCGCTCGACGAAGTCCTTGCTTCCGGCAACCCGGATTTTCCCTTCTGCATTTGCTGGGCCAACGAGACATGGAAGAAGAGCTGGATCGGCCGGGACCAGGTCACGCTGCTGGAGCAGGTATTTTCCGACGAGGATGATCTGGCGCATATTCGCCATCTCCTTCCTTTGTTGGGAGACAGCCGCTACATCCGCGATCGAAGGAAAGCCATTGCTCCTGGTGTACCGGGTTGAGCTGATGCCTGAACCACGCAGGACGGTGGAGACCTGGAGGAACGAAGCGGCGAAGGCGGGCCTGGGCGACTTGTTTCTGGTGAATGTGCAAAGCACGTATCTTCCTGAGGGAACGAGTCCGGACGCAGTGGGCTTCGACGCCGCAATGCGTTTTGAACCCAGGGGGCACCCCACGGCGCCGAAAGTCGTTCGTGCCTGGCGAACTCTGAGATCTCCCATTCACAACGACCGGTACACGCGTTATGAGCAAATCTACCGTAATTGGAGAGACGCGGATCAGCCCCGTTATCGCCACTTCGAGTGTGTTATCCCCATGTGGGACAACACCCCGCGCCGCCCGAGAAGGGCTGGCATCATTCACGGTTCTACCCCGGAATTGTATGAGCGCTGGTTAGCCCACGCGGTCGAGCGATCTACCCCGGATAGCGAACAGCAACGCTGGGTCTTTATCAATGCGTGGAATGAATGGGGCGAGGGATGTCATCTGGAGCCATGCCAAAAATGGGGCACAGCCTACCTCGAAGCTACGCGGCGTGTGTACTCGCGATGATGCGCTAAGCGGGCCGCCGCATCGTGATCACGAAGCCTTCTTCTTCGACGATTTCGAATCCGATTTCCGTCAGTTTACTGATCAGAGACTTTGTTCTTTTCCTCGCCGATGATGCGCGCATGCGTTTCCATGATGATGACGTCTGCCTTTTTGAGCACTTCGATCTCATGGCACACCAGGTCGTATTCCTTGCCCTCGATGTCACACACCAGAGAAAACCTGGCGAAGCCGCGTTCCGCCACCAGGCTTCCAAGTTGAACTGCTTTCACCGTGACCGGTTGCTCCGTTCCATACAATTGCGTGCCGTCGGACTCGATTGAATTCGAAGCTATATCGACCGTCGGACTAAACGTGACCGCTTCCGACGTCGTAAGCAATGGCCCGATTCACGATTTCAAATGCGCAATGATTCGCCTCCTTATTTAAAGTCAACGGCGGAATCGCGAGCGGATTTGCCTCGACAACGACATGAGCAGCGGGTTGAGCGAGGAGTTTGTTTGTAATGCACGCGACCACCCCTAATGCACCGCCCAACTCAATCACGGGTAGATCCCGCCGCAAGTGTTTCTTGACTGCGCGCCGTTCAGGCAACTCATATCTGCCGTCCAGAAGGAAGAGTTTCGTGAGCGAGTCGGGGATAGTCTCAAGGCTGAAAGTGCATCCGTCCAGCTCCGTCGTCTTCTTATGCGCCATTGCCTTTAAGCGCAACGCGGAGCCAGAGGCTCTTGTGGATCTCCCTGAGAACTGCCTGGGGTCCCTCGGTCTGCAACAGGTGTTTCGTCTTGGCAAGTCTTCGTGTCAGCATTCGCGATCCCTTTGCAGTTTAACCGGTTGTCGGGGGCCGCACAGGCGCGGAGGAATTGGTCGCGTTGAAAAACAGAGCCTGCCGCGCCGTTTCTTTCCAGATTCGCTGATCGGGGCAATCGGCCCGCAGGCGCCTGATGGATCGTAAGAGCCAAAGCCGATAGAGCAGCCGGTCGCTCAAGCTTCCTGCACGCTTGACGAAAAGGGACTGGGCCTTGAGCACATTGCGAAAGCGCCATATCGGCCGGTCATTCAGATCGCTTTCCGCGAGATCATGTTGCAAGCACAGCGTGCAGTACATAGACTCGGTAGCCGCTCGCGGCAAAGAGCATGGAAAACAGCGTGGTCCAGGTAATCGAGCCAGAACTCGTCGGGAAAACCGCCTATGGATCGCAGCATGCCGGACGCTCATCGTGGATCCGGAATTGTAAGCACTGAGGCGGCCGCCCTGTATGCCCGCATCGTCGCGGGCCTAACGTTTGGACTAGAGTTTCGAAATTGATGCCGGAGGAAATCGATGAAATGTTCCGCAGGCGAGAGGATCGTTCCTCGCACCATCAATTTAGGAACAATGGCTGCCACGTTGTCCTCGTGCGCAAGGCAGTCACGCAGGCAATCAGCTCGGTGAAAAATTCGCTGGTGAGCGTTGTGTCCTGATCGAGCAACAGTAGCCATTCATAGCCGCCTTCTCGGCGCGTGAGAGGGCATAGTTGTAAGCGGCGGCCAGACCTCCATTTGCCGGATCATGCACATAGTGAAGGGGAAAGTCGTCTGGCGCACGCTGGCCTTCAGGGGAGTTGTCATAGACAACCAGCGAGAAGTGGCTGGCCAGTTCGGGATTGTCCTTGAGAATTTCGCTGAAAGAAGAAAGGGCATGGCTCTCGCGTGGCGATTGTCTGTAGAGGGCAGCAACCGCTAAGATTCGGCATCCTGAGTTCACGGGGCATAGATGACATGGGAACCAGGAACTACAGGCAAGACGCCCACAGTTATGTGTGCTGCACGCGCCAGTATAGCAGCCGCGACTCCGCCTTGATGACGCTCTCGACGATCCTCCGCCGTCAAACCGATCCGCCAGGCGATGGCCAGAGTCAGGATTGCCCACGTTGCCAGCAACAGCAGGATTTGCCGGAAGCATCGTCGAATCTCCTCCAAAAGGGATAGAGAAGCAGCGAAGGCGTAAGGCATAAGAGCGGGCGGAGCAGCGCCCGCAAGGCAAAGCGCGACCGTCGTATCAGGATGGTCGACTGGGTGAAATGCATGCTCACCGTAAGATGCATCCCCAGGCTGACAAAGCGCTCCGACGAGCGTTCCGATAGCACACGCCGACGCCCCGATTCTTTGCACCAGTACGACGCTCACCACAACATTCACGAGCGCTTCATGATCGCAGCGATGGTGGCCAGGTGCTGTTTTCCCGTGGCCACCACCACCAGGGAGTACGGATAGGTGAGCTGCCGGACAATGTTGCCGAGCACCAACACCTCAAGATATAAGGCGCTGCGGGCTGCATAATTGTGCCCACCCAGAGCGACAGCAGCGGATAAGCCCCAAACAGAAGCGGCAATCCGAGCAGGCAAAGCAGCAGCGTGCAATAGCGGGTGACCCGGGAAAGAAGATCGCCAATTGGCTCGGCGTGGAGCCCGCCTGAAGGGAAGATACCGCAGGCAGGAGCGGGCCAAAAATACTGCCGACGATCGTCAGCATGAAGTTAGTAACGCTGCTTGCGACGGCATAAAATCCAGTGTTCTTGTAGTCGTAGTGTCCGACGATCAGTATATCGAGCCCGCTGACCAGCAGCGCCCTGACAGCCCAGAGTGAGAGCACGCTGCCATACTTGATCAGCCGCACCGCAGTCTTGCGGTCGAAAAAGCATGGAGAAATCGACCCGTTCTCTCACGTACTTTCTCCAGCCCAGAAATTGCATGAGCGCCGCGGCCACGTTGAAGGCGGCCATCACCAGGGCCAATTGCACCAGGGTTCCATGGCACAGAAGAAGTACCACGAGCGCCACCGCGGATAAGATCCGGCTGAGTGTCGCCAGAATCGTGGGAAACGAATACTCCTGCAAACCGGTGAAGGCGGCCAGAAACGCCCCAAACGGCAGAGCAAAAGAACCGATAACCCCACTGCAAGCAGACCCTCGCGTACGCTTCTCATTAGCGGACGCGGCATTTGGTGCAATAGCTGCGGCACGCGCCAGGTCAGAATTGCGATGACGACCGTTCCGATGAGCGCGGCTATAGAAAGAATGCCAAACGACGTGCTCAAAATCCGGGTGCTGGTTGCGCGGTCCCCGACGGCATCGTATTCAGCAACGAACTTGCCTACCGCTGTCTGCAAGCCGAGATCAAGCAAGCCCACGTAAGCGCTCATCTGCAAAATCAAGACCCATGCGCTGTATTCCGCGGTCGACATGCGATGCACAAGAAAAGGAGGCAGCAGCAGAGAAACCAGCAGCGAAAGCATCACTCGCAACATGTTCGACGCTGATCCGTGCAATATCTTGCGCTTATGAGACATGGGGAGGGGCAAAGCTACTTCTGCAAAACGACTACAAACCCGTTCTCCTCGACGTTCTGAACCCGAGCTCCTGAAGCCTTGCCATCATCGAGCTGTTCCGGTCTGTTCCAATCAACCTTGCATGAGTCTCCATGATGATGGTCTCGGCGCTTTTCAAAACATCCGACTTCGTTTGCAACCAGATCGTGTTCCATGCCTTCAATGTCGCACACCAGGTTGAACCGGCTGAATCCGCGATGGCGCACGAGATCGCCAAGTTGCGCTGCAGGAACCGTGACCGGATCTTCATCCCCTTGTGCGGTCACTGAGTTGCCGCACATGTCTGAAGACGGACGAAAAGTAACCGTGTCGGAGCCATAAGCAACAGCCCGATTCATAATCTCGAACTGGCATCGGTTCAGCTGCTTGTTACGTTCCAAATACGGAATGGCCAGGGGGTTCGCTTCTACGACAAGATGAGCCGTCTGGTCTTTCAACAGTCTGTTGGTCACGCAAGCCACGACCCCGATGGACCCACCCAATTCAATCACGGGCAGATCGCGGCGAAGGTACCGAAAAACCGCGCGGCGCTCGGGCAGTTCGTACGAATTGTCAAGCATTGCGATTCTGGAATCACCATGAATGCCTTCCAGGCGGAACCTTGATTTGTCCAGGCGCACACTGCTGCGCCGCCCCTTCAATTTCAGCCAACCATGGCCCGCAGTGGCCCGGAGGCCTTGTTCCCGCAATAGCCGGCGAGCAGTGTTTAATTTCTTTTTCAACATGAAATCGAGGAAACTCCCGGACGGCTGCTTTCGAGGGGCAAAAGACAGTACCACCCATATCGCTATCTAGTATAAATGTGCCCGTCGCCCAAAGGGCCGCACGGGCAAACCACCTTGACGACCGGTCACCGGCCGCGTCTCTGCCAGACCGATAGCGTGCCGAACGTTTCACTGGGTTGGTACTTGTCGTGAATGTAGTTGTCCATCAGCATGACTCCGCTGCTTAAGGAGCTGTCATTTGGTTCCCGCACCAGGTCGAATTCTGAATCCAGCACAATGTAGGGTGGAGGATTTTGTTCGAGTTCGTGAACCATTTGCGTTTGTATGTCCGGCCGGTTCTGCAGGTCAGGGTCAAAGTGTGACCACCGGGTCGCCGGCAGGCGCTGGGTCGCGAAGTAAACCAGGTTGTCGTTTGCAAATACTCGGTCGTGGTGGCCCAGTCCGGAGTAAAGCGGTTGCCCTGGAGCAGTATGACGGGAAATATATTCGAAGGTGCGGATGCGGTTGTCTTCCGGCAGAAAGCAGATACCCGTGGTCAGCGGGCCCTGTTCTGTGCACCATTTCCTCTCCACCTCAGGCAACGCCTTTCGCGCAAATAGGAACGAATGTTGCAAATATTCAAGCCGCAATTCGTGTAAAGCCGACCAGGTAGCTGGTACCAGTGAAAGCGCCATAAGGCAGTTGATACAAATGCGGACGGGCTGCGGAAATCCCGATCGATATTGAAAGAGCACCGCAATCAGCAGTAACGAGGGGATGATGGCAAGGTACATCTGAACGGGACTGACGCGCACCAATCCTTTCAGGTACATAATCACGAGAAGAATTCCAAAAGTGATATAAAATCCGCGCACTCTCTGCTGTTGGACTGTGCTCTCAACGCCGGAAACGGCAGTTCCATCGTTTCGCAAATGCTTCGCTGCCAACAAGGCAAAGAGCGACATGCCGGCGATCGCGATCGGCAGATAAACTCCGAGATTTTCAAGCTCTTTCAAGTGAATCCCTGGGAAGGGAAGGTTGCGGCTGCGAGGATAATACTTGCTCGGAAACAGAATGATGTCGTGGACAATCGCAGCCGCAGGCGCCACCGAAAAATAGTAGATCGCGGGGACAGCGATCAAAACGGTAAAGCCAAGCAGGTAAGGCCAGAAGGTCGATGCGAACGCTCGCAGTCTGTTGGCTGCGCCCTTGTATCGAAGGCACACGGCGATCGCGATCACGCAACCGTGGACTCCAAGAAGAGCGATCCCTGTGTCGTATCTGAACAACGAGGCCATGGCCGCAACCACACCCGCGGCCACCATCCTTCGCCTTGATACGCCGTTGATGAAGACTGGCAGCACCAGGGCCGAGCCAACGAGATTGAGCAGGGATACCGGCGTCAGGGCCAATCCGAACTCATTCAGGCCATAAAGCCAAAGCAGGGAAACGATGGAAGCAAAAATTGTGATGGATTTGCGGCAATAAGATGAAAGTATTTCGTACACCGATGTCACGACCAGCGCTTTGATAACCAGATCAAAAAGACGCTCAGCCAGAAGCGACGAGCCCACCGTCTTGAAGAGGCCAGCAAGGATGTAGACCTCTGCCGGGCCATAGATAAAGTAGAAGTCGCGGTGGGGAACCTGCCCGGCCATAACCCTCATGGCGCCGGTCAATACGATTCCTTCGTCGTACATACCGGGCCGCCGGGACATCGTCAAAAATAGCAGTAGAAAAGACACCAGGAAGACCGGCGCCAGCCGGAGAACCAGACCCGATGCGGTTGTAGTTCGCGGAACGAAAAGGTCTCTTCCACTTGGGCGGTTTGTGCTTGTATCCATTTCGGGGACAAAGTCCACTTTGAGAATCCTCGCGACGTTTTGATGGCAAGAGGGCAGGGAAAGAGCTTAGCTTATACCGCGGCCAGCAAGAAGATGCAAAGATCGTCTCCAAATGACGACCTTTCGACCGCACATGCGGCCCCACGGTTTATGGGTAAAATAGGTCCGCCAGGTCAACCGCGTTGAGTGCTTGAGAACATGGCCACTGGAAGGCATAATGGCCAAAGCATTTGCTATAGGTTTCACCTCTTGGGAACTGTCGAGGAACGGCGAACTCCATGTGGCCCCATGGAAAGCCTTAGGAGCCAGATCATGGGAAAGATGCGCTGGTTGACAGCAACCATGCTCGCGGCAGGACTGGGTTCGGCGCTCGCCGGTTGTGGTTTCAGCTACGCTCCCTTGCCTGCCGGCTCGGTTGCGGGCAGAGCCGGTGTCTATAACTATTCTCCCTCCGTCATTCAATCCGGAAATGTACTGCAGGTCTGGTGGTGCGGTGCAGCCTACAATCCAAACGACACCAAATATTACTCCGACACCATTCAATACCAATCCACTGACTTGTCCACTCATAAGCAATATGGACCGGTAGCCGTGTTGGGTGAAACCAAGGGCGCGTGGGACGGTGTTTTTACCTGCAACCCAAAGGTCGTTCGTGGTTCCTTCGTCAATCCACTCAACGACGGCGAGACTTTTACCTACGCCATGTATTACGTCGGGTCCAACTCTGTTGCGGGCGATGACAATTTCATCGGGGTAGCTTTTTCTAACGATGGCATTTCCTGGAAAAAGTTTCCCTATCCCGTCATCGCACCGGAAGGCCCGAACGGTTACGGAGTGGGTCAGCCTGCTGTATATAACAACGATCAGCACGCAGCCATTCGGATGTTCTATGAGGACTACAACGACTACCTGCACCATGTCGAAGTAGTCTCGAATGACGGAGTGCACTTTTCGACACTGGGAACGCTTACCGTCAAAGGGCTCGATCCAAACAGTCCGACCTGGGGCGATATGGCGTACGACCCAACGAGCGGCTATTGGTATGCCGGCTTCAACACCCCTCCCCGTAACCCTTCCACCACGGGAGGAATAACCGAGCGCGGTTCGTACGGCATCGAGCTGTTCCGGATCCCTGATACGTCTATTTTGACCGGGGTCACCCCTTGGGAAATGCTCACCAACGTCGACACCAGCCTGACCGGCTACGAATCGAATTTTCTTCCGGGGTTCGTACGCGATATGTACGGCAATCTCATCGCTGGTTCGGCGATACAGATGTACAACTCGATCTCCAATCCACCGCCTGCCTGGAATGCCTCGCCCGAGGACGCTGGTAAATCCGGGGCCGTTGCCAATTGGACGATATCGACGGCGGCGTGGGCCCCGGACCATCCGCTCATCACCCTGAATCGATACTTCAACCAGACTTCACATGAGGTCACGACCGGCTGGGTCGATCCCAAGGGTGGCTTTACTCTGGAAAAAACATTGGGCCATCTCTACCAAAGCCCGCAACAGGGCGCGACCGTTCCGTTTTATGGCTGCAAGAGCGGGAATACCGACTATTTCGTTTCCCTCGACTATGGTTGCGAAGGTGCTCGGATGATCGGAACGAATGGCTACGCTTTCCCCCAACCGGTTGCAGGGCTGAATTTGATCGCCCTCTACCGCTGCAGCAGCGGTCATGATCATTTCGTCAGTGCGGACTCCCAATGCGAAGGCCAGACGACCCAGGAATTGCTCGGCTATGCTCTGCCGTAGCCCGGCTGTGGGCTGCGACTTTTTTATAGCAGACGTCCTTACCAGGCCGCCCGGATCCGGCAGATAAAATGAGATCCGCCATGAGCCATTCCCCACAGAAAATTTCGGTCGCTCTTTGCACCTACAACGGCGAACGATTTCTAAGCCGGCAATTGGCTAGTATGCAGCAGCAAACCAGGTTGCCCGACGAGCTCGTGATCTGTGACGACTGTTCCACAGACAAGACCGTAGAGATTCTGCAGGACTTCGCAGCGTCGGCGGGTTTCCCCGTTAAGCTGACGCGCAATGAAAGCAACCTGGGCTTCGTCGCCAATTTTGAACGCGCGATCCAGTTGTGCCAGGGCGACCTGATCGCATTGAGCGATCAGGACGACATCTGGGATTCCATGCGCCTGCAGCGCTCAGAGGAGGAGTTCCTCGCCCATCCTGAAGTGGGGCTGGTTTTTTCCGACGCAGACATCATCGACGATCATGATCAGCCAACGGGAACGACCCTGTGGCAAAACTTCGGCTTCGCCGGAGAGCGGAAGCAGCGTCTCCTCGCAGGAGACTACACCGTTCTTGCCAAAAGCCGGTTCGTAACCGGAGCGACGGTCATGTTTCGTAGCCAATTGCGCCAGAACTGCCTGCCCATAGGATCGGGATGGATTCACGATGAGTGGATAGCAGCCACAGCCGCTGCGGTCTCGGACCTGGTGCCGATCGACGGACCGCTGATTCGCTATCGGCAACACACCTCGCAACAAGTGGGACTGAGCCCCGCCTCCAGCCTCGGGATAGGCAGCGAGTCTCCCTTCGAGCGAGCTGGCCCGCCGATAGGGCTGCTGGAAGCCATGTGCAGCAAATTGTCGCAACAGTCGTTGACTCGCCGCGGCGAGGCCCTTTATGCCTGCTATCAGGCCCACTTGCGATTTGCCCGCTTCCGCTACTCACTGCCCAACAACCGGCTCGCGCGCTTGGGCGCCATGCTGCATGGATACAGCCTACTCCGCGCTGGGATCGGGCGTACAAAAGCATGGCCACAGATTTTTTTCTGAGCAGATGACGCGTGCAGGTCAGATCACAGCGATCTTGGCTTGCTTGCCCACACGGATAACCACTTGCGCCGGCCGCTTTTCCAGCCGGATCAGCTTATTCGTAGTGGTCACGCCGTCAATA
>CAWCJV010000002.1:0-26451 GCA_963795845.1 uncultured Acidobacteriaceae bacterium | reverse complement strand
CTTACGGTTGCATATTTCGTCTTAAACGCGGCGGCAACCGATTTTTTATCAGTGCTTAGTCTAACAGGCAGAACTCGCCAGGCCGGGATCATACGGGGTAAGATCACCTCGGTTTTTGCCCGGAATGATTTACTCCGCGGATAGCCGTGATTTATGCTGGTACAGCTTTGAAGACGCGCCAGAGCGGAAAGACTGAGCTTGGCTGGTTTGTTCAGAATCCACAACGCATTGGCTGATGAGCCGGGGCTCGAGATACGAAGAGCCGCCCCTTCGCTCGCAGGGTGCGAAAGAACCACCGAAATCCTGATCGGTGAACGGGAGCTTCGCGCATTTATCCCGTCGATTCGTGAACTCCGCGTGCGCTGTGGCCAGCAAGACGACTACAGCACGGATCTCGAATACTTCATAGCGGCTAACAAGCAAAAGAATCGAAGAGTTGCGGCGGTTCTGATTCGCAGCAATGATGACCTCGAAGCCTGCGTCCTGTTCATCGAACATTGCCGGTACGGCATTGGTCTTGGCTTATGGCGCGGAGGGGACACCGTGGGCGACGGCCTGGTAGCCGGTCAAGAAGAATTCCGGGAGCTGTATGTATATCTGGCGACGGAGGCCGTGCTGAAACTTTGGCGTGTATACGGCGTGAGCTTTGCGATAAGGACATCCTTGGAACACTGTCTCGATGTGATGGGGCCCAGCAGTAAGTACCGTATGTTCTCCGGTGGTCACATACAACGCAAGCTTCCACTGGCGAGAACTTATCAGGCGATGTTAGCCGGCATGGGCCCGCGCACGCGACGAAGCCTGGCCGGCAAACGCAAGCAACTGGAGATCCAGGCGCGTGTGGTCTTCGCGCCTTCGCTCAATCCTACTCAGGCTCTCGAGGCTATGTTGAGCCTGCAGCCGCGGTCGATGCCGTATCGGATGGATGGGTTTTATCATGCCCGCTACAACCTGCTCAATGATCTTCCCGGTTTCTTTTGCATGGGGCTGCGCCTACCCGAGGGCACATGGTTGAGCATTTTGAGTGGATGGCGCCGGAAACGAGTCACCTACCTCGATTTGCAGATGAACGACCTGCATTTCAAGAAGGAATCTCTTTCCGCTGTGATGCGAGCCTTCATGCTGGAACATGAAATCACGAAGGAGCAAGAACTCATCCACTTCGTTGGAGGAACCTCCTTGCTGTTGAGGAGGTATTGCCAACCGATTGAGCCTTGCACTGATGGCTTTTTCTGGCGTCCTTGCCTGCGCGCCATGCTCTTTCACATGGTCGTTCCGTGGCTGAAACCGGAAAGTCTCTACGAACAGGTCAAGGCAGAATCGGACGCCGAAAGCTCAGTTTCCTCTTAGCTGCACGCGATCGAACACTTACTCATGCGTGCTCAACGCAGCAGATGACGAACCACGGGGCTGTTCGCCCACGCTTGATTGGGCGGCCAGGACCGGGATACGAATACTCTGACCAGACTCAATGTGGTCCGGATTGTTCAGCGAAGGATTCAGATCATGGATCTGTTGCAAGAGTTGCGACGTGCAAGCGCCGTATTTCTGGATACAGATCCCGAGAAGGGTTTGCCCTGCTGCTACGCGAACAGTACCTACATCCGCGGGCAGCGGAGTATGAGCTGCAACCAATGAAGGCGCCGGAACAGACATTTTGGCCGGGTGATCCATGGCAGCCGATGGCACGACGGAGGGAACGGCCAGCGACGCCGGCGCATCGTCCGACGTAGGAGCATCGTCCGACGTAGGAGCATCCTGCAGCTGGGGAGACAGCGGGACAGAGGCTACAGGCCCCTGAACAACCGGCTCTGGTTTCGCAGTGACCGTGAGTGGTGGTTCCGGTTCAGCGAGGCGACTGCGCCATCGCTGGCTTTCGACAACTCCCAAGCCGACGGCAAGCAGGACCGCGGCAGCGACTGCGATCCGGGGGAACCACGTCGCGGAGGAATGGCCATCAGCGGGAATAAATTCGAGGACCTTTTCCGTTTTTTTCTCTTCCGGCTTTGCGGTAACGGGGCCTCTCTTGCGCCGCGGCCCAATATCAAGATCGCCGATCACCTGGCGAATTACATCGCGGTCGATCGGTTTCTGCTGCAGAGCCGCTCCCAGCGATAACGCGTTGAAACAGAGATTGTTGATATTACGGGGGAGGCCTTCGCTGCACAGGGCGATCAGTGCCAGAGCATCCTTCGTGAACAGCGGCATATCAGAGTTGTATCCGGCGACGCGAAGTCTGTGCAGGATGTAGAGAGTGGTCTCTTCCGGTGTGAAGGGTTGGAGACGTGCGAAGATTGAAATCCGTTGGCGCAGCTGTACTAGTTCCGGTGAACCTATGTTGTCGGCGAGTTGCGGCTGTCCAGCGAGAATAATCTGGATCAGCTTGTCCCGTGCCGTTTCGAAGTTTGAGAGCATGCGCACAAGTTCGAGCACGGAATCGTCAAGATTCTGCGCCTCATCGATGACCAACACCACGCGTTTTCCCAGACGGTATTGTTCGGTAAGCAGATCCCTTAACCTGATTTGCATCTCAACCAGGTTTCCCTGTAGATCACGCACGCCGAGACCGGAGAGCAAAGACCGCAAAAGGTCCGTCGGAGTGGAGATGGTCTGGAACAGGAATACAATACGAGCTTTGTCGCGGAGAATGTGCAACATTTCAAAGATCAGTGTCGTCTTTCCTGATCCTGGGGTTGCAATCAAAGCGACAAATCCGCACCCGGCCTCGATGCCGTACACGAGAGAGTTCAGTGCTTCCTTATGGGTGGGGGTCAGAAACAAGTAGCGGGGATCGGGAGTTACCCCAAATGGCTGTTCTTCGAGTCTGTAGTAGTCCGATACCATCATTGGTGGAGAATCCTTTGGACCAGCAACCGGAAGCTGAAGCAGGGGGAACTGGGGCACTTTTGCATCTCTCTGCCAAGCGCTTCTGCCAACATCAGCAAAAAGCTCAGCCTCAACATCGGAAAGTTGATTTCTCGTCGGAACGTGGCGTGCTGAATGGGGCCCAGGGCGCAGTCGGATCTTGCACGATGCAACCTTCTTAGGAAACAGCCGTCCTGCTATCAGCGTGACCTATGGGTACGAATTCGATCGCAGAGAGAGAGGGCGACTACCGAGATTACCCGGGATCGAAGCTGCAACAAGTGTTTGCTGCAACCAAACTGAGGCTAGAATAACACGGGGCCGTCTTTGGGGATTTGTTGAAAAGTGGGTGTTTGCGGCATCAACCGAGCCGTAGATAAAATCTCTTTTATTACCTCTGTGCCGATCTGGCGCAAAAGTTCCATTTCTTCGCCGTGATTGACCGTCTATAAACAATACAGAGCCAACAACCATCAGCGGCAACCGTCATTGGATGCAGCGCTGTGTCCAGTGTGTCACCCGTGTCACGCCCCGGGTACCCGTACGTAAATCCTGGATAAAGAATGTGCCGCTAACCATTCTCTAGACTCGGCCCAAGCAGAGATTCACGAGGTTTCATGCCACAGATTCCGACCGCGCCCCCGACGGCCTCGTGTTCACCTTGTGGTGCGGCGGATTTTCCAATCCAGGCTGCGCCTGCTCCAATAGCATCTGGGGTGCCTTCGGCGTTGCTATTGTTAGCGTCCGTTTTTCTGTTGATGATGGGTTGCGAAAAGCCAGGTTCGATCGCATCGAATCCGGTGTTTATATCACTGCATGGCAATGTGCTGGGAGGTCAACACCCCATCAGCGGTTCGAATATTCAGCTCTATGCTGCCGGTTCAACGGGCATTGGCTCGGCCGCTCTGCCCTTACTCAGCCAGCCAGCTCGATCCGATCGCACTGGCAGCTTTTCCTTCAAGGCCCTGTGTCCGTCGCCCAGCTCGGAGCTCTACCTGACTGCGCGAGACGGCAACCCTGGCTCAACAGCGGGTGTAACCAATTCCGCCATCGCACTCATGACCGCACTCGGACCTTGCGGTGACATTGCGTCCTCCGCACCGATCGTCGTGAATGAGGCAACAACGGTAGGCTCGGTTTGGCCTCTCGCTCCGTACATGTCTTCGATATCGGATCTGGGAGCGCCTGCCGGAGACACCTCACTTTTGACCGCTATGTCCGCGGTGGAACAACTCGTTGATCGCAGCCACGGCGTATCTCCAGGTACAGGCGTTCCCGAAGGCTGGGTGGTGCAGACGTCCAAGCTCTACAGTTTGGCGGACATCCTTGATGCCTGCGTCAATTCAGATGGCGGTTCGGCCGGGGACGGCACTGCCTGCGGACTGCTGTTTTCTCTTGGCGCTACCCGAGGGGGAGTCACCCCTACCGATACATTGAGCGCAGCATTGGTAATCGCCAGTGCGCCGCAAAATGATGTAAGTAGCATTTTTCATCTGGTTCCTCAGTCCGTAGCCTTTCAGCCGATAGTCAACGCGTCTCCCGCAGATTGGAGCCTGCCGCTCCTTCCCATTCCTGCCGCGCCGATCATTGATCCGCCTTCCGGATCCTATTCCGCGGGACAACTGATTAGCCTGACGGATAGCGTTCCGGGAGCGGTGATTCACTACTCCACTGACGGAAGTTCGGCATCGGCAACCTCTGCTGTCTACACCGCGCCCTTCGCGCTTGCCGCCAGCGCAATGGTCCAAGCGATCGCGATTGCGGAAGGGATAGGCAGTGCGGCCTCTTCTGCCAACTACAGCATCACGAGCGGCGCAGCCCCTACGCCGGCGCCTATCCCAGCTCCTGCCCCTACGCCAACGCCGGCCCCTGCGCCTACGCCAACGCCGGCCCCTGCGCCTACGCCGCCCGCTTCACCTACACCAACGCCGCCGCCACAACTTTGTCGCTCGCGCTGTCCCTGGCCAGTTCCACCATCAGTGTTGGCGATAGCGTCACTGGTGCGATTACTTTAGGTAAGCCAGCGGGAGCCGGCGGAGCATCCGTGATCCTGGCGAGCTCCTCCGCAAACGATGCTAGCGTATCGCCTTCGACCGTGGTCATCGCTGCCGGGCAGGTCACGGGAGCGTTCACGGTGAAGGCTCTCGCTACCGGAATGTCTACGATTAGTGCCTCGGCGGCCGGCTATGCTACCGCCAGTCAGTCCGTGACGGTACAGCCAACTCCGCCGGTCACCGGCGTGGGGTCAGTTACGACGGTTGAGGTGCTTGGCGCCATTCCTGCCGCGCAAGCCTTGAACGGATTGGGATTCAATGTAGCTCCCGGTAATGATTGGGAACTGAAGATGGCTTCTGCTGCCGGTGCAACCCATGCGCCGGTTTCAGTGTGGCTGGTCGGGTAGTGAAAACCAGACAGCGCCTCCGGAAAATACGCACGCTGCCGTTCAATTCACCCTGGAAACAGATTGTCAGGCAGGTCTCACTTCATCGGCTGCTTATGGAATTCATCCCACGCTGCTGGCCGCGTACGGGTCACCCTTTCACGAGATTCTACGGGTGACAGTGCCCAATGGCGCCCCTGCTGGGTCCAAGAGCCTCGACCTGCAGTTCGCTGCCGGCAGCGGAGGAGATGCGCTCTCTTCCATGGCCGCCTTTTACGATACGATCATCAGCTCGTCGAAGACCCCCATCACCAACAAGCACTCCTATGCGGGTGGCCTCATCACCAGCGTTAGGGTCAATGATTCCACGCATGCCACGGTGACGCTCGCTTCCGGACTTTCTCAATCGCTACCCGGAGATACGACCACGCAATATGTGATCAACGAATATCTATATCCGCCTCCGGCATCGTTCAGCCCAACGGATCCGTCCGTGCTCGCCTACGCGAAGTACGCCGAGTTCCTTGCCGGCAAGATCTCTGCTTCTGGTCTGACCGGGGAGGTCGAAATCTGGAACGAGCCGCCGTGGCCGGATGATCCCTGGGACGATCGCTACGATTTTTACGACAACCAACCTCTCCCCGGCTCCCCGGGACCGCAGACGCCTTACCTTCCTAATTGGGGTTTTGCGGTTGCTTTGTACAGCCAGACCTCGCCTGTACCTGGAGTCACCTACAACTGGGGCGGAACCGAAAAGACGGGCGGCAACTCGATGCTGAATGCTCAGATGCTTGCCAATACTGGCGTTGCTTTTCAACAGCCGAACAGCCTGCTAACGACGGAATCATTTCATCCTTACGGAAACACCCCAGAAGACCAACTTTGGAGCGCAAACTGTCTCGCAGGAACCATCCGTCTTTCGCCCATCCTGCCCACTGCTTTCCAGCCCTGTAATTTATTTGGGAATGCGGGCGGCAACTCCGCCCAGGCGGTGCAGTATAGCTTGATGCAGCAAAGCCGCAATGCAGCGTGGGGCATTGGACACAATATCACCGAGACCGGCTTCTCGGGCGCGCTGGGTGATGATCTTCACAAAGCGCGATTCGTGATGCGGCAGTTTCTCGGCTACCAGGCTGCAGGCGTCAGCCCGATTCAGTTTTACCGGCTCTATGACACCAGTGCAGACAACTTCAGCTTCGTGAACCCGACAGCCAATGCAGACGGCACGCACAACCCGCTACCGGCATACACAGCGATTGCGGGCCTGATGTCGGATATGGCCAAGATCAAGCTGTCGCCGGTAAGCCCCTACGCGGCGGGGAGTCTTCCGGCGATCGCGAGCTACCGCGGAACGTATCCGCTGGATACAGTGGCGATGGCTGGCGCCCGCGCGGGCGATAAGGCCAATTCGCTCCTGTTCACCATGTGGCAGCGCAGTAACACCACGGGAAAATGGGCGACGCTCCCTTCGCCGGAGCCGGGTGTGGTTACCCTGCAGATTCCGAGTGGGCTCGGCGCCGTTGCCGTAGTCAATCTGGACACGAGGGCTGCGGTTCCTTACACTACAGCGGGCCAGCAAATTACGTTGCAGATCTCTGACGATCCGATCGAAGTGTTGTTCGAGCCGAACAACTGAGACGATCAACTTACCTTCGATGTTTCCATCGGGTGGATCGTCAAGCCACTCCTGGATTGCAAGAGTTCCTCGTAAACCTTCAGATAGGCATGCGCCATCTTCGACCATTGCATCTGAAGTGCGCGCTCACGCCCCGCGAGCGCCATCGCTCTTCGTTTTTCCGGAGACTTCATCCATTCGCTCATGACTATAGCCAGAGCTGTCACGTCGTTTGGATCCTTCAAGATATGACCGCCATCGCCTAAAAATGCCTCTGCACCAAAGTTTCCGGAGACGATGGCGGGAAGTCCCGACGCCATGGCCTCGAGTACAACCAGGGGATGCGCTTCATACCGTGACGGAAAGACAAAGAAATCCACTGACCGCATGAGCGCGGGTATGCGCGAAACCTTGTCGAGGAAAAAGACTCGGTCACCTACCCCAAGCTCGCGCGCCAGAGCTGGGAAAGGACTGTCTTTCACGCTCCCCGCCACAGCCAGACGGATTTCCGGAGTTTGCTGGAGCGCCCGTACGACTGTGTCGAGGTTTTTGCGTGGAGTTCGAATGTCTCCGACGAATAGCGCGAGCGGAACATTTGCGGGCAGGCCAAACGAATCACGATCCGGGGAGCCCGGGGAGAATTGCTCAGTGTCGACCCCGTTATGGATCACTTCGATCCGCTCTGCCGGCACACCCATCGATTCAAGTTCCCTGGCAATACCGTGCGCCACAGCGATGACGCGCGAAGCACGAAGGAAGGCCCGCTTTTCCCAGCGGATGTTCAGGAAGGTATAGAGCCGCTGATAGAGGGAATAGGGCGACAGGGTTGTAAAGGGATAATAGGGGCTCTTCCGCCAGCCAGCGTGGATAAAGTGCGCAGCGACAACGTTGCAGTCTTCCCAAGTGACAAAGCCGTTCCCCTGAATAAGATCAAGCTCGTGGCGATGACGCCGCAACCAACGCGCGCTGCTTCGCGCGAACGCAAGATTCCTTAACAGTTCGGTGGGCAAGGATTCTCGGCCCATGGGAACAAATCGAGCACGCGGATGATTGGCGATTTCCTCCGCACAATGGGCAGCCAGGATCGTCACTTGATACCCACAATCAAGAGCTGCTCGCACAATCTCGTAGTTGACTCGCCCCTGACCATCGTTGCGCTGAAACCGGTGAGAGACAAAAGCAAGCCGGGGTTGCTGCGGCTGGATTACCAAGCGCGGTGTCCTTCCTTCTTTAATCCAAATTTGAGAGGCCTTGACCCCTGATTCAAGCGACCAAAAGCTCGGACATCACCTCGTTGAACCGTTGGGCGAACGCATCGACCGAAAAGCCCTGTGCGCGGAGCAACGCCTGTTTCTCAATCGCAACGCGTCGAGACGGATCCTCGAGAAGGTGAATGACGGTGGACGCGAGTAGGTCTGGATCTCCCCTGCGAATGAGAATGCCGCTCACACCATCTTCAATCACTTCCGCCGGACCGCCGAGATCGCTGGCAATCACGACTTTGCCCTGCCCCATCGCCTCCACCACCGACATGCCGAACGGCTCCACGCCGACCACTGGATGAACAATCACATCAGCACTTGCCTGCCAAAGCGGAACCTCGGTCATCGGCCTTTGCCCCGCCAAAATAAGCTGATCTCCGAAATTCATTTCCTGAACCATGGCATATACCTTTTCGGAGTAAGCCACATCGAGCGGATGTTTGCCCCCCACAATAAACAATGTGGCATCCGGGTGGCATTTGAGGATTTGCGCGGCAGCGTCCACAAAAATGTGAGCACCCTTCCAGTGCTCCAAACGAGCGACCATACCGATGATCGGGGTTTTCCTGGGCAAGCCAAGGCTTGCTCGCGCTTCGTCTTTTGATTGCGCCTCCCCGGCGGACAAGGCTACTCCGGGATAACATACGTGGCTTGGTCGCGCCGGGAACATCTGGTCTTGCCCACGCTTGGAGGTTTTTGAGCAGCAGAGTACCCCATCGGCAGGAAGCAAGGTGATGAGTCGATCCATACGATCCTTGTGGGGGACGCCATGCTGAAACCAAACCGCCCGGGTGGGCAGCAATCGAGCTACGGGGCTCACATAAATGTGGGCCTTGGGCATCCAGGAAACAACCATGTGCAGCTTCTTCGCCTTGATCCATCTGTGCAGCGATCGCAACGTCTTGAAATAATTTTTCAGGTGAGACAGGTGAGTTGTAGGAAACACCGTCGTGTCATAGCCTAACGCGCGAGCCTCCGCGACTAACGGACCCTCTTCGAGAAAAGCGCATACGTACCGATAACGGTGGTCGCCGCGGCGCAGAAAATGTTGGAGCAGCGCTTCCGCTCCGCCTTGCTGAGAAGCCAGGGGCATGACGATGCCGATGGCTTGTGCCTCCAGGGCGAGCGAGGCGTCTCGTTCGATGGTGGCAAGGGAAGCTTTTTCCATCAGATTATTTCTCGAGATTTCATTCACCTGTGTCATTCACGATCCGGTTGCTTATCTGGGTGCAGATTCCGCGGTGCGGATTCTGCGCAGCAGGGTAAACACTTCGTGCGGTTGAATGATGATGTTCGGCGGTTTCACGCCCAATTTAATGGGGAAATTCAGAAAGATAAAGATAAAACGCAGCATCGTCGCGATCATGAGCGCACAACCCGCGCCGCGCACGCCAAAGATTGGAATTAACCAATAGAGCAGCGGGATCGATGCGATCAATCCGCTTCCCTGCAACAACGTTACAGTCCCGGGAAATCCCGAAGCGAGAAACGCTTGCGCCAACACTGAAGTAAGACCATCGAAGATCGATTCGACGATCAAAAACGGCAGCACCAGAGCGGCGGCGATGAATTTCGCTCCATACACCAGCTTAAGCAGAAAACCCCCAAAGAAAAACAACGGCAACGAGGCCAGAATCATCACCAGGAGTGTCATGCGCGCTGCCCTGCCGGTGAGCGCAGTAATCTCCTCCTTGCTGCGGCCTGATGATTTCGGAAGGCTCACCGGGACCACTGCGTTGGGAAGCACCGCCAACACTCCCGCAGCGCTCTGCGCGACAACGTAGAGCCCCATGGATTCAGGATTCAGCATACCCACCACCAGGATGCGATCGACTTGATTCGCAATGGTCCCAAGTAGATCTACTCCCCAGGCACGCACACCGTATCCGAGCAGGAGTTTCGAAGCCGGCACGATGGAGCGGAAGCGCGGTCGGAAATGCTTCCAGGCCCAGATAGCTATCCAGATAGTAGCCGGCGTTCCCGCGAGGAGATAAGCAAGGGCTGCGCTGTTGGCAGTCAGCCGGCCGGTAAGTTTCTCGACTAACAGGACGGCGAGGACCGACAACGGAGAAAGAACACGGAACAAATTGAGATTACTGAATGCGCTAGCCGCCTGGACTTGCGACATGATAGTGACAGCACAGAGCGCCAATGGAGTCACGATGACCCACATTTTCGCAAAGTGAACCGTGTCCGGCGGATAAGTATGGAGGGAGTAAGGGATAATCGCGATCCCCACCAGAGCGGCTAGCACTCCGAACACAGCGCTGAGGACGAGAGCCGCCCCGCTCAAGTCGCCGGAAAGTTCAGGCCGTCGCTTGAGCCAATAAACGGTGGCTACGGGAATGCCCACTGTCATTCCATAGGCAAGAAATTGCGGCCACATGATGATGGCAGCCAACGCTCCACGGCCGCCTGGGCCTAAGGCCCGAGCCGTGAGGATGCCGGACAGAATGTTGCCGGCCTGAACGACAACATTGGCGACGCCGGTCTGCACAATAGCGGAGGCCCCGGTCTTCGCGCCAACAAATCGGCGCATCAGCTTCTTCAAATGGGTTCTCCATCCCAGCGATTGCGCGCGCCATGAAATTAGAAAGTAAAGCCCGTTGAAACATCTCGAGCTGCGGTCACTCGGTTGAGGATGCGACCTATTTATTGGCCCTGAGCACTCATATAAGGATCGTAGGTCCGACGTTTTGTCAAACAAACCAGGCGTCTCATTCGTCGCCGAGAGAGCCGGCAGGGGACCGCTTGGTAATATAAAGGAGTGACCATTACCTTCATGATACAAGGCCGAAGCGAAGCGGTCGATCTGATTTACCGGCTTATGGCATCGTACTGTATCACGATAGCCCCTGCTCTCCGATAACAAAGCAAGTACCCATTGCAGCTTTATCTGTCATCTGACTGCAACATCATCGCCATCATCAACGATTAAATGACATTAGCAGGATCTGGACAAGGACTCGATGCAGACACTCCAAATCGGAGACGAGTGGCACACGGAACGTGCCGGTGGTCTCAATTCCTACTATTTTGAATTGCTTCGCCATCTTGGGCCAACGGGAACGATCGCTCACGGCCTGGTGGCCGGGTCAGATAACGTGCGCGTTGCGAGCGAAGGACAAGTAGTCGCATTTGCGCGACCCGATGCCACGCTGCCCGCGCGTATGCTTTCCCTTCGCCGAGTAGCTTTGCAACGGATAACTGGAAACAGAATTGATCTCATCGCATCGCATTTCGCGCTATACGCGATGCCCATCCTCGATCGTTTAAAGAGAATCCCCACTGTGGTGCATTTCCATGGCCCATGGGCTGCCGAGAGCGACGCCAACGGCTCGAGCGGCTACCGGTCTCGACTCAAGGCCAGCATGGAACGAAGCGTATATGCACGGGCGAAGCGCCTGATCGTTCTTTCAGCCGCGTTCAAAGATGTATTGACCGAAGGCTACGGAATTTCTGCAGACCGTGTGCGGGTTGTACCCGGCGGCATTGATGTAGATCGTTTCAACACCGTGTTCACGCGAACCGAAGCAAGGCGGCGGCTCGGTTGGCCGACAAACCGGCCAATCATCCTCACAGTGCGCCGGCAGGTGCGACGGATGGGGCTCGAAAACTTGATTGATGCGGCGAAACTCATCGTCGCGCAATGCCCGGATGTGTTGATCCTCTTGGGTGGAACAGGGCCTATTGCGGATGAACTGCAGACTCGCATTGCGGAGCTTGGATTGGCAGACAATGTGCGACGCCTGGGGCGCATCTCGGATCTGGATCTGCCGCTCGCCTATCGCGCGGCGGACATCACGGTCGTTCCGTCGCAGTCGCTGGAGGGTTTCGGGCTGATCACGCTTGAATCGCTGGCGTCGGGAACACCGGTGTACGTTACGCCCATTGGCGGGCTGCCGGAAATCGTTGAGCCGTTTGCACCACAATGTATTTTTGCCAATACCAGCGCTACGGAAATGGCGAAGGTACTGATTGAGACGCTGCGGGGAGAGCGACCTACTCCTTCCGATGAGGCGTGCCGCGCCTTCAGCTCACAGAACTTCTCCTGGCCGCATATCGTAAAGCGCGTACGGGCGGTATACGACGAAGCACTTTCATGAACATTTCATATATCGATCAGACCGGACAACTGGGCGGGGGCGAATTGTCGCTCCTCGATTGGCTACGCGTGTCTCCTCAGAACGCCCGCGTGATTCTCTTCGAGGATGGACCGTTCCGCCCGTTGCTTGAGGAGTTAGGCATTCCCGTCGAGGTGCTGCCCTTGGCCGGCCTCAAAGAGGTTCGCCGGGAATCGGGTTCGCTGAAACTGGTTTCCACCTTGCCGGCTTTGTTGAGCCTGCGCAAACGCCTGGCCGAGAGGGCTCTGCAGGCTGATGTGCTCTATGCCAACTCTCAGAAGGCCTTCTTCCTGGCTGCGTTTGCCAAGCGGACCGGCCAGCCCCTTGTTTGGCATCTGCGGGATATATTGACCGGCGACCATTTCAGCCCGATCTTGCGCAAACTAGCCGTCACCGCCGGCAATCGCTTTGCCACGGCGATCATCGTGAATTCAAAAGCCACCGCGGATGCCTTTGTGGCCGCCGGAGGACGCGCGGAGAAGATACGGGAAGTACCCGACGGAGTGAGTGCACGCCCCTTTGACGAGGTGAATCCTGATACCGTGATGCGCCTGCGGCAGGAGCTTTGCCCACCGGGAAAAACCATGGTGGGCGTGTTTGGCCGGCTCGCCGAGTGGAAGGGGCAACACATTTTGCTCGAGGCTGCTGTAGGGTTGCCGGATGTACACATTTGCGTCGTCGGCGATGCCCTGTTCGGCGAGCAACTCTACGCAAAAACCCTGCAGGAACGGGCTTCCAGGGCAGACCTGGCAGGGCGAGTTACTTTTCTTGGATTTCGCCGTGACATACCAGCGCTCATGAAATGCATGGATATCATTGCTCACACTTCGACCGTTGCCGAGCCGCTTGGACGAGTCATCCTCGAGGGCATGCTCGCTAGCAGGCCAGTGATCGCCACGCGCGCTGGCGGCGCAGCCGAGATAGTCACCGACCGGAAGAATGGTATTTCAGTGACTCCAGGATCGGTGACTGAACTGTTTAACGCGATCAAATTGCTTTGCGACGACCACGAGTTATCCGCAGAGCTTGCATCGGCGGGGCGACTTCATGCTGAGTCGGCGTACTCGATGGAGATCATGGCCGATCGTGTGAGACAGGTGCTGCACAATTTACCCCCAACGCCTCGATGACTTCTTTCTTCGCTGCCTTCGATGGGCCGCGTGTGGCCCGCGAGACCAAAAGGCAACGGTTGTAAAATTTTGTACCGACACCGAAGTTGCTATTTAACCTGCCGCGTACTCATGAGACAATCTAAATGGAAATCCTATCGTGCAGTAGTCACTTGCTGGCAGAACCCGTCCATTCGCGACGAACCGCCGGGGGTGAAATACCGAATATCCATGGGGACGAATGATGTCATTCGCCATAGATTCTTGTACGGCCCGGGCACGGTGCTTACCTCGATTTCTGCCCTTACGATCTGCCCCCAGTCTCTCTGCCAGCTTGATCTAACAAGTTGCTGGTAAGTGGTCAGGAGGGCGAATGTCAGGCTTCCTAACATCTAGTTTTGAGGAATCATTTGCGACGATTTGATGAAATTAGCACCACGGCTCGACCTTCGATCCATGAGGCTGGTTCCGATTCCGGTCTCTCGATCGGCGATATCTTGGGCATGCTGTGGCTGCATAAGTGGTTCATTGCTGCGTGCGTGCTGCTGTGCACTATTTGCTCGGCACTGTATATAACTTTCAAGACGCCTGTCTATCAAGCATCCGCAACGCTGCGTATCGATCCTGCGCGAGCGGGCTCACTTGGGCTTGGCGACTTGGCGGCAGCGCCCCTTGAAAACAGTGACATCATCAAGACTGAGATTGCCATTATCAAAAGCGATGCCGTCGCTATCCGTGCCCTGAATTCCCTCTCCGACGAACATTTCGCGTCCTACACCGGCCTGGGAAAAGAGTCGCGGCCGATTCCGCAAGACTCAGACGCAATATCGCCCAGGCAACAGAAAGCTATCGATCTGCTTGAGCTGCAAACGGAAGCAAAGCAGATGGACGGAACGCAATTGGTGAGCATTACTTTTCGCGATAAGGATCCGAAGGTGGCCGCTCAGATGGTCAACCACCTGGTGAAGGAATATTCTGTCCAGAATTTCGCCAGCCGCGATGATTCGGTTTCACAGTTGCGGACGTGGCTTACTGCTCAGATGGCGACCCTGCAGCACCAGGTAGACGACTCGCAAAAGAAGCTCGCTCAGTTTCAGGAGTCGCACAACATCATCGGCACCAACGGCACGAGCAATACCATCACCGATAGATTGCGGTTTCTGAATGACAGGCTGGCTGCAGCCCAGGCCGATCGCATTATGAAGGAAGCGCAATTGCGTGCAGCCAGGCAGGGTGATCCTGGCGCACTCGCTTCGCTCTTTCCCAACCCCAGGCTGCAATCGCTGCAAGGGCAACAGGGCGCCCTGTTTACGCAATACGCCCAATTATCCGCAAAATTTGGCCCTAAATATGGACCGTTAGCTGAGCTGAAAAAACAAATGGCCGCGGTGGATTTGGAGATCGCGGACGATGTGCAGTCTGTGAGAAAACAGCTGACCCAGGAATACGATGCGGCCGATCACGCCCAGAACATGCTACAGGGGGAGTATGACCAGCAGACACAGGCCGCCTACGCGCTTAACCGCAGCGAGGCCGAATATGCGGCGTTGCAGTCGGAGGTCACTTCCAGCCGGGAGTTGTACGACACGTTGCGGCGCAAGTTGCAACAGGCCAGCATCGATGCCGAAGTAAATGGCGTGAACACCATGTCGGTAGAAAGCGCACGCGTTCCCTCGAAGCCTATAGAACCGAAGAAAATGTTAGTGATGGTGAGCGGCGTCATCATCGGACTATTCGCCGGCATAGCTTCCGCGTTTTTTGTGGAGCGGTCGTCGGGCAAACCGCGCACCATCGATCAGATCGAAGAGCAAGCCGGTTATGACATTCTGGCTACCATTCCGCGTGGCCGGTCAGAATGGCGATTGAACAACGGGTACGCGAAAAGCGACAGTGGGGGAAATTTGCCCCGCTCCCTGGTGACGCTGCGTGAACCGAGATCACGGGCGGCGGAAGCTTATCGATCGCTGAGAAACTCGATTCTTCTGTCGTCTCACAAGCATGCCGTGAGAACCCTGCTCATCACCAGTGCGCTGCCAGGTGAAGGTGTTGATGAAACAGCCGCAAACTATGCCATCACGCTGGCGCAGACGGGCTTCCGGGTTCTGTTGATCGACGCCGATTTAGCGCAGCCGAGCCTTCACCGGCAGTTCGATGTGGAGAATCACCACGGACTGAGCGACCATCTGCTCGGCGCGACGCTCACCGAGGTGTACAGTCAGCCGGTCGATACGATCAAAACGCTTCATCTCCTTACTGCGGGAAACAAGTCTGTGCCACCCGCTGAGAGTCTCGCTTCGGGCAGGTTTCGCTTTGCCCTCAAACGATGGGAATCTGACTTTGACTTCGTGGTCTTGAAATCAGCTCCGTTACTCTCTGTGAGCGATAGCCTTCCCCTGGCCATCTGGGTGGACGCGGTCTTGTTGGTTGTGTGCTACAACAGCACTCACCTGCGAGCGCTCAGCAAGGTGCATGACATGTTGAGTCGAACCGACGCCCGCGTGATCGGTGTGCTAGTAAACGATGCCCCGCGCACTGCCGAGCAGTACGACATGGAAGAACCATATGAAGAGGCCTCCTATGCGTAATTGGCTCTTCGCGAAATGTATCCGTAGCCGAGTCGTTGCCGTGTGGCTTGTAGCCTTTACCCTGGGGCAGGCTGTTCTTCACGCGGACGGGCCGGGCGTGAGCCCCTCGGGTGTTGCTGAGTCCGTGCCGGCAAACAGCTCTCAAACTCTCATCCGCATTGCAGCGGGTGATCTGATCGACGTGCAGGTATTTAACACACCGGAACTGTCTTCGAAACTGCGCGTGAGCCAGGATGGCCTCATCACGCTCCCCGATACCGGGGACATCAAGATTGCAGGACTTACCGCGCGTGAGGCGGGCGCGCAGATCGAGAAGAGCCTGCGTGATTCGCAGGTCATGCTTGACCCGCACGTGACTGTACTGGTCACGGAATATTCCACTCAAGGAATAAGTGTCCTTGGCGAAGTAAGAAAGCCTGGAACCTATCTCTTGCTGGGCCGTCATTCTCTTTACGACGCTCTTTCCGCGGCGGGCGGGGTAACTCAACAGTTGGGCTCCAGCATCCAGATCACGCACCAGAGTGACCCTGGTCATCCGGAAACCATACCGGTCAATTCACCGAATTACTCTAACCTGCAGCGGCTTACTGAAATCGAGGCCGGAGACGTGGTAGTGGTGGCGCGAGCGGAAACTATTTACGTGGTCGGTGACGTTGCCCACCCCGGTGAGTATTTCATCCAGAACGGCCAGAAACTGAGCGTCCTTAACGCCATCGCGCTCGCACAAGGGTTGAATCCGACAGCACGCGCCAGCAAGGCGTCCATCGTGCGCAAGACAGCAAACGGCGCAGAAACCATCCCCGTCAACCTGAATCGGATTGCCCAAGTGAACGGGGAAAATCTGATTCTGAGGCCGGCGGATGTGCTGGTCGTTCCACGCAGTGGTGCGAAAGCGTTCCTAAGTCTCGCGCTGCCCGGAGTGACTGGTGCGGTTGCTGGCTCGGTGGCCGCAGCCCTCATTTTGCATTGAGGATTTCCGTCGCGCCTCACCTCGACTCTAGCTCGAAGCGCGTTTGCTGCGCGGCCGAACATCGATCGTAGAAAACACCATGAGAACTTCCCTCACCCTTGAGCAGCGACGAAACAACCCATCTGAGTTGGTGATGTGGACGCTTGGCTTGTTTGGTTCCGCTGCCCTTTGGATTCTGATGCTTGAGGGACAGTTCAACCTGTTGTGCACGCTCATCATTCTTGGCAGCCTGCTGCTTATCGCTTTGCATGACCGCGCCACGGCAATCCTTCTGACGTTCTCCTACCTCGTTCTGATGGGTGATATTCGGAGGATCCTCGCGGCAGTGGTGGGGCCTCCCGAACAGGATCTCCTACTACTCATCGGACCTGCCATCGCGGTCATTCTCGCTGTGCCCATCTTCCTAAGCCTTCGCCTGAAGGACGGTTTATCCAAGGCGATGTTCTTCCTGTTACTGGTAATGGTGCTGGAGATTTTCAACCCGAAGCAAGGCGGCCTCACTATCGGGCTATCCGGAGCGGTTTTTTATGTTGCACCCGTACTCTGGTTTTGGATAGGCCGCCGCTTCGGTTCACCGGAAGTGGTCGAGAAGCTGCTCTATCGCGTCATTTTTCCATTAGCTCTTCTGGCGGCGTTGCTGGGATTTGCGCAGACTTTTATTGGCTTTCTACCTTATGAGCAAGCGTGGATCGATGTGGCTTCTAAGACTTATACAGCGTTGCATCTTGGAGCCTCGATCCGGGCGTTTGGTTTCTCCGTGTCAGGAGCGGAATACGCCGCCCTGCTAATGATTGGGGCGGTCGGTGTCGCCGCTGCATATATTGGATCCGGTTCAAAATGGGCACTCATTTTTCCTATCCTGGTCGGCGGCATCGTACTCGCGTCGGCGCGGGGCAGTGTTATCAAGATGGTGGTAACGCTGGCTCTCGTTTGGACGTTGCGCAAGGGCCAGAAAGTCGGGGCTAAAGACGCGTTTCGTTTGGCGGTTTTCGCGATTCTCGGGCTCGTCGCAATGGTCTTTGTCGCCTCTCGTTTTACCACGTCTGAAGTAGCTTTGCCGGCGAAGAGTTCGGCCGTCGATAATGCCTTGGCGCACCAGGCAGGCGGGCTAGCGCACCCATTTGACCCACGCTACTCTACCGCGGGTATTCACGGCGGCATGTTCCTGTCTGGGGTTATTGATGGTCTCACTTATCCAATCGGGCACGGGCTTGGTTCAACCACCGCGGCCGCAAGCAAGTTCGGAGGGGATCCAAACGAGGGGAGCTCGGAGATCGATGTGAGTGACATGTTTATCAGCCTGGGAGTGATCGGAGGGCTACTTTATCTGTACATAGTGGTCACCACCATGCAAAAAGCGCTCAGGTATCTTCGGACGGTGAGGCGAGGTATCAGCCTACCCGTCCTCGCCATCCTTACATCTACCCTCGGATCCTGGTTGATTGGCGGGCAATATTCGACCTCTGCGCTCATGTTGTTTTTCGCCGGCTCCCTCTTGTATCCGGATCTGATGCATGCAAATGACAAGATGGAGTCTGCGCGCCTGAGCCACCGTAGGACTTAGCTCACGCAGCGATTTTGGTTCGCTCGACAAGCTTTCGCCGCTGTTCGAGCCTCGCGAAGACAGACCTTAGTCTGAGTCTCGCAGGCCCTTCAATCATTTTGAATGAGATTGCCGACAAGGCGATCAAGAACACGGCCATAATGGCCATGCGAACAGCCCCGGACTGGATATGCAAGCGATCAGAACCACTCAACACCATGTCCTTGACCGGTGCCTGTAGCAGGTAGATGGAATAGCTGATTCCCCCGCCAAATACCATCGGCCTGGTTGCGAGCATGCGGGACAAAGAAGTCCTTTCCGATGCCAGGCCAAAAACCAGTGCAGCAAAGGCGATCAGTACGAAGGACGTCGCGGGACCACGGGCCCTGCACAGGAGCGCGATCGTGACCAGCGCCGCAGGATAGGTCCAAAGTCCCGGTGCGATCGATCGTGTGTGCTTGGGGCTTGGCCATTGGCGCGAGGCCAACCTCAGATAGTAATTACCCAAGCCTACTCCCACCATAAATTCGGGAAGGCGAATAAGCGGCAGTGGAACCCCACTGAGGACTCCGCGGGATGCGTAGCCCAATATATAAACGCTTGAATTGAGGGAGACCGCTAAGACGAGCAAGCTACCGATGATTGCCAACTGTATCCGGGATGTGCGCGTCTCAAACCATTGCTGACACCACGGAAAGCATGCATAGAACAGAGCCTCCACTGATAACGTCCAGCAGACGTAGTTCCACGCAGCCCACATAGCATGATCGAACGGATTCCATGCCTGGAGCATCGTTAGCGTCGCCAATATATACGACGGTTTTGGAAAAGCCTGGTGCACTGCGGAAGTAAAGAGGAGCGACACCACGTAGACGGGCCAGATGCGAGCGAAACGTGCTTCCCAAAAACGCCGGTAGTCTCCGGGCCCACTGATCTGCCCCGCGTAGGTGTACGCGAGGATGAAGCCGGAAAGCAGGAAAAATAACGCCACAGCAAGATACCCGCTCATGAAAAAGTTACCGGCCGCACGGTGGCCATGTTCAACCAGAACGGGTCCAATTTTGGTGTGATAGACAACTACATATGCGGCGGCCAGGAATCGTATTCCTGTCAGGGCGTTCAATGGTCTGCGATGACCGGTTAACTCGATACCGGCCTTTATCAAGGGCTTGGTTTCCATCATGAGCTCTCTGAGTGAGGTTGTGAGGCGGGCGTCTCGTTTTTAGATGCAAACTTGCGCGGTCGCGAAGGCCTGATTCATCACGGAAAACGCAGACAGTGGTCACGGAGCGGAAACACTGCAGCGCGTTGACTGGATGCAACGACGACAGTCGGGCGGATGAATTTATATCCGAAACTAAGTTACAAATGGCGGCGCTCACTTTAGTGCGGAATAACCTTGCGGCACTAAGAGACACTTACCTATAATGTCATTGTGACTAATCCCCTTCGCCAACAGATAAAGCGTGCAGCGTCGACTTTCGGGCTCGAGGTCATGACCCCGAGAGGGCGACAGGACCTGGTCCGTGGACATCAGACGGTCGTAGACGAGTATCTGCAACTGCTTGCCAGAACACGTGGAGTCCGGTTGCCGGACAACGCCAACCGCACGGAGCTTTTGACCCACCTGGTGGGCACAGGCACAGGCGAAGGATCACATCTGGTGGTAAGCCTGGCGGCGGTGATGAATCTGCCGGGCGATGTGTGTGAATGTGGCGTCGGCAGCGGCGCGACCTCGGCTTTACTCGCCAACGAGCTGCGTGATTCCGGCAAAGTGTTGTGGCTCTATGACACATTCTCCGGTCTGCCTGCGCCAACGGAAGAAGACGAGTTGATTGACGATATCGACCAGCTCGGCTCGATGTCCGCCTACGTAGGCCACATGAGTCATCCCGAGTCGGAAATGCGTGCGCGGATGAAGAAGCTTGGAATTCCCCCCATAGCCTTCCAGGTCGTCCGGGGCTTGTTCGATGCAACGATTACCGACGATCGTCTCCCGGAGCAAGTGTGTTTCGCGTATGTAGATTTTGATTTTTACGCACCAATCAAGGCTGCATTGGAGAAGCTCTCGACCCGGCTAACGCCCGGGGGAATCATTATGGTCGACGATTACGGTTTCTTTTCCAAGGGAGCGCAGACGGCAGTCGACGAGTTTGTCGAATCCAGTCGAGGGCATTTTGAAATTGAGGTCCCGGACTACTGCGCAGACCACTTTGCCATCCTTCGCCGAGTCTCTCTTTAAACGGATCCGATCAGGTCCGACAGCCGTCTGTACAGAACTCCCGAGGCATACCGCGTCTCTACAGTATGTCGAGCGTTGGCGCCCAGCCTCTCCTGGCGCTCATATGCTGCAAGAATCGCCTGGGCCAATGCGGTTGGTGCGCCTACAGGCACGAGCAGTCCATCCTCATCGTCGGTCAGTAGATCTTCAAAGGAAGGAATGCGCGTAGCAACTACCGGGGCTGCGCAGCTCATAGCCTCCAACAAGACAAGCGCAACCGCTTCCCAATTGGACGTCGAAACAAAAACACCACACTCCTGGTAGAGACGGCGCAATTCATTTCGGTCGGAGACAAAACCCAGAAGGCGAACGCGCTCTGATAGGCCCAGATCTGCAGTCAGTTTTCTCAGCCTGGCTTCATCGGGACCACTGCCAACCAGGATGAGCTTGAAATCAGGAAGAGATTGCATCGCATGTAACAGATCCGAAAATCTCTTCTGTTCCTCAACCAGCCTGCCGACGGCCAGTACTGTCTTCTGCCGTAAGCCGGGTGATTCGGGCGGAACAAAAAAAGTTGTATCCACGCCGTTCGACATGAGGACAGCGTCGGCGCCGAAGCTGTGCGCGCGTTCCAGTCCCGTTTGGGATTGGCAAATCACTCCGGCGGCCCGCTTGAATGACTTTCGCTTGGCAGACTCCATCCAATCCTGGAAAACAGCACCGTGGTCGGCGCCGACCACTGGAACATCGCTCTTCTCTACAACAACATCGAACCGCGAAGTCCAGATCTCCTGGTGATACAAGATCTCGATGCGGTCTTCTGCTATCGCGTCCCGGAGAGCTTCAGAGTATGCCATGTAAGCCGTGCGATCGCGTAGCGACGGGCCGTACTTCAGGCCACGGAGGCGCCACAAAAACGAATCGACAGCGCGCAACCATCGCGGTAGAGGAATAAAGCGGACGCTTAAGCCTTCATTTATCTCGCGCAACTCGGGGGGACCATAAGACAGGATATAGATAACTACTTCATGGCCGCATCGACGCAGCCCCTCGGAGTATTCCCAAACAAAGTCATTGCGATACGATTTGAGGAATGTTTCACGATCAAGCCCAAAAGTTCCTCCGTAAAATCCTTCGAACGAATCGCAGCTTGTGAACACGGCAACTCTTCTTAGTGAAGGCTTCGGATCAACTGCTTCCATGGGGTTAACTGCTCTTTCCAGCTGCGCGTTCGTCACGGCCATAGCCGGCTCCTTGATCAGAAGATGAGATCCCGAAATGCATCCATCTTGCCTTGCTGCGCGATCACGAATCGGCGCCACGAGTGCATTCCGAGTTTGGGAGTAAACCGGATTGCTTGAATGAATCCGGGAAAGACTCCGGTGCCAACCACCACTGACCAGGCAAAGAAAGCCGTCCGGCGCAACGGACTGAGAGCATGCCAGATGCTGATCACTTGATTATAGGCAAAGTCGCGAAATACCGTGGCATCATTCACCGCCGAAACGCCCACATAGTGGCGAACCTCGGCGCGTTGGCTGGCGTAATGATCAACCACGACGGAGGGGTCATAGGCTAACTTCCAACCCTTACATTTGACGGCAACCGAAAAACAAAAATCCTCGCTGGGCTGCGCCCCCTTGCCCTTCAGGCGCGTGTCGAAGCGTACATCTGCAATGGCTATCGACCGGTAACTCATATTAGCGCCCTTTAAGATGTCAACTTCACGCAACCCACCGAAACCCAGATGGTGATTCCCAATGGTCCTGCCGAACCATTGGATCTTACCCACAACCGACGCCCGACGGTCGTCGAATTCCTTTCCATTGAAGCAGCGATCCCGCCCTCCCAGGCCGCCCAGGAGCGGATCGGTCCTGAAATTCTGCATGATCCGGCTTAGCCACGTGGGATGGGGGCATGTGTCGTCATCGATGATGGAAAGAATATCCGTCTTCACAGCACCAAGAGCGGCGTTGCGGGCTGCCACCACGCCAGGCGCCGACACAGTGATGATCCTTATTGGAAGCGAACTCTTATCTAATCCGGACAGGCTTGATATCGTCGCGGCATCGTCCTCTCGGACCACCAGAAGAATGTCATCCGGTGCGAGCGTTTGCTTTTCTAGAGCCGCCAGGCATCGCAACAGATCACTTGAGCGCTGGTACGTCGCAATTAAGACACCTATCGTTTGCGGTAGCTCAGTCACTGCTGTTACCTCAGATACTCTCCCCATTCTTAGCCCGATCTTCGTGCTTCTCGCGGCCTGACTAAGAATCAAGCGGGAATGCCTTCCCCGGCGGAGAGTGGGAAAGTCGCGGAACTGGTGTGCGTTCCCCGATGCATAGGAACCACATCGCGAACCGGAGCACCAACATGAGACAGAAAGGCGTGCATCCGAGACTGAAACACTTCGACACTAAATTTCTCGGCGTGCCGGCGGAGGATGGCCGGTGACCACTCCATTCGTTCAAAACGTTGAATAGCGTCAGCCAGGTCTTCGTGCTTCTGCCGATCAAAGAAAACGCCTGTCACACCGTCGACAATCGTCTCGATGGCGCCGCCCGCCCGGTAGGCGATCGTAGGGCGCCCGGCGGCGGCAAGTTCAAGAGGAGCCATACCGAAATCTTCTTCACCGGGAAATAACAGCGCGCGACAGCGCGCCGCATAATGTTCTACCTCGGCATCGGATAGGCGACCGAGAAAGCTGATCGTAGGCCCCGCGCCCGCTTCTAGACGATCCCGGTCGGGTCCATCACCAATGACCAGCAACCTTCTACCGAGTGAATTGCACGCCTGCACCGCTAGATCGATGTGCTTATAAGAAACCAGCCGGGCCAAAACAAGGTAGTAATCCTCTTGTTCTTCGGACACCCGGAACCGGTGTAAATCGATGGGTGGATGAATGACCTCCGCGTGACGCCCGTAAGCCTTGAGAATCCGATCGGCCACGGTGCGCGAGTTCGCAATAAAATGGTCCGGCTGTCGCGAGGCTCCCTCATCCCAGCGGCGCAAACCGCGGATGAGTGCGGGCAGCAGCAGACGCTTGACCAGCCCCATCGATTCGCGCGCCGAGTAGCTATCAAAGCTCCATACCCAGCGCATGGGCGTATGGCAATAACAAATGTGCATCGCATCCCGGCTGGTGCGTACACCCTTCACGTATCCAGAGGAACTGGAGATCACCAGATCGTACGGAGAAAGATCCAGCGAATGCACAGCAAAAGGATAGAGAAGGAAAAAAAGCCGGTAGCACTGCCGCATCAGTGGCAACTTCTGCATCCAGGAAGTGACCACGGGCACCCCGGCAAGACCAGACGGCATGCAGTCGGTCAAGGCGACGGTGGAATGTAAAGTCGCTTGCGGAAGCATCCGCATGAATTCTTCGGCGACCTTTTCCGCACCGCCCATCTGGGTAAAATAGTCGTGCACGACAGCAATACGCATTTATCCCCCGGGGAAGGTTCAGACCGCGCCCGACCGCTTGAGAACGGCCGGCACGGTGCGAGCAAGGATCTTCAGGTCAAGGGCGAAGGACCATTGATCGATGTAAGAGAAGTCAAGGGATATCCACTGATCGAAGCTAAGTGACCCACGACCAACCACCTGCCACATACCGGTGATACCAGGACGAACGCTGAAACGACGCATGAGTTGTGCATGCTCAAAGCGAGAGACATCGCGCGTGCTCATCGGTCGTGGGCCGACTAAAGACATATCTCCAACCAGGACGTTCCACAATTGCGGTAGCTCGTCCAGAGAGGTACGGCGAAGAAAGCCGCCAAGCGGCGTAATCCGTGGATCATTCTTGATTTTGAAAATAGGTCCGCTGGCTTCATTTTGTGCCTCCAGATGGTGCATCAAATCAGGCGCGTTCGAAACCATGCTGCGAAATTTCCACATCTGGAAGCGGCGGCGCCGATAGCCATATCGCTCCTGCACAAAAAAGACTGGTCCTGGGCTCGTTGCTTTCACTGCCAAAGCGATAAGAACAAAAACCGGAGCCAGCAGCAAAAGTCCGGTGGCGGAAACGAAGATGTCAAGCGCACGTTTCAGGTTTTCAGCAGCAGCATGCTGATCGTCTTTAGGCACGAGCTCGAGGAACAACGCAGATCGCAGGCGAAGAGCCCTGCTGTGTATGAGCTGGTAGCTATCGTTCATACACACAATGCGCGCGCCCGCGCTTTCCGCAAGAGAAATTGCCCGTTGCGCCGTGTCGTAGCAGGAACGATTGGGAACCGCGACCAAAAGCTCATCTACTACGTTATTGAGAAAAAGGCTGGGAAGTTCATCGATCCGGCCGAGATATCGGCTCGCGATATCGGGCGCCATCAAAGCAGGATCGCGGTCATCGACGAATCCGAGAAGATGCTTGCGGCCGAAGTGCTGAATGCGTAGCTCGCGCCACGCCTTTGCGGCACGGCGCCCACTCCCCACGATAATCACTTGCTCCATGTCGCCGATCTTCCACCGCAGGCTTGGGTTGGAAATAAAAACACGCACCATTTCATAGGCGAGCGCTGTAACGAAGAATGCCGCGACGACAGGAGCGACTGGCCCCTTCGCGTGACGGGCTTCAAGATATAAAGCCAACAGGCTGGCCATGATGCCGCATCCGGTGGCCGAGCGCAGAGTTGGGCGGAGGAGCTCGGTAAAATTGTCACGATATAAACCCAATTTTTCCAGGCACTCTTTCCAGAGCACAGCAAAGACGATGGAAAAGGATGAGTTCAAAAGCGTAACGCGCATCTGTAGAAACTCTCGCAGGCCACCCTCAGGCATCCGGCGCTGATTAGCCCATGCGACTGCGGCAACTACGATGGCAAGCGCCACCAGGCTGTCAATTGCGGCCGCAAGAGTGGTGGAGTTTCGCTGCCTCATAAGCCGGTCTCCCACGACGTGTTGTATCCCTTATTTGCTAAGAATAAAGACCCGCCCGCAGCCAGGATCGGCACCACAGCCTTTTCACAATATTTCAATACTTGTCTCCGCTCTTCCATTTGCTGGTATGACTGCAGTAGCGCGGCCCAAAATCATTCTCAAACGGAAACTATTTCTGCCCGAGACCGTGTCTCGCGCTCGCTTGTGAACAACTCTGGCAGTTGGGTGAATCAACGGTCGCGGGAATGAACCGTGCTCTAACTTCGCTTATCCCAGTGAAACTGGAGATTATTTAGTCGCGACCATAAAGACCATTTTCCATTGCTGCTCTAAGCCGGAAGGCTCTATGGCAGCTACGGGTCTTCGAAAAGCGAAGCTCTTAGCACCGTGTTGTGGCAGACAGACAGAACCGGAACGTTCTACGGTCTGGAACATGAAAGCTAAGGATCTGTGCAATTGTCTGATCAATTCAAGCCGCCTGAAAATCGGGTAAAAATTCCACTTCAACACATCACATATTGCGTGGAGAGGGGCCGAACTCGACCTTAGTGCGTTGTTAGTTAATAGAAATATTGCTAATGCGAAGATAACTTGTGCCGATAGGTACTGTCAACCGCTAAACCAGCTGAGTAGTCTCAAGTTTGGCAACTCAATAGAAATTTTTAACTATCTGCAGCGCTATGCAGGCATGTTGTCTATATCTTAAGGCGCGCTGCCGAATGGCTGCAGACCCGCATCCTTTCGATTAAATCTGTGTCGTTGTTGATCAGATTTAACGCGATTTAAACATCGGCGTGTCTGGTGCACGAAAATCGCGGCGATTCGCGAAATGAATCTAGTCTGTAAATGCGCACGGCCTAACCCTGCTTTACATTCTTTTACGGAATCCGTGGTCTCTC
>CAWCJV010000001.1:0-685270 GCA_963795845.1 uncultured Acidobacteriaceae bacterium | reverse complement strand
ACGAGGCCGACGCGCTCGCGGCCCGTGCGCTCGATGACGAAGCGGATGGCGGCCTCGAGCTGTTTGGCGGCGTCAGCGGCGAGCAGGAGGGGCCCGGTCGCGTCGGCCGGGCCGCTCATCTCGCGGTAGCGATCTGCGCCGCCGAAGCCCAGAAAGTCGAGCGCCCAGACGTCGAACCCGGCCTGCACCAGCGCGTCTCGCCACGATCCGTTGACGAAACGATGCGCGACGGAGAGGGCGGACGGGAAGGTCGCCCCGTGCACGTAGAGGACCGGGCGACCACCGCCTGCCGCGGGCGCGAGCCGCCGCAGGAAGAGGGACAGGCCGGGATGCGGGCTGGCGATGCGGTGATGCTCCTCGCGAGGGTCCATCCGATCGAGCGTGGTCTGCATTTCCGCGCTCAGTGTCCGTCGCCGTGACGGCGGATGAACGAGCGCTCCATACTGAGGACGGCGCCGCTGTCGGCCAGCGCGGTGGCGTTGCGGATGTGCGCCGGGTGATCGGCCAGGGCGTGCCGGTAACGTTCGTAGTCGGCGAGTGTTTCGATCTCGATCAGGCCGTAGCCGATGTTGGTCGGGCCCGCGAAGTCGGTGGGCAGGTAGTAGGCGACGTTTTGGCCGCCGACCTCGCGAATGACCGGCAGCTCGTTCTCGACATAGGTGCGGAAGCCTTCGATGCGGTTCGGGTCGAGCGTGTAGCGGATGCAGAAGGGTGGACATTGGTCGCCTCCTGTGGTGCCGGCTCTATTTGGCGCGGGACGCCAGGCGGGTCAGACTCCAACGCTTCGGGTCCGACCGGAGCGTTTGGGTGTGCGCCCGGGCGCGGGGCGGCGTAGCGTCGACGCATGTCAGCCGGGCTCCCCCTGTCCGAGATCGGCGCCCTCGTCGGTTATCCTGGGCGCGCCAACATGCTCCGCGCTGCTCGACGGGCGCGCGCTCACGGCCACGGAACTCGCCTGGTCGGCGGGGCGTCGCCCCCGCCACGGCGAGCGAGCATCTGGCCAAGCTGGTGACCGGCGGCCTGCTCGCGGTGGCGCAGCAGGGGCGGCACCGCTACTTCCGCCTGGCCTCGTCGAGATCGCGCGCATGCTGGAGAGCATGATGGTGGTGGCGAACGGGGCGGCTGAGCCCGCCGGGTCGCGGCGACGCGCGACACCGCGGATCGACCCGGCGCTGCGGAACGCGCGGACCTGCTACGACCATCTGGCCGGGCGGCTCGGGGTCGGGATCGCGGACGCGCTCGTGGCCAAAGGGGCTGATCGTGCTCGAGGACGAGGCGGGCGAACTCACCGAGAGTGGCCGGAGTTGGCTCGCCGGGTTCGGGATCTCGACCGGGGGGGAGGGCCGGACGCGGCGGCTGTTCTGCCGGCCGTGCCTCGATTGGAGTGAGCGCCGGCCGCATGTGGCGGGTGTGCTCGGGGCCGAGCTCTGCCCGCGCTGCGGCGAGCTTGGGTGGATTGAGCGCCGGCGCGACAGTCGGGCCGTGACCGTCACGCAAGCAGGGCTGCGCGGCTTGGCGGAGGCGTTTGGGTTGTCGCTCGGCGCGTGAACGTCCGTTTCATTCGCTCCGATACCGGAGAGCAGTCAGGCCGGTAACGGTGAGGCGGCGGTTGACCCCTCTCCGTTGGGGATCAAGCTTGCGAACAGATTTCCTGCGCTTTCGTTTGGGAACCGTGCTAATGAGGGGCGTCGAGTTCTCGGCGGCCACAGGTTTCATCCCAGACACCACTGGCGAGCCCGAGATGATGTTCCAATGACGGACTGATCGCCGCGAGCTGCAGGCTCGATGGGCTGGCGCTGCCCCTCGTGTTTCCGATCTCGCCCTCACCGGTTTGCGTGCCCACGGCGCCGGCCACGATTGCCGCCGGCTGAGATCAACCGCTTACCGATAGGAGACCAGTATGCCCGTGGTCACGACGCCCGACGGTACCGAGATCTTCTACAAGGACTGGGGCAGCGGACCGCCGATCGTGTTCAGTCATGGCTGGCCGCTCAACGCCGATGCCTGGGACGATCAGCTGCGGTTCTTCGCCGCCCAGGGTTACCGGACCATCGCGCATGATCGGCGCGGGCATGGGCGTTCAAGCCAGACGTGGACTGGCAACGACATGGACACATACGCCGACGACCTGGCGGCCGTGATGGACCATCTCGGTCTCGAGCGCGCCACCGTGATCGGCCACTCAACCGGGGGCGGCGAGGTCACACGCTATATTGGCCGGCACGGGACGGGCCGGGTTGCAGCGATCGTGCTCGTGGGGGCCATCCCGCCGCTCATGCTCCAGACCGAGGCCAATCCGGGCGGGCTACCGCTCAAGGCCTTCGACGACCTGCGCCAGGCCCTGCTCGCGGACCGCTCCCAGTTCTACCGAGACCTTTCGGCCCCGTTTTATGGCGCAAACCGGCCCGGTGCGACGGTGTCGCAGGGTGACGGGACCAATTCTGGATGTGGTCCATGCAGGTCGGGCTCGTGGGTGTGTACGATTGCATCCGCGTTTTCTCCGAAACAGACCTGACCGAAGACCTCAAGCGGTTCGACGTGCCGACGCTGTTCATCCATGGCGAGGACGACCAGATCGTGCCGATTGGCGCCTCCGCCCGCATCGCATCGACTCAAGTGCGCGGCGCGAAGTTGCTGATCTATGCCGGTGCGCCGCATGGCCTGACCGCGACGGAAAAGGACCGCTTCAATAACGACGTGCTCGCTTTCCTGCGCGAGCATCCGGCGCACACCGCGACGAGGCGGGCGGCCTGAACGCCCGCTGCGACGGGCATCGAAGGAGAACATCAAAGGAGACGGGGGCATGAGGAACAGCATGTGGGTCTTGGCGCTCGGCGCGGCCTTTGTCGCGTTCAGCGGCGTGCACCAGGTTCGGGCTGCGGCTGCACCCATCGTGGCCGCCGCGCCCGTCGTAGCTGCCGCGCCGGCGCTGACGACCTATTACCGGAACGCCACGATCGACGGGGTGAACATCTTCTACCGTGAAGCCGGCCCGGCGAACGGTCCGACGGTCCTGCTGCTGCACGGGTTTCCCACCTCGTCCCACATGTTCCGCAACCTGATCCCAGTGCTGGCTGACCGCTATCACGTGATCGCGCCGGACTACCCGGGATTCGGCAACAGCGACGCACCGGACCATGCGAACTTCGCCTACACTTTCGGGCACTACGCGGAGCTGATGGACGGGCTCGTCGAGCATCTCGGGCTCACGCAATACGCGCTCTACGTGATGGATTACGGCGCACCGGTGGGGTACCGGCTCGCGCTGATGCACCCCGACCGGGTGACCGCGCCGTGATCCAGAACGGCAATGCCTATGAGGAGGGGCTGCGCGAGTTCTGGGACCCGATCAAGGCCTACTGGCGCGAAAACACGCCGGAGCGCCGGCGCGCGTCGAGGTGCTGATGCGGCCGGAAACGACGAAGTTCCAATACACGGACGGAATGGGCGACGTCGCCCGGATCGACCCGGACAACTGGCTGCACGACCAGGTTCTGCTGGACCGGCCGGGCAACGTCGACATCCAGCTCGACCTGTTCCACGACTACGGCAGCAACGTCCCGCTCTACCCGCAATTCCAGGCTTTCTTTCGTCAGCGGCACCCGCCGACGCTCATCGTTTGGGGCAAGAACGACAAGATCTTCCCGGCCGAGGGTGCCACACCGTTTCTGTGGGACCTGCCCGATGCCGAGCTGCACTTGCTCGACAGCGGCCATTTCGCACTCGAGGACCGGCTCGCGGTCACGGGGCCGATGATCCACGAGTTCCTCGACCGCAAGCTTGCCCTGCAGTGAGCCGGATCGCTTGGGGGCGGTGCGGTTGATTGCGGCAGAGACTTGCGAGCGGGCAGCTCCACCCGGGTGATCCGAAGGAGACACGAGGATGACGACCGCACAGCGGCTTGGCCGACGCAGTTTCTGCCTTTGCTGCCTTGGCGCCGGGGCGGGCTCCCTTATGGCGGGGGAGGCGTGCGCCGGGTTAAGCGGCAAGGAAATTGTCGAGACCATCATCGCCGAATCCGGGAAGGCGACCTCCACGTCCACCGCCTTCGCGGCGGGATCGCGGTCCTGGAGGGGTCAGGCGGCAACATGGCCGTGCTGAGCGGGCCCGAGGGCAAACTGCTGATCGATGCGGGGATCGCCGTGTCTCGGCCGCAGATCGCAACCGCGCTGGAACTGCTCGGGCCCGAGCCGGTGACGCAGCTCGTCAGCACGCATTGGCATTTCGATCATACCGGCGGCAACGCCTGGCTGCATGAGGAAGGCGCGATCATTACGGGGCAGGAGAATACCCGCACGCGCCTCCTCACCGCGCAGCGGGTCGAGGATTGGGATTACGAGTTCCTCGCGCCGCAAGCTGGTGCCCTACCCACGACGGTGTTCGCGGAACGGCATACGATCCGGCACAACGGGGCCACGCTCGAGCTGGTCCATTACGGCCCAGCCCATACGGACAGCGACATCTCGGTCCGGTTCCAAGAGGCCGACATCCTGCATGCCGGCGACACATTCTTGGAACGGCGTCTACCCCATGATCGACTACTCGACCGGCGGGCACATCGATGGGACGATCCAGGCCGCCGAGGCCAACGTGGTGATGACGACCGACGCCACGAGCATCGTCATCCCCGGCCATGGAAGGCCGGTGAGCAATCGCGCCGAGCTGGTGGCATTTCGGGACATGCTCGTGGGCGTGCGGGCGCGCGTGGCGGAGGCCAAGCGGGGCGGCGCCTCGCTTGAAGCGGTGCAATCGACCCGGCCGACCCAGCCGTGGCATGCTGCCTGGGGCGGGTTCGTCATTGGCCCCGACCTGTTCACGCGCCTCGTCTACGAGGGGGTCTGATCGGGGCCGCCTAGGCGGTGGGGCTAGTGGTTCGGGTTGGATGACGCGAAGGCGGCTTTCTGCTCGGAGGAGGCCTCGCGTTGGTGCTTGGCCTGCCACTCCTTGTAGGGCATGCCGTAGACGATCTCGCGGGCGTCCGGGTCCGGCAGGTTGAGGCCGCGGGAACTCGGCGGCCTCGCGATACCAGCGGGACAAGCAGTTCCGGCAGAAGCCGGCCAGGTTCATCAGGTCGATGTTCTGCACGTCGGTCCGCTCGCGCAGATGCTCCACCAGCCGGCGGAAGGCGGCCGCCTCCAGCTCGGTCCGCGTGCCCTCGTCGAAGTCTTGCATCACCATTCTCCTTCGGTCGGGAGATTGGCCGTGCCCACCCCTGGATCAACCACGCCGCGGCTGCGCATAGTGCCGGGCATGGACTGGACGGACGAGGTCGCCCGCGCCGCTCTGCGCGCCATGTTCGACGCCGCGGTCGCGGCCGCCGACCCTCGACGCGTGCTCGCTCGATCACCTGCCCGAGGTGCCCGCTGGCGGCCGGGTCGTTGTGGTCGGCGCGGGAAAGTCGGCCGCCACCATGGCCGCCGCGGTCGAGGCCGCGTGGGCCGGACCGGCCGCTCGACGTGGCGGGTCGTCGTCACCCGGTACGGGCACGCCGTGCCCACCAGGCGCATCGAGGTGATCGAGGCCAGCCATCCCGTCCCGGACAGCAACAGCGAGCGCGGGGCGCGGCGGGTGCTGGAGGCGGTGGCCGGGCTCCGGGCGGAGGACCTGGTGCTGGTGCTCATGTCGGGCGGAGCCTCGGCGCTGCTCGAGCTGCCCGCGCCCGGGCTCACGCTCGACGATCTCCAGGCGGTCAACCGGGCGCTGCTGGCCTGCGGCGCCCCGATCGAGGAGATGAACTGCGTCCGCAAGCACCTGAGTGCGATCAAGGGAGGGCGGTTGGCCGCCGCGGCGGCGCCGGCGCGGGTGGTCACGCTCCTCATCTCCGACGTCCCGGGCGATGACCCGGCCACGGTCGGAAGCGGCCCGACCGTGGCCGACCCGAGCACCTGGGCGGATGTGCGCGCGCTCGATGCGCGATACCAACTCGACCTTTCCTCGCCTCGATGGGCCGGAGACGCCGAAACCGGGCGAGCTGATGCCGGACATCCGCATGATCGCGACGCCCGGCCTCGCGCTCGAAGCGGCGGCCGGGGTGGCGCGGGAGCACGGGCTGCGGCCGCTGATCCTCGGCGACGCGCTCGAGGGGGAGAGCCGGGAGATCGGGACGGTCATGGCCGGGATCGCGCGGAGCGTGCGCAACGGCCACCCCATGCCCGCCCCCCTGCGTGCTGCTGTCGGGCGGGGAGGGTACGGTCTCGATTGGGAGCGGCCCCGCCGGACGCGGCGGGCGCAACACCGAGTTCCTCCTGGCGCTGGCGGTGGCGCTGCGAGGGGCGGCGGGTATCTGGGCGCTGGCCGGCGACACCGACGGGATCGACGGGACCGAGGACGCGGCGGGGGCGATCGTCACGCCGAACACGCTGGAGCGGGCGCGAGCGGCCGGGCTCGATCCGAAGGCGGCGCTGTTCGGGCATGACAGCTACACGCTGTTCGACGGGATCGGCGACCTGCTCCGGACTGGGCCGACGCTCACCAACGTCAACGACCTGCGCGCCATCGCCATCGTCTGAAAGGGAATCCATGCCAGCTCGGGTGAAAAATCGCCGGCGCCGCACCAAGATCGTCGCGACGCTCGGGCCGTCCAGTTCGACGCCCGAGATTCTGGCGCGGCTGTTCCATGGCGGGGCCGACGTGTTCCGGCTGAACTTCAGCCACGGGACGCATGAGGACCACCTCGCCCGGATCACGATGATTCGGAAGCTGGAGAAGAGCGTGGGGCGGCCGATCGGGATCCTGGCGGACGTGCAGGGGCCGAAGCTGCGGGTGGGGCGGTTCGGCGGCGGCCGGGTCACGCTGCAGACCGGGCAGGTGTTCCGGCTGGACCTGTCGCCGGTGCCGGGGGACCGCAACCGGGTGCAGCTGCCGCATCCGGAGATCATCGGGGCGGCGGGGATCGGGACCAACCTGCTGCTGGATGACGGCAAGCTGCGGCTGCGGGTGGAGCGGGCGCGGGACGATCACCTGGAGTGCCAGGTGATCACCGGGGGGCCGCTGTCTGACCGCAAGGGGGTGAACGTGCCGGACGTCGCGCTGCCGATCCCGGCGCTGACGGAGAAGGACCGGGTCGATCTGGAGTTCGCACTAGAGCACGGGGTGGATTTCATCGGGCTGAGCTTCGTGCAGCGGGCGGAGGACGTGGCGGAGGCGAAGGCGCTGACGCGCGGGCGGGCCTGGATCATGACCAAGATGGAGAAGCCGCAGGCGCTGGAGAACCTGGACGACGTGATCGCGGAGAGCGACGCGGTGATGGTGGCGCGCGGCGATCTCGGGGTGGAGCTGCCGCCGGAGGAGGTGCCGCTGGCGCAGAAGCGGATCACGCGGGCGGCGCGGCAGCGCGGGATCCCGGTGGTGGTCGCGACGCAGATGCTGGAGAGCATGATCAGCGCGCCGGCGCCGACCCGGGCGGAGGCGTCGGACGTGGCCACCGCGGTGTTCGACGGGGCGGACGCGGTGATGCTGAGCGCGGAGACGGCGGCGGGCCAGTATCCGTACGAGGCGGTCAACATGATGGACCGGATCGTCGAGCGTGTGGAGCGGGATCCCGATTGGCGGCACGGGATCGAGCTGACCCGGCCGGCGCCGGAGCATCTGTCCGCGTCAGCGATCGCGGCGGCGGCGCGGCAGATCGCGCATATCATCGACGCGGCCTGTATTGCGGCGTTCACGGAGGGGGGACGACGGCGATGCGGATGTCGCGGGAGCGGCCGGACTGCCCGATCCTGGGGCTGACCAGCAAGCTGGAGATCGCGCGGCGGCTGGCGGTGGTTTGGGGGGTGCACGCGGTGGTGGTGCCGGAGCTGCACAGCATGACGGAGGCGGTGACGCGGGCGACGCGGCTGGCGCATGCGGAGGGGCTGGCGGCGCTGGGCGATGAGGTGGTGGTGACCGCGGGGATTCCGTTGAACCAGCCGGGGACGACGAACGCGCTGCGGGTGGCGCCGGCGCGGTAGGCCGGGTGCCCGACATTTCTCCGGGCGGGCGGCATAGCGCTGCTCGATCCAGACCGCGCTGCCTAGCTATCCCCCAAGCCTGGTCAACGCCACTGCTCGCCCGAGCGCGCTCAGACAAGCTTGACGCATCCAAGCTGCCGAAGGTGCCCTCCAAGGTCGCCGCCAACCAGGCGCGTAGCCCGCTCAGATCGAACCTCCTGCAGATGAGGAAGTAGTAGCCGTAGCGGACCAAGTCGGCGGCGAGCCAGGCCCACATCCCATATTTCCGGAAGATGTAGCCCCGGGTTCCGGAACAGATAATACTGTTTCGTCCGACAGGCCGGGACGACGGCGTGGTAGAGGCCGCCCAGGATCGGATGGATCTCCGGCGCGGACCCCGGATGGAGAAAGAGGGCGTCCGTCTCGAGCAGGACGGAGGCGCCCGCACGGAGGGCGCGGAACAGGAACTCCACTTCGTCGCCGCGGATGAACAAGCGCCGATCCGGCAGGCCGATCTGCTCCAGCAGTTCGCGGCTGATCAGTGCACCGTTGAACAGGTGGACGAATCCACGCACAGGACCGTGCGCCCGGAGTTGCTCGGTGAGGAACCGGGTGTGCCCAGAGATCCGGATCGGAAAGGCCAGCCAGTCCGGCCTGTCCACGTCGAGCACCAGCGGACCCACCAGGGCCGCGGGCTCCGTGCGCGCCCTGCGCAGGAGGAGGTCCAGACAGTCTGCCCGTTGCGGGCGGCCATCGTCGTCCATCACCCAGTGCAGCCGCCCCGTGCTTGAGCGCGGCACGGAAGCCGGCGTGAAATCCGCTCGCGCCGCCTTCGTTGCGCGGCAAGCGCAAGACCTGGACACCGGGAAAGCCAGACAGCGCGGCCGCGGTTTCCGGCCCACTTGCGTTGTCGACGACCAGCACCTGGTCGGGCGGACGGTCCTGAGCCAGTACCGCCCGGAGGCACTCGGCCAACAGGGCCGGTCGGTCGTGGGTAGCGATGATCGCCATCACCCGAGGCCACTCGCGTGCGTTTCCGTCGGAGGCGAGGGCACTCTTACTTGGGATTATCGCGTGGCCATTTATTGGCCCACGTTAGTGGCATGTATCGGCCCGGCCACTCACTCCTGTTTAATGCCGTGCGTGCCTCATGTTAATGCCGTGCGCGGCTCATGGTCCCGTAGGACCGGGGCAGAGTTGACATCTCCGCGACCGCATGTGGCACAGCGGCCCGGCCCCTGTTCGCGTAGAGGCATTTAGCTCCGCCACGTGCTCCCCCATCGACAGCAGCAGTGGCTGCGTTTCCCAGAACCGGGCGAGCGGCACGCGTCCCGTGGCTATGGCGCGCAGCCGCGTCACGAAATCCTGCCAATCCCCGGCGTGGAAGGTGAAGTCGGGCTGGTTGGCGATCTCACGCGCCCCGCCGCGGTCGCTGGTGAGGATCGGAATGCCACAGGACACCATCTCCATTGCGACCTGCGGCAGATTGTCCTCCCACAGGGAGGCACGACGCCCAAGTTCATCCCCTCCAGCACGCGGTCCAAGCTCGCGTGCGTGTAGCCGTCGTGGACGGTGATGCCGCGGAAGCGGTGCGCGATGGCGCGCAGCCTCTCCACCGCGTGCCGGTCCGTGATTGGGGCGGCTATGGTCACCGCAGTTTTTGCCGCCCGACTTGGAAAAAGTCACCCCCTACCTGACCTGCAGGCCGGTAAACACACTGAATGGCGAATCCCGGCACATTCGGAACCTCGTTCGGAACGAGGACCTGCTGTACGGTACGTGCGGATTCCAGCTCGCTGGCAAAACGCTCTTCGTCGCGACGAGACCGCGCAAACCGCAAGGGCAAAACAGCGACGACAGCGACGAGCATCAACAAATCTGCAACATCGTTGACGGAGAAAGGGAAAGGCTGCCGCGAAATCTCAAAGAACCAGCCAAAGTAACGTTGCACCCATGCGTGTCCGGAATTCGCGAAGGCGCCCAACACAATCCGGGCGAACCAGCACACATAGCACACCGTTACCGGAATCAGCATCAGCTCCGCGTCCGGTACTTTTTGTAAGGCTCGCTGGTAAAGCAAATGAAGAATGTATCCGTAGTACGGAACCATGGCAATGGCCCAGATCACGTCGAACTGCAGCAGACTGATCCATCCCATCGCGAACATCGCCTGGGCAACAATCGTGACTACTTCTGTTCCAACCGCTGCCCAAAAAAGCCAGTTTCGTCTTCCGTTCAAGAGCGTGAAGATAAACAGCAGGAACAAAAGCCAGCTGGCCGTCGAGAATGTCTCGTCCAGCCACCAGAGGGTCGTCTCCGGAGCAGTGCGGAAGCGAAAGTAATCAAGAATCAGGTGATCGACGCCCGTCAGAAGTTCATAAAGGCCGAACCAAAGGTACTCACGATCCCGAGGCCTCATGGCAAAGAGAACCAACCCAGCGAAAGCGGCCAGCAGGTTCATCATCATCAACATGTTGCCGGCGCTCGAGGACCAGAATCGGCCCCATGCTTCATATGTCTGCTGCGTCTTGAGAGCGTTGATGGTGCCCACGCGCGTTGTCGATACGGGCCCGCCGCTGACAGCCGCTGGTAGCCTTGGCCATTGCCACACACGGATTGCAAACGTGACCGTATGCCGGGACCCGGCTTTGGGGCGGGCGCGCGGGAGAAAGGTGTAAATCTGGTCGTACCCGACGACGTACTGGCCATGCGGCGGAAGGCCGCCAAACTGCCCAATTGGTGCGCCGTCGGCAAATATCTGATAGCTGGTAAGCAGTCGAGGCAGCATGATCGCCCAGCTCTGTTGATCTTCCGGCAGCACTACCTTGAATCGATACCAGGCGAATCCTGTATAGCCCTTGTATCCCTGGACACCCCAGCCAACGTTCGAACGCAGCAGGGGCCAGGACGAATCGTCGAAAGCTGGATTGGCCCATCCCAATTTACCGTCCGGGTCATCTCCCGGATGAAAACGCCAAAAGCCGTCGAGCGCGAGAACAGGCACGCGGCCACGATCAAAGTCGAACGTGTCCGAAGCTTGGCCATCAGATTGTGCCCGGGCTCTCTGGTCAGAGGCACATCCCAATAGCAAAATTGCGATACAAAGCCAGCGAAATAGATGACGAACCAAGCCTGCCTCTTGACTTGGGAAGCTTTGCACAAAAGCTGCTACCTGACAAGCGCCGCCACAGCGCAATGATCAAATCCATCATCCTGCTAGAAGGGCGCGCAAGCGCTTAGCGCTGGTCGTTGTGATCGTGGTCCGATCATATCGTCGCCCTTGCCAGCCGTGCTGGTAACCATAATCGTGTGCCCGGTGATCGTCTTCGTTCCGGTAATGATGGTCATGCACCTTGCGCTGCTTCTTACGCGGGTAGTCCTGGTAGCCTTCCTTCTTGCCGACGCTGTAGTACCGGTTATTTGAGTAGTCCTGAGGCGGTTGTTCCTGTGCGTGGTCTTCCTGCGCACCCACCGTCGTGATTCCCAGCATCGATGGTGTAGCGATCGGCGCCAGGCTCAATGCGGAACTCAGTATGGTGTGCGCTGGATCACATCTGCGGAGGTCGATTCCCAATATTTTGATTGGATGTTACAGCCAATAAGAGAAAACGCGCGTAGTTTCTTTGCGCCTGTTTATGTCAGGTCGCGCCTGAAAAGGTCACAAATTCATCCCGTGTCACCTAAAGGAGCTGCATGAACTTCTTTCCGCTTAGTAGCGATCCGCCTCCCGAAGAGACAATGCTGCTCTCGCCAGAGCATGATCCGGCGTCGGGAGCCTATCGGTGGGGTATCATCGGGATGCGAGATCATACCTTGGCGACCTTGATTCCGCCAGGCACCGTTGTTCGGATCGATACGCAAAATCGGATCCTGTCGCCGGTCAAGGACTGGCAGGATGAATTGCAACGGCCTCTCTATTTCCTCAGGGCTCCGGACGCATTCTTTTGTGGTTGGTGCGAACTAAATCCGTCCGGTGAACGGCTCATCTTAGTTCCTCATCTTCTCTCAGCTGCTTCCGGCCTGAGTTGGAACTACCCGAGTGAGGTAGAGATTGTGGGCCGCGTCGTGGCGCTGAGTACCCCCTACAACCTGGTACCTTTCTCGCCGGCACCACCTTCCACCTAGGGTAATGAGGGTGCAAAGGAGACCAGCCATGAAGAAGAGTAGCAAAAAGCATCAGAGGATCGCAGTGGTGGAGAGCAAGCCTGAGAAAGTGGTGGGGAGACTCGTGACCAGGAGACTCGTGACCAGACGGGATTGACACCTTGGAATTGATAGAGGTTGAAAGGCCAAACGAAGTAACCACCAAAGTCGAGCCAGGGTGGTTACTTCGTCGATCCCCGTTTCCCCATGGACAACCAATATCATGGAAGCATTTCCTTTCCTCTGTCATCCCGCCTGCCCCTTCGTGCCGTGGGACCGTAGGAAAGGGACCCCCGCTACGAAACTGTCGTTTGCAGACTTGCGACGCGGTGGAGACCCGAACTTCGCGACGGGTTATTTCAAGCCGATCCAACAAGAGTAACCATCGCTTCTTCGGAGCAACAGGTAACCCGGCGAGCATTCACCTCGTTGGCGAAACAATGCGGATCGAGATACAGCGACGGGCGGCCGCCTAATCCCAAAAATAAATCTTTAATGTCTCTCGACGCATTTGAAAAACCGTACTACTGTGAAAGTAACAATTCATCCTCCGGCGCGCCTCACGAGGCGACGCTGCCCGGCTTAGCACCGAACCGCATGTTCCGTGCCGCCGTAACCAGCGCAAAGGGAGCACAAGGGCCCAGAATACTTCCCCGCTGACAGTTACACATTTTTTGGCGATCGTAAGCTGTGCATTGTTAAACCAAACGGCTTGATAACTCTTTTTGCTCGGAACTCCTACGCCCAGTCGCAGGCCGCAGAGTGAGCAGATAATTTGAGCGATGAGCACGAGTGCGCCCAGGCGCCTTCTCAAGCCGGCAGTTCTTTGACAACTTGGCAACACCACCTGACCAGACACCGGCCAGCCGTGTGGGGGAAGGTCCTCAGTGGATTGTGTGAAAGAGGGGATTATGGCGCACAACGCACTCAAGGCGCACACTTCCCCCGCTCCGCAATCCAATGCGCGAACAACTGAGTGCACCAATCCTACCCAAAGCATTAGTTTCGCCTCTCGTAAGGACGGGCAAGATGCTCAAATTAATTACTTGAGCACCTTGAGCATCTTGAGCACCTTGGTGAAAACAAAGAGAGTTACTTCCCACACAATCACTGAACTTTGATTATCTTGAGCATCTTGCTCGGCAAATGATCTAGCTCCTGAAGCCGCATCACATCGGAAAAGTCCAGCCATGAAACCAGCCCAGGCCATGCTCGCCGCTGTGACCGTGTACGCTCTCATATCGTTGCCTCTGCCGGCCCTTCTGGAGCCATAATTTTGGCCCGTGCGATCGCCATCGTTGCGTACTTACAGGCATGCATCCTTACACGGTGATCCTGGTAACCTGCCTTCTTGCCGGCCCTGTAGTACCGGTCATTCGATGGATGGTGCCGGTACTCTCTTCCGTCGCGGCCGTTGAACCTTTTTGCGTTCCCTTGCGGGGTTACGATGGTGTGCGCTACATCACAGTCGCGGAGGTTCGATTCCTAATAGCTTTGTCTGGATGTCAGAGCCGATAAGAGAAATCGCGCATCCTCCCGGTACACCCGGTCGTGTCTGGGCCGCGCAGGCCATGGTGACAACATCAAACTTACAAAGCCAAAAGGAATAACGTGAACCTTTTTTCGCTTAGTAGCAGTCCGCCTCCCGAGGAGACCATGCTGCTTTCGCCCGAGCACGGTCTGGCGCCCGAAACTTATCGGTGGGGCATCATCGGGATGCGCGATCATACCTTGGGGACCTTGATCCCGCCAGGCTCCGTTGTTCAGATCGACACTCAAAGGCAGGTGATCTCTCCGGTCAAGGACTGGCCCGATGAACTGCAACGGCCTCTCTATTTCCTCAGGGCTCGGAACGCATTCTTTTGTGGCTGGTGCGAGCTGGATACCTTGGGGGAGCGTCTTACCTTGGTGCCTCATCCTCTCTCGCCTGCTTCCAACCAGAGCTGGGCCTACCCAGGTGAGGTTGAGATTGTGGGGCGCGTTGTGGCGGTGAGTACCCCCCACAACGTGGTACCCTCCTCGCCATCACCTTCCACGTAAGCCTAAGGAACGATTGAACAACTGGCGACAGCGGGCGAGCATCAAATCTATGCCTCTTGGGTTTCCAGGATAGGAGCCGGCTATTGACAGGCACGTGCCCGACAAGACCTATTTGGTTAAGTTCAAGAACCCGGACTTAACCCCTCAACTCGTAAAGGCTGCGACGATTGAGATTCATGGAGAGCACCTCGTGTTCTGCCGGGTCGACGGCGAAATTGCGGCTCTGTTCCTGCTCGAAATCGTCGAGGATTGGGAGCATCTTCGAGATATATAGGCTCGCCCGGAGTTGAAACGTTGTGGGTAGAAACTGTGATCAACCGAGACTGCCGCTTTGGCAAATAGAGACTCCGAAGTATCGGTCAGTGTTGTGTGGTGTTCAGAAATGAATCCGTTATGGTTGCAATTGCCTGCAACAACGAGAGGCGGGTTCTCGTTAGCTTCCGGCGGCCCGGCTAACCGCTCTCTATGGGATATTGTTACTGATGGCCGCGATCGCATATCATCTACTTCAGCAAACAGTAATTCGCAACCAGAGAGACGGGTCAATATTGAAGAACGCCATCGGGCGCGACTGGAAGGCAAGCTATCACCGGCTCTCTACTCGTTTGCGGTTGTCGCGACCCTTCGTTCATCTTGGATTGCCCAGGCGTTTCTGGTGACCGCCGCACTCATCTGGCTCATTCCAGATCAGCGCATCGAAAAACGTCTTGCCGCGTCTAACAGGCTAGCCATCGGACCCCGGTGATACGGGTGGCGCCGAAGGGGGAAGGATCTATGAATCAACCGGCTGCATCGGGTCGAAGTCACTGTCTGGCGCCCGCGCGCGCCAACCTGGCCATCGATGCACCGCTTGGCACTACCCCTTATGCGCGGATGTTTCCGGAACTTCCATCCTTCCAGGCCGATGAAGAATTTTTGCACGCGCTCGGACGCGCCGGCGGTCTCTGTGATTGCGGAGACGTCGCTGACTCTCCTGATTCGCTGGCTGACACTGCGGCTGGATGGCCTATTTTTGGCCAATTTGTGGCTCACGATATAACCGCGGATCGATCCACGTTGCGAGCTCATGCCAATACGGCAGAACTACACAATGCTCGGAGTCCGAAACTCAACCTCGAATCTCTGTACGGAGACGGACCGACCGGCCATCCATTCCTCTACCAACGCGACGATCCGGCGAAGTTCCTGCTTGCTCTGGACGGGGCTGACGTACAGCGGAACGCAGAGGGTACCGCCATCATAGGCGACCCGCGCAATGACTCGCACATGCTCATCTCTCAATTGCATCTCGCCGTGTTGAAAGCACATAATGCGTTCGTCGATGAGGCTCGGCTGGCCGGAGTATCCAGCGGTCAGATCTTCGACGAGGCCGCCCGGCAGTTGCGATGGCACTATCAATGGATCGTTCTCAAGGAGTTTCTGCCTACGCTCGTGGGACCGGCCCTCGCGGATCAAGTGCTCAGAGAAGGTCCGCGATATTTCCGACCCCGTCAGGACTCATTTATCCCGCTCGAATTTGCCGACGCAGCCTACCGGTACGGCCATTCTCAGATTCGTCACCGCTACCGTCTGAACAGCCAAAACGATCCGTTTCCGCTCTTTCCTGACCTCCTCGGATTTCGTGCAGTACCGCGCCAACACAGGGTTGACTGGAGATTGTTCTTCGATGCACCGGGTGCTGAGTCTGCGCAGCGAGCCAAGAAGATTGATGGAAAACTAGTAAAGGCGTTGATCGAGCTTCCCGTCGCCGTTACCGGTGAAACGGAAATCGAGGCCTATCATTCTCTCGCTGTTCGTGACCTGCAACGAGGACAAGGTGTTGGGTTGCCATCTGGTGAAGTCGTCGCGCGTCACTTGGGGATAGATCCACTCACCGCAGACGAGGTGGGCGTCGCCTCCACGGGCTGGCGCGGCGATACGCCCCTCTGGTATTACATCCTGCGCGAGGCCGATGTCTGCGCAGGTGGCCATCGCGTTGGTCCGGTGGGCGGTCGGATCATAGCTGAAGTACTCGTCGGACTTGTCGATGCGGACGTGACGTCGTTTCGCCGAAGCCGCCAGGAGTGGCTTCCTAAAAAGACACTGAGCGTGTTACTGGCTTCCTGAGTGAGACTGCAGCTCCGTTGGCGATGGGCCTGGCTTTTCTAAAACACCAACTTCGCCGCGAACTGCAGCTGGCGTTCGCCGTATAGGGTGCCTCCGCTGGTAGAGTTCTCCGACCCAAATGGCGCGCTGGTACTGACAAATGGCGCTACGCAGCCGTTAAAGTTTGAATTTTGCGATGCTACTGTGGGGCAGGCAACACCGCTGGGTAGCTTGGCCCCCGGCGCGATGTAGGAGAAGGAGGTCGTGTTTACACCGAAAATGTTTGCGTGGTTTAGCAAGTTGAAGGCGTCTGCCCAGATTTGGAAATGAATCTGCTCGTGGATGGGGAAGTCGCGCGTTACCCGAAGATCAATGTTACGCAAACCGGGGCCAGGTGCATAATCCCGCTGAAGTTGGGGCGGCCGTCCCGCGGTAGCTGCACCGGAACTTGAACTCATCACGCCGCCCGTCAGACCCCCTTCGACGGCGGTAGTCCCCTTGATCTGCTGGGGGTAGCCGGACATGACAGCCTGAATGGGAAAGCCAGTTGTTTCCGTCGCGGTGCCGGAGAACATGAAATTGTCCAAAAGCTGTTTCGCCCAGAAATTGTCAGTGAATATCCGTGGCTGATAGACCACGCTAGCCGTAAAGCGTGAACGCTGGTCCAGATCCGAGCGCCCGTACTCGCCCTTGATGTTATAAGGATCTTCGGGGTAGTTGCCGCCGTAGAAAGTTCCGAAAGTGCCTTGCACCTGGCCTTCATCCAGAGCCTTCGCCCAGGTATAGTTTGCGAGCAACTGCAGGCCGTTCTCGAAAGGCCGTTTAATCGTAACTGCCATAGAGTTGTACCAGGAATTCAAGACGCTGAATCCAGTGTTGATCGACCCATTGGCGGTGGTAATCCGTTGCGTATAGTAAGGCTCGGTGAGCGAGCTGGTCTGGATACCGCTTCCGTTATAGATTGCATAGTTGCGCGTCTGGGTCGCGGGCGCCAGGTTGCCATCGATGAAGACCGGCAGCCGCAGCCCCCTGGTCCCCACGTAGCCAACGGAGAGAGTCAGACGGCCCGGGAACTGTTGCTCCACCGCCAAGGAGGCCTCATGTGCCAGCGGCGGAACAAAATTCCGGTCCAGGCCATGGAAGCTGGTAATGATGGCGGAACCTCCAGATCCACTAACGACGGGCACAGCCGCTCCGGAGAAAGGCGCTGCTAGGGCTGGACCCGGAGGAGTAAACAGCACGTTCGGAAAAATGGGCGCGCCGGCGGCCGAGGGTGAGTTGAAGTTGTAATTTGTTTGGTACACCCCGTTCTCTACCCGCATCGCATAGTAGGTGCTGCCCTGGGTCAAGGCGGCAAACATGCCATACCCGCCACGCACCATGGTCATTGGATAGGGATGGTAGGCAAAGCCGATTCTGGGGGCGACGCGGTCTTTGACCGTTTTGAGCTGCTGCGTGTAATAGGTGGCAAGTGCGGAGGAAGTATTCGGGTGGGTTGGTTGCGGAGTCACTTGCAAGTCATAGCGTGCCCCCAGGTTGAAGGTTAAATTGGGCCGGATAGCCCAGGTGTCTTCCGCGAAACCGTCGTATTCCTTGATCCAGAAGTCGTCTTTGCCTACATGGGTAATCGGGTCATATACCTGGGTGAACGTCGAGTAGTGAGTGCCTGCCGCGGGATCGGTCGAAGAGGCCGGGAAAACATCCTGCACCCATGATTGGAAATTGGCAAGCGCGGTCGTGCCGCTGTAACTGTAGATGCCTCCTCCCTGGAAAAGATTGATCATTACCTCGTGGACAAGGTTGATGTCGCCTCCCATTTTCAGAGTGTGGCGCCCGCGAGTGGTCGAAAAGATGTCGGTGATCTGGATCCGGTGCTCATCGGGCTCGGCTGTGCGCGGCAAAGCATTGGGTTCGCCGTAGGTCGTCACATTCGTAACAGTCACGCTGGGGCCCGGTGCGTTTACCCCGGCTGTTTCCAGATCCCGCCCCCACTGTAGATGCACCTCGTTCAGCGACTTGTTGGAGATCGCCGTGGTCAGCCCGCCGACCAGAAACCGCTCATGGTAATACGCATTTCCGTTGGTAGTGATCGAACTATTCGTGTACGAGGGATTAGGCGCATAGCCACTGGGCAACTTGTAGTCGCCCCAGTTGAAATCGGCGAACGCATGATTGGCAGAGTTGATCTGATAATCCACTCGAGGGAAGAAGATGTCCTGTTTGCCGATGCGCGAATAGCTCCCATTCAGGCTAAGCAGGTAGCCAATGGCAGCGGTGCACTGGGTGGATGTGATGGTCGCGGGACACTGTGCGGGTGAGATTGTGCTGGTCGAGGTCGTTGTGATGGGAGTCAGCGAAATCTTCGCGGTCGAACTGTAGGCGATCGGAGCGACCTTGCGGAAGCCGTCATAAGTAAAGAAATAAAAAAGCTTGTCTTTGAGGATCGGGCCGCCTGCGCTGCCGCCAAACTGTTGCTGCTGACGCACAGCCTGGGTAATGATCCCTCTTGACTTGTTATACGAATCGAGGGCGTTCAGCGCTGGATAGCGGAGAAAATAAAAGAGGTCGCCATGCATTGAATTCGTGCCCGAGCGCGTGATCGCGTTCACCTGGCCGCCTGCTGCCTGTCCAAACTCCGCACTATAAACTGCCGAGTCCACCTGAAATTCCTGGATGGAATCAAGGCTGTAAACGTACGGAGCGCCGGATGCTCGCCCACGCGCCTCTGAAAAGAGCGCCTGATTGTTGTTCGCGCCGTCGACGTAGTTGCTGTTGTAAAGTCCGGAGATTCCGTGGTAGCTCACCAGGCCGCTGGTGCCGTCAGCCACGACGTTGGGCGTCGCCAGGGCAAAGGTGCTCCAGTTGCGGCCATTCACCGGTAAATTTGAAATCAGGTTGCTGTCTACGGTTTGCGAAACCTCGGTCTTCTCCGTATCGAGCAGCGGAGCGGCGCCTGTAACCGTCACTGCCTGCTGTACAGTTTGCAAGGGAAGTGCAAAGTCCAACGTCACCGTGCGGCCCACGGTCAGCACCAGGTTCTCCTGCTTGACTGAACTGAAGCCGGTTCCGCTGGCCGTTACCTCGTAATGTCCCGGCTGTAAAAAAGGCGCGACAAAGAGTCCGTCTCCGTTGGTTGTACTGGTACGGTCGATGCCTGTATCGGTGTTCCTGATCAGAACAGTCGCTCCGGGAATAGCGGCCTTGTTGATATCAAAGACGGTTCCCGTGATTGTGCTGGTGCCGGCGGTTTGAGCAATTGAGAACGCAGAGTGAAGAAGTAAAACGAGGAAAGCAGCGAGGGTAAGAAAAAAAGATTCGCGGCTAGAACAGAGGGTAGAGAAATTTTCCTTCATGGTGACCGCCTCCAAAAAGCATTACGGCTAATTTGGCCCGCTGATTCCGTAGACAAGAGGCCCGATCGCTCATTCGAAATTTCTGTTTTGGAAATACCTAGGCCATTTACCCACGTTGTACCAGCGGCCGTCTCGTGTCAAGAGATAAATCAGGCAGATTTTGCCTAGATGCAATTCGGCTTTGCGCCTTGCCCTCGTGGCGCGTCCACAGAAGGCACGCCCCGTATGCCGCATCGGTTGCTCTCTTCGCTACGCCGACACCACTGACGGTTCCGCACTTGTCAGGAACTTGTAAGGTTTCTACCACTCGGCCCCCTCCTATACTCGGTGGCAGGTACGCAGTCGTTCCCGTTTGAACCGGCGAATTGTACAGCACGCATATTCCGAGTTGCTTAAGACTCGCGGCTACCTTGCGCGAGATTTATGTCACTCGGTCTGCACCCAGCGCGGAGATCATACGGAGTGGTTTATGCCCAAACTCGTGCTGGACAAGAGCAAACGCGAAGCCTTCCGTTTCAGCATAAAAGACTGATGAAGCCTGGTTTTATTCTGTTTGTGGGCACCTTAGGATTACTCTGCATAGATCCTTCTTTGGCCGCACAAGCCACGCAGGGGCCGCCCGCCGCGTCGTCATCCGTTCCCTCTGCATCTGCTGCGGACGCGCAACCGGCGGTTCACAGCTCAACGCTTTCGCTCGCTGACGCCGAAGCGCGAGCCCTCCAAAACCATCCACGGGTGGCCGCAGAAACATTGCGCGCTCAGGCGGCGGGAAAACGCGTTCAGCAAACCCGCTCGGCGTACTTTCCCCAACTGGCCGGCAACCTGACCGCGGTCAAGGCCAATGGCGATACTGCAGTTGCGGCCGGGGCCGTCACAACCTCCAGCACGTCGACCCGCGTGGCGGGTGGTTTCACCCTGACCCAACTGGTGACGGATTTCGGACGAACTCATGAGCTGGTGCGCTCCTCGCAACTCGCCGCCCAGGCCGCAGGCCAACACACCGAAGACGTCAAACAGCAAATCCTGCGCGATCTCGATGCAGCCTACTTTGCCACTGAAGCCGCAGAGAGCGTGCGCGGAACTGCCCAGGCAGTGCTCACCTTCCGCAAGACCTCTCTGCGCCAGCTAACTGCCCTGGCGCAAAGCCAGCTTCGTTCGACGCTTGACGTTCAGTTTGCCCAGGTGTTGGTTTCTGAAGCGCAGATGGCGGTGGTGCAGGCCGACAGCAGCGTGCAGGAGGCTCGCGCTCAACTAGCAGCCGCCATGGGCGAAGACACCATGGCCGATTACATGTTGGTCGAACAGCCGCAACCACCCTTGCTCGACGATGACGTCAACGTCTACATCCGGGAGGCGATCAACACCCGGGCCGACTTGAAAGCCCTACAGTTGCAGGCGCAGGCCGCGCAACAGTTTGCCAAGTCCGAGAGCAAACTGAGCTACCCCGATATAAGCCTGCTCGGGACTGCCGGCGAAGTGCCGCAGCGCGATCACACACTCGAACAAAACTACGGAGCCGCCGGCATCAACATTCACGTGCCCGTGTTCAATGGGGGGCTTTACTCAGGCCGCGCCGCAGAAGCCAGGCTGCGGGCCCAGGCCGATACTCGCGATGTAAGCAACCTGTCCCTCGAAATAACCCGCGATGTGCGCACCCGTTGGGCCCAGGCGAGGGATGCCTATCTGCAGATCCAGGTGGCGCAAGACCTGGTAGAGCAGACGAGCGTTGCCTTGCGGCTGGCGCAGGCACGCTACGACGCGGGCCTGGGTAGCATCGTCGAGCTCAACCAGGCGGAACTCAGCCAGACGTCTGCGCTCATCACCGCCGCCGGTGCGCGTTTCCAATATCTCGGCTCCAGGGCCGCACTCAACTACTCCTTAGGCATTCTGCGATGACCTCGGAGTCATGAGCCGTGAGGTTGTTGTCTTGCTATTCTTCCCGGCGCTACTCTGGCCTCTGTCGGCATGTTCGCATGGTGCCACCTCAGAAGGCCTGCAGGCCGTTCCCGTGGTTCCCGCGGCCAAGGTAGTCCGCGTCGATCTACAAAACAACGTCACCCTCACGGCTGAATTCGAGCCTTTCTATGAGGTTGATGTGATGGCTAAAGAGGCGGGCTACATCCGCCACATGCTGGTCGACATTGGGGATCGCGTACACCAGGGGCAGCTGCTGGCTACCCTGGAAATCCCCGAACTCCAGGCCGACCTGGTGAAGGCCAAGTCCGATGTGCAGACGGCCAGCGCAGAGCGGGCGGTTGCCCGCGGCGACCAGCAGCGGGCCCAGGCGGGAGCGCAGATCGCCCAGTTGTCTTACAACCGCATTCAGGACGTTTCCAAAAAAGAGCCCGGTCTGGTTCCCCTGCAAGAGGTGGACGTGGCCCACTCCCACAACCTGGAGGCCGATGCCCAGGTGAGCGCGGCTCAGCAGCGCGTCCAGGCCGCAGAAAGCCGCTACCAGAGCGCCGTCGCGGGTCTCGCGCACGAAACCGCATTGGTGGAATATACGCGCATCGTCGCTCCCTTCCGCGGCGTCGTTACCCAACGCTATGCGAGCGAGGGATCCATGATTCAGGCCGGCATCGCGTCCCAGACCCAGGCGATGCCCGTCGTCAAGGTCTCGCAAAACGATTTGCTGCGGCTGATGCTGCCGGTACCCGAAGAGAATGTCAGCGCCATCCACAATGGCCAACACGTAACCGTATTTGTGCCGACGTTGAACCGAACCTTCGACGGTACTGTAACCCGCTTTGCCGACCGCCTGCAGATGTCGACCAGAACCATGACCGCGGAGGTTGATGTAAAAAACCCTCAACTGACCCTCATTCCCGGAATGTATGCCCAGGTGACCCTGGGAACCGCGGAGGCCCGCAACGCGAATGCTGTTCCCCCCGGCGCCGTCGACGGCACTGGGGATAACCAGAGGCTCTATGTCGTGGATCCCCAGGGCATCGTGCGCGTGCGCAAGGTCGTCACTGGTATCCAGTCGCCTCAGTACATCCAGATCCTGTCTGGAGCCGGCTCCGGCGATGTCGTCGATTACCGGCAGCCACTCCGGGCTTCATGAGGGGCAAAAAGTTCAGCCTCGTGTGCAGCCCTCCTGAAGGGAAAGGAGCTAGATGTCCGGCTTTGCCATCCGTACCCCCTACCTGATCATCGTCGCCTGCCTCATGGTCTTTGTGCTGGGCGTAAGCAGTGTCGCCCGCATGCCCGTCGATATGTTCCCCTCGATGAATGTGCCGGTCGTCATTGTGGCGACCTTCTATTCCGGCATGCCTCCAGAACAGGTCGAAGGCAACATCACGTATCACCTCGAGCGCTTCTTTACCCTCGCCAGCGGCATCGACCACATGGAGTCTCGCTCGCTCGACGGTGTCAGCATCATTCGCGTGTACTTCCAGCCGGATACAAATGCCGATACAGATGCAGCGACGATTGCGAATCTCGCTGTCTCCGATATGAAAGATTTGCCGCCGGGCACCTTTCCGCCAGTGGTGCTCAAATCCGATGCATCTAGTCTGCCCGTCTGCCTGGTCACCATGAACGGCCCCGGCATGACCGACGGTGCGCTCAAAGACATCGCGCAAAATTTTGTGCGCAACCAGCTGGCGGGCGTTCCCGGCGCGTCGATCCCGCAGCCCTTCGGGGGCCCCTGGCGGCAGATACAACTCTACGTCGACCCCTACAAACTCGAGTCACGGCAGATGAGTCCCATGGATGTTGTCCGGGCGATGAACCAGGCCAATCTCATCATGCCTGCGGGCGACGTACAAATCGGCAACCTCGATTACGACATTTATTCCAACGCCCAATTCAATCTCAAAAACGCCAGCCAGTATCCGGTCAAGATGAACGGCGAGAACCCGGTGCTGATGTCAGACATCGGTGAATTGAAAGACGCGCACGCCCTGCAATACAACGTGGTGCATGTCAACGGGCAGCGCTCGGTCTATCTTCCGGTGCTCAAACAAGGCGGCAATTCCAACACCATCACTGTAGTCTCAGGCATTCGCAACGCGCTCCATCACCTGGTCGATGTGCCCTCGGAAATGCGCACCACGGTGGTGTTCGATCAGTCCCGCTTTGTGCGGACCGCCATCGAGACCCTTGCTGCACGAAGGCGGCATCGGCCTTTTTCTCACCTGCCTGATGATTCTGGTGTTTCTGGGCAGCCTGCGCGCTACGCTTGCCGTCTTCTTCTCCATACCGTTGTCTGTGTTGGCAACGTTCATGGTCCTGCAGTTCAACGGCTCCTCCGTCAACAGCATGGTTCTCGGTGGGCTTGCCCTGGCGCTCTCCAGGCTCATTGACAACTCTGTGGTGGTGCTCGAAAACATCTATCGCCACCTTGAAATGGGCGAACCACCGGTGGCCGCGGCGGAGAAGGGCGGCAAAGAGGTGGCCCTCCCCGTGCTTGCTTCCACGTTGACCACGGCCATCGTCTTCTTCCCCGTGACGCTGCTGTCCGGGGTCAGCAAGTTCCTCTTTACCGCGATGGCGTTATCGGTCGTGGTTGCGCTCTTCGCTTCCTACGTCATCGCCATGACGGTGGTCCCGTTGTACTGCTCCAAATACCTCAAGCTCGACCATCCCGAAGGTTTCAGTGAGACCCATGCCGGGGAGGCGCGCACCCTGGAGGGAGGCAAGACTGGCTTCGCCGCGCGTTTCAACGCCGCCTTCAATCGTCATTTCGAGAACATGCTGGCACGCTATGAAGTAATGGTGCACAAGGTGCTGCGCCGGCCGGCGAGGGTATTGATTGCTTTTGCCATCGTCTTCGTCCTGAGCCTCGGTTTGTATGGCCTACTGGGCTTCTCGTACTTTCCTCAAACCGACGCTGGCCAGTTCGTGATCAATCTCAAGGCGCCTTCGGGAACCAAACTGCTGGTCACCGAGACGGAAGTGGCCAAGGCCGAGGCAATCATCAAAGATGTGGTTCGGCCCGCCGACCTGGGCATCATCGTCGATAACATCGGAGTCGACAACGGTTTCTCCGCCATCTACACCCCCAATGCCGCGATGCATACCGGCTTCATCCAGGTAGGTCTCACGCCGGGGCACAGCATTGGCAGCTACGCCTATATCGCAACCATTAAACACCGGCTCGCGGATGAAATGCCGGAGCTCACGACCTATTTCTCCACCGGCAGCCTGGTCGATGCAGTGGTTAACATGGGAGCGCCTGCGCCGATCGACATCCAGATCAGCGGCGCCGACCTGCAGAGCTGCCAATCGAGTTGCTCAAGCCATCGCGGCAACCCTGCGCTCATCGCCCGCGGCAGCCGACGTGTTCATTCCTCAGGACCTCGACTACCCCTCACTCCGCATCGACGTCGATCGCCTGCACGCAGCCAAACTCGGGCTGACAGAAAAGGAAGTATTGTCCAACGTAATCACGTCCCTTACCTCCAACCAGATGATCGCGCCTAACGTGTGGATCGACCCCCGCAACGGAAACAACTATTTCCTCACCGTGCAGTATCCCGAAGCGCAAATCCGCACCGTGCAGGATCTAAAGGCAATCCCGCTCCACGCCGAGGGCGTTGCGCAGCCTACCCGTCTCGATATGGTGGCCAATATCCAACAGATTCAGGCCCCTACGGAAGTCGACCACTACCAGATTCGCCGCAAGCTCGACATCTATGTCCGTCCGGCTACGGAAGACCTGGGCAAGACTGCCGATGTCGTGCGTAGAGTCATCGAGCAGCAATCAATTCCCCCAGGTATTTCCGTCGCTGTCCGTGGCAGTGCCTCTGCCATGAGCGAATCGTTCCGCAGCTTCACCATCGGGCTGATTGATGTCCGTCATCCTGCTCTACCTGGTTCTGGTGGCGCAGTTTCGTTCGTTCGTCGATCCATTCATCATCCTGCTTGCTCTTCCCCCGGGGATCACGGGGGTGTTGCTGACTCTTGTGCTCACCGGCACCACCATGAACGTCATGTCCCTGATGGGCGTGGTAATGCTCGCCGGCATTGCCATGTCGAACAGCATTCTTATCGTGGAGTTTGCTCACCATCTGATGAATGAGGGCCATCAGGTGGGGCAGGCAATCATCGAATCGTGCCGCGTCCGCCTGCGTCCCATCCTGATGACCTCGCTGGCCACCGTCATCGGCCTGCTGCCCATGGCCCTGAAGTTGGGGGAGGGAAGCGAGTCGTATGCTCCGCTGGCCCGTGCGCTGGTGGGCGGTCTCATCGTATCCACGGCGCTCACCGTCGTGCTGGTGCCCGCAGGTTTCTTCCTCGTCTATAACCGCAAAACAAAGGTGGCCTAGGAATTGAGGATCGGTTCCGATGGAGGCCGGCGGAGAAAGGGGAACGGGGGCCCCAGGTCTCGCGTTTGAGACCTGGGATCCTCCTAGTCGAGGCGAGTTCAGTCCCCGTTTGTTACTTGCGGGGTGCAGCAACCTGATCGATCCGCCGAGTTCACAGAATCCATACAGTGCGGTTACTGCACTTGAAGAAGCGCTGCACTGCCTGAACGGATGGTCACCGTGCGGTGGGTTGACTCCAACCGGAACGTGCCACTTTTGGCGGACAGATATTCGCCGACAAAACCATAAAGCCCGCACGCATCGGGCGAGAAAATCGCCACGGATTGTTCCGTCTGGGTTCCTGCGCAGCCCGCGCCGCCGGGAAGAAGGCGCGCGAACACTCCCTGCCTCTTGTTGTAACCAACAATGTCGTCATCGGGTCCGTCGGTCACGCGTTTGGCGATAGGGGAGTAATGGGCGCCGCCCACCAGCACCATGGTACCCAGCGAATCCGACTCGTCGGTCCCCTGCGGTATAAGCGCCTCCTGCACCGCAAGATAAGTCGCCATGGCGCGCAGCGACGTGGTTACCGGCTCGTTGGCCACATGGTCGAACTGTATCGCCAGGTACGACGCCTGCTGAGACGCATAGGGCGTTTCGTCAAACTTGAAGGGGCGCGCTTCCACCACGTGTCCTGTAACCAGGCTCCCCTTCGCCAGTTGCTCCCCGTTTGGGAGCACGACTACCTGCATGGTTTTCCCCGTCACCACATCTCCGGCCTTTGCCTTGCCGGCATCGATGGTATGGGAAAAGATAATGGGGATAGCGGTCTCGCCAGGCAACGTGATTGCCCGGGCCGACGGCGTGAGTGCTGCACAGCTAAGGACAGCGAGAGAAAGAGCCGAACGGATCTGAGTCATGGTTGTGAACCTCCTGGGGCCATTCACAACGGCATTTGAGCACTCATCCGCCTTACAAAAACCTGACGTTTTCCTGACATTTTCCCTTCATCCAGGGTCCATAAGCTCTGAAGCTTGTACATTTCTAGGCAGGGTAAGAGCGGGCTCATGAATATCTTGCTGGTAGAAGACGAACGTAAGCTGGCGGAAGCAGTCGCCGAGGGGCTCGAGGGCGAGGGTTATGCGGTAACCCTCTCACCCACTGGAGAAGACGCACTCGCCTCCATCCTGCGTCTTCACTTCGATCTTGTTTTGCTTGACCTGATGCTTCCCGCGCGCAGCGGCCTCGAATTGTTGGGCGATATGCGGAAAACCGGCGTTCACACGCCCGTCCTGGTCCTCACCTCGCGAGACTCCATCGAGGACCGTGTGCTCGGCCTGGATGCGGGCGCGGATGACTACCTGGTGAAGCCTTTCGCCTTTGCTGAGTTGCTCGCCCGTATTCGCGCGCTCATGCGCCGCAACCTGCCGTCGTCCGCCTCGTCTTTGCACATCGCCGATCTCACGCTTGAATTGGCTGGCCGCACAGCCGCGCGAGGCAGCAAAAAACTCGATTTAACAGCGCGAGAATTTGACCTGCTCGAATACCTTCTGTTGAACTGTGGCTCGGTCGTTTCGCGAGAGATGCTCGCCCGCGAAGTCTGGAAGCAGGTCATGCGCTACACCCCGCTGGATAACGTGATCGATGTCCAGATCACCCGGCTCCGGCGCAAACTGGATGGCGATTTCCAGAAGAAACTCCTGCACACCGTACGCGGAGTGGGTTTCGTACTCCGGGAAGACGAACCGTAAGTGTTGCGATTCACCAACGTTCGCCATCGCCTGACTTTGTGGTACGTAGGCGTCTTTGGACTGGTGTTGCTGCTATTTATCGCCGGCGCAACCGTTCTGGAGTATTGGCAGCTGACCCGCCAGCTCTACCATGCGGAGATTCAGGACATCGAGACTGCCGAGGGCCTGCTCGCCTTTGCCCCTGACGGACGCCTTGTCCTCCACGAGGAGTACCACAACCATCCTCAATCGATTTTGTTGCTCGACCGCTACATGGAAGTGCTCACTCCTTCAGGGCAGGTGCTTCTTCGCAATGCCAAACTCCAGGGACAGGATTTAGGGGGCCCTCCTTTTCCAGACGAGGGACTCAACAGTTACCACGAGCGCCGCGTTCGCCTGGCGGACGGAACCCGCCTGCTCCTGATCAGCCATATCCATTCCATAGGGGACCGGCCCTTGCTGATCCGCCTCGCCTACAGTTCCACGCCCATCGAGCGCGGCGTATTGCAATTCGTTTCGCTCTTGCTATTGGCTGTGCCGCCGACTCTTCTGCTTGCCGGCCTCGCCGGTTATCGCATGGCCCATAAGGCGCTACAACCGTTGCAGAAGATGGCGCTGCGCGCGGAAACCATAACGGCCAGCGATCTTGACCAACGGCTACCCGTCGAAAACCCCGACGATGAACTGGGTCACATGGCGCGCGTCTTCAATGAACTTCTGCAACGCTTGCAGAACTCCTTTGAGACCCTCAAGCGCTTCACGGCCGACGCATCGCACGAGCTCAGAACACCCCTCAGCTCCATCCGAAGCGTCGGCGAGGTTGGTCTGCAACGGCAGCACACCGCGGAAGAATATCGCGACACCATCGGAAGCATGCTGGAAGAAGTCACGCGCCTTACCCAGATGGTCGATGGCCTGCTCTCCATCTCCCGCGCCGATGGGGGCCAGCTGGTGCTCCACAAAACCACCTTTAGCCTGCTGGATCTCGCCCGTGAGGTTGTCGCTCTTCTCGGCCTTCTGGCGGAAGAGAAGGGTCAGCACATTCTTATTGAGGGAGACGCAAACCTGTGTGTCCATGCGGACCGCCTGGTACTGCATCGCGGCCTGGCAAATGTCGTAGAGAACGCGATTAAGTACGGGCCAAGCACAAGCCAGATTTCGATACGAGTGGCACGGAACGGAGAGTATGCGGAAATCTCCGTCGAAGACCGCGGGGAAGCCATCCCTGAAGACCTGAGAGAAAAGATATTCGAGAGGTTTTTCCGCATAGACGCTTCTCGCTCCCGCCACGCCGGAGGAAGCGGGTTGGGCCTGGCCATCGCCAAATGGTCATTGGAAGCGAACGGGGGTTCCGTGAACCTACAGCCAGGACCTCAAGGGGGAAACCTCTTTTTGTTGCGACTCCCAGTTGCCTCGTCTGCGCCACGTACTTTTGAAGTCGGGTGAAGCACTGAACGCGCGGCCGAGGCGTTTTTAAGATCCGATTTGGACGGCTCTCTCAGCCAAAAATTGCCTACTGCCCCCTGCGCGCAGCCTCGATCGTGGCAATGTCGATCTTCCGCATCGTCATCATCGCGTTCATCGCGCGCTTGGCTGCGGCGCGATCCGGGTCTTGCGTCGCCGCCAGAAGGGCGCGCGGGGTGATCTGCCAGGAAAACCCCCAGCGGTCCTTGCACCAACCGCACATGCTTTCCTGCCCGCCGTTGCTGACGAGGGCGTTCCACAGTCGGTCGGTCTCGGCCTGGTCCTCTGTGAGGATGATGAAGCTGACCGTTTCGTTGGGAACGAACTTCGGACCGCCATTGAGACCCAGAAACTTACGCCCGCAGACGGTGAACTCGACGATCAGCTCCTGGCCTTCGGGCCCGGACGGCGTGTCCGTGGGTGAGGTGCTGGTTTTCCCGACGTGGCTGTCGGGGAACGTGGCTGCATAGAATTCCGCCGCCTCGCGGGCTTTCCCGTGGTCGAACCACAGGCAGGTTATCATCTTCTCGGACATCTCTAAATCTCTCCTCTCAGCTTTTCAAACTCCAGGGTAAGTTCGGCAGCCGTTCTCCTGTGAACGAAGAACGGCTGCACCGAACATGAGTACATTACTGTTACGATTTTGGTCCCTGCATCAGAGCAAAGTGGCCGCCCTGATCGTCTGTGGCCTGCAGGATGCGCGACCCTCCGGGCACGTCCATGGGAGGCAGCACTATTTTGCCGCCCGCATCCATCACTCGTTGCTGCGCAGCTTCGATGTCGTCGACGGTGAAGTAGAACTGCCAGTGCGGCGGAATCCCTTCGGGCATGCCGGGGCCTTTACGAGCCATCATCCCGCCGGTGTAAAGGGGCTTGTCGGTCCGGAAAGTTTGGTAAATGCCCATGGCTCCCATGTCATGCGCATGATCTTTCTCCCAGCCGTAGTGCCTGGAGTAGTAGTCGAAGGCCTTTGCCGGATCATCGGTAAGCAGTTCGTGCCAACCCACATTCCCTACCGCCATCTGATCCAAACGTGGCTGAGCCCCTTGCTTACCGGGTTCGAAGAGCAGGTACATTACCTTTTGCGGGTCCAGGACGACAGCGAAACGGCCGACGCCAGGGATATCCTGAGCAGGCTTCGCGATCGTCCCGCCGTCGGCCGTCACAGCCTTCAGCTCTTCGTCCAGCTTTGCGGTGTGGATGTGGCCCATCCACTGCGCGGGAAGCTCAGGAGCGCCTGCGCCGGCCCAGGTCATCATGCCGCCGACATCCTTGCCGTCTTTACCAAAGAGCATGTAGGTAAAGCCGGGCATACCGGCGTCTTTGACGTCCCACTCCGACTACCTTCTTGTAGAAGCGGACTGCCTTGTCCATATCATTGGTTACGAGTTCGTACCAGATGAATCCGTCTGCCATTTTGTACCATCCCTTTAGCGAGGCATCGCTATCAAGTAAACACTGTCCACAAAAACTAACAGAAAGTGGATGCCGTCCACAAGCGGCCATTTCCGCGGTACACTCTTCTTTGAACACACGATGAAAAAGTCCGCTGCACTTGAGAAACGCAAGACCTTTCGTCACGGCGATCTGCGCAACGCGCTCCTGGCTGCCGGCATTGAGATGGCGCGGATCGGCGGACCTAATACTGTCATTTTGCGAAAGGCCACCCGGCAGGCGGGCGTGTCTCCCAATGCGGCATACCGGCACTTTGCCAACCAGGCTGAACTGCTGGACGCGGTGCGGTCCGCATGTTTTTCGCAGCTCGCCGCGGCCATTGAAGAGGAAATGAAAAAGGCCCGTCCAGGACGCGATCCGCAAGCGTTTGCCCGAAAGAGTCTACGCGCGGTAGGGATGGGCTACCTGGGATTCGCAATGAGAGAGCCGGGGATGTTTCGCACAGCTTTCTCGGTTCCGCCGGCTGTACACTGAGCAAAACCCGGCGAATACGGCCTCCATGGGCCTGAATCCGTTTCAACTGCTTTCGCTGGCGCTGGACCGCATGCAGGAATCGGGCTTGCTCAGTAAAAAAAATCGCAAAGACGCAGAGTATCTTGCGTGGTCGACTGTCCACGGGCTAGCGCTTCTGGTGCTCGAAGGACCGCTGCACCAGATGCCGCCGGCCATGGTGCTTATGCTGGGCGAGCGCCTCGTGATTATGGTTGAACGAGGGCTCGATTAGAATCGCGTTGCTTCTCGCGTCGCGGTTTAGATTTTCTTCCGAGGAATCATCACCCGGCGATTGAGCTGGCTCAACAGGGCCGTCTGACTGCTCTTTTTGGGTGGCTCAGCGACAGCAGCATCATTAAAGCAAGCTGAATATTTATACCTACTGTACGAGTAGTAAGACACTCTGGACGCTAGCCAATCGGAACAGTAATTGTGTTGACATCGCTAAGCCTTAACAATAGCATCCGAATTCACCCCCCAATTTATTTGCAAGTTTGCCTGCGGTTCAAACCAAAGGCTTGAAGTTGACCCCTTGGAAGGGCGAGTAGATGGAAGAATTGAAAGTGGTCCGGGACTTTCTCCGAACCAACCCCCTGTTTTCTGCCAGCGTCGCGACTCTGCGGCACCAGCCTTTTGAGTTCCCTGATGCTCCAGGCGACCGCGGTACCCTGGAGGAGGCAGCGGCGACGAAACCGCGTAAGGGACTGCTGCATGCGATCTTCTTCGGTGGTCTATTGCTGAGCATCTTCAGTACCGTGTGGGAATATTTTCTCTGGCAACATGATCTGCTCGAAAAAATGGGGCAGTCACCTCATGTATTCACATCGGATTACCTTGGGCGATTCGTCGTACATCTACTCTCAATCAGCCCCAGGACCTTGAAGGCCCAGCTTGTTCATGGCACCCCGATCCTTTGCATGGCGGTTGGGTTTCTCTTGCTTCTTTCAGCGTCTTTGTTTCGGGCGCCTGAGGTCCCAGCTCATCGGGCCGACCCTCTTTTTGCCCGCCTCCTGCAGCAGATGCTGTGCTACGATGCGGCCCCGACGGACAGCTATGTCCAGTCCCTTCTCGCCAACCTCTCGTGCAAAAAGATATTTCAGCGGGCCGTTCTGATTGTCTTTCCTCTGGAAATCAACGCTGTCGTAAACGAACAGGTGCTGCGCTTCGACGTTATGGAGCGAGACACGTCGTCCATCTCCACGGAGTGGAATCATTTCGTCTCGCGCCTTCTCGACACCCTTGACAAACACAAGCCGTTTGTCCATTTCATCGAAAATCATCCAGGCACACCGGCCGAAACACTCTACCGCAATGGGCTGCAGGATTTCTTGGAGTACGGGGCGCGCCAACTTATCTTCACCGAAATGTTAGGAGATCCCGACTTTGTTTTCTTATGCGGGAATACGTCCGGCCTCTGGAATGGAATGTTTCGTTGGATCCGAACTGCTCAGGGGAAAAAGGTCCTCGCCTTCTCGCCAAAAACAGAGGAGCCATTCGGGGCAAGCCAGAATACGATTCTGACGAGAAGCACGGAACCCACTCTCCTTGAAGAATGGCCGCAAACGCTTGAGGAAGCTCTTAAATAGTTTGTTCCGCTGACAAGAAACTCTGCTGGCCATTTGTTGAGACAGTAGATTTCATATACCGAGGTCTGACTAGCTCAATGCCTTTGTGAGGCGAACAAGCCCCTGCCGTATCGCCAGCTCGTCAAATCCGCCAAAGCCGAGGAGCAGCGCATTCGGATCAGGACGTCTCAGTGTGCATCGATCGACGGCAAGAACCTCGACACCCTGTGCCGCCGCCAACTTTTCCGCCTGTCGTGAACCCATTCCATTCTTGAGGTACCCGATCGTGTAAAGGCCTGCCCTGACGTTAGAGATCTCCAGCAATCCACTCAGGTTTTGCTGGGCTCCTTCCATGAGCGTCGCGAGGCGCTCCGCATAGAGATTCCGCATCCTCCGCAGGTGACGCGCCAAATGCCCATCAACGATGAAGTCGCAAAGCACCGCCTGATCAAAGGATGAATTTCGGAAATCGGTTCGGTAACGGAAACCCAGAAACAGATCTATCAGCGGCGCAGGCAAAACCACGTAGCCGACGCGTAAAGCCGGGAATAACGTCTTGCTGAACGATCCGATGAAGATGACGTTTGAGTGATTGTCGAGACTTTGCAGGGCGGGCACAGGCGGTCCCTGGAACCTGTACTCGCTGTCATAGTCGTCCTCAATAACAAAAGCACCGGCGCGTGCGGCCCAGTTAAGAAGCGCCATCCGCCGCTCCAGCGACATCGTTACCCCCAGCGGGAACTGGTGAGCCGGCGTTACGTACGCGCCCTTTGCATCCGGACACATCTTAATTCCGGCGGAAACAGAAAGTCCTTCCTCATTCACTGGGACAGCAATCATCCTGGCTCCGGCATTGTCGAACGCAATCCTAGCCCCGAAGTATCCAGGATCCTCCATCCATATCGGATCGCTCTTCTTCAAGAGCAGCCGTGCCAACAGGTCGAGCGCCTGTTGTATTCCGGAAACGAGGACGATTTGCTCCGCAGTGCACCGCACCCCACGCGAAGTGCGCAAATACTCGGCGATTGCATCCCGCAACGGCCGATATCCGCGCCGATCACCCTCTTTCTTTAACCATGTCCTGAAATTGCGTGCTCGGTCTGCGGCAATACGTCCCCAGGCTTCTGATGGAAATTCGTTGATGGCCGGAACCCCGATGCGAAAGGGGCGGATCCCCTCAATAAAAGCCAGGTCGACCCACGGTTGCGGCTGTTTGTATGTCGAAAGGACGCGACGAATGTATGCCGGTGTCCTGGTTGCCTGGCGGGCGGGACGAGGCGCTTCTACACGATTGACCCACGTTCCGAATCCGACACGAGAGGTGATATAACCCTCGTCTTGTAAACGCTCCAGAACGCTGACGACGGTACCCCGGGAGAGTTCATACTGAGCGGCAAAGTCTCTCGATGCGGGCAGTCTGGCGCCCGGCGCGAGCCGGCCTTCCAGAATCGCAGAGCGCAGTTCGCTATACAACCAGTTGGTCAGGGTCTGATGGCGCGACCGGCTTTTGAGAGTGAGCTCAAACGAGCTAACGGTTTTGGGCATTTGAAATGGTCCAATAGATTTTACGAAAATGGCTCTGTTCGGTGTACCAACGCGGCCATACTATCAGTTCTGAAGTTGAGAACGCATGCATCGTCATTTGGATTTTGGTTGTCGCTAAGTAGCGCTTGGGAGATCAACCGATGAAAGTTGGAGTTTGGTTCTACGGATTGGGCACTGCTCTCACCGGCATTCTGGATATCGCCTGGGGTGCCTTCGACGCTTCCCATCAGCCCATCCAATCTCTGGGCAAGAATTTTCCCGGCCAACACCTACTGGCCGATATCGCGGGCGTCTGGCTGGTCGCAGCGGGTCTTGCAGTTTTGTGGCGGCGCAGTGCAAGGATTGGAGCCGCGGCATCCGCTATCGCCTACTTGATTTTTGCGGCACTCTGGCTACCTCGGTACTCTGCCGGAATTCACGCGTATGGCTGGCGATTCGCCGTCATCGTAGGCGTCTCTTTCGGGCTCGCTCAACAGTTGATGCTGGTCGCTCCGGCGGCCATCATTTACGTCTCGACCGCCTCGCCGGATCCCCGGTTGCAAAAGCGAGCAGTTATCGCCGGTCGTTGGATGCTCGGATTGCCTCCTGTCATCTTCGGGTTATTTCACCTCACCAGCATTCGCGTCTTCGCCAGCATCGTCCCGCACTGGATGTCGTTTGGAGTGTTTTGGGCGGTGCTCACCGGTATCGCTTTCCTGCTGGCAGGAAGTGCCATTTGCTTAGGAATTATGGATGTCTCGGCTGCCAGGCTTCTTGCGTTGATGCTGTTGCTGTTCGAAGGATTTGTAGAAATACCTCCTATTTTTATCCGGTCGCGCAATCAGCCAACATGGGGCGCCGCAGTATACAATCTGGCTGCGATAGGGGCATGCCTGATATTCGCTGAGTTCCTCGCGAGCCGCGCAGATCGAAGACGACTCGGTCCCGCGGAAAATGTCACCATGTCACGCCCCGATTCCGTGGTTGCGTGATTCAGTAACGGGTGTTTTTCGACGGGTATTAGCGTTGCCGCCGACTCGGTAGATGCCTTCAGGTCAAAGCACAAACCGATTTCACGAGAAGTCGTGCAGAACGGATAGAACTTCGCACAGGCATGCGCTGAACGAGCTCTCTCCGCAGCGGCAATGGCGAACTGCGGAGTAAAATGGCTGCGATGAAGGAGCGAAGACTTCCTGCTGAGAGGTACGGAGACTTTGATCCTTTCGGCTGGGCCTCGCTAACCTGTCTAGTGCTCCTCTTATCCGCCTCTGTTTCCGCGCCTGCGCAGCAGAATCAACCTTCGTACCTCGACTCAACTGAAGTTGAATACGAGCCTATGCCGGACCCGGCCCAGGGGATGATTCGGCTTGATGTTGAGGTAAGGGATCGATCTGGGGATCCAGTGACCGGCCTCGATCAACGGGATTTCACACTCAAGGATAACGGACAGCCAGCCAGGATTGTCTCCTTTCAGGCGATCGATGGAGCGCGCGCAAAACCTGATCCCTCGGTTGAAGTCATCCTGGTAATCGACGAATTGAACATGAACAGTGAGGGAGAAGGGAAGCACCCATCGGCTCAGCTCCTGGCCGCAGAGGGTGAAGCGGAGAGTCTTTTACTCGAGCACCAGGGCGATCTCGCGCAACCGGTCATGATCTATCGCATTAGCAGGGACGGACTTTCGGCATCCGCACAACCTTCCATGGACGGGACCTTACTCGCCGGACAGGTGGCTCATCGAAGTGAGCCGATTGCTATTTGGAAATCTAAGATGGGCTTCGAGACGCCGCGCCTGGTTCTGGGGAATCCTATCGTCAATTTCAACATAACTCGCTCGTTGACCGCGCTGGGTTCCATCGCAATCGAGGAACGGCGCAGGCCCGGCAGAAAATTATTGTTTTGGCTTGGCCCCGGGTGGCAGCCCGATGCGGCCGGGGGATCTGGACTTTTCGATTTTTTCACGGAGATCTCAACCCGGCTCCGCGAGGCTCGGATCAATCTCTGGGAAGCTACGGAGTGGCCATTCCGTGATGTTCATGGAAACTCGGTGCCCATTCGTGATTTTGTCGACCCGGTATACCTAGCAGGTGTGAAACCGGAAACGCAGGATTGCGCTTACCTCGCGCTGAACGTGCTGGCAACGCAGAGCGGGGGCGGAGCATTGAAGACAAAGGAAAATCTCAGCACCCTGATCAGCAAACGGGTTAAGGAGGCGAGTGACTTCTATTCCTTGACCTTCGATCCACCACGTACGGAACAGGTGGACGAGTATCACCATTTGGAAGTAGAAGTTGGAAAGCCGGACTTGATGGCCTTTACCTGGACCGGATATTTTGACGAACCGGTTTTCTACGAGCAACCGAATGTGGGGACTGAACGCATCACGGTAGAACAGTTGGAACACGCGTTGAAAACATCACAAACAAGCTCCGACGCGCGACTGGCACAACAATTATCTGCCATGGAACTGACGGAAAGATTAAGCAGCCCGAGGCTTGCCGATTTGCAGTCCAGCTTGAGAGGCAAGAAGGCCCGGCAGGCGCTGGTTGCCCTGGCGGATGAATCGGTTTTCCTCGCTCCGCCAGCATCGGAGATCCCGTCGGCTGCCCCACCAGATCTTAATACGCAACGACTACTGATCTCGCACACCATAGAGTACTTTAAAGAAAGCCTTCCCCGGATACCGGATTTCTTCGCCAGCCGGACGACGGTCTTGTATCACGAGGCCGCGCCATCACCAGGCCAGACATGGAAGACCGCGATGGGCGATCCGTCGCTGCACATGGGTGAAACGATCAATGTTTCGGTGATGATCCGCGACGGCAAAGAAGTCGTGAGTGGCGAAACCGCAAAAGGAAGACAGGCAGGATCCCTCCAGACGACGGGAACCTTTGGCCCTATTTTGGCCATGTTGCTGGCGGGCGCCACGGCGCCCCGAAGCGACCTCACCTGGAGCCGCTGGGAGCAGGGGACCAACGGGCGCGAGGCCGTTTTCCGCTACCATGCTAGGCCAGAGAAGCCTCTTTACATGGCGGGCGCGGAGTACCTGGCGAGGAATGATAAGGCAGTGCCTTTTCAGAAGAGTGTGTCATTTTCTGGGGAGTTTGCCATCGATCCGGAGAGCGGAGCTGTCCTTCGTCTGACCATGATCGCGGATCTCGAACCGAGACTGCCGGTAGACCAATCCAAAATCATGGTCGAATACGGTCCTGTACTCATCGGCGGCAACACGTACATCTGCCCGCTCAGAAGTGTCTCCATTTCAAGGCAGCGGAGAATCATCGATTTCCATGAATGGGGCGAAGACCTGAAAGTCTACGGACGCTTCGAAACACTCCTGAACGATATGGCGTTTCAGAAATACCATGTATTCCATTCCACGGCACGGATGCTGCCGGGGTTTACACCCGCGCCAAAGGGCAACTAGCGTGCTTCCGGCGCTCCCGCTTTACCAGCGGGCGGGGACCTGCGGGTCTACGGAACTTTTGTGAAAATGTTTTTCCTGGGTTCGAATCAACCTGCAGTCTGGCGCACCCGCCGATCAGCGTGATGATATCGCCTGCTGCTCATTGTTTTGAATCAGGAATCCTGGGATGGGAAACGTCGGGAGCCAGTTCGCACGATTGTGCTCAATCAGCACCGCACTAATCCCATTCAGCCCATCCACGCTGCTGATGGTTTGCTTCGCCGGCACCACGTTGTCCCGGATCAATAGACCAGAGACCAGGCAGCCGGGCATGTCCTGAATAACGATCCCCGCCAAATTCGTGTTTATCGAAGGGGTCATCAGATTACCTGCGCCTTCGCTCAGAGAATTTCGTAGCACGTCGGTATTGATCACGGGCCCGTAGGATGCGGGTCCGCCGTAAGGTCCATAGGCGGAAATCATGATGCCATCGCCCGAGTTGGTCAGGACGTTGTCTTCGATCACGCTTTCGAGCGAGTCGCCCAACACGATGGAGGCGCCAAGAGTGTTGGTAATCGTGTTATGCGCCGTCGTCATATGAAGTTCGTACTGAGAGATGACGACGATCGATGTTGTGTCAGGCAGAACCTGCCATGGTTTCTCGAGGTTTATCGTACGGCCACTGTAGCTCTTGACGAACGAGTACTGGCCGACTCCTGTCCCCGAGATGATCGCAATGCTGGAAGCCTGAGGATTCGTTGTGCCCATCCAATCCCAGGCGGGATCATGCGCCAACGTCACTGTCCCGGCCGTGCTGCTCGCAATCGGGCCAATGTACGATCCACCATCTCCGTCGTTGGTGATGACCTGCTGACCCTTTGAGCCCATATTTCGGAAGGTGTTATAGCCGACGTAAATATTTCGCGAAAGCGCGGACGCACCGAAACGGCTGTTTCCCCGGCTGATGCTCAGTCCGGAGCCTGCGGATTTTCCGTCTGGCCCCTGTCCAGGCGGGTTCTGAGAGTAAACCAGGTTCTTCTCAAAAATAACGTTCTGGCTGTCGCTGATGCCGAGACCCGTCCAATTATTCACAATGACCTGGTTCCCGGAAACCACGCCACCGTCCCCGAAATTAATGTCGAGAACCTGGGTAGAACCCGAAAGAAAAGTGGAGTGATAGATCTGGATATCCGGGCCGGCCACCAGGAACATCTGTTCCCGGCCACCCGAAGCATCCGCGGTCGATTTGAAGTTCAGGTTGCTGAAGAACAAATGTCCAGAAGTAGCAGGATTGCCTGTTTTACTGTCGCCGGCGGCAAGGAGACTAGGATTCGCCGGCGCTTCCAGCGATAGATTCGCCAACCCGAAATGTTGAGGCGCCCCGATCCACGCTGCAGGCGGACTCTTGCTGGGCTTGCCGAGAAAACGAGTCGCGGTAACAGATGCGCCGTTCAAAAACTCGTAAGGGTGCGCCACCACGCCACCTGTAAGTACGAAGTTGCCCGCCGGTATCGCGATGTAGACCAGCTGATTTGCACCCGCCGCAGGCGCATTCCGGTCCAAGCACGATTGAAGCAACGCAGTGTTATCGGTAACCCCGTCCCCCACGAGATTGGAGCAAGTGATGCGCTTAGCGCTCAATGACGGAGACTTATAGATAGTGATACGGCTGGGCGCACTGGAAGTTACACCCCAGGGGAAAGTTCCTACCCACAGCGCATAGGTTCCAGGAGCCAGGTTGGCAGGAACAGAGACTGCAATGGAGGTGGCGTCCAACCCTGATGGCGTCAGCCGGGAGACCTGGCCCGTTGCCGATTGCAGAATGACTTGTAGAGAGGGCACGAAGTTCTTGCCAAAAATTCTCAAGGTTGCCCCTAGCTCGGCGCCACAATCGTGGACCTCATGCTGCAATGCCATCGCTGGAGTGATGAGGGAAGGAACTCCAATGGCCCAATCGACCACCGGCACGTTCGCCAGGGCGGAAACCGGTGGCGCGGCAGGGTCTTCAATTGCAAACCCATAAACTCCGCTGGGGAAAGTCGAAGGGATGACGAAGGAAAGCCCGGTCGTGCTTTGTTGGGTCGCGTTGACAACCACCGTACTGCTCCGCACAATCGACTGCCAATCCCGGGTCCCGGCTGGAATCGCTGCCAGCCTCACCCGCTTTACCGCATGACTGAAAGCGCCCGTCAGCAGTATCGATTGTCCGGGCTTGGTTTCTCGCGATACCCAGAAAACAGCGTTTGTGCTGTAGACAGGTGTTCCGGCGGTCAGATTCTTTGGGTCAACGAACACGGGGTTCGATCCCACTCCCCAGTCTTTACCCGCAACTCCCGTGTTCGGATTGGTACATCCACTGAGAGATTGGAGGTTGCCGAGGACCGTTGTTTGTCCGCTGGCTACTTCATGAGTCTGCAGTTTGCCTGTTTGCGCGGCAATTTGACCAACGGGGGCAAATAGCAGCCCGATTATCAGAAGAAGACGAACCACTTGGCCAGTATAGCCGCGCAAAACTGCCATTTTTCCAGGCTTGCATCATGATTTAAATACCGGATCCGGAGAAGTCTTATTTTCCTCGCTGCCGGTTCACCGCATCCTACTTGCTGGACCCAAGGAGGGTGGCAGCTATGGCGGCAAACCAGGAAAAGATACCCAAAACCCCGGCCGATGACGCAACGGAGGAATCCGAGCCGCGGGAGGCGAAGATTGATCGCACCGCGCCTGCCGGGAGTGAGAATTCTCTAGGGGCGCAAAGCGTTCGCGATGGCCGCCCCGCAACCGATGACAGTGTGGTCGAAGCCATGGACGAAGAAGGTCCGGGCATCTCTCCGATAGACCCGCCGAAGAAAGGCCGGTAGCCCGAGTCTTATTCAGAGGGCATGGACTCCTTCAGCGACTGCGCCACATCATCGATGGAAGTCTTCTGGCTCAGCTGGGTTATCTCCAGGTCTTCTGCAACCGCTGAAAGCCCGGCGCGTGCGGCGAGTTGGCGCTCAATTTGCAGAACGGCAGTAACCTCTTTCTCGGCCAATAGCAAAACCTGCAGGATCAGGTGATCGCGTTCGTCGGAGCGGCGGCTGAGACGACTCTGCCGCATCACGATGAAGCTGGCGAGAAAAATGGCTTCGATGGCAACGATCGTGTCGAGCAGGGGAAACGGCGCAGGATCGAAGCGGGGAATTCCGCGGAAGGTGAGGGTATTGGCCAAGATCCAAGTCCCAAACCACACAGCGTGGATTCCAATAAATACCAAGCTGCCGACAAACGCGCCAAAGAAGTCACCAACTCGCTCAGCCGGAGTGCGCCGCGTCAGAAACTCCTCTTCGTGCTTCAAAATCACGTCAATGTGTTCCTGCAGGTGACTTGAGTCTCTCGGAATGTCCGGTATGATTTTTGGGCGATCCGTTCTTGCCTCCTCATGACATGAAGAGATGTGGCCCCATCCGATAGGGCGGATTGGGGCCAATCTTGAAACCTGGCCTATCGGTTCAGGTCGTGGACCGTCTGGCCTACCGCCTGGGCTGCCCGGCCGGCAGTATCTTTCACCGCCCCGGCCACTTGGTCAACCACACCTTCTCCTGCCAGCTGATCGTCGCCTGTGATCCTACCGATGCCCTCTTTGACCTTACCGGCCACCCCGCCGCCGGCCCCATAAATCCGTTGTTTCGATCCCCATAAGGCTGCCCGGTCTGCTGCGTACTCTACGTCATCGTCGCCCGAAGCGTACTCAGGACCAGGTTGATTGAGCACAATATAGGCCAGCACGCCGACTCCGACGCCCGCGATCATCCAAGTTAGAGCTTTCATTCAGTAAATCTCCCGTGAACATTGGATGCGTATACCGCAAAGGGCGGCCAGGGACGTTGAAGAGAAGCCGCAAACGGCGTACTCTAACCGCAACTTGATGGCGACGGCTAAATCGAAACCGGCGCACGGCATGTAAGGGACCCACAACGTACAAAAGGAGCAATTATGGGCTTACTCGATGCATTGACGTCTATTGCCGGCGGAGCGTCTTCCGAACACCACGGCATGGCCGATGCCCTCAGCCAGGTGATGCAGGAGCACCCGGGGGGCATGGACGGTATCCTTAATCAGCTAAAACAAAATGGCCTCGGCGAACAGGTGCAGTCGTGGGTCAGTCCCGGAGAAAATAAACCCGTCACTCCGGACCAGGTCCAGCAGGGTTTCGGACAGGGGATGCTGGACAATATTGCTCAACGCGCCGGTATCTCCCCAGCGGTTGCCAGCGGCGTGCTCGCCGTCGTTCTCCCCCTCGTCGTCTCGCACCTGTCCGGCAATAGCGGGCAGCAGCCCACCCAACAAGGCGGTCTGGCCGGTTTGGCGGGCAAGATCTTCGGAGCATAGTCCGAGAGATCCCATCCTTGAATCATTTACAAGGTTCAGGGATGGGCGCCTCCCCCGTTCGAAAGCCCATTCGCCACCGTCACTGTTTTGTTACTTGTCCGGAAGGATGAGGTGTCTCTTGCGCAGGCGCGTCTGGCGAAGAGGGCATCCCATAGAAGCCGATGTACCCGCTGGGCCTCATGGCAGTGTTGCGAAAGATGTCCCCGGGTTTCTGAGCGAGGGCCGCAATCGATACCAGGACAAGAATGACAATCGCGGTCACTGAAATAGAACTCATCACACGAGCCCTCCTCGGGCGCTGAAAACAGACTCTGCATCGTGTCGAGAGCCATTGTTGCCGCGATGGCTCTGTCATGGGTAGTGCGGTCCAGGTTTGTTCCGTTACAGCCTAAACACGTTAAAAAACCTTCCAGTGCAGGGATAGGCGGGCAAATACCGTTCGGGATCGCGGGCGTTTATAGGATGCCGGCGTTGAAAAGAAAGGCGAAAACCGATAGTCATCCAGACCGCATTACCCCGGGCTGCAACTTTTCGAGAGTCCTATTCCCCAAAGGATGTAGGCGGGTTACATTCCTATTAGCAAAGTTACAAACCCTGCAGTTCTGGAGCGTTCGTTATGCCTTGCGTTGCCACAAGAATTCTTGAAAAATCAGCCGCTGCCGGCCTGCGTGTCTTGCTAGCGGGCGCTATATTATCGATTTCGCCCCTGGCCGCGCTGGCCGCCAGCACCAACTTTCACCCCGGCTTTGCCGGGATTTATGTAACCCGCGCACCGAAAACAGCTCCGTCCATGAGCGTAAGCCTGGGCGAAGATGGAACAGCGACGGTTACCCAGGATCCAGGTCAGGGATCCACTACCTTATTCGGTCGTTGGCAGGATGACGGCCGCCAGATCAAGGTCACGTTCGATGCGGTGGAAGGCGAGCCGTTGCCGGGGCCCATGGTGTTCGAGCCTGTCCACGGTAAACTGCAGGCCATCTCGTGGGACCGCCAGGCCTGGGGCGCCGCGCAGCCGCCGGCCATGATCAAGGGATACAAGGTTAAGTATCTGTTCTGGTCGACCACTATGCGGTAAGGCTGTTCCGCAGAGTAACGACATTCTCATTTGCCTCAACTATGCCGCGTGCGCCAACCCGCCGCGCGGAAGGTAGGGGCAAATGAGAAACATGTCGTTCGATTTCGCCACGAATGAGGTAACTGCACTTCCGAATTTCCTTTCAAACCATCTCACCACTTGCTAAAGCCTTGCGCGTCCCTGCCGATAGTCCCAATAAGAGACACATGGTGGACTATATTCGGGTACTTCTCGTCGATGATGATGAAATTGTGCGCATGGCTTTGACTGGAGCGCTGGAACAGTCTGGTTTTGTGGTCACGACCGCGGCTGGTGTACCGGAAGCGCTGAAACTAATCAGCGGCCCGGAGACATTCGACGTTCTGCTCAGCGATCTGCACATGCCGGGAGCGGGGGACGGGCTCACGGTTGTAAGTGCGATGCGGCATGCCAATCCTAAAGCAGCGACTTTGCTCCTGAGCGCATTTCCTGAGATGACGGCGGCGGTGGCTGCAATTTTGCAGCAGGCTGACGAGATCCTGGTGAAGCCGATTGACCTGGCCTCGCTCATCGAGATCATCAGAGAGCGGGTGAACGACGGTCCCCCGGGAAAAAAACAAGCTGAGACGGTGGCCTCGATTCTGGAGCGCACCACGGAAAGCATCATTCTGGAGTGGTTTGCGCGGATAGAGACGGGCCCATCGGTGATGTCGATTCAGATGACCTGCGAGCAGCGCTGCCGTCACCTGCCGCTGTTCTTTCAGGAATTGATCGCTCGCCTCCGCGCCGGCCAGCCGATCGGGACCAAGGAGATGGCTTCCTCAACCGCCGCCGAACACGGCGCGAGCCGCTTCCGCCAGGGCTATACCGCGGCGATGTTGGTCGAAGAGGCCCGGACGCTGCAGATCAGCATCTTTCATACCTTGCAGAAAAATCTAGGCAACCTAGACTACAGCGTGTTGCTGGCAGGCGTGATGACCATCGCCGATGAGATTGACTCCCAGCTGAGCCAGTCCATCGCCCGGTACACGCTGGAAGCGCTTCAGGCGCCCCTCATGCCTGTCCAGCCGGATGGCGCCTATGTCAGTTGATGACACGGCCGGCTTTCAGTTCCTGGCAGAGAACAGCACAGATGTCATTTGCCGTGCCGGAGCAGACGCCGTGATGCAGTACGTTTCTCCCTCGTGCGTCCGCGTCCTGGGCTGGAAGCCGGAAGAGATGACGGGCAAAAGGCCCGATGATTTCATTCTTTCCGAAGATGCGTCTTATATTCCGGACCGGCTGATTGCGGGCCCCGAAGATTCTCCCCTCACCGTTCGTATGCGGAGGAAAGATGAAACGGTAGCCTGGATCGAGGTAAAACATCGGTTGATACGCGACTCGACCACGGGCGAGCCCAGGGAAACGGTCATCGTCCTGCGAGACATCACCGAGCGCAAGACTTTGGAAGGACAGCTCCTGTTGTTAGAACTCACAGACTCGCGCACGGGGTTGGGCACCCATCGCGCTTTCGATGAGGCACTCGAACGGGAGTGGAACCGCACCCAGCGCGAGGGGTCGCAAATCTCGCTGCTGCTGCTGGACTTTGATCACTTTCGCCGGTTCCACGATTGGCGCCAGCATCGGGAAGATGATGCGTGTCTGGCCAAAGCTGCTGCCGCGGTGATCAGCGCTCTACGCATCACTGATTTTGCCGCACACTACGGTGCGGAAGACATCGCGGTCATTCTTCCCTCCACCGACGCTGGCGGCGCTGCGCGCGTAGCCGCAAAGGTGCAGTCTGCGACCCAGCTTCTCCGCTCTTCTCCTGGTGAGAAGGGGAAAGGGGAAGGCCGGCTCACGGTGAATATCGGTATCGCGACGGTGGCGGCTCGGCCGGGCGCCACTGCGAGAATGCCGGAAATGCTTCGTCTCGGGCGCCGACAATGCGCTGCAGAAAGCAAAGGGAAACCGAACCACAAAGAGCGAGGCCGCTGCCGCAGGAAGCGGCAGCGCTACCGGTAAACCTTGATCCAGTGATTGCGCATTTTGGGCCGGATCACCTGGCCTGCTGTTTTAGAAGCGATGGCGTTGGTCGGTTCCACCGGCATGTGACAGTCGATGCAGTTCTCCGCAATTTTGTGTCCCATGGTTTTTGACATGCCGCAGCTTTCCACCTGATGGCAGCTGAGACAGCGGCTGGAGTACGTTGCTGCAGCGCGCTCCGGCTGGTGGACGTCGTGGCAGGTCGAGCAGCTCATGTTTGGTGAAGATAAGTAACAGCGGCTTTTCTGGAGCAGGCCTACCTGGTTTCCATGCACGTCAGGGTGCGCCGCCAAATCACCTTCGTTGGGGTGCAGAGAGGTATCCAACGGTTTTCCCGGGACGTAGGTGAATGCGGGCACCAACTCTTCGCTGCGAATACCGTTGTGGCACAGCGCGCAAAGGTCAACCTGGCGGTCGCGCGAAAATTTGGCCGGGTTGAGGATCGATTCCGATGAATCGGCCGCCTTCTTAGCCTGGTGCAGTGCAATGTGCGCTTCGCCCGGACCGTGACAGCGCTCGCAGCCGATGCCCGTCACCAGGCTCGCTCGGTCATACTGATTGCTCAGCGGGTCAGGGGAGCGTGCTTGCAGGAACGTCGCGTGGCACTCCATGCAGCGCGGGACGACGGCCCGGGAGAAAATCATGGTGCCGTCCTTGAAGCCCGGGCTGTTGATCCAGCGGTTGCCGTCTGACCAGTAGCTTACGGGCAACTCGTATAACTGGTCTCCGTTCCAGTAGAGATAGCTCTGACCGCGGGTGCCCGATCCGATCACGATGTCCATCCGTTCGGTTCTCGTCTCTGAGTTGCCCCGGCCAACCGGCCACCGCCGTCTGGAAGAACCCGGACGGTTTTGCCTCCATTTTGAAGTAGAGCCCGGGGTTGTCGGTAGCGGTCGCCGGATCGGCAATCATCAGCACATTTGATCCCTCGTGAAAGGAACCGAGGATGGAATCCTTATCAGCGGGCTGGGAAGTCAGATGGTGCGAAGTATGCAGATAAGACGTGCCCTGATCGCGATGACAGGACAAACACGCAGCGTCCCCGGCAAGTTTTTCCGGAGGATGTACGGGCGCCGGGGTCGCGGCCTGAAGTGCCGCAGCAAGAAGGGCGACGAGTGCCATCCACAGTGCCATGCCCATTTCCACCGCCCAGACTATTCGCAAACCTCAGTCCCGAAGGGACGGTTGACTTTAGCCCAGGACGATAGTCCTAGGGTACATCGTACAGATGATTGAGTCCCGAAGGGACGGCTGAAGATTGTCCAGGAATGACTCGCGGTCTATTTTTCAGCCGTCCCTGCGGGACTAGATTCGTAAAACCGGAGCGCAATGTAGCGGAGAGACGTGCGGTTCCTCCCCCAACTCTTGGTTCAGCCTTGCGCGGAAACCCATGCCCTCTTCCGGGAACTCTCGAGGACTGCGTCGAGAACTCGCATCTGGCGAATCCCATCTTCGAAGGTTGGGTATTCGACCGGCGCGTTCTTATCGGCGACTCTCTTGTAAAAGCGACGGAAGATTTGCTTGAAGGTGTCATCGTAACCTTCACTGTGACCGCCCGGGAGGTCTGCCCAACTTGCAGCCCCATCGGTCAAAAGAGAGGGGTCTTTCACGACGATCTGATTGGGCGAATTCCGGTGACCGATCCACAACTCATCGGGGCATTCCGCATTCCAGGCTACCGATGCCTTGGTGCCGAAAATCTCGATGAAGAGGCGGTTCTTGCGTCCCACCGAGACCTGGCTCACGGTGAGCGAACCCTTGGTCTTCTCCCCCATGGCAAAGATCATCGCGCCGAAGTCTTCCGTCTTAATGGGCACCTCGTCATAGTCGCTGGGCTGCAACGTCTTGCCAGTGAAGGTTTCAACCGAGCCCTTCGGCTTCTTGCGAGTGTCGAGAAAGGTGGTGAGGTCGGCGCAAAGGGAAGTGATTCGCTTGCCAGTGATGTGCTCGGCCAGGTCGCACCAGTGGGTTCCGATGTCGGCAAAGGTGCGGGAGGGCCCGGATTCGATGCGCCAGTTCCAGTCAGTGTCGTAGAGCAGCCAATCCTGCGAATAGGTGCCCTGGACGACTTGCACTTCGCCCAATTCGCCGGCTTCGCGCATGCGGCACATGTTCTGTATCTGGGGATACGCCCGCACGTTGTACAGGGTGCAATGCGCAAGGCCCTTTTCCTTGGCCAGCGCGAGCATGGCGTTGGCTTCCGCAATGCTGGAGGCCAGGGGCTTCTCGCACAACACATGCTTACCCGCTTGCATGGCCGCCTGCGCCATGGGGAAGTGGAGTTCGTTGGGAGTACAGATATGGACGGCGTCGAGCTCCGGGTCGGCGAGCAAATCCTGGTAGTTGCCGGTAGCGCGTTCGATGCTCATGGCATCGGCGAACTTCTGCGCCGCGGCGGCAGTCCGTCCGGCAACACCGGTGACCTCCACATTGCCGAGACGGCGCAATGCTTCGGTGTGCACCCGGCCCATGAAACCAATTCCAAAAATGGCGACCTTTAGCTTTTTCATATCTTAGGAGGGGCGGGCGAGGGCCTCACGGCGGGTTCGCACCAAAGCGTCTTTGCCCATGAATTCATGAGGGACATAATGAACCACCGGCGCCGATCTTCCTCGTACGATGGGCAGGGCGAAGCTCAGCAGATCAGTTCCGTATCGTTCGGCATGAAAGAAGACTGTTCCGATGCAGGGACTATCCGGATTCGCGACCACGTCCATGATTTCCATGCTCCCCCCGTGGCCGACGATGGCGATATCCGTGCTGCTACCTGCTTGCTTTGCCGCCTCAACAGCGCCGATCGCACTTTCATCATTGATACCGACCACCAAAACCTTCTTCTTCGATCGAGACTTGAAAGCGCCGGCTGCTGCTGCCTGGGAGGTTGCCTTGTCGCCCCCGCCGTCAAGATGGACGATAGCCTTCTCCGGCAAGGGCCCGAGCCGCTCCTGAACGCCCTGCAGGGCGCCGACGAGCCTGCTCTGGATGGTTCTGCCGGCACGGGGTGACTCCAGAAGCAGCAGCGTGTCCACATGCGAATTCCAGTGCCGGGTTGCATAGTCCGCCAGCGCGACGCCGGCAGAGAAGCCTGCGCGGTAGTTGTTCACGCCAAAGTAAACAGTTCCATGATGCGGGTTCACCAGCGAGATGAGAGGGATCTCCGAACGGGAAAGAATATCCGATATCACCGGGGCGACGTGCTCGAAGAGCTGAAATTCAATCGCCAGGTCGACCTTGCTCTCCGCCATCTCTTCCGCGTTGCGAATAGCGGTCTCTGCATTGCGGTCGTTATCCCAAACCACCAAGTCGATGCCGGCTGCAGCCGTGGCTTTCTCCAGGCTGCGCTGGATCTCCACCGCTATACAAATATGTTTGGAAAGGTTGGCAAAGCCAAACCGAAGTCTCCGGCGCAAGCGGTTAAGGCGATACTGCCTTCCGGACTGGGTGAGGTAGTCCCGCAACACCAGGGTATGCAGGATCCGATAGGCAGTGGTGTGGGGAATTCCGGTTCTCCTGACCACTTCTTCGAGCGTCAACGATTCGGTGGCGGAGCCGAAACAATCGAGCAGTTCGATCGTTTTGGCAATGATCGGAACCCAGTATTTATCGACCTTCCGAGAAATTTCCTGTCTCTCTGGTTTGGTTTTCATAGTTCATCCCTGCAGCACTTTGGCGGCAATACTAGCATTAAATTCGCATTAACTGAAAAGAGTTCATTGGGGAACTATTGCAAATTTTGACTTCAAAACATGGAGCCAAATCCGTTCTTTTTCAGTGCGTCTAATCGTTCTGTTGGAGGCAGGGAAGCAGGCTTTACCTGTGTGCCCAACTCCAGGCCGCGATCGGAAGTTGCGCCATACGCCGGCCAGTGGGGAAGCCCCGTCCCGTTGGGATCTCCGGTCCTGGCGAAGTTGACCCAATAGCTCGACATGGTGCCCGCCAGCTTGCGGTCCGTCTCCGTCCAGGGACGTTTCACCGAGTCGAGGTTGTTGAAGACGTAGACCAGCTCAGCCGAGTGGTAGGCGCCGTAATGGTCGCTATCGTGGCCCGGCGGGTGACGATCGAAGTAGTAGACATAGGTCGGATGTTTGCTCTCGACCGTCGCCACTTCGAGGGCGGTGCCGGCCATGTAGTCCCGGACGGCGTCGATCGTTGCCTGCCAGGCGTCCTGGTCGGAGTGCACGGGGTAGATTTTGAAATACTCGTCCGCTCGGGAGCCATACCGGGTCTCGATCCGGCTCTTTAGCTGCGCTTCTGTAACCGGTGCGGGCACGAGTGTTGTGCCCTCGTTGGCGTTCGACCCGGCGAGGAGTGAATGAGTATTTTCTTTTCCGGCCAAGAAGACATCATGCGGGGCGGTGGTCAAAAAGTAGCCATCAACGTAGGGCCGGAAATGGGAGATGTTTGCAGTCGTGCCATCGGGAGGGGGAATGGCTATCCGTTGAATTTCTGCAGCCGGTTTCGCTCTCAGCGCAGCAAGAGAATCGACACCCACACGCTGGGCGAATTTTAGGCCGGACTGCTCCTCGGTCTTGCGATCGCTGGCCTGGATGAATCCTCCGCTTTGTACGATCGCGCGTCGAAAATATCCCTTGGCGAGCGGCGAGGCGCAGAGACTCAGCACGGAGCTCGCGCCTGCGGATTGGCCGAAGATGGTTACATTGTCAGGGTCACCGCCAAAGCTTTGGATGTTCGCTTTCACCCATTTCAGGGCTTGCAGTTGATCGAGCATGCCGTAGTTTCCGGAGGTGTGGAAGGGACTCTCCGCGCTCAATTCGGGATGGGCGAGAAAGCCGAACACGCCCAGGCGGTAGTTGATGGTGACAATCACGACGCCCTTGGCGGCCAGGCTCTCGCCATTGAAGGATGGCAGCGAGCCCGAGCCCTCCACAAAGCCGCCGCCGTGGATCCAAAGCATCACTGGCCGCTTCTCGCCGGCCGACTTCGCGGCGGTCCATACATTCAGGTAGAGGCAGTCTTCGCTCATGGGCTCAGGACTTTCGTAGAACTCCACCTGGTAGAAAGACCCGGGCTTGAGCGTGTTTTGCATGCATACATCGCCGAATCTGTCCGCGCGGCGAACTCCAGTCCAGGAGGCCACTGCTTGCGGTCCTCGCCAACGTAGATTGCCGATGGGCGGGGCTGCGTAGGGCACGCCGCGAAACGCCGTCACCGAGGGATCTTTGCCGGGGATGCCCTGCAGCATTCCGCTGTTGGTCTTCACCGGCTGATTCAAAGCTGCGGATGCAGGGACAGAGGCCGCGCCCCATAGCAGGCTGAGTGTCAGTCCCGTCGATGCGAGCCAGACGATTTGCGAAATCAATCGGAACCTCTTTCGTGGCGGGGCCACAGTTCAGAACTTCTGCGTGCTGCTGGTGATGACGGGCAGAGTCGCGTGATTCGTAGTCAGCTTCGGATCGGTCACCGACGACAGGCGTTCCCCTGCATACGGGCTTTTTCCCGGCGCGAAGGCCGGCGGCAGAGTCAGGCCTTCATAAAAACGCGCTACTGCGGATACGTTTTCCTCGCCAGTGCTGCCGGCAAGGGCGGTATTCGGGAAGCGGGCCGTAGCATCGGTTGGAGCATCCGCTCCTGCAGGAATCTGCCAGGCCTGCCAATACTCCACAGAGGAAGGAGTGATGGGCGAACCGTCTGCCTTAGTTCCCAGGACGGTGCGGGTTACCTGCTCCACGATATAACCGCCGCGAGGCGAAGCATGAGCCAATTGCCACTTGCCTTCGCCACCGGCGTCAGTCGCAAGGCGCAGCCATTGGCCGTCGATGTCGACCCCGGTGACCTCGATCGTCGAGGGCATGAGACTTCCGGACGCGGAGACCCGGTCGTTGTCAGCAGCAAAAGAAGCCGTGCTGCCGTCGAGCGGACTCGAAGTGTAACTCGCCCGCCAATCGCCATTTTTCGGCCAATAGCCGCCCTTGCCTGGAACAATCTGAGCGGAGACTCGATTGCCGCCTGCCTGGGCGACGTAAACGAATTGCTCGCTCTTGCTGGTTGCCGAGGTCTTCATGACCACCTGCGACCGTGCGGAGGATCCGAACTCCCATACCGCGCGGCCGATCTGCAGCGTGGCGCTGGTTCCAGGCGAGGAGAGCTTGGTGTTCTCTATTTCGGATTGGCTAATCAGCCCGTTGCCAAGTTCCGAGATGGTTTGCTTTCCTCTTTCCTCGTCGAAGGTATAAGTCAGGGAAAACGCGTCGCCGGGCGGAATCAGCGTATAGGACCGGTGGCCGAAGATGGGTCCTTCGCCCACCCGGATCTCGCCGGTGGTGCCGGTGATCGTCACCGTGATGGTTGCGGCTTCCGCTGTCGCTGAAAGTGTTGCCGCTATAAGGATGAAGGCCGCTAGCTTCACAAACGCTCCTGCTTATCCGGCCCCGATGAAACCCGGATACAGCGTCATCCCGCCGTCGATGTAGATGGTGGTGCCGTGCACATAATCTGACTGATCGGAGGCTAACCACACGGCGGCACGGGCCACGTCCTCGGGTTCGCCGATCCGTTTTGCGGGTATCAGCTTGAGCAGGGTGGACTCGAAGATTTCCGGCGAGGTCAGCTTCTCCACGTTCATGGGCGTTCGGATCGCGCCCGGCGAGAGGGCATTGACGCGAATCCGCAGGTGGGCAACTTCCTGCGCCAGGCTCTTCATGAACAGCATGAGGCCGCCCTTGGCCGCGGCGTAGTTGGCATGGCCTTCCCAGGGAATAATGTCATGCACCGAGCTCATGAAGATGAGTTTGCCGCAGGCGTAGGAAACGGAGCGATCGATGCCCTGACGCTTGAACGCGCGAATGGCCTCGCGGGCACAGAGAAACATTCCGGTCAGGTTTACGTCGATCACACCCTGCCACTGCTCCAGGGTCATTTCGTCTACTTTTGCGTTGAGCTGGATGGCTCCGTTCGGAACGCAGATGTCGAGCCGGCCGAAGGTCTTGATCATGCAATCGAACATTGCCTGGACTTCGTTTTCGCGCGACTGGTTGGCCTTGAAGGCCACGGCCTTTCTTCCCAGGGCCTCGATTGCTTTTACGGTTTCGCGAGCTCCTGTTTCGTCGGAGCTGTAGTTCACCAGCACGTCGGCGCCGGCTTGTGCAAAGCCGATTGCCATGGCCTGGCCCAGGCCTTTGCTGGCTCCAGTCACTAAGGCTTTCTGGCCCGTCAACAACGGGTGTATGGGCGCCGGAGGCATTTCGTTCGGGGGAGTGTAGTTGTTCTCGGGGCTCACGGATGGTCCTTCTCGGGGCGGGCTGCGTGATCAAACAAAATTGCGCCAGCGCGTCACCGATTGCGCAGCGATCGGCTCGTTCTCCTTCAAGTAGTTCTGAAGTTGCTTGAAATGGGGAGTATTGAGGTGATGGTCGAGCGCGGCCTGGTTCGCGAATTTCTCATAGAACATGAACTTGGCAGGATCCTCAGGATCGAAGTGCAGTTCGTAGATCAGACAGCCTGGTTCCTGGTGAGTGGGAGCAACCATCGCGTGCAATTGTGCTCCGAGTTTTTCTTCATGACCGGGTGCTGCCTGGAAGTGAACGTTGAGGATGATCGGGGTTTCCGCCATATTTTCCGTAATGAACTGTGGGGTAGTTAACTGCGCACTAAGTTCATATATTTCCGCTTCTAGAGGTGTCAAGGGCTTTTTATTGTCGTAGTTCCGTATTGAACTGTGGAGACGGAGAAAACATTTCCACGGAAGATCCGCTGAACCGCAGGTCCCTCCGCTACGCTTCGCTCCGGTCGGGATGACAAGGTAAAGAGTGGATGCCGGACCGAAGTGTTTACTACGCTATGCTCCGGCCGGACGTAATGCTGTTTCGTTTCCGCGAAGGTATTGTCGTGGGCCGCGGCGGCCTACTCAAGCGCATAAAGGCGCCTTGACCCGGCATCAACTCTTCATGGAATCGTTACCGTTACCTTGTCATCCCGACCGGAGCGAAGCGTAGCGGAGGGACCTGCGGTTCAGCGGAGCTTACTTGGAAATGTTTTTGCCGTGATTAATTCTGAACAGGAATGCCGAAGCGAAGTTCCTGCGATTTGATGGCGTCTTCTCGTTGTGTTTTTGTAAGCAGACTGGCTTGTTTGGCCATCTCTTGCGCCTTTGCTGTCTCTCCCAGCCGTTGATAAGTCCGGCTCAGCTGGTAGTAGGTGGCTGCGTTGCGGGGATCAAGCTTAAGCACCTGCTCGAATTCCTCCCGCGCCCCTTTCCACTGTTGCAACTTCATGTAAAGGAGACCCAACTGGAAGTGTGGTTCGACCACGGCCGGCCCCAACTCCTCGGCACTCTTCAGTGCTTCCAGCGCCTGCTCGTGTTGACCCAGTTGCAGCGACACCAGGCCAAATACATACTCGAGCGCAAAATCACGAGGGACGACAGCGCGCGCTTCCGTCAATATCTTGAGCGCTTCCTGATCATTTCCCTCTTTCATGTACGTCTGGGCCAACGCGACATGCCCCAAAGCAAGTGTAGGATGCTCCGCGATTGCTTTGCGGTACAACTCACGCGCCTTATCCCGGTTCCCCTGCATCATCGCGATGGCCCCCAGCCGGATCGTCAACGGGTAGTCATCGGGAACCAGGGGTACGCCGCGCTCGATGATGCCGGCCGCTTCACCATAACGATCCACATCGATCAGCAGCCGGGTACAGTCAAGGTAACGATCAGGATTGATCGGGTCTGCCGCAATCGCTTTCTGATAAGAGTCGATGGCCAGTTGGGTTTCACCCGCGGTTTCGTAAGCCGAGGCGATTTGCGCCAGCAAGTTGGCATCGGTCGCATGCTCAGCAGTGATTGCCTCCAGCAAGGGAGCAGCCTGCTTCGGCTGTTTGGCCCGCAGCAGAGCAATGGCAAGGTTGTATTTGTTCTGCCAGGAGTCTGGATGCAAGTCCACGATGCGCTGGAAATGTGGCACCGACTCTGCATACAGTTGCTTTTGGGTAAGGAGTTCCGCAATTTCGTATTCCTGCTCCACGGTGAGGGTGGAATTTTGTTCGAGAAGCTGGATGAGCCTTAACGCTTCCTCGGGAGTATTCGATCGCAGACATGCCTTGATCGCCATCAAGGCAGCGATCGGGTCCTTGGCCAGCAGGGACTCCGCCACTTTGATATGAATCATCGCTTCCTGATCCCGGGAAGTATCCAGATAGAGAATCGCGGAGTAGTAGTGGATCATGGGATCAGCGCTGTCCAGGGCAAGTGCTGTTTTAAGGTGCTGTTCCGCGAGCGCGTACTGTCCCTTACTCAGATAATTGAATGCGACGTTTTTGTGCGGGTCCGGGAGCCGGGGATTGAGGCGGATGGCGGCCTCGTAGTCTTTGTTGGCCTCTTCGATGCGGCCGAGTTTGGTTTCTGTAATCCCAATGAAATTTTCAAGCGAAGCGTCCGCGGGCCGCAAACGCCTTGCAGCCTCAAACTGTTCCAGCGCCCCCTCAAAATTCCCCTGCTGAAAAAGCGCTACGCCATTTTGCAATGAATCGCCCTGCCCAAATGCAGTGAAGGACAGAAGAAGCGGCGCCAGCGCGAGGAAACGAAGATTCATTGCTCTACGGACTTTAGCGTGGTCATTTGCGTTTCATCGTGAGCCAGGGCTTCGAGCTTGAGTTTGCGGGAGATCTCGAATTGTGCGTTAGCCGCCTCTTTCTGCCCCATGGAGCGGTAGACCAGTCCGAGTTGATAATGAGCCAGGCCCTGGGGATCGTGGTGGATTGCCTGTTGCAGCGCAGTCTGGGCCTTGGCGTAGTCCTTCTGCGTGTAGTAGGCCTTGCCCAGCTGGCGATAGGTTACCCATTGATCAGGATCCAGTTGCACCGCTTTTTCCAGATAGGGGATGGCGGCGGCCGCGTCGAGTCGATCAAGAAGAATGGTGCCCATTTCGGCGTTCGCTTCTGCGTGGTCAGGGTTCAAGCGAAGCTCGGCCGCCAATTCCTCGCGTGCCGGGTCTTGTTGACTCATTTTCAAAAGCAGATGACCGATCGAAAAATGAATTCCCGGCAAGTCCGGAACCATGCCTTCCACCAGCCGGTATTCAGCCAGGGCTTTCTCATCCTGCTCTGCATTCTGGTAGGTCTCAGCCAAAAGCTCATGGGCAGGATAGGAATCCGGAGCCACGGTGAGCAGATGATCGAGGGTAGAGAGAGATAAATTGCGATACGTTTTAGACAACAGGTAGTCGGCTTGCAGGTCGTTCGGGTGTAGCTTCACCCAGCTACTCAAATCGGCTGCGGCGGTTTCGAATTCCTGGCGAGAGTAACTGTCAACACCGCGCTCGCGCCCGGCCGGCGCATTCGGTTGAGCGACATTGTTGGTGAAGTCTTTCCACGCGGCGAGAGAAACGTCGTCATTGCCGAGGCGGGCATTTACATAGGCCAGGGCGAGATCGCGAGCAGCACCCGGCGGAGCCGCTTGCAGTGCGGGGAGGCAGGAGCGAAGCTGCTCCTGCGCATGTGGGGATAAATCCTCGGATCCAACCGGATAAGGACGAGGCAAGCCAAGTGCATTAGCCGCCTGGAAAGCTCCGGCGTGAATGGCTTTGCCGAAGAAACCCAATGCTTCGTCAGGCTTGTTTCCGAGTAGAGCGGTCTCGCCCAATCTGGCGAGGGCAGGGGCAGAGCTTGGGTTTGTTTCCAGTTCGTGCTGGTACTCCTGGGTTGCGATGTCCAGCTTCTCCCGGCGCACGGCAACATCGCCCAATCCATAATGGGCACCCTGCCAGTGAGGATCTTGTTGGAGCGCTCGATAATAGTGGGCCGCAGCATTTTCCCAGGCGCGGTTGTCTTTGTAGATGTCTCCGTAAACCTGGTGCAACAGTGGTGTACCCTTAGCGGCCGTGAGCACACGCTGGATTCCCAGATCGGCTGCTTTGCGATAGGCCTCTCCCAGATCGAGGAGCAGCGCTGGATCGGAGGGGAAGAGCTGACTGGTCTTGCGCGCCTGTTCGATCGCGGGCTGGATTCGTCCGTCATCCCAAAGCGCTCGGGTCAGCCAGGTATGCGCCTGCTTGTTGCCCGGTTCCAGCCGCACGGCGTCTGTGAGTTGTGGGATCGCGAGGGCCGTCTGCCTCTGCTTTTCGTAGTCGATACCCAGGTAGAGGCTGACGCCGGGCAATCCGCGCTTCAGCTTTTCGGCCTTGGCCAGTGCGCGCGCGGACTCTGAGAATTTTCCCTGCGCGTTATAGACCAGCCCCAGGCTTGCGTAAGCTTCGGCAACATCCGGACGAAGACGAATGACCGCCAGGTACTCCGTTGCCGCTAGGTCGAGATTGCCTGCATCCTGTGCCTGGTGCGCGGCAGCAAAGTGTTGCGCCGCTTGAGCGTCGGCATCCTGGGCCCAGAGCGTGGCCCCCAGAAGCAGGGTAGAGAAGGCCCAAAGAGCGGTATACCCGATGATCTTGAAACGATGGGTGCTGCAACTCAGCATGGACCTGCCTGACGACGATACTTGAAAGAATAAGGGGGGAACGCTTAACGCGCTCCCCCTTTGGTATTGCCAACCTATATATCATACTTGCGCGATGCGGAAGGCCGCGAATCGCCGGCCTAACGCATCGCGTTTCCATCAGAACGTTATTCGGAAGTTTGCCTGTAACGTTCGAGCCGATGAGACGATGCCCGACTGATTGTTGTTGGTTTCCGCGTTAGGACCGGTACCGCATTGGTATTGCCCAAACGACGGGTCGCCTACGTGATAATCCATACAACCGAAGCTGTGGCGGTTGAAAATGTTGAACGCGTCGAAGCGGAAGAGGAAGTTGACCCGTTCCGTGAAGAGCGGGATCCGCTTGGAAGCTTGCAGGTCCTCTGACTTGTGGGTGAAGTTGCGTACATTCCCCAGCGTCTTTGGAGCGTTTCCGAAAGTGTAGTTCGGCGCCTGGGTGAACGCGGCAGGGTTGAGCTTTCTGTCAGTTCCAAATTTATACTTCCCCAGTTTTCCAAAGAAGGCGCTGGGATTTGTTCCAGCCACCATGTTGGGGCGTGCATTCCCACCCGTTGCCTGGCCCGCAAAGGTACCTGCGGTCCAGTTGTTTTCCTGCACGAAGAGCGGGAAGCCCGTGGCGTAGGAATCCACACCGCCCAGCGTCCACCCGCCGACCGCAGCGTCCGTCAATTTGTTGACATTGCCGCCCCACTTCTTACCTCTTCCGAAGGGAAGCTCATAGGTGTAGGCGATTTTGAATTGCTGGGGTTGATCGAATTCGCTGTAAGTTTTTTCCCTCTTGGGATCATAGGGATCAAACATTCCGCCGACACCGCCATTCCACGCTTCTTGCGGGGCATAGTCTGAATCGGCATCGGTAAGATTCTTCGCCCAGGTGTAATTGCTCAACACAGTCAACCCGGAGCCGTAGCGCTTGGTTACCTGTATCTGCAGAGCCTGGTACGAGAAGTTACCCCACGGATTGGCGCTGAACGACGTGTCCAGATCTTCCGTCTGATACTGGGGGAACGGCCTCAGAGCCTGAGCCACCGTAGCCGAGGAGCCCCAGTCGCTGAGGAAGTTGGTGTAGGGGATCTTGACTTGCGGCAGTCCCGCGCAGGCCGGGTTGGTCGCCATTTGCGTTACCTGCACCGCCAGGCAGTTGCCGTATGACAGGGCCGATGCGGGCGCTACGTTCGGATCCTTCAGAAGTGCCTGTAAATGAGATCCGTGGTTTCCGACGTAGGCCATATCCACCAACCACTGTCCTGGCAGTTCGCGCTGAATATCGAACGTCCAGTTATGTACTGCGCCGGGGCGTGCCAGCCTGCTGGGCAGCATGACCGGCCCACCACTTGCCGCACCACCGCCGCCCGCCGATCCGTTCAGTGCGGTTGGGGTGATGGTCGGCGGTATGGACCCAGGATAACTAGGCACCGTGCTGGGAATAACTGCGGGTGTCTGCTGATTGACCGGGGTAGGCCACTTATAGCCGACGGCGAAGAAGCCCAAGCTATCGGTATTGGCGAAGTTGGAGATTTTGACAGGGGTGTAGTAGAGGCCATAAGCAGCCCGCAACACAGTCTGCGGGGCGATCTGGTAAGCCAGACCGACGCGAGGTCCCCATGAACCCCAATACTGGTTCATCGGGGAGCACCGGCCGTCCCTGCCCGGGCCTGTTCCCTGGAACTCGTAGGCGCCAGGCAAGCCGTCCGCTCCGGGATTTGCGAGCGTTGGATTGACCTGCGAGGTCCTGCACTTTTCTTCGAAGACTGGCTGCGGGATCTCATAGCGCAGACCAAGGTTCATCGTGAGCTTCGGGCTGACTTTCCAGTCATCCTGGGCGTAGAAGCCCCAACCGTGGACGCGCATGGCAGCGTTTTGACCGCCGCCAACGTTCCCGGTGTAGGCTGCGCCGAGAAAGAAGGAGGCCGCGCCTGACCCGGAGTTCGGATCGATGGGGCTGCCGTTGGCCAAGTTGCCGGCGGAAGTCAAAGCGTTGGTGAAGCCGAAATTCGGAGCGGCATTGCTGTTGTAAGTGGCGTTAAAGCCCTGGCGTCTGTATACGCCGCCGAACTTCCAGTTGTGGTTGCCCTTAACCCATGACACTGCGTCGTCATATTGGAAGCTGTTGTCCTTGAAGAAGCTGTTGTCGCCTGGAGGCGTGGGCATGTTGGCGTTCGTGGCGGGGTGATACTGAATGCCGTTATTGGGGATGAGAATGTCCTGGATAGTAGCCGTGGAAATTAATCTTATCCGCCCAGGAGCCAACGCCGCCTTCGCCCTGCTCGATACGGAAGCGGCGGGTATAGCCGGCGTTGAAGTGGTTCAACAGCGTGGGCGTGATGGCGTAGTCTTCACCGATGCGAACATAGTGCGTCGTGGTGCTGCCAAAGCTCTGGTCGTAGAGCCCCTTCGGCCCGTAGGAGTAGATGTTGATAATCGGCAGGTTGGCTTGCGCGTAGCTGCCGAAAAGCTTGTGCTTCTGCCCGATATTCTGGTCGATGCGGGTCGAATAGAGATCGTTGTTGATCGGGGCCAGAAGGGTATAGGCCAGGTTCTGGAAGGCCTGGTTCGGATTCGGTGGCCACCGGCAGATAAGGAATGAACGCCTTGGCGTACGGGTCGAGCCTCGACAGCGGTATCTGGTTGTTGGGGAAGGCTTGGCAAGTTTTGCCCAGGTTGGCGCCTGAACAGGTCGTGTAATCGTAAATTTTCTGGCCTGGGTAGGTGACGCCGTTGATGGTCTGCGGGTTCAGAACCTGCGAAAAATCACCATTCCACATGGCAGGTGTTGCCGTTGACGTAAGGTTCGGGCCACCAGACTTGAAGCGAAAGCCTTCATAGGCGAAGAACCAGAAGCTCTTTCCCCGGCCGTCATAAATCTTGGGGATGAATACCGGGCCGCCGCCAAATCCGCCAAAGTCGTTTTGCGTATCGTTCTGCTTGCCGAGGCCGGTGTGGTTGTTTTGCCAGCTGTTGGCGTCGAATACCTTGTTCTTCATCAGGTCATAAACGGCGCCGTGGAAATCATTGGTTCCCGACTTGGAGGCCACGTTGACGAAGCCGCCGCCGGTGCGGCCGAATTCCGCCGCGAAGGTGCTGGTTTGTACTTTGAACTCAGAGACTGCGTCGACGCTGATGCCGAAGTTCCACTGGTAGTTCGGCGAAGCCAGCTGAATCGACGAACCGTCCAGGATCACGTCCGCGCTTCCCGTTCCCGCGCCGTTGAGTTTAAAGCTGGCCTGCGACTGGGCGTTGCCCGTTGCATCCCCCTGAAAGCCCGGGGTCAGCGTCATGAATTGCAGCGGGCTACGAACGACACCGCTGAAGTTCAAAGGCAACTGCGCCACCAGGGCGCTGGGGACCGTGGTCCCTACGTCGGAGCTCTCTGTCTGGATCTGTTGCGCGTTCGCGGTCACCGTCACCGACTGCGAGGTCTGGCCGACCTGGAGGGCGATGTCGAGGGTGCTCGTCGTTCCGATCGAAACCGTGATGCCTTCCTGAACGGCTTCCTTGAAGCCTGGCGCAGCCACGGAAACTTTGTAGGTGCCGACCGGCAGTTGGGGGTAGAGAAAGCGGCCGTCGCCGTTAGTAGCGACCGGGTAGGTAGTGTTGGTGTTGGTATTGGTGATCGTGACGGCAGCATTGGGAACGACAGCGCCACCCGGGTCATGAACCGTCCCGACCATGGACCCGCCACCGGCTTGGGCCCACACTGCTGATGTGGTTGCGAGAACTATCGCGAACACTGGCAATAAGTATTGTAGAGCTCTTTTCAATCTATTGGTCTCGATCACAGATCTTCTCCTCAAGTTACAACTCGTTAGTCCGTCTTAGTACCGTGGATGGCCTGACGATGGCCTCTCTATGTCGGCTGCACATCGTAAAAACACTAGTTCCATACAGAACTAATTACGTACCCAAATTGCTCTGCATTGGTGCGCGGTAATGTCATATAGTTGGCGTTAGACGAGTGTCAAGAACTATTTCCAAAACCAGTTCCGTATTGAACTCTTGTAACCGAAATTGTGACGCACTCCGTGCTAAGGCCTTAGGCGCGAGGCCTGATTTGGTGGCTAAGATGGGGTGTTTTCTACTTCAGGGATCTGGTGTCTTAACGCGGATGCCAAGCGGGTTACTGTCCAAATGGGGACACTGGAGGGTTCGTTAGGGGGTGGAAAACATTTCCACGACGGGTCCGTAGAACCCTGCAAGGAGCCTCTCGCTTCGCACGGGATGACAAACAAGGAGAGGGATCTGCAGTTTGCGGCTTACTCCAGGTGGCAGATCGATCTGCCAGTTATCTCGCGGAGCCGTCGGGATTGGGCAAGAGCAAATCCCGGACACGCACGGCGAGTTCGTGGGTGGCCTCGAGGAACTGGCGCAGTGTGCGCACGGTTGGGCCGTAGGTGTCGAATTCGGCCAGCGAGAGCCCATCCTCGTTGTAAGCGCGGCGGAAGTCTGGGAACTTCCGCAACAGCTCGTCAACGATCTCCGGGTCTACCGGGTTTTCAATACGGGAGGCGACACGAACGTCGCTTTCGTTGAAGCGAACCTGCCACTTGTAAGGGGGAGAAATCACCACGTCGCCGCCTATCAGTTCACTCCACTGCATGTGATTGCGGAATGCCGCGGAGAGCAGGCGCACGCGATACCCGCGCTGCTGAAATATCTTGTACGCCTTTTTGAAGACCGCGACGCCGGCCCATTCCAGATGGCCGGGATCGAGGATAATATCCTGCTTCTCGGCGACTACCTTTAGCCAGTCGTCCAGCCGGCCGCCCATAATGGTGCAAACCGGACCCATCCGGGATATGTCGAGACCTTCCTTCTGCCGCCGGTTGAAGCCCCGCTCCATGGCTTCCGCTACAGCAATGCATTGGGGCAGCGCAAACGAGACGGTCGCATTGATGCTGATGCCGTGATACGTCGCCTCCTCAATGGCAGCGATGCCTGCCTGGGTTGCGGGAATCTTCACAATCATGTTCGGCGCCAGGGCGTTGAAGCGCATCGCCTGCTGCAGCAGCGCTTCAGCATTGCGGTAGTAGTGCGGATCGGTCTGGATCGAAAGCCTGCCGTTTCTGCCCTGGTATTTGGTGAAAACAGGTAACAGCAATTCTGACCGCTTAGACGAAATTTCCTCAACTAGCTTCCAACCGACCTCTTCTTCTGAGGCGGTAGGAAGTTCCTTGGCAATGGCCCGGATGCGATCGTTCCAGATCTGGGATTCCTTCTTGAGAGCGTCCAGCACGATGACAGGATTGCAAGTAGCGCCCACCCCGCCATGCTCGATGGAGTAGGTCAACTCCGACAAGGTCGCGGAGTCGTTCCATAGGCATGTGGGTGTCGTCTGCGTCATCTCGTACAAAGGGCTCTTGTACGCAACTGGATTTTCCAGGGTCTTACTCATGACTCTCCTCCGCTACTTTTCCGGATACATCAATACTTTAATCGCCTTCTTTTCATCGCAAAGGCGAAAAGCCGTTTGCCAGTCCGATATGGGAAGCTTGGTGGAGATGAGATCGTTCAGTCGAACGCGACCCTCGGCATAGATCTTCATCATGCGCTCCCAGGTCCGAGCTGTATAGCAGACGGAGCCGGACATCGTCAGCTGCTTGTAAAAGATCAGGTCGATAGGGAATTGAATATCCTGTCCGCAGATAGCGACCTGGGTGTAGCGTCCCATGGGACGAAGGGATTCCAGGCATCCGCGGACTGAACTGGGATGGCCGGCACACTCGAAGGCCACATCCACGCCGACCCCGTTGGTGTGCTCCTGGATCGCCTCGTGGAGATTTACCTCGCCGATATTGATCACAGCAGCTGCGCCAATACGCATCGCCGCGTTCAAACGTTCCGTGTCGCCCGGGGTACCGGCGACGATTGTTTTTATCCCTTCGGCAACCAGCAGCTTGAGGCAGAGCAGCCCCATGGGGCCTGGACCGGAAACGAGGGCAGTGTCTCCGATACGCACGTTGGTGATTTCAGTGACCGCCTGCACCACGGCCGCGAAGGGTTCGCTCATGGCGGCTTCGTCCAGAGAAAAGTTTTCGGGAATGCGATAGAGCTGATCGGGACGCATGACCACGTAGCGGGTAAAGGCTCCATTGACGCCGTGACCCATGCCCCGGCGATTGGAGCAAAAGATGAAGTATCCGGAAAGGCAATACTCGCATTGGCCACACGTAACCGCGGTAGCGCCAAGACCAGTAACTCTCTCCCCGATTGCGGCGTGGTGGTTGACGTTCCGGCCCACCTCCACGACGGTGCCGGAAAACTCATGACCTAGAATGACCGGAGGATAATTGCGAAACGTATCGTGGAGAACGTGGAGATCCGTGCCGCAGATTCCACAATAAGCGATCTCCAGCTTTACCTGGTCGTCTCCGCAACGAGGTTCCGCAACCTCGCGTATATCGACGTTCCCTTCGCCACTCGCGTATTTGACCAGAGCTTTCATGTTGGCGGGTCCTTAACCGCTAGGAGCAAAATGCGTGCAACTTAATACCGCTTCGAACTTTCACGGCGTTCGCGAAAGGTTGGCTTTTGGCCTCAGGGTGTAGACGCGAGCGGGGGCTACGCAGGTTTCAAAGAGAGTAGCAAAGGGCCTCAAAGCTCACCAGACTCCATGTTAGGCCACCATCGAAAACCAACTCTTGCAAAGGCCGACCATCGTCCAGAGTTCCTGTTGGAACTCCTTTATTAGTTAGTATCTTGTCGCAATATAAGGCCGAGCCAGTCGAATTAGCAAGACGGGCCCTGGTAACCAAGGTGTGGTTTCCTGCGCGGCCGAGATAGTAGGCGCGCACGGGCTCGACCGCTTGAGCATTGGTTTTGTTCGCTGTTTTATCGGGGAAGCGTGTAGTACTCATAGTGGTACTGCCACGTAAATTGGCTCCCGGGTTCAGCGGATACATCGACAAAGGGCTCCGCCGCGATGACCGAGCGAATGGACCACAGCGCCATTTTCGCCAGCGGCCGATCCGCGGTGATCAACATTCCAGCCTTGACTTTCGAGTTCTCGATGCGCACTTTGTAGTCTTCCGGCGTATTGCCAAAGCCCTCAATGGAGGTGTAGACGCGGTCCTGCCCCTCAAGGGTTTTGAGGTACACAACCTGATTCTTACGAATCTCCGCGAGGTCCTTCTCGACCGGGGGATTGGCTGCGATGGTGAATGGCAGGGTGATGGTGAAGCCGGCATCGGTTGGCTGTTTATCCAAAACCAGGAAGTTATGGTCGTAAACGCTGGTGTGGATGGGCTGCTTGCCGACATTTTTGAGGCTATGCTCGATCAACATCTGGGGCTTGCCTGCGACCAGGCTTAACTTCTTGTGATAGATGTAACCATAGCCTGAAGACGCATCATGCAGCTCCTGGGTAAACTCGACAGCGTCCTTGCTTTTCTTGACGCTCCACTTACCGCCGTTTACGACTTCATAGAGCCGGTACGCGCTGTAGTGTGCTTCGTCGGGCTTGCGTAAAATGCCTACACCGATTTTGAGAAAGGTTCCGCCAGGCTTTGCCTCTTCGAACCCCAGGACGCCGAACTCCTCGACTGGGCCGGTGATCGCGCTGCAGGGGCCGGCTACAATCTCGTCGCCCCGGTAAACGAAATCAGAGACGGTGGGATCCGTTTGTGTGAACCATGGGCCGTAGTAGCTGTGCCCGGCGTATTGCAGATCTCCCACCACGCCTGACCAGTCGAACCTGGTGCCGCGGTAGAAACCACTGGTTGCATCGGGCAAATAGAGTTTTACCCGCATTACGGAATTGGCGATCTCCGCATGCGGAGGGGCGGGGCTAGCTTCTGCCAGCGCGGGCAATGCTGTGAGTAAGGACATGATGGTATACGCGATTGCTTTCATAAGATTAGTGATGGAGTAGGTGCGGGCATGCTGGAGGACGGAGATAACGTGGGCGCGCCAGGCGCCACATCTCCGGTTGCGGCCCACTCCACGCTGCGGGCAAACGCATCCATAAATCCTGGTTGACTCATCGCCAGAAGATCATGACCGATGACCATCATGACTACTCTGCCCTGACCATAAGGAACCGTCCAAATGACGGGTTCGACTTTGCCTGTTCCACCCTTTACGTTGGGATCATCGAAGGCAGAGGCCAGCACATGAGCGTTCGGTTTGAGATCTATCTTGTGATAAAGCTCGTCGTTGGCTACGAATGTCGGCGGTAGTCCGCGGCTGATTGGGTGATCTTTGTCCACCCATTCCACCGTAAAGACGTGGCGCGTCGCATGACCGATATTGTCCAGTTTCCAGGTCATTCCGATCATGTCAGCAAACGCTGCCCAGGGTTGTCCCTCCAGGCGCCGAGGTTCTGTCGCGCTTCCTCCGGCCTGGCCGAAAAAGGGTCCGTAGGTGATCCCGTGGACTCCGACCATTCCTTTACCCGAGTGAACAAAATCCTCGACCGCCTTCTCTGTGACTTCGGGCCACCGCGGGCCATAGTAGTAATCTACCAGCACGTCGTAGTTGGCCAATGTGGCCGAGGTGATGCCGGCGACCTCTTCCTCGAGCTTCGCGTCGAAACGCCCGGTGTTGTTGAGGATGCCCTGCAGGAAAGGGGCCGTCCCTTGCCAGGGATGGGACCAATCCGAGTTGCCAGTCAGAATCAGCACGCGGATCTTGTGAGCGGGCGCCGTTGCCGGGGCTTGCGCGAGAGATGGCCGTGCAGCCATGGTGAAGAGAGCTAAGCAGCACACAATCAGAAGCTTTTTCATTTTTCCGTACCTCTTAAGGATTGCCCGGGAAGGGGTGAGGTGTGATATCAGCATCAGTCAGGCCCAGGGCCCACTTGATCGCTCCAATGTACATTTGCTGGATGCGCGCATCGTCCAGCGTCGCTTCCAGATGGCCAAAGGTCGAGTACCACACGCGCCCCTTGCCGTACTTTTTGCACCACACAATCGGGTAGTCTCCATCGGTGCGCAAGTCGGCGAGTTTCTTCAGGTTGGCTTGAAGCTGTTCTGACGACGGGTGGCGCGTCGAACTCGGATCCGGCTGCAACGAGGCAAATACTTCGGGAAATGCCTTCGGGTTCATCCGCATGATGACGTGATCAATGTCGCGTGAATAATTCGGACCGACGATGGTGTATTGATCGCGGAAGGTGAATTCCTTGGGGAATCCCTGCACGCCGGGGAAATTAGGATCTTCGACCACGATGTGCATGTCCGCGGAAGGGAACTCGCCTACCAGGTTTCCCCCGATCATCTCGGCATATTCAGGCCAGAGGAGAAGATGTCCTCCATTCCCTGCGTGCCCGGCGATAAAACCCTTACCGTCTTCGTGCACGAACGATAATAGATCGGCCTTCTGCTGATCGGTGATGTTCCAGGGACCTTCGCCCATATAGAAAACGGCATCGAAGTTATTCAGGTTTCGGACGTTGTAGCCGGCGATCGGTTGCTTGGTCAGCAGATGCATATCCGTGCGGATCACGGTGACCCAGGCGCCGGACTCACGCCCTAGCCGCTCGACGGTGGCCAAGGTATGCGAGGCCGCGTCGTGATGATAGCCCGGGGAGGCGTACCATTCCTGCGGATCGGCGATGGCGAGGATTCTCTTCTTACCCGGCCAGGGATCGTCGGGCGGCCGGGACTGTGCGTTGTCCTGTGCCAGCAACTGCGGCGCGGGGCGGTTGGCTTGTGCGCCGTACAGCGCGGGCGCAGAAAGCGCTCCCGAGGCTGCTGCCAATCCTTTCAAGAAATCACGTCGCTCCATAGTCCTCCTCAACATCCCTCAGCGGTACAACCCGGTTGTGTACGAAGGGCAAATCTACAGGCTGAGACAAAATCCGCTTTGCTTTAGGGTAGGCCGGGGATTTATCCCCGGCAAAACGTTACCACGCTTGTGGCCTTTAGGCCCTGAGGTACGGTTTTCTTGCTGGAACAAAGCAACGAGCATACCTCAGGGCCTAAAGGCCGAATCATGCGGTTGGATTCATGTACGGGCTAAAGCCCGTACCTACCCCTCCCGACCTTGATCATTTGAGCCTTCCCGCAACACCCGAAGCCCGTCCCGTGTTCCTCAATGACCCTTTGCCATCTTTTTATTTTCAGTCTCGGGCACCGCGAAGGCGAACCATTGATCATTCGCCGCGACCAGGAGATATTGCCGCCCATCCAGCTCGTAAGTCATGGGCGCATTGGTTACAAACTGCCCGAGGTTGACGTGCCAAAGAGTCTTACCGGTTTCCGGAGACATGGCCAGGAAGTTCCCGAACGAATCTCCGCCAAACAACAAGTCACCGGCGGTCGACAATAACCCGGAAATCAGGACGCCGCTCTTATCGCCTAACTCGTGACTCCAGACTACTTTTCCGGTCTTGTAATCAATAGCCATGGTTACGTAATCCGGAGGGGATCGAAAGCGCCCATAACCCGAAGTGGTGAAGTAAGCCCAGGTGCGGGCTGCGTTGACAAATATGAGTCCGCGCTTCGGGTCGTAAGACGGCGACCACCAATTCGTTGCTCCAATCGGGTAGGGAGAAACCAACGCTCCCGGAGGATTGGCATCTTTAGCGTAGTCGGGGATTGGCCGGCCCTGCGCGTCGATACCTTTTGCCCAGTTGGTTTCAGGCATGTACTTCGTTGTCAGTAAGTGTTCACCGTTGGTCCGGTCGAGCAGAAAGAAGTAGCCATTGCGGGAAACCTGCGCCAACAGTTTGCGTTGTTTGCCCTTGAACTCTCCGTCGAAAATGATGGGGGTTTGGCCGGCGTCATAATCATGGGTATCGTGCGGAGTTACCTGGTAAGCCCACACCAGCTTTCCCGTATCCGGGTTGAGGGCAACGATCGAAGCCGTGTAAAGGCTGTCTCCCTCAGGCGTCGGGTGCGGTGCACGGTCCATGGGGACGCCGTTGCCGGTTCCGAGATAGTAGAGGTTAAGCTCAGGGTCGTAAGTGCCAGTTAACCAGGGAAAGCCGCCGCCTTTCTCCATGGTGGCGTTGTCGACCCAGGTTTCAGAGCCCGGCGCACCTGGATCGGGATCGACCCACCATTTCCATTGCAGCTTGCCGGTTTCAGGATCGCGGGACTCGAGCCACGCGCGGATGTTGTCGTTGTTGCCCGGCCCAACGATGACGTGATTGCCAATGATCAGCGGGGAGGTCGCCGAAAAGAAATCCTGCTTTACGTCGGCGACCTGGACACGCCAACGCTCGGTGCCGTCCTTGGCATTCAAGGAGACCAGGTAATTGTCCGGAGACATGAAGTACAGCCAGCTGCCGTACATGCCCACGCCCCGGTTGGCGACATGGATGGCGCGGTTGTTCGGCCACGCATAGTGCCAGAGCTCGCGGCCGGTGCGTGCATCCATGGCCCAGACATTGTCGGTGATGGTGAAATAGAGAACTCCATCCACCAGCAGCGGAGTGGCCTTGATGCGTCGTCCTTCGCTGGCCTGTTGCGCGTACGATTCGCTGCCGAAATCCACGTGGTGCGTCCACACCAGGCCCAGCGAGGCGACATTGGAAGCGTTGATTTGGGAGAGGGTGCTATAGCGGCGCCCGGAGTAGTCCCCGTTATAGGTAGGCCAGGTGTCTGTCGGTGGGCGGTGGAATGCTTCCGGATCCAACGTCTGTGCATGAACGCAGAGGGGCAGCAACAACAGGGAAGCTAGACACAAGATCGGCCGGTACTTCATTTGAGTGTCACCAGGTACGCCAGGAGGTCGTGAATGTCTTTGTCGGTATACACGGGGAGCATTGCTTTATGTGCGGCGAGCGGGTCATTCACCTCAACTGACTTGGTGCGCTCCCGCGGCCAGGTGTGATAGACCCCTGCCGAATCCACGAGAGAAACGGTGAACTCGTCAAGATAGTCGAGCTTGCCCTTGAAGGATTGGCCCGAGGGCAGCACCACTGTCACTTCGGAGGGCTTGGCCGGCGGTGTCAGAAAAGCTGTAGTCAGCGCGAGAGGCTGCTCCTTCGATCCAATATGCGCCAGGTCGCCGGTAGGCGAGTGGCAGGTGCTGCATTTTCCCGCGCCATTGAAATAGGCGAGCCCGGCTTTAGGATCACCGACGAGCAATGCGGTTTCCGGGAGCCTTTTGCCGCGAACCTGCTGGATCCGTGAATGCAGAAACGCCGAGATGTCTTTTACCTGCGCCGGATCGAGGGTAGGAAAGGCAGGCATGCCCAGCGTGGGCCGGCCCTGCTTGAGGAAAGGCCCAAGAGTGTCACCGTCGTGGTCCTGAAAGACCAGGGGACTGCGCAGCAGATTAGGCGCTTGTTCTGTGCCGGTGGCTTGCGATCCGTGACAGAAGGAACAGCTCGAAGAGAAAATACCCTGGCCCCGGTCAGCAGCGGCCTTATCAATCGAGGGTGCCGGAGTGGCTGCGGGCGTTTGCGCGGTGGCGGATTCAAGTGCGACCGCGGTCATAAAAATTCCCAGACACGCGAAGAGTAGCGCGGTAACGGGCTTTGATCGCTTCTTCATGGACCAACCTCGGTAACTTATCCGAATTAACTCTGACTTATCAGGGTTACGGGCGACCGAGATAGCACTCTCCCTCTTGATAGTTTGCTAACGGTAAGTAAGATAGCATCAAGGCTCACCGTTGGTTCCCATATGAACTAATTCCACAGTAAGCTGAGACGGACACTATACCCGGCGTTTACGGCCTGTCAAGAGTTGAGCGGGTGTGCCTCAAAAGCGCTTTGACAGAAGCCCGAAACTCGGTGTACTGTCGTGTCGCTAGCAGCCTCATGCGCGGCAATAGTTCATAAGGGAACCAACGGGCGGACTGGTTTTTCTTTCGCGCTAAGTTCCTGGAGCCTGGAGACGGAACATGAAGGTCCCTTTTTACTTTTTCACGATTTTCCTTGGAATCATCCTGGCAGTTCACCTTTCGATGAACGGCAAAGTGGGCAGTTCATTGGCTAATCCTCGCGTTGGCAACGCAGTCTTCTGGTGCATCGGTGCGTTGACGGCCGTTCTCATCGGACTTTCAGGTTGGCACTCGGGCGCCCTGGACGGTCTGAAAGACGTTCATCCACTGTTGCTGACTGCCGGTGCTCTGGGTGCGTGCCTGGTGTTCGCAATCGCGTGGCTGTTGCCCCAGGTCGGGGCTCGCGCCATGTTCATCACGCTGATCGCCGGGCAAGTGCTTGGCGGCATGATCCTGTCTCACTTTGGCTGGCTCGGTTCACCCGTGCAAAGGATCTCGCTCACCAATATATTAGGAGCCGCGGTCATGATATGCGGCGTGGTGCTCGCAACTTATGTCAGGGCGGATGCGTAGGCGTGAAAAAGGTAAAACTGGGGAAGTCCAATCTTGAAGTGAGTGCGCTGGCCATGGGCAGCGACTTGATCGGAAGCAAGATCGATCGTGACACGGCGTTCAAGCTGTTTGATTTTTACAGTGAAAATGGCGGTACGTTCATTGATACGGCCAATATGTATGCCTGTTGGCTGCCCGGCTGCGTAGGCGGGGAGAGCGAGAGCACGATTGGCGTCTGGATGAAGGAGCGCCGCAACCGGGACCGGATGGTCATTTCCTCCAAGCTGGCCTTCGACTATCCAGGATGCGAGGGTGGTCTCAGCGCGGCCGAGATCCAGCGTGAATGCGATAAGAGTTTGCAGCGGCTGGGGACTGACCGGATCGACCTGTACTACGCGCATCGCGACGATCGCGCGACCCCGCTCGAAGAAACCATGAAGGCCTTTGACGGCCTGGTGAAAGCCGGCAAGGTGCGTGCCATTGGCGCCAGCAATTTATCCCCGTGGCGCATTGCAGAGGCGAACCTGGTCAGCCGGACGAATCATTGGACGGAGTATTCGGTGGTGGAGCAGAGGTATACGTATCTGCGTCCCCGTCATGGGGCTGATTTTGGGCCACAGATTTTTATCAGCGAGGAATTGAAGGATTATGCGCGAGCGAACGGGACAGCCCTGATCGGCTATTCGATTTTGCTGCAAGGGGCTTACACGCGCTCGGACCGCGAGGTGCCGACGCAGTTTGCGGGTCCGGACTCCGATGAGCGACTGGCCGCGATCAGGGCGGTGGCCGGCGAGGCCGGGTGCAGCCCATCGCAGGCGATCATTGCCTGGATGCGGCAGAGTGAACCGGCGATCCTGCCCATCATTGCGGGCAGCAAGACGGAGCAGTTGAAGGAGAATATCGCGGCACTGGACATCACGCTCAGCGGCGACCAAATGGAGCGGCTCAATACCGCGGGCAATCCGAACGTCAAGCAAGGATGGATCCAGCCCACATGAACGGTCAAAACATTTCCTGGAAAGCCTTCTCTGCCGGTCGAGCGCCGGGATGAGCTGCATGACACAATAGAGGAAGCATGGTTTAAGTGCGGGAGGTGCCGCGCTATGAATACCTTAAAAACTGCTTTTCTGCTGACTGCTCTCACCCTCTTCCTCATGGTCATCGGCCTTTATTTCGGAGGCCGCAATGGCATGATCCTGGCCTTCTTTATTGCCGCCGGGATGAACTTCTTCAGCTATTTCTATTCCGACAAGATGGCGTTATCGATGTACCGCGCCCAGCCGGTGACTCGCGAACAGCTGCCCCGCGTCTACCAGATCGTGGAGCGCATTTTGCCTCGCATGGCTCTGCCCATGCCGAGAATTTACGTCATCCCCACGGAGTCGCCCAACGCATTTGCCACCGGGCGTAACCCCAAGCATGCCGCGGTTGCGGTCACCCAGGGCATTCTCAATCTTCTGAATGACGAAGAACTCGAAGGCGTGCTGGCCCACGAACTGGGGCATGTCAGAAATCGCGACATCCTCACCAGCTCCATCGCGGCGACGCTTGCCGGCGCTATCACTCTATTAGCGCACTTTGGCGGCATGTTCGGCGGCGGCCGTGATGAGCGCCGAGGGATCGGCGGCGGTGGCATCCTGATGATGTTTCTGGCCCCGCTTGCGGCGACCCTGATCCAACTCGCCGTTTCCCGCTCTCGGGAGTACGAAGCCGATGCGACCGGTGCGCATGTCACTGGAAATCCGTATGCCCTGGCGAGCGCCTTGCAGAAACTCGACGCCTATTCCCGGCAACTGCCCATGCCGGCTTCGCCGTCGACGGCTCATCTGTTTATTGTGGCGCCCCTGCTGGGCGGGGCTAGCCTGACCAACCTCTTTTCTACGCATCCTCCCATGGCGAGCCGGATTGAGCGCCTCACCGGCCGGGCCCCGATGTAGTATCGATACGCCACTCATGAGAACCCTCTTTCACTCGCTGGTGTACCTTGCGCTCGGTGTCTGGCTGGGCGCCCTGATATTTTTTGGCGCTATTCTGGCCCCCCTGGCGTTCAGTCAATTGCCACCGCTTTTTGGCGCTCAGGGTGTGCATGCCGCCGGCCTGATTGTCGGGGGATCCCTGGTTCGCCTTCACTGGATGGGGCTGTTCTGCGGCGTCATCTTTTTGCTGGTGATGCTGCTGGGCCGCGCCCACTATCGCAGCATCATTCCTCAGTCCGTGCTGGTCCTGTTGATGATGGTGTTCACCGCGTACTCACAGTTCTCCATCATCCCTCGCATGGACACGGCGCGCGACTCCATTGGCGGCAATGTGGATGCGGTGGCTGCCAACAACCCTGGACGCCAGATCTTCGATAGTCTGCACCGGACCTCAACGCACGTGGAGGCTCTCGTCCTGCTGTGCGGAATCGCCGCTCTGGTGGCCACGGCTCACTGGTCCCGGCGGGAAATATAAGGACGATATACTGGGTCTATAGCGCCGCAAGGCCCGAATGCAGTAAAAAATCTCTGGCGCGTAAGCGCCGTTTGGCTGGACGGCGAGTCTCATGAAAACTGGCATCATTGGTCTGCCCCAGGTTGGTAAGACCTCCCTATTCAAAATCCTCACCAAAGCCAAGGTCGAAACGCCCGCGTATTCGAATCCGCGCGAGGCCCATCTTGGCGTGGCGAAGGTCCCCGATGAGCGGCTGGACAAGCTCGCCGCCTTGTACAACCCCAAAAAGATTGTCTATGCGACGGTGGAGTACGCCGACGTCGCCGCGGTGGGTCAGGAAGCGCTCAAGGAGAGCGCCTTTCTCACCCATCTGCGAGACAATGACGCATTGATTCACGTGCTGTGCGCGTTTGAGGACGAATCCATCCCTCGTGTGGGCGGCATCGATCCGCTGCGGGACATCAAGAACGTCGACTTCGATCTCATCTTCTCGGATCTCACCCAGGTGGAGAAGCGCCTGGAGCGATTGGAAAAAGATCTCAAGAAGATGCGCACTCCGGATCTCGAAAAGGAGAACGCTCTGCTTTTGCGCTGCAAGCAGCAACTGGAGCAGGAGAAGCCTCTGCGCGAGATGGAAATGTCGGCCGAGGAGAAGAAGCTGATCCGCGGCTTTATGTTCCTTTCGCAGAAACCGATGTTGTTCGTGTTGAATATCGCTGAGAGCCCCACGTTGGGAGCTGATCTGGAATCGGCCGTTGCTCGCTACAAGCTGGAAGAGGTAGCCTCCCGGCCCAACGCGGGAGCCACTGCGATCTGCGGCAAGGTCGAGGCGGAGCTTGCCGAGATGAGCGACGAGGAAGCAGCTGAATTTCTTTCCTCGTACGGCCTGGTGGAGAGCGGACTGCGCCGTCTCATCCGCAAGAGCTACGAGTTGCTGGGCCTGGTGGCTTTCTTTACGGTGGGCGAAGATGAGTGCCGTGCGTGGACCATTCCGGTCAATTCACGCGCTCAGGAGGCTGCCGGGGCTATCCATTCGGATCTCGAAAAACACTTCATTCGCGCGGAAACCATCCATTGGGATACTCTGCTCAGCGCAGGCTCGGAAGCTGCGGCCCGTTCTCAGGGAACCTTGCGGCTGGAGGGCAAGGACTACCGGGTGGTGGACGGGGATGTCATGCATATCCGGCATAGCGGCTAGTCTCTAAGACACCATGTCCAACTTTTCACTCTCGCTGGTGCTGGGCCTGGTGGCGGCGCTCGCCGATGTTTTCGGTGCTTTGATCCTGGTTCGTACCAGCTGGGAGAAGCGGTATCTCCGGTACTTTGTAGCCCTTGGCGCAGGCTTCATGCTTGCGGCGGCGCTGCTGGAGATGATTCCTGAGAGCTTCCGTCTTTCCTTTCGCTGGACTCCGGTGTTGGTCCTGGCCGGCTACTGCCTCATTCATCTGCTGGAGCACACCATCACTCCGCACTTTCACTTCGGCGAAGAGAAGTGTCATGACGAGTTGCTTCCGGTTCACACCAGCAATTCCGTGGTCGCCGGCCTGGCGGCTCATTCGCTATTTGATGGCGTTGCCATTGCTTCGGGCTTCGTGCTGTCTACCTGGCTGGGATGGATCATCTTTGTGGCCATCCTGCTGCATAAATTGCCGGAAGGCTTTACCGTCGCCTCGGTGATGCTGGCCAGCGGACATAGCCGCGGCGCCGCGCTCAGTTCCGCCGTGATCGTGGCCGCCGCCACGTTAGCCGGGGTGCTGGTGATCAATTTCTTTCCGGGATGGGTTCGGGCTGGGTTGCCGGTTGCGGCCGGAGTCGCTCTCTACGTGACGGCGACAGACTTGGTGCCCGAAGTGAATCGGGAGCCCGGAATCCGCATGGCGATTGTCTTCTTTGCCGGGGTTGCTGGCGTTTCTGGCCTGCAAGTTTCTGGCCGACGGGATTCTCCGCTAACCTTGTCTCCCCCGGAAACGCGCCAGTCCCGCAGGGACGACTGAAAATTGTCCAGGGTCAAGTAGCGACGTATTTTCAGCCGTCCCCGGCGGGAATCAATCATCTTGCCTGATCGACCCAAGACTAGCGTCCTGGGCTAAGGTCAGCCGTCCCTTCGGGACATTAGGTCGATACACCCTCCTTATGCCGCGAGGCGGTCGCGCAGGGCTTTGACGCGGTCATGCGCCATTTCGATGTGTCTCTGCTGCCTGCAGCAGGATCTCGCGCAGCGGCAAGGGGAAATCCTCGCTGGCGAGCGCTTCCTCGTAGGCTTGCTTGGCCTCATCTTCGCCCTTCTCGGCAGTAGCCAGCAAGGCGTGGTCACCACCGCCGAGCCGGGCCTTTAGTTCGCCCCAGGCGCGATGTACTTTACCCGCAGTCGAACTCGCTACCTTCACGTCCTTTACACCGAAATGGTGAAGTTCATTCTCCAGTTCGGCGGCGAAGCCGGCCCGGGCCAAAGTCTCTTCCCGGAACAGCTTGCGCGCTTCCGGATCCTTCAGGTTCTTTTCCAGTTCGATGAAGCCCTGGTGACCATCTCGCAGGATCTCAATCAGGTCGCGCAGGTTCTTTTCTGTCTTTTCCAGATTTTCTGACATTGTTAACGTTTCCTCTCCCTCCTCAGATGTCTGTCTTTGAGAAGGGTTGTGCCATGTATAGTGTGGTGGTTGCACCACTTGTGGAAGGATTCACTGGGCTCAAATGAAGATCATCGTCTTCGGCGCTACGGGAGGGACCGGCAAGCTGATTGTTAGCCAGGCGCTGGCGAAAGGACACGCTGTCACGGCTTTTGCCCGCACCACTCGAGGGGCTGCCGCAAGATCCGCATCTGCGAGTCATCCAGGGAGACATCTTCGATTTTGGAGCGGTCGTGGACGCTGTTCGCGGGCACCGTGCCGTTCTTTCCGCGCTGGGGGCCCGTAGCCGGAAAAAATCCGAGATCCTCGCCCGGGCCATGCCCCACATTCTCGAAGGGATGCGCCAGGAGTATGTGAACCGGCTTATCGTGCTGGGCGCCGCGGGAAATCATCCGGAGTAGGGCAAGTATCAGAATGCGCTTACCGTGACGGGCTTGTGGATTGCGAAGAAAACCGTGCTGAAACATCCTTTCGTCGACCAGGCGGCGCAGGAACGTCTGATCGCCGCCAGCGATGTGGATTACACCATTGTCCGCGCTCCACGGCTCATCGATGGTCCGTTCACCGGCAACTACCGGGTTCTGCCCGACGCGCTTCCGCCCGGCGCGCTGCGCATCACCCGTGCCGATGTGGCCGACTTTATGCTGCAGCAGCTCACCGATCCGCGCTTCCATCGCCAGGGACCCTACATCGGCTCAGGCGGTGACTGAGATCTAGTGCCCCATGGCTTCAGCGGGCTTGCTTCTTGCGCTTGGGCGGGCGCCGCATGATGAAGGGCCAACGGAACCAGCATGGCCGCCACTACAGCTCAGCACCCAAAAAGCATTTTGATAGCTCAGCATCGACGACTGCCGCAGTAACTGCTGGTAGGCGTATCCCGTGGCTCGCGGCTTTGGCCTGGGCCGCGCTTTGTCCCGCAGCGATCAAGGCGTTCCTGGTCTGAGCGAGAAATTCTCGTAGCCGACACTGCCGGGGACGAAATTGGCCGCCAGCGCCGACTGGTGGGTCTGCTGCGTGCGCGATAAGGAACGTGGTCAACAGCGCCGTCCCCATGCTGCCGCCGAAGTTGCGGGCGAAGTTGGAAAAGCTGGAGATCTGGTTGTTCTTGCCCGCCGGCACACCCACATAATTCAGCGTACTGATGGGGATAAAGATGAACGACAATCCCAGCACCTGGAACACGCGCCACATCACGATGTGGCCGAAGCTCACGTTCAAATCCAACCGCGTCATGTTGTAGAGCGCGAGCGAGGTTGCCAGGAATCCGATCGAGACCATGAGCCGCGCGTCCATCTGCGACACCAGCTTGCCCGCCACCGGCATCATCACCATCAACACCAGTGCCCCGGCGGAAAGCGCCATGCCTGCGCGTTCCGCGGTGTAGCCCATCAACCCTTGCAGAAATTGCGGAATCAGAACCGTGGTGCTGAACAGCACCATGCCCAGGATGAACTGAAAGCCGACGGCTGTGCCGAAATTGCGATTCTTCAGCAGCTTCAAATCGACAATCGGATCGGGATGTCTCCACTCCCACCACACAAAAAATGCCAGCGTGGACCATGGCCAGCAGGAACGTAAGCGTGATTGTGCGGTCGCCGAACCAGTCTTTTTCCTGGCCCTTATCGAGCACGAACTCCAGGCAGCCCACGCCCGACCGCCACCAGGCCCAGGCCCATTTTGTCGATGGGATTGGCCTTGGCCCGTTCTTTCACCAGGTAAGGCGGGTCTTCCACCATGCGGTTGCTGAGCAGCAGGGAAATGATGCCGATGGGCAGATTGATGAAGAAGATCCAGTGCCAGTTGAAGTTGTCGGTGATCCATCCGCCCAGCGTTGGTCCGATCGCCGGCGCAGCCACCACTGCCATGCCGTAGAGAGCGAATGCCTGTCCTCGTCTGCTCCACGGGAAACGTATCCGCCAGGATGGCCTGTTCGCTGGGAGCCAGTCCGCCGCCGCCGAGCCCTTGCAGAATGCGGGCCAGGATCAAAATCGGCAGGGTAGGGGCCAGACCGCACAACAGCGAGCAGACGGTAAACAACGCCACGCACGTCATGTAGAAGCGCTTGCGTCCGAAACGGGTGGAAAGCCAACCGGAGATGGGCAGAACGATGGCGCTCGACACCAGGTAGCTGGTCAGGACCCAGGTAGCCTCTTCCTGGCTGGCGCCCAGAGTACCTGCCATATGGGGCAGGGCGACGTTGGCGATGGAGGTATCCAGCACCTCCATAAATGTCGCCAGCGTAACCGTAAGCGCAATCAACCATGGATTGTGCTTAGGGTGCCAGCCTTCCACGGAGGAGTGGTGCACCGGCTTGGCGGCAGGCTTTCGCTGCGGCTGTACTGTCGCTGTGACCAATGCTTGTCCCGGAACCTGCTGGAATTGTTTTCTCGATTGTACGAAGCTTCACGGCCGCATAGCGCGATGGCCTCGGATTCAGAAGCACGTAGTCCGGATCGAGAGACGGCAGCCCTCAGGCGCTGAAGACCCTATCGAGGACGCGACGCTCTTTAGTCGGTACGAGCTAGCAGTCCGTGACCCTGCCAGTGTGGCTTTTCCTGGATGATCTGGTCCCCTTAATCGACCTGCTGCTTGGCCTTATACCCATCGCGGGTGATGACGTCGTATTTCAGCGGGTGGTGTTTCTCATCCTGCATCTTCAGGGGCTGGCCTTCGTTGTCCACCAGCTCCACCCGGATCTTGCGGTAGCTGCCGTCCTGTTTGGCGTTGGTCGGCGTGTAGGTCAGCACGTACTGGTTGCGAATGGAATCATTGATGGAGTGGAAAATGTCAGGCATCTCGCCGTCGAAGCGGGGGAAAAACGACATGCCGCCAGTCATGCGCGCGAACGTTGACATCTGGTTATCGGCCTGTAGGTAGTCAATCTCCTTAGGGCCGAACATACCGCTACGGGCGTTGCCAGTGATTCTTGCCGCCTGCCCAGTCCCGACACTGAAGATGGTGACGTTGGGCGTCGCCTTGATCTTTGCCAGCACCTTGTCCAGGTTGATCTTGCTGAAAGAATCGTAACCCGACGCCGATCAGCACTACATATTTCCGCCCTTCGATGCGGCTCAGCCGGTCGAGCGTCGAATAGACCGCGTCGAACATGTCCGTCTCGCTGAAAGCCAGGGATCGTCAAGGTATTCAGGGACTCGTAGACCTGCCGCTTGTCCTGGGTGAAGTCGGTCAGGATCTGGGTCTTAAGGTCATAAGTCACCACCGCGACGTAGTCGTCCGGCTGCAATTGCTGCGCGAAGGCATAGGCGGCATTCCGCATGTCGTGCACGAACCAATAGTTGGTGGAGGCGAACTCGCACAGCAGCACCGCCGTGATGGGCGCCTTGGTGCGCTGAAAGCCGACCACCTTTTGCGGCACGCCATCTTCGTAGACGCGGAAATTGGCCGGCTGCAGATTAGGCACGAACTCGTGCGTTTTCTGCAGGATGACGCCTACATCCAGAGTCACTTCGGGAACATCGACGCGCAGCGAAAAGTTGTGTCAGGCCGGGAGGATTCTTCACTTTCGGCTCAGGCGGCGGCGGGGGACATCCGGTTTCTCTGCCTTTTTGGGAATGGCGATCGCGCCATTGTCACCACCCGGCCCCCCGGAATCGGGTGCCGACTGGTCCGGTTGCTGCTGCTGCTGTTGCGGGGCGTGCTTCGCAGCGGGCGTGCTCGACGTAGCCTGGCCCCCGGCCGAATGGACCCAGGTTGCAGTAGCCAGCAGCGGAGCCAGGGATGCAACGGATAGCTTTTGCCAATTCAACTTCATTGAATTACCTCGTTGCTACAAAATACAGAGTTGGCGCTTAGCACGCTCTATGCTCCGGCGATTGGAACGTCTAATCTGTAGACGTGTCTACCAGCCGTATATCAACCCGTTTTTCTGTTTTGACCGCAGTTTTTGTCATTGCGGGCAGCCTGGTCGCCCAGGTTAACCCGGCTATTCCGCCTTCGTCTGCCAGCGCCGGAATCTTTCCTTTATCCGACGTGCACCGCGGGCCTCCACGGCGTGGCCTACACGGTTTTTGAAGGCACACAGCCGGAAGCCATGGATGTGGAGATACTCGGGGTGCTCAAAAATGTCCTCGGCCCCGATCAGGATATGATCCTGGCGCGTCTCCAGGGCTCCAAACCAGAGTACACCGGAGTGGTCGCAGGCATGAGCGGCAGCCCCGTCTACATCGACGGCAAGTTGCTGGGCGCGCTGTCCTACAGGATCGGCCAATTCAGCAAAGAACCCATCGCCGGCATCACTCCCATCGCCGAGATGCTGGCGGTGAACGGCAAGGCCGAGCCCGCAATGTTGCTACGCGCCGGCGAGCGAGCGCCATGTGGAGGCCGGACCCCAAGGCGGCAACCGCCACCGGCGATGCCACAGACATTCATCCCATCGAAACCCCGCTGGTCCTCTCCGGCTTCAGCCCGGAAGCAGTCCAGTTCTTCCAGGAGCACGTTTCCGTGATGGGGACTGACGCCCGTTGCCGGCCTGGGCGGCAGTGCTCCGGCGATGGCACATCAGAGGATACGTCTGCTCCCCTTCTTGCCGGGTTCGGCTGTGAGCGCCCTGCTGGTTCGGGGTGATCTGGAGATCGCCGCCACCTGCACCGTGACCTACGTCGATCCGCACCAGGTACTGGCCTGCGGGCATCCCATCACCCGCTACGGCAATGTCTCCATTCCCATGACCAAGGCGGATGTCGTGGCGACCCTGGCTTCCCCGCTGAATTCCTTCAAGATCGTCAACACCACCCAGACCATCGGCGCCTTCACCGAAGACCGCTCCTCCGCCATTCGCGGAGTGCCGGGTGAGTCTGCCCGCATGATCCCGGTGGCGATCCATACCCACGGCGGACTGCGCGACCGCACCCTGCACGTGGAAGTCATCGACAATCCCGACATCACTCCCGGGGCCCTCATGGTTTCGCTTTATGAATCTCTGCTCGAGACCAACAGCTACAGCGAGGAGCTCACCTACGAGTTGCGCGGCACGGTCGCGATCGATGGTTATCCGCCGCTGCATCTCGATTCGCTCATTGCGCCGACCGAGCAGTTGCCTTCAGCGCTGCGGGCGGCGCTTACCGTCGGTCAGCGTTTCCAGAGCTGTCTACGGCAATTCCGCACGCGTGCGCAATATCGAGCGCATCGATCTCGACATCGATTCGCTTCCCGGCCGGCGCAGCATCCAGTTGGAGCGGGCGCAGGCGACCCAACCGGCCGCTCATCCAGGCGATACGGTCATGGTAGAAGCGACGCTGCGGCCGTTTCGCGGAGAAACCAAGAACCTTCGCATTCCCATCTCGCTGCCTTTGACGCTAAATCCCGGGCCTTTGCGGATCCTGCTCAGCGATGGACCAACCCTTGACCGGCTGACCGCCCCGTCTTCTTCGACCGAGGCGCCCCTGGAATTGAGCAGCATTATTCACCAGATGAACGCGGCGCATCAGGACGACCGCTTATATGTGACCCTGCTGCTGCCCAATGCACAGGCGGTGGTCGATGGGCGAACTCTGGCGTCGATTCCGATCTCCATGGCCAATGTGCTGGAGCCCCTGCGCACGAATCGCGGCATCTCGCTCAACGGCGAATCGGTGGTTCCCGTGACCTCCATCCCCGTGGAAGCCATGCTCAGTGGTATGCAGGTAGTGTCCCTGGAAATCGAATAAGGTAGACTTACGCGGGCCCTGGTTCCTAAATTCCTCTGCCAAGGGCAAACGCCTTTATGCCTCTCTTTCAAGGATTCGCCGCGCACGCGGCCGGCGCTGAATTACTGCCTTACAAGTACGATCCCGGAGAAATCAAGCCGAACGAGGTCGAGATCGCCATCTCTCATTGCGGGATTTGCCGCAGTGACGTCCACATGGTCGACAACGACTGGACCATTAGCCACTATCCGCTTATTCCCGGACACGAGATTGTCGGCAAAGTCGTCACCACCGGAAGCGCCGTGTTGGGTCTGCTTTCCGGAGACCGGGTCGGGGTGGGCTGGCAGGCCAACTCCTGCGGACATTGTGAGTGGTGTCTGCAGGGGGAGGAAAATCTGTGTGCCGACAGTCAGGGTACCTGTGTTCATCGCCACGGCGGATATGCCGACCGGGTGCGCGTCAACGCGCGGTTCGTGGTCCCGATCCCCGACGGCCTGGATAGCGAGCGCGCCGCTCCTCTGCTTTGCGGCGGCATCACCGTCTACACTCCGATTCGCAGCCATGGGGTGAATCCAGCCTCACGGGTGGGGATTGTTGGCATAGGTGGGCTGGGCCATCTGGCGGTGCAGTTTGCGCACGCTTTTGGAGCGGAGGTTACGGCATTTTCCACTTCCCCGGCCAAAGAGGCGGATGCGCGTTCGCTGGGTGCGGACAACTTCGTCAACACGCGCGAAACCAAGACGCTCAAGAATCTTGCCGGCTACTTTGACTTCATCCTCTCGACCATTGAGGCAGACCAGGACTGGAGTGCCTATGTCGCGGCTCTGCGGCCGCACGGCAAATTGTGTTTTGTCGGAGTCCCCCCGGGCGTGCTGGGAATGCCGGTCTTCCCGTTGGTTTCCGGGCAAAAGGTGATTACGGGCAGTCCACACGGAAGCCCGCTCATGATCCGGGAGATGCTACGCGTGGCAGAGCGCCACAAAGTACAGGCGATTACCGAAAAGTTTGCCATGTCCAAAGCCAACGACGCCATGAACAAGGTGAAGAAGAACAAGGTGCGTTATCGAGCCGTGTTGGCTACGTAGTGGCGATCTTCGAGGGAACTAGTTCGTGTTTCTCACGAGACTGCTGGGTCAAGCGAGGGTCGCCTGTAGCTGCAGATCCCTCTGTCTAACGCAATGACGGGATGACCCATAGCTAGACCGGTTTGTGGCAGATGTGGGATACACGGCTGTCCACTGGTCGCTCTCTCCGAGAGACAAGTCTTGATGATGGTCGTCTAGACCTTGCACACTCAGCAGGCCGATGTCCGTGAGAGATCGCCTACATCTGCCAGAACCGGCCAGATCCTGGGCACCCTGTCATCCGTCATCCCGAACAGGACGGTGAGAATGCGGGCGTGTTTGCCGCGACTCATGCCAAAAGACGGCTTGAATGGTACCCAAAGCATTGGTGGTCTGTTCCGTCTGGCAGCTCGCGTCCTACCGAGTGGCGTATTTGTGGTGAGAAATGCGGCCTAGTAGACTCGGTTCAGAATGATGCCTCGCGTCGTAACAGCAAGTCTATTGGCTCTGGTTATTTACCCACAGGTTGTCTTGGCCCAGGGAACCCGGCTCTGGGTTCAATCCCGCTACGAAGAATTTGAGAAGGGCCAACCGCAAGACATCGCGATTTCCAGCCGGGGATACCTGGAGGCGGGGCCCGAGCTGAAATCGGTGTTGCTGACGCCTTCCACGTACATCTGGGACGTAGCTTCCGATAGGCAGGGGAACGCCTATCTCGCGACGGGTTCGCCGGCAACAGTTCTCAAAGTCACAAGCGCGGGTGTGTCGACCAAATTGTTCTCAACCAAGGAACTCACCGTGCAGGCGGTGCGGGTGGGCCCGGATGGTTCGGTGTACGCGGCGACGGTGCCGGGAGGCAAGGTCTATCGCATCAAGCCCGGTCAATCCGGCCTCGATGAGACCAGCGCTACCGTAGTGTTCGATTCCGCGACAATGTCCCAGAACTCGACTTCCGCCAAGCCGGGCGACCAGGCGCACTACATCTGGGATTTGGCTTTTGATGCCCAGGGCCTGTTGTACATCGCGACCGGTGGACCCGCGGCAATCTATCGCGTGGATGTAACCTCAGCAACTCCGCATGCTGAGCTCTTTTTCCAGAGCGACGAGCAGCACATTCGCTGCCTTCTCTTCCAGCCCAATGGAGATCTCATCGCAGGCAGCGACGGCGGGGGATTGGTCTACCGCATTGGCAAGGACCGCAAAGCCCTGGTGATTTTCGACACGCCCAAGCGTGAGGTGACGGCGCTGGCTCAATCTGCAGATGGCCGGTTGTACGTCGCGGCCGTCGGTGAGAAAACCAAGAGCAGTTTGCCGCCATTGCCGGTGCAGGGAATTGCTGTGGCGACCGCAACCATCACCATCGTGACCCCCGGTTCTGTCCAGGCTTCGAGCAGCAATGGCCTGATTCCTGATGGGTCCGAGGTGGACGAGATCAGCCCCCAGGGAGCGCCGCGCAAACTGTGGGCTACGCGCGACGACGTAATCTACGCCCTGCACTCTACCCCGCAGGGGCTGCTGGCTGCCACCGGGAATCGAGGAAGAATCTATCGGGTTCAGGAGGACGGATCCTTCTGGGACCTGGCCCACGCCGCAACCGGGCAGGCAACGGCCTTTGCCGCTGCTCCGGATGGCCTCTACGTGGCGACCAGCAACACCGGGAGGCTGTACAAGCTGGCAGGGCAACCCGCTACGCAGGGCACCTACCTGAGCGACGTGCTCGATTCGGGAGTGTTCTCGCAGTTCGGCCGGATGGAAGTAAACGCGGATGGTGGAAGTTATGAGATCTTCTCCCGCTCAGGCAACGTAGAAAATCCCGAACGCAACTGGAGCGAGTGGCGCAAGATCACTCCGAACAACGGTTCTTCCGGCGTTCCGTCCGCTCGCTTTGTGCAGTGGAAAGCAGTCCTCGCGCCGAGCTCCCGGATCGATTCTGTCGGCATCAACTACCTGCCGGTGAATATTGCTCCAGTGGTGGATGAAATCGGGGTCGAGCCGGGAGCGAGGGCGAACGCGCCGGCTCCGCCGAACGGCCAGCCGCAACAGGTCACCATCAATCTGCCCTCTTCGCAGAACGCTCTCACTTATACCCAGGATCCCTCCACCGGGCCTTTGTCCGCGGTCCGCGATCGCACAGCGGTAACCGTGCGCTGGTCAGCGCATGACGACAATGGCGACGAACTGGTTTTCGATGTGTACGTCCGCGGAGATGGTGAGAAGAACTGGCGCCTGCTCCGGTCACGCGTGAGCGAACGCTTCTATTCCTTTGATTCCATCCGCATCCCCGATGGCGGCTACCGCATGCGCGTGGTGGCCAGCGATGCTCCCTCGCATGTTTCGGGGGACGCGCTGTCGGGAGAACGGGAGAGCGACCGCTTCGTCATCGATACCACTCCACCGGTGCTGAGTGGGCTACAGGGAAGTTTGCAGTCCGGCGTTCTGCATGGCAGCTTTGTGGCTACGGACGCTACGTCGCCCATTGCCCGCGCAGAGTATTCGCTCGACGCCGGCCGTTGGCAGTTTCTCGAACCGGTCGGAAAGCTTTCCGACTCCTTGAGTGAGCACTACGACTTCAGCATCCCGCTCGCGTCGATCCCCGTCCGGCCAACTCCGGACGAGCCGGCGGGATCTCCGCCGCCGGTTACCGACCCGCAGGAGCATATTCTTACTGTTCGTGTTTATGACCGGTACGACAATGTGAGCGCGGCGAAGACCGTGCTCCACTAAGCACGATGCGCTTCGAGCTGTTCGTCGCCATGCGCTACCTCAGGGCGAAGCGCCGCCAGGCGGTTGTGGGCGTGATCACCATCATCTCCATCGTCGGCGTGGCCGCGGGTGTCGCATCGCTGATCATTGCTTTGGCTATCACCAACGGCATGCGCCGCGATTTGCAGGATCGGCTGCTGGGGTCCACGGCTCACGTTCAATTGATGCGGGTGGCCAGCGATGGCATCCGCGACTGGCGTTCACTGACTGCGCGGCTGCTGCAAGTGCCTCATGTTAAAGCCGCGGCGCCAGGCCTGTATGAACAGGTCCTCATCTCGCGCGGCGCGCGCTCCGGTGGCGCGATGATCGAAGGCATCGTGCCGCAGCAGGAACGCACGGTGAGCGACCTGCTGTCCGACGTGACCCTGGGCAGTGCTGCTGCGCTCGATCCGCGCCCGGGGAGCAATCAGGACCAGGCGCCGCCACCCATCGTGATTGGGCGCGACCTGGCGGACACCATCGATGCCAAGGTGGGTAGTACTGTCCTGGTCACCAGCCCCCAGGGAGAGCTCACGCCACTCGGGCTCATACCGAAATTCCAGCGGTTTCGCGTGGTGGGCATCTTTCATTCCGGCTTCTACCAATACGACTCGAGCATGGCGTTCACCAGCCTTGCGGATGCGCAGCGCCTTTTTGGCGAGCCTGACGTAGTGTCGGTGATTTCCTTCAAGGTGGACGATCTTTATCGCGCCGATCAGATCGGCGCAACCATTGAGCAGGCCGCGGGACCGGGATTCCTCACCACGAATTGGATGGAGCAGAATCGTCCCCTCTTTCGCGCCCTCCAGTTGGAACAGATCGTTACGTTCATCGTGATCGGCCTGATCGTATGCGTCGCTGCTCTGAACATCCTTACCGCTCTCACCATGATGGTGATGGAAAAAACGCGAGACATCGCGGTCCTGATGTCGTTTGGCGTGAAACCGCGCCAGGTAAGGACAATATTTTTGCTACAGGGCCTGCTCATCGGTGTCACCGGGACCCTTTTGGGATTGATCGCCGGCTACAGCCTCTCCTGGGTTGGAGGGCACTATCACTTCATTCATCTGTCGGCCGAGGTCTACTCCATTGACTATCTCCCCTTTGCTGCGCGCTGGAGGGACGGGCTGATCGTGGCTGCTGTTTCTCTAGCGGTGTCGCTTCTGGCTACTCTGTATCCCTCCAGTTCTGCCGCCAGGGTATTGCCCGCGGAGGCTCTGCGCTACGAGTGAAGCAGGCCAGAATCGCGCACGGCCTCTTCCGCATCAAAAGGCTGTGGATATCTCGTCCCGAGTAACCACCAGAGAGGAATGTTGAGCAAGGGTACTAATGTACTTCGAAGCAACCCGGCCACAAACCCTCTTCCGTAGAGAGGTGTATTAGTGATACATGAAGATAGGTCGCGATTGTGATGAATGACCTCAGAGGCAAATGAATGGAACTGGGCGCCGCCGCAGACGATGTCACCGCAGGCCGCCTGGGTACGGTTGGCAGCCACATGGGTGAGCCGGTCCCCGCGTTGCCTTCAAAACTGGTGGATGTGCGTGGTTTGCGCAAGGTGTATGGAAAGCTGATTCTTTTTGAGGCAATCAACTTCTGCGTAAGAGAACGGGAGATGCTGGCCATTGTCGGCCAGTCAGGCGCAGGAAAAAGCACTTTGCTGCACATCCTCGGAGCGCTTGATACAGCATCGGAGGGTGAAGTATACTTTGGATCAACACTCTTGCGATCCTTAACCCCCGTTGAGGCAGCGGACTTTCGCAATCGCGAGATCGGCTACGTCTGGCAGTTTCATTACCTTCTGCCCGAGTTTACAGCTGCTGAAAACGTCGCGCTTCCCCTTCTGGCGCGAGGCAAGTCAAAAAAAGAGGCAATGCAGGAAGCCATTCACTGGCTCGACGAGGTGGGACTGGCGGACCGGTCGACCCATCGCGCAGGTGAGCTTTCCGGCGGGGAACAGCAGCGCGTGTCGATGGCGCGCGCCCTGGTGACCAAGCCCAAACTTTTGCTGGCGGATGAGCCTACAGGAGATCTGGATAACCAGACAGCGGAAGCCCTGTTCAGCCTGTTAGAGAGCCTGCACGCAAGCTATGGTCTTACCTCAATCCTGGTAACCCACAATATGGCCCTGGCAGGGCGTTGTGACCGGGTACTGCGGTTGGCCCATGGGAGAGTGGAGGAAGTGTCTTCGCTGGAGGTCTAGGCAAGGCATGGCACGAACGGTTTACCCCAAAAGGGTGAGTCGTGACAGTGGCTGGATCGATATAAGATTGGTAGGAGCTTCTATCCGCCCAGCCGAGTGGTTTTCCCGGAGCTAAGGGCACCGGGAAGATGGAACAGGACGAAAGTTGCCATCAGCGTCGAAAGGTGACGCTTTCGGGACAACTTTTAAGGGGGAACATGTTCGAACGGTATACAGAAAAGGCGCGGCGCGTCATCTTCTTTGCACGGTATGAGGCCAGCCAGTTTGGTTCCCCATATATTGAGACCGAGCACTTGCTGCTTGGCCTTTTGCGAGAGGATAAGGCGCTGACAAATCGCTTTCTCCGCTCCCATGCTTCGGTTGAATCCATCCGGAAACAGATTGAAGGTCACACCACGATTCGGGAGAAGGTTTCCACTTCTGTCGATCTGCCTTTGTCCAACGAATGCAAGCGGGTGCTGGCCTACGCGGCTGAGGAAGCAGAGCGTCTCTCGCACAAGCATATTGGTACGGAACATCTCTTGTTGGGACTGCTGCGTGAAGAGAAGTGCTTCGCGGCGGAGATATTGCACGAGCGCGGACTGCGTCTGCTTGCCATTCGTGAGGAACTGGCGCGGGCTACGCAGGAGAAGGCTCCGCCTTCGCAACGTAATCGCGAGTCAAGCCTGCTGGTGGAATTCTCCCGCGACCTGACCCAGGCCGCGATGGACAATCAACTCGATCCGCTGGTCGGCCGCGATCAGGAACTCGAGCGCGTGGTGCAGATCCTGTGCCGCCGCACCAAGAACAACCCAGTGCTGATCGGGGAGCCTGGCGTAGGCAAAACCGCCATCGTCGAAGGCCTGGCGCAGCGCATTTCCGACGGTGAAGTACCCAGCTTCTTGGCGGATAAGCGCGTATTGGCTCTCGACCTTTCACTCATCGTTGCCGGAACCAAGTACCGCGGCCAGTTTGAAGAGCGGCTCAAGACCATCATGAAGGAGTTGATGGAGAATCAGAACTCCATCATCTTCATCGACGAGCTCCACACCCTGGTAGGCGCGGGCTCGGCTGAGGGTTCGCTGGACGCGGCCAACATCCTGAAGCCGGCTCTTTCGCGCGGCGAGATTCAATGCATCGGTGCAACCACACCGGCGGAATATCGCAAGTCGATCGAGAAAGACCGTTCGCTGGAACGTCGTTTTCAGGCTGTCAAGGTACCGCCTCCGAACGAGGAAGACGCGATCAAGATCATCATGGGAATCAAAGACCGCTACGAGAAGTTCCACGCGGTCAGCTATACCGATGACTCGATTCACTTCGCGGTTTCGCACTCCAACCGCTACATTCCGGATCGGTTCCTTCCGGATAAGGCGATCGATCTCATCGACGAAGCGGGTGCCCGCGTGAAACTGCGCCAGACCTCGCTGCCGGAAGAGATTACCGAGGTGCAGAAGCGCATCAAATTCATCGTTCATCGCATGGAAAATGCGATTGCCAATCATGAATTCGAAAAGGCGCGTTTCTACTCCGACGAGGAGCGCAAGGAGCGTGAGAATCTGCGCGCTCTGCGCGACAAGTATCACCTCGACGATTCGACTGCCGGCATTGTCGGCCGGGAGGACATCGAGGATGTGGTCAGCCGCTGGACCGGCGTTCCGATCACTTCTATCAAAGAAGAAGAGACGCAAAAGCTGCTGCGCGTCGAGGAAGAGCTGCATAAGCGTGTGATCTCGCAGGATAAGGCGATCTCCGCCCTGTCTCGCGCGATTCGCCGTTCCCGCGCAGGTCTCAAATCGCCGAATCGTCCGATTGGTTCGTTCTTGTTCCTGGGCCCGACCGGCGTAGGCAAGACGGAAATGGCGCGCACTCTGGCCCAGTTCCTCTTCGGCAGTGAGAAAGCTCTCATTCGCTTCGATATGTCGGAGTTCATGGAGAAGCACTCGGTCTCGAAGCTCATCGGTTCGCCTCCGGGCTACGTGGGCTACGAGGAAGGCGGCCAGCTCACCGAGCGGGTGAAGCGTTCGCCGTACTCCGTGGTCCTGCTGGACGAAATCGAGAAAGCCCATCCGGATGTGTTCAACATCCTGTTGCAGGTGTTTGAAGACGGTCAGCTCACCGACGGTCTGGGCAACACGGTGGACTTCAAGAACTCGATCATCATCATGACCTCCAACATTGGGGCACGGCACCTGCAGAGGAAGCAGGGGCTCGGCTTCCAGTCCGACAGGGAAGACCTGCTGATGGACAAGATGGAGGAACTGGTCAAGAACGAGGTGAAGCGGACCTTCAATCCAGAATTCCTGAACAGGCTGGATGAAGTCATCATCTTCATGTCGCTCTCGGATTCCGATTTGATTCAGATCCTGGAGTTGCTGGTACAACAGCTGAATTCCAACCTGATTCAGAAGGCGATTACGCTCTCGGTGACCGAAGATGCCAAGAAGTGGATTCTTGAAAAGACGTTAGTGGACCGTACGTATGGCGCAAGACCCTTGCGCCGTGCCCTGCAGCGCTACGTTGAGGATCCGCTTTCTGAGGCCTTGATCGCCGGCGGCATCTCGGAGCGTCCCGCGTTCCTCGAGGTCTACCTCGAGAACAACCAACTCTTCTACCGGCCGGTGGGTGAGGTTGGAGAGGACAAGTCGACGGGCATCTTGCTCTTCAGCAACTAACTACGTTACGTAAAAAGGCCGGGGCGAAAGCCCCGGCCTTTTTTGCGTTTGGAATTTCCTGATGGAAGGTCGACAGATTTGCTGATTTAGACCATAATGACCATAACGATCATTATGGCTGGAGTGTCTATGGTCAGACAGGTGAGTGCCGTCAGTTTCCGTCAGAATCTAGGCGAGATGCTCAACCAGGTGCAGTATCGCAACGAAAGCATCGTCATCAACAAAGACGGCAAGCCAGTGGCGGCTCTGGTGGATGCTGAATTGTTCGCCCGCATTCGTCGCATGCGTGACCGCTTCGACGCGTTGAGCAACCGGATCGCAGAGGCCTATGGCGAGGTGCCGTTGGAAGATGGCCTCGCGGAAATCGACACTGTGGTGGCGAAAATTCGTAAGAGTTAATGGCTCGCCTCCGAGTCGTTCTGGATACCAACGTTCTAGTCTCTGGCCTGGCATATCCGGAGAGCGTTCCCGGGCATATCGTCAGCATCTGGCGCCACGGGGGAATCCATATAGTGTTGTCTCGGCAAATTCTCGACGAGGTTGCCAGAGTGCTGCCACGTCTCTCCCGAATACAACTAAGTTCCAGCGAGATTCAGGATCTGATTGACAGTTTGATGTTCCTTGCTGACGTGATCGAGCCGGATAAAGCATTGGAGCCCGCCTTGCGCGATCCCGCAGATCAGCAAGTGCTCGGGACTTTACGAGCATCGGGTGCCGACTACTTGATTACTGGAGATAAGGACTTACTAGTCCTTGCTAACAAATATCCCATCGTCACACCCTCTACATTTTGGGCGCATCATGGCTAAATTGAAATCGCAAATCATCGTCATAGTGGAAGGAATGATCAAAGAACCTCCGCTAGGAAAGCAGCAATTCGATATCTTCCCGAGTCAGGTCCCGGATCAGACTGTTCTCCGCGCCAATGATTGCGTCGGCGAGGTTCCGTTTGGTCTCCTGCAGTTGCAGTACTTTCTCTTCGACCGTGTCGCGGGCTATCAAGCGATAGGCAAAGACCTGGCGCTCCTGGCCGATGCGATGCGTGCGGTCTACCGCTTGCGCCTCAACCGCAGGATTCCACCACGGGTCGAGAATAAAAACGTAGTCGGCAGCAGTAAGGTTCAAACCCACCCCACCGGCCTTCAGGCTGATAAGAAAGAGAGGGCAGCCGGGATCTTTCTGGAAACGCTCGACGCGCGCCTGGCGGTCGACCGTCTTGCCATCGAGATATTCGTATTCAATCCCGTCGCTCGCAAGACTGGCGCGCACGATCGTGAGCAAACTGGTGAATTGCGAGAATACGAGCGCCTTGTGCCCTTCCTCGATGACGGCATGCAACTGCTCCATCAAGACACCCAGCTTCGCGCTCGGGTCTTTCACGAATTTGCGGTCCACCAGTCCGGGGTGGCAGGCAGCCTGGCGCAACCGTAGTAGCGCTTCCAACACCTGTATCTTCGACTTCCCGATGCCTTGACTGCCGATTTTGCGCAGTAGCGCGTCGCGGTAGTGGTCGCGCAATTCGTTATACAGAGCGCGCTGTCGCGTCTCCATCTCGCAATAGATCGTCTGCTCGATCTTTGGCGGAAGCTGCCTGGCAACCTGCTCTTTGGTGCGCCGCAATAGGAACGGGCGTAGCGCACGCGACAGCAACTTGCGTGTCTCTCCGTCAAGATCCCGCCTGGACGCAGCTGCGAGCAGAAAGCTTCCGGATGTTCCCAGCATACCCGGATTGAGAAATTCAAAGAGCGACCAAAGCTCGCCCAAATGATTCTCGACCGGCGTCCCAGTCAGCGCCAGCCGGTGGCCGGCGCGCAAAAGGCGAGCCGCCTTTGCCGATTCGGTGTTTCCGTTCTTGATGGCTTGCGCCTCGTCGAGAATCACATAGTCAAACACCTTATCTTTAAAGTGGACTGCGTCACGGCGCAGCGTTCCGTAGGTCGTAAGGATGACGTCGTAAGAGGAAAACTCATCCTTCTCGCGTGCAATGTTGCGACCCAAGCCGGTATAGTCCAGCACACGAAGCTGCGGAGTGAATCGCTGAACCTCCTGCTTCCAGTTGAAAATCAGCGATTTGGGAACCACCACCAGCGAGGGCGCTTCGAGCTGCGCTTGCGCCCGCAGCGCACGGCGGCTCTCCAGTAAGGCAAGGACCTGCGCGGTTTTGCCGACGCCCATATCATCCGCAAGGCACCCGCCAAAAGAGAACTGGCGCAGGAAGTGCATCCAGCCCAGGCCCTCCCGCTGATAGTCGCGCAGGCACCCATTGAAGCCGGCGGGTTGTTCGGCGGGACCGATCGATGAAAATTGTGCCAATTCCGTGCGCACATGCCTGAAGGCTTCGTCGCAATCCAGCGCAGGCTGTGCCGCAAGCAGCGCGTCAAGGACCCCAGCCTGGCTGGGGCGAAAACGTATGTGATCGCCTTCTACTTCGCCCATGCTCGCTACATGGCCGAAGCGGCGCAGCCACTCTTCCGGCAGCAAACCGTAGGATCCGTCATCGAGGACCACCATCGTTTCGCCCCGTTTGAGCGCCGCCAGCAACTTTGGCAGTTGAGCTTTTGTTTCTCCGTAGGCCACCGCGCCGTGAAGCTCGAACCAGTCCACCCCGCTGGCAACGGAAGCACTGCTTTTTCCAGGTTGGCGGAATAGCTTACCTTCCGCGGAGAGCTTCCAACCCGACTCCGCCAGGTTGCGCACGACCTGCGGCAGCTTGTTAGGCGTGAGGGTCCACCCTCCGCCCGCGAGCCAGGCTCCAGCGGTAAATCGGATGCCGGCTGCCTGCATTTGTTCTGCCGCGGCTTTTTCCAGCGCGTCGTCGCGCCGTAGGAACCGGCGCGACGAGGGGTCGTAGATGCCTCGTGATGCCGTCTTTTCCGCCACAGAACGATCTTCATATTCAAAGGACAATTCCGCTGTCATCCGCGGGTTGATCCTTCCGTAACTCTTCGTAGGCGCGGAAATCTTGAGGCACGGCCTTGGAGGGACCGCGACTTCTTGATATCCCCACTCTTCTGGCAGATCGATAGCGGGCAGAGTTGGCGAGCCCAGCAGGCTACCTAGAAACTCCTCACGTTCCTTTTCCGGAACAACGATGGAGCCGTTCTTGCGTAGGGCCGCGACCCAGGCAATCGTCTCATCATTAACCAGGAGCGCCACGCAATCCGGCATAACCAGAACAGCGCCGGGTATCACCAGCAAGGGCTCATTCACTGCTATTCGCCGCTCTCCGCGGCGAAAGTCCCCGCTCAATTGCCAGCCATTTTGTGGGCTTCCGCGCACCTCCAGAACAAATCCCCAGGGCTCTTCACCGTCCCACTTAAGGGGAGACTTCTCAATTTCCTCCTTGGCGAACGGCAGAAAGCAGCGTCCTGTTTGTACCACCCTTGGCAGCACCGTTTGCGCCATCAGTGGCGAGATCGAAAAAGCGGCGGAGCCGCGATCGTAACCACCGTAAAAACCGTAAGAATCAGCACCCATCAGAAGGGTCAGAATCTCGCGGTCCTCCTTAAGAGTCAGAGTTTGAATCCGGCTGTGGGACATCGAGCATGCTTTGGGACTATTCCTCAGTTCACCCTCTTTAGTGCGTGATCGAGAGGCAATGTCGAGCGACAGGGTGCCCGTGGCGAGACTCCTGGGTACGTCGAGAATGTAGACAAGCTCCGAACGAGCAGGCCACGTCTGCGCGCTGCTTTGCAGGGGAGATGCTGTATTCGCGATCTGCCTCAACTGTTCCTTCCAGGCCGGCAGCCGGACGGGCTTAGGGGGTCGCGCGACCTGGTGGATTTGGCGGAGGTGGTCCAAGCGGTCAAACTTTTCGACCTCACCGCCCTTATCGGTTTCGAGTGGTGCGAACAACCCGCCCGCCATGGTCGCGGTCGCACCGCTGGATTCCAATTCCGAAGTAGCACGCGTTACCTCGCCGAGATGTCCTTGCTCCTCTGCTTCAAGGATCGTGGCCCATATATGCTTGCAAAGGTTGCCGTGCTCCTCGAAAAATGGGCAGTCACACTTGACCGCCAACTTGCCGTTCGCCCACTTGAGCGAGATGTTGTATAACTCCGACCCTTGCACCTTCGCGGCTACTTCGCTAGGCGAGCCCGTGCGAATCACCACTCGCCTTTCCATGAAGTATTCTTCGCCGCGATTTCTTGATGAAGCACTGAACCCCTTGGCCAGCACCGCGGGCATCTGGGCTCGCAAGCCATTGCCTAAATGATTCACTCGTTCATTCTAGTGAACCTCTGGCGACGATAGGCAAAGTACGTAGTGGATATCGCAGCAAAACCTTACGCCACCGGCCCCCTTCTCCCGGGTCTTGCGCGCTTACAATTTGCATAAAGAGAGCAAAAGGAGCTTCTTCTGGAACAAGTCTGCGTTGTCGATTCACACACCGGCGGTGAGCCTACGCGAACCGTCATCGAAGGCGGCCCTGACCTTGGAGGGGGTAGCCTGCAGCAGCGTCGCCTGCTGTTTCAGAAAGAACACGAAGCCTTCCGCCGCGCTCTGGTTACCGAACCGCGTGCCTCCGAAGCAGTGGTGGGCGCGTTGCTGTGCGAAGCCACTCGTGCGGATTGTGTTACGGGCGTCATTTACTTCAACAACAGCGGGTGCCTGGGCATGTGCGGGCATGGAACCATCGGTGTCGTAGCTACGCTCGCTTATCTGGGCAGGATCCAGCCCGGTGCTCACCGCATTGAGACACCGGTAGGCGTGGTGGGAGTCATCCTGAACGAAGACGGCACCGTGACCTTCGAGAACGTGCCCAGCTATCGTTGGGCCGCCGCTGTCCCTGTCGATGTTCCCGGATTCGGCACGGTGACCGGCGACGTTGCCTGGGGCGGCAACTGGTTTTTTCTGATCAAACAGCATCCCTACACCATCGCGAAAGCGAACCTTGACCAGCTCATCCATTTCACCTGGCAGGTTCGCCAGGCACTCGCCGCCGCCGGCATTCGCGGTGCGGAGGGCGCGGAGATCGACCACATCGAACTGCATGGCCCTGGGTCATCCCCATCCGTAAACAGCCGTAATTTCGTCCTCTGCCCGGGCAAGGAGTATGACCGGTCTCCCTGCGGCACCGGCACGAGCGCCAAGTTGGCCTGCTTGTATGCCGAAGGCCTCCTCGCTCCCGGCCAGGTCTGGCGGCAGGAAAGCGTGATCGGGAGCATTTTCGAAGGCCGCATTGTCCTGCGGGATGGCCACCTCCTGCCCACGATCACCGGGTCGGCGTTTATCACCGCGGAATCGACCCTCATCCTCGACCCCCGCGATGCTTTTTGCTGGGGCATCCCTGCATGAATAGAACCTTTGACGCTGTGATTGTGGGTGGTGGCATTGTCGGCGCAGCCTGTGCGCTGGCTTTTTCCCGCCAGGGGATGCGCGCCGCCCTCGTGGAGCCGGGAGAAATTGGCGGAGGCGCCACAGCCGCGGCCATGGGCCACATCGTTGTTCTCGACGACTCGCCCGCGCAGTTGGCATTGACTCGCTACTCGCAGCTGCTATGGAAGGAGATGGCGGCCCAACTGCCACCCGAGGTTGAGTACACGCAGCGCGGAACGCTGTGGGTGGCAGTGGACGACGAGGAGATGCAGGAAATTCGTCGCAAGCACAGTGTCTATAGCGCCAATGGAATTCCTTCTGAAATCGTCGCCGGCGATGCACTCATATCTCTCGAGCCTGCACTGCGCCACGGCCTCACTGGCGGATTGCTGGTGACTGAAGACGTAGTCGTATCCCCGCAACTGGCCGCGCAAGCAATGTTCCAGCAGGCCCATGCCGGTGGCGCGAGTCTGGTTCGAGAATTGGCCGCTTCCATGAAGTCGGGCGCCGTCGTGTTGGGTAACGGCGATCAACTGCACGCACCCATTCTCATCAACGCGGCAGGTGAGGGAGCTCCCGCGCTGACCCCAGGCTTACCCGTGGCCATGCGCAAAGGGCATCTGGCGATCACACAACCCTACCCGGGTTTTTTGCGTTTCCAGGTAGTCGAACTGGGCTACATCAAAAGTGCTCACGTCACCACCACGGATACCGTTGCCTTCAACGTGCAGCCAAGACAAAACGGACAACTGCTGGTCGGTTCCTCCCGTCAGTTTGGTGTCAAGAGCAGGGAAGTGGATGACGGGATGCTCGCCCGCATGTACGCTCGCGCCACGGAATATCTGCCGTCGTTGCCGGCACTCTCCATCGAACGAACCTGGACCGGCTTTCGCTCTGCCACTCCGGACAAGCTGCCGTTGATCGGTCCTTCCGCAGACGACGAGACCGTCTTTCTAGCCACGGGGCATGAAGGTCTGGGGATCACCACCTCGCTCGCCACCGCGCAACTCCTGGTGGACTCCATTCAAGGAAGAAGCCCGGGCATCTCGCTAACCCCCTACTTGCCTACCCGTGCGCTCCCCGCTTGGTAGACTGGTTCTGGCGGCTATCTCGCAAAGGAGCACACCATGGAGCTTGCACTGGATTTGAAACCCGTATCGCTGATCGGTTTTGGGGACGGCGCGGAAGGATCATCCTTCACCGGCGTGAACCCGGCAACGGGGGCATCGCTCGAACCAAAATTTTTCTCTGCAAGCGCCGAGGACCTGGAGCGGGCGGCTGCGCTCGCGCAAAGCGCCTTTCCCATCTACAGCAATCTGTCTGGCAAAGAGAAGGGCGCATTTCTGCGGAGCATCGCCGCTTCCATCGAAGCCGCTGCTCCAGCAATTATCCAGAGGGCCCATCTGGAAACCGCGCTCCCTGAGGCCCGCCTCACCGGCGAAGTAGGGCGAACCTGCGGCCAATTGCGACTCTTCGCTCAAGTCGTGGAAGAGGGTTCCTGGCTGGATGCGCGCATCGATAATGCCGATCCTGAGCGCAAGCCGCTGCCCAAGCCTTCCATCCGCTCCATGCACAAGCCGTTAGGCCCGGTGGCGGTTTTCGGCGCCAGCAATTTCCCCTTAGCCTTCTCCGTGGCGGGGGGAGACACCGCGTCCGCGCTCGCTGCCGGCAATCCGGTCATCGTCAAGGCACATCCGGCTCACCCCGGAACCAGCGCCCTGGTCGGCCAGGCCATCCGCGAGAGTGTGAAAACGAGCGGCCTGCCGGAAGGCGTCTTCTCCATGCTTTTCGACTCCGGGGTCGATGTCGGTGTCCAACTGGTGAAACACCCTGCAATCAAAGCGGTAGCATTCACCGGCTCCTTTGCTGGCGGAACAGCGCTCATGAAGCTGGCTGCGGCCCGGCCCGAGCCCATCCCTTGCTACTCCGAAATGGGCAGCGTCAACCCAGTCTTCGTTTTGCCCGGCGCCCTGAAGCAGCGGGGAAGCGCCGTAGCTACCGGGTTGCAGGCCTCGTTCACCCTGGGGGCCGGACAGTTCTGTACCAAGCCGGGCCTGGTGCTAATACCTCAGCAAGATGGCACTCCCGGATTTATGAAGGAATTAGGAGAAAAGGTCACCGGAACTCCCACCCAGACTCTTCTGACCAAGGCCATTGCCGATCGTTACCGGTCGGCCGTGAAGGGCCGCCTGTCCGATGCCAACGTGCTGGCGGAAGGGGTAAAAGCCGATGGCAGCACCGACGCCGCGACCGTACAGGCCTCGCTCTTTGTCGCCGATTACAAAGACCTGATGGAGCACGAGGAGTTGGCGCAAGAGATCTTCGGGCCCACGACCGTCGTGGTTGGCTACCAGGATCGCAAGCAACTGTTGGCCGTTGCCGAGCAATTGGAGGGTCATCTCACCGCGACGTTGCAGGCCGACGAGAGCGAACTGGGTGAATACGCCGACCTGATCGATATCCTGTCCCGCAAGGTGGGTCGCCTGATTCTGAATGCCTACCCCACCGGGGTAGAGGTGTGCCACGCCATGGTGCATGGGGGCCCCTTCCCGGCTACCAGCGATGGCCGTTCCACATCAGTGGGCAGCCAGGCTATCTTCCGCTTCACCCGGCTGGTCTGCTACCAGTCATTCCCCGACGCCGCGCTCCCCGATGAGCTGAAGAGCAGTAACCCGCTGGGAATCATGCGCATGGTGGACGGAGAGAGAACCCGCAAGCCCTCCGCCTAGCGTCCCGCTATGCGGTCCAAGTGACGATGACCCGGCCATCCCTGTAAACTTTCCTGCGACACTCAGAAGGAGGGTTGGCCGTGGAACTCGAGGACAAGAACCGCAGGGACTTCCTGAAAATGGGTAGCGCCGTGCTCGCCAGCGCGGCTGTGCCCGGATCATGGACCGCAACCAGCTACGCTGCCATCGTAGGCGCCAATGATCGCGTCCGGGTGGCGTTGATCGGCGCCGGTGATCGGGCCAAGCAGTCCCTGGTGCCCGCCTTCCAGGAACATGCCAAGGAACTCAACTTCGAGTTCGTCGCCGTCTCCGATATCTGGAACCGTCGCCGCGACGAAGGTGCGGCGTACATTCAAAAACAGTGTGGGGGCGGTGCCATCGCCAGCATCCGCAACAATGACGAACTCTATGCCCGTAAGGATGTCGATGCTGTCATCGTCGCGACTGCCGATTTCCAGCACGCTTTGCACGGCGTAGAAGCGGTGCAAGCGGGACGTGATGCCTACGTGGAGAAGCCCACTGCCCACACGATGGAAGACGCACGGGCGTTCCGGGCGGCGGTGAAACAGACAGGAAAAGTTGTTGCCGTCGGCACGCAGCGCCGCAGTACGCCCAGCTATCAAAAAGCTTACGAGTACATTCAATCGGGCAAATTTGGCGACATCGTCGCCGTCGAGATGACCTGGAACGTGAATCAGCCAGGCCGCTGGCGCCGCCCCAGTGTTGTGCCTCTGCTGAAGGAACAGGATACGGACTGGAAGCGCTACCTGCTTAACCGGCCTTACGAGGCGTTCGACGCCCGCAAGTATCTCGAGTTCCGCCTCTTCTGGCCTTATTCCTCCGGGATTCCCGATCAATGGCTGGTGCACCAGATCGACACGGTTCACTGGTTTACCGGTTATCCGCACCCGCGCAGTGTGGTGGCCAATGGAGGGATCTATCTTTGGAAGGATGGCCGCAAGAACTGGGACACCATGACTGCCGTGTTCGACTACGGTCCGCTGGATGATCCCAGCAAAGGCTTCCAGGTGATCTACTCCTCGCGCATGACCAACTCCGCTGGGGGAATCAAAGAGATTTACTACTCCAATGGCGGCATGCTCGACATGGATAAGCAATGCGTGAATTCCGAAGGTGGAATGACCGCGAAGTCAGCCGCCGAAATGGGCATGAAGCAGAATCTGCTGGGCGACTACTCTCTCAGCGATACGGTCATGAAGGCGGAAACCTCAGCCAATACCGGCAATGACCCCATGACTTCCGCCAACATGCGCAATTGGATGGAGTGCGTCCGCTCGCGCAAGCAGCCCAATGCCAGCATTGACGCGGGGTACAGCCATTCGGTAGCGCTGTGCATGAACATCGCCGCCATTCAGACCGGTCAGCGCGTCACCTTTGACGACAAGTCACAGCGTGTGATGGCCGGGGACAAGGTTTATGAATAGGTGGTTCTGCGGCTGCCTGCTGGCAGCCTTTACTTTGCAAGGAAGGGCATTTGCTGCAAACGGAACCAAGGGCGTCCAGGTAGTTGCTGACGAGGCGCATCAGCGGGTCGCTATCACCATCGACGGCACGCCCTTTACTTCCTACATCTGGCCCAGCACCCTCAAGAAACCGGTGCTCTTCCCGCTCATCGCACCGGACGGCATCGATTTGGTGCGCGGATTTCCCCTCGCGCCTCGTCCCGGTGAACGAGTGGACCACCCCCACCACGCGGGAATTTGGTTCAATTACGGTAACGTAAATGGCTTTGATTTCTGGAACAACTCAGACGCCATCAAGCCAGCGGACCGCGAAAAAATGGGCACCATTCACCAGCAAAAAATTGTCTCGACGAAAAGCGGACGGGACAGCGGGGAACTGGTCGTCGACTCGATATGGACCACAGGCAAGGGCCAGGACATTCTCGAGCAGAAGACCAGGTACATCTTCTCCCGGCAAAAGGATGAGCGAATCATCGACCTGGTAGTAACCCTGCACACCCTCGATCATGTCGTCTTCAACGATGACAAAGAAGGTTTGCTCGGCATCCGGGTAGCTCGCTGGTTGGAGTCGGCCGATGAAAAAGGGGGCACCTTCACTGACGCCAACGGCCGGCCGACAGAAGTGGCTGCCTCTAACACCCCCGGCGCTACGGGTGTGTATCTCACCAGTGAAGGAAAGCAAGGAGATCAGGCCTGGGGCACGCGCGGCCGCTGGTGCGCATTAACCGGCAATACGGAAGGTCACACCGTCACCATCACGATTTTTGATCATCCCGGAAACCCCAACTATCCGACCTATTGGCACGCCCGCGGCTACGGCCTGTTTGCCGCCAATCCTCTTGGGCAACATATCTTCGATCCCAAGGCGCAGCCGTTGAACTACACCATCGAGAAGAATCAAAACGTAACCTTCACTTATCGCATTCTGCTCTTGCCGCGCGCGCCGCATCCTGGAGAAATGAACCAGGACGCCGATGGGTTCGCAGCCGAGTACCGCTAGTCCAAAAACAACTGATCAGGAAGACCGCGGACAAACTCAACCAAACCTGTCCAAATTAGGTCGGCAGCTTCTGGCGGGATTTCGGCCCCAAACCACGTCGTTGGTCCAGGAAGAGGGCTTCGTTCTTTGCTGCAACTCGGCGACGCCGATGAACTCCGCCAAGTACCGTTACGTATTGCGCCGAATCAACCAATAAACCGGAAGCCCTGCGATCACCAGCACGAGCCCAGGCCAAGTCGTGGCTGGGCGATCAATAAAAAGGCAGAGCACAACCACGCTAGCCCCAAGAACATAAATCGCCGGCACCACGGGATATCCGGGCGTCCGGTACAAGCGTTCTGCATCGGGCCGCTTGTAACGAAGCACCACGACTGCGGCAATCGTTAGGATGTAGAACAACAAGGCAGCCGAAATGATGTAATCCAGCAAGTCGCTGTATAAATTCCCGTAGCCCTTAGCCGGCGAATAAGTAGTCAGCAGCACCAGAAGGCCGGCCCAAATCCCTTGAAACAGCAAAGACCATCCCGGTACGCGAGCCGCATTCAACCGCCCGGCAGCGGGAAAGAATAGCTTGTCCCGCGCCATCGCGTAGTACGCGCGCGGACCAGCCAGCACCAGGCTGTTGATGCAACCAAACGTCGACACCATAATGACCGCGGCCAAAGCCTGTCCTCCCCACGAGGGAAAGATTGCCTGCAGCATCGCAGTCGCTACACGATCATGGGGTGCGTGTTGAATGGAGGGGAAGTCCAGCACCGCGAGGTAGGCGAGGTTGGCAGCCAGGTACAGCAACATCACGACCACGGTGCCGATAGCCAGGGCGCGGGGAAGCGTGGTCCTTGGATCCTTGACTTCCTCGGAAGCAAATGTGACATCGTGCCACGAATCCGCCGAGAACAGGGACCCCGACTGTGAAACGCAAAACACCGTCACCAAACTTAGGATGGCGACGAACGAACCGTCTGGATGCAGCGTAGCCGGCCGCTGCCAGAAGGCAGCTATATTTGCGTGTACCGACGAAGCATTCCAACCGACGCTGAGACCCAGCACAATCAGTGCCCCGAGCGCGCCGAGTTTAGCTACCGTAAACGAATTCTGAATGATCTTTCCGTACTCGATACCGAGGGCATTGGTCGCGGTCAGCAAAGCGATCACCAGCAGCCCAACCAACTGGGCAGTGGACAGCGTGAGCGCGTAGTGGGCCGAGAGGTGTATAGGGGGAATCAGGTAACGCGATTCGGAAATGGACGGGGCCAGTACCCCCAGGAACCGGGCAAATGCAACCGCCACTGCGGCAATCGTCCCCGTCTGGATCACGGTAAAAAGCGTCCATCCGTAGAGGAAGCCCCAAAGCGGTGAGTACGCCTCGCGCAGGTAGAGGTACATCCCCCCGCCGCCAGGCATCATCGACGCCAGCTCGCCAAAGGAAAATGCGGCGGCAATGGTGAGCACCGCGGCAAACACCCAGGCTGCCAGAAGCCATCCCGGGCCGCCCAGGAGGCGCGCCATATCTGCTGGAACAATAAAAATCCCAGACCCGATCATGACCCCGATCACGATCATGGTGGAGTCAAAGAGCCCCAGAGCCCGTTTAGGCCTGCGCTGCTCCTGGATCTCTTCCCGCTCTTCCCGAGTAGGCTTGGCGACAGGATTCACTGCCAAGATGCTATAACGTTCCCTAATTCAGGGGGGAAAAGAAACCGCAGGTGTATTCGTCCACTCAAGCCAAAAGAGGGCTTGAATGGGCCACCCGAAGCATTGGTGGCTGTGTTGGGAGGCGAGTTACTTACGGGACCGCCGAATCTCTTCCGTGAGAATAATTGCCTCGGCGATCTCGCGAATCGCCTTCCGCTTTTGCCGGCTTTGCTTTTGCAAAGCCAGATACGCACCCTCTTCATCCAGGTGCAATTCCCGTTGCAGAATCCCCTTGGCGCGATCCATCAGCTTTCTTACCTCGAGCCGATCGGCGAGCAGCACGCGTTCGCTTTCCAGGCGCGCCATCTCCAGCTCCGCGCCCACCAGAAAACCAATCATGGAGATCAGCCGCACCTGGCGCGGGCTGTGGTGGTGTGTCTTCCGGTGCTGCACATTGATGACCCCTACCAACTTGCCCCGGCAGAGAATCGGCACGGAGAGAAACGCCTCGAAATGATCCTCAGGCAAATCGTTGAACATCTTGAAGCGCGGATCACTCCAGGCCTGGGAAGCAATGGCTACAGGCCGCTGATGCATAGCTACCCATCCCGTAATGCCCTGGCCCAACTGCAAGTCAAGTTCGTCCACCAAGTCAGCGTGGGGATTCTTGGAAGCACGCAATACCAGCTTTTCCCCTTCGAGAACGTAAACGAAGCAGGAATCGCACATCACTACCGTGGAGACAAAATCAACAACCCGTTCGAGCACAGCATGAAACGGATCCGCCGCCGCCATGCGGCTGCCAATCTCATGCAAAAACTCGATATCCCTTACTTCTTCGGCCCTGGGGCCTTCTTCGGTCATTACCACACCCATGTCTGGTTAAGGCGACGGAAAATTATCCGCCATTTTACTGTTGCTTTCGTGCGCGGGTACCGTTACCCTAAGCTCGTTTCCGTCCTAGTGCAGCGTCCTGCCGGGTTACGGGTGGTGAACGTTCTCCTTGTCGAAACGTATCCCTTCACCACGTCTTCCTTCGTTGTATCTCTGTTGTGCCAGCTTCCAGGTTGAAGACTGATCGTTCTCCATTTCTCCACCCTGGATTCCAGGGTCTGGTTCGTGCGTCGAGGTAAGGAAGTGTAGATGCAAGCTGTTTCCTCATAAAGCGCAGCGCACAAGGCTGCCCGGCGCTGCCATGACGGAGCTTCGTTCCCACATCGACAGCAATCCGGAAAATTCCAATTCTACCATCCAAATTTGCCGCCTATGGCCATTTGGAAAGATCGAAGGTGGTTCAAAGATGAGTCTGAGCAGGCGTGATTTTCTTATGAGGGTAGGCCAGGCCGGCGGGTATAGCGCCGCCTTCACCATGATGCAGTCCCTGGGCCTGTTGCCGGTCATGGCTTCGGCCGCAGCCACGGTCGATCATCCCGCCGGCTCCGGCAAGGGGACCAGCGTCGTCATTCTCGGTGGTGGCATTGCCGGCCTGGTGTCCGCGTATGAACTGGGAAAACTGGGCTATACGTGTACCCTGCTCGAGGCCCGGGAGCGCGTCGGCGGCAGGAACTGGACCGTGCGCAACGGGACCAAGGTTCAGTTCACCGATGGCTTCACGCAGAACTGCGTATTTGGCGAAGGTTCATACCAGAATTTCGGTCCCGCGCGGTTGCCCTCGGTGCATCGCACCATGCTTGGCTATTGCCGCGAGCTCGGGGTCCCGCTGGAAGTCGAAGTCAACGCCTCGCGCAGCGCGTATCTGCAGGCGAGCACGCTGGATGGCGGCAAAACCGTACAAAACCGGCAGGTGGAATACGATACCCGCGGCCATGTCTCAGAACTGCTGGCCAAGTGTGTCCAGCGCGGCGCCCTCGACCAGGAGCTGAGCCACGACGACAAGGAGCAGATGATCGAGTTCCTGAAGCAGTATGGGGATCTGTCTCCGGATCTGTTCTATAAGGGGTCGTCCCGCGCCGGATGGAAGATCAGCCCCGGCGCAGGCGACACGGTGGGCGTTCCCCACGATCCCCTGGATATGCGCGCCTTGCTGTCAGCGCATCTCTGGCGCGAGTTGATGGAAGAAGACGAGATCGACTGGCAGGCAACCATGTTTCAGCCGGTCGGCGGGATGGATCAGATTCCCATGGCATTTAAGAAGAAGTTGGGCAGCGTGATCCGGCAACCTGCGGAAGTGATCCAAATACGTCAGAACCAGTCGGGCGTGAAAGTCGTCTACCGCGATGGCTTGACCGGCAAGCACGAGACGGTGAGTGCGGACTACTGCGTTTGCGCCTTACCCCTGACCATCCTCAAAACCATGGATACTGATTTTTCTCCGGAGTTGAAAGCGGCCATCAGTGGTTGTTCCTATGACTCTGCCTACAAAATCGCCTGGGAATCACGCCGATTCTGGGAGCAGGAGTGCAACATCTACGGCGGTCTTTCCTTTCTGCACGCGCCCGTCGATACGATCTGGTATCCCAGCGCCAAAATGTTCTCCGAAACCGGCATCATTCTGGGGGGCTATGGCATTGAAAACGGCTCGGAATTTGGGCGGCTGCCCAACCCAGAAGCCAAGCTGGCTTCCTCCCGCAACTCGATAGAACTCCTTCATCCCGGCCGCTCGCAGGAGTTGAAGAATCCCATCTACGTCAGCTGGGGCCACATTCCGTACAATCTGGGATCCTGGGTGAGCGGCGGCGACGTCGGCATCCCGGCCGGTTATGAGGTCTGGACCAAGCCCCAGGGTCGTATCTATCTGGCGGGCGATCATACCAGCCACATCGTCGGTTGGCAGGAAGGTGCAGCCCTCTCGGCGCACCGAGCCATCGACATGATCGCGGCTCACTCGGAGAAGGCTTAGGTAGTAGATCGAGGTGATAGTCCACGCCCGCGAGGGTGCCCGATTGTTTACCCGGTCGATTGCCCCTCGATTGTTCGCATATTTTGAGGAACGGCCTTTAAGACGTACCCGATTAGCCTTTCCTTAGGAGGATCCCAGGTCTCGAAAGCGAGACCCGGGGCGCCCTTGCGTTTCCTAACGTCCAAACCTGCTCACAAAACCACTCAGGGCGGCCTTCTTGCCATCGCTCACCGGCCCAGACGTACGCCAGAGTACATGCCCTGTCTTATCGGTCAATAGCAGGACCACATCCTGCTCAGAAGAAACCTGCACAGCACGGAGAAACCGCGCCTTATCGACGTACAAGGGAACCGTATAACGCCGGGGCTGGGAAGGCGGCAAGCTGGTGCGCAAAGACGCGTTCAGCCACCACCGGTAAAGACCATTGGCGCGCGGCGAGATAGGCAACAGCCAGGTTTGCATCGAGGGAGCCCCCGGAGTCAGCACCGGTAGCCAGCCATCGATCACAGACTGCTGATCCCGCTGGAAGGAGAGGACCAGCAGATTCAGAGGCGCGATAAAATCCGCCGGCAGCGTGACTTTCGCACGATCAAGCGCGTAAGCCGTAACCGGCGGTAGAACTGCCGAAGGGGAAGATTGATTTTGCGGAGCTGCCAGCGCGCCGGGTAACGCGAAGAGGGTGAAAGCCAGGGTCCTAAGCAGTCGCATTCAGTCAAATCTTAACCCAGGAGTTCATAGGCCCCTGCTTTGATGTGGCGGGATGAAACACCGAAGCCAATAGCCGGTCGAGTATCATAAAGAAGTGAGCAGCCCCGCTACTTTTGCACCTACGCGCCACAGCTTTCAAACCGACGATGCCCGTTTGCGGCCGATCGCGGAAAAAGTCCTGGCAAACCAGCGCCTCGATTTCAACGATGGTGTCGCTCTCTACCGATCCGGCGATATCCTGGCCGTAGGCTGGTTGGCAAACTTTGTCCGCGAACGCCTGCACGGCAACGTTGCCTATTTCAACGTCAACCGCCACATCAACCCAACCAACGTTTGCGTGGCTGCCTGCAGGCTGTGCGCTTTTGGCCGCAGAAAAGATGGCCCCGGCGCTTACACCATGGCCCTGGAAGAAGCGTGGCAAACTGCTGCCTCCGGTTACAGCGAGGCTGTGACCGAATTCCACATTGTAGGTGGTTTGCATCCCGACCTACCATTCCAATATTTCCTGGATCTGGTAGCCGGCCTCAAGGAGCGCTTTCCCCAGGTACACATCAAGGCTTTCACCATGGTCGAGGTAGCTTACCTCGCAAAACGCGCCAAGCTGACCATCGCCGAGACCCTGACCAAAATGAAGGAGTCCGGTGTAGATTCCATGCCGGGTGGCGGTGCCGAAATCTTCTCCGATCGTGTACGGCACATCATTTGCGATCACAAAATCGACGGCGACGAGTGGCTGGAAACCGCGCGCACGGCGCACAAGTTAGGCCTGCGTTCCAACGCCACCATGCTTTATGGGCATGTCGAGAACGACGAAGATCGGGTGGACCACATCCTGCGCCTCCGCGCCGTGCAGGATGACACCGGCGGGTTCCAGACCTTTATCCCGCTTGCTTTCCATCCCGCCCACACAGCCCTCGATCATCTGCCCACAACCACTGGCCTCACGGATATTCGGCAGATTGCCGTGAGCCGCTTATTGCTGGATAACTTTTCCCACATCAAGGCCTATTGGCAGATGATGACCGCCAAGATCGCGCAGATCTCCTTGCGTTTCGGCGCCGACGACATCGATGGCACTGTGGTTGAGGAGAAGATCTATCACGACGCCGGAGCAACCACACCGCAAGGGATGCGCCGCGCTGACCTGGTGCGCTTAATCCGTGAGGCTGGCCGCGAACCGGTGGAGCGTGACACCCTCTACCGCAACGTAGTCCGCAGCGAAGACACGTTCACCGTCGCCGTCTAGACTTCTGCCCGGCTTTCCGCGGGCGGAGGGTTCAAGGTCGATGCCGGCCGAAATGACTCCCGATTCGCCGTGCCCGCCGGCGGAGTTAGGCGAGCCTTCTGCTTGCGCCGTACTTCCCGGAGTGCTACCAGGATCAGCGCACTGAACGTGATGATCAAGAGGCTGAGTGCGTAACGGCCGTGCAGTTCCGTCACTTCACCGTACAGCAGCGCCAGACCTACAAAAACGAAAAACACATGAGCACAGAACACTTCGAGAGAAGCTTTGCCCAGGGTCAATAAAGGCTCGACCAGGACCAGCTTGGTCAAATATTTCCGCGACCAGAAGATCATGCATGAAAAAGCGAAAAGGTTCAGCATACGCAGTGGTCCGATCTGCCATTTATCCAGCGACAAGCCCAGCGCTTCCTGGGTGAGATGGGACCCAAGCCAGTCGTGGCGCACGCCCAGAAAAAACAGGCAAATCGCCCCGCTCAATACAAACACATAGCCAGGCAGCCGGCTTAGAGGGTTGTCATGCTGCGCCGACTTGGCCCCCAGCCACAAAGCCAGAACCCAGATCGCCTGCCAGGCAAAAAGGTTGAAGGCGCCTGTCTCTTGCAGAGGGATATGTAGGCCCGTCGCATGCACCACCAGGTTATGCATCCAGCTGCGCAAACCAAACTGGGCCAAAACCCATACCAGACCACTCACCAGCAGAATGTTGTTCCAACCTTTGCGCACCGCTACTCCCAGGATGTAGGGCGTGAGCAGGAGAAAAGTCACATACATGGGGAGTATGTCGAGTAGCGGCGGGCAATAGATCAGGAGGAGTGACCCGATGATCGCGGTAAGCGGGTGGGCCAGGTAGAAGTTGAGCAGGTTGTAGATGGCCGCGCGATGGGTATGCGCGGCAAACGCCGCCACTACCGTGAACACCATGGCCAACATGATGAGATGGTAGCCATAGATTCTGAGTGCGCGCTTCCAGAGTTTGCTGCGCACATCGTCGCTGTCTTCCTCCGCCCGGTGAATGTACAGGGTTGCCACCAGCATGCCGGATAGAAACACAAAACCTTCAGCGGATGAAACAAAGCCAAACGGTTGGTTTACCAGCTCGCTGAGGCGGGTGGGCAGGTGCGTCAGCGTCATCCAAACCAGGAAAAGTCCGCGCAAGGCGTCCAGCTCCGGGCGGCGCTGTATCTTGCCCAGCAGCAATACTCTTCTCGAAGCGGACTTCACATCCATGTGCAGCACACCTGTTGGGCTCAATTTATCCGCTCTTTATTAGAGACGCGGTTTATAGCCAGAGGTTGCGAAATAGGGGGGAACGGGCTGCACACTCCCGCAGCCCTTCAACAGTGATTTTACAGAATGAACCCCTAGTAGGCGGGAATACCGGTAACGCTTTGTCCGATAATGAGTGTGTGAATGTCGTGGGTGCCCTCGTAGGTTTTCACTGATTCGAGGTTCATCATGTGCCGCATGACCGGGTAGTCATCGGTGATGCCGTTGCCGCCCAGGATGTCCCGTGCCATGCGCGCACACTCCAGCGCCATCCAGATGTTGTTCCGCTTGGCCATAGAGATGTGTTCGAAACTTACTTTGCCCGCGTCTTTGAGCCGTCCCACCTGGAGCGCGAGCAGTTGGCCCTTGGTGATCTCCGAGATCATCCAGGTCAATTTCTCCTGCACCAGTTGGTGGCTGGCGATGGGTTCCTCACGAAACTGTTTCCGCAACAGAGCGTACTGGAGTGCGGTGTCGTAACAGGACATCGCGGCGCCCAGTCCACCCCAGCTGATGCCGTAACGGGCCTGGTTGAGGCACATGAGCGGTGACTTGAGGCCGCCCGAGCCCGGCAGCAGATTAGACGCCGGGATGCGCACATCCTGCAACGAAAGGCCGGAGGTGACCGAGGCCCGCAATGACCACTTGCCATGTACATCGTAGGCCGAGAACCCGGGCCGGTTGGTCTCGACCAGAAACCCTCTGACCTTGCCATCCTCGTCGTCCACTTTTGCCCAGATCACGGCTACGTCGGCGATCGATCCCGACGTGATCCACATTTTTTCCCCGTTAAGAACGTACTCGTCGCCTTCTTTGCGGGCGCGTGTCCGCATCCCTCCTGGGTTCGAACCGTAGTCGGGCTCGGTAAGCCCAAAGCAACCCAGCTTCTCTCCTGATGCCATGAGGGGTAGCCAGGCATTCTTCTGTGCGTCGCTGCCGAAGGTGTAAATGGGATACATGACCAACGCCGACTGCACGCTGACAAAGCTGCGCAGTCCCGAGTCTCCACGCTCTAGCTCCTGCATCACCAGGCCATACTCCACATTGGACATGCCGGCGCATCCATAGCCCTCGAGGCTGGCGCCAAAGAAGCCCAGCTTTCCCATCGGTTCGATCAACTCTCGTGGAAACCGCCCATCGCGATTGCACTGCTCGATGATGGGGATCACGTTGTCTTCCACGAACTCACGTGTGGTATCCCGCGAAAGCAGCTCGTCGCCCGAGAGCAGCCCATCAAACTGCATAAAATCAACACCTTTAAACTTGAACGCCATGCCAGTAGGCACCTCAAAAAGCTGGTAGCAAACCTTTAAGACTAGCACAACGACTTTGATAAAGCAGGGACGGGTGCCCCATGTTCGCCCAAGCGTACATGGGCTGAAAATGATGGGCGAAGCCCTTCAACCGCCTTAAGATGAGGAGAAAAAAGATACCGAAACGGTTACACTCAGTGAGGTCTGCCAGGGCTTCAAGAAAGAGCGTTCGTAGGGCTCCGCCCATCATTTTCGTCCCACGTACACTTGGGCGAACGTGGGGCACCCGTCCGATTCCCTCTAGCTAGATGGCTTAGGACAAATATTCCTTCAGGAATGGATCCTCACTGTGCACCAGGTCATGCGTGGATCCATCGAAAACAATATGCCCGTCATGCAAGACCAGGAAATTCGTCTTCGAATCCAACCCCCCATTGGGAATCGGCACCATGTGATTCTGTTCGCGGTCAAACGTATGCGTGGCCAACATGAAGGCATCCTGCAAACGATGTGTCACCAGCAGGGAACTGGTTTGATAAACGTCGCGCTGCTTCATGACCAGCTCAACGATGGTCGTCGAAGTAATAGGATCCAATCCGCCAGTAGGGGAGTCGTAGAGGATCAGGTCCGGCCGGTTCACAATCGCCCGGGCAATCGCTACCCGGCGGCGCATACCTCCGGAAAGCTGCGAGGGAAACTTGTCCAGCGTTTGCTCCAATTCGACGAAACGAAGCGCCTCACGCACCCTTTCCGTTACTTCGGCCTCGGGGATTTTCTGCTCCATCAAGCGGTAGGCCACATTGTCGCGTACGGTGAGCGAATCGAACAGGGCTCCCTCCTGGAACACCATGCCAATACGCCCACGCAACTGGAAGAGTTGCTCTTCCGGCATGTTGTCGATTCGTTCGCCGAAAACCGTAATGGTTCCGGAGTCAGGCCGTATCAACCCATTTGCGAGCTTCAGCAGCACACTTTTGCCGCTGCCCGCCGGCCCCAACAGGATTCTGGTTTGTCCCGGAGAAACCGCCAGCGAAATATTCTCGAGAACCTGCTTGCCTTCAAAGCCGATCGAGACGTCGTCGAAGACGACGACCGGCTGCGACGGATCATCCTGGGTTGCTGGTCGTTCGGTCTGGGGCGCGGTCACCATGCGTTCAGAAACCGAAGACGTTGATCATGAACTGGCTGATCAGGAAGTCAACGAAGATGATGAGCACAGAAGATACGACCACCGCCTGCGTAGTGGAGCGGCCAACACCCTGGGTGCCGCCGCGCGTGGTCATGCCATAAAAGCAACCGATGGTCGCAATGATGAAACCGAAGACCACAGGCTTTACCAGGCCCTGAAGGATATCGGGGTAACGCAGTGTCTGGTATGCGGTATGAAAATACTGCGACCCATTCTGTCCTAGCATGACCACGGATACGAAGGCTCCGCCCAGCGTGCCCACAGTGTCGGAGATGATGGTGAGGAAGAAGAGCATGAAAACCGTGGCGTACAGGCGCGGCGTCACCAGCTTCTTCAACGGGTCAGTGCCCAACGCACGCATGGCATCAATCTGCTCGGTGACCATCATGGAGCCGAGTTCGCTGGCCATGCCGGACGCGTTTCTACCGGACACCATCAGGCTGGTGAGCACCGGACCCAGTTCCTTGATCATCGAAAGACTGACCAGCTCTCCCGTGATCGCGGTGGCGCCGAACTGAGCCAGCGAAGATGCGGATTGCAGCGCCAGCACGCCGCCGGTGAAGAAGCCCGTGAGGATGACAATCGGCAGTGACCCTATCCCGATAGAGTCAGCCTGGGTCATGACGTCGCCAAAGTAGTGCGGACGCTGAAAGATGTTGGCGAGAGCCCGGCCCGAGAGTATGGCATAGTCCTGTACCGCGACCACGGCCTTCTTGGCCCAGCTTTCAATCGGTTCGAATGGCATACCCAAGCCGAGGGTACCACACGCCCCGCCCTAGTCTTTCATTCGCTTCTTGATCTCGATGGAGAGCCGCTTGATCTTCTGGTTCAGCGTGGAAAGAGGGATGCGGAACTGCTCGGCCGCGTCCGTCTGGTTCCACTTGCAGCGCTCCAGCTTATCGATGATGATGCGCCGCTCAATATCTTCCAGGATGTCGAACAAGGAGGCGTCGGGATTGTGCTCCAGCAGGCTGGAGGAGTAGCTGCGGCCAGTAAGATGGCCGGGCAGAAGGTCGAACCCAATGCTGGGCGTGGAGGAGAGAACCACGCCCCGCTCAATGACGTTTTCCAACTCCCGGACGTTGCCCGGCCAGTCATAGTCCATCAGCACCCGCATCGCTTCCGGCGCCAGAGTGCGCGGGGGCAAATCATTTTCCTCCGCATAGCGCTTGAGAAAGCTCGCGGCCAGCAGAGGAATATCTTCCCGGCGGGTACGCAGCGGCGGCAGATCGATGGTGATCACATTCAGCCGGTAGTACAGATCCTCACGAAACTTGCCTTCCCGCACGGCCTGTCGCAGATCCACATTGGTGGCGGCGAGGATACGCACGTCCACCTGGATCTCGTGCACGCCACCCAGGTGCATGAAGCGGCGGTCCTGAAGCACTCGCAACACCTTGGCCTGCGTATCCATCCCCATGGTTCCAATTTCGTCCAGGAAGAGGGTGCCAAAGTTGGCCATCTCAAACAGCCCTTTTTTGGCGGAAACAGCGGACGTGAACGCCCCCTTGACATGACCAAAAAGTGTGGATTCCAGCAAATCCGTGGGCATGGCCCCGGTATTCACCGGCACGAACGGCTTGTCGCGGCGGGGAGAATTCGCATGGATCGCTTTGGCGATCAGCTCCTTGCCCGTTCCGCTCTCGCCTTGAATCAGAATCGTGGAACGAGTGGGAGCCACCTGGGCCACCAGGTCGAAGATGCGCAGCATGGGCTCGCTCTTGCCCACGATATTCTCGAAGTTATAGCGCTGCTTCAGCGCCCGCTTGAGCTGGACGTTCTCTTCTTCCGCTCGCTGCCGCGCGGTCGCGGCACGGATATCGGCCAGCAGTTTTTCATTGTCCCAGGGCTTTTGAACAAAATTCTGCGCCCCGCCATTCATGGCGTCGACTACGTTACCGACCGTCCCATAGGCGGTGATCATGATGACTGGCAGGTTTGGCTGGCGCTCCCGGATGCGCGCCAAAACCTCCAGCCCATTGAGCCCTGGCAGCGCCAGGTCCAGCAGAACGAGGTCATAATTTCGGCTGTCGATAGCTCTCAGACCAGCCTGGCCTTCAGGGGCCAGATCGACCATGTAGCCCTCCAGCACCAGCAGCGTTTCCAGCGACTCGCGAATCGCTGCCTCATCGTCAATGATGAGAATGCGGGCCGTCGGCTCCGGGTTCGAAACGCTCGCTTTACCTTGGGGAACGAGAATGCCTGCCTCAGACATGGGCGGGTTTCCTTGCCATGGGGAATTCGAGGTGGAAAGTAGTGCCATTGCCAACCTGGCTCTCTACCTGGATCTTGCCCGCATGCTCTTGGATAATGCCGTAGCTCACCGCCAACCCCAATCCTGTACCTCTGCGCTGCCCCTCGCCCACCGTAAGTTTCGTGGTGAAGAAAGGGTCATAAATTCGCTGCACATGTTCCAGAGCAATGCCCGAGCCGGTGTCAGATACGTCGACCGCTACATGCCCGTTTGCTTGCGTGGCTACCCGCAGTGTACCCCCCGCAGCCATCGCATCCTTGGCATTCAGGAATAAGTTGAGAAAGACCTGCTGCAGTTTGCCCGAGTTGCCCAAAATCGGCGGAAGATTATCCTCGAACGACGTCTCCAGTTGCACCTGCGAAACGCGAAACTGGTGCTCCAGCAGTTTTAGCGTTTCTTCGATCACGTGGTTCAAGTCGAGAGCCGTAAACTCCGCCGCGCCCGTGCGCGAAAAATTCAGCAAGCCATTCACGATTTCCGAGGCCCGGAAGGTCTGTTGCGTGATCTTGTCTAAAAGCGGAGCCACTCTTTGATCTCCCCGCACCTGCTTGGCCAGCATCTGGGTATACGACGAGATTACTGCGAGAGGCGTGTTGACCTCGTGGGCGACACCCGCTGCCAGTAGCCCAATAGAGGAGAGTTTGTCGGCCTGTGTCAGCTGCGCTTCGAGTTCCATGCGCTCGGTAATGTCATCCACGATGATGATGCGCCCGACCACCTCAAAATTGCGAGAAACCAACGGCGCAATGGCCACGTTGGCACAGCGGTTCTCGCCGGTACGCGTCTGCAGCCGGAAACGATAGAGGTTGTGCACACCGGGCTCATCTTTCAAGCGCAGGAACTCAGTCACAAAATTTGCCGGCAGTATGTCGCGGAGATATTGCCCCACGGCCTCCTGGCGCGACATGGCGTACATCACTTCCATCTGCGCGTTCCAGCTCTCGACTCGTTCCTCTAAATCCACCGCGAACACGCCGACATTAATCGACTCGACGATATTTTCGTTGAACTCTTTCAACCGCTCATACTCCGAGATCTTCTGCTCCAGGCTGGCGTACAGACGCGCGTTTTGGATCGCGATCCCGATATAGCTGGCCATGGACTCGAGCAGCTCCACGTCTTCGCTGGAGAGGAAATCTCCGTGAGTAGTGCGCCCCAGCCCGATAACAGCTATTGTCTTCTCCTGCAGGCGGCAGGGAAGGTAATAGTTCAGATCGAGCGAGGCAGCAGACTGGCGCTCTTCGGGACTCAAGTGAAGCGCCTGCTGCGGATTCTCCAGGAAAATGTGGGTGCCCGCATCCGGCTGATCGAAGTTGAGAAACTCTAGTCCGGGATGAGTCTCGGGCGTGAGCAGTTGCGCCGGCAGGCCGTGCGCCGCCATGAGCCGGTATCCCCCGTTCCGATCGGGAAAGAAGATGGCCACGCGCGCCACCAGCAGCGTCTGCGACAAGCGCTCCACAATAGAAGTCAGCAGCCTGCCCAGATCCGTCTGTGAACTCAAACCGCGGCCGAACGTAATCAGGGTCTGCCGGTAGTCATAGCGCTTGTGGTCGAACACCCTGTCTACACGGTCCTGGATGGCCCGCTTGAGCGGCTCAAAGAGCTGGGCGGTGATGATGATGGCAGCGATCAGTCCCCACGCGCCGGCACTGGGCAACCGGGTATGCACCAGTTCCGCAGCGACTGCTACCGCGCCGAAGTACAGCCCAACCAGCGCCGCTGTCGCCAGGGTATAGGTGACTCCACGCTTGAAGATCAGGTCGACGTCCATCAACCGGTAGCGGACAATCGCCCAGCTAAAGGTCAGCGGCAAAAACACCAGGCAGAGGCCGCCCAGCTTGGATAGGGCGCCGGGAACAGGAATGCCGGTGAGAAAAGGAATGACAACCAACACCGTGAAGGGAATCACGGTAAGCAAAGTGCCTCGCGTCAGCCATTTCAACTGCTGCCGGCGTAGTGGATTCGTTTGCCGCAAGTAGTTACGCAGGAAAACCAACGCGGCCAAAACATAGTAGATCGCGAGGTAAGCTGTCGCCAGCTGGTCCAGGCGCGTCTTCAACAGGCCCGTTGCCTCCCACCGCAGCATGGCCACCACCTGCAGGACGATGACGCCCAGGCCAGGAAGGTAGATCAGGGAGTTGATCCAGTGGCGCCGCGACGCCGGCCGCTCTTCGGGAAACGCTAACGCGAAATGCAGGAACAACGCCGGCTGCAGCGCCCCAGCCAGGATCTTGCCCCAATAAATCGTCCAGTCAAACCCGTTTAGTTTGCCCGTGTAATCGAACGAATAGAGAACAAAGGAGGCGAGGCAAAAGACGTAGAAGTGAGTAGCGCGTGGCGCGGTCCATCGCCTGAAGAGCACGTAAAGACCAATAGACAGATAAACCAGCGCGATCAGCCGCAGGCCTTGGTTTTCCGTCCGGTCGGCGGCCTCAATCAGGACCGATGCGTGGATCGGCACGCCCGAACGAATGAGAGAATAATCAGCGTTTCGCCAGGTGCCCACGGCAAACCACTGCCGGATGAGCGAAGACACCCGCGGCGTCGGGATATTGTTTGCGGCGACCAACAGATCCCCGGCTTTGATGCCGGCTCGTTCGCCAGGACCATCCTTCGCCACCCGTACGGCCCTTAGGCCTCCAGGCGCTTCCTGCCATATCACCTTGTCGGTGGGCTGGGGATAGGAACCCTCTTTGGAGAAATTCAGGGCCGCAAGCACCGCAGCCGCCAGAGTGAACCCGGCGAGAAGGACTACGGCGACCCGAATTTGAAACGTCTTAAGCATCGCGGCGCTGCGAGTAAGAACAGAGGCTTCCCCAGGACACCAGAGCACGCTACGGACCAATGGCTCAGCCTGGCATCCTTAGGCTTTTCTCTGGGGTGAACATTTACGGCACCAGTATACCCTTGATTCAAGAAGAGATATACGAGCATCGGCAGGGACGAAATCAGACCAGTCATTGCCTTAACATGAGATCTGCTGATTTCCACCACTGGGATATGACACTCCATATCGCTAAATCTTATTTTTGGGAATTTCGGATGCCTTCACTGGCTTTCGCTTAGGGCATCTTTTAATCCGTCATTGTGTTCTGAACCTGTATGAATAGAATGTGAATTCGGAAGATTCAGGCGAGAGGCTAGGGGTCCAATGGCATTGGCTCGTTGGATTTTGGATTCGATCGGGCGAGTCCCTATCGACAAGCGTTGGGTCCAAGTAGACGGACACCAGATGCACTGCCTCCAGGCAGGCGCTGGCCCCGAGCTTATTTTGCTACACGGTCTGCTGGGAACTGCCTCGACCTGGGAGCCGGTGATCCCGCGTCTGGCTGAGGAGTCGATGGTCTTCGCGGTGGACTCCCTGGGAATCGGCGAGTCAGACCGTGTACCGGGGATCGATGCAAGACTGGAAGCCCAAGCCGGGCGGATGATCGAGTTCATGGATGCGTCGCACATCGGCGCGGCGGACTTTTTGGCCACCTCGCACGGCGGCGCGGTAGCGCTCATGCTGGCTGCAAAATACCCAGACCGGGTCAAGACCCTGTCGCTTCACGCCCCGGCGAACCCGTTCTCGCATCTCGCCGATCCCCTGGTCAACTTCTACCTCTCGAGTTTGGGGACTTGGTTTGCTCACCGCATCGCCACTCTGCCTGGGTCCATGCAATCGCTCGCCCTTGGCCGCATGTATGGGGATCCCAGCCAGGTAAGGGACGGCTCCCTGGCCAAGTACATTGGTTCGCTGCGCGTGCCTGGAACCGTTGATTACGTCCTTGACATGCTCAGAGCCTGGTTTAAGGACATGGCCGGGCTAGAGCACGCGCTGAAGCACGTACGTCGCATCCCTGCGCTTTTGCTGTGGGGCGATCGGGATAGGGCTGTGTCTCTGGAGTCCGCCCAGAATCTGCGCCAATGCTTTGATCGTGTGGAATTTGAGCTTCTGCCCGGCACCGGTCATCTGCCCTACGAGGAATGCCCTGAACTGCTGGCCCGGCTGGTGAACTCCTTTTTGACCGAAACGCGCCAAACCGAAACCGGTCCCCACCTGGTGCGAAGCAAAGTTATCTCCTATGACGAGCGCACAGGACCAAGGAGTCCGCGGGAGTAAGCCCACTTCGAAATTTAGTCCCGAAGGGACGGTTGACTTTGAGAGCTGTCCAAATTAGCTGGCCGGCCGATTACGTGTTGGCGATTTTATTAGACAAACTGCGTGGGAAGCCGGGTATGGGAAATCAGGTCGGGGGTTTGTATCAGGGCACGACTTCAGTCGGGCCGTTACGTCGCAACAAGATGAGGGCTTTAGCCCCTGTACTGCTGTCTTTGCACGGCACGTATCGTCGAGTTTGCTGCGTTGTCGGCGCCCACAGGGGCTAAAGCCCAACTCTCTTTGTCCCTTTATGGCCCGACTAAAGTCGTGCCCTGATGCAAAGCAAACCTCACCGTTGTTGACCGCCAAGCTGCGCTCATCCACGAGCCAATTTGGACAACTCTGGTGACTTTAGCCCAGGACGCAATCCTGGGTACATCACTGCAACACGATTGAGTCCCGGGGGGACGGCTGAAGGTTCCCCGGAATCGGCTCGCGGCCTGTTTTCAGCCGTCCCTGCGGGACTGGGTTTCCAAACGGAGAGCTCCGCCGTGACTCCATGTTGGTCGCTCCTCCCCGGAACCATCCCACGCAAACACTTTTGCTCTTTTGGCGAAATTCCGGGCCATCGGCTCGCGAAAGCGCGCATACTTGGTCTAATAGCCATAGCAGAAGTGGGCCTACGGTTATATCCAGGTGCAACAAGAGGTAGTCATGAGCAATATGCTGCGTAAGAGCCTGATACCGGCAGAATTGATGGTTGCGAGCAGCCTGCTGCTGGCGCCCAGCTTCACCCTCACCGCGTACGGACAGAACACTCCTCAAAACAGCCAGCCCCAGACCAGTCAACCGGCCTCCACTCCGCCACAGGCAAGCCAGCCGGCTGCGGCCCCATCAGATACTCCGCCTACTTCGCCGGTCTCAGACACGACGCCCCCAACCGATCAAAAAATGCCGGGTATTAAGACCGGCAGCGTCGACGACGTGAACGCCGTCGGTACCCGAGACATCGGCGGGCGTGGCATGGGCAACTGGTATTCGACCGAGACCGAGATTCGCATGGGCAAGTCCTACGCCATGCAGTTGGAAAAGAGCGTCAAGTTCATCAACGACCCGGTTATTAACGAATATGTCAACCGCGTCGCACAAAATCTGGTCAAGAATTCCGATGCCAAGGTGCCCTTCACCATCAAGGTGATCGATTCCGATGAAGTCAACGCTATGGCCCTGCCTGGCGGCTTTATGTATGTGAACAGCGGCCTTATTTTGACCGCCGACGATGAAGCGGAAATGGCAGGCGTCATCGCCCACGAAATATCGCACGTAGCGGCGCACCATGCCGTCCGTGAGCAGACGCGCATGAACTACGCGCAGTTGGGCACCATCCCGCTGATCTTTATCGGCGGCTGGACAGGATATGGCATTTACGAGGCGGCGCAGATTGGCATTCCACTGACTTTCCTGCAGTTCTCCCGCGGTTTTGAGTCGCAGGCCGACTTTCTCGGCGTGCAGTACATGTACCGAGCGGGATACGATCCGCAGGCGTTCGTAACCATCTTTGAAAAGCTTGAGAATTTGGAGAAAACCAAGCCGCACCTGATTGCCAAAGCCTTCTCCAGCCATCCGCAAACCCCCGATCGCATCGAGGCAACGCAAAAGGAAATCGCCACCATTCTGCCTCCACGCGCGGAATATGTAGTGACGACCTCTGAATTCGACGACGTCAAGGCTCGCTTGGCGCGGATCGAGAACAAGCGCAAGCTGAACGACGGTGGAAAGGGCAACGCCCCGACTCTACGCCGTGCTAGTTCCACGAACAGCGACCCCAATGCATCCGACTCCGACAAGCAGACCGGCAACGACCGCCCGACCCTGCAACGCCGCGACGACAACTAACCAGCTCTTCGCATAACAAAAAGGGCCACCTTAGGTGGCCCTTTTTGTTATGTGAGGTCCTAGCTCTAGTGCTTTGTATCAGGGCACGACTTTAGTCGGGCCCTGAACAACCCGACAAAGACAGGGCTTTAGAGTCTGCGTGAGAACCAGAGATTATCTATTTAGTCCCTGCGGGACGGCTGACCTTAGCCCAGGACGCAGTCGACTGAAAATTGTCTAGGGGGCAAGTGGCGGCGTATTTTCAGCCGACCCTGCCGGACTCGATCATCTTGCAGCATCCATGCAGGACTGGCGTCCTGGGCTAAGGTCAGCCTTCGGGCTTTTTCCAGTACGGGCTTCAGCTCCTGAGGTACGCCCGTTGACCGTTAGACACGCCAAACCGCTTTGAGGCCGCTTACCCATTAACACCTTTCACCCTTAGCAGCCCTTTTTGCACTTCGCCAGAATCGCCGCCTGGAGCCGCGTGCGCAAACCTGCGGGCAGCTCATAAACTTCGTGATTCCGGTAAATCTGGATAGTCTTTTGCGTCGTCTGCATGGTGATCAAACAGTGTTCGCATCCATCGAGATGGGCTTGCAGTTCGGCGACCAGGCCCGTAGGTACCTGGTTGTCCAGAAAATCACCGAGTTGCGCCAAAAACTCTGAGCAATTCATTTCGTCCCATCCCCATTCTTACGGAAGTAGCGGCTCAACCGCTCCCGCAACTGCAGCCGCGCTCGCAACAACCGCGACTTGACCGCCGGCACGCTCAGTCCGAGCGTTTCCGCGGTTTCTTCCGTCGACAAACCTTCCACGTCGCGCAACACGAACACCACTCGAAAACCGGGCGGCAAGCCCTGAATCGTTTTGCGCAGGATCTCTGCCAGTTCCGACTGCCCGTACATCATCTCGGGGTCGGGCCTCCATTCGGCCAGATCGCGCGGCATGGAGCCTTCTTCCGTCTCCACGTCTTCATCGATGGATACCATACGCCCGGTACGCCGTTTGCGCAGCCGCATCAGCGACTCGTTCACCGCAATGCGCACCAGCCAGGTATAAAACTTCGAATTCCCCTGGAACTGATCCAGCTTCTCGTAAGCCTTTAAAAACGCATCCTGGACCACATCCTCCGCATCCTCCCGGTTCTGCGTGATGTGCTGCGCGATGCGGAACACCTGCCGATCGTACTGCTTAACCAGCTGTTCGAAGGCCTGTACATCGCCTTCGCGCGCCCGGTTAACCAGCAGGATGTCAGGGTGAACCTCTTCAGTCCCTTGTGCTTGGATGATAGGCATTGGTGACGGGTTCAGAAATTCGACCTTTCCAGACCGTTCTCCACCCTGATGCACGTTTTGCGGAGGTGCTCGAGGGAGAAGGGCATCGATGCTGCGCGCTTGGAGTGGGCCGCCTGCGGGCGCTGCGCGTCTCCTCATACTAAATGGGCATGGCGGCACACCGCAAAATGCGTAACCTGCGAAATAGGCATCTTTTCCTGGAAAGAAGGGAAACGCTCAACTTTGCTCACCATGGCCGGCTGAGAAAACCGCAGCGGCCTGGCGACCCAAAACGCTTCAACGCCTGCCACGCACACTGCTCCCGAAGTGGGCTGGCAGCGGTATTTGACTGGGTTCCTAATCGGGCTGGTAGTGGCACGAAACCCTGCGCGCAACCAAATTTTCCGCTTAGAGTCTTTTATAAGGGCAGGTTTGCAGATTGTTATGGTCGCAGCCGCCTGGGGCAGGCAAGTGGAGAGGGAAGCAATCGATCGAGTCATGACTGTACGAGCCCTATTCTCCTGGCTGTTACTGCTTGCCGTGAGCTGGAGCGGAGCCACGTCGCAGACCGCGCCGGCTAAAAAACATCCCCCGGCCCACCATCCCGCGCATACAGCCAGCAGGACCCATGCCAAGACCGGTCGCGCCGGCGCCTCGCACGTGCGCCATGCCAAAACCCGGCGCAAGCCGCGCAGTGCCAGGAGTATCGCCCGCAGCCGCAAGCTCCAGCGGGCCTTTGTCGCCTCGTCCCAGCTCAGGCCTATGGCCCAGGAACTAACCACCATGCGGTCGCCCGCAGCCTACGCGGGCGTCACCGCTTACGCCCGAGCCCACACGGGGGAGGCCGCTTCTGCGGGGTACCTGGCCCTGGGACACGCCTACTTATTGGACAAGCGCTATCCGGAAGCAGCCGCAAGCTTCCAGAAAGCAAATGCCTTGGGCACGACCATGGACGACTATGCCGATTTCCTCGCCGCCCAGGCGTTGATGGAATCAGGCAAGCTCTCCGACGCGGAAACCCTGCTCACCGGCTTTGCCGCCAAATATCCTGAGAGCATTTTCGTTGCCCGCTTGCCGGTGATGATCGCCAATCTCTCGCTGGATCAGAACGATCCCCAAACGGCGCTCAAGGTGCTCCGCGAACACGCAGCCGATCCCATCGCTGGGCACGCAGATTTCCAACTGGCCCTGGCTCGAGCCAATCAGATGACGGGGGGACTGGACGAAGCGGCCAAGCTCTATCGCCATATCTTTCTCGGCTTTCCTTTAAGTAACGAAGGCCAGCAAGCCAAGGCCCAGCTCGCCGTGGTCGGAGCCAACCCGCCGCTCACCATGGCGGAGCGAAGAGCCCACGCGGACGCACTCTATGCCGGCGGAAAATTCGCCGATGCGGGCGAGGAATACCGTGCCCTGGCCAACGATCCCAAAACAGATCCCCAGGCAAAAGGCGCGCTCCTGGTAGCCGCCGCTTCCTGCGACCTGAAAACAAGGCGCCTCAGCAAAGAAGAAGTGGATTCGCTGCCTGATAGCCAGGATGAGAGCGGCGCTCGACGCATGTACCTGGCCGTCGAGTTGGCGCGCAACAAGGACGATGGCGGCACGGTGCAGTCTCTCATCACCCAGATGGAGCAGCGCTTTCCCGAAAGCCCGTGGTTGGCTGAAGCACTTTACACCTCGGGCAACATGTACCTGCTGCGCAAGGACTACCCCCAGGCCATCACCTACTACGGTGAACTGGCCACTCGTTTTCCCACCCACCGCTACGCGCCCAGCAGCCATTGGAAAGCGGCCTGGCTCAACTACCGTTTGGGAAACTACTCCGCGGCAGCGTTGCTCTTCGACAAGCAGATCGCTCTGTATGCCGGTGGTAAGGAAATTCCGGCCGCCCTCTACTGGCGCGGCCGTTTGTATGCCGATCAGGAACACCAACCCGCCCTCGCCGCGGCCTACTATCAGACCGTTTCCCGCGTTTTTGAGCATTATTACTACGCCCAGTTGTCTCGCGAACGTTTGGCGGAGATGGGCTCCGTCACCCCGGCCGAGGTTGCCATGCTGAGCAGCATTCGCCGCGAGGAGATTCCCCCACTCACCGACGACGTGCCGGAGGACGACGAGCACGTGATCAAGGCGCGCCTATTGGCCAACGCCGGTTTGAACGAATACATTCCCGCCGAGATTCAGGCCGCCGATGGCAGCGAACAATGGGGAGCTTTCGCCGAGGCGGAGATTTATTCCTCCGACGGTGAAACATTCCGCGCCATGCGTGTGTTGAAGCGGGCCCTGCCGTTCTATACCTCGGCGCCCATCGACACCATCCCCATGGGCTACTGGAAGATTCTTTTTCCCCAGCAATATTGGAGCTCCATCGAGCAGCAGGCCTCGAAAAACGGTTTGGATCCGTACATGGTGGCCTCGCTTATTCGCCAGGAGTCGGAGTTCAACCCCGGGGCCATCAGTTCCGCCAATGCATTTGGGTTGATGCAGTTGTTGCCCTCCGTCGGCCGCTCCATGGCCAGGGAAGAGGGCATTCGCCATTTCAACGAAGTTGAATTGCTCAACCCGGAGACCAACATCCGCCTTGGCTCGCGCTATCTCAAGCAGACCCTGGATAAGTTTGATGGTCAGCCTGCGTACGCCTTCGCCGCCTACAATGCCGGCGACAGCCGGGTAACGGACTGGCAGTCGATCGGCAAATATCACGGCATGGATGAATTTGTGGAATCGATTCCTTTTACGGAGACCCGCGATTACGTGCAGGCGATTCTTCGCAATGAATCGATCTATCGCGCGTTGCATGCGGCGCCGGCTGCTCCGTCGAGCACGGTCGCTCAAGAGAAACCGTCGGGCGCCATCGCTCAACAGAAGCAGTCGGGTATCGAGCAGAAGATGATGCCCGCGCAGCAGTAACGAGATGTGTGCATCTTGGTGCATAAATAAAGGGAATTGATTCGTGCGAACGAATCGTGCATTGACGAAAACAAGGCTCGCGGAAAGAATGAGTTCAATGTTCGGCTTGCAAACGCAAACTTCACCTCGGTAGGTGACTCGGCCAAATGAGTAAGCATCCGCAGAACAGATTTCGCAGGCTTGTGGTTGTGGGCCCGACGGACAATAGGAACCGGCCAAACTCCACTGGCCCGCGTTGGTGGGGCCCGCAGCGCCCAAAGCTCGTACATCCCGAGCTCATACGGGGCCAGGAATCGCACACCACCCAGGCGCAATTCAGATCCCTCCGCATGGCGGTGATGCCGACGCTTTCCCGCGGCATGTGGCGGGTGGCGTTGGCCTGGCTTTGGAATTTTCTGCGCAGTTATTTTGTCCACCCGGCCGAGCGAAAGCGCGGTGCCGTGGTTTTGTCTTTCCGCCGGGCGGCAACAAGAGACCCGTTCGTTACCAAGAAGGCTAGCGGGAGCGTCCGTTGGAACAACGACCGTGAAGCAGCACCCCAGGAGGGAGGCAGAGGATAGCGAGAGTCTTTCTGCAGTGGCAAGCAAGGGAATGCAGGGCTAAACCCTGCACGTTACATAGGAACAGTGATCACACAGGTAACAGGATCGCACAGGAGGAATAAGCATGTTGACGGATCTTGAATTGCTTGGAGAGTGGATTCCAGAGCAGATGGAACCTGGAACCTTGTTTGTGCTGGAGAACACGGGAGCGATGGGCGAGGCGAGCAACCCTTACGTTGCCGTACTGGCTTGTCCTCATTGTGGTGCGCTGGGTTTGATCACAAAGATGCAATATGTCGGCATGGAGTCGATGATCTGCGGTTCCGATTATTGTTCGTCCGAGTACTACTTGAACGATGAGGGAATCGAGTATCGCAAGCCGCACTAGAAATAAGAACTAAGTAGAAAAGGAGGCCTCTTGCGGAAACCCCGAGAGGCCTCCTTTTTTATTGGGTGAAAACTCGTCGCAGTGACGGAAAGGGCAAGACCATGGGACTTAGATCCTGTGGATGACGTGCCAGGGATGCAAGAGTATATTTCATGGTTACGGACCAGGCCTGCTGCGTCTGCAAGATCGAAGCGACAGGGTGTTGAGGCTCGTGTCGCGTTAACTCGACCGGGTCCATGCGCTTCTCTGGGACCAGCAAGCGCGCCGCTGCGCAAAGAGAGAGGTGACCTCCATTGACGCTCCACCTAAGCCGAAAGTCGATGTACAGGAGTCTATTGCAAACGCCAAAGCGTACTGCAAGCAGAATCCTGAGAGCTTCGTCAGTCTGCGGGATTATAGCGGTGGCATTTACAACGAAACCTGCGCAGCCTTTGCAGCAGAGCAGCACGCCGCCGACCCCACATACAAAATCGGCTCAGATTAACCCGCGCAGGATAGGCTCCGTAAGCCTGGCGGCGATTGGGCCCACGGGGTAAATTGCTCAGGCAGACGGCTTCCTGAAGAACGGCAATCCCGGCGTTCCTAGGGAAGCCGCCTGCAAACTCCGGTCTTACAATTCTCTGGCTTTTTGCAGGGCGCTGGTGTGCCACCACGTCTGAATAAACTCGGATGCCCTCGACCATAGATTTTGAGGACGGCTGTCGCCCGCGCCTCGCGGCTTGACAAGCGGCTCCCGCTTGCTTTGGTGCGCGTTCCACTCTAGTGCTTCCGCAACCGACGGAGAAGGCTCGTCAGGAAACGCCTTTTCGAATCGGTCGATGGCCGTCTGGATCACAATCATGTCCCACGGAGTCAGCGTCATTGAGCACCATCCTATTGTCACAGCTCTAGCGACCAACTAACGGAGCACGCTGCTGAACTGCGGTGGCCGCAAATGTCATCTCCACGGATACAGATTACCGGCTGCAGCAAGGCATTATTTGTCACCGCCATGAATCCTTTGGATTGTTGATGGGACGGAAATCTGGAGGAGGGAAGTTTGTCTTCTGCCGATATCCGCGAGTGGATGCCGCTGTACGACTAGCCCCGCAAACAATCCGACCTTAAAGTTAAGCCGTTTATTTTGATATACTTGAAAACGCGCCCGGATGGCGAAATCGGCAGACGCAGCGGACTTAAAATCCGCAGGCCGCAAGGCCGTGGGGGTTCAAGTCCCCCTCCGGGCACCACCTGCGTTTCGACTCCTGCCCTCGCTCGACAAACGAGACCCACCTCCCCGACGGGTGCCCCACGTTCGCATCAGCGTACGTGGGCCGGCAACGATGGGCAAAGCCCAACGATCGTTCTTTCCCGAAGCGCCCAAAAGCCTTGGCAAAGTATTAAAGTGATCGCACTCCGGAAGCTGGATATGCTCAACGCTGCGGCCGTTCTGACAGATGTGCGGATCTCGCTCCGCGATGACACCAGGGAAATTTAGATCACATCAGCCCTTTTTCGCTCATAGCCTTGCGAGCAAAGGTCAGGTCTCTGCGCATGGCGTTGATCACTTCCTCCTTCGGGATGGTAAGCGTCTTCTTGCCGTTCTCAGCCCCTCCCAGGGGATACTCAAAGTGAAGTTGCACCGGGCCTGAGAAAGTACCACCCTCCTTCACAATGGCCAGGAAGCCCGAGAGATTGACCATGCCCTCGCCTATAGGACACCAGTGGGGAACCCAGGCGTTCACGATACCCAGTGACTTATCAAACGGATCGGAATGGGTGTTCTTTCCTTTGTTCTGCTGCCACGTGAAATCCTTCAGAGCAATTCCTCTCATCTGGTGCATCACCAGGCGAGAGCTGTCGATCCAGCCGCCGTAGCCGCCTTCGACCGTCGCGTGCCCGATGTCATAGTTCACACCAATCCATCGCGGGTCCAGGCCCTGGAACAAATTCCACAGATCCCAAATCGGCGCTCCAACCAGTCCGGGGCCGGAATGAGTGTGATACATGCCGCAAATCTGATGTTGCTCATTGAGCGCAGCCAGCGCTTTCATTTGCGGCCTCAACGAGGCCAGCCCTTCCGCGATGCCTTTGTCAGCAGGGTAGGGTACAAATCCCCATCGATAATTGCGAATACCCAGGTGGTGCGCAGTCTTCAGGACCGCATCGACATGAGGGGTCTCCACACTCATGATATCGGTCGTGATCATCGGAACGATCAGCCCAACTCGTTGCACAGCTTCGACCGCCGCCGGTAGATCGGTCTCCACGCGATCCGGCGAAACATGACCGCCGGCGCGCACCGTAATGTCCACACCATCGAAACCGATATCCCGCGCAATCGCGGCGGCATCGCCAATGCTCGCCCATTGCAGGTGCTTGGAGAAGATACAAATCTTCAGCTTGTCCGGTTTGCCGGGCTTGGCATTGCCGGCCGCTCCACCTTCAGGAGCGTCTTTGGCAAATGCATGCAAGGCGCCGGACGTAGCCGCACCTAACAGCAACGTACGACGAGACATGACACCTCGCGAAACATCGTTCATCATTGTCAGCCACCATTCTTGAGCGCGTTCTATTCGGACGGGAGGGCGAACGACAAAAATACCGAGCCCGCCGCCACCGCGACGAATTGCTTTCCGTCGACCATATAAGTCATGGGAGATGCTTTCATGCCGACGTTCGTGTCAAAGTGCCACAACGTTTTGCCTTCGCGCTCATCCACGGCTACAAAAGCGCCGTTGGGATCGCCATAGAAGACCAGGCCCCCCGCCGTTGCCAGCACTCCGGACCATGTCTTCAAAATCACCGGGCCGGTTTGCGGAATCTCCCAGGCCACCTTGCCGGTATCGATATTGATGGCGCGCATGTACCGCTCGCCCGGCTTGGCAGCGTCTTCCGCCCCGTTCGGCCCGGGCGCCATCGCATGGCAGTCCTCCAGCGTCATCAGGTAATAAAGCCGAGTCGTCTGGCTGAAAGCGGTGGAACTCCAATTGGCGGCATTATCAGGACAGGTCTTCTCCCGGTTCGACGCGGTCGCGGGCGCAACCGCGAGTTGCGGGCGCCCATCCGCCCCAATGCCCGTGGCCCAATTCACCCGGTGCAGGAACGTCTTCGTAAACAGCAACTCGCCGGTGGTCCGATCTAACACATAGAAGAATCCGTTCCGATCCGCGTGCAGCAGAAGCTTTCTTGGCTTGCCGTGATATTCGGTGTCGACCAGAACGGGCGGCTCCTCCGCGTCGCGGTCCGCCGTGTCATGCGGTGTGAACTGAAAGTACCATTTCACTTCACCAGTCCGGGGGGTCAGCGCGAGGATGCAGTCGGTGAAGAGGTTATCGCCCGGCCGGTTGCGATCATCGCGGTCCGGCCAGGGATTGCCGGTGGCCCAGTAGAGCGTATCCGTTCCTTTATCGTAGGTGCCGGTCAGCCACGTCGAGCCACCCGCAAGTAGTGGCGGGTTCTTACCCCAGGTATTTATCCCCGGGTCACCCGGTTTTGCAGGAAGCGTCCAGTGCCGCCAAATCAGTTCGCCGGTCGACGCCTTGTAACAGGCAAGAAAACCGCGCATACCCCAGTCGCCGCCCGAGACGCCCGCGATCACCGTGTCATTCACTATCAACGGTGACACCGTCGAACCATAGTGCTCCGGCTCTTCGGGCATGATGACATCCCAGACCAGGCTGCCCGTTACCCGGTTCAACGCGAGAAGGTGAGCATTGTCGGTCACCATGAAGACCTTGTCGTCGAGTACCGCTACCCCGCGATTGGTGCCCAGCGATGCATCGCCCACCAGGCCGGGCGTCGGAGGACGACCGTACTTCCATATCTGCTCCCCGGTAAGCGCGTCGATCGCGTAAGCCTGGTTGTTGCCCGATACGTACATGACGCCATTGATCACGATCGGCGTTGACTCCAGGCCGAAGTGCGGCATGGGGAATGTCCACTTGAGAACCAGATCTTTTACGTTAGCGGCGTTGATCTGCTTCAGGTCACTGTAGCGGTTGCCGACGAGCTTGCCATTGTAGGTCGGCCAATCACCAGCACGAGGATTCAGGATCCTGGAAAAGCCCACGTCCTGCGGTTGCGGAGTATGCTGTGCGTTCGGTGCCGGCAAGGCTCCCGGCTCAATGCCCGACAGCCGGCTGAGATAGGCACTCAGATTCTGCACCTGTTCAAGCGTTCCGTCCACCGGCGGCATGAGCGTATGGCTGTCCTCGTTCACCGAAGCTATCTCGGAGGACGGGAGCAAATGAAAACTTCCATCCAGGTCCTGCAGTTGCAGTTCGAAGTTGGATCGTCCCCGGGCAAAGCCCCGGAGCGTTTTGCCATCGCGCAGGACGACCGTTACCAGTCTGTAGCCAGGACTGATGTGTTGGTCGGGATGCAGCAACACCGTGTGCATCTCGTCCACGGTCATCCTGGCGCCGGCATCCGAAAGATCCGGCCCTGTGGACGATCCCCGGCCGTGCACCATGTGGCAAGACCCGCATTTACCCTGGCCCCAGAAAAATTGGCTCCCCAACGCAACATCGCCGGGCACAATGGTCTGCGATGCCGGGGAGTTGAGTGAATGGATATAGGCTGCGATCGCATCGAGCTGGTGGGGCGGCAGCGATACAAACGAAGGCATCCCTCCGGCGAGAATGCCGGCGGAGATCAGGGCACGCAACTGCTCGACCGATCGCCGGCGCACGTCGGAATTGCCGGTGAGCTTGGGCGCGTGATCGGTTCCGAAGGTGTCGGCTCCATGACAGCCGGAGCACATACCCGCATACACTGTCTTGCCGTCCTGGATCATTGCCGCTTGCGGAGACACCGGCGTTTGACCCAGCAGAGACTCAGAAAGGAAGAGCGTAAGCAGCAATAGATAGCGGACCAGTTTCACTCTGCGCCGGATTCCGCCCTGGTTTGCGTTGATCCTCACTCTTCTCCCTTGACGAGAACGGAAGCGATGATATATCAGTTTCTATGCACCGCGCAACAAGGAATGGAATTCATGAACCAGGCATCGCAGGTCGAACCCGTTCCGGATAACGATGGCGAGAGTCGCAGGAGAAGTTCCCTGGCCGATACGATGAACAGCCCGGCAGTCTCAAAGAGCCGTTGGGTGATGTTGGCTTTCGCCTTCGTGGCGACGGTCATCAACTATCTTGACCGGCAAACCCTCTCCGTTCTTGCGCCGGTGTTGCTTGAGCGCTTCAGGATTTCCGCCACCAGCTACAGCCACATCATTTTCGCCTTCATGCTGGCCTATACGGTGATGAATGGCATTTCGGGGCCCCTGCTCGACCGGCTCGGAAGCAAAGTAGGGTACGCCCTGACCATAGCGTGGTGGTCAGCAGCCGAGATTCTGAGCGCATTTTCAGCCGGCGCGCTTAGCCTCGGCATATTTCGATTTCTGCTTGGCGTGGGAGAAGCTGGTAATTACCCCGCGGGTGTGAAGGTGATCGGGGAGTGGTTTCCGCCGCAGGAGCGCTCCCTCGCGTCAGGGATCTTTAATAGCGGCGCTGCCATCGGAGCCATGCTGGCGCCTCCCCTGTTAGCGGCGATGATGCTGGAAGTCGGCTGGCAGGCGTCTTTCGTCGTTGTGGGCGCCCTGGGCTTCGTCTGGCTGGGAGCCTGGCTCATCTTCTACCGCACGCCTCCTGTCACCCCGGGCGAAGTCGTATCTCCTCCCCCTGCTGTTTGGGCCCTCGCGAAAACTCGCTTCGTCTGGCAATTCACCTTATCCAAAGTCTTTGCCGACCCCGTTTGGTACTTCTACACCTTCTGGTTCCCGCAGTATCTGAAAGTCGCCCATGGTTTCTCCATGAAACAAATTGGCGAGACTGCCTGGATTCCCTTCTTTACCGCGGGCATTGGCAACTTGGCGGGAGGGTTCCTGTGCACCTGGCTGCTTCGCGTTGGATTGTCCGCGCAAATCGCGCGGCGGGTGGGCGTCCTCATTTTCTCGGGGATGATGGTAGCGGCAGTCCCGGCGGCCATGGTTCATAGCTCAGCGCTGGCCATTGCGCTCATCTCTACGGCGACGTTTGGTTATACCGGCGGCCTGGCCAACGTTCTCGCGATCCCGCGAGACTTGTTTCCCAAAAACGCCGTGGCCTCGATCTGGGGTCTTGCCAGTATGGGCTCGGGCTTTGGTGGGATGGTCTTTAGCCTGGTTACCGGATGGCTGGTCGATCGCTATTCCTTCAAACCAGCCTTCGTGCTTTTTGGTCTCACACCCATCATTGCCGCGTGTCTTATCTGGTTTCTGCCTCGAACCATCGCGCCCGCGTTGCGCGAGCGGGTCTAGGGCGCCATGCAGGGTGTGATATATCAACGCTTTCAAAACGTCGTGGAAGAAAATGAATGTCGGTATCTGGACGGTCTAGCGAGGCTCGCTTGAAAAAACCTGTGTCATTATCCAACCGGCTTGGGCGCTCAGGCGAATCACTCGCTGGACGGGCTTACCAGCAAATCCGGGATGAGATTTTGAAAGGTGACCTGGCGATCGGGCATGTGCTGTCGCGCAGAAAGCTGGCTGGCCGGCTCAACATGAGCTTTCTCCCCATCACGGAAGCCATGCAGCGCTTGGAAGTCGAGGGTCTGGTGGAGAGCAGGCCGCGCATCGGAACGCGGGTACGCATACCTACAGAGCAGGATATTCGCAACAGCTACGTAATCCGTGAGGCGCTTGAATCCCAGGCGGCGCGGCTTTGCGCGGAGCACATCACGGCGGCGGAAAAGAAACAGTTGCTTACCAGTGCCCGGCATCTCGACAATCTTCATAAGGTCTCGGGACCGGAGGCGGAAGACCCGAGGTTTATGTTTTCCGTGCACACCTATCACATGCAATTTCACATGCGGATCGCTGAATTGGGCCAATGTCCGGGCCTGACCAGCGCCATCGAGAAGGCCCAGGTCCTGGTGTTCAACTGGCTCTACGATACCGCCGCGCATAACAACAAACGGCCGCCGCGATTCCACTCGAGTTTAGCCGACGCTTTGTGCTCTGGAGATCCGCTGGTGGCCGACAGCGCTATGCGAACACATATCCGCAATGGCCTCGATCAGGTGCTTGCACGGCTGGCCAACGCCGAACACGGCAACAACTGGCGCCTCAAAACCGCACGGAGTTAGATGACCGCCCGGAGCTGGATGATTGATGAGATCGGATTCCAAGGACGTCCAAATTAGCGGGTGTGGAGGGGCTCTGTTATCGCTTTATCAAGAAAACTGAACCTTCGGTCTGTGGGTTTGAAATCGGGCTGGGGTAGCAATCTTATGGAGTTCATCGGCGTCGCGGCCTTGCAGCCAAGAAACGAAGCCCTAGTACCTGGACGGGTGCCCCATGTTCGCCCCAGCGTACATGGGCCGAGGATGACGGGGCGTAGCCCCTTCGAACGCTTTTGCCCGTACCGCGAAGAGACTGCGGCCAAGAGCGGAGTCGTTGCACATGGGGTGAAAGCATCGGAAGAATCCGTTTTCGGCCCATGTACGCTGGGGCGAACATGGGCCACCCGTCCAGAAGCAACGACCGCAGCTAGGAGTCTAAAACCCGCCGGAAGCTGCCGAGCTAATTTGAACAAGACTGGAGTTCAGCCGTCCCCCGGGACTGAATTGCTAAACCGAGTTTTCGCAAACATCAAGTCTGTTTTTTGACCTACGAGGAGTGAAATCATGATGAACAGAAGAAACTTTGTTTTGTCGGCCGGTGCTCTCGCTTTGGCGTCATCGCGCCTTCGCGGTCAAGGTAGCGCTCCTCAACATCAGTTTCCCCCCAAAGAACTCGTCCCCGTTCCCTACATTGAGGAAGTACCCATACCCGAGTACCACTGGGCCCCGACCAGCGCCTATGACGCGTTTCGCGACATGAAGTTTGGCGTGCGACTCCATTGGGGACTCTATTCCATTTGGCATCGCGGCGCCGAGTCCTGGCCGTTCCTGCCAATGTCCTTCGAGGACAGGCAAAAATACAATGACCTGTACAAGACCTGGAATCCGGCCGGCTTCGACGCCAATCAATGGGTAAGCTTATTCGACGAAAGCGGCATGAAGATGCTCGCCTTCACCAGCAAACATCATGAAGGCTTCTCCATGTTTGATACCAAAACCCGGGTGAAGCAGCGCGCCAATTGGACTGCCGCCGGCGGACCCAAGATTGAATCCTGCGATCTTGCTTACAGCATTATGGAGACGCCGTTCCGCCGGGATGTAGTCAAGGAGCTTTGTGATGCCGCCCACAAGCGCAACATCAAGATCGACCTCTACTTCTCACATCCCGACTGGTACGATGCGGACTTTCGGCCCTACGTACAACATCCCCTGCAGGTCCCTTCTTCCTCAAGCCTGATGGCGCCGATCGATATCCAGCGAACCCTGAAGAGCTATGGAGGCAAGCCTGTCATCGTGGCAGATCCATCACCCGCCGAAGTAAAACGGATGATGGAGCGCCATCGCGCGCAGCTGGTCGAGCTATTGACCAACTATGGAAGAATCGACATGCTCTGCCTGGATATGTATCTGGGGCACGCCGTTTGGCCGGAGCTGCGCAAGACCATCCTCAAGTTGCGGGAAATACAACCGGATGTCATGCTGCGCGATCGCGGCATTGGAAACTACGGCGACTACTACACCCCGGAGCGCTTCGTGCCAAGCGGCAAACCCAACGCCGGTATACCGTGGTTCGTCATCTACCCGCTGGGCAGCGACTTTTCCTACGAGCCCGATCCGGCGAAGTACAAAGGTACCGCATGGATCATCTCCAACTTGGCCGACTCGATCGCAAAAGGGGGAGGTTTCATGGTTGGCGTAGGCCCCAGTTCGTATGGCCAGATACACCCTGAGGCGGGCCGCCAAATGCGCGCAGCCGGCGCCTGGCTTAAAGTGAACGGCGAGGCAGTCTACGCAACGCGGCCCCGTGATGATTCCTGGTCTGAAGGCGAATCGATACGTTTCACTCGCACCAAAGACCGGCAAAGCGTGTATGCCATCGCTCTAAAGTGGCCGGAGCGTGAGCTATTGCTGACCACGGTGAAGCCGCGCACTGGATCAACCGTCCGCATGCTGGGCTATCCCCACCCGCTGCCCTGGAAGCTCGACTCTGCCCGCGGTCTTTCCATTGCTATCCCGGCCGAGTTACAGGATCCAGCGCACCGTCCCTGCGATTTTGCCTGGTGTTTCAAGATCGACACGGGGAACGCCTGAGCATGGCGGCCTGACCTCCGCGATGTTCCGACGGAATCTTGATATATCAGCGCTTACGGACTTCCCGGACCGGTCTCTTCCGGTCCTGAGGAGTCCTTTCTGCACTGTGGCGAGCCTGATTCGCAGCGCGATACGGCCCGCGGCGGCATCCCGGGAGCCTGCTTCGAAACCGCGCCCGCGTTTCTGGATTCCGCCCCTTCTCCGCGTCTGGCATTGCAGTAATGGATGGCTCTTCAGGTAGGCTCAAGCCGCGAAAATACTCTTGACAGTTCTGTGCGGCCTCATCTACTGTCCTACTGCTATATCAAAGAGAAATAAACTTGCATCCATTGCGTTGCCTTCAGGGGGTTCCAAATGTCAGGCAGGATTGTGGCACTTTCCCGCATCCGTTCTTTCCATCCGCTGATGAGAGCCGCGATGGCGGCTGTCCTGTTGGTCTGTTCCGCCGTTACGGCGAGAGCCCAAACCACCAGTGCCACCATCGTGGGCACCATTACGGATTCTTCGGGAGCCCGGATCGCCGGCGGGTCCGTCGCGGTAAAGGATCTGGCTACTGGAATCGAACAGAAAACCGTCGCGAACGCAGAGGGTGAGTACGTCATCCCCGGCCTCAAAGCTGCGCACTATGCGATTACCTTTTCCATGACAGGCTTTCGGCCGTTTGTCATGTCGGATGTCGAACTGCTTGTGGCCCAGCGGGCAACGCTCGATGCCACACTTCAGATTGGCGACTCGACCCAGGTCGTGACCGTAAACACAACGGCGCCGATCGTGGATACGACCGTATCTCATCTCGGCCAGGTAGTGAACACCACCGCCATCGAACATGTCCCATTGAATGGACGAAGCTTCTGGCAGTTGACCAACATGGTCCCCGGGGTCACCTACACACCGGCCGGTCAGAACTTAAACCTGAACGGAGCCAGCCTGCGCGCCAGCGTGGTCGACGTCAATATCAATGGCGGCCCACCCGATCAGACTGGCTGGATGCTCGATGGCGCATTCATCACCGAGATGCAGGGCGGCGGTACGATCATCCAACCCCAAGTGGATGCATTGCAGGAGTTCAACGTTCTGGGCGCCATGACGCAGGCCGAGTACGGCCTGACAGCGAACATGGTCAACACCACAACCAAGAGCGGATCGAATAAATTTCATGGTGAGGTATTCGAATTCATTCGGAACTCCGCGGTGGAGGCGGCGAACTACTTCTACGTCAGGCCGGTCGGGTCGAACCAGAAGAATGAACCCCTGCGCCGCAATCAATACGGGTTTACCCTCGGAGGTCCGATCGTAAGAGACAAGGCTTTTTTCTTCGTGGACTACGAGCGAACCGGTCTCCTGGAGGGGCTGGACTACAGCAGCGTGGTGCCCACTCTGGCGGAGCGCTCGGGTGACTTTTCCGATCTGCTGCCCAAGATAATCACAGATCCACTTACTCAAAAACCCTTCCCCGGAAACATAATTCCGGCAGCGCGTCTCGCCGCCAACCCCCCTGGAGTCTTTTTCCTGAAATATTTGCCGCTTCCCAATCAGTTGAGGGGCACCACCTCGTACAACACCATCTCTCCCTCCACCACCCAGACTCTGCAGCGTGGCGACATCAGAATCGATTACCACATCAGCGACAAAAACCAGCTTTTCGGCCGCTATTCCATCAACGACAACCAGGAAATTGATCCCAACCAGTTCACCACCTTAGGCGTTCAGCCCCTGGAAAGCCGAGGCCAAAATGCCACGGCCACCCTCACGCACGTGTGGAATGCACGCTGGATCTCCGATGCAAGAGCATCCTATTACCGCAGCATCTTCCATTTTTCCGGCATTTTGCAGGGCACGAATTTCAACCAGGAAGCCGGCGTGCAAGGGTTTGACGACACCACGCCGATCTTTGGCTTCCCGGAAATAACCCTGACGAATTACGCCTCGTTTTTGGGTTCACCCTCGAATCAACTCCCCAAATCTAACCAGCACAGAAACCTTCAATTTGGCCTGAGCACAACCTACTCAGAGGGCCGCCACAACATTAAATTCGGCGCCAGCCTCACTCATGAGCGCGGAGGATTTATTAATGGCTCCTCCTCGACAGGGGTTTTTGGCTTTACCGGGATTTATTCGGGCAACGCCTTTGCCGAGTTCCTGCTGGGTATTCCCCAGACGGTCACGCGCGACTATTACAAAACCCTGAACGGGGACTTTGGATATTATATGAATTTCTACGTTCAGGATAACTATCGAGTCAGCGATAGGCTGACGCTGAATCTGGGTTTTCGCCTGGAGCGCAACACGTTCTATCAGGGTATCGATGGCGGCAAAACAGCATTTGACCCGGCCACCCAGAAGATCATCGTTCCGTCGAACTTTAATCACAACGCGCAACTGTTAACTCCGCAACTGATCAATCTCTTCTCTGACCGCCTGGAGTACACCAAGAACCTCGGTTTGCCGAACTCCATTCAACCCGCGGAGTGGGATTACATACCGCGCGTCGGACTAGCCTGGCGGACACCGAATATGTCTAAGAATATGACGGGTGTGGTGCGTGCCGGCTACGGGATCTATCAACTCTTCACTGACTTCAACAACATCAATAATGAACTCGCGTCTGTGCCGTTTATCGCGTCCTCTACTGTCATCAACAATGCGTCACCTGCCATTCCGCAGCGCACATGGGCCAATTACTTTGAAGGGCAGCCCAATGTCCTGCCTAATCCAAATCCCGGGACAGCTTGCTCCTTTGGCTTGGTCCTGGAAAGCTGTTCTACGCCCAACTCTCAGAATGGGGCTACAAACTGGCGAAACCAGTATGTTCAGCAATGGACGCTCGGATATCAGACGCAAATCGCATCCCGGACGTCGGTGGACGTGACTTATCTGGGAACGAAGACCACGCATCTGAATGCGGCTATCAGCAATAACGATCCCGCCCCCGGTCCTGGAAACGTTCAGGCGCGCCGGCCCTATCCGCAATACGGGGTCATGCTGTTCGATCAAAACAATAGCCATGCAAACTACAACGCGTTGCAGGTAAAGGTGGAACAACGAGCATTCCACGGGCTGACTTTCCTGGCCGCCTACTCGTATTCGAAATGTATGGATCAGGGCAACACCGGCACCGTGTACTACTTCGAGCGCCAGTATGCGGTTTGTAACTACAACTTTCCGCAGGTATTCTCCCCTAGTTTCAACTATGCCTTGCCGTTCGGCCATGGGCAGGCGTTTCTCAATCGTGGCGGATGGGTTAACCAGGCTGCCGGCGGTTGGGAGTTTGCTGGACTCTGGACCCTGCGCAGCGGGGCGCCCTTTACTCCAACCATCGGAACCGATGTCGCCAACACCGGTGTCGGCAGCCAATGGCCGGTGGTCGTTGGAAAACCCACTCTCGTCCATAGTCCCGACTGCTGGTTCTATGTAGCGGGAAATACAAAGTGCCAGGCCCTTAGCCCGGGGACAACTACCGCCGCCTATAAAGATCCTGCGAAATACTCCTACGGAGACCCGGTGAGAAATTCGCTTTATTCCGGGACTCTCAACGAGCTGGATTTCAACATCATCAAGACGTTCTACGTCCGTGAGGGTATATCGCTCGAGTTCCATGCTGAAGCCTTCAACCTGCTGAATCATCCGAGCTTTAACGCGCCCTCCACCAATATCGATTCAAGTTCCGGAGGGCAGGTAAGTTCCACGATAAACAGTTCAAGAGAACTCCAGTTTGCCCTGAAGGTTCATTTCTAGCGGGTTTCTCCCTGCTTGCGAGGTATAGGCCCATATCCATGAATGGTCGAGTTGTCTTGATTCTTGGTGCGTCCAGCGGCATAGGCCGGGCAGCCGCGGTGCTCTTCGCTCGTGAGGGGGCACGCGTCGTAGCGGCGGCGCGTCGTGAGACACGATTGCAATCGCTGAAAGAGGAGTTGGCCAGGCAGCAATGCGACATCACGGTACGGTGCGCGGACGTTACCAGTCCCGAGCATATGCACTTGCTCGCGCAGGAGACGCTGGAAAAGTTTGGCAACATCGATGTTCTCGTGTACGCGAGCGGGACAAATACACCCGAGCGATCCATGGAGCGCCTTACCCCGGGGATATGGGACTCGTTAATCGATGCCAATCTTAACGGAGCTTTTTACGCCACTCATTCGGTGCTTCCTGCGATGCGCGCCGCCCGGTCCGGGCTCCTGATCTATATTTCCTCTATGGGCGGAGTGATGCCGGACTTATCGGGTGCCGCGTACCAGGCATCCAAACGCGGAGTTCTCGGCCTCGCCCATGCTGTTCGCATGGAGGAGAAACTGAACGGCATCCGCACATCGGTGATCTGCCCCGGCCTTGTGAATACAGACCTGGTGGGACAAAGACCGGTGAAAGTGTCGCCTGAGGTTCTGGCCCAGGCATTGCAGCCTGAAGATGTTGCGGAAGCGATTTTACACATCGCGAAATTACCGGCGCGCGCTGCTATCCCTGAACTGCATATGGTGCCGGCAGCTTTGTAGTTCCGCGTACTCTTCACGGCGGCGCGTGATATATCAATCTGAGAGGTTGGAGGTTCGAGTGGATTTGAAAGGGAAGGTCTGCCTGGTAACCGGAGGCACCAGCGGTATCGGAGCCGCGACTGCTCTCACGTTAGCGAACCGAGGAGCCCACATCGCAGTCCTTGCAAGAAGGGCCACGCAGATGCCGGAGGAGCTACTGGCTGCGGCCAGTCGTCACGGTTCGGTGGTGCGTTCGCTGGAAGCCGATGTGGCCGATCCCGCAGCATGCCGAAGCAGCGTCGAGCAGGTGGTCAAAGATTTTGGCCGCCTCGATGTTCTCGTGCACTCGGCCGGTGGGCCCGCTCCCGGCGGCTTCTATGCGGTTACCGATGATGACTGGATGAAGGCCTTTGCCGTTCACGTGCACTCCATTTTCTTCCTCGCCCGGGCCGCCGCTCCGCACATGGCGAAGCAGGGCGAAGGAGCGATCATCCTGTTGGGATCGGCGGCTGGTTTACGCGGCTGTCTGGGCGCCTTCGCCTATGGTGTCGTGAAAGGCGCGTTGCCGCAGTTTGCCCGCGTCCTCGGCCGCGAACTCGCCGACCAGGGCATCCGTGTCAACTGCGTCTCTCCCGGTGTCATTCGCACTCCCTTTCATGATTCTATGTCCCCCGCACAGGCGAAGAACAATATCGAGAACCGCATACCGCTTCACAAAGAGGGTAGTCCGGAGGATGTAGCCGCGTTGATAGCGACCCTGGTTGAGAATGACTTCATCACCGGAGAAAATCTCGTTATCGACGGCGGAATGACCATGCGGATTGTCTGAAAGGTCAATAACCAAGCGCGTCGCAGAATCTCGATGACCGCGCAGGGCGCCATGGTGTTGCCCGTGGGAACCCGTGGCAGTATCGAGCCGTCCGCGAGGCGTAGTCCCTCGATCCCGTAAACCTTTAGCTGCGCATCCACCACCGGCATCGCTCGGCTGTGCAACTGCAGATCGAAGATGGCGGCGGAAAGTGTGTCAGGCGCCTTAAAACGGGACTAATAACAGTACAGGGGACCGGATTGGAGGGGGCCCGGGGGCTATGCCATGCTGACTCAGCATGGCATAGGCCAAAGGAACAAGACTGAGGCCATGGCGGCAGGCCCAAACCGTCTCCTGCCATCGTTTCCATGACAGCCAACGCCCGGATGGCGAAATCGGCAGACGCAGCGGACTTAAAATCCCCAGACCGCAAGGCCGTGGGGGGTTCAAGTCCCCTCCGGCCACCACGCTCCGTTTCCAAGCGAGACCCGTCTCCCTGGACGGGTGCCCCATGTTCGCCTGGCGTACGTGGGCCGAAAACGATGGGCGAAGCCCCAACGATCGCTCTTACCCGGAGCACCGCTACTTTGACACCCGAACCGACGTGACCCGTCGCTTGGGGGTACGGTAGCCCTGGGTGCCATGAGAAGGGTGGTGTATCTCGGCATAACCGCTTGTTTTCGTCAGAGTCGTGCCCGGCCTGTACATGACAAATGCAAAGGGGTTAGCGGGCTACCGCGAGTTTGAGGCGCCATCAGGAGATGCAGCGTCAGCCGAAGCTGCTCGAAGGCATTGTGGGCGGGCATGCTTCCCCGTGCGTCGCGGGCCTTTGTGTGCCTCCTGTCAGAGTCGCAGCTTAGCGGGCTGCGGCCCCGATCGGCACAGGACGTTGCGGGAGATTGAAGCCGCGTAGGGTAAGTTGCGGTACTGCATCGTTGGCCGCGCTCGCCGGGTATTCAATATCGATCTCCCGCGATTCGCCTGGCAGCAGCGAGACGTAGTTGTCGTCGTAATACGCCGGCAGGATGCGCGATCCATCCGAAGCTTTCACCAGGGTCAGCTTGTTCTGGAGCGCGATCCCGGTGCCGCTGTTTTTCAGTTCTACATGAACCTGCACAGAATCGCCGGCTCTCTTCGACTTTGCCGTTGCGGTCACGGTCGCAGGCGTCAGCAGCGTCAGCTCACGGTAATTCTGGCTCTCTGCCGTCAACCAGTATAGGTTCGACGAGATCACCTTACCAGTCGGATCCTTGAGCTCGAGCTTCACCAGCACGACGGCATCTTTTTCGAGTGGCGCCAGTTCCAGGTGCAACGGAGTCACGACCTCATCGGAGGGAATCTCCACCAGCGCGTCCTGGTGCAGGAGGGACCGGTTGTCGAGTGAAAACACATCGGCCGTCACCCGCACTCCTGCCGCCGGCTCCGGGGTTGTGTTCACCACTTCCACCGCGTCGGTCGCCAGGTCCAGTTGCACATGGAAAGGCTCACAGGCTTCTTTCACGCCATAGTACGACGATTGCGTGTCATAGTCTGATCCAAGCACCTGCCACATATTGCTCGGCCAAGCCGGCTGTGTCATCCATAAGAGGCGTCCGCTGTTCGGCGACCACAAATGCGCATTCATCCCTTCGAAGATCGCTCGATGATCCACGTAGTCCATCATCTGCGCTTTGCGTTCGAAGTCTTCAAGGCTGGTGGGCGCCCCAAATTCAGTTTGCATCTCCGCCAGAAAAGGATGCATATCGCCGTTCCCCATGAAGTGCCAGTCGTGGTAAGCCCACACATCATCCATCGGCCACCGGTCGGGCTTCGCGACCGACGCCTCAAACGATTCGAGGGTTGACATGGAGGGCGTACCCGTCTCGACAGAGAATCCGCGATTGATTGTGGAATAGTACAGCTTTGGATTTTGATACCGGTATGGGCCGCTGTTCTGCAGATTCACCTGGTTCGAACTGGGCGAGTAATATCGTGTGCCGTCCAGGGTGGATACCAGTTTCGCGATGCCCTGGTTAATGATTGGCTGCGGTACACCTTCGTTGCGTCCGCACCAGATTGCGATCGACGGATGATTCCGAAATCGCCGGATTACATCTTCAACATTTCGCAAAAACAGCAGCGGGTCCTGCGCTTCAAGGTTGTAGTTCTCCGTCGTCTCCCAGAAGTCATTCCAGATGAGGAAGCCATATTCGTCGGCGAGATCGAAGAACGATTGCTCCGTATTTTGCCCAACCCAATTTCGAATGATGTTCTCGTGTGCGTCGTGATGAAGCCGGAAATAGGGGTCCAATCGTTCACGCGACACCCGCTTCATCGCATCGTCCATGCCCCAATTGCCACCGCGGCAGGCGATACGCACTCCGTTTACCTTGACGACGAGGTACGGGCCCGTGCCCAGGTCGTCGCTTGGCTTAATCGCGCGCGAATGTTCGCCGGCGGCGGTGAGCGAAGCTACCCAGGAATGCCAATTTTCGCGCCGAGCCTCGGGCAAACTCGGCGGAGGTGGTTCGGCCGGCGGAATGTTGCGCATTCCATCGTGGGTGACGTTCACATCGGGCTCGATCTCGCCCAACGCGTAGGCCTCCGTCGGTGAATATTCGACCCGTCGTAAATGCCCGGATGTATCCAGCAGACTCAATTCATAAGTGATTTCCCGAATTCCAAACCGCAATTCCTTGCTGTCGGAAATAGCGTTACCTATGGCAAAGGAGAGCTTCAAATGATACAACTCCTGTTTTCCGTACCCGTTCGGCCACCACAGTCGCGGATGTGCCACCGTGAGTTGGGCAAAGTCAGCGGGAGTTAGTTTGACCGCGTTCTCTCCTGGTTTGAGATCAATGTGGGTGGCAACCTTCACTCCTTCAAACTCTGCGGTGAGCGTCCCTTGTAACGCGACTTCACTTGTATCGTTCAAAGGAACCGCGATGCTTACCTTTGCGCTGGATGTGTCCGGCAAGGGGAGACTGGTCACCACCTGTGGGTCGCCAATCTGCACCGCTTCGGTCGCTCGCAGTGTTACCGGCTGCCAGATGCCGGTGTCCCGATCGCGTATGGCGGGAATCCAGTCCCATCCTTCCGTGGCCTCGAAGGTGGGCCCATCGAGGCACATCAGGCCGCCATTCTCGCCGGGACCTCCCTTGATCGACTGTTCCTGTGGAATCCCCGGGTGCGGTGGTGGTGAAACACGCACGGCCAGAACATTTGGTTCGCCAGGTTTCACAACGCCGGTCACGTCAAATGTGCCGCGAATGAACGCGCCCGTGATGGTGCCGAGGGGCTTCCCGTTCAGCCACACCGATGCCTGGTAGTTGATCCCCTCGAATGTCAGCGTAAGCCGTTTTTGTTTTGTGGACTCAGGCGCGCGAAACTCGGTGCGGTACCAGTAGTCCTGCTTGTTCAAGGTCTCCGGAATCGCGAGATTGTTGAGGCCGTAATAAGGATCGGGATAGACTCCACGGTCCACCAGGGTTGTGAGCGCCGTTCCCGGCACGGTCGCGGCATACCAATTCTTGGCGTTGAACGCAGGTCCGGAGACCATCGCACCGTCCGCATTGATTTCAGGCGCCGCGCTCAATCGCCAGCCATGAATAGTCCAAAGGCCTTCGCCGGAATTCTCGATTGCCGGCCCTTTGGGCAGCGGTTTTGCTTCGGGCGCCGAAAACGGCGCTTTACTGTGCGGCATCGTCGTTGGGTTCTGGGGCGCGCGATACCCAGCTTGTCCGCGTGTTTGCACCGGCCAGGGCTTCGAGCCCTCTTCATAAATGGGCAACTCAAAATTCAAAGGGTGCTCAGCCATCTGCTGAACCGAGTCCGGTGAGAGTGCCTCGCGCAATAGTTCCAACCCGGCAATCTTTCCGCCGAAATGTTCCCACCCGTTTGCCTGCGCAGGCGCTATTTCCAGGGTTGGCTCTACGGTGCCTATCAATAGCCCGGTTGTGGCGATCGCTGGTTCGCCGGGGTGGCGCAGTCTTCCCTCGGCAACGCGCGTTCCATCCGCGTATAGCCGGAACTGTACCCCATCGAAAGTCGCGGCCAGCAGATGCCACTTCCCAGGAGTGATCGAGGCAGGTCCCTCGAGGCTATTATTCTTGCCCAGGTATATCTCTACTTTTCCGGGCTCGATCGCCAGGTAGCGCGGATATTCAGCGTTGGGCGCGCCCACGCCGGCTATCAACTCCGGTCCGGATACAGTATCTTCAGCCTTCACCCAGGCGACTAACGTCCAGGGCGATTCCGCCTGCAGGATGGTGTCATTCTCATTCAGCCCTGCATGCAAGCCGTCCCCGCCCGGCAGGATAGCAGCGTTCCAAGGTCCGTAGAACAACGGTGGGTCGGATGCAGCCGGGGGACGCTGGGCAACGCACAACATCGGATACATGATGATGACGAAGAAGGTGACCACGCTGTGAGGAGTCTTTTGCGGATTTCTCAACGGTCTCTTCTTTCTTTCGCAACCTTTATAGATCGATTGCCTTGCGGACAGTATGGGCGCAGAGACTCTTTTCGACAAATCATGATAGTGCTCTCACTCCGGAAAATTGGAGTCAATACCAGCCGGAAACAGAGACGATGAACCCGTAGCACTAAGGCGCCGAGCAAACATTCAAAGGCAAAAAAAAGGGCCGGGCTCGTTTGTGGCGAGGTCCAGCCTGGAGAGTGGTAAACGTCGAATCTCCCGCGGGTTTAAACCGGCGTTCGTTGGCGTCGACTCCTTCGCCAACTTGAAATCTTTGGTCTTGCTAAAAACCGGCCAGCCACACACGTGGCGTCTGACTGATCGAAGCAGGTCGACTCAAGCCCGAGGCCTTCGACCTGGTTGATACAGAATGGTAACGATCTCATTAAGAGCGTTTTTACCGTAGCATCCTCGCATTGTCAACTGGACGGTGGGGGTCAGATGCAAAAGTGGGTGCGCAGCCTTGATCAAGTGGATGGGTAGTCAACGAGCGGCACAGCGTTCAAGGGCATCCTTTGTTTGCTTGACCTCTGCGTATATCGAAACGGTGGAGAATCCCGCGGTGGTCATCCCCAGGACGTATTGGTTTTGTCCTTGACAACCTTGATCGCGGTAATATAAAACCCCGAATGATAACGATACCATCCGGTGCCCGCAAGCATGAGGACCGATGGAGAACGGCCGGCTCTGATAGAGGTCGCGCTTTTTGGAGGCAGTAATGCGAAAGTCTGTGTTTTCCAACGGCCGGCTAGTGCTGGCAACCTTGAATCTTGCGCTCAACCGCGCAAAAGCGGATCGCAGCCGATCATTATTGCGAAACCTGGCATTTGCCCTCTCCTTCGTTTTTTTTCTTTCAGCACCTTTGCTGCATGCACAAACAGGTTCGATAACTGGCACAGTTGTTGACCCTTCCGGTGCAGCCATTCCAAACGCGCAGGTGAAGGTCATCAACCAAGCGACCGGCGATTTGACGCGCGAGGCAACTTCCGACGGAAGTGGCAATTTCCGCGCCCTGAACGTGCCTCCGGGCACGTACAAGATCACCATGGCCGCGCCTGGCATGCAGGAAACCGATCGCAACAACGTGGTGCTCGATCAGGATCAAAGTCTTGGCCTTGGGCAGGTGGCTCTGACACTCGGGCAAGCCTCTCAGACCGTGACCGTCACCACCCAAACACCCTTGATTGATACCGCGACTTCAAGCAATGCTGCAGTCGTCGACCAGCGTCAGGTAACCGAACAACCGCTCAATGGCCGGGATTTTGAATCTCTGCTGACGACTCTGCCCGGCGTCGTGACGAACAACAATTCGCAATTCCGGCTGGTGTTCAACCAGACCGACGATTTCTACGTCAACGGAATGCGCGGCACGGCGAACAACTTCTTTCTCGACGGCATTATCAACACCGACGTAGGCGCTAACGATGGCGAATATACGGCCCTGAGTCTCGACGCAGTGGGCGAATTCAAGACCCTGACCGGAAACTTCAATGCCGAGTATGGCCGTAGCCCGGGTGTCATGATTCTGATCAACACCAAGAGCGGCGGCGAACACTTCCACGGCACCGCCTACGAGTTCAACCGCAACACGGATTACAACGCCAACGATTGGTTCAGTAACCATAACGGTGAGGCCCGGGCCAATCTGAAATTCAATCAGTTCGGCGGGAACATTGGCGGTTTCATTCCCATCCCGAAGATCTCGCCCCGGGACAACAAGAAAGCATTTTTCTTCTTTAACTACGAAGGGACGCGCGCCAACCGCCCGAACGGGAACCCGGGCGGTGCTGGCAGCACCTTCTACACCATGCCTCAGCCGTCCATGCTTGGCATTGGCACACCGAACGGACAGGCTGACTTATCTCCCGTCTATCGCTCCGGCAACATGTGCGATTTCAACGGAACGCAAACTTGCACCCCGATTCACGACACCAACGGAAACCTGGTGCGGAACGGCCAGGTATTCATACCGGGAACGGTCAAGTACAACTCCGTTGGCGAGGTGGCGACGGGAACGCCCTATGTTGGAAACATCATCCCGGCCTCGCAGTTCAGCAGCCAGTATGCGGCAATGATCAAGTACTTCACCCCGGGCTATCGGGGAAGCTTCAGTCACCCCATCTACAACAACGGCTTCGGCGACGAGCAGCAGATCAACTTTCAGGACACCTACACCTTCACCAAGAATCAATACGTCGCTCGTGTTGATTACAACTTTGGACCCAAGGCCAATGCGTTCTTCCGTTACGTGGATGACCGGCAGCAGGAGAGCCAGGGCTTCGGCATCTTCTCCGGCAACAGCTTCCCGGTTTTGCCCCAGTACCGCAAGAAGCCAGGTAAGAGCTATGGATGGAGCCTGGTGAACGTGATTTCCCCGACCCTGACCAACGAAGCCACAGTCGGTTGGTTGCACCTGACCCAGGTTGTCGATATCGTTCCCGGCACTTCCAAGGCTCTTTACGACAAGGGCACGCTGGGCTTCAACTTCACAGACATCTACCCGTCCACGAACACGCACGATCTCGCCCCGAATATCAATACCGGCGACGGCTACATCAACATCAGCCCCTTTCCTTCCGGCTGGACTTCCACCGGCAACACAGTCGTCGCTACGGATGACGTGACCAAGGTTCTCGGCAACCACGTGATCAAGTTCGGTCTCTTCGCTGATCTGAACGAGAACGGCCAGGAAGGAACCTGGACCGAAAATCCTAACCTCAATTTCCAGGCGAGCAATCAGAACGCGAACAACAGCAACTCCGGCATCGCGAACACGTTGCTGGGCAACTACACCACTGTAAGCCAGTCCAACATCTTCGCCTTACGGTCACTTCCACTTCTTTCAATATGAGGGTTACGCGCAGGACACCTGGAAGGCGACGCCCAGACTTACCCTGGACCTGGGCGTTCGCTACGAGTTCGTTGGGCCCACCTACACCACCGGCCAGTACCATCAGTATTACTTTGTGCCCAGCGCCTATAACCCTGCGAATGCAGTCACCATCAACACGGCGCCGAACATTCCTGGCCAGGCGCCCACCCAGGGTTCCATCATTCCTGGCTCTGGAGACCCCTACAACGGCATGGTTCGGGAAGGCACGAATGGGCTTGCCGAAAGGCGGCGAGAACTTCCGCTGGAACAACTTCGGTCCCCGCCTCGGCTTTGCTTACGATGTATTCGGAAACGGCAAAACAGCGTTTCGCGGCGGCGCCGGCGTCTTCTTTGAGCGCTACCAGCAGAACGTCTTTAACTTCGGCGGCATCAGCAATCCGCCGACCGTCTACACCCCTACGATCTACGGCGGAAACATCGGCAACATTTCACCCGCGTTGGCTAATGGAGCACCCCTCACCCCGCCGGGCGGACTTCTCTCGCCGGACCGGGCAGGAATATTCCCACCACCTACGGTTACAATCTGGGCATTCAACAGGAGCTGCCTTCCAAGATCGTGATGGACATCAGCTACATCGGCAATGCCAGCCGGCACCAGGTGTATGTCGATGAACTGGAACAGCTGCCGCTCGGCTACACCACCAGCACGCCCATCCTTTCCACCGTCAACAATGTGACCAACGCCATCCTGCCGTACAAGGGCTACAGCTCCATTCACTACAGCCGGTTGGGGTGCAAGCAGCGTCTATAACGGACTGCAGGTAAAGCTGACTCGCCGATTCAGCAACACGTTGACCATTAACACGGATTACACCTGGTCCAAAGTCATCGACCTCTTCGATCAGGACAACGAAGCCGATGTCATTCCCGACTACACCCAGCTGAAGCATTTCTATGCCCCCGCGGGCTTCGATCGGCGCAATGTGTTCAACTTCCAATACGTTTACGACCTGCCGCAGTTCAAGGGATCGAGCAAGCTGGTGCAGCTGACCGCCGGTGGCTGGGAGTGGTCCGGTGTTACCCAGCTCTGGAGCGGAAGCCCCTGCCTCAGCGGCGACAGCCCGACGGATGATGGCTGCGACCTGAATGTCAGCTCCGGCGGCAACCTGGGGAACGGAGGCTTTGGCCATATTCGGCCTGACTACGTCGGTGGTGCGATCAAAACCCCCCACAGCCACAGTCAGCCTGCGGGTCAGAACCCCATGTGGTACAACCCGGCAGCCTTCGCCGTGCCCGCTCCGGGCAGCTTCGGCGACTTCCACCGCAACACAATTTACGGCCCTGGGATTCTGAACTTCAACATGGCGCTGTTCAAGAACTTCAACTTCACAGAAAACACGCGCATCCAGTTGCGGTTCGAAGGCTTCAACGTCTTCAATCATACGCAGTGGGCAAACGTCAACAACAGCTTGTCTGCGCCTACTTCCGGAACTGTATTTTCCGGCAGCAACGCCGGCAGCTCGGGCCAGATCACCAGTGCTCGCGACCCTCGCCAACTGCAGTTCGGCGGCAAGTTCTACTTCTGACAATCCTGGGAAGGAAGGGCGAGTTCCGGGGATACGCAATGCTTTACCGGGCGGTTAGCCTGGCGGATCAACCGCAGCTAAACGGAGGCTACTGTGAGGCTGCCGCCGGCTTTCGATCGAGCGTTGCATCCGCACGAACGTCGAACGACTAGCTCGACCGGCAGTACAATCTGCTTACCTGCGGCCGCCCGATTCTTTTCTCCAAGCCTCGCGAAGAGTAACTCGGCAGCGACGCGTCCCAGTTCAGTAACTGGTTGACGAACAACCGTGATCGCCGGATGAAAGATGTCCGCCATGTCAAAGTCATCGAAACCGGCTACAGCCGCGCCACCCGGGATCTCTACTGCCCATCTCCGAGAGCGAATGCAGCAAATGACGCATGACCAGGTTATTGCCCGCGAAAAAAGCGGTAGGCGCTTTCGGGCCCTGCATCAGAGGGCTTAGGACAGCGCAAGTTTCCTCTCGCGACCCGCAATGAAAGTAGCCTTCGGGAACTAATTTGGCCTCTGCCATTGCTTGCCGGTAGCCGTCGTAGCGCAACTTGTGGGTAAAAGCCTTACGCGAAAGACCCAGAAAGCAAATGCGCTTGTGCTTGTGTTCGATGAGGTGGCTGGTTCCCATCTTCGCGCCCACTCTGTTGGCTACGACCACGCTGGAAAACTGGTCGCCGCGCATTGGCTGATCGAGGGTGACAATCGGCGTTGATTTAAATTCCTCATAGCTAAGTTTGGTCGTGCCACCCACCGCAGGAATTATCAATATTCCTTCAACGTGTCGCAGCAACATGGAATTGGCTACGCGATATTCCATTTCCGGGTCGTCGCCGGAGGTTGTAACCATCACCGAATAGAGGTGTTCATTGGCCACGAGAGTGATCGCGTGTGCGCATACGGCAAAAAAGGGGTCGTGGAAGTCGGGCACGATGAGCCCGATTGTTCGGGAGCGCCCCTGCCGTAGGGAGCGTGCCGCCTCATTGGGCCGGTAATTCAGCAGTGCCACAGCCTGCTGAACTCTTCGCTGAACCTCTTCCGATACCGGCGCGCTCTTGTTCAGTGCGCGTGAAACGGTCATCAAGCCAACACCGGCTAATCTCGCGACATCCTGCATCCGGGCCTTAGGCAATACTTTGACCTTTCGTCGTGAAATTCATAACCGGTTTAGCTAGCTTCGACAGGGTATCACCGCTTGGAAGGCAAAGTAGCATACGCGAGGGTCTGCACGAATAAGAGATCCCGCCTCCCTGGACGGGTGCCCCATGTTCGCCATGGCGTACATGGGCCGAAAAAGATGGGGCGCAGCCCAACGATCGCTCTTACCCGATCGCCTCAGGCTTAGTCGGTGACCGCCTATGAAACCCAGCAGGTAGCTACCCCACCCACTACTTTCGAGCTGTTCGGACACCGTCTGACCTGGGCAACAAAATCGAATCCCATTTCGGGATGTGCATTCATTCAACGTCGTGGATAGTGATAACCATGAACACGGGCCTGGCATTCCCATTCCAACATCACCTGGAGAAGCTTCCCATGAATTCCTACTCCGCAGTGCACTCCGAAAATGAGTTGTCCAAAAATCCGTTCCTGATCCACGAAGATCTTCTCGTTTCCGCAGCGATGGCCGGCGAGGACGAAGCTTTTGTTGAGCTCTGCCGGCGCACGTCAGGGCGGGCCCTCTCCGCGATCTACCGCATCACCCAAAACCGAAAAGATGCCAGGGATGTATTTCAGGAATCCATCTCGATCGCGCTGCTTCACTTGAACCAGTGCAAACTGGATTCAAGTTTCTCCACCTGGTTCACCAGGATCGGCATCAACTGCGCACTTATGCGCCGCCGGCGCGCGAGCGATCTGCAATCGCGGCTGCCTTGCTAGATGAGCTTATAAGCCTTTTGCAAAATCTCCCCCGCGCGCTCGCCAATCACGATGCATGGAGCCATGGTGTTGCCCATGGGCACCCGTGGCATCACCGATGAATCCGCGATGCGAAGATTCTCGATGCCGTAAACCTTCAGCTGCGCATCGACGACGGACATAACATCCTGTCCCATCTTCGCCGTGCAACTCTGGTGCCAAAAGGTGCCGGCGGACTTGCGGATCAACTGCTCCATCCCGGGTCTTTTCATCGGACCTGGAATGACTTCTCGTTTCACAAATGGTCGCATCGCGGCGGAGTTGCCCAGTTCCCGGCAAAGTTCGACGCAAGCCATCATCGCCTTCACATCGTCAGGATGCTGCAACGCGTTGGACTGGATCGCGATGGGATCGGACGGGTCCGGCCCGGTCAAGCGAAGGAAGCCGCGGCTTCGCGGCCCGACCAGGGCAGGAAAAACTCGCCATCCATCTTTCGGCTCATCAAAGCTGGCCAACTCAGGTGCTACCGCCGTTCCCTCCCGCTGCACCAACTGCAGATCGGGCATGTCGAGCGCGGAATTGCTCTTCCAGAAGAGCGTGACCTGCGGCTCTGGGATTCCTTCCGCGGCTTCCGGGTACTCCCACAGACAAGCGTTGACTAGAAGATGATCCTGGAAGTTCCGCCCGACACCCGGCAGGTGCTGGAGCACAGGGATGCCAAAGCGGTTGAGTTCCGCCTCGTCTCCTATTCCGGACTGAAGCAGAAGTTTGGGTGTCTGGATTGCTCCCAGGGACACAACAATTTCACAGTCAGCTGTCACACGATGAAGCCTGCCCGCGAGTTCCACTTCGACGCCAGTAGCCCGCCTGCCTTCGAAGAGCAACCGCGTGACAAGAGCACCGGTCAGCACGGTGAAGTTGGGACTGTCCACATACGGCCAAACGTAGGAGCGAAAAATGGAGCGCCGCCTCCCCTCGCGGTTAATCAGTTCAGCGCTGGATCCTCCGCCATCGCTTTCCGTAAGGGAACCATTCAGGCTTGCAAAGACCGGAATCCCCATCGAGCGCATCGCCTCAAACATGGCTGCGCCGACCGGCTTGATTTTTGTCGGCCGCACGTACACCGGGCCGCCGGCGCCTCGCCATTCCCCCTCGGGCTCGCCCTGCCAGTCTTCAATGCGGTGGTAGATGCGCTTGACTGACTCGTGATTCCATCCGTCGTCGCCGGCTTCCGCAGCAAAAAAGTCCCAATCGCTTTTGTGGCCACGCGCCCAGTACATTGCGTTGATGCTCGATCCGCCTCCCAGGACTTTCCCCATGGATAACGGAATCGCTCGCCCACTCAGAGCTGGATTCGGCGTGTCGTGGAAATTCCAGTCACGCTCGCTCCCTAAATTCAGCCGCCAATCGCCCGCATTGATCACGGTCGGGACATCGTCAGATCCTCCCGCTTCGAGCAGCAGCACGCTGACCTCAGGGTTCTCTGCAAGGCGGCCCGCAACTACGGAGCCGGAAGAGCCTGATCCGCACACGATGAAGTCGTAGTGTGATTTCAATTTATTTTCCAAGCATAGTCAGTGCTAAACCCACTTTTGCACAGGCTGCCACAGGTTTTCCAAAGGCAGCCCACCTTGCCTTCGCTTTAGACTGGTTTCCATGAACAGGGATCAGGAATGGCATCCATTCAATCCGGACGATCACCGTACACACCCCAGTGACATATCGTCCGTGCAAGTGATGTTTGCTAACGGAAGACAGGCTAATGGCGATTGGCTCTATGGACGTTTCTTTAACGTCTATGTAATTCCTGAATCAAACATCACCCGCTGGCGATACATCTAGCGTCATCGCGCGCGTTACCGTCAAGCCCTCCGACCAACATCCTCTGCACGAAGAAACTCAAAAAAATAAAAACTCCAGGCTGCTAGTTCGATATAGAGCCCGTCCGTCGCCATTTCTTCGCCATCGCGATCGCAACTCCAGCCTGAAAGAACATCGGTCAAATGCCAAGCCGCTCCTCGCACCTCTTCCCAGGGAACGTGGACACGGCCCTGAGCAGCGCCCTGGCTGAGATTCACTACGATGAGGCGTCGATCGCTGTCTTTGACCCAACTCCATGCCACCAGGTTTTGACAGCTTTGGTTGTCAGGCCACCCGCTGCACTCGCAAAGCTTCCACGCCCCGTCATGAAATACCGGAGCATGGAGGGCTGCCAGAAGCTTTTCGTAAAACGCCCGTAGTTGCTGGTCAACAGGCTCTGCCGGCCGTCTGCTCAGAAAGACCGGGATCCTGGTCTTTCGACCCTCCAATTGGCCTTCGTGGAACAGTCTGGCGCCGGGAAGGGAAGACGTAATCACCGCAGCGGCCTCCTCTTGAGCCCGCGAAAACAGGGTCGCCGCCCGCGGCTCATCGTGGTTTTCCAGGAAGCGAACCAGCTTTTCCTGGTAGGCCAGGTCAGCACCGAGATGCAGCCGAATTCCAGGAGCATCGCCATGTTCCACCCGATCGTAGAGCCGTTTGTCGTAGCAAAAGTCGAATCCCTGGTGTTGCAGCTCCCACTCCAGATCCCAGTAGGCCTCGGCAATAAAGCAAAAGTCCGGATACACACTCTTCACCGCGGGGATGATGTCAAACCAGTAGTCCATCGCCGGCGGTTTTCCTAAGCGGCTGCCCCAGGTGCGTTCGAAGATCTGATTCAGCATCAGCATTGCCATGTCACAGCGAATTCCATCGCATTGCGCGGCAATGCTGGAGACCGTTTCCCGGGCCGCTCGCCGAAGGCCCGGCGCAAACGCATTCAGTTGCAGAACATCTGGCCATGCCGGAAAATTAGGATCCCTTCCGCAAGCGAAAACCTTCCCTTGTACCTCAATGTAGGAGGAGGGATCCCTGGAGGCATCCTCGTCGTTTCCCTGAATGAAATACTCGCTGTGCTCGCGGACCCACGGGTGATCCGGCGCGACATGGTTGGGAACGAAATCAAGCAGCAGCTTCATCCCTCGTTTGGCCAGTTCTCGCCGAGCAACCGCGAGACCTCGCGCGCCTCCCAGGTGTCCGTCTACCACGTAGCGTCGTATGCAATAGGGAGATCCGGTATTGTCTGCCGGTGCAAAGTCGGGCAGCGCGCGACGGAAATCTGCCACCAGGTTCATGTTCTGATTGGCGATCGCGATGCCGGCGGGACTTCGTTCCCAAACCCCCATGAACCACACAGCATCGAAACCGAACCGGGCGATCGCATCCCACTCGGCTCCAGGCACCGAACCGAGGTCAACCGCCTTGCCGCTTTTCAGGCTAAGCTCGTCAAGCCAAACCCAGGTGTTCATCTCGTACAAAGCCGGATATCGGGGCCAGCTGGACATGACATTTCCTCTCTTACGTTAGCCTGAATATGAACGCCGAAGCAGTAACGATAAACGGGTGCGCCGAAGCGTACAAATAATCAAGGAGTAGGCTTACTCTTTCCTCTCATGATCCTTTCTCGAAGGCAATTCGCGCTCTCCTCGCTCGCGCTCATGGCTGTATCGCAGCGTGATGGATATTCTCAACCGCCGCCCATGCGGGTACTGATCGTGGACGGGATTAACAACCATGACTGGATGACCGCCACCCACGCGATCACTGAAATCCTGACCGCCACCACTCTGTTCTCCGTCGATGTGTCCACCACCCCGCCTCGGGGAGCGCCCCAGGACGCCTGGAGCTCCTGGCGTCCCGACTTCTCCCGCTACGATGTGGTCATCAATAACTTCAATGGCGGTCACCTGGACGATGGAATCGCATGGCCCCTCAGCGTCCAGCAATCCCTGGAGAGCTTTGTCCGGGGTGGAGGCGGACTGGTTGTCTATCACGCCGCAAACAACGCCTTTCTCCATTGGAAAGCGTACAACGACATGATCGGATTAGGCTGGCGATCCAAATCCTTCGGCCCGGGATTGGCGGTGTCCGATGATGACAAGGTCGTGGTTATCCCCACAGGGACAGGACTGGAACCTGGCCATCCGCAGCGGTTGCAGTTCCAAATCCATGTCAGGGACACCCATCACCCCATCACCGCCGGGATGCCAAAGGTGTGGATGCATCCTTCGGAGCAGTTGACTCATGGTCAGCACGGCCCCGCGGAAGGCTTGACCATTCTCACTTATGCTCATTCACCGGTCTCCAACCAAAATGAGCCGATGGATTGGGTTCGGAACTACGGAAAAGGCCGCGTCTACACCACCATGCTTGGCCACACCTGGATCGGTGAGCCAACCGTGAACCTTGATTGTGTAGGCTTCCAAACCCTGCTGGCAAGAGGAGTGCAGTGGGCCGCGACTGGAGCAGTTACGATTCCCATCCCTCCCGATTTTCCTGGGCCGGACGCAGTTTCACTCCACAAGCTGGCCTGAGACGCGTGCTGGAAAAAACCGGTGGTCTACGCAGACTTTGTTTTCTTGGCCGTCGCGGCGCGCGCCAAAACACCGCTGGTCTTGACCTTGGCAGCGCCGGCCGCAGCCTGTTTCTCGCGCGACCCGTTCGTTTTCCCGGCCGCCGAACGTGTCTCCGCGGGACTTTGCGCCGGGGTCGCCTGCGCCAGGCTCCTGCGCAAGGCCTCCATCAGATCCACCACCTTGGGTGACTTCTTTTCCACCTCGGGCGCCGGAGCAGGAAGGTTCTTCATCTTGGCCTCTACCAGTTCCCGCAACGCTTCCTCGTAGTGGTCCTTGAATTTGCTCACTTCAAAAGGCTGCGTGTAGGCGTCAATCAGCTGCTTCGCCAAGCCAAGCTGTGCGGCATCCGCCGCCTTGGTTTCGGTATCGATGGCATAGTCTCGTGCGTTACGCAATTCCGCCGCAAAGCGCAGCGTGTAAAGCATCATTCCCGGCTGCTGGGGATCGTGGGGGGGCGCCAGGGTCATGAGGTGCTGTCGTCCGCTGAAGACAATCTCTCCCACCCCAACCATGCCGCTGTCGATCATGCCTTGCCGCATCACCGCGAACGCGATTGCCTGCGGTCCCGCCTTGGGCATAACAAAATAGGGCTTCTCATAAAGTGTGGGGTCGACCTCACTCTCCCTGGAAAACTGAGAAATCTCAATGGTTTTCTTGCCGGCAAGCCGCAGATTCTTCAGCTCAGCCGGTTCGACGATGGCATATTTTCCCTTCTCATACTCATATCCCTTCACAATGTCGGCCCGCTCGACTGTGTGCTGGGCCGGTGATTCCTCCGCCTCCCGAGCGGCTCCCATGTCCCTGGCTTGCGGTGCAAGGTGTAACGAGGAGCTATGTTTGGCTGCAGCTTCGGCTTCCTCGGCTGCATCCGCATCCGATTCTGCCGACGGGGATGGTCCCGCCGCCACGCTTTCCCGTCGCACTCGGCTGAGGGTATTCCTGTCGATCTCGTGGAAGGAGATAGGGCGGGTGGTGCTGGTGGCAGGGTAGATGTCCACGGCAAACCCGACCAGAGAAATTTGGATCGTTCCTGACCACAAAGGACGTGCCATCAAAACTCCTTCGAAAGTGGAGAGCAAGGGACCGGACGCTTTGGCAATTATCCCGCTTTGGCCGAAAGAGAGAAAGGCCGCTCCTGGTATTTAAAGCCAAATGCTCAGCAGGAAGCCGCGAATCTTCGCCTTGTATTCGCCTGCAAAGCTCTTGCTCCCTGGAATGTCCGCAAAGCCAATTTTTAACCCGCAAATAGGTGACGTCTGCACTCGTCGTCGCCGATAAAGGAGAGGAACGCGGTCCTGCGCTCTCCTAAGAGTGTGGATTACTAAAAAGTAAACTCCATTGGTTACGCAACCCGCATCCAACCAGCCTTGAATGAGCATTTCAGAGCTAGGCATGAAACCAAAAAAGTGCGAGGGCGGATTAACGCCGAAAGAGGTTGAGGAATTGGAAGAGGAAACGGAACTGCGCCTCTACACCTGCGCCGTATGCGGGAGGCGCAACCTTTACTCCGTCAGGGACAATTTGGGCAAATGGACAACCGAACCCCACGAGCAGCCTTCGCCACGAAGGAAAGAGGAGTTCCATAAAAAATAATCGTCACCCAGGCCCGGCCTATCGCAAAACCCTGATCTGCCACCATCACGAATACTTAAACCGAAATGTGGAGTAAGACAAGCTGCGACGCCCCCGCGCTAGTGGCGTCATTTGACGCCCGGCGACCGGAGGCAAACCCGATTTTTATTTGTTTTCGCGTCCATAAGGGTGTAAACAAAGTGCCAGTCTAAAAGGTAAACACCTCCCCGAAGAGGAGAATTAAGCCGGCACAGGGAGTTCCTCCGACCTACACATTGTTCGGTGACCCACATCTGGCTTCTGCATGTGTGGATGAAAGCCGGCTCACCGCATCGCGTAAAAGGCATTTAGGTATCGGGCATGTTGGACAAAACCTACATCGTGAGATTCAAACCACCGCAAATGGGCGTGCAGGTGGTTTTTGCTTCGCGCGCCGAGATTCACGGAGATCATATCGCTCTATTGAACGCGAAGGGCCAATTGGCTGCCCTCCTATGGATGGAGGTCGTAGAGAGTTGGAGTAGCCTGACCTGACCGCCTGCCAACCGATGCACTCAGCCAGAAAAGCTCGCCTCCTCTTCTTATGACTTGCTAATATGAAAACTCGTGAGAGGGATGCGGGAATGCGCGCAGATCGAGTCGAAGTCACCTGGGATGAAGGCAAGTCGAACTGGCTGGTTCGCATAGCAACTGGCGAAGAAGTAATTCGCCGCCACTGCAAACTTCCAAAGAATTCCGACGAGCAAACCCTACGCTCGGCCGTACTGAAAACCGTGCAGGACGAGGGTTACGAACCCGACCCCACGACCCTAAGCATTCAGCGATAGCGCACGCCCTCCACAATCGCACCAAAGGAAGCCGGACGGGTACCCACTCTCCTAACGAAGGGCACAGCTTTCGGCCGCCCCGAAACAAACTGCCTCACCGGTGTATTCTTGCCCAAGGAATAATGATCAAACAGCAAAGAATAAACGCGTTGGCCCTCTCGCTGATCGCATTCACCTTGGCAGTTCAATCGTCGTTCGCCCAGAAGACCGCTGCCCCGGTAACCTCTCTGCGCGTGTACCTCTTCGATTGTGGCCTGATCAAGGGTGAAGACCCGCTCACCTACGGATTGAAAAAAAACGACGTAAAAGACCCGGACATGGTAGTCCCGTGCTATCTCATCGTGCATCCCAAGGGAACTCTCATGTGGGATGCCGGCGCGATTCCAGACAGTGAATTCAAAACAACCCAGCCAGCCACCCTTAGGTATGACACCGACACCATAACCTCGCCCAGACCTCTGCTGCCGCAACTAACCGCGCTTGGTTATCCGCCTCAGACCATTACCTACGTTGCTTTTTCCCACTATCACTTCGATCACATCGCGAACGCGAACGCCTTTGCTGGGTCCACATGGCTGGTCCACGCGGCCGAACGTGAAGCGATGTTCGCCGCCAGTCCGAAACAGCAATCTGCTTACAGCCAGCTCCGCCACAGCAAGACCTTGATCCTCCCCAACACCGACTACGACGTCTTCGGCGATGGAACCGTCGTCATAAAATATGCACCCGGTCATACTCCGGGGCACCAGGTGCTGGCCCTCAAACTGCCCAAAACCGGGCCCGTCCTGATCGCGGGGGATCTATGGCACTACGTGGCGGAGCGGAAAGCCTCCGAGGCGCCACAGGGCGAGGCTAATCGGCAGCAGACCCTTGCCAGCCGTGCAGCCATGGAAACCTACCTTAAACAGAGTGGGGCACAACTTTGGATCGAGCACGATCCCAGGACATTCCAACGCCTTAAAAAGGCCCCGAACTATATCCAATAGTTACCTACGGCTCGGTCAGCAGGATCGTGGAACCATCCGCCGCAATTTTCCGTAACTAACGAGAGAATGCAGCCACTCTATAGCTGGTCATGGGTTGAGGCGCAGGTAACACAAACCATTGCCTTGTGGGACAGCGCCGCCACCCGCCTGCTGGACGGAGCACAGTACACTCGGCAACAGCAGCAGGAGCGGGAAAAAGCGTATGACCAGGGCTTACGCGCCGTTGAACGGGAAATCAGGAAAGCTCCACGGACCAAGGCAGATCGCATCAACACTCAGGATCGTGTCGTGGCTGCCTTCGCCCGATTTTCTGCAACTGCGTTAGACCTCGAGGCAGAGTCTGTCCATCTTCTTACCAACGAATTCCTGCCGGTGGGTACCAGGCTAGCGCGCTGGGCGAGGCAGTTCGACCCGACCCTGGGCATGGCCGACATCATTCAGGCTTGCCGCAATGCTTGGACCGCTTGTGGATTGCAACCCCTCCTCGGTATTCCCATGGGATTGACGCCATCGATCCTTGGATACAGCCTCCTATATCCATACAGTGACAACTATCTCGATCGCGAGGACATCTCCGCTCAAGAAAAACTTCGCTTCAGTGAGCGCTTTCGGGCGAGGTTATTTGGCGACACCGTTCCTGCGCAGGACTATCGCGAAGCCGCACTCTGGACACTGGTCAAATTGATCGAAGAGCAATATCCAAGGGCGGACTATCCGCAGGTCTTTGACTGCCTGCTGGCGATCCACCAGGCGCAGGAAGAAAGCCTCGCCCAGCAAACCGCAGGTAATCATCCCGACAGCTTGTTGAGACTGAGCTGTGCGAAGGGTGGCACTTCCGTGCTCGCCGACGCTTGCCTGGCTGATGGTTGGCTAGGTGGCGAGGAAAGCCAATTCGCCTTTGAATGGGGCGTGCTGCTGCAATTGGGAGACGATCTGCAGGATGTGCGTGAGGACTTGCACCGCGGTTCGCTCACGCTGTTCTCTCGGGCGGCCCTGCAGGGTATCCCACTGGATTCCCTCGTCATCCAGCTTCTGAACTTCAGCGAAAAAGTAGGAGCCCGGATGGATGACTTACCCAACGGTACCCCGATGTTCAAAAAACTTCTGCGGATGAGCTGGCGTTCGCTCATCATAGGGGCGGTCGCGAAGTCACACGAATTCTTCTCGCCGGCGTTTCGGGTGCAAGCGGAGCGCCGGTCACCGTTTCGTTTTGCCTTTCTCCGCGCCCGGAACGAACGATTGGCCAGCCGGCAAGGTTTGTACGCAACTCTCTTCGAAGCCTTCCTCGAGTCGCGCGAAAACGACGATGGCTCCCTTCCTGTGCCAGAGGTTCGAGAGTTTGCCGCTTCGAAACTTTCGTAACCTCCAGGCACTTGCTCCGGCGTCAATCTAACCCGTCACCACCCGTTTGCGCCCGGCGCAGATCTCCACTAATGGAGTTATACTGACGCCGCTCCGATAGAGGGGAGCGATCCATGCTGAAAACATTTTTCCAAGCCTGCTGTTTGGTAGGAGTGGTTTCCCTGGCTGCCTTTGCTGCAAACGCTCAGGAGGTTGTGCATGCCCTGGCAGGGACGGTTACTTCCATCAATCCCACGCAACAAACAATTACCATCAAAACCGACGATGGCTCAGAAGGCCTCTTCAAGGATCTTATGAAGTCCAATGTATCTTACGACTTCGACAGGAATGCAAGGGCGGCTTCCATTCCCGCCAATTCCTTCAGCAAGAAGGGTGCGCCTGTAATTGTTTACTATTTCGGCGGCGGCGATGTGCGCACCGCGGTGGCATTAGAGGACCTCGGCGCGAACCCGCTGCAGAAGATCAGTGGGTCGGTTTACAAGTTCAACAAGCACGAGCATCTGCTGACGATCAAAGACGCCGCAGGTACCAGCGAGTCGTTTCATATTGATCCCAAAACCGTGGCCGAGACTCCGTGGGGAGCGGTCGAAGGGGAGAAATTTGATCCCCGGAAGGGCGATCGGGTACGAGTGACTGCCGTTCTCGCAAACGGCGCAGAAGATGCCTTGTTTATCCGTGAGAACTAGGTGAGGCTGAACCGGACGAGCGCAACTATTTCTTGCTATTGAGACGAGGCAGTGGCAAAGCGCACTCAGCCGGCAACCAAGGACCGTTGCGCGCATTCTCATCCTGGTGATGAAGGTTTTGATATCAGGTGCGGGCATAGCGGGTCCTACGCTCGCCTACTGGCTGGCTCATTACGGATACCAACCCACCATCATAGAAACTGCACCTCACCTGCGCACGGGCGGCTACGTCATAGACTTCTGGGGCGCGGGCTATGACATCGCTGATCGCATGGGTCTGTTGCCGGAGATCGTTCGTAAGGGTTACAAGGTCACAGAGGTAAGAGTAGTAGGCCAGAGTGGGCAACGCATTGCAGGCTTTCCAGCGGACGCATTCTCCCGCATGACGGAAGGTCGATTCGTTAGCCTGCCGCGAGGAGAGCTTGCCGCTTCCCTATTCGGCAAGATTGAAGGCCGAGTCGAAATCATTTTTGGCGACAGCATTCATCGCATTGAACAGACCCGGCAAGGGGTTGTCGTCACCTGCGAAAGCGGAAAAACCCGCGAGTTCGATCTGGTTATCGGAGCGGATGGGCTTCACTCACGAGTTCGCCGGCTCGTTTGCGGAGAGCAAGGCCGGTTCGAGCGATATCTTGGTTATAAAGTCGCAGCGTTTCAGGTCAAGGGCTACAGGCCGCGAGACGAGCTGGTTTATGTAATGTACACGCAAGTCGGCCGCCAGGTGGTGCGCTTTGCCATGCGTGACGACCGAACCATGTTCCTCTTCACTTTCGCCGATGAGCAAGTCTCAGAAGTCGATAACGTCGAAGCGCAAAAAGCACTTCTGCGCCGTCAATTTACAGCCGCCGGATGGGAATGCCCACATATTCTCCAGGCGCTCGATAGCTGCGACGACTTCTATTTTGATCGAGTAAGTCAGATACAAATGGGTTCGCGGACCGGCCTATGGACAAGCGGAAGGGTTAGTTTAGTAGGCGATGCGGCTTTCTGCGTTTCTCTTTTGGCCGGCCAGGGTTCAGCTTTGGCCATGGTGGCCGCGTACATTCTCGCCGGCGAATTGCATCGGGCCAACGGTGACTACGCCACTGCATTCGGACGATACCAGGATCTATTCGGACCCTTTGTTCTCAAGAAACAAAAAGCAGCTCTCCGTTTTGCCGGTACCTTCGCACCCAGGTCGCGCTTTGCCCTGTTCCTGCGCAATCAGATATTCAATCTCATGGCGATCCCCTGGTTTGCAGATCTCGCTGCCGGGCGCGATCTTACTGACAGCATCGCCCTCCCCGATTACAACTAGAAAAAAATTGCAGCTGCTAATCCGCAAACTTATCAGTAGCTGCGACCAATGCGCGGCTATTCGCCGGCTCAGAAGCGCTATGCCCCCCATCGGGCGTAATCATCATTTCCGCCTCAGGCCACGCGCGGTGCAGCGCCCACGCGCTCTCCATGGGGCACACAACATCGTAACGCCCCTGCACAATCACTCCAGGGATATGCCTGATCCGCGACGCATCGCGCAACAATTGGCCGTCCGTCTCCAGAAAACCTTTATTGGTAAAGTAGTGTGCCTCAATCCGCGCAAACGCCAGCGCAAACTCATCTTCCTCGTAGTGGCTGCTGAACGCCGCGTCTGGTAGCAGCTTCGACGTAGCACCCTCCCATCCGCTCCATATCTTGGCAGCAGCCAGGCGCACCACGGGATCGTCGCTCGTCAGGCGCCGGTGGTACGCCGCCAGCAGATCGCCGCGCTCGCTCTCCGGAATATGTGAGAGGTACGGCTCCCACGCATCAGGAAAGAGAACCGAAGCACCCCGCTGATAGAACCAGTCGATCTCCTGCTTGCGCAGGAGAAAGACGCCGCGCACGACCAGTTCGGTGACGCGCTCAGGGTGAGTCTCGGAATATGCCAGGGCCAGCGTAGATCCCCACGATCCTCCGAAAACCTGCCATCGCTCAATGCCCAGGTGCTCGCGGATCCTCTCGATATCCGCCACCAGCTCCCACGTGGTGTTCGCTTCCAGGGACGCGTAGGGTGTGCTCTTGCCGCAGCCACGCTGATCGAAGTTCACAATGCGGTATTTTTCCGGATGAAAGTAGCGGCGTTGTTTCGGATCGGAGCCCCCGCCAGGGCCGCCGTGCAAAAACATCACCGGCTTGCCGGATGGATTGCCGCTCTCCTCAAAGTAAATTTCGTGGACAGGCGAAACCCGGAGCCGCCCCGTATTGTAGGGTTCGATCGGAGGGTAAAGCCAGGTCACAGGATCCTTCATCACAGATACAGGTAGGCTATCGTTGGGCATCGTGAGCAGTATAGAACGTGCTCGTGACAGAGAAGGCGGTAGGAGCCATGGCTACACATCGACCCCGGGTTCACACGCAACTAGGCCGGCCGGCAGTCCTGACCTTTGCCGCCAACGATCGTATGAATCAGCTTCTTATCGAAAATCTTGATCCTGCCGCATGGCGAGCCAAACCGTCCGGCAACGCACGCACGATTGCAGCGATTTTCACCCACATGCACAATATCCGCACGAAGTGGGTCAGGCTGACCGCACCGCAGGTCAAGGTGCCGGCGCAGCTCAACCGTGCGCGCTGCACCCCGTTACAGGCCCGTGCTGCATTTGCCGAAAGCGCCGCTCGCTGTATGGAGATGCTCGATGAGGCCCTCGGCGAGCATACCGGCCGTATTCAGAAGTTCTACAGCGACAGTTGGTTCCGGCCCTGGCCTGTTGGCCTGGAAATGCTCTGCTACATGCTCTCTCACGAAGCTCACCATCGCGGACAAGTTTGCATGCTCGCCCATCAAATGGGATTCCCCTTGTCGAAAAAGGTAGAGTCCGATATCTGGAATTGGCACAAACTATGGAAGGACTGCGGATCATCTCGCGGTCCCGGCCACGCACCTTAAGCCGGCGCACGCGCTGAAACGATCGCCCTGGGTTGAAACGTAAGATCGTCAACGAAAGGATAAGACGGTTTGCGAAGCTTGTTCTTTGGCAAGTGAACGATGTCCTGATTGATCGCGCCATCTGAGAGCGCCATCAAGCTCGGATTCGCCAACGGCGCCAGCTCCGGAGACAGGTATCCCGATTTCACCACAATAATCTTGTACCCAGACGGCTGAAGTCCGAGGCGAGTGAAATCGACAATGTCGTGGTACGGTCGTCTCTGGGCAGATAGCACCAGCGTGACGCCTTCGATCTGCACCACCGCTTCGCGCAGCAGTTCCGTCGCCGCGGGGAGCAGGAATATAACCTTCGCCTGCACCTTCACTGGTTTGCTTCCCAGCGGGTCAAGCGTAGCGCCGATCGAAAGCGGAAGCGTCGCGCCCACACCGGCCTGGTAACAAGCATTCGTAGCCGGCTTGTCCGCAATTCCTGCGAAAACCACATTCTCCGCCTTGAAGTGAAGCAGCCTCTCCAACACCGCGGCCTGATCGCCATTACCGCCGCCGGTTGGGTTGTCACCCGAGTCAGCGAGAATGGCGGGGTGCGTCTTCGCCCGCATGGCCTTCTCGATGCACTCGTCGACTGTCCCGGTCTCGGTACCAAACTGGAATTCCTTGCGGGCATCCCAGTATTGCTGCGCCAGATCCACGGCGATCGCCTTTTCCTTAGCGGGAGCGGTACCTGTGACTACGGCACTCGCCGTCGACCGTGGTTCATCCGCCCACACATATCCCACCAGCAACGACACGTCGAGGATTCCCGGAGCTTGATTCAATTTCGGCAACTGCGCCCAGAGCCGCTTACCTGGTTCCCAGTCCGTGCTGCTTCTTTCCCCGGGCATCAATACGGGGATGGGCGCCCATACCAGCGTCGGGCGGATGTGCTCCTGGAGGCAATGCAAAAGCATTCCGCACGAGCGCTGCATGGTTTGTTCCTGGTCGATATGCGGTGCAGTGCGAAATGCCGACAGCATGTCGATGTTGTCGATCACGCGTTGGCTTACATTCCCATGAAGGTCGTAAGACGCCGACATCAGGCAATCGGGACCGACCACCTTGCGTGCGGACTCCATCCAGTCGCCCTCCGCATCCTGCATCCCTTCCACGAACATCGCACCATGCATCGGAAGAAACAGCCCATCCAGTGGAAGCAGGGCATTGAGCCGTCCTAGAAAATCGGCCTTGATCGTCGCGTAGGTCGTCTTCTCCACCGGGCCGCCCGGAACAGCCGTTGCGACCAGAGTCGGCATGAACGAGATCGGGTATTTCTTGAGAAACGCAAAACGCTTTGCTTCCGTGAGCTCTGCACCTTTGAGAATCGTAAAGTCTTCCATCCGAGCCCGGATACGGCTGTAAGTGCTGCATTCGATGCCCATGCCACCGTAGGCCACCCGCGGCTGCTTCTCCCCAGTGAAAGCACCGGCGAAAGCGCCGCGCGAGAAGGACGGGAAGACAGTCGCCGAAAATGCCTTCTTGAGGAAAGACCTTCTTTGCATAAAGTCATACTACCGGGTGAAGCTTGCGAGAAAAAGGGCCAGACTTTTCGTCGGGTCTAGCCCCTGGCGTCGTAGGTCAGAAGGTCACCTTCGCGGCGAACTGAATGATCCGCGGATTATAGGAGTTTGCCGTGCTCGATACTTTGCCATTGGCGGAATTGCCGAGCGAAGCAGTCGGAAAGGCAAACTGCGCCGTGTTGAGCACGTTAAAGGCCTCCGTGCGAAACTCCAGCTTGAACCGTTCTGTCAGGTCGAAGATCTTGAACAGCGAGAGATCGACCCTCTGCAGCCCAGGGCCATAGATCTGATTGCGATGTTCATCCCCGATTGTCCCAGCGGCCTGTGCGTGGAACGCTGACGTATTGAACCATTGCGCTACCGAACGTTGAGCGGGCTTAAGGCTCCCAATCAGATTGGGACGGTCTGAGTTGGTGGTGCCGGGTCGCGTTCCGCCGACATTGTTGAGGTTGGTTTCCGAAAAGGGAAGTCCCGTGTTCCAGGAAACGAGGCCGTTGGCTTGCCAACCCCTGCCAAGGATCCCTTTCACCCCCGTCAGACTGCTGCCGAAAGGTAAGGCATAGTTGAATGTCCCTGTAAAGCGATGGCGGATATCCAGGTTTGAGTTGCCATATTCAACCGTTGGTACCTGCGACGGAACCGACCCAAACCCGTCACCGCCATCGTTGCTGATCGCCTCCGAGTCGTCCAACCCGTGCGCATAGGTGTAGTTGAAGGAGAGATCCAGTCCGTTGGTCAGGCGCCGCTTTGTAACAAATTGCAGGCCGTTGTACGATCCGTGGCCGCGCGAAGTGAACTGCGGAACGGTGGTGACGTTGGGAGCGGTGGCGGCGTACTTGCGCAGACCTGACCCCCCCGCGACGCCCGTGTTGGAGGGGTACGTGTTCGCGTCCGGCAGATAGTAAGCCATTCTGCGGCCCAGCTCGCCAACATAGGTAAGACTCACCACGGTCGCCCCGAATTCACGTTCCACCGCTACGTTGAACTGCTCCAGGTAGGTTGACTTGAAGTGCGGATCGAGTGCCGCACTCACAGAACCCGAGGGGTTAGTGGCGCTTCGAGGGGTTGGCAGCGGCAGCCCATTTGCCAGGTGGGAGTAGGTGTTGCTGCATCCTGTAGACGTGCCCACCCCGGGAACCGTCGCACAGGGACCATAGGAACCTGTAAACGGCTGGTTCACCAGCGCTGAACCCGACGTCAGGTTCTCCGGCGCGTAGCTCATGCCAAAGCCCCCGCGCACGACAGTCTTTGGCAGCGCGGTATAGGCAAAGCCGACGCGCGGCGCAAGATTGGTGTAGTCAGGCCGCACATTGCCATACTTATCGACGCCTGGCGTACCTGCAACCACAATCGTTCCCACATCAGTATCAAAATTGGAGAGGTAGTTGTTGATCTCCGAATAAGGTTGATAGTAATCCCACCGGATGCCCAGGTTGAGCGTCAGCCTGGAAGCAGCATGCCAGTCGTCCTGGATGAACGCATGCGGTTCATAGCTTCGGTTGTGTGGTGTAATCAGGATCGCATTGCGCGATACGCTGGTAAACGTCCCTGTAAGAAGGTCCGCGAACGTCGCGATCGTCCATGTGCCGGCTGCCGAGTCTGTTTGCGTGGAGGTGTCCTGTCTGCGAATGACCCCCGCGCCAAACTTGAAGTTGTGCCTGCCGTGGTTCCAGTTCAGCGTTCCTACATACTGCCACGTATTTTCAAGATAGATAATCGGCGGATGGAATCCGAGCGTCGTTCCCCCCAGGCTGATTGTGATGGGCGCCAGTTCGTTGGTACGGTCGTTGAAGTTGATATCCGGTTGACCAAACGCTGTGTTGACCGCCTGGCCAAAACCCGGCGGATCCTGGGCTGTATGCAACAAGGTGTAACCGGCCTTCAGTTCCAGCAGCGTATTCGGGGTAAAAGTGTGGACGTAGTTCAACTGCGCCTGGTGTGCATTGCTGAAAGCCGGACCCGGATAGCTGCTAAGGTTTCCGCCAGGCGATACAGAAAGCCCGCCCGCCGAAACCGTCGGGAACAGACCGCCGATGTTTGTGCTGACCGCGTTATACGTATACCGCACAAAGAAGAGGTCGCCGTCCTGGAAGTTGTGATCGACGCGGCCGTCCGCCGTGGTGGCGTTCTGGGCATAGGATGGTGCGACCGTGTAGTTGTTCGTGACCCCCGTGCTGGTCGGTAGCGGAAATAAATTAAAGTACTGCAACCCCGCCGTATCGAAGGCGGTAGGGGCTACAACGCGGTTGATGGACGGGTTGTCAGAGAAGTTTCCTGGATTCGCTCGTTCGAAGGTCGTCGGCACCGTGGTCTGTGTCGGATTCTGTCCCTTGACCAGGCGAAAGCCCTCGTAGTCTCCGAAGAAGAACGTCTTGTCCCGTTGAATAGGGCCGCCGAGACTGCCACCAAATTGATTCTGATTCCATTTCGGCTTGGGAATCTTGGCTCCAAACTTGTATGGGTTCGCATCCAGCACTGTGTTGCGGAAGAACTCATAAGCCGAACCATGGAATTCGTTCGCACCCGATTTAGTAAGCACATTGATGATCGCGCCGGCCGACCGCCCAACCTCCGCCGTGAACGTATTCGTTTGTACGTTGACTTCCTGGATAGATTCCACCGAAGGTCGAACGCCAATTGAGCCGATAACTCGCTCGTTATTGTCCATGCCGTCGATCAACTGATTGTTGATCACATCCGCCTGTCCATTGATCGAAACAGATGAAGTCTGGCGCCGATCGTCCGGACGATTCCCGCTGGCCAAACCATTGTTTAAGCCTTCCGTTCCCCCGGGGACCACCTGCACCAGGTTGATATAGTTGCGCCCGTTCAGTGGAAGATCCTGGGTCGCCTTATTGGTGATCGTGGCTGCCAGCACCGAGCTGTCAGACTGCAGCACAGGCGCTTGCGCCTCTACTTGCACCGTCTGATCCTCCCCACCAACCTGCAGTGTGGAATCCTCCCGAGCGCGATCGCCGGCCGCAAGGCTGAATGTGTTGGTGGTTGACTTCTTGAAGCCGGTGCGGCTAATCGCAATCGAGTAACGATTTGGCTTCAGCAACGTGAACGTGTACTGGCCGGCCTCGCCCGTGACCACGGTTCGCTTCTCGCGTGTGTCCATGTTGGTCAGCTCCACCGTCGCACCCGGTATTGCCGATCCCGTCGAATCCATCACCGTGCCCACCACATCCCCTGTCGTGGACTGTGCGAGAGCGCGCGGCACAAATAGGCTGCTGGCAGCGATCGCTCCTAGAAGCACAATCGTGCGAAGGAAATACTTCGAGCTGGAGCGCGGCAAGGAACAAACTGCGCTCAGCAAACCAGTAGTTGTTCTGCCGGATAACAGCCGAAACAGGTTTGGCTTCATGTGCTTCCCCTCTTCTAGCTTGAATAGAAGTTCTTCCGCATCCGCTCACGGATAGTGAGGATGTGTGGCCCGGGAAAATGACTGGCCCAGAAGTTCAATGAATTGGGAAGTAAACTGCGACGGACGATTAGATGCGGGGCCTGGATATTGGGTTGTTCAACGGTGCCGTGCGGGAGCGGCGGGCCACCGAGCCTTTCGAAAAGCCCAAAGCTGCCCTTCACCGGTGCCATTCGACACCGGCGTAGAGCCCTTTAGTCGCAGCCTTCCGCTGCCATGGTGATCGGCCACCATCATGGCAACGGAATGCCTACGAAGCCTTTAAAGCGCTCGGCTTTGTATCAACCGCGGTTTGGTCGTGATTGCCAGCGTGACCGGCAACCACCACATTATTCTTACCCTGGCTCGACGATTTGCGAATGTCGATCCCGCCCTTGAAGAAGGCGCCTTCGCCGATCGTGATGCGGCCTGTGGTCACATCCCCGGTCAGACAACCTTCGCTCCGGATGTCCACGCGGTCGCTGGCATAGATGTTGCCGCTCACCTTGCCCAGAACCACCACTTCACGAGCAGTGATATTGGCCGACACCAGTGCCTCCCGGCTAACGGTCACCCGGCAGTCTGGTAAGTTAATGGTGCCTTCGACATTGCCGTCAATGTACAGTGACTCGGAGCCGATCACTTCGCCCTTGATCTGCAGGCTCTTGCCAATCGTGGCCGGATCACCGCCATTTGCCGGCGCGGGGTAATGGTTGGAAGAAGTCGGTTCATGGTTTGCCGCCATGCTTACAGACGACAGCGTCGGTTCCTTGCTGGAGGACAGCGAAGGAATTCCAGGTCGGGTTGGCTGTGTTTGATTGGTCACTGCGTTGGTCTCAATTCGACATCGGAATAGGAACTACAGGGCGATCTCGATTCATGCTACGTCCGCTCGTGGGGAGATCGCAAACCCTTGCAGGTGACTCAAGCGATTCCCCCACAGGCAAAGCACGATGGTTACACTCCGCATGTAACCCTCAACGCCGGAGGAAACTGGACGGGTGCCCCACGTTCGCCAAAGCGTACGTGGGACGAAAACGGTGGGCGTAGCCCAGCAAACGCTTTCACTTGATCGACCCTGATCTAGCGTCGGGCCCTTCGCAGAACGATCGTCTGCTGGCCTTGGCCTCGACCGCCCCCCAACGAAGGATCTGAGCCATCCGGCAGCGGGCCAATCGCGGGTCCTCCTTCCGCGGCTCGAGGGCTGTTCGCCCCAGGGCGCGGCGGCATGCTCCGCCGGAGTTCGATCCGCTCATCGCGCACCATACCCGTATACGCGGTCGCACCCACATGGAAGGAAATATTATTTTGCTCAACCCGGCCATTTTCGAGGGGTCCGCCACTCGAGCTGCCGGGAAAACCGCCGGCAGGCGCCTCCAGCCTGCCGCTCAACGAATTCCCATTCTGCACCAGGGTGAAAAGCATATCTCCGCTGACCGCGAGTTGCAGTGGATCGGGTCCATTCTGCCCACTAGAAGTTGTAGGTCGCCACAATCCTGTGACTCCCTCGCCGCTGGGCACCGTTCTTTCCCAAGGTGCAACCTGTGGCGTCGCCGTGGCTGGTTGCGCCGCGATGTTCATGGTTGCCGAGGAGAGACCTGGAGATGTCACCTCCACTTTGATTTCGCCGGCAGTCTTGACAGCCTGCACGATCACCATGCATAAACCGCTGAAGGCCTTCCGCGATGTACCAATATCGGACTCGTGTGACGTAGGATCGCCATTCCCCACACCAAGCAGTTTGCCCGCGCCGGAAACTGCGAACGATATCTCGTTACTCGTGACCGGCAGAACGCGGCCTTCCGCATCCTGCACCGCGACGGTAACGAACGCCACGTCCACCCCGTTTGCATCAATCCGGCTACGGTCGGCAACCAGCGATAGCTTCGCCGCTTTGCCCACAGTCTCGCGACGGGAAACCATAACCTGTTGTCCGCCTTTAAAACCCCGAGCCTCGATCGTTCCCGGAGCGTACTTCACATTCCAGGCGACGTGAGAATCTTTCAAAACTTCCTTGCTGCCCAGGCTCTGCCCATTGAGCAGCAACTCAACGCGATCCAGGTTTGAATACACCCAAACCGCAATCTCCTGCCCTTCGAGTCCCTCCCAATTCCAGTGGGGAAAGACATGCAGCACCGGCTTCGCACTCCACCAGGCCTGAAAGTAGTAGAAGGTATCCTTGGGGAAACCACAGGTATCGATGACCCCATACTGCGAGCTGATATTCGGCCACTGATAAGGCGACGGCTCGCCACGGTAGTCGAAACCTGTCCACACAAAGCCGCCGGACATCCAGGGTCTTGCGTTCGCGAATCGCCACCACCCTTCGGCAGATGCTCTCCCGGTGGTCGTATAAGGGTCATACGAGCCGATGAAGCCTTTCGCGGCATCGATCTTGTAAACGCCGCGGGTAGCGACCGCACTGACATTCTCTGTGCCGATGACAGGAATTTTCGGATTCGCCTTGTGGTATGCCTCGATCTGCGGATCCGCGTAGTTATAACCCATCACATCGCAAACCGTGAGTCCGCCTTTTCCCAACCCAAAACCAAGAGGAGGCGGTGCGACCGTGACGGGCCGGGATCCATCAAGCCTGGTCGAGACCGCTTTCATTGCCGTCAGAATGTGCAAGCCAATCTCAGTCGTTGATTCACGTTCCTCATTGCCCATGGACCACATGAAAACACTCGGGTGATTTCGATCGCGGCGCACCAGGTCTTCGAACTGCGAAATGCCATCAGGATTCGACGACATCATCCGCGTCTCATCGATCACCAGCATCCCCAACTCGTCGCAGGCGTCGAGAAGCTCAGAAGTAGGAGGATTGTGAGAGCTCCGATAAGCGTTGCAGCCCATCTCCTGAAGCTTGCGTACCCGGAAATACTGCGCTGCATCCGGGAGCGCCACCCCCAGGCCCGCGTGGTCCTGATGGTTGCAGGTTCCTTTCACCTTGATTGGCTTGTCGTTCAAGAAGAAGCCCTGGTCCGGATCGAACCGCAACGAACGAATGCCGAACCTTGTCTCCATCCGATCAGTGATTTTTCCATCTGCTTCCACCTGCGTAACCAGCTTGTACAGATGTCGCTCTTCCAGCGACCACAAAGACGGATTCGCCAGGTTTACCTGCTGCTCGAATGTACGTTCATCATCTCCCGGAATGGTTATCGATGAGCTGGTTGCTTTCGCCACCGGTTTCCCCAGGGGATCAACGAGCGTCGAGATCACGCGCACATTCTGTACTTTGCTGGTGTGGTTTTCGACTTCGGTCCTGATCCTGGTTGTTGCCTTACCCGGCACTGAATCTGAGCGAACGAACGTTCCCCACTGCTTCACTCTGACCGGCGCAGTCTTGACCAGCCACGCATGCCGGTAAATCCCAGCGCCCTCGTAAAACCAACCGTCACTCAGCGTGGCGTCCACCCGAACCGTGAGCACGTTGGGCGCTCCGAAAATCAAAAAATCAGTCAGGTCAAAACTAAACGCGTCGTACCCTCCCCGGTGTTGGCCGATGTAGTAACCATTCAAGACCACCAGCGCCTCTCGATACACACCATCGAACTCGACCGAAATGCGTTTCCCCTGGTCAGTCTCCGGTATTTCGAAGATTCGCCTGTACCACCCAACGCTCGTTTCCGGGTAGGCTCTTCCAATCGGGTACGATCCCTTGCTCGTCAGCGCAGGGTCATCCTTGAAGGGAAGACTGATGGCCCAGTCATGGGGCACATCAAGAGTCTCCCAGTCGCTGTCGTCATAAGCCAGGGCTGCGACCGGGAGAAAATTCCCAGTCTTCTGAAATTCTCGCGTGCGGCCGTTGCTGAAGCCGAAGTCTTTTGTGGAGTCATCCGCATGGCCCGGGTGAAAGCGCCATCCGAAGTCGAGCGATAGGCGCTCGCGAACATTCACCGCCGTCGAATCCGTTTGTCCGCTTACGGACTCTGCAAACGTCGCGATGACGGAGCCATTTATCAAGGTAGTAGCCGGAAGGGCCACTCCGCTCTTCAACACATCGCGCCTGGACCAACGATTCATCGAATCACCTTGTGGCGTTTTGTCTGCTCTTACGCAGTCGTCATCTTCAGCTTGTAAACGCGGTGGCCATTTTCCCAAACCAGGGTGTGGAAAAGCTTTGGTGTGGTGTTCGCCTTCAACACCGTGAGCGTCTCCCGGGCCACGCATTTCCCCGCAAGTCTTGCCGCGCCCGGGTTGCCTCCCTGCGAGATTCCTGCCCCATGCCCGTCACTGCACGAACAGTCGCTGCCGAAGAACAGCTTGTCTTTGTGCCGCTTGAGAAAATCAGCCGTAAAGGAGGGATCGCGGGTCAGCGCATTGTTGCCGGAGTTCGCAGACAAATCCGCGAACAGGTTTGGATAGTCCGAGAGCCATTTGTCGGTGATCCCGCCGCGCACGATGGGCGTTCTCGGGTAGTCCTTGTCGTTCGCATAATCCGCGCTCACATTGGCCCAGAATGCATCGCAATGTCCAATGAAGGTGGTTTTGGGAAACTGTTTAAGGATTCCATCGAAGCGCTTAAACCCGGTATTGAAGACGCCTTCAGTCGGTGTGTGCGGCACTTCCTGAAAGTGGATGGTCACCGGTACATCGAGCTCGGCCGCCGCCGCATAGAGCCGTCTCATCTCCGGCCCATCGGCTGCCACATGAAATTTCACCTCGCCGAATCCGTGTGCCCCGGCCTTGACTGCCTCTGTGAGCAGCTTCACCGCATCGGGTTCGGAAACATTGGTGCTCACCGAGTAGCCGGCGAAACGAGTAGGCTCCTGCGCCATAAAGCGCTTGGCGTCGTCGGCGGCGGTAAGCCGCGCCAGCATGTACGCTGCCTGGCAGCCCGATCCGTTCAAGTGAGCCAGATTCGCCTCCAGAGTTGGCCGGGGATGAAAGTGGCAATCGATCACCGGCGATCCCCAAAGATTCGCCGTCTCAGGTGGTACCTGTGCCTTGACGACCCGCCCCGCGGCAACCGCGATCATGGACGTAACAAATGCTCTCCGATTCATTCTCATGTGGGGTCCCCTATTCGTTACTTATCGTTCGCTACCAGTAGATTCATAAGACCGCCGTCAATAGCCGTTTCCGCGCATCCTGGTTTCAACCGAGAGCTTAGCACCTGGAAAGTGTAAGCGCCGAACGACGCATCGTCGGGAATATATCCTGAGTTCGCCATTCCGTTCGCCAGTGTCACCATGACGGTGTTGGCCATGGGTGATTGCTCCTTCAGTCGTTTCCCGATCGCACTGTACAATTCCGCGTCCACCGAGGCGAGCGCCACGTCGCCTATCCGCAGCACGCCCAGGCGAATGGGTACCGGGTCGCCGTCCTCGTAGCTCCCTGGAGTTCCTTCCCGCGCCTTGTCGAGCCTCCGGCGTCCGGGGCAAGTGGTCACATCTTGGCTGGCCGAGATCACAGGGTCGGACTCCATGCGGGTCGTGTTGGTCATCACCCGGATCACTTCTTCTCCGAGCAGCACTCCCTCGCTATCCATCACGTGTTCGAGGGCATCGCGCACGGCCGGGTCCAGCGGATGCTCCGTGACCTTGCTATCGCGCAGGGGCGCTTCGACCTTTTCCCGCGTAAGCACGTTGCCGGTGATGGGCACGCCGCTGCGGGATGCCAGGGCATTGGTTGCTGCCCGCAAATAGAGAGGATTCTGATCGCCCGACGCTCCCTGGGCAAACACCGCGACCATTTTGTCGCCGTAGGCCTGCTCCACCCAGCGTGAAGTGGCTCCAGCAAAATCGGCGCTGGTAAATCCAGCCAGGTACCCGTTCACCGGGTGCATGGCGTAGTCGATGTAGGCCGCGATGGGCTGCCCTTCCGGGGTTTCGAATTTGATCACCGCGACCGTTTTGTCAGACGACCCGTTGAGGTTTGGGCCCTGCGTCCACAGGCGGGTGCCAGGGTCCACCACATCACGGTTCACATTGAGATAGGACAAGCCTCTCCCGAAACCCATGCGCGCCGGTTCCAACTTCGCTTTGGCTTGCCTCACCGCGTCGAGAATCTGGCCGACGAGCGGTGGCGGGGGCGCATTTGGGTCAGGATGAAACATACCCGGTCCTGGCCCGCCCGGTCCCCAACCGCTGTGGGTGTGCGTCGCCGACATAATAATGTTCGCAACGGGGCAGTCCACTTCTTTAGCAATCTGCTTCGATGCAGTGGTCCAGACAATTTCCGGAAGTCCCGCCTGGTCGGCGCCAACCAAGACGGCCCGCGCCGACCCATTGTCGAGAACGATGGCGCGCACATAAAGGCGCTCATGCGCGTATTTACCGGTGGGGGGATTCGCCGGGTCTGTAGGGGGTGTTATGTCGACCCGGGCGGCCCCTACACTGAGGGTAGCCGCCACGGCGGTTGCGCTTAAAGTCCAGAGAGTGAGGGCCAGCAGGCATTGGGGCAGAACAGACTTTCTGTCGATCATTTGTCGAAATCCTTGATCCTTTGGTCGTCGTGGATTACATGCCCGTCCCGCTCGATCAGCAAGGTACTTGGAGTAGCGCCCGCTTCGCTACTCCTTTTGGCCGCTTATGCAGCGTTTAACATTCATAGAATCAATGGAATAAGCTCGGAGTGTAGAAAGCGAATGCGCGGAGTATCATACCTCCATCAGAAGCGCTGCCGGGGAGACGAACAGATTGCGGACAACCGAAAGCCACGCTCGGGACGCAGACGATCCCCCATCGACCCCAATTCCGGCGGACGAGGGATTCGCAGCTCAGCGCGTGGATCCGGCCGCGGTTCGCGCGCACCTGGAGCGAATCCTGCTAAGCACTCCCTTCCGCAACAGCAAGCGGTATCCGGCCCTTCTCCGTTACGTGGTGGAACAGGAACTGAATGGCGCATCGTCTGAGTTGAAGGAGCGCACCATTGCCATTGACGTATTCGGCAGGGACCCTTCGTACGATCCGGGTGTCGACCCGGTCGTGCGCATCTCTGCCGGGGAAGTCCGCAAGCGGCTGGCGCAGTACTACCAGGAAGCCACCGATCCCGACTCATTGCGTATCGAGCTGCCGGTTGGGTCTTACCGGCCGGAATTTGTAGCCGTCATCCCGGCCTCTCCGGTTTCGTCTCTCTTGCCTGTACAGCCCTCTCCTCTGCTTGTGAGGGAAGACGTCGCGCAGGCCAAATCGCGCGGAATAAGCCACCGGAGCCTGGTGGCGTCATCGATTCTGGCCTCGCTCGCAGCCGTGGCGGTTATCACCTGGCTTTACTTCGCGAACCGGCCGACCGCGCTCGATCGATTTTGGAGCCCCGTGATCGGGCAGAGTCACTCGGTCATGCTGTGCCTGGGCCGCAGCAATTTCCGCCCAGCGGATCCGCCGCCCGGTCTCTCGCATCCGGCAGATCCGCACCAGGCCGCCGTGGCCTGGTGGGACGCGGAAACCTTGGCTCGCGTAGCGGGGCTGGTCCAATCCAAGGGGGCTTCGCTCCGCCTCTTTCGCGAAGACGAGGCGACCTTCAGCGATTTCCAGCAGAGGCCTGCAGTCCTTATCGGCGCCTACAACGATCAATGGACGATGGAGCTCATGTCGCGCATGCGCTATACCTTCCAACGGAACGCCCGATTCCAATGGATCGCGGATCGTGACCGCCCCTCTTTTCAGAACTGGAAAAACGACCTGGGACAAGCAGATGAGCAAGGAAACCTGGCGCTGAAGCAGGACTACGCCATCATCTCGCGCGTCGCCAACCCCAGAACCGGATTCATCACAGTGACAGTAGCGGGACTGTGGGGCTATGGAACGCTAGCGGCAGGCCGCTTCCTCACCGATCCGAAATATATCGAGGACTATGCCCATCGAACCGGTTTCAACTTCGAAAAGGGAAACATACAACTGGTGATTGGGACTGAGGTTATCCAGGGAAAGCCTGGCCCGCCAACGGTTCTCGCCGCTACTTCCTGGTAGCGACTTAGTATCATACCGCTCGCTACCCAAGTTCCTGCCTAGCGTAAACGCCACGTTCCAGGATCCTTTCCCAGACGATACCTTAAGTACCTTGTCGGCCCGTGCCGCCCTCGGTGTAATGCCCACAAGGAGAACCAACGTGAAGAAATTTCTAACCACATACTCGCTATTCTTATTCGCACTTGGATCCATGAGCTACGCTGCCACGACTGAGTCTGGGTCAGTAAGCTTTCCCAGCGCAGTGCGCGTCGGCGCAAACAACCTGCCTGCGGGAACCTACGCCGTTCATTGGCAAGAGGGCTCCGGCGATGTTCAGGTCACCCTTTCCGGCCATGGGCAGAAAATTTCAGTTCCAGCGACGGTAGCCCCCGGCGCCGGTATGGATCAGGTGCTCATGCATCGGGACGGCACCGCCCAGGTGGTCGAAGGTTTCACCGTGAAGACCACAAGCTTTACCCTCAAAACTCCGTAGAACCATCCCCCGGTTCACCTGGGGTGAACCCTCGCTTCAGGATTGAAATGCATACCCCAGCGGCTCAAGCGAAGGGCACCCGTCCTTCGTTACGATACAGGCCGCGAGAAATACGGGTTAGTCCCGTAAAGACGGTTGACCTTCAGTCTTGTCCAAATTAGCTTTTTCAGTTGGTCGGGACTTAAACGTTAAACAGGCTGAGGGAAAAGCGTCTCTTAACGAAGGGCACGGCTTTAGCCGTGCCGTAATACGCCTTCCATTGACGGCTTTAGCCGCTGAGGTACGCTTTTCGACTCTAGATAGGAAAGAGCTACCTCAGGCGGTAAAGAACCTGCGTGAGAACTTTTTTTGAAGGGTACGGGCTTCAGCCCGTACATTCACCACCCAAGTTACGAAGGGCTTTAGCCCCTGAGGGCATCTCTTGTGCTGGTTTAAGCAGCCCTCGGCGGCTGAAGCCGATCCATCTTGACGATGAGATGTACGGCCTAAAGGCCGTACCCTTCGCAGGCAATTTCTCACTCAAACTCTAAAGCCCTCATCGGTTCGAGCGTGATGCGGCACGGCTGAACCCGTTCCACTCGTTCATCAACATAATCGAAAGCTTGTGGCCATTTACACATGTGTCGATCCACTGGACCAACCTGATTCTGTCCGGCCAAGCTCTCTTCAAAACAATCAACAAGTTACATCGTCAAAAAACCAGTTGTTCCGCTAATTTGGACAGCTCTGGTTGACCTTAGCCCAGGACGCAGTCCTGGGTACGACATGAAAACTGATTCAGTCCAGTAGGGACGGCTGAAGATTATTCAGGACTTCGTGGCGACCGTCTCTTCCTCAGTTCTCAAGGGTCCATAAACACTGCATGTGGGCAAACGTTGCCTTTGGCGACTTTCTCCTTATAGCTTGTTAGACATGATGCCCAGAAGCCGCCCCGGCCAAATCTCTGCCCTGGACGGGGGGGAACTGTTCTGAGCCCTGCGCAGCCAATGCCGACCCACATTGTCCGGTTGTCGAAGGAAACTCAGGATGCGCAGACCATCCTGCAGGAGTATTACGAGAGCGTCAACGTCTTGCTCCGCGACAAGCCGGGAGCCATTCAGGCGATCATAGACGCCCCGGCATCGGGCGTGTGGCTAGCCTGCCTGGGGGAAGAGGTCGTAGGTTGCGTCGTCTTGCGCCGTTTGGAAGTCTTAGCGAAAAGTGGCGAATGCAAGCGCCTCTACGTGAAACCCTCGGCGCGTGGACGCGGCATTGCGAACAAGCTTTTGGACGCGCTGGAAATGCACGCTCGAAGCGAAGGCCTGGAATGGGTTTACCTCGACAGCTACGACGATTTGAAAGCAGCGATCGCGGTCTACGAAAAACGGGGTTATGCGCGGTGCGAGCGATATAACGAGAACCCGCAGGCTACCGTTTTCATGCGCAAGAATATTGCCGGATGAGCCAAGGGAAATGGAGGCGCGGGATGGAATTGAACCACCAAATAAGGCTTTGCAGACCCTTCCCTTTTCTTTTTGGGTTCCGCGCCATCTTCAGTAAACCGAGCTGCCCACCGTCTGGTTGGGCTCTCAAGTTCGCTATACAGAATTTAGCTGAGCAGGGCATTCAACGCCACATCATTCTGCAGAAAAATTACTGCCCGTAACCCACCGCCTGAGTACTGAAGTCGCCGTCTCCCCGCCGCTTTTCTTGGAATCCGTTCGATCCTTTACCGAACCCGGAAGGCGACGTGTTAAGGGCGCCCTCTCCGCGATGCACATCTTGCGGCCCAGGCATGTGCCGCCAACACTATGTGCATAAGCGATACGCCTTGCCGTGCCAAACCTGGTGCCGTGGTGTAGAAATCTGAATAGCCCCGTGCGCAATTTTGAGAAAACCCGGACGGAATTCCAGGAAATCCTTGCCAAGCCCATTCGCGAACTCGGGCTCAAACTCGAGGGTTCTCCCCTGGAGCGATTCGTGCAGCAGCTCTACCGCGAGCTGGAAGCCAAGGGCATCCACAAATTCCGTCCAGCCTGTTATCTCACCGATGAGTGGGGATGCCCCTCCGGCGAGCCCGTCATCGGCATCCCGTTCTACCTGGCCAACCCGGACCTGGCACAGCTGGAGCGCGAGATGAACGACCTCGAAGACGCTCGCGAGGTCATGATGTACATGCGTCACGAGGCCGGGCACGCGTTCAACTACGCCTACCAGCTATACAAGTCCGCTGAGTGGCGCGATCTTTTCGGTCCGTTTCGGCGCGCGTATCGCGATAACTACCGGCCTATCCCGTTCTCGCGGAAGTTCGTCCGCCACATGGCCGGATGGTACGCACAGAAGCATCCGGATGAAGATTTTGCAGAAACGTTTGCGGTCTGGCTCACCCCTCGGTCGCAATGGCAAAAGCGCTACGAAGGCTGGGGCGCGCTGGCGAAACTCGAATACGTCGATCGCATGGCGCAAAGAGTCGGAGATGTCGAACCCACCCGGCGCCGCGGCCGCACCGACATCACTGTCGAGGAGATGGATGCAACGGTCGGCGAGTTCTATCGACTGAGCCTGCCCGAGGAAGTTCCCGTGCAGGATCTGGCGCTGGATGCCGACCTGGCCGACATCTTCAACGTTTCTCCTAAGCGACGGAGCGGCGTGCGCCCAGCCGAGGAAATGTTGCACCAGCACCGCAAGCCCATCGTCGACAAGGTCGCGTATTGGAGCGGCGTGCAGCGTCCGATCGTCAAGCGGCTCGTCGAAGCCATCTGCAAGCGAGTTGAGGAACTCGGTCTGCGGGTCGACGTTCGGCGCGAATCGGAACACCTCACGGAGTTCATCGTATATACCACCGCACTTTCCATGAATTACCTGATTCGCGGGAAGTTTGTTCATCCCTGAGGCGCGACGCCAAACGCCATCACTCCCATTGGAGGCCACATGAGTGGAACGAAGCTAAAGGTCACCGTGCTGTACGACTTGTGGGAAGAAGAACCCGTTCCGGTAGAGGAAGAAGTTCCTCCACCGCGCAAGCGCAAGGGCCAGCAGGCGCGCAAAAAGAAGCCGGTTAAGCACGATCGCGAAGAGATCTTCGCCGCGCTGGAAAAACTCGGCCATGAGCCCTCCTACTATGTTCTCAACGGCCGCTCGCAATCACTCGTTGGACTCGCCAAATGCGGCGCCGATCTCATTTTCAATCTTACGGAATCCTATGCGGGCGATAACACAAAGGAGATGCAGGTCACGGCGTTCCTGGATATGCTCGACATTCCTTACACCGGCGCGGGGCCGCACGCCAACGTTCTGGCGCAGGACAAGTCAATCGCCAAGAAGATGTTTGCCTTTCATGGAATCCAGTCGCCCTTCTTTGCGACAGCCTATCGTGGCACCATTGACCACGCACATGACATCGCGTTTCCCCTCATCGTAAAGCCAACGTCCGAAGATGGATCCATCGGCATCGATGCCGCCGCTGTGGTAAACAGTGTGAAGGAATTGATGGAGCGTCTCTCCTACATTCAGACGGAATTCGACTCGCCCGCGTTGGTCGAGGAGTACATCGAAGGACGCGAGATTTATGCCGCCATTCTCGGCAACTACGAGAACCCCTATCCACTTCCACTGGTGGAACTTGATCTCTCGAAACTTCCCAAGGGGATGCCAAAGATCGCGAGTTCGGATGTGAAATTCGAGAAAGAATCGGAAGCCTATAAGCTGACCAAATCAGCGATCGCCGAAGACCTCGATGAAGAAACCGTAACCAAGCTCACCGATATCGCAGTCAAGGCCTATCGCGCCGTGAGGCTTCGCGACTATGGGCGCATCGACATGCGAATTTCCAGTAAGGGCGAAGTTTATGTCATCGAAGCAAATCCAAACCCCTGGCTCTCCAGCGGGCAGGAGTTCTTCATGGCGGCGAAGAAATCGGGCCTCTCCTATACCCAAATGATCGGGGAGATCGTGGACCTGGCCATGGCCCGCCACTCGTGAACCTCCGAGTCTTATGGAAAGGCAGCGATCTCTCAATAGGCCAATGGGACGTGCAACGAACGAAGGGGCACGGCTTCAGCCGTGCCATAACCAACGGCCCCTGACGGCTTTAGACCTTGCGATGGCCCGGCACTCGTGAACCTCCGAGGCTTATGCAAATGCAGCGATCTTCTCAATAGGCCAATGGGGCCTGCAACGAACGAAGGGGCACGGCTTCAGCCGTGCCATAACCAATAGGCCCCTGACGGCTTTAGACCTTGCGATCGCCCGGCACTCGTGAACCTCCGAGGCTTATGCAAATGCAGCGATCTTCTCAATAGGCCAATGGGACGTGCAACGAACGAAGGGACACGGCTTCAGCCGTGCCATAACCAACGGCCCCTGACGGCTTTAGACCTTGCGATGGCCCGGCACTCGTGAACCTCCGAGGCTCATGGAAATGCAGCGATCTTCTCAATAGGCCAATGGGGCCTGCAACGAACGAAGGGGCACGGCTTCAGCCGTGCCATAACCAATAGGCCCCTGACGGCTTTAGCCGCTGAGGTACGCCTTTTCGAGACTTATGAGGGCGCACTCTTACGTGAGCTTCCACAGATCGCCGTAACTTAACCCAGGGCACCCTATCGTGACAATCACGCCTGCCTGCCGCGGACGTTGCAGTCTTTCTAAACTAGACGGCCGGCAAGCCAGTCGCTCACGTTTGCCGCGGGCACGCGTACTCCGACAAAGAATTGCCCAAACAAGGCGTAGAGGGCACTGACTTTGTCGAAGCGCATCTCGTAAATGAGCTTCTTAAAGACCAGGGGATCCTCCGCAAAAAGATCGACACCCCATTCCCAATCGTCGAAGCCAATGGACCCGGTGATGATCTGGCGCACAGAATCGGCATAGCGCCGGCCGATAAGCCCATGTTCGTGCATCATGCTCTGGCGATCGGCCATGGGCTCGGTGTACCAGTTCACGTGCTCTCCGCGCTTGCGATCCATGGGATAGAAACAGATATACTTCGCGCCCGGAATCGCAGGATACAGGCGCTGCGCCATCGCCTTCGACTGCCGCTCCACGACCTCCCGGATGCCTGCATCCCACTCAGGCGTACCCGGCTGCAGGCCCTTTTCCGCAAGCGCGCTATACGTCTTGGCCGAAGATTCGTACAAGCCAAGCTCCACGATCGAAAGGTAGGAGTGTGCCGGGCGCAGATAAGCGTGCAATCCGGTCTGTGCCAGTTCCAATTCGACACGGTTCAGATCTGCCACCGAATCGCGAAAATGAACCAGCATGAGATCGCCTTTGTGTCCCAGGTGAGAGAAGACAGCAGACTGGTTCGGATGCTCCTGTCTTGTGCCCTCCTCCCATCTCCCAAAGAGTTCGACCGCCTCGGTCGCGATGCGTTGGCGCTGCTCGGAACTGAGTTCCTTCCACGCGTTCCAATCGAAGTGAAACATCTGGTGCAGAACACACGAACCCTCGAGCGTGAGCGGTACAGCTGGTAGTTCGGACAATGGTGACTCCTCCGTTGAGCGCGGGACCCATAACGATCCCTTGCGGCTGCGGTTCGCAACATCGTCGCGCGCCTGCAATCAGGCTATAACTTTTCGGCCTTCGTGTCTGTGGACCAGAACCCAGAGCACGATCACGGCGACCGCTGCGGCGAGTAATATCAGGCCGGTGCGGCTCAGGAGGTGAATCAGCCAGGACAGCCGGTCTCCCAAAAAGTAGCCGATTGAGCAGATCAAGCCGACCCAACAGGCTGCTCCCAGTAAGTCGAAAAAGAAGAAGCGCCGCCATTTCATGAGCAGTGAACCTGCAACCACACCATTGAGCACCCGAAGACCCGCGATGAAGCGTGCGCAGAACACTCCCAGCGCGCCGTGCTTGTCGATGAAGTCTCGACCTCGTTGAATGTTTCGCGGACGAATGTGAAATCTTCCAGCGTAGCGATCGAGGAGAGCCCTTCCACCTGATCGTCCTAGATAAAAACCGATGTTGTCGCCGGCCGAGGTCGTACAGAACGCGACCAGCACAATCCACCCGATGTGCAGCCCGGTCGGACGCGCCGCAAGCGCACTTGCAATGAGAAGTACCGTTTCCCCAGGCAAGGGGATGCCGGCGCCCTCCGCCAGCAGACCCACAAATACCGCCAGGTAGCCATAGTGAATGAAGATGTGTTCAAGGCGACCGAGAGAAACGAGGTGCATCGTTGATCAGATGCAGACCACGGGCGGTACCACCTTAGTGGTAGGTAAATGGTGAAGTCATCGCGCTCCCAGAGGCAACCAGAACCCGGTGGACGTAGTCTACTGGTATCAGGAGGTGAATGATGCAGTCAATTCATGCAGGACAGTGCGGTGTGTGCACCCATTTTGGAGAACACCATAAAACCGACGTTATTGTGAGCATCCTCACCAGTAAGAAAGCGGATGAAGGCCTGGTGGATGAGTGCGGGCATCCGCGGCACACAAGCCTGCATTTGAAAGTGACGCCGATCAGCGGTTGTGACGGCTTCGCTCCCGCAGCCTCAGCCTAGTCAAGCCTCTCGAGTTGCAAAAGTAAACCAAGGCCAGCCCGGCGGGCTGGCCTTGGTTGTTGGTCGTGACAAAGAAAGCCCTGAAATTTGCGTCGCTGGCGGCGTCCAAGCTCCTGCAACCACCCGTAGTCGTTCAGACCGGCGGCCATGCCTAGCCAGGGCTGCCGTTGTCCTCTTGCCGTCCTTCCGGCGACACTGGCGAGGAAGTAGCAGTCGTATACACATAGCCGGTAAACAAATCACCGAAAAGCAGCGACACTTAACCCTAGTGGTGATTGTGATTGCTGTAACCATGGCGGAATATGACCGTTAGAGACCTAAGCGGGGGGTACGAAGATGAATCAGGCATGGTTGGATGGTCAAAGGAACGGACGTGGTGACAGGTTTCGTGGTACCAGGAATGAACAGGCCTGGGTCGTTCTGCTGAACGATGGATATTCCCGCAGCTATTCGCTCGGATACCGCCAGGGCTGGACTCGTCCAAATGAGGGGCCGCTGTAAGAACGGCAAGCTGGATTTGTTCCACAAGTTCTTACTCCGAGAGCCTGTGGCGTTTCGATCTTTCGTGTTTCAATCTAACCCCACCATCCGTGTGTCGACCCCCGGCCAGACCGTCGTCCTGAGCGAAGCGCTTCGCAGATCCATCGCAAACAGAGGCTTTATGGCGCGGAGTCGAAGGACCTCGGCGATACTTCTAAGCAGATGCTGTTCAGGCTTTTCCGGCGGCAAACGACAAAGAAAATAGAAGTCACAGGCTCCGAGCGGAGCGCGCCTCATAGACTTATTACTTCAACGGCATTTACTGGCGCGGCGCCGGAAGAGCAAGTCCCGTAGGGACGGCTGAACCTAGCCCAGGACGCAGTCCTGGGATCCAAGAGCAAGCTGAAACAGTCCCGCGAGGGACGGCTGAGAACTTTCCAGGATTGCGTTACGACGCATCTTCAGCCGTCCCTACGGGACTTTTCGTGTCTCGAAAGCTCTTGCTCGCAGCAGGGTTCGCCGCAGACGATGGGAAAGACGGACCTCAGGGCCTAAAGAGTTTGCGTGAGAACTCGCCCGCGAAGGGTACGGCCTTTAGGCCGTACATCTAATCGTCAAGTTGGATCGGCTTCAGCCGCCGAGGGCTGCTTTAGCCAGCACAAGAGATGTCCTCAGGGGCTAAAGCCCTCACCGGTTCGAGTGTCATGTGGCATGGTTGATCCCGTGCCGCTCGTTCATCAACACAATCGAAAGCCTGTGGCCACTTACACATGAGTCGATCCACTGAAACAACCTGGTTCTGTTTGGCCAAGCTTTTGTTCGACGATCTCTTCTCAGTTTCGAGGTAGGCCCCTGTGCGGACGCGATGGTCCAATGAATGCGTTGGGAACCATGGGCCCGATCTTTGCGTACTGCAATCTGGAGGCACGCATGCTGGCAGATTTGCGCGACGCGGTGCGACAACTGCGGAAGGCGCCGGGGTTTACTACCACGGCCGTCATCACGCTGGCGTTGGGGATCGGAGCAACCACCGCGATCTTCACCCTCATTCATCAGGTCATGCTGAAGTCTCTGCCGGTGACCAAGCCGGAGGAGCTTTGGAGAATCGGCGATAAGATCCGCTGCTGCAATTGGGGCGGATATACCCAGGGGGAGGATGGGAATTTCTCACTGTTCTCGTGGGAGATATATAAGCACTTTCGCGCGCACACACCGGAGTTCACTGACTTGGCAGCGCTGCAAGCGGGCAATGCTCCGCTCGGCGTCCGCAGAGCCGGGTCGCAGGCCGCAGCGGATACCCGCAACGGGGAGTGGGTCTCGGGGAATTTCTTCCGGACGCTGGGAGTGCAGCCGTGGATTGGCCGGCTCATGACCGACGCGGACGATCAGGAAGGCGCGCCTTCGGTGGCCGTGATGAGCTATCGCATCTGGAAAGAGAAGTACAGCTCCGACCCCTCGGTTGTCGGCGCCGGGTATCAGATCAATGGGCATCCGTTTACCGTGATCGGCGTAGCTCCGCCGGGCTTCTATGGAGCGAAGCTGGCCGGCGGAGGAATGCCGGATTTCTGGCTTCCCCTGACCACGGAGCTCATCATCGATGGAGAAACCTCGCGGCTGAAAAGGCCGAATACCAACTTCCTCGATCTGATCGGACGAGTGCGTCCGGGAGTGAATCCAAAGACGCTCGAAGCAAAGCTAAGGGTCGAACTGCACGACTGGCTGGCTAGCCACGTGCCGGATATGGAGCCCGGCGAAAAGCAACTGTGGCAGCAGCAGACGCTGCACCTGATTCCCGGAGGCGCCGGGGTCGCCGCCATGCGGGACCAATATCAGGATGGGCTGAAGCTGTTGTTGGTGGCAGCCGGGTGTGTCCTGCTGGTGGCCTGCGGAAATCTGGCCAACCTGATGCTGGCCCGCGGGTTGAAGGATCGCGCCCAAACATCGGTCCGCATGGCGCTCGGAGCTTCGCGCCGCCGGCTGGTACGCAAAGCCCTGGTTGAGTCTGTGCTCATGGCGGTGATCGGAGGCGCCTTCGGCATTGCCGTGGCGTACGGTGGAACCAGGCTGATTCTGTACCTGGCTTTTTATAACGGCGGCCCCAACAACTACGTCCCCATCGACGCGACGCCATCGTGGCCGGTGCTGCTCTTTGCTCTGGGGATATCGGCGCTGACTGGGATCATCTTCGGCATCGCTCCGGCGTGGATTACGTCGCATGCCGATCCCGTGGAAGCGTTGCGAGGCGCCAATCGTTCCGTGGGCGGACGGCGGTCCTGGGCGCAGAAGTCCCTGGTGATCGGGCAGGCGGCGATGTCCCTGGTGCTGTTGTCGGCAGCCGCGCTGCTCGGCCGCAGCCTGCGTAACCTGGAGCACCAGAATTTCGGATTCGACACCGAGGGCCGTTACATCGCGTGGATCAACCCCATGCTGAGCAACTATAAGCCGGAGCAACTTGAGCCGCTGTTCCGGCAGATTGACGACCGCCTGATGCAGATTCCCGGCGTGCGGATGGTGGCTCCAGCGCTCTATGCGCCCATGACAGGCGATAGCTGGAACAACGGGATTCGGGTCCAGGGCCGGCCCGAGCCCGGGGCCAAGGAAGACACCAGCGCATCGTTCGCGCGCGTGATGCCGGGGTTCTTTGAAACCATCGGAGCAAAGGTCGTTTTAGGCCGGCCGATCACACAGGACGACACCGAGGCCACGCGTAAGGTAGCGATCATCAACGAGGCGTTTGCCCGGCGGTTCTTTAAGAACCAGAACCCCGTAGGGCAGCATTTTGGCCCCAATAAGCTCAAGTACTCCGCAACCTTTGAAGTTGTAGGCGTGGTGAACGACATGCGGTACATGACCTATGACTACAAGGATCCCGTCAAACCAATGTATTGGTTACCCGAGGCGCAGACCGTGCAGTGGGACGACCCCGCTTCTAAAAGCGGCGAGATCTGGTCACACTATCTCTACAACATCGTGATCTGGGCGCCGGGCAGTCCGCCAGGTATGGAAGAGCGAGTGCGGAAGGCGCTGGCGAGTGTTGATCCGAACCTTGTCCTCTATGGCGTAGACCCGTACATCAAGGTGGTGAGCGCGGATTTCCAACAGGAAAACATGATTGCGACACTGACGACGATGTTCGGTGTTCTTGGTCTGATACTGGCGGCGATCGGACTGTATGGCGTGATGGCCTACATGGTGGAACAGCGGACGAATGAAATCGGCGTGCGCATGGCGCTGGGGGCAGATCGCGGCAGTGTAGTCAAGATGGTGTTGCAAGGGGCTTTCTCACAGGTCGGGATCGGCCTCATGCTCGGCATTCCCGCAGCGATTGGGGCGGGCAAGCTAATGACCGGCCAGTTGTTCGCGGTTAAGCCTTGGGATCCCGTGATGCTGACCGTAGCCACGGTGCTGTTGGCCCTGGCAGCGCTGCTGGCATCGTTGATTCCGGCGCGGCGCGCGGCGGGCGTGCAGCCGATGGTGGCGCTCCGGAACGAGTAACACTGCTTCTATTCAAATTGGTTGAGATCAGTGTCCGGGGCCGGATATCCCAGAATTCGGCACATGGCAACCATCTGGCCTTTGTGATGGAAGGCATGGGTTAGCACGTGATGGAGAACGAGCGCAGGTGTGCGGACTGCAGTGTCTCCCTCTGAGAAACGCAGTTCTGTCGTGGCGTTCACCTGTTGTTCGTTGAGGCCTGACAGATAATTCAGAGTCTTCACGCTCACCTCGCGCTGCAGAACTCGTGCGTCAGAAACGGTTGGCCATGCCGTAGGGTTCTGGTCCTCAAAGGGAGACGCCTGCAGCGTTTGAATCCAAAATCCTTCACAGTTGAGGATGTGAATCACCTGTGCGCGTAGAGTGGGAAATCCGAAGCCGGGAACTTCTTTCGAATAATCGCCGGCGGGGATGGTGGAGAGGTGGTCGAGCACGAGAGTAAGGCTCGCGTGGGTCCAGTCGTGGATCTTGCGAATGCCGGCGACGGTGAACAGGGTAGATCTCCTTTGAGCGCTCTGTCAGTTATAAACCAGGCAAACCGCGGATCAAGCCAAAACCAACGCTCAGCAACAGCAGATAAATCAAATTGAATTTGAACTTATGCAGCAGCAGAAGAGACAGAATCACCCACCCCAGGGAGATCGCATCGACCCGTCTCATCGTCACAATTCCTGAGGGGAAGATCACAGACTTTCCCAGGAAGAGCGTCAGGTTGAGGATCGCGCCAACTACGACAGCAGTGATGATTCCCAGAACTCCCTGAACGGCCGGCTTACTTTGTGTACGTTCCACGATCGGGGCACCGGCAAACACGAAGAGAAAGCACGGTAGAAATGTGTAAAAGGTAGTGGCCAGCAGGGCCAGCGTACCCATCCATAGCGAGCCGTGAAAGTGGTTGTACGCGGCCATAAATCCAACAAAAGCCACCACAATGATCAAAGGTCCGGGCGTCGTTTCCGCCAACGCGAAGCCGTCCGTCATTTGAGAACTGCTCAACCAGTGCAGCTTCGATACCGTAACTTGCGCCACGTAGGGAATGACTGTGTAGGAGCCTCCAACGGTTACGAATGCCGTTTTGGTAAAGAAGAGCGCCAGGGTCTTCCAGAAATGGAAGTCTCCAACGAAGAAGTAGAAGAGCGGAAGAGGTAGAAGCCAAAGCAGAAAAAATATGGAAGTAAGCCTCACGGCCGGCTTCAGGAAAGGCGCGGGCTCGGGTGCTACCGGATGCAAGCCAATGTAATCGTCTCCGTCGTCCTCACCAGCGAGTGCCGCACTTGACCGGTGCAGGAGACGGGGCCATCGCCTCCCGAGGACGATCGCAAAAAGAACGGAGCCGAGCATGACCAGTAGCAGCGAAACGTTGAATAAGAACATGGCGGCAAAAGCGGCTGCCGCGACACCACCCTGGAGCGGAGAGCGGAGAGCGCTTCTGGCCACTCTGTGGAGGGCGATGATCACCAGGGCGATGACGGCGGGCTTCAGCCCGTTGAACATGGCTGCGACCCATTGCAGGTTGCCGAATTTGGCGTATATGAGGCTGAGCGCCAACAACACAAACATGGAAGGCAGCACGAAGAGCGTGCCGGCGGCGACTCCGCCTCGTTTGCCATGGAGTTTCCAGCCCACATAGATCGCGAGCTGTTGTGCCTCGGGTCCGGGCAACACCATGCAGTGGCTCAGCGCATGAAGGAACCTCTTATCACTGATCCATCGCTTCCTGTAGACCAGTTGATCCTGCATGATGGCGATATGAGCCGCCGTGCCACCGAAGGTGATCCAACCCAGCTTGAACCAGAAGCGCAGTGCTTCGCGGAACGATGGAGCCCGCAGCGCAGAGGAAAGTTGGTCCTGCGGCTCTCCGGGTTCGGCGAGCCGGGTGGTTCCATCGACACAAGAATTCGCCACTCAGTCGTAACCTTTTAGACATTATAACATCATAATAATGTTGGATTGTTGTGCAGGTCCACCATACGTTAGGTCAGAGGAGTATCGAAGATGAATGAGAGCTTTGGGTTCCTGAACCGAGCGTCGGTAGCTCGTTGGGCTCCGCTTCCGCTTCGGCTGATGGTTGGGTATGGCTTCATGCAGCACGGCTTCGCAAAGTTTGCCAAAGGCCCTGCAACCTTTGCCGTCATCCTGCATGCCATCGGCGTACCTATGCCTCATCTCATGGCGTGGTTAACGATCGTGGTCGAAATTTTTGGTGGGCTCGCCGTGTTTCTCGGCGCTTTTATCCCCCTTGTCAGCCTGCCTATGGCGGCGGTCCTCCTGGTCGCAATTTTTTCCGTTCATCTGCCGTATGGCTTCAGCTCGATCAAGCTGATGAGCGTGACCGCCGGCCGCGCACAATTCGGGCAGCCGGGCTACGAGTGCAGCCTGTTGTATCTTGTTTCGCTCGCCGCGCTCGCTATCGGTGGATCGGGGCCATGGGCGCTCGATGGGCTTCTCAAAGGGAGAGGTAGACAGCGAACTCGCTCAGCGCGTTAGCTTTCGTGTAAGGCGGGTTGCGAAACGGACGAGGTCACCCCGGTAGTAAAGCTTCTCGTAGTCGACGGGCAGATTCCCCGTTGAGTACGAGGTTCGTTCAATGCGGAAGATTGGGCTGCCCTGCTTCACGCGCAGCGCCGTGGCGACTTCAGCCTCGGCCGCCACCGCCTCCAGCTTGTACTCGGCCTCGATCAAAGGAACACCATACTTGCGCTCCAAAAGCGAAAAGATTGGCTCGATCTTTAAATTGTTGGTGATGATCTTTTTTCCGAGTCTCAAGGGAAGATAAGTCTCATCGAAGGACATAGGCACGCCATCCGCCAGACGCACTCGGCGAATCCTGACGACGCGTTCTCCCCTGGTCAGAGCAAGGTGACCCGCCACATTGGCATCGGCCGTCACGACCTCTTTGCTGATGACGCGGGCGGTCGGCTTGCGGCCAAGTGCGTGCATATCTTCCACAAAACCGCTCAGTTCGGTAAGCTCCTGGGTGATCTTGGGCGCCGCGACGAAGGTCCCCTTGCCGCGGCGAACCTCGACCAGACCCCGATTCACAAGATTTTGGATAGCCCTGCGAATGGTAATGCGACTGACCTCGAATCGCGCGATAAGGTCGTCTTCGGTCGGCAGTTGGTCACCGGCCTTCAGATCGCCATCCGCGATCTCTCCGGCAATGACGGCTTCAACCCGTGCATAGAGAAGTGGCTCCGGTGCGCCTGGCATGACGGGATTATATTGTCATATTGTCCAAAACCAAATTTACTGCGCCCGGCCGCGAAATGCCTCGTCATAATCCAGGACCACTAGTTATGCAAGAATGTATCGATTCGTAATTGCCTCGGCAGGGAAGGCCGAAACGTGAGGAGATTTGACTATGCCCAAGTTGAGCGCGCTACGGCTTGCCGCCTGCGTCGCATTGTTGACCGGCCTTGCACAGGCTGCGTCTGCCGCTGAAATTCTTATTGTTAATGACAAGTCCCAGCCGGAAAGTTTAACCGTCGCACCCGGTGGGACATTGATCGTTGGTAGCGCGAGCACCCCATTCATCTATAAGGTGCGGCCCGGCTCGACCACCCCGGAGAAGTTCGTGGATGCCAGCGCCGAGGGCCCCGGAACCTTTTTCTTTGGGATGCTCGCGGATGCGGCTACCAACACGCTGTGGGCGTGCCAATTAACGCCGGTGCCGGGCACAACGCCGGCCAATCGTCATACTGCTTTGAGGGGCTTTGATCTCTCCACCGGTACCGAAAAGCTTCGCTGGAACCTGCCTGGTGACAACAGCGTGTGCAACGATTTCTCGATTGGACCGGACAAGGCGCTCTACATCAGCGACACCATTAACAGCAAAATCTACCGGCTGCCGGCGGGTGCGAAGACCGCTGAACTCTTCCTGGAAGATCACGCACTGTATGGCATTGACGGCATCACCTTTTTGGACGGCACGCTATATGTGAACAATGTGTTCTCGAACAATCTCTACCGCATTCCGGTGGACGCTGCCGGCAAGGCCGGACACCCCGTCGATATCTGGATGGATCAGCCGGTCAAAGGGCCGGATGGTATGCGCGCCGCCAATGGCAAGCTGCTGGTAGCGGAAAACGGCAGCGGCAAGATTTCTGTGATCACGGTGAATGGCGACAAGGCCAGCGTCACGGTGATCAAGGAAGGCCTCAAGACACCGACCGCAGTTGAGCCCGCGGGCGACACGATCTGGGTCGCAGAACGCGGCGCCGGCAAGGCAGTGTCGATTCCGATGCCGAAATAAGAAGAGGATCCCGGGTTACTCCCAAGTTGGATCTTGAAAGAAAAACCGGTCCCGCAGACGCGACGGAAACGGGCAGCAACAGATGCCTCATTCAGTCGTGCCTGCGGGACTTGAATCACTTTGCATCTCGTCTAAATGAGCTTCGAAAGGCCTCCGTTCGGCAACCGCTTCTTATCAACCATTGCCCTTTCCCTTGTCATCCCGGCCGAAGCGAAGCCGAGGAATCTGCATTTCACTCCACGAGCGATCAACCTCACACAAAAAAACCATATCCCCCTTCTCATCCCGAACGGAGCGGAGGGACCTGCGGTTCACCAGACCACAACTGGAAACGCGACAATACACCTAAGCCACCCACATTTTCCCGATCATGCTCACATGAGGACATGCGGGTTTAACTCCGAGAATGTATCCGCCACGCATCAGTGCGCCGAGTCCCGCAGGGACGGCTGAAAACGGCCCGCGACGGGGCTCACGCCGGGTATGGCACCGTGAGCCCTGGTTTCTGGACCTGGCTTAGCTCTTTGGGGTCACCCGAAAAAGTCCCCCGGACGTGGAGTCTTCGATCATCCACAGGGCGCCATCGGGACCGACTTCGACATCGCGAATGCGGTGACCGACGTCCCAACGTTCGGCGGGCTGGGCGCAGCCGTGTTCGTCAAACGTGATGCGGTTGAGCGTCTTGCTGCCCATGCCGCTTACCAGGGCGGAGCCCTTCCACTGCGGGAACATGGCTCCGTTGTAAAAGATAAGGTTGCCGGGAGCGATGACCGGGGTCCAGTAGATGACGGGCTTGGTCAAGTCCGGCCGCGTATCCGGACTGGGGATCGGCACTCCGTTGTAGTTGGTCGCGTAAGAGACCAGCGGCCAGCCATAGTTCTTTCCGGGCTCGATCAGGTTCAGCTCATCGCCGCCTTTTGGGCCATGCTCAATCTCCCAGAGCCGGCCGTCAGGCGCGAAGGCCAGACCATAGGGCGTCCGGTGTCCGCTGCTCCAGGTCTCCGCTGGGGTCAGGTTAGCACCGGGAAAGGTATACGTTCTCAAAACGGGAGCAGTTTTCGCAGCTTCGGTATCCTTCGGCGGATCAATTACCGGCACACTGGGCGCGCCCTTCTTGCCGGCCATTGGATTGCCTTTAGCGGGCTTGCCGTCCAGGGTCAGGCGCAGGATCTTGCCGAGCGGCTGATTGGGATCCTGAGCAGGCGTCATCCGCTGCCGGTCGCCAACGGTTAGGAAGAGATAACGGCCATCCGGGGAAAAGGCGATCTGTGCGCCGAACTGTCCGCCATTGCCCCTCTCGCCATCGCGCCAAATCACCTTGAGCCCCTCGAGGCTCGCCGAATGCTGGCCGAGCGCCAGCCGGGCTTTGGCAAGAGCCAGGCTCGAACCGCCCTCGCCGGGTTCCGAATAGGTTAAGTAGACGCTGTGATCCTTGGCGTAGTGCGGCGAGAGAAAGACGCCTAGCTGGCCGCCTTGTCCCTTGTGAAGAACCGGCGGCACATTCGCGACCGGTGTTTTGTCGCCCTGCTGCGTGACCAACTGCATGCCCCCCACCTTTTCGGTGATGAGCATACGACCGTCGGGCAGGAAGGCAATCCGCCAGGGAAGATCGAAGGTCGCTACCTGGACCATGTTGAAAGGCAGGCTGGGCTCGGGCTTCTTGTCGCCTGCATTGATCTGCGCACTTGCCTGGGCTGCGGCGAGAGCCAAGAAGAGCCCAGCGATTCCTAAATGTTTCATTCGTCTCTCCCTGATTCATAGTAATTGGTTGGCGACAACCATAGCAGCGCGCTCTCATCATCACTCCACAACCAGGGTGCTTTCCCGAGCACCAAGCCGAGGATTCAGCGCATTTTTCCCCCTGGACGGGGTGCCCCATGTTTGTACCGGCGTAGCCGGGGCACTACATGGGTTGAACAGATGGGCGAAGCCCCTTCCGATGTATTCTCTCGTTTGCAGCAAAGCCAAAGAACGAAACCCTAAACCCGAGCCGAACACCGCGCAGCGAAGGAATCTGCAGTTTCGCGGAGCGCTGAACCCGTCGGGCGCGTGGGGCATCCAATCAATGCTTGAGAGGTTTGCCGCATGAAAAAAGTCTCGGAACAAATCCACGGATACAACTACGGCAACGCCGATGTAGCGATGTCTCCAGTGTCCATGCATGACCTGGAAAACCTCAAAACGACCGTAGGGTGGACGGACGAAGATCAACGCTACCTCCGCCTGGCAGGAGAAGTTCTGCAGCATCAGACAAAGGCCATCGTGGACCATTGGCGCAATGGCATCATCGCTGGCATTCCCAATCTTGCCCGGCATTCTCGCACACCTGAGGGCGAAGCCATTCCGGACTACCTGGCCAGGAGCGGACTGCGTTTCCAGCAATGGATCCTGGACACCTGCTTTCGGTCGTATGACCAGGACTGGCTCAACTATCAAAATGAAATCGCTCTTCGCCACATGACCGCGAAGAAGAACAAGGTAGACGGCGTGCGTTCGACGCCATTTGTTCCGCTACGCGATATCATCGCGTTCATTGCGGTGATGAATGAAACCGTCAAAATCTTTCTAGCCGCGAAAGGTCACCCCGTCGAAGATGTTGAGAAGATGCACCGCGCATGGTGTAAGTCCATGCAATTGCAAATCGCACTCTGGTCTCAACCTTACACCGCTCCTGGGCAGGACCTGGTTCAGTGGTGAATATTGGGCTTTCGGCGATTCGCCGATTTACTGAGGACTTAGCAATTAGCCGCTGATCCTACTTGAAAACACTCAGCGCAGCCTCCCCGGTGCTTCCTGCGTAGATCGCGTCCACACCGTTGTAGTGTGCGCTTAGGGTGTGTTCGCCGGCGACTGCAGGTGTCACCCGTAGGGTTGCTTTACCGTTGGTCAGCGGAACCGCGGCGCCTCCGTTTAATGCGGTAACTTTTCCCAGGAGGGTGTCGCTGAAAAGAACCCCTCCCCCTTCGGGTACTACGCTTGCGCGACTCTGATCGGTAACGGTGACAGAAATCAGGAATGTGTGGCCCAGGTTAACGCCGCCGCTGGGCGCTACCCGCACCGTGGTCCGGGTAGCGTCAGAGGTGATGCCTGCCTCGCGCAGCTCGACATCTTTGCTGATGATCAACGGGTTGAACACCTGGGCGAAATTTTCGTATTGCAGTGCGAGCCTTCCCCTCGTGGGTCCGGAAACAATGGGCACAAAGTCGATCGCGTAGTCGCAGGCACCGCCGGCAGCCAACGGGGTGGAATTGCCGGTAGCCGTGGGGCAGGTGGTGGCAGAGGCGAAGGTAAAGCCGCTGGAGAGCGACGACAGCAAATCAAGGTCAGCGTTGCCGGCATTCGTAACCGTCAGGTTTTCCGGGCTGTCGGCGCTGGTAGAGCCTACGGACGTTTTGGCAAAGTCGATCACCGGCGGGTCGGCAACGTCGATCATCTCGATCTGTCTCGACGGCTGGAGTGAGACGTACAGATTGCCCTGCTGATCCAACGCGATTCCATTGGGACCATCAAGGCCCGAGTACACGGTCGTTCGCAGCCAGGCGCCCCCGGCCTGCTGCGCCTCCTTATAAATGTTGCCGCTACTCAACGAAGTGATGTAAACGCTGCCACCTCCATCGAGCGCTACGCCTTGCGGGCTGGCCAGTCCACCGGCGAGTAGGCTCTGGCGATAGGTGCCACTGGTCAGGAGCGTTTCCAGGTAGACTTGCCCCTGTTGGGGATCGGCCACATACACGTTCCCTTGCCCATCGACCGCCAGGCCCGCGGGATGAGAGATGCCATAGCCGATTCCAGATTCGACATAGCTGCCGTCGATTTGCAGCGTCTCCTTGTGAACATCACCGCTGACAGAGGAGGTTACATACAAGTTGCCGCTGCCATCGACCGCGACGCCCGTCAACTCTCCTGTTACTGCGATCGGTGCGCTCTGCACCCAACCGCCGGCCACCGGTGTTTCCTTGAACACAGTATTGGTTGCGGCAACGTATAAGTTTCCATTGCCATCGAGGGCGACCGCCGTGGGATGGTTCAATCCGGAGGCGACCTCGGTCAGCGCATAGCTGTTCCCTGATCGGGCGCCTTTGTACACCAGGCCACGGCCGCTTTCGGCGAAGAAGATGTTGCCCGTGGCATCCACCACCAAACCTCCAGGATCAGCGAGTCCACTGCTGACCGGGTAGGGCGTTGCCGGTGAGAAGGTCATTTCCGGCCCCACTCCGTTTCCATAAACATAACCAGAAGCCAATGCATTGCCTGAGCTATCCTGCAACACGACCGCACCATAGCGAGTGCCTGCCCATTGCGGTGTGAAGCCCACGTGTACGCTGCACGCCTGGCCCGCGGTAAACTCCGGGCCGTTGCTTTGGTAGGTGCATAGCCCCTGCCGCATATCCTGAAAGTCGAGCCTGGGCATGCCTTGGGTAAGTACCGCGGGGCTGCCCAGCGTGACCGTGCTGTCGAATAGGAACACCAGCGACACGCTGGTGTTCGTGGCCCGTGTATTTGTTGGTGCGAAAACGCCCGCACCGAACACCAATTTGGCGCCAGCGGTATACAAATTGCCGGCGGCATCCACGGCGAGGCCAAGGGCGTGCGTATACTCCACGAACGCGGCGGGGACTTGTTTGTAACCGCCCGCAACCGGTATTTCTTTTACCAGGAAGGAGTCTGTGCCAAACGCACCCGGCGTGTAGGCGGAGATATAGACGTTGCCTTGACCGTCCACGGCTACGCTCCCTGGTTGTTCCGTCAATTGTTCGGCCACGATGCTCTCGCTGTAACCTGTGCCCGAGGGTGTCTCCTTGAGCACGCGGTAGTTTGCCGAGTCTGCGATATAGACGCTGCCGGCGGCGTCGACCGCAATACTCACCGGCTCGATCCCGGGGCTCGTGGGCAGCGTACTTTGGCTGTAAGTGCTTCCTGAGGGCGTAAGCACGATCACACGGAAGTTATCTGTATCGCCGATGTAGATTTTGCCGTGGTTATCGACGGCTATGCCGGTAGGGAAATCGAGTCCGTTGGTGGGTAACACGCTGCTCGTATAGGCCGTGCCGTTGGGGGTGTTGCTTGGCGTCTGTTTGATAACGTCATTGCCGCCATATTCTGCAACGTACACGTTGCCTTGCGCATCCACGGCAATGCCCCAGGGGCCGTGGAACGAAAAGGTTTGCAGGTTGATGCCCGCGGGCGAAATTTCCTGAACGCTGCCTAAGTAATTGTCGGCCACCCAGACGTTGCCCTGCTTATCCACCGCGACGCCATACGCAGCCACCCCGGAACTTCCCAGAACCGTTTGCGCTCCCTCATAGCGGGCGGACTGAGCGAGAAGCGTTGTAGCAGCGAACAGCATGCCGATGAGTACCAGGAGCCGGGGTATGCGTGGCGCGCACAAAAAGCGGAATTGCTGCACAGAAACGATCGACATCGTCATGGGAAGGACTAGCCTCTCTTCACTTGTCCGAGCGGGATCGAAGAGTTTATCGGCGGGCTTAGTCGATCAGCTCACTTAGCAGGCAGTAGGAGCTTGCGAATGATGCAGAATCCGAACGCTTGTTCCAGAATGGTTTTTATTTCAGCTGCCGAATGCGCTCTTGTAAAAATTGCCGCTCCGGTCCCTGCTGCGTCAGGGCCAGAGCTTTCTCATAAGAGGACCGAGCCTCAGCCGTCCTGCCCAGCCTGCGATACATATCGGCGCGGGCTGAGTGCGCCAGGTAGTAGTTTGCCAATTCGCCGTGTTCCAGGATCGCGTCGATATGCGCCAGCCCGGCCTGTGGACCATCGCACATGGCGATGGCCACGGCACGATTAAGATATACAACCGGCGAAGGCTGGATTCGAACCAATTTGTTGTAAAGCGCAACAATCTGCCGCCAGTCGGTCACGGCGACCGATTCTGCCTGCGCATGAACGGCCGCAATCGCAGCCTGCAAGGTGTAGGAGCCGAAGCGTCGGGACTTCAGAGCCGTCTCCAGCAAGGCCACTCCCTCCGCGATCTGTGCTTTGTTCCAGAGCGCGCGGTCCTGATGCTCGAGCAAAATGAGCTCTCCGGCGGGAGAGGTTCTCGCGGCGCGGCGAGATTCCTGTAGCAGCATCAGGGAAAGAAGCCCAATGACTTCCGGCTCCGGCAGCAGCTCGCTGAGCAATCGGCCCAGTCGAATCGCCTCGAAGGTTAGTTTGGCCCGGGTGACTTCCGCTCCCGCGGCAGCCGAGTATCCTTCGTTAAAAACGAGATAGATGACGTGCAGCACCGCTGCCATCCGCTCCGTCAACTCCTGCGGCGCCGGCACCTCGTAGGGAATCAGTGTCTCTCGAATTTTTGCCTTGGCGCGCACGATGCGTTGGGCGAGCGATGCCGGCGTAAGCAGAAATGCCCGAGCAATTTCCTCCGTCGTGAGGCCGCAGATTTCGCGAAGAGTGAGCGCGACCTGTGCCTCCGGAGGCAGAGCGGGATGGCAGCAGGTGAAGATCAGACGGAGGCGATCGTCCTCAATCTCCTCCTCTCCCTCCTGATCGCCGCTGATAGCATCGTTTACGCGCGCTTCCATGTGAGCAACAAGATCTCGCTCTACGCCATCGAAGCGCGCGCGCCGGCGAATAGCGTCTATGGCCTTAAAGCGTGCTGTCGAAATGAGCCAGGGGCGTGGCTTGTCCGGAATACCTGCGAGCGTCCAGGACTCGAGAGCAGCAGCGAACGCCTCGTGCATCGACTCTTCGGCCAGGTCGAAGTCTCCGAGGAGGCGCACGAGCGTCGCCAAAACCCGCCCCGATTCCGACCGGTAGAGAGTCTCAATGGTGCTGCTAACTTGTTCCGGCACAGGCGGCGGCATCTACGCCAACCTAGCAAACCAAGGCGCGGGACACAACTGCGATCGGGCTTCCAGCAACCACCCTTTCCTCCAGCAACGACCCTTTCCTACAACCACCCTTTCTTCCAGCAACCGCCCTTTCCCGACAACGACCCTCTCCTGTTTGTCATCCCGAGCGTACCCAGATTTCCTGCTCACCGTCTTCGCCAACGACCAGGTATGTGGTTCTCCTAAAGAAAACCACACGCACTTAATCGAAGCAGCAACGCTCAACAGGAAATCTGGGGAAGCCGAGGGATCTGCGGTGCGCCATTAGTGTGCCCCGCCGTTCCCGGCCAAAGATTTTATTGCTCAGAGGTCGCTAAGTTAAGCAATGAAGGCGCAGCAACATCACCGGCCAACCTTTTCAATGCCGATAAATGCTGCTATCAGGATGGTAATGCTGCCAGTCGAACCAGAAGTCTTTGAGCGCATCGATCCGCGTCAGACACTGTCCTTTCATTGGCCCAGAAAAAGCGCAACCCTCAAAGCTCCATTCGCTGAGCGAATCGGAATCCAGAAGTACCCAGGGATCGCCCGTATTTCCGCCACCACGGCCATAGAATTCGAGAGCGTTCGGACCTATCTCGCGTGAGAAAGCGCGGACCGACTCTCCGTCCGGTCCAAGTACCAGCATGACCGGTTTCCCCCCGACTTCATCAATGAGCACCGGAGACGCAACCGTCAGCTTGCTCAATGGAAACGCCCGCGCGGCTCCGTTCATCGACACGCCCAGTATGGTCTCCCGGTCGGGAAGAGTCCCCTTGGTTGCGTGAATCACCGTGGGCAGCTTGGCAATTTCGCTTTCCCATGTCGCTTTTTCGTAATGCGCAGCATCGCGCGGCAGAGGCGCCAGGACTGTGCCGTTCGGCTGTTCCTTCTTCCACAGCCCAAATGTAAGCTCATCCTGCGGCACGAGACTGAGCTTCACACCCTTCAGGGGGCCGGCAATCGCAGTCCCGGTGATCTGCTGCCAGAAGCTGCCTGTCTCTTCATCGCGCATCAGGAAGTTCTGGTTGTTAATGCCCGCCAGATGAAAGTGCAACTCGCGCCCTTGTATGCTGCGGGTCCAGACCAGACCCGTGTGGCAAAGCGTTCAATACGTGACGACGATCGGCAATTGATGCAGCCGATCATTCACCACATGGTGATACCCCATCTCACGAATCGGATACGCGCGGCTCTCCCCGCCCAGCGTGACGGCGATGACCATATCTTTCGCGTCAACGCCAGCTTGCTGGATGGTGACGTAGCGTGGTTCTCCGAAGGGGTGGAACATCAGTTGTTCATAAGGATTGACCCATGCCGCAACCGCCGCGAGCAGAGCTACCCCCAAGGCGGGCGCCAGCAGGAGCTTCGTAACCCATCCTGCGCGCCGCCAGGCAAACAGCACGCACACCGCGATCAGGAGAAAAAGCCCTATTAAGATCGCCTTGTCGTGGAGGGTGACCCAAAGGGCGCGCTGCAGATCGGCAGGCTTTTGCTCTCGAAACGGACGAATGACGTAGATCGGATAAAGCGCAAGCGCCAGAGCAGCGAGACTGGCGAGCAGCAGGCACGAACCCGAAATAAAGTTCCGTAAGCGTCTCTTCGCAGGGCGTTCGCCGCCGATCAGCATGGAAATCCTACCTGGTTCGAAATTGCGACCGTTTCACGGCAAACGTCTTCGGGCCGCTCAAAATCCTCACAAAGGGACTCTATCGCGGCCGGGATCCGGGGCGCATCCATCGAAAGATGGAGGTACAGGGTCGGAGCATTCGACTACCCGCTCACTTGGTCATCTTATTCATCTCAAGGTAGCCTTGCGGCGCAACGCCGAAAGCGTCTGCTACACGGTTAAAGAAGGCGAACATCGCCGTGATGTACACCGCCTCGGCAATCTGGGGCTCACTCCAACCGTGTTGCCGCAAAATCTCTACATCTTCCGGGGTCGTGCGATACGCCGCCTCGGTCACCTTGGTGACATATTCCAGCAGTACGCGGTGTGCATCGTCGAGCGCCGCCTCCTCGAGGTTGCCCGCAGCCAGCGCCTGGACTGTTTTCTCTTCTGCTCCCTGAACACGCAGGAAGTAAGCATGCGAATCCAGTCAATACGGACAACGATTCAGCCAGGAGACCCAACTGGCGATCGCTTCTTTTGTCCTGCGCGTGAGGTGCCCTTCAGAGAAGTGCACCGTATTGCTGAAGCTCATAACCTCGCGCAAAAAATCGGGGCGATGGCTAAAGCACTTGAGAATGCCCGGCATTGACTGGCGCCCGGACTGCGCGCGCCATTCGTCGTATACCTTCGCAACCTCGCCGGCCGCGTCCGCATCCTCGATCACCTTGATTTTTGTCTTTGCGTCCGTCATGGTTCCAATGGCCAAAGCTTACCATAGCAACCTGCTCGATCAGCCGGCTAGATCACCAGGCGCTGGTCGCCCACTTTGCGAGTGATTCTTTGCCGGTCAAGATATTCCAACAGGGGAATCGCATATTTTCTCGACAACCCTGTCATCTGTTTAAAGCGAGCTATGTCCACTGTCTGCCCATGAAGTTCTTTGACCTCCGAACGCAATCGGGCAAGTGCTTCGTGGTGCATGAAGAGATTCTCGCTTCCCATCTGCACCAGGATCTTTTCTCGAAGTAGCAACGTGATAAGCTCGCGCATTTCGCCCTCTTTGAGTTTGAGCGTGGCTCCTACTTCGGAGATCAAGGGAGCGGACAGGCCTGCTTTTCGGTAGATCGCCGTGATGGCAGACACGTTCGGATCAGGAGCAGAAGGAGACTTGCCGGCCTGGAGCAGATACACCAGCTCGCCGCTGATCCGTAACTTCCCGGCGCGGGTAAGGTGGCGCAGCAGGAAATCGAGGATCTCCGGTCGAAACGAAGTCCGGCTCTTGAGCTCCGATCGTTTGACACCGCTCGCATGCTGTTGCAAAACGCAGCCGATGGCTTCACAGGCCGCATCGAATGCCTGGCTGTGCAGCAGGATCTCGCCAGGAATTCGAAGCAAACGTTGGCTGAGAACGAGGCCCTCCAACAAGCGCTCGGCGGCTTCCCGGGCAAGGCCGGTCTCTGCTGTCAGTCTTTGCAGCGAAAGCCCCTCCGTGCCACGGCGCTGTACCCGAGAAAGAATCTGCTCTTCAACAGGGGCGCTACGCAAAGCCTCCAGCCACTCCATGGTCTCTATCTTGCGCAATCTCGGAAGCGGGTTCGCATCCAGCACCCGGCCGCCCCCAATCGTATCCGGGGGTGAAACCTGCCGCAGCACAAATGGGTCGCCCGCAGTGAGCACGATAGGGCTGTGTAGTTTGATCCGCAACAGCCTGCTCGAACCAGCTTCGAACCTGCCGCTGCCATAGAGGAGTATCTTCGCCACCGTGTTTGAGGTAAAGGCATGGAAGTGGACCAGCGATCCATGTTTCAACGCCGGAGACCCGGGCAGCAGCCAGGCTTCGGCATCGATTGGAGTGATCGCGGTGAGCGTTCCAGGGACTGTCAGAGTCTGCCCTCTGCTTAACTCCGACACCTCAACGCCGGCAAGGTTCAAGGCTACCCGCGAGCCAGCCACGGCAATTTCTTCCGCGCGGCCATGCGTCTGCATTCCGCGGACGCGCACGGTGCGTCCTCCGGGCTCAACGGTGAGCGATTGCCCAGCGTGGAAGCGGCCTGCAAGCAGTGTGCCCGTAACCACCGTACCGAATCCCTTCATCACGAACGCCCGGTCAATAGGGAGCCGTGGCACATGGTCGAAGTCGCCTTCCTGCGCCTCTTCGGTGAGGCCGATAAGCCTCTGCCGTAGTTGCGGTAAATTCTGTCCCGTGGCCGCACTCACCGCAAGAACCTCTGCGCGGCCATCGCCGAGGAAAGTACCGCGAAGAAAAGTCTCCACCTCGAGCTGCACTTGCTTCACACGGCTGGGCTCGACTGCATCGATCTTCGTGATGACCGTCAGGCCATTGCGAACGCCGAGCAGACTACAGATCGCCAGGTGCTCCACGGTTTGGGGCTTAACCCCTTCCACGGCGGAGATAACCAGCATCACCGCTCCAATACACCCGGCCCCGGCCAGCATGTTGTGAATGAACAGTCTGTGTCCCGGCACATCGACGAAGCTGATGCTCAGGGGCCGGCCGGCAGAAGACACCGCATCGAGGGAGGCGAAGCCGAGATCGATGGTGATGCCGCGCCGCTTCTCTTCCGGCAGGCGATCGGCATCGATACCGGTAAGAGCGCGAATCAGCGCAGTTTTGCCGTGATCGATATGACCCGCGGTTCCAATCACTACGGACTTGACCGATGGCGTCATCAAAGATCGTAAGGGCTCGTTGCATGCATCACGAGCCGGCCGCCTTTTCGCCAGCGATGGCGCCAGAAGCGATCTGCTGCAGCAAAGAGGCGAGGGTTTTATCGAATTCCGGTTCGACGGTGCGCAGATCCAGCAAGACGTGGTCATCGTGGATGCGGCCGACCACCGGCGGGTCAAGCCGGCGAAGTGCTTGAAGAAGCGCGTGTGGCTCCAGCATCGCGTGGCGAAGAGCGACGGCCGCGCTCTGCAACCGGGCTTTGGGCGCCGTGCCGCCCCCGATCAGGCTTTCGACCTGTACAGCTTCCGCGGCGAGTTCCGCGCAATTGACCTTGCTACTCATCCATTCACATCGTTCGAAAATCTCTCCCGCAGTAGCTTGCAACATTCTCTGTACCGGGATGCTGAAATCCTTTTGCGCGGCATAGTCCATCAGTGTCGCTTCGAGGGCCGCGTAGGTAAGCTTATCGACACGATAAGTCCGGTACAGAGGGTTCTTACGGATGCTCTGCACCAACTCCGCTCTTCCGATGAGCAGGCCGCATTGCGGCCCGCCGAGGAGCTTGTCTCCGCTGGCAGCAATCAAATCGGAACCCGCCTGAAAGCTATCGGGCAAGGTTGGTTCAGAAGCAATCCCCGCAGTTTCCAGTGAGGCGATCAAGCCCGTTCCCTGGTCGTCGAATACGGGAATCTTCACACGCTTGCCCAGAGACACCAGGTCGCGCAGAGCGGGTCGTTCGACGAACCCTTCCATGCTGAAGTTCGATTGGTGGACGCGCAAAATGAGTCGCGTCGCGGCTGAGATGGCGCTTTCATAGTCGGCGAGCCTGGTGCGGTTGGTGGTGCCTACCTCGCGTAGAATCGCGCCGGATTTGGCGAGAATCTGGGGAATCCGGAAACCTCCGCCGATTTCCACCAGCTCTCCGCGCGAAACAATCACTTCGCCGCCCTCCGCGAGTGTATTCAGGGCCAGGAACGTGGCGGCCGCACAGTTGTTAACGACCAGTGCGGACAGCGGAGTGGTTACGCCACCCTTGGCCGTCAAAACGCGCAGAAGAAGTTCCTCGGTAAGGACATCGCGGCGGCTGCGCTCGCCCGTTTCCAGATCGAGTTCCAGGTTTGAGTACCCGCCAGCGGTGTCGAGGATGTGGGCCAGCGCAGCGGCGCTCAAGGGAGCTCGCCCCAGGTTTGTATGCAGGACCACCCCGGTGGCATTGATGACTCGCCGCAAACGATAGCGCGCGCCCTGGGCAATTTTATTTGCAACTGTTACAGGCATCAATGCCAGCTCGCTTTCCAGGCTCGCCTGGGTGTGGCGCCCGTTTCCAATTTCCTGCTTAAGGCGTGACAGCACTGCGCGTGCGGCGCAGACGACCGAGTCGCGAGATTGAGCCTGCAGCAGCACCTCAAAGCCTGGTGTCAGCATCAGCTCATGCAGGGAGGGAATGAGCCGGTACAGAATGTGCTCGCTGTTGTCAGTCATCGATGGGTTTATCGCAGCAGAATTGCCGGATCGCCGGCGCCGGTGGTGTAGGGGCCGAGCACGCTGCCGACTTTGGTTGCGGCCACTCCCGCATTGCGCAAAGACTGCATCAGGTCGCTAGCGCAGTCGGCTGCAACCGACAGCAGCAGGCCGCCTGCAGTTTGCGGATCATATAACAGGGCACGCACATCATCCGGGATAGCAGCGCCGGGCGCATCTGCGCTGACGCACTCGGCGAACTCTCGATTGGTAAGCAGCCCGGCGGGAATGGCGCCTCGAGCGATGGCATCGAGTGCGCCTTGCATCCGTGGCACCTGATCGACGATGAGCTCAATGCGCATGCCGCTGCCGAAAGCGAGCTCACGGGCATGCCCCATCAGGCCAAATCCGGTCACGTCGGTCATCGCATGCACACCGTGTACCCCGGCCACCACTTCCGCCGCGCGACGATTGAGCGTGGTCATGCAGCGGATTGCCTCCGCAACCCATTCTGGCTCGGCCTTTCCTTGTTTCAATGCAGTCGTGATGACTCCTGTGCCGAGGGCCTTGGTGAGGATAAGATCATCGCCCTCCCGGGCTCCGGTATTCTTCAGCAGGTGATCAGGATCGATAAGGCCGGTCACGGCGTAGCCAAACTTGATTTCCTGATCGCGCACGCTGTGCCCACCGGCAACAACGCACCCAGCCTCGCCAATTTTGTCCATGCCCCCACACAGGATCGCCTCAAGAACGCTGAGGTCCCCATCCTGGGGGAAGCAGACGATGGAGAGCGCGGTGATAGGTCGTCCGCCCATGGCATATACGTCACTGAGCGCATTGGTAGCGGCAATCTGGCCGAAAGTGAACGGGTCATCCACCAGCGGCGTGAAAAAGTCCACAGTCTGGACCAGCGCAAGGTTCGGCGCGATGCGGTAAACGCCGGCGTCATCGGAGGTGTCGTACCCGACCAGAAGATTGCCATCGGACTGCGTGGGCAGTTTGGCGAGCACCGCTGCCAGCAATCCCGGCGGCAGCTTGCTCGCGCATCCACCGGCCTTGACCTGCTGGGTAAGCCTTATTGGTGTCGAGGTGGGCAATCAGTGACTCCTCATCGGTTAGCATAATAGGCTATCAGCAAGAATCCTCGATTGCTGCCTGCTGCGGAAGTGCTTAGGTTCCGGTGATCCTCCCGGTCTTCAAAACCGGTGGTCGTTCTTAACGGGCGACGGTGTGTTCGACTCGCACGCACTTCCGCCAAAATGATCGGGGCCAGTGAGCCACACGAGGATCAAGAGGGGATGGGGTACCAGACCTGTCCGAATTAGATTGAAAAATGCCTCGGTTCAGTACTTGCCTTTCTTCGTAACGACCCCCTCCTTTTTGTCATCCCGAGCGAAGCCGAGGGACCTGCGGTTCTTTTCCCTCAAACAAATCTCACCAAAAACGCCCCACCGCAACCTTGTCATCCCGACCGAAGCGGAGGGACCTGCGGTTCTTTTCCCTCAAACAAATCTCACCAAAAACGCCCCACCGCAACCTTGTCATCCCGACCGAAGCGGAGGGACCTGCGGTTTCTTCCCCCTCAAACAAATCTCACCAAAAACTCCCCACCGCAACCTTGTCATCCCGACCGAAGCGGAGGGACCTGCGGTTTCTTCCTCCCTCAAACAAATCTCACCAAAAAACTCCCCACCGCAACCTTGTCATCCCGACCGAAGCGGAGGGACCTGCGGTTTCTTTCCCCTCAAACAAATCTCACCAAAAACGCCCCACCTCACCCTTGTCATCCCGACCGAAGCGGAGGGGCCTGCGTTCGGGCCAGGGGCCCAAACGACGATCAAGGAGCCGTTACAAGCCAGCTAAAATATGAACTTCAACGCGAACTGCACTTGTCGCGGCGCCTCCGCCGCAAGGATATGGTTGAATGTCGGCGAACTGATGTCACTATCCGGCAACCGGAAATTCGTTCGGTTCAGAACGTCAAACAGCTCCGCGCGAAACTGCAACTGTGTTGATTCTGTCACCTTGAAATTCTTAAGCGCGGCAAAATCCCAGTCGGCATAACCAGGCCCCACATTCACGTTGCGGCCCTCGGTGCCAAACTGGCCAGCGTTCGCCGTAAGATCGAGCCGTTGGAAAGCGCCGGCATTGAGCCACGTGCCCACCGAGCGCGGCCCATTGTTGGGGTTGCCATTGAGATTGGGCCGCTGCGCTGAGAATCCAGTGATCTCCGGCGCAGTGCCTTGCGCCGCAACGTCGTTGGAGTCAAAGACGGTAAAAGGGGTGCCGCTCATCAAGCGTAGCAATGCCATCCAGCTGCCATCCACCGAGCACCCTCTGGTACCAGTTCTGCGACTGATTCCAGAACGGAAGCGCCCATACATAACTTCCAACGAATCGGTTGCGCGCATCGAACAGCGAGAGCCCACGCTCTGCTGCGAGATTGAATGGATCCTGCGCGAGGTCATTTTCGCCTGCGACTGGCTTCGATGCCGATCCAGTGATGTTGAACGACGAAACATCGTCGATTGTCTTCGACCACGTGTACGACGCGAGGAAGGAGAGCCCGTGGCTGAACCGCTTGCGCATCGATACTTCCATCGCGTTGTACGCCGAGTTGGCGATGCCCGCGATCTCGCCGGTCGAGGAAAACTGGCAACTGCCCGGTGAATCGGCGAGCGTGCAGCCAGAATAGAGCCGCCGTTGGTCGGCATTGCTCGAGTTGGAAATCGGCTGGCCGTCCACGTTTCCGGGAACGAAGACCGCTGGGTTGGCTTCGATAAAGCGGGGCAGGCGCGTGCCCTTGGTACCGACGTATCCCACCTCAAACAGGAAATCGGACCCGAACGAGTGTTGGAAATTCAAATCCCAATCCTGGGTGTAGGGAAGTGTCAACGACGGGGACAGAGTCAGATTCGTGAGTGGGGTGGAGAACGTGCCCGGGGCTGGAGGCTTGCCGTTGAACGGATCGGCGAAGTTGGGCAAGCTCACTTGCGGTGTTCCCAGGTAGGGTGGAGCACTGATAGGCGCCTGCAAGGGCCCACCCTGGCCGGTGTAATAAGGCTCATAGAAGATACCGTAGGCCGCGGTTACCAGCGACTTGCCAGAACCGTTCGGGTCCCACGCAACGCCAAAGCGCGGGGCAAACGCCTTCATATCGGTGGGGATTAAACCCGCGGGCACACCCGGATCGCCCGGATAGAGCAATCCCACCGGCGCATTCGGTAAGACCCTGGACTTCTTCCCCGGTTCGAACAACGATTGCCGTTGATGAATTTCGGTATAGGGTTCGGGCAACTCATAACGCAGTCCGGCATTGATGGTGAAATGCGACGTGATCTTATAAGTATCCTGCACGTATGCGTACCCATTGTTGCCGCGAATACCGCGGGAGAAATCGCCGATGCCTTGCAGGAAGACAACCGGCTGGCCAGTGAGGAAGCTGGCGAACGCATCCGTTACCGGGAACGGCGCGAATACGAAGAAGCCGTTGGTCGCGATCCCTTGCAGCACATTGATTTCCTGACGCTGGTAGCCGCCACCGAATTTCAGCTCGTGTTTGCCGCGCACCCAGCTAAGCGATGCGGAGAAGTCGTAAACATTTTCGTAGGTGTTGCGCGGGCCGGTGATCGGATCGCCCACCGTGGTATAGCCGTTTACCTGGACAAATGGCGGTCCGGCAGCGGTATCGAGGCTCGGCGTGTATTGAAATCCAAGGCTTGAGGGCAACTGATGGTTCTCGTGCTCGCCAAACAGGAATTTGTTGCGCAGAAATGAGAATCGCCCCACAGCGATCATGGCCGGCGAGAAGGTGTGTGTTTCTTGCGCCACAAAATCCTGCGCCCGCTGATCTTCCCCTACGGGAAAACCGGGCACGCTGGCGCCGCCGGGCGATAGCGGATCAACCTGGGAGAGCTGGTTGAACATGTAGTAGAAGTTCAGCGTGTCGCGGGGATCGAGGTAGTGGTCGACTTTGACGCCGAATTGATCGGTATTGTTGGTTAGGGTTTGGGTCGTGGAGAACAAGTTCGTCCCGGCGTTAGGCAGCGGGAAAAAGCCCAGGAGGTTTTTTGAAATCTGGTTGATCTGGGTTGGCGGCAACTGGTTATTCGGGTACGGTGCATTGGCAAAGACGTTGAAAAGCTGGTGCGCCGGATTGTTGCAGAAGCCTTGCGTGAAGCCCTCCGGACAGAGCTCAGAGAAATCACCGGTACGCTGCTTCAGTGAGGGGACTGTGGTGAGTGTTGTCTCGCCCTGGTGATTGCGGAAACCTTCATAGAAGCCAAAAATGAACGTCTTATCCTTTTTGATCGGCCCACCGGCCGCGGCGCCAAACTGGTTTTGCTTCAGCGGCTCCTTGGTCTGCGCGAAATAATTGTTGGCGTCTAATGCGTCGTTGCGCAGAAACTCCCACAACGTCCCGTGGAACTGGTTCGTGCCTGAGCGCGTAATGATGTTCGTCGTCGATCCCAGCGCGTCTCCAAACTCGGCGTTCGCGTTGTGGGTGATGATGCGAAACTCGCTGATTGCGTCCACCGGCGGCTTCAGGACGAATCCGCCGTCGACACCGTTGAAGTTGTTCGCACCATCGATCAGAAAGTTGTTGGATTCGGGTCGCTGGCCATTCACCGCATATGCCTGTCCGTTGCGGAGCGATCCCCCCGCCTCGGCTATCCCAGGCGTCAAGGGAACGACCCCAGGCTGCAACAAGCCAAGTTGCGAGAAGTTACGTCCGTTCAGCGGCAGATCCTCCAATTCGCGCTGCTCTACAACCTTGCCCATGCTGGTCACGGTTGGCTCAATCAACTCGGCATCGGCGCTCACCAGCACCTGTTGCCTTTCCGATCCGACCGCGAGACGTGGCGAGACTGAAGCGGTCTCGTTCACGTTGAGCATGATGCCATCCTGCACGTATTCCTCAAAACCTTTGGCTGCCGCATGCAGCCGGTAGTGTCCGACTGGAAGTTCCAGAAGAACGTAGTTACCGTTGCGATCGGTGGTCGTGGTGCGCGACAGGGCCGTCTCCGCCTGCTGTGCTGTTACCTCAGCGCCCGTAATGACAGCGCCGCTCGGGTCTGTCACTGTTCCGCGAAAGTTTCCGGTGATCTGCTGCGCAGAGGAACTGAGGCAGGCAAACACGACAAATGCCAGCACGTTGCGAACAATATTCATTTTGTTTTCGAATCTCCTGCAAGATTTAGCACGGCAAAGAGTGACGCCATGAGCTCGCGTGTAACCGTGTTGAAATAGGGCGCTATGACAGGTGCGACGCAGGTCGTGCCACATCGTCAAGGCTCCGTAAATGACGGAATTCTGGCCGGGAACGGCAGCAGGCAGGGGTCTGCTCCCACTCGGGAAAAAAAGCACTCTGCCGGCTGCATGGATGAACAGTAAAGGTTAAGTCGAAGATTGTCCTGCACCCGTCGATGGGTGGCTAACTCAATCCTTCGGTGGAGTTTCCATCATCGGCCAAGGCACGATCGGCCAAGGCATGGTTGGGCAAGACTCTGGGCGTCGTGATGTTCGCAAATGGCGAAGATGCGCTGAACCTCGCCAAGCCGATCATCGACACAGCCATAGGCACAGATTCTCTGGCCTTCGCGTGGCTGAAATAAAGCTGCAGTGTCTATTGTTTGAAGCGGGATGACTTACCACCCGCGGGCCCGGTTTCAGGGATTGGACGCCTTAGCGGTGCCTCGTGAGGGGAGTGTCTACCTGGACGGAACGATCCGGGGGAGAATTTCTCTCCCTCCCACTTCAGAATATAGCGCGCTGGGGAGCTTGTGGGAAGCCCCGGGTCGTGGCGCATTATCGTGACCTGAAGCAAAGACCCCACGAAAATGGGAGGTGCGATGACAGGGCATGCAGTAGTGATTGCAGGAGGAGGGCCGACAGGGCTGATGTTAGCGGGCGAGTTAGCCCTGGCGGGCGTCGACGTGGCCATCGTCGAGCGGCGCGAAAGCGAGGAGCTCGAAGGCTTGCGCGCAGGTGGCCTGCACATACGTACGATCGAGGAGCTCGATCAACGGGGAATTGCTGAACGCTTTGTTTCGCAAGGACAGATGATTCGCTGCGCGCCGTTCGCGGGTACTACTCTTGACATCAGCGACCTTCCCACGCGCCACAACTACTTTCTCGCGCTCTGGCAGAGCCATTCTGAGCGCATCCTGACCGGCTGGGTGGGCGAGCTGGGTGTGCCGATCTATCGCGGACGTGAGGTGACTGGCTTCACACAAAACAAAATCGGCGTCGACATCGAGCTTTCCGGCGATCGATCGATGCGAGCAGAGTTTCTCGTCGGGTGCGATGGGGGGCGCAGCCTGATCCGCAAGAAAGCAGGCATCGGCTTCCCAGGGTGGGATCCGTCCACCAGCTACTTGATCGCAGAGATTGAGACGGCTCAAGAGCCAAAGTGGGGCATGCACCGTAGTGAAAAGGGTATCAACGCGATCGCCAAACTCGACGACGGCCAGCGCGCGCGCGTCGTGCTGACAGAACAACACATTGGCCAGGGCGGTGAGCCTGCCTTACACGACGTCCGCGAGTCGCTCATCGCCGTCTATGGAACGGACTATGACCTTCGCACCGCCACGTATATCTCCCGCTTCACGGATATGACCCGGCAAGCGGCCCACTATCGAGCGGGACGTGTGCTCCTGGCAGGCGACGCAGCGCACGTGCACTCCCCAAAAGGCGGACAGGGACTCAACCTCGGTGTGCAGGATGCAGTCAATCTGGGCTGGAAGCTGGCCCAGGTGGTTTTTGGGACATTGCCAGAAAGCCTCCTGGATACATACCAGGCCGAGCGGCATCCGGTCGGCGCCCGTGTATTGCGTAACACCATGGCGCTCACCGCACTTGACCGCAGCGACGATCGTATCGGGGCCTTGCGCGAGATGATTTCCGAACTGCTGCAAACGGACGCGACGCGCAAGCAACACGTCGCGACGATGTCTGGCCTGGACATTCGCTACGACCTTGGTAAGGGGCACCCGCTGCTCGGCCGCCGCATGCCCGACCTCGACCTGGTCACCAGCGAAGGGCCTCTGCGGGTCTTCACTTTGCTGCATGATGCCCATCCGGTACTGCTCAACTTCGGTGATGCAGGAAGCATCGACATCGCGCCGTGGCGAAGCCGGGTCAAGTTGATAGACGCCAGGTATGAGGGCGCCGTTGAGCTTCCGGTATTAGGGGAGGTCAGTTTGCCGACGGCCGTCTTGATTCGGCCCGACGGCTACGTAGCCTGGGTAGCAGAAGAGAGCGAGCAGGGGCTTCGCGACGCTTTGATCGCCTGGGTTGGACTGCCGCTGTAGGGTGCCTTGACCAGCTCACAGTCTTCCGTGTTAAACGTCTCAAGGCGAGCAATGGAGCTGGACAGCTATCGCTCCATCAGCTAGGCGGTGAACCGTTCGAAACAAGTCAATGAGTACTCGGCGATCTTTCGCTCGTTGACACCAGCTCACTACTTATCGACGGCGAGTGCATGCGCTCTTACGTAGAGTCGGCAGCGGCCTGGGTTTTCGCGCCTGCGCGGTTGTCGCAGGCCACGCTGCGAAGCCTGCGGTGATTGCGCTGTACAGATCTTTACGTTTAGCTCCCGATTGAGCTTCGACGGCTAATCCCCATGCAATGATGGCGACATAGCGCGCGAGCACCTCGGGCTCAGCATTGATTGGAAGTTCGGCGGTGCCGCGGGCTTTGGCGAAGCGGTCTGTCGGCTTTTAAGTCGATCAAGAAAGCAAACCATACGGAAACCCGCTCTGACCCTCAGTGATCGCAAAATCAGGTAAGCGTGGGATAGCTCGTGTAGCCGGCAGCGCCTCCTCCATAGAAAGTGGTTGGGTCCGGTTCATTCAGAGCGGCCCCGAGTTGCAGCCTCCTTGGTAGATCTGGATTGGCCAGAAACGCGCGGCCATATGCGACTCCGTCGGCATGACCGGTCCGTATCGCTTCCTCGCCCCTGGGCCCGTCGTATCCGCCATTCACAACGTAGAGACCCGGCCAAAGTGCTCTCAGGTGATCCGACAACGCGATAGCTTCCTCGGCGCTTCCTTTGCTGTCCTGCGCCCTTTCCACGACGTGGAGGTAACCGAGCCCAAAGTCGTTGAGTCTTGCAACCGTGACGGAGAAGGTTTCGAGGGGGTCGTCATCCGACATATCGTTAAAGTCAACCGTCGGAGAGATGCGCACACCGATCTGCTTGCTGTCCCAGGCTCCGAGCACCTGTTCGACTGCTTCCGTGAGAAAGCGGGCTCGATTCGACGCAACCCCCCCGTATTCGTCGGTTCTCTGATTCGTTCCTGTTCGGAGAAATTGATCGATCAAGTATCCATTCGCCGCATGAATCTCGACGCCGTCAAAGCCAGCCTCTTTCGCGTTGATGGCTGCCAAACGATAATCTTCAAGGGTCTCTTTGATCCCGCTGGCCGTCAACGCCACTGGCTCCGAAACCTCTGCTGCACCTGTGGCGATGTGCGTGTGGGCATGGGCACGGATTGCGGAGGGAGCAACCGGCTGCGCGTTGTTTGGCAATAAGGACGAATGAGAGATTCGGCCGACATGCCACAGCTGAAGGAAGATTCGACCTCCGCTGTTCTGAACGGATTCGACGATTCGGCTCCACGCTTGCACTTGTTCGGGAGAATGAATTCCTGGAGTGTTGATGTACCCTTTGCCCATGGGCGAAATTTGCGTCGCCTCCGTCACGATGAGTCCGGCCGAAGCGCGCTGCGAGTAGTAAGTTGACGCAAGTTCGCCCGGTACGCCATCTGCATCTGCGCGGATGCGCGTCATAGGCGCCATGAAGACGCGATTTGCCAGGACCAAAGATCCGAGCTGAACAGATTCGAAGAGATTCGCCATTTTCGTACTCCTGTCGTTTAGCGACGCAGTGGGTCGCTCGTGGTAAGCCGGCTGTGAAGAGCTCCTGTCAGGTTCGGAACTCCTGCTCCGCGCTCTAACCGCAAAATAATTGAGTGCAAACTCTGTTACCGAAGCGGCATTTCGATAGCAGTCTCTCCTCGCAGCTGCTTCCAAACATCGAAAGCAGTGAACAATCCCAGGAGGAGAACCGTAACCGGAATCACAGGCGGTTTGATACCCAGAGGAAGAACGCTGGCAGGCACACCAGGCTGCAGGTGGACATAGATTGCCACGACCATCTGAGTAAACAGGATCAGACATGCGATCAGCAGGATTTGATCTTTGCTTTTTGCGCTCAGCGATCTCCAAAACCATGGCAGTAAGAAGAGCACCCCGACAACCATTTCACTCACTTTGCCCGCGAGAATAGCCTCGTGGGGTAAATGACTTTGTTGAATCTGGATATCAAACCATCCACGGATTGGCTGGAAGAACTTCAGCAATCCAAACATGAACATCCAAATTCCCAGGAGCAGCGATAAAACCTTGCTGAGGCGACGAGACATTTTCCTTCTCCACTTTCGAATCCTTCTGCTTCTCAGCGCCATCTGCCGCGCTATAAGGTCTTTTCTCGACTGCAGTATATAGACAGACACGTCTGTCTATATAACGATAGGGCTATTAGACAGACAGGTCTGTCTTCTGTCAAGATCATTCTGTGAGAACACTGAAAAACTCCGATCCGCGTAACAGAATTCTGGAAGTTGCCGACCGCCTCTTCTATGCACAAGGCGTCCGCGCGACCGGCACAGAGAAGATCATGGCCATCGCCGAGGTCGCAAAGGCGACCTTCTACCGCCATTTCGAAAGCAAAGATGACCTGGTCCTCGCTTACCTCGACCAGCGCGACCGATCATTCTGGGAGTATCTCGGCAGCCCTGTCCCACCAAACGACATACAGGAAGCCTTGGTCAGAATAGAACGCCTGATAAACCTGCCCGCAGTGACCAGTTGCCCGTTCCTTCGTATCGCATCCGAATACCCGGACACTGCCCATCCGATCCATCGCCGGGTGATCGAACACAAAGACAAATTGCGCGACTATCTTGCCGAATTCTTAACTCCTTACCCGGTCGATAAAGGCGCCGCGGCGGCGATGATGCTTGGTGTCATCGATGGCGCCCTCTCCACCCGAATGGTCTATGGAACTTCCAAGGATGTTCCGCTTCTCACGCCAGCCAATGCAGTGCTCAAGAGCTTCCAGAGCGCGTCAACTCAACCACAGCATGGCCCGTCTGGTGCCAAACAGCGATCCCGAAGCTGATCAAGAGGAGAAAGCATCGCCGATGAATAACCACATGCTTAAAGAGAACGCGCCGGCAGTCCGCTTGTTAGACCAATGGACGCGTAATTAGTTACAAACCGAGGATACCTATATTGGCTTCAACCCGTTGTTGGTCAACAAACGATTAAGTGTTAACTCTAGCCGCTATGTCATGTAACTAAATGCACGCCGCATACTCCTATATGGGCGCACAGCCAGGCGTAAAGCTACTTGGCGGTGTAGCACTGAACAATAAGGAGTACAACGATGGTTCGTGCGTTTCGTGGATTCTCCCCTTGTGGAAGAGACCTTCATTTGATCGCTCTTCGCTCACGTATCTATTCCTCCACCAAGCTCTCCATTCTGGCCGGCGCCATGATGATGAGCAGCGTTTTACCTGCAACCGTTTCTGCGCAGAATGTTGTGCAGGCGAAGCCACCGGTGTCACCGGAGGCGATGGCCGTGCATGTTCTCGCAAAGCGTCCGGTGGCGAAGTCGGTGGCGATAGACGTCGTTGAGTCGGCAGCTGGGATCAACGCGGAACAGGGTCCCGGAGCCGGACCGCGCGATCTCGGGCAACCGGGCTGCGACTTGTTCCCCGCTCCCGCATCCGTCGGCGCAAACGTAGGACTCTCTTACTTCGGCCCTTCCCCCTCCACGGTAAACCCAAGCCTTGTCGGCCCCGTGCAACTGCTCAATTCCGGACAGGTCGATGCAATCGCTGGAACGATCACCATTCCGCTTTACAAGGGAACAGTGAAGAGCACCGGCAAGACCGCTTGGTACATCCTCACTGACGTTTCCGATCAAGGGGTTGCCCAGGAACTCGGTCTGAACTACTCCGCGAAGCTCAACTTCATCAACGCGGCAGCGAGGACCGGCAACCTGGATGCGAACGGAAATATTGTGTTCGATAAAGGCACTGTCAACTTCGCGCCGGTTCGCAATATCGTACCCGGGTCCGAGGGAGCAGAATTTCCTCCCAAGTCCGCCGTGCCCGGCGAGATCGGGGATGCGAACTATAGCCCTTTCGTCAGCATCACCAACGCCCAGGGCGTTATCTACAACGCTCCTATCGTCGCGTACGGCGTCGATGCTAGCCAGATCAACTTCCCCAAGGGCAACGTCGACTATACCAAGGTTCATGACCAGGTTGTGGCCATCGACCCTATCAACATGACCGTTACCCTGAACCTGATCAACGGTTTCAGCTTCGGCCGCCCGGTTTGGTACATCTCCATGGATGCCAGCATCCCGCTGGCTGCCGCCATTGAACACAACACCTACGCTCCCTTGATGGGCAAACTGCTTCTCGGTAATGACGACAGCTTTGCTAGCCCGATCGAGCGCATCTTTATCGCCACCAACGGCGCCGAAGGGTGTGACAATCCTCAACGTCAGGGGCTGTCAGCCGACCTGAACGATGGTCACAGACCGAACAACACCTTGGGAGGGATTCCGACACTCGCTCTCGATTACAGCCCGGCCTGGGACGCGAACTTGTACACGTGGACCGACGAGGCCATTTCCAAGGGCTATCGCCAGCAACTTCGTGAAGAGTTCCAGATTCTCACCTACGCGCAAGATGGCTTGATCACCGGGGCTTCTGCGACAGCACCGTTTGGCAGCGCCGGTTTCTCCATCAATTGCCCGATCGTCCAAAGACTCGATTGATCAAAGGACTGCTGCTGGGATTGTTCAAGCCTGAATCGTGAGGTTTGAACAACCCCAGCTTTTCTTCCAACGGTCCATCTGGCACAAACTCGTGATCCTTCAAGCTCCTAATCCTTCACGCTTTTCGATCAGCACTCTCGCGTTAACCAAGCAAATAAAAGCAGAGCGTTGTAACTTTTTCCCAACCGGGCTGTCAGATCGGCATTCTACAAGAGGAGTGCCTCGTCATGTCCGCTTTCACCCTTTCATCCGGTAGAGCCCAGAGAGCCGCCGGACTTCGTCTGCATCCAGCGTGGAGCGTGCTCCTCGCCATTACCTGTGCGTTGCTTTCGGGAAGATCCGTGCTTGCCGAGACTCCGGCGGTAGGTGCTAAGGCAGCCGATTTTACTCTGTTGACGCCTACCGGGAAGTCCGTAACGCTTTCCGCCGAGCGGGAAGGGCGCCCTCTTGTGCTCGTCATCCTGCGCGGTTTCCCCGGCTATCAGTGCCCCTACTGCGTTAAGCAGGTTCACGATTTCGTCGAGCATGCGTCAGACTTCAAAGCAAAGAACACGCGGGTGCTTCTGGTGTACCCCGGACCGCCGGCCAGCCTCGATCAACACGCAAAAGAATTCCTCGAGAAGCAGGCTAAGTTGCCTTCTAACGTAGTTCTTGTCACTGACCCTGACTATAAGGTCACCAACCTGTACGGGCTACGCTGGGATGCACCGCACGAGACAGCGTATCCATCCACTTTCATTCTCGATGGAAGTGGCGCCGTGGTGTTCGAGAAGGTCACCCATGGTCACGGCGATCGCCTCTCCGCACAGGATGCCCTCGACCACATCGCGGCGAAGTAGCCGCTCCTGGCCGAGCCGGATTTGTCCCATGACATCCTCCTTGCCTATGTAGGCGACGCTGCCCACGCCGTCGCGCATTACTACGGCGTATTTCCCGTGGCCCGAGCCGAAGTCAGAATCATCGTAGTGCCCGGGCGCGCAGGTGTGCTGCAAAGGACGACCTGGGGTGACAGGGACGGGTTTCCAGCAATGACGCGCCTCCGCATCGGCCAACATACGACCCAGGACGACCTTCGAACCGACTGGATCTTGACCCATGAATTCGTGCATATGGCCCTCCCTTCACTCCCCGGCGATCAACAATAAGATTCGTGGTCAGACGGGGAGTATTACCCAAGAAAAAAGAGTCTGCTACGGAGCATTGAAGAGAGAGAAGGGTAACCTCTAGCCTCCAGCTAAGGTGGTTACTTTGTCGATCCCCGTTCCCCATCGACAACAAATCTCAGTTGGAAGCATTTCCTTTTCCGTGTCATGGCATGCTCCGGCATGCTGAGCCGCCTCATAGCAAAAATAAATATCTAAAGTCTCTCGACGCATTGGAAAATCCGTACTACTGTGGGTGTGACAAATCATCCTTCGGCGCCGCCTCACCGAGGCGACGCTGCCCGGCTTAGCACCGAACCGCATGTTCCGTGCCGCCGTAACCAGCGCAAAGGGAGCACGAGTGACCGGAACACCTCCGCGCTGACAGCCACAACATTTCTTTGCACCCGATTTGACTCTCGTAAGCCGGGGCAAGGTGCTCAAATTAATTTGAGCACCTTGAGCATCTTGAGCACCTTTAAGAAACAAAAGGAGTTAAGTTCGACATAATCACTGAACTTTGATCATCTTGAGCATCTTGCTCGGGCAAAGGACTTACCGCCCCAGTGCTTCTCGCCACTTGGAACGAGTCGGCTACTTGGACAGATGGCTTCCTGTTGTTCCCGAAAACGCCGGGAATTCCTCGCGGAGACGGCGCCAGCGGGCACCTTGCTAATGGGGCACAGACGTTCGTAGCTGGACCGGCTCCGCCTCCCATTTCGAGATCGCTTGGTCCACAGCCTCCAGGGCCGCACCCCTAAGCTCTTGCGGTTTACGGTCGTCCGATACCCAATAGGTCCGGATCCTGGTATAGCTCTCAGACCAAATGGCAACATGCCATTCCCGTATCCCATCGTCATTCTCGTATTGGCTGCCAAGCACGGTAAAGTCGGAAAAGCTGTTATTGAGTCGCATAGGTTGTAAGAGTGTCAGTGTCATATAAAAGTCCCGATGCCCTGATTATGGGCCTTGATCGGTCCAAGTGGAAGCTTCGGCGCAAGGACCTTCAGGCCGAGACTCAAACTTGTCAAGGACAGCTTCATTCTGGAACAATCAAGGTGTCATTCCATCGTGACTCAACAGCGGCGATCACGTCACTTTAGAAGTTACAACCGAAAACTGCAAAGTCTTTTTACGACTTCAAAACTCTGAGGCTACGGTGCGAGGCGCAGCCTTTTGTTGAGAGTCGGCCAGTACTGCCGTAGCAGGTTCCCGCCGAATCGCCATCCCAGGTCGACGGCATACCGGGTGAGAGTACTGCCGGCCGTGCGGTTTTGGTCTGGATAGTAGGCATTCGCGAGGCCTTCCGCCATTGCTGGGCCGATCAGCCCGGAATAGTTGATCTGCCTTTCGCCGTCGTCCGTGGCGGTGTAGACCACCCTCACGGCCGCGTAATTGACCGATTGGCGAAAGGAAAGATTTCTCTTCACGAAAAAGCGCGGATCCTCATGGAAAGCGGAGGCCAGCAAATAGTTCGAAAACAAGTTGTAGGAGGCCGACCGAGCCATGTCGGCGCCAAAGCGTTTTCCGTATCCTTCCCAACCCTGGTGATAGCCCGAAGGGCTATTGGTGGCCTGACCGTAGGCTGAGCCGATCAGCGCCGATCCAACCGTCGACAACGAAACGCTGTTGTTCGCCGCCAGCTTGAATTTCTGCCAACTGCTTATCGGTCCCTGGCCGGTTGCGAGGTCGGGAAAGACCAGTGATTTCTGCTGCAACAGTTTAAAGAGAACCACGCCGCTTTGTATTGGATTGGAAGGCCCCGGCGCCGTCTGCGTTGTTTGGCTTTGCACCGGCACATCCGGCACGGGCTCTGGTGACTGTTGCCCCATCGCCAAACTGCAGATCAGGAAACAAGGGGCCGCGACTCCAACTAGAAACGAATTGGGAATATCGACTCCCTTAGGCCAAAGTTGCTCAACATCATCATCAATTCTAACAATGGAACTGCTTTGGCTCGGGAAATAGAGTAACCACAAAAGCTCTGGGTGCCCCATTCAAGCCCGTTTTTGGCTTGAGTGGGCAACGGCGCCCCACCCCTATTCATTCATCGCGCAGCAGAATCATCGGATCGACGGCGAGGGCCCGTCGTGCGGGCACCAGGGCAGCGACCACTCCTACGCCGAGCATAGTAAGGATGACACCGCCGAGGATGACCGGATCCTTTGGCGTGGCCTGATACACGATAGAGGAAAGGACACGGGTTGCCAGCACCCCGAGAATCATGCCTGCTATCGATCCAATGGCCAGCAGGCGGAAGGTACGTCCGAGCGCTGCGCCAAGCACCTCACGTTGATCCGCTCCCAGGGCTATGCGGATGCCGAGTTCGCGGAGGCGCTTGCTGACGGTATAGGCGGCCATGCCAAAGATGCCGGTGATTGCCAGCATCGCGCCCAGCAAGCCGAGCACGCCGAGAGAAACGGTGGCTACGCGAGCGGCGAAAAGTGCGGAATCCAGCTCGCTGTTCCAGGTTCTAATTTCCAGCGGGAGTGCCGGATCGAGGTTGCGTATCGAGCGTTGCAATGCGGCGGCGACGGTCTGCGGGTCATGTTCCGATCGAACGGTGAGCCAGGTCTGGCTGGAAGGATGCTGGAGGAAGGAAAAGAACATGGCGGGCCTCGGGTCTTCAGTTAAGGTCTGGTATTTACCGTCTTCCACCACACCGATCACTTCCGCCCGGTGGCTACCGCCCCAGAATTTAAAATGCTTACCCACTGCATGATCGGCGGACCCGAAGACCTTGCGGGCAAACTCACGATTCACTACGGCCACCTCCGGCGCCTTGTCTTCATCATGCATGGTGAAGGAACGGCCGGCCAGCAGTGCCGTTCCGGCAGCACGAAAATAGTCGGGCGAGACCGAGAAATTCTGGGCATCGGCTGCAGCGTTGGTAGGACGGAAATCGGCGGTGGTGTCAGTGAACACGTCGGAATCGCCCCCTCCGATACTGAGCGGAAGCCGATCCGAATATCCCACGGCGGTGACGCCTGGGATCGCTGTCGCGGCGTCGAGCATGCGCTTCTGCATCGGTACGCGCTTGTCGGCATCATACCCAGCCATCTTCAGATCGGTTTTTACCAGCATCACGTTCTTAGGCTGAATACCGTAGTTGTTTTGTAGCGACCGGGCCAGGCCGCGCACGGCGACCAGCGAAGCGGTGACTAAAACAGAGCAGATCGCGATTTGCAAACCCAGGAGCAGGTCGCGCAGGGTAAAGCGGCGCGTGCTGCCGACGGTAGTGGATCCAGAGCGAATCACCTGCCAGGGATCGGAGCGGAGAACCTGGCGCACGGGGACCAAGCCAAAGAAGAGCCCACTGAATACTGCCAGCAGCAAGGCCAGAGCGTAGGTGGTGAAGTCCGGGTTGACCGGGATATTGATTGGGATATTGGGAATCGGCCGCCAGGTGCTGAGGGCTCGGAGAATGACCACGGCTCCCGCTGTTCCACAGATACCTCCCGCGAGAGAAAGCAGAACGGCTTCGGTGAGGAGCTGGCGAAGGATGAGCTGGCGGCGCGATCCGAGAGCGATGCGGAGCGCGATTTCGCGCGAGCGATCCGCGGCCCGGGCGGCGAACAGGCTACCAAGATTGGCGCATGCCGCAAGCAATATAAGGCCGGCGAGCAGCATGAGCCCGAACATAAATGCCCGCGTGGGCCGGCCCAGGGTATTTCCTGCGAGTCCCGGGCGGGACAAGGAGAATTTCAGGCCATCATCGGATTTGGGGTAGGTTCTCGCCAGCGAATTGGCAATGGTATTCAGGTCCGCGGTCGCTGCGGCCGGGGTCACCCCAGCCTTGAGGTGTCCGATCGCCCAGGCGTTATGGTTGCCACGCTCCTCGAACGAAAAGAAGTCGGTGAGTTGCGGCGAGTTGACGATGGGCGCCCACAGGTCGGGCGCGAAAAACAGTTCGGTGCCGCGGAAGCCGGGCCGCGCAACGCCGATGATGGTAAAGGGATGCTTGTTGATCTGCACGGTCCGGCCCACCGCGGCAGGGTCAGCATTGAAATGGCTGTGCCAGAGCGCGTAGCTCAGAACGATTTCGGGCACACTGTTCGGCCCATGCTCTTCAGAAGCATGGATGAAGCGGCCAAGATAGGGCTGAACGTCCAGGGCATCGAAGTAATTGCCGCTTACGGTATAAGGCCAGACGACGGAGGGATTTCCATGACCAGTATCGAGCCCAACGCCGCCCATGATGTTGTAGAGAATGAGCGAGTCGAAGCTCCGGTTCCGGTCACGCAGGTCGCGGTAATCGGGGTACGAGTGCGACGGGGAAGTATCGGATCCGTAGGCGCGTTCCAGCATGAACAAGGTCTCAGGGTGAGAGACGTTGAGCGGTCGCAGTATCAAAGCATTCAGTACGCTGAAGACGATCGCATTGGCGCCAATGGCGAGCGCCAGGGTGAGCACGGCGGTCGAGGCGAATCCGGGTGCTTTGCGCAATTGCCGTAAGGCCAGTCGTATATCGGCGTTCATACTCCCTCATTATGCGTCGTGGTTGCCCCGCGGCTTGCCGGGACTTGACCGGTGGTACGCACGAGCAGGGACGGCGGTTCCATATCTTAGCCAGGGATCCCGGGTCAGGCCGCCCAAACTTTATCCTCCTGGCTCCCTCCAGAGGCACGGCAAAAGACCGTATTTGACGGTAAGGGGCGGAAACGGCCGTAATTCGGCCCTTTACAGCTTGGGGAGCCGCCGGACTTGTTCCATTGTGACGGTGCGGCTCCCGCCGCAAATAGGAGATCCCTTCAATGAAAAGCAAAATGTTGACTTCAGCCGCCCGCGTTCTCTCACTCCTTTCACTCCTTGCTGGGAGCTGTGCCCTCGCCCAGGACTTCCGATCAAACCAACTGACTGGCTTGATCAACGACTATTCACCCTTGAGTTCGACGGTCAAAGGCAGCCCGTGGGAGATGCATGGCCAATGGTCGATGGACCTCCACCCGGAATGGGGCACCGCGGACTTCCTGGCAGATATGACAATGTCGGGTTTCGGGACCACCAGCGCGGGCGCGGTCGACCCGGCGCATCCACTGGTGAACCCGCACACCCATCACATTAAGTTGAAGAACGCCAAAATCACCTGGGACACGACCGGCTGCCCGGCCTACCTGCCCCCCTTGACGACGACGGGCTTTCAAATAAACGGTACCGTCAGCTTGCTCACAGGGAATGGAAGCATTGCCCCCTTTGAGACGGACCCGCCTTCCTCCACTCTGCAGGTTTGTGTCAGCGGAGGGAGCGAGGTCCCGTACTCGCTGCAGAACTCAAACATCACCCTGATGTTCGGGGGACCCGCGACGACCCACTTCGGGCCACAGGCCCTGCATGGCGTTGTGGGCAAACAGTTGCCCGAGTTTGGGCGGGATCGATGACCGGGGTGAGGGCTGCTACGCTGCGTTATCTTTCTGCCAGGGAACTCTAACGGGCCTGTACTTCCACCGGTTGCTGGAGTTTGTCGTGGGCACGGACCTGGATCCGAATACTCTTCTGCAGATAGGCAGCAAGCACGTTCGGATCAGCCCAGTTCAGGTCCCAGCCTTCCTCAATAGCCAGCAGCCGGTAGCGCCCGGGAATGATGTTCGACAATAAGAAGGTGCCGTCGGAATCGCTCTGGTCGCGCCGGAAGAGAGTCTGGTTGTCTTTTGCGTCCTCGGGCGCGAGCAGAACCATCACTCCACCTGCCGGATGGCCATCGCGTTGGGCTGCACCTTCGACTTGTCCGTACCCGTTGCCGGCTACGATCTCGAGCTTAGGAGCTGCGCCCGCCTTCACCTCTATCATGCGGCCCTTTACCGGCGTGTCCAGGGAGGTAACGCTGGCAAAGTACATTTGCGGAATCTGGCTGACGACCTGGTATTCCCCCGGAGGCACCTGCACGCTGAACTCCCCGGCATCGTTCAGCGGAGCGAAATAGCTGCGCTGGGGATGCGAGGCAGCCAGGGAAATGCCGGCGAAGCGAACCTTGCTGTCAAGGGAGGTCACCTTACCCGATACCGTGACTTCGGACACATCGTTGTCAGCTGCTAACTCAGTTGCCCCATCGGCGATGTTGGCGGTGAAGTGAGTGGACTCGGGCTGGGACCGTCCAACGGACCGGGTCACCGTCACCTCGTATTGCCCGGGGATCACACCGCTGATCTCAACGTCGCCTTGATTGTTTGTCTGAGTGCTCGTGTACATCGGCTCCAACTGGCCAAAAACGTTGCGCGCCATGGAGACGCCGACGCCACCGTCTGCGGCGATGGCCAGATGCAGTTGAAGGCGCAGAGCGTGCTGGGCATTGAGCGTCATGTTGGCTTCAATCCGCTCGCCGCCCCTGATGGGAATCGGGATAGCGTCATCCGAGTCGATGGCGTTGGGATAAAAAGTAGTGGGGTAAGCGACATCGAGGGCGGGATTCACCACAGCGGGTTGCGCAATGTCGAGGTGCGCAGGCGAGTGCAGGCGATTGCCTGAGCCCGCGTACCAGGGCTGCGCCGATACGCTGAGAAAATAATTGCCCGGTGGTACGTTTGCGAGCTCATACATGCCGCGGTCGTCGGTGATAACCATCTGCCGTTGCTGAGTGGAGCGGATGCCATCACGCTCTCGATCCTCATAGACGTGAACTTGCGCCCTGCGTACAGGTTCGCCGGACTCATCGATCACCGTTCCGTAGAAGACTGCCTGGGGTGTCAGACGAAACAGCAGGTCAGCGGAAATTAAATCCGGACCTACGGCAATGGCGGTCCAGAAGTCTTCGTGCTGCTGGTACGACTGCGTGAGATAGCCGCGCTTTGCGGCACTCAACTCATATTTCCCAAAAGCAACGCCGGCAAAGTCAAACCGGCCATCGTCTCCGGTTTCGAACGAGACAGACGGGCTGTGGTTGTCGGTGGGGGTGATCTCAACCACACAGCGCGCCAGGGCCTGGCCGCTGCGCGCATCGACTACTTTGCCGCTGATGTGCGACGACTGGGCTGCCGCAGGGCCGGAGCGCAGCCACAGCAGCACGAGCATCAGCGCGATGCAGCGAGCGGAGTGGGATAAGGCCGCGAGTTTACGGCGGGCACGGGACATTTACGGCTCCCCGGTCACGATCTTGAGCTCCACTTCCGATTTGCCACCGCGGGTGAGCGTAATCTCCTGGCCGAGTGACATATACCGTTGCAGTGCCTCATGATCGCGGTACGGTAAAAGCTGACGCTGAGCCAGGGCTATGACCAGGTAGCGGCCGGGGGCGAGTCCCTCGAACGATCCTTCCGCGGGAGAATCCGACGACAATTTGTGATCCGCGATTATGCTTGAGTTCATTGCCGGGAGAGCAACATTATCGAGCGGGATGGCAACCACGGAAATCTCGTTGCTGCTGCCATTGTTGTCCTCCGCTGGAGAGGCCAACCACTTCAGGGACGCGGAATCATCCCGATACACCATGCGCACGGTGCAGGCTCCAGTGCCGTCGGCGATCACCACTGGCTCGCGAGTGAGGTCGACGTTCCCGCATGAAGCCGACGACACATACCAGGGCGGCTGTGGCTGCGCTTGCAGCAGATACCGGCCTGGTTCGAGGTCGCGGAACACCATTGCATCGCCGGGCTCGAGCGCCCGTACCCGGCCCGGACGTCTCAGTGGTTGGGCAGGAAACGCATACCCAGGCGATCGAGGATCCTCATCCTGTAACGACGCATTCAAGTATGAGGGCTGGGCGCTGGGCGCATTTTGGCTGGCCGTTGCCACGGCCTGGTATTCCACTTCGATAGGCAGCATGATTTGTGGGCCGAGAGTGATCGATACCCCTTGTAGCGGAGCCTCACTGACCGAGACCTCACCTGTGCCGACGAGTTGCTGCTCACGTTCCATAGCGGAATGTACCTTGAGCCGATACGAGCCGCTGGGCAGCCGTAAGCGAAACGTGCCCCCGGGATCGATGTGGACGGGTGAGTCGACCAGTTCGCCGTCAATGGTGAGTATGGTGAAGTTTGCCCCTCGGCCGGCCATTCCATGGATGATGCCGGTGACGGGATAGAGCTTTTCCATGGGAGGGCTCGCGTTGGCTTCGATGTTAGCGCCTGGTGTCAGCGTAAGAGCGCCGCGAATTCCGTCACCGGTTAATGGCGGAAAAGTGACGGGCAGGAAGGCAACCGAGGAGGGTGCCTCGGCAAGGCCGTCGATGTGAAACCCGGTGGCGACCGAGTATTCGCCCGCCTGGAGGTCGGCAAAGCGAAACTGCCCCTCCACGTTGGTGCTTGTCGCCTGCACCTGGCGCCAACGCCTGAGCCCATTTTCCACGCGAAGCATGGTCAACTGAACATGCAAGTCCTGGATGGGCTGGCCGTTCGGATCAGTAATGGTTCCGAAAATGATGCCTTCCGGTATCAGCCGCAGGCTGATCGCCGAGCCCTGCGCGGGCACTGCCTTTTCTTCCGCGAAGTATCCCGGCTTCGAGGCGGAAGCATAGGCCGGCTCATCGCTTATATTGTCAAACTCGAAATGGCCGTCATGATCGGTGAGGGCGGCCTGCTGCGTGCCCACCTGAACACGCGCTCGCGCGATGGGTTCGCCGGTAATACTGTTGACGACCTGCCCGCTGACCGTCTGCGATTGGGCTACGGGCTGCGGTCCTGCACTCACCTGGCTGATGCAGATTGTTGCGGCCGTTACGAGCACCACAGACGGAAGCAGGCGGATCATCCGGTGAAGGGTGATCATGCGCGCCAGCCTGGTACGCTAAGCAGGTTAGCACTAAATCCTAGGATTTTTTATAACGTTTCCAATCCGCCTCGACCTCTTGCGCCATCTTCGCGGCTGCATCGCGGAGCCAGTTCGACTTTCTCTTCCGCAGATCCTTTTGAATGTTGGCTACCTGCCGCTTGCTGCCCAGGTGAACGTTTGCCGCTTCCGATCCCATCGCACGCAGCAGCATTTGTTCATCCCTATGCTTTGGCAGGGTTTGTATATCGATGGGGTTGGAGTCTGGTGAGAGGCGGCGAATGAGCCAGGAGCCTTGGATCACCTGGAACGGATCACGGGAACGCACGGCGGAACTGATGGCTGCCTCGTAGCTGGATTGGCTGGTGCTGCCTTTATCGAGCCACGAACAGGCAGAGGGCACCATGGCCTTTGCTTCCCGGGCGATCAGACCGCCTTCCCAATTGCCAATGGCGACAAACCGTTCCTGGCCGAGACTCCCCAGCCCGGCTTGCCGGCGAACGACTTTGTATTCCATACGGGGATCGGGCAGGGTCTTTTCCAGTGCCCGTTTCACATCCCTGGCAAGCGGACGCCGGATAGCGGGCAGCCGGTCTAGTTTGCTCCAGAAATCCGGCGGAGGTTTGAAACTGTCAACGCCCAACTTGCCCAGCTTTTGTTCCCGCTCCGCGAGGACGATCGGGCATCCACCTTCCGCGAGCGATTGTTTATATCCCTCCAGAATCGCGGCACAGCCTTCTTTCAACTTGATGGACAGACTGCCGGCGTCGATGGCGATTTTCAGGCTAGCCGCTAAACGCACGAGATCGTTCGTATATGCCAGTTGGTAGGATTCGTCAAAATCGTCCACGCCCCAACAAAGCCGCCCCTCGCTATCACGCCAGGTTCCAAAGCTGTTGACATGCAGGTCGCCCACGGCAAGCACCTTTGGCCCGTTACACAAATCGGCGCAAACGGAGGGCCACATTTGCGCCCATCGATAGAAGGTCCCGCGCAAAAACAGGAACGGGCTTTGTTTCATCTGTTGGTGTTTGATCAGAAGGTCAGACGAAATTACTGTGGTGCAGGTGCGCATCCATGCTTCGTAGCCGGCTGTCGCACGTTCGAAGCTTTCTTCCTCGCGTTTGGGTGACGGGCCTTTTGATTCAGTTTTGCGATTTTGCTTGGTCTTCATGAGCCCACCTATCAGGGAGCCGCGGCTCCGAGGATGAGACGCGCTTCCGCCCCTGTAAGTTGTTTCTATGCGGGTGTATAGGGCTCCTCCTCCTCTTGACAGTCTAGATGTAGGGGATCTATTCTCCTCATCTAGATCGTCAAGAGGAGAAGGATGCGGGCACAAGACCAGGATTCGGTAGAGAACTCCACGTCGCCCGGCGACCTGGTGCAGGGAACACTGGAGATGCTCGTTCTCAAGACTCTGGCACTTGAACCCATGCACGGGTATGGCGTTGCATTACGGATCGAGCAGATGAGCCGTGGCGTGTTCCGCGTCAATCCGGGATCGCTGCTACCCGCGCTCAGCCGCATGGAGCGGGCGGGCCGCATTCGCTCGGAATGGCGTGCTACGGAAAACAATCGGCGCGCGAAGTATTACAGCCTGACGGCCAAGGGCCGGCGAAGTCTTTCAGCGGAAACCGAACGGTGGGCCAGCCAAACCGCGGCGATCGCTCGCATTCTTGAAGCTAAAAACGGCGCCTGATTATCACAAAGGGGGCAGCATGCAGCAGATCAGAAACTTCTTCGCAGGCTTACGGTTACTGATCGACAAACGCCGCACCGATCGGGATATCGATGAAGAAATCGATGCCTTCCTTGAAGCCTCCGTGGAACATAAGCTGCGGGCTGGAGTGACTCTGGAGCAGGCCCGCCGGGCCGCGCTGGTGGAAGTCGGCAGCCGCCATGTTATCAAGCATAGGGTCTGGTCTTCGCGCTGGGAATCTGCGTTGGACAACCTGTTTCAGGACACGCGTGTGGGCCTGCGCGCCCTTGGCAAACGGCCGGTCTTTACAGCGATCGCGCTGCTCTCTTTGGCGTTGGGCATCGGCGCTAACACGGCCATCTTCACGCTGATCCAACAATTGCTGCTGCGCAACCTGCCGGTGCGAAGTCCCGAACAACTGGTTACCTTCGGCGACGCGACCAACTCAGGAATTGCGGGTGGAATCGATGTTGGGCAATACGGCTTTTTTCCCTGGTATGCGACCCGGCCGTTGGAAGCGAATCCCGGCCCTTTCCAGGGGATTGCCGCCATCGGCAGCTTCTCGCCCAAGGTCTCGGTGCGTATCCCACAGGTATCAGGATCGCTATCCGATTCTCCCGCGCAGTTGGCAAATGCCAGTCTTGTTTCCGGCAACTACTTCAGCGTTCTCGGTGCTCCTGTGTTGATGGGCCGCGCGATCACACCCGCGGACGATGCGAATCCCGGAACCGGCGCGGTCGCCGTGGTGAGCTTTCATTTCTGGCAGCAGGCTCTTTCTTCAGATCCCGGAATACTGAGTAAGACGATCAGCATCAATGGCACGCCGTTCGCGGTGGTCGGAGTGATGCCGCGGAGTTTCGAAGGCATCAAGCAAGGGCTCGAGCTCGCCGATCTGTGGGTGCCAACGACCATGCAGCCAGTTATCCTGCAGCAGCCTACGATGCTCACCCCGGCTTCGGGCCTCTACTTCATGAACGTGTTTGGACGCCTCACGCCGGAAGCGGTGGCCGATGCCCACGTTCGAGCACGGGCCCAGGCCTGGATCAACCAGCAGGTTCACGCCGCGATTCGAGCCAACGAAAGCGCCGCACTCACTCCCGCTCGGCAGAAGGAGATTGAGCACGAAGACGTGCCGCTAATTTCCGCCGTGCGCGGGGTCTCGTATCTGCACGACGTGTATGGAGAATCTCTGTGGGTTCTGATGGGAGTGGTGGTGTTGGTGCTATTGATTGCGTGCGCCAATCTCGCGAATTTCCTCCTGGCGCGGGCGGCAACGCGGCAACGGGAGATCGCCACCCGGCTGGCGCTTGGATCAAGCCGGTTCCGGATCGCGCGACAGAGCCTGATTGAAACGCTTTTGCTGTCAGTGGGGGGTGGCCTGCTGGGGCTTGGCATGGCTTTCGCGGCAACCCGCGTTCTGATTGCACTTGTGAGCCAGGGTAGCGCGCGGATTGCTGTGAGCCCGGCGCCCAATGTAGGAGTTTTGCTGTTCACCTTCGGCGTTTCGGTGATCACGGGAATTCTGTTCGGGCTCGGCCCCGCCATGGCCGCTGCGCGCACTGCGACCCACGAGTCGTTGACTTCCACAAGCCGCACTTCCGGGGGAGGCCGTTCGTCGCGATGGTGGCCAAAATCTCTGGTGGTTGGGCAGGTCATGCTGTCGCTTCTGCTGCTGGTGGCGGCGGGGCTATTCCTCAAGACCCTGCGCAACCTGCAACAACAGGACTACGGGTTCGAACGTACGTTCCTGCTGCTGGGCCAATTCGATGCGAAGCTTGCCGGTTATACTCCGCTGCAAACAGCCGATCTCCACCGGCGCCTGCTTGAAAGGCTTTCCGCTATTCCCGGGGTGCAATCGGCGGCACTGGCGGCTACACCGCCGATCAGTTCCGGCAACTGGCGCTCAACCATCTCTGTGAGCGGCTATACACCCGCACCCAAAGAGAGCATGAACTCAGTGTTGAACCGCGTTTCCGGCCGTTATTTTGAGACGGCAGGCATCTCGATGGTCGCGGGGCGCCCCATCACGCCGTCTGATACAGCAGACAGCCTCAAGGTTGCCGTGGTGAACCAGACCCTGGCCCGACGTTTTTTTCCCCGAGGCAATGCACTCGGACACTCCTTATCCATTGATATCGATTCAGCCAAGGGGCCTTGGCAAATCGTGGGCATCGCGCGGGACACCAGGGCAGGCAGTCCGCGGAGTCCGGATACAGCATGGATGACGTATGTTCCACTGGAGCAGATCGAGCCGTATGCTCCGGCCGCCGCGGGCGCCAAAACCCGAGTGGAGAATCAGGATCGCTTTGCCGGAGTCATCCTGTTGCGCACCAGTGGCGATCCTTCCGCGAGGATTGCCGATCTCCGGGCCGCTGTGGCGTCGGTGGATCCGAACCTGCCCCTGCTGAGCGTCAGCACGATCGGTGAGGAAGTCTCGCGCATGATGGGGAACGATCAACTGAGCGCTTCGTTAACCGGCATTTTCGCGCTTCTGGCGCTGGTGCTTGCGGCCATCGGACTGTACGGCGTGATGAGCTATAACGTCGCGCAGCGGACCAACGAGATTGGCGTTCGCCTGGCGCTGGGCGCACAAAGAGAGAACGTGCTTTGGATCATTCTGCGTGAGGCATTGCTGTTGTTGTCAGTAGGAGTGGCTCTGGGCTTGCCGCTCAGCCTGGCTGCTGCCAGATTTCTCCGCCAGCAGCTTTTCGGCCTCAAAGCGGACGATCCTTTGACATACGCCGGCGCGCTGATCGTGGTGAGCAGCGTGGTCATGCTTTCCACGTGGCTGCCAGCGCGGCGCGCAGGGGGGATCAATCCGGTGGATGCGCTTCGATACGAATAGTGGGGTGCTGAGATCTTCCTGGCAAAAATCAGAAAATTCAGTAACCTTACTTCATACTTTCAACGGACTAAGCGCAGGTTCGAGGACCCCATGAGTTGGAAAATGAGATTTTCGGGATTGTTGATTCTGGCCGGATCCATGCCATTGGCGTGGGCCGGACAAACGCCAGCCGCACCGCAACCCCAGCCGACGGCGCGGCCGGAGCCGCCAGTTCGCGATCCTCATTCCCCGGGGTATGTGCATGCCACGGATCTGACCGACGGAAATGTGCCTTCGCCGGATCAGAATGGAAACTTCATCATTGGGCCGACTCACACCCCGGCCCCGGAAATGACGGCGCCGGAGTTGACGCATGGCAGCGTGGTTGAATTCACCATGAGTTCGGCCGATAGCAAGTACTACCCAGGGATCGCGCGTGACAAGGGCACGTTCGGTACGACCACGCCGAGCGAACCCGCAAAGCTGGTGGTGACGACCAGTCATCCCGCTCCGTATACGCGTAAGGTTTCGGTCTATGTGCCGAAGGATTATGTGCCTGGCAGTGTTGTCCCGTTCATCGTGGGCGCAGACGGGCCGGATCGCATGCTTTTTACCGCGCTCGATGGCCTGATTGCAGAACACAAGCTGCCGGTCATGATCGGTATCTCTATTGGCAACGGTAGCGGCGATGCGCAAGGAAGCGAGCGCGGACTGGAATACGACACAATGTCGGGCCGCTATGCGGAGTTTGTCGAACATGAGGTGCTACCGCTGGTTGAGGAGAAGGCGCAGGTAAAGTTGACCCACGATCCCGATGGGCGGGCGACGATGGGCGGCAGTTCAGGCGGTTCGTGCGCGTTGATCATGGCGTGGTTTCATCCGGAGCTGTACCATCGCGTGCTGACCTATTCGGGAACCTATGTGAACCAGCAGTGGCCATACGATCCACAGAATCCGCATGGCGCGTGGGCATTCCATGAGCACCTTATTGCGGAAACTCCGCGGAAGCCGATCCGGATCTGGATGGAAGTCGGTGACAAAGATCTCTATAACCCCAACGTGATGCGCGACAACATGCACGATTGGGTCGAGGCGAACGAGCGCATGGCGAAGGTGCTGGCCGCGAAGGGATATCACTACCAGTTTGTCTTCGCAGAAAAAGCGGGACACACCGATCGCTCGGTGAAGATGCAGACGCTGCCGGAAGCGCTCGAGTATGTGTGGCAGGGGTATCGTCCGCCAACTGGGAAGTGAGTGGAAGTCAGTGACTGCGTGATGGGTGTGAAACGCCCGCCGGAAATCAGCTCCAAATTAGATTTCGCGGCTGGTCGGGACTTGAACGCTAAACAGGTTGAGGGAAAAGCGTCCCTGCACGAAGGGCACGGCTTTAGCCGTGCCGTAAATAGGCCCTCCAACGATGGCTTTAGCCGCTGAGGTACCTTTTTCGATTCATACGGGCCAAAGTTCTGGTGGGATTTAGACTCCAAATTACGGTAGTTGGTTCTGGACGGGTGCCCCATGTTCGCCTAAGCGTACATGGGCCGAAAATGAAGTTCTTCCAATGCTTTCACTCCATGTGCAAGGACTCTTGCTCTCGCCCGTAGTCTCTTCGCTATAGAGGAAAGCATTCGGAAGGGCTGCACCCGTCATCTTCGGCCCATGTACGCTTAGGCGAACATGGGGCACCCGTCCAGGGAAGAGGGCTTCGTTCTTTGCTCCACTTTGGCGGCGTCGATGAACTCCACCAAGCTTGCTACCCAGTCTGATTCCCAACCAACGGGCCACAGGTCTACTACGTGAGAACTCTTGTTTTTGAAGGGTACGGGCTTTAGCCCGCACATTCACCACCCAAACTAGAATGGGCTTTAGCCCCTGACGGCATCTCTTGTGCTGGCGGCTGAAGCCGATCCATCTTGACGATTAGCTGTCCCCGCGGGACTCGATAACGCGTTTGACTAATCAACGCTATGTCGAGAGACTTCCCAGGAAAGCGAGAAGGTGTTGGAAATAGAATGCCTGATCGTCCCATAGGTCCAGGTGACTTCCGTTGGGACAGATGACTGAGGTTGCGTTTGCCATGAGCGTTGCCATTTTTTGCATGTCGGCGGGGTCCATTTCGTCATACTTCGAACCGATGGTGAGCGTCTTTACCTTGATCTCGTGCAGGCGGTCCCAACGCTCCCAGCCTTTCAGGTTACCGGTGACCTCGAATTCGCTCTTGCCTTGCATCTGGTTGTAGATCTTGTCGTTCGCGAGGCGAAACGCGCGGCTCACGGGCTCGGGCCAGGGCTTCAGGCGGCAGATCATCTTAGGATACAAATCCTCCATCACGATGCGTGTGTACGCCGGATCGTCATAGCGCTTCGCCGCTTCCAGAGCATTGAACTGAGCGAGGGACCTGGCCGAAAGGAGTTGCGTCTTCAATGCGGCCGTTCGTTTGAGATAGGCTTGCGTGCCTGCCGTCATGTTGGAGATTACCAGGCCGCGTAGATGCTGTTGATAGTTCAGCGCGTATTCCATCGCCAGAATGCCGCCCCACGAGTGGCCATACAAGACAAAATGATCAAGACCCAATCCGCGGCGAACTTCTTCGACTTCGGTGAGATAGCGAGGGAGGGTCCAGAGAGCCCGGTCGTCCGGTATATCGGAGTTACCAACACCCAGCTGGTCGTAGTAGTACATCTCGATCCCGGCCTGCGGCAGGAAGGACTCCATGGCCTCCAGGTAGTCGTGCGGAAAGCCCGGTCCGCCGTGCAGCAGCAGAACTTTGACCGGACCGGAGCCCATTCGTTTGGTCCACACTTTGTACTTACCCCCGACGACGGGAATCATGCGAATGCCCGCAACCCGAATTCCGCTTGGGTTCAAATCTCTGTCTGCGTGGGCGCTAAGCCTGATAAAGAAGATGTGCACGCGGCCGCGGCCAAAGCAGCGGAGTATCCAAGGAACTTTCTGCGCTTCATATCCATGTTTCCCAGAATACGCGCTCCGATTGCACGCCCTGACCCATGGATTTCCGGGCAACAGACAGTCATGGGAATATACAATCCGACCCACGGATGGGCGCAAGCGGAGCTGCTGCGTCCCAGGGTTCAGATTGGAGAGGTCTTATGAAAAGCCGCAAATTATCTTTCGTTCTGCTGTTCCTCCTGTTGCTGGCAGGCAGCCGCACAGGCTTTAGCCAGCAGTTGCCGCCGGAGGATCGGCCACCCGCAAACGTTGCCGGCACTTGGATGATCTATACCCATGGTGACAACGGCAAAACGGGCACCCACACAGTCCAGATCGTGCAGAACGGCAATACCTTGACGGGTCACTTCAAGGGACCGAACCAATCGGGAGGCATTGAAGGCACGATGAACTTCCGTCACATTGTGTTTCGCACCAAGACCCGGAACGTTCTCACCTTCCGCGGAATGGTCGACGGAAACACCATGGAAGGAAACTTTGGCATCCGCGGGCAGCACGGGACCTGGCAGGGAAGACGCGCAGACTGACTGCCCGGTCAAAACGAAAGGAGGGGGAGTCATGCCGGGTCAAAGCACCAGACGTAGCTTGTTAAAGTTTCTGACCAGCGCTGCCGCCTCAGCAATGGTTCGCATGCCAATGCAGGGGCTGTCGCTTGTGCAGGCTGATGCGACGACCGGGATGGAGCGCGGCGAGATCGGACGTCTCGCTGCTGCTTTTAAGAGGAGCTTCAGTGTGCCGTCGCTCTCCATCGCGATCTCACGCAACGGCCAATTTGTTTTTGATCAGGGATTCGGCTTTAACCAGGGATTCCGCTTCGGCAACGTGAAGGACATGGGGCCGACCGACATGTCGAGCCTTTTCCGCATCGCAGATGTGACGATGCCGATTACGTCCGTAGCCATTTTCACGCTGATGGAACAGGGTAAATTGAATCTTACCGATAAGGTCTTCGGTGCATCGGGCATTCTCGGGACCACGTATGGCAAGAGTCCCTACGGGCAATACGTCACGGGTATCACCGTGGACAACCTTCTCACCCACACCTGCGGTGGCTGGGCGGCGGATGCGAACGATCCGATGTATAAGAACAACTCGTGGGATCAGGCCAGGCTGATCGGCTGGACGCTGGAGAATATGGCGTTGAGCAACCCGCCTGGCGAGCGCTGGGCCTTCTCAAACTTCGGCTATTGCCTTCTGGGACGGATTATCGAAAAGGTCACGGGCCAACCGTATGCCGAGTATGTGCAAAGTGCGGTCCTCGCGCCGTGCGGCACCGACGTTATGCGCATAGCAGGCAATACTCTCAAGCAGCGCGCACCGAACGAGGTAGTGTACTTCGGCCAATACAACGAAGATCCTTACAAAATGAATATGGCCCGCATGGACGCAAACGGTGGATGGCTCTCAACACCCTCTGCGCTGGTTCAGTTCCTCAACCACGTGGGCGGATCCGGGCAAATTCCCAGCATCCTGAAGGCGGAAACCATCCAAATCATGACGACGCCCAGTCCGGCCTTTCCGAGCACCTCCGCGGCCAAGTATGCGCGGGGCTGGATGGTGGGTTCCGGCAGCATGTGGCACAACGGCAGCTTTCCAGGTTCGACCACCCTCATGGTGCGGACCGCGAGCGGAATGTGCTGGGCCGCCCTCACCAACACTCGCACCGAACCGCACGACGAAATAGACAACGCGCTGGATGCGATGATGTGGAATATCGTTCACAGCGTTTCCCAGTGGAATGGTTGAGTCCTGCCGTGGATGCACGCTCGACGTGCATCAGGTCCCCGCGCTTACCTTCAGGTCGGTCGACGCGCCAGGTTCTTGTGGCGTTATGTAAACGCCATTCCGTACTTGAGCCGGATGAACGAAGTGCTGTTTGAGGTGGGGGATATGCTCCAGGAACGCGCTTTCAAGACCCAACCCAATCCGGTTGAAAAGAACGAGGTGCTGATGCATCTGCCCCATATCGCCGACATGAGGGACAACGGGAAGGTCGAAGAGCTTTGCCAGCAAGCTCACGGTCAAAAATTCGCTCACTCCCGCCACCCGGGTGCAGTCGACCTGTATGAAAGAAATCGCCCCCGCCTGCATGAAGTTCTTGAATAGGACGCGATTGGGGATATGCTCTCCGGCTGCGATCTTGATTGGACTTACAGAACGGGAAATCGCAACGTGGGCTTGCAGGTCATCGGGATGGGTTGGCTCTTCGATCCAAAGCGGGCGAAATTGAACCAACTCCCCGCAGATACGAAGCGCATCGGGAAGGTTCCAATGCTGGTTGGCATCGAACATGAGAGTGCTCTCGTCCCCAATGAGATTGCGGAGCATCGCCGCACGGCGCAGATCACGGCTTTCGTCCTGCGAACCGACCTTCAGCTTAAAGGCGGAGAAGCCCTGGTCGAGCGCGGTCTTCGTCAATGCGGTTACTTTGTCGTCGTCATAGCCCATCCAACCAACAGACGTGTCATAGCCGGGGTAGCCGTTTTGCAGGATTGCTTCGCGCTCCGCGCGGCTGGGAAACTGCTCACGCAAGATGGATAGAGCCTTCTTTTCGCTCAGAATGTCATCCACGTAGCTAAGATCGAGGACCCTGACCATCTCTTCTGGTGTGAGGTCGAGCAGCAACTTCCACAGCGGCACACTCCGGCTCTTCGCCCAAAGGTCGAAACAGGCATTGGTAATCGACGCCAGTGCCAGCTGAACGACACCCTTGTGCGGCCCAAGCCAGCGAAGGGCAGGGTGATCGGCCAATTGCCGGGAGAAGCGTCCAAAATCCGACATCAGCGTCTCGATCGACATGCCTTCCAGAGGCTTCGCGAGCAACTCGATGGCTTTGCAGACCAGCAGGTTGCCGTCTCCGAGCGTCAGGACAAATCCGGAACCGCGACGTCCATTCGCCGTCGATAGAAGTGTTACCGCCAGGCAATACTCCGAGGTGGCATGAATAGAATCGGTCCCTGCGCCCGGCGGCAGCGGAAACCGGGCGTCATAAGTGGACACGGTATGAATCGTGTAGTCACGCATCACTTGCTCCTTCGGTACTTCAAAGATTCGCGGCGGTCGTTTACTTGCAATACTGTGTCATAAAAGAGGGGTAATCGTCCGATCGGGCCCCGGCGCCAACATAGTGATAGCATTTTGGATACGTTGGCCTGACATGATGGAGACGACCCAAGGGTTGCCGATATTGCCTTCCGAAGACGGACACGAAAGCATCTGCCAGCATTCCGCTGCCGCCGAGTTTCCGCGGGAAACCCAGGCAGATATGGAAGCTGTAGTCGTTGGCCTGTTTGATCAATTCCACGGACGGGTTGTGAACTACGTGCTGACCTATGGGTTGACTCTCCCTGATGCCGAAGACGTCGTCCAGGAAACGTTTCTCTCACTGTTCCGTCATCTGGAACTAGGCCGGTCTCGCTCCAATCTTGCCGGCTGGATCTTTCGCGTAGCGCACAACCTGGCGCTGAAAAGGCGAAGGTCGAGTCTGTTGTCAGGGGTGGGCTTCGATCACCACCACGTCCTGGAGCAACAGGCAGCGCCTGACTCCAACCCCGAGACCCATTTCGCGTTCCATCAGATGCATCAACGCCTGCGCGCTGTCTTCAACGCCCTGCCCGAACAGGAGAAACGTTGCCTTCATCTGCGGGCTGAAGGTTTAAAATATCGGGATATCGCCCGCGTGCTGGACATCTCCCTGGGCGCTGTTTCCACTTCATTGTCTCGGGCACTGGCGCGCATGACGCGTGTCACGGGGAGTGAATGAACCATGGCGCGTTCCCATCTGTCGGATGAAGAAATTCTGCTCTTCCTTGACCGTGAGTTGCCTTCATGGCGTCACCTGCGTGCTCGTGTCCATCTTGCTGAATGTCGATTGTGCGGCAACCGGAGGACGGAACTTGAGGGCACACTATCGGAGTTCTCCCGGATTCATGAAGAGACAGCCGATTCGCTGGATGTGACCCTGTCTCGTTCGCGCGCTTTGCTGAAAGCCCGCATGGCGGCCGATGATCGTGGATGGGTGTCCCGTCTCCTTCGGGCCGGCGGCCTCTCGTGGCAATTGGCCTGCGCCGGGATCGCTCTTATCATCGTGAGCGCGGGTTATTGGCTTACTCACGAGTTCCAGGGGCACGAACGCAGCTCGCAATCTGAATCCCAGGCATTCGCCTTGCCAAGAAGAGCATTGACACCGGGCGCTGTCCTCCCCGTCGCCGTGGATGAGTTGTGCCGGACCACCGGCGTTGCCAACGATCCGCCGGTGAATCCGACGATACAGCAGGCGGTCTTCAAGGAATATGGTTTAGCCAACTTATCCGGGATCGGCTACGCACTCGACTATCTGATTACGCCTGCGCTGGGTGGGTCTGGTGACATCAAGAATCTGTGGCCGCAACCGTCCTCGTCCACCTGGAACGCTCGTGTCAAGGATCAACTCGAAGATCATCTTCACGAGTTAGTGTGCCAGGGGAAAGTTCAACTTACGACGGCGCAGAACGAGATCGCGACCGACTGGATCTCGGCGTACAAAAGATACTTCAACACCGACAAACCGCAGCCAGAGCCGGCAACGCTTTCCGCGCTCGACAGGAAGCGCAAACTCCCTGGCGTTCGGCGGAGGTTGGGGAACAGGCTGGTGAGCGAAGTTCACGGCTTCAGCCGTGGCGCAAATGGCACGCACGCCTGAGGGCTACGGCCGCTGAGCACGCTTTGCGGCGTTACTTTTTTTGCAGGAGTGGCCGTCTACCGCATTGCGGAAGTTCGCTGAAGCTGCCAACACCGGGCTATTTCTTCCCATAGTCAAGCTTTGGATACCAATCAACACCTCGGCCTTGCGGCGTCCAATCGAGCATCAACCATAAGGGATGGGGTCTGGGCTCCCCGTGGATCCTGGCCCGGTCGGACATCTCGCCGCTCATTTCACCACTGTAGAAGTGGCGAATACTCCCGCTGCGCCTGGTAAGACACTGAAGCCGGAATATCCGCGTCCTCGGCACTCACGTAGATGCGTGTGTATTCTCCTGAAGCATCGGAGAAGCAGTTCACAAAGCCCCGCTGCGTTTTGTACTCCTTCAACCGTTCGATGGGCGACCGGCAGTGACAGCGATGGCTACGCGTTCCCGCAGATTAACGGCGTCCCATTTCATGAATCAGAAACGAGGTACAACTGGGGCAAGGCGATTTGCGCTGAGGTCCATACATCATGCTGTAGATCAATAATGTATCTTTGCCGCCAAAAGACGTGGAGAAGCGGACGGGACCTGCTTCCGAGAAAAACTCAAAGTCCTGAGGAATTTCACCACCCGGCGGAAGAGCTCGCCGCTGACTGGCTACCTGTTCGATGTGCCGGCGCAATTCGATCTCTTGTGCAAGCAGAGCATTACGCGCGGCGCGGTATTCCAAACTCTCGTTTGGGAAATTGGCTTTATTCGTCTCGGCGAGCTGTTGGGCGGGGATAAGTCCTGGAGTGTTTGCCATCGAAGCCTCCGGAGAAACTCTCTCATTTGTGAGATGCAGATGACGCCGCGTTCACGCCTTATCTTGTCTCCACAGGCACCGGCATCGGGACCAGAAAACTGCTGGCAAGAAGATACGAGAAGAGATGCCCGAGAGGCGGCGTGCAACGCAGTTGGTCTGCCGAAACCCACCCATTCGTCTCACTCCACTCCCAGCCGGTGGCGGAAACACTCTTCAGCCATTCCGCCAGATCCGCGGCCGTCATCGGATAGACATAGATGCGGACATTCTGGGCAAAGAGCCGTGCGAGCGCCTCCAGAAGCCTGCCTTCGAGATCGCCGTAAATATCTTCGAACGCGCGAATCACCAGGGAGATGCCTGCAACGAATCGCACCGGCGCCTTGGTATGGCGATTCACGATTGCGGTCATGTTGTAGAGTTCCGGTTTGTGAAACAGCAGCACGTCGCCGCCGGAGGCAAGAAGCGCATCGATGCGATGAAGCACGTCGGAGATTTCCGGGGATGGTTCACCCGCCGTTAACGGAGCAAGCGTGAGGCAGAAGAAACCGGCGGGCAGCGATTTTGCTTCGCCGAGATCTCCTTGCAGTTCGTGAATTCCTGAAGCCAGCAGGTGTAGGTGAACCTGCGAGCGAACAGAATCGGAGTGGCCGAAATATCCCGGCGCCAGCACCACGGCTTTCTTGTAGAGAACCTCGGTAGGGGGAACAGGGTAGCCTTTGGTGGGGAAATATACCGCTTCTGCGAGTCCCCCACGAACCAGATCAATCAGCACCGCTCGGCGATCCCAGCTTTCGAATGCCGGACCCTTAAGGTCCACATAATCGATTTCGATTCGCGCCGGGACGACGTCTTCGGCCAGGCCTTCCAAAAGGGCTTCCTTGGTTTGCGCCTCATAGAACGCCGCATAGACGAGGTTGACGCCCAGGATACCGATGGCTTCCTGTTGCAGGACATTGGAAACATCGCGCAAATTTATATGCAGCAGAATATCGTTGGGAGGACCACCCGGCTGCAATTGGAAGCGGATACCGATCCAGCCATGTGCATCATTAGTTCCGGCGAAGTTGCGGGCGGAGACGGTATCGACAAAGCAGAAGAACCGGGTCTGCGGCCCCCGCGTCTTGCTTAATTGCGAGAGCAACTGGGTCCATTCATTGGAGAGCATCGCCTCCAGCCGGTCTTTGGAAACGTAGCGCGACCCGGCGCCGTAGAGATCATCGCTGACCTCCTTATCGTAAGCAGAAATGGTTTTAGCTACCGTACCGGAAGCCGCTCCCACTACCAGGAACCAGCGCGCGACTTCCTGTCCAGCCCCGATTTCAGCAAAGGAGCCGAAAGTGGATGTATCAAGGTTAACGGTGAGCGCTTTGTGGTGGGTGTCGAGCTTTTGGGCGGATGGCATAGTCAGGCTCCAGGGAGAAAGACGTTTGGAAGCTTTGATTGTCGTGGATAATGACGGGAACTAGCCGCGCAACGAAATTCTACCTTAGGAATCCAAAATGATGAGAACAGACCTGCTGCGATTTAACGCGACTGTCGATCGCGATCCCGCTATAGATGCGTGGATGAAAGAGCATCGAGGTGAATTGGGCGCCATGGCGCAGGAGTGGTTTGAGGTGATGCGAAGATGCGGGGATGAAGTCCGCGAGATCCTGCATGACGGTTGTCCGGTAGCCTGTCTGGGCGATGCCCCGTTCGGCTACGTAAATGTATTCACGTCGCACGTGAACGTGGGATTCTTTCACGGCGCATCCCTGCCGGATCCGGGCCGGCTCTTGCAAGGTACAGGTAAGTTTATGCGCCATGCGAAGCTTAGACCGGCAGTGTCCACGGATATTGCATCGCTTCGCAAGCTCATCGAGGTGGCGTATTTGGATATTAAGGCGCGTGTCGAAAATGGATAAGCGCGCTCACGTTCCATGACTGGGCTCGGTTGAAAAACTCCGCCCGGTAACATCTCTAAATCTACCTAACCAGCTTATGTCTCACCGCCGCGACAAAGCCGTCGGGCTTCTCAAATTCTGAAGTGCCCCTCCACACCAACCAGAATTAAAGGAAAAACGCGAAGGGTGCCCCAGGTCTCGCTTTTGAGACCTGGGATCCCCGCAACCCATACCTCATGGACACTCAAGACATAACCACAGGGACACAGACAAGATAGAACTCTATCCCCATCGCAAACCCTACACCAGCGACAAGCCCTCTCCCTTGTCATCCCAAGCATAGCGAAGGGAGGCTTCTCTTAACGCCAGACGAGAATGCCAGTCCCAACGCCAATGCCTGCTTCGGCACCGCGCGCGCCAAACGCCTTGCCTAAGCTGTTGGGGATGTAAAGGATGTCATCCGGTTTCATCTGCACGTCGGGCGCTTTGTTTTCCATGATTTTTTTGATGTTGGCGGGAATCTCTTCTCGCGTGGGACCGTTACTGGAGCGAAGAATTCTTGCCCCGCTCAAGGCCGCCATTTTGTCCCATCCCCCGGCCAGGGCGATGGCTTGGGTGAGGGACATGGTTTCGTTTTCCGTCAGAACGTAACCTCCCGGTCTGCCTACGTTGCCCAACACGTAGATCATGCGCGCGCGGGGAATCGTGATTACATCGTGCGGCTTGATCTGGATATTCGCTTCAGGATCTTTGCCGCTCATGATGGAACGTACATTGATGTGGGCAACCGAGTACTTGCCAGTTGGATCGGTGAAGGCGCCGGCCACGGGGATCGGTCCTTCGCTCAAATTACGGGTGATCAATACACTGTCACCGGCATCGGCCATGAGACCGCCGGCCATGCCGATCACTTCCATCAGGTTGCGATTTCCCTGCAATAGCACGACGCCCGGCTTAGCCACGTTGCCTGCAACCGATACCGGTTGGCTGCGGAAGTCACTCACCTGCACGGTGACCTGCGGATCTTTAAAGTACTTCTTATAAGCGACCACCAGGTTGGCTTGCAATTGCTTCACGGTCAAACCGGCGGCATGCACCTGCCCGATCATGGGTAATGTCACGCTGCCATTATTGTCAATCTGTGCCGGCTTGTCGGGGATGTCACCGGCGGCGAAGACCCGCACGGTGATCTGATCTTCGGGCCCCAGTACGTAGCTGCTCACATTGGCCGGGGCGGTTGCCGGTTCGCCGGTTACCGCTTGGCCGGTCGTCGACGGTATGGCAGCGTTCATTGGAATACCCACGCGGCCATCCGCCGGGGCTACGCCCTGGGCAAATGCCGGAACCAACGCCAGGCCCTGAAGGAAAACAGATAACAGGATCAGTTTCACCGGAGATTTATGCATATACTCCCTCACCATCGATTCGCCATGAATGGCGAAATGTATCCATGGCCGGTGAGTGTATCGGCCATGCCGCGGCATGCAGCGGTTGACCTCTATGTTAAACCCGGCCAGGCAGCCAAGTGGCGAAGCTCCCTATATCGGGTAGCCTGCGGTACCAAAGGGAAGGTGACTATAGAGTTCCCTCCGGAACCTGGTCAACTACATTCAGGCTTGTCCAAACTGGATTTCTCACTTGGTCGAGACTTGAGCGTTAGACAGGCTGAGGGAAAAGCGTCTTTGCACGAAGGGCACGGATTCAGCCGTGCCACATAACGCTCGCACCGATGAGGGCTTTAGAATCTGCGTGAGAACTTGTTTTTGAAGGGTTCGGGCTTCAGCCCGTACATTGACCACCCAGGGTACGAAGGGCTTTAGCCCCTGAGGTACGTCTTTCCCATCCTCTGCGGCGAACCCTGCCGCGGACAGCTCTGAACCAAATGGCCTCTTCAATGACTACGTAATGCGGTCATCGGTTGGATCCTGGAGGCTCGAAGGGCGGGGAAATAACCGCTCAGCAAAGCAATGCCGAGCAAAAACGCGGCCATCGCTGCGTAAGCGACCGGGTCCCAGGGAGAGGTGTCGAACAGCAGAGAGGCGATCAGCTGAGCAGCGCCAAACGAGGCAAGGGTGCCCGCGGCAAGCCCGATGACGGCAAGACGCAAGGTCTGAGCCAATACCGCCCGCTGGACACGGCCACTTGTCGCTCCAAGGGCCATGCGCACGCCTATCTCCTGCGTTCTCTGGGTTACGGAATAGGAAATGACTCCGTAGATGCCAAGGGCCGCAAGAAGCGCACCAAGCGTAGCGAAGATGGTCACGAGCAAGAACAAAGAAGCGGCGCGGCGAGACAGAATGATCGACAAACGACTGCAGCGTACGGAAGCCCGTCGCGGGTTGCGAGGGATTGAGGCTGCGGAGCGTGACCAGGACGCTGCCGGCAAGAGCGTCAGGATCCATGCGGGAGCGGACGATGAGAGTTGCGCCTTCGACATCTGGCGTTTTGTGTCATCGGGACGTAGATCTCAGGACTGGACTTCTGTTCGAGAGTGCTTTCGCGGACGTCGGCGATCGACACCGATCACACGGGCCGGCTTTTTCCCGGTGCCGTCCGCAAGTTTTCCGATAGGGTCTTCCCCGGGCCACTCGCGGCGCGCGCCCGCTTCGTTAACGATGATGACCGGCTCCTTGTCGGGTATGTCGTTCCATGAGAAGTCGCGGCCCGAGCGCAGCCGCATCCCCATGGCTCGGAGATACCCGGGGTGACGAGATAGACAAGTGCACCGGTATCAGCATCTTTCGCGTGGTAGCGGCCCACAGCCACAAGTCCCCACTCGCGGTTCCGGTCGAGTGGAAGCATGTCAGCGATGCCGACGGATTCAACGCCGGGAAGCGCGCTGACGCGATCTATTTCGGATTTGAGAATCGTGGCGCGCTGAATCAAGCTGATCCTTATTCGTCGCTGCAGGCAGGTCGATCTGCATCGCGGCGGCGTGGCTCGGATTGAAACCGAGGTCCACATTGAGGACGCGAAGGAAGCTGCGGAGCAGGAGGCCGGCCCCGACTAACAGCAGACATGCCAGAGCGACCTCAGAGATGACGAGGACCGAGCGGAAGCGCTCATGACTGCGGCCTGCGGCCATACCTGCGGCGTTGTCCTTGATCGCTTCCTGAATGTGGGTGCCGGAGATGCGCAGTGCGGGCGCGAGTCCAAAGAGGATACCAACGCGATAGCGGTGACCAGGGTCCAGGAAACCGACGCCGCGTCGAGATGAACGTGTCGTGAGCAGAGGAAGAGCGATGGAGTTCTGGTGCGCAAGGTAGTAGATGATGGCGGAGGCGATGGCGAGTCCAGCCGACAGAACCGAAGAACTGACAGGATGAGACTCTCCGTGAGGAGTTGGCGGATGAGTCGCCCGCGGCTTGCACCCAGTGCGCGGCGCATGGCGAACTCTTTGCTGCGCGTGGCAGCGCGGCTTAGCTGAAGGTTCGAAAGGTTGACGCAGACGATCAGCAGAATTAGGCCGACGGCGGACCAAAGAACGACCAGCGAGCGCTGCAACTTGCCCGCAACGTGATCTTTGAGGGTGATGAGGTCGGAGGCGTAATCGTAGATACCAATCCTTGTGCTGAAGCTTAAGATGCGGGAAAAGACGATCGGCTTCGTCCTGTGCCTGAGCAGCAGTAACGCCCGGCTTGAGGCGGCCGACAACGGCGAGCGTGTTGCCCCAGGTGCTCCAGAAGTCCATGACGGCGGGAACAAACAGGTCGACCTTTTTGCCGGGAGCAAAGACAGCGCCGAAATCGAAGCTCGCGGGAAGCACGCCGACGATGGTGACAGGGCCGTTGACCGCGGCCGGGCTGGTGTTGATGGTGATGGTTTTCCCGATGATATTCGGATCCGCGGCGAATTGAGTTTTCCAGAAGTAGTAGCTGAGCAGCGCCGCAGAACGTCCCGCCTTTTACGGTCTCGTCCTCGGTGAAGTTGCGCCCCAGCACCGGCGTAGACGCCCAAGCGTCGGGAAGAAATTACCAGCGACTTCAACGGCGTCAAGCTGTTTGGGCTCGCCAACACCCGTAAGTTTGTATTGCAGCGAGTTGTAGAAGGTCTGAAATGCGGTCACGGACCCTGAAAGGATTGGTTGTTGCGTTGGAATTCGCGATAGACATCGACGGTATAAGTTTCGGCGGAGAGGCCGCCGGCCGCGCGGGTTTTGGTATCGAAGCTTTTACCGGCGGTGAGCCACACCAGCTGTTGCGATTGTGGGAAAGGCAACGGACGCAGCAGCATAAGGTTCACCACGCTGAACACCGCTGCATTCAAGCCAACCCCGAGCGCGAGCACCAGGATGGCGACGCCGGCAAACGCAGGATTGTTGCGCAGAGTGCGGAGCGTGTAGCGGGTATCCCACAGCCATTCGGCATAATAATCGCTGATGCGCCGGCGTCGTTCCATCTGTTCTCCTATGCGCTCGCCTGCGTGTTGCACGGCGAGCATATTGCCGAACTGGCGCTCGGCTTCTTTGCGGGCGCCATCGGGAGACCATCCGTTGGCGATGAGATCATCTGTCTTGCAGTCGATGTGAAAGCGCAGTTCGGCTTTTATGTCGGTCTTTGCGTCCGGACCGAGAATGCGATCGTACCTGCGCCAGATGGGGATCTTCTTCATGGGGTTTCCGGTGTGGGTGGCCCGAGTTGCGCCCAAAATCTTGGCTACGGCCTCCGCGTACGCTTCCCATGTCTTGGTTTCGGCTCGAAGGTAACGCCGGCCCTCGCTTGTCAGCCTGTAGTATTTCGCCTTCCGGTTATTATCCGAGAGGCCCCATTCCGCTTCGATGAAGCCTTTGCTTTCGAGCCGCCACAGCGCGGGATAGAGTGTGCCTTCTTCGACGAGGAGCGCCTCGTCACTCTGGCGACGGATGAGGCTGGTGATGGCATACCCATGCAGCGGACTCCAGACCAGGGACTTGAGAATAAGGATGTCGAGGGTCCCGCGTAACAGTTCCAGCCGAGTCTTCTCCACGTGCGGCGCTCCCCTTGGAATACATAGGAAGCCTAACCTTCTTCCCCTTGCGTTGCAAGGGGAAAGGGGATAGGTCCTACCGCCAATGGAGAGCGGGAGCGACCGTAGTCAGGATGGCCTCCATCACGTGCACATTGTAGGCAACGCCCAGTTGGTTTGGCACGGTAAGTAACAGCGTGTCGGCCTCCGCGATGGCCTCATCTTTCCGTAGCTGCTCGATGAGGACGTCCGGCTCAGCAGCGTAGCTGCGGCCGAAGATCGCCCGCGTAGTTTCGTCCAGGAAGCCTATCTGGTCCTCTTCCTGGCCGCCTCGTCCGAAATACGCACGATCACGGTCGTCCATCAAGGCAAAGATGCTGCGGCTAACGGAAACACGCGGAGTGCGCGTGTGGCCGGCGGCCTTCCAGGCTGAGCGGAAGGAGCGAATCTGCGCGGCTTGTTGGATGTGGAGCGGCTCGCCTGTCTCGTCGAATTTGAGGGTTGAGGTTTGCAGGTTCATGCCCAATTTTGCGGCCCACTCGGCGGTTGCGTTGGTTGCAGACCCCCACCAGATCCGGTCACGCAATCCTTCGGAGTAAGGCTCAAGCCGCAGAAGCCCCGGCGGATTGGCGAACATCGGCCGCGGGTTCGGCCGCGCAAAACCTTTGCCGTTCAGCAGCTCGAGAAATTCCTCGGTGTGCCGGCGTCCCATGCCTTCCTCGTTTTCCCCTTCATTCGGGCGATATCCGAAATAGCGCCAGCCGTCGATCACCTGCTCCGGGGATCCGCGGCTGATACCCAACTGCAGACGGCCGCCGGCGATCAAATCCGCCGCTCCGGCATCTTCGGCCATGTAGTGAGGGTTTTCGTAGCGCATATCGATCACCGCGGTGCCGATTTCAATTCGCCGGGTCTTTGCACCGGCCGCCGCAAGCAGCGGGAACGGAGATGCGAGTTGCCGAGCGAAGTGATGGACACGGAAGTAGGCGCCGTCCATTCCCAGGCGCTCCGCTTCCACAGCCAGGTCAATCGATTGCAGCAGGGCATCGGCTGCCGATTGCGTCTGTGATTGTGGTGACGGTGTCCAGTGACCAAAGGAGAGGAAGCCAATTTTCTTCATGCAAGATAAGTTTACTTCGCGAGCCTCGGGCTTGATGCATCACGACCAGCCACGCGCCATGGAGTCGCCACCCTAACCTTTTCATCACGACCATCCACTCTCATGGAGTCGCCACCCTAACCTTGTCATCACGACCATCCACTCTCATGGAGTCGCCACCCTAATCCCTTGTCATCCCGACCATACCACGCGCGATGGAGTCGCCACCCTAACCTCGTCATCACGACCAGCCACGCGCCATGGAGTCGCCACCCTAACCTCGTCATCACGACCAGCCACGCGCCATGGAGTCGCCACCCTATCCCTTGTCATCCCGACCATCCACTCGCCATGGAGTCGCCACCCTCCCTTGTCATCCCGACCATCCACTCACGATGGAGTCGCCACCCTAACCTTGTCATCACGACCATCCACTCTCAATGGAGAAGCCACCCCATCCCTTGTCATCCCGACCGGAGCGAAGCGTAGCGGAGGGACCTGCGGTTCCGCGGGCCCTTCGTGGAAATGTTTTCCCCACCCGAACGCACCCGGACAGACAAGGTTAGGGGTGGTGGCCCCCTAAAGCTATCATTGCCGTAGAGGTATCCCACTTGGCCACTGTAAAGCTCTGGAGCGATGATGAAGTAGCAGTTGTGCCGGCCGTGAAGGCAGTATTCGACGACATACGCGCTACGCGCAAGTCGGCCTTTGTCAACAATTTCTGGCGCGCTCTCGCCAATCAGCCCAGCCTTCTTGAAAGCACGTGGGCGAGCGTTAAACAGGTGATGATCGCGTCCGGAGCGCTCGATCCGCTTACCAAAGAACTGATCTATATAGCGATATCCACGGCCAACAGCTGCAGTTATTGCATCCATTCGCACACCGCCGCGGCGCGCGCGAAAGGCCTCTCCGATGAGCAATATACTGAGTTCCTGGCGGTGATCGGCATGGCGGCTGAAACAAATGTCCTGGCGAACTCGATGCAAATCCCGGTGGATCAGGAATTCCTCATCAAATAGACCACCCGCAAACAAAGTTGATCCTGAGCCCGGCCGGCGCCATCACATCAACAGATGTTTGCGAGGTATGCATGCCGAGTACCGTAAAGATTGTTCGCTTCCACAAGACCGGGCCCGCCGAAGTGCTCCAGTTTGATGAACTGCCAATGCCGGAACCTGGCCCAGGCGAAATCCGTCTCCGGGTCAAAGCTCTCGGACTCAACCGCGCTGAGATCATGTTCCGCAATGGCCAATATCTGGAGACACCAGTTCCTCCATCCAAGAATGGTTACGAGGCTGCCGGAATCATCGAAGCCGTAGGACCCGGTGTGAATTCCAACTGGATCGGCAAGACCGTCAGCACTGTCCCCGGAACTTTCAAACTCAACGACCACGGAGTTTATGGAGAAGTCGCAGTTGTTCCCCTTCAGGCAATCGCGGAATATCCTTCCATCCTTTCGTACGAAGAGGGCACATCTATCTGGATGCAATACCTGACCGTCTATGGTGCGCTCATCTGGCTCGGCCACATTGCCAAGGGGGACTTTGTCCTTCTGACTGCGGCCAGCAGCAGCGTAGGCATTGCTGCCATTGAAGTGATCAAGACCGAGGGCGCGATCAGCATCGCCGTTACTCGAACCTCAGCCAAGAAAGCCGAGCTCCTCAAAGCCGGGGCCGATCACGTGATCGTCACCGAAGAGGAAGACTTGGTGGCTCGCGTCGAGGAAATCACCTCGGGTAAGGGCGCGCGCATCGTGTTCGATCCTATCGGTGGCAAGATCCTCGAATCCCTCGCTGCCGCGACGGCGCGTCAGGGCACGATCTTTGAATACGGAGCTCTGGCGCTCGAACCCACTCCCTACCCGCTCTTCACGGCTCTCGCCAAGGGTCTCACCATTCGTGCTTACACGCTCTTTGAGCTGACAACCGACCCGGTATTTCCGAAAGCAAAACAATACATCTTCGACCATCTTGCTTCCGGCGCTTTCAAGCCCAGGATCGATAAAACCTTCCCTTTCGCTGAACTCGTCGCAGCCCACCGCTACATGGAGTCGAACGCACAGATCGGCAAAATCGTCGTCACTGTCTAAAGAAATTGTTGTGTGTGGCGAAAGTGCTTCTCTATTTTGAAAGGGTTCCACTAAGAGAGAGGTCAATCGCGACCTCTTTCTCCGCTTTCCAGAATAGGAAGCTTGGATCCTTCAGTCCCCACTGAATGTACGGCACCTCAAAATGCGCCTTGGCTGTTGCGGTTGTGCTTTCAAGATGGACCAGCATGGGGATGGTGATCTCGTGAGGCGTGCCGAGGAGTGTGAAGATACCAGTTACCTGGATGGTCGAGTCTCCTGATGGTGGAATGACGCCGGCGTAGGACTTCGGCTCGAACGAGATGGTTGCATATTGCTCGACCTGCAGGATCTCCTTATTCATCCTTTTGTCGCGGCTGCCATTGCCGGTTTTGCCGCTGCCTGCGAGCACGGCCACCGACCCCGACATCTTAGGAGCGCCACGTTCAAACACAATCGATCCGGACTGAATGTGAAAGGCGCCGTTCACCAGCTCGTGGGTTGTTTTGAGAGCCATCTTCACTTCGCTGGTGTCGGGGTTGATGGTGAACGTCTCATGCTGGGCGAAGGTGGCTGGAGCGAATAGGACTGCGAGGGCTAAGACCGCGAAGCGTTTCATGGCATCCCCTGGAGCGTTGTGACGAATGTTCAACTGGCGACTGCCTGTGAAGGAACCGCGGCGTGTTGGGCGACGCGTGTTAGCTTGGCTGTCACGCTCATCACGCCGGGCCAGACCCTGAGGCAAAATGGCAACATGGCGCGCGCGAGGGAGTTGTTCAAGCCATCGGCGGCGATCTCGGCAAGTCGCATCTGGGCCAGCAGCGCGGAGCGCAATTGAGACTGGAAGAGCGGCGCCGGCTGTGCCGCCAGATAGGCAGCGACGGCACAGCGGGCCGTATGCAGCGCGATGGATATGCCGTCACCGGTGAACGAAGGGATGACAGCCGCCTGATCGCCGATGCAGTAGAGTCCATCTTCGGTGGTGCGGCGAATGTAACCGTACGGTATGTGGGTAATCGCGATTGGCTTGGCGAGCAACGGCTCGGCGCCGGCAAGTCTCATCGCGAGATGTGGGCAATCCTGCTGCATCTTCGCAAGGAAGTTATCCCAGCGACCACCCGCACGTGCAAAACGCTTGTGTTGCACTACGCAGCAGAGGTTTGCAATGCCGCCTTCCACGGGCTGGATGCCACCATAGCCTCCGGGATAGAGCATGAGCTCAGAGGCGCGCGCCAGTTCAGCGGCCTGCGCGGGCGCCAGGCGAAAGTACATTTTGAAGGCAACCCATCGCTGTGGGTCCTTCGGACGCAAGTGGCCGCGAAGATCGTGTTTGCCGGTGGCGAGAAAGACCGTTGGGGCTTGATAGGTGGTACCGTCGTCGAGCCTAGCTTGCCATGTGTTGCTTGCTGTGCGATCAAGCGACTGCACACTGCGGCCACGCTCTACGCGGACTCCCGCAGCGATGGCCTCAGCGATGAGCGCTGTATCCAACGCTTTGCGCGTGAGCGAGGCTGCGGGGAAAGGCAAGGGAGCCTCCGACGCGCGCCTGGCGGCGGCGAGGCGAACGTGGTCGATGGGCACGGCGCCCAGCGAAGCCACGTCGATGCCGAGCGCGTGCAGATCCTCAAGGGCCTCACCACTCAGGAACTCACCGCAGACCTTATGGCGCGCTGTGGGCTCGCGTTCAATCAGCGTGACGCGTTTCCGCTTGCGGGCGAGCGCGATCGAAGCGGCACAGCCGGCCACTCCACCACCAACGATGAGAACTTCGTCTTGCACAGGGACCTGATTCATAACTGCCGATTATCCGTCGCGACCGTGGTGAGCTCGCGCCAGTTGAGGCCGAGGTCCACGATCAGCAGCGAGGCAAGCGTGAACGCGATGACGCCGACAGCGGATAGGCTGTCGCCGAGGTGACTCCAGTAACGGGGCCAAAGGTTGAGCACACGGCTGGAGACGAAAGTGAAGGTGACCGCGTACGAGCGGGCCATCCATTGGCGGTGCTGGATGATTTGCCGGTTGCGCGCGGTGAGAAAGGCGGCGGTGGTGCAGACGATCCAGGCGGCGGCCTGCATCGAGGTTCCGGGGAAGCCCGGACGGCCATAGGCGAGGGCAACGCCGGTTACTGCGCCGACCAAGACGGAGACGACGTAGATGCGGCCGAGGACGCGATGGAATTTCAGATGACGCCGGCGGAATCGGGAGGAGAACTGGATGGGGCCGATGAGCAAGAGCGAAGAGGCCGCTGAGCGTATGCGGGATGAGGAGTTGGCGGTCGGCGATCACCTGCAGACGGTAGGCGTGGTACATCGGATAGTCGGTGATGAGGAAAACTTCTGAAGTAATAAAGACGAAGAGCACGGTGAGGCCGAGGGAGACCCAGAGAATCGTTTTGGATCTCGAACGGATGGAGCTGGGTGCTAGCAGCGTGGTAGTTGGCATGACTCGCCTTTCAAGTAATTAGACGTATTGAGTTGCGTCACGAGGACGACGGGCGCGAAGGACTCCTTGCTTTTCTCACTTCCACCGCCCTACACACAACCGTCCCGGGCGCCAATGCTCCACGGTCACAGCCTCTTGCGGGACCTCAGCCGCCGCCAGCAGGCGTAGCCAATCTTCCTTCCGGAAGGCGCGCCGGAACGACACCGGCCCATCATGCCGCACAAATGGGTGCCAACCCACCAATCCCGCGATGCACCCAAAAAACCTACAACTCCGCTCCGACCGTTCCAAATCGTTGAAAAACCAACCCACCTCGAGCCGTAGCCTCCATCCATCGCAAAAACGCGACGATCTCGTCATCCTCCAGATGATGAGCCGTCAACGAACTCGCCACGATATCCACTGGCTTCTCCGGCCGATAGTCCAAAGCATCGCCAGTCACCCAGGCGATTCCAGTTCCGCCGGCGTGGACTCCGCTGCCGCCCGCGCCGCGTGCGGGTTCAAGTCAATGCCAGTGAGCTGCACAGCAATGCCTCGCCGCCGCACCCAGCCTGCAATCTGCCGCAGCATACCGCCGCCGCCACTTCCCACATCCACGATGTGCACTGGCTCATGCGGTGCACGCGGCAACCGATCCAGCCAGGCCAGCGTCGGCCGATAGCCCATGAACCAGCGGTTGACTTGCTCCAGACTGCGCAGGCAGTCACGGAAATCCTCATAGCTACAGTCACCATCCATCAGCTCCGGCAGCTCACGCGGAGAGACCCGTCGTGCTGAAGTCGATCTCCGCACTAGACCGCATGGAAGCGCATCGTCTCCGCTGTCAGCCCGGGCCCAAATGACATCGCACACCCACGTTGTCCGGGCCGCGCCTGCTGCATCAGCCGCTGCAACACAAACATCACCGACGCTGAAGACATGTTGCCGAAGCAACGACAGCACCTCGCGCGACGCGGCCAATGCACCAGGCGGCAGCTCCAGTCCCTTCTCCACTGCATCCAGAATCGACCGTCCGCCGGGATGCACCGCCCAAAGATCGATGCCATCTCGCTCGGCCATCAGCCCGCGTTCATGGAGCGCGCGTCCCAACTCCGTGGGTACCTGCCCGGAGAGCAACATATCGAATCCCAGCCCCCGGATCTTCCACGTGATCAGCTCTCTCGTCCCGGGCACCATCTCTGCCTTGAAGCTGTCCAGTGCGAAGCCCTCCTCGCGCGCGGTAATCAGGCTCGCCGCTGCCCCATCGGCAAAAATCAGGAAGGAGAGAACCTGCTCCAACTCCTGCGTCTCCTGCAAGTGGAGCGTGCACAGCTCCAGGTTCACCATCAGAACACCTGCCTTCGGTTCTGAGCGCACAATGTGCCTCGCCAGCTTGAGCGCGTTGATCGCGGCATAGCACCCCATGAATCCAACCATCGTGCGCTCCACGCCCGGCGAAAGCCCGAGGTGGTCGACGATCTCAAAGTCCAGCCCCGGCGCATAGAGCCCCGTGCAGCAGGTCACCAGCACGTGCGTAATACTCGAGCGTTCCTTCTCATCGAGGGCGAGCCGGTCCACCGCCTTCCTCATCAGTATCGGCGCATTCTGCTCAAACAGCTCCATCCGTTGCGCTGTGGTGGGAAAATTGCCCGGCTGATAAAACTCATGCGCGTCATGCGAGGAGAATTGGCCGGAGCCGTTTCGCGGATCGAGGAATGAATAGCGATGCGCGATCCTGGCCCGGCTCACCATGCGTCGAAACACCGTGCGCAGCCGAGGGTTGGCAAGCATCGTCTCTGCGAACACGACGAAAGCGTCATGCACATCGTGCTCTGGTACGGCAGTGGCGATGCGGTTCAGGTAAGCGATAGGTATCTGCAATAGGCCCTCAACCTTGATTATGGGCGCTTGCATGCCACCTTTAATAAGGCGGCACATAGGCGTCCTTTCTCAAGGAAGTACTTGACATCTAATCTTAACAGATTAAGACTAAGAACAGGTAGCGGGTTCTTCGCTCATTTCCCGCCATGATGTTTATGAGCCGGGCCAGTCTAACGTCAGAGAGAACCAGATGTGCCGGACGACGAAGGTCTATCCCACGGCGTACTTGCTCTTTGCAGTTGCAGCCATCATTGCCATCGGAGTCACGGCGGCGGAGGCGTTCATCATCTTAATTCGTAACTGACGCATTTCGTCTCGATACGGCAAGGCGACTACAGCCTTCGGACAAATCCCCACCTCCAGACAATAGAGCTGCGGTCATGACTGCGGCTTCTATGAAGGACACGTTGCTGATGACAATTTGGCGATTGACCCTTGTATTGATTTTGTATGTTGGCTCTTACCCTGGAACAATCGCACTCGGACAACGTTTTCGCGAGACCACCAGCCCGGGGACCGAGACGCAGGTGGTCGTCAGGGCTGAGTCCACGGGTGGGGCGGGTAGTGTAAGCACATTGCCCGACGCTCCGGGCGTTGCCTTGCAGCAGTATAGCCAGAGCAACCCAGTCCCCATTGGCGCCAGGGATGCTGCGGCGGGCGGCCAGGTTCCCAATAGTGGGAAGCAGACAAAACGAATTCTCTACATAATTCCAAATTTCAGATCAGTGAGCGTGGACGAGAAGCTCCCGCCACAAACCATCAAAGACAAGTTCACCACGGGGGCACTCGATAGTTTCGACTATTCTTCGTTCATCTTTGTCGCGATCCAGGCAGGAGTAGCGCAAGCACGCAATTCCACGCCTGAGTTTCGTCAGGGCGCGGCCGGCTACGGGCGGTATTACTGGCACACCTATGCGGACTACGTAGACGAAAACCTTTGGGTTGAGTTCATCTTTCCCACTGTTCTTCACCAGGATTCCCGGTACTACACGCTCGGCCGTGGGGGATTTGTTAAGCGGCTTGGATACTCTATGTCACGCACAGTGATCACACGAAAAGATAGCGGCCATGAGGCTTTCAATAGCTCCGAGATCTTCGGCGCGGGCGCCGCCGCGGGCGTCTCCTCCCTTTACTACCCCAGCCAGGAGCGCACCTTCACCAAGACTTATGAAATCTGGTTGACGAGCATAGCCATCGATGCCGGATCGAACCTCTTCAAAGAATTTTGGCCGGACATCAACAACAAAGTCTTCCATCAGAAGTAAGCAGAGACCCTGCCGGAGACTTACCCTTCTGAAGGGTACGGGCTTCAGCCCGTACATTAATCCCCAAGCTACTATGGGCTTTAGCCCCTGAGGTTACTGAGGCCGCGAGCCCTGAATCAGGATGTCCACAAAACGCCGCGCCTTTGCCGGCCATTCGGCGGTGCTGCCTGCGCTGGCGACTCCATAAATAGCGCGCAGCATGTCCATCGGATCGACATCCGGCCGCAGATCGCCGCTTGCGACGGCACGGCTCGCGAGCGTTTTGGCAGCCTCTTCCATAAGGCGGCCGCTTTGCTGATACACCCGGGCAGGGCCTCCGGCCATGGCGTTCAACGCCGGGGCGATGATCTTTTTCGCAGCTAGGTAATCGATGAATACCAGCAGCCACGCCCGCAGCGCTTCGATCGGGCGCAACTCGGTGGAGACCTTTCGCTGTGCCTCGGCCAGCTTCTCGACTTCGCTGATATAGACAGCGGCCAGCAGATCGTCGCGGCCAGGGAAGTGACGGTAGAGCGTTCCCGGACCGATCTTTGCGCGCCTGGCGATCTCGTCCATGCTGGCCTCCACCCCCTGCTGGGTGAAGACCTGCTTCGCCACTTCGAGAATCCGCGCACGATTACGCTGCGCGTCTGCCCGGGGTTTGCGGGCGCTTTTCCTGCTCGCTGACTTTTTCATCACAAGTTTCTGAAACCGGAGGGACTCTCCGGTAATCTCATTCACAAACGGAGATTGTCTCCGTTTTAATCCAGGCCGAGGCCTGTGTCAAAGAATGAGTGATGGGAGTGTGCAGCATGGCAGATAAATTCGGAGCAAAGTCAACAACGGAAGAGGCCCTCGCGGGGGTTAATTTGAAAGGAAAACGGATCCTGGTCACCGGGGTATCCGCGGGTCTTGGTGTGGAGACGGCCCGTGCACTGGTCGCCCATGGCGCGGACGTTGTGGGCGCCGCACGAGATCTGGACAAGGCAAAGCGGGCTACCGCGGAAGTGAGCGAGGGTGCGACAGAAAGCGGCGGGAGCCTGGAGCTTATCGAAGTCGACCTGGCCAGTCTGAAGAGCGTGCGCGCCGCGGCAGACAAGCTGCTTGCCGATGGCCGCTTGTTCGATGTGGTCATCGCAAATGCAGGGGTTATGGCAACTCCGTCGGGGAAGACAAAGGATGGTTTCGAGACGCAATTCGGCACCAACCATCTCGGCCATTTTGTTTTTGTAAACCGCATCGCAAAGCTCATCAAGAAAGGCGGACGCCTGGTCAACCTCTCTTCCGCAGGGCACCGTTTCAGCGATGTCGACCTGAACGATCCCGGCTTTGTGACCACCCCTTACGACCCTTTCGTGGCCTATGGACGTTCGAAGACCGCGAACATTCTCTTCGCGGTCGAGTTCGATCGCCGTCATCGTGACCGCGGCGTGCGCGCAACTGCTGTGCACCCGGGCGGCATCATGACCGAACTCGGGCGGTATATGCCGGATGGCGCCCTCCAGGCATGGGTTCAACAAGTGCAGGCACAGCGGGCCGCTGCAGGCGAGCCGCCTTTTGAGTTCAAGTCAATTCCGCAAGGCGCCGCAACTTCGGTCTGGGCAGGGGTGGTTGCATCTGCCGATGAAGTCGGAGGCAAGTATTGTGAGGACTGCCACGTCGCCGAATTGATTCCCGCGGATTCAAAGCTGAGCGCTATCAGCGCCGGCGTGCGTGGCTATGCCCTGGATCCAGACAAGGCAAAGGCTCTCTGGAAGAAGAGCGAAGAGATGGTCAGCGAAGTGTTTGCGTAGAGGGCCGCGCTTGTACCGATACGAGTAGGCGGGTTGAGTACCGGAGTTTGTTGCCGGTACTCAACCTTTCAGGCGGGCTTGCCATCAGTCGACGCAAGCACGACCGACGCCTCGCTGGTGAAGGGGCGGAAGGTGAAGGACTCCTGCAGGTAAAGCCGCACCACCGAGTCGGTGTGCGCGAGGTAGCCGATCGAGAGATCCTGCCCGACACTAAGTTCGAAATCGCCGCCTCGGGTGGTGAGTACAAATGCGCCCTCGATCGCGGGAGCCCAGATGATGTTCCCGTCGACAATGCGCTTCACATGCTCCAAGACCGGGTAGCCGTGATCGCGGGTTTCCGCGAGTTCGGTGTAGGCTTTAGCTCCAAGCAAGACCGAGTACGGCCCGTTCACGCCGACCAGACGCAGTTGACTCAACGCCTGAGCCACAGCGTCCGGATATTCCCGAACATCGGTGGGAAGGGTCATGATCGGGTTGCTGCTGGCTTCGCGAATGCCCTGAATGTTAGCGGCCGGGTAGCCATTGAAAATGGCCCGGTCTTCGGCGAAAGCGATTTTTTTCGCTGCATCTTTCACTGGCTGCCAATCCGAATCTTCTGAACCCCGCTCTACGTCGTCGATCGCCGCACGCGTCAGCTCAAAGGGAACACGCAACTCGACCAGGGGTTTTACCTCGCGCTGGCGGGCGAGGATACCGTCCTCGGGAGAAGCGATGGGCACCAGGTGGCCCGTACCGACGGCCGGCAACGCAACGCCACTGGGAGCCGGCACATCCACGACTCGACGCCCGGCGAGATAACGCTTGAGCGTCCGCGTTGCTTCTTCCTCGATCTCCGCCCACGCGGCATCAGAAATGGGCGCCAACTCACGATGGAGGTTATTCATTTCGTTCTCCTCTCAGCGATCCTATCCCAAGTGATGAGTCCGGCACAGCGGGTGCGGCGGGTGAATCGGTTGAATCGGTTGGCACGGCCGCGATCGCAGGAAGAGGCTCTGCATCCGCGCTGGCGTCGAGAAAATCTACCGACGGCGCAAAGAAAAGGCCACCGGTGACCGCGCGGCTAAAGTCCAGCAGCCGGTCGTAGTTACCAGGCGGACGGCCCACGACCATGTTCTCGAGCATCAGCTCGGTGATGCGTGGAGTGCGGCAATAACCGATAAAATAAGTGCCAAACTCGCCCCGCCCCGGTTGCCCAAAGGGCATATTGTCGCGCAGGATTTTGACTTCCTTTCCATTCTCTTCGATCACGGTGAGAGCGCTATGGGCCGAGGTTGGTTTCACCCCATCTTGTAGCTCGATATCCGTGAGCTTCTTGCGGCCGATAATGCCCTCTTGCGCTTCCGTGGACAGCGCGTTCCATGCCTTCATATCGTGCAGGTATTTCTGCACCAGGACGTAGCTGCCGCCGGCAAAAAAAGCGTCTTCTTCGCCTACCAGCGCGGACTCGAGCGCGAGGGCGCCTCGTGGATTCTCCGTGCCGTCGACGAAACCGATCAGATCGCGATCTTCGAAGTAGCGGAATCCCTGCACTTCGTCGGCGATAGAAACCGCGTCCCCGATGCGGTCCATGATCTGGGTTGCCAGCTCAAAGCAGATGTCCATTCGTTGGGCGCGGATGTGGAACAGCACGTCCCCCGGGGTTGCGGGGGCGTCGCGGTTGCCAGCGTGGAATTCGCGGAAGGGATGCAACTCCGCTGGCCTGGGATTGCCAAACAGACGATCCCAGGCATCGGACCCGAAGCCCGTGATACACGTGAGCGCGGCGTCGATGTCGCGGAACTCTACCGCGCGAATCAAGCCGGAGAGGTCGCCGCAAAACGAGCGCACGGTGTCCCAACTCTCCGCTTCGGGCTTCACCGTAACCACCAGGAAAATTGCCGCGCGTGTGAGCGGCGCGAGGATTGGCTGTGCTACCGGAACTTGATCGGAGCCGTTGAGCATCGTTTTCTCTGTTCCATGCTAACGGTTTCTGCCAATCCGGCCCAGAATTGGCTGGACATTTTTTGGTGAACAGGGGACATCGAAAACACGCCACACACCTCGGGCTCAACGCCGTCGGAACACGTGATGGGTGCCCCAGGTCTCGCTTTTGAGACCTGGGATCCCTGCAACTGATTTTTCATGGAAACCCAAAAACGTACCGTTCCTTCCCGCAGTACGTTCGACAATGTTGGGTTCGCGAGTGACGTTAAGGCTTTAATACATCGCGCTGGTCGACCCATCCGCCGCGAAAGAAGCGGTGGCGCACCATTTCTTCGCCGAGGAGAAAGATGAGGGCGACCAGAATGACCAGCAGGAGAAACTTTACGATCCCCGTCCAGGGAGACGGTTCTGCTTCGGGGCTGGTGGTGTTCGGAACGGGCGCCATCTGACCGGGTCTCCTGGCATCCTCTATGTGTAGGCTTGCCTCTTATGCCGATCCAAGATACCACTCCGGCGGCATTCGCGCAGCCGGTATTGCACGCCAATCCGGCCCAGGCGTATATTGGCGGCCAATCGGTAAGCCACCCATTTGCGGTCCGTTCCAGGCTAGTGAGGTCAGATGAGATTGACCCGGATCTTTCCCCTCGGAATAGCTGCCATCGGCGTCGCCGCCTGGGTCGTCTTTTCCCTGAGCACTACCCGCGCTGCGCCTCTCAAGAATGACGCCATTCGTGGAACGGTCACCAGTTCCGCAGGCCCCGAGGCCGGTGTGTGGGTAATCGCGGAAACTACGGACCTGCCCACGCGCTATATAAAGGAAGTGGTGACCGACGACCACGGCCGCTACCTGATACCCGCTCTGCCCAAAGCGAAGTACACCCTGTGGGCTCGCGGTTACGGACTTCTCGACTCGCCAAAAATGGAAGCCGTTCCGGGCAAGACGGTGAATCTACAGTCTGTCATCGCCCCGGATAGAAAGGCCGCGGCGCACTACTACCCCGCCAACTACTGGTACGCTTTACTCGATGTTCCTGAGGAAAAGGAATTCGCTGCCCCTGCCGAAACAGGCATCTCCCCGAACGTCAAGAGCCAGGCGCAATGGATTCATCTGATCAAGACCGACAGCTGCGAGTCGTGCCACCAGCTCGGCAACCAATACACCCGGACCATCCCTGCCATGTTCAGCAATCTTGCGCCGCCACAAGCGTGGATGCGGCGCGTTCAATCGGGACAAGCGGGGCCGGCGATGATGGGCGGCCTCGCACAACTCGGACCCAAACGCGCAACCGAATTGTTTGGCGATTGGACCACCCGTATCAAGGATGGAGAACTACCGGCGGATACGCCTCCGCGGCCGCAGGGCATTGAGCGCAATGTGGTGATCACCCAGTGGGACTGGGCGGATCCCACAGCCTATCTTCACGATGCAATCTCCACTGATAAGCGCGATCCCAACGTAAATGCCAAGGGGTTGATCTACGGCTCTCCCGAAGAGAGCCGCGATTATTTGCCCGTGCTCGACCCGGTGCACAACACCATCGGCCGGCTCAAGGTTGAGTACCGCGATGCCGATACGCCGGGCCAGCCCAGGCCTCTCAACTCCTCGCCGATGTGGGGCGACGAGGCTATCTGGGACAGCCACACCACGGTGCACAATCCCATGTTCGACGAGCGTGGACGCCTGTGGTTCACTGCTCGTATCCGTGGCAGTGACAATCCCGCGTATTGCAAGGCAGGCTCGAGTTTGATCTCGGCACAGCTCACGCCGGCAAAAACCTCCGGCCGGCAATTGGAAATGTACGATCCGCAACCAAGCAGATCTCGATGATCGACACCTGCTTCGGCACCCATCACCTGCTCTTTGCCGAGGATGCGAACAACACTCTGTGGACCACCAGCGGCGGTGGCGGCGGGGTTGTCGGTTGGTTGAATACAAAGATGTGGGACCAGACCCACGATGCCGAGAAGTCACAGGGCTGGACGGCGTTAGTGCTCGATACCAACGGCAACGGTAAGCGCGATCCTTATGTGGAAGGCGAGCAGAAGGTCGCCACCGCACCCAGCGGCGAAAGCCTGGGAACCTCATCCGCGCTCAACGCAACTGCCGATCCCAACCATGACACGCGCCTCAATGCAGCCTTCTACGGCCTCGGCATTGGTACGGACGGCATGATCTGGGGTTCGGTCCTGGGTTTTCCGGGCGGGATCGTCCGTCTGAACCCGGGATCGAATCCGCCCGAGACGGCCTTGGCCGAATACTACGAAGTCCCGTGGAGAGATCCGAGGGCTCCGGTGTGGGGCTTTTCTCCACGGGGCATGGACATGGACCGCAATGGCGTCGTCTGGGTGGCGCTGGCCAGCGGCCACCTCGCCAGCTTTGACCGGGGCAAGTGCAAAGGGCCGCTCAATGGGCCGGCCGCGACCGGGCGGCATTGCCCCGAGGGATGGACACTCTATCAAACCCCCGGGCCCAGGTTCAAAAACGTGACTAGTTCCGGTAGCGCCGATTCCCATTACTACGTCTGGGTCGACCAGTTCGATACCCTGGGCCTGGGCAAAAACGTCCCGATCATTACAGGCAACTCCTCGGATTCGTTAGTCGCTTTGGTCAACGGCAAGTTCACTATACTGCGCGTGCCGTATCCCCTCGGCTTCTATGCCAAAGGGATGGATGGCCGCTTCGACGACCCCAAAGCTGGATGGCGAGGTAAGGGGGTGTGGACGACCTGGGGTACACGTACCCCCTTCCACAGTGAAACGGGAAAAGGGACCAACCCCAAGGTAGTCCACTTCCAGATTCGACCGGATCCGCTGTCAAACTGAGAGGGGCGGTCGATGGTACATTGATGCTTTGGATTGGCGATGAACGACGAGACAACCGAAGAGCCCGAAAAAGTTCCAACCGACTGGGCCGAGCTTCGCATTCAAGCGGATAAGCTCGGCATTAGCCTGAGCCAACTGCAACAGCAGAAGCGCGAGCAGGAACTGCGGCGCGCAAGAAAAAGACGGTCCGCGGAACCCCCGCAGCCAAAGCAAGACTGAAGTACAGCGAGAAAACCGCCATTTGCGATTCGGCAAATGATGCGATATCCTCCGCCACATGCAAATAACCCTGTATCCTGCACTGCTGTTCATCGGCGCTGCTTTGGCCTCTATTCCGACCCAACCATCGGCGGTACTGTACGACAACGATGAAGTGAAGGTCGCTCGGGCCCTCGAAAAAGCTAACGTGCAGGGGAAGTTTCACCAGCATGAGATGAATCGCGTGATGATCTACCTCCAGCCGGGAAAGCAACGGTTTGAATACCAGGATGGAAGGCCAACGGTCGTGTCTGTCTTCAAGGCGGGCGAGGTTGTGTGGAGCCCACCGACTGGGATGCATGCGGGAACGGTCCTCGACCATGACTTCAATATCATTGAGGTCGAGATGAAGACAAAGGATACGAGTACGCCGATGAGCAGCGATCACGATCCGCTCAAAGTAGATCCAGCGCAGTGCAAACTGGAGCTTGAAAACTCACAGGTGCGGGTCGTGCGAGCCAGGGTTCAGCCGCATGCCGCAGTGCCGCTGCACACCTGGGCTACGGATCACGTCGTTGTCTTTCTCACAGATCAGAACTTTCAAATCACGGATTCAACCGGCAAAACAGTGACCACGGAACACAAGGCGGGAGATGTTATCTGGGGCGCCCCGGTATCCATATCAGAAAAGAACCTTAGCGCGCAGCCATTTGAAGCAATCATCGTCGAAGTCAAAAAGTGACGGCCTAAGGTTCTGCCACATCTCGACAGTCATTGAGGCCCGTCGGCCGCGGCCTCGTGCCTGTGATCGAACCGAGCCCTTTAGTCCGCATTTCTAACGGCCTGTACCGTAACAAATGACGGGGTGCCCCATTCAAGCCCGCCGTTGGCTTGAGTGGGATTCCACGAACCTCGGCTCCCGGGTCATCCCGACCGGAGCGAAGCGCAGCGGAGGGACCTGCGGTTTCTTTCCCCCTGAAATCAATCTCACTAAACCTGGGCGCTGTCGGCGGCCGCATTTGTTTTCAGAAGAACGTGAACGGCATGTGGATGCGATCGCAACCGAAGGACCTTCGGTTTATACCCCTCATCACCAAGATCTGTGGGCGCAAGTGGCTGAGTCGTCTATTACCTGCATGCGCGAGGACTCTGGCTGCCTTGAAAACCATTCAAAGATACATCTTTGGTGTGAGTGGCGTGGAGTCATCCTTCGGGTTCATATAAACCTGAGGTGACGGGTCCATGAGAAGACTGATAGGCGTTTGCTTACTTGGGACTGTCGGTACTATCGGTGCTTTAGGTCACGCGCGTGCCCAGTCGAGCGAAGCAATCGCTTTGATGCGGGCTACCAATGAAGATCGTGCTCAGCAAGGCCTTGGTCCGCTGAAATGGGATCCGGCCCTGGCGCACGCTGCGCAAAGGCACGCAGAGTGGATGATCCGCCAGGGCGCGCTGTCGCACCAATATGCGGGAGAGGCTGACCTGGTTACCCGCGTAGGTCAGGAGGGTGCGCACTTTCGCGTGGTGGCAGAGAACCTGGCGGTTGCACCCAATCCCCAAGCCGTTGAAGTGGAGTGGATGCACTCGCCACCGCACCGCAGAAATATTCTGGACGCCCGGTTGAATGAAGTCGGCATAGGGCTCGTTCGTCAGGGCGGCAACCTATGGGCAGTGGAAGACTTCTCTGCCGGCGTTGCCAATCTGGGTTCTTCGCAGATTGAACGCTCTATCGGGCAGCTGTTGAGCGAGCGTGGCATCCATCCCGGAGGCGACGTCGCCGCCGCACGGCAAACCTGCGCCATGGAGCACGGCTCGGCAGGGCCCGCGCGACCGAAGTTCATCATGCGTTGGGAAGGCTCAGATCTGAGCAGGCTCCCCGGCGTACTCGAGCAGCAGATCAGCACCGGCCGCTTTCGCAGCGCGGCGGTTGGCGCATGCGATACAGGAAACGGCCAGCCCGGGTTCACCACTTATCGACTGGCCGTATTGCTCTTCTAGGGGAAAGGCGGCCAGGTTACCCGCAAGAGCGACAAGCCCATCCGTGGCAGTTGCACATCCAGCTTGATCGCTCCGTTCTCCGGAGTCATCCATTTGGGCGAATCGAACAGCTGTAATTGTCCGGCAGCCTGAAGCTGAGCGTATTGCTCCGGGGTTGGAGTTTGCGGCGACCCCATTTCCTTCCACACGGTGTACGCATTGCTGTGATGATCATCGATGCGGTACTGCTGCAGTAAGACACGATGAACCGTGGGTGGAATCGATTTGATCGAGACCGCAACCAGAGCACCCGGGGCGGCCACGTCATCATCGTGATAATTCCACAGCAAGACGGCCGCTTCGTTATTCGAACTGGTTGCCATCGCGTCGATATCCGGCGACTGCCGGACGCTGTGGGCAAGGATACTGTCGAGCGCGGCTGCGCCGTTGCTCACCACCGCAACGCGATTGCCGCGCATCAATCCTGCCATGCGGAAAACGTTCAGCACTGGCTTGTCGACCCCGTTGGTCGCGAGCGTGCGATAGCCTTCGAAGTAGGGTTTGCCTTCAAACTCAAAAGCCCAGGTCAACATTCCCAGTAGATTCACTTGCTCGCGATCGGCAAGCTCGAACAGGCCTTTCATGGCTGCCGCCGTGTAGCTGGGATAGAGCGGCCCGTTACGATAGGCATTCGGTGGATAGAGACGCGCGGAGCAAGCTGCGCAGCCTTCCGGATCCGCCTCGCTCAAGATGATGGGGAGCTTCTGGAACTTTGGGAACTGGCGCACGATGGTGAAGCCATCGGCGGCATTCTTAAGTTCGTGATCGAGGCCCATTTGCACATGACCATCGACTACGTTCGGCTTGCCCTTTACGTGGAAGGAAATGAAGTCCAGGGGAATGGGGCCGCCGGTTGCGAGGCTCTTATTGGTGGCGCAGTGAGCGAGGAATGCTCGCAGATATTCAGATGATTTGCTTTGCGTTCCAGCACCGGGGCCGGTAGTCGCCGGGCCGCCTACGCGAGCATTGGGAATGGCCTGGCGAACGCCCGCGACCGCGTAGTCATACAGCTTGTTGTAGTCCTCCTCGGTACCTTTCCAGTAGTATTTGCCATCGGGTTCGTTCCAGACTTCCCAATACCACGTGGCCACTGTTTGCTTGCCGTAGCGCTCGGCGAGGTGCGCGGCTAACTGGCGATTCAGCTCCTGCCAGCGCTTGTAATCCTTTGGGGGAAACGACCAGCCCTCCTCTTCTCCGGGCTTGAGCGGCCAGCCTATGTGATAAGGATCGGGATGGGTAGAGAGCGCCTTGGGCATGAAGCCCAGTTCCACCATGGGCCGCACATGCGCGGCCGCGTATGCGTCAAATATTTGATCGAGAATGGTCCAACTATAGACCGGGTTTCCGTTCGCATCCTCAGTGTAAACGTTCGACGAACTCCACTTGAGATCTGGTTTTCCGTCGCCGGTAGCGAGCAGGAAATGGGCGCGGATATAGACCGGAACCGGGCTCAGGTCGTGCAGTTGGCCAAGCAGGGCCTGGCCGGTTTTTGGTGGCTGTGTAGCCTGATTCGTCGTAGCCAAACCAACTATAGATGGGCGTGAATTTGCCTAGGGGCTTCGCCAGGTCAACATCGATATGAACGGCAGTTTGCGCCCTGGAACAAAGCGCGGAGAGCAGAAGACACAACAGGAATGAAATGCCACGCGTCACGCCTCACCTCGAATGCATGCCTGCCTCTGCATCTTTACATTATTTTCGATTGAACGACAGATCGTGGGTGGGCGCGCTTGCGGCTGCGCACATCGAATGGACATGCGCAGCCACGGGGTAGGTTAGTGCTTTTTGGGGCCTACGACTGCGAACATGGCTCCCTGAGGATCCTGTCCGACCACGATCCACAGGTCACCGGGGACCTGGTGAGGTCCCATACATATCTGGCCGTTTTTCTCCTTCACGCGAGCGGCTGCGGCATCGATATCTTCCACGTTGAAGTAGTAGAGCCAGAAAGGCGCCGGCGAATTTTTAATATCGCGGGTCATCATGGCGCCGATCGCCGGCCCACCGTTGTTGAACATCCTGTACGTTCCCATGGGGCCCATATCCATCGTGCTGTCCTGGTTCCAGCCGAACATGGTGGAGTAGAAGGGCCACGCGGTTTTTTCGTCGTTGGCCGAAAGTTCATTCCAGCCCACGGTACCGGGCGTGCCCATCGGCGGACGGGGCGGGGCATAGTCCAGAGAGCCTTTGAACAGGAGGAACGCTGCGCCTTGGGGATCTTCCACCGAGGCCCAGCGCCCGACACCGGGAATGTCCTGCGGCGCGCAGTGCAGCTTGCCGCCGGCTTGTTCGAGGCGTTTGGCATCCCCATCCACGTCCTTGACACCGATGAAACCGATCCACGCGGGTCTCATGCCGGCATCCAACATCGGCTGATTAAGCTCCAACATTCCGGCGGTGTCCATGCCTCCGGCGGAGAAAAGTTTGTAAGGAATACCTGTGGGATCACCCGAGTCTTTCATCTTCCAACCGATCACGTGGGTGTAGAAGTCCGCGGCGCCCTTGGCGTCTGTCGTGCGCAACTCGTGCCATACAAAGTCGCCGGTGGTGACGGTGGCCGGCGTGCTCACTATCTGCTGTGCGGTGGTGCTCATATTTGGTTCCCTCCTTTTGGGATCACTTCTTCAACTTTCGGCGGCCCGTTCCAGTTCCGCAATATCCAGCTTCTTCATTTTCAACATAGCCTGCATAGCATTCGGCTTCTTGAGCAGATCTCCCAGGCGAGCAGGCACGATCTGCCAGGATAAGCCGAACTTGTCCTTGACCCAGCCGCACTGGCTCTCGCTACCGCCGGCGGACAATTTGGTCCAATAGTCATCGACCTCCGCCTGCGAGTCGCAACGGACGACGAAGGAAACCGCTTCGGTAAATTTGAACATCGGGCCGCCGTTGAGTGCCGTGAATTTCTGGCCATCGAGTTCAAAGGCAATGGTGAGAACAGGTGCTGGACGACTACCGTTGTTCTTCACCGCGTCGAGCCGCCGGGAATTCTTGAATACAGAGAGATAGAAGTTCACCGCATCTTCTGCCTGGTTGTCAAACCAGAGGAACGGTGTAATGCGTGGATAACTTTCGAGAGCGCCCATAAATTCTCCTTTGATATTGGATGAGCGCACATGAAGATGTGTACGCTGTTCACAAAAAATACTAGAAGAAATGTACACTGTCCACAATGCGCTGTGAAGGCAGCAAGAGGCTCCCTCCACCACCAATGTCTGGGTGCCCCATTCAAGCCCATCTTTTGGCTTGATTGGGCAACACCCTTCCCCCAAGCCCGCCTCGCGACACCAGCGACCAACGTCCCGGGTGCCCCATTCAAGCCCTCTTTTGGCTTGAGTGGGCAACACCCTTTCCCCCAAGCCCGCCTCGCTACACCAGCGACCAACGTCCCGGGTGCCCCATTCAAGCCCTCTTTTGGCTTGAGTGGGCAACACCCTTCCCCCCAAGCCCGCCTCGCGACACCAGCGACCAACGTCCCGGGTGCCCCATTCAAGCCCTCTTTTGGCTTGAGTGGGCAACACCCTTCCCCCCAAGCCCGCCCCGCGACACCAGCGACCAATGTCCTGGGTGCCCCATTCAAGCCCTCTTTTGGCTTGAGTGGGCAACACCGCCCGCACCCAAACCTCTTATGCTCCCTAAAGCAGAGTTTTATCCAGCAGGAGTAAAGTTTCGGCGAGGACTCTTGTGCCTTTCGCGCAGTCGGCAGGTTCTGCCCACTCTTCGGGAGTGTGGCTTCGCCCGTCTTTGCAGGGGACGAAGATCATGCCCATTGGCGCTATGCGCGCGACGAACACGCCGTCGTGCCCGGCGCCGCTGGGCAGGCGGGTGCTGCGAATCCCGGCGATGGAAGAGGCTTTCTCGATTGTGTCTTGAACCAGCGGAGAACAGGCAGTGGGCAGAGTCTCGCTGAGAGGAGTGAAAGTCAGGCGCAACTGTCTCGCTTTCAACTCGCTTTCGCTGCGCTTCCATAATTCCTGCTCAAAGCGAAGCAAGGTCGCGTTATCGGTACTGCGTGCCTCCAGGATCATGGAAACGGAACCGGGCACGGCGTTGATGGCATTGGGTCGAACGGAGATTTTTCCCACGGTTGCCACGAGATAGGGACTATCCGCGGTTCTCGATCGCGCCAGCTCGTCGACCGCACGAATAAAATCCGCGGCTCCCACCAGGGCGTCGCGGCGCAACGACATAGGTGTTGTTCCGGCATGGTCGGCGCGCCCTTCCACTGTAATCTCGTGGCGGCGGATGCCGACGATCGCGGTCACGATACCAATCTCAGCGTTCCGTTGCTCGATGACCAGGCCTTGTTCGATGTGCAGCTCAACATAGGCCGCGACAGAGTCACGGTTACGAATTGGCTGTGTCAACAGCTCCGCGCTGCCCCCGGCGCTGTTGATTGCGGAGGCTAGGCTTAGATCGGAAGGCAGGCGGCGCGCCAGGTCCGATTCCGTCAGTACTCCCGCCCAACTACGACTCCCAATGCACGAGAGACCAAACTCACTCGGCTCTTCGGCAAGGAAGTCGACGACCTCGAGGGAATGTAAGAGGGGAATCTGCTGCTCGCGGATGGACTGGGCGGCTTCGAGGGCAGCGAGCAGCCCGAGGGCGCCGTCGAAGCGGCCCCCCGCCGGCACGGTGTCTGAATGTGAACCGGTGACCAGGGCGCCCAAGCCGGGAACGGATCCAGGAAGCCGGCCGAGAACATTTCCGCCTGCGTCGATGGTTACGGAGAGACCTGCCGATTGAAACTCCTGCCGCAGCCACGCGCGCCCTTGGGAAAATTGAGAATCGAATGCGCGGCGGGTCCAGGGCTTTGCCGGGTCGGTGATGCGGCTCAGGGCCTCGATGCGGGCCCAAAGCCGATCCGAATTGATTTGAATCATGCTCCGGAGCCGCTACGCGAGCGCCAGATTCAGGTTCTCGATGGCTTCGTCGACTTCGCCGGTGTTTTTATAACCGACGGTGACAGCGGTGACGCCGGCATTTTTGAAAGCGAACTTCATCGCGGCTTTCCGGTCATCCCGGTTGGTGAAGGCGCCCTCACCTACCAGCTTCATGCTGATGACGCCGGTTCCGTCCCGGCGAATCTTCTTCACATGTGTAACCACTTCGTTTACATTTCCTAGACCGTTGGTGTTGTAGTCCTCGGCATCCATGCGAACGCCCTTGTGGTTCATGCGGATCATCGCCACATCGAGCCATTTCATATCGGGCACCTGGCGCAGCGCCGGCAATCCATGCACCGAAGCGCCATGGGATAAAACAGCCTGCTTCACCTGGGCTTCGGAAATTCCATCCTGCCAACGGAGACTGTCGGTGGGCCAGGTCGGCGTGTGCTGCCAGTGCAGCAGGGCTATGTCGAAATATTCGGTCTTTGCCGCCCGGCGCAACTCGTCAATCTTCGCTTGCGGATCGACCCCGTCATGAGTTGTGAGCTTGGTCATCAGCCGGTAGCTATCGCGGGGAACACCCTCTAAGGCGATGCCCAACATCTCGTGCATGCCGGCATAGGACTCGGCAGTCTCAAAGAAGCGGACCCCGCGCTCATGAGCATGACGCACCAGCCGGGTGAACCCTTCTTGGCCCAGATCGCGTTGTACCTGGCCGGAAAAGCTTCCCGTGCCAAAAGCGAGGCGCGTGACCTTAACGTTGGTCTTTCCCAGGGTTACCCAATCTGTAGCAGTTTGCGGCTCAGCCTTGAGGGAGAGAGTTCCGGTGGTGGCAAGGACGCCCGCGGCGAGGCCCGTCTTCAGGAAATCACGTCTGGAGTAATGCGCCATGAACTTCCTCCAATTGGCCGAATCTTACCATATATGGCAGCTCCGGTTTCCGGCGCCAGGGGGCGGCAGCCATCCATCAGCTGCATCATCGCGGTACTATCCCCATAAAGAATCAGCTCCTGCGTGCGTGCCATCACCGTGGCCTGCCGCAGAGCGGACAACAGCCGTTTCTCTCACCTCATCCCAATGAACGTAAGCGGCCACACAAGCTCGTGGGACGAGAGCCGCGAACAACAAGGGATCTTTACCATGAAAGCAAAAAATATTCAGGACCTCATGACCATCGGTCTCACCTACCTATTGGATTTTGAGGATCAAATCGCGCGCGAAGCTCCAAAGATGGCAGAAGCCGCGCAAAACCCCGAGCTCAAAGAGACCTTTCAGAAGACCGCTTCCAAGAGCCGCGAGTATGCGCAAAAAGTCGAGCAGACCTTCCAGAAACTCGGCAAGACGCCGGAGCGCAATGAAAACCACATCGCCAAAGCGATGATCAACGAAGTAAGAGGCATGATCGACAACACCGACCCCGGGCCCGTGAGAGATGCAGCCCTGATCGTTGCCGCCAACCAGCAACAAATGTTTCGCGTAGCCTCCTACGGCTCCATGACCCACTATGCTGAGCTGCTCGGAAAGAAAGATGCTGCCCAGGGCCTCAAAGAAAACCTGGAGGACAGCAAGGGTGGCGATGAAAAGCTCACCGCAATCGGCGAGCAGAAAGTGAACCCCCAAGCCAGGGCCGCCTAACCGCACCTTGTGCAACGATCTTGCAGCGGCGGGCCGTCCAGGCTCGCCGCCGTGCAAGGAACGCCTGGTCTTACCGTCCCAGCAACGACCCCGCAAACCGCAACAACAAATCTGCCGGATCCTGATAAACCTCGGCACACCCCGCATCAAGTAAATCGCTTCGCTTCCAGCCTCCGCACGTCACCCCGATCACGCGGATCCCCAGCTTGCCCGCGGCCTGCGCGTCATAAGGAGTATCCCCCAGCGCAATCGCCTCCTCCGCGCGCACTTCCGCTTTCTTCAGCGCCGCGGCAAAAATGTCCGGCGCTGGTTTCGAAGCCTGCGCATCTTCACTCGTAGCCTCATCGTCCACCAGGTCCTCCATGCCTACGATCTTCTTGTAAACCGCGAGATCCCCTTTATCGGAAGATGTAGCCAACACGATCCTCCGGCCGCTCTTCTTCACCTGCGCCAGCAGCTCCCGCGCTTTCGCAAAACTCACAATCCTCGGCATGTAGTCGCTATGAAACACTTCCTTGCGAAACTTCTTGATCTCCGGCTCCAGCCGTTCCCGATCCGCTTCCGGAACAAACACCGGGATCAGCTGATCGCCACCCTTCCCAATCTGCGACCATGCCTCCCCCATCCCGACCTCAATGCCAAAATGCTCAAACGCCCTGCGCCAGGCCTCGGCATGCAGGGCATTGCTATCCACCAGCGTCCCATCGATATCGCTCAGCAGTACCTCGGTCATCCTGTCTCCTCAAACCACGCCTGCGCGTGAGTAGGATGCCCCCGGCTGACCTAGTGGCCAACGCCCCGAGCGCCGTGTCCGCCACAAACCAACCCACCAATGCTTTGGGGTGCCCCATACAAGCCTTCTTTTGGCTTGTGTGGGCAAGATGCTCGAACCCAAACTCTTGTCATGCGGGGGCGAACTTCAGGGGATCCCTGAACCCTTATCTCGCTTATCACTCAAACTTTTTCCGCTGGAAAGCGCCGTCAGGGGGGCTTCTCTCTCATTTCTCTCACAAAGAGCATTCTTTTTTCGCCATCGTCCGCCCCGCTCGACGGCTGTGATTCAGGAGTGCGGCGCGGTACATTGGCTGCATCATGAAGAAGCTGATCAATCACCCGGAAGACGTGGTGGAAGAGATGTTGCTAGGTCTTTCGGTGTTGCAGCCAGGCAGCACCCGCTTAGCTGGACATAAGGCGCTTATCCGCGCGGATGCGGCGCAAATGCGGGAGAACCAGGTTGCGGTCCTCTCGGGCGGCGGGAGCGGCCACGAGCCGGCGCATGCAGGGTACATCGGTGCGGGTATGCTGAGCGCCGCTATCGCAGGAGAGATCTTTACCTCACCCAGCAGCGACACTGTTTTTGCTGCCATCAAAGCGGTTGCTGGAAAGCCTGGTGCTTTGCTGGTGGTAAAGAACTACACCGGGGACCGCCTGAACTTCGGATTGGCGGCCGAGATGGCGCGTGCCGAAGGCATTCCCGTCGAGATGGTCATTGTGGATGACGATGTGGCCTTGAAAGGTACGGCACAAGCCACTGGCGCACGTGGTCTTGCGGGCACGGTGTTCCTTCACAAGCTGCTCGGGGCCGCGGCCGCGGAGGGCAGGAACCTGGCCGAGCTGGCGGCCATTGGTAAAGCGGCGGTTGCGTCTCTGGGCACGATGGGGGTTTCGTTCTCGGCGGGGACCTCGCCTGCGGTGGGCAAGCCCAGCTTCGAGCTGGGGGAGCAGGAAATGGAACTCGGCCTCGGCATCCATGGAGAACCAGGCGTAAGACGGATGCCGATACAGCCCGCGGATCAACTCACGGAGACGCTGCTGAGCACGATTCTGCAACAGGGAAAATTCTCGAAACAGGTTGCGGTCATGATCAACAACCTGGGAGCCACGACTACGATGGAACTAGCCATTGTGGCTCGCCACGCAGTGAGCTTTCTCGAAAACAAGGGTTTCACGGTGGAGAGAATGTTCGCGGGAACATTTCTTTCTTCGCTGGATATGGCGGGGATATCGATCTCCGTTCTCGGCCTGGACGACGAGCGGCTGCGCTGGCTCGATGCAACCACCGCCGCTCCTGCGTGGCCGAATGCGCCGAAACAACGCCCGGGCACGCCGGCAGTGGGCACTGAGGCACAGCTGAGTACCGGCGCCACAGCGACCACGGGCGGCGGTGCCCGCACGGTTGCGGGCAAGAGGACCAGAAACGCAATCGAATCCGCTTGCAGGGTGTTGATCGATGCAGAAAGCGAGCTGACCGAACTCGATCGAATTACCGGCGACGGTGATCTGGGTGTGAGCCTGGCGCGTGGGGCGACGGCCGTTCTGGGCGCGCTGAGTTCCTATCCACTCGACGATATTCCATCCACGCTCAAAGCCCTCGGCCATACTCTTCGCAGGGAATTGGGTGGATCGTCTGGACCACTCTACGGCGTGCTCTTTCTGCGGTGTGGCAATGTTCTTGAAACCTATAGCGCACCTGGATTGGCGGAGTGGGCCGACGCCTTGGCTCAGGGTTGCCGGGCGATCAGTGAGTTGGGCGGCGCGAAACCCGGCGATCGCACGATGCTGGATGCTCTCGATCCCTTCGTGAAAGCCTTGCAGCAGGGCGCAGATTTGAAGGCAGGGTGGAAGCAGCGGAGCGTGGCGCCGCGGCTACCGCGCAAATGCAGCCGAGGCTCGGCCGCTCCAGCTATCTTGGGAATCGGGTGCTCGGTCATCCGGATCCCGGCGCGAAAGCGATTGCTATTTGGCTGCGTGCAGCATGCGAAGCAATTTCCGGGCCAGTGTAAGGCTTGGCGGTGGCCGCGGCGAACGTCGCATTCTGTAACAGGCCGTGTTGAAGTAGCTTCCGCGCTTGTTACCGGGGACATTTGCACTTCAGCCGACATTTATAATCAAGAATATGGACGATTCGAGGATGCATCCAGTCGTGCGCAGGACATTGGACTGGTTGCCCGCCGCATTGAGCGTTCTGATGATCGCTCTTGAGTCCACGGCCACCATGTCGGCGTCAAACACCAGCAGATGGCTGTATCCGCTTTGGGTGTGGCTTTTCGGTACGCCGACGCCGGCACACTGGGAGCAGATCCATCATGTCATCCGCAAGACAGGACACTTTGTCGGTTACGGATTGGTGAGTCTGGCTTTTTTCTACAGTTGGCGACAGACCCTTCATCGTATGGCGGTCAAGCACTGGACGCTCTGGCGGCGCGCCTCGGTATTGGCGGTCCTTTGCACCCTGGTGGTAGCCAGTCTGGATGAATACCATCAGAGCTTTCTGCCTAGCCGGACGAGTTCGCCCATCGATGTTGGCATTGATGTTTGCGGGGCAATTGCGTTTCAGCTGATTTTGCTGCTCGTCATTCAATGGTTCGTTCGCCGGCGTCCAGGGTATCGCGCGGCTTAAATCCAACCGCTTCGCTACAGGCTTTCAGTCGTCCCTTCGGGGGACGGGTGAAGGTCAATCCTGTCCAAATTTGGTCGGCAACTTCTGGCGGGATTTTGACTCTAAACTACGGTCGTCGGTTCTGGACGGGTGCCCCATGTTCGCCTGAGCGTACATGGGCCGATGATGGGTTCTTCCAATGCTTTTACTCCATGTGCAAGCACTCTTGCTCTCGATCGTAATCTCTCCGCTGTAGAGCAAAAGCATTCGGAGGGGCTGCGGCCCATAATCTTCGGCCCATGTACGCTGCGGCGAACATGGGGCACCCGTCCAGGGAAGCGAGCTTCGCTCTTTGCTCCACGCCTTTCGTTCGCATCGTTTCCGCCCTATAGAGTGCTGTGACTGCGTTCGATGTCTAAAAGAAAGCAAACGTTACCGGCCGGATTCCCCCCACGGATGGGTCACGGCTAGTGTGTATCTGGGATTTACATGTGACATGCGCGGCATGTTTAATGGTGCCCCGGTGGTTACTCATGAGACCGCCGCATTCGTCGAAGTAGTAGAGGGGGAGCGTTTTGGCGGCATCAGTTTGGCCACCGAAATGCTAAGTGATGTTGAGATTTCTTTAACGCAGGCAACGTCGAGAATTTACAAAACTGGCGAACAATTCATGGAGTGGGTTCGTCCAGTGCTTAGTGATGTTTAGAGGATGTGTTTTGCGACTCATCCAGTGACTCAGGCTTTTAACAAAGGATTTTTTGATGTCGGGTAATCCCAAGCAAACATTTCATGGAATCACCCGCGCAATTTTTGCGCGGTTGCGTCGTAAAGCTTCCAGGTTTGGCATTCGCGTCGCCAGCCCAAAAGGGGAAGCGGTAAAAGATGGAGTTGTTATTCAGTGGAACTATGATCCTGGTGCGGAGTTGTTAGAGGTAGAATGCCGGGCGCCGTTCTGGCTGAATTCCAATCAGGTCAGTCGAAATCTTCGTAACGAGATAGAAGTGGTTCTCCGATCCGCCCGCGCAGCCTGATTGCTTACGTAGCCGATCGATCACTCGGTGCGTAGCGCTTCCACCGGATTGATCGAAGCGGCTCTTTGGGCAGGGATTACGCTGGCAACCAGCGCGCAGAATCCCAGTGCCGCGATGGATCCGGCGAGCACCAGAGGGTCCCAACTCTTGACCTGGTAGAGCTGCGCGGCAATGAGATGGCCGCAGGCGATGGAAATCGGAATACCTATGGCCAGGCCGATCATCACTTGCCGAAAGGCTCCGCGCAGAACCAGGCGAACCACGTTGCTGCGATTGGCGCCCAGGGCCATGCGTACTCCTATCTCGCTCGTTCGCCGCTCCACCGTGTAGGCGGTGACGCCGTAGAGGCCCACAGCCGCGAGGACCAGCGCGAGCAGGCCAAAGAGTCCCGTCATCTGCGCCACGGCTCGCCTTTGATCGAAAGTGTTGTCTACCTGTTGCTGCATGGGTTGAACATTGATGAGGGTTAGATTGGGATCGACTTCGCTGAACACCTTGCGGATGAGCGCTTCCATGCCCGCGGCGCTTCCGCGCAATTGGAGCACGGCGCCGCCGATGTAGTGGGTGCGATGATCGATCAACGCCAGGACCGGTTGATCGTAAACGACGTGCTGAGCTAGCGGGGCGTAGAACATGGGCCGCGGAACGCCGCCGGGATCTCGATACTTGGCGTCTCGTACGACGCCTACGATTTCGAAGGTGGTGTTGTATTTGGGGAGATCCAATCCGAAGTGCTTGCCGATTGGATCCTGGTTGGCGAAGAAGCGCTTGGCGAAGGCCTCGCTGACGACGGCGATGGGTCGCGTAGTAGCTGTATCCTGCTCGGTGATGCTGCGGCCGCGCACGATCGGCTGGCCCATGGTTTCCAGGTAGCCGGTGCTGACGCGATCCCAAGAGGATCCGGAATTGTCATCCAACTGGGGCACACCGTGCCCTTCGGGGATGATCAGCTCACCCCAGTTATCGATGTAAGGGGTGTAGAGGGCAAGCGCGGCGCTGGCTACTCCGGGAATGGCAGCGAGGCGGCCCTGCAACTCATGATAGAGAGCATCGAGTTGAGGTTCGCTGTAAGTGGCCGGCGGCCCATTCATGATGATGCTGAGGCGATGGTCGGTCTCGAAGCCAAAACTTTGATGCTCCAGATTGCGCAGGCTGCGGGTGAGCAGGCCTGCTCCGGCGAGCAACACGATGGAGAGCGTGGCCTGCACGACCACAAGAATTTTCTGGGGCAGGGTGGCGCTATCGCGCGTGCTGCGATTGGCGCCGCGTAGGGCCTCGACCGGATTGCCGTGAGAGGTGAACCAGGCGGGTGCAGTCCCGAACAGCACTCCGGTGACGAGGGATAAGCCAAAGGCAAATGCCAACACTGGTAGGGAGGGTGAGGCGTTGATGGGCACGAAGTGCGCGCTGTGAAAGGCCAGGGCGACGATCAGCTTAACGCCCAGGTAGGCGACCGCGATGCCGGCGACCCCACCGATGATCGAGAGCACGACACTCTCGGTAAACGATTGGCGGATGAGGCGCTTGCGCGATGCCCCCAGCGCCAGCCGCACCGAGGTTTGCGCGCGCCGCGCTGCACCGCGGGCCAACAGCAGGTTGGCAATGTTGGCGCAGGCAATCAGCAACACAAGGCAGCAGACGGTGAGCAGAATGTGCAGGCTATCGCCGTAGTCCGCTTTCATGGCGCCTACGCCGGCGCCCCCGGGAACAATCCTGATTTGCTGTTTCGGAATGGATTTCTGGATCAGCGGCATAAACTCCGCGGGCCATCCGCTGTCATGCATCATCCACTGGCGCATCACGCCGGTGAGCCGTGGGGCTACTCCTTCGATGCCGGCGCCCGGCTTGGTCCTGCCGATCACCCGAAGCCAGGCTGAGATGGATTGCTTGAGGAGTGAGTTCTCTCCGTTGACGATGGGTTCCAGTTGCAGCGGCAGCCAGATCTCGGGCGGATTACTGCGCAGCGTTTCGCCGAAGAAACCGGGAGGAGCAACACCGGCGATGGTGAAGGGATGGCCTTCGACGATGAACGTGGATCCTACGACGGAAGGATCAGAGTCGTACTGTTGCTGCCAGGCGCGATAACTCAGCATGGCGACTGGCGGTGCGGAGGCTCGATCGTCACTTGGAGTAATGGTGCGGCCGGCGAAAGCACGAATGCCGAAGGTGGAAAAGTAGTTTCCGGTAACGAACTCACCGCGCAGCGGTTTGGCCATGGTGTCCTGCTGTCCGCGGCGTACGCTGAATTGCACTCCAGCGGCCTGAAAGGCGGCCATCTGATCGAACTCCGGGGCTGCCGCCTGGAGACGCAGGAATAGGGGATAGGAGTACATGCCCCAGTCGTCTTGCGGTCCGCCCTGAACGCAGCAGTCGGTGCCGGCGCCAATGCGGTGGAGAGTGGAGGGGTCCACCACCGGTAGCGACTTGAGCATGACGGAGTAGATGAGGGAGAAGATGGCGGTGGTGGCACCGATGCCCAGGGCCAGCGTGAGCATGGCTGTCAGGGTGAAGACCGGGGATAGCCGCATCTGCCGTAGGGCGTAGGAGATGTCTTGCCGCAGCGTTTCCATGAGAGGTAGTTACGCTGGGTGCGTTGGTTCGGTTCCCGGGATTATTGAGGAAAGGTTTCCATTCGAGATCGGTTACAGGGATCCCAGGTCTCAAACGCGAGACCTGGGGCCCCCATCGGTTTTTACCGAGGTTGTCGGGGGTGATGGGAAGAACCGCAGGTCCCTCCGCTACGCTTCGCTCCGGTCGGGATGACAAGGGGGAGAGTGGGTGACGGAGACGATGGAGCTGCAGTTGTTTCTCATCGAGGTGCGGTTACTCCGTTCGCAACGCTCGCATAGGATCAACCGAGGCTGCTCGTCTCGCTGGGATCAGGCCCGCGAGCGCGGCTACAAGGACAACCATGGTGATGGCAACGGCGTAAACCATCGCATCGGTCGAGGACACGTGAAAGAGTTGGCTACGCAAAGCCCTCGTGGCCACGATAGAAATCGGAATTGTCACTGCAATGGCGATGCCGGAAAGGACGAGGATTTCCCTCAGGATCAGCCGCACCACTGTCCATCGCTGCGCTCCCAACGCCATGCGGATGCCGATTTCACGCGTGCGTTGGGCAGTCGAGTAGGCGAGGATTCCGTACAAGCCGATTCCCGCTAACAACGTGGCCAGAAGACCGAATGCTGAAGCAAGCAAGGCGACGGTACGCTCGTTGGAGAGGGTGTCGTCGATTTTGGTGCTGAGAGTAGTGAGATCGTGCACGATGAGTTTGCTGTCGATGTTGGCGACGGCCGAGCGGATACTGGCTGCTGCCGATTCCTCTGGTTGCCAGGTCCGAACGTAGTAGATGAGAGCCGCAGGCTTCTCCGCCTGAATAAAGGGGCGATAGGCCGTAGCCATCGCAGGATCGCGCACGGATGCGTGTTTTGCGTCGCGGACAACCCCGACAATCATGGAATCGGTTTCCGGCCGTCGCGGGCGGGTCACGTGGTGGCCCAGGGCACTTTGCGGATTGCCGAAGTAATGCTGGGCAAAGGTTTCGTTGACGATCGCCACCTTGGTGGCTGTTGCGGTATCAGCTGAAGAGAAATAACGCCCGGCAACGAGGGGAATACCGAGCGTTTGCAGATAGTGATCGCTCACCCAGGGGAGTTCGACTTCGTAATCTTCATCTGGGGTCGCTTTAGATCCAGGCACAGCGACATTGCCGTCGATGTTGTCACCGGCGAGATCGGCATCATTGGTGGCGCCCACGCTGCGCACTCCAGGCAATGCGGCCAGAGCCTCGATGACACGCTGTTCCACGGGTGCGATCTGATTCGCCGGGTAGCCGGCATACTCCGGAGCAAGGTTGAAGGTAACCAGATGATCCGTGGCAAAGCCGGGATCGACGTTGCGCAGGTTTTGGATAGTGCGTACGAAGAGACCTGCGCCGATGATCAGCAACAGGCTGAAGCCGATCTGCAGCGCCACGCAGGTGCGGCGGAACTGCAATGCGCCCTCAGAACCAGTACCGGTTTGCTGCTTGAGGGACTCGGCGAGGCGGGGATTCCAGAATTGCACCGCGGGGGCGAGGCTGAAGAACAGGCTGGCAACGAGAGCAGCGGCGGCAGTGAAGAGGAGAACCCGCCAATCGAGGGTTGCAGAAAAGGCAGAGTCCTGCTGGCGTCCCGCCATCCAGGCGATGAGAGCCGCAAGGGTACGTGGTGCGATGAAGAGACCAAGAGCCGCACTCGATACACCGAGCAGGAGGCCTTCTGACAACAGCTGACGAAAGATTTGTCCGTTGGTCGCACCTAACGCAAAGCGCATGGAGAATTCGCGTACCCGGCTTGCAGCCCGCACCAATAACAAACTTGCAACATTGACGATGGCCATGGCCATCACCAGCACCACCATGCCCATCATGATGAATAGCGGCGTACGAAGGTTATCGCGATAGGGAGAGAAGCCTTTTGCGCCCGAGTCCAAATTCAGGTGGCTTCGGGAGATATACGCATTTCGTGACTTGGCTGACTGATCGTGCACCAAAAGAAATTCGTTGGTGCGTAGTGAGAGCCAGAGGGGGTTTACGGCGGCCGTGGCTTGCTGTGGGGTCATGCCGGGATGCAAGCGGCCGATGATGGTGAGCCAGTAGGAGCGGTGATCGTTGAGATAGGCCCATTCCGGCTCGATCACTGTCTGCATGGTGATGGGGACGTAGAGATCGGGCTGGGTACCCCAGACCATGGAGTGAAAACCTGGCGCTGCAACCCCCACGATGTTGAACAGGTAACCATTAATGAGCAATGTTTTGCCGACGACGGGTGTTTGCGCAAGACGGCTGGTCCAGTAATCGAAAGAGAGCACAACGACGGGGTTGGCCTTATCGGCTGTCTCATCACTGGGCAACAAGAGCCTGCCGGCCGCGGGCTGTACGCCCAGGGTCTGAAAGTAATTGCCGCTGACCATTTCCAGCGGCACTTGATCGGCGCGGTTGCTCCAGGAGACGCCGACATTGGCCGGCGCCGCAGCGGCAAGTCCGCTGAAAACCTTGTTGTTATCGCGCAAATCCCGGTACATGGGATAAGAGAAGTAGTGGTTGTGGCCGGGGCTGTCTCCGCCCTGAGATTCCTTGTGCCCCTCTGTACTGCCGGCGAAGCTTAGAACCACGAGTTGGTTTGGGTTCTTCACCGGGAGCGCGCGGAGCAATGCCTGGTTGAGCAGGGTGAAGATGGCGGTGTTCGCACCGATGGCCAACGCAAGGGTGACGACTGCCGTGATGGCAAAGCCGGGAGAGCGCATGATTTGGCGTAAGGCAAAGCGAAGATCACCGGTAAGACGCGCCATGACGTACCTCTGGAGAAGTTTAGAGCACGCGCGAGTCCAACCGGTTGACCAGTAAACCGCTCATCGCGTGTGGAAGCGGACGCGTTTCTTGTCCGGAATCATACATGTGCGTTCGGAAACGGACACTGAGTGGAAGAGCGCCGAAATCGGCGCAGGCGAGGCAACGAGCCGGTTGTGTTGACTATCTACAAAAGAAGTGTGTAGATAGTCATAGTATGGGAAAACCAAGCGACCTGGTCCAAGGCACCCTCGACCTGCTCATCCTTAAGACGATTTCATTCGAGCCGCAACATGGCTGGGCAATTGCAAAGCGTATTCAGCAGATCTCAAACGAGGTCTTGCAGGTGCAGCAGGGTTCGCTCTATCCCGCGCTCCATCGGCTGGAGCAGCAGGGATGGATACGCGCCAGGTGGGCCGAGAGCGACAGCGGCCGTCAGGCCAAGTTCTACTCGTTGACCGCCGCGGGCCGGACGCAGCTGGAACGGGAAAGGGAAAGCTGGAGCAGGCTTTCCAACGCCATCAACCTGGTGGTCGAGGGCGCGTAAGAATACAGGAGGCAGGATGCGCTGGATTGAACAGTTCCGCATGGCGATGTTGACGCTGTTCCACCGCAAGGCTCAAACCGCGCGGTTGAATGACGAACTTGCGTTCCACTTAGATCAGCAGGTCAAAGAGAACATCGCTCGCGGCGCTGCCCCGGAGGAAGCGCGGTATGCGGCTTTGCGTACTTTCGGCAACCCTACGCAACTTCGCGAGGAAGCCCGCTCCAGTTGGAGCTGGAATTGGCTGGAGAAATTCCTGCGCGACTTGCGCCACGGCGTACGCACCCTCGCCCGATCACCGGGTTTTGCCTTCACTGCGATCCTTGTCATGGCGCTCGGCATCGGCGCCACCACCTCATTGTTCACCATCGTCCGCTCGGTCTTGCTGAAGCCACTGCCCTTCCGCGATCCAGACAAGCTGGTCATGGTCTACGAGCATTTTCGCGAAGCAAATGGCGGGGACGGCTTCAACGTCGTCTCGCCTGCTGATTTCAACGACTGGCAGAAGCAGACGCATGGGTTCCAGGCGATGGCGGGGTGGCGTAACTACGGTTTCGATCTCGCGGGAGAGCACCAGGAACTGCCGGAAGTGGTGCAGGCTGCCGGCGGGTCGTGGAACCTTTTTTCCGTTCTGGGGATTCAGCCTGCTTTGGGTCGTGACTTTCGTCCGGAGGAAGACAGCCTCGGCGCGAACCAGGTGGTTCTCCTGTCGTGGAGCCTCTTTCAAAGACGCTTTGCGGGAGACCCCTCGATCATTGGCAAACGAATCAGGCTGGATAGTGCGCCCTACGAGATCATTGGTGTCTTACCTCGTTGGTTTACCTACCCTGACGCGCGGGTACAGCTCTGGGTACCGTATGCCTCGACCTTCGATGCGAAATCCTTTGAGCGGCATGACATGCATCAGACCCACGTGGTCGCACGGCTCAAGCCCGGGGTAAGCGCATCAGCCGCGGTGAATGAAGTGGGCGCGCTGCAGTATCAGATCCATCTTGCGCATGCAGCGGAGCCCGTCGCGGAAGAGGTTCGCCTGCGGCCGATCCTGGAGGATGTAACCCAGGATGTAAAGACGCCGCTGGTGGTGTTGTTATGCGCTGTGGGATGCATGCTGCTGATTGCCTGCCTCAACGTATCGAATTTGCTGGTCGCCCGCAGCGCGGCACGGCGCAAGGAGCTTGCCGTCCGCGGGGCATTAGGCGGTAGCCGTTTGATGTTGATCGGGGAGCAGATGGCGGAGAGCCTGTTGATCTGCCTTGCGGGGGGAACGCTGGGAGTTCTGCTTTCCTTCGGCGCGACCCAGTGGCTTGCGGAACACTGGAGCGATCTGCCTCGCGCCGACGCGATTCATCTCGATGGAACCGTGCTAGCGTTTGCGCTTGGCCTGGTGTTTCTCACGGCTTTGATGGCTGGGCTGCTGCCGGCGATTTCTTCTACCGGTTCGGGCATTTTTGCCGCGCTGCAGGAATCATCGCGATCGATCGGGGGTAGTTTATCGAAGGCAACGCTGCGCAAAACGCTGCTGACGGTGGAGATTGCCCTCACCGTGATTTTGCTGGTGTCGGCTGGTTTGCTGTTCAAGAGCTTTTTGCACTTGCGTACTTCGAATCTGGGCTGCGTTACGGATCACGTATTGACGATGAAGTACGGCCTTCCGGAAAAACAAGATTACACGCGGGAAAAGGTGATCGCCTTTCACGAGGGGCTTCTGGAGCGCGTGCGCCGGCTACCGGGTGTGCAAGCCGCTGGCCTGGTCTCGGTTGCACCGGGAGGCGGTTGGGATAACGACTACGTGTTCACGCTTCCGGAGCATCCGTCGAATACCTTTCAGCTTCAGAACGACGCGCTTGTGCGGTCTGCCGACCCAGGCTACTTCAGCGCTTTGCAGATACCGTTGATCCGTGGACGCGTTTTCACTGAGCAGGAGCGGCTCGATCGTGACCAGTACACCGTGGTCAGCAAGAAGTTCGCGGATAAGTACTTTCCGGCAGAAAATCCGCTGGGCCGGCGGGTCACCGTAGAATCGCTGCGTAAGACCTATGAAATCATCGGTGTGGTCGGGGACACGATGTACGATGTCACGCAGCCGATCATGCCCATGATGTATTTTCCTATTTTGTCCGGAATACCCGACCAGACCAGCTCTGCGACGCTGGTCGTGCGGACTGCGGGCGATCCGCTTTCGCTTTCGATTCCCGTTCAACAGCAGGTGGCTGCGCTCGATCCGGCTCTGCCGGTTTACGACATCCTGACCCTGCAGCAGGTGGTGGGCAAGTCCACCGCGACCCAGAGCTTTAGCGCCACGCTGGTGCTGGCGTTTGCGACGCTGTCTCTGTTGTTGGCGGCGATTGGCCTCTACGGCGTCCTTTCCTACCTGGTAGCCCAGCGGAATACGGAGATTGGGATTCGCATGGCGCTGGGGGCACAGAGAAGCGAGGTGTTGCGCCTGGTGCTGTTCGATGGACTGCGCCCGGTGTTGATCGGATTAGTGATTGGGTTGGTGGGCGGAGGTACGGCGGCTTCGTTTATCCGGTCGATTTTGTACGGGACGAGCCCGCTGGATCCGATGGTGCTTTCGATCATGGTGGCAAGTCTGCTACTGACGGCGGTGATTGCCTGTGTCTTGCCGGCGATCCGTGCGTCGAAGATTGAACCCATGCAGGCTTTGCGGATTCAGTAACCCTGGATTGTGACATGATTTTCATCGGATAATCCTTCGGTCTGACCAATCTCGGGTGCCCCACATCTCGCTCGTTTCTCGCGAGATGTGGGATACCACTGCTCTCAATCCGAAGCATTAAATCCAAAAAGGATTAAGGTTCGTGGTATCCCATATCTCGCGAAAAACGAGCGAGATATGGGGCACCCGAGGGCAGTGGTTGTTGTAGAGTTTTGACCAACTTTAGTGGCCTCGCTCAGCAAAAAAGCGTTGGGCACCCGTCCAGTTCTTTGGGGATGCCTATGGCTTTTTGGGTTCTTCTGGCTTTGCTCCCGGAAAAACGTCCTTGAGGGGTTGGCGCTGCTTTTCATACTGTTCTGGAATGGGCAGTGGCGTTCGCGGCAGCATTTCGTCGCGCATGGCGGTGTTGTAGACGAATATCGCTTCGACCACTGCCGCTTGCTTCAGGTCGGAGGGGGATAAGCGCTCGTAAACGTCCTGGTTGCTATGCAGGCTTCGGGTCTCGTAATCACGTGGGTCCTGGATGAATTGGAAGCCTGGGATCCCGACTTCGTTGAAGGATTCGTGATCTGTCGAGCCGGAGTTCCGCATGCTGACCGTGGTCACTCCAAGGTCCTTTAGCGGCGCCATCCATTGATCGAAAATTGGAACCATGGCGGCATTGTTTTCGGCGTAGATACCCAACAGCTTTCCGCCGCCATTGTCGAGATTGAAGTAACCGGAAATCAGCGCGTGCTCGGGTTTCACTTTTAGCGGTCCCACTCGTTCGCGCACGAAGACAGGCACGGCCAATTCCTCAGGCTTGGTCGAGAGGCCAATGGTCCCGAAATGCTGGCTTACATAACCGAGCGACCCGAGCTCTCCTTGTTCCTCGCCCGACCATAAGCCGATGCGGATGGTGCGGCGCGGCTGCACATGCAACGCGGTCAGTATGCGCATTGCTTCCATGGCGATGATCGCGCCTGCGCCGTCATCAGTAGCGCCGGTTCCGGCGATCCAGCTATCCAAATGTCCCCCGACCATCACCACCTGGTCTTTCAAGTTCGGGTCAGTACCGGGGATCTCCGCGATGGTGTTATGGCCTTGTTCGTGGTCGCCGGTGAACTCCGTGTTGATCGCGAGAGCGACGGTGACCGGTACCTTGTGTTCCAGCAAACGGCTAACCCGGCCGAAGTTTTCACTTGAGAGCACCGCGGAGGGAATCGGCTGCTTATGATCGGGCAAATAGACTTCGCTGCCCATCTGTTCGGCGTTGTCGTCGCGGAACATACCGCCATCGCCGCCCCAGCCAGTGACCAAGAGCGCTGCTGCGTGTTGCTCGGCAAAGAATTTTGCGACCTGCGCTTTGAAGTTGACCTTCTTGAAGACGTCTTCCCAGAACTTTGGATCGCTGGAAAGCACATGCTGTTCGTCCATGTTGCCGTCCAGCGGATATTGATAAATCTGCCTCAGCTTGCTTTCGTCGTATTGCTGCAGCAGCGGGGCCGGATCAGGGTGAATTTCAGGAGCCTTGCCGTAGAGGATGATTTTTCCCGCCAGCTTGCCCTTCCAAGCGTCGAAATCTTTTTCTTCCTTTAGCGACGGTACGGCGATCACTTCTGCAGTGAGCGAGCCGGGGGTCGGAGGTGACCATGGGGTGGCTTGGCCGATGAATACCGCAGTATCCGGCGTGACCATGTCGATGGAGGTGCTGATCTGGCGCCAGCCCATGCCAAAGTCGCCCCAGCTTTCCAGGTGAGCATTGGCGCAGCCCATGGCGGTGAGCTGGTCACGTGTCCAGGCATTGGCTTTGGCCAGGTTTGGCGAGCCAGTCAGCCGTGAGCCGATATCGTCAAACAATGCGCTCGCGTACTCCATGATGTGCGAATGACTGAAACCTTCTTCGCGGATGCGCGCATACATGCCGAGGTCGAGTGATTCAGTCGAAGGTTGCGGCTCTGCATGGCCGTAGTCGTAGCCGCGAACTTCGGTGGTCCTGGTGGTCTGTTTTCGAGCTTGATCGGCACTGGCCGAGAGATGCAGCAAGCCAGCGCTCAACAGGGTTCCGGCCGCAACGAGGGCCCATCGATCCTTCATCCAGTGATTCCTTTTTAGTTTTATTTTACGGTTCCTCGCCTTCGCCGAAGCTGGCCCAGAAAATCGTCGTGGCAAAGGGTAAATGGTTGAAATCCCGTTTGGCGAGCCGCCCTCAGCTTATAACCAGGTTCGAATGTCCGAAAGTGGACAGTGCAGATCGAAATTGAACAAACGCAAGGCGTCTTGCGTAGGTATGAATGATGGCAAAGTGCTTAATTTCGGGGAGAAGCGTGGGTGGCGGGCTTTGGTCACCAGCATGCATTAGCTACTGACGATGGATATCTCTCGACCAGATCTGAAGGCCAAGAAGCGGAAGCGGCAGGTATTGTGGGGCGCCATTGGCGTCGTCGTGCTGGCCGCGGTAACTTTTCTCGTTATGCGGTTGAAACCGGCCGCGCCCTCGCAAGACCGCTCCGCCGTATGGACGGACACGGTGAAGCGGGGGCCGATGATACGCCAGGTGCGCGGGCTGGGGACCCTGGTTCCTCGGGAAGACGCGATTCGCCAGATCCCGGCGCAAACAGAAGCTACGGTGGTCCGCATCCTAACCCTGCCGGGCTCGGTGGTGAAGCCCGACACGATTCTTCTGGAGTTGGCCGATCCGCAAGCCACCCAGCTGGCGCTCGATGCAGAGCTTTCGCTCAAATCCGCGCGTGCGGATCTGCGCAACGTGCAAGTGAAGGTGCAGAGCGACCTGATGGCGCAAAAATCGGCCGCCGCCACAGTAAATGCGGATTACAACCAGGCGCAGCGCCAGGCGAAGACAGACAAGTCGCTCTACAGCCTGGGGGTTATCTCAGGCCTGGCCTACAACAGTTCGCAGGGCAAGGCAGATGAATTAAGTACCCGGAACAAACTCGAAGAACAAACCGTAGATATCAACGAGAAGGCCATCGAGTCGCAGCTTGCGGTACAGCAGGCCAAGGTGGAACAGGCTCAGGCGATCTACGATTTGAAGAGGCAACAGTTGGATGCACTTAAGGTACGGGCCGGCATTTCCGGGGTACTCACCAGCATGCCGCTGGCTGTGGGACAGCATGTCACGATGGGCACCATGCTCGCCGAGGTGGTGCAGCCTAATCAGCTGAAAGCGCAGCTGAAGATTGCGGAGACCCAGGCGCGCGATATTCAGCTGGGGCAACCGGCCTCCATCGATACGCATAACGGCCTGGCCGACGGCGTAGTCACGAGAATCGACCCGGCAGTTGTAAATGGAACCGTCACTGTCGATGTAAAGCTGGTTGGCAACATACCGGACGGCGCAAGGAAAGATTTGAGTGTGGATGGAACGATCGACCTCGAAAGAATGAAGGACGTGCTCTACGTGGGCCGGCCGGCGTTCGGCAACGAGGAGAGCACCATTACTCTCTTCAAACTGGATCCTGACGGTAAAGGGGCGGTGCGCGTTCCGGTGAAGGTAGGCCGCGCATCGGTCAATGCGATCCAGGTTCTGCAAGGGCTCCATGAAGGGGACACGGTTATTTTGAGCGACATGTCACGGTATGACACCACGGACAGAATTCGGCTGGACTAACGGAAGCACATAATCTAATACGAGCAACGAGGAGCGAAAGCATGCAGCCACTGATACAGATCGAAGCGATGACCAAGGTTTTCTACACCGAGGAGATCGAGACCCACGCGCTCGCCGGCGTTCACCTCACCATCGGACGGGGAGAATATGTGGCCATGTCAGGCCCTTCCGGTTGCGGAAAGTCGACGCTGCTGTCGATTATCGGCCTGCTCGACACGCCGACGGCGGGCAAGTATGAACTGAATGGCCGTTCGGTGGAGAACCTTAAATTCGCCGAGAGGTCGCGTATTCGTAACCAGGAGATCGGCTTCATTTTTCAGAGCTTCAATTTGATCGGCGATCTTACGGTTGCTGAGAATGTGGAACTGCCACTGACTTATCGGTCGGGCATGGCTTCGAGCGACCGCAAGAGCCGGGTGCAGGAATCGCTCGAACGCGTGGGCATGGCTCACCGCATGCGTCACTATCCCTCGCAGCTCTCCGGCGGTCAGCAGCAACGCGTCGCGGTTGCCCGCGCGCTCGCAGGTTCGCCCTCGATCCTGCTGGCTGACGAACCCACGGGAAACCTGGACTCGAAGAATGGCGAAGCGGTGATGGAACTGCTCAAGAACCTGCATCGCGAAGGCGCGACAATTTGCATGGTGACCCACGACCCGCGTTTTGCCCGCCATGCGGATCGGAATATCCATCTGTTTGACGGCAAGATCGTCGCCGAGGGCGAAGCGCTGGATCAGATTCTAGAGTTTCAATAAAGACCAAGGCATAGATCCCGACAAAGGGCCGGGCCGTCAGGATTCGATCCTGATGGGGAGCTGCCTTTTTGTCTAAAAATTCACGCCTATTCGCAAGCCAACGAGGGCTGCCATGATCTCGCTAGAAAATGTCGAAAGAAGTTACAAGACCGGCGCCGGCCAGACGTGGGTCCTCAGGCGTATCCACCTGAAAATCGAGGCGGGTGAATTCATCACCATCATGGGGCCATCCGGGGCGGGGAAGTCGTCACTGCTGAATGTATTGGCGCTGCTCGACGATCAGTGGGCGGGCGCCTATTGGTTTAATGGCGAGGCAGTGCACTCCATGAACCGTAAGCAGAGATCGGACCTGGCGCGGCGCAACATCGGCATGGTGTTCCAGAGCTACCACCTTCTCGACGACCTCACTGTTGCTGAGAACATCGACCTGCCGCTCTCTTACAAAAATATTTCGCGTTCCGAACGCCAGGCGATGGTGGCGGATACGCTTGACCGCTTCAACATCGTGGGCAAGAAAGACCTGTATCCCAACCAATTGTCGGGCGGCCAGCAGCAACTCGTAGGGATCGCGCGCGCGGTCATTCATCGCCCGGCTCTGCTGCTGGCGGATGAGCCCACGGGAAACCTTCACTCTACCCAGGCCAAGGAGATCATGGAACTCTTCCAAAACCTCAACCGCGAGGGAACCACCATCGTTCAAGTCACCCATTCCGAGGTCAATGCCTCGTTTGGCAGTCGCATTCTTGAAGTTCGTGACGGCTGGATGGTGAAGGACACGGCCAATCCTGGTCTCGGTGCCGAGGTGAAGGCATGAGGCATCGCTCCGGTGCGGGGAGCTTTGTGCAGAAAACGGTGTCCGTGTTGTGTGCAGCGGGTTTTCTGGTCTCGACTACCTTTGCCCAAACAAACCCTGCTGGGCCGTTGCCTTCCGCGCCTGCCGGTCCGCAGCAACCTCAGCCCCAGACCATCGCACAGCAGGCGCAAGCGGCGGCGCAGCCGCAGACGCAGCCGGCAGTCTACCAGGGACCCTTCCGCATTGAAATGCCGCATTCGCATAACCCGCTTGCGCCGTATATGCCCAGCACTGTGCCGGAACTCAACCTGCAAAACTCACGGCGACTCTACGACCTCATTCAGGACGGCAAGCTGCGGATCTCCCTGCGGGACGCGATCGCTTTGGCGCTCGAAAATAATCTCACGCTCGCCTCCTTCCGCTACAACTTTCCCATTGCACGAGCCGATCTTCAGCGCACCAAGGCTGGAGGCAACGCCAACGGCGTCAACACCAGCGTCGTCTCCACCACGGCGAGCGGCTTTGGCTCCTCGGGGGGCGGTGGTGGCTCGGCAGCCTCGAGTGCGACCGCAGGCAACGGCGGCCTCGTCACCTCCACGCTTGGCGCGGGCGCGGCCGTTCCCTCGTTCGACCCCTTGCTCATCTTCAGCGGCTATGTGCAACATACGGTCACCCCGGAGCCGAACCTTTCCCAGGTCGGAGTCGAGCTCTATAAGGTAAACAACATCGAGGTCCAATCGCTGTACGAGCAGTACTTTCCTCTCGGCACCTACCTGCAGGTGAACTACACCGGTTTCCGCGCTGCCAACAACAGCCCTTATTTCGCAGTCAATCCCGAACTGAATTCCAATTTCACGCTCTACCTGCAACAGCCGCTGCTGTACGGATTCGGTCTTGCCAGCAACGAGCGATTCATCCATATTGCCAAAAGAAACCTGCAGACCACCGATCTCGCCTTTCAGCAGCAGGTCATTGCCACCGTCACCGACATTGAGAAGCTCTATTGGGATCTGGTCAACGCTTATCAGGATGTGCAGGTGAAGACCCGGTCATTGGACTACGCCAATCAGACCCTGACCGACGACCAGAAACAGTTGGAGCTGAAGAATATTCCTGCGATGCAGGTCATGAAGGATCAGTCTGCGGTTGCCACCAGCGAAGGTGACCTTACCATCTCCAAAGCGACGCTGAGGCACACCGAGCTGCTCATTAAGGACGATCTCACCCGAACCGACGACCCATCCATCGACGAAATCCCCGTCATCCCGCTCGACCTCCAGGGCGGTCCCGATCCCAACGAATCGCAAACCATCACCCAGCTGATCGACGAGGCGATGAAGAACCGGCCTGAAGTCGCGATTTTCCGTAATGCGGCGGAGGTCCAGCGCCAGAGCCTCAAGGACATTAACAGCGAGCTGCTGCCTCAACTTAATTTATACGGCTACTACGGAGGCACGGGCGCCGCCGGCCCCAAAAACCCGAATTGCAGTCTCGGCGCGACGCAATGCGCCACCAGCCTACCCACCGACTTCTCCAGCATGTTCGTGAACACATTCAACTACTCGGCGCCCCAGTACGAGGTTGGCGTCAATCTCACCATCAACCTCCGCAACCGGATCGTCAAAGCCGACCAGTTCCGCGCCGTGCTCGCCTACCGCCAGAGCCAGATTGCCCAGGAGCAGCAGCAGAAGAGCCTGCGCTTCGATATTCGGGACTCGCAGTTCGCTCTCGTTCAGGCGCAAGCCCGCGTGGCGGCCGCGCAAAAAGCGCGCGATCTTGCGCAGAACACCTTTGATATCGCCAAAAAGGAGCAGGACATAGGAGCGATGTCCAGGTATGACACCCTGATTGCTGAGGAAGGCCTCGCTGTCGCGGAATCCGCGTTTTATACCGCGCAGACTGCTTACGAAAAGGCGAAGGCGGATATTGACCGCGCTACGGGGACAACGTTGGACCGCACGGGCGTCTCGATAGACGACGCAAGAAGTGGCGTTGTCGCTCAGAGCAGGCCTTAGGCGTGCTTCCCTCAGGGGGGTATAGGCGAAAAGAGGATGATTTGTACATACAGAAAGGAAGGCAAGAACGTACCTCAGGGCCTAAAGGCCGAATGATTTTGCTGATTTATGTACGGGCTAAAGCCCGTACCTACCAGCCCGTACCTACCGGCCCTTATCTACAGCCCGTACCTACCTTTCCCTGTCCCCCGCAGGACGGCCTTTGAGCCATCGATAAAACACCGCGAAACGGGTGTAGCTTTGGCCGGGCCATTTTGCAGCAGCACTATACTTACAAGGTGACCTAGCAGGCCGCCGTTTGAGGCAATGATGGCAACCTACCCGCAGACCGCGAAAGAGCCGGCCGCCCGCACGGCCAGGGACGCAGCCAGAATTCTGGCTGCGGATGATCAGCCGCACATTCTGGATGCGATCGAACTACTGCTGCAGCCGGAAGGCTACCGGGTCACGCGCGCGCAGTCACCTCGCGAAGTAAGAGACCGCGTAGCGAGCGAAACGTTCGACGCGCTCCTGATTGACCTCAACTACACCCGCGATACGACCTCCGGCGCGGAAGGTCTGGAGTTGCTGGCTCAACTGAGTGCTCACGACAGCCGCTTGCGCATCATCGTGATGACGGCGTGGGCCAATGTCGACCTGGCGGTCGAATCCATGCGTCGTGGAGCGTGCGATTTTATCCAGAAGCCGTGGGAAAATGCGCGGCTCATTTCTATCTTGCGCACCCAGATCGAACTACGGCGAGCCGTGCGGCAAGCGGAAATCCTGGAGGCAGAAAACCGGCTGCTGCGCGCCGAAGGGCGGCCTGAGCTGATCGCCAAGGCTTCTTCGATGCAACCGGTGCTGGAACTGCTGGCGCGGATTGGACCATCGGACGCCAACGTGCTGATTACTGGCGAACATGGGACGGGTAAAGAAATCGTGGCGCAAACGCTGCACGCGCTCTCCTCCCGCGCGGCGCGCTCCCTGGTCGCTGTGAACACAGGAGCTCTGGCAGAAGGTACTTTCGAGAGCGAGCTCTTCGGCCACGTGAAAGGAGCGTTTACCGATGCGCGCACCGATCGTATCGGCCGCTTTGAACTCGCGGATCGCGGTACGCTCTTTCTGGATGAGATTGCCAACGTTCCCATGCGCCAGCAGGCGAAACTGTTGCGCGTGCTCGAGACCGGCGACCTGGAACGGGTGGGCTCGTCCCAAACCCGGCGCGTGAATGTTCGTTTGCTTTCGGCAACCAATGCTGACCTGCCGGAGGAGTGCGCCCAGGGCCGCTTTCGCGAAGACCTGCTGTTCCGCCTCAACACGGTCGAGATTCATCTCCCGCCACTGCGGGAACGCCGCGAAGACATCCCCTTGCTGGCCGGCCACTTTCTCGCCCGCTACACCTCGCGCTATCGCAAGGGCGTGAGCGGCTTTGAGCCGAGCGCACTGGAGGCCATGTTCCAACACAGCTGGCCAGGGAATGTGAGGGAACTGGATCACGCCATTGAGCGCGCTGTGCTCATGGCCCGCGGTCCGCGTGTACAGACTGCGGATCTTGGTTTGAGCCAGGTCCGCTCCTGCTCCCAAAGTCTCGATGAGTTGAGTCTGGAAGCCGTGGAAAGTATCCTCATTCGTAAGGCTCTGGCGCGTGCGTCCGGCAACGTAAGTCATGCAGCAGAGGCCCTGGGATTGAGCCGTGGAGCGCTCTATCGCCGGATGGAGAAGTATGGAATCTGATCCCGCTTCGCATAGCGGAAGTGATTCAGGCCCCCCACCAAACCTGCGCCCCCCGAAACACATTGGCAGCAGCGCTCCATTCGAGCGTCGCATCCGCCTCTTCTGCTTATTAATTGCAGCGCCTGCATTTGTGTTGGCGGCTATTCTGCTTTGGCAGGCCAAAGTGTCGGGCACCATGGCCGCTACGCTGCTTGGCGGCGTTGCTTTTTTCTCGCTTATCGCGGCGAGCCTGCTCCTGGATGACATCATCCGCCCGTTGCAGACCCTGGCGAACGTGGTCTCCGCGCTGCGCGAGTCCGATTATTCTTTTCGCGCCCGGGGAAGCCGCCACCTCGATGCGCTGGGGGAACTGGCTTTAGAGATCAACGAATTCGCCGACCTGTTACAGAGCCAGCGTCTGGACGAACTTGAGGCAAGCGCCCTGTTGAAATGTGTGATCTCGTCCATGGATGCCCCGGTGCTTGCCTTTGACCCGGAGCATCGTCTGCGGCTGATCAATCCTGCTGCGGAGCACATATTCCATCTCACGACAGACAAGGATTTGGGAACCAGCGCGGAAGATGCGCGACTGGCGGGCCTGCTCGATCAGCCTGATCGGGGAATCATGATTCTGGCGGGCAAGGGCTATCCGGTGCATTGGATGGTGAGGCGGTCGAGCTTCCGCCAGCATGGCATCCCGCATACGCTGCTGGTGCTTTCGGACGTAAGCATCGCGCTGCGGGAGCAGGAGCGGGATGCGTGGCAACGTCTGATCCGTGTGATTGGCCACGAAATCAACAATTCGCTGACGCCCATCAAGTCCATCGCCGGCAGCCTTCGCTCCTGGGTCCATGTGAGTCCACAGAAAGCGCAGACCGTGGATGCTTATGCCGAAGATGATCATTTGTATAACCTGGATCGCGGTCTGAGAATTATTGAGAATCGCGCCGAGTCGTTGAATCGTTTTATCCAGGCTTACCGGCAGCTTGCCCAGTTGCCGCCGCCGGCGCTGCAGCCGGTTCCGTTGCACCCGCTGGTAGAGCGCGCGGTCCTGATGGAGACGAGGTTAGCGGTCCAGTTGAAGCCTGGGCCGGATGTCGTGCTGCAACTCGATGGCGACCAGATCGAGCAGTTGATCATTAACCTGTTGCGCAACGCAACGGAAGCGGCCCTGACACGTTTTCCCGAGGCGCCGGCAAAGCTGCGAGGTCACGGTCACCTGGAAGACGGCGGCTCCCGGCGTGGTCATTTTGATTGAGGACAACGGGATCGGCCTTACCAATCCGTCAAACTTGTTTGTGCCTTTCTATACCACCAAGCCGGGAGGGAGCGGCATCGGCCTCGCACTGGCCCGGCAGATATGCGAAGCCCACGGTGGAGTTCTGCAGGTGGCCAATCGGGTGGATGGTCCTGGTTGCGGGGCAGAGATCCGTCTGCCGGTAGGCTCCTCTTCGCGAGGGTTTGCTGAAGCAGAACCGGAAGTGGCAGAGACCAAAGTCCCCGTCAGTTAGACTCGCGCCCACCTAATGCTCACCGCCGCTTAAGCGTCTCCAATTCATCCAGAGTTTTTGGCCAGTCGGATCGCAAAAGGCGAGAGAGGCTGCGATCCGCGAGCAGCTTGCCGCCCGTCTGGCACCGCACACAGTAGTTGGTTTCATTGTCTGCAAAGCGAATCCGTTGGATGGGTTCGCCACACCTCGGGCAAGGCTGACCGTACCGTCCGTGTACTGCCATATCCTTGCGAAAGGCTGTCACTTTTTCCGGGAAGGCAATCTTTGCCTCGTCTCCCAGGCGCTTGATCCACAACTCAAGGTTGCTCCGGGTTGCGGCGTAGAGCCTCTCCCATTCTTCTGGCTTCAGCTTATGGGTAAGCGCGACGGGGGAAAGTTGTGCCCCGTGCAGAATCTCATCGGAATAGGCGTTGCCGATGCCGCTGAGAATGCGCGGATCCGTAAGAGCCCGTTTGAGGGTCCGATTTTCGACTGTGAGCGCGTCGCGAAAGGTTTTGAGATCGCTCGCCAGCACGTCGATGCCTCCGGGATCGATGGAACGCATAGCCCCCTCGCCCTCGAAGAGATGCAAGGATGCTCGGCGCTTGGTTCCGGCTTCCGTAAGAACGAGCGAGCCATGTGGGAAGTCGAAGGCAGCGAGGTTGTTTCGTCCGGCAAGCTTTGCGCCGGTTGGCCGCCAGTGCAGGCGCCCGGCGATCATCAGATGAAGCACGAGCCAGAGATCGCCGTCCACTCCGATCGCGATGCGTTTGCCGATGCGGCGCAGTTCGTGAACCACGCGGCCTTCCACGGCGGCTACCGGAGGCCGGGCTGTGCGCAGCAGGAAGGCACTTGCGATGCGCACGTGTTCGATCGGCTGGCCGAGAATGCGGGGCTCCAGCGCGCTGATATAGGCAGTGATGTCCGGTAGTTCCGGCATGCCTACCAGATTGCAGCCTGGGCGGAAGTTTCGCAACATCTGACCCTTGGGGAGACGTGATACACTCCGCCCGATGAATCGACGTATGTTTCTTGGCCAGGCTGCGATGGCGTATGGTGCGTTCCTGCTTCAGGCGCGAGCCCAGGGAACATCTCGAGCGCCCGCACTCACCATCCGTGAGATCCGCGCAGTTCGCTTACGCGACGGGTTCAACAGCCGTTTTATCCGTGTTTACACCGACCAGGGATTAACCGGCACAGGCGAGATGCTCGATACCGTGGGGGCGGAATATATCGTTAACCACAATATCGGGCCTGCGCTTGCGGGCCGTGACCCACTGGATATCGAAGGGATTCTCTTCGACTTGTGGGGCTGGAAGCACCTTTCCATTGGCGGTTCGCCCTCGCCGCTGTTTATGCGGGGCATGGGAGGACCCTACCTGACCGCGATCAGCGGAGTCGAAATGGCACTGTGGGACCTGGCGGGCAAAGCCCTGAATGTTCCGGTTTACCAGCTGCTCGGCGGTCGCGTGCGCAATCGGTTGCCTGTCTATCTCCACGCACCCAACCCGGCGGAGGCCACCAGCCTAATTGCAAAGACCAAAGTCAAAGCGCTCAAGATCGGCATCGATTACAGTCCCGATGCCTGGACGCTTAAGAAGGGCTGGGATCCAGACAAGTTGTGGGGTCTTCATCTGAACACGGTGCAATTAGACGATGTGGTGAAGTTTGTTGCCTCGATGCGCGAGGCTGTCGGCCCCGGCTACGACCTGGCGCTCGAATGCCACGCCCGTTACGACGTGGAAACAGCCATACAGCTGTGCCATCTGTTGGAGCCCTTCCGTCTGATCTGGGTTGAGGAACCAATTCCGAGTGACGATGTGGATGCTATGGTGAGGGTGCGCAATGCGACGCGCGTTCCTATTGCGGCAGGCGAGAATATATATAGCCGCTACGGGTTTCGGCCATTTCTCGAAAAGGAAGCGCTCAGCGTGATTCAACCGGATGTGTCGAAGACCGGAGGACTGCTGGAGACCCGTAAGATTGCGGCGATGGCCGAGGTTTACTCCATTCCCATCGCACCCCATGGTGTGGCATCCCCTCTGGGTACGATGGCGGCAGCCCACGTCGCCGCGGCAACACCTAACCTGATGTTGCTTGAGTTCACCCACTACGTTGATCAGTCTTACATGTCGCTGACGGAACCAGTCTCGCTCGACGGGGAGGGCTTTCTCCAGGTCCGGACTACGCCCGGGATTGGCGTGGCTCTCAACGAGGATGTGGTGAAGGAACGGACAGATCCAGAATTCCATCCCTTGTGAAGCACATGTCTGAAAGCATGGTCCCGCAAATTGTCGCAGTGGGCGAACTATTATGGGATCTGTTGCCCGGCGGCGCCCGGCTTGGTGGGGCTCCAGCAAACTTTGCTGTTTTCTGCGCCCGGCTAGGGAATCGTAGTGTACTGGTCTCAAGCCTGGGTAATGACCACTATGGCGACGCCGCGCGTCGTCTACTGGTGCAGCCCAACCTGGATCTGACGCAGTTACAGATGAGCGAGAGCTATCCCACGGGCACCGTAGAGGTCACGTTCTCAGCCGACAACCAGCCTAGCTATCTCATTTCGCGAGGGGTGGCGTGGGATTTTATACAGCTCACTCCTGGTCTGCTGGCAACAGTGCATGCCGCGAAAGCCATTTGTTTTGAAACGCTCCCCCAGCGGCATGAGGTATCGCGGTCGACCATTCGGAGCCTGGTGGAGGGCGCCCCTGCAGCGTGCGTGCGGGTGTGCGACATCAATATACGGATGCCCGACTGCACCGCCGAAGTCCTCCAGTGGTCGGTCGCCCACGCGAACATTGTCAAGGTAAGCGAGGAGGAGTTGCCGCTGACCTTTTCGTTTCTGGGTGGGCTCGGCTTGTCCCGAGAGCGGTTGACGGCGGAAACTGCGGCTCGTTCGCTGCTTGATCATTTCCCCGATTGCGCGTTGGTGGCGATCACCCTGGGTGCCGAAGGAAGTATGATCACGACGCGTGAGGGTACATTCAGGCATCCTGGTTTCCCTGTCAAATTGGTTGACACAGTCGGCGCGGGCGATGCCTTTACTGCTGGCCTGTTGCACGCCTACCTGCGTGGCGCCTCGCCGGCATTGATGGCAGAGATCGGCAACCTTTGTGGCAGCTATGTGGCTGGGCAACAGGGAGCGACGCCAGAACTGTCAGCCGAGCTTAAGGAGAGCATCCGCGCCTTGCTCGCCACGCAAGCAGAGGCACGGTAGGAGGCTACCCTATGAATCGCCGAAAATTCCTGGTTTCTTCTTTGGCATCTTCCGCGATGTGTGCGCTGGGAGCCGGGCCCGTGCACGCATTGGACGAATCCGGGCAGCAAGCAGCGCTCAGGGAAAAGCTTATGCGCGATCCGCTACGGCCGCAGTTTCATTTGCTGCCACCTGCCAACTGGATGAACGATCCGTGTGCGCCGCGATTTTTTCGCGGCCAGTATCACATGTTTCATCAATACAACCCTGGCGCGGCAGTGTGGGGAGACATGCACTGGGCGCATGCCGTCAGCCCCGATCTCGTTCACTGGAAACACCTGCCGGTGGCACTCTCGCCGACTCCGGGTTCGTATGATGCCTATGGGTGTTTTACGGGGAGCGTGCTTCCCGGTGTCGATGTTCCCAGCATCCTTTATACCGGCGTCACCAAATGTTCACCGCAGGAAGAGACCATACGTGGTGAGGGAGTGCGTGAGGTTCAGTGCCTCGCGACTTCGACTGACTCTGAACTGGGCCGCTGGACCAAGCTGCCGAAGCCTGTGCTGGACGCTCCTCCGCCCGGTTTAAAGGTTACCGGCTTCCGCGATCCGTGCCCGTGGAAGGATGGGGATACATGGTATCTGGGCGTGGGTTCGGGGTTCGACGAAGTGGGTGGCGCGGTGTTGCTGTATACGTCGCGGGATGGCCGTACCTGGACTTATCTTCATCCATTAGCGCAGGGCAAATGGAACGGAGGTACCAAGACCAACCCTGTCGACACGGGTGAGATGTGGGAGTGCCCAGACTTCTTTCCCCTTGCGGATAAACACGTGTTGCTCTACTCCACCGAGCGAAAGGTCTATTGGGAGGTAGGCACCTTCGATAAGCGCGATCTGCGTTTTCACATGGAGACCAGGGGTTTACTCGACCATGGTTCTTACTACGCGATGAAGAGCATGGTTGACGAAAAAGGACGGCGGATTCTTTGGGGATGGGTTCAGGAAACACGAACCCCTGCGGAGTGTAAGGTTGCGGGTTGGGCGGGCGCGATGGCTCTGCCGCGCGTGTTGTCGGTGGGGCCGGATAACAGGCTGCGCATGGAAGTGCTGCCGGAGTTTGATTCGCTCCGCACGGCTAGCCAGAGATTGATTAAGGGTCGCGCCGGGGAAATCGTTTGCAAATTCAAAGTGGGGCAGAAGGATTGTGCGGTCGAATTGCGTTCCGGTACTACGCCGCTGTTTGCGATTCGGTATGACGGCGCATCTTCTGTGACGGTGGGCGGGAAGACCGTGCCGCTTTCGCCCGATCGAGATGGACTTGCATCGGTTCGGCTCTTTATTGACGGCTCGGTCATTGAGACGTTTGTTGATAGTAAGGAAGCAGTGACAGCCAGATCTTACGCTGCGTCGGTGGGCGACATAGAGGTTGTGTGGACCGGGGGAAGGGAAGGCCTTAGCGGACTAGAAGTATGGAGCATTACTCCCATCTCCAATGACCGGCTGACTAGCTAGCCCGCATTTCTCACGGCCTGTACCGTAACGACCTCGGGTCCTGTGGGTCTGCAAGGCGTAGATGACCCATCGTCAAAACCATTTGCCAGTAGAGAGTGACCGGTGGACAGCCGCGGAATCCCACATCTGCCAAAACCGGGCAGATATGGGGCACCCGTCATCCGTTAGAAATAGAGATCTCGCTACCGCCAACCCGAGCAGCGAACTCCCTCTTTTGGCTTGAGTGGGCGGGACCTCAAGCCCGGAGGCGCTTCATGTACTCCGCGTCGACTTTGAGCGCTTCCATGATTGGTCCCTGGAACTCTTCCTGCTCGACGAAGGCGTGGCGGATGTGCCCGGTCGCTGCTGCTGCGGCGAAGATAGGTTTGTAGTCGACTGACCCCGTGCCAAGCTCGACCGAGGGCGGCTTGTTGTCTTTGAAGTCCTTGATGTGCAGCATTACGATACGTGCCGGATACTGTTTCAGAATATGTATGGGATCCTGGCCGCCCACGATCGCCCAGCCACAATCAAGCTCGAAGCTGACCTTTGCCGGATCGGTGTTCTTCAGCAGCTCCTCGTACGGCAGCACACCGCCAATCGCGCCGAACTCTGCGATATGGTTGTGATAAGCGAAACGCATCCCCGCAGCCAATACTTTTGTGGCTATCTGGTTGAACTGGTCACCGCTCCAGCGCCAGTCATCGATGGAGAGGGGACCCTTCACCCCCTCCTGTTGATGCATGGGCGAGGAGCAAACCACAAATCCTACGCCAAGCGATTTACAGAACGTCAGAATTTCATCGAGATGCTGCCTCAGCAGCATGAGCGGGTAATGCGCGCTCACGCAGCGCAAGCCGGCGGCTCGCATAGCGGCCTTCACCTGCTCAACCGGCAGGTTGAAGAACCCGGCAGCTTCGACCTCTTTATAGCCGAGTGCACCGATTTGCTTGAGGGTGCCGGCATAATCGGTGGGGAGCAAGGTGCGCACGGAGTACAGCTGCAAGCCGATGGGGAGCCCGAGCGATGCGGCTCGGCCTACACCGGTCATCATGAGAGCGGCGGCCGCGGAGCTGGTGCTTAAAAAGGTGCGTCTGGTGATCGACAAATCGTTCCTCCTGCAACAGCGTCTAATAGTACTACTCCATGAACCAGCCATGGCTCACCATGATCGACTGCCCAGTCAAGGCCAGTGTCGTTTGTTCCGCCAGGAAGACAGCGGTTGATGTGATTTCTTCCATTGAGGTGAATTGTTGGTCGAGCGTATCCTTCAACATTATTTTCTCCACCACTTCCTGCGGATCGAGCTGGAGTAGCTTCGCCTGCTCGGGAATCTGCTTCTCGACCAGTGGAGTGCGGACAAAGCCTGGGCAAATCACATGAGCGCGCACGCCGTAGGGGGCTCCTTCCTTGGCTACGGCACGGCATAGTCCAAGCAATCCGTGCTTCGCAGTCACGTACGGCGCCTTGAGCACAGAGGCGATCTTGGAATGTACAGAACCGGTGTAGAGAATACAGCCGCCCCGGCCGGACTGGTACATATGCGGCAAACAGGCTCGCGTGGTTAAAAAAGCTCCATCGAGGTGCACCGCGAGTACTTTCTTCCAATCGCTAAATGTTAATTCGTGGATGCCGCCGATAATCTGATTCCCCGCATTGCTGCAGAGGATATCGATGCCGCCGAACTCCTGAATGGCTTTTGCTACGGCGGAGTCGACCGCGCTTTCATCGGTTACGTCCATGGCAATTCCAATTACCTGGCCTCTGGTTGTTCCAGCGACTGTGGCCGCGGCCGCTTCCGGATCCGTCCTGTCTAAATCAGCCATCACCACATTTGCGCCCTCTGCAGCGAAGCGTTGTGCGATGCCGAGGCCAATGCCGGAAGACGCACCGGTGACGATCGCTGTTTTCCCTTGTAAGCGCACTCGCTTCACCTGCACACGAAATTGGATGCATCGTTGGTACTGCCGGAGCCCTGATACTGGGCCACTCGAGGATAAGGACAAAGCGGCCGGCGCACGTTCGCCGCGGCCCCCGTCTCCGCAATCGGCAATTTGCTGGCGATGATTCTTTCCGGCGGAACGCCGTGCTCAACCCACTCAACCATTGCCCCGAGTGCATCGAAGTGTGTTTCACCGGGACCACCCGCGCAATGCGCCATGCCCGGGACCATGAACAAACGGAAGGATTGGTCTAAAGTTTCGGACTTCGGCTGCGCCTCTCGTCGAGCACCCTGGGGCTTGCCGGATTGAGCGGAGCTGTCTCGCGCTACCACGGCGTTGTAGTAGTTGATCGATTCCCCAGGCGCCACGAGCCAATCGCTCCAGCCGTGATACATGAGCAGCTTGTGCCCGTGCGCCCGAAACGTGTCGATGTCGGGGTTGGTTGCGTTCACCATTTCGGCGAGTTTTTGTGTGTAGGTAGCATAGTCACGATCGAAATCGAACTGCCGCCACTCCCACTGCCTTCCAAAGACCCATTGAAAGATCGGAGCGTACGGGGGCATCCCGCCGGGGGCCGGATCCAGACCGTCCCAGCCGAACTCGCTCCCCAGGGGCAGCCCAGGGTAAAGGCTTTGGCCGGTTTGCGGATTCACTGGCCCCGCATAAATTTGTTTTGCGGTCTCCACCTGCGCGGCGGTCAGGCAATTGTCCTGGCCGGCGCTCTTGCATTGCAGAGAGGATGGGTCGAACCGACACTTCCCAGGGTCGTTGATCACTCCGTCTTTCACCCCGTCCAGAGTGTCGCACTTATCCACGACCGCCTGGGCAAGCAGTGAGCGTGCGGCGGCAGGCAAGTAAGAGGCCGGGGTTCTTTCGTTCACCGCAAAATTCCATAGGATGCTCACATGGACGCCGGTCCGATTATTTGCCGCGGCGCCGCCTACGATGCCGTCGTAATCGTCCGGGTAGCGCTGAGACTCCATGAGCGCCTGCTCGCCCCCGGTGGAACACCCGACAAAGTAAGCCCGCCTGGCATCCTGCGCGTAGTAGGCGCGCACCACCTGTTTGGCCACCAGGGTCATTTCATGCGTGGCGCGGTATCCCCAGTCGATCCACCGGTCGGGGCGATCGACGAAAATGGCGGCGGTGGCGCCCGCAGGAGTTGCCATGCCCATATCAGTGTTGGCCACGGCGTAGCCCCGCTTGACCCCTTCCGCCAGGGCGCCATAGCTGATCTTGCCGGCAAAACCGCCGTTGCCTGTACCTTCCAGACGTTGGTTCCAGCCCGCCTGCGGCATCCATATTTCGACCTGGATATCAGAATCGGCGCTTGGCTTTGCGGTGGCCGTGACGCGGCAGAACGCCGGGAGATCGGGGATGGGTTTTCCGGTAGGAGGTACGAAAGTTCCCGCTGGAACGAGTTCTGCCCTGGTGATGAGGGTATGCGGTAATCGAAGCGTCGCGACGGTGTTGCAGTTATCAGCGAAACAGGGCGCGGCGATGAGTGCCAAGCCGGCAACGATAAGAAACGCGACGCTCCGTTTTGTGCGGCGGAAGGGCAAACGCAAAGTGTACTAAGAAGGACCGCGCCCTCGCAATCGGGTTGCTCGCAACCGCTCGCGTGTATGTTTATTGAGTACGGCCAAGGGGTTTTTCCGCGATGAATCAGTCCAATCACTTTCCCAAAATGCTCGAGATAGAGCAGAGCTACCCGCCCTCACAAAAACTGGATTTTCCCAGGCTCATTGCAGAGCAGTTCGCGCATACCGGGCTGCGGGAAAAGATCAAGCCGGGCATGAAAATCGCTCTCGGCGTCGGTAGTCGCGGCATTACCAATCTCAAAGAGATTGTCAAGGCTACCCTGGGCGTCCTTATAGAGGCTGGTGCCCGTCCCTTCATTGTGCCCGCCATGGGGAGCCACGGCGGCGCCACTCCGGCGGGCCAGATCGAGATGCTGGCAAGTTACGGGGTCACCGCCGAGAGCATGGGCGTCCCTATCGAAGCCAGCATGGAAGTGAGAAAGATCGGCACGGCTTTTGACGGCCTCGACGTAGTCTTCAGTGTTCCGGCGCTGGCCGCCGATGGAGTCGTCGTTCTGAACCGGGTTAAGCCACACACCGACTTTCGTGGCACGTTGGGCAGCGGCATCCAGAAAATGCTGGTGATCGGCTTCGGCAAGCAAATCGGCGCTAACAATGCGCACTGTGCTGCCGCCCACTTCGGCTACGAGGTCGTGCTGCGCGAGTTTGCCAAGACCATCCTGGGCGCCGCACCGATTTTCTGCGGCATTGCCCTGGTGGAAGATCAGCATCATCAAACCGCGGTGATTGAGGTGATCCCGCCAGAGAACATCGTTCGGGAGGAGAACAAGCTTTTCCTAAAGTCGCAGTCGCTGTTGGCGCGCCTGCCGTTTGAAGAGATTGATTTACTGATCATTGACCGCATCGGCAAAGACATCAGCGGCTCTGGCATGGACACCAATGTGATCGGCCGCGACATCACGGGATATACATCTTCGCTTCGCTCCGAGAGCCCGATTACCCCGCGGGTCGCGCGCATCTTTGTCCGCGACCTGACCCCGGCCAGCAGTGGCAACGGCACCGGAATCGGCATGGCAGACTTTACCACCGCTCGTTTCGTGAAGGCTCTCAACCTGCAATATACGTATATGAATGCGCTCACTTCGCTGGGGGTACTCGCCGCGAAAATCCCGATTTATTTTGACAATGACCGCGAGGCCATCCAGGCAGCGCTAGCGTCGTTAGCTGAGCCGAACATGGAGAAGTTGCGTGTGGTGCGCATTGCCGACACGCTTAACCTCGACCGCTTCCTGGCTTCTGAATCCTACGCGGAAGCCGTCGAGGGCAGCGGGGGAGTGACGACAGATGGAAGGCCACGTGAGATGGAATTCGACGCAACCGGCAATCTGATGGAGTTGTAGCTGCCTACGGGGAATGTTTGAACTCGCGTGATCAGCTAACCTTCAACCTGAACTGTGACCACTGGCTGCATTGCGCCGCATTGCTTCAACGATGCTCTTCTACTCTGAATTATTTTTAACCCTACCGTGTCCTCATTAACAATTCTCCGCAGCGGAATCCATCGCGGTCAGGCGTCGCTTAACCCACTCGATGGCTCACTTTAGGGTAAAGCAAACACTTCTCCAGTAAGCCCAGAAAATAAATGTCCGCACCTCCTTGCCTGGTCTTCGTTGGAAAAATTCTTTCCGGAGTGCGAGACTGGGCCACCGGTCGGCAAGCACCTGCGATTGCGCCTTCCCCCCTGCGACGCGATGCTTTCTACCCGTACTTGGTCACTGTGTACGAATTGCGGAGACAAGTGAATCTATCCATGTAATGGCCGGTTGCTGCAATAATCTTTTGCTCGGCGCTATGCAGTGATCATGAAGGGAAAGCGGTGTTGTGATGAGTCCGGCGTTTCTAAGCGGGGAAGACGTAAATCTAACGTTACGCGATCTGACGGCGCCCTTATCGCGCCGCAGGAGAGTATGGATGGTTACGTTTTTTTCTGCCTTGGCTGTTGCGGTGTCGATTGGGCTACTGCGACAACAAATCTACGAGTCGCATATGTCTCTCCTGATCGGCCGTGCAGGAACTCAACCCACGCATGCCATTGATGCGGCAATGGGGTTGGGCCCTTTCACTCCGTCCCCGACAAATCAGGAGGTTGAGCAAGAGGCTCAATCTCTCACAAGTCATGAGTTCCTTGAAAAGGTGGTTCTTACTAACGAACTCCAGAACGGGGAGGATAGCTGGTTTTCCAGCTTCTTTTTTCCCCGGCAAAAAGAAGCGATTCGAGTTGCGCGTGCCGTGCGCCAACTCGACAGGGAGCTAAAGGTTCACATTAGACCCGGTACAAACGTTATCGAAATAACCTATCGCTCAACGATCCCATCTCGGGCCTACGGGGTTCTGAACAGCCTTGCGGAGCTTTACCTTGCCCGGCACGCACTTAGTCCACCGACCTCGTTTGGCTCGACGTCAACCCCACAATCTCAGAGTTATCAAGCGGCTATCGAGGACGCCGAATCAGGTCTGCGGGAATTTCAGGTTTCTCGGGACAAATCTGGCTCGGGTCGCGATTCTGGCCGTCGGCTCACTGCGGCAGTTGGCCAGTCACGCACCCTGGAGCACGCGATTGCTTCCGGCGAGCAAAGGATTCGCATTGATCAGGAGCAAATGAAGATTGGTCCGCTGCAACCAACTCCGCCACAAGACACCGAACGCAGCAGTCTGCTAAGACAGAATCTTTCCGCTCGTCTCAAGGCCGCCGAGGCCAAGCGCTCGCAGTTCCTGCAAAAATATGCGTCGAACTATGGGCTGGTGCTGGATGTGAATAAGGAGATATCTGAAGTTAAAGCGGCCATCGTCGCAGCAGACAAAGCCCATCACGAAGAAGGAACGCCGCCTCGGCAACCAGCACTCAACTTCCTGCGAGGGCGACTGGCGCAAGATCAAGCGGACCTAGCCACAAAACGGATGAGCCTGAACGCTGTTCGGCGGGTTATCGAGGCTTTAAAGGGGCAAGTGATCAAGCCGGATGGCAACACTTTCGATGACACTGACCTCGAGCGGGAAGTCAAGGCTGACGAACAGAGCTATTTGCAGTATCTGTCCAAGCGGGAACAGGAACGTGTGCCTGGCCGGATCCCGGGCGTGAGTGCCGCGATGGCGGCGCCGCCCGCCGTACCTGCGGCGCCGGTACACGGTCGAGGAATAGTTCTCCTGGTTGCTCTGGGCCTGGCCGCCGCGGTGAGCTTTCCGGCTGCGTTGATTTTCGACTGCCTTGATCCTTGTTTTCAGACCCCAGGCCAGGTGATCGAAACCCTTGGAATCCCCGTAGTATTGGCCGTGCCAAAAATGACCGGTTAAGGAAAATATGGTTTTGGACTATTTCAAGCTGCGAGAACAACCTTTCGGTGTCACGCCCGATGCGCGGTATCTGTTTTTGAGTTCTACGCACAAGGAAGCGCTCGGCTCAATTCTCTATGGCATCGGCGAGGGATGCGGGTTTGTTGTCCTGATGGCAAGTCCAGGACTAGGGAAGACTACACTGCTCTTCCACGCGTTGCAGCAGCTCCGGGAGAAGGCCGCGACCGTTTTTCTTTTCCAAACCATTTCTACTTCGGTCGATCTTCTGCGCGCGCTTCTTGCCGGCCTTGGCGTCCAGGACATCCAAGGGAGCCTGATCCAGCTGCAATCCAGATTGATGGAAGCTCTGCTTGCGCAAGCCCGATTGGGGAAGCGCGTCGTGTTGGTGGTTGATGAGGCGCAAAATCTGGATGATTCTGTGCTTGAGCTAGTTCGCATGTTATCGAACTTTGAGACGCCCCGCGAAAAGTTGGTCCAAATTGTTCTTTCCGGCCAGTTGGAGCTGGCGGAAAAGATTGCATCGCCTGATCTTGAACAGCTGCGACAGCGAGTCTCCATCTTCGCCGAACTGACACCATTTTCCCGCGAAGACATTCAGCTGTACATCGACCACCGCCTCCGGATAGCAGGATATTCCTTTGCCTCACCGCTATTTACCAAGGACGCGCTGGCGAGTATCGCTGAGGCAAGCCAAGGCATTCCGCGTAACATCAACAACCTTTGTTTCAACGCGCTGTCCCTGGCATATGCGTTGCAGCGGAAGCCGATCGACAGTGAGATCATTCAAGCGGTTGTAACGGATCGTGATCTTGGGCGGTTTTGCAAGAGACCCAGTTATGCTTCGCATTCAGTGGCGAGTGAGCGGCCAGCGGTTCGGCTAACCCGTCCGGCTAAGCGTGCAACTCCCCGGCACAGCGAACGGACGCGAAAGGTCGCGTTTGCTCTTACGGCTGTTCTCGTTTTGGGCGCGACCTTGTTCACCGCCCATTGGTGGCAGCAGAACAAGGCCGCAATCCACGCGCAGGTTGAACCGCTGGCTGTTGCGCCAACTCAGTTGGCTTCGGTGCAGCGGCCCTCGCCGGCTCCTCCCGATGTTCCCGTGCCGCTTGCGGCGCAATCGCCCCAAGCCATGCCCCGTGCGAGCATCGTGAGCGTTAAACCAGGAGAGACGCTGCTGGAGATATGCGTCGCAAGCTTCGGAAGATGCAGTGCAGAACTGCTGGGAGAGATTCGCCGGCTCAATCCTCAATTGAACAATCTCGATCACATCGAGCCTGGTCAGACGATTCAGCTGCCGCTTTCCGTAGCCAATTTAGGGCAGCCGGTTGAGCGTTCCATTGCGGGGAGCACCGATGAGTAGAAATTATGACTTGATGCGCGAAGTTGAACAGAAGCAGGCACTGCTGCCAAGTTACCCCTTAGACCTTACGTTGACAACAGGGGAGGGCCGCGGCAATACTTTCCCGCGGTCTCCGGCTAGCGACCCGATGGCAATCCTGGTGGAGCGGATCTTCCTGCAACCGCAACAGAAGGCGCCACGCATGGTCGTCTTTGCCGCAATCGATCACGGCAACGGATGCAGCAGAGTTGCGGCTTCCGTTGCCAGGGCTCTGACGGCAAGCGCTCCCGGTGCTGTCGGCCTCGTCGAAGCGAACTTTCGCTCTCCTGCACTGGCCAGGGTACTGGGGACAACGGATTACCTGGGGTTTACCGACGCTTTGCTAAAGGAAGGGAGCGTCCGAACCTTTATGAAACCCGTGGGCAACGGATGCTTATGGCTCCTATCTTCCGGTCCGGTCGCCATCAATTCGGCGAATCTCCTGGCAGGAGCACGCGTGCGCACCCGGTTTGTCGAACTGCGTGCGGAGTTTCATTTTGTCATCGTCGACGCACCACCCCTATCCCAGTACGCCGATGCAATCGCTTTGGGGCAATTGTCAGACGGAATGGTATTGGTTCTCGAAGCGGGCTCGACCAGGCAGGATGCCGCTCTTACCGCGGTGAGATCTGTCCGTGCCTCCCGAATTCAGGTTTTGGGGGCAGTACTGAATAAGGAGCATAAGCGTGTCTGAATCGCCGATCAAAAAGGGCAAGGTAACAGTCTACTTTTCAACACACCCACGCAGTGTGCCCACGTGCTATGCTACCCTCAGTTTGGTCGCGGCAAGCGAGTGTTGCAACCGCGATCCCGGGTAACCTCGGTAGTCGCCACCTCCCTCCGCTATCGGATTCTTACCCATCGAGCACGTCGAGAGCAGACCGGCGTTTTGACAGGCTGTTTCGCAAGAGGTTGCCTCGTGTCAGACCCGACTGCAACTGGGCCCGATTCAGCACGCCGCGTTCCGAAGAAATCAAATTCCGGATTTTCAGGCTGAGGTTTTGCTGATGTTGGCAGAACTACTCGGCAGAGAGATGCAAAGTGCCTCAGTTCCCCCTGATTCAGCTTCCGGTCGCTGGCCCAAAGGATTCTCAACCAATGATGGTTTTGGACTACTACAGACTCGAAGAGCAACCGTTTGGAGTGACTCCCGACCCTCGCTATTTGTTTCTTACCCACACCCACAAAGAAGCTCTGAATTCCCTGATCTACGGCATCGAGGCTGGCTGCGGATTTGTCGCGCTGATTGCGACCCCAGGAGCGGGAAAGACGACGCTGATTTTTGAGATGTTGCATATTCTGCGGGATAAAGCCCGTATCGTGTTCCTGTTCCAGACCATATCCACACCGACCGACCTTTTGCGATCACTGCTTTCCGGCCTTGGCGTGCGTGACTTACAGGGAAATCTGGTGGAGATGCAAATCCGATTACGGGATTTGCTTACTGAACAATACCGCCTGGGTAAACGCGTGGTGGTGGTGATTGATGAGGCGCAAAATCTTGACGATTCTGTCCTCGAGCTTGTGCGTATGCTCTCAAACTTTGAAACTGCGCGCGACAAACTCATCCAGATTGTTCTTGCTGGACAGCCCCAACTCGCCAACAACATAGGTTCGCCGGAACTTTTACAGCTACGCCAGCGGATCTCGATTTTCGCTCGTCTGCAACCGTTCACGCCAGAAGACACAACTCTCTACATCCTGCACAGATTGCGCGTCGCGGGGTACAACTCCGATATGCCTTTGTTCACCAAGGATGCTCTGGCACTCATCGCCCTGAGCAGCGAAGGCCTTCCCCGCAATATCAACAACTTCTGTTTCAACGCATTATCGCTTGGAGCAGCTTTGCAGCAGAAACCCATCGACCGCGATGTGATTCGCCAGGTGATTGGTGATCTTGATATTGGACCGCGGCGCACGAGAGCCCCCGTTACCTCGAAGCCGGAGGAGAAAGTCACCGAAGAAATCCTCGAATATATACCGGCCGACGACCGGCGCTCAGGCGGATGGTCCCCAAAAATCGTGGTTGCTGCCGCCGTCCTGCTGGCCGTCGCGCTGGGCCTTTTCGGGAGCTGGCGATGGCTCAATCAAACGGATGAATCGCAGCCCCCCATCGCGGCTACCGCCAAACCGGTTCCGGCTGTCCAGGAGCCGGTAACCCATGAGGTCGCCGGCCATGAGGTCGCCGGCCATGAGGTCGCCGGCCATGAGCCCGCCGTCCAGGAGACGGCCGCCCAGGAGACGGCAGTCCAGGAGACGGCAGTCCAAGACCCGGTCGTCTCTGCCCCGCAATCTTCGGAGCTTCACGAATCGGCAGCGCCATTGTCCGCCCCGTCCACTGCACCCGCAACTCCCGCGGCCGTGGCAGGCGTGGATCGTCCGTCCAAGATGTCTGCCTTGCCACCGTCGCTGACTGCAAATCGTATTTTGCCGCCCGACTCCGTTGGCACCGTTCGCGTGGCAGCGGGGCAGACGCTACTCGGCATCTGTATCCGGGAATACGGCACTTGCACATCGGAGCTTTTACAGCAGATCCATGACCTCAACCCTTCGCTAAACAATCCTGACCACATTGAATCTGGTCAGAATATTCGCATCCCGATGTTGGCTGCCCAGTCGAATACGCTCAACCCAGCCTCTCGGAGTGATCGCATTGAGTGAAGAAAATCGGCCATGTCCCTTCGCACATCTTGGCGGACAGGCTCCGACACCAGTCCTACCCGTCTCGTCTGCCGAACATCCATCGGAATGTTTTCGACCGCGACAAATTGTGATGAGCGATTTGTTTTACTCATCCTTCTGACCTTAGACCGTCGGAGAGCTGAGCCGCTCAAAAATGTAGTCTCCATATTTTTGGTTGTACCCACTCACCGGAACCATGTGGACGATCTTGCCCTCGCCAAACTTGCGCAGGTATGACCGGATCAGATAGTAATCGATGGTGTAGACGTTCTGCATTGCATAAGCGCGAAACCCGGCACCGATGAAACGCGCGACATGTTCGGCCGACGCTGGGCTCACTTCTGACGCAACGATCAGGTCGCTTGGCAGTTCACCCAATGCTTCGAGAATTGAGTTGAGAATCGGTCCCTCTGATCCCTCGATATCGATTTTGACAAAACGCACCCGGCCGATATCATCCCCACAATGGCGCGAAAGGGTAGGCCCTCGATTCCTTCGCCATCTGACCTGACACTGATAGCATTGCTGCCGGAGTTATAACGGTCGCTGCGTGTAATCTCGATGCGGCAATGTTGCGAGCGGAAACATTGCGACATCCGTTCAGTTCGAGGTTGTATCAGGGCGGACTTGCCGAGTTAGGGGGGCGGGTACGCATGGTCGAATTGAATCTCTCCGGTGTGGGGCTTAGGATGCGGTGCTGCCGTGCCCCCGTGCCCTGAAGTGAAGGTCAATCTTTCGACTGGAATTGTGCGACGGATCCCAACCGCAGACTCGGCTCAACCTTGCCATCCCAGCAGCCAACTCACCCTGTTAAACTATGGGATGACGGAAATCGATTGCGGCCGCTTGTGGAGCGGGAATCTGAGTTCTTCTATGCAGGACTGACTCTGCTCTCAGCCGGCTGTGGCAACCAACGTCAAGACTTCAAAATGAGCGAAAGCAGGAAACGCAAGCATGTCCCTCAGAATTAACGATACGGCGCCGGACTTTACCGCCGAAACGACCCACGGCACCATCCACTTTCATGAGTGGATTGGCGATGGTTGGGCCATTCTCTTTTCCCACCCGAAAGACTTCACTCCGGTCTGCACTACCGAGTTGGGCAGCGTGGCCGGCCTGCATGACGAATTCAAAAGCGCAACGCCAAGGTCATCGGCCTGAGCGTGGATCCAGTGAGCAATCACGGAAAATGGGCCATCGATATCGAAGAGACCGGGGGCTACAAGGTCGAATACCCCATGATTGGCGACACTGAGCTCAAGGTCGCCAAGCTATATGACATGTTGCCCGCCGATGCAGGTGATACTTCCGACGGCCGTACGGCGGCGACCAACGCCACCGTCCGCACCGTCTTCATCGTTGGTCCCGACAAGAAAATCAAGCTGCACCTGAGTTATCCCGATGACCACCGGACGCAATTTTCCGGAACTGCTGCGGGTCATCGATTCCATGCAGCTAACCGCCAAACACAAGGTGGCCACCCCCGCCGATTGGAAGCAAGGGGATGACGTCATCATCCTGCCCTCCGTCTCCGACGAAGAAGCCAGGCAGAAATATGCCAACGGCTGGAAATCGCCCAAGCCTTATCTTCGCATGGTTCGTCAGCCCGAATAACCCATAGCCGGTAACTATGCAAAGAGTCGCGTTCCTTCTGCGGTTACGTCCCGGCACGGAAGAGGCGTACGACCAGGCCCATCAAGGAAGTATGGCCGGAGATGCTGGCGCTCCTCAAACGTGCCGGTATCTCCGAATACTCCATCTTTCAGCCGCGATCAGCTTCTTTTCCTCACCATGCAAGTCGAGAATTTCGAGGAGACCTGGGCGGCCATTGAAGCCGATCCGATCAACACTCGATGGCAGCAGGCCATGGCCCCCTATTTTGCTCCTGCCCGACCCTGCTCTGGACCCACTGCTTCCCAGCGAGCGTTTTCCCATGTTGCGCGAAGTTTTCTACATGCCCTAGCTAAGCTAGTGACCGAACTGGTCCAGCAACAGGTGAAGGGATTGCCGCAACAGTTTCTTCGCCTCCTTGTCAGCCGCCGCTACCTCGAGTTCACGCTCCAGTGTCAGTGTGGCAAAACCATGAACCAGGCTCCACGCACTCGCAACGAGCCTTTTGCCGGCGAGGCGCAGCGGAAGGCAGCAGGTCCTGAGCCGCCCCTTCCAGCAGTAAATATGCTTCATACGCTGTCCTGGCAACCTCGGATATTTCTCCTTGGAAATCCCGCCTTCCCACATCACTTTGAAGTGAGAGCGGTGTTCGAGTGCGAAATCGACGTAGGCCACTCCCATCTCCACCAGCCGATCTGACCTTATCTTTCGGGTCAGCTCTGCGTAGCCCGCGCCAGGGCATCGCGAAACAGGCCAAAGCCTTCCGCGGCAATCTCTGCCACATAGCCTTCCTTGTCTTTGAAATGGCGATAAGGGGCGGCTACGCTTACGCCGGCCAGGCGTGCAGCATCGCTCAAGGCAAGACCCTTCACGCCGTTTTCCTCGACCAGCAAAATCGCCGCCCGCATCAGGGCTGAGCGCAGATCTCCATGATGATAGGGACGTTTCTTGGCAGGGGTCACGCCGAATTTAATTCTACCCGAATGTGAATCTGATTAACATTCATGTTAATCTCTTTTACATGGAAAACGATTCACTCGCCGTGGAGAAGATTGGCAGCCGCGGGCTATGCTGCATCGCCCGCATTGACCGTGTTGGGGTTCATCATGGCCGCCGACCTCGTGTTTTGCGTTTTTGGTCTGGTCGTCGACCATCGTGTGATTACCGGGGCGCCGGCATGGCTTAAGCCGGCAAAATTCGCGCTTTCCACCATGATTGCTGCCTGGAGCTTTGCCTTCTGCATTGCATCGACCACCATCTGGCCGCACTATCAGGCGTGGACTCGACTTTGTGCTTGGCGCTGGGTTTATTTATTGAGATCGCGCTGATTGACATGCAGGCGGCCCGGGGCACGACCAGCCATTTCAACGTCGGCCCGCATTTTGATGCGCGGTGTTTGCTGTCATGGGGGTCAGCATCGCCTGTATCTGGCTGGCGATGCTGCTGCTCGCGGTGGTTCTCTTCCGCCAACCCTTTGTTCATTCCGCCTGGGGATGGTCGCTGCGGCTGGGCATGGTACTGGCATTGATCGGCACGGGCTCAGGAGGATCTGATGACCATGCCGAACTCCCAGCAACTAGCGGAGGCGCATGCTACCGGCCGGCTTCCCATCGCGGGCGCGCACACCGTAGGCGCGCCGGATGGCGGCCGTGGATTGCCTGTTACCGGTTGGAGCGCCGATCACGGCGATTTGCGGATCGCTCATTTCCTTGGCATGCATGGTTTGCAGGTATTGCCGCTGCTGGCGTGGTGGATCGCCCGTCGCAGAGCGCCGGCAGGCGAGCGAACGCAACGTAACCTGATCTTTGCCGCAGCCACCAGCTACCTGGCGCTGTTCGGGCTCGTTCTCTGGCAAGCCTTCCGAGGGCAGTCGATTGCACAGCCTGATGGTGTAACCTTGGAAGCTTTGCTGCGTGGTTGGTGGCAACAGCGATTGCCGTCGTCGCTGATCAGCAGCAAGCAGGCCGATCATATTTTCAATACCAGGGAAGGCATTTCATGACTGCGGATGCGCTCTTTCGACTTTGCAACAGTGTGGCGTTGGCCGGTTGGCTTCTGTTGGTGGCTCACGGGCTGGTCGGCCCGTGCTTCGCGTATCGTCTCTTCGCTGATAACCGGTCTGCTGGTCCCGGCTTTGCTATCCGCTTTCTACCTGGTGCTCATTCTCACCCACTGGAGTGGCCACAAGGGTGGATTCAATTCTCTCAGTGCCGTCATGTTGCTTTTCACCGACCACTGGCTGGTCCTTGCCGGATGGGTCCACTACCTGGCCTTTGATCTTTTTATCGGCAGTTGGCAAGTACGAGACGCACGGCGCAACCGCGTGCCCTTCCTGCTCGTGCTCCCGTGCCTGCTGCTGACTTTCCTCTTTGGGCCCATCGGGCTCTTGCTCTATCTGCTTCTAGCGGGCCTGATAACGCGAGGCAAAGCGTGGCCCGGTCACCCGGCCGTGGTAACCTAGAAAAACGAAGAGATCAGCAGTTCCCCTCAACTGCCGCAATCTTCAAGTCACCCACCGCCCGATAGGCCTGGTTAATGGCACAGTCTGTGTACGCATAAGCGTCGGCATCCGCATTGGCGATAGCAATCCGCCCAAAAGGCTTTCGTGCCTCGACGCAAGGAAGCGGCCCGCCGTTCAACCAGAACGGATCCCACAATGAGTTGTATTGGTAAGCGTATCCATGAGGCCAGCGATTGACCGTAATCGCCGCAATATCCCGTGCCGGATCAAATCCACCGGCTCCCGAACTCCGGGCAAGCAACTCCCTGATCTTTCTTTCGAAAGTTTCGAATGAGGTGCCATAGAGATCGTACCGTCCGGCACATGCTGTTGCCGCGCCGGCTGTCCGGGCGAACACGGATAACGTTCCATGGTGAGCACGATCGGCTCATCCGGCCGCTTGGTGCAATGGTAATCGCCAATGCTGACACGACGGTCCAGGCCAAAATCAGTGAAATAAGATCCAGGCGCGGTGACGCTTCGCGTCTGCAAACGGACAAAGCTCTCCCAATTCTTTAAGCGCCACGTTGGTGTAAACGAGCGGAACCTTTTCCGCTGATCGCAACGCCGCCACTTGCGCTGCCGGCAACTCGCTAGTGAGGTAAAGGAATGACCTGGTGCCAGCAAGCCAGAATGCAATGCGCCCCCTTGACCGTGTATAGCCGGCCATCCCTGCACATACGTCACCTCCACCTCCTTCGCGCGGGATGGGTCTCCCTCATGTCGTACGCGCACGACGGTGCTGTTCAAACGGATGCGTGTTGGATTTGCCGGCTTGATCGAGCTGTTCATAACGAATCTGAGATGTGACAATGTCGTCGGCTGACTTGCCAGGTACAGCGTCGGGAATCAGTGAACGCACCATGAGTCGCGCAATTGAAGCGTTTCCATCAGGGAAATGAAAGAAATATTTTTCCGCTTCTTCGTTAGGGATCGCATCGCGGCCCATGCCTGGGCCCGGCGCCAGGCGTTGAGTTTGAGTCCGCTCGAATCCGGGCATGTCCAAACCCCACGCATCCTGCGCGGAGATGGCGTCAATGCCGACGCCGTAAAGCGATTTCTGTTCCGGGTCCAGCAGCGCCACCACCTGACGATCCACTTTGACTAGGTTGGTCAGGTAATCGGCATAGCTCATGCGGGCCAGCCTCGCCTTCTTCTGCTCCGAAGAGAGGCCCGGCATCAGATCCTCATCGAGAGCATAAAGCCGCTTCAGATCTGCTTTGGCTTTGTCTGTCAGCGGAGCCTGCGCACGCGAATTCGCTGCCAGATCTTCTCGTCTTGCCCGCTCTGAAGGGTGGATCACAAGGCGATCGGCGCCGAAAGTTTCCTTGTCGAAAAAGTATCTTCTTCTTCAGACCAAGGGAGCGATAGTAGGGCTTTGTGTCCAGATGCCGTCGCGTAGGAGGAAACATCGATGCCCAGATCGCGGATCACTCCCTTGGCTACAGGACTATACGGAGCCGGGCTCTCGATCGAAAACGTGCCTCCGAAGCCCAGCATGAAATTCTTGTCCACCTGGAACTCATTGCGCTTCGCGTGCCCGCCGAAATCGTCGTGGTTTTCCAGGATGAGGACGCGCGCTGTCTTGCCGGCAGCCTGATGGAAGAAGCGCGCGGAAGAGAGACCGCTGATGCCCGCCGCCCACGACAATCAGGTCATAGCTTTCGCCCGTGCTTTCAGGCTGCCCTGCAGTGTTCCAGAAGGTGCCGTCGCGCAGCCGGTGCGCGACTTCAAACGCGCCCACATGACTGCCGCGCAATCCGTGAGCAGCTGGCGGGTCATAGCCAGGACGGTCTTGCGCCTCCGTTGCTCTCTTGCGCGAACGAGTGCGGAGTGGCCGCCGCGGCGATGGCCATGGCCGCACCGTTCATGAAATCGCGGCGAGTAATCCGGCGATCCATGCCCAGCTCTTTGTCGGTCCAACTCATCGATTGATTGTCTCCGTGCTTTCTCCGGCTCATCAACCACTGCGACAGGAAAATGGTGACCACCGAAAACAAAAAGATCAGCGTGGCAATGGCATTCATCTCCGGGGTCGCGCCGCGTCGCAGACGTGACCAGATCTCCAGGGGCAGCGTGTTCTCCCGGCCGATCAGGAAAAAAGTAACGGCAATCTCATCCATGGAAAGCGTAAAAATGAGAAGCGCGGTGCCCAGCAGGAGGTCCGCAGACCCGGGCAGGACAATCCGCACCAGCGTCTGGATCCTGCGTGGCTCCCAGATCGGCGGAAGCCTCCTCCAGCGAGCGATCGAGCTTCGCCAGTCCGGCAAAGATCTCCGTTGTGGCCACTGCCGTCAAAGCCGTGGAATGACCGAGAATCACCGTCACCAGGCTTAGACGGAATCCACTGCTCACCGTCACCAAGAGCAGCGAGATGCCGGTGATCACGCCCGGAACGATCAGCGGCAGCAGGACCAGCCGCTGAAAGGCTGCTTTGCCCGGGAACGAATAACGATCGAGAGCGTAGGCCGCGGGAAAGCCGATCAACATCGATAAGACAACCGTGGAGAGGGCGACGATGGCGCTGTTGCCAACCGAGGTCCACATGGCGGAGTCGTCGAACAGCGTGCGATACCAATCGAGTGTCCAATGTTGTGGTGGAAACCCGCCCACGCCATCGCGGTTGAAGGAATAAACCACCAGCACGACGATCGGCAAATAAAGAAAGGCATAAGCTGCGGCGGCGTAAGCCGTCGACAACGCCGGAAGGGTACGATTGCCGGCCTTCATGCCGCTCTCCAGCGTCGTTCCAGCCGCTGTGTGACCGTGAGAATAACCAGCACCATCACCAGGATAAGCACAGCAACCGCCGCCCCCAGCGGCCAGTTGTAATCGGCGCCGAAGAGATTGGCCACGATGTTGGCGATCATCACGCTGCTCGGCCCACCCAAGAGCAGCGGCGCCAGAAAATCACCGAAGCTAAGCAAAAACGCAAACGTAGCCCCAGAGAGAACACCGGGCAGCGACAACGGAAGAATCACCCGGGTGAAGGTCTGCCAGGCCGTTGCTCCCAGGTCGCTCGAAGATTCGAGTAGCTCCCGCGGAATCTTTTCGAGCGAAGCAACCACCGGCAGGACCACAAAAGGCACATAGATGTGGGTAAGCGTGACGATCACGGCAAAGGGGCTGTACAAGAGAAAACCCAGAGGATGCCGGGTTGCATGGCACCAGAGCAGCAGGGTATTCATCACCCCCTCGTTGCCGAAGATCACCTTCCAGGCGTAGGCGCGCACCAGGTAGCTGATCCACAGCGGGATAATCACTGCCTGGTAAAGAATCTGCCGGTACTTGCCGGCCTGAAAGACAAGAAAGCACGCCAGCGGATAACCGATCAGCAAAGAAAGCAGCACCACCGAAAAAGCAATGCGCATGGAACGCAAGAATCACGGTGAGGTAGAGCGGGGTGTGCATCAGATGCAGATAATTCGCGAGGGTTAGATGGTGAACCACCTGCTGCGCTGGCATCCAGGCTCCAGAAGCTGTAACAAAAGAGAAGACAATAAGGCGTGAAGAGGAACAGGGCAATCCAGGCGAATGGCGGCAGCGTCACCAGCCATGCAGACAGCCGGGAACGCGCCATGTTATTCCTGCTCCAGTGGAACCAGGTCTTGTGCCCGGAAGGCAAACCAGCCGCCGTTACCGCGCGGGCCGGCAACGCGCGCCGATAGCTCCAGTCCCGGATGCGCAACGCAGCGTAAGCAGCGAATCAGCCCCGTGAAACTGTTCTGCAACCACCTCTGCGATAAATGGAACCACCTGCTCATCCGGCCGGCGCAGTCTCTGTTACAGGAACGATACACTCCGGGCGCAGCGAAAACGTGACCGCGCCATCCGCCACCGTGACCGGTACAGAGAAATCGGCGCAGTCGGCCACACCGTGCTCGAACCGTCCCCTGGACCAGGTTGCTCTTGCCCAGAAACGAAGCCGCATACGCCGTCCGCGGCGTAGCGTAGATCGCACGCGGTGTGCCGCACTGTTCCACCTTGCCGTGGCGAAGCAAAACCACGCGATCCGAAATAGCCAGCGCCTCACTCTGGTCATGGGTAACAAAAATGAAAGTAATGCCAACCTCGCGCTGCAGCAGCTTTCAGTTCGCGCTGCATTTCGAGGCGAAGATTGGCGTCCAGGGCGGAGAGTGGCTCGTCGAGCAACAACAGCCGGGGCCGGTTGACCAGCGCGCGAGCCAGCGCCACCCGCTGTTTTTGCCCTCCGCTGATTTGCCGGGGAAAGTGCCTGGCAAATTGCCCCATGTGCACTTTCTCCGAGCGCCTCCTCCACTCGAGCACGTCATTTCGTCGCGCGCACACCCGCGCACCCGCAAGCCGTAGGCTACGTTCTCGAACACGCTCATGTGGGGAAAGAGGGCGTAGCTTTGGAAGACGGTATGAATCGGGCGGCGATGGGGAGGCATCGCATCCAGCCGCGCATCTTCGAGCAAAATCGCGCCCGCTCGTCGCCTCTTCAAACCCGGCCAGAATGCGCAAAAGCGTGGTCTTGCCCGAGCCGCTTTCGCCCAACAGGGTAAGAAACTCGCCCTGTTCCACGTCCAGCGAAATGGATGCCAGCACCATGTGCTCGCCGAAGCGTTTGCCCACGTTCTCCAGCCGCAGAAAGGCGCTCATGCCGAGCCCTTCACTGGCTCGCCTTTACTTCATTCCACATCTCGGTGTATTTCGCGCGCCGCGGCACATCCTGCCAGAAGACAATCTGCCGCTGGTAAGCATCGATGTCGTCCAGGTGCAGGCTGTGGCGCTGCTCCGGCGTCATCAGCGCGGCGGCCTGCGGGTTGGCCGGGATATACCCGGTCACATCGCTGAGCTGCTTCTGCGCCTGTGCGCTGAATGAGGTAATTCAATAACTGATACGCAAGTTCCTTGTTATCGCTGGACGAGGTAATCATCAGGTGGTCGATCCACCCGGTGGTTCCCTCGGCGGGAATCTCCTCCTGAATAGGCAGTCCACTCTTATGCAGCTGGTTGGTCACCAGGGGCCAGCCCATGCCCGCGATGACTTCATGATTCTGAAACAGGTTCGTCAGCTCCCCACCGGTGGTCCAAAGCTTGCGGATATTCGGTTTCAAGCGCGATCAGCTTTTGCTTCACCTGCTCCAGTTGCGCATCGGTCAGGTTGTAGATCGCCGCAGGATCGGTCTTGCCAAAGCCGAGCACCTCGGCCGCCATGTACATGGTGGAGAGGTCGTCCCAGAACGATAGCTTGTTGGCAAATTTCGGATCCCAAAGTTCAGCCCAGGTCGCGGGGGCTTTGGGAAAGGCCCTGGTGTCGTAGAGCAGGGGATTCGGGCCCCCAGGTGAGGGGCACGCCGTAGACCTTGCCGTTTTGCTTAACCAGCGTCCGCGAGGTGAGGCTTGGCGAAAGCTGCGCGTAATTCGGGATTTTGCTCAGATCGAGCGGAGCCACCAGGCCGGACCGGCTGAGCATCGGTCGCCACGTCGCTCGAGGGCGAGATCACGTCGTAGTTGGAGGAAGCGCCCCCGCGCAACTTGGCCACCAGTTCATCGCTGGAGCCCATGTAAGCCGCAGTCACTTTGCATTGGCATTTGGCTTCAAAGCCCTGGATGAAAGAAGGATCGGCGTAGCCTTCCCAAACCAACAGGCTGAGGGTCGGTGGCGCCTTCTTGCACCCGGAAAGAACGCTAAACGCAGCCATCGCGCACAGCAGAACGAGCATGAATGCTCTTCGCGCTCAGATTTGACAAATGATGGCTCCGAAATGATTGGCCGGACGACTGCAAATGTAAGCGGACGAGGTGAGGTGGAGACTGGCTAATTTCCAGAAATTACTACAAGGGTTTAAACGTGGCAACGCCTTTCCTGAGAGAGCTTCCAGGTCATATAATGCAAAACAGGGTTTCTCAAGCGAATGTCTTCTCTCTCTGATATCGCAACACCCCGCGTTTCCGGCACCTTTTGCCGGATGCGGTGGTTTCTCCGCTATGCCCGCGGCGAAGCCCGGCTGTGCCGGCGGCCCGATCCCAGTCCCCTCGCACGCTAGAGCATTCTCTCTGGCTGCACCCGGCCTCCGTACGACTTGACAGCCCTTTGGGCAAAGGATGAACCCCCATGCACCCCCTTCTGGAGAAGGAACTCGCCACTTTTGAAGCACGTACCCCAGGCTCGAAAGCCGCACTCAAGCGCGCCCAACCCCGCATGCCGCTTGGCGTCGCCAGCAACTTCCGCAGTTACGAGCCTTGGCCCTTGTTTGTAAAAGACGCCAAGGGAACCCACATCCACGATCTCGACGGCAACGAATACATCGACTTCAACCTTTGTTTTGGAGCCCTCATGGCCGGCCACTGCCACCCGGCCGTGGTTGCCGCCGTGCAGGAGCGGCTGGTCACCGGCACCATGTATGGCATGCCGCACACCCTGGAGTACGACCTGGCCGACGAAATTTGCCAGCGCTTTCCGGTGGAGCAGGTGCGCTTCGGCAGCAGCGGGACCGAAGTGACCATGCACGCCATCCGCATCGCCCGTGGCTTCACCGGCCGCGACAAGATCATCAAGATGGAAGGCGGCTATCACGGCGTGCACGACTCCGTGCTGGTCAGCATGAAGCCCAATCTCGACCTCGTCGGCGATCCCGACCGGCCCAACCAGGTACCGGCCTCCGGCGGAGTACCCGCCGATACCGTGAAGAATACGCTGGTCGCCCAGTTCAACGATCTCAAGGCCGTCAACGGCCTGTTCAAGGAAAACCCAGGCCAGATTGCCGCCGTCATCCTGGAACCCATCATGATGAACATCGGCATCTGCATGCCGGAGCCGGGCTACCTCGAAGGCCTGCGCGAGATCTGCACCCGCGAAGGCGCGCTGCTCATTTTCGACGAGGTAAAGACCGGCGCCAAGCTCGGCCGTGGCGGAGCCTGCGAGTACTTCAACATCAAGGCCGACATCGTGACTCTGGCCAAGTCCATTGGCGGCGGTTTCCCCTTGGCAGCGTTCGCAGCCAGCAAAAAAGTGCTGGACGTGATCGCGGAGCACAAGGTCTTCCACGCCGGCACCTACGCCACCAACCCGCTGGTCATGGCCGCTGGTCTTGCCACCTTGCGCGAAGTGCTCACGCCCGCGGGCTACGCCCACATCGGCAAGGTGAGCGACGCCCTGGTCTCCGGCTACAAGCAGATCGTGCAGAAGACCGGCCTCGAAGCTTACGTAGAGAGTGCGGGAGCGAACGGCGCCATGCTGCTCTATCGCCACAAGATTCGTAACTATCGCGAATGGCATGCCGTCGATACGAATCTGTGGAAGCTCTACTGGTTCGGCATGTTGAACCGTGGCGTGATGGCGCAGCCCTACTGGTGGGACGAGCAGTGGACCATCTCCGTCGCCCACTCCATGGCGGATATCGACAAGCACCTCTCCGCCTTTGAAGAAGTGGCGCCGGCACTGGCCCAGGCTCAGCAGGAAACCAAGGCGCCGCAGGAGTCACTGGCTTAGCGTTTCGGTCGCCAACAAGCTGGGTGCGCCCTCTGGCGCACCCAGCAAATATTCCCCCGGGCCTAGCTCTCGAAAGGAGCCACCATGGCTGTCTCGCAAACCAGTTGTGAACCGATGTTTATCAACGGGGAATGGACGGAAGGCTCTTCCGGCAAGCGCATTCCTGTATACGACCCTTCGACCGAAGAAGTCATTGCCGAAATTCCCGACGCCAGCGCAGTCGGATATCAACGCTGCCGTGGCCGCAGCCCGCCACGCCTTCGATGAAGGTGGCTGGCCACAAACCACCGCGCAGGATCGAGGCCGCATCCTCTTTCGCATCGCGGCCAAGCTCCGCGAAGAAGCCCCGCTGCTCGCGGAACTGGAGTCGCGCAACTGCGGCAAGCCGATTGTCGAATCGGAATACGACATCGCCGATGCCGCCACCTGCTTTGAGTACTACGGCGGTCTGGCCAACAAAGTCTCCGGCCTGGTCAATCCTGTTCCCGACAATGCTCTCAGCCTCTCGTTGAAAGAGCCGGTCGGGGTCGCGGGGCAGATCATTCCCTGGAACTACCCCATCGGCATGGCCGCCTGGAAGCTGGCGCCCGCGCTGGCCGCAGGCTGCACCTGCGTGTTGAAGCCGGCGGAGCAAACGCCGCTCACCATGTTGAAGCTGGCCGGCTGGCTGGCGGAGTGTGGAGTGCCTGCCGGCGTGGTCAACGTCGTGACCGGGCTGGGCGAGACGGCCGGCGCCGCCATTGTCGCCCATCCCGATGTAGACAAGGTGGCCTTCACCGGATCGGCCGCAGTGGGCAAGCTGATCATGAAGTCCGCCGCCGATACCCTCAAGCGCGTGACCCTCGAACTCGGCGGCAAGTCGCCCAACATCTTCTTTGCCGATGCCGATTTTGAAGCCGCCATCGATGGCGCGCTCTTCGGAATTTTCATTAACCAGGGCGAAGTTTGCTCGGCCGGCAGCAGGGTGTTGGTGCAGCGGTCGATCTATCCAAAATTTCTCGAAGCCATGACCGAGAAAGCGCGCACCATCAAGCTGGGACCGCCGCTCGACCGCTCCACCAAGATGGGTCCCCTGGTAAGCCGCGAACAGTACGACCGTGTTTTCTGCCTATCAGCAGCTGGGCAAGTCCGAAGCCAAGCTGGCGCTCGGTGGAGGGCGGCCTGCTTCCATGAGCCGCGGCTACTACGTGGAACCAACTATCTTTTACGACGTGACTAACTCTTCGCGGATCGCCCGGGAAGAAATCTTCGGCCCGGTGGCTGCCGTGATCCCGTTCGATGACGAACGCGATGCGCTCAAGATTGCCAACGACACATCCTTCGGACTAGCCGCTGCCGTCTGGACGCGTGACATCTATCGCGCCCTGCGCATGGTGAAAGCCATCCGCGCCGGAATCGTCTGGGTCAATCACATGCAGCCCACTTATGTGGAAGCGCCCTGGGGCGGTTTCAAGCAATCGGGCTTCGGCAGGGAACTGGGGCTCCACGGGATCGACGAATATCTCGAGACCAAGCAGGTGCACATCAATCTGAATGAATCGCCGATTGGATGGTACTGACACCATGTCCAACATTCGACTGAAGACTGAAATTCCCGGGCCCAATTCGCGTGCCTTGATGGCCCGCCGCCTGAAGGCTCTTCCGCGCGGAGTCTATGCCTCCACTCCGCTGTTTATGCGCCATGCCGAGGGCGCCATCCTCGAAGATGTAGATGGCAACCGCTTCATCGATCTGGGCGGTGGTATCGGCTGCACCAACGTTGGCCACCGCAATCCGCGCGTGCTCAGCGCGCTGCGTCACAACTGGATGCTTTTCTCCATCTCTGTTTTCAGGTGACCGGCTACGAGAGCTATGTCGCGCTGGCGGAAAAGCTCAACCAACTCACGCCGGGGAGCTTTGCCAAGAAGACCTTCCTTGTGAACAGCGGCGCGGAGGCGGTGGAGAATGCGGTGAAGATCGCGCGAGCCTTCACCGGCCGGCCGGCGGTTCTCTCGCGTAGAAGATGGATTTCACGGCCGCACCATGACTGGGCTGTCGCTCACCAGCAAGACCCATCCTTACAAGGAAGGTTTCGGCCCCTTCCTGCCCGATGTCTATCGCATCCCCTACGGAGTGCCCGCCAATGCCCGCCTTTCCACCGCGGGCCGATGACCAAAGGTCAGGTCAACGAGCTGCTCGACCAGACCTTTCGCCGCGTAGTAGCGGCCGAGTCCGTCGCAGCCATCGTGATTGAGCCGGTGCTTGGGGAAGGCGGCTTTGTTGTTCCACCCGCCGGCTTCCTGCCGGCGTTGGTCGAGATCTGCCGCGAGCGCGGCATCGTCTTCGTTGCCGACGAAGTGCAAACTGGCTTCGGCCGCACCGGCGAACTCTTCGCCAGTAAACACTTCGGCATCGAGCCTGATCTCATCCTCACCGCGAAGTCTCTCGGCGGCGGACTACCCTTGGCGGCGATCACCGGCCGCGCGGAGATCATGGATGCCCCTGGCCCCGGCGGCCTGGGCGGAACCTTCGGCGGCAACCCCGCAAGCTGCGCAGCGGCGTTAGCCGTTTTGGAAGAATTTGCCGATGGAAAGTTGCTGGCGCGCGCGCGCTCGCTTGGGGGAACAGTTTCAACGAGCAGCGACCGCCTGGCAGCGGCACCATGTCTTTATCGCTGACGTTCGCGGAGTAGGCGCCATGCAGGCCATGGAGTTTGTCGACTTGCCGGGGCGCCCAGTGCGAAAGCCGTAAAGAAGCTGGTGCAGCATTGCCTGCACCACGGCGTCCTGGTGCTGAATGCGGGCACTTACGATAACATCGTCCGCCTGCTGATGCCGCTGACCATAACCGATGAGGAGTTTAACCAGGCCCTGCAGGTAATGGAAGACGGCTTGAGCGCTGTGGCGGTGGAGCTAGGGGAATTAATCGCTGTAAAGTAAAGGTCTAGAGTAGAAAGCTAGGGTGAAACCATCATGAGCGAGACCGTGACCGAAGCAACCATGACCAGCCAGGAAGTTTCCGACTGGACCAAGAAGCTGAACTACGGCACCTGGCGTTACCAGAAGAGCTGGAATCCCCTGCACATAGTCGATGCCGAAGGGTGCTACTTCACCGACGGCAACGGCAAACGCTATCTCGATTTTTCGGCGCAGTTGATGTGCTGCAACTTGGGGCACAAGAATCAAGCTGTGATCCAGGCGATCGAAGAGCAGGCGCGGAAGCTGGCCTACATCATGCCCTCCTACGCGACCGATACCCGCGTGGAGCTCAGCCGTCTTTTACTCGATGTATTGCCTGAGGGGCTAAACAAATTCTTCTTCACTACCTCCGGCACGGAAGCGAATGAGGCTGCCTTTAAGATCGCCCGCATGTATACCGGTAAGACCAAGATCATCGCGCGTTACCGGTCCTATCACGGCTCGACCATGGCCTCCATCGCCGCCACCGGCGATCCACGCCGCTGGGCCATGGAACCGGGGGGCAAGGGACAGGGATTTCTGTTCGCGCCGGAAGTAAATTGTTACAAGTGCCCTATCAAGCACACCTATCCGGGTGCGGAATCGCCTGTGCTGATTACCTGGAGCACATGATTTCGAACGAAAGCGATGTGGCTGCGGTCATCGTAGAGCCGGTCGTCGGCACCAATGGCGTGCTTGTGCCTCCGCCGGAATACATGCCGAAGCTTCGCGATATTTGCGACCGTCACGGGGTCTTATTGATTGCCGACGAAGTGATGTCCGGCTGGGGTCGCACCGGTGAATGGTTTGCCATGGATCACTGGGGAGTGAAGCCGGACATTCTGGTGACCGCCAAAGGCATTACCTCGGCCTACGTCCCGCTCGGGCTCTGCGCCACTACGGGCAAGATCGCCGATTACTTTGAGGACCACTTCTTCGCCCACGGTCATACCTACGAAGCGCACCCGATCACCCTGGCGCCCGCCGTGGCGGCCATCAGTGAGATGAAGCGGCTTGACCTGGTGAACCGCGCTCGTGAGATGGGCAAGTACATGAGCGAAAAGCTGAACGCTCTTAAGCCAAAGCACCCTTCGATCGGAGAAGTACGTGGCCTGGGCCTTTTCTGGGCGCTGGAGATGGTGAAGGATCAGGAAAAGAAAACCCCCTTCAACACCAAGCAAGACAAGGTTGACGGAAAGCCAACCGTCGTAGATAGAGTAGCCGCCGACATGATGAAACGAGGCGTCTCCATCCAGGCCTGGATCAGCCACTTTGTAATCGCGCCGCCGTTGATCATCGAGAAGTCCGAAATCGACTTTGCGGTAGACCAGCTCGATCAATCGCTGGCCATCGCCGACGCAGCAATTACCCAGTAGAGGGATCTGCAGTTCGCTTCAGTGGCAGCAAAGGCGCGCAACCTAAACCCGCTTTAGATCCCGAGCGAGCAAACGGTGAAACAAATGCTCCCCGCCCTCTCTCCGCACGGAGAGCCTCCCCGCGCCATACGCCCGGGAATGCAACCCACGCTGGACCGACTCGCAAATATCCACATCCTCATCCTGAACCCTGTCACTTACAGCCACACTCTCCGCCTTGTACTCCTCGCTACTATCCGCAAAGAAAAAATCAAACACCACCAGGCACTTCTCCTGCCCCAGGGGAAGCACCAGGTTTGTATCCATGACACCTTCATAAAGATTGATCATGAAATTAGGATAAAGCCAGTAATACTCCGCGCGACGACCCGTACGCGTCTGAGCCACCGAAGCATCCTGTGACGCCACTATCGGGCTCGACTGAAGCACATAGTTCGGCCCATTCTTAATCGTGTACTCGCTATAATCGAGCACGCTATTGAGCGCTTTGTGCAGGTGTGGCACGTGGTAACCGCCATCCAGGTAATTGTCGACGTACACCTTCCAGTTGCACTCCAACGTATAACTCTTGCGGGAATAAAACCGAAGCCCGCTGGTAGGAATCCGCTCCCAGAGTTCGCCGAGATAGCTTCCGAGCCCAGGCCCATCCTGCTTCAAATTGACGAAGACAAAGCCTTCCCAACTCGCGACACGAACCGGTACCAACCCATTCGCACTGCGTTCAAAATTACAGACCCCACCAAAGTCAGGGGTGCCCTTGAGCGAACCGTCCAACCCATAAGTCCATCCGTGATAGGGGCACCGAAGGTGTTGTGCGACGCCGCATGGCTCCGTCATGACAGCCGCCGCATGATGGCGGCAAACGTTATAGAACGCACGCAGCTCATCATCGGCCCCGCGAACAACAACCAGCGGCTCGCCGGCCAGGTCAAAAGTAAAAAACTGCCCTGTATCCACGACCTGATCTACGCGTCCTACCGCGATCCAGTTGCTGCCAAACACCTGGTCGCGCTCCAGGCGCCCGATGCGTTCATCAACATACCAGGCACCGGGGATTGTGGAAGCGTACTCAAGCGGCGCCTCTTCATCGTAAAGCGCCAGCACATCAGCAAGAGACTCGTTCATAGCGCAATCCCCTCGCTCAGAGACGTAGCCCGGATAATCGAGCGATGCCCACGCCAATAAACGGCAACACCGGAAACCAGCAGCACCAGGGTCATCGCCAGGATCTTGAACAGCGCCCGGACCGGATTCGGTTCATCCTCCGCGGGAAACATGGAAAGGATGATAGCGGCGAAGGTCGAGAAGAACCCCAAGCACGCGAGGGGAATGGCTACTCGTTTACCTCCAGGCAACCGGAGCGCCCCAGTTGGCGATGGACGGGATTGCAAACGGATCATTGAGGCAAACACGAACAAATAAGGAATGAAGTAAGCAATCAAACTCATGGCGACCAGGAAATCATACGCGCCCTTTACACTTGTGCCGGCCTGGCTCAATAAGCCAAACACGATTCCCGCGAGCCCGTAGGAAATGATTGCGACATAAGGAGTTTTCCATCGCGGGTGGATTCTCCCAAAAACCGCAGGCAGGTAGTGGTTGATCCCCACCACAAAAGGCAGCCGGGCCGTGGATGAAAGATACGCCGCGGCCGCGCCGACATTGCTGATCCCCACCAGGATTGCGACCGGGACAATCAGCGCAGCCAACCCCAAGCCGCCGGCAAAGAAAATCAATCGCCGTCATAAAGCCACCGAGCCCGCTGATCCTGCTCGATGGTAGTGCAACCAGCATGGAGGTCGTTCCAGCGATATAACTCAGAGTGATGATGACACCCGCGATCACCAGGGAGCGCGGAACCACCCGCCGCGCGTCCTTGATCTCATCGCCCATAAACGAGGCGCATTCGCTGCCGGTGAACGCAAAAAAAATCGTCGACCAGAAGATGAGGTCCCTCACTTGAACATGGGGAATGAAGCCAGCCCAGGTGAAGTGGGTCGCGGAGCCAAAGCGCGAAAAAGACAACAGCCCCAGCAGGATAAGTATGACCACCGGCACCGCCATGCCCACTGCGCCAAGATTATTGAGCCACTTGCCCAAGCCCAGGCCGAATACGTTGAGCACCGTAATCAAGGTCAGCATACCGATGGTAAAGAGCAGGAAATAGACGTTTGCATCGGCCAGGCGCGCAGCACGAGGCGTGGTAAAGAGCAGGCTGCTGGCGGCGAAATACAGTACCGCTGCGAAATAAGGAAGATTGCTCATCCAGTAACACCAGGCCGCGATGAACCCGGCAAAATCGCCGTAGGCCTCGCGAGTCCAGATGTAGAGGCCACCCTCCTGGGGATAGCGCGATGAAAGCTCCAGGATGCAGCCGGCGAGCGGTAGAAAGAATCCGCAAAACGCCAAGACCCAAACCGTGATTGCTGATTGTCCGGTAGCCGCCGCAGTTGCAATCCACCGCAGGCTAAGGCCGCTGACGATATAGAAGAGAATGACATCGCGAAAACCAAGTTCCCGTTTCAGCTTCTCTTCTACCATCGCGTTACCTCATATCTTTCAGCACGGCCATGGCGGCATTTCGCCCGTTCATGCCGATCACGCTTCCGCCGGGATGCGTACAAGCCCCACAGAGATAAAACCCGGGCATCGACGTTCGAGCGGCGAACCGGTGGCTCCACATGTTTTGCGGCAGGCAATCACCCTGAAAAATATGGCCGCCGGTAAGCCCGACCTTCTCTTCGATATCGGGAGGGCCCATCACCTGCGCTTCCAGCACCGCATCGGGCAAGTTGGAGCAAAAGCGGCCAATAGAATCAAAAGCTAGCTTGCGCACCTGCTGCCGCCGTTCATCCCATGAGCCGGTAGCAAAGGTGTGAGGTACGTATTGTGCAAACACGCTCATGGTGTGTTGCCCTGCCGGAGCCACGCTCGTATCGTGCACGCTCTGAAAATAAATCTCACACCAAAGGTGCTCCGGCAACTCACCTTTGCTGCTCGCGGCGAAGGCAGCTTTCCATTCTATGTGGCTCAGCGGAGCATTGATCTGTCCGAAGTGGTGCGGCTGCAACTGGCCGGGCCGCGAAGTAAAGTCCGGCAACTCCCGCAACAGAACATTCAGCTTGACGGTGCAGCCTTCGATTGCCAAACCCTCCGTCTTGGTCCGGAAATCAGAGCTCGCAGCCTTGCCCAGAAGACGCAACGTGACTACCGGGTCGGCATTCGAAACCACCACTGGAGCAGTAATGCGTTCCCCACCCTCCAGCAGCACGCCTTCACCAGGTAGTATCTCCGCCACGCTCACTCCGGCGGCCACCACCGCACCGGCTTCTTGAGCCGCATCGCAGAAGTAGAACGAGACCATGCCCATTCCACCCTGCACATAGCCCCACATGCCAGGCAGGCCGCCCAGCCGACCCGACGAGTGGTGGTACCGGATGGACGCTGTGCCCGGATCGAATGGGCTGGCCTTGGTCCCGATCACTCCCTGGCCGAGATAGGCGGACTGCAGTTTAGGGTCTTCGAGATATCGCTCCACAAACTCCGCCATCGACCAATGGAAGAGTACCTGGCGTGCTTCCTCATCGCTGCCCAGGCGCGCATCGATTTCTTCTGGTGAAGGAGCGTCGCCAATCCACAGATCGCCATCGCCTGCTGGCCGCAACGTATCGCGCAGGCGCCGGATCACCGCGCTCATCGCCTTCCAGCCCTTTACATCGCGCGGAGCAAACCGCCGGATCTCCGCCTCGCAAGCATCGTCGTCATCCCACAATTGGACACTCGTCCCATCGAGAAACGGCACAAAAAGTCCGTTCGAAGCCGGGGTCCAATGGAAGCCACGATCCGCCAGGCGTAGCTCATCGACCACCAGCGGATGCAAAAGTCCCGCAAGGTACGCGCACGGAGACATGCGCACCCCGGGAAACGGTTCTTCGATGGTGCAGGCCCCACCCACGCGCGCCCGGCTTTCGAGTACCAGGACACGCTTGCCGGCGCGAGCCAGGTAGGCAGCACAGGCCAAGCCATTGTGTCCCGCGCCCACCACGATGGCGTCCCACGATCGCGAAGCCAGTTCCGCAATAGGAGCAGGAAGCCCGATCTCGCCCAGCAAGGCGGCAGTAGGCGACAGGGGCGAAGACTGAGCCGCAGACGCCATCTACGCTCGACCCCGAAGCCGGTTGAGCACCCGGCGATTTCGTTTCGAGGGCTTGCCCGCGCTCAATGGTTCGAAGCGAGGCATCGCCTTACGTTCTTCAGCCAACTGCAGGCGCAATGCACGGCTCGCCTCTGTTTCCCGATACAGGGTTTGTGCCACGGCCGCGGGACCACGCACGTCGCTCAGAAGCAGAACCTCCACCTGAAAATCGCCGCCTTCGTTCTTCACTTGTAACAGATCGCCCACGCGAACCGGGCGGGCGCTTTTGGCTGGCTGGCTATTTGAGGTGATTCTACCCAGTTCACACGCTCGTGCGGCCAGGGCCCGGGTCTTAAAGAACCTCGCGGCCCAAAGCCATTTGTCCATTCGCACATCGCTGGTCAATTGCCGTCCTCCCCAAGCCTAAGCAGGTAGTGCGGCAATTCTCGCATCGAGCCAGCGCATCAAGCAATCGTTGCGATGACTCCCTGGCCTACCTGGTCGTGGGTTTGAGCGGCGGCAGGTATTTTTTGTTGATCTTGGCGACCACGGTGTAATTCGGGTCCACCATCTGATCCAGGTGGATCTCCGCGACCTTGGAGAGCAGCTCATAGGCATCCATCTCGGAGAGGCCATAGTCGCTATGCATCCACTCCACCAGCTGGGTGAAGGCGATCCGCAGGGAGTCGTCCAGAGGCCGGTAAATCCCCACCGCCATGATCGAGTCGGCGTTCTCAAACCGCGGCCACGCGATCTCCTTATGCTTGATCACTTCGACCCGCAATTTCACTTTCATGGATATTTCGACAGCGGTGCCGTCCACTTCACCATCGCCCATGGCGGCGTGTCCGTCGCCCAGGTACAGCAAAGCGCCCGCCACGTTGACCGGCAGATATAAAGTGTTCCCGGCGGTTGCTTCGGGAGCGTCCATGTTGCCCCCGTATTCCGCCGGTGTAAGGGAACTGCGTGCCTCGCCATTGGCCGGCGCCACGCCCACACAGCCAAGGAACGGATGGAGTGGGATGGGTACGGTGAAGCTCGAGTCATTCGCTTTGAAAAGGGCCGTATTCGCCTTCTTGTCGATCGAGTAGGTCCACATCTCCCTGGGGATCGGGCCGCCCAACATCGGCGTATAGGTGGTGCTGTTGATGGCGCCGAACCCCGGTCCCGCACTGCCGAAGCCCTTCTCGGCGTTGACCTCCACCGCAAGAAAATGGATCGCCAGCGTGTCGCCTGGCTCCGCTCCCTCGATGTAGAAAGGTCCAGTCAGCGGATTGGGCCCCGGAGGTTTGATGCCGGCATCTTCAAGTGCGTGGCCATCCGCATCCACGGTGTTCGTTTCCAGAACATCGCCCGGCTGCAGGCGTAGCACGGGGGTCGCGATCCCATAGTCGTACTTGAGCTCACTCAATTTAAGTTCGTATTGGGCGACATGGGGCTGCTGTGCCACGGCCGGACCTATTGCCGAGGCAAGACCCAAAACCAACAGAACGACCGGACGTATACCGTGATCCATCATTTCTCCTGAGCTCATCGATGCCATTTCTCAAAACAGAATCTTCAGCGCCAGCTGAACGTTGAAGGGCTCTCCCGGGCCAATACCCGGCGACCCGCTGTAGTCCCCGATCGTGTCACTGCTTTGGCCGAATCCGCCTCCAATGTATCCCGCGGGGGGAGCCAGGTTCGTGCGATTGAACAGGTTGAAAATCTCCGCCCGGAACTGCGTGTGGATCGATTCGTGGATGGTGGTGTTCTTGAACAGGGAAACATCCACGTCCCCATATCCAGGGCCCACGACAGAGTTCCTCGCGACTGTGCCAAAGCTCCCATTCGGAGCATCGACATAGGCGGCGGGATTGATCCATTGCACCGGCTGATGCTTGGTGAGAGAGTGCGACACGCCGCTAAAAGGAGCACCGACCTGCACTCCACGATCGGTGTTCTCTCCCGTGCCGCTGGTATCAGAGGAAGCATGAATACTGAACGGTTCGCCTGTTCGGAAGGAAAGGTTTCCGTTGGCTTCCCAACCGTGGGTAAGCCATTGCGGGCCACGCGACAAACCGGGGATGTCATAAATCAGATAAGAGTTGAAGTGGTGCCGGATATCGTAGTCCGAATTACCGTAGTCTCCGTAGAAGTTCGTGCTGTCCTGCGGGAGAGCACCGACATACTGCGTTACCTCATCCAGGCTATGCGCATAGGTGTAATTAAACTGCGACACCAGGCCGTGCCAGCTGGTCGTGCGCAGGGTCGTTTGTAGCCCGTTATAGCTGGAAGTGCCGATACTCTGAATCTCATCGATCACTCCGAAGTTGGGGAACTGAGAAAAGTAGGGCCGGCTCGCTTGTTGAAACGAGAAAACATTTCCGTCCGGGTTTACCACCTGCGAGTTGTTAAATCCGCTGCCCAGCGCAGCCTGGTTAATGTCGCGCAGGCTCAACAATCGACGTCCCAGCGTTCCCACATACCCTACCTGCAGGACCGCATTCTTGCCCAACCCCTTTTGGACATTCAGGTTGAAGCTCATGTCGTAAGCCGTTCGGAAATTCTGGCTGACTGAGAACAAATTGAACACGTTGCTGCCGCCGATCGACAAATTTCCGTTGGGAAAAAGAGGAGCATCCTTCTGGATGGCGTATCCGTTTTCCTGGATCGTATACACCGGGTTGATGCCGGCTGGATTGCCTTCCACCCCGATCGGCCCGTTGTTCGCCGTGGAAGCAGCGGCCAGGCTAGAAGAATTATCCAGGAACGGCACAATCGCCGGCGTATCAAAGAAGAGCCCAAACCCCGCCCTGATTACCAGGTCGCCGTCTTCTTTGGGTTGAAAGGCCAAGCCCACGCGCGGGCTCACATTGCTCCAGATCTTCGGATAAAGTGAAGAAATACCGCTGCCCGCGACCACGAGGCCGCCCTTCTTCGGGTCAAACACCGATACGTCGGCGTAGTTGGTATGCAGCGGGCCCTCGTAATCGTAGCGCAGTCCGTAGTTCAGGTTGAGCTTCCGGGAGGCTTGCCATGCATCCTGCGCAAACAAGGTAAAGCTGTTGAGAAACACCTGGCGTTCCTGGTTCCCGCGAACAATCGTCGACTGGTATACATTGCCGCTCATAAAATCGGCGAGAGTCAGCACGTTGTAATCGAACGATCCATTTTGGCAAGCCTGCTGTACCGCAGGGCTCGACGCAAAATATCCAGAGCATTTGGGCGAGCCGTCCGCGTTCGTGTAGTCCGCTGCCCAGGGTCCCGCGGTGCCGTTGAAATAGAAGGCGCCCCGCGCCCCGGTGTTGTAAAACGAGTCGACTTGCGCCTGGCGGATCTCGCCCCCGAAACGCATCTGGTGTTTGCCGATCGAGTATGAGAGCGCATCTTCCAGGTGACCGGTGATGTCATTTCGCCCGGAGTTCGGCGTGAGTCCCGTACTGTCGAACCCGGTGATGGCGATGAGGGGAGCGCCGATTAGGTTGCTGTTCGATACCCCGGTGTTTAACCCAAGAGACATTGGGTCAAAGCTATGGTTGGCATCCGAAAAAACCTGGTTGAAGTAGCTCACTCCGATCAATGCCTGGTTCGTTAACCGTGGCGAAAACGTGCGGTTGTAAACCAGCGAGTAGTTCTGCACGTGAATGGGCGCCACCTGGTAGTAATACGAGAGATGCGAACCAATCGGCGCCGTCTGTGTGCCCTGGCCGACAAACCAGCGGAACGAGAGCCGGTTGTTCTCGTTGAAATTGTGATCCAGCTTTACCAAGCCGTTATGGCTGTATCCGCTTTCCGCATTGGGATTGAAGTAGTTATTGGCGGCCGCCGCGCCATTCAGTGCGTCCGCCGGCCAGATCGTGCCCAGCAGGGAGGAAGACACAGGGTTCTCTGCCAGGCCATAAAACTGCAGCACCTGGTTTGCCGACTGCTGATAACTCAACGAAGGCTCAGTGGATTGTGCCTGGTTGCCGATCAGAAATTTCTGTTCCTCGTACGTTACAAAAAAGAACGTGCGATCGCGAACGATCGGTCCACCCGTCGAAAAACCATACTGCTGGTTGCGCAATTTGTTCTTCGGCGACCCTGCCGGCGCGAATGGCGTGCTCGCCGCGAGCGCCTCATTGCGGTTGTAGTAATAGGCGCTGCCATGTAATTGGTTGGTCCCAGACTTGATGACCATGTTGACCGTCCCACCCGGATTGCGACCGGTTTCGGGACCTGCCTGCGTCTGGAGTGAAAACTCTTCCACGGAATCCAGCGGCAGAACCACGCCCGCAATACTTTGCACGCCGCCCTGGTTCACCGCCATAATGTTCCACCACTGATCGTTATTGTCTGAGCCCTCAATTTGCCAGTTAACCTGGTTCGCGCGAGCGCCGTTGACCGACCCATTCGCGCCGCCGGCGTATCCGGCGAATCCAGGGGTCAACGCAATCAGCTGGGTGTAATCACGCCCGTTGAGCGGAATATTCTGAACGGTCCGTTCTGGGACGACCGTGGTCTGCGTCGTCGACGTAGTGTCCAGGGCGACTCCTGCGGCGTCTACCTCGACGGTGGTCGCCTGCTGGGCGACCGACAATCTCAACGGAAGACTATAGAGAGAACCCGCCGTCACCGGGATTCGATCGACTTTGAGCGTTTGAAATCCGGTCGCCGTCGCGGTTACCGTATACGCGCCAAGAGGTAAATCGACGAAGCTATATTCCCCTGCACTCGAGGAGAGCGTTGAATGCGTAACCCCGGTAGCGTCGTTCACAGCCTGGAGCGTCGCGTTGGGAATCGCCGCCCCGGACGCGTCGGTTACGGAACCGTTGATTCCGCCTCGAAAGGTTTGAGCGTATCCAATGCTGGTGAGCAACAGAGCGAAGAAAATGAGCACACGAGAGCGTGACATCGAAGATAGCCTCCGAGACTAAGTGACAAAGCGACGGTCCGAGCCCATGATTCTGGGTCGCGTACACAACTGCCTGGGGTCTTTATCTCTTCGACGTGGAAGGAAGTGTAACCATTACAACTACGTGTAGTGTGGAAACGGCAGGCGAAGCGCCAACCATCTATAACCTAAGCGACCGCCTATGAAAAATCAAGTGAAAATCCTAAGTCTCAAGTTGTTTACCACGGGTCTCAGGTAGAAAAAGCACTCCGAGGATCATGACCAGGTACGCGCCAGATCCAAAGACGGCGATGGCAGTCCCCAGGGAAGTGCGTCCGCTGACAAAGCCTACGAGCGTAGGAAACAAAGCTCCTACTCCGCGGCCGAAGTTATAAGCGAAGCCCGCGCCCGAGGCGCGCAACGACGTGGGAAAAAGCTCGCTGAAGTAGGCGCCCATTGGGCTGAACGACCCGGAAGGAAAGAAGCCCAGGGGGAAACCGAGCGCGAGCATCAGATGATTCGAGATGGGAAAAGCAGAGTAAAAGATCACAGCCAAAAAGGAGCAGGCCGCAAACAGTATGAGGGTTTGCTTTCGTCCAAGCACATCGGTCAGGTACGCGGCGGTCAAATACCCCGAGAAGGCTCCCAGGATGATAACGAACAAGTAGGCGCCAGTATTCAGGGTGTTTAACCCACGAGAGGTTCGTAAGTATAGCGGCAGCCATGTCGTGACCGCGTGATATCCACCTTGCGCACCCAAAGCCAGCAGGGAAGCAAGGAGTGTCGTTCGCAGATATCCAGACGAAAATATGCCGGCTAGCGAAGCACCCTGTTTGCGGTGGACGTAAATGTCCGGCTCCTCGACCTTGCTTCTGATGTAAACGATCAACAGAGCAGGCAAGATGCCGATCCAGAACATAACTCGCCATGCGATCGCATGCGGAAGCCGTGAGAACAGGATGGTAAACAGAATGACGCTGACGCCCCAGCCAATAGACCACCCCGCCTGAACAGTACCCACGGCTCGCCCGCGGAAGCGAGTGCGAATGCTTTCGCCCATCAATGCGGCGCCGACCGCCCACTCCCCACCAAAGCCGAGACCCTGCAATCCTCGGACAACTAGTAGCTGTTCAAAGTTCTGAGTAAAACCGCTGAGAAAGGTAAAGAACGCGAACCAGAAAATCGTGAGCTTCAGGACCCGAACCCGCCCCACCCGGTCAGCCAGCATCCCAGCCAGCCAGCCACCCAGCGAGGAGAGCAACAAAGTAGAAGTACTCAGCAGCCCCGCTTGCCCCTTCGATATGTGCCACTCCGCAAGCAACGTAGGAAGCACGAGGCTATAGACCATCACGTCCATACCATCGAGCATCCAACCGCCAAACGTAGCGATAAACGCGGAGCGCTCGTGGCCCGAGAGCTGACGGATCCACAACCCGCGCGGCGGCGAGGAGTCCTCTACTTCGGGAATCTGCGGCGAAACCATAAGGAGTCCTCTTTATAAAGCAACAGCATTTGTCCTCCAGCACTCAGCGTCAAACCAAGGTCCAAGGGAATCGGACGGGTGCCCCACGTTCGCCCCAGCGTACGTGGGCCGAGAACGACGGGCGAAGCCCAACGATCGCCTTTCCCCCCGACCACTGAGGTTTAACTCCGCTACCCTACTGAACCTTCGCCGCCTCCGCAGGGCTAGCCCCCTCCGCACTGGAATCAGACATATTCGGTGGCAACACGGGCCGATCACGATCGACCGACCACTGCACTCCATCGAAAAAGTCCTTCTGCGTTCGTGTGATCTTGTACTTCCCCTGGTTGAAGTACTGCAAATGCGCATGGTCAAAAGCCAGACCCGCCGAAGCGACCAGATGCAGAAACGACCCATACGCCGTCTCATCCGGAGCCTCCGTGTACCCGTCATCGTACGTGATATCCGGATACCGCATCATGAAGCTGTTGAGCGCATCGGACTCGCCCGACGGGTGCTCTCCTTTAAGCGCCATGTAGATGCGCGTGCCCTTATAAATCGGCTGCTGGTAGCCATACACATCAAACCGCTGGAACCGCGCATACCGGTCATTCATGCTCTTATTCAACGCGAGCACGCCGGGCGTTTTGGCCATATTGTCGACGATCAAATCGCGCAGCGCATAACTCACGGTCTTCGTATCCTTGTGCTCCTCATCCCCGAGATAGAAGAGACTGGTAAACCACCCTCGCGGTACCCAGTTGTTACGCCCATATTCCGCTTCCGTCCTGGTGATTACCCAGGCCGCATATTCAGAGAAAGGCTGCACCCACTCGTGCGTCGGATAGCCGTGAGGATTGAGAAACGCATCCGGCAACCACGCCTGCCACAACAGGCGTCGCGTGGCAGACTCAGGATAGATCGGGTTTGGATCCCACTGCCCATCGGTAAGATCGGCAGTCAGTGAAGCATGGTAGCCCGGATGTAACATGAAATTCGGCGTGATGTGGGCCAGGTCGATCGAAAGCTGAGCCCCGTCGACATTGGTGATCGGGTGAATCACGACATTCACCTTCTTCAACGAATCCCGTGTAGCGGGATCAGTCACCAGTTGCTCCGCCAGGCGGAAGAGGTGGCTGGTGCTCGACACTTCATTGGCATGTTGCCGGCCGGAGTAGATGATGACCGCCTTCAGCGTCGTCTCCTTAGCCAGGGAGCGCAGTTCAGAGGGCGAAGGCAGCATCACATCTGCTGCCCACATATCGCGGCCAAGATAAGTCTTGCCCATCCAATACACGTTCACTCCCGGATAAGTAGCCAGCCGGCTCAGCAGATGCTCGCTGTGCGCAGGATCGATCGGGTTATCCCACGAGACAAAGTGGCCGGCTGCATCCACAGGCTCTGGGGTGAAATCAGTGATCTGGGGACGCGCCTTGGCCGGTGCTGCCACCGCATACGCCACAGGAACGATCTCATTTTTGGTATGCACACCGGTTCCTGGCTCTAAGGGGAGTTCAAACTCGAATGCCAGGTTCTTCAGATGAGGATAAGCAAACGTATCGGAGTAGATCCCAGCCGCGTGCATGCGGCTCAGCCAATCCACCTGGGCATTGGCTTGTTGTACCGACAGGATCGAGTGTTCGACCGTCCCCTTCTCCTGCTCAGTGATCCATTGATCGTAATTATCTTTGTTGTAATCCGCCGCGATTCGCCAGGTCAGGGAATGGACCGCTTCGTCCCCAGTGCCGAGCCGGGCAGCCACCAGCCGGGCATCTCCCGCCTTGAGTGCGGGCAGTTCCCGCGCCTTCTCATGCGTAATCGGATCGCCATCGATTTTCCAGGAAAGATTCACCTGCGGGAAACCTGCGTCCTTGGCGTAGTACTCGATGCGCACATGGCCATCCTGGCCTTCAACCGAAGGATAGGAGACCGGTAGAACCCGTCCCTGGTAATCCATCTTTCCCGAGGACATCATGTCGCCCATCATGAAGAAGAAATTCTGCGTGGAAAAGAACGTGTCCTCCTGCAATGCCTCCAGCGAAGAGATGCGTTCCTGATCGATCCCGATTTCATAGTCAGGCTCGCTCATCTTGAAGCTGATCTTGAGCGTGTCGAACAGGGGCTGAAATTCAACCTTCGGCTTGCCGTCATTCTGTTGCACAATCAATTTGAAAATGCGCGGCAGAGTCTCCGTCTGGTAGTGTTCCCAGAAATATTCAGGATCCGTTTGTATGCGTTGGTCGGCAAGCGTGTTGCTGCCCGAGGTCATCGTGAGCCAACCAGTGGTAACATTCACAGTTTCATAGTGAGGGAACTGGTTGCTGTACGGCCTGGTGACGGTTTTCACCGAAAAGTCTTTCTTCAGCACTTCCGCACCGCCGGCGTTCCAGGCGTGCACCGTGTAGCTGGAGCCGCCTGCATCGCTCTTCTGAGCCAGCTCGATGTTGGCCAGAGGAATCTTCAGATCGCGCGCCAGCACCTCGTCTACGGGGAAAAGCTCTTCACCCCACCGGGAGATCGCACCCATGCTGGAAAGCTTCTCCGCATCCTGGTAGGGCGCAAACTCAATCTTCATTTTCGCAACGTGCTTGTCCTTCAGTTCGGGCTCGATCTCATCCACGAGCCAGCTGTAGCCCTGCTTGTACGCGCTCAGCACATGCACATCGAGTTGCTTTGGATCAGCGCCTGCATTCTTGAGTTCGGTTACGATCTGTTCGCGAAGCTTGGTTCGCATTTCCGGGCTCTCGCTCACCCGCGCCTGCACTACCACGGCCGATTGCTTTTCGAGCTTCGCACAGGCCACCTGTACCGCATCGAGCAGGCGCTTGCCTTCCCAGGGAATGGTGAGATCCTCGGCAAAAGTAGGCTCATGCTGTTTGAAGGGAATCAGGCTGGAATTGTTGTGGAGCGGCGGATCACTGTCGCAGCACTTGGTGCCGGCATGCAGCGTCCCTGTCACCACTTCGATATCTGCCGTATGTAGCTTCTGCGCAAGTTGATCGTGGATGAACTGCTTCAGCTTGGGGTCTGCTTCGTCCACATCCACCTCGGCGCGCACGGATGCAATGGTCTTACCCTGCGAAGAAGAGGCCAGCTCCGATGCCCAGGTATCAAGATGGTAGAGCGCTACCGACGCCTGGCCCGCGCTCGAACGTAGCGAGAAAAACCGTTGCACATCGAGCCGCATCTCGTCGGCGGATTCGTATTTCTTCGAAGGCTCCCAAAGGTACGGCAGGTGCTCCGAGCCATAAGCCAGCGCGGCCGCTTGTCCCTGCGCATCCCCACGCACCAGCAGTGCTGGGCTCTTGCCGAAGGCGCGGTCGATCACCCGCAGCTCGCCTTCTCCCGTTTGCAACGCGCCAAGTTCAGGGGTTTGCGTGTGGCTGTATTGTCCAGGCAGGATCTTTTCCAGATCGGCTCCTCCAGGCGCCCCCAGCAAGTTCCGCTCGTGATCGGCCAGTAGCGAACCATCGCCTACCACCGGAATACCAGCGGCCTGCGCTGCCGTGACGCCGGAGGCTGGAAAGGCAAGCGGCAGCGTGACACCCACGCTTTCAAACGCCAGCCTCGCCGCGAGATTTGCCATAGCCACGCCAGGTTCACCCGCTCCCACATACAGCCGCGCCGCAACCGAGGACGGAACCATCTTCTTGGGCGATCCAGACAAAAGCCCTTTGAAGGTGTAGATCTGGCCTAGATCGAGCAGCCGCACGTCTTCAGCAGGCGTTTCCGGCATGGCAGGGAGCACGCGCGGTGCTGCTCCTCCCGTAGGAATGACCAGGGGTGCTCCATTTGGCAGCATGATCTGCCACACGTTCGCAGCTGTCGCTGCAGTCACGCCTGAGTCGGGTGAAGGGGAAAGCGCCTTGCGAATGGCTGCTGCATCTGCGGCGCCAGTTACTTTGAGAATGGCCCGCTGGATACCAGGCTTACCGTTGAAATAGGTAAGGCCGATCAACTCTGCATGAGCGCTCAACTTGGCGGCCGCCAGCTTTGCATTGAGTGCTTCCGCAAGTTCCTGCAGCTTGGGGCCTGGCAGGGACCATTGGTAGGGAGCACGCGCCGCATAAGCATTCGTCGCGCTCAGTAGTCCAAGCGAGTCAGCGCCGGCAAACGCCAGTCCACCGCCCAGTGAAAAGACTCCGCCCTCGCCCAATTGCAATTGTGCCAGCATCGCCTCCAGTTCGGCCGCTCGGGCCGCGGGCACGGCGCCGCGTCCAACCCAAAGGTTGGTAGCCGCCGGAGAACATTGGGCGTGGAACTTGGCGCCACCGGCGATCGTGGTCACGATCGGCAGCGTGATGCCGCTGGTTTCGTATCCCAGGCGAGCTGCAAGGTTCGCGGCCGCCGCGTTCTCTCCCTCGTTCGGGCTGTCGGGCACAACAATATGTGCGCACACAGCATCGGCAATGGAATCGCCATTGGTGTCGCGCAATAGAAGCCCGGTGTGGAAAGCATCCTCGATCAGAGAAGCGGCGGCCGCAGGCGGCTGTTCGGCTGCGAACGCGCTAAGGCTGGAAGCGAGGATAGCTGCGCAGATAAGAGGCCGGCGAAAATACATGAAGAACCTCCATAACCTTAAGGATGGGAAACAGTGCACCCCGCACAAGCCAGCGGAGAGAGTCGCATAAATAAATCAGTAACAGTGGCCTATACGAATAAACCTGGCACAGCATCCCGAAGGTGGCAAACCCCGTCAGTCTTCAAATGGATGACCAATAGAGGGACGGGTGCCCCACCCCAGCGTACGTGGGCCGAAAACGATGGGCGAAGCCCAATCAAAGCTTTTAAACTCTATCTCACCAACCAATGAAGGGTGCCCCATATCTCGCTCGTTGTTCGCGAGATGTGGGATACTACCGCGCTCGATCCGAAACACCCCAATACGCAACTACCCTCATGCGTGAGGCTTAGAATGTTCCACCTCGCCCCAACCACCGCCCCCCGGCGTCTCGATGCGAATCCGATCTCCCTTTTTCACCTGAACACTGCACTTGGAAGAAAGCTCCAGCACCGCACCTTTACCGTCGATCAGAGACGCACTGCCGCTGGCGCCAGGCATACCCCCCGCAAGTCCATACGGCTGAAACTTCCTGCGTTCCGAAAGCAGCGTCACCTGTGAGTCGGCCAACAACTCAATTTCGCGTATGAGCCCATCCCCGCCTCGAAAACACCCACTGCCACCCGACGACTTTCGATAACCGTAGTACCGCACCCGAAAAGGATAGGCGTACTCCAAAGCCTCAATCGGGGTGTTCAATGAATTCGTCATGTGACAGTGAACCCCGGAAATCCCATCCAATCCGGGCCGAGCGCCCATGCCTCCAGCTGTGGTTTCGTAATAGGTGAATGGACGACCGGTGCGGTGATCGAAACCGCCGATGGTCAAATTGCTCATGGTGCCATAGCTTGCGGCCGGCACCCTTTCCGGAACAGCCTGCCCCAGGGCGCGCAACAGCACGTCGACAATGCGTTGCGATGCTTCGACATTGCCGCCTGCAACCGCAGCCGGCATGCGTGCGTTCACGATCGTACCTTCAGGAGCCAGCACCGTGACGGCGTTCATCAGCCCCGCGGTGGCCGGCGCATCCTCTGCCAGCAGGCAACGCAGAACGTAGAAGCACGCCGAATACGTGATGGCGTAGACCGCATTGACACTGCCCCCTACTTGCGGGTCTGATCCGGCAAAATCGATCTCTACCGTCCCATGGTTCGGTTCAATCCGCATCGAGACGGCAATGCGAATAGGTTGATCGCTGACCCCGTCATCGTCGAGAAAATCTTCCGCCTTGAAAGTCCCCGCCGGCAACTTCTGCAACTCTGATCGCATAAGCCGATCGGAATAATCAAGCAGCTCCTCAGTGAGACTCGAAATTACTTCCAGCCCATACTTCTGCAGGACATCGAGCAATCGGCGTTCGCCCACCTTGCACGCCCCGATCTGCGCCACCAGATCCCCTTCACGCTCCACCGGCGTGCGTACGTTATGCAGGATGAGAGAGAGAACTTCCTGATCAATCTTGCCCCCCCGCACAATGCGGATTGGAGGAATGCGAATACCTTCTTGAAATATCTCCCGCCCCGGGCCCATGGAGCCGGCAAACGTGCCCCCGACATCCGCGTGATGAGCGCGCGCAGCCACATAAAACACCGGGTCTGGTAATTCGTCGATGAACACCGGAAGCACCAGCGTGATATCCGGAAGATGAGTCCCGCCCGCGTATGGATCATTCAGGATAACCACATCGCCGCGTTCGAGCGTACGCGCGTCGACGGCCGCCTTGACCGACATGGGCATGGAACCAAGGTGCACCGGCATATGATCGCCCATGGCAATTACCCTTCGCTGCGCGTCGAAAACCGCGCAGGAGTAGTCGCGCCGTTCGATGATGTTCGGCGAGATGGACGTGCGGCGTAGCGCCGCCCCCATCTCCTCGGCGATCGAATGCATGGAGCTTTGAAAAATCGCCAGAGCGATCGGATCCGAGATTTTGTTCGCTACCGGCATTAATGCACCTCGATGATCAAGTTATCCAGCGCATCGACGCGAAGGGCATCGCCCGGCGGCAGAATCGTTGCCGAACTGTATTCCGTGATAATTGCCGGGCCAGGGAAAGTATCGCCGGGGACCAAGTGCCGCGCGGTTATAAACCGGCGTGTAGTGTGGTTCGCCCTGGAAGTAACACCGGCCGATGGCCTGTGAGCGCCTGATGTCCGTCTCCCCGTGACGATCGGCCGCCTGACCGGCTCGAACGGTTCGCTGCTGGCGACCATCCGTACACGAACGTTCACCACTTCCACCTTGTGCTCTTCCTTGGCAAAACCGTACCGAATACGGTGTAGGTCGTGAAAAGCATTGAGAACATTTGGCCCGAACGGAACATTGAGTTCGTATCCTTGCCCCTGGTAGCGAAGGTCCAGTGATCGCAAAGAAAACCCCGAGAGCTGTTCGGTTGCGAATTCAGACCGGCCTCGCTCTTCCAGTTCAGCAAACACATCTGCCAAATCTGCATGAGAGCCCAGCATCACGGTGCGTGAGTAATCGCGTACCGCGTCTGCCAGCAGGATGCCGACCGCGGAGAGCGCTCCCGGGAGAGCCGGGACCATTACCCGCGGAATGCGTAGCGCGTGCGCCAGGGAACATGCATGGAGCGGCCCCCCACCGCCGAACGCAACCAGCGTGAAATCACGCGGGTCGTACCCTCGTTCGACAGAGATTACCCGGATGGCTTTCTCCATCGATGTTTCAACCAGCCGCAGAATCCCCGCTGCAAACTCTTCCACGCTGGCGATGGACCCTCGCGCTTTCTCCATGTAGGCCAGGGCGCGGTCACGGTCGAGGCTGACCGCTCCGCCCAGAAAGCTTGCGGAGTCAAGCCGGCCCAGGATCAGATTGGCATCCGTCACGGTTACCTGTTCCCCGCGGCCAAAACAGATAGGCCCCGGAGATGCCCCGGCAGAATCTGGCCCCACCCGCAGCATGCCGCCCGCATCGAAGCGCGCCAGTGACCCGCCCCCCGCCCCGGCGGTATGAATGTCCAGGACCGGAACGCCGATTGGCACATCCGAAATAACCGCCTCCGACGTAAGTTGAGGACCGCCTCGCTCCGCATCTACCAGGCACACATCGGTTGACGTGCCCCCCATATCAAAACCAATGATGCGATCGAATCCCGCGAGTCGTGCCATCCGATAGGCGCCCATGACCCCGCCTGCAGGGCCAGAAAGCATCGTGCGCACCGGCTCTTCCGCCGCCAGCCGCGCAGGGATCGTGCCGCCGGACGATTGCATGACGTCCAGCCGGCCATGAAATTCCCGGTCCACATCGCCCGCCAGCTTCTTCATGTAGTCGCCGACCACGTGCGAAAGGTACGCGTTCGCGACCACTGTCGAGGCCCTCTCGTATTCCCGGAACTCGGGCAGAACCCGATGGGAGATCGAGACGGGAACTCCGATCTCCGCCAGCGCTGCCGCCACCGCCTGCTCATTGACAGGATTGGCAAAAGAGAAGAGTAGGGAAATCGCGACCGCGCCTGCGTCTGACTTGCGAATCTGTTCCACCAGTCGTTGGACGCTTTTCTCTTCGGGCGCCACGAGCACTTCGCCTTCCGCGCTCACTCGCTCCTCAATACCGAATCTCAGATCCCCGGGCGCAAGGCATTCCGGCGCCGGCTGGAACCAGTCGTAGAGCCTGGCACGTGCCTGTCGGCCAATGGCAATCGTATCCTCAAACCCGGCAGTGGTTACAAACGCAACCCTCGCGCCCTTGCGCTCAATCATGGCGTTCGTGCCGACTGTAGTCCCGTGGCGAACCAGTACTTCGTCTTTGGCGCCGGCTCGTCGCAGTGCCTCGAGCACCGCCTGGCCGGGATCGGAAGGTGTGGAAAAGATTTTAAGAACCTGAAGTCTGCCGTCTTGGAAATAGACGCAGTCGGTAAACGTGCCCCCCGTGTCGATGGCTATACGCATACCAACCCAATCGCAGGGGCGGCCCCGGGTACAGTCAAGGCAAGGATACTTCCCTGAAAAGCTGAAAAACCCGTGTTGGTCCTATTTCCTGGTGAGCCGCTTGCGGGGACGAAGCGACGGCCGGGTACGGGTTCGACCCGATTCAAACAGCCACTCCATGTTGTTACCCGTGGGGAGCATTCCGGGCTGGATACTGACGGATCGTACGTCGACATTACTACTCCGGCCTACAGTTTTGGTGACATGCTCTGCGGCACGTTCCCGCGCAGCCTGCGCGTTGCCGGAGCGTATCGCCCGAACAATTTCGTGATGTTCCGTTACCAGCTGCTGGCCATAACTATCCATAATGATGACCAGGTAGAAATACCGCACCAGGCGCGCTTGCATGTTGCTGACCATCTCGACCAGCGCGCTGTTCCCAGTGGCCTCCGCTATGGCGATATGGAAATGCTTGTTCCACTCCAGAAATGTGTAGTAACTGTTTTTCTGTCCCGCGTGGTATTCATAGCTTGCCCAGTATTCCATTTCCTTGATCTGGTCCGGGTTCGCTCGCTCCGCCGCCAGCCCAGCGATCATGGGATCGAGAATCGACTGCACTTCGTAAAGATTGCGGTACTCCTCGATTGTCAGCGGGGTAATCGTGTACCCGCGAAACGGAACAATCTGGACCAGCCCCTCGTTGCACAACCGCCGGCATGCTTCTCGCACCGGTGTCCGGCTGCTGTGATACCTTTTGCAGAGTTCGGCTTCCGAGACAGACGACCCGGGAGCCAGGACGCACATCACCACGTCCTCTTTCATCTCTGCGTACACGCGATTGGCTTCCGTCATACCGGCCTCGATATACAGAGTGTATACAAACCGAACTAGTCTCTGTCATATTCACGGCCGCTGTCAACGCATAGACCTGGGGTGAAAATCTAATCAAAAAAGTGGCCTCCACTACAGGCAAAACCGAGCTAAAAGCGGAAAATGGCGGCCAGTTCGCCTTCCTGGGCATTACTGGCGTTGGTAATCTCGCCGAACGTCAGAGCCGTCGCATTGGTAACCTGGTTGGCTCCCAGACAGATTCAAGTGGCCAAACAGATTGAACGCCTGCCCGATCACCTCAATACTCATGCTCTCGCGCAGCTGAACAGTCTTCGAAACCCGAAGGTCGAAATCGTTGTACTTGCTGGACTGAATCTGGCTTGCCGGAACGCCGATCAGGCTGAGTTTTAAGTTGCGATTGCCCTGGTTGCGCGTGGTGCCGGGCACATACTGCGCCGTTCCGTCCGCGTCATAGGTGCCGCTGTACGCATTGAAAGGGAGAGACGAGCGCACCGTCCAGATGCCGCCGAGCGTAATCTTCCACGGCAGCAGGGTCGATCCGCTGGCAACCAGCGCGTTCCGGCGGTCGATATTGCTGGGACCGAAATCCTGGTTGTAGTCGGCATAGTTAGCGACGTTGGTCTGCGGATTGTTATCCTGCGCCGAAGCCAGCGTGTAGGAAACCGTCGCCATGTACCGGTTGCTGAAGCGCTTATCGAGTCGCAGAAAGAGTGCTTTGTACTTTGCCTTTCCGATCGATGCATGCTGCAGAATCTGGGAGAACTCCGGGATCGGCCGAACGCCATCTACGGGGAAGTTGAGGTCCTGAATCCTCCAGTCCCGCAGGATGTGCTGATAAACACCGTCCGCGATGATCGAGAGATTCGGCCCAAACTGGTGCGAATAGCCGGCGGAGAACTGCTGTGAATACGAGTTCCTGAAGCTGGGCGAGAGGATGGTCACCGTAGGCGGCGCGGTGGAGCAGAAGTCGGTCGGGCTCAGTCCGCCAAACGGATCGGGATAGCCCGGATTGGTGATGGTGATGTTGCAGACCTGGTAGTTCTGCTTCTCTCCTTCGTTCAACTCTGTCTGAATGTTGTTGTAGTAGATCCCGTATCCGGCACGCACGATGTCATTGCCATGGCCCAGCGGGTCCCAGGTCAATCCAAATCGTGGTCCGAAGTTTAGCTTGGCTCCTCGCTTGCTTGGGTCGCCCTGGAAAGGAATCGCCGGCGTATAGTTGGCCGGGTTCAGCGTGGCCATGAACGAGGATCCATACTCGCGATCGTAGCGAAGACCAAGGCTCAGGCTCAGCCGCGGAGTTACTTTCCAGTCGTCTTGTCCAAAAAGACCCAACTGCGCCGAGGGCAGGTTGGTTACGATTGGGGGGATCGAAGCCGTGTACAGAACCGGATCTTTCAGCGCAGCGATCGATGCAGGATCATTGGGGTTGAAAGGTTGGTCGGTGTCAAAGGTGAAGGTGCCCTTCGAGTTTTCCGCCGAACTGTCCACGTAGGGAACATAGATGAGGTCGCCGCCCATTTTGAACGTATGCTGCTTGTGCTCAAGGCTCACTGCATCGTTCAATTCGATATGTTTCTCGATGCCCACCTGGGCATAAACCTTGCCGTAGCTGAAGCTGGGAAAAACATATCCAGTTGAGATCTCAGAAAAATTTGCAGCAGTCAGCTGATTGGGCTCAGTGGGAATAGTCCCGTTGTAGGGACCCAGCTGATAAGACGAATAGGCGTACTGGAAATGAGCATCGTTGACCATTGCCGGGTTGATCTGCCACGTATGCCCGACTACGATGGAATGCCGGGGGATCAAACCGTCATAACAGTACTGCGTGTTGGATCCGCCGCATCCCTGGCGGGTTAACTCGTTCCACTCCTGGGCGTAGCGCACGAACACCTGCTGGTTATTGGTGATCTGGTGATCGCCGCGAATGGTCAGCATCTGGTCATGGCTGGGCTGATCAAAACTTCCATTTAGAGAGCTATAGAATGCAACCGGAGCGGACAGCGTATAAGACTGGTCGGTCTGGGTCCGCTCGTAGGCAGCATAGAAATGCGTCCGGTCATGAATGATCGGGCCACCGACATCGCCACCGAACTGGTTGCGTAAAAACGGCGGACGTCCGGTTCCATTCGCCGCCTCGGCAGCTTGCTGGAACTTGTTGTCTGCGCTCAAACCCTCATTGCGGAAATACTCAAAAATCTCGCCATGAAACTGGTTGGTGCCGCTTTTGGTCTGTACCGTCGTCATGCCGCCCATGGCCAGGCCAAATTCAGCGGGGAACTGGGAAACATAAACCTTGAATTCCTGCACCGCTCCTTCAGGAACGTTCTGTCGCGGCTCACCCTGTTCTGCCCAGGTATTCGTAACTCCGTCCAGCATGAAACCGTTGGCATAGAAGTAACCACCGCCACCGGATTGCACGTTGTTGTAGAACGTCCGCGTCGCATCCTGTGTGGTGCCGGGCAGCAACAGTGACAGGTTCAGATATTGCCGGTTCGGGATTGGCAGAGTCGTGATCTGCTTCTCATCGATCAGGCCCCCGACCGAGGTGTCGTGGTAGTCGATCAGCGGAACTTCTCCCGAGACAAGGACAGTCTGTGACTCGCTGCCGGTCTTGAGCTGAATGTTTTCCTGCAGATGCACACCCAGATTGATGGTCAGGCCGGTGATCGACTCGGGCGTGAAGCCTTGTGCTTTGGCGCCCACCGAGTAGTGTCCCGGCGCAACCGCGGTAAAGCGGTAATCTCCCGAGCTCTGTGCTGAAACCGTGCGGATAACGCCCGTGTCGACATTGGTCAGCGTGACCTGGACCCCGGGCATCGCCGCGCCGGATTGATCGGTAACTATCCCTGCTACATCTGCTTCACCCCCTTGTGCATTTGCGACGCGGGGGAGGGAACATGCCGAAAACATCAGCAGAATGACACCGAGAGTAGAGAGCTTGTAGCTTCGCATCCAACCTCCGAGTGCAACGCATAGGCAGGGATCGCCTGATGCTTCGATAAGATTTTGAGGTAAAAAAGAGGACTTCCGGGGCCGGGTAAAGTGTTTATAACAGCGAAGTAAAAATGCGTCAATAAAATTATTTAATCAGAGTATATATATACGTAAAGCTAATGATTGCAATAGTTTGTGGTTGATATAAACAGGCAGGGAGATATTTCAGATATCTCCCTGCCTCGATTGTGCCCACACGGTATACAACTCGTGAATCACTTAGGCCGACTGATCCCTCGTGTGACAACCAAACCACTTTATTTCCGATTGGCTGCGGCCTGGGCCTGCATATAGAGAACGGCGTAAGTAGAAAGCCAATGCTGGCCGAGATAACCTGCATCGCCAATCTTTTCAAAACCTTGCTGGGCATTGAAATCCGCAAGGTGTTGAAAGACCGGGACGCGAGGATCGGTGGGTGGGAGTGCGGAGGCTATGCCGAGCAGGTCTGCGGCCCGCTGGAAAGCAAGCCCGATCAAATGCGACTTTGATCCCAGAAGTCCATTTTTATCTTCAGCATCCGCATTGCTTCCAGACGCCTTGATGCGCGAGGTGTCGATCTCCGATTGATAAACTTTGAATGCGGGAGAATAGACCGGCGGCAGAAACTGGTCCAGCCACGCTACAAAGCTCTTCTGGTCCAGAACTCGCCCCATAAGCATGGCTTCCGCCAGGCACGGAGACGCGAAATCACCATTGCTGGGCTCGTAAGCCGTGGGGCAATTCTTGTCATTTCCAAAAAACCGGATCGCCGCATCGTGGATAGCGGTCTTGACCGTCGTGTCGCCAGTCGCATCTGTATAGTCCAGAGCGAAGCTCATCGTCAGCGCCGTATTGGGGTGCACCCCCACCCGCATGGGATAGGGAAGGCTCTGCAGGTAGTCGATATACTTTGCCGCCAGCAACTTGACCAAAGGCTGCACATTGTCCGCAAGCTTTTGCGCGTCGGGGTCATTCCATGACTTCAACTCGCCGTAGAGTTTCAGCAGCCATGTGTACCCGTAAGGCCGCTCGAACTCCTTCGATTCCGCATCTCCCGGCTGGTCATAACTGAAGAACTTTATCTCCCCTTCAATGTTGTCTTTGCCCAGGTGTTCTGTGAGCCGTTGGCGAATGACCGGCGCAAGAAACATCTTTGGGTTTTGCCGCAGCAGAGTGAGTAAAGTCCACGTGGAATTGACGGCCGAATGCCAATCGTAGCAACCGTAGAATGCGCGGTTGAGATCATACCTCTCAGTCGGGTGGGCCTTGTCGTCATACACCCAAAGATAGGTCTGCGGATGATCCGAGAGCGGCTGTGGATGATCGATGCACGAAAGCGGCAGGGAGGCCAAAGCCACCATCTGCGTCGAATCGAACACCGGCCTTTGCGCGGGCGGCAAAGACTTCAGGTACTGAGAAGTCCGATCAACATTAGGGGAAGGAGCAGCGGCAAACGCATGCGCCGCCGCTGACAAAGCAAGGAATGTCACACAAGTTCGCATGATTCACCATGAAGATCGGATAGCGGGCATTCAGCCCTGGGTGGCCGAAACTATGCTCGTGGGGCACGAGGGAGCATAGGAATTCTGAAGGGAGCTGCAACGGTGGCCTTCAATAGAAGGCTTATATTCGATGTCCAGCAACCCGTCAAGCTCTTTTCAATGCAACCGATTTGCCTGCGGCAGGTCCGGTCACAACCGATGGGATCCCAGGTCTCGCTTTTGAGGCCTGGGATCCCTCAAGCCAATTCTTACTGGAGACCTCGCGCTCCCCTTTCTCATCGAGCGACGAATCTTCCTCGGGAATCTACCTCTCCTTTGTGATTAGCGACGAATCTTTCTCCGAGAACAACACTCTCCTTTGTCATCCCAAGCGTCGCCGAGGGATCTGCACTGCGCCCTACACCCCAAGCGAAGGCTTTATAAGTGAGCTCGCTAGTCTTAACCAAACGGTTTGCCCCACTTGCCCGGCATGCAGTGGTGAACGACAGTTCGCTCAGGGCCTGACAACAAGGCGTTTGGGCAACACTTGCGAACTCACTGTAGGGCCTTCGTTTGGGGCTAGGCGCACAGCAGGTCCCTCGCCTTCCCGGATTCCCTGTTGAGAGTTCCGGCTTCCGTCAGCTTCGTGTGGTTCTCTTTGCAGAGAACCACATTCGTGGTCGCTGGCGAGAGTCGTGAAGCAGGAAATCCGGGTGCGCTCGGGATGACAAAAAGGAGAGGACCGTTGGAAGGAAAGGGTGGTTGCTGGACGATCTGAAAGGGTTGCTGGACAATTCACGCCGTCGCTCATCTCCCCGGATTCCAAATCAACTTACCGCAGTGCCATCCCCTCACGAATCTCATCCGTCGCGCGCCTGACCACCAACTGACCGGCAACAATCGGTCCGCGAATCGCCACTTGCTCCCCTGCCACCGGCCCTTTGCGTACATCAACCCAATGCGCATGTCCATCCTCCACGGTGATAACAAACGTCCGTTCCGTCGTTGTCACCACGCTCGTAGTGGGAACAAAAAGAGCAGTGTCGTTTGAACCAATCGGCCATTCCACCGTTGGATACATACCCGGCGCGAGTTCTGCATCGGAAACATCCAGCTCAACCATCATCGTACGGCTCTGCGGGTCGAGTGCGTTCGCGACCCGAGCGATCTTACCGGTGTAGCTCTTGCCCGGATGAGCTGGCACCTGAAAACTCACAGATCTACCCTTTACAATCGACCCGACGTAACCTTCGGGGACGGGCACCACCAGGCGCAGATGCGTCGTCTGCTGAAGTCTTAACAACGGTGTTTGGCCGTTGGCATCCACCCTCATACCCGGATGCACAAAGCGATCCGTGATTGTTCCATCAAAGGGAGCTCGCACTCGCAGATACGATTCCATGTCCCCGCTCGCTGTCATCTTGGCCCTCGCCGCACGGACTGCTGCCGATCGGCTTTCGACCAGTGAGTCTGTCGCATCTTTTTGCTTCTCTGCCAATAGCAGCTCATTCCCGGCAACGGCGCCTGGCGTCTTGGCTGCCTCCTGAAGGCGAGCATAGGTGCTCGCCGTGCCGGCGGCTTGCGCCTTTGCCTGCGCTTCCTCCGCTTCCGCCTGAAGCAACGTCGACTCGGATGCGTTTGTCTCTGACCGCATTTCCGGCGCAGACAATTCCACCAGGAGCTGTCCGCGATGAACTACGCTTCCCCGGTCTACCAGAACCCGCTCCACATAGCCAGGAACCCGTGCCTCAATATCCGTTTGCAGATATGGCAATAATTCCGCGGTGAGGGGAATTGTCCGCGAAGCAGATTGGCTTTCTACCTTGACCAACGCGATATGCGAGGTACCCTGTGCCACCGCGCACGCGGGAACGAAAAGAAAGCAACAGACCAGCTTATGACTGAACATAGTAGCGGCTCGCAGGATCTTCCGGGTTGAGAGAATGAGACGTGATGCCCGCCCCCTTCTGCAGGAGCGCATAGAACACCGGCAGCACCAGCAGAGTAGTGAGCGTGGAGAAGATGAGACCGCCGATGACGGCGCGTCCCAACGGCGCGGACTGGGCTCCGCCCTCTCCGAAGCCAATAGCCAGAGGGACCATTCCACAAATCATGGCCGTGGCTGTCATCAGAATCGCACGCACTCGTCCGGTCGCTCCGGTGTGGGTGGCCGCCATGACATCCTGGTCTTGATGCCGTGCCTGCTCGGCAAAGCTCACCAGAAGAATTGAGTTTGCCACTGAAATGCCGACCGCCATAATGGCGCCCATGAAGCTTTGAATGTTGAGTGTGGTCCCGGTCAAAAGCAGCATGAGAACGACCCCGCTGAGCACACCTGGGACCGTCGCCAGGATCGCCAGGGGTAGGCGCACCGACTGGAAGTTTGCCATCAGCAGCAGAAAGATGGCTACGATCGCCAGCAACAGACCGGTCCTCAGCCCGGAGCCGGTTTCCTCCAGGGCTGGGATCTGCCCCCGCACCACTACGGTCGAACCCTTGCCGGGAGGAGCAACATCTTTAAGCGCTGCTTCAATCCGCTTTTGCGCCTTGCCCAAAGCTATCCCATGCAGGTTCGCGGTCACACTCACGATGCGTTGGCCGCTGAGGCGTTCGATTGTCTCTGGCATCGTTCCATACTGCAGCTTGGCCACCTGCCCTAGCTGCGGCTGCGATTGGCCATCGCGCATCACCGGCAGCGCCGAAAGCGCATCCAGTCCCTGCATCCGGTTCGAGGGTAGTTGCACCTGAATCTGAAATGCATTGCCGGTCTTCGGATCGCGCCAGTAGTTAGGAGCAATGAAACGCGAGGAACCCGTCGCAGGTACGAGCGAAGTGCTTACATCCGCCATCGTCAGTCCAAATTGCCCGGCATAGTCCCGATCCACCTTTACATCCACAATCGGGTAAGACTGAGATTGAACGATCGAGATATCCCTCAGGAAATTTAGCTTACGCAACGCGCCTTCCACCTTGGCCAGGTACGCGTAGTCTTGATCAAGGTCGACACCCTGCACGTCGATCTGGACCGGCGTCGGTGAACCAAAACTCATCACCTGCGAAATGATGTCTCCCGCCTCGAAAGACATCTTCAAACCGGGCATCTGCTGCGCAAACGCCGAACGGAGCGACTCGCGCAGGCGTTCGTCTTGAGGGTGTCCGCGCCGCAGCTGCACCTGAACCAAAGCTTCTTCCGGACCGCTGGTAAAAAGATGAATCAGGTTGACCGGGTAGCTTGAGGGCTGAACTCCCATGTAATCCGACGTGATCTCAACGTTTTCCGGGCCCACCGTTTTGCGGATAAGGTCAAGCGCTGCGAGCACCATCGGCTCAGTCTCTTCAATCCGGGTACCTGCGGGCGCTTTCAGTCGCAGGCGGAGCACTGGCCCATTCGGATCGGGAAAGATTTCCGTACCGATGAGCGGCGCAACGGCCAGCAGGATGACCGCAGTCAGCGCGAGGTAGCCAATGATAACCGGCCATCCCTGTTGCAGTACCAGTTCTAGATAGCGATCGTACCGGTCACGCAACTTGCCGAATAGGCCCTCCTCGGCCTCGCCACGGTGCGACTCTTTCATGATCCAGATGGCAAACACCGGTACCAGGCTGCTGGAAAGAAGATATGAGGCGATCATGGCGAACCCGACTGCGAGCGAAAGCGGCACGAAAAGCTGGCGTCCCACACCACTCATGAAAAATGAAGGAACAAAAACCGCAACCACGCAAAGCATGGAAAGCAGCCGAGCGGGCACCGTGCGCCGGCACGCCTCAAGCACCGCCTGGCCGCGTGAAATCCCGGGCAGCATCCGGCTGTGAATATTCTCAATCTCCACCGTCGCTTCATCCACCAGGATGCCGACTGCAAGGGCCAGACCGCCCAGAGTCATGATGTTGATCGTCTGGCCGGTCGCCCAGAGCAGGAGCACCGCGCAAAACAGCGCAAACGGGATATTGGCTACCACAATGAACGCGCTACGCCAGTCGCGGAGAAAAAGCAGAACCACCAGGCCTGTCAGGGCAGCTCCCAGTAACGCCTCGCGTACCAGGCTGTTGATCGCATTGGAAACATAACCGGACTGGTCAAACGCCAGTTGAACATCCACGTCGTCGGGGATTGCCTTTTTGAAGCTGGGGATCGCCGCCCGCACTGCCTTGATCACGGCTAGCGTAGAAGCGTCCGACCGCTTGGTCACCGGGATATAGACCGTGCGCCGTCCGTCTACGTGCGCGTAAGCAGTCACAATATCGGTCCCATTCTCGATGGTGGCAATGTCACGCAAATAAATGTTGGTGCCCGAGTGCGGATGGATAGGCGTTGCCATCAATTCATTCAATTCAGGTCCCAGGGTCCCATTCGTCCGCACCATTCGATTCAGCTTGCCGTCGTACAAATTACCCGAGGGGACGACCACCGTGCCTGTGCTCACTGCAGATATGGCCTGCTCTGGAGACACGCCGTACTGCCGCAGCTTTTCCGGGTCCAGCGTGATCACAATGGTCCTCTGGTTCCCGCCAAAGGGTGGCGGAGCGGAAACTCCCGGCAAAGTCGCAAACAGTGGTCGCACTTGATTCAAAGCAAAATTCTGCAACTCACCCTGCGTATGGGTGGAGCTGCTAAAGAGCAGCAGGCCAACCGCAACGCTCCCTGGATCGAAGCGGGTAATGAAAGGTGGCACCGTGCCGGGCGGCATGAACGCGCGCGCGCGATTCACGTACCCCACCGTCTCGGCCATCGCTTGTTCCATGTTCGTGCCTTCACGGAACGTAAGTTTCATCAGCGCGGCGCCCTGAACGCTCTTGCTATCTACCGACTCGATGCCGGTGATGTAGAGGAAGTGATACTCGTAATAGTAGGTAAGAAAGCCTTCCATCTGTGCCGGGTTCATTCCGCCATAGGGCTGCGCCACATAGATGACCGGGTTACCGACCTGGGGAAAGATATCCATGTGCATACGTCCAATCGCCATGAAAAATCCAACGAGAATCGCGATCAGGGCCACGATCAGGGTGAGCGGTCGACTCAGGGCCAGCAGTACCAAACGCATATCAGTCGATCTCCCGGCGCATCATTGGCTGGCCGCCTGCAGAAAGGGCTCAAGGTCGCCGCGAACCGCTTGCAAATGCAGAAAGGCGCGCCAGACATTGAGTCGCGCAATCGAGTCGTCGATCTGGGCCTGCACCAGAAGCCTCTGTGCCTGCGCCAGATCGTCGATCGGGGATAGACCGGCCTTATACCGCGCATTCGCTTGCGCAAAACTTGTCTGCGCGGATGATAGGGCGATCGGAGTATTCTCGGCCACCGAACGGGATGCGCGTAGAACAGCTTCGGCCTGCGCAAATTGTTCCTGCAACTCGCGGCTCGCGAGTTGTTCATGTGCCTGGGCGGCGGACACGGTCGCGGCCTGAGAGGCTTCGCGGGCATGGATGCTGGCGAACTCCATGAACGCAAAAGTGATGTTGAGCCCTACAGCGTAGTCGCCAATGTTCGGCGCCATGCCGTTTGCGCCGGAAAGTCTTTGGCCATTCAGTTCCGCGCCCGTGCCCCGCCCATAGCCGGCTGCCTCCAGATTGAACTGCGGCACCCAACTTCGCTCAATCGCGTGCAGTTGCGCTGCCGATTGCTCGACAGCCGCCTTCTGCTCCGCCATGACCGGGTTTGCCGCTGGCTGAAACGGCGCGGTCTCATCGATGATTGAGGGCAATCGGGAAAGAACTGCGGATGGCTCCAGCGCCGGGCTACCGTTATCAGCCTTAACCAGAAATTTGTTCAAGGTTGCGCGGCTTGTCTCCACAGCTTCCTGGGCCAGCGCTAGCTGTGTCATCGCTACTGCTTTTTCAGCATCGATGCGCGATTCATCGGCCCCCGGACGCAAGGTAGCCGAAGCGAGCGCGTGGACGCTTTGACGGAGGGTTTCCCAGTTGTTCACAGCTGCCTGTGCTGCTTGTATTGTCTGCCCTGCCACCAGCGTAGTCAGGTACGCGTCTGCTGCTGCCGTTGAAACTTCCAGCCGGGCTCTGTTGACGCTCGCATCCGCCTTGTCTTTGGCATCCATGGCAGATTGCACATTCGCCCGGCGCAGACCAAAATCAAATGGCTGCCAGTTAACCAGCAGGCCGGTGGCGCTCCCCCAAACAGAGCCGCCATTGTTACTATTGATGACGGGTCCCGACATTGAAGGCACAACGCTCTGCGGGAGAAGTGCTCCAAAAACGTTATTCCGGGTCGCCCGGTTGAACTGTGCCAACCCATCCACACGCGGAAGATACGCTGTGCGCGAAAGCCGGATGTTCGCAATGGAAGCATTCAGCTCGGCTTCCGTTACGTGAATCAATGGGTAGTCGCGTGCCGCATCCTGCACTACGCTGACAATCGAGAGCGTCTGCGCCCACCCCGCCGTCGCCCCAAGCAGGAGCAGGCTGAGCACCGCGCGGACGCACCTGCGAATTGGTCTACTCGCCTTCAATCAGCTCCCCAAAAAGCTCTCGCACACGCTGCTTGGCCTTCTTGAGGGCGCGCCGCCCAGATTTTGTAATTCCATAAACGCGGCGGACGCTCCTGCCCGCTCGTTCCTGGCTCGAACGAAGATACCCCCGCTTTTCCAGCCCGTGAAGAATGGGATACATCGTCCCAGGACTGATCTTGTATCCATGACGGGCCAGCTCTTCCGCCATCCCCGCGCCAAAAATCAATTCGTGCTCCGCGTGATGCAGAATGTGGAGGCGAATCATTCCGGAATAGAGGTCGCGATCGTCATCCATAATCGAATCTCGTTATCGAAACACGATAACATAACTCTTACACGATTAAGAAATAATCTCGAAAGTCGCTGTGAGCGACCAGGGCGGGACCCTACTCCGGGACCACCTCGAACGGACGCATCATCTCGTTGTCTTCGTGCTCCAGGATGTGACAGTGCCACACGTACCGCCCGGTGAAGCCGGTAAATGGAATGATGATGCGCGTGATCAGGCCCGGATCCGCGCGGACCGTATCCTTCCATCCGCTCTCCAACGGCGCAGGGGGGATAGCCGGCCCGGTGAAGCGGACTGTCCCCTTGTCCTGAAACTCAAAGGTGTCAAAAGGCCGGCGGTCGAGTATTTGGAACCTGACCAGGTGAAGGTGAATCGGGTGCGAATCATCCGTCAGGTTCACCAGCTCCCAAATTTCCGTGGTGTTCAGCACCGGCTTCTCTGTTACGGGCATGTGCCATGGAGTGTTGTTCAGCAGCATCCCCATCGATTGCTGTATTGGGTCTCTACGCTCGTCCAGAGTAAGACGCCGTGTCTTTACGGCCTGGCTCTCGGGGATTTTTGCAAAGGCCCGCAATGCCGGGGGAAGGGAAGAAGTGTCCGGCGCTCCTTTAGCCGCGACCCGGAACTGCATGATGTCGAAAGCGTCGCTGCGCAGCAGAATATTTTCGCCGGCATGCGCAGCAAAATCGAAGACAAAATCAACCCGCTCGCCCGGAGCCATCACCACCCGCTGTGTCGTAACCGGCGCCGGCAGAAATCCTTGTTCAGTCCCGATCTGCTGGAAGGGAAGTAACTTCCCCAAAGAAAACCGGTAGAACCGGCCATTCGAACCGTTCATCAGCCGAAAGCGATACTTGCGGGGCTCGACCTCCAGATATGGCGCCAACTTCCCATTCACCAGAATGGCATTGCCGAACACTTCGGGAACCCACGGCGGCCCGGCCTTATCCGAGACTGGATATTCCAACTGACCATCCGGCAAAAGGAAGCGATCATAAACCAGCAGCGGTATCTCGTACTTCCCCTGAGGAAGATTGAGGGCATCCTCCGCTTCGTCTCGAATAAAATACATACCCTGCAATCCGGCGTAGATATTCAGGCGATTAATGCCCATGGTGTGGTCGTGGTAAAAGAGCATCGCCGCGTCTTGCCGGTTGGGATAGTGAGAGCGAACGGATTTGCCCGGCACACACCAGTGCTCCGGGTAGCCGTCACTGTTTGCCGGAGTTTTGCCCCCATGCAGGTGGATCACACTGCGCACAAGCGGCAGGTTGGCCTCTGCTCCATGCAGAGTATGGTCAATCGGGAGAAAGTGCCGGGCGGGTAATTCGTTCACCCATTCCACGATCAATCCCTGGTTGCTCCGAACTTCAAACGTCGGTCCAGGTGAAGACGATGCGAACCCCCACATGCGCGTGGCCGGCAAATCTCTATGGACCTTGCTCTCTATCTGCCGCATCACCATGTGGTAGTAGGGAAGTCTGAGTGATGCATCTTCCGGGCTGGGGCGCGTTCCGTCGGGTTGTGCAATCGGCGGAATGGGAAGCGGATCGACGTAGGGGCTCAGCTTGTCAGGATCGAGCGTTGTCTGCTGTTGAGAAGGCAATCCGTTGATGGAGATCCCGGCAGCGAAAATTCCGGTCTGCTCCAGGAACCTGCGGCGACTAATCAAATCAAAGCCTCACGTAGATGCAACATAAATCAATCGGGCAAAGGGACGAAACCCTTTGCCCGGCTTTAAATCAAAAGCAATTGCTGTGGAAGAATCTCCGTTACTTCTTAACCGAGCCGGTGGACGCATCAAGAATGTAAGGTGTGGTGTCTGCATTCTTGAAATCGAACATAGTATTCAGACGGCCGGCAAGATTATCAAAGGAGCCCGTGATCCGTTGACCGCCTAACCAGTTGTCCTCGACAAACCGCAGAATCGAGCTCTGGTCAGTCACCGTGTGGTCAACGTAGTTTTGCTTGGCGAAGGGTGAGATCACCAGCAGAGGAAGACGTGGACCGTAGCCGCAGCGTCCCTGGGCTTTTTGGACCGTAACACCTTCAAGGGCGCCATCTCCCGTCCCGCATTGACCGGGGGCGGTGAGGGCGTCCATGGCGGTGGCGGATTGGTTCACGATCGGCCCCATCTGGTGGTCATACCAGCCGTCAGAATCGTCGTAGGCGATGATCACAGCGGTATTCGCCCAGTCCTTCTGCTGCTGCAGGAAATTGATAACGTTCACGACGAACGTTTGCTCGTCGAGCGGATCGGAGTAGCCGGCGTGGCCATCCTGGTAACCCGGCGCCTTGAGGAAGCTGACTGCCGGAAAGTTGCCGGCGTTGACGGCGTCGAAGAAGTCGTGTGTGTCGTACTGATGGTTTGCCGGGTCGCCATTCGTGCCGACCGTGCTTGGCGAAGTCGGGCGGGTGTGCTTCAGGTTCTGCGTGGACGTGTAGTACTGGAAGGGCTGATGATGCGGAATATAATCCGCCTTGGCGCTCATCGTCACCGTAGAGGTCGTGCTCCGCGCGCAGCCGGTGGTTCCGTTCGCATTCTTTACCGACAGGTCGAAGCCGCCTTCGAAGAAGCCCCAGCTGACGCCGGCGGCGTTGAGCATGTCACCTACGTTTTGTCCGCTGAGGGCGACCAGCGCCCCGGTGGTGGTGGAGCAAAGGTCCCCGACCGGATCCGCGTCGCTCACTAATGTGTACCCGCCGCCGCCGTCCGACACGATGTCGGCGCTGGCGTTTACCTGGTCAACCACGCCATTGGTCTGGCCGGCGATCAGGTTGATGGCGCCCGGGGTGGAAGGGCCAAAGTTGGTGCCGTAGGAGTTGTCGCTCATGGCAAACCGCTGCGCATAATTCCAGAACGCAGTCACGGTGTTGCCGTCGTAGTAGCCCATCACCAGACCACTTGTCGGCTGGCCATTGGGTGGCGGACCGGGTGTGCCGGTGTACTTGGGAAACGAATCCATCAACCCGCCATGAAATGCCTGTTGTTCGGGCGTGTAGTCGTGATCCTGATCGTTGGTTGCCGCCTGTGTCCGATCGAGCCGGAACGGGTTCGTCGCTCCGTTTCCGTTAAGACTATTCAAAGCATTCGGATTGTTGTAAAGCAATCCGTCCGTATAGCCGTTCACCGCCGGGGTGTCGTGCCTGGCGATAAAGCGCGGCTGCCCCGCAGGGTTCAGAGCCTTGGGATAGGTGCCGAAATAGTGGTCAAATGACACATTTTCCTGGTAGATGACCACGAGATGTTTGATCGGTGTGCTGGTCCCGGATTGAGCCTCCGCGGCCACCGGATTGATAAGTGTCCCGGCGAACATCAACGAGGCTAACGACGTTGCAACTAGCTTTTGCATCACTGCTCCCTTCGAGGCCGGCTTTACGACCGCCATCCAGCATTAATGGCGGGGTGTTAAAGACCCGTGATCAGGGAGTAACAAGACGTTGAATTCGGCTCTTCGCTCCACTTCCTGCAACTCGTCACGCGCGCCGCGATTCCTGGGCGCTGCAAATCGCGCTCGTTTTGCGCGAGAGGGTGAATCCGACGACTTTTGACCGATCAGACCTCCGCTTCGGGAGCAACGAAGGGAACGGCTTCAGGCGTGCCGAAAGACCTTCCACGGGAAAGGGCTTTAACGACCATGCGTTGAGACTTGTCATGCTGCATTCTCAGCCGTTCCAAATAAATATCTTCTTCGAAAAACGGCTTGACGTAATCAGGCGCTTAGCGCCGTGATGGCGCATTCTGCGCAAACAACGGCTTCGGGGCAACTGCGAAGAGGCTGATTGAAAAGCATCGCTATACGAAGGGCACGGGTTCAGGCGTGCCAAAAATGCGTCGTAAAGAAAACGGCTTCAGCCGCTCAGTTACGCTTTTTCTTTTTGCACCAGAGCAGAACGCATTTCCAACAGACTCGCTAGCCCTTGAAGTGTCTATCTCGAAAACGGGAACCGTGGTGAGGTTAACTGAGCCGGAAACCTCTGAGCCCGGTGAGCTGCAACAAGGTAAGCCACGTAAATTTCGGATTGTTGATCAAATACCGGCGCCACAAGCGCCGTGGTTCCTTGATGAGCCGGTACAGCCACTGCAATCCGGCTTTTTTCATCCAATCCGGTGCCTCGCTTAAATTGCCGCTCAGCAGGTCGAACGCGGCGCCCACTCCGACCATCAATTTGACCGGCAAGCGCTGGGAATACGTGGCCATGAACCGCTCTTGCTTCGGCGTACTCAGGCCGCACCACAACACGTCCGCCCGCGATAGTTCCAGCTGGGAGCGAAGATCGTTCTCTTCCTCTGCATTGAGTGGGCGAAAGGGCGGAGTGTAAGTCCCAACAATTTGGAGTCCGGGAAATCGCCGTGTCAACTCGGCTTTTAGCTCTTCAGCCACACCAGGCTTGCCTCCGTACAGAAAGTGCCGGTATCCCTTCGTGACCGAGCGTTCACAAAGGCCGAGCATATAGTCGGGACCGTACACGCGGCTCATGTGCTTGAACCCATGAATGCGGCCAAGCCAGACCGTGGGCATACCATCGGGCGTCGTCAGAAATGAGCGATTCAGAATGTCGCGAAAAGCGTTGTCCGATTGCGCCTCCATGATCCCGTGCACACCAGTCACGCAAACATACCCTTGCTTGCTTTGGTCCAGCAGTGATTCGGTCTGATGAAGAGCCGTCTCCATATTCAGGGCGCTGACGCCGACACCGAGAATATTCACCCGGCCCTGCGGGGAAACCGGTGGGACGATATCTCCACTCAGATACTGATTCGTTGCTGAACTCAAAGGAGAACCTCCACGCGGCTTCGATTTAAGGTCGAAACAAAAGTATACTTCGGGCGTCCGCAGGCAGTGTGTTTGCGCCCCCAAACAACTGCATCCGGTAACGCCAGCCAAGGTTACTGCTCGCAATTCCAAATCGTGAGAGCCGCGCTTGGCGGCTAGTTTAGCTACGCAAGCGGTACTCTCCAGTTGTCCAAGCGGGCCTATGGAAATCGGGATCCTTATGCAACGCGCTGTCGGCTCAGAAACGGCTGCCCATGGATGATGGAGAGGTTTGTACAATCCCGATTGGGTTTTACTCCATAACAAGCAACTCCCCACCGAAACCCCTTAGGACAACAGGGACGAAGAGAGAGCGCAATTGAATGCAATCCTGCCGATTCGTAGAGAACTGTTGCATCCACTGGTGGGTTTCAACCGAAAGCGTGGGACGCCGCCGCGCCAGCATCTTGCGCGCACCTTCCAAAATACTGAGTTCCGCCCCCTCGGCGTCGATCTTGATGTAATCCGGCTCCGGTAATGCACCGCAGTCAATCTCGTGGTCGAGTGTAAGGGTGCGCACGACGAATTCGCCACTTGTGGCGAGGTGTCCGGCAACAGCGCTGATTCCGAAATCGAAATGCGAGACGCCGTCGACGTTCGACACTACTGCCTCAACCACAGCGACGTTGGCCAGGTGGTTCATGGCCACGTGCTTCTTGATGTTTGCGATGTTCCTGGGCGCGGGTTCAAAAGCAAACACACCGATGAAGCTGATCGACCTGTCCAATTCAGAAGGGCTCGCCCGCGCCGGAGCAGCTCGCGTCTGTTCAGCAGTTCTCACGCCGTCGCAACGATGGTCCGCCGCTTTTCGCGAACACCCCACCCAACCAGACGGCATCCTCTATCCTGTGCGACACGATGCAGCAAGAAACGCCTGCGCGATCTACGAATGTCTCCCTTCCGTCTTCAAATTGCATGCGAAGGGCTCGCTCCTCGAACATCAACAACGACGCTTTGCTCGGAGCAATCCTTGACTGTTACGGCTTCTCTAGCACTCCATAGCAGGACGTTTCGAAGAGGAAACCAACCCGTCAACGGAGAGCAGCCCCCATTTTTCCAACTATCATCGGTGTTGCGGAGCTTACGTCTATCCCCTCCAAGCCCGAAAACTCCTGATTTCCCAAAGTACCAGTTGTCTGATGACTAAATTTAGAAACCACGCATTCTCGACGTATATCTTGCTGATTACGAACGGCTTAGGTGAGCTGAATTCGCCTTGACGTAGGTTGCGTTCCGTTTCTTGAAGTGTCCCCTGATAAGAAAGTTGGGTGGTACCTACCTACGAACCAGGTGGGGCGCCGTTTGGAAGCGGTACAGGAGGCCAATATTTGCTCCTGCTGTATGAAAAGTAAGCCATCCTGGACGGGAATCAAACCAATGTCGCATTGACTTCGCGAAGGTGTTAGCCATAAGATCCGAATTCAGCCTCCGCATTGTTTGCAGGTTCGCCTACGGGTACAAACCCATAGGGCCCAACGCCGGACCAATTGGAAGGGGGAGCGATGAGCACGTCAAGGATGTTGCTGCCAGCGGAACAAGACCCGCGTTCGAGCGCAACAGACTTAAGGGATCGTTTCAATAGTCTGAGCATATTTTTCGAGGCCCTTTGGCGTGTCTGCGACGATGCGAGAAGAAAGACCGCTCAGCGATGCGTCCGCAATTCTTGAACGGATTAAAGCATCCTCGAAGACGGACAACTCTCTAATGCGGCTCGACATTGTCCGCAACCTCAGAGACTCAGCCCAACTCGGCTTAACAATCGTCAACCCTTGGGAACGTCGGGGACTTGCTCGCGAGAGATGCTATGAGGAGATGACCACCAGATGAGTACAGTTAGCGTCAGCCCTTTACCCGCTTCGGTCCGGCACGCAGAGCTGAAACCGCCTATTTACTCGGCTCACCTTGACCTACTTCGGGGTACGGCCGCCCTTATCGTCATGTTCGGACATCTCCGTTACCTATTCGAGGACATAGGGGGAAAGCCGCCGGGAAAGACTCTCCTGGAGAAACAAGAGCAGTTGGCGGCAACCGCGCAGCATTTTCATTACATGAATCCTCCGCACCAGGCGGTGCTCTTGTTTTTCGTTCTCAGTGGCACATTGGTTGGAGGCAGCGTCCTGCGTGACCAAAAGCGGCGGAGATTTTCCTGGGTAAGTTACAGCACCAAGCGACTAAGTCGACTGCTTACCGTCCTCATTCCAGCTCTGATAATCGGTGGTGTTTTTGATGTTGTTAGCAGGCATATCCTCGCTAGCGGGCCGGTCGCTCAGTTTGGCCGGCTTATCGTGATGGAGTATAACCTGGGGCTGAAAACCTTTCTCGGAAACCTTTTCTTCCTCCAAAAGCTGGACAGGACCGGCGTTCCCACCTTCGGCACCAATAGCCCGCTGTGGAGTCTATCATTTGAATTCTGGTTCTATGTTCTTTTCCCGTTGCTGATTGCTGTCATCTTTACCAAGAAGCTTAGGCCGCGGATTCTGTTCCTGCTCCTTTTCCTCATTACGGCGACGTTTTGCTGGAAGTCTGTGGATGACGGCCTTCTACTTTGGAGTATGGGTGCTCTCGTCACTCTTCTTCCGCCGGCTATCCCGGAAAGAGCGCAACGGCTTGCGGTAGCAGCCGCTTTTGCCCTGTTTGGGTGCGCTTCTCTATTCCTTTTGAAGCATCCATTTTCGAACAAGGAGTTGGATGATTATCTTCTCGGGCTCTCTGTGTCGATCCTGGTCTATGTGATTTTGCATAGACGTCAGGTTCATTCCAGGACCATGTACGTGCTCGTGACCGAGCGGATAGCGCAGATGTCCTTTAGTGTTTATTTGTTCCACTATCCCTTAGTGGTCCTAATCGTGGTGTTTTTCGCCCTCCATTATCCGAGTATTATGAGACAACAATACGGTTTGGCGTACTTTGGGATTGCGTCCCTGACGTACCTCATTTGCTATCTCTTCTATTTGATGTTCGAACGCAATACAGATCGCGTAAGAAACCAGGCGATGAAGGTGCTGATGAGGCGGCCGGACACCAGGACGGATTCGTGAGATAACGGGACATGATCTGCGATAGCTGTTTGTAGCGCAAAGTCCGGAAGGGACGGCCTGATAATAGCCCAGCACGCAGTGCTCGGTTAGCGAAGAGTGCGTGGACCAGTCCCGTAAGGGACGGCTGAATCATCCAGCATCGTGTGTGCCATCAGAAATATCCTGAATTCCTCTGCCGAGCTAACTAACCCGTTCGCGATGCATGCTTACCTGGGCGGGATCGCGCGCCAGAACGCGATGGTGGCGATTGAGGATTGTCGGTTGTCGTCCGCTGGTGCTGAACACTAGGTGAACCAGGCAAGATACGTGACTATGAGGCATGAGAATCAGCCGTCCCTGACGGGACTGGTCTTCCTGGTTCATGGTACCCAGCACTGGTTCGGCGCTGTACCTTTCGTTCTCATCCTGTACAGCTTGCATGCGCCGAACCGTGCTGGGCTATTCTCAGGTCGTCTCTACGGCACTTTGCGCTCGAAACAGCTGTCGCAACTCCGGGCTGGAAAGGAATGCACCTCGTACCGAACTGTGTGACCTTGATCTTGCCTTGGATCAGCAACCCGGCAAAGCCGGGACAAATTTAGAAACTCCAGGGTACGGCCTTCAGGCCGTACGTAACTGCTGTGTAATGAATTCGACTTTAGAAGCCGCTGAAGACTGCTACCCTTCTCGAAATCGCTGCGTTCCGCAGCTTGTAAATCCCGCGGTCTTTCTCGGACGAGAACCAGCCTTACTTCTCCGCATCCCGGGCTTCCAGTCGCGCCATCTGAGGCGAGGTGAGCCAAGTGGACTACACCATCTCCGCGACATGATCAGGCAACGCCGGTTCGTCCACGTAAACTCGAGCGGTCCGCAGGAAAAACGGACCCATCGCCATACCGCACAGAAGATACAACGGGATAGCCGCTTGCGGCGTTTCGATCATGTTACCGAAAAATGCCCCAACTATGGTGTAAAGCCAAAAAATTAGGCCGAATGTCCCCCCACTTGTTTTAAACGTCCGCCACAACAGAAGCAACATGCAGATCTGCAGCCAGCAGAATATGCCAAAGCCCAGAATCCCTGAATATGCCAGTGTGAAATAGAAAATACTGTGCGGGGACCGAGTGCCCTCATGTTCGACATCCTTGCTCGCAAGCTTAGCCAATGGATAGCCATAGCCCATTCCGAAAATCTCCGACGTGTAATCTTTGGAGACCTCGTTGCGGATGTTTGCCCACCAATGTTTTCTCCAGTACACAGTTCCATAATCAAACCGGGCTGTGGCGGCGTCGACGCCAAACTTGGTTGCAAATTCTGGACTGATTGAGCCTGCCATGCGCGCAAGCGTCCCTCGAGCGGAAAGTTCGCCGCCGCGTCCGGGGAGAGGAGGCAGCTTAAGGTCAATCAGGCTGGCAATCAGGAGCACACCAGCGACGCACCCCATAATTGTCATAAAACGGCCCATCCGGTTGGTGATCCACGCCCATGCGAACAGGCATACCCCAAAACCTAACCAGTCACCCCTCCCCTGTTCGCCGATCGTCAAACACACAAGCACCACGATGGGAAGCCAGAATGCACCAAGGGAAGGCTCGAGACAAAGCAGGTTCAACAAAGTCAGTGATCCTGAGCCCGGGCTATCCAATAGCTGCAACCCGGTGCCGGGGAGTATTCCCGACAACGAGATATGCAGGTTCTTGAAAAAGATGAAGTAGAGAGGGGTGTACACCACGGCCAGCCATGCCTGAAACCTGACGTACTTTCGAAGCATCCCCGCATGGCGAAAACCGACCGAGAGGCCCAGAAAGAGATAGACCGGACACAAATTGAAGACCAGAATCTCCAGCGCGGTCAACGGAGAATAGCCGATTAATAAACCGCGGACTACCTGCGCGATGCCGTAGAGCAAGGAGACGAAAAAGGCCCAGGCAAATGGATTCAGGGGATCAGTGCCTCGGGTCAGCGCAAGATACCAACGATCCCATAACACTCGCGCATTAACCAGAAGCAGGGCTCCCAGCGCCAGCCCGACATAGACAGACGCCTTCCCGAGAAACACAGAACTCCACAAATAAAGGACAACCAGCTTCGACCAGTTGTCGAGGTGTAGAAACTTCTTCAGCATAGGATCTTCCCGTAAAGGGACTTTAATCGAGTCTGCCGGCGCACCGTCTCAGAGTGGCCGGTGCGCTCGAGTCGCAAGGTCGCCTTGAAAACCGTCCCCGTGGTCCGCAACATATTTTCAGCAAACCTCTTCTTCGAGCAGCCACCCTATTCTTACCCTACGCGTTCGACTTCGCGATGGAAAGCGCGTTCGCCCTAATTCGTTCGCTCTGATTCAGATAAAGCCGAAACATTAAGATCGAGGCACGCGCTTTTGGTACGGCCTTCACCCTGTTACCCTTGTACCCACGATAGACGAGATTTTCTGGGCTGGATGTAACCCAAAGGTGGGGCGCCTCATAGCTACTGTGAACAGGTACGGCATCATCGCTAAACCACCCGCAATCTGTTGTTTGCACCACTGGCGATCCTACTCGGGGACGCCGGAGGGAACCGCGTAGTAACTATCTTGTCAGCCTGTGGAACAACCGTCAAATAATGCGCGCAGGCGTTCATCCTCGATCGCGCGTCCGGGTTTTCCACGAGATCGCAGCCCGATCGGGGGAAGGACCCGAGGCACAAGAAAGAAGCGGCGCCATCCCGGGTTAGGGACAACGCCGCTCGAACCACTCGGTTTCGCGGCACCGGCATTCCCGGTGCCGCCCTGTGGACTGTGGCTAGAAGGCGGGACCGACCGAAACGGCGGCGGCTGACACTTTGTTTAGCCACACCTGGTATTCGCTCTCCTCCATGTTGAACGTTATCGAGCGAGTCGAAATTACGGAGTTCGCGGAGTAGTCCACAGGCGAAGCAGGGAAGAACTGATCCTTGCGGTAGCCCTCCTGAGCGCACGAGGACTTCCAGCAGTTCCAGCCAACGACATTATCCCGCATGGTGTTGTTGTACACGCTCGACCCTTGACCCACGGCTCCGCCGTTTACGAGGCCAACATCTTCTGCGGCGATTTTTGTTCCGTCCGCCAGCAGTCCGCTGGAGATGACGCGATTGTTGCTTGCTACGTTGTCGTGACCAGCCCCGAACTTGATGCCATAGTTCACGGTTCCAATCACCTGGTTATCATGAATACTGTTGAAGGCAGGCGCCTCTTGTACGGAGTCGGAAGGAGCGCCTTTCGTCTCGATCCCGCCGCCGGCGTAGGCATCCTGCGCCTTGTAGGGGTAAGCACCCTGGATATAGGTGTCGTGGATTTCCAGGGGCCCGTTGGCGGTCCCACCGGAACGATAGAGGTCGATATTATCGTCGACCAGGCTTTGGCCGGGATAATTCACCACTTCATTCCAACCCACGTCTATCCTGGGCACCGATTGCACGCTATCGAACTGGATAAAGTGGGCCGGGCTCACGCTCGAGCCTTCCCCGGGGAGATAACTGCCATTTCCGTCGCTCAACAAGCCGTTCAGGTTGCGAGCCCGGTTAGCACGGACCACGATCGTCTGTTCTCCGTTCCGAGTCCCCCCATACCCATGCACAATCACGCCGCCGCGCGCGTTCTCAACGTAGTTGTTCTCCACATCGAGCCGCGCCGGTGAGAAAACTTCGACGAAATTGCCGTTCGGCTGGCCCTTTACGGCAGCATTCAAGGCCTCACCAAGACTGTTGCGAACCGTCAGGTTGCTCCCTTGTACGTTGGTCGTAATCAGGTTGCCGGTGCTGCGGATATGCGAGTTCTCAATAGTCACCGGATCCGTTGTCGCCACCATGACGGCTGGCGTCTTTGCATCGGTGCTCTGCCAATTTCCGGAGTAGGTTCCCCCCGTGGTAATGACAAGAGGACCCTGCCAATCCACCTCACCCACTGCGCTGTTTGTCGTGGTTTTTGCAGCCACTCCCTGATAGCTGCCGGTAATGGTTGCCCGGCCGCTCGCAACTCCAGCCAACACGCCAGACGCGTTGACCGTGACCGTGCGTGCGTCGGAAGATTGCCAGCCAAAGTCCGCGGTCACATCCTTGACAGAACCATCGCTGAAGGTAGCTACGGCTTTGAGCTGGGTTGAGCTCCCAATCGCCACCACAGCCTGCGATGGAGTGATCGCTACCGATTGCAACGTTGCGCTGGAGGCGCCCGTTGGCAATTCGGCTGCAGCACCGATGGCCCCGGCTATCTTCCCGGTTGGGCTAGGGGAAGAGCTAGCTACACCGGCAGGCCGCTTGATCGCTCCGCTTGCGGAGTAGGCTACGGTTACTACGTTGCTGGGTGTGAAACCAAAACCCGACGCATAGCTGGCTGGCTGGTTCGCAGCCCCCCACATGCCCACTGCCTTGACCGTAGCCGCGGCGGGTAAAACGAAAGTGCCCCCACTGTCTAGACGTTTCGCTGTGCCGGATCCCGGTACTGGCGTAGACCCATCGGTCGTGTACCAAATACCTGTGTTCCCTAGAGGCAATGACCCTGAAGTAAATCCAGAATCGCTCAAAGTGACTGTTAGAGGATAGGTTTGTGCACCCGCAGCCGGGGAAACAGTTGGAGAAGCACTAGCGTATGACTGCGCCGTAGGTCCCGTCACGTTCCCGCTGAATTGGGCTGGTGTCACATCCGTTCCGCAGGGGAAGCCACCGCCGGATTCATTGAAAACGTAGGCTCCGCTGAAGCTTCCCTGAACGGTGTTATTGCTCATGCTTCCAACAGGACCACACCCGTAGGCCATCCCGGAACTGTTGCCGGTCGAGTTGGTTTGCACCAGGTTATGGTCATAGATTGCAAGGTGCCCCATGGCTTCCATGCCATAGCCATAGTGCCCCGGCGTATTCATAACCACGACGTTGTTTGATCCATTAAGCGCCGGAGGATTGGTGCCGTTGTGGCAACACGCCATCGACAAACCATATGCACCAAAATAAGGATTCACCCAATCGTGTTCCGAGTTGTACTGAAAGACAATACCGCTTGCCTGCTGAGCTTGTTCCTCCCACGTAATCCGGTGAATATTATTAAAATCATTGTACTCAGCGGTGATGTTGCTAGTGATCGCACCGCCTGGAGGTTCACAGGGATACTGCTGGTGCCCATAATTCGGGCAATTGATATGCACGCCTTCTGCCACGTGGTCGAAGTTGTTGTAAGTCACTGTCAAGCCATCGATGGACGAAAAAATCACGATTCCATTACAGGCACCCTCGTAGTCTTCTGGCGAATCCGTGTCCGCCATCACGTTCGTGGGCGACACGCAGGAATTACTATCCCCCATCTGGTTGTAGCTGACGGTGGTATTCGTCAACATCGACGCGGTATTGCTGCTCGTGGTACCGCTTGCAAAGACCATCGCGGCGGTTTGCGATTGGCTCCCGGGGATGTTGGTGAACTGGTTGTGGGCAATCGTCAGGTTGGTAAAGGATGTCTGAACGTAAATCCCCGTGGTAGTCGATGAGAAGTTGAGGTACTCAATCGCCGTCGGTTGAGTGCATGGATTAGACAGGTCCTTGTTGCTCCAGAGCGTGAACAGCCCATTGCCTTGCGTGACGCCGGACCCGGAGCCGTTGAGGATCGCAGTCGCAGGAGTCGCTACCGGTCCCGTGTAGGTAACTCCGCATTTCAGTGTGATCGGAGCCGTAATGTTGTACGTGCCGGCCCCAAAGATGACCATTGCACAGCTCGGAGCGCTGGCGATCGTGCTTTGTATGGTACTTGTGCTCATTCCGCTGTTTAAGTTGATGGTCGGGCCGCCGCATCCGGTGGGTGCTGGGAGCGGCGTCGGCGTCGGAGTTGGTGTCGGGATCGGTGTCGGGGTCGGACCTGAAGACGGTGCACCGACGACCACGGAGTTGTGAGCGTTCGCAGAGGAGTAGTCGGTGTTGTCGGTGGGCGAAAATACAGCGGTCAGTTGCTGTGTCCCTGAGGACAAGACGGTACCTATTGCCGGGTTATACATGAAGCTGCCGGGAACATTCGCCGTTGCATTCAGTTGTGTCGCGCTAAGGGCCGTGCCTGTCGCCATGGTGGCGGGCGCCGCCCAGGTAATCACAGGCGTCGCTTGGTTAACCGTTATCTGCGCAGTCGCTGTTGCAGCCGAATACGTCTTTGTATCATTCGGCACGAATGTGGCCGAAATTGTCTGCTTTCCTGCTTTCAGTACCGTACCGGCCGCCGGTGTGTACGAGAACGTGCCTGCAACGTTTGCCGTGGCGTTCAATTGCGTGCCGCTTAGAGCCGTCCCGTAGGTCATGGCTGCGGGCGCATTCCAGGATATAGTAGGAACGTTGCTCGTCCCCGCTGCGGTAATTGTAACTTGCGCAGATGCACTCAGATTCTGCGGTGTCACGCTTGCTGCGGCCGGGGACGCCCCCGCCGGTGCTGCTTCCACATAAGCAGCCTGCACGGTAACAACACCAGCTGCTTTCGCCGTGAGGGCCCCGTTGCTCACAGTTGCCATCGCGGTATTCATCGAGGTCCATTGTGTCCCCGCCGTCACATCCTGAGTCGTACCATCGCTCAGGTGAGCCACTGCTTTGAGCACTACCGCGCCACCCACGCTTACCGTCGACGGCGTTGCTGTCACTGTCAGTGAAGCAAGATTCTGGGACGAGGGGCTACCGCATCCTGTCACTAAGGTCAAAACTGAAAAACCGCACAGGAGCCCGGAACACACCCGTGCCATGGGGGAAATACGCATGGATTGCCTCGTCAGTCGGAAAATTCAAAACAACGCGGCCTGGGGAAATGGCCATTTCAAAGGCGCGAACGGGCTTTCGCATCTTTGAGATACGGGGTGCCGCCGGCGAATATTTCGTGTCTTATTGCTCCTACTATCGCGGCTGTCCTAGCTCCGGGCAATCACACCGACTAGGCATTACGTAAGTTTGCAAGCCGCTGATTGTAAAAGAGTTGAGAGAGAAGTTTTTGCTCGGTAACCGCGCATTTAGGGGATACATCGTGTGGATTTTTCGCGCTTTTGAGTAAGCTTGCGCAGTGAACCCCGGCGCTCAAGACACGGTCGGCAAAATGGGCAGCGCGGAACGTCAAAAAGCGAGCTTTACTGCCGTTCGCACGAGCGATGTCGCAAAAGTTGCGTGCCCGCGAGGCACGAACAATCATCGATCTTTCGCTCACTCACCCGGCTTTTGACATGGAGATGATGCGATTTCACCGAGGCAATCTGCGAGTGCCAACCCGCCGCGATGTCTCATCCTTGGTGTACACTCTTAGCTCATGACAAAGGGACTGGCTTTACTCCTGCTGGCGTCCTGCTGCCAGCTAGCGGGTGCAACCACCTACACCGTCAACCCCGCGCAGAGCACTTCAAGAATCCAGGCAGTCATTGCCCGCGCTTCAGCGGGAGATACCATTTCCTTCACCGCTGGCACTTATACGATCCATGACACCCTTACTCTGAGGTGTGGTGTAACTTATACCGGGCCAACCGCGGCTCCGGCAACTGCTGTCTTATCCTCTGACATGGGTGAGCGCGGTACCATCTTCGCCTTGAATAGCAAACCCGACCTCACCAACCCGTGCACCCAGACAACCACGATTGAGTACCTCGCCTTTCGCAATTCCGGCGGAATTTATGTTCGGACGTCGGTTACCAACCTGAACATCCTCTACAACCAGTTCGGTAATCTCCCTTGCTGCAGCGGCAGTCCTGCCGACCAGGCTATTTACTTCGCGAGCGGAACAACTGGCAGCAATACCGCCTCGATGCTGACCAACACAACCATCAGCCACAACACGTTTGGAGACAGTACTTCCTGTACTTCGCCGGCGAATGCAATGACCAGGACGATCTCCCCGGAAGACTATGAGGGAGCCTGCAATGGAATTGTCTTTTTTACCTCCATCGACGGCTTGACCATCACTTACAACAACTTCTACCACCTCGCGGAAGGCGTCCATATCAATTGCCCGGATTATGGACGCCAGCAATATCCGTGTGAGCCCCCAGGCGGAGCGATCACCAATAACATCACCGTCCGATACAACGATTTCAGCAACATCCATCGCATCACGTGGGAGCAGCAGCCGCAGCAAAGCAGCAGCATCGACTTCGAATACAACAGCGAACATGACTGGTTCATGCCCTATTTCGGATCGTTTGGACTCTCAATGGCCTGTTGCTACAACGGCACCCATCCACCCAATTTGAACGCCTCTAACAATGTAATTATTTTCAACGTAAACGCCGGCGTGTCAGGCCGCTATGGCTATGGTGTGGAAGCCATGGGCAAGGGCGCGACCTACAATAACATCCTGTTGCAGGCGGTCAAGTCGCCTTATGCTGCGGCAGGACTTGCTTACAGTTGCGGTCCTCTTGCAAGTATGAGCAACAATACTGTGCAGGGCGGCTTTGTCAGCAACGACAGCACCTTCCTCATGAATGAAAATGCTTCCTTTCCCTGTGGGACATCCAGGACACCGGCATCTTTCACCGGAAACGTTACTGGGCCGGTCGTCTCCGCCATCCAGAGCGCCGCGCCCGTGATCTCTCCACTATCCGGATCGGTCTTATTTCCGCTGTCTGTGACATTGACCGATGAAGGTTTCACTTCCGGACCTCGGCCGCTGCGCAATACAGGTATCTGGTACACCACCGATGGCTCTACGCCGGTTCCGGGTCGGGTACCGCGAAGTACGTCGGTAGTGGAGGAAAGATCACCCTCCAGTCCTCGGCTACTGTAAAGGCAGTCGGCATGTGGGGGGCGGCCAACCAGCCAACCAGCTATCCACCGGGCTTTGGTTTTGTTCCCAGCGCCATCGTGAGCGCACACTACACCGATAAATCAGATGGTCAACGATCACACCGGTAATCACCGGGCGATTCTTGTTACTGGAAATCTTTCCGAAATGGATTTGCCTCGATCTCGCCTCCGCGCTTTCCGGGCCGTAGTGGATAGCAATGGTATACTTCGGTCTTCGGATCTTGCTGATGAATTATCACCGCGGGGGAGATTACAATGTCCGATGTCACAGCGATCGTTACATGTATGACGGACGCTGAGAGGCCATTCCTCAATGAGACCATCCAGTCAGTTCGAAATCAAACAGTGCCCTGCGAGATTATTGTGGTCGTCCTGGAATCAAATTCCTGGATCGACGAAGTAGCAAAAGCATTTCCTGAACTACGTATTCTCCGTCGGCCGCCAGGTTGGCCGGGAGCCGCCCGCAATAGTGGGGTTCAAGCCGCCACCACTGAGTTTGTCGCTTTCTTGGATGGTGACGACGTCTGGTTACCCGCAAAAACCCAGAAGCAAGTGGCCTTTCTCAACTCCGGCCACCGGGACTTCGTTGGTGTGGATCACATGCTGATGACTGAGCAAGGGCAGGTATATGCTTACGCCTTGGCGCGTCACCTCCCGATGCCAAGCACTTGGATGATTCGGCGCGATATCATGGCCTGCCACCCTTTCGATCAGGATTTGGGCGAAGCCGAGGATGGCGCATGGTGGCTAAGCACATGGAACTCCGTGGCTAAATATCGCCTCCCCGAACCCTTGATCAAGTATCGGGTTCGCGGCCTCTCGTTGTCGACAACTCATCCCAGCAAACAGCGAAAACTCGCCTTCGCAAGATTCAGCAAACTGCCCATGGCCCGGTGGCCGCTTCTCGCTGCAACCTATGTCTTGCACCAACTGGCTCGACGCCCCTATTATGTACCCGCCAAAAGCTGGGTTTTGCCATCCTCTCAACGTACCGGCCTGGCGCTCTGAGACCGGATTCTGCCTCGATTCGCTCAGCCTCTAAAATATCCTCGGATTCCCCTCCTCGCGAGGTTATCCTAGGGTGTTTCACAAAGTCCCTTCCCTTAGGTAGCATCAAAAAAACAAGTTTGAGGCTGATCGTCACCGTGACACCTGTCCAGAAAAAAGCTGCCGAAGAATGCCTTATCAGGACAGGCCTGGCAAACCGAAACGAGACACGCCAGGCTTTGCCGGATTGGTTTCGTCGAAGACCAGGGAGCGAATAACCGCCTCATGAAGATCCTCATCGTTGGCCATGCTTGCGCCCCAGGTTTAGGATCAGAGCCCGGATTCACTTGGAACTGGGCTTGGCAAATGTCCCGGTCCCATCAAGTCTGGGTGATCGCTCACCCCGAGTACAAAGATCGTGTCGACAGTTTTCTGGCTTCCAACCCCAATGACCGTCTCCAGTTCATTTGGGTGGTGCCTAAAAGCCGCTTCGATTATTGGAAGCCGGGTTCCAATCAGGAGAAAGGGATTCGCCTCCATTATTGGCTTTGGATGAAAGCGGCCTATGACCAGGCCGCTATCCTTCACAATCAGGTGCACTTCAACCTCGTGCATCATGTGAGCTGGTCCACCATCGCTGTCCCGCCACCGTTTTGGAAACTTCCCGTGCCGGCCGTTTGGGGGCCTCTAGGCGGCGGCCAATCCTTCCCCCCGTCCTTCATCTCCTATCTTCGCTACAACAGGCTCAAGGAGGTTCTACGAAGTCTCAACTTGCTTCTCTTGCCCTATTCGCCCACTTTGAGACGAAGCTTGGCCCATAGCAGTGTCGTATTGGCCACAAATATTGAGACAAAGGATCTCCTCGAGCGGGCTGGCGCCAGCCGCGTCCGTCTGTTCTTGGATTGTGGCGTGGATGAGCGCCCTGCCCCACCAGGTCCGAGAGTTGCTGGTGAACGGCTCACGCTCCTGTGGGCAGGAAGGTTGGAGCCGCAAAAAGGCTTGGCCATTGCCTTGCGCGCAATGGCGGCATGTAAATACCGCGATAGTTTTTTATTGGTGGCGGGTTCTGGAACCGGACAGACGGAGATGGAAGACCTTGCCCGGTCACTGGGGTTAGGAAATCGCGTGGAGTTCCTCGGCCGTGTTCCCCATGAAACCATGGAGGAGCTCTTTCAAAGCTGCGATGCGCTTGTTTTTACTTCTTTACGCGACAGTTTCGGATCCGTGGTCCTGGAAGCCATGTCCTATGGTCTTCCTGCCATCGCCCTTAACCACCAGGGAATGCGAGCGTTTGTTCCCGATGACGCCGCTCTCAAGGTTTCCGTGAATTCCCCGGATCAGGTAATCAATGATCTGGCAGATGCCTTTGATCTCCTGGGATCGAACACTCAGTTGAAGCAGTCTATGTCCAAAGCAGCGCTTTCCTTCGCTGAAAGCCAGACATGGCGGCATCGCGCCGACAAGATGAACGAACTCTATGCCGAAACCACAAACGATAGTGCGGGCTGATCATTGGGTAACTGAGACGGGTACGTATACCCTTTTGTAGTTGTCGCTGATCGCAGGCCTTAATCTGCCCCCATGCCGCACCTGGCTGTCCGGGTTCGGGACAGGCCAGGCACAACTTGGGCGTGTCGTAAAAATCCTGGGCCATAGCCACCCGCTCAGCTAAGCACAGGAACGGTGATTTGCTGGCCGACTTGGATTTTGTTCGGGTCCGAGATATTGCTTGCTGCTGCGATATTGGAATAGTGGTTGGGGGACCCGTAAAACCGCGCGCTGATTTTAGATAAGTTATCCCCGCTCTTGACGCTATAGCTTTGATTGGGTCCGCCCGTGGTAGCGATCTCGTGGTGAAGATCCGCGTACTGTGGGTCGACCTGCTTGATTACATCCCACACCCGGTTCGCGACCACTTGGGAAGGCACCGAACCCTTAAGGTACAGCTTCTCGCCATCCAGACTCACCGAGTCGAGCTTTGCTCCAATATCACTAAATCCCTCAATCGCCTGGATAACAGGCGAATACTTCTGCTTTAATTGATCAAGATCTGCCATAACCATTTTCTCCTGTTGTTTTGAGTGTTGGTTTACTTACACAAGACCACCTGACGGAAAAACTAGGCGGCGTGCGAATCTGCGATCTTCTTCATCGCAATCGTCAGGGCCGCCGCCCCCAGGCTCTTTATCAGCACTGGGTGCTCAGCATACACTGCGCTAACCCGATCGATAATCGAAGGATCTTGACTTTGCGCGTGAGTCGTAAGCGCTTCCACGTCCGCTGGACTCACATTCGCGGCTTGCACTGGGGTTACCGTACCGGATTGCAGGAGAGACGCCAGAGGCGAGTTCGGAGCGCTGCCGGCGAATTTAGAGATCAGTGAGGGCCCAAGAGCTGACACCAGGCTATTCAATACGCCCGCTTGTTGCTGACTATTTCCATTGGCAAATAGCTGAGCTGCCATCTGTGGGAATGGCGCGGTTTGCCCGGAACGAAAAGCCTCCGCCAATCCGCCCGCGAGCGTGGAGGACGGTACAGCCTGCGCGACTTGGTCGAAGTGCTGCTCTACGGCTGGACTGTTGCCTGGCGTGCCGCCTCCTGTCGAGTACTGTTTCAGTAAATCGCCGATTCCTGCAAGAAAACTCATAGGGCCTCTTTGGTTCGACTTTGAAGTGTTTGATGGTAAAAGCTGGGCCCGGAGAACTTTTGGGTTGGCCGCAGCAGCGAAAGACCTGCAGGGCCCGGAGATGAACGCCTCGAAACTCGTCGCGCAGACGGTGCGATGAATCTCTCACGAAGCCATCGTTCCTGTCTACGCCGGGAAGAACAAAAGACCATGCAAAATCTGCCTAAAAGCTTTGGGGGAAAACTCAAAAAGCCGGATCCCGCAGCGAAAACAACTTCAACTCTAACCATGCGAAGGTCCCTTCAAACTTGCTCTTGAGACCTTAAATTCTGCGGGAAAGTTTAATCAGGTCCGTCTCAAGGCCGGACCGCGGGTTTTCTTCTTCATCAACTACACCCAATAAATCAGCTCAAACCCTTAAAACGCGCATCGAAGTACCCAATGCGGGTAATCGAAATCGGGAACTGTTGGCGTATAGGACTTGGCCAGGCAGTTGACTTGGGGACGCGGACCCGCTAGATTGGAGGGTGTAGGCGAAGTACTATGTGACGGATGAGGCGCCGACCGCCCAGACCGTCGAACAGCCCTGCACCCCCCCTTGCAGCGGCTTTCCTACACTGGGTTTGGCCTCTATTTTGCAGTCCATGTGACTGAGATGGCGAAGCTGGGTCCACATTAGTACTTATTTCCCACAAAGATCTGTTCGAGTACTCCGGATCGGTCTTTCGGAGGGCGCTCTCTTCCGTGCGGCTCAGCAAAGAGGAATGTTAGGCAACTCCTGGCTCGTAGTAACCGTCGGTAACACCCAACGGCGTTATCCGCGAGCACAAGAATCATTGACACTCCTTTCCTCTGCCACTAGATTACGGGTTGTAGGTACTGCACGAATTTCAACCGGTTAGGTGTTGAACAAAACCCGTTGTACAGCCGTTAATCCCCCCGTGGCGGTCGTGAAATCGAGTCGATATTTTGGGCCTCTATACCCGAAACGGTCACTGTGACTGACATGGCGAAGCTACGAGTGGTGAAGAAAGCCGGTTCGATTACCTTGGGTACCAAGGTAATTTCAAAATGGGTACTGGCAGGCTGAGTCGTAACTTCGAGCTCTTCTGGTTGCGGATTTTATTGACACTTGGTCAGCTCTATAGGACCATTTGAGCATTAGCATGCTGTAGATGTAGAGCAGGAAATTTTTGCTCCGCATGTTGTAGTAATTGCAGGACCAGGCGAAAGCCTGAAATCAGGCACTGTAACCCAGATGGCGGAAGCTCGTTCATCCGGGAAATAGAGTCGATCACAAAGTAAGGTTCGCATCGTCCCCCCTCGAAGCGAAGTGAGATTCCAACGGGAATGAGCAGCAAGCTCACTCTTGTCACGGAGACACTCATGTATCGCGATCTAGGGTCGAACGAGTCGAACGAAAACGAGTGGTTTGCTTTTCGCGTTCGGCCAAGACACGAGAAACAGGTTTCCCTCGCCTTACGCGAAAAAGGCTTCACCGAGTTTTTGCCGCTTTATAAGTCTAAAAGGCAATGGGCGGACCGGACCAAAATTGTAGAAATGCCGCTCTTTCCTGGTTACATTTTTTGCTCTACCGTTCGTTCGTCCATCGTGCCCGTGTCTGATGACAAGTGGTGTCATCGACGTCGTGCGCGCAGGGCACCAACCCATTGCCTGCGGACAAGGCCGAAATCCAGGCGCTGCAACAGACCGTAAGCGTCGATGTTCCGCTCGAAGCATGGCCCTATACTGAAGTCGGCGAATCTGGTTCTTTCTCCATCTTGCGCGGACCCCTTGCGGGCTTGACTGGCATCCTGGTTGAGGTTCGGCGCTCACAGCGTCTCATCCTCTCCGTGAACTTATTGCGCCGGTCAGTTTTGGTCGAAGTACATCCTGATTGGGTCTCACCGTACGCTCCAGCAGTTGCCGAGCGGATGATGGCCTAATGCACTACTGTTGAACACTTTGATTATTTTCTGTCTATCCCGTTTTCTGGTTCTCCCGAAGTAACGTACGCGAGTGCCCTCGTACGTCCCCCTTGCCGGCTCTGGTTGGCACCCTATGCTTTTTGACTCGATCTCTGTCTCTAAAAACGCTCTCTCCCGAGCACGTCCCCGCCGGAGGTATTTCTTGGCGGATCCCAGTTTCTACCAACGGTGAGTGAATTATGCATAAATCTCCAGCCAAATTGATTCTGTTTTCCCTTTGCTTCCAGGGCTTGATGTCTGGTTCCGGCACTAGCCCAAAGCGTCGTCCCAGCGGACGGTCGAGTGGGTACTCCAATGAATGCTCCGTTGCCGATGAGCACAGGTGCGAATGCCGCGGCTGTGCCGTCCGCGGCTCCCGCAAATCTGACCAGTTACGTCCTGGGACCTGAAGATCCAATCACCGTTCGCGTATTTGCTGCGGATGATATTCCGGATAAGCCGGTGCAAATCGACAACGATGGCTCGGTGACTCTGCCCATGATCGGCCAGGTGCATGCCGCTGGCTTGACCGTCGAGCAGTTCCAGGTCAACCTGGTGACCGCTTACAAGAAATATTTCAAGGATCCGCAGGTCACCGTGCAGGTCAATGATTTTCGCAGCCAGCCGGTGTCGGTTGCCGGGAATGTCAACACCCCGGGCGTCGTCCAGTTGCGGGGTAATCGCAACCTGATGGAAGTGATCGGTCAGGCTGGCGGTCTGCGGGCCGATGCCGGCGATACGGTCCTGATCACCCGCAATCTCAGCGAAGGTCCCATACCTGTCGCCGGTGCCTTCACCGATCCGACGGGCAAGTACTCCGTCGCTCACATCGATATACGTGCGGTCATGAGCGGCAAGGATCCCGAGGGCAATATCCTGATCAAGCCTCACGACGTCATTACCGTTCCCCGCGCACGCATGATTTACGTCCTGGGCAATGTCACCAGGCCCGGCGGTTATGTCATGACAGAAAACGAAACCATGTCCCTTACCCAGGCAGTCGCCTTGGCCGGTGGGTGGGACAATTCCGCTGCCCTGAGCGGGGCAAGAGTTCTCCGCGCCGACGGCGGACCAAGCGCGAACAGATTCCCGGCAAATGTGAAGAAGATCATGGAGAACAAAGCGCCTGACCTGCAGATGCGGCCCGACGACATCCTCTATGTCCCCAACAGCTATGGCTAAGACAGTCAGTGCTCGGGGCGTGGAAGCTGCGATCGGTATCGGCACCGGCCTTCTTATCTGGAATAAAGCAGTCCCGGCCTCACCACATTCTTGAGAATGGCCCCAATGCGAGACCCCCGGCTTGACGGGGGGCCGTACTTTGTCTAAAGCGAATTTGCACCTGTAAGCGATCAGTTTGTGGAGCGGTCCAAATCGGTGTCCCAGCCTTCATCCGGACACAGTGATTCTGAACCCGATCTAGAAAACTCGATCAATCCGAAAGGACTACAAAAAGATGACTCCGACCCAGCAGATCATTCCTGGACCTCGCTTGCCCGAAGGCCGGAACTCCGGACGTTCCAATGCCATTGAGCTGTCGCGGCCGATGGGGAGCAATCGGCCCCAGCCCGAAGCTTCCGTGAACTACTCTGCCTTGCTTCGCCGCCATCGCATTCGCCATCGCCATGATCATGGGCGGCACGCTTCTGCTCAGCGTGCTGTATACGCTGGTTGCGCACAAGGTCTACAAGTCGCGAGGTGATTCTGGAAGTAACCGGATCAATCAGGACTTCATGAATAGCAAGGAAGTCGATCCGACCTCGAACGCGGTCACCGGCGACGAGTACATCGAGACCCAGACCAAGCTCTTGAAGAGCCCGCCCGTCGTCCAACGGACGGCCGTAGCCATGGGGCCCAAGGTTCCTGCCGCCATCGCGCCAAGCAGGGCCTCTTCGGCACCGTTCGCGGATGGATCGGCGATGCGCCGGCAGCCACTCCGCGGAAGGTGAAGGCGTGGTCTTCAATATGCTGGACGACGCCAAGGTCAAAGTCGACGGAACTTCAGATCTGATCACGTTGACGGTTCTCGGTCCCGAACCGCAGCTGACCGCGGACACCGCGAACACCTTGATCGAACAGTTTATTCAAGCAATCTCAGGATGCCCGTGGCTATGCCTGCCGGGAACACCAACAAGTTCCTGACTGCCCAGCTCGCCGACGCCCGCAAAAAACTCCAGGATTCGGAAAACGCTCTGCAGGAACTACGCGCGGCAAACCGGCATTGTCATCCCCAGCGAGATCCCAGGAGAGCGTTGCGGCTGACAAACTGCGGCAGATCCAAACCGACCTGGCCAAAGCGGAATCAGACGAGGCGGATACCAAGGCGCAGGTAGATACTTCGAAAAACAGCCCCGGCCGAATCGATGCCCCAGGTTCTGGATGACCCGACCCTGCGCGACAACCGAGCCAGGTTGGCTGACCTTCGCCGCCAGCTATCCGATTTGAGTGTTACCCTCACCCCGGCAAACTTACAAAATTCAACAGTTGAACGCCCAGATCGCTGACCTGGAACAAGCAGTCTGCCCAACAGCGCAAAAACATCATTAGCCGCCTCGGCGTGCAGAACTCTGAGACAGCGCGACGCAAGGCAGCTGTTGGCCAGGGCCTATCAGACAGCAGTTGGGCGTGGTCTCCGATCAGTCAGTGAAAGAAGTTCGTTACAACATCCTGAAGAAGGAAGTGGATGCGAACCGCGACATTTACCAATCCATGTTGCAGCGGGTGAAGCAAGCCAGCATCGTCGCCGCCTTGAAGTCGAGCGATGTGCGCGTAGTCAGTCCCGCGACACCCGGCCAGAACCACCTACCGCCCGAGCTCTGCCCCTGAACCTCGGGTTGGGCTTGTCTCTTCGGTCTCGTCTTCGCTGGCTGCTACATCCTGCTGCGCGAGCGCAATGATGCCAGCCTCCGTACGCCCGGCCAAAGCGTCAGGCACCTCAACGTGCCTGAACTGGCTGTCATTCCCTCGGCGCGCATCGGCAACAGCGAGCGCATCCCGCTCACTCTGCGTAATCTGAATGGGGCCAACGGCGCCTCGCTCGAAGGAAAGAACGGCTTGTTGTCCACCAGTTCCGCTGCCGTCGACAAGGAGATGGTGCAGTGGTGCCAGGATGAAACCATGATGGCCGATGCCTATCGGTCCGCCATCACTTCAATTCTCCTGAGCCGCGTCAATGGAGTCAGCCCGCGCGTCATCCTGGTGACCAGTCCCCGCCCCAAGGCAGGAAAAACCACCACGGTTGCCAATCTCGGCATCAGCCTGGCTGAAATTGGACGCCGTGTGTTTCTGATCGATGGCGACCTCCGCCGTCCGCGGCTGGGTAAGCTCTTCGGCTTGCAGTTTGCCACCGGCTTGAGCGATGCTCTGCTTGCTGAGGGCGACGGAACGATCACGCTGGACTCCGTGATTCGCCCCAGCACCGTGCCCGGGCTGTATGTGCTGCCTGGTGGCTCGGAGCCGGCCAACATCTCCAAACTGCTCCACTCCACTTATCTCGACAGCCTGATCGAGCGCGCGCGGTCGGAGTATGACTTCGTGCTCATCGACTCTCCGCCGATGATGGGCATGGCCGATGCGCGCCTTCTGAGCCGCAATGCCGATGGCGTGATTCTGATCAGTCGTGCCGGCGAGACCAGCCCGGAGCAATTGAGCGAAGCCAAAGAGCGGTTGGCCGATGACGGCACTCCGGTCATTGGCACCATCCTTAATGGCTGCGATCTTCGTATCGAAGATCCGTCCTACGTCAATCATTACAACAGCTACGCCGGCGTTGCGCGCGGCTAGTCGACCATAACGAACTGTAACTAAAGTTGGCTTACGATCACCATTGTAAGGAGCCGGCCGCGGAGATCCCCCCACCGCACCCACCGGCTGCCTAGACCAACTATCAACGACCAGGGAACACAGACGCCGACGAAAGTACCAGAGCAATCATCAGGTGGAACTTTCGTGACTTTAAAGAACGTCCGGAAAAACGTTCCCTCTTCTATTGCATTTCTCCTGTGACGGTGGCTGCCACGTCCGTCCGGCATTCCTACGCCCAGGAGAAAGGCTTTGACTGCTTTCGTAAAACGAACGCTTCCCCGGCCGCTGCCGGGGCGGCGTATGGGGAGAACCGCTCTCATGCATGTCCGGAATTTGCGCTTTTATCAGACAATGCAATTCGTTCTGGATCTTCTGGCGGTAACGGTCGCCTGGAGTTGTACGATCCAGATGCGCGTGCTGCTGAATCCATTGGCCACCCAACGAGTCAGTTGGACATATGCTTCGGATCTGGGCGCCCTCACTTGATGATGGTCCTGGTGTTGTGGATCGTCATGGCTTGGCGTCTCAGGTTCTATCGCGTTGAAGGCCGTATCCGGCTCTGGAATAGCATCATCAATGCAGCCGAAGGCGCCCTCCTGGCGAGCTGCATCATCGTCATCGTCACTTTCTTCTCCCGCCAGCTTGGGCACTGGTGTTTCGCGCTCGTTCTTTATGATTTTTGCGCCTCTCAGCTTTTCAGCCTGGGCTCTGGCGCGGTGCGTCAGCGTAGTCGCAGCCATGGCGGCGGAACGGCACTGGCCTTCACCCATCCGGGCAGCACTCCTGGGAGACGGCTCCCACGCCGGCCGCCTGGTCGCACTCATGAACTACAGCCAATGTGGCCAATGTCATCAAGGGCTTGATTGTCCCCGAAGGCCACACCGCGGAAGGCCTGTCCCTGCCGATGCCCATCCTGGGATCGACCGCACAGTTGGCCGAAGTGATCAATCGCGAACACCTCAACCGCATCATTCTTGCTGAACGGTTCCATTTCACGGGGCGAGTTGGATGAATGCAACAAGGTGTTCAAGCGCATGGGCGTCATCGTCAATTGCACCGTGGACTTTGCCCCTGAACCTGGCCGAATCAATGTCGTCAACCAGTACGGTTTGCCGTTGGTCGAGCTGCGGCCCCTGTCATTTACCAAGGGGCAGGAGTTCGTCAAGCGGGCCTTTGACATCGTGGCCTCGCCGATTGCGCTTATTTTTCTCGCCCCGACCCTGCTGGTCATCGCGGCGTTGGTGAAGTTCACTTCAGAGGGGCCCATTCTTTATAAGGCGCCGCGCGTAGGCAGAGGTGGCCGTCACTTCATGTTCCTCAAGTTTCGCTCCATGTACACCACCTGGATCGCACGCCACGTGGCCCATGCGAACGAGAAGCAAGGGCCACATCTTCAAGATGAAACAGGACCCGCGCGTGACTCCGGTCGGGCGCTTCATTCGCCGCTATAGCCTTGATGAGTTGCCACAATTGATCAACGTGTCTGCGCGGAGAGATGAGCCTGGTAGGTCCCAGGCCGCTGCCGGCCGGCGACATGGGCCGGATGGAATGAGCCGCGAATTCGCGGATTGGTCCGAGGGCCGAGTCTGCCGTCTATCCGGGCATCACCGGACTCTGGCAGGTGAATGGCCGCAGTGAACTTCCGTTTGAAGAAATGGTGCGGCTCGATCTGCAGTACATTCGTGAGTGGTCGTTGCTGCTGGACATCAAAATCATTCTGGCAACGCCAGGACTGGTGGTGAAGGGTGTAGGAGCTTACTGAAATGGCAGTTCCGCACAATGTCACTTGAGCTTGTCGATGATGGCTGTAGGCTTCAGTCGCTGAGGCGGTTTCTATAGCTACTGCGGCAGCAGCCGGCCAGCATCAGCGACCTTCAATTTGTTCGGGCGAACCGTTTTCAGGCCGCGGCAAAGCTATGCACCTGATCGCTGTTGCTGAACGATCAAGAGTCCACGGCCGATAGATAAGCATTCCAGAGTAAAGTGTCGCTTCTGCAAAAACGAACACCGGAACGCTGAACAACTCGTTAATCTGAGTGCACTTTTGCTGCCAATCTTCTTACTCGAGTTTCCTATGGCCACTGTGGAGTCTGAATACCAGTCACTGAGTCTGAAACCCATCGAGCTGTCCCCTTTGCCAGAGCAGCCATTGGTTTCCATTTTGGTCTCCAACTACAATTATGGCCGCTTCATCGGGGACACCATCAAGAGCGCCCTGGACCAGACGTATTCCAACATCGAACTCATCATCTGCGACGACGGTTCGACCGATAATTCGGTACACATCATCGAAGAATATGCATCCCGGGACTCGCGCCTGCGCCTCATTCGCAAGAAGAATGGCGGGCAAGGGTCGGGCTTCAATGCCGCTTTCGCGGCGAGCCGGGGTGAAATCATCGCGTTGCTTGATTCCGATGATCTCTTTCTCCCCCGCAAGGTGGAGCGGGTTGTGGCTGATTTTCAAGCCCATCCCGACTGTGGTCTTGGATTGCAACGCGTGATCCGAATGAGCGCGAACCTTCGTCGTCAGGGAGTATGGCCCATGTCCGACTCCTTACCTTTTGGATGGTACGGCACGCGTCTTTTGAGCGATGGCGGCGTCCTGCCTTTCATCCCTCCGACCTCAGGCTTGACCCTCCGCCGCGATGTGGCCGAACGCCTCTTCCCCTTGTCGCTCGAGCGTCCCCTGGTAAGCTGTCCCGATCAACTCATTGCTCGCCTGGCCCCCTTCCTCACTAGCGTGACCAGGGACCAGGAAGCGCTCTCGGCCTACCGTTTGCACGGCAACAATAACTACGGGCCAGACCGGGTATCGGCCGAGTCGTTCAAACGTGAGCTAAGTACTGCGAAGCCTTGTGGGCCGCGCAAAAGCACTTTCTCGCGGCTATCGACCCCAGACTCGCGGAAAATTTTCAGCCGCTTACCCGCCATGGATACATCGCTTTCATCACTTACCTTCACGCGCGTCTTTCCCGGTCCCCGGATATACGTCGTCATTACAAGCGATTCATGGAGTCCCTTACTCCAGAGTCCCGTTACTCGTGGTTCTGGAAGATTTCGATCTACCTGCCCGTACCGGTCTTCGATTTCTGCGTCAACCTGCTGATCCGGCAAAGCTGGATCAAACAATTGATTTCTCGTGTTAAAGGAATGTCGTAACTAACATTTACTCTATCTGCCACTTCGCAGCGTTCCCCGCGCCATAGCATCCAGAACGGAGCAACTACCTATGAGTAACAACCCTCTTGTGAGCATCGGGCTATTTCTTTACAACGGAGATCGTTTTCTCGATGCCGCCATCGAGTCGTTCCTGAATCAGACATTCCAGGATTTCGAGCTCATCATCTCCGATAATTGCTCGACGGATCGGAGCGAGGAGATTTGCCGGAAGTATGCCGCGCAGGATGACCGCATCAGCTACTACCGTGCCGATCGCAATATGGGCGCAGGGTGGAACCTGAGAAATGTTTATTTTAAGGCCACTGGAAAATACTTCAAATGGGCCGCCCACGACGACATGATTCAGCCCGACTTTCTCCGCTTGTGTGTGGACGCCCTGGAAGCCGATGACTCGCTCGTCGTTGCCCACACGCTGACCCGCGTTATCGACGAGCATGGACAATTTGTCGAGAACTACGAGTGGCCACTCAGGACGGAATCTCCGGATCCCGTCGTTCGCTTCAAAGATCTTCTGCTCAACGATCACATGTGTTACCAGATTTTTGGCGTGATGCGCCTCAGCGCTCTGCGGACCCTTCCGCCGCAAGGCAGCTATGTCAATAGCGACGGAGTGCTGCTGGCGCAGATGGGCTTGGTCGGACGCTTTCACGAAACCCCGGAATTTCTGTTTATTAGCACCCGCCACCAAAAGCAATCATCGGTGGCGAAACCGGTTCGTATCAAGGCCCCACGCTTTCGCCTCACCAACCGCCACGGTACCTTGCCCGGCCCGGAGTGGTGGGATCCAAACAAGACCACCAGCATCACCTTTCCGGAATGGCGCATGCTCCTCGAGTATTTCCAAAGCATTCGCCGCTCCCCGGTGACCACCGGTCAGCGCCTGCATTGCTATCTACTGCTGCTGCCCTGGCTCGTCAAGCACTTCCGCCGTATGGGTAAAGATCTGTTGATCGCCGCGGATCAGGTTCTCTTCCGGCTGCAGACGCCGCGCGCGAAAGTCTCTATGGAGAGCGCAACATCGCTGGATGCTGCCTCGTAACAAAATATTCCCCCCAAATGACAAATCACGGAGGTGAGGCTTTATGAAGGTTGCAATTCTTGCAGGGGGGCTTGGCTCGCGTCTCGCCGAAGAGACAGAACTTAAGCCGAAACCGATGGTCGAAATTGGCGGCAAGCCGATTCTCTGGCACATCATGATGCACTATGCCCACTACGGCCTTGACGAGTTCGCCATCGCGCTCGGCTACAAGGGCGAAGTGATCAAGAAATACATGCTCGACTACTGCTCGCTGAACCGCGATCTGAGCGTTTCGCTCAAGACCGGCAAAGTCAAAATGAACGGCGGAGCGGTTCCCGACTGGAATATCGATCTGATCGATACTGGCATGAAGACCCAGACCGGCGGCCGCATCAAGCGACTCGCTCCCTATCTGGGCAATGAAACTTTCATGCTCACCTGGGGCGATGGCGTATCCGACATCGACCTGCACGACCTGCTGGCCTTCCATCGCTCGCACGGCAAGCTGGCGACTCTCACCGCTGTCCGTCCGACCGCGCGCTTTGGCCACCTCGAGATGGATGGCAACCAGATCACCGAGTTCTCTGAAAAGCCGCAGACCAAGGAAGGCTGGATCAACGGAGCTTTCTTTGTGCTCGAGCCGGAGATCTTTGACTTTATCGACGGTGACAATACCCATTTCGAGAAGGAACCACTCGAGCGCCTGGCAGGCGAAGGCCAGCTGATGGCGTATCGGCATACCGGTTTCTGGCAGTGCATGGATACTATTCGCGAGAAGAAGATCCTGGAAACCTATTGGGAATCAGGCAACGCACCTTGGAAAACTTGGGAGGATACGAATGCGAGTATTAGTGACGGGGCACGCGGGTTACATCGGAACGGTCTTAGTGCCAATGTTGTTGCAGGCCGGGCATGAAGTAGTTGGGCTCGATACCGATCTTTTCGAGCGCAGCACCTTCAGTGACGGGATCGCGCAGATCCCTGAGATCCGCAAAGACGTTCGTGATGCGACCCTCCAGGATGTGAAGGGCTTCGATGCCATTCTTCATCTTGCCGGTCTTTCGAACGATCCCCTGGGCGACCTGAATCCGGGTCTGACCTTCGAGATCAACCACCAGGCATCGGTCAAGCTGGCCAAACTGGCCAAGCAGGCCGGCGTGCAGAGATTCATCTTCTCTTCTTCCTGCAGCAACTACGGCGCCGGCGGCGACGATCTGCTGGATGAGCACTCTGCCTTTAATCCCGTGACCCCGTACGGTACTTCCAAGGTCATGGTCGAGCAGGACGTTGCCAAGCTGGCGGATAACAACTTCAGCCCCACGTTCCTCCGCAATGCTACCGCCTTCGGTGTTTCGCCCCGGTTGCGCTTTGACCTGGTGCTGAACAACCTCGTCGCCTGGGCCTATGCCACTGGCCGGGTGTACATCAAGAGCGATGGAACTCCCTGGAGACCCATCGTCCACATCGCCGACATCTCGCGGGCTTTCATCGCCGCGATGCATGCCCCGATCGATCTGGTGCACAACGAGGCATTCAACGTCGGACGCAACGAAGACAACTACCGTATCTATGAGCTGGCGGACATCGTCAAGGAAACGGTGCCGAACACAGTCATTGAATACGCGGCCGACGCCGGACCTGACAAGCGCTGCTACCGCGTGGATTGCAGCAAGATCCGCAAAGTGCTGCCTGAGTTCCAGCCCGTCTGGGATGCTCGCAAGGGCGCCGTCGAACTGCACGAAACCTACAAGAAGATCGGTCTCGTTCTCGAAGACTTCGAGGGACCGCGCTTCAAACGCATTGCCCACATCCGGAAGCTGATCGAGGAAGGTACTCTCGACTCCAATCTCCGGTGGACCAACCAGGAAGCGACGGCCCCCGTTGTCGCAGGAGCCGCTACTGTATGACCGAAGCAACGTTTCATTGCCGCGCATGCAACTCCACGAAGTGCATTCCGATCCTTTCGTTCGGAACCACTCCGCTTGCCGATGCATTGCTCTCAGCCGATCAGCTAGGGTCGCCGGAAGTCACGGCGCCCCTGGACCTGGTCTTCTGCCCCGAGTGCTCGCTGGTGCAGATCACCGAAACCGTTCCGCCGGAAATTCTCTTTTGCCGCAATTATCCTTACTTCTCATCCGTGTCAAAGAGCCTGCTGGAACATTTCGCCAAGAGTGCTGAAGCGGTCATCGCCGCCCGCAACCTGGATTCCCATAGCCTGGTCATCGAAGCTGCGTCCAACGACGGTTACATGTTGCGCAACTTCGTCAACCACGGCATCCCGGTTCTCGGCATCGATCCCGCCGAAGAGCAGGTGCGCACCGCCAACGAGCGCGGCGTCAACAGCATCAACACCTTCTTCACCAAGGAGCTGGCCCAGAAGCTGGCCGCCGAGGGCAAGAAAGCCGATGTTTTCCTGGCCAACAATGTGCTCGCCCACGTGGCGGACCTGAACGGCTTCGTCGACGGCATCAAGGCCTTACTGAAGCCCAACGGGGTCGCCGTCATCGAAGCGCCCTACATTGTCGACCTGATCCAGAAATGCGAGTTCGACACCATCTACCACCAGCACCTCTGCTACTTTTCGGTGACGGCGCTGGCGCGGCTTTTCCGCGATCATGGTCTGTACCTCAACGACGTGGAGCGCACCAAAATCCACGGCGGCTCTCTCCGGCTGTTTGTCGAGCCGGTCGAGACTCCGACCGCGCGTCTGAAGGCGCTGCTCGCCGATGAGAAGAACGCGGGTGTCTCGACCATCGAGTACTACCGCGGCTTTGCCGACCGGGTGCACGCAGTGCGCGACGATCTCACGGCCTTGTTGAAGGACCTGAAGGGCAAAGGCAAATCGATCGCCGGCTATGCCGCGGCGGCGAAGGCCACCACCCTGCTCGCCTTCTGCAACATCGATCGGGAACTGCTCGACTATGTCGTCGATCTGAACGAATTCAAGCAGGGCCGGTTTATGCCCGGAAATCACCTGCCGATTCTTTCCCCGAACAAATTGCTGGAAAGCAAACCGGATTATGTCCTGGTGCTGGCTTGGAACTTTGCCGGCGAAATCATGGAGCAACAGCACGCCTATAAGGCTCGCGGCGGAAAGTTCATCATTCCGATCCCGACCCCGGCGGTCGTCTAAAGGAGATTGACTGAATGAACAGCAACAGCATTTATATAGATTCCAAATTCAATGACGAGAAGCGCCGCGAGCATCTGTACAACGGCCAGCTTTTTGTCTACTCACCGCGGCCTAGCTCGCTCGCCTTTACCAATTGGGCCGCCCAAATGATTAAGGACGCCTTCGGCAAAGAAGATCCAACCACGGCTCAGTTCGACATGCCGGTCGAAGAGTTTGTTCGCATCTTCGCCCCGCTCAAGCCGGCTTTCATCCACCACCCGGAGACCAAGCGCCTGATCCAGGCCATGCTGACGGACTTTGGCTGTGATATGGAAACCACCTATCTCGATGTGCCGCGCCTGCGCGCCGTCACCTCGGATGCCTACCTCACGTCGGGTGTGGGCTACGCCCATCACCCTCACCGTGACACCTGGTACTCGGCCCCCTTGTGCCAGCTGAACTGGTGGCTGCCCATCTTCGAGATGTCCTCGGAGAGCTCCATGGCCTTTCATCCCAGGTACTGGAATGAGGCGGTGAAGAACGGCTCCAGCAAGTTCAACTACTACAACTGGAACAGCACCGGACGCGCGGACGCCGCCAAGCACATCAAGTCCGATACCCGGGAACAGCCTAAGCCCGAACAGCCCATGGAACTCGATCCCCAGGTCCGCTTAATCACGGAACCCGGCGGCGCTCAGATTTTTGCCGCTGCTCAAATGCACTCGACCGTGCCCAACACCTCCGGCAGGACTCGGTTCAGCATAGACTTCCGGACCGTAAGCCTGGTCGACGTGAAGACCAAGAACGGCGCTCCCAACCTGGATTCGCACCCCATCGGTACCTCGCTCCGCGACTTCATGAAGGGAACCGATCTCAGCCCCATGCCTGAGGATATCGCCGCGGCGTACGACAGCTCCGGCGCTGCCGACGGCGTCAAGGTCTTCCGGCCCGAGGTTGTGGGCGCCCGGTAAACGGGTTGATATGGTAAAGAAAGAGGGATCCCATCCTTAGATTCGGGTGTTCCGGGGGCTTATGGCGCATAGGGCGCTTAAAGCGCACACTTTTTTTCCGGAATTTCCCGCCTTTCTGGGGATGGGGGACCACATCGTGAACGGCCTTCAGAGCCTAAGCGAGTTCCACCTGTTGTCGCACTCTTGAGTGAGAGATCTGCCGCCCCGCGTACCACCGATATCTCGAACAGTCGGTACACTTTTGCACCAGCCCACTTTACGGAGTGAGAGCGCGGGGATATGTCTTCAAACCTTAGCCAGTGACGAAATTCTTCAGAACGGGGACCAAGAAATGCCTGAGATCAAGACCTGCCCAAATTGCCTGAAGGGCGACATGACCGTTTTCTACCAGGTTCCGCGGGTGCCAGTGCATAGCGTACTGCTGATGCCGACGCGCGAAGTTGCGGTGAACTTTCCCAAGGGCGACATTGCTCTCGGCCATTGCTCCCATTGCGGCTTTATCGCCAATACCGTCTTCGATCCGACCGTGCACAATTACTCTGCCCAATATGAGGAGACACAGGGCTTTTCCGGGACCTTCCAGGCCTTCCATCGCCGCCTGGCCGCCGAGATGATCGACAAGTACGACCTCCACGGCAAGAAGATGATCGAGATCGGCTGCGGCAAGGGAGAATTTCTCTCTCTTCTGTGCGAAATGGGTAACAACAGCGGCGTCGGTTTCGATCCCGCCTTTGTCAGCGAGCGCAATCCTTCTGCCGGTGACGCCAAGGTCGAATTCGTGGCTGACTTCTACGGGGAAAAGTATGCTCACGTGCAGGGTGACTTCGTCTGCTGCAAAATGACCCTCGAACACATCCCCGATACCGCGAACTTTGTTCGCACCGTGCGTCGCTCGGTCGGTGACCGCTACGACACCGTTATCTTCTTTCAGGTCCCCGACATGACCCGGGTTTTGAAAGACCTGGCATTCTGGGATATCTATTACGAGCACTGTTCCTATTTCAGCGCCGACTCCCTCGCGCTCCTCTTTAAAGAACAGGGATTCGATGTGCTCGATGTCTGGACCGATTACGACGACCAGTATCTGATGATTACGGCCAAGCCGTCGCGCACTCTGGCCGCTTCCGTCGCGAGGCCAGATCCCACCGCGATGAACAAGGACATCCAGTACTTTACCGAGCACCAGGCGGCCAGAATGGCGTCCTGGAGAAGCAAGCTCGAGGAAACCAGGAGCACCGGCAAGAAGGCCGTAGTATGGGGCTCCGGATCAAAAGGCGTAGCCTTTCTGACTGCGCTCAATCTGCACACTCCCGACTGCGAAATTGAGTACGTGGTCGACATCAATCCATTTCGCGAAGGCAAGTACATGGCCGGCACCGGGCAGGAGATTGTCTCGCCGGCTTTTCTTGAACGGTACAAACCAGACTTGGCCATTGCCATGAACCCAATCTACCAACCCGAGATCAAAGCTGATCTCGAAAAAATGGGCCTGTCTACTGAGGTTGTCTCCGTTTGAGTACCAATCCAGCCTTGCCAATACGCAGAGGCTTCTAAGGGCAATCTATGTATGATTTCGCAATAATTGGTGGAGGAATCGTCGGTCTCGCCACGGGCGCTGCCCTTGGCCGTCGCTATCCTTTTGCACGCATTCTGCTGGTTGAAAAAGAAGTCGGTTTCGCTCAACACCAGACGGGCCGCAATAGCGGCGTGATTCATTCCGGTATCTATTACAAACCCGGCAGCCTTAAGGCGGAGTTGGCGCAAACCGGTAACCAGTCCATGCGCGCCTTTTGCTACGAATATGGCGTGCCGTTCGATATCTGCGGCAAGCTGATCGTGGCCACTACGCCGGACGAGATTCCTCAGCTCGATAAAATCTTCGATCGAGCCGCGGAGAACGGCGTGCCGGCGACCCGGCTCCGCCCGGAAGAAGTCAAAGAAATCGAACCCCACGTCTCCTGCATCGCTGCCATCCGCGTGCCCACCACGGGCATCGTCGATTATCGTCAGGTTTGCCACGCCCTGGTGCACGAAATTCAGCAGCAGGGAGGAGAGCTCAAGGTCGGCACCGAGGTGCTCCACATCGTGCCTACCCCGCTCGGCCACCTGCTCGAAACTTCATGGGGCTCAGTGGAAACACGCTTTCTCATCAACTGCGCCGGCTTGCACAGCGATCGCGTAGCCAAACTCGGTGGCATGGAACCGAAGGCTATGATCGTGCCCTTCCGCGGAGAGTACTTCGAGCTCAAGCCCGAGAAGCGGCACCTCGTGCGTCATCTCATCTACCCGGTCCCCAATCCCGCGTTCCCTTTTCTGGGAGTGCACTTCACGCGCATGATGGACGGCAGCATTCACGCCGGACCGAATGCCGTGCTCAGCATGAAACGCGAAGGCTATAACAAAACTGATTTCAGCTGGCGCGATCTCTCTGAAGTTTTGACGTTTCCCGGCTTCTGGAAGCTAGCGTCCAAGTACTATCACGAGGGTGGCCAGGAAATGTACCGCTCCTTGAGCAAGGCTGCCTTCACCCGCAGTCTCCAGCGCCTGGTGCCAGAAGTCCAGGCGGACGACCTTATCCCCAGCAAGAGTGGCGTGCGCGCACAAGCCTTGCTTCGCGATGGAAGTCTGGTCGATGATTTCCTGATGCTCGAGGGCAAAAATTCTCTCCACGTCTGCAATGCTCCTTCCCCGGCAGCCACAGCCTCGCTCGAAATCGCAAAAAGGATCGTGAGCAAGGTGCCTCGTCCGGGCCGGCTTTCCTTGGTGAAGATGGCTTAAAACTAGTTTGGCAATACTTCACAGCTTGCGAGTTCTCTCTCGTGTCAGGGCGCACCTTTAGAGGCTGCATAAAAACTCATATCCGAGGACGGACACGTGTAGGTACAGGCTTTAGCCCGTACCTACGCGTGTCCTATATGGAACCGCGCACGCCGGTGACCTCCTGATCCTGCATTTTTTAGCCGGATCCTTGATATCCACCACGCTCATCTCTCGTGTTGCAACGCCGGCGGGCGATAGGAAGGGTATGCCCGGTTTCGACATGCTCATTGAACAAACAACGTGTGAGACATGGGCCTCCCCTGGCGATTGCCAGGTGCAAGGTCTTGCTCGAGGAAGCTCTCCCTTGCACATCGCCATTTACGATTACAAAATAACCCGCAACAATCCTGCGGGTAGCTGTCATCTCGCCATGCTTCGCGCCCTCGCCGGCGAGCACAACTTTACTGTCTTTGCGGTAGAGTTCGAAAACCCTTGCCCGGAAAAAATCCGCTTCGTCCGCGTGCCTTCGCCCACCCGCCCTCTGGCGCTCCTCTTCATTGTTTATCAATTCATGGCGCCACTCTGCTATCTGCTTTACCGGTTGCGCGGCGGTGTAAAGCCGGATCTGGTGCAGTCCCTCGAGAGCAATCTCGCCTTTAGCAACATACTCTATGCTCACTTCTCCCATGGCGGATACCTCAAACGCCATTGGAGTAAGTCGGGCGCCACGGGCCTGCGGGGCTGCTTGCGCTGGATCGATCACCAACTTCACGCCTGGATGGAAAAGTTCACCTACCCTCGTGCCAGCCAGGTCATCGTGCCATCCCAAGGCTTGGCGCGGGAACTGCGGATCGAATTCCCCTATATCGCGGATAGGCTGACCGTCCTGCCAAACCCCATTAATCTCCCACGGTTACAAAAGCCCGGGGAATTTGATCGTCAGGTTTTTCGTCACGGCCTCGGTATGAACGATCAGGATCTGGTAGCCCTGTTTGTTGCCCTTGGGCAGTTCGAACGCAAAGGACTGCCCCTTGTCATGCAGGCTCTCGCTACCCCCGGCATGGACCGGGTCAAGCTGGTTGTCGTGGGCGGCGAAGCCGATCTGATAGCGCGCTATCGCGAGCAGGCAGAGAAACTTGGCCTCGGCAACAGGGTTAACTTCGTTGGCATGCAGTCCGATGTCCGGCCGTACCTCTGGAGTTCCGATGTTTTTGTGTTTCCGTCACTGTACGAAACGTTCTCTTTGGTTACCTATGAGGCGGCCGCGGCTGGCCTTCCCATTGTCGTGTCACAGCTTTATGGAGTAGAAGATTTGCTGGTGGATGGAGACAACGGGTTTTTGATTGAGACCACGGTTGCCGGGGTGAGAGACGGGCTGCAGCGCATACTTAGCCAGAGCGCCTCTGAGCGGTACCTAATGGGGCAACGAGCCCGGCAGGCCGCTGCCGCCTGCTCGGAAGATCATTTCGTCGACGCTTGGCGCGCCTTTTATCTGGGGCTGACCCATCCGAGGAATTGAACGAAACACAAAAAGTGGTAGACGATGTACCAGGTGTCAGTTAGGCATGACCGTGAAGACCTCCGCGAGGCGGCTCACCGGCATGAGCAAACGGGTTGATTCAAATGATGATTCTCTGCCTGCACGACTCGCATCATATCCCCTCGGTCGAGAAACATGTCTCTGCCCGCGACTCCGATCCGCTGTGCAATCCTAGATATCAGGTACTTTCGTACCGCGGCGTGCCGGCCGTTCCAACTCAGTTTCTGGGTGCAGCGGAATGATCGGCCTGGCAAAGGAAGCTGCGGCAGGCCACGAAATCATCCAGGGTAAAGGGCTCAAGAAACTAGCTCCCATCGCGCTGAACAACCTTCATCCCAGGCCAGTCGTCTCCGTCCTGATCACCTGCTTCAACTATGGAGCGTACGTCGGCAGGGCAATCGAAAGCGCGCTCCAGCAGACGTATGCGCCCTCTGAGATCATCGTCAGTGACGATGCCTCCCAGGACAACTCCTGTGAGGTGGTAGAGTCTTACGTAAGGCGCGGTCTTGCCGTCAGGCTGTTGCGCAATCCCCACGGCGGCATGGCGGCTAGCCTCAATGCCGCCTATCGAGCCAGCCTGGGAGATGTCATCTGTTTGCTCGATGCGGACGACACATTTCTGCCCGGCAAAATTGAAGCCGTAATTAACGCCTTTCACGCCCATCCACAGGCCGGGTTTTGTATCCATCGCGCCAGCATGGTGGACAACCAGGGGCGGGCACGTGGCATCTATCCTCTACTGAGCGATCTCCCTTCTGGAGATTGCACAGAGGCTACTTATTACAACTGCGGTGTCTTGATGGGCTTGCCGCCCACCTCCAATTTGTCGCTCCGTCGCGAAGTCGCTGCTCGTATCTTTCCCATACCAGTGCAGTACACGGGGTACGCAGAGCAGATGATACACAGGTTGGCCCCTTTGATGACTGAACTGTGTGCCGTCGCCGCGCCTCTAGCGCACTGGCGATTCCACGGCCGAAATGATCAGAATTCTGCACACATCACGCCGCGCCGCCTGGAGCGGGAACTGAAAATCATGGAGTCGCTCTGGCTGGAACAAATGCACTATCTGGAGTCCGTCGATGCATCGCTCGCGGGGGCCTTTCCTCCCATCGACCACAATCCGCTCTACCTCAGAATGAGCTACATTCGGCATCGCTTGAATCATGACCCAGGCGTGCAGCAAGCCCACAAAGATCTGTGCCGCTATGGACTTCGGGAGACTTCCAACCTTGATCGGTTCTGGCAATATTCCAATCTTCTGCCTCGGCCGCTCTTCCAACGAGCCGTAGATCTGCTTCTCACTCAGAGTGTCTGGAAGCAAATGGTCACCCGCGCCGTGAGCGGCAAACAAACAGATCGGTTCCGATGAAGATTCTCTCAGTGCACAATTCCTATTCGAAGCCCGGGGGGGAGGACCAGGTCTTCACCCAGGAAGCCGATCTGCTGCGCGCACATGGACACAACGTGATTCTGTACCACACCAGCAACGATCAACTGAAGGGCAAAAATCCGCTGGTTATGCTCGGCGATACTATCTGGAACAAGCAAGCTCATCGTGAACTCAGCGACCTGGTGCAGCGGGAAAGGCCGGACGTCGTGCACGTCCACAATACGTTCCCGCTGATCTCCCCAGCCGTATACTATGCCGCCAATGAAGCCGGGATTCCGGTTGTCCAGACCCTGCACAATTTCCGCATGCTTTGTCCCGCAGGCACCCTGTTCCGTGACGGACATGTCTGCGAAGACTGTGTAGGCAAAAGCGTTCCCTGGCCCGGAGTCATCCATGGCTGCTACCGCGGCAGCAGGCTCGCGACCGCGGCTGGCGCCGCGATGATCGCCACCCATAACTATAAGCAGACTTGGAGCAAGACCGTCTCCGCCTACATTGCGCTCACCAGGTTCGCTCGCGACAAATTTATCCAGGCAGGTTTTCCGGCGGAAAAAATCGTGGTCAAACCTAATTACCTGCCCGCTGACCCAGGCATCGGCGAGGGCAAAGGAAACTATGCGCTTTTCGTGGGACGATTAACCCCGGAGAAAGGCATCGCCACTTTGCTCGAAGCGTGGCGCGAAATCGGCAACGAACTCCCTCTGCACATTGCCGGCGATGGTCCGCTCGCGCCGGAAGTGGAGAAGGCCGCCAACTCCATGCCAGGCGTGACCTGGTTAAAGTGGCTGCCGCGCGCCGAAATCCTGCAGCGAATGAAAGATGCGTCGGTGCTCATATTGCCCTCGACCTGGTACGAAGGCTTTCCCGTGATCATCGCCGAAGCCTTCGCTGTCGGGCTGCCGGTCATCGCAAGTGATCTGGGGAGCATGTCGACCATCGTCGAGCATGAACGTACCGGGCTCCACTTTGAGCCAGGTAACCCGGCTAGTTTGCTGGACGCCGTGCGCTGGTTCCGCACTCACCCTAACGAAACTGCTCGGATGCGTGGGCAGGTTCGTTTAGAGTATGAGTTGAAATATACAGCGGAGAGGAACTACGCCCAGATGATGAATATCTATGACCGGGTCCTCAATTTGAGCGCCGAAAAAGAAGTGGTCAACCCGCCAGTCCCGGTCTACCGTGGGACCGCGGTCTCTTGATCGCGTTCTCCTCCGCACTACTCCTTACCTCCTTCTTCGCCGGGCTGCTGGGCGCTCTCACTGGATTGGGAGGTGGCGTAGTCATCGTGCCCGTTCTGGCTCTCCTCTTCCACGTTGATCTCCGTTATGCCATTGGCGCCTCCCTCATCTCCGTAATAGCTACTTCTTCGGGCGCTGCTGTCGCCTATGTCCGGGAAGGGCTTTCGAATGTGCGTATCGGCATGTTTCTTGAAGTGGCTACGACCGTGGGCGCAGTCGGGGGAGCCTACCTCGCGACTCGCATCTCGACTCCGGCCATCGGCATCATCTTTGGTGTCACCCTCCTCTACTCCGCCTGGAGTTCCTTCCGCGAACCGCCCAACGAGACCCATCATCTGCCCAGTGCGCTCGCCGCAAAATTGAAGCTGAGCGGAGATTACTCGACAAAAAGCGGCTGCGTGTCCTATGTCGCGCAAAATGTTCCGGCAGGTTTCCTCATCATGTTTATCGCCGGAATTCTATCTGGTCTTCTCGGCATCGGGTCCGGAGCCGTCAAGGTTCTGGCGATGGACCATGCCATGAAACTTCCCTTTAAAGTCTCCACTACAACCAGCAATTTCATGATCGGCGTAACCGCCGCCGCTAGCGCCGGCATTTATCTTGGCCGAGGCTACGTCGCGCCCGGGTTGGCGGCGCCGGTGATGTTGGGAGTGTTGGCGGGCTCGCTGCTCGGCGCACGCCTGCTGGTCAGGATTCACGTTCCCGTCCTCAGAGTGGTGTTCGCCGTGGTCATTGTGGCGCTCGGCGTCGAAATGATCTACAGCGGAGCCACGGGAAGGTTGTGATCGGATGCCCTCAGAAGCGGACCTGAAGATGGAAACCGCCATCAGCCGGATGTTGCGGACAGGTGTGAGCATCGCGGCGTTCGTGGTCCTCGCTGGCTGGATTGTCTACCTCTGGCAGACGCATGGAGTCCAGCAGGATTACCATCATTTTCACGGAATTCCCAGTCCCGCCGACCGGTTGACGCCGGTCCTCGAAGGTATTCGTCACTTCGACAGTCGTAGCATTATCCGCCTGGGTGTCCTGCTTCTGATTGCGACCCCGATCATGCGTGTCGCCTTCTGCGTCTACAGTTTTGCAATGCAGAAGGACAAGATCTACGTCCTGATCAGCACCATCGTTCTCACAGTCTTGCTTTACAGCTTCTTTCGCCGCTGATGTCGTAGACGCATCAGATAGGTGTTCTTTTGGTATCGAACGGTGACGAATTAGGTTCGCAAATTACACTCATGGATCCTGGAGTGTCAAAACCAGGAACTACGACCTTAGTCCCTAGGGCCTGACTTAGGGACGTAGCTGGGTGAAAGAGCGTGATGATGTTCAGGATTGCGGCGCGGCGCATCTTCAACCGTCCCTCCCGGCCGCAATTAGAACTGGCGTTCCACCCAAACCCTAAAGACCTCAGCGCAGGCGAGAGCACAACCCTGCGCCGAGAGCCTGTGACTTTTTCGAGCTTTCGTTTCTGCATACCCAGCCATCTATCCTTCAATCCCCAACAAAGTCGTCATCCTGAGCGAAGCGCTTCGCAAAATCTGTCGCATAACAAAGGGCCTAATGGCGCGGAGTCGAAGGACCCCGGTGATGCTTGTGGGCAGATGCTCTTGGGAGTTTCCCCCGCAAACCAAAACGGCAGAAAAAAGTCACAAGCTCCGAGGTCAGCACTGCGACAACGCAATCCGCACGGCCAAGCTTTTAACATTGAGCCCATCAGTGTAAGTCTTGACCAGCGTCCTCCGCACTAATGGCAGGCGCATGGCGCGAAATCCGCGCGCAGGGTTCTCGTAAAACGCCTTCGCCGCCCGTGCCGAGAAGCGTAGCGTCTCCCGATAATCGTCAAGAAAGCCCGCAAAGGCTTCGACCGCTGTACCCTCGCCCCGCGCAACGCTGAGGATCGCGTAAGCGGCCGCCTGGCCGCTGAGCAACGCGCCGTATATTCCTTCGCCCGTCAGCGGGTCTACGAACCCACCAGCGTCTCCTACCAACAGGACTCGATCACGCATTTCCGGCTGTACATATTCCGTCTCACGGCTGCCCGCGCCAATACCCAAATACTGCCCGACGACCTGGTCCAGCGGATCTGTTTTCGCGCGCTGGCTGACGTAGTTCAGTAGCTGATTTCGCGTCAGTCTAGTTGCACACGACGGAACATAGACGCCCACATTGAAGTGATCTCCCTTAGGAAAAATCCAGGCATATCCGCCGGGAACAGCGGCGAAATCGAACGTTAAATCGACTTGTCCGGGTGGCATCGCCGTCTTAACTTCGAGTGCAAAACCCTGAGAAAACCAGGACCCCGTCGCACACAGACGCCGTACCTGGCCGCTGGCGCCATCGGCGCCTATCAAAAATCGTGCTCGATGAGTCTCGCCGTTCGTGGTGACCTCCACGGTACCGTTCAGGCACGAAATCTGCTCCAGGGCGCCAATCCGGCGGAAGCGAGCCCCCGCTTCGATCGTCTTGCCCAGGCAATATGCATCGAGCTCGGAGCGCACCGTCATTACGCAGATGGGATCGCGGCTCTTCAGTGGGGACGACAAACTTCCGTCTTCCAGCTGGACGCGTCGAATCACCTGTCTCACCACTGGCTCAATGGAATAACGCAGAGCCTTGACCGCTTTCATGGTCAGGCCGCCGGCACAGGCTTTATCGCGGGGGAAGTCCTTCTTGTCGACGAGAAGGACAGATTGACCGGCGGCGGCGAGATCATAAGCTGCCGCGCAGCCGGCCGGCCCTGCTCCCACGACAATCGTGTCCCAAAGTTGAGCCCCGGCATCCATGGCTAGCTGGGGTTCGTCAGCCACTCATCGGAGTGCTTTTCCAAAGCTATGCGCACCAATTGGCTGCGCGTCCGCACTCCGGTCTTCTCGAAAAGCTGCTGCAGAACCGCCTTGACCGAGCTTTCGGAAATAGCCAACTGGGCGCCGATTTCCTTGTTGGTAAGCCCTTCAAAAACTCCCTTGAGCACCGCCTGCTCACGCTGGGTCAACCCTTGCGCCCGGCGGGGCGTCGCCGCGTTGCCGGTGGCCGCGGCGATGATGGAACGGGTCACCGCGGGATCGAGCCAAACCTCTCCGGCTACGACCTTTCTTATGGCCTCTACCAGGCGGCTGGGAGGACTGTGCTTCAGAAACACCCCGTGCGAACCATTCTCCAGCGAGCGCAGCATCACTGCATCGTTCATGCCTGCCGTCACCATCAAGACGCGACCAACGAAACCATGACTGTGAGCACGGTCCAGAAACTGCGTGCCCTGCTCGTGGCCGAGATCGTAATCCAGCAGAACGACATCGACATCTTTAAGCTCCGGCAACGAGAGCGCCTCGCTCGCCGAAGCACACGTGTTTACGATGTCAAAGTCAGACTCTGTCTGAAGAAGCCGGCTGAGGCTCTCGCGGAACAGGCTGTGATCGTCGATCAGCAACACCTGAATTTTCCTGCTCATAGTTATCATTCTTGCCCTCTTTCACAGCGGCGGACAACTGTACCACGAATGTCGAGCCCCCTGTCTCTGGCTCGTAATGCAAATCACCCTTGAAACTGCGCATGAAAGCTCGCGAAAGATAGAGCCCAAGCCCCGTCGCCTGCGCCTCTGGCTGAAAGGGATGGAAGAGCCGCTCCGGGTGAGCCACCCCGCCTCCGGTATCCCGAAAGCGAATGACTACCCCTAACCCCTCACTGCGCGCGATCACATCGAGTTCCTTCCGCTCCTGGCTTTCCATTGCCCGCTCGCTGTTTTTGGTCAGGTTGAGAAACACTTGCATCAGGCTCTGCCGGTCGGCCCATACTGGCGGTAAATCGCCCTCCACTTCCCATCGGCTGGTGATGCCCTGATCGCGTAGAGATGACTCGATGACGATACGCAGCTCATCGAGCAACGAGGGAACCTCGACGCGGGCAGCTTGGCTCGCGCTTTGCCGTAAGTCCATGGCGGCAATACGTTCGAGGGCCAGAATCAAGTTACCCAGGGTTTCAAAGTCTTTGTTTTCTGTCAGTTTTCCACTGCGGAGCAAGTTTTCGTGCACCAGCGCAATGGCCCCGCATACATTGCGGATCTCATGGGAAACAGCAGACATCATGATGCGCGAACTGGCCAGCATCTGATGAAAACTCGCTTCCTCATGGATACGAAGGTCCTCCGATGTGTCCAACACCATAGCCGCTAAGCGGGGCCCAGCGCTGGTCCTATAAGTGGAAAACCAGACATCAGCCTGGAACACCTCGCCGTCCGCCTTGCGGCCGCGGCATTGCATGGCTGTGCGAAAAGCCTGCCTCCCGCTATCCATGGCGGGCACATTGATCAGCGACGGCAGGAACTCGCGAATCGGCCGGCCGGGAAGCTTGCCTGGCTCCAACCCGAAAAGACGGTCTGCCGCGTCGTTGGCCAGCAGCACGCAGCCGTTGGAGCTGGTGGTGAGAATTGCTGCCGGACTGCTGTCCACCAGCACTTTCAATTGTTCTTCCGCATCCCTCCGAGCGGTCATTTCGGCTTCAATTTCCCGCACGTGCCGGGCGGAAAGCTTCCTGCTGCGTGTCACCTCGTGCATGAAAAGGCCCATCGAGAAAAAGGCGGCAAAGTAGAGCAGATCTCGCGGCAGTCCGGTATTAGGGCCCCAGGGAAAAGCGTCGTACGCCTCCGCCAGCCAGGCGCATATGCCGGCTGCGGCAGCTATTTCCCAACGGGTCAGCGAGGCGCCGACCACAAGCATGGGCGTGAGGTATAAGAAGCCCAGCGGGATCTCCGCGGTAGTATGTGAATCGATCACCGCGATCACGCCGATCATCAAGGCCGCGATCAGGCGCGATGTCCCGCGCTTGCCCCACATGAACATGGAAAAAAATGGCATCTCTAGGCTTTCCCGTGATCGTCTCATTCCATTCTACGGCCGAGCATCGCTATGGGATGGGAGACCTTACGCAAAACCGCGGGCGGCAGTTACGCGAGGACCAATCGAGCCGCCGGAAATCTATCTCGGTTACGATCGTGATGCTGATAGGGTTTTGCAACTTTACAGGTAGGCATTTAATCGAAAGATAACGCGGGACTAACCGGTTGCGCCCCTGGACCTCGATTAACATCGAGACTGGTGGTGGCGTTGCCGAAAGCCCGCCCGGCGCGAATTAGCTGGCAGGCATTTCCAGCCGGGATACTCTTATCTTGTAGAGTGTGGCCCAATTTCCGCCAAAGGATGGGTCCGACGATCAGTAATGCGAGGGTTCGCAGATTGGTGCGTGCCCCGATTCTGTCCTATGCACGGTCTAACTATCAAAAATACTATGCAAACAGCATCCGCCGGCTAATCGGTTTCTTCAGGTGCGGTCCACGGCGACAGATATGGTGGTTTCTCAATTACAAGAGACCACACCTCGCAAACGCTCCAGGAGCAGCAGCTGGGAACCGGGTTGCTAAAGCTACGCCTCGGGAAAGATCGGAATTCTGCATTGGTTGATGAGGTTTATTCATGAAGCACACCGTTGTCCTCGCAGCGGTTCTCAGTTGTGGGATGTTGGGTGGTTGTCGCGGCCAAAAGCAAGACCCGGCGGCGCAGGCTCCGCCCCCCGTGCAGGTTGAGAATGAAGGAGGTGTCAGCCTCATCACGGTGGATCACCCTGGCCGCTTTCCTCTCGCCACGGCGACGGACTATAGGTCGACTTCCACGCTCAACGTCACGGGGACGGTCAATCCCGACATCTCGCGGCAGATTCCCGTCATCTCCATTGCGTCCGGCAGAGTAGTTGCGATCCATACGCAAATCGGCGCCCCGGTCAAAAAGGGGCAGTTGCTGATGGAAGTGCAAAGCACCGACATATCCAACGCATTCAATGCATATTTAAAGGCGGTCAATGACGAGAGATTGGCGCGCGCGCAGGACGAGCGAGCCAAAATCCTTTATGACAAGGGGGCGATTGCCAGGAGCCAGGTCGAAATCGCGGACGATGGGGAGCAGGACGCGAAGGCCGATTTGCTGGCGGCAGAGCAGCAGCTAGCCGTTCTCGGAGTCGATAAAGATCATCCCTCCCTCACCGCCAAAGTTTATTCTCCGGCGACGGGTGTGGTGATTGCGCAAAATGTTACCGCCGCAGCGGCCACCGGCATCACCTACGCCGGCACCTCCACTGCCTTTACCATCGCCGATCTCTCCCAGGTCTGGGTCATCTGCGATGTCTATGAAAACGACCTGCCTATGGTCCACGTCGGCCAGACGGCCGATATCCGGCTCAACGCATATCCCGACCACGTGATCACCGGCACCATCGCGGAGATCGACGCTGTGCTCGACCCTTCCATTCGTGCGGCAAAAGTGCGCATTCAGGTCCCTAACCCTGATCGCTTGATGCGCATCGGTATGTTCGCCACCGCGACTCTCCATGGCCGCACCCCGCAGCAGCACGCCGCGGTGCCCGCGTCTGCCATCCTTCACTTACATGATCGTGATTGGGTATATGTTCCGGCTGGAGAGGGGAAATTCAGGCGCGTTGGTGTGGTCGCGGGCTCCATGATCGGGGATGGAAAACAGGAGATCGTATCCGGCCTTGCTTCGGGCCAGCAGGTGGTCACGAACGCTCTCGGACTGCAGAACTCGGTGGAGCAGTAAATGATCCGGGGTTTGGTCGATTTTGCACTGAACAACCGTTTCATGGTCCTGGCGGCCGCCATTTTGCTCTTCATCTGGGGCGCCATCTCATTTCATAACCTCCCCGTCGAAGCCTACCCGGACGTTGCCAACAATTACGTCACCATCATCACTCAGTGGCCCGGCCGCGCCGCCGAAGAGGTTGAGCAGCAGGTCACGGTCCCGCTGGAAATTGTCATGGCGGGCATTCCCCACATGCAGCATCTCCGCTCTACCTCGCTTGCCGGACTTTCCAGCCTCACGCTCATTTTCGATGACGACTCGGTCAACGACTGGAATCGCGAGAAGGTTCTGGAACGTCTGTCTATGGTGACGTTGCCCGCCGGGCTAACCCCGCAGATGGGCACGGATTGGAGCCCTGTCGGCCAGATCTACTGGTACACCCTGCACAGTACCAATCCGGCCTACGACAACATGGAGTTGAAATCGATCGAGGACTGGACTCTGGAAAAGCAGTTCAAATCCGTCCCAGGCGTTGTGGACGTTTCCAGTTTCGGCGGCATCACCCGCGAGTATCAAGTCCGTGTCGATCCCAACAAACTCATCGCTTACGGATTAAGCATCGGCCAGGTTGAGCAACAGTTGACCAACAACAACCTGAACGCAGGCGGCAGCTTCATCGAGGAGGGGCAGCAGCAGATCAACGTGCGCGAAGTCGGCCTCTATCGCAATGTCCACGACATTGAAGAGACTCAGCTCAAGACTTCCAATGGAACAGCACTTAAGGTCAGGGATATCGCCACTGTCGTGCAGGGTCCGAAAATTCGTCTGGGCCAGATAGGCAAGGCCATCCACCGTGTGGATGGCAAAGTGATCGACGACGACGATGTGGTCGAAGGCATCGTCCTTTTACAAAAGGGCGACGACTCCGATTCCACCCTTGCGGGAATCCACGCCAAGGTCAAAGAACTGAACGATCAAATTCTTCCCCCGGGCGTGAAGATCGTTCCGTTCCTCGACCGAAGCGACCTCCTGCACTACACCACGCACACCGTTCTGCATAATTTGACCGAGGGCATCATCCTGGTGGTGATCATTCTCTTTCTGTTCCTGGGGAATGTTCGCGGCGCTCTCATCGTTTCTCTCACCATTCCCTTCGCGCTGCTGTTTGCCTCCATTTGTCTCGATCTCCGGCACATTCCAGCTAACCTGCTATCGCTGGGCGCGCTCGACTTCGGCATGGTGGTGGATGGAGCAGTAGTTATGGTGGAGAACATCGTCCGCCATCTTGGCCGCCGCCGCGCCGACAGCACCACCCCCATGGAGCAGATTCGTGAGGCCGCTCACGAAGTGCAGCGACCTGTTTTCTACGCCATCGGGATCATCGTGACGGCTTACCTGCCCATCTTTACTTTGCAGGCGGTGGAAGGACGATTGTTCAAGCCGATGGCGTGGACGGTCGCATTTGCATTGCTTGGTGCGCTGATCTTCTCCATGCTGATTGCTCCGGTACTGGCCAGCTTTCTTTTTTGGAAGGGCGCTCGTGAATGGCACAACCCGGTGATGGCTTGGATCACAGACCACTACCGTCATGCCGCGACCTGGGCTATCGAACATAGAGCTGTGACCGTCGGAATTGCCATCTGTGCGCTGTTGCTTGCGGGCTTTCTTGGATTGAGCGGAGTGATTGGTTCAGAGTTTCTACCCCATCTTGATGAGGGAGCGATCTGGGTACGCGGTACGCTCGCGCCGAGCACCGGTCCCACGGCGAGCATTGACACCATGAACAAGGCGCGCGTCATTCTCGCCGCTTTTCCAGAGGTGGCAAAGGTGATCTCTCAAACGGGACGGCCAGATGATGGCACCGATACGACGGGCTTTTTCAATACGGAGTATTTCGTAGATTTGCTGCCCAAGGAAAAGTGGCGCCCCGCCTTCCACAAGAATAAGGATGAACTGATCGGCGCCATGGATCGCGAACTGGAGAAAATGCCGGGCGTAGTGTGGAACTTCTCTCAGCCAATCTCCGACAACGTTGAGGAAGCAGTCAGCGGCGTAAAGGGCGAACTAGCAGTCAAACTGTACGGCGACGACCTCAAGGAATTGGAAACCAAGGCTGACCAGATTGTGGGCATCATGAGCAAGATCCGTGGGGTGCAGGATCTGGGCGTCTTCCGGGTGATCGGCCAACCCAATCTGAATTACGTGGTCGACCGTGCGGCTGCTGCGCGTTATGGTATCAATGTCAGTGACGTACAGGATGCCATCCAGACCGCGGTAGGTGGCGGCGCCATCAGCCAGGTATTGCAAGGGGAAGCGCGCTATGACCTCGTGGCGCGCTATCAAAAGCCCTATCGCGACACCAAGGAAGCCATCGAAGATATTCGTCTGCTGGCGCCTTCCGGAGAAAGAGTTTCTCTCGCGCAATTGACCCAGGTCAAGGTGGAGGATGGCGCTGAGGAGATTTACCGGGAACAGAACCAGCGCTATGTCGCGATCAAATACAGTGTTCGCGGCCGGGATCTCGGCAGCACCGTGGAAGAGGCTATCGCCAAAGTAAGCCGAGGAGTCAAGCTTCCCACCGGCTACCGCATTGACTGGGCCGGCGAATACCAGAGCCAGAAGCGCGCCAACAAGCGGCTGATGCTGGTCTTGCCCATCACCATCACCCTGATTTACATCATCCTGTACACCATGTTCCGTTCCGGCAAATGGGCGTTGCTTATTATGTGCAACGTCATCATGGCGCCGGTGGGCGGATTGCTGGCTCTATTGTTTACTGGCACGAACTTCAGCGTTTCTTCCGGTGTCGGTTTCCTGGCCCTTTTCGGCGTCTCGGTGCAGACCGGCGTCATCATGCTCGAGTACATCAATCAGCTGCGCGTCCGCGGGCATTCGATTGAAGAATCCGCGGTAGAAGGCGCAGTGTTGAGGCTGCGTCCCATCATGATGACCATGCTGGTCGCCACCCTGGGCCTCTTGCCGGCCGCTACCTCCCACGGCATCGGTTCGGATTCGCAGCGCCCTTTTGCCATCGTGATTGTGGGTGGCCTGATCGCCGCGCTGGTGATGAGCGTCTTCCTGTTACCGACCCTATACGTTTGGATTGCGGGCGAGCATGACGTGCTGCCAACGCCGGAAACGGAGTTTGAGAATTGAACTCCATCACGCGCATCATACTGTCGCTCTCGATGGCCATCGCTGTGGGTCAGGTCTCTTTGGCCCAGGCGCCGCCCCCCAACCCTCCACCCCCACCTGCAGCACCAGTTACCTTGCAACAGGCGGTCGAGCAGGTGCTGGCGCACAATCCTGTACTCCAGCAGGCGCAACAGAATCTGCTGTCAATGAAGGGGCAGGAGGTCCAGGCTGGTGTGCGGGCGAACCCCTATCTCGTTGGAACTGGCACGGACGTCTCCCTTCCGGCCGACAATCCCAGCAGTCCGTACTCTTATTCCATAGGGGTAAACAGGCTGTTTGAGCGCGGGCAAAAGCGCCGCTGGCGCCTGGATGCTGCCCGAGCCACGACCGCGCAGACCGATGCCCAATACCACGATCAGATTCGTCAGACCACTTTGCTGGCCAGGCAAAGCTTCACCGCGCTTGTATTAGCCAAGGCAGCCTTGAAGCTGGCGCAAGACAACCTGAAGGATTACCGCCGTGTGCTACAGATCAATCGCGATCGGTTTGAAGCCGGCGACATCGGCAAGCTGGATTTCGAACGGCTCGATCTGCAACTGGCACAGTTTGAATCCGATGAAAGCTCGGCGGAGATGAACCTGATCCAGGCCAGTGATCAATTGCAGACGTTGATGGGCTACCCCCAGCCCAATCGCAGCTTCGATGTCGTTGGGGATCTCGTTCCGCCCTCCGTGCCGGGGAGCCTGGACAGATCGGGAACAAAAGGCCTTGGCGGCAAGACCCGATTACCGCGCAGCTCAGGCGGCTGTGCGCGTGGCAGATGCCAATGTAAAGCTGGCCTATGCGAATGGAACTGCAGATCCCACTCTCGAGGGCGATTACAACCGTACCGGCGTTTACAACTCGGCCGGCTTTAGCCTCAACATCCCGCTGCGCATTTTTGATCGTAATCAGGGCAACAAAGACACGAGTAAGTATCTCGCTACAGCGAGCCAGTTCGGCGAAGTCGCCGTGCAAAACCAGGTCTATTCCGACGTGGACCAGGCATGGATCGGATACAGCACTGCCAAAGTGCTTTCCGACCGGTACAACGGCCACTATCTAGCCGAAGCGAAAGATGTTCTATCGATTGCGGAGTTTGCTTACCAACACGGGGGCCTGGCTCTGCTCGACTATCTCAGTGCGGTGCAGGACGATCGCACCACCAGCTTAAACGCGTTGAACTCCTATGCTCAGACCTGGATGGCGATCCATCAGTTGAGCTTTGCCAGCGCAACAGAAGTCGTTCCCTAGCTAAACGCTCTTGGCTTCGAGTTCGGCCCACCGGGTGTACAGCTCATCGAGCGCGTGCTGCGCTAGCTCCATCGCCTGCAGGGCCTCTTGCAGTCGCGTCGCGTCCGTGGCCACGGCCGGGTCTTCCACGACACTTCGCTCCCTGGCAACCAACTCTTCTGCCGCGGTCACACGATCTTCGATGCCGGCATACTCGCGCGCTTCCAGATACGAAAGCTTCTTCTTCGATGCCGGAGCCCGCTTCTCTTGTGCCGTGGTCGGCTTGACCTCCGGTTCTGTCTCACGCTGCCAGGCATCCCACTGGGAATAATCGGCGAAGCGTTCGGCGCCTCCGCGTCCATCCAGTCCCAGCACCGTGGTGGAGACACGATCCAGCATGTAGCGATCGTGGGTCACCAATACCAGCACCCCACGAAATTCCAACAAACTCTCTTCCAGAATCTCGAGCGTTGGAATATCCAGATCATTGGTAGGCTCGTCCAGCAACAGCAGGTCCGCCGGTTCCAGCATCAGTTTCGCGATCAGCACGCGTGCGCGCTCTCCTCCGGACAGGCGGCCCACCGGTTGGTTGAGCTGGTCGCCGCTAAACAAAAACCTCGACGCCCAGGAGGCGACATGAATCACTCGATCCTGATAGATGACGGAATCGCTGTCAGGAGCGAGTGCCCGCCGCAAAGTCACGTCTGGTTCCAGAATGCGGTTTTGGTCGAAGTAAACAGTGCGCAGCGCGTTCGCGCGTTTGATGGTGCCCCCAATCGGCTCGATTTCGCCGCGCAGCAAACGCAGCAGCGTAGTCTTGCCGCTGCCATTGGGGCCTACGAGGCCGATGCGGGTCCCTGCCGTGAGCACATAGTTTAGATTCGCGAAAAGCGTGCGCCCGTTGAAGCCGTAGGTGAGGTCTTCCAATTCCACGAGCCGCTTGGTTTGTCGATCGGTCGCCGAAAATTCGATGGAGGCGGTGGCCGTGCGGTTTCTGCTGGAGACGTCCGCCAATTCACCGATCAACTCATGAGCCCGATCGATTCTAGCTTTGGATTTCGTGGTGCGTGCTTTCGGGCCGCGCCGCAGCCAATCGATTTCCGTGCGCACCCGGTTGGCAAGGGCATCCTGCCGCTTGACCTGGGCTTCGAGGAAGGCCTCTTTCTTCTCCAGAAACGTGCTGTAGTTCCCGTTGATGCGCAACAAGCCATCGGGATAAGCGCGGTTCAGCTCTACCGTTTCCGTGCAGACGTTTTCCAGAAAATACCGGTCGTGGCTGACCACGATGCAAGCGAACGACGCGGTATTGAGCAAGCTTTCCAGCCACTCAATACCACCCAGATCCAAATGATTGGTGGGCTCATCCAGCAGGAGTACGTCGGGCTGCTGCACCAGCGCTTCGGCAATCGCCAGGCGTTTGCGCCAGCCGCCGGATAGGCTGGAGGCGTCGACGGAAAAATCCTCGAAGCCCGTTCGTCCCAGTGTTTCGCCAATGCGACCTTCCCATTCGGCGGCCGGCGCGGCGATGCGCTTAAGAGAAGCCTCGAGAACTGCCCGCACGCTCGTGCCCGGAGCGAACTCAGATTGCTGGGCAACGTAGCTCAGCCGCGTGCGCTTGCGGGTTGCCACTTCACCACTGTCCGGTTCGATCTCGCCCGCGAGAATGCCCAACAGGGTCGATTTGCCCGAACCATTGGGACCGATCAGTCCGATGCGCGCACGCTCGTCAACCGTAAACGCGACTTCGCGCAAAAGGGGATCCGCCCCGAATGACTTACAAATTCCCTGGGCATTGAGGATCGGAGGCAAAGATTATTCCTTCTTGAACTTCTCAACCGCTAGCAGATCCCGGGTGGCCCATATCTCGCTCGTTTTTCGCGAGATGTGGGAGACCACTGCTCTAAAACGGGAACTCCCTGATGTAAGAAAGAGGTTGAGGTTCGTGGTCTCCCACATCTCGCGAAAAACGAGCGAGATATGGGCCACCCAAGATCAGCGGCATGGACAGAGTCTGGAGGTTAGCGTCGCGCAGCCGCTGTTGCGTTCATGTATTCCTCATACGGACCCTTGAAGTCATCGATTGAACCCTGCTCGAAATGCCAGATGCGCGTCGCCACCTCATCAATCAGGTCATGATCGTGGGTCACCAGCAGCACCGTGCCTTCGTAGCGCTGAATGGCAACGTTCAGCGCATTGATGGCTTCCAGGTCAAGGTGGTTCGTCGGCTCATCGAGGATGAGGATGTTCGGCTTCTGCAACATAAGCCGGCAGAAAATAAGTCTCGCCGCCTCGCCACCGGAGAGCGCCTCAGTCTTCTTCAGTCCCTCTTCGCCGCTGAACAACATCTGTCCCAGCAAGCCGCGGATATCTTCCTTGGTCACCCGGGGATCAAATTGATGCAGCCAATCGGAGACGGTCATGCCCTTCTCGATTGAACCCGTGTGGTCCTGAGGGAAGTAGCCGATTTGCGCTTCGTGGCCCCACTTGACCGTACCGCCGTCCAGCGTGAATTCCGGATCGGCCTGGTCCATCTTCACCAGCAGCGATTTCAGCAATGTAGTCTTGCCCAGGCCGTTGCGGCCCATCAGACAAACCTTTTCGCCGCGCATCACCGCCGCGCCGAAATCCCGGAGAACCTGCTGCTCGCCGTAAGACTTGCTCAGATGCTCGAACTCCAGAATATGCTTGCCCGAAGGCCGCAACAGGTCGAAGCGGATGTAGGGCCGTTGAATATTGGATCGCGCCAATTCGGTCGTTTGCAGCCGCTCGACTTCCTTCTTGCGCGACGTGACCTGGCTCGAACGCGTTCCGGCCGAGAAGCGCGCGATGAACTCGTTGAGCTGGGCAATCTTCTTTTCACGCTGAGCGTTTTGCGATTCCAAACGAGAGCGGATCTGGGTCTTCGCCAGCACCATCTCGTCATACCCACCGCTATAGGTGATGATCGTCTCGTAATCGATATCGGCGATATGGGTACAAACACTATTCAGAAAGTGCCGGTCGTGCGAGATGGTGATGAGTGTGCCTTCGAACTCCATCAGGAAGTTCTGCAGCCAGTGCACCGAGTCAAGATCGAGCGAGTTCGTAGGTTCGTCCAGCAGCAGGGCCTGGGGTTTGCCGAACAGAGCCTGCGCCAGCAGCACGCGCACTTTTTGGCCACCCTGCAACTCGCTCATTTTGCGGTCGTGGAACTCATCCGGTATATCCAACCCCTGCAGCAGGATGGCTGCATCGCTCTCGGCCGTATAACCGTCTTCTTCGCCTACGATGCCTTCCAGTTCGCCCAACCGCATGCCGTCCTCATCGGTCAACTCGGACTTTTCGTAAATCGCGTCGCGTTCCGCGAGCGCCTTCCACAATCCTTTGTTGCCCATAATGACGGTATCGATCACCCGGAAGGCGTCAAAGGCGTACTGATCCTGACGCAGAACACCCACCTTCCTGGGCCGCACCACTGTCCCCTTTTGCGGGTCCAGTTCGCCCGACAAAATCTTCATAAAAGTCGATTTGCCTGCGCCATTAGGGCCGGTCAAGCCATAGCGGCGACCAGCAATAAATTGGACCGAAACCTCCTCGAACAGAAGCTTCGACCCGTAACGCATAGTAACGTCGCTGACAGAAATCATGATTCAGTCTCTTGTTTTCTTAGATTCACTTCTATTTTCGCAGATTTGCTGCGAGCGGAGGACCGATGGGCTAGAAGATGCGCGACAAAATCTGGTTTGTCGCCAGCGCCGCTACGTAGGCCAGTCCCGTCATGTAGAGAAACTGCACAGCCGGCCACTTCCAGCTATTGGTTTCCCGCCGGACGACGGCCAGGGTGGAAGTGCATTGCATCGCGAAGGCGAAGAAGACCACCAGCGCGATGGCGCCCCCGATCGTCATATCATGCCGCAACGCTGCCTGCAGCCCGACGGACTGGGTGGCAGGGTCGGCTCCGTACAGTGTCCCCAGGGTGCCTACGATTACTTCGCGGGCGATCACCGAGCTGAGCAGCCCGATGCCGATTTTCCAATTGAAGCCCAGGGGGTGTAATACGGGTTCGATAAAATGCCCCAACCTGCCGATAAAACTCTCGGTCAACGGCGCAATGGACCCGCCGTGGAAGGGCACGATGCTCAGCAACCAAAGGACAAACGTAACCGCCAGGATTACTGTCCCCGTCTGCTGTACAAAGACGCGGCCGCGATCGAGCAAGCGCAGCCCGATCGAGCGCAGGGTCGGAACCCTGTATTGTGGCAACTCCAGAATGAAGGGAGCCGAGCTTGCCTTGAGGATGGAAGACTTGAGGATCCGCGCTGTCATCAGTGCGGCCAGAAAACCGAGCACGTAGAGGCTGAGCATGACGGCGGCGCGAAGGCCAAAGAAACCACCCAGGATGGGCCGGTTGGGGATAAACGCGGCAATGATCAACGTATAAATCGGCAGCCGGGCCGCGCAGGTCATGAACGGAGCCACCAGGATGGTCGCCAGGCGGTCGCGCTTGTTTTCGATCGTCCGTGTGGCCATGATCGCCGGGACGGCGCATGCATACGCGGATAGCAATGGAATAAACGCCTTGCCATTCAACCCGATAGAGCGCATCACACGATCGGCGATCAGGGCGGCACGCGCCAGGTAGCCTGAATCTTCGAGCACGCCGATCACCAGGAAAAGCAGCAGAATCTGGGGCAGGAAAACCAGGACTGCCTGCACCCCGTTCCACAAACCATCACGCAGCAGAATCTGCAGCCAGGGCCAGGGAATAAAGTGGACGGCCGTCGCTCCCGCTTTGGTAAAGATCTCGGTAAGCCAATCGCTTAGGGGAAGGCCGGCGGCGAACACCACCTGGAACACGCCGATCACGATGGCCAGAAAAATGACCGGACCCCAGAACTTGTGCAGCAGTACGGCGTCGAGCCGGCGCGTCCAGCCTGGGGAATGAGGAGCCTTGTATTTGGTTCGGGTGCTTACCTGGGTGGCCCACTGATGGCAGGAAGCAGCCGTCTGCAGCACTGGAAGCTGCATCGGCTGTAGCCGCGCTTCCGCGGGCTCGGAGAGCCGGGTCAGGAACCGGTCGATGGCATCGAAGCCGGCGCCCTTGGTCGCGCTGATCATGGCTACCGGCGCACCCAGTTCGCGGGCCAGGGCCAGGGGATCAATCTCACCCCCACGCGCGGTCATCAGGTCCGACATGTTCAGCAGCACCAGCGTCGGCAAACCCATAGCCAGGATTGGAGCCGCCAGCATGAGCTGGCGGTTCAATTGGAGCGCATCGAGCACCAGCAGGACCGCGTCCGGAGCGGGGGTGCCCGGCATATTGCCCTGCAGCACGTCGATCGCGACCCGGGCATCCTCGGAAGAGGACTGCAGGCTGTAAATGCCTGGCAAGTCGATCAGCGTCAATTCCCGGTGGCCGATCCCGTTCATCCGGGCGGAATGTTGCTCGACCGTTACCCCTGGATAGTTCGCCACTTTCTGGCGCAGGCCAGTTAAACGATTGAATAGGGTAGATTTACCCGAATTTGGGGGTCCGATGAGGGCAACCGTGCCACTCTTACCCGATACCCTTGGGGGGCCTGACTCGACGGCAACGCCGCCTCCAGGGCTGCAATGGCTCATCGAGAAGCCTTTTGTACGGCCGCAAAAACGTTATTAATGGAGATGTACTGGGCGGTCTCCTTGCGCAGCGCTACCTCGGCCCCGTCCACGCAATAGACGGTAGGGTCGCCAGCAGGAGCGCGGCGCAATGCCAATACACGGCTCTCAGGAACGAACCCCAGATGCATGAGCTGACTTTGAATCTCTTCCGGCAGGTCCAGCGACGCCAGAGTCGCGCAGGATCCAATGGCGAGCTCGCTCAGAGCAGTAGGTGTAAGCGGGCGTTGCATGGCGGTAAAGTCGTCCTCGCGATCCGGGGGAATACCAAATGCGACCGTTGAGGTCGCATATCTAACTATACGACCCTCGCACCCAGAATGACAATGGCTTAAACGCCGTATGGAGCTGTGTTTAGTCCGCGGAGTTCCGCCGTGCTCTCACGCGGCGAGTTGACCTCAAAAAATCAACTGGTTCTCATTGGTCCGGCCAACCTACCGGCTACCGCAATATCATGAACGGGCGTGAACCAGTGAGGTGGACCTTCCATGTTCAGGAATGCCCCGATTAGCTCTGCATTTGTTTTCTTGTGCCTCGCCGCTTCCCTGGGTTTCGGGCAGGCGCGCTATACCGTGTCCGACGAGGATGCGGCGGGTCCAGGCACGCCCAAGGTTGTCGTGCTACAGGATGCGGTTGGTGGAGTCGAGGCCGTACTCGCGCCATCCCAGGGAGGGGAACTCAGCAGCCTTCGATTCAAGTTCAAAGGGCAATGGGTAGAGCTGCTCTACCATGCACGCGACTACACCGGCGCCAAGGGTTTCCAGGGCAAGGGGCCTCTCTTGTGGCCCGCCGTGGGGGTGCAGTATCCATTAGGACAGTTTCCAAAATCCACTTGCGGCGACGGTTCTTACCTGTTGGACGGTAAGACCTACCCGATGCCTTGCCACGGCTTTGCCAAGAGTCTTGCCTGGACCGAGGTCGCCCGGTCCGCCGATAACCAGGGTGCCCGCGTGACTGTGGAGTTGCGCGATTCCGATCGCACGCGTCCTTTTTATCCGTTTGCTTTTCGTCTGGACGCCACGTTCACCGTGAGTGGCGGTCTGCTCACCGTGGACTACACGACGACATCGGACTCATCCAACACCGCGCCGATGATCTTTGCCATCGGCAATCACATCGCATTTAAAGTTCCGTTTTTGCCGGGTACCGACCCTGCGGCGATGACTTTTGCATCTCCCAACAGAAAACTCTTGCTGCGCAATTCGCTTGGCTTTGTGAATGGAGAGGAGGCCTTGCGTTCGTTTGAGGCGCCGGAGCGGCTCGGCGATTTCGACGCGCACGTGGCCCTCGCGCTCACCGGATATCAAAGTGCGCCCTACGCCGTGCTGACTGACCCGCAAGGATTATCGATACGCGTAAGTCAACAAGCGACTTCCTCGTTAGCGGAGCCGATCGTCCGCTTTAATATCTACGGCGGTCCGAAGGTGGGTTATTTCAGCCCGGAGCCATGGTTTGGCATGCAGAATTCGTTGAACCTGGGTAAGCCCTTGGTACATCTCGCGGCGGGAGAGTCCTGGACCTGGCGGGTGCAGGTGAAGGTGACGGGACCTCCACCGGAGTCCCCAAAATCCGCTGGCGTAGAGAGGTTCGGCGGCAATTTCGGGTACATCGAAGGTCCTGTCTGGTCGAAAGAAGGATTTCTTGTCTTCAGCGATATGTTCGACTCGAAAGTCCTCAAGATGCCGAGCGCCAATCACCCGGAAATTTATCGCGACAACACTAACGGCGCGAACGGAAATGCAATGGATGTGCAGGGGAGGCTTTACAGTTGCGAGCGAGATGGACGCCGTGTGGTGCGCATGGAAGAGGACGGGCGCGTGACGGTGATTGCCGCGGAGTACCAGGGCAAGCGGCTCAATGATCCCAACGACATCGTTGTGCGGCGCGATGGACAGATATATTTTAGCGATCCCGCTCCCAAGGATTCGTTGCAGCATTTCGAGCTTGGGTATGCGGGTGTGTATCACGTGAACCCGGCCGGCGAGATTTCGCTCGTAGCCAAGATGCCGCGCCCGAATGGTGTGACCCTGACTCCGGACGGGCGCACATTGTATGTCGCAGATACATTGGAGCGGAAAATCCTGGCGTACGATCTGGATGCTGAGGGGAACGCCACCAACGAGCGTGTTTTCATCTCGAATATTGACGGCGGCCCTGACGGATTACGGGTAGCAGCAAATGGCAATGTGTACATCGCATGCCGTGGGATTGCCGTCTATTCTCCGCAGGGGCAATTCATCAAGATGATCGAATTTCCCGAAATGCCTGCCAACCTCACTTTCGGCGACAGCGATCTGCAAACCATCTACGTCACAGCAAGGACATCTGTCTATCGGGTGCGGGTCCCGGATAGGGGCTATTTGCTCTATGGAGACAAGGACGGCCGGTAACCTGGTCGACACAAAACATCTCCACGAAAGTTCCGCAGAAATGCAGATCCCGCGCCTACGCTCGGGATGACAAAAAGGAAAGTGCGGCGGTTTCATAGAGGGGTGATTGCTGGACCGAGACATCTCAGCCTCACCCCCACGACAAAGCCGTCATCCTGAGCGAAGCGCCCTGGCGCGTAGTCGAAGGACCTCAGAGATGTTTGTTGGCAGATGAGTTTGCAAGCTTTCCGACCGCGAACTATAGCAGAAGATTAAAAAATCACCCCCTCCGGCCGGAGCGCCCTTGGATTGCTCAAAGTCTGAAGTTCCCACCCTCCACACCAACCAAAATCAAAGGAATAACGCGAAGGGTGCCCCAGGTCTCGCTTTTGAGACCTGGGATCCCCGCAACCCATACCTCATGGACACTCGTGACGTAACCACAGGGACACAAACAAGACAGAACCTTCCATCCCCATCGCAAACCGCACACCAGCGACCAGCCCTCCCCCTTGTCATCCCGAGGGATCTGCAGTTCCGCGGACCCTTCGTGGAAATGTTTTCCAGAGCCTTAGCGGGCTAAGCCGAAAACAAAGCCGCGACCTCGTAATCCGTGACCGCCGGTATGGTGAATTCGATGTGTCTTTCAGAGACCTTGAAAGGGATGTCGTGCCCCGACCGCAGCAACTGGACACGGCTCACCTTCCGCCCTTCTGGTATTTGCACGCGAACCTTTTGCGCACCCACTGGGTAGTTGGTTCGCATCCATCCACGGTGAGTATTGGGGTTGGTGTAGTTGAGCACATGGACCGCGAACCCTGCTTCGGTTTCCCAGGCAATACATTCGAGGAGGCCGTCGCCGCTCACGCTCACCGGCGCTTCTCCGCCTGAAACCCACCGTATGGTGTTTTGCAGCAATTGACTAAGGTCGGTGTGCCCGGATGCCCACATGGTGCGCTCAATATCGCCGGGAAAATACACCAGCCGGCTTTTGCCCGCTTCACGGAGAACAACCGCCGGCTCGTTGGTTTGTGACTGTGGCGGATATGCTAACTCCGGAGGATAGGCGACAAACCCGGGAACCACCGTGAGCACTGGATTTTCCACTGGCGCAACCGGCAACCGGTATTCAGCGCCGGGGAGCCAGTTGGTGTCATGGAACCCGTCAAGAATGGGATGCTGCCGCTCGATGCGTCCGTAATATGCATTGCCCCTGGTTCCTATCACCGGGCCGGCGGCATGAATCCCGAATACATCAGCAAGCCCGAAGTCTGAACGCCGCACGTTATGCTCGTCGTACATGCTGGTCTCAAAAGTTGCCAGCAGAGAGCCGCCACTTTTCACATAAGCACGCAGTTGTTCACACTGCTGGTCGCTGAGCAGCGCGGTGTTGGGCAGGATGATCGCAGTGTATTTGCTCAGCCGATCGGGCTGTAACCGATCTTCGTGAATCAGATCAAAGAAAAATCGGCCTTCGAGCAGCGCATAGTAGATGCCGTCCATGTACTGCCGCATCGGCACATCACTTGCATGCTGGTAGAAGAGCTGGGTGCGCTGGCCGAAGACGACACCGATATTGGCGATGGATTTCTTGTTTTCAAAGTGCTGATCGTGTTGCGCAGACCAATCGAAGTAAGTGCGGCCAATCGTCTGCCAGCGCCGGTCTTCTCCCAGGCCTTTCTCCGCTCCCACAAAGTGCCAATAAGGAACCATGCCGCTCGCCTGTGTTTCGCAAAGCCACATCGTCGCTTCCGCCGCTGATTTCGAGGCATTTCTCCAGCGGATAGGTCCCGTCGAGTACGAGCCCGTAACATTCGCCGCAATCTTGCCATCAAGCACCGCATTGCACACGCGGCCTTGCATGGTGCAGCCCCAGATCGGGGCATCTTCTCCGCCGCGCCCTTGGTTGTCGGCCTGGAACCAGGCGCAGAAAGCGCCTAACTCTACCAGGTTGGGACCGCCATGCACGCCTCCGCCGAGATTGGCGAAGAAGAAGCTGGAGGACTTTTTTTCTTTCGCGATTCCGTCGTAGAGCTTCCACAGATAGAAGACGCGCTCGTTGAACTTCTCCCAATACGCGGGTGTTCCGGGCGGCGGTAAATTCTTGCAGACCGAGCAATAACAAACCGGGAGGTTACCGAGCGGCGGCCATCCATTGGTATAGAAACAGTCCACCTCATACTTCGAATTCACCTCGCGCATGACCGCGGGCATGTAGTCCGTCATGTAGGTCGAAAACATACAGGTGCGGAAGAGACGCGGGTCTTCTGAACTATGAAGTGCATTACCCTCCTTGTCACGCATGGACCATTCGGGATGGGCCTGCAGAGCGTCCTCAAAGTTCAGGTCAGGGCTCATGCGCCCCACCACACGGATGTTGCGTTTTCTAGCTGCGGCCGCACACTCCCCAAAGAAATCACGATCGCCAAGAAACTTGCTGCGATGGTGGAAAGGCACGTTGGTGGGGTAATAGGCGATGATGCCGGTGATGCTGATGAAAACAGCGTCGGCGTGAATGCTTTTGAAATAATCCGCCCACTCCTCAACGTCCATCGCAACCGGATCGTGCTCGGTAAAATTCAGTTGGCCGACACGACGGACCTTTTGTTGCCAGGGTTTCTCCGCGGCTGGTGCTGACGCAGGTTCGGCCAGGGCGCCGGGAATCTCCAACATCGAAGCCAAGGGAAGTGCTGTTACGCCGGTTTTCAAAAATGTGCGTCGATTGAGCAAGGCAAGCTCCTGAATCCTCGTTATTTCACTGCAACCAATTCGGGCTGGAATAAAGTGAAGGCAAAAATGTCGGAGCCGGAAGCGATCGCTACGTATTGTTTACCGTGGGTCATATAGGTCATCGGTTGGGCGTTGATGGCCTGTCCGGTGTTGAAGTGCCATAGAGGCTTTCCGGTTGCTGGGTCGAGGGCGACAAATTCACCGTTGATCTCGCCCGAGAAAATCACTCCACCTTCGGTGGAGAGCAGGCCGCCGCCAAGGCTGCTCGAACCAATGCGCTCCTGGTTCCACACCTCTTTGCCGGTAGTCACATCGAGGGCGCGCACATATACCTTCCAGGTATCGTCACGTAACAGGACGTCACCTCCGGCCCGGTATTGAAAACCACCGGGGCGAAACTTCTCCGTATTCTTGGTCGCGAGTCCGCAGCCCTCGAGGGCTACGAAATAAATCATTTTTGTTTGAGGATCATACGTCGGCGACATCCAGTTCGTCGCGCCGATACTGGACGGGCAAACTTTTGCCCCCGTGAGAGTCGGTTCTACTCCAGGGACCAGGATGGGTCGGCCCTCCGGCGTCAACCCGGTGGCCCAATTCAGCTGATGGGCAAAGCGATTGCCATGCAGGAACTTGCCGGTCTCACGGTCGAGCACATAGTAAAAGCCGTTACGGTCGGCCTGCACCATGAGCGTACGCATCGTGCCATCGAACGGCGCATCCACCAGAACCGGAAGCTCTGCCCCATCCCAATCCATGACGTCATGGGGTGTGAACTGGAAATACCATTTCAATTTCCCCGTGTCGATGTCGATTGCAACAACGGAGTCGGTATAGAGGTTATCGCCTGCGCGCACATCGCCATTGAAATCAGGAGAGGGATTGCCAATTCCCCAGTAGAGCAAGCCAAGCTCGGGGTCGTAGCTTCCCGTCAACCAGGTTGCGCCGCCTGCATGCATCCATGAGTCGCCGGCCCAGCTATCATTGTGTGCCTCGCCCGGCTTGGGTATTGAGTCAAAGTGCCACAGCGGTTCTCCGGTGTTGGCGTCGAAGGCCGCCAGGAAGCCATTCAACCCACGATCGCCATAGCTGACGCCGACCATGACTTTGCCCTTGGCCACCAGCGGCGCGGCAGGGGAGTGATAACCTTCCTTCGATTCCGCAATCTTGCTTTGCCAGAGGACGTTGCCGTTGGAGGCATTCAATGCAATCAAAAAGGAATCAGTGGTGGTGAAGTAAACCTTGTTCTCGAAAGCCGCTGCTCCCCGGTTCGGGCCTTCACGATCGGGAGCATGGGACAGAATGTGTTGATGGTGCCAGATGAGCCGGCCGCTTCGGCTGTCGAGTGCGAAAATCTCGTTCGGCTGGGTGACATACATCACTCCATCCACAACAATCGGCACACATTGCAGTCCACCGCTTCCGGGCACGTGATACACCCATTTGCTAACCAGTGAATTGACGTTCTTCAACGTGATTTGCTTGAGTTCGCTGTGGCGCTGAGTATTGTAGCTGCCGTTGTAGTTAAGCCAGTTCGCGTTGGGCTGCTCCAGCAGCTGCTTGTCGGTCACCTGGGCCGACACAGTGGAGGCCGCGCACACCAGCAGCAGCATGCAGAGGTGCTTCTTCAACGCCCCACCTCGCCTTCTCCCTCGCGCTTGGTGCTGAGACTGGTCGTGACCTGCTTCGCCAGCATCGCCAACAGGTCCTGATACTCTTCAGCAGAGAGCACCTTATCGTAGTCGTGAGGCATCAGCGATACCTTGCCGTGCGTGATCTCACGCAATTCGGTTGTGTCGTACAAGTGAAGCTTGTCGTGATAATCGAGCAACTGGACAGAAAATCCATCCTCGTTTTTAGCAATGCCTTCGACCGCTTCTCCCTTCGCCGTGACCACCTTGATTGGCCGGTATCCCGGAGGGATCGGCCCCTCCTGCGTGAGGGATTGGGGCAGATGTTGCAACGTGACTTGCGCGCCGATGTTAGTTAGGTCGGGGCCGATGGTTCCACCTTTTCCATTGAGCATGTGACATTTCAGGCATCCGCCTTTGCCTTCGAAGACCGCTTTGCCGTGCGCGACATCGCCCGCGACGTCGGTCTCTGACGCTGAACCCCGCATGGCGCGGATAAACACCACGATGCGCCAGATCTCATCATCGGGAAGGGTGCCGGCGAAGGGCGGCATGGCTGTTCCGCCGATCCCGCCTTTGATGGTTTCGAAGATAGAGTTCTCGCTGAGGCGAAAGAATCGGCGATCGCCGACAAGTGCCGGAGCGCGCTCGCCCTCTCCGCCATCGATACCGTGGCACGCGGTACAGGTGCGGTTGTAAAGAGTATGGCCGGCGGCAACTACCTCCGGACCTTTGCCCAGTGGATTCTTTAGAGAAGGGGCTTGGCCGGAAGCAGCGGAGACTGCCCAAAGCAGAGAAACAGGCAGAGCGGCCGCTCGTATCCTCATCAGAATTGGTCCTGTTGATCCTGGCGCCCGATAGGGCCGAAAACTAAGGCCTGCCGCGTTGGCGGTCCTCACGAGCTCAAACTGTAAACGCTGAGATGGGCGCCTCGCAACCGAAAACGACTGATGGTCATGCCAATTTGTGAGGTATGCGGATCTCACTTTAGGGATCGGGGCAGGGGAGATACAATGGCTTTGGCTTTCCCAACGGCGATTCGCCGATTCTTGCATAGTCCCGATGTGCTCCGGCAGGAGCAAAGGAGAAATACACTCAGGTGGCAAGTCGCCGGGCATCCCGTGTGCAACCAGTCGAGCCCCAATTCCGCCGCGTCAATAAGGTTTCCATCAGTGAGGATATTGCCCAGCAAATTCTGGACCTGATATCGAGTGGAAAACTGACACCGGGCCAGCGGCTCCCCTCGGAGCGGGAATTGTGCAAGAACTTCGGGGCCGCACGTTCTTCTCTGCGCGAGGCTCTCCGCGGACTCTCGATGATCGGTGTCCTGACCGCCAGGGTTGGCGAGGGAACCTCTGTTGCCGCAGACGGTGGCAAGTTCCTCGGCAAGATCATGGAGTGGCGGCTCATCACGGAAAAGCACGACATAGAGAACCTGCTGGAAGTTCGTGTTGCGCTCGAAGGGATCGCGGCTGCCAATGTGGCACGCGAGGGAAGCCAGGCCGATATAGCCAGGCTCTCCGCCCTCCTGTCGAAGATGAAGAGCTCGGTCAAGGATAAGAAACAGTTCGCTGCCCTCGACCTGGAGTTTCACGTTACCCTTGCCAAGGCATCGGGCAACTCACTTCTTTTCGACCTGGTCAGCATGATTCGCAACCAGCTGGTCACAGCCCTGGACAAGCTTCTGCTTCCCCAGGTACGCCCGCTTACCTACAAAGAACACGCCGCAATAGTTGAAGCAATTGTGCAGCGCGATGCTGATCGTGCCCGCGATGCCATGCATACGCACTTGCTGTCCTCATTGGCCCGGCACAGGGCAACGATGGGAGAACAGATTGCAACCAAAGCCGTGGTGCCGGTTGCAGTCGAGAAGCGTCCCCGCCGGCGAACCGTAAAAGCTGCTCCAGCGGTGCTGGCGGAGAACGGAATCGCCTCCTCTTCCGCTGCTCTGCAGCCGGCATTAGAAAAGTAGATGTGTCTTGTTGTGATCTCGAATTTGCTGTCGGCGTAAGATTCAGTCATGACCATCGACGAATTGCGAGCTTCTCTGCACGAAGAGGTGCCCCCGCCAAGTCTGCCTTCTCTGCTCAAGGCCCTTTGGTGGGATGCCAAGGGCAATTTCGACCAGGCTCACGAAATCGCGCAAGCAGAAGAGCAGGGGCAGGAAGGGGCGTGGGTCCATGCCTACCTGCATCGCAAAGAGCGAGATCACGAGAATGCCGGGTACTGGTACAAGCGTGCCCACCAGCCCCCGCCCGACGGGTCCAGCGAAGACGAATGGCGCCAGATCGCGACCGTGCTGCTCCACCGGCACAAGGGCTGACGTTGCCTCTCGCTAAGCCCCCAGCAGCGCAGTGACATACACCGGGGTCAGCGGGATCCTGCGAGGTGCGACACCCGTGGCATCGAAAACCGCGGCCGCGACTGCAGCCGGAGCCACTGCATTCGGAGCTTCTCCACCACCGCCAAATCCCTTATCGTCGCGCGATAGCTGAACCACTTTGATTTCCGGCATCTCTTGCATGGTCAGAATTTTGTAGCGGCTCCAATCAGTGCTGGTTACTTTTTCCTTATCGAACGTCACTTCTTCCTTGAGCGCCTCGCCCAGGCCCATGACGACTCCGCCATGCATGCATCGATCGAGCTGGCGCGGGTTAATGATCTTGCCGCATTCGACACCGATGGTGAACTTTGTTACCTGCACGGCTCCGGTGGCCGGAGTCACGGCGACTTCGGCGATACCCACCCAGTACGCGTTGGCGCGCACCACAATGCAGACGCCGCGGCCCGTCACCGGATCTTTCCCGGTCCTGCGCGCGCCTGGATGCGGCGAGGGCCGAGACTCCCATCCCGCTGCTTCCGCTGTAGCCTTGAGGATGCTCATCAGCCGCGGATCCGATGTGTGTTGAAGCCGGAACAGGATAGGGTCTGTGTGCGCGGTTGCCGCGGCTTCATTGATCAGCGACTCCAGGGCGAAGTTCTGTTGCCGTTGTCCGGGTGTGCGCATGATCAAACCCCGCAGCCCTCCGAAGGGTGACTCGGCGCCCACATTGGGCATGGCATAGACCTGTTCCAACCTGTTCTCAATCTTGTCGTAAGGCCATTCGGTTGCCAGGAATCCGCCTGGAGTGCTGGTCCCGGCGGGCATGCCTGCCAGCATAGCGCCCAGGGGACGCGCGTCCATCATGTGCGGCGAGTGGAACGCGCTGTGCACCGCGACGAGGTGGCCTTCCGCATCGAGCCCGCCCTTGATATCAGAGAACCATGCCGGCGATGCGCCGGACCAGGCCAGATCCTCCTGCAAGGTCCACTGCACCCGCACCGGTTTGCCCGTCAACTGCGACAGGATGACAGCATCGGCTTCGGCGCCATCACCCCCGAAAGTCTTACGGCCGAATTGGGCCGCATGGCTCAGCCAGTGCACGACCACTTTCTCGACGGGTGTGCCTAAAATGTGCGCGATGCGTTGCCGCGAAGCTTGCAGATGTCCCGCCTGTGCCCAAACAGTGACGGTTCCATCACTCCGTACATCCGCGACGGCAAGAAATGGCCCAAGGGGAGCGTGCTTGATATATGGCTGCTCATATGAGGCCGAGATGACTTTGGCGGCCTTTCCCAAAGCAGCCTCTACCTTCGCCGCATCTCCTTTGCTGGCGTCGGGCGCACCCCACGGGTACGTGCGCATGGCCTGGGTGAGGTTGTCGCTGCCTGGAAGTCCGGACCAGCTACTCCACTTGGCGCCGGTGGAGACTGAGCGCAACGCGCTCACGGCTTCCCACTCGTTGGGAGAGACGACCGCGACGAGGTTGCCCTTGCTTATAACCTCCGCGGTCGGAAAACGTTTCTTATCGACTTCGCCGATCGAGATCAACGTCGCGCCCATCGTTGGTGGCCGCACCATCCGCGCGTGCAGCATCCCGGGCAGCACCACATCGCAACTCCACTGTGTCTGGCCCGTGACTTTGTCGCGGATCCCCGGCATGGGATAGGAAGTGCCAACAACCTTGTATTCGCTTACCGGTTTCATGGGTGGATCTCCGGCGACGACTAGTCCATCCATCCCTGCCCATTCCAATCCCGCGACGCTGTTACTGTCTTTCGGAGCAAACCCAAGCGGTGAGCCGGCGACTGGGATCTTCAGGTCGAGTTGATGGCCCTCCAGTAGCTGTCCGTAACTGATACTCTTTCCTCCGCCCGACACCACGCCGCCGGTTGTAGTTAGGGCAGAAGCGGGAAGACCGAGCCGGGTCGAGGAAAGCTCCAACAGGGCCTGGTACGTGTACGCGGCGACCTTACGAACGTTCGTAGCTCCACTAAGAAAGCCCGCGGAGTAACCGCCGTCGGGCGTCTTGTCCGTATCGCCCATCACCAGGGTGATGCAATCCGGGTCGACTCTCAATTCCTCGGCAATCATTTGCGGATAGAAAGCGCTCATGCCGGTCCCAATTTCTGCACGGCCGGTGCGCGCGAGGATCGTCCCGTCGCTTCGAATCTCAAGCCACGACGCGAGTTTGCCGGGGTCCAGTTGATTTTGCTCAGAAGGGAAGTGGCCGTTATCCGTTATGGCGGAGAGCCCTCGCGGGATAGCGAGGGAAACAAAAAGCGCGCCGCCCGCTTTCACAAAACTGCGGCGCGTGATGCCGGTCGCAGGGTTCATAGCGCCGCCGCCGTCATAATCTTGCCGGCGCGCTGCACAGCAGCAATGATTGCGGTGTAAGTGCCACAACGGCAGAGGTGAGGAGACGGCGGCGTATTGGTAAACGCGTCCTTGATTTCGGCCACGGTTGGATGCGGATTCTTCGCCAGCAATTGCACCGCGGCAATCATCATCCCGTTCTGGCAGTAGCCGCATTGAGGAACCTGTTCGTCAATCCATGCTTGCTGCACGGGATGCAGAGTCCTGGCAGCGTCTTCAGCGCTCAGGGACTTTTCCGTTGCCCAGGTAGCAGCCAGCCCTTCGATCGTGACGATTGCTTTGCTGGTGACAGAGGAGACCGGCGTAATGCAGGAACGGACTTCCTTACCATCAACGAGGACCGCGCAAGCACCGCACTGTGCCAGCCCGCAGCCGAAGTGCGGACCTCTTAATTTCAGGTCATTGCGCAACACATAGAGCAGCGGTGTTTCCGGTGCAGCCGAAACAACGTGCTGTGCGCCGTTTGCGGTCAGGGTGAGCTCGTTTGTCATGGGTTCTTTCTTACGTTCTACGCGCCGTGGCGACCAGGAACCATGCCGGCCAGCTGAGGGCCCAGTTGGGAATCCATGCGCCACCGCTGCTCCAGGTTGGGATCGTCAATACGGTGACCGCAATCGCGAGGGCGATCGCAGAGCTCCGTTTGATTCTGGCGATCTGCAAACCCTGGTGAGCGCCCCAAAGCGCAACCGGCAAAAATAGAAGCAGGCAGAGCCGCGAAAGAGACTCCACCCGGAACCGCTCCAGGCAGAACATGCAGGGAACGAACGAAAGAGCGGCACTTACCCAAATCGTTCGCCGCGAGATCGATCCCACCACAAATCCCCCGCTCCACGACCAGGCAGCGAGGAGAAGCACATTGCATACGAACAGCGCCAATCCAGGGCGTACGGCGACCCCCGTAGCGTGGAGGATGGGCCCACCGACGAGTTGTTGATAGGCGCGGCTTACGGAGAGAGAAAAGCCCATCAATAGAAAACTGCTGGGCAATGCCAGGCCAAACGACGCAAGCCACGGTCGCCAGTTTCTCCACAGGTCCATTTCCCGGCGAATGACCAGGCCGGTAATCGCAAGCAGCGATTGCCAGGCGGTTTCGCCTCCTTCGAGCAAATCGCCCTGCACGGCCTCGCGCTCCTCAGGCGGCAGCAGGCGCGACACGAGATCCAATAACTGGGAGCTGGTTCCGATGAAAAAATGCTCGGCACTCATGACGGCACCCTGGTTCGATTGGCAGCCCACGAGACTCCCTGGCTGACGCGGGTGATCGCATCGTAGAAGTCTTTCGCTGCCTGTACCCCTTTGGGGGTCACCCGAACCATGCGTTTGGCGCGTCCTCCCCGTTGTGGTGTGGCCTCGCCCATCCGGGTCTCCAGTAGACCCTTGGTTTCCAGCCGATCGATGGTGGTGTAGAGCGCGCCAATGGAGCACGTTCGTCCCGTGATGGTTCCGAGCTCTTCACGGATCACCGCCCCGTACGCTTCGTTGCCCAGCCGTGCTGCCGTAGTAATCAGGAGGTACTCAAATTCGCCTAGCATGGTTAGAGCTACATTGTGATACTAATCGGCCTGTCACGTCAAACGATAGCCCGAGCGCAGCCGAAGGACTGTCTGGTTTATCAAGCGGCTGGGGTGTCCATCTCGAGTATGAAGCCGAGGATTCCGTGCATTCTGCCCCCCTGGACGGGTGCCCCATGTTTGTACCGGCGTAGCCGGGGCACTACATGGGTTGAAAAGACGGGGCGAAGCCCCTTCCGCTGTTTTATTTCGTGTTCAGCAGAAGCCAAGGAACGAAGACCTCAATCCAGTGAGCCGGACCCTGCGCAACCGAGGGATCTGTAGTCCAGCGGACCTTCCATGGAAATATTGGTGAGGCGCGGCCGGAGGCCGTGGATATCGTGATCTCAGATGATCATTGAGGAGCATCCCAGGCCTCTGAAAAGAGACCCGGGACGTTGCTACATGGAAAGGTTCAAAATCCGGTTGAGCCTCTGCACAAAGATAGCCGGATCCTGCAATGGGACACCTTCCATCAACAGAGCCTGATCGAAGAGCAGCCACGCCGCATCCTCAGCGACCGCGTCATCGGTACGCGCCAGCAGCTTCTTCACGATCTCGTGATCGGGATTGATCTCGAGCGTCGGCTTGAGCGCGGGTAAATCCTTTTGCCCCATGGCACGCAGCATCTGCGCCATTTTCATCGAGGGCTCATCCTCATCGGAAACGATGCAGGACGGGCTATCCGCCAGCCGTACTGAAGCGCGCACATCTTTCACCCGGTCCCCCAGCGTCGCTTTCAACTTTTCGATCAAGGGCTTCAGCTGGTCCGCCTTGTCCGGCTCCGCTTCGTCCTTCAAGTCTTCGCTGGTCGAAGCTTTGTTCACCGCCTTCAGGTCGATACCGTCGTACTTCTCCACGCCGGAAAAGACAATTTCGTCGATCTCGTCATCGAGGATGAGAACCTCGAGATCTTTCTTCTTGTAGATTTCCAGCAAAGGCGAGGTGCGGAGCAGGGAATCAGCGCCGCCGGTCAGGTAGTAGATACTTTTCTGCCCTTCCTTCATGCGCGACTTTACATCGGCGAGGCTGGTGAGGCCCTCCACTTTGGTCGACTTGAAGCGAACCAGGTCGAGCAGCGCCTCGCGGTTGGCGTAGTCGCTGTAAAGGCCTTCTTTCAACGGCCGGTTGTATTGGGAGATGAACTTGAGATACAGCTCCGGCTGATTGCTGGCAATGTTCTTAAACTCGGAGAGAATCTTCTTGACGCTTGCCGTTCGAATACTGGTAAGCACGCGATTCTGCTGCAGGATTTCGCGGCTCACATTCAGCGGAAGGTCTTCGCTGTCGATGATGCCGCGGACAAAGCGCAGGTACTGCGGCAGAAGGTCCTTGGAGTCGTCCATGATGAAGACGCGCTTCACATAGAGCTTGACTCCGGTCTTGTACTCCGCCTGGTAGAGATCGAGTGGCGCCTTCGAAGGCACGTAGAAGAGCGTGGTGTAGTCGAGACTTCCTTCCGCCTTGGTGTGGATCCAGAAGAGCGGGTCTTCCCAATCGCCGGTGATCGACTTGTAGAGCTCCTTGTAATCCTCGTCCTTCAGCTCACTCTTGGATCGGCGCCACAGAGCACTGGCGGCGTTGACCTGTTCCGTGGTCCGCGTCTTGATGGACTTCTTTTCCGTCTCGTTCCACTCGCTCTTGTCATAGGTAAGGAAAATAGGGAACGCGATGTGGTTGGAGTACTTCTTGACCAGCTCCTTGAGCCGCCAGCTGTTGGCGTATTGCTCACCTTCCTCGTTGAAGTGAATGAGCACGGTGGTGCCGGCCACAGCGCGCTCCGCCGGCTCGATATCGTAACCGGTCTTGCCATCGCTGGTCCAACGCCAGGCCTGGTCTTCCCCCGCCTTGCGGGATATCACCTCGACTTTATCGGCAACCATGAAAACGCTATAAAATCCCACGCCAAACTGGCCGATGAGGTTAGAGTCTTTCCTCTCATCGCCGGAAAGCTGGGAGAGAAAGTTTTTGGTGCCGGAGCGGGCGATCGTGCCCAGGTTCGCAGCCAATTCTTCCTCGCTCATGCCAATGCCGGTGTCGGCGATCGTGAGCGTCTTCTTTTCCTCATCGAGCTCCAGGTCGATGCGAGGATCGAAGGGCAGGCTCTTGTAAGCATCATCCACAAGGGTCAAGTGCCGGAGCTTATCCAGGGCGTCGGAGGAGTTGGAAATGAGTTCGCGGAGGAAGATTTCCGGGTGCGAATAGAGGGAATGGACGATCAGGTGCAGGAGTTGGCTGACTTCAGTTTGAAATTCGCGTTTCGACATAGGCTTTCATTATCGCCAAAAAACCGCGAGATCGAAAACCGGCGCCAGGTTCCTTCGCCTCTGCTGTGCTGCGCGCATTCCCCACTTTTCCAGGTTTTCAATGTCCTGAATCAGCATCATCTCCGCCGGCCAATAGCCCACTTCCAGGCGCGCTGACGGTCGAACGAGGATGAGCCGCATGGAAGAAGAACTGCAGCTCCCGGGTCCGCCTTGCCGGTAGCTAAGTCGTTCAAGTAACACCCCTAAGTAATGTATTCACTTCCTTTTTCTGCTACCAAACCAAGGTGGGATTGTGACCTGTCGAGCCTCGGGATACCGTTCGCCTATCGGTGATCTCGGTGGGACGGGGGCTTTATGCAGGACGTCGCGCGGTTCTCAGGTTGCACCATAAAGGTTGCTTTACTCGCTTTGTCCGTGCTCGGCGCCAGGGCTGCTTCTGCTGCCCCGCTGGTCATCTCCCAGCCCGCCAGGGACTGCAAGGTTTACGCACAACAAGAGCAAGCCAATCTCGAAGCCCTGCGTCGAACTGATCCTTCTATCCGTGCCGAAAGATTCGATACTGTTTTCTATAGCGCCAAGCGGAATTCATGCCTGGCCTCGGTCTTCTTTACCAAGGGAGATGTCACCTACGGTGGGATCCTCGATATCGTGGAAGGCCGAATGATCTGGGTAAAGAGCTACAGAGGCACGAGCTTTACCCCTGCCAATATCGTCGAAATGGATCAAGACATGGATGACGAAATCAAAGCGATGGAAACAAACGGGGCAAGCACCGCGAATGCCCACGCGTTTGCTCTCTTGCCGCTACTGTTTGACCGGACCATGAATACGCTTCCCGCGATTCGCAACGCATTCACCGACGCGCGGTAAAGCTGCACTACGGCAACAGATCATATTCTTGGTAATACGCGAAATCCTCAAACCGGCCGGTCGGCTTCATCATCTCTTTCACTTCCTTTGCATCCAGGTGCGGCGCGAAGGAAGTGGCCGCGTCGGCGATCGCATAGGTGGTCGCAATCACTGTCGCATCGCCCTGCAGCAAGGACGCCTTGTCCACGGAGTCGAAGGTATCCGATGCTTTGTGGTGTAGAGTCATGTACCTGGTCAGGTCCGTCCAAAGCACCAGGGTGGGGACACCCAGAACATCGAAGCCAATGTGATCGGTCTCCAGCAGTTCCCTGGTTTCCGTAGACGTGCCTCCTGAGCCCAGTCCCGAGAGCAAGGGTTCGACCTGCTCCAGTACCGCCTGCTCATCGCTCCGGCCCATCACTAGCCAGCCTTTGGAAAGTTCGGCGCCGGTATCCGTGATGAGCACGGCATCGATCTTGTCCATTTCGGCGCGATGCTGCTTCGCATAGGCGACAGAGCCGACCTTGCCTTGTTCTTCGCCGCCAAACAGGATGAACCGCACAGTCCGTCGCGGGGCGTGTCCCAGCGACTGGATCTCACGCGCGGCGTCGATCACCGTGGCCACCCCAGTTCCGTTATCCTGGGCGCCGGTTCCCGGATTCCAGCTATCCAGATGGGCTCCCAGGATCACGACCTCTTCCGGTGCTTCGCTGCCGCGAATCTCGCCCACAACTTCCGGTACCTCCACGCCTCTGCTGCAATGATTGGTGAACTGAAAGCCGATCTGCACAGGACCACGGTCGAGCAACCGCTTGAGCAGCAGGCCATCCTCTGCGCCAATCTGGGCCACGGGAAAGCTCACCAGGGCGCCTCCTGGTAAAAAGTAGCCCATATTTTCGGTCCCGTTGGGTCCACCACGAATAAGCAGGGCAGCCGGTTCGAGGGAGGCGAGCGCGTGCGCAGCGCGAAAATAATTCGCCATCACCATAGGCTGCGGCAGGGAATTGATATCGAAGAAAACGATCTTGCCCCGTACCTGGTCTCTCATCTTCTTGAGGCCTTCTTCGGTGAAACTGGGCAGGTAAACCAGCTCTCCTTCCACTCCTGTGGCTGGCGTCGAAGGGCTCCATCCATAGCTCCACACATGCAGAGTGTGCTTCACCGGTGAGAGCACCTGTCCGGTCGCGCCGGGCTCCGGTTCCCAGGTGTCAATCTTGAAATTCTCAGTATGTACGTTAGCGAGACCAAGCTCCTTGAACTTCTGCTCTCCCCAAGCGACGGCCTTCAGATAGTTTGGTGAACCAGTGAGCCGGGGACCGATCCCATCCGCGAGCTGCCGGTCGTATTCGTAGGCCTGGCCGTTGACCAGCGTATCGCCAATGATCTTCTGCACCGCAGTTCGCGTCTCCGCCGATACCGGCATGGGTGCCGCCTTCAGCCTCGGCTCCTGCTTCTGAGCATGGAGAGGAAGGCAGAGGAGGATGGAGACGCAGATAAGGCTTTTTCGCATATTGGCACTATAACCGTATCCATAAGGTGTTTTTGCAACGCATGGGCGCAACGCTGCGACTAAGCTCATAACGCCACGTATGGCAGGCGTACATGGGAAACCGTCTACGGAAGCGGGTCTCACTACGTTTTTGCTCCACCCTTTGTCGCAACTAGGATGGGTTGATAGAACGACGTGGCGCCCGGTTCCAGCCAACGAATTTCGCCGAAGCCTGCCAGCTGCAATGCCTGGTTCAGGTCTGATCGCCGAAGGGCACGATAGGTCGAGGTGAAGTGTTTTACCTTCCACCCGTTCTCGGTTTCGCGCGTCAAATAGACGTGAAGCGCGTATTGCTCCCCGTGCCACTGCCAGACTTGATGAACAAAACGGGTGGTTCCGTCCTGCTCATAGAATGCCGGCTCCTGCATCGTAGGCCGGGTCAAAAGTAAATGGTCGTAGTCTCTTACAGTCGCCAGCAGAATGCCCGAATCTTTTAATTTGGCGGCAATCTCCACGATGGCTTTTTCAAGGTCGGGCTGTAACAGAAGATGTGGCAGCGCGTTGTCAGCGACCAAAACCGCATCGAAGCCGTTTTCTGGAATCACGCTCAGATTTCGCATGTCCGCGACACGGAACGTGATCTTCAGATTTCTCATTCTGGCTTCGTTTGCTGCTCGCGCCACGGCCGATTTGCTGAAATCAGAACCAACCACCGTATGACCTCGTTGCGCCATGCCGAGGGACTGGGTTCCAATTCCGCAGGCACAATCCAGAACATAGGCGGAGGCTTTTCCTGAGAACTGCTCCAGAATTGAACCGAGAATTGCAGCCTGCCGGGCCATGCTGTGATCCCAATTCTCGTACATCAGGTGGTAGTAATCAGCCAGGTCGTCATAAAAGGCATCTATTGATTCGCCCATTTTCGGCTCCTGTAAAAAGCATACGGGCAAGGGCGTCCCGTCTTCAGGAAGCGCTATTTCGTGTGCTAGTTGCTTCATGGAGAAGTCGCAGAGAGTTTGATTTCGAGAGCCTTTGCACCCCTTAGAATGCTGAATGGCTTCATGGTCGGGTCCGGCTTATTCAGCACCTTGCGCAGAGTGGATTGAGAATCGATCGCTACATTTGCAATGGCGACAATCAAATCCCCCTTGCGTATGCCGGCATCATCCGCGACGCTTCCCGGCTCGACCGCATGCACCAAAACGCCCGGCACGTCAGGTAGACCCACGGCACGCCGGCGTTCCAGAGATACCCGGGGCGGCAAAACGACCATGCCGTAGTGGATGTATCGCTGGTCGTTGCTATTGGTCTCAAGCGCGAGATTCCATTTGCGCAACAGTCGAATCAAGTCAGCCCGGTCGCGCGCCGTGAGACCGGTAAGCAAGCGCTCCTCGTTGAGCAGATGTTCGGGTACTATCTTTTCCAACAGTGCGATCCCCTTGCCGGTGATGGTGACCAGGGTGGCGCGCCTGTCGTCGACATCGGCTTCCCGCGTGACCAGGCCATTACGCTCCATCGCATCGATACGCACACTCATGCTGCCCGATGTGCGCAACAGGTGCTTCATCAATTCCCGCTGTGAGAGTCGATAGGGCGGGCCACTCCGCTTGAGGGTTGCCAGCACATCGAAAGAGGCGCGGGAAATGTCGAACTCGGCAAACTTCGCCTCAAGGGCGCGGTCTATATATTCAAAAATTCGTCCGATGCGGCCAATGATCTGCACCGGCGCCAAATCATAGTCCGGCCGCTCCTTGTCCCACTTCAGTACCAGCCGGTCGATGTGATCGCGCTCGGTCATGCGGTTCTCGCAAAGGTATAAGGTACCTTAATTGCAATTTGCTTGAATTCAAACTACTTGATATTGTGTGTACTGGTAGCTCGAGGAGGAGTCATGCGCATCATCGCCTTCGACCGGTTCAAGCCGGGCGTGACCATGGATCAAATCACGCCGTATTTGCCGGAAGAGGTTTCCAATGTCTGGCGGTTGTGGAAGGCAGGCATCGTCCGCGAAAATTATGCTCGCGCAGACGAACCGGGCGTCGTCATTATCTTCGAACTTCCCAACGTCGAAGCCGCAAAGGCGTATACCGACGATTTTCCTCTGAGCAAAGCCGGCCTGCTTGAGTGGGAGTTCATAGCCCTGCAGATCCCTCTTCCGATCGAGGCTCTCTTCCGCAGCGAGATCGACATCAGCCCACCCTTCGACCGCAGCCCTAAAGAAAAGCAGGATGCCGCTCATGCCTGACGCAAATGGGCTGTCCATACCATTGCAGCTGGCAGAGCTTTGCCGGCCATCGCGAACGGCCCTGATTATCTATGACATGCAGGTGGGCGTAGTTTCACAGGTAGACGGCGGGCAAGCGATTACCGGGCTCTGCGTAGATCTTTTGGAAAACGCTCGGAAAGGGGGTTTTCCGGTTTACTTCACCCGTCACCGCTGGTTGCCCAATCGCCTGGCTGGGGTCGGTCAGCTTCGGCGCGCCATGATCTGGCATCACACGGACGATCCGATGAGCGTCGCCCCGCCCTTTTCGCCGGGATCACCTGGATTTGAAATCGTGCCCGAACTCAAGCCTCGGGAAGACGAATGCGTCATCGATAAGATCACCATGTCGGCGTTCGAAGCGACCTTTCTCGATATAGCCCTGCGCGACTCGAAAATCGAGTCCTTTATCATCGCCGGCATCGCCCTTGAGGTCGGTATCGGGCCAACCGTGCGCCAGGCGCTCGACCTGAACTATATTCCGATCGTAGTCTCCGATGCCTGTGGAGCGAAAACACAGCAGAACAAAGACCGCGTTCTGACCGAATTCACAGACACCGGAGAAGTGATCATTGTGGATACCGAAACGCTTTTGCCGCTCCTCAATCACGCATGAATAAGGCGAGAGTGGAATCCTTCAGCGACGGAGTGTTTGCCTTCGCCATCACACTCCTGGTCCTCGGATTTCAGGTTCCAAGTCTCGATCCTGTTTCCGACCCGTCGCTCAGGAAGGCTCTTCTCGCTCAACTCCCGCAACTCATTCCTTATGTAACCAGCTTCGCGACGATCGGGATAATCTGGCTTAACCACCACACCATGTTTCACGCGGTCGAGCATGTGGAGCGGGGAACGCTCATTCTGAACCTTTTGCTGCTGCTTGTCGTGTCCTTCATTCCCTATCCCACAGCGGTTCTTGGCCGCTACGGGCCGCTACGCAGCAGTGCTGTGCTGTATGGCGTGGCGCTCAGTATCCTGGGAGCGTGCTACACGCTCTTATGGCGCCACATCGCCCGTCGTAAGCTGAGCCGGGATAGGGAAGACCCGCAGGCTTTGCGCGCGAAAACTTACCGTAATCTCATCGGAACCTTTGCCTATCCTGCTGCAACCATCATTGCGTTCTTTAGTCCGAGAACTTCTGTTGTCATCTTCCTTGCCCTGGCACTGTTCTATTTCCTTCCGGAAAGCACAGGAAGATCGGAAATAACGCAACAGCCGCGTTCTACTTCTTAGCCGCTGTTGCGCTCTCTTTCTCATACGCGGCAGAAAGCGTGCCCTTGCTGGTGGCGACGGGCAACAGCGTTGGATAAAATTGGACGAATGTCGTATCGACCGCTGCATGCGCGGCATGGCAACTGTAGCAATCGGTCGTGGTCGGGACCATTTTGGCTGTCTTGCCTTCGCCAAAGCCAAAGAACGCCCATTGACCCGGAAAACGCGCTTCATCCTTCACGTGTACTTCGAGTCCCATCACCGAGCCCTGGTAATTCCCCTTCTGGTTGATGGAACCCTTGCCCTGAGCGCCCCGTACCTCAAGCACGAGCATGGTTTTATCCGGCCAGGTCCCTGTTTTTGCAAATGCCTGGTAGGCAGCAGGATTGACAAACACATTGTCGAACATGTGATGGTCGCCCATCTGCATAGACGGGTTGTAACTCATATCGAAGCCGGAAGTTAAGTAAACCCATTCCCGGTAATGCTCGGGGAATTGAAGCTGGGCGTCGCTGGTATATTGGGGAGCCTGGGTGTGGCTCGGATCGGCCGCCTCCTGCGTGGGCGCGGCCAGGGAAAACATAAGCATGGCAAGCGAGAGTGCGGTTTTGATGGTTGTAAGCATGTGGAAGTATCCCTCGCCGGCGATTGTTCAGGCCAGACCGCCGGCTGCATAGTCCCGGCGATTCACTGCATCATAGCTTCGCCGTGTGAGCTCTGGAATACGATTATTTCCTATGGATACAATTCCCAGCCGTTCGCAGCCTCATCCCTGGATATGGATCGCATCCATCTGGGCCGGCTTTGGCCTGATCGATGCGATGCAGACCGTCTTCGTCATGCGGGCGGAAGGCATGCACCATGCCTGGGTCCGGCTGTTCATGACTTGTGTGCTTTCCTACCTGCCCTGGGCCCTGGCAACGGAGACGGTAATGCGCCTGGGACGGCGATTCCCTCCGGTGAGATTGAGACCCGTCGCAACCTGGTGCGTCCACCTCGGGACCTGCGCCCTGATCAGCCTGCTCTACGCCGCTTGGATAACGTGGCTGGATGCGGCGCTCAATCCCTATGCGCTCTCTTCGCCCCAAAAAACCTTCGTCCACCAGTCGCTGTACCAGTTCTCTCACGGAGTCATCTCTTCTCTGGTTCTGTATAGCGCCATACTGGCTGTCAGCAATGTACTGGATTCGCGATCGAGGCTGGCTTATCAACAGACTGAAACCGCGCGCCTCAACGAGCAGCTCACCAAAGCGCAGCTCGACGCCCTGCGCAGGCAGATCGAACCGCATTTTCTGTTCAATACTCTCAATGCCATCTCCAGCCTGGTTCGCGAGAAGAGGAACGATGCTGCGGTCACCATGATTGCGGGCCTGAGCGACTTTCTCCGCCGGCTCCTTGATGATTCGGCTCGCCAGCAGGTTCCGCTGGGAGAAGAAGTTGAGTTCGCTCAGAAGTATCTTGACATCCAGAAGGTACGGTTTGTGGAGCGCCTTCAGTTCAGTGTGGATGTCCCTGGAGAGCTGCTGCTGGCCCAGGTGCCTACCTTGATTTTGCAGCTCATGGTGGAGAACGCTATCAAACATGGCATCGCAAAACGGGCACAGGGTGGATCGATCCGGATTGCCGCCTCGCGTTTTGACGATCAGCTCCGAGTGAGCGTGTACAACGACGGTCCGGCTGTGAAGTGGGAAAAAATACAGTCCGGTATAGGGATGTCTAACATGAGAACCCGCTTGCGAGGCCTCTATGGAGATGCCTTCGAACTGAGCATGCACAATCAGGATCCGGGGGGCGTAGAAGTAACCGTCTCCGTTCCTTTCAAGGAGTGACGAGTGGCCTCGGAGACATCTGCAGGCAAAATCCGAACCGTCATCGTGGACGATGAACCACTCGCGCGCTCCAATTTGTCGCTGCTCTTGAAGCTTGATCCGGAAATTACCGTGGTAAGTGAATGTGGCTCCGGAGTAGACGCCCCGAATGAGATCCGCAGGACCAAACCAGACCTGTTGTTTCTCGACGTACAGATGCCCGAGTGCGACGGCTTTGATGTGCTCGAACTGCTGGGAAAAGATGTGCCCCCAGCAGTGGTGTTTGTCACCGCTTATGATCAGTACGCATTGCGTGCATTCGAGGCAGGCGCGCTCGACTATCTATTAAAACCGTTCGATGACGCCCGCTTCGACCTGGCGCTCCATCGGGCCAAACAAAAGATCGTGAGCGGCAAAGATCGCCCGAGAGAGCCCGCCTATCTGACTGTCAAGAGCGCCGGAAAAGTGGTGTTCGTGAATTTGCCGTCCATCGATTGGATCGAGGCTGCGGATTACTACGTTGGATTGCACGTGGGACCGAAAACTCACCTCTTGCGGCGCAGCATCGCAGAATTGGAACAGGATCTTGATCCGAACGTATTCTTCCGTATTCATCGCTCGACAATCGTAAACCTTGACCGGATCCGAGGCCTGAAACTCAACGAAGATGGGGAGTACACTGTAATACTCGAAAGCGGAATCAGCCTTCGGATGAGCCGCCGTTATCGCAAGCCGCTCCAGACCCGCCTGGGGCTCCGTCTTTCACACGGTTCCTCATGACGCAAGCGACTGGATGCTTGGGTCGAGAGCCAGCCCCCCACCCATTTCGGGGGCTATAGGTTGGCTCCAATGAGGGTTTCGAAACTTCAAGCAGGGTGACAGGATTGATAGCACACATTTCAGAGCGGATTTCCCGGGAAAGAACAATTCGATGACCAGCCAGCTCAACAACGAGTCTCAGCCACAGGCCGCCGCCGTCATGGAGAGCGATGGCCAACTCGGAGCATCTTCGCCTGCACGCCCAACACCAATACCCGAGCTCGTAGCTGCGCTGCGAGGTTTGGAACTTCTTCAAGGGCTTACGGAAGAAGAATATCGTTGGCTCGCGGCGCACGGCACGGAACGGAAGGCGCCTCCCCGGGCGGTCGTGGTGCGCGAAAACGAGCCGGCCCATCACATGAACATCCTCCTCGAAGGTGAAGTCAACGTATCTCGAGCGAATTTGGGCTCGGTAACGTTCATTGGACGCACTGCGCGCCTCACCGGCAAACTCCCCTTTTCGAGGATGAAGTTCTGGGGCGCTACGGGCTACAGCGCCAGCGATTTGTGGGTTCTCGATATTCACGAAGACCTGTTTCCGGCGATGCTTGCCGCGATTCCTTCGATGGCTCAAATCTGTGTGTCGCTATTGCTGGATCGGGTGAGAGATTTTTCCCGCGCCGATCTGCAAGCGGAAAAACTTGTAGCCTTGGGCCAACTCGCGGCAAACTTGTCTCACGAGCTCAACAACCCGGCATCCTCTGCCCAGCGCGCCGCGTTAAGTCTTTCATCAAAGATCGACAAGGATATGGAATTGTGCAGGCTCGGCCGTCTATTCCGCTCCGATGAAGAACTCGCGGCCTACGCCGCATGGACTAAGCGATCGCTCAACTCAGATAAGAACCAGTCCACCGAACCAGGCGCTTCCAATGCCTTGTCTGTGAGTGACCGTGAACAGCAATTCATCGATTGGCTCGATGCACACCAGGTGGCAAACGCGTGGGCCGTTGCACCAGCTCTGGCGCAAGCAAATCTGCCTGTCAGTTCGCTCGATGAGCTGGCCTCTATCGTAAATCCGGCCGCCCTTGCTCCTGCTGTGACCAGCTTCGCAAATTCTCTCAATGCGCGCAGCATGGTGGCTGCTGTTTCCGAGTCATCAGGCCGCATCTTTCACATCATTAACTCGATTAAGGATTACTCGTATATGGACCAGGCTCCCATCCAGGATGTCGACTTGGTCCAATCATTGGAGAACGCTCTGACGTTACTTCGTCCTCAATTGCAGCAGATGGCGATCGTGCGCGATTACGAGCCGGATATGCCTGCCATCACGGCGTACGGCGGGGAACTGAGCCAGGTATGGACGGCGCTTATCGAAAACGCAATTGAAGCCACAAAAGGGAAGGGCACCCTGAAGCTGGTCACTCGGTTACAGGGTGAGATGGCGTTTATCGATGTTTGTGATGATGGCGTGGGTATCGAACCTGCTCTCTCTTCACGCATATTCGAGCCGTTCTTCACCACCAAGCCGCTCGGCCAAGGGCTCGGACTCGGGCTCGACCTGGTGCGACGGATCCTGAGCAAGCATTTTGGCTCGGTCGCTGTGGATTCGAAGCCGCACTCCACCTGCTTTCAGGTGCGGCTCCCCTTGGCCAGGCCACAGATCTACTGACCTACAAACAAGGGGGGCCTGTGTCCTCCTGGTAAAGGCTGATCTGGTAGATACCAGTCATCTCTCCGGCGTTTAGTCGAAGAGGGAAGTCTACTTGACACCTTTATCCGGATCCCACACACCCTGCAGCTTGCGTACATAGACCATCTGCCCGATGTGATAGGCATTGTGTGTGCCAACGTGCGCAATGGTCGAGGCCCACAGAGAGATCTTGGCATCATCCGCGGCTTCCACTGCCTGCTCCCAATCGGTCATTACCTGATCCAGTTGCTGAACGGTCTCATTCCAACTCTTCGCGTCGAAGTGATTGAAGGTCTCGTCATTGTTCCCGTCAAACTTCGCCGGCTTCTCGCCTTTGAACTTCGCCAGTGATTCGCGGTCCCAGAACACCAGGTGATTCGCCAATTGGCCGACCGAATGATTCCCACTCTTGTCGGTCCAACTTGCCTGCGCCGGCGTTAGCCCCGCAACCGCGGTATTCGCGGGCACAAACCACTCTGCTTTGTTATGTGTCGTACGCAACTGCTCCAGCAGCACAGCCTTCAGCGTCATTGGCTTCTGCTCCTGGGCAAAAGCAACGCTGGATAGCGATAGCACCACACTCATCACCAGAACTTTCATCATTGGCCTCTCCTTGCGCTCCTTCTAAATCGGTAAGCACCCATTGTGCCACCATCGGCTGCATCCTTGCTTTCCATGGTGCCGTTTTTGCCCGTTGTAAGTATGCGAGCTTTGTAGTGCCCCCTTCCCAGGAATTTGTGTCCATCATACGATCTGAAGCAGGGAGAACAACCATGCAGATGAGCGGGAACACAATTCTGATCGTAGGGCGGCGGTCGCCCGATGAGCGAACGGAAACCAATCGATCCAGCGTTGCGGCGCTTTCTGGATGAACAGGCCGCGGCTTCAGCTGCTCCGGCGGAGATGGCCGATGAGGGCCGCACCCGGATGCTGCGGCAACGGATGGTACGCGCGCTCGAGGGTCGTGAGTCTATCCCCGGGCTGCCCAATCAAGTGGAGGTGCGCGAGGTGGAGATTGTACCCGGCCTCTTCGCGCGCTTATACATACCTCTCGCAGACGGAGAGCCGTTGCCCTTGCTGGTGTATGTGCATGGTGGCGGTTGGGTCGCCGGGTCCGTCGCTACCCATGATCCGTTTTGCCGGCTGCTGAGTGGTGCATCCTCGGTGATCATCGCCTCGATCGAGTACCGCTTGGCGCCCGAGCATCCGTACCCGGCAGCCTTGGAGGACACGCTCACTGCTGTGCAATGGGCGCACCAGCATGGCGGGGAGTGGGGTGGCGACGTAAGCCGAATCGCCCTCGGCGGCGATAGCGCCGGCGGTAACCTTGCCGCAGTCGTCGCCAACCAGATCTGTGCGACAGATGAAAAGCCGCCATTGAGTGCTTTGCTTCTGCTTTATCCCATCACGGATTCTCCCCAGGCAGGCCATCTCTCTTTCCTCGAGAACGCCACCGGCTACGGATTAGAGGCGAAGATGATGCACTGGTATTGGCAGCAGTATGCGCAGGGCGTTTCAACGGATGATCCTGGTATGTCGCCGCTTCAGTTACATAACCTCCCAGCTCTGCCGCCGACCCTCCTTGCGACGGCAGAATACGACGTGTTGCGCGATGAGGGCCTGGCGTATGCGGAGAAGCTTGAAGCGGCGGGCGTTCTTGTAACCCGCCTGCACTCGCCTGATATGCACCATAACTTCCCGGTACACCCGGGGACCGTAGCGCGATTCCCGCAGTCGAATTCTGCACTCAACCAGATTGCCGCGTGGCTGCGGGGAACGCTGGCGCGGAAACAGGCTTAATCTGCACTGGAACGTTCAGAACTCCCCGGCCACGCTCGTGATGTGGGTAAGTACGAACCCTATTTATTCCCTCGTCTTTTGTCCGACCCGCTCTCACAGCCTCTCTCGCGCCCGCTGATGTCTGGGCGCACAAAAAAGGCCCGCTCCTTCGAGCGGGCCCTGATGCCAGACTTCGGCAGCTCTAGCGATGTCCACCGCCGCCGCCGTGTCCGCCGCCACCGGGATGACCGCCCCCCGAGAAGCCGGGGGAGTGTTCGCCGCCTCCATCGTGGCCGGGATTGCCGCCACGGCCATGCTCATCAATCGCCGTATTAGCATGGAAATGGTTGAACGCCGACTCGCCTCTTACCGGCAGGGGCCCGTGGTAGCCGTGATGAGGATCGTAACGGTTGTCGACGTGCCCGTAAAACCCATGATGACCGTGGAACCAGGGGCCAGCTCCGATGAAAACCCCGCCATCAAACCAATCAGGCCCATAGTAACCATACGGCGCACAGTCGTAGGGCGAATAGTCAAAATAGCCATAGGGGCAAACTGGCGGCGCACCAATGCTGATGGCTACCTGTGCGGGTGCACCAGCAGACCCGCTCAGCATGGCCGCAGCGAGCGCAGAAAAAGCAACTGATTTCCAGATACGCATCGATTCCTCCTTCAACCAATCGCTTAGATCATCGTTTGTGCAGGAAAGTTGTGCGGCATCCGCAACTTGTTATCCTAGTCAGGTGCCCGATTGCTGAACAACCAAGCTATGTACTCGTACTTGCCCCCCAGCCCATTTTTTGAGGAACCAATGGCCGCACTCATCGACGCGATCGACGTAAAACGCAAAATGTTTGTTGAGTTTGAGAACGTACCGTTTCATTGCCTGGAGTCTGAGATCTCGACCCCCACCGCCAGGGGCGGCCAAACGCTGGTCCGCCTCAAGATGCGGAACATGCTCACTCGCGCCGTGTTTGACAAGACCTTCAAAGCCAGCGACAAGTTCAAGGAGCCGGACCTCCAGACCGTCGAAGCCTCTTATCTCTATAGCGATGCGGATGGTTCCTATTTCCTCGATCAGGAGACTTTCGAGACCCTCACGCTCGGCGAGCAGATGGTAGGAGACGCCCTGGAGCTGCTGGTGGAAGGGGTCATCATTAAGATTGACAAATACAACGGCAATCCCATCGGCTTACAACTGCCCGCCCAGGTGGAATTGGCGGTCACCTACACCGAGCCGGGCGTTCGCGGCGACACGGCGAGCGGAAGCGTGACCAAGCCTGCCAAACTGGAGACCGGCATTGAAATTCGCGTTCCGGTGTTCATAAAAGAAGGCGAAAAGATCAGGGTAGACACCGAAACGCGGCAGTTTGCCGGACGAGCCTAGTCTCTTCTTCGAGGCGCGCCTAAAACCTGACTACGGCCCGTGAACGCCAGTTCCAGCGGGCGCCTCTGGATTTGCAGCCTCCGGCGGAGGTTGAATTCCCTGGGCCCTCAGTGCCCGATCAATCGCCGGCCACAACTGATCGACTGGTTGTGCGCCGCTCGGGAGCCGCTCTCCGTCGACGAATACCTGGGGTGTCGCTTCCACCTTGAGCGAAGCGCCAAGCTTGAGAGAAGCATTCACTACCGAGTCATCCTGCTTCTTGAGGCACATGGCCAGCTGCGTTTCGTCGACCTTACTCTGCTTCCCGATAGTGCCGGCGATATTGTCGAGGTCCGTAGATGATCTGGTTGGATTAGGATTAGCCCCACTAATTTCCTGCCCGTGGCTGTGCACGTAATCGACATAGGCCCAATAGGCAGCATCGCTTTGAGTAGCCAGGCAGTTTGCGTCGATCGCGGCGCGCATGGCCCAGGGGTGACCGGGAAGCGGGTAATCCTTGTAGACAATCTTGACCAGTCCCTTGTAGTGGTTCATGGTCTCGGGGAAGATTTCGTTATTGAGCATTCCGCAGTAAGGGCACTGCAGATCGTCAAAGTTGATGATTTCCACTTTAGCCGCCGCGTCACCCCGGGCGGGCCGCTTTTCTACATCAATTGCCATGGCCGCGTTGTTGTTGGTGGAGAATTTTTCAACCCGTTCCAGCGTGCTGCCATCTTTGGAGATAAGAAAGTCGACGGTCGTCTGTTTGCCCTTGTGGCTGAACGTGACCGGCAAGCTGTCGAAGCCGGCGGTGTCGCTGGCGGTCCTGGCGCCGAGCGTCATATCGAAATCGGGCCGCACGGAGAATTGCGAACGAATCAGCAGTTCAATGCGCCGATCGAGAGACGGGTTCGACTGACCCGCTACTGGATGAGCATTGTTTAGCGTCTGCGCGTACCCAGTCACCGCGCTGATCAGTACCAGCCATGGCAAAAGATGTCGCGCGAGCATATGGTCCCTCCCTTGGTCGATTGTCTCACTGTTCAAATTCGAACAAGATACCCTCGATTTTGGGCAGAACTCCCCGTTGCGCTCCGCAGACGGAAGTTTTTTAACCTGGTTAAAAATCGCGCCTCTGTATCAACTTGATAGAGAGCAGCGTCATAAGCGCAGCAATCACCGCGAAACCTCCGGCGTGTATCCACGGGATCGGCCCAACAAATTGAGCCGTGCGCCAATGAAAATATTCATCGCCACGCATGAATGCCCAGGGGCTGTAGACTTCTAACTTGCCATCGCTCATCAAGTAAGCGAGCACGATGATCGCACCGAAGCTCACGACAGGCGCGGTGTACTCGCCCTCTACGAATGAGGAGATGAAAAAAGCAGCGGCAAGAAACACCACTCCCCCGCCCAGTAGTAAGAAGACGTGAATGCCGGCCTGCGCAATGTATTGGCCCTGGTCTGCCTTGGCGTAAAACAACATGGCAATCCAGGGAAGAATCGCCAGCAGGATAGCTTCCGCGAGTCCCACGGCGATCCGAACGGACATCAAACGCAACCGGCTTACCGGGAGAGATAGAGTGAATGAAGATGACCCAGCTGCCTTCTCCCGCAGCAGGCCGCCCATCATGATGAGAGTGACAGCCAGAAGCCACACGGCGGCGAGTGTTTCATGCGTTGCATGGAGCACCTGGGCCAATTGACTGGGCGCCTCTTTTTTGATGAAGACAACCACCAGGCGAGAGCAGAGCACTACAGAGCCGATTAGCGCAATCAGAAATCTCGACCGGGTTTCCAACCAGGCTTTGTACCAAAGCATTGCCTAACTCCCCCTAACGGTTTGCAGGAATATCTCGCGTAGCCCAATGGGAGAGACTTCCACCGAACTGGCATGTAAATCGTGAGCACGCTCGATCAGCATGTCAGCATTTTTACTGACCACCACGCTCATCTGTCGCCCACTCGCTCGAATACTCTCTACCCCCGCGAGCCGAACGTCTGACTCTTGCGGAAGCGACGGAAACACAAGGTCGATTTGCCGATAAGACTCACGCATCTCGTCCATGGAAGCATCCAGCACTAACCGTCCCTGGTGGAGCAGGCAAACATGATCCGCAATCCGTTCCACCTCCGGTATCTGATGCGAAGAGAAGAAGACGGTCGTGCCTTCGCTGTTTTGCGCCACCAGGCTCTCCAACATCAGCTCGATGCCGATTGGGTCGAGGCCTTCGCTCGGCTCATCAAGAATCAATAAGTCCGGCTTCCGCGCCAATGCCAGTAGTAGGGCCAGCTTGGTCCGCATCCCCTTGGACAGAGACTTGATTTTTCGTTTCGGGGGCAATTCGTAGCTCTTGAGAAGTTTATGCTCTCTATCGAGACTCCAATCGGAATAGAACGGTCTTGTAAAGCGAACGATTTGCTCCACCGTCATGTATTCATAAAGCTGCTTGTTTTCGCTGACGTAAGCGACTTTTTGCCTCAGGCGTACGCTTTCTTTCGTCTCGTCGATGCGATGTCCGAGCACCTGGCCTGTTCCGCTAGTGGGTCGAATCATTCCCAGCAACATCCTGATCGTGGTGCTCTTTCCAGCCCCGTTCAATCCCAGAAAGGCGGTAATCCGATGGGGCTTGACGGAAAGGCTCAAAGCTCGAACGGCTGCGACCTGGCCGTACGACTTGTTAAGGTCGTTAGTTTCGATTACAGGCACGGTGGTCATCGTTTGCTCAACACCTCGGCCGGGTACAGTAGCTCGGCTTCGAATATCCGGCGAATTGCATCTTCCGTTAAGCCCAGGTCGCGTAACTCCCCGATGAGTCGCCGGACCTGTGTGCTGGCTTCATGAACACGCTGCGTTTGACTGAGACCGCGTCGCTTCACCGAGATGAAAGCGCCGGAACCCTGACGCAGTTCAAGCACTCCCTCATGCTCCAGCTCTGAATATGCCTTGGCAACCGTAGTCGGGCTGATGACAAGCTCTTCTGCCAGCGTGCGAATGCCCGGTAGTTGATCGCCTTGCCGCAAAGCCCCGTTTTCTACTGCGTGGCGTATTTGCTGCATTAGCTGCAGATAGAGGGGTTGCCCGGCCGAAGGGTTTAGCTTGAAAATCATCGCGTTCAACTGTACTGGTGTATACATACACCATCATGAATCAGAGCGTCAATAAATTTCGGTGAACCGGATATCTGGCACCGGCGCATTGATTCGCTCCAAAGAAAGGATGCCGGCAAAGATAAGCTACGAACCATAGGTGGCGCGAGTTCATAGCGAAGCGATATGCTTCGGGCTGGACCTGCGGAGCGCGCTGCGCTGGCTTTGCACCTAGCCCCGGAGTGATCGATTTCAACGTGTGAGGCAATATGACGTCCCGGACACTGTCGATAGTGCTGCTCGTATCCTGCACCTCACTCTCACTGCCCGCACAAACCGCAATCACCCACCGCACCGCCGTCCGCATCTGACCGCGAAGCGATTGCGGCCGCCTCCCGTGCGGAACGCGATCGCGAACTCAAGCTGCTGGGCATCAGTGAAATGCAGCCCGGCGCGACTGCTTACGATATCGGCAAACCAGGCAACGCTAACTACGATGAGTCCAAAGCAAACCCATATCCCAGGTTGCCCGACGTCTTGGTCATGAACGATGGCGCCCGGGTGAAAACTCCGGAGCAATGGAAAAAGCGTCGCGCCGAACTCAAAGCGATGTTTGATGAAAACGTCTACGGCAAGTATCCCGCGCACATTCCCAAAGTGACTTGGAGTGTAGACAGCGTCGAAACCATGACCGTGCAAGGCATCCCGGCTATCGTCAAACATGTTACCGGCCACGTCGATAACTCAGCCTATCCAGCAATCACCGTCGACATTCATGCCGACGTGGTCACGCCGGCCAGCGCCAAGGGCAGGAAGGTACCGGTCATCATCGGCGGCGGTTCCATTCGCCCCCGCCCGAATTTTCCTCGCCCGCCTGCTGTACCGGGCCAGGTGGTGCACAAGCTCTCGTCACCGCCTGACGCACCCGATTCCGCCAGGCTCCTGCTGGAGCACGGCTGGGGCTTTATCGGCCGCAACTCCGGCGATGTGCAGGCCGACAATGGTGCCGGCCTTAACCAGGGCATTATCGGCCTGGTGAACAAAGGCCAGCCGCGCTCGCTCGACGACTGGGGCGTACTGCGCGCCTGGGCCTGGGGCGATAGCAAGATCATCGACTATCTCGAGACCGATCCCGATGTCGATGCAAAGAAGGTCGGCGTCATGGGGCATTCACGCGGAGGTAAAGCAGCGCTGGTGGCGCAGGTCGATGACCCGCGCTTCGCCATCGGCTTCATTTCCTCTTCCGGCGCGGGCGGCGCCAATCTCTATCGCCGGAACTATGGCGAAACTATGGGCAACATCACCGGGGCTACCGAATTCCATTGGTTTGCGGGGAACTTCATGAAGTACGCCGCAGCGGGCCACTCTGCCAACGAGTTGCCGGTGGATAGTCATGAATTTATTGCCATGGTAGCGCCGCGTCCCATCTTCATCGGCGGCGGAGCGTTGCTCACCGATCCGGTCTATGTACCCGGCGACGCCTGGCAGGACGCGCAAGGTATGTTCATGGCAGCGGTCGCTGCGAGTCCGGTGTGGGATCTGTTGGGCGCCAAAGGGTTGGGCACAACCACCTTCCCGCCGATGGGTACTCTCATCGACTTGGGTGACGTCGCCTTCCGTCAGCATCAGTATGGCCATACACCCGCGCCGAACTGGCCCTATTTCATAGAATTTGCAGATAAGGAATTCAAGAAGCGCTGATGTTCCTGGTATCTGTATAAAATCAATCCCAATGGCCAGGGCAGCAAATCAGCGATGGGTCGGACGATTTGCGTGGGCGATGGTGGCGATCGTTGCCGTCGTTCTGATTCTGGTTCTGTCCACTGCAGCCACCCTGGGCGCAACCCACAGTTTCGATCAAACGACCCTGGCGTTGCCGATCTTCTTTTTGTTTTTGTTCCTGCCAGTCCCGGTAGGCGACTGGCTGGACGGTGAAGACTCCGTCTTCAAGTCGAAGCCTCGATTCTCTCCTTCTCTTTCTCGCGGACCCCCAGCATAGCTCTCTTCCCAGGCACATCTTAAGGCGGCGCTGTCTCCGTCGTGTCGGCAACTGGTTAAGTCCAGAAAGGAAGCGTGTCTCTTGTCCGAAGAAAACTTAGAAAATCCTGGCCCTGTTACAGCGCAAAAAGAGTTGGGCCTCATCCACTCAATTAAACAAACCCCGGAATTCGTAGCAAGTGTACGGCAGGAAATGAAACTCTTTCATCGTCCGACGTGGTATGAAGTTCGATCCACCACGGTACTGGTCGTTGTCTTTTTCTGCTTGTTCGTACTCTATTTCAACCTGCTGGGTCGTTTGCTGACTTTCCTGGGTCGTTGGCTACCTCTGCGTTAACCTTTCAGTCTGCAAAACGGAGGGTTAGAGAAACGTCGTTACTCCGCGGCGTCTTCTAGCCCTCCTTTCAACTACCCGCTCTTATTTGTTATCCCGAGAGCCTGTGGCTTCTTCGATCTTTCATATTCCAACCTACCGAACCAGCTTTGTTTCACCCCCCAACAAAATCCGTCATCCTGAGCGAAGCGCTTCGCAGACTTATCGCAAACAAAGTCTTTACGGCGCGGAGTCGAAGAGCCTGTCCTGAGCGTAGCCGAAGGAACCTCGGCGATATTTGTTAGCAGATGCTTTCAGGATTTCCCGGCCGCAATCTAAAAAGGAAGTAAAAAGTCGCAGGCTCCGAGCGTACCCGGACGAAGACGTCACGCTCGACAGGAATCCCGGGGCAGCCGAGGGATCTGCGGTGCGCCATCCGTGTGCCCTGTGTGTCAGAAATCAGGGTACGCTCCAGTACCACGGCGCACCGGGAAGGCGAGATGACGATTCATAAGCTCAGTGCAGGCTCTGCCGGAACCTTTTTTCCTTCGGTTCGTGAGCGCGTTAAGCTTCACTCACCCAAACTAAAGACCACGTTAATCGTAGTTTCTACTTCGACGGGTTCTCCGTTGAGTAGGTAAGGCTTATAACTCCAGGACCGGACCGCGTCCATGGCTGCCTGCTGCAACATAGGAGGACCACTGATGGCTCTAAGATTCTCAATCGAACCACCTTTGGATATGGTGGCCTGCAAAACTACGATGCCCTGAATGCGAGCCGCCCTGGCAATCGCCGGGTACTGCGGTAAAGTCTTCTCGACCAGGTTGCCGGCCATTACGCCGGAGGAAACATTCAAACTAGTTGGCGCCCTTGGCCTAACTACGATGGGCTGACCAGCACTGACGGCGCCGATAATGGTGCTCATCCCTCCAGCAGTATCGCCACCAAGATCCTCCATGCCTCGCACGCCTGTCATGGAGGGTGGTGTCGCTGCTTCGTTCAATTGCTTGATTTCCTTCGGTATTTTGCTTGGCGGCTGCAACTCCTCGCTCAGCATTTCAGCCTTAGTGTGAACCCTTGCAATCGCTGCATAGGGTGGAGGTGCCAGAGGCGGCGAGGGAGCCACCATCAATGCGGCCATCATCTGTGTGGGCAATGCTTCGGGGTGTAACAACGGCCAGACGATGAGCGCGAACAGCGCGCCAAAATTCAGCACAAAAGCAACGAATGACCACTTACTCTTTCGCTTTTTAAGACTACTGGATTCCATGAGTGAGTCTTCAAACATCGCTTCACCTCGTTAGACTCCGGCTTATAACTTACTTAGACACCGGCGCAAGTATTTCCGTTGACAGTGTGAGTGATGGACATAACTCTGCTCCGGGCCGCTATTTTGATTTTCCGCCCGGAAGAGTAATATTCCGTGGTACGAAGTACGTGAGGCATTCACGGAGGATTCATGTCCGATATTGTCGCGAACGCTGAAGGATTGAAACCACTTGGACAAGTGGAACGAGTCGTCGATATCTTTGTCGCTCCCTCCAAAACCTTCATTGACATTCTGAGAGATGCCAGCTGGTGGCTGCCCTGGCTGCTGGCCGTTCTCGTCACGTTGGGGTTCGGCGCAACCATACAGCAGAAGGTCGGTTGGGATAAGGCGTATGCCACGATCTTGCTGCACAGCCCTCAATCTCAGCAGGATCGGATGTCACAACTGCCACCGGACCAGCAGGCGAAGCAAAAAGCGATTGGTGCAGCGTTCGTAAAATATATTTTCTGGAGCACACCCGTGCTCAGCCTGGTCTTTGCGGCGATCGCAGCGGCCGCGCTTATGGCCACTTTGAATTTTGGGCTTGGGGGCCACGCAAAATTCGGCCACATGTTCGCCGTGTGGATGTACGGCACGCTGCCATTCCTGATTCAAGGCATACTCGGAATCATCACCCTGTTCGCCGGGCTTGACGCCGATTCATTCAATCTGAAGAACCCGGTTGGCACGAATGCCGGATATTACCTGCCCCTGGATGCGCCGCAGTGGCTGGTTGCATTCGCCACCTCCTTCGACATCCTGACCTTCTGGGTTCTCATCCTGCTCACCATCGGCTGCGCTATCGTGGGGAAAACGAAGAAGGGAACCGCCGCCGTCGCAGTCTGGGGCTGGTGGTTTGTGATCACCGTGGTGAAGGTAGTAATGGCGGCGATCTTCTAGCTTGACCGCCTAATCGCCGCGCAACGCTTGCACTGGATCAATGGATGCAGCATGGAATGCTGGCAATGCGGATGCGGCCACTGCCAGCAGCAACACACCCGCCGCCGCCAGGACAAGTACCAGGGGATCAAACGGGCTCACGCCAAACAGAAGCGACCGCAGCAGGCCGGAGGCCGCTACGGCTCCCGCTAATCCCACCGCGCAGCCGATGATTGCCAGTTTTGCTCCCGACTCCAGGATCAGGCGAACGATGCCCGCGCGTTGCGATCCGAGCGCCATCCGGATCGCCACCTCCTGCACCCGCGAGGCCACCGAGAAAGCAATGATGCTGTAGATGCCGAGCACCGCCAGCAATATGGCTGCGAACGCAAAGCTGGTGATCAGTATCGTGTTGAACCGGCGAGGCGCCTCGGTCTCCGACACCGCCTGCTCCATCGTCTGGACCTGGGTCAGCGGCAGTTGCGGATCAATGGATCTTACCGCGCTGCGAAGCGCGTTTTTCATTTGCTCTGGCGGCAGTGACGAACGCAATGCAATATATCCACCATTGCCATTCAGATCGCCGGGCTGCCCCAGCGAACCGAGAGCCTCTTCCACCTGGTCCACTGGCATATAGAACTGTTCTTTCGTCGGGTCATCCGGGGAATTCAGTTTTACGTCGGCCACCTCGCCCACAATCGTCATCCACGGGGTCTGCATCTCCAGTGTGCCGATGCGCATCCGTTTGCCGATGGGGCTCTCCTTTGGCCAGAAGTGGTCCGCCAGCTTGCGGTTCACCATCACCACCAGCTGTTTACCCGCCTTGTCGCCGTCGCTGAAGGAACGCCCTCGTAAGAGCGGAATCCCCAACGCGTGGAAGTAATCGCCAATGACTTGCGACGAGGTGGCCAGGTTCAAGTTCTCGCCCTTCTGGGGGATGTGGCCTTCCGCCACGATGGCCTGGTTATTGTTGTTTCCGGTAGCGGGCAGAAAGCTGGTAAGCCCCACGGAGTCCACTCCAGGCAGTTGCTGCAGGCGGCGCACCAATTCATTGTTGAAGGCGGTCACGGCCGGTTGCGTTGGGTATTGCTGCTGGGGCAACGAGTAGGAGGCAGTGGTCACATGCTCGGGCCGATACCCGAGATCGACCGAGCGCATTTTCTCAAAGCTGCGCAGCAGCAACCCCGAGGCGGTCAGCAGCACCAGGGCAATGGCGATCTCCGCTACCACCAGTGCGGAGCGCAGACGCGCGTGCCCTCCCCCTGCGGTACCGCTGCGGCCGCCTTCCTTCAATGTGCCATTCACATTGGTGCGCAGGGCGGCAAAAGCCGGAGCCGTTCCGCAAAGCAAACCGGTAAGGATCCCCAACAGCAGGGCGAACCCCACCACATTCCAGTTCAACGCTATTTCGCTGATGCGTGGCAGGCTTTCCGGGAGCAAGGTTCTCCCGACGCGGAGCGCAAAACCGGCCAGCGCAAGGCCCAGCATTCCGCCGGCCGCGCTGAGAACCAGGCTTTCCATGATCGCTTGGCGCAGCAAAGCCGTGGCCCGCGCACCCAACGCAAGGCGTACCGCAAATTCCCTTTGCCGGCGAATCGCGCGTACCAGCATCAGTCCTGCAAGGTTCACACAGGCGATCAACAAGACGACAGCAACGGCCATGAACAACGTCCGCAGCAACGGACGAGACTGCTCTACCGTTTCCTCCTGCAGCGGCCGCACCACCGCGCTGATATGCAGGCTGGCCATATTTGCCGGATAGTTGCGCATGATCTCCTGCGCTACTCTCTCCGCGTCGTCCTGCGCTTGTGCGGCAGAAACGCCAGGCTTCAGCCGCCCCACCATCTGGTAGCTCCAGTTCGCGGCCGCCTGGGTGGAAAGCTCTTGCGGAATAAAGCTCATGGGAACCCACAACTCGGCGCGGTTCAGTTGCCCCGGTACCAGCGGAAATTCGAAGTTGCGCGGCATCACGCCGATTACCAGGTATGGCTTGCGATCCAGTAGAACCTTGGTCCCCAGAATTTGGCGGTCCCCATGGAAGCGGTTTTGCCAGGTCGCATAACTCAAAACAACGACCTGCTGGTTGTGTTCGTCTTCCTCGGTGGTGAACACGCGCCCCAGCAGCGGTTGCACTCCCAGAGCAGGAAAAATGCCTGCTGTTAGACGTGAGGCGTTCACATAAGAAGGTTCTCCGGTGCTCGCGAGCTCGTAAGCGGCGAACTTGTATCCGCCCAGGGACGCAAAAGACTTGTTGTCGCGGGTGTAGGCGCGGATATCCGGCACCGTCACGCCCGCCTCGCCGTTGCCGCCTACGTCTGCCTCTTGAATGCGGTCCGCCAGGACCACCAGCCGGTCAGACCCCGGAAAGGGAAGAGGCCGCAGAAGGACACCCTCAACGATGGAGAAGATCGCTGTGGTCGCTCCAATGCCGAAAGCCAACATGAGCACCGCCGTGGCGGTAAAGCCTGGTGACTGCCTCAACTGCCGCAAGACTAACTTCAAATCGAGCAAAAACGAGCGCATCAGGGCTCCTCAGCAAAGACTACTGATCCCTTGATAGCACTTTTCCCGCCAGAGAGTGCGTCGCCTAAGTGGCGCAAATTGAATGGAGTAGAGTCAAGAACGCAATGATTGAGCGTTCCCGGCGTTCGAAATTGCAATCTCGTGTCCGCAAACGAACACTCGGATTACTGATCGCGTAGCCAGTATTGTGTCCGGCCCAGCAAGGACAAGCCAATGAAGCCGCGAACCTTGAGCTTCTCTCCACCATCCTCTAAAGAGAGCAGACACTTGTACACCTTGCCGCTCTCCGGGTCGAGGATCGTCCCTCCCGACCAGGCGTCGCCGTCTTTCTGCAAGTCACTCAGGATCTGAAGTCCAATGACCGGCCGCCCCTTTTGCTCGCCCGTGCAAGGGGTGCATCGAGGATTGGGATCCTTAGGGTCGGGGTCCACCAGCTTCTGGATTTTCCCGTACAGCTTGCCCGTTTCCTCCCAGATGGTCACGACCGACTTAACCTTGCCCGTAACATCGTCTACGGTTTTCCACCGGCCAATGGGCGAAGTTGTAGACACGCCCTGCGCCAGCGCGGGCTCCGGAGCGGACACGGTCCCTACCAGCATCGAGATGGCTAAACAAAGGGCGAGCGGTGTTCCCATTAAAACCTCATAGTATCGATTGCTTGGATCGAAGGAATGGCCAATTCGTTGCCTTCGCGTGGTCCATTCTCACGCATTCATCCTAACGCCCGCGCACAGTTATACATCACCCCCTCGCGCGCAGACCATAACCGTTGTACTGGAATCTCTACAACTCAGGAGGAAGTTTGGGCTGAGCCCCGCAGAGCCTGCCCTGAGCTTGTCGAACGGGGACGGCCCAACTTCAGGCTTGTCCAAACTAGCTTCGAAAAGCCTCCGTTCAGCAACCACTCTTTCCTCGCGACTACCCTCTCCTATTTGTCATCCCGAGCGTACCCGGATTTCCTACCTCGCCGCGCTCACCGCGACCACTTATGTGGTTCTCATTAAAGAGAACCACAAATAGTTGATCAAAGCCGCGGCTCTCGACAGGAAATCTGGGGAAGCCGAGGGATCTGCGGTGCGCCATTCGTGTGCCCCGCCACTACCGTGCCACAGGCTCCGCCCATCATCGTCGAATACTTACGGATGCACCAACCTTGGTCGGCGTCCCTACGGGACTAGATACATAAATCTCTGGTTCACGCAGACACATTAGCCCCTGAGGTATCTTCTTTCTTTCTCACACCCCGAGAACACGGGATGCCATTTCCGTTCCCTCGACTCTCGCCTGTATTTTGCTGAAAGCGGTATCGCGAGCCGTAGACGTGTCATCGGCGAACGGAGCGAAACCACAGTCATCAGTTGTTCCCAGTTGTTCCGACAGGTAACAACGCCGCCGCTTCCAGAACCCGGTCGCGCACCTGGGCCGCTGTTTCGATCGCCGGATTGATAGGGTCGATCACCCCGATAAAAACGCGATGGTCCGGTCGCAGAAGCTCACCTACGATCCCTAAGATGCGTTTCTTGTCTGGTTCGCTGGCCATCTGCAGGTAAAAGCGGCCGGCGTTCAACTGAAACAGTTCGGGCAGCGGCCCCGCATAATCGATATCAGCGCTGTGGGTGGAGTCGTGATCCCCTCCTGGGCAAACATGGACTCCAATACGCTGCCGGTCTGACGCACTAAAGCGTTCGAGAACCTTATTGTTGAGAGCGACAAAACTGCGCAGCAAATTGCCCGAGGGATCGAGCTTGAGTGACAACCTGCCTTCCGTGAAATCGATCTGAACGCAGGCCGCCCCCGCATCAAGCGCTCCCCGAATATCCTTCTCGGCTTCGTCAATGAGATCGGCAAGAAATACCTCGCGAGGGTAGCCCGGGATCCCCGCTGACGGATAGAGCAAGCTCAAAGCGGAGGCAGAGATAACAGCTTGTTTCACCGGCAATTGAGTATAGCGGCGCGCCGCCTCAAGATAGACGGCAGCGTGCACACCGTAGCGAAACGGCGCGGCGATCAACCGAGGTAGCTGGCGTACATGACCGTCCGCGAAGGGAATCGTCACCCCATCCGGAGCAAGGTTGTCGAGCCCGGCCAGCGGGTACGTCGCGAAACTAGGCTTGGTTTGCTCACCATCGCTGATAACCGGCGAACCGGTCCGCTGGAAGCGATCGATCGTGTCGCGCAGGGCAATGGCAAACGCATCGTCCAGACCAGCCGGACTCAGCTTTCCAGCCTGGAAAGCGGCCATGGCTTGCAGCAATGCAGCAGGCCGAGGAATACTGCCAATCGGTTCCGTCTCTATCGTCATGCCCGGGAGTCTATCGTGCGGCAACCACTGCGGGCATCCATCGAAAGGTTGACCCACCTCTCTCCTTGACAATCGACAGGAGATGGCGTAATCCTGCTGTCGAACATCGAGGGGAACATGCCGCCATCGACGGACCTTCTGCAGGGAACACTGGACGTTCTGATTCTTAAAACGCTGGCTCTTGAGCCAATGCATGGCTGGGGCATCGCGCTACGCATTCAGCAGATCTCGAAAGATGTGTTGCAGGTCGGCCAGGGTTCGTTATACCCGGCACTGCACCGGCTGGAATACAAGGGATGGATCAAGTCCGAGTGGGGAACGTCAGAAAACAACCGGCGCGCGAAGTTTTACTTGCTCACGGCCGCCGGCCGCAAACAGCTGAGAGCTGAACTCGAAACCTGGGACAGGCTTTCCACCGCCATTGCTCTGGTGTTGAAGCAGATTCCGGAGGCGTCGTCATGATGCGTGAGCTCCTCACCCGGGTCCGCTTTTTACTCGTTCGCCGCAGCCCCGCCGAACTCGATGAAGAACTGCAGTTTCACCTGGAGCAAGCAGCGGAGGCGAACATCGCCGCAGGCATGGATCCGGAAGAAGCGCGCCGCCAGGCACGCATTCTTTTTGGCGGGGTCGAGGCAGCTCGGGAGCAGAGCCATGAACAAAAACCCGGCTGGTGGCTTGGCACCCTGGTCCAGGATGTGCGGTACGCCCTGCGTGGCTTTCGCCGCAATCCTGCGTTCGCGCTTACCGTGATCGCCACACTGGCATTGGGAATCGGCGCCACCACCGCGGTTTTTAGCGTGGTGGATCGAATTCTCTTTCGCAACCTTGCTTACGCCCAGGACGATCGTCTGGTATCGGTCGGACTGGTGCAATCGCTCGAGCGGCAGGAGTTCATGCTCGGTGGTTTCTTTTACGAGTGGCGAGACCATCAGAAGCCGTTTGCCTCCCTCACTTTTGAACGAGGTGTCAACGAATGCAATCTGACCGAGGCCAATCCGGTACACCTCCAATGTGCAATGGTGGCGCAGAATTTCCTTCCGACCCTCGGCGTCGCTCCTATCGTTGGGAGAAATTTCTCTCCCGACGAAGATCAACCCCATGCAGCCCAGGTCGCGCTGATCTCCCATGGCTTGTGGCTGAGCCGCTTCAACCGAGATCCAGCCGTCTTGCACAAGACCATCATGCTCGACGAGCATCCGGTGCGCATCATCGGAGTTCTCCCCCGGGGCTTTGAGATGCCCCGGCTGCAACCGGCCGATATCGTACTCCCCGCCCAAATGGATTTAGCGGCGCAACACACGGTGAATAGCGGCATCGGCTACCCCATGTGGGCTTTCGCCCGGCTCAAACCCGGCGTCAGCGTACAACAAGCAAACGAACAGTTGCAGCCCCTGTTCCTCCAGACCCAGCAATGGATTCCCAAGGAGATCCGCCAGGACTTCCATCTGCAGGTTCGTTCCATCCGCGACCGCCAGATGCAGGAGGCATACCAGGTCGCATGGGTCCTTCTCGGCGCGGTATTTGCAGTGTTGCTGATCGCGTGCGCCAACGTGGCCAGTCTCTTCTCCGCCCGCGGCCTTGCCCGGGAAAGAGAGCTAGCCGTGCGTTCCGCACTGGGCGCCAGCCGCACTCGGCTCATAAGGCAGACTCTGACCGAGGCGCTGCTCCTTGCAACTGCAGGAGCCACGGCCGGCTGCCTACTGGCGGAGATCCTCTTGCGAGTTTTTGTCGCCATCGCTCCCACCGGCCTTCCGTTTCTCGCGCAGGCGCAACTTGACGCGCGCATCGTCTTGTTCACGGTGCTCCTTGCGCTGCTCTGCGCCGCGATCTTCGGCATCGCGCCCGCCCTGCAAAAGCCAAATGTAACCCAGGTGGTTACCAAACAAACCAGGTCCGCCTCACATGCCCGGATGAGGCGGTTCCTGGTAGCCGCGCAGATCGGCGCCAGCGTAGTCTTGCTCTCCGGCGCCAGCCTGCTGCTTCAGAGCTTCCGCAACCTAGAACATCAAAACCTCGGCATGCAAACGCGGCATGTGCTCACAGTGCATATCCCTCTGAACGGGGAGCGCTACGATCAGCCCGGACCGGCCTACATGGACTTCTACTTGCGAGCTGAGAAGGCATTCCGGGCCTTGCCCGGCGTCAACCAGGTGGGCATGACCAATTCGCTGCCCCCCGATGGCAATAGTTGGCACGATGGTATGCGCTATTCCGATATCGTCGCTGAGGGCAAGCCACACACTCCACCCGGAACTGGCGGAAGCGTCGTTTTGCGTTCCGTTACCCCCGGATATTTTCGCGTCCTTCAGATTCCCATTCTCGAAGGACCTGGCTTTACTGAAGAAGACCGCCAATCGAACGGCCATCCCGTCATCTTGAGCCGGCTTCTCGCGAGCCGCCTCTTTCCTGAAGAAAACGCCATCGGACGCCACATACAGCGAGCGGTCTTCAATCCGTACCTCACGCTGGGTGGGCCGGTCTACACCATTGTCGGCATAGCCGGAAATGTAAAGAACGCCGGACTCGCAGGCCAGGACGATCCCGAACTGTATTTCCTGCAGACCAACCGTCCAGAAGGTTGGAGCGGGCATCACTTTTTCCTGATCGATACTGCCTTCCCTGCCTCGGTAGTCGCACCGTGGATCCGCACGCAAGTCGCTCACTTCGATCCCTACGCTCCGGTCGAGATCGAGACCCTTAGCCGGGACGTCGACAAACTGGCCGACCGCCCGCGCTTCGAGACCGCTCTCCTGGGCTTCTTTGCTGCCTGTGGATTGCTCATGGCAATCATCGGCCTCTACGGTGTGATCTCCTATGTCGCCACGCAGCGCACGCAGGAAATTGGTGTCCGCATGGCGCTCGGCGCCACCAGGGCGGATATTCTGCGGCTCATCGCCATGGAAGGCGTACGCCTGATCGTGCTTGGCGCCGTCTTCGGTTTGGGAGCCGCATTAGCCGTAGCGCAGCTACTCAAGAGTCTTACTTTTCATGTAGGACCGCGCGATCCCGCAACCTACATTGCCGTCGTGTCGCTTCTAGGTCTGGTCGCACTCGCGGCTACCCTGATTCCAGCCCGTGCCGCGATGCAGACCGACCCGGGCGAAGCCCTCCGTCACGAGTAGCCTGCTATCGTAGCTATCGATGAAAAAGTTATTGCAGGAAACAACAGAACGAGCATCGAGATACCTTGCGGAAATCAACAGCCGCCGTGTAGCACCTGCCCCCGAGGATGTCGCTCGGCTGACGCAGTTGGGAGGGCCCTTACCAGAAGGGCCGTCTGATCCCTCGCAGGTGTTGGCCTTGCTCGATGACATCGGTTCGCCGGCTACCACAGCCACCGCCGGTGGCCGCTACTTCGGATTCGTCATCGGGGGCTCGTTACCGGCTGCGCTCGCAGCCAATTGGCTAGCGGGAGCCTGGGACCAAAACGCCGCCATGCAGGTGATGTCGCCGGTGGCAGCGAAGCTGGAAGAGATCGTCCTCTCGTGGATGCTCGTTCTGTTCGGCCTGCCCTCCACAGCGGGTGCGGGGTTCGTCACCGGCACAACCCTGGCGAACTTCACCGGTTTGGCCGCCGCGCGCACCGCCCTCTTGAAACGCGCGGGATGGAATGTCGAAGAGGATGGACTATTTGGCGCGCCCCCGATCCACGTGGTGGTTGGGGATGAGGTGCATGTCTCTCTCCTGAAGGCTTTGTCCATGCTCGGGCTGGGACGTTCGCGAGTCACCCGGGTCCCGGCAGACGCGCAAGGACGGATGAGAGCCGATGCGCTGCCCACACTCGATGACCGCACGCTCGTATGCGTGCAGGCAGGCAACGTGAATACGGGCGCCTTTGACCCTGCCGGAGAAATCTGCGCTCAAGCGCACGACGCAGGGGCCTGGGTGCACGTGGATGGCGCCTTCGGATACTGGGCGGCCGTGTCGCCAAAGTATGCGCCGTTGCTGTCAGACGCCGGCGCTGCCGACTCCTGGGCAATTGATTGCCACAAGTGGTTGAACGTGCCCTACGATTCCGCGGTGGCTATCGTGCGCAACCCGGAGCATCTTCTGGCAGCCATGGCCATGACGGCCGCTTATCTGACGCCGGGAGCCGGCCGCGAGCCCTGGCACTTTGCACCCGAGGCGTCACGGCGTGCCCGCGGAGTTGAGCTGTGGGCGGCGATGCGCTCGCTCGGACGCAGCGGCCTCGCGGAACTGATCGAGCGAAATTGTCTTCAGGCGAAATTGTTTGCCGATCGTCTCAACGCTGCAGGCATTACCATTCTGAACGACGTCGTCCTGAACCAGGTGCTGGTTTCCTTCGGCAGCGACGAGGAGACACGCCGGGTAATTGCCGATATTCAAAGCGACGGGACCTGCTGGTGCGGAGGCACCGTCTGGCACGGGCAAGCAGCCATGCGCATCAGCGTATCCAGTTGGGCCACCACCAACGAGGATGTAGAGCGCAGCGCCGCGGCCATGATCAGAATCGCAAAGCAGGGAAGGCCTTAGCGCTCCTTACACCACCGATGCCCTGGGTGCCCCATTCAAGCCCTCTTTTGGCTTGAGTGGGCGAGGATGCCCGTACCCAATCCTCTTGTCATCTGTAGAGCCGTTGCTTTTTTCTAGAGCCGCTACTCTTTCCTTGTCATCCCGACCGTAGCCGAGGGACCTGCGGTTTTTCTTTTCCCTCAAGACAACTCCTAGTGGAAACGCCCCTCCCCCCTTGTCATCCCGACCGGAGCGGAGGAGGGACCTGCGGTTCAATGGACCCTTCGTGGAAATGTTTTTCGATAGAGGGAGCGTAGTGGAGGCTGTTCTGTTCTCCACCCTACCCAGTCAGCCGCACCAACTGCTCTGCCTCAATCCTCGTCCCCAAAATCGAAACTTTGGGAATCTGTCCCCGCGCCATCGCCACTTCGTCGCAGCGGTACAGCCGCGGACAATTCTGGCAATCCTTATAAATCTTATCCGGCAGAGCTGTCCGATCCTCCACCACACGAAACCCATGCTTGAAGAAGAAATCGGGGATGCGGGTAAAGAGACACACGCAACCGACACCATGTTGCTCGGCCTCATCCAGCAGCGACTGCAGCAGCAGGCCGCCTGTACCTTTGCTCTTGGCCTCGGGTCTCACCACGATCGAGCGCACCTCTGCCAGGTGCGGCCCGTAGAGGTGCAGAGCGCCGCATCCCTGAAAGATTCCCTGCGCCGACTCCGCAATCGTGAAGTCGCGTACGTTCTCGCAAATTTCCGCAAAGGCGCGCCGCAGCAGGGTGCCGTCCGAAGACAGGCTATTCACCAGCTCATATATGTTCGACGCGTCCTGTAATCTGGCCTTACGTATTTCCATCCATCTGTCCCATCGCAGCCGAAAGTCTTGCTTCCTGCGCTGCTAACGCCTCACGTACCCGCGCCACCGCGGTTCCACCAATCACATCGTGGCAGTTCAAGGTTGCATCGAGGGTTACACTCGAAAAAAAATCTGCCTCGAACTCAGGCCCAAACTGCTGCAACTCCTCGAGCGTAAGTCCCTCAAGTTCACAACCCTTTTCCAAACCATAACGCACTGCCAGCCCAATTTTTTCGTGCGCTTTGCGAAAGGGAACTCCCTTGTGCACGAGGTAGGTTGCGGCCGCCATGGCATTGAGATAACCACTCTCGCAGGCGCTGCGCATGCGATCTGTGTTGAAGCGAAGAGCTGCGGTAAACCTCGCCAGCAAAGCAATCATCCGCTCTGTAGTCTCAGCCGCGGAGAAAAGCGGTTCCTGACTTTCCTGCAGGTCCTTGTTATAAGCCAGCGGAAGCCCCTTCAGCAACATCGTGACCGTTTGCGCCGCGCCATTGATGCGCGCCACTTTGCCTCGCACCAGCTCGGTCAGGTCAGGGTTCTTCTTTTGCGGCATCGCGCTCGATCCCGTAGAAAATGCTTCAGGCAGCTCGACAAATCCAAACTCCGCCGTGGCATAGAGCGTAATCTCTTCCGCGAACCGGCTGGCATGCACAGCGACCAGTGTCAGGGCCTGCAAAAACTCAAGCGCGAAATCGCGGTCGCTGGTCGCGTCCATGCTGTTAGCGGTCGGCCCAGCAAAGCCCAGTTCCCGTGCAGCAATCGTCCGGTCAAGTTTCAACGTTGCGCCGGCCACTGCGCCAGAACCCAGTGGACAATAATTCAACCGCCGGCTCAAATCCCCCAGCCTGGTCATATCTCGCAGCAACATCTCGCCGTAGGCCTGCAGCCAGTGGGCTACCAGCACCGGTTCGGCACGCTGCAGATGCGTATACGCGGGCATCACCGCATCGCCCGCAGCGTGAGCCTGCGCCGTGAGCGCACGCACCCAGTCCGCCAGCCGCCCGGCGATGGATGCGCAGTTTTCCCGCACAAAGAGCCGAAGGTCGGTGGCTATCTGTTCGTTGCGGCTGCGGCCGGTGTGCAGCTTAAATCCCAGGTCGCCGACCCGCGCCACCAGCTCCAGCTCTACGAAGTGGTGAATGTCCTCCGCTTCCGTGCGGCCATAAATATCACTCGGCGGACGCTGCGCGTAATCGTCGCGAATCGCGTCCAGTGCTGCCGCAATCTTCCCCCGCTCTTCTTCCGTGAGGATGCCCGCCGCGGCGATCGTCCGCGCATGCGCCTTGCTGGCAGCTACTTCTTGCGGAAGCAACTGCCAGTCAAACACCAGTGATCGTTGCCATTGTTCGAAATTGTGGTCCAGTGGCTCGCGAAAGCGGCCAGACCACATCTTCACTGGTGCGCCTCTTTCTTTTGCAGCAAGCGCGCACGGGTGCGGGCGGGCAATCCCAGGATCTGGATGAAGCCCTTGGCATCTTTCTGGTCGTAGCTGTCGCCCATGGTGAACGAAGACAAGTCGTCGGAATAAAGCGAATATGGCGACTGCCGTCCAGCCACTCCGATATTTCCTTTGTACAGAGAAAGCTTGACCGTCCCGGTAACCAGCTTCTGCGTGTTGTCCACAAACGCGTCCAGGGCTTCGCGCAAGGGCGTAAACCACAACCCGAAATACACCAGCTCAGCGTACTTGAGAGCCACCTGCTGCTTGTAATGCGCCACTTCGCGGTCCAGCGTCAATGCTTCGAGTTCACGATGGGCCGACGTAATCAGCGTGCCTCCCGGAGTCTCATACAGTCCGCGGCTCTTGATGCCGACGAAGCGATTCTCCACCAGGTCAATGCGGCCAATCGCATTGCGTGCGCCGATCTCATTCAGCAGTTCCACAATCTGCACCGGGTCCAGCGCCATGCCGTCCACCGACACAGGCCGGCCTTCGACGAACCCGATCTCGACCACCTCTTCCCGGTCGGGCGCTTCCTGGGGCGAGCGCGTCATCACCCAGGTCGTAGGCAGGGGAGCATTGCCGGCATTCTCCAGTTCGCCGCCCTCGTGGCTGATGTGCCACAAGTTTCGGTCGCGGGAGTGGATCTTCTCCCGGCTTGCCGCCACCGGAATGCCATGTGCCTCGGCGTAGTCCAGGCAATCCTCGCGCGACTTCAGATCCCACTCACGCCACGGCGCAATGACTTTCAAATCCGGCGCCAGTGCCTGGTAGGCATGCTCGAAACGAACCTGGTCGTTGCCTTTGCCGGTGCAGCCATGGGCCACCGCTTCCGCGCCCTCTTTAAGAGCGACTTCCACCTGGTGCTTGGCAATCACCGGCCGGGCAATCGAGGTGCCCAGCAGATACTTGTGCTCATAGATGGCGCCTGCACGAACCGTGGGATAGACGTAGTCGCGCACGAACTCATCGCGCAGATCGAGCACCACTGCCTTCTTTGCGCCGGTAGCGTAAGCCTTTGCGACCACTGCGTCCAAATCTTCGCCCTGGCCAACATCGGCAATCATGGCGATTACATCCATACCGTAGTTCTCGTTAAGCCAGGGAATAATGATCGAGGTGTCGAGACCACCTGAATAGGCAAGAACAACTTTTTTTGACATGCGAAACTCCTTTAACTTCCTGCGCAGCAACTACCAGTAAACTGGTTTGCGTTTTTGGACGGCCTGAAGGCAGTCCCCTTCAAATTCAACATAATGGAATGAGGCTTCTGAAGGGTACGGGCTTCAGCCCGTACATAACCTCACTCCATCGAGTTGGCTTTAGCCACTGAGGCAGCTTTCGGTGAATTTCTCACAGCTGCCTCAATGGAGGATTAATTTGTCGCGCGCGATCCGCTCAGACCGCCGCCCAGCAGCAGAACCATCAATGCCTTCTGCGCGTGCAGGCGATTCTCCGCCTGGTCAAAGACCACGGACTGTGGCCCATCCAGCACCGCGTCCGTGACTTCAGCATTACGATGCGCCGGCAAGCAGTGCATGAACACCGCGTGAGGCGCAGCGTGGGCCAGCAAAGCCTCGTTGACCTGGTAGGGCTTGAAAATAGGCGCCCGCTTGGTCACCTCATGCTCGAACCCCATGCTGGTGCAGACGTCGGTATAGACCGCGTCCGCTCCGCGCACCGCCGCCACTGCATCGTGGGTTAAGGTGAGCGTCGCTCCAGTCTCAGCACCGATTTCCTGCGCCTTGGCGATCATCTCCGGCTTTGGATAGTAACCCTTAGGCGACCCCACCGTGCAATGCGCGCCCAGCAGGGCAGCGGTGAGCATTAATGAGTGACAGACATTGTTACCGTCTCCCACGTAGGTGAACTTGACCCCGCGCGCCGTCCCGAAGCGTTCCTCAATCGTCATGAAGTCGGCCAGGGCCTGGCAGGGATGCTCCAGGTCGCTGAGCGCATTGATCACCGGGCACCGCGCGTATTCTGCCATCTCGGTGATGGTCTCGTGGGCGTATGTGCGCAGCACAATCAAGCTCACCCAACGCTCCACGTTCCGCGCCATATCGGCCAGCGATTCACGTTCCCCCAGCGGGGATTGGGTCTGGTCCACAAACATCGCCGATCCGCCCAGCGTGTTCATGCCGGCTTCAAAGGTCAGCCGCGTGCGCAGCGAAGCCTTCTCGAAGAACATCACCATCTGGCGCGCATCGAGAGAATAGCGGTAATCCGCAGGCGAGGCCTTAATGGCGTGCGCGAGTTCAAGGATGGCAGCGATCTCCAACTGGGAGAGATCGGCAATGGAACAGAGATCGCGGCCGGCGAGGCTCGCGGTGGCTAGAGCAATCGTATTGCCCTCCTGAGGTACTGCCTTTTCATCAATCAATAATGCTTTGCTAGCCATTGCGGGAACCCCCTGCGTTCTGATGCGCGGCGGCGAGACTGGGCGCGCCGGAGGCTTCTTCGGTCAAAATTTCGTTCAATGCTGAAACCGCCAGGTCCACATGCTCCTTGCCCATGATGTAGGGCGGCAGGAAACGCAGGACGGTCTCGCTGGTGCGGTTGATAACAATCCGCCGCTCGAGCATCCTGGCGACGATCTTCTTGGCCAGGTCGGCGGAGTTCATTTCCATCGCCAGCATCAGCCCCATTCCACGAACATCGACTATGCTCTCGCGCTGCGCAGCCAGGTTATGGAGTTGGCCCTTGAAGTACGCGCCCGTATCCTGAATGTTCTTGAGCAAACCTTCCTGTTCCATGGCATCGATCACTGCGATCGCCACCGCGCATGCCAGTGGTCCGCCGCCGAATGTGGTTCCATGCAGTCCCGGATGCATGGCGCGCGACGCCTCTTCCGTGCACAGCATCGCGCCCAGCGGCAACCCGCCCGCCAGGGGCTTGGCCAGCGTGGTGATGTCCGGCCGGATGCCAAACTGCTGGTAAGCAAACCATTTGCCCGTACGCCCCAGGCCGGATTGAATCTCATCGGCAATCAGCAGCGCGCCCGTCGATTGCGTGAGCTCCCGCGCCGCCGCAAAAAACTCCTGCGACACCGGCCGGATTCCGCCTTCTCCCTGCACCGGCTCAATCAAAATCGCGCAGACCTCGTTCGAAAAACTGGCTCGCAAATGAGCCACATCGTTGAAGCGAACAAACTCCACTCCGGGAATCAGCGGTTGGAACGGCTCACGGTACTTATCCTTATGCGTGGTCGAAACCGAGCCCATGGTGCGCCCGTGGAAGCTGTTTTCCAGCGCCAGAAACTTGGTCCCCAATTCGTGGCCTTCGCTCCGCTTCATCGCCGAGTAAGCCCGCGCCAGCTTCATCGCCGCTTCCCAGGCCTCAGTGCCGCTGTTACAGAAAAACGCGCGGTCCATCCCGGCTCTTTCGGTCAGCCGCAGTGCCAACTCTGCCTGCCCCTCATGGAAGAACAGGTTGGAGATGTGCACCAGCTTGCGGCTCTGGCGGTTGATGGTTTCCACCACCGCGGGATGTCCATAGCCCAACGCATTTACGCCGATTCCACTCAGCAGGTCGAGATAGCGCGCTCCGCTTTCGTCGATCAGGTGCATCCCTGCTCCGTCGACAAACAGGATCGGATTGCGCTCATACGTAGGAAGCAGCAGCTTTGCTTCTGCCGCCTGGATTGCTTCGAGCTTCATGCCACCATCACCTCAGTCCCTTGAAGTACCCGCGTCGAACACAAATCGGGTAATACTGCAGCCGCATCTGCTGGTAGGATGCGCACGCGTTTGACCCCGGCCAGCAATGCCTCCCGGCAGGCGCTCAGTTTGGGCAACATCCCTCCGCTGATGACCGCATCCCGCGTCAGCCCGGCTATCTGATCCACACTCAGCCAGCGCATCACCTCACCGTTTGACCCCTTCACGCCTGGGACATCAGTGAGAAACACCAGGGCATCGGCCTTGCACGCAACTGCGCAAGCGGCGGCCATCTCATCGGCGTTGATGTTGTAATACTCGCCGTCAAACCCCAGCGCCAGGCTTGAGATCACCGGCACCGCACCCATCTTCCAAATGGCATCGAGCCAACGGGTGTCCGAGGCCACGATCTCGCCCACAAAGCCCAGGTCCGGCGTGGTGCGTTTCTTACGCGCGCGAAAAATCAGCCCGTCGCCACCCGAAAGCCCTACGCCGGCCTGGCCGTGGCCACCCAGCGCGGCTACTAATTCCTTGTTCACGCGCCCACCCAAAACCATGAGCGCCGCATCGCGGGTTTCTGCGTCGGTGATGCGCAAACCAGCAATAAATTCACTCTGCTTGCCCATCTGTTTCAGGGTTCGGGTCAGTGCTGCTCCGCCGCCGTGAACCACGGCGACCTGGTTACCGTCCTGCGCGAGCATGGCGATCGCCCGTGCACAACCGTGAAGCAAGGCTGGATTTTCCAGCGAGGCACCACCTAGTTTGACCACAAATTTCATGCCAGCCCCTCCGCTTCGTCCCATCCGCACATCAGGTTCATATTCTCGACCGCCTGCCCGGCCGCGCCCTTCAGCAGGTTGTCCAAACAGGACACCACAATGCAGCGCCGTCCATCCTTCGCCAGCTTGAAACCGATGTCGCAGTAATTGGTATGCACCGAGTGCTGTATCTGCGGCAGTTGGCTGAATATGCGCACCATCGGACTCGATGCATAAAATTCACGAAAAAGCTTGTCCACCTCGGCCGCTTCCTTCTTCTCTCGAAAAGTCACATAGGTCGTGGAAAGAATGCCCCGCGGGATCGGCAGCAGATGCGGTGTAAACGTCAGTTGTGACTCCTTCAGGTTCAGCTGCTCTAACATCTCCCCCATGTGCCGGTGGCTAAACACCGCATAAGCGGACAAGTTATCCGCGGCATACATAAAGTGGGTGGTAGCGGTCGGTGCCTTACCCGCCCCCGAAACCCCCGACTTAGAGTCACAGATGATGCCTCGGTCGAGATCCACCCAACCGGCCGCCACCAGCGGTTTCAGTGCCAGAATGATCGAGGTCGCATAGCATCCGGGGTTAGCCACCAGTTGTGCAGTACGAATGCACTCGCGATGCAGTTCCGGCGAACCATAGACGCTCCCGGTTTGCACCCGCTCAGCCAGTGACGCATCCTCGTCATGAAAGCCATAGATCGCCCGATGCTCGTGCACCCGCAGCCGCCACGCACCGCTCAGGTCCACCACCCTCAGCCCGCGGGCCAGCGCTTCCGGCGCCCAACTCCGCGACTGCTCATGCGGGGTCGCCATGAAAAGCAACTCCACCCCGCGCTTTTTCAGCAACTCCCAGGAGAAGGGTTCCACCATCAAGCCGGAGCTGCCGTTCCTGTCGGCGAGCTGGGGATGGATATCTGTCAGACGGACCGCTTCCGCGTCTCGCCCCACGAAAACCGGCGGCTTGCCTTTGAGGGCAGGGTGATGCAGCAGCAGTCGCGCCAACTCCATTCCGGCGTAGCCGCTGACTCCCGCCACCGCGGTTTGTATTCCTTCTTTACGCATTAGCCAATCATCACTTCCAGGCGGTCTCGCAATGAGGTCGCCCGCTTTGGGTCCGGACAAATAATCAGAACCGTATCGTCTCCGGCGATGGTCCCCACCACTTCCGGCCAATCCTCGCCATCGATCGCCAGTGCGACCGGTTGCGCGCTGCCGCTCGTGGTGATCAACACCAGCTGGTTCATCGCCTGCTTCACCCGCAGTCCGAAGCTATTCAACAACTCCGCAGTCTGAGGAAGGTCGTCGTCCTCTTCCAGCGCTAACCCGTTGGGCGCGGCATAGCCGTTGGGACCCTTGTAGAGATGGAGCTCATGAATATCGCGCGAAAGCGTAGCCTGGGTCACTTCGAAGCCGCGCTTGACCAGCCGGCGGCGCAACTCGTCCTGGCTGCCAATGGGCGTGCCTGCGACGAGTTCTCGGATTGCCGTATGCCGATCTTGCTTCATAATGTCTTCACGACTCTTTCTCAGCTTTTTGCACCAAAGCCAGAGCGCGGCTCAAAGCCGCGCTCTGGGTGTGCATAAAAATACATTAGCATGTATAAATATACAGAGTCTGCTTGTCAACGATTGGACGCCTTTTTTTAACGAAAAAGTCACCGGCCAGCCGTTGCCCACTGTGGTGCAAAAGAAATTTTCATCTCCAGCTGCTTGTCATAGAAACGGGGATTATAGTTACGTATGGGTTCCTTTGCCTCAAATTCGCCGGAGCGCAGCCTTACCCCCAATCTGCTCGATTCTCGTTTTGATCAGGACTCCTGTGGAGTCGGTTTCGTTGCCACTCTGCGCAACCAGCCCACCCATGAAATTCTGACCCAGGCGCTCACCGCTCTGGCCCGCCTGGCACATCGCGGAGCCATTGCCGCTGACGGCAAAAGCAGTGATGGCGTAGGCATCATGACCGCGATTCCGCGGGATTTTCTGCTCGCATCGGCCGGGCTTTCGCTCGCCGCTGATAAGCCCCTGGGCGTAGGTGTCGTTTTCTTTCCTGAGGTATCCGGTCCCGGGCAGCAAGCCCTGGAGCAAGCACTGGCCGCGCAGAAGCTTGACTTGCTCGGCTGGCGAATCGTGCCCACCCGCGAAGACATTCTGGGTGAGATCGCGTTGTCCAGCATTCCCGTAATCCGCCAGGTACTCGTCACGGCTACGAATCCTGAGCATTTTGAGCGCCGCCTCTACCTGGCGCGCAAGCAATTCGAACGCGAAGCCGATCACTCCGGCTACGTCTGTTCCCTCTCTTCCTGTTCTGTGGTTTACAAAGCCATGTGCGCCGGGCGGCTGCTGTCGGAGTTTTATCCTGACCTGGCAGATCCGGCCTACACCACCGCCTTCGCCATCTTCCACCAGCGCTACGCCACCAACGTGCTGCCCTCCTGGGACCGCGCGCAACCTCTGCGCACCCTGGCTCACAACGGTGAGATCAATACCGTCTGGGGAAATCGCGGCCGCATGGATGCTCGCGCCGCAACCATCCCCGCGGAATGTCACCCCATCCTGTCCAAAGATGGTTCGGATTCCACCAGCCTCGACGAAGTCGTCGAGTTGTTAGCCCGCAACGGGCGCAGTGTCGCAGAAGCGGTCAGAATGTTGCTGCCCCCTGCCGGCCGCCAGCGCGAATCCGCTTTTCTCCGCTATCACGCAGATTGCGTCGAGCCCTGGGATGGTCCAGCGGCCCTCGCCTTCGCCGACGGGCACTTGGTCGGAGTAGCTCTGGATCGCAACGGCTTGCGCCCCTGCCGCTTCTTCCTCACCGAAGACGCGCTGGTAGTCGCCGGGTCCGAAGCGGGACTGGTCGACCTCGATCCCGAAAGAATCATCCACAGTGGCCGTCTCGGCCCTGGAGAGATGCTGGTAGCCGATCTCGACGCTCATCAATTGCTCGAAGACGACCAATTGCTGAAGGAATTCGATCGCTTCACCGCCTACGGCCAGTTGGTGGCCGATACTCCACTCGAGCCGGTCTCGTTCGCTCCTCCCGTCGAGGACCTGACCCAGCTGCAACAACTGTTCGGTTATACCCGCGAAGACGTCCGCATGATCCTGGCTCCCATGGCCAGCGAAGGCAAAGACGCAGTCTGGTCCATGGGCGACGATACCCCGCTAGCTCCCTTGGCCCATGCGCCGCGGCCGGTCTACGCCTTCTTTCGACAACGCTTTGCCCAGGTCACGAATCCGGCCATCGATCCCGTTCGGGAGTCGATCGTCATTGAGTTGCACACCCGTCTCGGTCCCTGGCCGCATCTCCTCGACACTAAGGCGCGCATCCCCGGGCTTTCTTTGAAATCCCCATTCCTCTCCCTCGGGCAAATGCGCGCGCTGCGCAACCGGGAGCATCCGTTGGCCGACGAGATGCCGCTGGCAGTGCTGGATTGCGTATTTGCGCCCTCCTGCAACCTCAAGCGCGCGATTGACGACCTCTGTGCTCGCGCCATCGAACTCGTCCGCGGCGGAGCAGCCATTTTGCTGCTCAGCGACCGCGCTGTCGCGCAACCGGGAGCTCGCTCCGAGTTGCTCCCCATCCCCATGGCTCTGGCCACCGGGGCCGTGCACCACGCCCTGGTAAATGCCGGGGTCCGCACCAGTGCGGGGCTCGCTGTCGAAGCCGGTGACTGTCGCGACCTACACCACCTGGCCGTCCTCTTTGGCTATGGCGCTGGCGCTGTTTGCCCCTGGCTCGCGCTCGAGACAGCACAGAATCTCGACCCGGAAAAGGGTGAAGCCAACATGCTTCATGCCTTCGACCTTGGGTTGGCGAAAATCATGTCTAAGATGGGTATCTCAGTGCTCGATAGCTATCGCAGCGCCCATCTCTTCGACATCCTTGGCCTCGATCAGGAAGTAGTGGAGTTCTGTTTCTACGGCACACCCTCCCCCATTTCCGGAGTCGGTTTTGCCGAACTCGAGACCGCCTTGCGCGATGTCTGGTCGGCAGCTCAGGACGAAGACCCTGGCCAGCCTGCTCTAGTCAACGCTACCCACCAGGAGTCGCAGCCACCTACCGCCACAGCGCAACAGCCGGTCGCCAAAACCCTGCCTGATTACGGCTGGGTGCGCTTCCGCAAAGACGAACATGCCGAACCTCACCTTTGGCAACCGCAAACCGTCAAGGCTCTGCAAGTCGTAACCGGAACTGCGCGCGGTGCAGCGGCCGCTGCCCTCACCACCATTCAGGCCTGGAACGCCTTTGGCACTCTGGCTGTTGAGAGCAAGCCCACCGTGCTGCGCGATTTGCTGGAGATCCGTCCCGCCGCCGCTCCGTTGGCCCTTGACCAGGTGGAGACTGCTCCCACCATCGTCAGCCGCTTCATCGCTTCCGCCATGTCGCTCGGCTCGCTCAGCCCGGAAGCGCACCAGACCATCACCGAAGCCATGAACCGGCTCGGCGGCCGCTCCAATACCGGTGAGGGCGGGGAAGACCCGGTGGTTTACCCCGAGTATCCCGGCGCTCCCGCCATCCTGAACAACAAGATCAAGCAAGTGGCCTCGGCCCGCTTCGGCGTCACCACCGAATACCTCACCCACGCCGAGGAGATCGAAATCAAAATCGCCCAGGGCTCCAAGCCCGGCGAAGGCGGCCAACTCCCCAGCCACAAGGTCACCGAGCTGATCGCTCGCCTGCGCCATGCGCAACCCGGCATCGCGCTCATCAGTCCGCCGCCGCACCACGACATTTACTCCATTGAAGATCTGGCTCAGCTGATCTTCGACCTCAAGCGGGTAAATCCTCGCGCGGCCATCGGCGTCAAGCTCGTCTCCGAATGTGGCGTCGGCACCGTCGCCGCCGGTGTGGCCAAGGCCTACGCGGACTACATCGTCATCGCCGGTCACTCCGGTGGCACCGGAGCCTCTCCCCTCTCCAGCATCAAGTACGCCGGCAACCCCTGGGAGATCGGCCTCGCGGAAGCGCAACAAGTGCTGATGCAGAACGGCCTGCGCGGCCGCGTCCGCCTGCGTTGCGACGGCGGTTTACGCACCGGCCGCGATGTTCTGATTGCCGCATTGCTGGGCGCTGACGAATATGCCTTTGGTACGGCCGTGCTGGTCGCCCTGGGCTGCGACATGGCGCGCCAATGTCATCTCAACACTTGTCCCACCGGCATCGCGACCCAACGGCCCGATCTGCGCGCGAAGTTCCGCGGCAAACCCGCCAACGTCATCCGCTTCTTCGAGGAGCTCACCCGCGATATCCAGACTCTGCTCGCCTCGCTTGGCCTCCCCTCGCTCGAGGCTGCCATCGGCCGTACCGATCTTCTCGAGCAGGTAAGCACCGTCGGAGGACTCGACCTCAGCGCCTTATTGGCTCCGGCTCGGGACGGGCATGTACGCTGGCAGGGCCAGCGCAACCGCCGTCCCAGCGATCACGCCAACATCGACAATGCCTGGGTACAGCCGGCATTGGCCGCTCGTGCGGCCGGCCAACCTTTCGCCGTCGAAGAGACCATCGCCAACAAGCACCGCACCCTCGGAGCGCGCCTGGCCGGCGAACTGGTCTGGCATGGTCTCCACGAAAAAGACACTCCCCTGGACTTCAAACTCAAGGGCGTTGCCGGTCAATCCTTCGGAGCCTTCGCCGTGCCTGGCATGCGCCTCGAACTCGAGGGCATGGCCAACGATTTCGTCGGCAAGGGCCTGTGTGGTGGGGAACTGATTCTCCGCGGCCAGGGCCGTGCCGCACGCGAAAGCGAGTTGCACGTCATTCTCGGCAACGTGGCCCTTTACGGCGCGACCAGCGGCTCGCTCTTTGCCGCGGGCCGTGCGGGGGAACGCTTCGCCGTCCGCAACTCCGGAGCGTTATCGGTGGTTGAGGGAATCGGCGACCATGGCTGCGAATACATGACCGGCGGACTGGTGGCGGTCCTCGGCTCAACCGGCCAGAACTTCGGTGCGGGCATGACCGGCGGATTAGCCTGGGTCTTCGATGAGGATGGCACCTTCCTCTCCCAGACCAAGTACCATCCCGGCTTTCTGGCGCCGGAGCCCCTCTCGCAGCTCGACGAGACAGCAGCCGAAGAACTACGCCAGCTCATCGAGCTGCACGCCGAAAAAACCGCCAGCACCCGGGCCCGCTGGATTCTCGCCGACTGGGCCAACCAATCCGCCCGTTTCGTGCGCCTAACCCCACTACCCCAAGCCTAAGGAAGGGGGTCCAGCTGTAGTAATTCACAGCAGGACCCCTGAGGCTTTGGACGGGTGCCCCACGTTCGCCAAAGCGTACGTGGGCCGAAAAGGATGGGCGAAGCCCTTCGATCGCTCTTGCTAAATCCCTAACAATCCCCCGAACCATCCCCTTCATACCCCATCCATACACCATCAAGTTACAATTTCGATTCATGTTCAAACTCGATACATTAATCGACGTGATCGCCCTGGTATTGGCCAGCAAGCGTGAGCGCGCTGTCCTCTGGCAGGACGCCCACGGTAACTGGCTCCCCATATCAAGCGACGACCTCGTCACCCGCGTCTACACCCTCGCCAACGCCTTCCGCGCCTGGGGCATTCTCAAAGGCGACCGCATCGCCATCCTCTCGGAAAATCGCTGGGAGTGGCCAGTCGTCGACTTCGCCACCCTGGTCCTTGGCGCCGCGGACGTCCCCATTTATCCCACCCTGACCCCGGACCAGATCGCCACTCTGCTCAACGACTCCGGCGCCCGCATAGCCGTGGTCTCCACCGAAGCCCAGTACCGCAGAGTCGAGTCCATCCGAAGCCAGACAAAGCTCGAGCACATCGTCGTGATGGATGAAGTAGCCAACCTGGAAGGCCCAGCCACCACTCTCTCGTCGCTCCTTCAGAGCGCCTCATCTCCCGCCATCGATATGCAACAGTGGCTGAGCAGCTCCGAGGTCAAACCAGAGGACTTGGCCACTCTCATCTACACCTCCGGGACCACCGGTGAGCCCAAGGGAGTCATGCTCACCCACGGCAATATCGCCTCCAATCTCAATCACTCCACCCGCACCTTCGATTGGAATCCTGCCTCCACCTGCATCTCTTTTCTACCCCTCTCCCACATCACCGCTCGCCATCTCGACTACGCCCTCTTCTGTTACGGCGCAACCCTTGCCTATTGCGGCAGCTTCGACCGTCTCCCCGCCGCCATCACCGCCGTCAAGCCCACGGTGTTCGTGGCAGTGCCCCGCGTCTACGAGAAGATCCGCGAGGTGGTCGAGCGTCGTTCGGCCGCGAAACCTATCGTCAAAAAGCTGTTCACCTGGGCTGTCGCCAACGGCCGCCGCCATCGGGAAGAAACCCTCCGGGGAAAGACCCCCACCTCGCTGGCCTGGCGTCTGGCCGATCGCCTGGTTTTCAAAAAGGTCACCCAGGGAGCATTTGGCGGCCAGGTGCGTGACTTTATCTCCGGCGGGGCCCCGCTAGGTATCGACACCGCGGGCTGGTTTGCCGACATCGGCATTCGTATCTTCGAAGGCTATGGCCTCACGGAAACCTCGCCTGTCCTGGCCTTGAACAACGCTCACAATCACCGCATCGGCTCCGTAGGCAAGCCAATCGAATCCGTGGAATACCGATTTGCTCCCGACGCGGAGCTACTCGTCCGAGGCCCCTTCGTCTTCGTAGGCTACTGGCACAAGCCAGACGCCACCCGCGAAGCCATCGAGCCCGATGGCTGGTTTCACACCGGTGACATCGGGCGAGTGGACGACGATGGGTTCCTGTACATCACAGACCGCAAGAAGGAACTGCTCAAGACCTCCGGCGGAAAGATGATCGCGCCCCAGCCCATTGAGGGCAAGCTCAACAACAGCCTGCTGGTCAGCACCGCCGTGGTGGTTGGCGACCGGCACAAATTCTTAAGCGTGCTGATAGCGCCCAACTTCCCCGCGCTCGAGGATCTGGCGCGCAAGCAGGGAATCGCCTTCTCCACGCGCGCCGACCTGCTCAGCAATCCAGCCGTAACGGCCGAGTACCAGGCCCTGATCCACCGCGTTAACGAGGGCTTGGCCAACTTCGAGACCATCAAGCGTTTTTACCTGGTTCCCGATGACTGGTCCATGGACTCCGGCGAGTTCACGCCCACCATGAAGCTGAGGCGCCGCGTGGTCGTCGCGCGCTACGCTGACCAGATTGCCTCCCTCTACCACGACGAAGCCACCGCCCCAACCGTGGACCGAAGCATCTGACTAGCCGGCCTGCGCTACGAGTTCTTCCATCACTAGAGGTTCAAAAGGTTAAATCCATCTAAAAAAGCCTGTTACGCCCAGTTTAGAGTTACGAAGCGCTTTCCGCAGGCAACCCTCGACACCGACGCGAATGCTTGGGGTGCCCCATTCAAGCCCTCTTTTGGCTTGAGTGGGCGAGAGCCCTTACCCAATCTCTTGTCGTTTTGCAGCGAACGCGAGAGATCTGCGGCTTCCCCGCAACTCGTCAGCCCCTTCCAGGTCCCTGCAAAATCACCGCCCAATTTCCCTCCCACCAACAACCGCATTTATGATGCACAAGGCACGATTCAATTCTCTCCGCGACACACGCGCGAAGACGTAGCACTGCACGCTTAGGGAGAAAACAAAATGCGAGTTGGAATACTAACCGGTGGCGGCGACTGCCCCGGACTCAACGCGGTCATCCGCGCCGCCGTACGCAAAGGCATTTTCCACCACAACGATGAGTTCGTCGGCTTCATTGAAGGCTGGCGTGGCGTAGTGGAAAACAAAACCATGCCTCTCACCCTCGACACCGTATCCGGCATCCTGCAGCTTGGCGGCACCATCCTGCGCACTTCCCGCACCAACCCCCGCAAGATGGAAGGCGGCATCGACAAGTGCCTCGCCACCATCAAAGCTAATCAACTCGATGCGCTCATCACTATCGGTGGAGATGACACCCAGGGCGTGGCCAATGCGCTCATCCAAAAGGGAATCAAGGTCGTCGGCGTTCCCAAGACCATCGATAACGATCTGAGCGGAACCGATGCCTGCTTTGGTTTTGATACCGCCGTTTCCATTGCGACAGAAGCCATCGACCGTTTGCATTCCACCGCCGAAGCCCACAATCGAGTGATCGTTTGCGAGGTCATGGGGCGCGATGCCGGCTGGATCGCCATCACCTCGGGCATCGCCGGCGGCGCCGACGTCATTTTCGTTCCCGAAAAACCCATCGACCTCGACCTGGCCGTCAAGATCCTCAAAGAGCGTCACGACCGCGGCAAGCTCTTCTCCATCGTTGTCGTCGCCGAAGGCGCAAAACTGCCAGGCACTGACAAGCAGGCGGTCAAGGGAGCGAAGGTCGACGCCTTTGGGCACGCGCGCCTTAGCGGAATCGCCGAATCCATCGCGGAATTGATCGAAGAAAAAACCGGTTATGAAACACGCTGGGTCAATCTGGGCCACACCCAACGCGGAGGAACACCGACAGCCTACGACCGTATGCTCGCCACTCGTTATGGCTCCGCTGCAATCGATTTAGTGCACGAGGGAAAGTTTGGTCGTCTTGTCGTGTTGCGCGGCACAGAAATTACCCACATTCCGCTTGAGGATGCCATAGCAAAAACACGCACCATAGGTGACGACTTGATTGCCCTCGCCGCCGGATTGCAGCCCGAATTTTAACCACGCAACGTCCTATGAGTCTGATTTGCCAGGATGGTTAATCTCAAAGAATGAGAAGGATAAAAGACATATCTAAACTTGAGGATTAACTATCCTATTCGTAGGGATCAGGGCGGATACGATGTCCTTGGTAACCGATTTACTCCGCAGGTAATGCTTCGCGCGGATGCGAATTCTGATACGCTCCTACCGGAACTCAAGAAAACCCAAAGAGCGGGATCACAGTCGGTATAAACCGAAAAGAACAGCCGTGTTGTCGGTTTTCCCAAGAAGAAAACCACACTGGGCGAACCTGTTCGGGTATGAAACTGCGAGATCGCTTAAAACCCGAGAGACTCGAACGATAAGCGATAATTTCTTGTGTTACAGGGTGAAAACGCGGTATAAGCACAACGGCGGGTATGTACTCTCGCCCGGTCCCGCAGTTCCCAGAGGAGAGCACTTCGATGAGAACCCCACCGGCGAGGGATGAAGTTCGCGAAGTCATGGACATCCGCTTGGCTTCCGACTATCTCGGTATCAGCCCTGACACGCTCTACAAATATGCTTCGGAAGGCTTCGTGCCGGCGTTCAAGCTGGGCAATCGCTGGCGGTTTAAGCGTTCCCGTCTGGATGAATGGATGGACCAGCAGTCCTCTCAGGGCGCGCAGCCGCGTAGACCGGAAACGCAAGCCGAAGTGACACAGCCCAAAAAGCCGCAGTCTGTTGCTCCGCGTCAGAAAAGAGCGGTGGGTGCGGGTCGATAACCGCCATGCCTAGCGCAGGTGACTTTGCAGAATGACCAGCAAAACACCTGCCGCGATGAACAGCAAAAGCGTCAGCGTGCTGTAGGCCACCTTGAGGCGAAGCTTCTCTTTGACCGTGGGACGGCCAAAGGCCAACCGGACCTTTTCCCGCCGAAACGACATCGCTGTCTGCTGGGTGCCCAGAACCAACATGACCAGCGCAGCCAGAAAACTCACCGGCAAATGCTCGCGGCTGGAGTTGTTGTATGCGCGGTAAAAAAACTGGCCCGTCAATACCGAGAGCCCCAGTATGGTCGATAGTTCGAAAATGAGAGCGAGCTTCAAAAAGCGCAACAACGGACGCCTCCAGGGCCTATTTAGTGGTGCGCAAAGGCTTCCATCGGGTGCTTTCAGGTAAGATCGATTGCTTTTCCAAGCTAAGTTTAGTAAGGATCCTCCAGATGGGGCAAGACGGATTCCAAAAAAAGAAAACCTTCGGGACCGTTACCGTGCGTCCCACCCGCCGGAACAAGAGACAATGAAGCCATGACGGCTTCGCCGACAACCGAACAGATGGTGGAAGGCGGCTTACGCTCCTCCCTGCTCGGCATCGGCATCAACCTGGCCCTGGCGATGGTCAAGTGCGTCACGGGGCTGATTGGCCATTCCTTTGCCCTGTTAGCCGACGGAATCGAATCCTTTCTGGATGTGATCAGTTCGTCGGTCGTCTACTGGGGCCTCCGGCTGGCCATCAAGCCGCCGGATAAGGATCATCCCTACGGGCATGGCAAAGCGGACCCGATCGCCGCCGCCAGTCGTAGGCGTCGCCATGATCGCCGCCGCCATCGGCATTGCCGCGGAAAGCATCGACCTGATTCGCACCCCGCATAAGCTGCCCCATCCCTACACCCTCTGGGTGTTGTTGTGTGTAGTTCCCATCAAAGCCTTGCTATCCCGCTACGTCTCCGGCGTGAGCCAGAAGATCGAGAGCTCCGCCCTGAGAGGGGACGCCTGGCATCATCTCAGCGATGCCATCATCTCCGCCTTTGCCTTTGTCGGTATCTCGGCGGCCCTTTGGACCGGCGACCCCACGGCGGACGACTGGGCAGCCCTGTGCGCCGCACCGGTCATCCTGTTGGGTGGCTGGCAGCAGCTGCGCAGGCCGGTAGCGGAACTGCTCGACACGGCTCCGGCGCCTGAAATCGAGCAGCAGGTGCGACGCGTAGCGGAAGCCGTGCCGGACGTGTTTGGAGTAGAAAAGTGCTTCGTGCGCAAAGTGGGCTTCCGCTACTACGTCGATCTTCATGTAGTCGTGCGCGGCGATCTCACCGTCCGCCAGGGACACCTGATCGCGCATGCCGTGGCCGACCAGGTACGCGAAGAGGTAGATAAAATCGCCGAAGTCCTGGTCCACATTGAGCCTGAGGAAGAACTCCTCGGAGGCGCTCACCCGGGAGAATTGATGGGCGAAGAAGTCAGAGAAGCCCCGCGAACTGCACGCCTGCCCTGAAGCCCTATTTGGTCAGCGAAGGATAAGGCGGGAAACTCACGCTCCAGCTTGCGCATAGACCTGTACTTCAAGCCGATCCAGCCGGCATACCCAATTTGCACCATGATGGTGATGACGTAAGCGAGAACCAGATGACGATGCGCCATGTCTTTCTTACGGCCGATTAGTCCTGCCCTTGCGATCCTGGGCAAGTTCTTAAAGCGTCACTTCAAGGCTTGCTTCCAAAGCATGCAGGGCCGCATGCTGCTCTGCAACCTGCCGCCGCCGTTCAATGGTGTATCGCCATCCAGCCAGCAGAAGCCCCCACGCCAGCCACGCCCCCAGATTCCAAAACACCGCGGGCCACATCGCTGGGTCAAGTCCCGAGTTGGCATCGCCGCCGATCACCGGAGCGGGATGCTGCGTGCGCCACCATCGCGTGGAGAAATAAACGATCGGTACATCCACATATCCAAAAATCGCCAGCACCGCGGCCAGGGTCCGCATCTGCGGACCTTCCGCAAACTTGCGCAGCAGCAGGTAGCTGGCGTAGATAAGCCAAAGCACCAGCGTAGACGTCAGCCGTGCATCCCAGGTCCACCAGATACCCCACACTGGCCGGGCCCAAAGCGGTCCCTGGATCAGAACTAACGTACAGAAAACCATCCCCATTTCCGCTGAGGCCAGGGCCGCAGCATCGGCCCCCATGGCACGTTGCGGATGATTGCGCCGCGAAGCAAGATAGACAATCGAAGCCACAAAACTGATAAAGAAGAAGAGGAACGTCATCATCGCCGAGGGAAAATGGTAGTAGAAGATGCGCTGGATGTCGCCCATGGTAGCCTCAGTGGGCGCTACATACATGCCTTGGTAAAACGCATAACCAAGCAGGCCAAGGGTGAGTGCAAGCCAGACCCAGCGAAACATCTTCATCGCGCAACTCCTCATGCGAACAAAACCAGTTTAGATCATTCCGAAGGGGTCGCGCAGAGGCGAACATGAAGCTTTTCACGGAGGAACAGTCATGCCCTGGTTAATGCTTGCGGTAGGTTTCTTCCTGCTCCTGTCCGGCGTTCTCAGCCAGGCATACAGTCTCAAGACCAAGCGGGGCGTCCTTCCCCCAAAGACCCGGATCGGACGAGTGCTCATCCGTTCGGTGCTCTTTCTTGCCGGCCTGCTCTTGATGGCCATGGCGGTTGGACGTCTGGTCCTCCACCACGGCCCCCCTCAACACTGACCCAGTCTTCATTCCTCCCAGCCAGCAAACTTCGGGTGCCCCATATCTCGCTCGTTTTTCGCGAGATGTGGGATACCACAGCGCTCGACCTGCAATCCTCGACCTCAACGGGAACCATAGGCAAAGTGAAAGCGTACATCCTGGCAGGAGCTTTGCCATTCCTGTCTAGGACGTGACATGACAATCCATTGGGCGAACATAGCAATCGGGTTAGTGGCAGGTGCCATCTTGGGTGTGATCGCTGATTGGCAGCTTGGCATGAGATTGCGTAAGTGGTCAGAGCGGCGTGCGCTCACCAGGGAATATGGTTCTCTGGCAGGCCAGTACATCAACTACCGCATCAGGGATGACGGAACGCATGAGCCCACCGGCGGCACCGTCGACATCGCCTGGGCACCCGGGCAGGCTCTGCTTGAAGCCTCGGGCTTTTGTGCAGTCGGGAACCCCGAATGGCACAGCTACATAAGGATGAGCCGCGAATACCGCGGAACCGGCATCGGTCACTACAACAATTCCAACTCCATTCACGGTGGAACCCACCACGTCATCTACTCCAAACAAACCCGCACCTTCAACGTAATGGGAGTAAGCCACACCCGGACCGATTTCCTCCACTGCTGGAAACTCAAGCAATAGCTTTGAGTCACGTTCGCACCCTTAACCAATTCAAAGGAAACTGGACGGGTGCCCCATGTTCGCCAAAGCGTACATGGGCCGAAAACGACGGGGCGAAGCCCCACGAACGCCTTTCCTATTCCCCCCGCAACGCCACCATAGGATCCGTCCTGGCCGCCCGCCTGGCCGGCAAAGCAGAAGCCAACAACGCCAGCACCACCATCGCACCCGCGGAAAGTGTAAGCACCACGGGATCAAATGGACTCACCCCAAACAAAAACGACCGCAACAAGCGGGATGCCGCCACAGCCCCGATCAAACCTAACCCACAACCAACCGCCGCCAACTTCACCCCGGAAGCAAGAATGAGCGCAAGCACCCCAGACCGCTGGCATCCCAGCGCCATACGCAGTGCCATCTCCTGTTCCCGCAAAGCCGTGGAGAACGCGATGATGCTATAAATTCCAAGCGCGCTCAACAACACGGCAACCACCGCGAACAAAGAAATCAGTACCGTATTAAATCGCCGTGGAGCCTCACTCCCCGATATCGCATGCTCCATCGTCTGCATTTCGTGCAGCGGCAACTGCGGATCGATCGTCCGCACTGCGGCGAGCAGCAGATTCTCCATCTGCTCCGGCGGCAAAACACTGCGCAGCACAATGTAGCCGTAGTTGGCGCTCAACTCCCCGCCGGACGCAAAGACTCCCTCGCTGGCCACCATCTGCGTGACCGGCTGATACACCTGTTGCGCCGTCTCCGCATCGGGAGACCCCAGCTTTACGTCATCCACCTCGCCCACCACCGTCATCCATGGAGTCGCCGTTTCCGGCATCCCCCGCCGCAGCCGCTTTCCGATGGGGTCCTGGCCCGGCCAGTAGTGTTGCGCCAGCTTCCGGTTCACGATCGCCACCAATGGTGAGCCTGCTTTATCTGCCTCATTGAATACGCGGCCACGTAGCAAACGAATTCCCAGCGCCTGAAACGGATCGCCCTGCACCATCGACATCGCCGCCATATTCAAACCCGATCCCTTGGCAGGAACATAGCCTTCCAGAGTAAAAGCCAGCCCGAAGTCATTGCCGGAAGCCGGCAGCAACGAAGTGATGCCGGCGGCTTCGACTCCCGGCAACTGCCGCAGGTCGCGCAGCAACTCGTCGTTGAACGCATCAATCACCACCTGGCTGACGTATTCCTTCTGCGGAAGAACGTAAAACGCAGCCAGTGTATGGTCCGGGCGGAACCCCACATCCACCGATCGCATCCGTTCAAAGCTGCGCAGCAGCAGGCCCGATGCCGTGAGCAACACCAGCGCCACCGCGACTTCCGCAATCACCAGCGCCGACCGCAGTCGCGCATGGCCGCTGCCGGAAGTCCCGGTGCGTCCACCGTCCTTGAGCGTGTCGTTTACGCTCGTCCGGATAGCCGCAAACGCCGGGGCCAATCCGCACACTAACCCAGTGAGCAGTGCCAGTCCCAGCGCAAAGCCCACAACCTGCCAGTCCAGGCCAATCTCCCGGATGCGTGGCAGGGTTTCCGGCAACAAACTCACTCCACCGCGCAGAGCGGCCGCAGCCAGCGCCAGCCCGGCCGCGCCTCCAGCCAAACTCAACACCAGGCTCTCCACCAGGGCCTGTCGCAGCAAAGTGGCTGCGCGCGCCCCCAGCGCCAGGCGCACGGCGATCTCCTTTCGCCTGCGGATCGACCGCACCACCAACAGGCCCGCCAGGTTCGCGCACGCAATCAGCAGGATCACCACGACCGCAAGAAATAACGTGCGCACCAGCGGGCGGGCCGCTTCCACCGTGTCTTCCTGCAAGGGCGTCACCACCGCATGAATGCGAAGACTGCGCATAAAGGCGGGATAGTTGCGCATGGTCTCTTCCGCCACTCGTTCCGCGTCGCTCTGCGCCTGCTCTTTGCTCACGCCGGGTTTTAAGCGCCCGATCATGCGCGAACTCCATGACGCCGCGCTCCCTGCCACGAACTCCTCCGGTGCCAGGCTGAGCGGAACCCAAAGCTCGCTGTGTTCCAGGTGTCCCGGCATCAGCGGAAACTCAAAATCCCGCGGCATCACGCCGATCACGGTATAAGGCTTGCGGCTCAGCAGAATCTTGCGCCCCAGAATATTTGCATCCCCCTGGAACCGGCTCCGCCACATGCCGTAGCTGAGCACTGCGACTGGTTGGTGCTGTTCGTCTTCGTCTTGCGTGAACACGCGCCCCAGCAGAGGAGCGACGCGCAGCGCGGAAAAGACATCGCCGCTCATCCGTGTCGCGTGCACCCCGACAGGATCACCGGTGCCGGATAACTCAAAGCCCGCTCCCCGGTAGCCCCCAAGTTTGCTGAAACTCTGCGTATCTCGCATATAGTTGCGGATGTCGGGCGCCGTTACCCACGGTTGAGACCGGAAAGTGCTATTCGAGCCTTCGAGGATGTCTCCGACAATAACCAGCCGGTCGGCATCTGGAAACGGCAGTGGACGCAGCAATACGCCCGCAACGATAGAAAAAATCGCCGTCGTCGCGCCGATTCCCAAAGCCAGCATAAGGATCGCTGTAAGCGTGAATCCCGGTGACTTGCGCAGTTGCCGGAGCGTATAGCGGACGTCCTGTATCGTCTGCGTCACTCCCTGGTAGGAGCGTTCGTTGCGATGCAATTGCTTGGCCTGCTCCACTCCTCCATACGCGCGTCTGGCAGCGAGCCGCGCTTCCTCAGCGGACATGCCCTGCCCCAGGTATTCGTCCTCCAGCAACCTGAGATGAGCAGCAATCTCTCTCTCTAGATCAGCTTCCGCCTGTGAGTTTGTAAATACCCGCGCAAACCTCATCAAAAAGCGTCTCAGGTGCTTCATCGCTAAGACTCCTCAATCAGGACTCGTTCCACCAGGGCCGCCATCTTTCGCCACTTCTGCGTCTCCTCGGCCAGGGCCTTCTGTCCTGCCTTGGTGATTTCGTAGTACTTGGCTTCCCGGTTATTTTCGGTCTTTCCCCAGGCCCCCTTGATCCACCCATACTGCTCAAGCCGGACAAGCGCCGGATACAGCGTGCCCTGGTTCAAATTGAGCAACCGTGCTGAAACCTGCTGCAGACGCGTAGCAATCTGGTAAGCATGCTGCGCGCCCATAGTCATCAAAGTGCGCAGCACAATGAGATCCAGGGTTCCCTGGAGCAACTGGATCGGTTCCTGTTCTTTACTAGACATTCAAGTGGACTCTCCAAAAGAGAATCGCTCTATTTCCACTTGCCTGTCAAGTGGAGCCGCCGAGAGACAAGTCCCGGAGGGACGCCTGAACTCCAGACTTGTCCAAATTAGCTTCGAAAAGCCTCTCTCTCTGGCACAGGTTGCCCTCTCGGTGTCATCCCGTCGAACCGCCTGTCCTGAGGGCAGCCGAAGGAACCTCGGCCATGTTTGTTGGCAGATGCTTTTGCAAGCTTTCCGACCGGGGTAGCCGTCGGATTTCACAAAATCTGAAGTTCCACTGTCCACACCAACCACAATCAAAGGAAAAACGCGAAGGGTGCCCCAGGTCTCGCTTTTGAGACCTGGGATCAACGCAACCCATACCTCATGGACACTCGTGACGTAACCACAGGGACACAAACAACACAGAACTGCCATCCCCATTGCAAACCTACACCTGCGACAAGCCCTCTCCTTGTCATCCCGACCGGAGCGAAGCGTAGCGGAGGGACCTGCGGTTCCGCGGACCTTTAGTGGAGATGTTTTGGCACCTCCCCGGCACACAACTGAACCCATCTCATTTTCCTCTGCTGGGGTTCAGGTGAAAGCAATCAGCAACCTACACTGTCAAAAATTATTCGCTCGGCTAATTCGGACACCTTGCCTGAACTGAGCCCAGGACGCTGGTCCTGGCTCAGATCTGACAGGAGAACCGGGAGGGCCGGTACGCACTGGCCGGCATGTGCTGGGGAGGGCAAGTCCTGGGTAGGTACGGGCTTTTAGCCCGTACACACTCCCACCCAATCACGAGGCCTTCAGGCCCTGAGGTACGCTTTCCAATTCATTCCCACTAAAACCATCCCTGTCGGAAGGACCCTGTCTTAATCCTCTGCGTTTATCCTCATGAGCCGACCCGTCCCTAATGCACCCGCACATGAGGCAAGCTCCAATGCCGCCACAAACTCACCATCCGCAGCGCAAAACAAACCGTAGCCCCACACACCGCGGCCAGAGTCTTCGGAAACTTCAATCGCACCATTAGAACCATCACCCCGGCCCCGGCCAGGGCCGCCGTAGCATACACATCCGCGCGAAGAACAGTAGGAACCTGGGCCAACAGCACATCCCTGACGGTCCCGCCGCCCACACCGGTAATCCCGCCCATCAGAATCGCAATAAACGGGTGGACGTCATAGGCGAGTGCCTTGCCCGCCCCGGAAACCGCGAACAAGGCCAACCCCGCAGCATCCAGACTAAGAATCAACGGATCAGGAATCTGCCGGACGAAATGATGAAACAGGAACACGATACTACCCCCGAGGAAGGCAGCCGACCCCAGACGCCAGTCGCGAATCGAACCTGGAGGAATCGCGCCGATCAGAAGATCGCGGATAATCCCGCCACCCAGCGCAGTGCAGAAAGACAGCACCATGAGGCCCAGCAGATCGAGATCGCCGTCTACCGCCGCCATGGCGCCCTCGAGGGCAAAGACGAAGGTCCCCATCAGGTCGAGCGTCAAAAGCAGCCTGGTGGGATGTGGTTTCTCTGTGTGGTTGCTCTTCTGGACCATCATTCCCTTAGCTGTCTCCTCGCATGAAAACCCCACGGAACGGCGCCGCCGCCCCCTAATATTCTCATCTCGATCAGACGGCGCCGCATTCGATGAAAAAAAGAAACAAGGTTTACACTGCCATCTGGCCTTGCAAGAAAGGACTCGTTCGTGAAGAGACTGCGCATTACATCGCTCCTGATTCTGCCCATCGTATTTCTCGCTGTGACCAACGTCTTGGCGCAGCCTGCCCCGCAGCGCGTGATCATCGACACAGATCCGGGCGTGGACGACGCCATGGCTATCCTTCTGGCCTTGCACTCGCCAGAACTCAAGGTCGAAGCGCTGACCGTGGTGCCGGGCAACGTGGAGGCCGCACAAGGCTTGGAGAACGCCCTGAAGATTCTGTCACTGGCCGGGCGATGTGATGTGCTGGTGGCGGCCGGAGCTCAGCACCCACTAAACCAAAAACTGATTACGGCGCAATTCTGGCACGGCCCGAATGGTCTCGCCGGAGTCGACTTGCCCGCCCCGAAATGCAAGCCCGATCCACGCTTTGGGCCCGACCTGATTATCGAGATGGTCCACAAGTACCCGCATCAAATCACGCTCATTCCCGTCGGCCCTCTGACCAATATCGCCTTGGCCGTTTCCAAAGACCCCGGCATCGTCCCCCTGGTCAAAGACATTGTCATCATGGGCGGCTCCATCACCGGCGGCAACGTGGACGGGGCGGCGGAAGCCAACATCTACAACGATCCGGAAGCCGCCCAAATCGTTTTTAACGCCGGCTGGACCGTCACGATGATCGGCTCCGATGTAGGCGAGCGCACCTTGATGACTCGAAAGGACGTAACCAGGCTGCAGGCGAATCACGCACCCGAAAGCGACTTCGTTGCCAAACTTGCCGACTTCTACGTAACCCGTTCAGAGAAAAGTGGCTACCCGGGAGCCGCCATGTACGATCCGCTCGCTGTAGGCACGGTGGTTGACCCCAGCCTTGTCACGCTCCAGAGCATGCATGTGGACGTAGAGACTAAAGGTGAGTTCACTCGCGGAGAAACCGTCGCCAATCGGAGAGGTTCCGATGAGAACAACGTTCTCCACGGCGATCATTACGAAATCGAAGGGGTCGTTCCTCTCAAGTCGAATGCCCGGGTCTGCGTGGCATCGGATGCCGATCGATTTGTACGGCTATTTGTTGACCGAATCACCGCCAATAAGTAGGGGAGTAAAGCATGCACACTCGTTGCGGGGGTGCAGTGGGTCCGCATCTCTAAGCACTGAGACTACTCAGTCAGCGACTAACCCCGGCATTCCGGGTGGTCACAATGGCACGCAAGCGCTGTGACGTTTTTCGAATCCTGACAAATTTGGCTGCAATACTTTTGCTTATCCGGAGCCATGCAGCTGCAAGCCGGATGTGCGCACTTCTTTGTTCCAGCCATGTGGGTACCTCCTGGTCTGTTACCTCAAAAAGCGGGGCCCGATTGCCGTTGTGACGCTCGGCCAATGAGCTTGGGTTTTCCAAATAGCGAGATTTTCACAGACTTTTCCCGTCAGATCCCCCTTAACAATCCAGCACAACCAAGTAAGCACCTGTGGAAACTGGCACTTGCGTCGTCAGTCCAGAAGCCCACTTTCCAAAGTCACTGGGTCCCGGTTACTCGGCGTCCTGCAATTCTCGCGAAGAGAAATCTGCTAGGAAGCCCTGTCCGTTAGCTAGTTGATCGCCAATCTGCCCCAATGGAGTACTCTTCAATGCCTTGCACCAAAATGAAGGAACTCGAAGCAGTTCGTGAAAAGTACGTAGAACGCCGGCATACGGCGACCCAGCCTGAGCGAGAGCGACGCCAGAGCCGCGCGGGACTGCACCCGCTCGGGCAATTTCGATACACCTATTTGATTCAGCTTCACCGCAGGGACTGCGCTACGTGCCGCTAAGTCTGATGGTTGTACCCAAGCTGTAGGAACTGGGCCGAACAAGACGGGGCGAAGCCCCGTCAACTGCTTGATCCCGCGAACACACCAATGACGAAGTCTGTACAGACAACAGAACCTCGGGTGCCCCACACTACGCGGTCGTAGCAAAGCTGAAGGAACTGGACGGGTGGGCGGATTCAAAATTCAAGCGCAACAGGCTTACGAGGTGCGGACCAGAGTTCCACGAAGTTTGAACAGACAACAGAACTTCGGGTGCCCAACACCCCGGTGTTAGCAAAGCTGAATTGCCTGGACGGGTGCCCCATGTTCGCTCAGGCGTACATGGGCCGAATAAGACGGGGCGAAGCCCCATCAACCGCTTCATCCTGCGGGCCCACCAATGACCGAAGTTTGTACGGGCAACAAGATCGGGTGCCCCACACCCCCGATTTCCTGTGAGGTTCATTAGGTTCCGCGAACTTCATGCACCTTTCCTTACAGAAAGGTGCACACGCGGCCTTGTCCAGGGCTACATGCAGGAAACTCGGGGCATCTCCCTCGTTTTTCGCGAGACGTGGGATACCACGGTACGCAACGTGTAACTTTGTCGGGAGCACCTGAACTCCTGAACGCACTTAGCCAACCAAGAGAGCTCGGCTACTGCCAACCCCCACCCAAAGCACTGTAAAGCTGAACCAAACTAAGCGCCTCGCCCTGCTGAGCGGTCACCAGGCTCAACTGCGCCGAGTAGAGATTCGTATCGGTAGTAAGTACCTCGAGATACGCTGTTGACCCACCCTCATACCGCAGTCGCGCGAGACGAGTAGAATCCTGCGCCGCCGCCACCAACTTCTCCTGTTGCTCGCGATACGTGCGCTGTTTATTCAGCGCGATCAACGCGTTCGATACATCGCGAAATGCCCCGGCGATCGTCTTCTGGTAAGTAATCACCATCTCCTGATCCGCCGCCTTAGCCTGATTCAATTGCCCGCGCAGCTTGCCCCCTTCAAAGAGCGGCTGCGCTAGCGAGCCAAGTCCATAAATGGTCCGTGAGTTGGTGTCAAAAATGTTGGACCATGAATTTCCCCCGACCCCGGCGGAGCCACTGATCGATAGCTGGGGAAAGAACTGCGCCCGAGCAACTCCAATGTTCGCGTTCGCCGCTTTCAGCTGCGCTTCCGACTGCTGGATATCCGGCCTGCGTTCCAACAACTGCGAAGGAATCCCCGTTGGCAAATCTTGCGGCGGAGGCGTGAGTGCGTTTGGATCCGTATGCGCCACCGGTCCCGGATTCTCCCCGAGCAACAGTCGCAACGCGTTCTCCTGTTGCTGTACCTGCTGCTCCAATTGAGGAAGTTCCGAGGAAGCCGTGTAAAGCAGCTGCTCGGCCTGTCGGAGATCAGAGAGCGGAACGGAGCCGCCGCTCTCCAGCCGCGTTGTCAGGTCAACCGACTCCTGCCTGGCCTTCAAAGTCTGCCGCGTCACCTCCACTTGCCGATCGAGGGCGCGCAGTTGAATGTAAGCGGTGGCCACTTCCTGCACCAGGGTCAGGCGCACCGCGCGCTGGGCCCAGCTTTGCGCCAGGAGCGTAGCCCGGGCAGCTTCCGTCTGCCTGCGATACAGACCCCAGAAGTCCGGGTTCCACGCCGCCGAGAGACTGAACGATCCAGCCACAATTGGGTTGCTGATCGAATTGGATCCACCTGTGATGTTGCTCAGTGCAGGCGCATCCACGCCCAGGCCGGTCCCCCCAACGCTCAGGGTAGGGAACTGCTGCGACCGGGTGATTTGTACCTGCGCCTGTTGTTCCAGGATGCGCTGCGCCGCAATCCGGAGATCGTAATTGTTGCTGAGCGCCTTGCGTATCAATTCCTGCAGCTCAGGTTCGCGAAACACCTGCGCCCATTGTTCATCGCCGAGTGAGCCCTGCGCGTCGCTAACGATCGCGGCATCGTCCGCGCCACGGAACGTAGGTGGCGTAGGATAGTCGGGCCGCTTATACTTCGGCCCAACCGTGCATCCGGCTGCCGCAGCCAACAGCACAGCGGTAAAGATCGTCGCATACGCGCGCTTAAACCAAACCGAAGAGTTGTTCATGCCTGCCCTCCTCGTGTCGAACGTCCTGGGCCTCCGCCCGCAGCCGCGCCCACGGCCACCGGGTCCAGATCGCCCTTCGAGTCCATCGTGGTGCCTTTCCCGCCCCGCGCAAAGCGATGAGACAGGTACTCGACCACGGAAAACGTGACGGGAATGAAGATGAGGCCGATGGCAGTCGATAGAAACATGCCGCCGACCACCACCGTTCCCAGAATGCGCCGCGAAGCGCCACCCGCGCCCGACGCCACCCACAGCGGAAGACACCCGAACATGAAGGCCAGAGCCGTCATCACGATCGGCCGGAAGCGCAACCGGGCCGCGGCAAGAGCAGCCTCCGCAATGCTTTGCCCGGACTCGTAGTTGGTCTTGGCAAACTCGACGATGAGGATGGCGTTCTTGGCCGACAAGCCCGATCAGCATGACCAGGCCGATCGTGGCAAAAATGTCATTCTCATAGGAGCGAATATGCAGAGCCAGGTACCCGCCCAGGATAGCTACCGGGCGTGCTGAGCAAAACGCTGAAGGGCAGCGTCCAGCTTTCGTACAAGGCCGCCAGGATGAGGAAGACGAAGAGCAGCGATAGACCGAACACGGCCCACGACGGCACTCCTTTTTCCGCCTGCTGTTCCTGGTAAGACATGCCCGAGTAATCGAACCCTGCGCCCGCCGGCATGGTCTGTTGGAAAACCTCTTCCAGAGCGTGCCGAACCTGGCCGGAACTGTAACCGGGACCGCCTGTGATATTCAGTTGCGCCGCGTTGTACTCATTAAACCGGTAGATGAATTCCGGCCCCGTCGTTTGATTGACCTTGACCAGCGAGGAAAGCGGAACCTGGCTGCCGTTCGCGCTCCTCACATAGAACTGGCTGATGTTCGCGATATTCTGTGCGCGACGTACCCTCGGCTTCAACGTAGGTTTGCCACTGGCGGCCGAAGCGATTGAAGTAGTTCACCAGGTAGCCGCCCATAAAGGTCGACATCGTGGTGTAGACATCGGAAAGCTGCACCTGTTGCTGCAGAGCCTTTGCCTTGTCGACATCGGCGTAAAGCTGGGGAACAGCGGGCTGATACGACGGGATGACGGCTGCAATCTCAGGCCGCTTGCTGGCCGCGCCAAGAAAGGCGAACACGTTCTTCGCCAGGACCGTGGGATCATCGCCGCCGGAGCGGTCTTCGAGAATCATGGTCACGCCCCCGGAGGTTCCAATACCGGGGATCGATGGCGGCGGAAACGCAAAGGCAATGCCCGAGGGATTGGCCATCAGCTGCCTCTGCAAATGGCTTTGAATGTACTCGAGTTGCTGCTGTTTCGCTCTTGCGCTTATCCCACGGCTTGAGCGCCACGAAGAAAAAGCCGGAGTTCGTGCTTTGCACCTGGGTGAGCAGGGAGAAGTCGTTCACCGCGATCACGCCTTGCACGCCGTCTGTCTTGAGCAGCGCATCCGTAATCTTTTGTTCGGCAAGCATCGGTGCGTTGCGCAGATGCCGCGTCCGGCAGCTGCAGCGCAAGGAACATGTAGCCCTGGTCTTCCGTAGGGATGAAGCCGCCAGGCAGGCCCTTGCCGATCAGCACCGCGACCACCGCGACCAGGGCTAGGCCCACCATGGCGATGGCAGACTTATGAATCAGAACATCCGATGTGTGGACGAAGCTGTTCGTGGTGCGTCCGAAAAACTTGTTGAACCAGCCCGAACCCCCTGCCTAGAAGACCGCTCCTTCCGTTCCTCTTTAGGCTTGAAGCAGCAAGGATGCCAGCGCAGGCGACAGCGTCAGAGCGTTGAAAGCGGAGATCAGCACCGAAATCGCGATCGTGACGGCAAACTGTTGATACATTCGCCCCGTGATGCCGGGGATGAACGCCGTCGGAATAAAGACGGCCGCCAGGATCAGGGCGATGGCCACCACCGGTCCGCCCACTTCTTCCATGGCCTTGATGGTCGCGGCAGTGGGATCCATGCCCTCTTCGATATGGTGCTCCACCGCTTCCACCACGATGATGGCGTCATCCACCACCAGGCCGATGGCCAGCACCAGGCCGAAGAGCGAAAGTGTGTTGATCGAGAAGCCGAGCGCCGGGAAAATGATGAACGTTCCGATGAGCGACACGGGAACGGCCAGCAACGGGATCAGCGTAGCGCGCCATCCCTGCAGGAAGATGAACACCACAATCACGACCAGGCCCGAGCGCTTCCAGCAAGCGTAAGCACGATCTCGTGAATACCTGCCGTAACGGCCTTGGTCGTATCCAGCGGTACGTCGTAAGTGATGCCGGCTGGGAAGGTCGCCGACAGTTCCTTCATGCGTGCATTGACAGCCGCCGCGGTCTGCACAGCGTTGGACCCGGGCAGCTGGTAGATGGCCATCACGCCCGACGGGCGCCTGGTTGTAGCGGGCAGAAATGGTGTAGGCCTGCTGCGCCCAGCTCGATCCGCGCAATGTCACTGAGGCGCACGATTGATCCGTCAGGGTTAGCGCGGATCATGATGGCCCCAAACTCCTCCGGCTTCACCAGGCGGCCCTGTGTGCGCACGGTGTAGGTAAACTGCTGCCCCTGCGGAATCGGCTCAGCGCCAATCTGCCCGGCGGGGTTCACGTTGTTCTGGGTCTGGATGGCCTGGATAACTTCGGGCGCGGTGACGCCCAGTTTGGCCATCTGGTCGGGATGCACCCACACCCGCATCGCGTATTGTCCGCCGAACACCTGCACGCGCGACACGCCTTTGACCCGGGCGAGTCTGATCCTGCAGATTGATGATGGCGTAATTAGTGAGGAACTCCTGGCCCAGTTTGCCGCCCGGCGAGTTGACAGCGATCAGCATCAACGGCGAAGTAAGCGCCTTCTGTACCGTCAGGCCGGCGGTCGTAACCTGGGCCGGCAACTGTGACTGTGCCTGATCGACGCGCAGCTGCGCCAGCACCTGGTCGATGTTGGGATCGGTCTTGACATCGAAGTCGACAAACAGCTGGACCACGCCGTTGTTGGCGCTGACCGAGTCCATGTAGATCATGTTGTCGACGCCGTTCATCTGCTGCTCGATCGGCGTCGATACCGCTTGCTGAGACGGTCTTTGACATCCGCACCCGGGTAGGTGGCGGTCACCAGAATTTCCGGCGGAACAATGTCGGGATATTGCGACGTGGGCAGGCTCACCAGCGACACCGTACCCAGAATCACCGTAACAATAGCGATCACGATGGCGACGATCGGTCGCCTGATGAAAAATTTCGACATCCGTTACCTCCCCGCAGCGTTGCTGGTCGTGCTGTTGGCCGAGGCGACAGTGGCCGGAGCCGGGTGTGGGTTTACAGGAGCGCCCTCGCGCAGTTTCTGTAGGTTGTCGACGATTACCTGTGCTCCGGGAGTGAGGCCGCCCTGGACCAGCCAGTTGTTGCCGATCTGGGGGCCGAGTTCGATCGTGGTGAGATGTGCCTTGTTGTCGTTGCCGGCGACGTAGACCTGCTGCAAGCCTTGCAGTTCCTGCACCGCAACCTGCGGCACCAGCAAGCCATTGTGATGCAGCTGCGTCTCCCCGCGAACCCGGCCGAACTGCCCCGGCCGCAGCACGTTATTGGGATTGGGGAACACCGCGGCGATACGGATGGCCCCGGTCTGCGGGTTCATCTGGCGATCGACAAATTCGATGTGGCCCTTCAGGGGGTACGTCTCGCTGTTCGCCAACGTCAGCGTAAGAGGAATGGCATTTTCATTCTTAAGCAGGTCGCCGCCCGCACTCCGGGCCCGTTGGATCAGGGCCAGGTATTCGGCGTCGCTGATCGAAAAGTAAACCTTGATGGGGTTCAACTGGGAAACAGCGGTAAGCACCGACTGCGTGTTGACCAGGTTGCCCACCTGCGTGGTGGCCTGCCCGGCGACCCCGGTGATCAGCGACCGCACATGGGTGAAGCCAAGATTCAGTTGAGCGTTTTCGACCGCCGCTTCCGCCGCGGCGACAGAAGCCTTTGCCGACTCGACCGAGGCCTCGGTCTGCGCTTTCGTCTGAACGTCGTTGTCCAGCTGGCTCTGCGCGATGGCCCGAGCCTGGGCCAGCGGCGTGTCTCGCTTGACGTTGATCTCGGCCAGGCCAAGTTGCGCCTGCGCCTGCAGCACTTGCCCCTTTGCCTGGGCCAGCTGCCCTTTCGCCTGGTCGAGCGCCGCCTGGAAGGGCCGAGGATCGATCTCGAACAGGATCTGGCCCTTCACCACTTGGGCGCCTTCCCGGTAGTTCTGCTTGATCAGGTAGCCGTTGGCCTGGGGCTGGATCTGTGCGTTCACATAGCCGTCGAGCGTACCCACCCACTCGTTGGAAACCGGCACGTCAGTTGCCTCGATCTGCACCACTGATACGGGCAGGGGCGGGCGGCGCTCCCGCGGCGGCCGGAGCTTTTCCACAGCCGCTGAACAGCGCGGCCCCCAAAATCATTACGCTTGCCGCGGGAATACAATGCATTCTGTTGCGGCCAGTTGCTTCTGCCGCGGATCTAAGCCACTGGATCATTACTTGTTTCCCCTTAAAGGTTTTGGAAGTGCGCCGGAAAACATTCGCGCATGTATGTTCTATGATCAGACTCTGGAACGCGTATGGTGGATGCAAAAAGAGTTCGTAAACGTGAGCCTGAGCCGCTGCAGAGGCAGCGCCGCGGTATCGTCACCCGTGCCGAACTTATTCGTTCCGCAAGACATATTTTTGCCCGCGACGGATTCGAACATGCTCGCATCGAAGACATTGCTTTGCGCGCTCATAAAACCCGCGGCGCGTTTTACGACAATTTCAAAGACAAAGACGATGTGTTCCTGGCCATCTTTGAAGAAGATGCGGTTCGCGATTTGACCGAGCTCGGCTCGCTCCTGCTGCCTTTGCCCACCATCAACGAACGCATTGAAGCTCTGGCCCAGTATCTTGCGCGATTAAGCAAAGACCTGGAGCGCATGCTGCTGAACGTCGAATTCAAACTCTACGCAATACGTCATCCTCGCAAGCGCAAACGATTGGCTGACCTGCTGCGGACGATGCGCCTGCGCACCTCGATCCCGGAGATCAGCCGCCTGCTCCCGCAATTAAACGGTAAGACGGCGAGCGCAAAACTGAGCGACTGCCTCGCGATCTGCGGCGTGATGGACGGTTTAGCCTTGAATCATTTATTTGATCCGGATGGTCTGGACAGCCCGGTCCTGCTGCGCTATCTGCGGCTCTGCCTTCAGGAGAGCATTCCGGATGGCGCTCTACCCTGAGATGTCATCCCGGCACTCGAAGAGCTTGGCATCGGCTTTGTCCCCTTTAGCCCCCTGGGAAAAGGCTTCCTCACGGGAAAAATCGACGCTGATACAAAGTTTGACACCACAGACTTCCGCAACACCGTTCCCCGGTTTACCGCAGAGAACCGCAAAACCAATCAGGCTCTGGTAGACGTAGTCACCTCCTTCGCAAAACAAAAGAAGGCAACCCCAGCGCAGATCGCACTCGCCTGGCTCCTCCCCAAGAAGCCCTGGATTGTTCCCATCCCAGGGACCACGAAGCTCACTCGCCTCGAAGAAAATCTAGCAGCCGCGATTGTTGAGTTATCCCCTGAAGACGTGCGCACCCTCGAAGCCGCTTCCTCCAGCGTAAAACTCGAAGGAGCTCGCTACTCGCCATTCCACGCACAACTAGTGGGCCGATAGACGCCAATTTTACCCTGCACCTAAACGTTAACTATGAAGATCAAGCGAGTTGCCCAACAATCTTCGACCAAGGGAACTTTGCCCTCTTTGAAACAAGTGCTGAGCCCCTCACAAACCCAGTCCCGAAGGGACGGCTGAACATCGGCCGCGGCGTCATCCTGGATAAGCCGTCCCTGCGAAGCTTACTCATAGCGTCTGTGTACGCAGGAGTAGCGTCCTCGGCTATGACCGGAACAAGGACGCCAACCTCACCTTCTATTCGAAAATGTAGCCACGATCATTTCTTCAATCACCTGGTAACTCACTGGTTTTGAAATGAAATCATCCATGCCAGCCGCCAGACACCGATCCCGTTCCTCGCCCATCGCAGATGCAGTCATCGCTATAATTGGTACGTGCATCCCCGCCGCCTCTTCCTGGCGGATTTGCATCGTGGCCTGTAGCCCGGTCATCTCGGGCATTTGAACATCCATCAAAATCAAATCAAAATCGCCCTGTCTCCACTGTGCAATGGCTTCTAAACCGTTCGTTGCCAGAGTAATCCGGTGTCCCATCTTGCCCAGCATACTCATGGCGACTCTTTGATTCACCGCGTTGTCTTCGGCCAGAAGGATCCTGAGCGATGGGAAAGGTCCTCGCCTCATACCGTTGCCATCCGTCCCTTGCAGGACCTCTACGCTCCGGCTGGGCTGCGCAGCCAGCGGCACAGGGGAAAGATCAAAACAAGCGAGAAACGTGATCGTCGTGCCCTCTCCGGGCTTGCTCTGGAGGCCGATGGTGCCACCCATCAAAGTCACAATGCTCTTGGAGACAGCTAGTCCCAGCCCGGTGCCCCCATAGAGCCGGCGGCCGGAAGTGTGCGCTTGCTGAAACTCCTGAAACAGCCCTTCCTGCTGATCCAGTGCGATTCCGATCCCCGTGTCGCGAACCGAAAACTGCAAACAAGCGCAGCCGTTCGCCACCGATTCTGCAGATATATCCACGCGCACTTTTCCGTGCTCGGTGAATTTAATCGCGTTCCCCACCAGATTGATCAGCACCTGCCCAAGACGGATGGGGTCGCCAATCACGTCAGGAGGTACATCCGGCGCGATGTGCACGCCGAAATCCAGACCCTTCTGTTGCGCCAGGAGGGCAAGGCTCCTCATCACATCCTCGACCATGGTTGGCAGTCGAAACGCGATCAAATCCAGCACGGTCTTGCCCGCTTCCATCTTCGAGAAATCGAGAATCTCATTAATGATGGTCAACAGGCGATCTGCCGACGACTTCACCGTCATCAGAAAATCACGTTGCTCTTCACTCAAATTCGTGCCGAGGGCAAGCTCCGTCATACCCAGTATGCCGTTCATCGGCGTCCGGATTTCATGGCTCATGTTTGCCAGAAATTGACTCTTGGCCCGGCTCGCCTGCTCGGCGGCAATCATCGCCTTCGTCAATTCCTCTCGCGACTTCGCGTACCTCACATGCAGGATCGCCGCTCGTACTCCATAGATCGCAACCGCTGATGATATGCACACAAATCCTAACCCGGGATGCTCCGTCGCTATCTTTACTCCCATCAGCGTGATAGCCAGCGTCAATAAAATTGGGCTGAGATTATCAATCAGCAATCCTACGTTTCGTTCACCGCTGCTCGGCCCACTCTCGTCCCGATGGCTCTGCCGTTGCCACACAAACGAGCCCAGGAGAGCGAGTTCAGGCGTCCCCCACGCAGCGTCTTGCGGTCCGTCACGCCAGCCGTGCTTCAACTCGAGGTAGCCCAGGATCAGAAGCGTCATTCCGTTGACCCACAGATAGAAGGAGAGCACGCGATAAAAGCGTTTTCTCGACGGGCTCGGATTAGAAAAGAACCGCAACGTCACGGCTCCGACCAAAACCAGATTCTCCGCATTGTTCAAATACATGAGATTCGTTGCGGAGATCGCCTCGGGCCGGGAAGACGACGGCAGTATCGAGAAAAGCTGCAGGTAGGCCAGTACCGCTGCGATCAGGGCTTGAGCCCCATCAAGCCATGCAAAGACCTTCAGGCCGGCATCTGAACTTCTGGTGCAGATTGCCAGCATGACAGGAATCCCGTACGCGAAAAAAAAGAAGTCAGAGTTGAGTGCTTGCGTCTGAGAGTGCATGTTTCGTACGTAGTAGTAATACGTCAGCCCAACTTGACCAATCGCTGCAAGCAGCAAACCGCTCCCGAATAAAAGCCACAACGGCTTGGTCTCCTGAGGCTCGCTGTAAGCGGCCACCAGGCACGTCATGACCCCCAGAAGGGGAAACGCAAGAATGAACAGGTTCGACAAGAGCGTTGCACGTGGATTAAACACGAGGAGCGTAGCGTGGGTCACCACCAGGATCGTGACCGCTACGAAGAGACTGCGAGCCGCACCCGGCCTCGCGCTGATCATCGCCCACCCCGCACAAATGCGTCCATCAGGATTCCTCTGCCACGGTTGTGCGACGCAGAGTTGTTGCAAAACAAGACATCTGCTTCAGTTGCCCGGGTCGACAATCGTGCAGACGACTGGCCTTCGGGCCAGAGACGCTATTGCCGTATGCCGGACTTATCGGCCTATCCGGTGGAGCGCGGTAGTCCTCCGGGGCTTGGAGAGACTCGGCGGGGAATAGCAGATCAGAATGGAAGATTTTGAGAGGAACCGCGACGCAGGTACGAATCGGAGGCCCGCGGTCAGCAGAATCGCGAATCAGGGAGTTTTGTTCAGCGCCTTCTCCGACTTCGAAACCAGGTCCCGAAACCTATCCACCGCCGGAACATCCGGAGATTCAAGAGCGTCCACCGCGCTATAGCGCCACACGGAAGGAGCCTCGAGCGGCGATCCGGACGGATTTTCCTTGTTGTTGCGATAGACCACGAACATGTCGTCGTCCTCCCCCGCTTCTACCTGGGGGCGAGGGCCTGGAGAGGTGGATTGAGGATTCATAGGCCCGCCGGGATTTCCCGGATTCCCCTGCCGGGCGCCAATCCGCCCTCCCGAATCGGTGGGCTGGAGCACACCAATATCGTTATTCTGGGGAACGCCCCCAATCGTAGGTCGCGCTATCTTGCCGCTCCCTTTCCTGACGGTCATAATGAGGTCTGCGGTCGACGGTTCCGTGACCAGCGAATACCGGCCCCACCTCATCAAAGCTTTTTCCACGTTCTCCCGCGCCATCCGGTTGGCGTTAGGATCTTCAATTGCTATTCCGGCCGCGGGGTCGATCATCACCAATACCGTACGCGCCTCAAGAACGTCCGCCGGCAGCAGACCCTTTTTCTTGTCCTTCGCCGCGCCTACCAAACAAAACAGCAGTAACACCGAAACTGTGAACCCTTTGCGTGCCGTCATGGTCGCCTCCGCCGGACGCCAACCACTCTATTCCCAATGAATATCGATAGGGAAGCGCGAACGCCCCGTCAGAATGGGTTACCTCGAAAGCCGCAGGGGGACTTCACTCCGCGTGAAGGATCGTGGAAAACAACAGCAGGCCCACCGTGGTGAAAATGATGTCGTATCCGGCCAGGAGCTTGATCCAGAGCCCGGGTTCCGATTCGCCCGTCAATATAGCCGTCGTGGCCTCTACCATGCCCAGCAGCGCCGGAATGAAAATAGGAAACAGCAGCAGGGGAAGCAGCAATTCCCGATTCCGTGTCCGCACCGACAGCGCCGCAAAGAAGGTTCCGTTCACCACCAGTGCCCACGTGCCCAGCGGCAGGACCAGAATCAGCAGCCACGTCTCTCCCACGGGATGGAGGTTATAAAAAATGGCAAACAGGGGAGCCAGGATAATCTGCACTACGGTCACGAAGATGAAGTTGGCAATCACCTTAGCCAGGAAAAGTGAGGACGCCGGCGCCGGCGCCATGCGCTGTGCATCCAGCACCTGGTGCCGCAGTTCGCGTGTCCACGTCTGATTCAGCGCAGTCACTGCGGCGAATAGAGTAGCTACGCACAGGATCCCCCCCGCGATCTGCCGCGATATGGCCGCCGTGGGATCGAACGCCAGGCTGAAAAGCACGACGACCATCAAGGCGAAGAAGAGCATCCCGTTGATGGCGTCTTTCGACCGCCATTCCAGGCGCAAGTCCTTTGCCAGGTGGATCCATAAATAGCTCAAGAGCGCGCCGGGTCCTTGGTCAAGGCAGCCACCGTGGCCTGGGCAGCGCGCACATACTCCGCAGGCGCAAGCAGGACTTGAACGCCTCGCTGTCCCGCCGAAACAGAGATCAAATCGAAAAGCTCGATCGTCTCATCCGCAAACACCGGGAAATCTTTTTTTGCGCCGAACACGGTGACCCCGCCACGGATATAGCCGGTGAGCGGTTGCACGTCCTTCAGCGAAACCATTTCCGTCTTGCGGACTCCAGCCGCGCGGGCCAGCTTCTTGAAGTCTAGTTCCGCGTCGCCGGGAATCACCGCGAACGCGTATTGGTCCGGCCCCGTCACCGTAAGCAGGGTCTTGAATACCTGCTCCACCGGCAGCCCGATCTTTCGCGCCACGTTGATCGCGGAGAGGTCTTCCGGATCGACTTCATACTCCTGCAGCGTGTAGGCGATGCCCAGCCCTTCGAGGATGCGCGCGGCATTGGTCTTCATCGCGCCGGCCCCTCGGCGACAGATATTAATTGTCCCCCCTCCATGGTCAGGAAGTAGTCAGCCAGAGGTTCGGCAAGCGTTCTCTGATGCGTGGTGAGCACCACCGTGCGGTTCGCCGAGCGAAGCTGCCCCAGCAGCGCCACCATCTTGCCCGCGCTGGCAGCATCCATGTTAGAAAACGGCTCATCGAGCAGCAGCAATTCGGGTCGAGGCAGCAGAACCCGCGCCAGAGACGTGCGCTGGCGCATGCCCTGGGAGAACTGGCCGACCGGGCGGCTCAGAGTCGGGTCGAGGCCCACTGCAAGCAGTGCCTCCGACGGAGTAAGACAGGAACAGGTTTGGTACAGACCGGCAAAGTAACGCAGATTTTCCTCGGCCGAAAGTTCGTCGTAGAGCATCGGCGCATGGCTCATGTAGCCGATGCGCGCTTGTTGGTGAGCAATCTTTTCCGGCTTGCCGTTGTTAAGGATGCGGACGGTGCCCAGTGACGGCTCGAGCAATCCCGCAAGGATGCGCAGCAGAGTCGATTTGCCCGCGCCATTCTCACCCAGCAGAACGTAGCAACGGCCCGCCATCAGGTCGAGAGAAACCTTGCGCAGGGCAGGGAACCGGCCAAACATGCGCGATACATTGTCGACCTGAACGAGAACCATCCCCTAGGAGTATAGAGCGCGAAAGCCGCCGCTCTGCCTCCTCTACCGGCAACGGAATAGTCGGGTGCCCCATATCTCGCTCGTTTTTCGCGAGATGTGGGATACCACGGTCCTCGACGGACAGCTTTTCGACTGAGCGGGGAGTCTCTACTTAGGTGCGGTCGCGACCGGAGGCTTGAGGGAAGCCGTATTCGGTGCGGGCTTGGCAGCCGCGTATTTAGAGGCGCATTTGGCCTGCAGCTCCGTGGCATGGAACACACCGTCCCGGCCATAAGTTCCCACGGCGAGCGCCTGGGAGCCATCCTTGAAAGTATCCGGCGGAGGCTCAATCCCCTGGTAGTTGACCCGCAGCGTGTGGCCCTGCTCCGTCAGCACAAACCGGGCGTTGGTCCCGCTGCGCTCGATGGAATTCGCCGCCACATCTCCAGCCACCCGCAAATGACGCGTATAAGCCTTGTTCCCCATGGCCTGCATCTCGCCGATGGTCACGTAGTAGCTCTTATCCGCTTGGACGCCGCTGATCGCAAGATAGATGATGGTGCCCAGAATGATCACAGCTGCCGCGCCGATGCGAAATGTCTGCCCAGGGATTTTCATGGCTTGTTTAAGGGTAGGAGCCTATGGTCTCTTCCGTCAAGCGCCGCATCTGAACGTATAATTCTTCTGAGGCGATTCGACAATGAGCAGCAACGGAAACGGCACGGATGAGATCTTGAAGCCGCGGGCTGAGTGGATCGTAAAGCGCAAACTCGAAGCAGCACGCACGGGCGATACCAACATGTCCCAGATGCACTTTGCGCGCAAGGGACAAATCACCGAAGAGATGGCTTATGTCGCGGAACGGGAAAAGATCCCCGTCGGCTTGATCCGGGACGAGATCGCCGCCGGCCGGCTCATCATACCTGCCAACATCAATCACCCCGAACTTGAGCCCATGGGGATTGGGGTCGCCACCCGGTGCAAGATCAACGCCAACATCGGTAACTCCGCGGTCTCCTCCAACATCCGTGAGGAGCTGGACAAGCTGCACATGGCCGTCAACTTCGGCGCCGACACCGTGATGGACCTCTCTACCGGTGGCAGCATTCCCGAGATCCGCGAAGCCATCCTCCGCCACAGCCCCGTGCCCATCGGCACCGTGCCCATCTACGAGGCGCTGAACCGGGTCAAGAAGCTCGAAGACCTGAACATTGATGTCTACCTGGAAGTGATCGAAGAGCAGGCCGAACAGGGGGTGGACTATTTCACCGTCCACGCCGGCGTGCTCATCCAATACGTCCCCATGGTCGCCAAGCGGATCACCGGCATCGTCAGCCGCGGCGGCGCCATCCTCGCCCAGTGGATGACCCATCATCATCGCCAGAACTTCCTCTATGAACACTTCGACCGCATCGTAAAGGTGATGGCGAAATACGACGTAAGCTTCTCCCTGGGCGACGGCTTGCGTCCCGGCTCCATCGCCGACGCCAGCGACGAGGCGCAGTTTGCCGAGTTGAAGACCCTGGGCGATCTGACCAGAACTGCCTGGAAGAGCGACGTACAAGTCATGATCGAAGGCCCCGGCCACGTGCCGTTGGACAAGATCCAGGAGCAGGTGGAAAAAGAAGTAGCGCTCTGCGACGGCGCTCCCTTCTACACCCTGGGACCGTTGGTGACCGATTTCGCACCGGGCTATGATCACATCACCAGCGCCATTGGCGCCGCGATCATCGGCTGGCATGGCGCATCCATGCTCTGCTATGTCACTCCCAAGGAACACCTCGGCCTACCCAACGAAAAAGACGTGAAGGACGGCATGATCGCCTACCGGATCGCCGCCCACGCAGCCGACATCGCCCGCCACCGTCCGGGAGCGCAGGACCGCGACGACGCCATCAGCTACGCCCGCTACACCTTCGACTGGAACAAGCAGTTCGCGCTTGCCCTCGACCCGGAAACGGCGCGCTCGATGCACGACGAAACCCTACCCGACGACTATTACAAGGAAGCGGCCTTCTGCTCCATGTGCGGTCCCAAGTTCTGCTCCATGAACTGGTCGAGCAAGGTCGATGCCTTCAACAAGGAAGTCCACGGCCTGGAAAAGAAGGATTTGACGGAACTGGTGACACTGCAAGCGGAGACCCTGGCGAGCCGCGGCTAGCGGCTTACTGCACCGATTCCAGCGTTTCCGTCGCCCGCACCAACGCAGCCGTCACATTCGCCATTTGGGCTTGTGCGCGAACCGGATCGCGCGCATCGATGGCCTCGTTCACCCCTGGAATCACAACCGCGGCGTACCCCGTGTACTCGCCCGGCGCAAAAATGGTGTGCCGGAACCAGGTCCGTCCCGGCAGGCCCTCCGGCGCAAGCAAATCACCTTCCACTGCCCGCAACGAGGCGTTCAACGCGGTGGGGTCCCCCTTTGCCGCGACCTGTTTGGCCATGACCGACATCGCCTCGCCCGCAAACCGGCCCGCCGCCCCCAACGCAGCATCAAAGTCCAGGCTCGCCATTCCCACATCCCTGGCGCGCGCCTGTGCGCCAAAGAGGTAAGCCTGTATCTGCCGGGCGTAGGTCACGTAGTCGTAGGGCAGCACATCGGTATCCGCCATGTGCAGCACCTCCAGGCCGAAAACCCGGGCCATCTGCTGCTCATAAACGAAGGTTGGATCGGCATTCATCACGAACCAGGAGTAGTTGTCGAACACCGAGTGATAAACGCCATACGGGCCGGTGGAACCGATGTCGGTCGAAGGCACGCCCAGGTGTTGAATGAAAGGCGTGTAATCCGAACCACTGCCCAGGTCGCCCACGCGAACTTCGCCGCCACCCGTCAGCGGAACCATCGGCGCTTCGTTAAACTCTTTGCTCGGGTGCCTCCTTGCAGCAGCGTCATTGAGGTCCTTTTTCCACTCGTCGTAGACGGATCCGCCCTTCGGGCTGGCCACCTCCATGGTGACCTCGCGGATAAACTGTTTCAGCGAGGGCACGGCGGAGGCCTCAAAGTGAACTCCGGAAACGCTGGCGTCTGTGTTGATGTACGCCACAGCGTGGGCCAGTTGTTTGGCATGTTCCTCCGCCCACTCCGTGGAGCCGATCAGGCCCTCTTCTTCCGCATCCCAGCTGCAGAAGTAGAGCGTTCGCCGCGGCTTCCATCCTTGCGCCAGCAGGCCGCCGATCCCGTGGACAGCTTCCAGCATGGCCGTCGTCCCGCTGCCGGGATCGACAGCGCCATAGACCCACGCGTCCCGATGATTGCCGGCGATCACCCACTCATCGGGAAGTTCGCTGCCGGTAACTTTGCCAATTACGTCCCACACCGTGCGCTGCGCGTAATCCATCTTCAGCCGCATGTGCACTTTCGTTAGGCCCCCGCCCCCCACGTGATAGCTGAACGGCAACGCGCCCTGCCATTCCCGGGGCGCCACCGGGCCGCCCAGGTTTTCCAGGATGGGTGCGGCATCGTGGTAAGAGAGCGGCATTGAGGGAATCGTAGGCAGGCTGCTTATCTTGGACAGGGGCAGGCGCTGCGCCGCAGGCAGCCCCGGCGTCGACGCAACATCCGGCGTGGTGGCGTCGCCCGGATACTTGAACATGTATTGCACCGAGCCGCGCTGCACCCCGGTATCCGGGCGCCATGGCCCGTGCGGATACTTGTCGCCCTGGAAGTACCCATCGTCAGCCGGATCGGAGTAGATGATGACTCCGGCAGCTCCCCGCTGCTGCGCCAGGTAGACCTTAACCCCGCGAAAGTTCATCCCATAGCGGACCAGGACGATCTTGCCCGCGACACTGATGTGCAGGTCCTCCAGCCGTTTGAAATCCTCCGGTCGCCCGTAGTTGGCATACACGGCCTCGGCGGTCACATCACAGGCTGGGGAAGAGCCGTTGAAGGCTGGCAGCACTCGCGGATCATCCTGATACGGATCTGCCTCGACATGCTCCCGCGTGGGCCCGGTCATCAGAATCTTCCCCTCGGCATTGGTGGCCTCGAGGAAAACCTCCTGAGGAAGATTCAGCCACGCTTTGTACGGAACGATCTGGGTGTCGAGGCCCGCCGCTTTGAACTTCCCGGCCACATAGACAGCAGTGTCGTAATCCTCTTTGCTCGCCGCCACATGAGGAACGGCAGTCAGTGTCTTTAGCTCTTCCTGGGCCAGCTTGGGATCGGGAATGGCCAGGAACTCCTGATCGAGCTTGGCCTGCCGGCTAAAGTCGCGATAACCCAAAATGTGATCGGGAAAAGGAGAAACCTGGGCCGCGGCGGCAAAGGGAGCGAGGACCAGCAGGTGGACGACGAACCGTGTTGGGAATGAACAGGTGATATCAGAGTTTAATACGAGGGGACTGCCCCCATGGGAAGCAGTCCCTCCGCACGACCTTACGCCACGAGTTGAGCGCAATGCGAGCAGCGCTTGGCGCCGATCGGGATTTCGCTCAGGCACTCCGGGCACGGCTTCGTGCTGGGTGCCGCGACGACCTTGGGCCGGAACTTGTTCAACAACGTGTTAACCGGCAGGACAACCAGAAAGTAAATGGTCGCAGCGATGATCAGGAAGGAGATCAGGGCATTGAGAAAGTCGCCGTACTTAATGATGCCGCCGTTGACGTTCAGCAGCAGCGCAGAAAAGTCAGGCTTGTGCACAATGGCTGCAATCAACGGGTTGATGATGTCGGCGACCAGCGCATTCACAATGGCCGAAAATGCGGCGCCGATCACAACGGCTATGGCCAGATCGACCACGTTGCCGCGCAGGATAAAATCGCGAAATCCTTTAAGCATTGGTTCTCCTGATAAGGGATTTTTACTTGGCCGGGTCTGCCCGAAGATTCTACTTCAGCGTGAGGCACTCCTCACACTCTTTATCTTTCGGACTTGTACGCGATGAAAGGATCTATAAGAGCCAGCGCCCGTAAGGATACAGCAGCAGGAACAAGATCATGCACAAAGCCATGATGTCCATGTAAATCAGCACGACTACTGCGCCGTGATAGAAGCTCCACCGGTGACGAAGACAGCGAATCGTGTCCCACGTCCCCAGCGCCGCGGCGAAGGTCGGGATGAGCAGCTTGAGCGAAGGGCGATCATCCGGGAAGCCGGCCAACATGAAAGCGAGGACCAGGCTCCCGAGAACCAGCGTGATTCCTCGGGGTAGCGAACGATTGCGGGGATTGAGAGCGCTCAAGACCATGGGGTGAATAGCCGGCGCCTCCTTTGACGAAGCCGGCGGCTTTACCGTGCCGATGCGGTTGCCGGTTCCAGCCCCCGCAGTGCTTCTCCGTAAGGCGCGCGGAGAACGCCACGCTCAGTAATGATGGCGGTGACATACTTGGCCGGGGTTACATCGAAGGCCGGGTTTTCGATCCCTACGCCGTCCGGCGTCATCTGCTTGCCGCCGTGATGCGTGACCTCGTTCGACGCCCGCTGCTCGATGGGAATAGCGTCGCCGCTGGCTGTCGCCATATCAATGGTTGACCACGGGCAGGCAACATAGAACGGGATACCGTGCTCCTTGGCCAGGATAGCGACGCCATAGGTGCCAATTTTGTTGGCCACATCTCCATTGGCGGCAACCCGGTCGGAGCCGACAATCACGGCCTGAATCTTACCCTGGCGCATGAGGCTGGCGGCCATGTTGTCGCACAACACGGTGGTGGGTATGCCGTCGTGCATCATCTCCCAGGCCGTGAGGCGCGCGCCCTGCAGGAACGGCCGTGTTTCATCGGCGTAAACATGGAGCTGGTGGCCGCGTTCCACGGCAGCACGAATCACGCCCAAAGCCATGCCATAGCCGCATGAAGCGAGGGCTCCCGCGTTGCAGTGGGTCAGCACTCCTCCCGAGGCCGGCATCAACGGGGCGCCATATGCGCCCATGGTGCGGCAGGCCGCGATGTCCTCGTCATACATGGTGCGGGCTTCCGTGGTCAGGCCTTCCTGAATGGCGGCAATGGTAGTGCCGGGTTGGGCGGCGAGCGCGAAAAAACGACGGCGCATCCGTTCGATCGCCCAGAACAGATTGACTGCGGTAGGGCGCGTAGCGGCCAGTGTCTTCGAAATAGACTCCAGTTCGCTGGTCAAAGCCGGAATCGTGGTTGCTGAGCTGTTCTTGACTCCGAGAGCAACGCCCATCGCGGCAGCGACCCCGATGGCCGGCGCCCCGCGCACCACCATTGTGGTGATGATGGTCGCCACCTGGTCGCTGGTGGTGGCAAGCACGTAGGTTTCTTCCAGCGGTAAGCGTGTCTGATCGAGAAAGCGGACGCCGTCAGCCGTCCATTCAAGGGTAGGTATCATGCCGTCTCCAGTCTAATGCAACGGCCGCCTCACCTGTCTCTGCGCGCATAGAGCCCTTTTAGCAGCCCAAAAGAAAACTGTCGATCCTCTCCACTCCGTTACCACGAAAGGGAGGCGGAACTGCAGGTCGCTGTCTGTAAAGCGTGGCGCGATTGTTCTCTCAAGATGAGCAAGGTGCTCAAGGTGCTCAAGGTGCTCAAGTAATTAATTGAGCATCTTGCCCTCCCTCGCGGGATGGTACTCATCCTGCGGAGGGGAAACGTCCGTCACCAGCCGCCAGATTCTCCGTCTTTGGAGCCGCTGCCAGGTGGGCGCGGAAAAAAAGTGTGCGCCATAAGCGCCTTATGCGCCATAAGCCCCTTTTTGGTACTCAAAAGGAAGGAGAGAGCTGCTTTTCGCTTCATGCAGAATAGTCTCCCCACACGGCCCGGCCGTTTGCCGGACAGGTTGTGGTGTTAGTTGTCAAAGACCTGCTAAGAGGACGCCTGGGCGCCCTCCTGCTTACCCCAAACCGGTTGCTCACCGTGCGGCCCTCCGGCGCGGTAGGCGGCTGACGGATGGGGTTTGCACGACGATATAGATCCTGATTGTGAGCATTTAGTGTCGCGGGGGGTCAAATATGTTTTGGGCATGGCAGTGCGAGAGAGAGGCGGCAACCCGGGTTCGGAAAAGATTGGGCTAGAGTCCGGCGTTCTCCGCAAGCCAAGCGCGATGGCAAAGCTATCGCAAGCAGAAGAGCTTATGGCGTGCAGTCGAAGAGCCTGTCCTCAGGATGACGGCTTTGCGGGGAGTGGATAGAGAATGCTTGCTGCGTATAAAACCGGGGCGGCCGAAAGGCGCACCGCAGGTCCCTCGGCTTCCCCGGATTCCCTGTCAGGAGTTGCGGCTTCCATCGGCTGCATGTGGTTCTCTTTCAGGAGAACCACATAAGTGGTCGCGGTGTGCGCGGCGAGGTAGGAAATGCGGGTACGCTCGGGATGACAGCAAGGAAAGCGCGGTGGTTGATAAAGAGTGGTTGCCTATGTTGAGAGCCGAAAAGATCGAAAACTCACAGACTCCGAGCCAAGCGAGGGATCTGCGGTTCCGCGGACCCTTCATGGAAGCGTGGCAATTCTACTTCGAGCCTTCCAGCACCTCAGCCATGGCCAATAACTTGTTGACGGTGTTCCAGTTCCGGCCTGTCGAGGCGCATTGCAGTGTTTTCTCCATTCTGACCAGCGGAATCTTTGGGTGAGCCATCCCGTGAGGGTAGTAGATATACAACTCGCGTCCATGAATATGCAGTTCCTCGGGCTCGCAAGGCAGGCCCAGTAGCAGGTCACGCGCTTGTTTGGTTGGGGCGCTATCCATGAAAACCACCAGCAGACGATTGGGCTCAACCCCCGGCCGCCCTGCGAAGGGATTCTTCGCAACTACCTTGCGCAGTTCAGAAGCTGTGCGAACAATCACCGCAGGGCGAAAGCCGAAGCCGCCTTCGATAGCTTTCTCCAGCTTGCGTGCTATCGCTACTGGATCCTCGCCATCCTCACGGAAAACCAGGTTCCCGCTCTGAATGTAGGTCTGCACGTCCCGCAGTCCGTAACGACGTGCAGAGATCCCTAAGCGCCGCCATACCGATCTTCTGGTGGCCTCCAACATTAACCCCACGGAGCATTGCAACGGCCATGATCCCTCCAGTATGCACACCAAACCGATGTATGGTGGAGGCATGCAGGATCCCGTCTGGATAAAGTCGCTGCTGGGCGTGCACATCACCGCGGGCGCGACTGCGTTTTTGATGGCGCCGTTGGCCTTGGCCTCAGCGAAAGGCGGGAAGGCTCATCGCCGCTGGGGCAAGACCTATTTCTGGGCTATGGCTGTCGTTGGATCGACCGCGTTGGTCCTTGCCCTTTACCGCCCCATCCTGTTCCTGGCACTGGTAGCGGTGTTTAGTTTCTACGCGGCTTTTTCCGCCTATCGGGTTCTCTTTCACAAGAATCTTCCCAAGGGGCAAAAGGTGACCTGGCCGGATTGGGCCGCCGCTATCCTGACCTTCGCTTCCAGCCTTGCTCTGGCCGTAGTGGGTGTCGTGAAGCCGGTGCTGGTACAGAACCTGACCATTCCGTCGCTTCTCTTCGGCTTCATCGGGATGTGGTTGGCCGCGAAGTCGATCTGGCAATTCCTGCACCCACCGAAAGAGAAAATGTTTTGGTGGTACGAACACCTGGGCAATATGCTGGCCAGCTACATCGCAGCCTGGACGGCCTTCAGCGTCACCACCATCGGCCGCTTTGTTCACGGCGGCTGGATAATCTGGGTGCTGCCGACCGTGATTGGAAGTCCCGCGATTGCCTTGACGAAGGCTTATTACAAGAGAAAATTCGCGCCCCGAACCAAGCTTGGGGCGGCCTCCAACGCGTGATGTCCTCAACCATCGTCTTTCGCCCTGCGTCACCTGCTGATGCCTACGCGCTGGCCGAGCTATCGATCATGGCCGGCGACGGTCTCTACGAATTTCTGCTGGAAGAGATGGCGCCGAAAGAGATGCTCGCCGGCCTGATCGCGCGCACCATGAAGCAGGAAACAGGCGGCTTCAACTGGCGGCACTGCTTTGTTGCCGACGACAAGGGCGTGGTCGGGATGGTGAACGGTTATCCGGCCGCGTGGCTGCGCGAGGAGGAACAGGACATCCTTCCGCAGGACAAGGTTCAGATTCTCGGCGCCATCGACCAGGCGCAGGACTGGGAGAGCTTCCTGGTGAACGGCATTGCGGTTCGGCCACCCTACCGGCGGCAAGGCATAGCGAGGCGGCTCATGGAGTGGGCCATTGAACAGGCCAGGGCTGGGGGTTTTGCCCGTATCAGCGCCAATGTATGGGAGGATAATGTTGCCGGCCGCGGGCTTTTCGAGGATCAGCGATTTGACCTCCAGACCCGTAGCCAAGTAGCGGAGCACGTTGGGCTTAGTCACGTAGGTGGCAGCTTGTTGATGGTGCGGCCGCTGCTTACGTTTGGGTGATAAAAGGCGTCATTCACCGCCACGGAAGGGGCATTGCGGGTTTTCTTCTGGCCGGTAAGCTCAACCGTATGACTCCCCTGCTCAGTCCTTTCCGGAGGGCGCGTCCTTTACAGGTCGCCCTGCTGACGCTTGGCGTCCTTTCTTGCAGTAGTGTCTGCCTGTCTCAAACGCAGGCCCCAGCAGCCGGAGTCGTCTCCAGTCCCGCGTTGCCCAGCGGACTTTCTCCTATCTACCACCTGGTGGTGGGAGGATCCCAACTATCGCTGGACAGCAACGGATCCCTTTTTCGCTCTGACGATCAGGGTAAACACTGGCACCCGATCAAACCGCAATGGGATGGAAAAGCCATTGAGTTGCTAGGCATTCCCGCGCTCACTACCGCTCCCGGCAGCGGGCAGGGTCCGCGATCGGAAACAGCTCCGGAAATCTATTCCGCGGTGCTTCTGAAAAGTTCTACCGCCCTCCATTGGGTCAGCGTCGACCGGGGCAAGACCTGGAAGCCCTCCACACTCGACGACGTGCGGCGGAATGACGTTCACTGGTCCGGGCCGGTAACCGCTTCTTCATTGGGCTGCACTGTCCTGCCGGACCATTCGTGCCCGTAGCGGCGTCCAAATGAGCCGGTAGGGCGTGCTCTTGCGCACATTTCCCACAATGCTAGGGCGGAAACAGGCAAGGCAGGTACCCCCTTCACGCCGAACGCTGGGGTAGACGATACCCAGCGAGCCCAACTCCATCAACTCCACCGCCAGTTGCTGCGATCGCACATAACTGGTCGGGCTCAGAGCGTCATCCTCGATTCCGCGCAGGTCGTGAAATGGGGCGGTAAAGTCCGCCAGGTAGTCGTCGTACTGAATCTCTTCGCGTTCTTTCCAGTCAATCTCCGCGAACTCGACGCTCTTGTGAAAGAGCACCTCGGCTTTGGCGGTAGCCAGTTCAAACGCGGCGTACCAGGCGCCCCGGTGAGGGGTGGAGAAGCGCGCCCCCAGCGGGTTGGCGTGCGTAAATGCAGCATTGATCACGTGGTAGTAAGGCACGTCAAAAACCAGGTCACGAACGCTGATATCGGGGCTTAGACCTTCTTCCGCCTGCAGGCGGGCATTGGTCGCATTGTCGAGCTCGAAAATTAGAGGCAGATCTTCGTCGCCGGCAATCCTCGTAAGAACGGAATCGTAGTTAGGAGAGTATTTGGCGGGTAGTAGACGATGGGTATCGAAGCAGCGGATGTTCGAAACAGGGATAGATGCCATCGTTAACCGCCGCGCCGGGCATCGAGCAGGCGGCGCACCATTCCCATGGCCGGCGTCCCTCCGCGCAGGATGTAGTCCAAAGGCGCGCGGCCGGCGAAGATCGGGTTAGTGTTCGGCAGCTGCATCCATTGGTCGGCGAGCCGCTGGCTGTAAAGGATATTGAGGGACTTGAAGATCCCGATCAGATAAGAGATCCGCACCAGTTGGTCCTGGTCCAGGCTCTTGCCGGGGGTGCGAGGATTCTTCTTCAGCTGATAGTAGGTTCCATTGGAGATCCCTCCCAGCAACTCGCGCGCATCTTCATCACGAACCTTCCAGTGATTCAGGATATTGAAAAAAGCCTTCAGGGCTGCCCCCGATAAGCGGCGACGCTCTTCGGGGCGTGAAAGGTCCGGCATGACTGCCGCAGAGTAGCGGGTTTCGGGATATGCCAGAGTAGCAGGTCGCGATTTAGGCATGGAATCCTAACTCTCCAATTATGGAGAATTATAACTCCATTATTCCTTTGCCAGGAAATAGACCAGGCCGGTAATCGCTGCCGTCAGGAACACCCAGGCGAACTGGTACCAGTAAAAGAACGGAAAGCCAAACAGCGTAGGCGTCGCCCTGGCGTAGATTGCGGGAAAAAGCAGTCCGGCGGCAGGAAGAAGGAGAAGCCAGTTCCAATGGGTGCCGCGATTCTTGCTGCCGGTATCGGCCATGCGAAGGATTATAGACTGAATGCATGAAGCGCCGACTCATCGAGCACTACGAGGTTGTTCGCAAGCTGGGCGCCGGTGGCAGCGGAGTCGTGTACCTGGCCAACGACACATTGCTCATGCGGCCGGTAGTGCTGAAGATATTGAAGCGCGGCGCGCTGTCGATTGAACAGATGCGCAGCACCGTGCTGCGCGAGGCTCGGCTGGCCTCCGCCATCGAACACCCCAACGTTTGCGCGATCTACGAGGTAGGAGATCTGGAAGACGAGGCCTACATCGTCATGCAATACGTGCCTGGTGAATCGTTGGACAAGATCATCGCCAACGGTCCGGCAAGTGTACAACTGGGGCTCTCCGTGGGTATCCAGATTGCGGACGGTTTGAGTGCTGCACACCGGTTAGGGATCTTCCATCGCGATCTGAAGCCAGGCAACGTGATGTTGACCGATGGCGGGGTCGTCAAGATTCTGGACTTTGGCCTGGCCAGGAGGATCTCTACGGCTGAGGCTGAGTTCGATCCGGCAAAACCGGGCCGGGCGAAAGATGTGTCCAAGCGCAAGTCGCGTATGACCTACACCGCACACGGCGGCACCATCGCTTACATGGCGCCGGAACAATTCGTGACCGGTCAAACCAGCGTGCAAAGCGACATTTTTGCAGTGGGCGTGACCCTCTATGAGTTGTTGAGCGGCCGTCACCCGTTTGTGCGGCCGGAGTCGGAAGAGTTTCAAAGCGTGCGGGCGATCCAGTTTGCCGAGCCGCAACCATTAAGCGAGTGTTGTCCCCAGGTACCTCCCGAACTGGCCGGGGTGGTCGCCACCTGCCTGCAGAAAACACCGAGCGGGCGCTACTCTTCTGCTGCCGAGTTACGCGAAGCATTGCGAACCATCATGAAGACGATGCAGCTGGAGACCGGCATCCTGCCCGGTGATACGGCCAATAATTTGCAAATACCGGCCGCTGAGCGTGCCCAGAGGGCTACCGGATTTCTTTCCATGCTGGCGGAGCGCTTTCGCGAGTCGGCCGATGTGCAGAAGCAGAACACGATTCTCGTCCTGCCATTCCAGAACTTTGGGCAGTCCAGTGAGTCCCCCCTGTACGGCTATGCGCTGGCGGATGCGATTGCCGCGCGCCTGGCCCGCATGTCTTCGCTGGTGGTGCGCCCTTCCAGTTCGTTGATGCAGTTGCCGGTGCCGATGCAGCAGATGGATCCTTTATCCGTGGGCAAGAAGCTGTTGGTGCAGTGGGTGTTGGCGGGCAATTTTATGCGCTCGGAAAAAGGGTTTGATTTGAACTGGCAACTCCTGGATGTGTCCGGGCAGAGCGTGCGCGCGGGTGGCACCATCAGCGTGCCTTCCTTCGACCTGATCGCCGTCCAGACGGAAATCTGCAACGAGGTGTTCGCCACGTTGCAGGGGCTGGGCAAGCTGCAGCAGAACGGAGAACCGGCTCGTAGCGCGCCGATGGCCGAGGAGCTATCGGAGGAGTATTTGCAGGCGCGCGCCCTGCTGTCGTCGTTTATGTCGCGGTCCGGCGCGCGCAGTGACCTCGACAAAGCGAGAGAGATGTTCGAAAGCGTGGTGGCGCGCGATGCGCGATTTGCTCCGGGATGGAGCGGCCTGGGGATCACCCAACTGGAGTATGTGCGTCAGGGTTTCGGCGGCCAGATGTATTTGCTGGCGGCGAGGCGTAGCTTTGACCGGGCGCTTGAAATTGATCCCGGGTCCATCGAGGCCAACCTTTACCGCGTGTACATGCTGCTCTCGCGAGGCGAGAAGGAAAGCGCCCGGCATGGGATCGAACATCTCCTGGGGACAGCGGATAACAACTGGAACGTGCACCTGGTGGCGGGCCAAACTCTGCGCCTCGATGGGATGTACGAAGAAGCGCTGCAACAGTTCAACCGGTCCCTTCAGCTGAATCCATCGAATGCGCCCATCATTTACAACCACCGGGCACGTGTGTACCAGTACCAGAACCAATTGGAGTTGGCGGAGGAAGAGCTACAGAAGGGATTGACGCTGGAACCCAGGCATCCTTTGTTGCGTACCTCGATCGCGTACCAGAGAATGCGCCAGGGCGATATGCAGCAGGCCATCAGCATTCTGGAAGCAGTGATTCACGACGACGAGAGTATGCGGATTGCCTTTCCTACATTGGCCTTGTGCTATGTGCAGGTAGGGGAGCGTGAGCGGGCCGCCTCGCTGATCGAAGAAGATTCACTGTCTGCCGCGGAAGCAGACAGCGAAATGGCCTACCGCCTGGCGACCTACTTTGCTGTGGAGGGGGATGAGAGCGAGGCGCTCCACTGGCTGCGCCGTGCCATCTATCTGGGCAATGAGAACTACCCCTGGTTTTCAAAGAATCCAGCCTGGAGCAGGCTGCACGGGCACACTGACTTTGAGCGCATCCTGGAAGATTTGAAGAAGAGCCACAGGGTGAATCAGAAGACCTGGCGGCGATTGTTAGAACGGGTGTTTACGGAGAAGCCTGCTCAGGGGTGAAAGGACTGCAGATCCCTCGGCTTAGCTCCTAATGACAAAAGCAGGAGAGTCGAGTTTTCACGGACCATCAGTTACAGGGATCCCAGGTCTCAAAAGCGAGACCTGGGGCACCCATCGGTTGTTCCGACGGCGTTCGGTAGAGCGCTCTTGCTTTGTTCTGTACTTTGTCATCCCGAGCGTAGGCGAGGGATCTGAAGTTTTTCTCGCGCTCGCCTAGAACGTTTGGGGTAGCAACTCTGTCTTCTGATCCTGTGCCGGGTTCAGGTACATCGGATCGGTCAGGCTGAAAACCACCGTGGATTGTGCCGGCAGATTGGCGGACCAGTTGGTCCGGAGCCAATGCGCGGTCACAATACCGGCGCCCACAGCCGTGCCGACCACTGCGCCGACTCCAGCCCCGACGGCTGCTCCCACGACCGCTCCGCCGCCTGCACCCATGCCAAGTTCAGCGATTGTCCGCTTGCCGTGTTCATTGGCTACGATGTTGCCCTCGCCCTTGGCCTTGGTATCCGAGCCAAAGGTATCGATGACCTGGGCATGGAGATGGTAGCGAGTGCCGTCCGGTAGAACAAATTCGTCGGGCCGAAGGTGGATGACCGAGCCACCGTTCATGCGATTTCCGGCGGTGGCATAGACCACCCTGCCGTGCAATTCAGAACCGACCGGAATAATGACTTTGCCGTTGCGCAACACGTCCTCGGCGACCGTACCCTTGAAAGGAGTGTTCGGCTTGGTGGAGCCGGCGTCGATATCCTCCGCCATGCGGACCTTGAACACCGTTCCCGCAGGCAGCGCGTTCGCGGGCCCAGGAACGTAGGTAACGATGCCCTCATCGCGGTTGTCCGCCGGAGCCTCGAAATTGCGGCCCTTCAGAGCCGCCGCGCGGTGAGGCGCATAATCTTCGGTTGAAGCAGGCAGCGGTGTTTCGATAATCCCGGCATCGGGATTGCTCTGCGCAGCGGGAGCAGGCGCCGGCACGGGCCGGGTTGCAGCCGGGGCAGGCGCAGGTGTAACGACCGCCGGAGGAGTCGCGGGTGCTTGCTCCGTGGTGTTGATCGCATCGCTCGAAGGCGGTGTGGAAACACCTTCATACGGACTGGGCTTGGCTTGCGCCAGAAGAAACGGGGAACTGAGAACAAGCGTGGCCGCGGCGGCCAAAGAAAAACGTGTCTTTTTCATAGCTGTCCTAACCTGAAACCTAAGCGCAGTAACATTGCACTTACAGATTAGTCCAAGCTTACATCTGAAGCCTCAACAACAAAAGGAAAGAACCACGGGGGTAACATGCGATGCATGCAAACCCGCTTTCACGGAAGTTGATGCGGCCTTTGTTAGAATTTGATCTGACGCGAGATGGGAAGTTTTATTCACACCATTGCCGGGGCAGATGGACAAGCGATTGCCGTCGATCGCCGTGCTCCCCTCAAAGATCGTTTACGGCACCACATTACAAGGAGTGATATGACCGAGATTGTTGCCATTCACGCGCGCGAGATCCTGGATTCCCGAGGGAATCCCACGGTAGAAGCCGATGTGCTTCTCGCGAGCGGAGCCATGGGCCGCGCGGCTGTACCCAGCGGCGCTTCCACCGGAGAGCACGAGGCCGTGGAACTGCGCGACGGCGACAAAGCGCACTACCTGGGCAAGGGAGTGTTGCAGGCGGTAGAAAATGTGGAGAGTGCAATCGCTCCCGAGTTGACCGGCATGGATGCGGCCAACCAGCGGCTGATCGACGCCACCATGATCGCGCTGGACGGCACGGAAAACAAAGGAAAGCTTGGCGCCAATGCCATCCTCGCAGTATCGATGGCCTGCTCCCGCGCTGCTGCCAACGCGCTGCAGATCCCGCTCTACCGCTACCTGGGCGGCGTCAATGCTTCGCTATTGCCGGTGCCCATGATGAACATCATCAACGGCGGAGCGCATGCCGACAACAACGTAGACTTTCAGGAATTCATGGTAATGCCGGTCGGCGCGGAGCGCTTCAGCGACGCCCTGCGCTGGGGGGTCGAGGTCTTTCATCATTTGAAGGGCGTTTTGAAGAAAAAGGGCTATAGCACAGCGGTCGGCGATGAGGGCGGCTTTGCTCCGTCATTGAAGTCCAACGTGGAAGCCATCGAAGTGATCCTCGAAGCCATTCAGCTGGCCGGATACAAGGCGGGGGAAGAGATCGCGATTGCGTTGGACCCGGCCGCGAGCGAGTTCTTCGACAAGGAAAAGGGCAAGTACGTCTTTAAGAAAAGCGATAAGAGCGAGAAGACCAGCGAAGAGATGACTCGTTTCTGGGAGAGTTGGGTACGGCAGTACCCCATCATTTCGCTCGAAGACGGGTTGGCCGAAGATGACTGGGCCGGTTGGCAATTCCTGACCAAAGAGCTGGGTCAGAAGATACAGCTGGTGGGCGACGACCTGTTCGTAACCAATACAGAACGTTTGCAAAAAGGAATTGAGGAGGGTGTGGGCAATTCCATCCTGATCAAGGTGAACCAGATTGGCACCATCAGTGAGACCTTTGAGGCCATCGCGCTGGGACGCCGCTACGGCTACACATCCGTCATTTCCCATCGCAGCGGCGAAACCGAAGACAGCTTCATCGCCGACCTGGCAGTGGCCACGGGTGCAGGTCAAATCAAAACCGGCTCTGCGTCGCGCACCGATCGCATTGCGAAGTACAACCAGTTGCTGCGCATCGAGGAAGAACTCGGTCAAGGGGCCGAGTTTCTCGGCCGCGAAGCAGTGAACGCCGGGGAGTAAGCGTGGGGCTGAAAAAACCGATTGTACTTACCATTCTCGACGGTTGGGGTTACCGCGCGGAGAGCTTCGCCAATGCAGTAGCGCTGGCGCGTAAGCCTACGTATGACAAGCTCCTGGCGGAATATCCTCATAGTCTGCTTCATGCTTCCGACCACTTTGTTGGTTTGCCCGACGGGCAGATGGGCAACAGCGAGGTGGGCCACCTGAACATCGGCTCAGGCCGCGTAGTCCATATGGATATCACGCGCATCGACGATCTAATTCGCTCTCGCGAATTCTTTCGTCATCCCGTCATCGTTCAGGCCCTGAAGCATGCGGGTGAAAAGGGACGCGCCCTGCATCTGCTGGGGCTGGTCTCCGATGGTGGAGTCCACTCTCAACAGGAGCATCTGCACGCCCTCTTGCTGGCCGCAAAACAACACGGGGTGGAGCGCGTCTTTGTCCACGCCTTTCTCGATGGCCGCGACACCCTGCCCACCAGCGGCGTGGGATATCTCGAAAGGTTGCAACGCAAGATCGATGAAATTGGCGTGGGAAAAATCGCCAGTGTAGGTGGGCGGTACTTTGCCATGGATCGCGACCGGCGATGGGAGCGGGAAAAGAAAGCCTTCGACGTCATGATCGGCAGGACGGAGGGCGGAGCCTACAGCGACCCATTTGCCCGAGTCAAGGAGTCTTATCACAATGGCGTTACGGACGAATTCGTCGAGCCATTTGTGGTGGTCGATGCCGCTGGAAAGCCGGTGGGCCCGGTAAGCGACGAGGATGCTTGTATCTGCTTCAACTACCGCGCAGATCGGGTGCGGCAAATCACGCGGGTTCTGGCGCGGAACAGTGGGCTGACCAAGAGCGATGGCAGGGAACTGCCCGGTGCAGAGGACCTGGATCAGATTATCCCCAGGGCCGAGGTACCGAAACACCTGCACTACGTCTGCATGACCCAGTACGACAAGCAGTTCTCGCTCCCCATGGTGATCCTGCCCGAGTCCATGGAGAACTTATTGGCTGACATGCTGGCCCAGGCGAACCTGCGCAATCTGCGGATAGCGGAGACCGAGAAGTATGCCCACGTAACCTACTTCTTCAACGGCGGCATCGAGAAACCATTTCCTGGTGAAGACCGGGTACTGATTCCTTCGCAGAAGGTCGCCACCTACGACCTGGCGCCGGAGATGAGCGCAGCCGGCATTGCGGACGCCGTGATCAAGGCAATTGGTGACTCGGCTTTCGACCTGGTGGTCGTGAACTTTGCCAATGCCGATATGGTCGGCCACTCGGGCAAGCTGGAACCAACGATCAAAGGAGTAGAGACCATCGATGCGTGCCTGGGCCGCATTTACCAGACTCTGAAGCAGCGTGGCGGGTCTATGTTGATTACCGCGGACCACGGGAATGCGGAGTTGATGATCGATCCTAAGACCGGAGGCCCCCACACCTCGCATACCACCAACCCGGTGCCGGTGATACTGGTGAGCGATGATGCGGCGAAATACCAATTACAGGGTGGCGGCTCCCTGCGTGATCTTTCTCCCACCCTGTTGGCCATGCTTGGACTGGAGAAGCCGGGACGGATGACGGGTGGCGATCTGCGTACTCCAAAGCTGCAATAGCGAGTCGTTATAATTCAGGACCGGGCCCGGGCCACTGCTGTACAGAACGCATCAGCCAGGAGGAACGATGGCAGGCATTTTTGAATTAACACAAGCGAAGGACGGCGATTACCACTTTCATCTGAAGGCCGGTAATGGACAGATCATTCTCACCAGCCAGATGTATAAGGAGAAATCCTCGGCGGAGCATGGTATCGAGTCGGTCAAGAAGAACGCACCCGACGACCACAATTACGAGCGTAAAGAAGCCCACAATGGCTCTCCCATGTTCAATCTCAAGGCTGCCAATCACCAGGTGATCGGTACCAGCCAGCTTTATGGGAGCACCGAGGCTCGCGACCACGGCATCGCCGCGGTCAAAGAAGACGCGCCAACGGCCACTGTTCACGACAAGACCACCTAGCCGATGTACTGAGCAAACTGCAGATCCCTCGGCCTTGCTGGCGAAATTTGCGCCTTCGGTGATCGGTGAGAACGGCTAAGTTCAGCCCCCTGTCCTATTAGGCCGGCAGCTTCTGGCGGGATTTAGACTCACCACTACGGTCGTTGGTCCAGGGAAGAGGGCTTCGTTCTTTTGCTCCGCTTCGGCGACGTCGATGAACTCAATCAAGCATGCTCCGCAGTCTGATTTCCGACCGACGCCACAGGTCTAGTTTTCCTAATAGAGCGGGGCTCAAATTGCTTTCCACGATCTTTCTGGGAAACGTCTTTGAAGCAATGCCTGCGTCTACTTTGCCGTGGGAGCGGCCGTTTTCTTTTCCTGGAAATCTGCGATTTTTTTGTCGAGCGCCAGGCCTAGCGCGGAATCGACCTTATAAATTCCCTCTACCACGCTCGATTTAGCGAAGTAATCGTCTTTGTTCTTGCGCACCTCAAGCGTCTGCACGCCGCTGTCTCCGGTCAGCTTTGCGGTGGCCAGCGGGATGCCCCGGGCGAATCCAGTTGCCGCATCAGTCGCCGTGCTGAGGTCCATCCTGGCATTCGTCAAAGCGCTGACCAACGCGTTGACGGCGGAGCTATCCGCGGGAGAGGAAGAGGGCTTAAGTATCTGCCAGCCATCTTTGGTGCGGTCTAACTCCAGGTCCTCCCCCTTCTTCAGCAGCTCAACGCGGCTAACCTTCTCGGCGCTCAACGTGATCAGGCTCTTATCCCGCAGATCGTTCAGGCTTTTTGCCAGGCTGCTCTTGTTATAGCTGGCAATGGTGAAAACCCTGGGATCACTAGCCAGCGCTGCATACGCATCTCCACCCGCAACCGTATCGTCGCCCAACAGCAACCGCTGCGTGGCGCCGTTCCTGCTGCGTATGTCGAGTTCCACTTGGGCCGGTTCAAGGCCGTATTGCTTGCGATCGGTGGCTTTTTCGTCCACGAGACGATCAGCATTCAGCCCGGATAACGTCGAGAGCATGCTCGCGACTGCCACCTGATCGGCCGGGTAGGGCTTAGGCTCGGTAATCTGCCACTTGCCGTCTGTTTTGGTGAGCGCCACCGGCTCCTTCTGCTTGAGGATGAGCTCAGTCACATCCCCAGGATTGACTTTGAGGACCACCGGCGCGGTACTGGTGGAAACAGCGGCGTTCTCTTCCGCCGGCTTGCGGTGCTGCGACCAGTAAAGGGCGCCGCCAAGCATGGCAAGAACAATAACTGCGACGATCAGACCGCGGAAATTCATAGGGCTACGAAGCTCTTATCGTCTCTTCCACCAGACGAGAGTTCCGGCAAGAACCACCATCAACGGAAGCATGAATTGACTGGTTGCCCGAACCAGGTTGAGTTGCGCCCGGGTCATGGTAATGCGGCGGTCTTCCTGGGGCTTGGGACGGATCGAGATCAGGTCCTCGTCAGAGGCGAGCCAGTTCACAGCGTTCAACGCCAGGTCGCCGTTGCCGTTGAATCCAAGGAAGCGGTTCGCGGCCCACGAGGAGCTGCCAGTCACCACGAAGCGGCCTTCTGAATTCGGTTTGCCTGTGCTGTATGTGCCCGCGGCCGCAATGGTCAGCGGACCTTTGCGATTGTTGGGATCAGCCACGCTGACTTCAGGGGAACTCAGGTTAGCCGTGGCCAGGCTGCTGCTCGAGGAGTCAAACAGCTTCTCAACGTTCGCTTTGCCCGTGCTCTTGATTTCCAGTGAGCGGGAAAGAGGAAAACCGACAGCGCTCCCCCGCATCTGGGCCACGATGGGCTGGGTCGTGTAAGTGGTTACCAGCGCGACCTGGGGCCCAAGGCCGGCAAGCTGGCCTACGGGGTTCAGGTCGAGAATCATATCCTTATCCAGGGTCACGCCCCAGCTCTGCAGCAGGCCGGTCAGAGCATCGTTGTCGGCAACGGTCGAACGCCCGAACTGAACTGGCGGATCGAGCATGAAGAATGCCCGCCCGCCGTTCTCTACATAGTTCTTGATCGCATCTACCTGCGGCTGCTGATAATCATGTGTAGGGCCGGCGACTACCAGCGCGGTGCAGTCGGCCGGAACTTCCGCCTTTTGCAGCAGATCGATTGCCTTCGACTCATATTCGTCCTTGGCCAGGAGATCCTTGAACTGTGACAGTCCGTCGCGCTCGGTATCGTCAATGGCGTGCTCTCCACTGCCGGTGACGAAACAAATCGTGCGCGTTGTGCTCTTCAGATCGCGGATGAAGGCTCCAGTGATGCCCTCTTCCGTCAAACTCTTTGCCGTGTCTTTTTTGGCGCCCACCTGAACCACTGCAGTGCCGAACTCACGGATGCCGGCGGCTCGCGCCAGCTGCGGATTCTTGTCCGGATCTACATACTCGACGTGGACCTTGGGGGATAGGTTCGCATACTGATCAAGCACATCCTTCCCTTGCTGGAACCGTGTGCTCTGGTTGAAGTAGGTAATCGTGGCGTTCTGCTTAAGCCCGCCTATGATCTTTTTCGTCTGATCCGAAAGGCTATAGCGTTTGTTCGAAGTGGTGTCGTAGGACTTGTTGTAACGGTTGGCCAGCATATTCGCCACCACTACGATGGCAAGCACCACGAGGATGTAGATCGCTGCGTAAGCGCCGTACTTTGTCTGCCGGGCTTTTAGCCATTGATTCGCCATCTAGGACCTCCAGCGCAAAGATTCCATGGAGCGCGCTGTGAAAAAGAGCCCCAGGAAGATCCCGGAGAGATAAAAGAGGACGTCTTTCACCTCGATCACTCCCTTGGCGAAAGATTCAAAGTGAGTGATGACCGAGAGATAAGAGAGCACCTGCGCCCAGGTTGCCGATTCGTAACCGCTGGTCCACTCCAGCACCCACAGCAAAAGGCAAACGCCAAAGGTCGCGGCTCCGGCAATAATCTGATTCTTGGTCAGGGTCGAGATAAACGTTCCCAGCGCCAGCAGAGTCCCCGCCTGTAACAACAGGCCCAGATAGCCAACCGCAAGGGGCTTCCAATCCGGCTTACCGTAATGGAAGAGGAAGGCAAAATTGAGCGCAGTAAACAGCAACAGGCAGGCGTAGAGAATCATGGCCGCCAGCCACTTTCCCAGGATGACTTCGATGTCACGCACCGGCGAGGTGGCCAGCAACTCAATCGTTCCCGAACGCTTTTCTTCGGCAAACAGGCGCATGGTGATCATGGGGATAAAGAAAAGTCCCACCACGCTGACGTTCGAGAGCAGCGGCCGGATGATCTGCTCATTGATGTTCATGGGGAACGTCTGGCCGCGCATCTGCATCTCCATGCCCTCAATCACGAAGTAACCCAGGGCATTCCAGAAGAAGAAGCCGAAGATAAGGGCAAACATGGTCAGCAGGAGATAAGCGATGGGAGAGACGAAATAACTTCTCAGCTCCTTGGTGCAGATGGTCCAGATATTTCTCATGACGGCAGCTCGTTGGCGGGATTTTTTTCAGCTTCCACCGGAGCCGGGACGCCGGTGAGCTGAAGGAAGACCTCTTCCAGGCTTTTGGCTGCCGAACGAAGTTCATAAAGATCCCAACCGGAGGCGACGACTGCCCGTGCCAGGTCCCCTCGCACCAGCTGACCTTTCTGGCTCTGCACTTCGAAAAGCAGGCTAGCGTCTTTGTGCTCGGTGCACAGCACGCGGCCGACTCCGGGAATGGCCTCGAGCTTTTGCTGGGCCGCGAGGGCGTCCAGTTGTCCATCCCGGGAAGCGATCTCCAGCAGGAGGGACTCATCTCCGCGGGTACGGGCCTGCAGGTTGCGCACGGAATCTGTTGCGACCAGCTTGCCCTTGTTGATGATGATGACCTGCTCGCAGGTCTGCTCGACCTCAGGAAGAATGTGGGTACTGAGAATGATGGTATGGTCGCCGGCGAGGCCCTTGATCAGGTCACGGGTCTCATTGATTTGCTTGGGGTCCAGACCGGCCGTGGGCTCGTCGAGAATCAGCACGTCGGGGTTGTGAATGATGGCCTGCGCCAAGCCCACCCGTTGCCGGTAGCCTTTCGACAGTTTGCCCAGGAGCTTGTTCTTCACATCCGCTACGAAGCAGCGGTCGCATACATAATCGATGCGCTTTTCCAGCTCAGTCCCGGAAAGGCCCTTGAGTTTACCCACGAACCTTAAATATTCGCCCGTCTCCATTTCGGGATAGAGAGGCGGGGTTTCCGGCAAGTACCCGATTCGCTTTTTCACCTCAAAGGGCTGTTCCAGAACATCGAAACCTGCAATTGAGGCGGTTCCTGAGGTGGGAGAGAGGAAGCAAGTGAGGATGCGCATGGTCGTGGTCTTGCCGGCGCCATTGGGGCCGAGAAATCCAACGATCTGCCCCTTGGCTACGGAGAAGGAAACTTGATCAACGGCAGTTGCGCGAGCGTACCTTTTTGTTACGTCTTTGACTATGATCATCGCTGACAAGGAATTCGACGGTACCCATCAAGAATGGTGATCAACCTGGCGTTGCCACTCCTCAACGAGTCCACGCATGTGCATGGCGAACCCAATTACATCGTAAAAAGGACGCTCCGCCGATGTCAATTCCGGCAGCGTGTCTTTCTCAGCACTGAGCATACAGAAACCGCATCAATCCGTTCGATCTGCGCATCCCGTATCTTTCGGCTAATTGCATGAACGCCAACATCGCAGTCGCAGCGGCGACGCGAAGCAAGGGATGGGAATGAGCGCCGCCTCCGCCACACTGACTCAGGCAGACCACGACTGGAAGCCGAAGACAAATCCCTGGCTCATCGCCTTCGTGGTTTCGCTGGCGGCGTTCATGGAGGTACTCGACACCAGTATTGCCAACGTGGCCTTGCCCCATATCGCCGGAAACCTGGGCGCCAGTCAGGATCAGAGCACGTGGGTGCTCACTTCATACCTCGTCTCGAATGCCATTGTCTTGCCGATCAGCGGCTGGCTGGTAAGCGTGTTCGGTCGTAAACGTTTCTTCATGACCTGCATCGTTCTCTTTACCGTCAGCTCTCTCCTATGCGGGCTCGCGCCGAGCCTGGGAATCTTGCTGGTCGCTCGTGTCATCCAGGGCGGCGGTGGAGGCGGGCTGCAGCCCATGGCCCAGGCGATTCTTGCCGACACCTTTCCACCCCGGTTGCGGGGTCTCGCATTTTCTTTGTATGGGGTGACTGCGATCTTCGCCCCTTCCATCGGACCCACTTTGGGTGGCTGGATCACAGACAACTACTCCTGGCGATGGATCTTCCTGATGAATCTGCCGGTGGGCATCATGGCTGTTTTTCTCGTCTACACACTGGTGGAGGACCCACCCTATCTGACCCGGGCGCGCGAACTGGGCCGGCGGGTCAAACTCGATTACGTCGGTTTCTCGCTGTTGACCCTGGGGGTCGGCGCGCTACAGATTTTGCTCGACAAGGGGCAGGAAGACGATTGGTTCGGTTCGAACTTTATTGTCACCCTGATGGTGGTTGCGGGGGTTTGCCTCACCGCGTTGGTGATATGGGAGCTTTATCAGAAAAGTCCCATTGTCGACGTCAGGCTCTTCAAGAATTTCAATTTCGCAACTTCCAGCACGATGATGTTCGTGGTGGGCGGCATGTCGTTTGCCACCACGGTGCTGGTGCCGCAGTTCCTGCAGGTAAATATGGGGTACACCGCGGAGTCGGCGGGCATGGTTCTTTCCGCCGCAGGTTTTGTGTTGCTAGGTGCGTTGCCGTTCATCGGTATGCTGGCGGGCCGGTTCCAGGGACGCTACCTGATTGCGGCCGGATGGCTGCTGCTGACCTTCAGCATGTTCTTATCCACCCGTCGCATCGATCTGCTGATCAGTTTCAACTCCGCTACCCTGCTGCGTATCGCGCAGTATGCTCCCCTGGGCCTGGTCTTCATCCCCACCACCGCTGCGGCCTATTACGGCATGCCTAAAGACAAGAACAATGCCGTTGCCGGGCTGGTGAATTTCATGCGCAATATCGGGGCCAGTGTGGGCACCTCTGTGGTGACGACTGTGCTCGCGCGGCGTAACCAGTTTCACCAGGAAAGACTGGGCAGCAACATCACAGCGGGAAGCCCGGTGCTGCGCGGCACTGTCGACGGCCTGTCGCAACAACTGCAGCATGGCGGCATGAGCGCGCATGACGCGCTCAACGGCGCCTACGGTCGTGTCTATCAAAATCTGCAACTGCAGGCCTCCACGTTGTCGTACATCGACACATTCTGGCTGCTGACGGTGGCCGCCGCTGCTATGTTCTGCATGACGTTTGTGTTGAAGAAAAATGATCCTCGCGGGGGCGAGAAGGTGGTCGCCCATTGAGGCCTGAAGGCGAATCCCGTATTTCACGAAGGGTCCGCGGAACTGCAGATTCCTCGGCTTTGCATTGGGATGATGAAGGTGTCGGATCCCCAGGATGGATTCGTTGCCCGGATCCCAGGTCTCAAAAGCGAGACCTGGGGCACCCATCGATTGTTTCCCGACGCTGCCTCCGGTGGTAAACGGCTCTTCCATGAGTGGGCCACTTGACTATTCAGACAGTCGCTCGGCCTCGCTCGGGCGACACGCCTGCGGTTTCCACTGGTTAGAGAGGAGTGATAGGCTGCCAGCATGGAACCCGTGGTTGGATCGACTCTGGATGCGCATGGCATGTTGGCGGTCGCATTGGAACAAGCCCGGATTGGCTTTGCCGAGGGAGGAGTCCCCGTGGGTGGCGCCATCTTCCACGTCAACGGTACGCTGCTGGGAGCAGGCCACAACCGCCTGGTGCAGGAGGGCAACGGTTCGCTGCACGGAGAGACCGACGCCTTTCGCGCTGCCGGCCGCCGCCCTACCTGGCACGACACGATCCTCGTCACCACGCTCGCCCCGTGCTGGTACTGCAGCGGTTTGATTTATCAATTTCGCTTCCGCCAGGTGATCGTCGGCGATAGCGTGAACGCGCAGGGCGGTATGCACTGGCTCAAAGAGCAGGGCATCGAGATTGTCGATCTGCATTCACAGGAGTGTATCGACCTGATCGCTAAATTTCAGCGGATGCGTCCGGATCTCTGGAGAGAGTGCATTGGCGAGGGATGAATTGGAACCTCTAAAAGAAAAAATGCGCGCCACCTGGATGGCGGGCGACTTCGGAAAGATCGCGGAACATTCCGCTGAAGACGCGGAGCGATTTGTTGGCGACCTCGGCATAACGCCGGCGATGCAGGTGCTGGACGTCGCCTGCGGCACCGGGAACCTGGCCATCCCAGCCGCACGCAAAGGAGCACAGGTCACGGGCGTCGACATCGCGACCAACCTTTTGGAACAGGCGCGCGCGAGGGCTGCGGCAGAAGGCTTGCACATTACGTTTAAGGAAGGCGACGCGGAAGATTTACCGTTTCCGGATGCCCGGTTCGATCTGGTGATGACCATGTTCGGCGCGATGTTTGCTCCGGATCCGGATAAAATCGCGTCTGAGTTGGCCCGGGTTTGCCGGCCGGGCGGAAAAATCGCGATGGCCAACTGGACTCCGAATGGTTTTACGGGAAAGATGTTCCGCCTCACCAACCGTTATCTTCCGCCTCCAGTCGAACTGCCTGCCCCCACCCTCTGGGGAGATGAAGCCGTAGCCCGGCTAAGACTGACTTCCAGCGGCGTGCGGGTTGATAGGCTCGAGCGTCGCATCATCCTGTTTGACTACCCTTTACCTCCCCGGGATGTGGTCCAGTTTTTTCGTGATTATTTTGGACCTACAAAGGTCGCATTCTCACGCATGAACGGTGCTGATCAGATCGCGTACCGCGACGATCTGGAAAAACTTTGGTCAGAACACAACCAGGCTCGTAGCGGAAAAACCCTGATTCAAAACGAATACCTGGAAGTGATCGGAACCCGGTTGTGATTCCTGCTTGCGACAGAACTCAACCCTGATTCGCGGCAGGGAGCGCAGCTGCGCTCCGGCGACTGAGTCCCGCAGGCACGGCTGAGAAACCTTAACCGCGCTCGACGGAGAATTTCCGATCCGATAACTTTTCAGTCGTCCCTTTCGGGACTTGTCGTGAGCACATGCTGACCCAGGACTGCGTCCTGGGCTAAGTTCAGCCAGAGCTGTCCAAATTAGCGGAAGAACTGGTTTTTTGACGATGTAACTTATTGATTGTTTTGAAGAGGCTTAGCCCGAACAGAATCTGGTTGGTCCAATGAATCGACCACTGCGTAAATTGCCCCAAGCTTTCGATTGTGTTGATGAACGAAGGGCACGGGATCAGCAGTGCCACATAACGCTCGAACCGATGAGGGCAATAGCGTTTGCGTGAGAACCGGCCTGCGAAGGGTACGGCCTTTAGGCCGTACATCTGATCGTCAAGATGGATCGGCTTCAGCCGCCGAGGGCTGCTTAAACCAACAAAAGAGATGCCTCAGGGGCTAAAGCCCTTCGTAACTTGGTTGGTGAATGTACGGGCTGAAGCCCGTACCCTTCGAAACAGAATTCTGACGCGGGAAGGCTTTTTTACGGCACGGCTAAACCCGTGCCCTTCGTGGAGAGACGCTTTTCCCTCAGCCTGTCTAGCGTTTAAGTCCCGACCAACCGAGAAAAGCTTATTTGGACAGGTTTGAAGTTCAGCCGTCCCTTCGGGACTCAGCTTTTGGCGCAGCTTCGTGGAGAGCAGGGTGTGCCGTGGGACCTGCTTCCTTTTCGAGATTCACCCTATTGGCCGCACTCAGCCAAAGGAGCTAGATTGCGGCCGTAGTGACGCAGCGCGGTCTGCAGCGTGGAGGTTGTCCGCGCCCAGGTTTCATCTGCCGCATCCACTTGTCCGTGCAGACCAGTAAACAGCAGAGTTTTGCTGCTTCCACAAACCTCGACCTTCTCTGAAGGCCGCGAGGGTCCAGTCTTTTCGATCAAATCAGGATCGCCATAGAGAGGCTCCCCTCCCACCATCACCAGCATCACTTGTGCTGCTGTTGCATGGGTCAGCGTCCAATAAGCGTCGTGTTTGCCGGCTTCCGGCCGAAGAACCAACAAATCGGCGTCATGGCCCGGCTCGAGCGCGCCCAGACGATCGCTCGCACCAATCAAATCGGCGGGAGTGGTCGTGGCCATGGCCACCAGGTCGCGATCGGTGAACGGATGTGGAGTCTGCGTATCGTTCCAGGCGGCTGCATAGTTCAATTCGGCCAGTAGACCGTCGCTGCCGGTAGGGCTCCAGTCGGGCGCGAGCGCTATCTTCACGTGCGCGGCTTTCGCGGCGGCCACGTCGGCAGTGCTGCCGTAAAGTTCAAGGTTGCTGCGCGGCGACCAGACGAGGTTGACATTATGCGCGGCCATCTCCACGAAGTTCTCAGGTTGCAATCCGCCGCCGTGAATCAGTGTGACTCCTGGGACCAGCAAGCCGCGGCCCTTCAGCATGGTGAACTCTCGCGCCGCGGATGCATCTTTGTGCCCGCCCTCGGCGAGATGAATCAAAAACGCGTGCAACTGGTGGTTAGCCAGCTTCTGACGAATCGGGTTGAGATCGGTTTCCGTCATCTCCAGAGGAAACACGTTGTAGGCAACATGCCACTCATCTTCTGTGTCGAGATTGTGCGCGAGGCCCATACTGCAGGCGTTGGCCAGGCTGCCGACCGCGGTGGTCTCGCCTTCCGAGATGGCCTTGACTTCCGCGTAGCGCTCCATCTCGCATTCGAGCCCGTCCGCCACCATGCCCGCATGTGGCGATTCGATCAAGGTCTGATAGATCGGCCTCTGTTGCCAATCGTAGCGGTTGCCAAACACCTCACTCGGATGCCAGCGGGGAAACACGTTGTAGGTGAGGTGGTTGTGCAGGTCGACCAGTCCGGGCGCGATCACTCCGCCCGTATCGATCACGGTGGAATTCGGTGGCACCTTCACCTTGGTCCCGACCGCGACGATCTTGTTCTGCTGTATCAGGACAGTGCCGTTATCGACGATACCACCGGGAGTGACCAGGGTTCCGCGCAACGCGAACGTGACGGATGGGGTCTGCGCGAGTAGAGGACAGGTGCACAACCCCAGCAGGAGCAGCCGATGGAGATTTGGCATCCATCCATTATGGGGCCTGTTGTGGCGCTTGGATCGCCGCCAATGCAGCTTGGCGCGGAAGAATAAATCTGCGGAACGGAATGCCGCAGAGGACGATCACCACCCCAATCAAAGCCGGCATCGGATCGTGGATAAGAATCAGTAAGGCAACCAGCGTCGACAAGACAATGAAGCTGATAGGGGCGATGGGAAACCACCATCCTTTGACCGGCTCCTGCAATCGGAAGAGGGTCGAAGCGGCCAGCGCCAGGAAGATGACTGCCGAAAAAATGATGTAAGACAGCACCCGGTCGAACGCACCCAGAAGAAGCACGGCCAGCGCGAGGCCGGTTTGCAGAAGTACCGCGTTGGCCGGCGTGCCGAAGCGGGGGTGCAGTCTTCCGAATACAGGAAAGAACGCGCCGGTCTGCGCCATGGCGTAGCACACCCTGGGCGCCGCCATGGTGATGGCCGCAATCCCCCCGCAAACGCAAACTAACACGCAGGCTGAGAGGACGCGGGCGCCGGCCGTGCCAAACAGCACCCCGCCGAACTGGGCGACAAACGCGGTGTTCGAGGTCACTTGAGCGAGGGGCAGAACGGCCAGGAAGGTGGCGCTGATCAGCAAATAGATAACGGTGACGAGGGTGACTCCGCCCACAAAAGCGAGGGGCAGGGTGCGCTTTGGGTTGCGGATCTCTCCAGCAATCTTGCTTGCCTCCCACCAGCCGCCGAAGCTGAAGAACGCGCTCATCACGCCTCCGGCGATCGCCGGAAACAGTGCGTCCGATCCGGGACGGCGAATCGTGAAAGGCGCCAGGTTGGCCATGTGCGCGTGGCCCGATACCACCGCCCAGCCAACCAGCGCGAACAGGATAAGAAGTTTGAAGCCGTTCACGAACGACATGATCGCAGCGCTGAAACGCGTACCGATGAAGTTAATGGCGCCGAACAGGCAAAGCATCAATGCAGGAACGGCGGATAGCCCCATTTGTCCCGGCGGAAGCAGTTGGGCTACGTACGGCGCGGCGCCTACCGCCAGCGCTGCGGCTACTCCGGGGTACATGACGATGGAGCTCATCCAGCCGTATAGGAAGGCGACTTGCTCCCCATAGCCCGCCCGCAGATAAACATATTCGCCTCCGGATTCCGGAAAGCGAATGGCGAGCGCGGAATACGAGAGGGCGCCGCACATGGCCATCAACGCGACCCCAAGCCACACCAGGCCGAGCAGCAACGGCGAGCCCAGGGACTTCGCCATTGCCGCAGGGGTAAGAAAAATCCCCAGGGCAATCGCTTCTCCCGTAACCACAGCGATGGCCGCCGCCAGACCCAGCTGACGTTGCTGCTCTTTATTCTGCTGTTGCATGTGGCGATTATCGTACGGTGCTATTTCTCATCGCGCCTCCACCCAGAGGATGAGTTTGCCGCCCACCGGCGGGCCGAAGACCGATCGCGCCCGCTAACTTTGCAGGCGCTCCCGCCCGGCGGCTAACATAGGCAGTCATGGCAAAGCGCAGTGCAGGACTGCTGATGTATCGCCGGCACAATCGCGAGCTACAGGTTTTCCTGGTGCATCCGGGCGGCCCATTCTGGTCCAGGAAAGATATGGGTGCATGGACCATTTCCAAGGGGGAATACCTCGAAGGCGAGGTTCCTCTCGAAGCCGCGAAGCGGGAATTCCACGAGGAGACGGGCTTCACTGCGCAGGGAAACTTTCTTGAACTCGGCACTGTGCAGCAATCAGGGGGGAAGGTTGTTTCTGCCTGGGCCTTCGAGGGCGATTGCGATCCTGCCGCGATGGTCAGCAACCGCTGTGAAGTGGAGTGGCCGCCTCGCTCCGGCCGCAGGATCGAGATTCCCGAGGTGGATCGTGGGGATTGGTTCGCCGTCGCCGAAGCCCGAGAACGTATTTTGAAAAGCCAGGCGCCGTTTCTCGATCGGCTCAGCGATATGTTGCACGGTGCGGAGTAGCATGCGGCTCTTCGTGGGCATTCCACTTGTTCCAGTCGTCATGGAGGAGTTGTCGGCAACCTCGATGCGTCTTCAGTCGGAGGCGGATGGCCTGCGCTGGTCCGCTTCGGAATCCTGGCACATCACCTTGCAATTCCTGGGCAATACTCCGCAATACGAGTGCATCGTCAGCCGCCTGCGCGACCTCCGTTCGCCGCCCATTTCCATTCAACTCGACGGGCTGGGTTTCTTCGATCGCGCCGGTATCTTCTTTGCAGGTGTCAGTCTCACCCCTGAACTCGAGGCACTACAGCAACGCGTCACGGCAGCGACAGGTCTTTGCGGCTTCGTTCCCGAGACACGCCCCTATCATCCCCACATCACGCTGGCGCGGAGCAAGGGAAAGGGGGGCCGTGGGCTTCGCGAACTCAAAAACAAAATCCGTCGCGAGCCTAAATTTAGTGGGTTCGTTGCGGACGAGTTTGTTCTCTACCAAAGCGTCCCTGGCCCCGGAGGCTCTCGGTACGAAATTCGCGACCGGTTCACGCTTGGCTAATTGAAAATGCGCCCTAGCGATCGCGAACTAGTCCCGCAGGCACTCCAAACAAGGGTTTTGATTCTCGACGAGGTGCCCCATGTTCGCCTCAGCGTACATGGGCCGAAAACGGGTTCTTCCAATGCTTTCACTCGAGGTGCAAGGACTCTTGCTCTTGGCCGCGTCTCTTCGCCAAATAACAAAAGCGTTGGGGGCTGCGCCGTCATATTCGGCCCACGTACGCTCAGGCGAACATGGGGCACCCGTCCAGGAAAGAGGCTTTGTTCTTTGCTCCGCTGCCGTGACGCCCACGCTCATCGCAGTTGCTTTTAGTCCGCAGCGAAGTCGCTGTCCGGCTGCCCCTTTTTTCGAAATGGATTCCATGGCCGGGATCCCCTCGGATCGTGAGCACGGTAAACGATAACCGCCGGTACCTGCAGATCGATTTGTGTCCCACCGTCTCTGGTTCGTGCCACGCGCAGATCGCCGCGCATCTTGCCCGCGCGTTCCCGCATACCGGGCAGGCCCCAATGACCGCTCCGATAGCCTGCCTGCAGTACACCTTCATCGATACCCCGGCCGTCATCCCTCACGCACACATGCAGCGCCGCGCTTTGGTACGACAACTCCGCTACGATATTCTGCGCTCCTGAATGGCTGAACGCGTTGGTCAGCGCCTCCCGCCCGATCAGCAGAATTTCTTCTTGCACGATGGCCTCCAACGGCCGGGGTTGACCTTTGACCGTGATCTGGAAATTAGCCGGGTGAATCGCTCGCATTTGGTCACCGATTTGTGCCAGCGCGTCTACCAGGCTAGTGCTCTCCGTATGCCGGGCGCGGAGATTCATGACTCGCTCGCGGCCTTCCTGCATCACTTTGTCGGATTGCTGCAACGCGTCGTCGAGCGCCTCACGGGCTGGGTCGCCCGGCGGTAACCGGTTGGCCGCCGTGTGAAAGCGTAGCGTCAGTCCGAAGAGGCTTTGTAGCAAGGTATCGTGCAACTCGCGGGCGATGCGCTCGCGTTCCGCCATTCGTTCTGCCAGACGGCCCTGTAGTTGACGAGCGATGCTGGCGATCCGGAGTCGAACCATCCACCACAAAAGTCCGGCCGCGCCAAATACCACCAGCGCCGTGAACCACCACGTCTGGTAGAAAGCGGGCTTCATGACCACGCCCAGAGTCGCGCCCGTCTCGTTCCATACGCCGTCGTTGTTACAGGCGATCACGCGAAAGCGATAGCTTCCCGGCGGCAGATGGGTGTAGAACGCTTGCCGCCGCGTTCCAGCCTCCTGCCAATCAGCATCGACCCCCTCGAGTTTGTAGCGGAACAGCACCCGTTCGGGCATAGCCAGGCTAAGGGCGGTGTAGTTGATCTCAAGCCTGTCGGCATGCGCAGGAAGGGTTATGTCGTTCGAACCCGGATAGGCCTTTCCATTGGAAATGACGGAAGAGATAAGCACCGGCGGCGGCAAGCGGTTGCGATCCCTGTGGACCGTCGCCGGATCGAGCCAGGCGATGCCCCGCGTGGTGGCGAAGTAGAGCCGCCCGTCGGCTGATTCAGCCAGGGAGGGTTCGGGGATTCTCTCCGCAGAAAGGCCGGGAAGTCCGTCCAGCGCGTCAAGGTGCTCGGCGGCAACCGCGTACTCCGGATCACGCAGCCAATGCGCCAATTCGCTCGCAGGGACATGGGTAACACCGGACGATCCATTCATCCACAGGTCCCCTGTCCGAGTTTCCAACACCCCGGAAACTCTGCCCGGCAAATTTGGGTTTTTCCAATGCATGACGTAAAAGTGTCGCCGGGTAAACAACTCCACACCACCCGCGCCACCGAGCCAAACGTGTTCGCCCCGCGTAGATATGGTCGATTCCGAAACGCCGCGCACGCCGTTGGGGAAGGAGAATCTCTGATAACCCGTGCCATCCCACTCGACCAGGTAGTTGGAAAATCCAAACCAGACGTTTCCGGCGTCGTCCCCAGTCATCACTCCCAGAATGCCCGGTTTCTTCCCCAGCACCTCGTTCTGCCGGGCCCACACGCCATTAGCAAAATGGTAGGCGCCGCCGGTGGCCGTCGAGATCCAAAGATCGTGGTTGCGGTCGACCGCCAAAGAAATCGCCGGCCCGACCTCTTTCTCCGGGTACGGCACGGGTGACCACCCTGAGCCTGAAGAACGATACAGGCGGGCATCCACACCGCCTGCCGACCAGATGTTTCCATCGCGATCACGCCGGATACAAATGGTTCCCAGTGTCTTAGGAAAGGTGGTGATCCGGCCATCGGATGCTACACGGGTCAGCGGCAAGCTTCTGTTCCCGGTCCATATCGACCCTTGATCTCCCGCCAGGATGCTGAAGTCGTGCTCTTGAGCTGGGGGGAGCGGCAGGGTAGAAAGAACGGTGTGCCGCAGCCGATCGAGGCCGGAGTTGGTCCCGACCCATATTGTGCCTTCACGATCAATGAACACCTGCCATACCGCATCGGAGCTGAGGCCCTGGCGGGTGGTGAAGCTTTCCCCGGGAGAACTTTCCGTCGCTTCTGTCGAGGTCCACTGATCGACGTGATCGAACCGCCGCAAGCCTTTATCGCTGACCGCCCATATAGAACCGTTCGCGGCAAAGCGAAAATCGCCAAACTGAATGTTCTGTTTTTTCTCTTGAGAGGGGGGTGCGGCCGCAGTATGTGCGGCTCCTTTGTTGGTCACCCGTCGGAGACCATGGTCGTCGGATAGCCAGATGGAACCATCCGGCGCCTCATGGAGAAACGTATTGTGCGTCGCCGTAGCCAGGACAAACGCGGCAGAGGCGGCGCCGGCGTCGTAGGCCAGCCGCGTAAATTTGGATTGACCTGGCGCGAGGAAGAGAATTGCGCCATCCAGAGTTCTTACCCAGACATATCCTTCACGATCCACCAGGATCGCCGCGGGAAAACCTCCCGGATAACCATGTTCCAGACCGATCTGCTCACACACTGAGCCGCGCATGTGGAATAAGCCACCGGACGCCTGAAGCCACAGAGAGCCGTCGCGGTCCTCGGCGATGCCCTCCATTTGCAGAACCGGTGTGCAGCGCCGGTCGGTGTACGTGGTCAGGTGTCCATCTTTCCAGAAAAGCAGGCCCGCGGCGCGAGTCTTGAGCCAGACACCTCCAGTGGAGGAGAGATAGACTGCGTGGATTTCGCTGTTGGGCGCGGCGCCATTGGTGGCTTCTTCCACGGATTGGAAGCGCACTCCGTCAAAGCGGAAAACGCCGGTAGAGGTGGTGACCCAAAGGTATCCATCCGCGGCTTGTTGGATATCGAAGACAGCTCCGAGGCCATCTTCTGAGGTCCACATCGTGTGATGAAAGTTCGTTAGTTCGGGTACAGCGGCCCAGGCGGCGAGTCCGCGCACACCTCCCGCCAGAGTGAGGAGCGCACTCAGTAAAAAAGCGGTCTTCTGTAACAGGCTCCTCATAAGGCGATCGGGACGATTCCGCGGAACGGATGATGCTCAGGTGGGCCTTGGGATGATCGTGCTCCCGATCGTCCATTGTAGCTCCAGACTATGAAAGCACTGTTTCTGCAGATTGGGCGAGTGCTGCTTTCAGTGAGGACAGCCGCGTGAAGTTCACCGGCGCGCCCGATACCAACAGGAAATTTGGAATAGCCAGAGGGGCGAGATCTGCCGATTCTACATAATTCTAGAATCGCCGGTCGATACGCGGATACCAGGTGAGCTGGAAGGTGGTGCTGGTGTCGGATTGCTGTCCCGGCTTGTACAGCGGAATAAGCCACCGCTCGTATTGCACATTAGCTTTCAACTCCACGTCGGGCGTGAGCCGCTTGACTACATCGAAGCTGAAGTCGGTCTGCGTCGTGCCGCCGGGAATAAAATCCTTGGCAGCCTTATCACTGCGATACGAAACCTGCAGCCATTCGCGGGGAGAGAGATGATACGTGAGCCATGCCTGGCCACCCTTGTTCTCGCGCCCAATCCAGTCGCCCATCAGCAAACCATTGTTCGTGTATCCATTTCTCTGCACTACCTCGGTGTACATGTCCTGGCCACCGGTGCTCAGGCCCGTGTCGGGATCGGTCGAAGCTGCTTCGGCGCGCAGGTCGAGCTTCGGTACGCCGGGAAAATGCGAGAGGTAAAGGCCAGGACGGATCGCGGCGTGACGTGGCGCGGTGATGGGGAACACGTCGTCGTGTACTTCAGAGTCCAAATAAAAGGTCAGCCACTTGCGCATATACGGCAGCCGCCAGGAGAAATCCACCGCGCTGAAGCGTGCGCCGGGATCGTTGCGGCTGAACTTCTCCGATCCGTTGGTATCGCTGATGCTGTAGAAGCTGTGCCAGAAGGTACCGAACGTGATCGGCGCGTGTCCTTTGCCTCCCCAGATCACGGTGCGTTGAAAGCCGAATTCAAAATTCGGCGTCGGCTTGAAAGAAATTTTCTCCGCATGGGTCCAGGGGCTTACAGGGACGTTATGACCCTTGAGCGGTCCCACGAAAAAATCGTAACGAATAAGCCCAGCGATGCGGGAGATGTAGGGAATATACAGCGGCTCGACCCGGTTGATTCGAAAGCTCCAGATGTTCTCCGCGTTGTTGCTCCAGGCCATGCCACCACCCACGCCCGGCCCATACCAGTTATCCATTTTTCCGAAGGAGACTTCGTGACCGACCACGTGGGCGGAAACGTAACCTTCAAGGACCGTGAGGTTGTTGACTGCGGAAACCGGGCCCAGCGGGATGGTTGTGTTGCCCGGCAAGGGAAGAGAAGTGAACGTATCGAAGTCGTCGATGGTAGACAGGGTCACGGCGAGGGGAAGCGAATATCCCTCCCAGGACGGAGCATGTTGGAATTCTCCGCGAAAATACGCAGAGAACATGCCGTAGTGGGCGCGCGCGCTAAACCCGCTGTAGTTGTTGAAGCCGCTGGCGTAGGGACGCCCAAAATCATTGATGTCGGTCTGCCCAAGATGGAAGCTGTCGCGCAAGGGCGTGCCCCCGATACCCATGATCCGTTCATACACCGAGTCCAAACCGACGCGGCCAAACTTCTGGTCGAGGGGAATCCGCATATCCGGCTGCAGATCCCTTTCGAGGGCGGTGTAGATATCGATCGCTTCGTCGTTGGTGCTGCCGGTGATCCGGTCCGCGCTGGCGTCCAGCATATGGGCCACGCTGAGACGTGTCCACGGGCGCAGGCCAAGAAACACGGTGTCGACGAAGCCCATTCCATACAGCCGCGTCACCGCGGGGTAAATCCAACTGTCCAGTGGGATATACGTGGAACTCATGCCCTCGATCGACTTAAGCGGCGCGTAGGGCACAAAGTGAATGGTGTCGCGGGGCGCGGGAAGCTGATCGGGAGCAGGGGCGGCGGCCGGTGCTTGCGGCGCCGGTGTCTGATCTGTAGCAGAGATGGTAGAGGCAGCTGAGATTCCGGTGGTCCATAAGACCAGCAAACACAAAACAGCGGGGAATTCCACTTATACCTCAGATAGCGAAGCGGTTGATGCCGGACCTGACCAGTAGAGCCACAAATCATTCATCTGTGTTCAAGCTAACGAAACCCAGACGGACGGTCAATCGTTTGCGACCGGTTGTGAAGCGCGAAGATAACGGGTAGGTCAGCCCTGGAGCTTTTTCGTCGCCGCGTCCAGTTCGCGCGAGAACTGTTGTGTGAGCTGATTTTTCCAGCGCGTGGTGAACAGTTTCTTGGCCGTGAGGTATTGTTCCATGTGGGTCAGGGGGTCGCGCTCGCCATTCAGTAGTACTTGACGATGCTGGCGGTAGGGCTTAGCTTCGATCAGCACTGCACCGCCGCCTCTGCGTACCCGTTCAAGACTCTCATAGGCTACCCGGTACACGGCCACGACATCGTTTCCGTCTACGGTGATGCTGGTGACGCCGTCCATCTGTGTTTTGAGGGGGAGCTTGCTCATCCCGTTTCTGGCTCTGGCGGCCGGCTCAACCCAGGGATTGTTTTCGACGACAAAGATAACCGGCAAGCCGCGCCTGGCGGCCGTTTTGAGCGCCCGATGCCAGTCGTCTGAAGCGGTTGCTGCCACCCCAGTGAAAACCATAACTACATTGCCCTTGTTGTCCTGCTGGTTAGCCAGGGCCGCCTTGCCGGCTGCCTGGAATAGCTCGCCCCAATCGGAAGCGGCAGCGCCGATGATGTTGGTAGTCCGTCCGCCGGCACCGTTCTGGCGGGCAAGCTTAAGGGCGACGACGTCACTCAGCGCAACCCCCTTCACCAGGCTCACGATCGAGTCGTGAGATGCAACAGCCACGGTGTCCTGAGGCCGCAGGTCGATGGCGCAACCAACCGCTATCGCCTCCTGGCCCAGGGAAGCATTCGAGAGTGTTTTGTCGCGGCGCAAGGGTCGTGCCCGTTCCGTCAGCAACCGGCATTGCAGCATAGTGGCGTAAAGCTGTTTGAGTTTGGCGTCGTCGATCAGCGATCCGCCGGTTGAGGTGCCAGCCATGCCTATGGGGTTCTCCTGAAAGTGAAAACGATTGTGGAAAGCGGCCCGAAGTTTTTCACAGAAGTGTGAAAAAGCCTGTGCATTTCCCGTCTCGGATGCTACGCAATTCCTGTATTGACGGGGGTTTTAGCAGTCTGCACTGCTTTCGATGCTGCGATTCCCAAAGCGAAATCATGTTGAGTAATCCGAGTTGATGCGGATGTATTCCGTGGTAAGATCCGTTGTCCAAAATCGGCACGTGCCGGATCCGAGACCGAGGTTGACACGAACAGTCAGATTGCGTTGCTTCAGATATGCGTGCGTTGCCGCTTCATCAAATCGTGGTGAGAGACTACCGCCCTTGCAAATCTCAAGTTCTCCGAAGGAGATGTTGATGCGCGCGGGATCGACAGCAACACCGGCATAGCCGATGGCCGCCAGGATGCGCCCCCAGTTAGGATCGCATCCGGCCCATGCCGTCTTGACCAGCGGCGAGTGGGCGATGGAACGGGCGATGCCCAGAGCATCCGCGTCGGTGAGGGCCCCGCCGATGTCCAGCTCAACCACGTGTTGAATGCCTTCTCCGTCCTCCACGATCTGCTTTGCCAGCGACAGGCAAACGCTCTCGAGAGCGGAAGAGAATGCAGCGGTACGTTGGTCCGCGACCGTGCGCGCCGTGTCATGATTGTGACCGCGGATGGCAATGCCACTCGCTCCGCTGGCGAGCAGGAGAACTGTATCGTTGGTCGAAGTATCGCCATCGATCGAGATGCGATTGAAGCTGCCTTCGACGGCGTGGTGGAGCAGGTCGGCAGCAACCCCAGGTTCGAGCGCAGCGTCGGTGAAAAGAAAGACCAGCATCGTGGCGTGCAAGGCGCCTGCGCTTCGGAGCTGTGGATGGATCATGCCCGCGCCCTTGCCGACACCGGCCACCCGGACCGTCACACCCTCGACCACGAACTCTGCCGCTGCCATCTTGGGCCGCGTGTCGGTAGTCATGATGGCACCCGCCATCTGCCCCAGGTGAGCTGCGGAAGAGCCTAGACCAGCCTGCAATGCCGGTAGCGCCGCGGTCACCTTTCCCACCGGGAGGGGTACGCCGATGATCCCCGTTGACGAGGGGAAGACGGTATGCGGGTCGCAGGCAAAGAGCGCACCTGCGCTCGCGCAGCACTCCTGGGCAGCCGCCACGCCTGCGTCACCCGTGGCACAGTTGGCATTGCCGGCGTTGACCAGGACCACGCGCACATGATGATGAGTTTTTTCCAGATGGCGTTGGCCGACGATCAGCGGCGCGGCGATCACTTTGTTGCTGGTGAACATGGCAGCGGCCGCCGCGGGCTGGCTGGCCACCGCGCAAGCGAGATCGGGATTTCCGCTGGCTTTCAAGCCGGCGCGGACGGCCGCGAAGGAAAAGCCGAGAGGCACTTGATCATCTTGAATCAGGGGAGCCTGGGACGTATCAACCATGTGGCCTTTACTCTATCAAGAGAAAGCCAATCATGATGACGACGACGCAACACAGTAGAGAATTTCAAGCGCCGGCAGAATTCCTCAGCATGCGCAACGTGGATATTGCCCGCGGCCAGAAGGTTGTGCTGCAGGACGTAAACCTCACCATCGCCACCGGAGAGCACATCGCTATCCTCGGGCCCAACGGCTGCGGCAAATCCACCCTGATTAAAGCCATGATCTGCGAGTGCTATCCCATCGTTCGCAGCGGGATGGAAATGAAGGTCTACGGCCGGGACCGCTGGGAAGTGCAGGAGCTGCGTAAGCACCTCGGGGTGGTAGCCACCGAACTTCCGGGTGAACGCACCTCGGTGACCCGAGGGCTCGATGCCGTGGTGAGTGGCTTCTTTTCGAGCTCGACGCTGTGGCCAAACCTTGAAGTGACAGGTCCCATGCGCGCCAGCGCGACAGAAGCGCTGGGACTACTGGGGGCGGACTACCTGCGCGATCGCTTTGTCGGCGAGATGTCAGCCGGAGAAAAACGCCGGGTGATGATCGCCCGCGCGCTGGTCCATCGGCCGGAAATGTTGTTGTTGGACGAACCCAGCAATGCCCTTGACCTTTCGGCGCAGCGCGAACTCCGAGAGATTCTGCGGACCGTGGCCGCCGGTTCAGGAGATCGCCGTGGAACCGGCATCCTGATGGTGACCCACCATCTCGCCGACATTCTGCCCGAGATGGATCGTGTGGTCATGATGAAGGGCGGCCGCATCGTTGCCGACGGACCCAAATTGGAACTGCTGCAAGCAGAAAAGCTGGAAGAGCTCTTTGGTGTGGAACTTGAACTCACCGAGCGTCACGGCTATTGGCATTCCTGGTGAAGCATTTGCGATCACACCAAAGATTCCGGCTTGACCTTAACCCGGACGTGGTTTTAATTTATGGCTACACGGGAAAGGAGGATGATCCAGCGAATGAAGACTTCTGATGGTAGTTGTAGATCTATACGTGAGGTGACTGAGGCTTAGAGCGTTCGCTCTAGACCTGGCGGTAAAGCAACTCGTCCGCCGAGGCCCACTTCGTAAGAAGAGCGGACGCCTCAGCCAAACTCAACAGCTTCACCGGTGATCGAGGCCCGCGGCCCTTATGGCGCGGGCCTTTTCACGTTCCCCTTGTCGTGGTGAGGGCAGGTCGAGAGGCATACAATTAATTCATGGAACCACTGGTGATTGCGGGTAAGGCGTTTCAATCCCGGCTGATCGTGGGCACGGGTAAATACAAGGATGGCGCCGAGACCCAGGCAGCCATCGAGGCCTCTGGGGCGGAGATGGTGACGGTCGCGGTGCGGCGCATCAACCTTGATCGCAGCCGCGAGTCGTTGCTCGACTACATCGATCCCCAACGCTATTTCCTGCTTCCGAATACGGCCGGATGCTACACCGCGGATGAGGCCATCCGGGCCGCCCGGCTGGCTCGCGAAGTCGGCATCTCGGACTGGGTAAAAATCGAAGTCATCGGAGATCAGGCGACCCTTTACCCCGACGTCCAGGCGACCCTGGAAGCAACCCGCGTTCTGGTCAAAGAAGGATTTACTGTTCTCCCCTACACCTCGGACGACATCGTCTTCGCCCGCCGGCTCATCGAAGCTGGAGCCGCCGCCGTCATGCCTCTGGGCGCTCCCATTGGCAGCGGCATGGGTTTGCAGAACCTGGCGACGCTGCGCATCCTGCGCGAGATGATTACCGAGGTTCCGCTGATCGTCGACGCCGGTGTCGGGATGGCTTCCGACGTATGCCTGGCGATGGACATGGGCGCCGATGCAGTGCTGATCAACTCCGCCATTGCCCATGCGGCTAAGCCTGTCCTGATGGCCGAGGCGATGCAGCACGCGGTGCTCGCCGGCCGCCAATCCTTTCTCTCCGGGCGCATGCCCAGAAAGCTCTACGCCACCGCCAGCTCTCCGCTTGAGGGTCTTTCCAAGTAGCATCCACATGACTATTACAAGCGCTGCCCCTGTGGGATAGACTCGGTTTCATGCGCGTGTTCGGCATCGATTGCGGCAGCAACTGTACCGGTTACGGCGTCGTCGACGTGGAGTCCGGCAAGCACGAAACACGCCTGGTGGCGGTGGCTGCCGGCGGTCTCAAGCTGCTTAAGGAGCAGGCACTGCCCATGCGGCTTGCCTACATCTACGCCGAACTCTCCAGCTTGTTGGAATTGCACCGCCCCGACGTGGTGGCAGTGGAAGAGGTCTTTTACTCTGTGAACGCAAAGTCCGCGTTGAGATTGGGACATGTGCGAGGAGTGGCCTTGCTGGCGGCCGCGATGCAGGGTCTGCCGGTGGCAGAGTACGCCCCACTCACCATCAAGTCCGCCGTCGTCGGTTACGGGCTGGCGCAAAAGGAGCAGGTGCAGTTTATGGTTGCCCGTCTGCTGCGCCTCGACCGCGCGCCCGAACCCGCTGATGCCGCCGATGCTTTGGCTATCGCGATATGCCACGCCAACACCGCACAGACGCTGTTGTTGCAGGCGGAATCCCGCGCTTGAGGTGCAGTTGATTCCGCGGCGAAGCATGGCTTGGGCGCTCTTGCCTTTTCTCGGCCTATCGGGCGGGCCTCTCGTGGCTGAGCAGAGCGCAACCCAGGCACAGATCCGCTTTACCTACGAGAACCCCAAGCTGCAACCGCCAAAGTATGTGGTGACCGTTGCAGAAGACGGCAGCGGGTATTTCAAGTCTGAAGCAGGCGCCCCGGCGGACGGTCAAACCATGCCGTCAGAACCACAGGATCGCCCCATCCACATTTCCAAAGCGCTCCGCGAAGCCATGTTCACCGCCGCGCGAAAGAACAAGCTCTTCGCCATTACTTGCGACGACGGAGGAAAGAATATTGCTTTCCAGGGAAACAAGACCCTGCAGTACGAGGGCCCGGAAGGCAAAGGAAGTTGTATGTACAACTGGAGCAAAAATGCTCAGATTGATAAGTTGACGGATCAGTTTGAGGCAATTGCCGCAACTCTGGATGAGGGGGGCAAGCTGCAGCGTGAGTACGAGCACGGGCGTCTGAGCCTGGATACGGAAATACAGGTGTTGGACCAGATGGTGCACGATGGACGGGCGATTGAACTGGAAAATATCGCCCCTATCCTGCAGACGCTGGCCGGGGATGAGGCTGTGTTGCAGCGCGTGCAGCGGCGCGCGCAGGCTCTGCTGCAAGGGGCCAAAAGCGATTAGGAATCAATGCGCGTCTAATGGCTAGCGAGACTAATTGCCTGAAATGCTGTTTAACTCACTAGGGCAAGGTTCCGCCAGGAAATGGAGGTGCTCCATGTGGAAGCACCTAAGAACAACGAACATCGCCGTAATGTCTGTGGTTTGCCTGATGGGGCTGGCATCCGCAGCCCATCATGCCTCCGCACAGGACTCCGCCGCTTTGAATGTTGCCAGGGTGAGCTTTGTACAAGGCTCCGTCCAACTGCTTGCCGGCCAGGGAAACGACTTTCAGCAGGCCGTGATGAATATGCCGGTGGTGGATGGATCTCGTCTGCAAACCGGTGGGGACGGTCAGGCAGAAGTTGAGTTTGGCGACGGGAGCGTCGCCCGCTTGACCCCCAACAGCGCCCTCCAATTTGATCACCTGGCGCAGGATCAGGTGCAGCTCGAGCAACTGGGCGGCTTGAGCTATTACGAGTTCAACGTGGGACAAGGGCATCCAGGCTTTAGCGTGCAGTTCGCCAACCTGAATATGCAGCCGGCAACCAATTCCATCGTGCGTATCGGCCTCGATGCCGGGTGGGATGTGGCGGTAATGAGCGGTGCGATCAACGTGCAGGGGCAGGGAATTCCAGGCGTCAACGTCTCGGAAAACCAGAGCATTCGTGCCGGCGACAATAGTGGCGCTCCTTACACCGTGGCCCAGGGAATCAATGGTGATTCCTGGGACAACTGGAACCAGGATCGAGATCAGGCGATCGCTCAGGAGGCGTCTCAGCAGACGCCGGTACGCGACGACGCAGCGAATCCGCAGAGCGAGAACTGGAATGACCTGGATGCTGACGGAAATTGGTATCCAGTTGAAGGACAAGGCAATGTATGGGTCCCTGCCGGTGTGGGATCTGATTGGGATCCCTATGGCGCCGGTTACTGGGCCTATTATCCAACCTTCGGCTACACCTGGATCTCAAGCTATCCCTGGGGCTGGCTCCCGTATCACAGCGGCTCCTGGAACTACTATTCTTTCGGTTGGGGATGGTCTCCAGGTCCTAACCCCGGGCGGACCTGGGTCCCGGTGACTGTAGTACGCGTCCATCCTCCAGGATGGTCCATGCCCCTTCGCCCGCCGACTGGTGCGCGGCCCCAGCCAGGACGGCTCGTAGTCGTAGATCGTGGTCCCGCTGCCAAAGGTCCGTGGGCGTTCAACCATGGGACCGCGCCGAGACCCGATCATCAGCAAGCGCTCAATTTTAACGGCCGCACGATTACGCCGGTCGGCCGAACGGACGTTCGCCCACAGGCATTCACCGGAGCCCGGGGCACGGCGCCGGGATCGCGTGCGGTCCTGAGCGGCACCTTCCCTGGATCCGGCCAGCGTCCGGGTTCGGGTAGCACGTACATGTCGGGGCCGAGCTACAATCCTTCGCGCCCCGTCGGGACCCAGAATACGAGGCCACCTGTGGGCCCACCGTTGAGCCCGCCCCAGGGAGCCATCCAACGACCGCCGCAAGGAGGGATGAATCCCCGGCCGAATGTGGCGTATCCTCCAGCGCAGTCGTACAACCAGCGCAATAACTATGAGGCACGTCCGACGCCTACCACGCACTATTCAGCGCCGCCACCGCCTCATTACTCAGCGCCGCCGCAACAGCAACACTACTCGGCTCCGCCGCAAGCCCAGCACCAGCAATCTATCGGTCCCCGGCGCTGAAAGCCAGGGCGTCAGGAAACTAGAGGGGAGTGAAGTTTTCTCGGGCCTCGTCTCGCAGGCTAACGCATTTGTCACGGCCTGTACCGTTAGAAGTAGAGATCTCGCTACCGGCAACCATCGCTTACCCCGGGGGAGCCGTGAGAAACGCAGGCTAGTTCGTCAAAGCGCTAAAGAGACAAGCCATTTCCTCCAAAGAAACGGCCTCTGCCCGAACTCGTGCGTCCACACCGCAACGCCGAAAGGCCGCTTCCGCCGTGGCTACGTCATATCCGGAAGCACGCAAATTGTTCACCAGCGTCTTGCGTTTCAACGCGAAGATCTGACGCAAAAAGCGAAGGAAACCTGCCTCCTCCACGCCCAGCTCCTCGAATCGGGAACGCATGGTGAGTCGAATGACCGTGGAATACACCTCGGGGGGCGGTGAAAACGCCTCGGGCGGCAATGTGAAAAGCTGTTCGACCTCGGCGTACATCTGTGTCGTCGCCGAAAGCAAACCGTAGTCGCGAGAGCCAGGAGGCGCTACGATGCGCTCCGCGACCTCGCGCTGGGCCATGAGCACGGCACGGTCGATGACACCACTATGCGTGAACAGGTGCATCATGATCGGCGAGGAGATGTAATAGGGCAGGTTTCCGATCACCTGCAGGCGAACTCCACGTTGGGTGGCCAGCTGAGTCAGATCAAACTGGAGAATGTCCTCGCAGAGCACCTCCACGGAACCTCCCTGCAACGATGCCGCCAGGGCACGATCGAGTTCGACGGCGATCACGTGTTTGGCCCGCGGCATGAGCAGATGGGTCAGAACACCCTTACCCGGCCCAATCTCAAGCACGGTAGCCTGACTCAGATCCCCCAACGCGTCGACGATCGCGCGCGGCGCCGTCGGGCTCACGAGAAAATTCTGACCCAGCTTGGGCTTACGCGGCATGGGATAGACTACGCATTTGCGGCCGTTCCTCCTCTGCATCATACGGAAGCGGGACGCCGTCTAAGAAAAAGGGGTTGGCGATGCATATCGTTTTTGCCGCGTCGGAGTGCGTTCCATACGCGAAGACGGGCGGAGTTGCAGAAGTAGTCGGCGCTTTACCGAAGGAACTCGTGCGCCAGGGCCACCAGGTAACGGTCTACATGCCGCTCTACCGGCAAGTGCAAAAACATCTGAAGGATCGCAAAATTGCCATCCGCAGTCTCACCATTCCTTTCTCCTACTACAACCGTTTTGTCACCGTGGTAAACGGAGGCACTCCGGATGGAGTGCAGTTCTACTTCATCGATTGCCCTGAGCTCTTCGATCGCGAGTATCTCTATGAGACCCCGTCCGGCGACTACGCCGATAACGCGGAGCGCTTCGGTCTCTTTTGCCGCGCAGTGCTGGACAGCTCCAAGCTGCTGGGGGTCCCGGACGTCTTTCATGTGCACGGCTGGCCGGCTGGTGTCCTGGCGGTGCTTCTACGGACGGTCTACTACTTCGATCCTGTCCTCAAGAACGTAGCCTGCTTGTTGACCATCCACAATTCCGACCGCCAGGGCTGGTTCCCGCGGGAAACCGTGGAAAAGCTGCTTCTACCTTGGGATGTCTACACGCCCGAGCGGGCAGAGTATTACGGCACATTCGATTTTCTCAAGGGCGGCATTGTGTATTCCGATGCCATCAACACCGTGAGTCGCAAGTATGCGCAGGAGATTCAGACCCCGGAGTACGGCAACGGTCTGGATGGCGTGTTGCGTGCCCGGGCGCAGGACCTTCGCGGCATCTTGAATGGAGTCGACTACCAGGTGTGGGACCCGGCGAAGGACAGCAAAATTGCCGCTCACTACACCCCGGAACGGCTGGAAGGAAAATTAGCCTGCCGCAAAGATCTGCTGCATGCGTTTGGCGTTTCCAACCTGGCTGAGGACACGCCCGTGCTGGGCATGGTTTCGCGCCTGGCAACGCAGAAGGGGCTTGACCTGCTGGCCGAGATCTTCGAACAGTTGGTGCGGGAAAACATGTTCCTGGTGATTCTAGGCACGGGTGAGCCGTATTACGAAAACCTGCTGCGTAGCTGGCAGGAGCGCCTTCCACAAAAAGTCGCAGTGTCTATTACCTATGACGAAACCCTGGCCCACAAAGTCGAGGCGGGTTCAGACATGATCCTGATGCCCTCGCGCTCTGAGCCCTGTGGCTTAAACCAGATCTACGGCATGAAGTACGGCACCGTCCCCGTGGTGCGCGCCACGGGAGGCCTCGATGACACCGTGCAGGAATGGTCAGCCGAAACCGAGACAGGAACAGGTTTTCGCTTCCACGACTATCGCCCGGAGGAGTTCCTGGGCGCGCTGGGCCGCGCGTTCGCGTCGTTCCCCGATAAGACACAATGGCAGAAGCTGATGCGCAACGGCATGGCGCGCGATTACTCCTGGACCAATCCAGCCAAGGAATATATTCAGCTCTACGAAGAGATCGTGCGCCGAAGGTCTTAGCGAAATCGTGTACCGGCAAGAAAAGTCGGGGTGCCCCATTCAAGCCCTCTTTTGGCTTGAGTGGGCAAGGACCTCCCGCCTTAATCGGCCCCGATCTTCCTCTTACGAAAAACCAGGTACAACGGCAAACCACCCAGGATGATCAGCGTCCCTAACAATGAACTCCGCAGGTTGCTGACAAACGAGTAATAAAGCAGAACCCCCGCAGCCAGGATGAAAAGCACAGGCAACACGGGATAACCCCAACTGCTGAACGGCCGCTCCGCCGCCGGAATCCGCCGTCGATAAACAAAAATCGTGGTAGTTGTAAGCAGATAAAACAGCCACTCGGCAAAGATCGCCAGCTCAAACAACTGCTGAAACCGTCCCACCAGCAGCAGCAAGACCGTGCTCAACAACCCCTGCGCTACCAGTGACGTGGACGGGCTCTGAAAGCGGGGATGGATATGCGCCATCCACGCCGGAAAAAGCCGGTCGCGCGCCGCGGCAAACGGAACCCGGGCGCCGGACATCGTAGTCCCGTTGAGCCCGACAAGAATGCTGAGCGCCATCGCTACGGAGACCAGGGATGCGCCCCAATGCCCGGACACGACCGACATAGCGACCGCCGCCGGCCGTGGCGAACCGGCAATGCGTGCCGCGGGCAGGATGTACTGCACCGCAGCATTAGTGCCCATGTAAAGCACCCCGACGACGCCTACCCCAGCAATCAAGGCAATCGGAAGACTCCGCTCCGGGCGCTTCACCTCACCGGCCACCATGGTGAGATCATTCCAGCCGTCATACGCCCAGAGCGACGCGATGAGAGCCACCATGAACCCAGCGAACCCGCCTTGGGCGCCGGGAAAAGTGGTAAAGAAATTGCCCAGGCTACCGTGAGGACTCGCGAAACAGAATCCAGTGATGACCACCACCAGAATGACTTTGAGCCAGGTGAAGAACAGCTGAAAGTCGCCCGCCTTCTTGATACCCAGGTAGTTGAGTCCGGTGATCAGCCAGCAAGCGAAGATGGCGAAAATCTGCGACCACGTGATCATCACCGGCGTTCGTAAAACCACGCCGTCGAGCCACGCAAACGCGGGGAAAACTCCCATCACCCGCGCCAGGCCGGTGGTGACGCTGGCAATGGACGCCGGCTTGGCGACCGCGAACCAGGTCCACATGTAGAGGAATGCGGGCAGGTCGCCATAAACGTTACGCAGAAAGACATACTCGCCGCCGGCTCGCGGCATCATCGCGCCCAACTCCGCGTAGGTCATAGCGCCGGAGAGCGTGAGCAGGCCGCCCACAATCCAGGCCAGGTAAACCATCCGCCCGGATCCGACCGCGCTCATCATTTCCTGGGGTACAAGAAAAATGCCACTACCGATGATCGTCCCTACGACGATCGCAGTGGCATGCCAGACACCAAGCACACGGGGAAGGTCCGGCGCCGAGGTCGAGCTCGGTATGGCGTGGGTCTGTTCGTGCACGGGGCTGACAAATTGTAATGCCTGCTTTAAGCCGGAGGAGTCGCGATCGTGTCAGCCGGATGGAAATACTCATAGATGGCCGCAGCCAGGTGAGGGGCCACGACCGAGGCTAATGCCTGCAGGCTGGCACCCTGTACTCCACGCAGACTGCCGAAGTGCGCCACCAGGCGATTCCGTGTCTGTGGTCCTACCCCGGGAATCGTCAACAGGTTCGACTCGCGGTCCCGGATCTCTCTCCGCTTGCGGTGGTAAGAAACAGCGAAGCGGTGGGACTCATCGCGAATCCTTTGCACCAGGTGCAATACGGGGGAACGCCGGTCAAGCACGATCGGCTCATCCTCCTGCCCGTATACGTAGATAATTTCCTCGCGCTTGGCGATCGACGCCAGCGGCTGCGTTGTGAGGCCCAGCAACTCCAGGGCTTCCGCTGCCGCATGCAACTGTCCCAATCCACCATCGATCAATATCAGGCTGGGCATCGCTTTTTGCTCGGCCTGTACCCGGGTATAGCGGCGTCCCACAACCTCTCGCATGGAGGCAAAATCATCCACGCCTTCCACCGTCTTGATTTGAAATTTACGGTAGTCGGATTTCTTCATGGCGCCGTCTTCCCAAACCACCATGGAAGCTACGGTTTCCGCGCCCTGGATGTGGGAGATGTCGAAGCACTCGATGCGCTTGGGAAGATCGGGCAGCGTGAGCAAGTCCTGCAGCGATTCCTCGATCATCTTGCGGGAAGGCTGCAACACCCGGAAGCGCTGATCAAAACTCTGCTTCGCATTCTGCCCGGCGAGGTCCACCAGCGAACGCTTTTCCCCCCGCCGCGGCACGCTCAACTCCACCTTGTGCTGGGCACGTTCACTCAGCAACTCCTCCAGGGAATCACGATCGGCGAAATCGACAGGTATGTAAACCGTGCGTGGCACATACTGCTGGTCGATATAAAGCTGCTTCAGCAGCGCGGAGAAGAAGAACGATGCGTCAAACGCCTCTCCGAAGGACTGCGACCCCGCATCGGACTTAGGTTCGGCGTCGCCTTCGCCAGACTCCACTTCGGGTGGGAGTTCCGGCAATTCCTCCCAGAAAAATTCCCGCCGGTCAACGAACTTGCCGCCCCGCATATGAAATAGATTGACCGCCAGCATGCCGTTCTCGTGATGGTAACCGTAAACGTCCGCATCATCGTTTTCGGTCGTCGCCATGCGCTGCCGTTCCTGCACCTGGCTCATGGTGATGAGCAGATCGCGGTACTTGGCAGCGAGTTCGAACTGCTCCGAGGCTGCGGCCGCCTCCATGCGCTGCTCGAGTGAGTCGCTCAGCTCTGTCTGCCGTCCTTCCAAAAACATCTGCGTGTCGCGGACTGCTTCTTTGTACGCCTCGGGTGTTGTAAGGTTTTCGACGCAAGGCCCCAGGCATCGTTTGATGTAGTACTGCAGGCACGGCCGGGGATGGTAGCGCGAAAGGTCAACCTTGCAACTGGGCAGTAGAAAACTGCGGTGGATCAGGTCGACCACCCGGTGGGCAAGATTCCCAGGGAAAAACGGTCCGTAGTACGCGCTACCGTCCTTGCGCAGCCGCCGGGTCACAAACACCTTGGGATAGCGATCGGCCAGGGTCAGCTTGACGTACGGGTACGTCTTGTCGTCGCGCAGCAGGATGTTGAACCGTGGCTTGCGCTGCTTGATGAGGTTGTTTTCGAGCGCCAGCGCCTCATGTTCGTTCTCCACCAGGATGTAGTCAACGTCCACGGCTTCGCGCATGAGCGAACCGGTCTTGGCATTAGCCTGGGCTCCGTCGAGGATGTACGAGCGTACCCGGGAGCGCAGATTTTTTGCTTTGCCGACGTAAATCACCTCGCCGTCAGCATTGCGGTATAGATACACCCCCGGCCGGGCGGGCAGAGTGCGTATCTTCTCGTGCAAATCCATGAAAAGTCCCTAAAACTAAAGTTTAGCCGGTACGGGGAAGACGCGGAAGTTTGGCCGGCGGCAGGTAAAAGTTTCCTTTTCCGGCACTTTTGCATCGCACCTAGTTGCATACTTTGCAGTCTAAGTAGTTGCAGCGAAACTAGTAACGGGAATGAGACATTTTGGCAATCTTCGTGCTACATACGTACAGATGGGCAAAAAGCAGCAAGGACGGGGGCACAGTTTTTATATGAATCGATTGAGCAGGACGTCGCAACACTCAGCTATCCTTTTGGGGGCTGTATCACTGCTGTTCACAGCCGGCTGCTCCACAAAAAACTACGTGCGTTCGCAGACCGCTCCGCTGGTGACCAAAACCAACGAGCTTGACGATGCGACCGCAGCCAACAACCGGGCGATCCAGAGCACCAATGATCGCGCCCAACAGGGAATTCAACAAGCGCAGCAGTCGGCAAACACCGCGACTCAAAACGCGACAGCTGCTACCCAGGCAGCCAACCAGGCACAGGGGAGCGCCAAGGAAGCAGTCAACCGCGCCGATTCCTTGGCGAGCGTAGTCGCCAACCTGGACAACTATAAGCAGGTAGGCACCGTCTCCGTGACCTTCGCCTTTGACAAGAGCGACCTGCGCAAGAGCGACAAGGCTCAGCTGGACACTCTTGCCACTCAGCTCAGCTCCACCAGGAGCTACATCCTCGAAGTGACCGGTGGGACCGATTCGGTAGGGAACGCCGACTACAACTACCAGTTGAGCCAACGCAGGGCGGAAGCAGTGGTGCAATATCTGGCCGCGAAGTTCAACATCCCCGCGCATAAGTTTTACCTGATTGGCATCGGTAAGGATCAGGAAGTGGCCACCAACAAGACCGCCGCTGGGCGGGCTCAGAACCGGCGCGTGGAAGTGCAGGTTCTCTCCAACGCAGCGCAAACCACAGCTCCTGCGGTATCGGAAGTCCGCTAGACAACGAGTGCCGCACCTCTCACCCGGGAGGTGCGGCGGCGCCGCTATTCGCCAACGCGTACGCTTTGAGGCACAGTCCCGAAGGGACGTCTGAATTTCAGAGCTGTCCAAATTAGCGGAACAACTGGGTTTTGGCGATGTAACTTGTTGATTGTTTTGAAGAGAGCTTGGCCGGACGAATCAGGTTGGTCCAGTGGCTCGACTCATGTGTAAATGGCCACAAGCTTTCGATTATGTTGATGAACGAGTGGAACGTGTTCAGCCGTGCCACATCACGCTCGAACCGATAAGGGCTTCAGAGTTTGAGTGAGAAATTGCCTGCGAAGGGTACAGCCTTTTAGGCCGTACATCTCATCGTCAAGATGGATCCGCTTCAGCCGCCGAGGACTGCTTAAGCCAGCACAAGAGATGCCCTCAGGGCCTAAAGCCCTTCGTAACTTGGGTGGTGAATGTACGGGCTGAAGCCCGTACCCTCCGAAACAAAATTCTGACGCGGGAAGGCTTTTTTACGGCACGGCTAAACCCGTGCCCTTCGTGCAGAGACGCTTTTCCCTCACCCTGTCTAGCGTTTAAGTCCCGACCAACCGAGAAAGCTAATTTGGACAGGTTTGAAGTTCAGCCGTCCCTGCGGGACTGGTCTCTCACGCACCCCGGGAACTCACTTTCTCAACCCCTATAACGCCAAATGGCTCACGTGCTCGGCGCGCACATCATCGGCGCTGAACAGCCGATAGAACGGAGCCCCTTGCGCCGCGGCTTCCACCGCCGGACGCCCCTTGGCTTCCTCCCGTTCCACCAGGCAGATAACTCCCACCACCCGCATTCCAGCCTCGCGTGCTGCCTCGATCGCGGTCACCGTCGACGCGCCGGTGGTACAAACATCATCCAGAATGACCACGGGCGCATCCCGCTGCTGGAAACCCTCAATCCGGCGGCCTGTCCCATGAGCCTTCTCTGCCTTGCGAACCAGAAAACCATCCAGAACCGGCGACCCCGGAGCCTCGAGCGCATGCCACGCACTGGCCGCGGCCACGTTGCACACCACTGGATCCGCGCCCAGCGTAAGGCCGCCTATCGCCCGCGGCCGCAGCTCGTGCTGGCGAATCAGGTCAAGTACCGCCAGTCCCGTCAGGCGGCCACCCTCACCCGTGAGGGTAGTCGTGCGGCAATCGATGTAGTAATCGCTCGACGCGCCGGACGAGAGCTTGAAATCACCCAGGCGGAACGAGATGCGGGACAGCATCTTCAGCAGAGCTTCACGATGAGCAAGAGTCATTAGGTGATTTTATCCAGATGGCGAAAACCGCCGGTGGCGAAAAACAGGATGGTGAAAATGGTTCCGTTGTACGTCGCATGAATAAACGTGCTGGCCGCGAGTGACTGCGTCCACAAGCGTACTCCGCAGAGTACGAGACTTACCGCGAACAGCACCGACAAAGGCGCCCAGGCATGCGCCAGCTGGTCCGCATGGACCAAAGCGAACCCAATGCTGGTAACGGTGCAGGACACGACCAGGGCCCCAAGGCTCCAGTGTGGATCCCTGTCTGCACTCCCGGCACTGTTGTCAGCCTCACCCGGTTGGCGCCGGAGCCAATCCCAGGTAGAAGCCAGCGAAGGCAGCAGAAAGCCGCGAAACGCCAACTCTTCAAACACCGGAGCCATGAACGTTCCAAACAGAGCGACCATCCAGACATCGCCGGGCGTACGAAAGAAATCGTCGATGGGCAGTGTCTTAGGAATGGGAAGGAAATTCGAGAGCAATTGCACCACCAGGCTCAAAGCAACGCCGCCGGCCAGCAACCGGCCCCAACGCTCGCGCACCACGGCGAAATTCCAATGCAATGCCTGGGTAAACGGTCGTTCCCACAGGTAAGTGAAAAGCGCCCACACGATGGCTCCCGCGATCAGGTACCCAGCGGCCATGGTGGGGATTAACAGCCGCGGCTCGCGCAGCAATTGCTCCGGCGTCTCTTTACCCAGCGGATGCAAGCTCACGGCCAGCGCGAAAACAGAAAAGCTGGTGAGCAGCAGTACGATGATAGCCACGGTGAAGAACAGAACCGTGTGACCAAAGTTAGGGATGCGGCCCTGCGGCGGAGTGGGCGGCGGCAGCCCATCGGGTACGTCGGGTGTGGACAGCATCTCCAAATCGTTCGACAAGGGCAGATTTCCTATTTCGCCGCACGCTTGCGCGGAACGTGATTGCCATTGCCTCCCGAGGCGGAAGCCACAAAAGGCTTTAGCTCATGCTGAGGAAAATACCGGCGGAGAAATTCTCCCGTATACGAGCCGAGTGTAGCAGCTACCTCCGCGGGAGTACCCTTGGCAATCAGGTTGCCGCCTCCCTCTCCACCTTCCATGCCCAGGTCGAGTATCCAGTCAGCGCTCCGGATCACATCAAGATTGTGTTCAATGATGATCACAGTGTTGCCCAGGTCTGTCAGGCGGTGCAGCACTTCCAGCAGCCGGCGCACATCGTCAAAGTGCAGACCGGTCGTGGGCTCGTCGAGCAGGTAAAGTGTCTTTCCGGTCTGCCGCTTGGAGAGCTCCCGGGCCAGCTTCATACGCTGGGCTTCGCCCCCCGACAGCGTGGTCGCGGCTTGCCCCAGATGGATGTAGCCCAATCCCACATCGACCAGCGTCTCCAGCTTCTGCCGCACCTGGGGAATATCGATCAGCACCGGCAGCGCGTCTTCGATGGCCAGGTCGAGCAGGTCAGCGATGGAGTAGCCGTTGAATTTAACCGCCAGGGTTTCCTGATTGTAACGGCGGCCATTACACACCTCGCACAGCACGTACACATCGGGCAAAAAGTTCATCTCGATGCGCCGCTGGCCTTCTCCCTGGCACGCCTCGCAGCGTCCCCCGGAGACATTGAACGAAAACCGCCCGGGTTTGTACCCGCGCTCCCGTGACTCCGGCAAGCGGGCGAACAGATCGCGGATGGCAGTAAACACCCCGGTATAGGTAGCCGGGTTGGAACGTGGGGTGCGGCCGATAGGGGACTGGTCGATGCGGACTGCCTTGTCGATATTTGCGAAGCCTTTGATGGCTTTATGAGCCTCGGGTAATTCGCGCGAGCCGTAGAGCTCCCGGGCCAGCGCCCGGTAGAGAGTGTCGTTGACCAGGGTGCTCTTACCCGAACCAGATACACCTGTTACTACGGTCATTACGTTTAACGGAAATTGCACCGTCAAGTTTTTCAGATTGTGGCCACTGGCACCCTCGACGGTTATCCAGTTGCCCTTGAGCGGGCGCGGCGCTTCGCGGCTGATGGTCTGCAGCTGGCCGGAGAGATACCGTCCGGTGAGCGAGATATCCGTCTCCATGATCTCCTGCGGGGTTCCAGCCGCAACCACGTGTCCGCCCAGTTTGCCCGCCCCGGGACCGAGATCGACGACGTAATCGGCATGACGAATGGTGTCCTCGTCGTGTTCCACCACCAGCACCGTATTACCGAGGTCACGCAGCGATTTCAGCGCTTCGATCAGCCGTTGGTTGTCACGTTGGTGCAAACCGATGGACGGTTCATCCAGTACATAAAGCACTCCGCGCAGACGCGAACCGATTTGCGTAGCCAGGCGAATGCGTTGACCTTCGCCGCCGGACAAACTCGCCGCATTGCGGTCCAGCGAGAGATAGCTGAGCCCTACCGAATCAAGAAATTCCAGCCGCTCCACTACCTCGCGCCGAAGCCGCTCAGCGATCAATGCCTCGCGCTTGGAAAATTCAATTTCCCTCGCGGCGTGCAGCGCCTTGCGCAGCGGCAAGGCCGTGAAATCGGCAATCGACAACGCGCCCACCTTCACCGCAAGTGATTCACGCCGCAACCGTTTACCGTCGCATGCGGGGCAGGTGGTAGCGGACATGTAGTTCAGCAGCCAATCCCGGTAGCTCTCTGACTTGGACTCCTCCAGCGAGTCCCGCAAGTAGGCCAGGACCCCGTGGAATCCCGTCCGCGGCGCCTCCTCCCGCCCCGGTCCATACAGCAACAGCTTCTGTTGCTTCTCCGTGAGGTCCTCGAACGGCTTGCTCAGGTCAATCTTGTATCGCTTCGCGGCCAGTTGCAGCAGCCGATTGAGGTACTGTGACCCTCCTCCGGGACCGAGCGCGCCGTCGGTCAGCGGCTTCGACCAGTCGGTAACAACCTTTGCTGCGTCGAAGTCATAAATGCTCCCCAGGCCATGGCACTCGGGGCATGCGCCATAAGTGCTATTGAACGAAAAGCTTCGAGGCTCCAACTTGGGGATGTCGAGTCCGCAATCCGGGCAAGCCATAGAGGACGAATAAAGCTGCTCTTCCTGACCCACAACAGCGGTCAGAACGAGACCGTTGGCCATCTGTAAGGCTTTGGCCACCGAAGTTTCCAGGCGCTTCTCTATCCCCGGTTTGAGGACGACGCGATCGATAACGGCTTCAATGGTGTGCTTTTTGTGACGTTCGAGTTGAATGGAGTCGGCGAGATCACGCATCTCACCGTCGATGCGGGCGCGAAAGCCCTGCTGATCCAGTTCGTCGAGTAGGTCCTTGAACTCGCCCTTGCGGCCGCGCACGATCGGCGCATAGATGATGACGCGTTCTCCTGGAGCGAGCGAAAGAATACGCTCCACGATTTGCTCCGCGGACTGGCGCGAAATCGGGTTGCCGCACTTCGGGCAGTGAGGCACGCCAATCGATGCGTAGAGAAGACGAAGGTAGTCGTAGATTTCGGTAATCGTGCCGACTGTGGATCGTGGACTGCGGCTGGTGGTTTTTTGCTCGATGGAGATGGCAGGACTGAGACCTTCGATGGAATCGACGTCGGGGCGCTCGATCTGGTCGAGAAACTGGCGAGCGTAGGCAGAAAGAGTTTCCACGTAGCGTCGTTGGCCTTCGGCATAAATGGTGTCGAACGCCAGCGAAGACTTGCCTGATCCCGAGAGGCCGGTGACCACGGTAAGCGTGTTACGGGGAATTCGAATATTGATATCGCGGAGATTGTGCTGACGCGCTCCCCGCACGGTGATATGAGTAATGGGCATGAAGGCTTAGGGCTACAGAGCGAAGGACGCGAGTAACGCTACATGTATCTTATTCGGCAATAGAAACGAGGGTCAACGCAACGCTGCAGTCTGTCACAATGACACACTGGTCATAAGAGCAGTAAAAGTGCGCGAACGACGCACGATGGGTGAGCGAAAAACTTTTCATTGAAGGGCCACTATGGGAATCGACGTAAGTATGTTGATGGTATTTTGCGCGGCGATCGCCGCCCTCGCGCTGGGTGTAATGCTTGGCTACATGTGCTGCAAGACCTTGTTCGATGTTTTGCGCTTTCATGCGCGGCTTGCTCCCGCGGACGGCGCGAAAGCCAAGGCCCAGGTGGTACAGGTTTGACCCGAAAGCCAAACACCCAGGCATTTGTGTCGTAAATTTCTCTCCCCCTCGTTCTCCCTCGTCTTCATTTACGCTTGTCGGCACCCAAGACCACGCCTTGCAGGCAAAGGCGGGCAGGTCCGGATCATAGGCCTTTAGGCACTGAGGTACGCTTTCCTCTTCGGCTCCAAACGCCGTCCCTGCGGGGCTAACGATCGTTTCTCACGAAATCATTCATTGTTGCGGCGAGTCTTGCTGTACTGGTTGCTGTTGCTGTTGCCCACGCCCCTGGGCCGCGCGCATCTGTTGCAATTGCTCGAACAATTGCTGCGGCGTTCTCACACCTGGAGGAGGCTGCTGCGTCGATCCGGCAGGCGGCTCGGGTGGCGGCGGTGGCGGAGTCTCCACGGCTTCCGGTTCGTTGTCGTCAGCATTGGCATTTGCTTGAGGCGCGGGCGAGGGAACCGGGGCCCCTCCGCTCCGGGTGGGCGTGAGTATCAGTTCGCGCGGAGCGCCGTTGCTCAGATCCCCGAGCAGAACCTGATTGTAGGCAGTTCCCGCCAACAAATCGGCGAGAACATCGCGTGGTGCTCCTGGCCCGAAGTTGCCAAAGACACGCTCGTCGCCGCCCAGCCCTTCAATTTTCATACCGCTGGTGCCGGCGACCTGTTGCAGAATCGCCGCCAGGCTGGAATTGTCAGCATGGATCGAGAGGTTGCCGTTGCCGAAGACTATTTGCGCGTCCTTCGCCGGCTGCTGCAACAGCGATGGTGCAACGCCAACGGGTTGGGAAGGGGCCGGTTGCGGCGGAGTAGCTTGAGCAGGCGCTGCGGGTTGGGCTACAGGCGCTGGAGGCGCAGCAGGATTCATTTCACGCAGGCGACCTCGCTGCGCGAATAGGGTCGACCCATACATCGTCGACAGGAGCAGGATTGTCCATCCGCCGGTCCTGATCGCTCGAGTCATCCTCTATCACCCTCTGTGTACTAGACTAGCAGTGGTCGCATCAGAGAGCGAGTTCCCGCCGCTCTGTAAACTTCGGCCAAATGGTCCAGATTCCATGCTTCGGTCCCACCGATTTCTTCAACTCGTGATCACGGTAGTTACGCTGTCGGCGCCCGCCCGGATCTTTGCCGTGTCTTGCACTACCCAGGCCCAGATGAGCGAAGGTGACCGCTCCGCCCTGATTCAGGCTGCCAAAACCGTCGCCTCGGCCGTGCAGAGCGGAAACATACCCGCCGTCCAGGCTCTGACCATCCCTAAGGTAAGATCCCAGTTTGATCCCATCGCAAACACCATCTCGCAAACCGCCCCCCTGCTTGCCGGCGCCACCGTAACCATAGACGCGCTCTATGGCCTGGACGCTTCCGATTTGAAGGCGCCGGTCGAAGACACCGTCTTCTATTGCGGAGTCGCAAACTCGCCCGTGCACGTGGACGTCACCATCCCGCAGCTTCCTCAAGGCAAATACGCTTTAACCCTGGTGCATGCCACGGGCGTCAAGCAGCCCCAGCAGATGGCGTTGTTGTTGCAAAAAAACGGTGACTGGCAACTCGCAGGCCTGTTTGTGAAACCTCTTTTGATTGATGGACATGACAGCGTCTGGTATTGGACCAAGGCGCGCGCCTTTCACCAGAAAAATCAGAAATGGAACGCCTACTTCTACTACACCACTGCTGCCTACCTGGCCGCACCAGCGGATTTTATGACCAGCGCTAATCTGGATAAATTGAACCAGGAAGCGGCCGGCGCCAGGCCCGAAGGCCTGCCCGGAGCACAACCCATGGAAATCAAGGCCGGCAATCAGGCCTACTCGATAAACGACGTACACACCGACGGCTCCCTGGGCGGCCTGGATCTGGTTCTTCGCTACACCGCCACCGATACAGCTGACCCGGTTGCCACCCGTGCACGCAACCTGGAACTGATGAAAGCTACGCTCGCGGCTCATCCTGAGCTGCGAGACGGTTTCCATGGCCTGTGGGTCTTCGCCGAAGCTCCTGCCCAACGTCCTTATGGCAACGAACTGGCGATGAGCGAGATTCACTGATGCCCTACGAGAACGAGAAGCCGCTTTCCCGGGCAATTGCCGAGAGAAGAGCATCCCCTAGTTTTGACGAAAGCCCCATTCCGGAAGAGGACTTACAGAAAATCCTGCAAGCCGGCTTGCAATCGCCCAGCGGCTACAATCTGCAGCCCTGGCGTTTTATTGTCGTGCGCAATTCCGAACAGAAGAAAAAGCTTCGCGGAGCATGCTTTAACCAGGCAAAGGTGGAAGAAGCTTCGGCGATGATCGTGGCTTGTGGCGACGCCGACGGATGGCGCAGCGGCGACCTTGACGAAATGTTGCGCCTGGGCCGCCTGGGCGGCATGCCGGAAAACTACGCGGAGCAGGCCAAATCCACCATCCCTAATTACCTCTCCAATCACCCCAACATGCCCCTGTGGCTCAACCGCCAGGTCATGCTGGCGTTTACCCACATGCTGCTCATGGCCGAGGTCCTGGGATACGACACCGCACCCATGGAAGGCTTCGCTGAGGAAAAGGTGCGCGAAGTGCTCAAGCTGCCGCTCAGCTACTCCGTGGTGGCCTTATTAGGCATCGGGCACCTGAAAGGCCCGGATAAGTTCTACGGCGAGCGTTTTAATATGGCGCGCACCGTTTTCGCCGAAGAATATGGCAAACCGATCAAGTTTTCGGAGTAATATTAATCGGGCTGTAACAATTATCCCTCTGCCAGTCTAAGGAAGAGTGTTCAGGGCGCGAGCCCTTTGCAGGAGTGCTTCGTGCGTCGAGAGTTTCCCGAGGCGCCAATCATTGGAGTAGGCGCCGTGGTGATCGACGGTACGAAAGTACTGCTGGTGCGTCGCGGCCAGGAACCTCTGAAAGGCGAGTGGTCCCTCCCGGGCGGCGCCCTCGAGCTGGGGGAAACGTTGCAGCAGGGCGTAGTGCGCGAAGTGTTGGAGGAAACCGGCCTGATCGTCGTCCCCGGCGGCATCATCGAGATCCTGGACCGGATCATCCAGGACGAGGTTTCCGAACGGATCCGCTACCACTACGTGCTCATTGATTTTGTCTGCCGCGTCACTGGCGGCACCCTGTGCAGTGCTAGTGACGCGGAAGAAGTGCGATGGGTGGAGTACGGCCAATTGCAGAACGGCTATCAATTGGCGCCCGTGACCCTGGCTGTGATCGGTAAGGCATTTCGGGTAGCGTGAGTGGGCGATCCGCACTCTTGACGGGTGTGGACGAGTGAGGAAGTACATGACAGTGGGAGAGACAGCAAACGGGGCGGTGGGCTCTACCCGCAGAGTCGGCCTGATGTTCGGTTTTGTTCTGCTGCTGGTGGGCCTCGGCTTTGGCATCGTGGCTTGGCGCAACCCGCTCTGGCTGGTTGACCAGCAGATCGACGCCCGGCTGCGCTTGCATGGCGTGCATAGCGAATTTGTCACCGTGAATGGTTACGAAATGCACTACCTGGTCGGCGGATCGGGCCGGCCGCTGTTACTGGTGCACGGGCTGGGCAGCCGCGCTGCGGACTGGGCCAACCTGATGCCGCGGCTCATCGCCGGCGGCCATCGCGTGTATGCCGTCGATCTTTTGGGATACGGACGTTCCGCACAGCCCAAAGATGCCGAGTACTCCATCTCCCAGCAAGCCGCGATGGTCGAGGGTTTTCTCGATAGCCAGCATTTGCAGCAGGTGGACCTGGCAGGTTGGTCTATGGGCGGATGGATCGCCATGAAGGTCGCCCTGCAGCAGCCCCAACGGGTCCGGCGCCTGGTGCTGCTGGATAGTGCGGGCCTGCGTTTCACCCTGGGCTTCGATCCCGCTCTGTTTCAACCTGAGTCCCCGAACGACCTGGCCCAGTTACAGGAGTTGCTCGTTCCCCATCCCCACCCGTTGCCTCGATTTCTTGCCATGGCTATGCTTCGCCGGGGCGATGACATTGGTTGGGTTGTCCGTCGTAGTGTCCATTCGATGATGGCCGGCAAAGATCTGCTGGACGGCAAATTAGGTGCGCTCACTATGCCCGTGCTGATCGGGTGGGGCGACCAAGACCGCTTAATTCCAATTTCCGTCGGCTACCGGCTGCACGCGGAAATACTACAGTCCGAACTTGACGTCTACGCGAATTGCGGCCACCTGGCGCCGGGGCAGTGCGTCGCCCAGGTGGCGCCGAGCGTTGTCGATTTTCTGAATGCTCAGCCGGCGCGGATGGCATTGGAGCGGAAGATCCCATCGACCGCAACCAACGAAAGCGTGTTTCCCGGTCAGTGATCCGGATTGGCTAGGCTCTCGCCCTTCCACACATACGCCTGGGGTTGTGCCAGCCCGAGGTGCGCCAGCACCCGGCAGACGAACTGCTCCGCCATCTCCGCTGCGTCCATTGGGCGGTTGTAAAAGGCGGGGATGACGGGAAAGATCACTGCCCCCGCGTCAGCGGCCAAAGTCATGTTGCGCAGGTGGATCTTGTTGAAGGGCGTTTCCCGGACGCACAGAATGAGCGGGCGCCGTTCTTTCAGGCTCACGTCCGCGGCCCGCTCGATTAGATTTGAGGCCAATCCATTGGCAATACCCGCCAGCGTGCCCATACTGCAAGGCAGTATGATCATGCCGGCCGAAGGATAGCTCCCGCTCGCGGGCCCGGCGCCGATGTCGCTCGCAGCGTGCTGCTGAATTTTCGCGGACGGTTTGCCCAGCAGTTTCGCGATCAGTTCGCTGCGGCCGCTTAGCTGCAACTCCTCGGCGATCACCCGCAAGGAGTTTTCTGACGGGATGAAGTTCACATGGGTGACCCGGGCGTCGCGCTCCAGCGCCCGCAGCATGTGCTGGCCGAAGATGGATCCACTGGCGCCCGTCAGAGCTACCGTCAGGTTCACGCGAGGACCCGGTCAAAGATTGCATCCACGTTCGCCAACTGGCGCTCGAACTGAAACGCCCGCTGTAAACGCTCTTGCGGAAGCCGGCTTTTGATCGCCGGATCCCGCTCTACCAGGTCGCGAAACACCAGGTCTTCCTTCCAGGCATTCATGGCGTGGCTTTGCACCAGCCGGTACGCCTCCTCGCGCGACATGCCGGCTTCCGTCAAATCGAGCAGCAGCTGGCCGGAAAAGATAAGGCCGCCGGTGCTCTCCAGGTTCTTGAGCATGCGCCGCGGATAAACCAGCAGCTTCTCGATCAGGGAAGTCGTCTTGGCCAGCAGGTAGTCGGTAAGAATCGTGGAGTCAGGAAAAATGATGCGCTCCACCGACGAGTGGGAGATGTCCCGTTCATGCCAAAGCGGCACGTTTTCTAACGCGGCTTGCGTGTTGCCACGAATCACGCGCGCCAGCCCGCTGATCTGCTCAGAAGTAATGGGGTTTCGTTTGTGGGGCATCGCCGAGGAACCTTTCTGCTTCTCGGAGAAGAATTCTTCCGCCTCCCGCACCTCGGTGCGCTGCAGATGGCGGACCTCCACGGCAATCTTGTCCAGCGTAGAAGCCAGCACCGCGAGGGTCGCTATATAAGCCGCGTGCCGGTCGCGTTGGATCACCTGGGTGGCGATGGGGTCGGCGCGCAGTCCCAGCCTGGAGCAGATCGCCTCTTCATGCTCTGGCTTGAGGTGTCCGAAGGTGCCTACCGCGCCCGAGAGCTTGCCCACACGCATGTCCTCAGCGCTCGCATCGAAGCGCACCAGGTCGCGCATGATCTCGGCATACCAATTCAGCAGTTTGAGCCCGAAGGTGGTGGGCTCGGCGTGGATGCCGTGGGTACGGCCAATCGTTGGAGTGTGTTTGAACTCCAGGGCCCGCCGCCTGAGAATCGCAGCCAACGCCAGAATCCCCTCGCGGATGATCGCCGAGGCTGCTTTGATCTGCAGCGCCTGCGCCGTGTCGACCACGTCATTGGACGTCAGCCCATAGTGCAGCCAGCGCGATTCCGGCCCGATTTTCTCCGCCATTGCCGTGGTGAAGGCGATGACGTCGTGCTTCACCTCCGCCTCGATCTCCTGAATGCGGGCGACGTCGACGTCCCCATAAGCGCGGATGGCCCGTGCGGCCGATTGGGGTACGATCCCGGCATCGGCCAAGACATCCGATGCCGTGGCTTCCACCTCCAGCCACATGCGGTACTTATTTTCTTCAGTCCAGATCCGGCCCATCGCCGGGCGGGTATAACGAGCAATCAACCCAAGCCTCCGATCAACGTTCTATTCTATCGTTGGTGCATCTCACTGTTGGTGGAGGGTTTTGATGGAAGAGCAACCGGAACTGGTCACAATAGAACTTTATCGCGACGCCTTGGAGGCCGACCTGGCCAAGACTCGCCTGGACTCAGCAGGTATTACCAGCTTTCTGGTGGGAGAAAACACCGCCATGCTGTACGGCACCGGTCTGGGAGGGCTCCAGTTGCAAGTCAGTCCCGAAGACGAAGTAGACGCTCGCAGCATCCTGAACGACCCGGGGCCGCCAGATGGCGAAGTAGACTCTGTCTCCTGAAACTATCGGGAATGGAGCACGCCGAAGAGGTCGGCCATCTCCTGGTGCAGAAAGCCGTGGCCTGGGCGGTACGGCTGGACCCATTTGCCATCGATGACGAATTGAGGAATCGCCCGTTTGCCAACGTGCTGGATGACTTCCTCAGCCGCCCCGGGGGTGCTCTCAATATCGATCTCGGTATACGCAATCTGGTGCTTTTCAAGGAATCGTTTGGCCTCGCGGCAATCGCGGCACCACGTAGCGGAATACACCAAAACCTGCATCCACCCATTCTACCAAGTCGGGGTCTGGATCACCCACGTCGCGTTGAGGGTGCCCCATTCAAGCCGGCCTTTGGCTTCTTTCTTGAGTGGGCAATGATCCCAACCCCAAACGTTGACTTTCCAAATACCGGCAAACCAAGGCGCTGCCGCAACCCTGCACCTACCGGCTAACCTGAACCACATGGAAACCCAAGCAAGGCTGGTAGTCGGCATCGCGACGCACTGTCGCCCCACGATCCTCGCCGAAACCATCGCCTTCCTGGCCAAACAAACAAGGCAGCCGGACAAAATCTTCGTCGCCTACGCAGAACCGGCCGACGTAGCAGACGCCCCAACCCTTTTCCCGCACGTAACCTTTATCCACGCCGAACGAGGCCTCACCCGCCAACGAAATGCGATCCTCACCCTCGCCCGCGACCACGACATCCTGCTCTTTATCGACGACGACTTCTTTCCCGAGCCGCAATACCTGAAGATCACCGAGCGTTTTTTCCTGGAGAACCCCGAAGTAGTAGCTTCCACGGGCACCGTGCTGGCGGACGACGTCAAAGGGCCAGGTCTGACCGTGGACCAGGCGAAGTCAATCGTCGCCGGAAGCAACCACGCTCAAACCGAGCAGCAGATCACTCCTACCTTCCTCGCCTATGGCTGCAACATGTGTCTTCGGCTGGCCACGATCCGCGAGCACAATCTTCGCTTCGACGAAACGCTGCCACTATACGGATGGTACGAGGACTGGGATTTCTCCCGGCAGATCCAATCCTACGGATCGCTTGTCCACATTTCGAACGCCTGCGGAGTGCACCTCAGCACCAAGGCGGGACGCGTCACCGGAGTGCGCATGGGATACATGCAAGTGGCCAACCCAATCTATCTCGCGCGCAAGGGAACCTTCCCCTGGTCTTGCGTCTTCAAGTTCATCATCGGCCCTTGCCTGAAGAATCTGGCCCGTAGTCTTGCCCCGGAAGCGCACGTAGACCGGCGGGGAAGATTTTGCGGAAATCTCGCCGCCTTCCGCGATCTCCTCACCGGCACTCTCAACCCGCAGCAGATCGTCGACCTTTAATCCATTCCGCATACTGCAGCAGGATGTAGTTATCCGTCATGCCCGCGATATAGTCGGCAACCACCCGGGCCGCTCCATACTCGGCAATCTGCGATTGGTTTGCCGCAGGCAGTAACGACGGATCGTTCACCCAGCACGTAAATAAATTCCGTACGACCAGCGCCGCCTCCTGAAGATCCCGTTGCAGTTCCTCCCGGCTGTAAAGCGTCGCGTACAGATGCTGCTTGGCTTCCCGGCGCAATTCCTCCATCTGCGGCGAGAACGCCACCAGCCGGTGCGGCGACCGGCGTACATCCTCGAGCGTGGTCACTCCGCCTGCGTGGACCCGGCGCACTGTCTCCCGGATAAGATCGCCGACCAGGCTGTTCAGCATCCTCTTCAAGGCTTCATTGGAGAGCAGATTCCTGGCTGCTGACGGATACTCGCGCTCCACCGTGCGCAGCGATTCATCGAAGATGCGTACATTCTGCCGGAGCACCTCCGGATGAAGCATTCCTGCCTCCATGCCGTCATCCATGTCGGCCGTGAGGTAGGCAATCTCATCCGCCAGATCGATGAGCTGCGCTTCCAGGGGAGGTTGCTGGTCTAGAAAATAGGCACGGAGTTCCGGATGCTCGGCGGCAGAATAATTGCGCGAGTGCTTGATGATGCCCTCACGCACGCCGAGCGTGAGATTCAGCCCGCGAAACGCCGCATAGCGGACTTCAAAGTATTCGACGATCCGCAAGGCATGCAGATTGTGGTCGAAGCGCAGGCCGAACTCCTGCATGGCTTCATCCAGGGCTCGCTCGCCGGCATGCCCAAAAGGCGGATGGCCAATGTCATGCACCAGCGCCAGTGCTTCCGTCATATCCTCGTTCAGCTTCAGCGCAGTGGCGATCGCGCGCGCAATCTGCGCTACCTCCATGGTGTGGGTGAGCCGGCTGCGAAAATGATCGGAATAACGGTGAGTGAAGACCTGCGTTTTACCTGCCAGGCGGCGGAACGCACGGGCATGGATTACCCTCGCCCGGTCTCGTTGGAATGGGGTGCGGTAGGGATGGGCTGGCTCAGGATGCTCCCGCTGCGCAAGCGGGCTACTCTCATCGTCACCAACCGCACAGCCGGGCGGCAGCGCCAAAATCTCGCTGGCCGCTCCCCCGGCGGCTATCACTCTAATGCTTCGGGCTGGCGCCCGATTCTTCCTTGGCCAGCTTGACCCGCGCGCTATCGAGTTTCTTCTGCACCTTGCTCACATCAGCAGGCTCTGCGTCTGCTGCTACGGTCTTGGAATACTCCTGCAGGCTCTGCTCCCATTGCCCAGCGGCTAACCTCAGGCGGCCGGTCTTCTCGTACAACTCTCCCAAGTGGTCGTGTACCTGAGGATCCTGCCCGATGCGTTCGCTTGCTTTACGCAGGTTCGCCTCCGACAGCGCATACTGACCCATCTTGAAGTACACCCACCCCAGTGAATCCAGGTATGCGCCATTCTGGGGATCCAGTTGTACTGCCTTCTGCACCATAGCCAGGGCATCGTCCAACTTGACACCACGATCCGCCAGCATGTAGCCGAGGTAGTTGAGCGTCATGCTGTTGTTGGGGTCAATCGCCAGGATCTTGCGGAATTGCTCTTCAGCGGAATCAAAGTGCTTCTGCCGCTCATCCATCGCCCCGCGGAGAAAGTAAATGTAAATCTTGTCATCGTTACTCGCCGGGACGGACACGCCCATCGCATTCGTCTTCGAGGCGGAGAGAGCTTCGGCCGCATCAATCTCATCCGAGGCGTCCTTCCAGCGGCGCATCCGGGTGTACATCTGGGCAAGCGCCAGGTGAACCTCGCGGTCCCCCGCGTTACCCTTCAACTGTGCTTTGGCCAGCTTGATGCCTTCCTCAGACTTGCTTGTATCCGCTAGTTGCCCGGCCAACATCAATTGGATCGTCTTGTCCTTGGGCATGGCCTGCGCGGCCTGTTGCGATACCTGCGTCGCTTTGTCATATTGCTTAGCGTCGCGGTAGGCATCCACCTGCCCCTGGTAGCCACGCTCCGCGTAGTCCCCGCCCATGGCGATCATCAGCTGGTAGGTCTGGACAGCCTGGTCCGTCTTGTTCTGCTCGCGGTAAATGTTGGCCAGCCGGTCGAGAAATATAGAGCGATTATTCTTCTCCGCGTCCGCGTATTGGCCGTCCGGGTGGCTGGTCTGCTTCACCAGCGTCTGCAATGCCTGCGCTGCTTCGTCGTAGTGGCCGAGCGAGTCGTCGATCAAAGCCTCGTTGAAGCCAATTTCCAGGGAATCGGAAGCCAGCGCCTTGGCCTTCTTGAGCGTGGCGAGCGCCTGTTCATAATGACCCTGGCGCCGCTGAATTTCGGCCAGACGCAGATAGGTCTGCGCATCCTGCGGGTCAGCAGCGGAAATCGCCTCGAAGTGCTTCAGCGCAGCGCCGAGTTGGTTGTCGTTCAACAACGCCTGCGCCAGGCCTCGTTCAGCATCCAGATTGTCCGCCTCCATATCGAACGCCTTGCTGTAGGCATCGATAGCCTTCTTGTTCTCCTTGAGCTGGTCGTAACTCATGCCCAGCGCGTAGTCCATTTTGGCCGTGCGGTCGTCCTCCGGCACGGCGCTCAGCACGGCAATCGCGTGCGTCATATCGCCTGAATCGCTATACAGCCGCGCCAGGTTCAACACCACGTCCTCGGAGTTGGGATCGATGTGCTGCGCCGCTTTGAACTGCTCTTCGGCCTTCGGCGTATCGTGGGCCAGCGTGTAGAGCTGCCCCAGCAGGAGCCGGCTCTCGATATCGTTGCTCTTCAATTCCACGATCTTGGTGTATTCGCCAATGGCGAGCTGCAACACCTTCTCGGAAGGGCCGCCGTTCTGAACATTGCCCAGTGATTGCAGATACACCCGGCCGAGCAGCTTGTGAGCTTCCAGGTTGTTGGGCTCGGTCTTCAGAATCTCTTGCGCGGCCAGCACCGCCTCGCGCACCCGGCCGGTCCGCAGGTAGAGTTCGGCCAGTCCGTTGTTTAGATATTTAGAGTTGGGATCGGCATCGAGGGCAAGCTTGTATTCCTCGATAGCGCGCGTCGCGTATTCGGGCCGCCCATAGTTGGTGGCCATATCCTCATACATGTGCGCCAGGCCGAAATGGTAGTAGGCTGCGGAGCGATCGGACTTTTGCGCTGCCGCCGGCGCGCCGGGCTTGGTGTTCGGAGACTTGTCAGTGGCGCCGGGGGTGCTCGCCGGAGGTGTTGCGGGAGCGCTTTGCGGTGCGGCTGGCTGCGGCGAACTCGCCTGGAGAGCCAGACCTGAGCCCGGGAGCGCGATCGCTGCGCATGCGAAGAAAGCCGTTTGGCGGATTTTGCGGGAGATTTGCGGCTTGTTGGTCATCTATGGGAGTTCCTATGCCCGGGCTCTGTCATTGAACTGACGCCGGCGGTCCAAACGCGGTGCAGAGGAACCCGCATTTTTTTGTCGTATGCGCTGGTATCGCACTCAGCGCACCATCTGGTCATCTGGCGAATTGTAACGCCAACCAAAAAGTCCCCGCACTCCCCAATTTGTCTCAGTGGAAAAGTCCCGCCATTACTTTTGTCCTCCGCCTAAAGTTCCGCAGCGCGGAGTTTCGATAATTCGCCGTTATCAAGTTTAGACTATTTCCCGCCAGGAAGGACGTGCCACATCGGGCACCAAATCGCCTTTTTCCTATCCAGCCAAACAGGAAGGTAGGTACGGGCTTTAGCCCGTACCTAAACTCCCGAATCATCTGGCCCTTAGAGTGTGCGTGTGAACCAGAGATTCATATATCGAGAACCAGAGGTTTATGTATTGAGTCCCCTAGGGACGGCTGACCTTAGCCCAGGACGCAGTCCTGGGAAGAACGGGAAGACATGATTCAGTCCCGTAGGGACGGCTGAAAGTTATCCAGGACTTCGTCGGGGTCCATTTTCAGCCGTCCCTCCGGGACTGAATCGTCCTATCGAACCCAACCCAGGATTGCATCCTGGGCTTAGGTCAGCCGTCCCTAACGGGGCTTAAGGCTTAAACCCTTGCCTCTCACCGGCCTTTAGGGCCTGAGGTGTGTTTCTCGTTCAGTTCGTCCCGAAATTTCCTATCCGCCAAAACCCCGTTTAGTGCAGGAAGTGTCGCATCCCGGTAAATACCATCGCCAAACCAAGCCGGTTGGCTGCGTCAATCACTTCCTGGTCGCGGACCGATCCTCCCGGCTGGATGACCGCCGTGGCCCCTGCTGCCGCCACCGCTTCCAGGCCATCGGGAAAAGGGAAGAATGCGTCGGAGGCAGCCACGCTGTTCGCCAGCGGCAGCACCGCTTTCATGGCGCCGAATTTCGCCGCATCCACACGGCTCATCTGCCCCGCACCCACCCCAATCGTCTGGCCGTTGCGGGCGTATACGATGGCATTCGATTTCACATGCTTAGCCACTCGCCACGCGAAGCGAAGCGACTCCGTCTCCTCCGGGGTTGGTTGGCGTGCGGTCACCACCTTGAGTTCCTCGGTGACGACATCTTCGGCATCCTCGTCCTGCAACAGCAGCCCACCCGAAACCCGCTTGATCATCTTGCCCGGAGCCGCCTTTTTCACCACCAACAGCCGTAGGTTTTTCTTGGCGCTCAGCTTGGCTTTGGCTGTGTCGCTAAAGGACGGAGCAGCGACTGCCTCCACAAACAACTTCGCCATCTCGTCCGCCAGAGCTTCGTCCACCTCCCGGTTGACCCCAATCACGCTCCCGAACGCGGAAACCGGGTCTGTCGCCAGTGCCTTCTGATAGGCCTCAACCACCGTAGCGGCCACCGCCGCACCGGCAGGATTGCTATGTTTAATGATCGCCACTGCCGGCTGGTCAAACTCCTGCACCAGCTCCCACGCAGCGTCCAGGTCGACCAGGTTGTTGTAGCTAAGCTCTTTGCCTTGTAGTTGTTCCGCACCCGCCACTCCCGTGCCGCTGCCATCCGCATAGAGGGCTGCGGCCTGGTGCGGGTTCTCGCCGTAGCGCAGGTCAGCCGTCTTCGCATACGCAATCAGCAGTGTCGGGGGGAATTGAGCGCCCGCGGGCTCAGGCGTGGATTCAGTGTTAGTCTTCGCCGCGATCTTATTGAATGTCCTGGAGATGGCCGAATCGTAGCCCGCGGTCACCGTGAATGCCTGGCGGGCCAGTCTCCACCGGGTCTCAAACGAAAGGGCTCCCTTGTTGGCCAGCATTTCAGCCGCAATGGCCTGGTAATCCGCGGGCGCAGTCACCACCGCCACATCCTGGAAATTCTTGGCCGCCGAACGCACCATGGAGGGCCCGCCGATGTCGATGTTCTCCACCAGTTCGCCAAACGATACGCCCGGCTTCCGCGCCGTCTCTTCAAACGCGTAAAGGTTCACGACCACCAGGTCGATGGGTTCGATGTCATGTTCCGCCACGGCAGCCAGGTGCTCGATGCTGTCGCGCAGATGCAGAATGCCACCGTGCACCTTGGGATGGAGAGTCTTTACCCTGCCATCCAGCATTTCCGGAAAGCCGGTAAGGTCGGAAACATCACGTACGAGCAGCCCCGCGTCACGCAGAATACGCGCGGTGCCGCCGGTCGAAATCAACTCCACGTTCATGCTCGCCAATTGGCCAGCGAACTCCACCAGACCCGACTTGTCCGTCACGCTCAAGAGAGCCCGCTTCACTTGCTTATTCTCCACTCAAGACCTGCCCCTCATCACGATTTGTAAGTGTCCCATTCTGCTCCGTCGATAATGAGATGAAGCTGACTCCTGTTGCGACCCACACCTTCGCTCAGTTTGTCAGAGACCCTAGGTCAGGATAGCTTAGCCTTATGGATTCAAACTGGTCCGGCGCCAGGCCGTCGCAAAGCTCTGCGGAGATTCTGCCGCCGGAGAACCGCGCCAACCCCGGCTCTTACCCTGGGGGCAGAATGGCCGGCTATGACGGAGACCCGGGACCCCTTCCGCCGCGACGTCCTTCAACCAACCGCTGGGCGACCGCTCCTGCAACCTACACCCTGGTAGGCATCAACTGTGCGGTATACGTGGCCATGGTGTTGCGCGGCGTCTCCGCCTCCAACCCCAGCGTCCAGGATTTGGTGCATTGGGGCGCGAATTTCGGAGGTTACGTGCTTGCCGGGCAGTGGTGGCGTTTGCTCACCGCCGCCTTCGTTCACGTCGGCATCCTGCACCTGGCTACGAATATGTGGTGTTTGTGGAATTTGGGACTGTTGGGCGAGCCGTTGCTCGGGCCGGCCGGCCTGGTCGCCGTATATGTGCTCACGGGAATCGCAGGAAACCTACTCAGTGTTGCGGTTCACCCGCAGGTCGTCGGGGCAGGCGCATCCGGCGCCGTTTTCGGTTTGGCCGGCGTCCTCATCCTGCTGCTAAGGACCAAATTACTGCCCGTCCCGCCGGAAGAAGTTCGCCGCCTGCGCAAGAGCGTGATCTACTTCGCCCTCTTGAATTTTGTGATCGGCGGTACTTCGATGTTCCTGCGTACCAGCATTCAGATCGACAACATGGCCCATCTGGGAGGGTTTCTTTGCGGTCTGGCCTTGGGAGCGCCGCTGGTGCCCCGGATCGGCGCAGCCCGCAGTCAATACGCCGTTCGCTCCTGGGCAGCGTACAGCAGCATGACTCTCCTGCTCATGGTCTTTGCCTTCGGGATCGCTTCGTTCTGGCGTTGAAGCGACTTAGCGGACGGCGGTCGCAGCGAACTTTTTCACCATCGCCAACAGCAGCTTGCGGTCGCTGTCATTCAGATTCGTCGCATAACGGCGGATCTGCGTCAAAAACCGCAATTCATCGTCTGTCAGTTTCTGGGTATTCATCTCCCGGCCCAGGGAGTCTTCCGCAAAAAACTGAGCAAGCGGAATATCCAGGGCTTGGGCGATCTTAGCCAGCGTGTCCAGTGAGGGCACGGTATGCCCGTTCTCGACGCGCGACAGGTAGCAGCGCAGCAGGCCGGTGCGCTTTTCTATATCTCCCTGCGACAGCCCCTTCTGCAACCGGTAGCCCCGGATGGTAATTCCTATCTTCATAATCTCGGACCTTCGTTCACACGTTCACCCCAAAAAAGCAGATGCTGCTGCACTAAGAGGTACTGCTTAATTAGGTGTTGGCAGCATAGTTAACACGTCGAAGTGACGACTAGCAAGAATTTTCTTCCGCCGTCGCTGCCTATTTTTTCCTTTATTGGGATTATGTATCTGCAATGGTTCAACTACAGCCCTAGTTCATGAACAGGCCGCCGTTGATATCCAGCACATGGCCAGTGATATAGCCGGCTTGGGGTGAGGCCAGAAAAGCGACCGCCTCGGCCACTTCCTCCTCCGTCCCTGGACGTCCCAGTGGGATATGGCTCAGCATCGCCTCCCGTTGCTTATCGTCCAACACCGCAGTCATTGCGGTCTCAATATAGCCGGGAGCCACGGCGTTCACCGTGACCGAACGTGAAGCCAATTCTCGAGCCATCGAATGGGTAAATCCGATGAGCCCTGCTTTGCTGGCGGCATAGTTTGCCTGTCCCGCCTGGCCGACCCGTCCCACCACGCTGCTCACGTTGATGATTCTGCCCCACCGGCCCCGCACCATCGGATTCAGCAGCGCCTGGGTCAACAGAAAGGCTCCGGTCAGATTGGTGGTGATGACCGCGTCCCAATCCGCGCGCTTCATACGTAGCAGCAAGGTATCTCGGGTGATGCCTGCATTATTGACCAGGATTTCCACACTACCGAAATGAGCAATCGCTGCTTTGGCCGCCGATTTGATGGACGCTTCATCCGAAACGTCCATCAGGAAGGGCGTGGCCTGACCCCCGCCCGCCGCAATCTCCTGAGCCACCGCTTCCAGCTTGCCTTCATTGCGGGCCGCCAGCGCAACCCGAGCCCCCATCTTTGCCAGCGCAATCGCACAAGCCCGCCCGATCCCCTGCGAAGCCCCCGAAACAAACGCCGTCTTTCCTTCAAGATTTGCCATGCTCCCTCGCTCTCTCCCGCAAAAGAGTGAGGTTACCAGCTTCCACGGACCAACAAAATCCCAGAGGGAGTAGCGGGAAGCACTTAACGAGCAAAGAATCCCGGGTGCCCCATACCCCCGACTTCCTGTGATGTGTCGTGGGTCCCGTGAGCTTCATGCGCCTTTCCTTTAAAGAAAGGCGCACACGCTGTCTTCTCCAGGGGTGCGGGCAGGAAAGTCGGGGTATCTCGCTCGTTTTTCGCGAGATGTGGGAGACCACGGTCCTCTACCGGCAATTCTTCAGGATTTTCAAAAACACAGAGGGAATCGGACGGGTGCCCCATGTTCGCACCAGCGCACGTGGGACGAATAAGTTGGGCGAAGCCCCACAATCGCCTTTGCAAGGAAAGCGTCTTAAACAATCTCCGCCGTACGAGCCCCAGCCGCCTCAAGCACGGGCAATTTCCCCCAAACCTTATCTAGCGACCAAAGATAAACCACCAACTCCCGCGAATAGTGCAGCAACGGAGCCGTATGCGGTATCTCTATCCCATACGTAGCCGGCAGATCATTCAACTCAATCTCCGCCTCCGCCGCTTCCAGCGGCCACGGCATATGGTGAATATCCCCACGCAGCAACTGCCCCCTGCGGTTGGTAGTGAAAAGGCAATACCGCTCCGTAAGAAAATGCTCAATCGTACCCGGCCGGCTTTGATCGATCGCGCGAATCTGACCCAATCCACGATAATGCGCGCGGAAACGAACCGGCTTGGCACTCAAAAGCCGTTCACTCTGATACGTAAATTCTCGTTCATTCCGTACTTTGATCGACATCCGCGCCCAATGATAGGGCAGGTGAAAAACCGCCTTGGCCACCATCACCGCCAGCGGATTCGAAGCCTCCAGGCAAAAGAAATAAACCCCTGCCCGATTCGTATTTCTCTCCCGCACATACGTTCTAAGGTTCAGCTCGGGGAATCGGCTAGCCCCGGGAATTCGGGGTACTCCGCGCAATTGAACCCGGTCCATCCAGAAAGGAACAATCCCCAACCAGGCCGACTGGTCGAAGGTATCCACCTGCAATCCAGGGGGAAGCAAGGCCTCCAACTTTGCCGCAGGGATCGGCCAATGTGCAAACAGCAGGTCGTTCCAGCGTTGCATCATGGTCCAGGGACGCTTGGGCAACGCGAACGGCCTGTGGTTCACCACCGATAGGGTTTCGTCAGGCGGGGAATTCCGGCTCAGATTGCGGTTTACGGCCATAGGAGCGAGTCACTTGAAAAAGCTCAATCCGCACCGCGGTTGCAGCTCAATCTTACCGTAGTTCGACCTGGTGGAACATCGAGCATTACTCCCTCCGCAAGCGGACGTACTATCAACCCCGCGCGCCCTTCAGGAATGCTCTATCCTGAATTTCAATCATGGCTCAAAGCGAAATCGCAACCGCTCCCGTACCAGCTCCACTCGAAGAACCCCGAAATCAGACTGAAGTCTACGCCGTCCATGGGGCTGACCCGGAAGTCCTGGCCTATGCCATGGCCAAGTATTCCCGCTCTGCGCTTTCCATGAAGGAATCTCTGCGAGAAATCTCCAGCCAGCGCGCCGAACATTTCTTAAACACGTTTTACTTTCAATATGGCCATCGCTCGATTGCGGACCTGGCGCACGTGGCCTTCGCGATTGAGCGGCTTTCACTCCTCGCCGCCATCGTCTTAGTCGACGAGCAACGCTGGGATGGCCAGGAACGTTCCACCCGTTATCAGAACTTTCGCCAGAGCGGTTGGTATTTGCCCGACTTTTCCACAAGTCCCGCAAGTCGCGCCGTCTTTACCCAAGCCATCGAGGCCCTCTTCACCGAGTATCACGCCGGCACCGAGACCATGCTCGACTGGCTCAAAACACAAACTCCGCGACCGGCGGAAATGAAGGAGGAAGCCTACAACCGCACCCTGAAGGCGCGTGCTTTCGATGTTTCCCGCTACTTGCTGCCGCTGGCCACCAACACCTCCCTCGGCCAGATCGTGAACGCGCGTACGCTCGAAACGCAAATTTCCCGCCTGCTCTCGGATCCTCATGCGGAAGTTCGCCTGCTGGGCGAACGCCTGCGCGAAGCCGCCGCGGGTTCGGCCTGGAATGTGCAGGGTGACGCGATGAGCAAGCTGCAGCGCCAGGTTGCAGCCCTCGATCCCGTGCTCGGCGCAGATGCAGAAGCACTGCTGACCCGCGACGTAAGGATCGCGCCCACGCTGGTAAAGTACGCGGCGCCCAATCAGTACCTGCTCACCACACGGAGCGAGTTGGCCCAGGCCGCCGCCGAGTTGATGAAGCAGGCTCCCCTCGAGACCCAGGCAGGTCCGGTTGACCTGGTGGATGACCAGCCGCTCGAGATCGATCTCGCGACCACGCTGCTGTACGGCGCCAGCCATTATTCCTATCGTCAGATTGCCCGGCACGTCGCTTCACTCGAAGAAGCACGCCGCAACGAAATCATCGCCATCGGCGCACGTCATCGCGGCCGGCACGATGAATTGTTACGCGAATTCTCCGCCGGCCAGGGTTTGCGCTTCGACATTCTCATGGACATCGGCGGCTTCCGCGACATGCACCGTCATCGCCGTTGCATCCAGATCCTGCAGCCCTTCACCCATCTTCACGGCTACGAAGTTCCGCAAGGCTTGGCCGAAGCCGGCCTCTTGCCGCAATACGACGCTGCCATGACCCAGGCACATGAAGCGTTTCTTCATGTTGAGCAGGCGGGCTTGCCGGACCAGGCGGCCTACGTTCTTCCTCTGGGCACACGCACGCGTGCCCTCTTCAAGATGGATTTCGCCGAAGCCCTCTACATCGCGGAACTGCGCTCCACGCCTGCGGGACACTTCTCTTACCGCCGTGTCGCTTGGGAAATGTATCAGGCAGTCGCGCGCAAGCACCCCGCACTCGCACCTTACTTCCGTGTTGCTGACGTAAATGAACCGATTAACCTGCTGCAGCGATAGCTTCGCGTGCGGTGATATGATCCACTAGATTCCGACTGGAGAACTCCCATGGCAGACGACCGTTCCCGCGCCATTGACCTGGCATTAGCACAAATTGAAAAGCAATTCGGTAAGGGCTCGATCATGCGCCTCGGCAACAAAGAGGCAATCGTGCCCATCTCCGTTATTTCCACAGGCTCTATCTCCTTCGACGCGGCTCTCGGTGTGGGCGGTGTTCCCCGCGGCCGCGTGATCGAGATCTTCGGCCCTGAATCTTCGGGTAAAACCACCATCACTCTGCAGATCATTGCCGAAGCACAGAAGCTGGGCGGCATGGCGGCCTTCGTCGATGCGGAGCACGCGCTCGATCCGCAATACGCTAAGAAGTTGGGCGTCGATGTCGACAATCTCCTGGTCTCTCAGCCCGACTACGGCGAGCAGGCGCTTGAGATCACCGAAGCCCTGGTGCGCTCTGGCGCCATCGATGTTCTGGTAGTCGACTCGGTAGCTGCGCTCGTACCCAAGGCCGAACTCGATGGTGAGATGGGCGACTCCCACATGGGACTGCAGGCGCGCCTCATGTCGCAAGCGTTGCGCAAGCTGACGGGCACGGTTTCGAAATCCCGCACCTCGCTGATTTTCATTAACCAGATCCGCGAGAAGATCGGCGTCATGTTCGGCAACCCGGAAACGACGACCGGCGGACGCGCGCTCAAGTTCTACTCCTCGGTGCGCATCGACATTCGCCGCATCGCAGCCGTCAAGGAAGGCGATGTAGTCGTCGGCTCACGCACCAAGATCAAGGTAGTCAAGAACAAAGTGGCCGCGCCGTTCCGCGAAGCGGAGTTCGACATCCTTTACGGAGAAGGCATCTCGCGCGAAGGCGACGTGCTCGATCTCGCCGTGACCCAGAACATCGTAGAAAAGTCAGGAGCCTGGTACAGCTACGCCGGTGAGCGCATTGGCCAGGGTAGGGAAAACGTTCGCACCTTCCTCAAAGAGCATCCTGAGATTTTCGCTCGCATCGATCAACAACTACGGCAGAAGCTGGGCCTCACCGGCGTGAAGCCGGCCGAGATCCCCGCAGTACCGCTCAACGGATCGGCTCAGGCTGCGGAAGCAGTGAAGGCGCCGGTGCGCCGGCAGTAAGACTTGAACACCGTCAAAGCCATCTACCCGGGCACCTTCGATCCGTTGACCAACGGTCATCTGGACCTCGTTGCCCGGGGCGCGAAGATCTTCGATCACCTGGTCGTCGCGATCCTCAACAATTCGGAGAAGGCCCCGCTCTTTTCCGTTTCCGAACGGATCGAGATGCTCACCGAAGCGGTGCAGTCCTTCGGCAACGTTTCCGTAGCCACCTTCGATGGTCTACTGGTTGAGTTCGTTCTCGCCCAGCGTGCTCAGGCCATCCTGCGTGGCGTGCGCGCCATCAGCGATTACGAGTACGAATTGCAGATGGCTCTGATGAATCGCCGTCTCGCCCCTCAGGTAGAAACCGTCTTCCTGATGGCCGACGAAAAATACTCCTACGTGAGCTCGCGCCTCATCAAGAACGTCTTCGAATTAGGCGGCTCCGTCGAAGGCCTGGTCCCGGAAACCGTCATCCGCCGCCTGCAAGCCCGCGTCACGCCCAACAAACAGCGTTGATGAGAACAGACCATCGGTGAGAACGGATGGGTGCCCCAGGTCTCGCTTTTGAGACCTGGGATCCTCGCAACCGATCTCGAATGGAAACCCATCCCTTTTTGTCCTCCCCGAACGAAGCCGGCCGCAGAAAAATCTCTTAATGGAGTGCACAGTTGAGGTGTCATCAGAACTCTATTTCCAACTCAGTCCCGCAGGGACGGCTGAGAATAGACCGCGACGTGATCCTGGACAACCTTCAGCCGTCCCTACGGGACTAAGACATGTTTAACGATTGACCCAGGACTAGCGCTATGGGCTAAATTCTCCGTCCCTGCGGGACTGAATTCAACACAACCGCCGCAATTACCCAACCAGACCTACTTCCGCTCCACCTCAATGTAATCCACCGGAGCTGACTCTCCCTGATCCGGCACTCCGCGTAGAGTCAACGTATCCTTCGGCTTCAACCGAACACCAGGAACCGTAAACAACGTGCTCGTGCTGCCATCCAGATGCGCATCCACCGCCGCCGGCGGAAGACGATCATTTGCCGTCCAACGCGCCACGGACTTGCCGTTAATCAGCAACTCATACTGAGCGTTACCCGTCCGTAAATCGAAATACCGCACGCCCACGGAATAATTACCAGCCTCCCAGGAGCGTTGAACCTTCAGCGTGCAGCCGCCGGGCCGATTGCAAACCACCGCTTTTCCCCCGGAAGCCGTCTCCCACGGAGACACGTCCACAACCGTGTATCCATCGGCCTGCATGGACTCTGCTTCGATACGATCAGGGTAGTGCCCCACCCGCCCCAGCTTATCGGGAATACCGGAGATATTCTGGAACCACGCCGTCACTGCATCCCGCCACACGATCGCATGGCCGCCCTCGTAGGCGAACAGTGCCAGAGTTTCGTAATAACGCTGGTCATCAATCAACCCACGAAGCATCTTCCATCGTGTCACGTAAGAACCCGCGATCGCCGCGCCCTCATAATGCGAGTCGTAAACGTACTGCACCAATGTCTTGCCGTTATGCAGCACATGATTGTAAGGCACGTGATGCATGAACAGCAGCAAGCTATCCGGGCAGTTCTCCAGCGACTCGTATGTCTTGGCCAGCTCCGGTGGATACTGCCCAATGTATCCGGTACCCGTCGCCACCGTGCGGTCCATCCCGATCCCTTTCTTATCCGCGCGGAACCATTGACCCCACCCATTCCGCTCGGCTGATTCAATGCCCGGACCATAATGAATGCCGAGGATATTCGTCAGCGTCCCGATACCCAGCGGCCCCGTGTATTGCTCATACACTCGCCACGAATTCTCCAGCAGTCCGTTGACGATAAACCTGACCTTGGAATCATTGCCGAAAGTAAGCCGCGTCCAGCTATCACTGATCTCCGCCGTGGTCAGCTCAGGATTCCACGCCAGCTTGCCGAAGCCATAAAGGTTCGCCATCGCCATCGGATGATGCAGCCAATTCGCGTCGAGCCCAACATTGGCCACTCCAACGAAACCGCCCAGCGGCTGATGAAAGCTTTTACCCTCGACAATCTCGCTGACCGGGGTATACCGGTTGTCCGCGCGCATGTCGGTGTCGAGCGCCACCTTCCACATGGGCACCAGAAACACCATGTGCCGCTCCTGTCCGGTGTACTCCTGCGTAATTTGCAATTCGATCGCCTGGCTCGTATGACGCAGCGCGGCAAACAACGGAGACACCGGCTCGCGCACCTGAAAATCAATCGGCCCATGCTTCACCTGGATCACGACATTGCGATCAAACTTCCCATCGAGTGCGCGAAAGTTGTCATAACCGGCTCGAGCCCGATCCGCCTTGAGGTCATTCCAATCAAGGTGATTGTTATAAACAAACCCGCGATACAGCACCACGCCGCCATGCGGGCGCAAAGCACGAGCTACGGTGTTCGCTGCTTCCGCCGGAGTGCGCCCATACTTCGAAGGTCCCACCCGGCCTTCGGAATCCGCCTTGATCACGAACCCCGCAAAATCAGGAATGGATTTGTAGATCTCATCCACCTTCTTCCGCCACCAGGCGGCCACCGCGGGATTCACCGGGTCGAAGGTATTTAGCTGCCCCACCACCTGGGGGCTCGAAAGATCAATCGACAAAGACATGCGCACGCCCCAGGGACGAAAGGCATCCGCGATGCGGGCCAGTTCGTGGATCATCTCCGGATCGAGCGTATGCAGATTGGCGTTCACGTTGTTCACCGTGGCCCCATTGATCCCCACCGAAGCCAGCAACCGGCCATACTCGGAGACCCGGCTAAGATCGGAGCGCACATGTCCATTGTCGAAAAAAATACTGCGCCCGCCATAACCGCGCTCAATGCTGCCGTCAAAGTTGTCCCACTGGTTTACCCAGCGAATCGGCGAAGAAGGTGCTTCGCTTTCGGTCGCGATGAACTTTTGTTGTGCGACCTGTTCCAGCATGCGGAAAACACCGTAGAGCACTCCACGGTCTGTCCCCCCGGCCATCACCCAGTAGTTGTGGCCTTGCTCAGCGAACTGGGTGAGGGCGAAGCCCTCGGGCGCAACCGGTGACTCCGGTTTCCATGTTGGTAGCAGATGCCGTATCTCGGCCGGTGTACCCAGGACAAACGCATCGTTTCCAGCCAACACAGACGAGACTGCGAAGTTGGAGCCCAGTATCGAATGCAGTCCGTTGGAGAGTTCATTCGCAGCGCTGTGAGCAACCGCGGACTGGCTGGTAGTGACTATGCGGTGAGGAAGTTTATATTGCTGGGCCAGTTGCGGAGGCAGGGCAGCATAGCGCAGCCAACCTTCCTGACCTGTCTCCCCGTGGACTCCAGGCGCGAGGCACAGGAAACTCGAAGCCAGAAGAAGCACCGCATGACCAACGCGCATAGCTCCTATCTTAAAATCAATCCATGGCTCAACATATCGGTATCGTCGCCTGTTCCGCGGAAGGAGCCGCGCTCTGTTATCGAACTATATGCGCGGCCGGCCCGGATCTGCTAGGGCCCCATGATCACCCCGAGATTTCCATGCACACCCACTCGCTGGCCGAGTACATGAAATGCATTTACCGCGACGATTGGCAGGGTGTCGGCGAACTGATGCTCTCTTCCGCCAACAAGCTGGCCAGCATCGGCGCCGACTTTCTCATCTGCCCCGACAACACCATCCACCAGGCGCTCCCCTATATCGAAGAGCAACTGCCACTGAAGTGGTTGCACATTGCCGACGCCGTGGCCGCACAGGCGGCCGGCCGAAGGTTTCACCGCTTGGGTCTGACCGGTACCCGATACCTGGTGGAAAGCGAGGTGTATCCCGAAAAGCTAAAAGCGCGCGGCCTCGACTACCTGCGCCCCGAACCGGACGATCGCGAAGAAATGAATCGGATCATCATGGATGAACTGGTCTACGGGGTTTTCAAACCTGACGCCGTCGCAGCCTTTCAGCAAATCATGGAAAAGATGAAAAGCGCAGGCTGCGATGCCGTGGTCCTCGGCTGCACCGAGATTCCTCTGCTCATGAATGACGCCAATTCACCGCTGCCCACCCTCGATTCAACGCGCTTGCTGGCCCGCGTCGCATTGCGCCGAGCCGTGCAGGCCAGGGCCCTGCCCGCTCACTGAGAAGGGGAGGGCGTATTCATGACGTTACGGGCGGGCGTGGTCGTGACTTCGATGCGCGTATTCTTTAAAAAAACCACGTTGTGTCCGCGCGCCAGGCAAAGGTCGTAGAACGCCAGCGCCGCTCCGTAAAATCCGATCCCGGCGGCAACGCTCCGCGAACTGGCCACGATCCCGACGATCCGTCCCGCGAACCCCAAGCCGTTCGACGCAATGGCGCCGTGCAGTGCTTGGTTTCCATCGTCGTCCAGCCCACGCGCGGCTAAGAAGGTCAGCACCAGCGGAAGTAATACCCGGTTTTGCGGCTTTGGGGCTACCCCGCCTTCAGGGTCGAGCTGCAGGTTTGCCGACTTGTTGGCATCCACTCCGGCGAGCGTGCCTTCCACCGGCTGTGTGAAGCCGGTCGGCAGTTTCAACTGCCGAAACCGAAATCGCAGCTTTCCCTGGCGCCCGAAAGACCGCGCACGTTTAGTCTGCGTCACCTCTCCCACCAACACCGAGCCCTGGGGAACCACCACCGCATGTTCGGCATTGAATACGGGTTCTGAGATAGTTGCCTCAAAAGTATCCCCGGGCTTCCTGTCGGCCGAACTGATGGTCTCTCGCAGGTACGCGCGCAGACGCCATGTGGTTGGGGCGCCTCCCGCTGGCGGGTCCGCCTTTTCAAAGTCGGCAGACCGGGAATCCTCGAGCCTGAGGGTCAGAGGCTTGGCCAGGTCGACGGTCCAGGCGGTCCCCGTCTCAATCCGTTCCGGGTGATAGGGCAATTGGCTATAAATAAATTGAACCAGGCGATCCCCCCGGCCAGGTGCGGTGATCTGGGCTGCGGCATCCTTGACCCGCTGTTTCTCCGCCGCAATCTCCCGCGAAACCATCGAGCCCTTCTTCTGTCCCGGGGCAGGGGACAAGCGCAGGATCGGAGCGCCATCCTTGGCGCTATTGCTCACCATCGTCTCCCGTTCTCCGCCGGGAAGAACCAGCTCATCGAAGCGCACGACCGGAATGTGGAACGGGGTGAAATCTCCTCTCAGCCGTGCATGGATCCGTCGGCTTCGGTCAGAATCCAGCTGAAGGACGGTGCCGCGAAGCGTCGCCCCAGCCGGAATCGCAATCCGGTTGTCGACATAAATGGGATAAAGCAGGCGGCCTTCCAAGGGCTCCCCGGACTTCATCGGAACGTGTTCCAGCAGTTGAATCGTCAAAGGCGTTTTGGCCGGAATTTCGACCGGGGAGGTCTGGCCGATCGCGGAGCCGCACACCAGGCCAAGCAAAATGCCGGCGAGCACATGGCTCTGCCCCCGTCGTTCTTTTCGAACCCTCATAGCCCTCTTACCATGACAAAATCGATCCTCCCACGCCAACAAACCAGAGTCCTAAGAGGTCTTCCTCTCGTATCCATGTAGAATCGGCTTTTTCACCGTACAAATTCGTAAGCCAACCATAATCTTAAACTGTTAAGATGTTCTGGCGAGGCACCTATGCGAAACAAACCCTCGGGCGCCGCGGGCGGAAAACAAAACCTCACCGTGCCCACCAGCGGTGAGATGAGGCTTCTGCAGATCCTCTGGGATCTGAAAGAAGCCACTGTCGATGAGGTCGTGAACGCTCATCCTGAAAAGGAACGGCCGCATTACAAGACCACGCAGACGCTGCTGCGAATCATGGAAAACAAGGGCTTTATCGGTCACGAGGCACGAGGCCGGGTCTTTGTCTTCCGCCCCCTTGTGTCTCGAAAAGCCATCGATCAGATCTCCGTGCAGGCATTGGTATCCCGTAATTTTCACGGGTCTGCGGCCGGGCTGCTGGTTAATTTGCTGGAATCAAGTTCGATAAAAAAGAAAGAGTTGGATGAGCTTGAATCATTGATGCGAGAGTATCGTAAGAGGCATGAGCTGGGCGATCGCGAATAATCCGGGGCTCCTATGAATCCGGACCTCTTGCTTGGTTTGGCCACCGCCCTTACAGGCTTCATCCTGAAGACAACACTTGCCTTCGGATTATGTCTGGTCTTAAGTTGGCTGGCTAATTCCCCTAGTCGTAGATTCCTGGTCTGGCTGACCTTTTTGTACGGGACTGCGGGCTACTGGCTCTTTTTGGCGAAGGGCTTCCTGGCCGCCGGTCAGGTGGCTGTCGCTCCCTCCCCTGGCATTCCGGTTCAAGCCGTAGCCGAGAGTGTCCGCGTCTGGCACATTCCAGATTCATGGGCCTTCCCTCTGGGTATTTCTCTCCGCGTGATTGGCTTGGCCTACCTTCTCGGGCTGGCCTACCTCCTGGTTGCGCATATCAAGAAACACGTTCAGCTGAAATGGGTGCTCGGCTTTACCAGCCAGCCGCCCGATGAGGTCGCGGCCGCCTTTCAGCCCATTGCCCAAAGCCTGGGTGTTGGTCGCTCCAGGCTGTTGGTGTTGGCCGGGGTCGCATCGCCAGCCACATTCGGGTGGGTTCGCCCAACCATCCTCCTCCCCGAAACTTGCCTCGAACAGAGCGGTTCCGGCCTCGAAGATATCTTGCGCCACGAGTTGCACCACGTTCGCCGTCTGGACTTTCTCTGGAACGGGATCGCCCTCGCCTGCCGAGCGCTCGTTTTCTTTCATCCAGCCGCTTGGTATGCAGTGCATCGCATGCAATTCGAGCGTGAGCTTGCCTGCGACCTTGCGGTGGTCTCCGGCTCACCGAAACAGCGAGCCAGGTACGCCGAGTGTCTGATTGAGTTCGCCCGGTTGAACTCCGCACCAAACCCCACCAATTGGGGAATCGATTTCGCCTCATCGTCCGATCAGTTGAAGGCCCGCATTCATTCCATCCTGGCCGAGTCCAAGAAGTCGCCGCCCTGGTTGATCGGCTCTCGCGTCGCCTGTGGACTGGCTTTGCTCGCCGGCTTCGCCGCCGTCGCACCCTCCTTGAGCGTCCTGCTTACCTACGCCCAGCGCCAGATCGTACAGCCTTTGGCCGCGGAGATTCGGCCTGCTCGCCCTGAATCCGATAACAGGACTTCCAGGACAAACAGGAAAAGCAAGTTGCAGCGTAGTGCAGCTCTGCCCATTGCAGACGTATCGCTGGCAAGCGTCAGCCAGACTCCTGAATCCGCTGCTTCCGCGCCGCAAAACGACAATATCCTTGCTTCTACTTCGAACAACCAAGGCCCCCAGTTGCTTCATCGTGGCGAGGCTTCCGCGAAACCCTCCAGGCAGCAAACGGTAATTCCCATCGACGACCCGTCCGGTACCGGTAAAGCCGGAGATCGTGATCACCAGCAAGCCCTGCAGCAAACTGCAACCGCCGCCGCGGTCTTGAAACGGCTTTCTACTTTCGATCGCCACTAGCGCCGGCCATCTTCCTTAGCGGATCAGGAAGAAGAAAGTACTGATGACCGCAACGCCAATGGCAACCATGACTGCGACGATATAGAGCAGGTACGAAGCCGGAAGGTCATCATCGTCCGATTCCATCTTTTTGGCCCACAACCCAGCCGATATCTTCCGGGCGCTTGCCAATAAAGTCTTAACTAATTAAGAATAGAAGTCAAGAAAGTCTATGTGCTGCGAGTGAACGCAATCTATGTGGATGCGTCAGGCTGAGCTTTTCCCAATCCGCGCGGTCCCTCTTTCGTTCCTCCTTCTCTTCTCTTCCGTGAGCCCAAGCGCCCAGGCACGGCCATCCCTTTCACCAACGCAGGTCGTGACCCGGATGGTGGAAGCCGAAACCGCTGCGCGCGAAAGGCGCCAACATTTCCTGTATCGAAGGGAAGAGCGATCGGTTCGCACCAAGGGTCATCTGTGGGACGAGTTGGTAGTCGAAACGCCGGAAGGCCGTATGCACCGCCTCGTTTCTGTCGACGGCAAACCCCTCTCCGGCGCGGAGCAGGCAGCCGAAGACAAACGCATTACCTACCTGGTGAACCACCCGGCAGATTTTCGCCGCGAAGCTCAAGGCCGCAAGGAAGACGAAGCGCGGATGGCGAATTTATTGAAAGAACTCCCGAAACTTTTTCTGCTCCAAACTGCGGGCTCAGACGGCGACTGCACTCGTATCACCTTCGCGCCGAATCCTCAGTTTCAGGAAGCAAGTTTTCAGGACCGCGTGGTGCACGCCATGTCCGGAGTCCTCTTAATTCATGTAACAGACAATCGCCTCTGCGGCATCGCGGCACATCTGGATCACGTCGTCGAATTCGGCTTTGGCCTTCTCGGCAAAGTGAGCGATCAAAGCCAATTCTCAATCGTGCGCCAGGAGGTATCACCCGCTGAATGGAAAACAACCAAAATCCATGTGCATGTGGATGGCAGCATCCTGCTCATGAAGAGCGTCTCCCGAGACGAAGATTCCTCGCACTTCGGTTTCAAACTGCTTCCCCATGACCTGACGCTACCCCAGGCAGCCGCCCTCGTCCGCTCCACAACCTTCTAGCTCCGAGGACGTAAAGGACGGGGGTGTACGAGTTGTAGGAGGGTGTATGAGGGTGCCCCATTCAAGCCCGTCGTTGGCTTGAGTGGGCTCCAATGTTTACCGGTCGAGGGCCCTTTTAGAACTATCTCTTCACCGGAGTGAATTCGAGCTCCAAACCCTCGTCCTCAGGCAGAATCGTAATCTTCACCCGGGCCAGCGACTCAACAATCCAATCGGCCGCCGCCAATTGCTCGATGCTGTGAGAAAACGTGGTCGCCAGGACCTTACACCCGGCAGCATGGCCGGCCTTCGCGCCAGAAGTCGAATCCTCAATCACCACGCAATCCGCCGGAGCGACCCCGAGGATCTTCGCACCCTTCAGATAAGGCTCAGGATGCGGCTTCCCATTCATCACCAGATCCGCGGTGACAATATGCTCCGGCACTGGAATTCCCGCAAACGCCAGGCGGCTCCGCGCCAACCGCTCCGTGGCTGACGTGACAATGGTCCAGAACTTCTGCGGGATCGATTGCAGAATCGACGTCACCCCTTCCAGCACTTCGAGCCCTTCATTGTCGCCCACTTCGAGATCTTCAATCACTTTAAGTTCCGCGGCATGATCGGCATCCGGCTTCAGCGTGCGCACCGTTTCGATCGCCCTCATGCCATGCGCGGTCTTAATCGTCTCCCGCACGTCCAGGCCATGGCGCTCTGCCCATGTCTGCCAGCTTCGCTCCACTGATCCCAGGCTGCTGATCAACACGCCGTCCATATCAAAGAGCAGACCCTTTGTTCTTACCTTCATGCTGCATCTCCCATCGCAAAATTTCTCCCCGCTTCCAGCAGCGCGTGAAGCGATTCCTCGGAACCGCTCTCGGCGTATATCCGCAGCAACGGCTCGGTGCCCGATGCGCGCAACAGCAGCCAACTTTCCGCGGCCGGCGGCTTGGCCCCAACGCTCGCGCTCCCCGGCGGATTCTCCAGATAAAATTTCATTCCGTCGAGCGTTTCCCGACGCAGAACACGCCTACCGGCGAATTCGCTTACCCCGGCTACCGCGCGGCGTATCGCCGCCTGCTTTACTTCTTCCGGGATGTGCAGGTCGACCCGCCCATAATAGTGCTCGCCATATTCTTCCTGCAGCCCGCTCACGAGCGAACCGAGAGTGCGGCCTTCTTCAGCCATGACATTCGCCAGCAGAAGCGCATTCAGAAGTCCATCGCGTTCCGGTAGATGCCGGCCAATGCCAATGCTGCCCGACTCCTCGCCGCCGATCAGGATGTCTTTTGTGAGCATCAGTTCGCACACATGTTTGAAGCCAATGCCATGCTCATAAAGCTTTCGCCCATAGCGCGCCGCGATCCGATCCAGCATCTTCGTCGTGTTAAATGCCCGCGCCACATCTCCCGGCCACTGCTTCCGTTTGAGCAGCCACTCCAGCAGGATGCAGTAGATCTTGTTGGCATCGACAAAGCGCCCCGCCTCATCGACCGCGCCAATGCGATCCGCATCGCCATCCGTCGCAAAACCGGCTTGGCAGTGGTGCCCCAGCACCGCTACTTCAAGTGCGTGGATATGCGGCGGGATCGGCTCCGGCTGAATTCCAGGAAACAGCGGGTTCCACTCCGCGCGAATCTCCACATGCTCAATGCCTACGCCTGCGAAGATCCCAGCGAGTACGCCTCGCCCTGCGCCGTACATGCAGTCAATTGCGTATTTCTGCCCAGCAGCCGCAATCCGCTTGAGATCTGCAAAGACAGAGATTGCGCTGACATAGGGGCTGAGAAAATCGGTCTCCGTAATGGCGGCGCTGGCGCCGGCCACGGGCGCTTCCTGGCCCAGGTAGCTTTCGATCGCCGCCATGATAGCCGGGCTCCCCGAGCCTCCATAGCTGGCCTTGTACTTCACCCCATTCCAGTTGTAAGGATTATGGCTGGAAGTGATCATCACCCCGCCAGCCGATCCTGTATGTTTTACCGCGTAGGAGAGAGCTGGGGTAGGAGTGATGCGATCGGCGAGCCGCACCGGGATCCCGGCCGCCGCCGCGGTCTCAGCAACAATCTGCGGCGAAGCGTTGAGACAAAAAACGCGTGTCGTATCCCACGCAGATTCCACGGGACGGGTCTTCCTGCCGGCAGACATATCTGGCGATAGCTCCCGCGGCGATGCGTACATTTCGCTCGGTGAAGTCGTCGGCGAGAATTCCTCGCCAGCCGTCCGTCCCGAATTTGATGGGCTTTTCTTGAATCAAATCAATTCGTCGTGTTTGCCCGCCGCGAGTTCGCTGACGACGCGGCGTACATCCTGCGAACGTTCCCGCGTGGTGATCAAAATGGCGTCCTCGGTTTCCACTACCACCAGGTCATCGACACCGACCAGCGCGACAAATTTCTCCGGACTGTAAACGTAATTGTTGCGAGCGTCGATGCTCACCATCCCCCTTGCCTCGGTGACGTTGCCATCTTTCGCATTGCCCTGCGCCAGTTGGTGTTCGTAGAGAGCATCCCAGGAACCCAGGTCATTCCACCCGAAGTCTGTGGGCAGGCAGTAAATATTGGAGTGGTGTTCGCCCTTGGCCGAGCGCGGTTCTAAAACCGCGTAGTCGATGCTGATGTTTTCGCACGACGGATAGAGCTCGCGAAACACCTGCTCGAACCGCGGCGTTCCGTAGGCATCGGCAATCTGCTGCAAATAGGGCGCGGTCTCCGACAGATGTTCCCGGATGGCATTTGCCAGGGTGCGCGCACTCCACAGGAAAATGCCGCTGTTCCAGTAGTACCTGCCGGCGTGCATGAACTCTTCTGCGCGATCGCGGTTGGGCTTCTCGGTAAAGCGGCGGACACGCTTCACCCCGTCCGGCAGCACTTCGCCTGTCTCGATGTAGCCGTATCCCGTCTCCGGCCGGACAGGCTTCACTCCCAGCACCACGATGTTTTCCCCGGCTGCGGCCACCGCGATGCCTCTCTCGATGGTCGCCCGATACTTTTCATCGTCGGTGATCACGTGGTCCGCCGGGAAGATGCCCAGCACCGCGTCGGGAGAGGTACGCTCGATGAGAAAAGCCGCCAGGCCGGCTGCAGGCGCCGTGTTGCGGGCCGCCGGCTCACAGATGATCTGTTCCCCCAGCATGGTTTGCAGTTGCTCGGAAATGGCTTTCGAGAGCAGGTCGTTGGTGATCACCCAAACCTGGCTCGAGGTGGCTAACGTGCCCAGACGATCCACCGTGCTTTGGATCATGGTGCGCGCGCCGTCTAATACCAGCAGCTGCTTCGCCCGCCAGCGGCGGCTCCGCGGCCAGAAGCGCGTTCCACTGCCGCCGGCCAGGATAATAGGGCGAAATTCGACTTTAGATTCCATGGACTCCTAGGAAAGACTACCGAAAAATTTCTTCATTCTCGCCATGCCCTCTTCTATGTCCGGTTGGGCTACGGCGTACGACAGGCGGATGTGCTCCCGGGTACCAAACGCCTCGCCGGGAACCGACACCACGTGTGCTTCGTTCAGCAAGCGCGAGGCTAATTCCGTCGTGTTCTTCACTCCCGGTTTACCCAGGAATGCCGACACGTTGGGATAGACATAAAACGCGCCTTCCGGCTTGGTGCAGGTGATACCGGGGATAGCCTGCAGGCCTTGCAGAATTCGGTCGCGCAACTTCAGATAATCGGCGCGCATTTCGGTCACGCATGCCTGCGATCCGCTCAGCGCCGCGATGGCTGCCTTCTGCACGATGGCCGCCGTCGATGACGTGGACTGGCTCTGCAATTTGCTCATGGCCGCGATGATCGGCTTCGGCCCCAGAGCAAAGCCTGCACGCCAACCAGTCATGGCATAGGTCTTGGAGAGGGAACCGAGCACAATCACATGCTCCTTGGCTTCCACGAAGGAGCCGCCGGAAACAGGCGCACCGGTGTACTTGAAGTAGACGTAGCACTCATCCAGCAGCAGGAAGATTCCCCGCGCGTGCGCCAACTTCACAATCCGCTCCAGGTCGCTCGCTGAGACAACGGAGCCAGCCGGATTCGAAGGCGTGTTTAGAACGATGACCTTGGTCCGTGGCGTGATCGCTCGTTCAATGGCATCCGCAGTGACGCGAAAATTCTCCGCCTCGTCGGTAGGCAGATAAACCACCTTTCCCCCGGCATATTGAATGATGTCCTTGAATGAGACCCAGTAAGGGACCGGCAGAATCACCTCGTCGCCGTGGTCCACCAGCACCTGGATGGCGTTAAAGAGCGCCAGCTTGCCGCCGGTAGTGAAAACCGTCTCGTCGGCCGTGTAGTCGGAGCCGAAGTCGCAGGCGTGCCGTTGCACGATCGCTTTTCTGAGTTCCGGAATACCGGCGACCACCGTATACCGTGTGAAATTGCTTTCGATGGCCGCGATGGCGGCGTCTTTGATATGGCGCGGGGTCGCAAAATGCGGTTCCCCAGCGCCAAAATCGACCAACTGGGCGCCTTGGGCGCGCAGCCGGGCAGCCTCTGCGGTGACCGCCATGGTGGCGGAAACCTCGATGCGGCCAATACGGTCAGCGAAGATTTTGGTAACAACGGGCGCGGTCATTCCTACTATCTTGTCAGACTCCACCCTATTCGCGAAAGCGGCAAAGCTAGATCGCCCATGAGAGTTCCGCGAACGATCACCTCGACGAGACACCCCGCTCCCGCAAGATCCGCTCCACAGCCAACAAGTCCTCTTCCGTATCCACCCCGATCGTATTGAAAAGAGTGGGCGCCACATGGATACTGAGCCCTTCCTCCAGCAGCCGCAACTGCTCTAACCGTTCCACCGACTCCAGCGGACTCGGCGGCAATTCCGCGAACCGCCGCAGTGCAGCTTTGCGGTACGCATAAATCCCGATATGTTTGCGCGGGGTCAGTGGAGTACCCCTCTGATACGGAATTGTGGCCCGGGAAAAATAAAGCGCTCGCCCATCATTCGCAGTAACCACTTTTACCGCGTTGGGGTCGTTGATCTCCTGCGGCGTACACGGGGTCGAAAGTGTAGTGACCTCGGCGTTTGTCCGGGAGAAAGGCCAGAGCAGGGAATCGATATGTTCCGGACGCAGCAACGGCTCGTCCCCCTGAATGTTGACGTAAATATCGGCGTCGACCAGGTCAGCCACGGCGTTCACCCGGTCCGTGCCGCTGGCCAGCGTAGTTGACGTCATAACGCTGGGCCATCCTTGCGAATCCGCAAACGCGACTACCTCCGCGGCATCGGTGGCAATCAGCACCTGGTCCAGTTGGGGGCAGGCGAGCGCTGCACGGTATACCCAGCCAAGCATCGGCACTCCGGCGATTGGGCGCAACACCTTGCCCGGCAATCGCGTGGAAGCAAGACGCGCCGGGATAACCGCCACAATCCGTTCGCGCGGCGCTTCACTCATCGTGTGTTCGAGTGGAAGGGGTCGGCTCCCATCGCATCCGCCTCGTCCTCGGGACTCGGAATATCCAGGTTGACCACCACAGGTTCCTGCCCGCTGCGCACAATCACCGCTTCCACCGGTTGATCCTTGCGAGCGTTCAATTCTTGATGAGGGGCAAACGGAGGCACGTAGACAAAGTCTCCCGGCCCCGCCTCATCGACAAACTCCAGATGCTCTCCCCAACGGAACCGGGCCCGTCCCCGCACGATATAGATCACCGTTTCCAACTCCCCATGGTGATGAGGACCGGTCTTGGCATTGGGATGGACAACTACCGTCCCAGCCCAAAGCTTTTGCGCCCCTACGCGAGCGTAAGAAATCGCCTCGGCCCGGGTCATGCCGGGGGTCTGCGGTGTATTAGTGTCCAGCTCACCGCTGCGGACAATGCGTAAGCCTGAACTTTTCGCTGCCGGTTCGGTATCACCCATGAACGTCACCTTAGGAAGATAGAAGAAAAACCCGACAAGTAGCGAGGGAGAGTAGGTATGAGCTTCAGAGTCCGCGTGAGAACTCGCTTTTTAAAGGGTACGGGCTTTTAGCCCGTACATTAACTACCCAAACCTACACCGGGCTTTAGCCCCTGAGGGCATCTCTTGGGCCGGCTTAAGCAGCCCTCAGCGGCTGAAGCCGATCCATCTTGACTATTAAATGTACGGCCTAAAGGCCGTACCCTTCAAAGAGCGAGTTCTAACGCAGACTCTTCAGCCCGTACATAAGCCAGCAAGGGTCATCTGGCCTTCAGGCCCTGAGGTGTGTTCACGAAGAGACTGCTCTCGCTCCTGAACAGCGTGGGCTGCCTCAACTATCCTTGCGATAGAGGAGTTCGCGCATCGCTTTCCGCCGGGCCTCGTGTATTTCGGGGTCCACATGTTCCTTGGCGGAGGTGTCTTCCGCTTCGGGTTCACTGCAGCTTGGACAGCGGTTGGCGAAACCGGGCTTGTCCGGCTTCAGCTCGAATTCTTCTGAGCAGATAACACAGGTTTTGACCGGGAACGGCATAACGTTTCCATTGTAACGGAAACCTTGCAACTGTTGTAGAATCAACGTAAGGCGGCGTAGCTCAGATGGTTAGAGCGACGGACTCATAACCCGTAGGTCGATGGTTCGATTCCATTCGCCGCCACCAGCCAAATTGCCTCCGCTTTCTCCCTCTCCCGTGCGTCTAACCCAGTAGTATTATTGGTTTAACCATCCTCATGGTCCAAAGTGGTGCTATGTCCCGAACCTTCAAGCGTGCCGTTTTTGCTGTCTCAATCCTGTTGGTAGCATTGGTCTTCCTCGGCGGCATGGGGCCGAGCCGCGTGCGCGCGGATTCGCAACAGGATGGCGCGTACCCGGAGATGGAAGTCTACAGCGAGGTGCTGAAGAAGGTTCAGACAGACTACGTGGTCGATCCGAACATGACCAAGGTCACCGTCGGCGCCCTGCATGGCCTGCTCGAGTCCCTGGATCCAAATTCCAGCTACCTCACTCCGGATGAGTACAACGCTTACAAGCAACACACCAACGAGGGCGTCGCCCAGGTCGGGTTGAACATTTCCAAGCGTTACGGGTACGCCACCGTAGTGTCGGTTGAGCCAGGAAGCCCGGCAGAGAAAGAACAGATTGAAGACGGCGACATCATCGAGGCCATCGAGGGACATTCCACCCGCGAGATGTCTCTGGTCATGATTCGCTTGTTGCTCGAGGGCAAGCCGGGAACCAGCGTGACCTTCTCCCTGGTCCGTCCGCGCAAGGCAGAGCCCGACAAGATTACGCTCACCCGCGCCGTCTCCCCGGCTCCTCCCCTGGGGTCTTCGGAGTATGAGAGCAACAGCATTCTTTACCTCAAACCGGGAATCCTGAACAAAGAGCGCGTGAACGAGATCGCCACCCGTTTGAAGGAAATGAAGAAGAACGGCAACAAGAAGGTCCTGCTTGATCTGCGGGATGTCGCAGAAGGGGATGAGGAACAGGGCGTACGGCTGGCCAACTTCTTTATCGAAGCCGGCACCATCGCGACCCTCTCCGGCCAGAAGTATCCCTATGAAGCGTTCAACGCCGATACTTCCAAATTTATTACCGCCGCTCCGCTGGTGGTCCTGGTAAACCACGGCACTTCGGGACCGGGTGAGATTGTCGCCGCCGCGGTTCTCGATAACAAGCGGGCCGACGTGGTTGGCGACCGCACCTTCGGTGAAGGCTCGGTGCAGAAAACCATGGAACTCCCGGATGGCGCCGCCCTGATTCTTTCTGTTGCCAAGTACGCTTCGCCCTTGGGTAAGAAGATTCAGGACGAAGCCGTGACCCCGAATATCGTGGTCGCCGCCAGTCAGGACACGGAAGATCAGAAGACCCCAAAGCCGGATGATCAACTAACCAAGGCGCTCGACGTTCTGAAGCAAAAAAGCGCCTGATACGCGGATCCCTCATTGATTGGGCAAGCTCCATCTTCGGGCGCTGTGAAATTTCGTCCGCCCGCTCATTCCGGGCTGGGCCCCATGAAGCTAGCGGGTAGCATTACCTTCTTTGCCCTGCTGGTTCTCGCCATCATTGCCGGCTCGTTGACCGGGCTCATGCTCGTCTACTCCGTCGACCTGCCGCAGATCGACGACCTGGAACGCTACCGGCCCATCACCTCTACGGACTTGCTGGACGTCCATGGCCGTGTCTTCGGCTCCTTTGCCCTGGAGCGGCGTATCGTGGTGCCCTATGAAGCCATTCCTCCCGTCCTGCGCCAGGCAGTGATCTCCATCGAGGACAAGAACTTCGAGAGCCATTGGGGAGTGAATATCTTCCGCGTGCTCGGCGCCGCCTATCACGATCTGACCTCGAATGGCCGCGCCCAGGGCGCTTCCACCCTGACCATGCAACTGGCGCGCAATCTTTTTCTCTCCAGCCAGCAGACCTTCGGCCGCAAGCTGCAGGAAGTTTTTCTCTCCATCCAAATCGAGCGGGCCTTCACCAAGCAGCAGATATTTACGCTGTATGCCAACCAGATTTATCTCGGCCAGGGCGTGTATGGCTTTGAGGCTGGATCGGAATACTACTTCAGCAAGCACGCCCGCGATCTCACGCTGCCGGAAGCTGCCCTCCTGGCAGCTTTGCCCAAGGGGCCGGTTGCCTATTCTCCCATTGCGAACCCTGACCGTGCCTTCCGCCGCCGCAACATGGTGATCAACTCCATGCTCGAAGACGGTGTGATCACCACTGCGCAAGCCAATGCAGCCAAGGCCGCACCGCTTGGTCTGCATATCGAGCCGCCCTCCAACAACGTTGCTCCGTGGTTCGTCGAAGACGTGCGCCGCGAACTGGAGCGTCAATTTGGCAGCGAGCAGGTGCATGAGGAAGGCCTGCGCGTCTACACCACGCTCGACCTGGATTTGCAGCAGACCGCGAATCGCGCTGTGCTCGATGGACTGGCGGCTTTGGAACGCCGGCACGGATGGAAGGGAAACCTCCTCAATGTGGTTGCCGCCGGCGCTTCGCTGGACGAATTTCGTCATCCAGACTGGCGTCAGCCGGTCGCAGCGGGATCCTACGTGCACGCCCTGGTGACCAATGTTCTGCCCTATCAGGTATCCGCGCGCATTGGCGAGCAGCAGCTTATTCTGGGCCCCGATGATTTCGCCTGGACCGGCAATCGAGATGCCGAGAAATTCCTCAAGCCGGGCGATATCATCTACGTGCATATCGTGCCTTCGTCTGATACAAATCTGGTTCTGCACGCGGTCCTGGAGCAGGACTCCGGTATTCAGGGATCCCTGATGGCAGTCGACAACACTTCGGGCGAGGTGCTCGCCATGGTCGGCGGCCGCGATTTCAACCTTTCGCAGTTCAATCGCGCCACCCAGGCTGAGCGGCAAACAGGATCTTCCTTCAAGCCCTACGTCTACACCGCTGCGGTGGAGGAAGGCGTTCGCCCGGAAGACATAATTGTCGACGCGCCGGTTACCTTCTCGACCGCTGTTGGGCCGTACACCCCGCACAATTACGACGACACTTTCGAAGGCCCGGTTTCCGTGGTGCACGCTTTTTCGGACTCGCGTAATATCCCCGCGGTCAAGCTTGCCGAGCGCGTTGGCATTCGCAAGGTCATCGCCACCGCTCACCGCTTTGGCTTGAACAGCACCATACCGCCCTTCCTTCCCGTCGCGCTGGGCTCGGTTGAAGCGACGCTCGAAGAGCAGGTAGCGGCTTACAGTAGCTTCCCCAACGACGGGGTTCGCCTGGGGCCACATCTCATTCGCAAGGTAACCAACTCGGATGGGCTCACGCTCTCGGAGAGCCCCGCGAATGTGGTTGAGTCGACTACTCAGAAGACTGCCCGCATCATGATGGTGATGCTCAAGTCAGTGATAGGGCCGGGCGGTACAGCCGCGGAAGCCATGGCGCTGCATCATCCCCTTGCCGGGAAGACCGGCACCACCACTGACTTCAACGACGCCTGGTTTATTGGTTTTTCGCCTTCGATCACGTGCGGAACCTGGGTTGGCTACGACAACCGTCAATCGATCGGCGACAAAGAAAGCGGCGGTCATGCCGCCCTCCCGCTTTGGATGAGCTTTATGAAGGTAGCCATCGCCGACCACCCCAACGAGCACTTCGCGGGAGACGCCCGGCCGGTGCCGGCGACCAACGTGGCCACCAGGACAGTCCCCGCTCATCCCACGGCTCCGACGCCGCCTACCCCGCAGTAGCTTCCGAGGGTGCGGGATGCCGAGGGTGCCCCATTCAAGCCGCATTTGGCTTGAGTGGGCTAGCATCTCAACCACTCGACAGGCCCGCAGGAGCAAATCACTTCGCAGCCCACTCAAGTCAACGGCGGGCTTGAATGGGGCACCCTCAAGTTTTGCGGGTACTACCTACGCGCCAGAATTCGCATCAATCGCAGATACCGCCTCGCCTGTCCCACATCCCGCATGATCTGTTCCTTAAGAGCCTCGGGAGAAGGCCAACGCCGTTCCTCGCGAAGCCGGCGATAGAACATAAGCCGCAAATCTGTCCCCTCGTCTAACGGAATGGGACGAAAGTCCAGTAAATGTGATTCCACCGCAAACGAATCCGCGCCAAAGGTAGGCCGGTTGCCGATATTCGTCACCGCATCGAACCACTCTCCGGCGACACGCAACTGTGTCACATACACACCATGCGGCGGCAACAATTCCGGGTAGGGCGCCAGGTTGATGGTGGGAACCGTGAGCGTGGACCCGATCCCGCGCCCGTGGGCCGGGGTTGAATCGATAAAAAAGCCATGCCCCAGCAGCGAACGAGCAATGCCAATCTCCCCCTGGGAAAGCAGCCCCCGGATCCTGCTGCTGGAACACGTCAGCCCCCGCACCTGGCAGGCATCGTGGATCACTACCTCAAAACCAAGCTCAACGCCCAGCTGTTGCAATTCGGTGATGCCGCCCTCGGCGCGATGGCCAAAACGAAAATTGGTGCCCTCGTGGACCTCCACCGCCCCCAACGCATCATGAACAATCGCGGTAACAAATTCCGCGGCGCGCATGCGGGAAAGCTCCGCGGTGAAGGGAAGCACCAGCACCGCATCGATCCCGGTATCCTCCAGCAACCCCAGTTTCGTTGCCAGGGGGGTGATCAGTTTGGGGCATGTCTCCGGACGTAAAAAACGCAGCGGGTGCGGATCAAATGTAACCGCTACAGAATCGCAACGACCGCGCCGCGGCGCTTTGCCGGAGTTTGTCCAGAATGAACTGGTGGCCCACATGGACACCATCGAAGTTGCCAATGCTCACCACCGAAGGGCCTATGCTTCGGGGTATCTCGCCGATATTGCGAAAGACTTCCATGCCTAGATCTCGAACGGGATCCGCAGCCCGTCATAAGCAAGTTGGATGTTCCCGGGAAGTTCTTTGTTCGTTTCCGCGTGCGAAACATCGTGGGACATATGGGTAAAAAAAGCTTGTCGCGGCTGCATGCGACCCACGAACGCGATCGCCTGTTCGAGCGTGGCATGGCTGGGGTGAGGGGTCCTGCGCAGGGCGTCGAGAATTACCACGTCAAGGTCCTGCAGCATGGCAAGGCTGCTCTCCGGGATCTCGTTCATGTCTGTCAGATACGCAGCATTGCCAAAACGGAAACCTGCCACTTCAATCCTGCCGTGGGTGAGCGGGATACGCTGAAAAACCGCACCTTCGATCTCCACCGATGCCCCCATACGATGCATCTCGACCCGCGCCCGTGTCGGGTACAAGGCAGCCGCATCGAAGGTGTAATCAAAGATGCGTTCAATCACCCTGGCGGAGTCTTCATCCGCGTACAAGGGAATTTTGCTCTTATGCCGGAAGCTGAGCGGCCGCAGATCGTCCAGGCCCAGGATGTGGTCTGCATGAGAGTGGGTATAGAGCACGGCATCGACGTGGTCGATGCCTTCGCGCAGCGCCTGCATGCGAAAGTCCGGCCCGGTGTCGATGATGACCCGATGTCCCTCCCACGCAACCGCAATGGAAGGCCGTGTCCGGCGATCCCGCGGATCAGCGGAAGTGCACACCCGGCAAGTGCAGCCCAGCGTCGGCACACCCATGGAGGTTCCACTACCCAGAATGGTGATCTCTGCTTTATGGATGAAACACGCTCCCTGGGGAAACTGCTCTAGTGGGGTTTCTTCGACTGGGGCGGCCGCTGGGCAGAATTGGCAATGGCATTCGTGATCTCGAGAAACGACATGCGCAAATCGAACAAGGCATTCTGCAGTAGCCGCTTTTCCTGCTCGGTGAGATTGCCCTTGGTCTTATCATCCAGCACGCTGAGCATGTCGATGCTTTGCCTGGCTCCCAGGATGTCAATGCGGGGTTGCTCATTGGGAGCCGTGCCTGCGCCCATCTGCACCGCGGCAGTCATATAGAGGGACTGCACCAGGCGATCGAAGTTCATCACCGCGGGCGCCGGCTGGCCGGGATTGGCCTTGAGCAGCATATCGTCGAGACGGCTCGCCGAGGCATGGTATTCCTTGCTCTGCTGCGCCGATTCTGCGGCGGTCGGTTCAGGGATGGTCTCATCCCCATCCATCAGCTCCGGTTCCTCCAACTCAACTTCCACTGCCTGCATGGGAGCCGGTGCGGGAGCTGCCGGTTCCGGACGTGCTGCCTGCGGAGCTGGAGGAGCGGTAGGCTCGCCGCCTTCGCGAAGTTCGCCTTCGGAAGTGAACTTGCGGCGGTCGGTCACTGTGAATTGTGGTTCTTTTTCACGCATGGTGTTTTCCAGTCTTTTTTGTGACGCTGCCTGAAACTGCAAAGACCCGTGGCTCTCTTCCGGCAGGTTAGAGTTCGGTTTAGCTGGCCGGTTTGGCCAGGGGCCCGGGAATCGCGGGGGGCTTCGCCAGTGCGACGGCCACCCCTTCGTCGTAAGTAATCTCCTGATCGCGTTCCAATGCCTCCACGCGCACGAAGCCAAGGGCCAGAGCTTGTGGCAGGCCGGCGCTCGACAGGGACGCCGTACTGGTAATCCGTCCCACCGCCTGGTCCTTGCTGCGCAACTCGATAGGCAGCGTTTCCGGGCGTTTCCCTTGCAGCGTGAACTGGCGAAACTGCCGGTTGACCTTTCCTCGCGAGCGGATCCGCTCCACGATCTCCTGGCCCAGGTAACATCCTTTGCTGAAGTTGAGCGCTCGCATCTGCGCGGTCTCCTGCGGCAGGTCGCGATCATTGAGATCCACGCCGTAGAACGGTGTGCCGTCGAGCACACGCAATGCTTCCATCGCTTCGTATCCCACCGGATTGGCGCCCGCTGCCTGCAGTGTTTCCCAGACTGCAAGTACGTGCTCGGGGGCAAACCACAACTCATAGCGAGGCACGGTGACGTGATAGGCCTCAATGACAGTGCAGGCGACTTCGCCGATTTTGGCGCTGCTCATGCGGAAGTTCTCTCCGCCAGGGGTGGTTGGCGAGAAGCCCAGCGTTGCCAGCACCTGGCCGGCCCGCGGCCCGGCCAGCGACAAGGCCGTCCACTCCTGGCTAACGTCCGCCAGCTCAACATCGTCCATGATGATGAAGTGATCCAGATGGCGCATCAGGGCCGGGATCTGCTCGATACTCGTATCCAGCAGTATGTCTTCGGCGCGGCGATACACGTTGCAGTCGCCCTGAATCCGTCCCTGTACGCTGAGCAGGAAACTATAATTTCCCTGTCCTTCCGGGAGCGCTTGCACCGCGTTCGAAACCATGCCATTGAGCCATCGCAGGCGGTCGCCGCCGGCCACCAGAATCTTCCCCCGCCAACCCAGGTCGCTGACACCGGCCGCACGCAGAAGGGTATCCATCTCGCTCGGCAAACCGTCAAACACTCTGGCCGTGAGCGCACCTCCATATAGCCCCAAGGCGGGTGCAGGCGAAAGTGCGGCACTCAGCGGGGTCGGTCTCGGAGCCCGTTCTACCTCCGGGGAACCCGCCGGAAGGGCTGTCGAATCGGGTTGGTTCGTGGCGGAAAGCACAAGAAAATTATAGCCTTGCAGCAGAACGAGTGCTCACAGCCTCTGGGCGGAGCTCGGAAAAGGGTCGAATCATGAAGCTTAGGTGCAGGAAGCGTATGTGCAGGAACTCATGCGGTCTGGTCGCGTCGGCGCTCCTGCTGGCCTGTGCCGTGTCTACTTTTGCCCAGGATCCCGCTCCCCAGAAAGAAACAAAGATCACGCCGGAACAAACCAAGGAACTCTTCCGCTCGTTAAACCAGATCCTTGCCTTTGCCAGCGATGACACCAAGTTGCCGATAAAGCACGAGGTAAAGCGCCGGCTCATCACCCGCGACCAGGTGGAAAAGTACATTCTGGATAAGTTCAAGGAAGACAAAGATGCCAAACGCATGGAGAGCGAAGAAATCGTGCTCAAGAAGTTTGGCCTCCTGGACCGGGATTTTCAGTTGAAGCCGTTCCTTGTCAGCCTGTTGAAGGAACAGATCGCCGGCTATTACGACAACAAGACGAAGACCGTGAACCTGCTGGACTGGGTAGCGCCGGAAGAACAGAAACTGGTGCTCGCCCATGAACTCACGCATGCCCTGCAGGATCAGCATACGGACCTGGACAAATGGGAACCGGACCCGCCGGATACGATGTCCAAAAACGTGACCGAAGACAATGAACGCCTGGCCATCGATGAGCGCGACACCGCGCGCGACGCGGTCCTCGAAGGGCAGGCCATGGCTGTTTATATTGACTACACGCTCAAGCCGGCGGGCAAGAGCCTGCTCACCTCGCCCGATGTGATGCGCACCCCCAAGGAGGATCTGGACACCTCTGGCAGTTCGCCCATCATGGATCGCGCCCCGCTGTTGCTTCAGCAATCGCTACTGTTTCCCTACCGCGACGGTTTGGGATTCGAACAGAGGCTGCTTAAGGACAAGGGAGCTCAATATGCCTTTGCGGGCGTTCTGGACCGCCCCCCTTCCACCAGTTTCGAGATCATGAACCCGACCGCCTACGAGCATCAAGTAGCCGCTCCATTGCTCCAGATGCCCGATGTGCACGGCCTGCTTGACCCGGACTATCAGCCTTACGACATCGGAGTGATGGGAGAGCTCGACGTACGCATCCTGACCGAACTCTTCGGCGGACCGGACGTGGCCGCGATTCTCACCCCCCAGTGGAAGGGCGGTCTTTACTACGCAGCGCAGAGCCGGAAGGCCGTCACTCCTGCCCAACAGGCCTCCACCTCATCGGTCGCTCTGCTTTATCTTTCCGCCTGGCGGAGTGACGGCGCAGCCAAGGAATTCGCCAAGCTGTACGGCAGCGAGCTGAGCAAGAAGTATTCCGGCGTGGTGCGGGATCCCTCCGCTGAAACCTCCTCTGACGAGCAGGTTTACAACGGGAGCGAAGGGCCGGTGCTCATCGTGCGGCAGGGCAAGCAAGTCTTCGTAAGCGAAAGCTTCGACCCAACCACCGCCAGAAAGCTCCAGTTCCTGTTCTTCGGAGCCCAGCAGTCCGGAGAGACCCAGCAAGCTGCCCACGCCCAGCCGCCGCCAGACGAGCTCAACGCACATCTGACCAGGCTGATGGCGAACTGCGGCCTGCTCAAACCCTCCCTGCGCCACTAAAACCAAGCCTCATCTTTGGACAAAAGGAATCGGGTTGCTCTATCAAGATGGGCAAGATGCTCAAGGTGCTCAAGGTGCTCAAGTAATTAATTGAGCATCTTGCCTTATTGAACGGACGGTACTCATCCTGCTGAGGGGAAAATCGACCACCAGGGGTCGATATAGCCCACCCAAAGGCGCTCGCCCTGGAGTGCGGCAAAAAAATGTGCGCCTTATGCGCCATAAGTCCATCTTTCAGGATGGTCTGCCCGCACGGCCCGGCCGTTGTCCGGACATATTGCGGTGTTAGTTAGTTGTCAAAGACCTGTAGGAGGACGCCTGGGCGTACTCCTGCTCCCCAAACAGTTGCTCACGCTGCGACTCTTTCGCGCGGAGGCATCCAGGCCGCGCTAGGGCGGCCCGTGAATGGGATTTGCACGAATGTATAGATCCAGATTGCGCGCATTTAGTGTCGCGGGTGGGTTAGATCGTCATTAGCGAATATGGGCCGGCTGCAAGCAGGAGGACTCCTAAGCGCTGATCTTGTAAGGGGTGACTAGCAAAAGTGCCGTCGTGGCATGCGCTTTTTGCACCTTGGTACGATTTACCGTAGGTGCGTCACTCTACGCCATCGCGTGCCGCAAATTCATGCTCTAGCGTCGGGAAATGATCGCCGCCAGTTCCCGGTTCGAGGCACCCAGTGCAAAGAGTGACCTGACGAGCAGGTCGAGAGACACTGTCAGGTCACCCGCCTCCATCTTTGCAACTCGCGATTGACTGGATTTGATGGCCTGAGCGAGTCCGGTCTGAGTGATCCCATGGGCCTGACGCCGTGTCTTGAGGCCCTCCGCGAGGCTTAGGCGAAGGTTGACGTACGCCTCTTCCTCATCGGACATACCAAGGAAATCCTTTGGAGTTCCGATTTTCCAACCCTTTGCATCCAATTTCTTGCGCTTACTCTCCCGCATCCTTGTACTCCTTTAGACGCTCACGGCACGTGTCGATCACGGCCTTAGGCGTAGCTCCGGTCTTTTTGGCGAAGACTTCCAAAATTACAATGGCATCGGTATCAATACGGTAGACCAGACGCCACTGTGTACCGCTGTCATTGATTCGCAGTTCATGACATCGTGCGCCAATGCTCGGCATCGGCCGAGATTGTGGCATCGACAGCCTTTCACCACGCTGAAGCCGACGCAGAAGGAACCCCGCTTCGAGGCGCGCGGCCGTGGAAAATGGAGGGGTCTTGACCGCGCCGTGAAGCCATGCCAAAGGCCTGTCTTTCGGACTCACCGCTCTCAATTATATGTCAGATTTGGCATATCGCGCTACTCAGCGTTGCTTTGCTGATTGCTCGTAAGCGTCATCGGCTAGTTCGACAGCCGTCTGGCCGACAAGGGTGGTGCGTCATGCGTCCGCCAAGGCGACGTGGCACCGCGTGGCCCAATCATAACGGCTGATTGGTTGTGTGAAGCCAGGCAGACGCAAGTACTCGACGGCCGGTCATCACAGAGAAGCGCGACCAGGCGTCTATTGCCCAAAGCATATGCCGTGGTGTGCCGCAAAAAAAAAGTGTGCGCCATAAGCGCCTTATGCGCCATAAGCCCATCTTTCAAAATAGTCTTCCCGCACGGCCCGGCCGTTGTCCGGACATATTGTGGTGTTAGTTGTCAAAGACCTGTAGGAGGACGCCTGGGCGCACCTCCGCTCACCGGAAACAATTACTCACCCTGCGGCTCTTTCGGGCGGAGGTATCCAGAGTGGAGAGCGGGGTCTGTAAGATGAGCCTGAAAAAAAGATCGGTGGTTTTGGAAAAACGCGCGCACTCAGCGCACTAAGCCGGTTTGGGGATGGGGCGGCGGAGGAGTGGGGGTTCCGGCGGCGGCGAAAAACGGGACGACTGCGTGACGCGGTAGGGCGCCCGGTGGATGGAATTTTCACAAACACATAGATCCAGATTGCGTGCCTTTAGTGTCGCGGCATTAGCGAATTTGGCCGGCTGCGTGCAGGAGGACTCCTAAGCGCTGTGATCTTACAAGGGGTGACTGGCAAAAGGGTCGCCGTCTTCTCGGGCCGATGGCGGTTTTAGGTGGGTACCTCTCATCTGTCCGCCAAGTCCTTGTCCCGCCCGCTTATCGCGCGCAGCAAGAACCATAGTTGCGGAAAAAGAATGCACTTTGTGAGAGAAAAGAGAGATAAACCTCCCCGCCGGCGCTTTCAAGCGGAAAAAGATTGAGCGATAAGCGAGATAAGGCATGCTCGTCTGGTTATTCATTTTCCGTAAGTGTTTCCGCAGTTTGTTAGTGTTGGACGGTCAACCAAAGGGTAGAGCGTCGATAGCTGGAAGTTACTCTCGCAGGTATCGGTAATCATTGGGTGGGACTCTCTGCGCGGCGCTCGGGTGCGCGTTGCGGAAAGCGAAATGGTCCTGGCCTGTTTCCCAGATCCCTCGTTGGGCTCGACCGCGGCGGCCAAGCGCGCGGTGCTCTTTTTCCCTTATCCAGACAGTGTATGCTGGTAGCACCTAATTAGGTGCCAACGATCGGGGGTGAATATCCTGGACATCACTCGTGACATTCAATCGCTGACTACATTTCGCCGGTCGTCCGGCGACTTCATGAAACAGCTCAAGAAGACGAAGCGCCCGGTAGTGCTCACGGTTAACGGCAAAGCTGCAGCCGTCGTGCAAGACGCCGAAGCCTATCAGCGTCTGCTCGACATTGCCGCGCGTGCCGATGCTGGCGAAGGTATTCGCCAAGGGCTCGACGATGTAGCACATGGCCGTACACGACCAGTCCGAGAGTTTTTCGACGAGTTTGAAGCCAAGAATGGCATACCTCGTTAACATCACTGCCCGAGCAGAGCGCGACTTTGCAAGCCTTTACCGGGAGATCAATGCCGAGGAGTCCGATGCAGCCCTGAAGTGGTACCGAGGGCTCAAGGAGGCTGTTCTCCGGCTGGAAGAGCAACCGAACCGCTGCCCCGCGACTTCGGAGAAAGCGCAACTCCGCCATCTCCTCTACGGCAACAAGCCTCACGTCTATCGTGTCATATTTCGTGTTGTTGAGAAACGGAAGCGGGTTGACGTGCTCCATATTCGCCACGGCGCGAGAGACAAATTGAAGGCGCCGGAAGTTGGGTAGGATAAGCGGCCCAGGACAATATCAACCGGTGAAAGGGACCACTCCTTCTTCTGTGCTGGATTCCCACAGCGGTGATGAGTGGCGGAGGGGTTGACACGGTAGGGGCGGGGCACACGAATGGCGCACCGCAGATCCCTCGGCTTCCCCAGATTTCCTGTCATAGGTTGCGTGGTTCTCTTTAAGGAGAACCACATACTTGGGCGTTGGCGAGAGCTGTGAAGCAGGAAATCCGGGTCGCTCGGGATGACAAACAGGAGAGGGCCGTTGTCGGGGAAGGGTAGTTGCTGGAGGAAAGGCCGGGTGCTTTCAACGAGGGACTTGCGTCAGTTGCCATCGGGGGGTAGAGGTTTGACGTCTGATTCCTTTAGGCCGGTTGTGGGGATTGAAGCCTGGCCGGCGCCCCTACTACCGGAAGGTATACTGAGATCGACAAAGATCCTCACCCTTCGGAGCCGGTTTGCATCAGGCGGAAATTGGAATCATTGGCGGAAGCGGGCTCTATGCCATGCCCGGTCTCAGCAGTCCTCAAGAAATCGAGGTAACCACCCCGTTTGGGGACCCCTCCGACGTCTTTATGGCGGGTGAACTGGAAGGCCGCCAGGTTGTCTTCCTGGCCCGTCACGGGCGCGGCCACCGTATCCTGCCCTCCGACTTGAACTTCCGCGCCAACATCTACGCCATGAAGAAACTCGGCGTCGAGCGGATCATTTCCGTCTCCGCCGTGGGCTCACTCAAGCTCGAGCACAAGCCGACCGAATTCATAGTCCCCGATCAATTCATCGACCGCACCAATCAGCGCCGCTCCACCTTTTTTGGTGATGGGATCGTAGGACACGTAGCCTTTGGCGACCCTGTCTGCGCCACGGTCGCGAAGGCGATTCAGCACGGAGCCGAGGCTGCGGGAGTCGTCGCAAAATCGGGCGGTACGTACGTCTGCATGGAAGGCCCACAATTCTCTACCCGCGCCGAGTCCAATCTCTACCGCAGCTGGGGCGCCGATATCATCGGTATGACCAACATGCAGGAAGCCAAGCTGGCCCGCGAAGCCGAAATCTGTTATGCCACGATGGCCATGGTGACGGACTACGATTGCTGGCATGACGGCCACGACGCCGTTACCGTTGACCAGGTGATTGCCGTGCTCCACCAGAATTCAGCCAACGCCGCCCTGGCCGTGAAGGCTGCTGTCGCAGCCATGCCCAAGGAGCGCACCTGCGCCTGCGCGACGGCGCTCAAATTTGCCATCCTCACCAGTCCCGAAGCCATTCCAGCCGCAACCAAGGCCAAGCTGGATTTGCTGTTGCGCAAGTACACCTCCTGAACCGGAAAGAAAACCATGTCCATCCTCGTAGTAGGCAGTGTTGCATTTGACAGTATCGAGACCCCCAAGGGTAAACGCGACCGGTGTCTCGGCGGCGCGGCTACCTATTTCGCTTTGTCCGCGAGCTACTTCACCGATGTGCGCGTGATCGCCGTCGTCGGAGAAGACTTTACCGCGGAACACGAGGCCGTCCTCACCCGACGCGGAGTGGATACCCAGGGCCTGGAGCACACCGCGGGCAAGAGCTTCCACTGGACCGGGTCTTACGTGAAAAGCCTGAACGAGGCTCAGACCCTCAACACCGAGCTGAACGTCTTCGAGACGCTTTGCTCCGAAGGTCCCGGCTGCTTACAAAGACAGCGAATTTCTCTTTCTCGCCAATATCGATCCCGTGTTGCAAAGCAACGTTCGCGCGCAGATGCCCAAGGTACGCATGGTATGCGGCGACACCATGAACTACTGGATCACCGGCCATCGCGAAAACCTGGCCAAGGTGCTTACCGGACTCGATGCTCTCCTCATCAACGACGGAGAAGCGAAACTGCTGGCCGACAACAGCAACCTGGTGCGTGGCCGCGCGCAAGATTCTGGCCATGGGCCCGAAGGCGTTGATCGTCAAGCATGGAGAATACGGCGCCACCGCCTTCTTCGGCCCGCATGCCTTCAACGGAACTCCCAAAAGTGTTACCTTGCCCTTCCGCGCACCCGCGCTGCCGCTGGAAGAAGTAGTTGACCCGACCGGGGCGGGCGACTCGTTCGCCGGCGGATTCTTCGGGTATCTTGCCTCGCAGCCCGAGGTTACCCTTCAGTCTTTCAAGCAAGCCATGTTCTATGGCGGTGTCATGGGCTCCTTTGCGGTGCAGCGCTTCGGTACGGAACAGATGCAATCGCTCACGCGAGAGGAGATCGATCAGCGGTTCGCTCTCTTCCGTGAGCTTTCTCACCTTGACTGAGGTGAGAACGGAGCCGGAGGCAATCCGGCGGGAAACTCTGCTGGTGGCCTGGGCGGCCCTGGCGATCGCCCTGGTGTCCCTCGCCTGGTGTGTCCGTCACCGCTCGCTTCTGCTTTACGGCGACGCCGTAGCGCATCTCCACATTGCCCGCCGGGTCTTCGATTCTCTGACCCCAGGCTTTCGCCAGCTAGGCTCTGTCTGGTTACCCCTGCCCCACATTCTTCTGCTGCCTTTTGTGATGAACATGGCGTGGTGGCGGAACGGCCTGGCCGGCGCCTGCGTTTCCATACCCAGTTACGTTCTGGGTTGTGCCGGCATCTACCGCCTGGCTCGCATGTGGCTTTCCATGCCCGCGGCCATGGTCGTCGTGGCCTTCTACGGACTGAATCCCGGCCTGCTGTACATGTCCACCACGGCCATGAACGAGCCTCTCTTTTTGGCGGAGATGATCTGGGCCGTCTTACTGATCGTCCAGTTCCAACGATCGCCCAACGTTCCGGACCTTGCTGGGAGCCGGGTTGGTATTGGTCTGCGCCATTTTCACCCGCTATGACGGATGGGTGTACGCCGCAGTCGCCTGGTTCTTTGCCACCGGGCCGGTGCTCATCCACTACCGCCGGCGCTGGAGAGACCCGGTGGTGGGCGCGTGGGTCCTGTTTACCGCCATGTTGATCGCCGCTCCCTCGTTGTGGCTGGCCTACAACGCGAAACAGTTTGGAGATCCACTGGACTTTATCCGTGGCCCGTATTCCGCCCGGGCCATCGAGGCCAAAACCACTCCACCCGGTTCTACGCCGCGGCCAGGCATTCATAACATGCATGACGCGGCGCTCTATTTTCTCAAGGCCGCGGAACTGGGCGCGGCTCCCGTGTCGTTGGGAAAACTGCTGTGCTGGCTCAGTATCGGGGGTACGCTGGCGGCCTTATGGACTTTCCGCCGGCGGCAAATCTGGCCGCTGCTGCTGTTGTGGCTACCCCTGCCTTTCTATGCCTACTCCGTCGCCTATGGATCTGTCCCTATCTTTATTCCCGTGTGGCGTCCTTTTTCCTGGTACAACACCCGCTACGGGATGGAGCTGTTGCCCGCATTCGCCCTCTTTGCGGGTTGCCTCATCCCTGTACTGACAGCGCGCAGGCCCAGCTTGCGGCGGTACCTGGTGCCGGGCTCTTTGTTGCTGGTCGTGGCGAACAGCGTGGTGCTGTTGCGCGCGCGGCCGCTGGTGTTCCAGGAAGCAGTCGTCAATGCTCGCACGCGCGTTGCCTTTGAAACAGCATTGGCCAAAACGTTGGCCGGCCTGCCTGAACAGGGATTGATCCTGATGCGCGTCTCGAGCGATGTGGGCGCTTTGCAGCAGGCCGGTATCCCCCTGCGCCGCACGGTGAACGAGGGCGACTTTCACATGTGGCAGCATGCTCTTGAGAATCCGGCGCAGTCTGTGTCGTTTGTGGTGGCGCTCGATGGAGATGCGGTTTTTGAGGCGGTCCAGCGTCATCCCCAGGGACTTCAGCTGCTCAACGTGGTTTGCTCCACTGGCCAGCCTTGCGCTCATATTTACCGGACCGCTCGATCCAACGCTAACCCTCAGTGAAGGTGGTCGCCCACTCAAGCCAAAAGAAGGCTTGAATGGGGCACCCTAGACTTTTGTGGCTGGTTCGCGCTTCATTTGTGGTTGTGGCGGATCGAGGGTCAGGTTGGAGCCACCTTACGTAGCCACCAAGGCTTTGAGTGGGCGAGCATGCCGAACAAAAGTGGTTACACCGGGGCGCGGTCTGGCGATGGTAGCATCACGCTCAGGCCATGATTCCATTCGTGAAAGCGCACGCTTGCGGGAACGATTTCCTCGTTATTCAAGAAGACCTGGCCGGGGTTGAGCCCAGAGACGCTCTCACCCGCAGACTGTGCCACCGCAACCAGGGCATTGGAGCGGACGGCATTGAATTCCTCACCTGGGAAGGCAAACGTCAGGCTCGGATACGTCTGCATAATGCCGACGGCTCTATCGCCGAGATATCCGGCAATGGGACCCGGTGCGCTGCCGCGTGGATTGCCAATGAAACCCAGGCTGGCCCGGGCGATGAGATCATCCTGGAAACCGATGCCGGGCGCCGCATCTGCCGCATCGACGATCGCATCGGGCAAACCTTCCGCATCACCAGCTCCATGGGCGTGCCCGAGGTAGGCAAGCGCGTCCTGCACATGGCCAGCGGAGTTCCTGTCGAGGGCGCCGTGGTCTCCACCGGTAACCCTCACTTCGTCATCTTTGTGGATGAGCCCGACTTCAGTATTCATGGACATTCCTGGGAAGCCATTGGAGCAGAGATCTGCACCCATCCCAGGTTCCCTCAGCAAACGAATGTGGAATTCGTGCGCGTGACTGCTCATGATGAAATCGAAATACGCATTTATGAACGTGGAGTTGGCCCCACCTCCTCGTCCGGTACCGGCACCTGCGCTACGGGGAGCGCGGCCATCGCGTTGCGTGAAGCCGCCGCGTTGCTGCGCGTGATCGCCCCAGGAGGACCACAAACCGTGGAATGGCAAGGGCCTGGAAGCGAAATCCTGTTAACCGGGCCGGCCGAACTCATCTGCTTCGGGGAAACCTGGTGAAGCAGCGCAATCTCAGCATTCCGGCGGTGCGCCGGGGAGCCAAAGTGGCTGTGCTTTCCCCAGCAAGCTACCCGCAACCTGAGAGACTGGCGCTGGGAGTCGAAGCGCTCGGCCGGCTGGGTTTTTTACCCTGGGTCGGACGCCATGCGCTCAGCAAAGCGCACCACTACTTTGCCGGCACCGCACAGGCCAGGCTCGAAGACCTGCATGCCGCTTTCCTCGATCCTGCGGTCAGCGCCATATTTTGTAGCCGTGGCGGTTACGGTTGCAACTACCTGCTCCAGGGCCTCGACCTGGGATTGGTGCGGGAGCATCCCAAGCCGTTTCTTGCCCACTCCGACATGACCTGTCTGCAGACCTGGCTTTTGGACCAGGTGGGGCTGATCTCCTTCCACGCGCCCATGGTGGCCGGCGATTTCTCGCAGCCGGAAGGAGTCGATGAAGCCAGCCTGCAGGCTGCGATCGGTGGAGAGCGCTGGTTCGTTGGGGAAACCTCGGGTTTGCGGGTGTTGCAACCGGGCAAGGCTACTGGAGTCCTCTACGGTGGCTGCATCACGCTGCTGGCGGCGATGCTGGGTACTCCCTATGCGCCGCGCACCGAAGGCAAACTGCTCTTCCTCGAGGACCGCGACGTGAAGCCGTATCAGCTTGACCGGCTGTTGCGGCAATTGATCCTCGCGGGAAAGTTCGAAGGCGTTACCGGTATCATTTTTGGGGAGATGCTCGATTGCATCGCTCCCGGGCAAAAGCCAGGTCTGTTAGACGAGGTCATTCTGCGCGTGTTGGATTGGTTCCCGGGTCCGATCGCGATCGGTCTTCGCTCCGGCCACGTTTCACGACGGAACGTCACGCTCGCCTTTGGCATTGAAGCGGAGTTGCACCTGGAGCGTGCGCCGGTGCTGAGCTTCCTGGAGCGGGCGACGGAGAAATAATCTATGGCCAAACATGTTCACCTGATCGGCATCTGCGGTTCGGCGATGGCTTCTCTTGCCGGCATGCTGCAAACCAAGGGCTATCGCGTCACCGGTTCCGATGCGGCTGCGTATCCGCCTATGTCGGAATTGCTCCAGGCGCTCGGCATCCCCATCATGGAGCCCTATGCGGAGAGGAACCTATCGCCTCGCCCCGACCTGGTGATCGTGGGCAACGCCATCTCCCGGGGAAATTTAGAGCTGGAGGCCGTGCTCGATCAGCACATTCCGTTTCGTTCTCTGGCCGAGACTATTCAGCACGAGTTTCTTCCTGGAAAGGATTCGCTGGTCGTGGCCGGAACCCACGGTAAGACCACCACCACCAGCATGCTGGCGTGGATTTACGAGGTTGCCTCCAAGACTCAGCCGGAGGTCGTGCCGTCTTTCCTCATCGGTGGCATCGCGGAAAATTTCGGCACCAGCTTTCACGTCCGTGACGGCAAGCCCTTCATCCTCGAAGGCGATGAATACGACACTGCCTTCTTCGACAAGGCGCCGAAGTTCATGCACTACTTTCCCGATGGCTTGATCCTCACCCACGTGGAGTTCGATCACGCCGACATCTACGAGAATCTCGATGCGGTCAAAACGGCGTTTCGCCGGCTGGTGAACCTGGTTCCACGTCGCGGCCGTATCGTCGCCTACGATGGCAGCACCAATGTGGACGAATGTGTTGCGCGCGCATTTTGTGCTGTGGAACGTTACGGGTTTAAATCCGAATCTGCGTGGCGTCTGCGAGATCTAACCCACAATAGTCAGGGCTCGAGTTGGAAGATCGATCGCTCAGGAAAAGATTGGCTCGCGGTAAGCCTGCCACTGGCGGGCGAGCACAACGCGCTGAACGCTACTGCGGCGGCCGCGCTGGCGGCGGGGCAGGGAATTGAAACGGCTTCCATTGTGAAAGCGCTCTCCAGCTTTCGCAGCGTGAAGCGCCGGCTTGAAGTGCGGGCTGTTGCTGCTGGGGTAACGATCATCGACGATTTCGCTCATCATCCCACCGCCATTCGAGAAACCTTGAAGGCCCTGCGCGCGGCCTATGCCGGGCAAAGGCTCTGGGCCGTACTTGAGCCGCGCTCCAACACGCTGCGGCGAAATGTATTCGAGCGTGAACTGGTGGAGAGTCTCGCGCTGGCGGACGGAATTGTCGTGGCCGGTGTTTTCAAACAGGAGAGCATTCCGGAAGCGGAGCGTATGCATCCTGACAAGGTCGTCGCGGCTTTGGTGAGTGGCGGCCATGATGCCACCCTGTTTGCGACCGCGGACGACATCGTGCAAGGGCTTACGCCTCGGTTGAAGCCGGGCGACGTGGTCGCGATTCTTTCCAATGGCGGGTTTGATGGGATTTACGAGAAGCTGCCTAAACAGCTAGAGCGCCGGACTTAGGCTCAGGGCGCGCATGTTCAGTTCCATCACCATGCTTGTGACGTATGTGGTTCTTGGCCTGCCGGCGGGCGCTGTCGGGATTCCGTGGGCGTTGCTCACGGGCGACATCGGCCCGCTTTACCGTTGGAGTATGTGGATTGTCCGTACGGGGGTGAAGCTGGCGCGCATCCAGGTTCAAATTAGCGGCCGCGAACATATTCTTGCCCAGCCGTGTATCTTCATGGCCAATCACGTTTCGAATCTCGACCCGCCGATTATCCTGCCGTTGCTTCCGTTCCGCACTGCGTTTTTTATTAAGCGGTCGCTGCTCAAGATTCCTGTGGTGGGTTACGGCATGCGCCTGGCTGGATTTATTCCCGTGGATCGCGATGGACGTTTGGAGTCTGCCCGGGAGAGCGTGCAATTGGCGAATAAAGTGTTGGCTTCCGGCGTGAATATATCGACTTTTCCCGAGGGCACGCGGTCGCGCGATGGCAGATTGTTGCCTTTCAAAAAAGGCCCGTTTTATCTCGCGATGGAATCGGGCGCGCCGATTATTCCCATTTCTATTTGGGGCTCGGAACACATGATGACCAAGGGGAGTCTGCGCATCAAGCCGGGGACCGCGCACCTGACGTTCCATGCGCCGGTTTATCCGCAGCAATTCGCCACCCGCGAGCAACTCGCAGCCGCAGTGCGTGCTGCGATTATTTCTGCCTTGCCCCAATCGATGAGCGGAGAAAGCGAAGAGGCAAGCCAGGCTTAGGCAGAAAATCCGAATATGGAGATTCAGGGAAGGGTCAGCTTTTTCGGATGGCAAGGCGAGTCCCGCAGGGACGGCTGAACTTAGCCCAGGACGCTAGTCCCGAAGGGACGACTGAAGATTTTCCAGGGTTAAGTAGCGGCATGTTTTCAGCCGTCCCTACGGAACTCTGTTTGATGTTCTTCCTACTGCTTGATGATTGCGTTGTAGCCGTCTGACAGCAGCTTCTGCTTGATCTCTGCGGCCTGCATGCGGTTGGCGAAGGGGCCTACCTGAACGTGCAGCAGGTGGTCTTGAGGCTCGCTGCGCACTACTACTCCGTACCCTCGCTGGCGCAACGCAGCTACCAGCACATCCGCGTCCTGAGACCGGGACACTGCTGCGATTTGTACCATGGGCTGTCCGGTCGTCGCGGAAGGCGCGTCGGCTGGTGGTTGGTACACGGGGGCTACCTTGCCTGCCGGCGGTTTGCTGGTGACTAGCTGCGCCGGGGTTTGGGCTGCGAGTGGCGCGGCTACTTTCAGAGTCTGTGAAGAGTTTTCTTTCGGCGTTTCCGCAACTCTGGTCGGAGCCTTGGCCGGTGCTTCGGTATCGTCCTGATCTTTGATTGCCGGTTGTGGGATTGCCGCTTGTGGGATTGCCGGCCGTGGCGCCGGAGGAGTGGTCACCGCAGCTTCATCCGTCTCACCGGTATTGACTGCGGACGAACGTGGCACCAGGGTGGCCTGGGCTGCGCCCGTGCCCCGGCCCATGGAGTAGCCAAAGCCAAAGAACACGCCGCAGACCAACACCAATCCAAAGAAAATACCAAGCAGGGATGCTGTGCTGAGAGTGATCTCAGATGCCTTGGCTTCCATTTCTTCTTCATCCGTGTCGAACAGGGTTCTCATGGCTGTTTCTCCCGTACCTCTCCCATTTTATTAAAGAGAGTCATCATCTCTAACGGTAAAGGGAACACGATAGTTGTGTTTTTTTCCACGCCAATTTCCGTCAGCGTCTGTAAGTAACGTAATTGCAGCGTCATCGGCTGAGTGGCCAGCAGGGCCGCGGCATCGACCAGGCGCTGCGCGGCGCTGAATTCGCCTTCGGCGTGGATCACCTTGGCCCGCTTCTCACGTTCTGCTTCGGCCTGCTTGGCCATGGCGCGAAGCATCGATTCCGGCAAGTCCACCTGTTTGACTTCGACGCTGACCACCTTCACTCCCCACGGGGCCGTGTGCTGGTCTATGATGCTCTGAATCCGTTGGTTGAGCGCCTCCCGGTGCGATAGTAGTTCGTCCAACTCCACCTCGCCCAGCACCGAGCGCAGCGTGGTCTGGGCAAACTGAGAAGTCTGATAGACGTAATTCATCACCTCGATCACTGCCCGCGACGGGTCGATGACCTTTAACGTAATGACAGCATTCACCTTGAGCGTGACGTTGTCGCGGGTGATGATGTCCTGGGGCGGAACCTCGAGTACTTCCTGGCGCAGGGAAATCCGCACCATCTGATCGAAGGGGCGAAAAATGAGAATGACACCCGGACCTTTGGGTGTGGCCAGGGCCCGGCCTAAGCGAAAAACTACGCCGCGCTCATATTCTCTGAGGATCTTGACCGAATTGATCAAGTAGATAGCAATCACGAAAATCAGAATCAGGCCGGGGATGCCAATGCCCATCATGGGGGCCTCGCTCTCTCTAAATTGTACAGGAGCGCCTCGTTGCAATAACTTAAGGAACCCGCTCGACTAATAACGTTAGCTCGCGCAGCCCATTCACCCGAACCTTGTCGCCCAGCGCCGCGGGGGTAGGGGATTCGGCTTGCCATAACTCCCCATTCACCATCACTTGCCCGGTGGGAGCGAGCGGTTGGGTCACCACCGCGATCAGGCCGATCATGGCGTCCCCGCCGATGCGAACCTTGCTGCGTCGCGCTCGGAAAGCCAGCCGTAACAGAAAGACGGTGATCAGCCCGAATGCCAGCCCGGCGCTCAGGGCGGTGGCCAGATGAACTCTCAGCTCGGGAATGGGCCCGTCCACCAGGGTCAACGCCCCAATCACCAATGAGAGGATGCCGGCAGCAGCCAGAATCCCATGGCTGGCAAATTTGAGCCTCCAGGATCAACAACACGAAGGCCGCCACCAACAGCATCACCGAGGTGTAGCGCACCGGCAGCAGGTTCAGGCCAAAGAGCGCGAGCAGCACCAGGATCGTTCCCAGCGCTCCGGGAATGATGGTGCCTGGAGTATTGAACTCGACGTAGATCAGCAGTCCGCCCACCACCAGCACCAGCACCGCGAGGTTGGGGTCGGTGAGCCGGTCCAGGATCTCTTCCCGCAGACGTTGGATCGACCGGCTACCAATTGGGCGCCGCGGGTGTGCAGAACAGTCTTTGAGCCATCGAAGCGAGTGATGGTACGGCCGTCGATGGTCATTCAGCAAGCCGCATCATCGGGCGCAACCAAATCGATCAGTTTCAGTTGCAGAGCTTCCTGGTCGCTGTAGGACTTGGAAGAGCGGACGGCATCTTCGGCCGCCTGCACGTTGCGCCCCCGGCGCGCGACATAGGAGCGAAGAAACGCAGCCGTATCGTTCTCCAGCTTCTGCTTCATGATGTCGTCGAGCTTGGCTCCCTCGACCACGGGATGCGCCGCGCCGGCATTGCTGCCGGGAGCCATGGCGGCAATGTCGGCGGCTTCGAGAAGAAAGAATCCCGCCGATCCGGCCCTGCTTCCGGAGGGGGCGACATAGACGATGACCGGGACCGGGGACGCGATGATCTTGCTCACCATCTGCCGCATGGAATCGAGCAAGCCGCCGGGAGTATTGATTTCGATGAGGACGGCGTTTGCATGCTGGGCTGCGGCGGCGTTCAGTCGCGCGCGCCATGTAGTCGGCGCTGATCGGCTGAATGGTGTCGTCAAGGTGGATCAACGATCACACGTGGCTGTTGCGCCTGACCGGCGAGCGTGCAGCAGCAGGCCAGAATCAGCGACACCCAGCAGAGCCGGTTCATGGAACCGACTGGCCCTTGCTTTCCATCTGTTGCTTCATGCTACGGGCGGCGGAATTCTGCGGCTCCAGTTTGAGCGCGCTGCTTACGTCCGCGGCCGCGGCAGGCTTCTGGTTGGCCTGCAGGTCGAGCCGCGCCAGCACCAGGTAGGCGGTCACGTTAGGCTTGTGTTTTGAGCGACTCGCCGGCTTGCACGCGCGCTTCTTGCAGTGTCGCCCTCGTGCTCCCTCACCAGCGCCAATCCGGCATGGGCGTCAGCGTTGTCGGCTCGGCCGCCGAGCGCCGCCTGAAATTCCCGCTCCGCCTCCAGAATCAGTCCCTGGTTGAAAAAACGCATTCCCGCTTCGGTGAGCGCGGCTGCATGCTTTTCCGGCGGCAGCGTGGCCATGCGCGCCTCTTCCATCTGCTCCATTTCAAAGGCGGCCTGGCGGAACGAGGCCTCGTTGAAGGTCCGCTTGATCCGCTCCAGGGGGCCGGTCTCCGCTGCCGCGGTGGGATCGATATGCGGCGCTCACTTTATAGGTGGCGGCGCGGAGGCAGCTGCGGTGTGCGCCGGCTCAGCGCGAAGGGTCGCCTGGAAGCGTCGGGCCTCGGTGTCCTGGGGACGGAGCTTCAGCGTTTGCCCGATGCCCGCAGGGCTCCGGCGACGTCCTTCTTGCGGCTCAAGGCCACGGCGAGATTGAACTGATAGTCCGGATCGTTGGGATCGGCGGCCACCGCCTGTGGAAAAAAGGAGCTGGCATCCTGGCCCCGGCGGCTGGCCGCGACTCCCTGGTTGTTGACCACTTCCGGCAGCGGCAACTGCTTGTTACAAAGGCGAAGGCGTCTTCCGCCTTGACGTAGCTGCCGAGATAAAAATAAGCGAGGCCACGATCGAAGTCCGCCTCCCGGGCGTTGGGATCGTTGCGCGGCAGACGTCCCAGGGTAGTGGCCGCCAAATTCAAATTGCTGGTTGGCAAAATAAGCCTTGCCCAGGGCAAACAGCGCCGGAGAGAAGGTGGGGTCAAGCCGCACGGCCTCTTTCAGGTGGCGAATCTGTTCTGCGGGATCGGTCTCCACCAGTCCGCGGGTATAGTTCTCAAACGCGCCGACCTTGCAGCCCGGCGTCGGCGGCAATGAAAGTACTTCGGCCACAGCGAATTGCGGATCGATCTGCTTGGCCAGCCCCCAGGCAAGACTGTTCAGCACATCGAGTAAGTGGCGTCATATCCGCCTCTTCCTGAAGCGGAGCGGACATGTGCAGAGCATCCATTTTCAGGATCTGAGCCTGGCTTTGAAAGCGTGTTCCCGCTGGTCGAGAACGAGCCCACGATCGACGTAGTCCGCGTCCAGGTTCTGCGCCAGGCGAATGGCGCTGGCGCGAGAAGGCTGAAAAGTGGAGGGCAAACCGAAGTGGTCGAGTGCATACAGCCGATCATCGCGGCTGATGGGCATAAAGCCGGCCGAGGCAAGACGCCGGTTCAGAATCTCCGGAACAGCTTCGCTGATCCAATCCAGATTTGGCTGATCGGTGAGGTTATCGAAGGGAAGCACCAGCAGCAGTCGTCCCGGCGATGCAGCCGCGGCTTTGCGCCATCATCCCACTGGGAGGAAAAGGGCCAAGACCAACAGCAGAAGCCGCATTGGAGGCCGGGGAGCAAGATGCACTGATTATAGTTCTCACCGGTTTTGTAGCTTCGGCCGTGGTATCGGCAAAGCTAATCGAGACACGTGGGATTTGTTGCATTGCAGGTTGTGCAATCCGGCCACCTGGGGACGATTGAAGTGCAAGACGGCCGCCCACTCCCCCTGCCGTCGTCCCGCCAGACGATTTTGCCATGCAGAAGGTGGGCGATGGCGTCGGGCGCCAGATCACGATGGAAATCGAAAAAACGCGCATCCAAAGCCTCGTTGCGGGAGCCCAGGTTCAGCCACTGGCGCGGAGGGTCGTACTTGGTCGAGAAGGCGAAGCCGACGCTGAAGTCCTGGGCAGAAGCCGCCGCTTTCTGTATCTCGGGCAGGGAGAAATTCGCGATGGCAACCACCGGCAGCGGCTTCTTCACGTAGCCCAGTTCCGGCTTCGTGAGCTCATCGGTAGCCGGCCACGCGGTCAGGACCGTGCTCCCCGGGAAACGGGTTATGATTTGCCGGATCGCCTGTTGGTGCAGACGGATCACATCGGCATAGTTCAGGTTGTCTTCGGGCGCGAACTTGTAGGGCGGATTGACGAAAAGCCCCATGAGAAAAGCCGCCGCGCTCAGCAGAACCAGGCCCCACCAGTAGAGCACCCGGCGGTAAAAAGTGGAAACGCACAGCAGCAGATACCAGTGGATAGAGGGGCAGCAGATATCGGGTAAGCAGAGCGCCCCCGATCACAGAGAAGAAGAGGATGTTGGCCACCATGACGACATAAAGAATCGCCTGGTCCGCGGGGGAGATACGCGGCCGCAGATTCCCATCCGCGCTCGCGCAAGGGCAGCAGGAGCATCGCCCCCAGCATGCACAACACGGGCACGAACATGTTCATATGCGCGGTGAGCTGCAGAATGCGATGCGCGAGGGCCAGAAGGATGCGCAGAGGTGAGAGCGTAGAGAGTAGCGTTGTAGCGCAGGAATTCAGGATTGCCGAAGATGATATCCTGTGCGGTGGCGATAATACGCATACCAGCCCAGCAGGGTGACCAGTGGCGACAGCATCAGCAGGCGGCGCGGAGATGCCCGCGGCGATCCGGATCTGCGGCCGCGAAAGCAGAGATAAATTTCCCACAGGCGATCGCCAGGGGTGTAACAATAGCTGTTTCTCTTGACCATGCGCCACCGCAAAGCAGAGCCGCCGCCGCCCACAGAGCGCGGGTGGACGGCGCTGGCCGGCGAAGACGAAGACCAGTCCCCACAGGGTTGCGGCGGCCGCGAACATATCCGCGTGTGGCCAGCGTGCTCTGGGCAAACCAGATGGATAGATCGCTGTCAGCAAGGTGGCCGCAGCCGCCACCCGGTGACGGCCGTTGAGCACAATCCGAGGCGGTATACGGCCAGCAGCGCGATCGCGCTGATCAGGCACATGGCGGTGCGGGTGACGGCAGGCGTGAACCCGGATTTCCACCACAGCGCGAGGTAGAGAGAAGGAAGCGGGGGGTGAGCATTGGCCAGAGTGGTGGAAGGAATCAGGTCGCCGGTGCGAAAGAAATCGTAGGCCGCGGGGATGTAGTAACCGGCTTCATCCCAGTAGTAAGGCAGGCGCAGCAAAGTTAGGTGAGAGAGATAGACGCCCACAAAAAGCAGGGGAAAGATGAGCCTGAGGGGCAGCAGGCGGTCGACGAGTCTCTGCTGTTCGGGAAGTACGGCCACGAGCCTCCGGAATCGGTTAGTGGACTGGACCTTGGGGCATAGCTGCGGGCCGGGGTTCGAGGGAGATGGTGCCAAAAGTGTGCTCGTATTGAAGCAGGTTCTGCTCCAGCACACCACACAATGCTTTGGCCTGTTGCGGGCTCAGGTAAACCGTCTGAAAGGTGTTGATGGTGATCTGTTCGGCCACTTCCTGATAGGCGGTCCCGAAGGTGAGGCGGAAATCCCACACGCTCTTTTGCACCTGAACGCTGTTGGCATAGCCCTCGCGATATTCGGGGGTACGCTCCAGAATCACTTTCGGTTGAGAAGTCTCTTGGCTCATGGGCTATAGACTAGACCATTTCGCGTGCAGGAAAAAAAGAAACCGTGTGCTCCGGCCAGGTACCTCGGCAACGAATCTTGGGTGCCCCACATCTCGCGAAAAACGAAGCCTCTTTCCCTGGACGGATGCCCCATGTTCGCCTGAGCGTACATGGGCCGAAGATGACGGGGCGCAGCCCTTACGAATGCTTTTCCTCTACGGAGCACAGACTACGGGCTAGAGCAAGTGTACTTGCACATGGAGTGAAAGCATTGGAAGAATCCGTTTTCGGCCCATGTACGCTCAGGCGAACATGGGGCACCCGTCCTGAACCAACGACCTTAGCTTTGGGTCTAGATCCCGCAGAAGCTGCCGACCTAACTTGGACAGCTCTGAGCTAGCTCGCGTGATAGCGGCGGAAGATGAGGGAGGCGTTCGTGCCTCCGAAGCCGAAGGAGTTCGTCATGGCGTACTCCATCTCAGCCGGCACCCTTTGTCTCTCACCAGGCTAAAGCCGCAGGCCTCATCCACATCCTGCAGATTGGTCATGGGCGGAGCTACCTGGTCCCGTAGCGCCAGCACTGTGATCCCGGCTTCCAGGCTGCCCGCGCCGCCGAGAAGATGGCCGGTCATCGACTTCGTGGAACTCACCAGCAGGCTCTTCGCGGACTTCGCCGAAGGTCTCGCAGATGGCCCGGGCCTCAGCCCGGTCGCCCAGCGGCGTGGAGGTTGCGTGCGCGTTCAAATACTTGATGTCGCCTGGGGCAACCCCGGCATCCTCCAGGGCTAACTGCATCACCCGGCGCACGCCCCGGCCATCTTCGGGAGGAGCGTTGGTGTGGTACGCATCGCTGTTGGCGGCATAGCCTACGAGCTCGGACAGGATTGTCGCCCCGCGCTTTACCGCGTGCTCGTAGTCTTCCAGGATCAATATCGCCCGCGCCCTCTCCCACGACGAACCCATCGCGCCCGGCATCCCATGGCCTCGAGGCGGTTTTGGGATCGTCATTCCGTGTGGAAAGAGCACGCATGGCAGCGAACCCTGCAACGGAGAGCGGGGTGACCGCGGCTTCGCTTCCACCCGCGATCATCACGTCCGCATCGCCGCGCTGAATCACGCGGAATGATTCGCCAATCGCATGCGCACCCGTGGTGCAGGCAGTGGCGGTGGTAAGGTTCGGCCCGGTCGCTCCGTAGCGGATAGAGATTTGCCCGGCGGCCAGGTTGGCGATGGTGGCCGTTATGAAGAATGGGGACACCCGGCCAGGGCCGGCGGACAGCAACTTGCTGTGCTCGCGTTCAATCACTTCAAACGCGCCGATGCCACTGCCTACGTAGACGCCGACTCTGCCTGGATCTTCCTTGTCCATGGCCAAGCCGGCCTGGGCGACAGCGAACTCCGAGGCCGCCATGGCAAATTGAATGAAGCGGCCCATCTTCTTGATTTCTTTGCGCTCGATGTAGTCTTCCGGGCGGAAGTCTTTGACTTCGCCGGCGATCCGGCAACTGAAACCGGTCGCGTCAAAAAGACTGATGTCTCCGATGCCGGATTCTCCCTGAAGCAGGGCCTTCCAGGTGACTTCTGTTCCTACACCTACCGGGCTCACCAAGCCTACCCCGGTCACTACCACTCGCCGCTGATGAGTCTTCATCGGGATAAGCACGCGATGAATCTTGTTCCCCTAGCGGGGGTTAGCCCATCTCTCCGTTCGCAAACATTCATCCTTTTAGTCTATTACAGACGGTCACGGTCGCTTCCGGGAGGACGCCGGGCCAGCTTTGGTATGGTGCGAAAGGGGGGACTCGAACCCCCATGGGTTGCCCCGCCAGATCCTAAGTCTGGTGCGTCTGCCAATTTCGCCACTTTCGCATTTGATTTTAAACGACTTAATCTTAGTATTTCTTTCGGTGTCCGCTTTGGTGTCCGTTTGCCTCCGAAAACAACCAGCCGATCGACCGCTGCTTGATTGTGATCCGGACTCAAGTGGGCATACCTCATGGACATCTGTAGTGTACCGTGGCCCATGAGCTGCGCGATGGTGCGTATGTCTACCCCGGCCATCGCCAGCCGGGAAGCGAAGGTGTGCCGATTCTTGTGCCAGGTGTAATCCGAGACCTTCGCTTCGGCAACCGCCGGATCGAACCAATCGCGGTGGGTATTCATCGGTGTTCCTTTTGAGTTCAGAAAAGGGATATCGCGCAGGCCAGAGCCCTCGCGAAGGCTCTTGAAGGCCGAGAGCGCGGTCTGGTTCAGCGGAATGTGCCGCTCCCCCTTTCCCGTCTTCTGCCTTCTTACGGTGAGGGACCTCCGTTCGAGGTCGATATCGGACCATCGCAGGTTCCATTGCTCGGAGGCTCTAAGACCCGTGTGGAGGGAGACGATGAAGGCAGGAAGGCAGGAAGGGCAGCGAGTCGAGAGCGCCGTGCGAATCCGCTCTTCCTCCTCAAGGGTGAGGAAACGAACTCTCTGATTGTTCTCCGCCTTCCGGCGGATGCGCGAGGCCGGATTCACGGCGATTTTCTGGTTATCGAGAGCCACCCGGAAGACAAGCGAAAAACAGGCCTGCCAGCGGTTTGCGGTGGCCACCGCCCAATCTCTCTTGACCGTCTCTGCCTGAAGCCAACGGACAATCTCTTGTTTTGTGATTTCGGCCGCCTTGCGGTCGCCCCAGTCGGGGCGCAGACGGTTAATTTTGAGTTCAAGCTCACGAGTCGATCGCTCTCCATTCGCTGCCTGAGAATGTTCCAGGGCATCGTCGAGCAGTTTGGAGAACAAAACCCCGTTGTCGATGGTCTCGGGAAACTTCGCCTGCCGCAGCTTTTCAGTCTTGCGTTTCGCTAAAAGGGTGATGGCATCAGAGCGCCTTCCGGCCTTCTCCCTGCGCTTCCTGCCGTTCGAGTTCGTCCATCGGATCCACCAGACGCCGCTGCCTTTCTCTCGCTCAAAAACTCCACGAATTTCTCTCATTTGCGCCTACTCGCCAGACTACTCATTTTATTAAGTCTGGATTTTGATCGCAAGAGACATTCAGCGGCAACGATTGATGGCGCCAACGGACTGGCAAGCGCCCAATAATCTCTCAAGGTCAAGGGCGATCAGTCCGCAAATGCGCTGCGAAGAGCGGCGACTATCTCCTTCCTTTACTAAAGCGGCCTGGGATGATCGGCCCGAGCGTACCGCTTGAGTTCGGTCATAGAGATGAGCACCCTGGCTCCGATTCTACGGACGTTGAGTTGCCTCTTTGCGACCAGATAATCGAGGGAGCGTTGACTGATCGAAAGCATTCGAGCTGCCTCTCGACGGCCGACAAGGATTCGATCGTACGAATCCGGCAGAGTTCGGGCGGCCGGCTTCTTCTCGACGTGGATTCTCTCATCCATGATTGCCTCCGACTTCGTGCGCACATGTGTTGTGTTCAGGTTCGCGAGGTGGGCTCACGCTTGTCCAATGAAATCTCGTCCGGCAAGTATTCCATGCCGGAATAGCTCATTCCATTCTTAGCTAGGAAACCCAGCCTTTCTTTACCGCATTTGCGTGTGAGTGGCATTGAAAGATTGGCTTAAAACGGTAGAACACCTGTTATCCTTCAAGGTAACAGTGGACGAAGGCTCCTCGTATTAGGGGGTCGGCCATGTCTGGATCAGACACGAAGTACCTGCGAGCGGCGGTTGTGCTGATGGAGGAGTTGAACTTCTCTCGTGCTGCTACGAAGCTCAATATCGGCCAATCGGCATTAAGCAAACAGATCGGTCATCTTCACGACCAGCTTGGCTACGAACTCTTTGTCCGCCAGGGTCGAAATATCATGGCCACGGCTGCGGGTGAGGTATATGCGGCCCAAGCCAAGCTATCACTTCTTCATGCAGAACGGGCGGTAATTGATTCGAGAGCCGCTAACCAGAATTCGGAAATCATACTGCACGTCGGCAAGTCGCCTTACACAGATCCCTATCTCATCACTAATGTACTGTCGCTTAGGCTCCCGTTCTTCCCAAACCTAAGCGTTACGCTGACGAGCAAATTTGCCGTCGATTTGTCGCACGACCTTTTGAACGGAACGCTGGATTTGGCGTTTCTCACGGGTATTCCTGAAACCTCACAGATCAGCTCTGTGTCAGTGGCCAAACAACGCTTTTTCGTCGTTATGCTTGAGCAGGACGACCTCTCTCAGTCAACCGAGATCACAGCTGATCAGCTCAGGGTACGTTCCTGTGTTTTGTTCGACCGGCATGTGCACCCGTATCTCTATGACAACCTGGTGCAGCGCGCAAGGCCGGCGACGGTTCCCGGGACATCCCTACATCACGTGACCACTGCCGAAGAGGCGTCACAATTCGTGTCTCGTGGGCTGGGAGTTGCCGTTATAACTCAGGCCGGCGCGTGGAGGATTGCTAGAGAAGGCATCACAATTCGCCCTCTTGCGGATGAGGATCTCGTCCTGGAAACGAAGCTTGCATGTAGATCAGACAATCAAGCTAGAGTTGTGAGCGAATTCGTGCGTGCCTTTGTTCGCAGCCTGAGTTCGAGCAGCCCGCAGAAGCAGTCACCCCTTGGTCTGGCCGGGTGAGAATCAACGGCGATCTTCCATGACCACTTTGATGCGAAGCGGACCCACGTGTGCGCACACCCGGCACTGAATGACTCCGCTCACGTTGACACCTTGGCCGGATTCGGCAGGAGTCACAGTAGCGTGACAACGATCGCATTCATGCACAACAGTAGGCTTCAAGTCTGCCACGCGGGGAATCTCCTGATGCGGCTAAAGTTTCCTGTCTACGCCGTCGATACGCGGCCTGTACCTGCGCAAGGATGTCTCGGCCATATCCTATGAGCCTGCACCAGATCTGCTCGTCCGATTGTCTTCGCAAACCATAGGCTATTCCTACCGAGGGGTTTCTAAACGTGAGTATATAGAGATTTGTGTGGCAAATCGCAAGTCACCCCTAGAACGCTAACTCGGTCGCCGAACAGGGCAGCGGAATTCATAAAGCGTCCAATTCTCCGGTCACCGAACAAATAGATGACGCTTGGAACTGTCTAGCCTTTGGACGGTTCTACGCCGACGCGCTTCTTATCCTCCAGGTTATCAGGTCAAAACCGGCCATACGTTATCAGTTCAAAACGGCCGTAGACGCGATTGTTCCTGCCGAATTTCAGCGGAATTTTGTTATTCGTAGTAAAAGTCTCTTAACGACCCGGTGATTGATTGAAAACACAAGGCACGGAGGGGCTCCAAAGCCCTTTTGAGACCTCCTGAGGAAAGGTTATTGAACCGCCGATCGTGGTGAACATTATTTGGCGAGTTGAAGCAGATTTCGGCGCGCTCCTGCTTCACCGCGTGATGTATTGAATTGCTCAGCATTTCTCGTCGATGGATGGAAAACTGTAATTGTGTTCGGCTTAAGGTCTGCGAAAGGTCAGCTTAGCCGCTTAGTTTTCCCGAAGCAGCCTTCGAGTATGGGGACAGAGTGCTTCACCCCGACACTTTTCGCACCGACTTCGAGCTTGATCAAGTCGAAACCGGGAAGATTGCCCACCGCTGATTCAGTAATCGCGATTTATAAGACACACGAGCAGGCGGCGCAGGTCGTTAAGGCACTCGAAGAAGCTGAGTGTCGATGAGCAAGCAAGCCTTCGAGTGGGATGAAGGAAGCGATGTAAACCCCGAGGAATACAGAAAGGGGATGTCTACGATCCGAGACTGGCCCTTACAGCCTGGTGCCGAGATACCGAACATGCTGGATCAGTTTGTCGATGCTCCGCGCAAGCTCAATGATCTCTCCCTTCCCTTGCAGTTCTAACTGAACCGGATAGTTCCCGGATGCTGCATGATCCACGGCCTCCCTGAGGCTCACCAAGGGTTTCACAACAGTCCGTGGAATGACAAAGCTGATCCATACGCTCAATAGGAAGGTGATCACGGATACGATACTCAGCACCCATTCTGCCTGATAAAGCAGATCACGGACCTCCCTATGGTCCCGCTGAACCTGATTCCAGCTTTGCGCTTCCAGTTGCGATGCGATACGCAGCACGTTCTGGCTGGTTGCCTGGATTTCGGGGGTCACGAGACGCAGCGTTGGGTTTTCTTGCTCGAGTGTTTTGGCGAGGTCGGAATCGAAGGATTGGACCTGGCTTTGGAGTTCTTGAACAAGTTGCGCGTTTCCTATGCGCCTGGAGCGCCGAAGCAGGTCATTCAGGCCGGTTTCGTACTCGGCTGCGGCCTGTTGAGCACGCTGCGTGGTTGTGCCGCCGGGCTTCTGCAGGAGCGCCACTGCCGTTGCAAACTGTTGATCGTATCGTCCCAGAGTTCTTCAGAATGTCTTGGCCGGCGCTTCGCTCCGGAGGCTCCAGACCTTGGATCTGGGTAACCAGTTGTCTTATTCGATCCACTGCTTGCCGATTTCCCTCGAGATAGACCGGATCGTTCAGCAGAAAATAATTGCGCTCATTGCGCCGAGCCTGCAGCATCTCCACAGAGACCTGCTCTGCGAGTGTGGTCGCAGGCGCGTTGACGTTGACGATTCTATTGACGATTGTGCCCATCTCGAACAGATAGTAAATTGTTAGAAAGATCACGGGCGCCAGAATTAGGCGCACGATGGCCAGGCCGTAGACGATCCGGCGCTTGAGAGAACTGCCCGGAGTCAAAATCTTGAAGGTTTTTTGTGATTCCCGCTTGCATTGCAGCCTCGTTAAACTGCCGATCTCAGCTGTCTTTTCGTTTATCTTCCGATGGATCCCTTGATGCGAAAGCTAGCCACTATGCTAGATCAAGGTGAGGCTCCCTGCACCCACCAAGGCCGGGAATCCTGAGCGATTCAATCCCGATGGCCGTTCGGACCTAACCTGAGGCCAAGCATTCTAGTCACCGGCATCGTAACGAGGTGAAGGTAAGATGAGGTACCAGGGCGAGCGAGAAGCAGTATCGCTTACCGATTTCTGTTCTTGTGTTTGAAAAAGAGGCTTCGGAAAGAGTGTCTCATGCGGAATCTTGTTATCGTGTTTTTCGGTCTTTCAGCGATCCTGTGCTTTCCCGCTTTTGCCCAGACCATCCCGGAAGGGACTCTACTGGCTGTACGCCTCGATGCAAACGTTAGTTCGGGTACCGCACAGGTTGGAGACATCGTGCCGGCCTCATTGGCACGCGATCTACTGGTCAACGATCAAGTGTTAGCCCGCTCCGGAGCTCCACTCCGCGGCCGGGTGACTTATGTACGCCGTAGCGGCCGCTTTCACAATCCTGGATATCTCACTATTCGTCTGGCTTCGATGGACATCGAAGGGCGGAATTATCAATTGAACAGCAGCGCGATTCGGGATAAGGGCGATGGCCACACTGATAGCAATCTGGAAAAGATCGGCGGCGGAGCCGGCATCGGTACAATCATCGGCGCCATTGCGGGAGGGGGGAAAGGAGCACTGCTCGGTGGCCTTTTAGGTGCCGGAGCAGGTACCGGTGTTGCCGCGGCTACAGGGAGAAAACCGGCAGAATTCACAGCGGAATCAGTTTACGACTTCAGGTTGACTGCACCGGCGGAACCGCATTTGTAGCCGTAACCGACAGAATTTACGAGCAGCCGGAAACGCGGGACCACCGGAAGAGTGCCCGAAGATGGGTTAGGCACAGCCGGAGATAGGCGAGTTAAGGTCTCCAAACGCGGTGCTGCCTTGGTCTGGAAGGTGAACGAGGTCCGCACATCCGCAAGTTCTGGATTGAATACCTTACGAACTGCTTATCTGCCTGCGCCTTTCGGCACAAGCTGACTTCCGCTCTGAGGGAGCAGCCGGTGGCCTGGCAGGAGGACGATTCACCCGCGAGTTGTATACGGAATTGCGGGGTGCCGAGGAAGAATGGCGCGGATGGTTGAACCAGTATGGACTTGTGATTGCCGCCCTTAGGAACTCCCTGATTGTTTGCGCGCTGAGCGCTCTCCCTCTCAGTGCTCGGTCGCAGAGATACGAAGACAACAGCGCGCTCGCGAAGAAGGTGCTTGCGCAAGCTCCCACTGTGGATGGGCTTAGTACGACAGAGCTGTTCTCCCAGTTAGCCGCCACCGCGAATGGCACATACGCGCTCATGTATGCAAAAGGCTAATGATGTTCGAGGCTGACAAGGTATGCCTTGGCACAACCTGAACAGCTTGATCGCCCCACAGAACTATACTTTTCAACTCATGGGTAAAGACGCGATTGGCAGCGCAGAATGCCTGGTTGTTCGTGCGCTTCCGCGCCGCAAGGAGCGGGACCTATTCCAAGGAAATATTGGGGTCGACGATCATACCTTCGCCGTTCTCAAGATAGCCGGAGATCTCGCGAAGAGCCCATCGTTTTGTGTCAAGCAGGTCCATTTCGTCCGTGAATATCGGCGGATCGGCGAGTTCTGGCTTCCTTCGAGAGAACAGGCAGTTTCGCTGGTGAGGATCTTCGGCCGGGAGACGTTGCCGGTCGAATATTATGAGTACGCCATCAATGGCGCCAGGCATGATTCCAAATTTGAGGGCCGGTCTGCGCCCGGCGCCACTCAGACAGATAGTTGGTCAGTTCATATAGTTGGTTGGTTGCGAACAGATGTTCTTGCATGGTGGCTCGCGAGACGCCCGCGCGCCTTCGCGATTCTAGCGTGGACACGTATATCGCATTTCAGCGGAGATCGGGCCTCACTATCTTAGTGGTCTCATGTACCTCAAAGCTCTGCTAATCCGCGTCTAAGCGAATGACTACCGGGGGCCGCAGGGAATGCCGAATCCGCGGGTGTAACCTGCTCCCATCCTTTAACCTGTCAGCGAGTGCGGGTTCAACGCAAGCTTCTATCTGAACACTAAAGGTGATCACCATGCTTTCTAACTTCTGGGATGCAAAGACCGCGCGAGTTCTCTTCACCGCGCTCATCTTCCTTTCCTTCTTAGCGTTCTTGCGAAGTACACAAGAAACACTGACGCTCTTCCTCTTCGCAGTCCTTTTCGCCTACCTCGTAGAGCCTGTCGTGTCATACCTTCAAAAACCTCTGCGCGGAAGGATGAAGGCGATCGCAGTATTTTACATCCTCTTCGCCGGCGCGCTGCTGTGTCTCGGCTTCTTTGTCGGCCCATACATCGTCGACGAAGGAAGATCTCTCATGGGAAATCTGCCGGCACTCGTAGATCGCATGACTTCAGGGCAGTTCATTGTCACACTAGGGCACAATCAAGGGTGGGATAGAAGCCGTGCACTTCAAATCCAACATTTCTTCATGGCACATCGCGATAACATCGTTAGCTATGGAGAAGGTATCGCCGAAAAACTTGAGGCGCCGCTCTCCCACCTCTGGTGGCTCATCCTTATTCCTATCCTTGGGGCTTTCTTTTTGAAGAATGCACCTTCAATCGCCCGCGGTATCGTGAACGTCAGCACCGAACAGCAGCAAAAGTCCACCATCAGGGACATTGTCAGCGATGTACACAGCATTCTTGGTAGCTATATTCGAGCCCAACTTCTGTTGGCGACTCTCACCGCCATTGCCCTCACGATCGTGCTCGGTCTGATGCGCGTACCCTATTCCTTTATCTTCAGTCCGCTTGCAGGCGCCTGTGAGTTCATCCCAGTGGTCGGGCCGGCGGTCGCGTGTACTGTCATCTTCGGAGTTGCCGCTCTCACCGGATATGATCATCTATTGTGGCTATTTCTTGTTTTAGGTGCCTGGCGGGTTATTCAGGACTACTTCAATGCTCCCCGCATTATGGGCAGATCGCTTGAAATCTCGCCTTTGGCCGAGATTTTTGCTGTTCTCGCAGGCGGCGAAATCGGCGGGGTTGTCGGTGCGCTCATCGCAGTCCCGGTGCTCGCGCTGCTACGCACTCTTTGGCGGCATCTGAGCGCTGCTCAAGCAGCGGATGCCGCATGACCGGCTGCTCAAGAACGCCTTTGCTCACATCTTTCAACGGTTATTCAGCATGGCTACCCGATACCCTAAATTGTTCGTTGCCTAGCCTTAATTTTAGCCGGCGAGGTGTCTGCTACCCTCAGTTGTGCATTGCACTTCAGCCCTGCTTTTTAGTGGGAGAAGAAGCTGCAGAAGGCTATTCATCTTGAAGAGACTGATTGGTCGAGGCGCCCCCCGGGGTTGCGCATCTGCAACAGGGTTGGACCGCAGGCTCGTCTCTCCTCGCGTCAGGCGCCGGAGCTTGCTTTGACCACCGACACGGCCTCAGCCCACGTGTCGGATATCGACTCACGTCCGCCGTAAGCCATCAGGCCCGCAGCCAGCGCGGTACCGGTGCACCAGGAGCAAAGCTTTCGAAAACTATAGACCTGCCGTCCCGCGTTAAAAGCGGCCGCAGAGGCATCAAGCGTCAGTTTCGCGCCGAGCAATTTCCTCGCGCCCTGGCCTCGCCTGGCAAGCAGTGCCAAAGCCAGTGTCGTCCCAAAGCTGGCCAGGCCCAACAGTGCGTCCGGTATCCCGAGGGGACGAGCCGCGCGGGATGTGGTGATCCGTTCGGAATCGAAAATGGGCAACGGCGGATCTGGAAGCCGAGTGAGAACCCCGGTCTGATAGAGCGCTACTGGCACCAGGGTTGCTAGTGCCACGCAGCAGGACCCAATCACAAGTTGATCGTCGAAATTCGATGATCCTGACGGAGGCGGCTTCACGAAAACCTCCGCTTAGCAACAAGTGCACCGCCGACAAGACTGAGCAGCACGGACGCTGCTCCCAGGGCGACTAGCCCACGGTGCAGTGACACGAAAATCTCCGCGCTCGTTCTCGTAGAACGGTCACTAAACTTCCCGCGCGCGCTGTGCACCCCCGGAACATATTCGTAGAGATTGTTGGGTGCGTTTGGATCCTTGGGTTTATTCGGAATCTGCTGCGACTTATAACCTGTTCTTCCTAGATACATATCCAGTAAACCCGGTATAAACTTCTGACCGACGATTGCCATCACAGTAGGTGAACCGACCCAGTATTCCCGACGAGGGTTTTTTGCAAGGCCCGCGGCAATGACAACTTCAGCCGCTAACTCCGGCTCGAAGATTGGGGGTACAGGCTGCGTATCGTTTGGCATGCGATTTTTCACCCAGTCGAACTGCGTAGTGTTCATCGCCGGCATCTGCACTGCAGTCACCTTGACATTGCTGTGATCGTGATAAAGTTCGCAGCGTAACGAGTCGGTAAACCCGTTGATCGCGTGCTTACAGGCACAGTACGCGGACTGCAGCGGAATAGAGCGGTAAGACAATGCAGAACCGATCTGAATGATCGTGCCCCGATCGCGCGGCAGCATCCTTTTCAGCGCGGCCAGCGTTCCGTGGACAAAACCCAGGTAAAGTACATCCGTGACGCGTTTGTAGTCGGACGCTTCCATCTCTTTCACCGGAGAGAAGACGCTCACCATGGCGTCGTTGACCCAGACATCGATGGGTCCAAACTCCTCCTCCACGCGGGTAGCCGCAGCGTCCACCGCTTCCGCGTCGGCAACGTCCACCGGTAAGACCAAGGCTTGGCCGCCCAGAGCCTCACATTCTTCCTTCGCCGCATTCAAAGCCTCGGGATTTCTTGCCATCAGGCCGATGCGGGCACCTCGTTCGCAAATCCGTGCGCGATCGCGCGCCCGAGACCCGCAGATGAGCCAGTAATAACAACAACAGGTGCTTTCGACATCGATTACCTTTCGGATTCGTATAGCGAACTTGCTTCCACTTCTAAGATGCTTCTTTTCATTTGAAGAAAGCAATCGTTGGAAGAGAATCCTCTCCACTCAAATTGTTAGCTATTATGTAAACCCTTCCGCTCGCCCACAGCGTTGCGGGCGTGCATGCTCTAACGGGATGGTACTAAACGGTGTTCAAGAGCCAGCCCACGAGGAGGTTTAACCATGGGTGGAGGGCGAGACCTGCTTGATGGTTGTGAAATCACGCTGCCGGTGCGCGAAGAGGCGGAATGCACGGCCCCAGGCAAGATGGAATTCGCGCTCGCAGCAGAAGAGGCGCGATGATGCGTCTCATATCAATTTTGTCTCTTTGGAAACATCCCCACAGCGTGTTCAGTCATCTACCAAGCTAGTAACAATACAGTGGGCAAGCAATGGCTATCGATTCCGAGAGGCACGCACGGACGATAGCCTCACTGACGGATTCCCCCTTTGATGCCATCATCTGCTGTTCTGCCACCGAGGTTCTGTTGCTCACCGGCTACTGGCCAGTCATGGGAGATAGCGTCGCTATCTTCACTTCAGATGGCGAAGTAAAAGTAATCGTGCCGCAAGATGAAGTGGAGTTAGCGGAGAAGACCTCTTCGGCGCAGGTCATACCCTATAGACCTGCTGGGCTTCACACCTTGATCGATCCGCTGCAGTTGCTGAAAGAACCACTGCACGGAGCTATGAACGGTCTGCCTCTCTTACACGCGACCATCGGGCTACAGCTGAACCTCGGCGTGCAGCCCGCCAGCTATGCGGTTTCTACTCAGTTTCGCGCTGGACTCCTTGATTTGCTACGTGAGCTGGCGCCAGACGCTACTTACGCAGCCTGCGATGAGCTGCTTGAAAGTATGAAAGCGGTAAAAACCGCCAAAGAGCTTGCCCTGATGCAGACGGCGAGTCGAGTCGCAGCTCAGGGCTTTCGCGCAAGCTTCCGCAAGCATTCAGGCTGGCTTGCGAGAGACGGAGGTGGCCGCAGCATTGCAAGTTGCCTTTGAAACGACTCATCTTGCGGAGGAACTTGCAGCGCAGTTACGGCTACTACTTCTGCATGTCAGGGCGAGAATTCGGCAGAAGCTGATGCCGCGTATGCGCGCACCAGGCAGCGTGTGATCAAAGAAGGCGATCTTGTCATGATTCATGCCAATACTTGCGCCGATGGCTACTGGACCGACTTGACGCGCACTTACACCGCCGGCGAGCCCTCAGAGCGGCAGCGGGACATCCGCAGCGCCATCGAGGAAGCACGCGCCGCGGGCCTGAGACTCGATCCGTCCGGGAGCCACGGGTCAGCAGGTGGATCATGCTACGCGGTCCGTCATGGAATCCCATGGCTTTGGCAAAGCATTCAAGCATGCTGCCGGACACGGGGTGGGATTTGCCGCTGCCAACCCGAATGGCCGGCCGCGCATTCACCCTCTTTCGCCGGATGTGCTCGAAGTGGGAATGACGTTCAATCTTGAGCCGGCGGCGTACTTCGATGGCTTCGGCGGCATGCGTCACTGCGACGTGGTTGCTGTGACACCCGACGGTGCCAGGGTCATGAGTGATTTCTGAGGGTTGTGCCATGTTGCAACAGTTGTGAGATCACGAAAGCCCAGGTATCCGTTTACACGGTGCCCACGGATGCACCTGAGGCAGACGGGACCTTTTCGTGGGACAGTACAACCATGGTGCTCGTCAGCCTCGAGGCCGGAGACAAGCGAGGCACAGGCTACACCTATGCCGACGCCGCGACAGGAATGCTGGTGCAGAGCCTGCTCGATAAAGTCGTGCGCGGAAGGATGTTTTCGACCATGCGGCCATCCTGCAGGCCATGTATCGCCAGGTGCGCAACTCAGGCGAAACCGGCATTACCTCCATGGCGATTTCCGCGATCGACAATGCTCTTTGGGATCTGCGGGCGAGGTTGCTCGACACACCGCTGGTCAGTCTGCTGGGCTCGGTCCGGGATGGTATTCCGGTGTACGGCAGCGGAGGTTTTACTTCGTATAACGACGAGCAACTGCAGAACCAACTCGGCGGATGGGCGGAGCAAGGCTTTCGCATGGTGAAGATGAAAGTGGGCACCCATCCGGACGACGATCCGCGGCGCGTCGAAGTGGCGCGCAAGAGCAATCGGCGACGCTACGTGAGCTTTTCGTGGATGCGAACGGGGCCTATACCGTCACCCAGGCGCTCCAACTCGGTCATCGCTTTCGCGGAGCAGAAGTGCGTTGGTTCGAGGAGCCGGTCAGCTCCGACAATCTCGCGGGACTCAGCGAAATGCGGTCGCGGGCGCCCATCGGCATGGATATTGCGGCGGGCGAGTATGGCTACACGGCCTGGTACTTCGAGCGCATGCTGCGAGGCCAATGCGGTCACCGTGTTGCAGGCGGACGCGACGCGCTGCGGCGGCATCAGTGGATTTCTGAATGCGGCGGCACTCTGCTGGGCGGCAAATGTGCCGCTTTCCTCCCATTGCGGCCCCAGCATGCATCTCCATGTATGTTGCGCCGTCCCGCGAGCCATTCACATGGAGTTCTTTCATGATCACGTACGCATCGAGCGCATGTTCTTCGACGGCTTTTGCGAGCCGGTCGACGGCGTTATGTCTCCTGATCGCTCCCGGCCGGGCATGGGCCTGACATTCAAGGAGAAAGACGCCGCACCTTATCTGGTCTGAGCGTGCGATTCTTCGTCCAGGCATCATTTGCAGCAACACGCGCCCACCGGCGCCCTAACCGAAGCGAAGGAGTGAAGTCGTGGCAAAGCAGGTTTCTGATCTGATTGTTGAACGGCTCATCGAATGGGGCGTCGATACCATCTTCGGGTTTCCCGGAGACGGCGTGGACGGCTTCTTCGAATCCCTGCGAACCCATAAGGACAAGCTTAAGTTCATCCAGGTGCGGCATGAAGAGGCCGCCGCATTCGCCGCCGTGGGCTATGCGAAGTACACCGGGCGGCTCGGCGTGTGCTGCGCCACCTCCGGGCCCGGCGGCGTGCATCTGCTGAATGGCCTGTATGACGCGAAGTGCGATCAGCAGCCGGTGCTCGCCATCACCGGACACACCTTTCAGCGACCTGATCGGCATGGACTACCAGCAGGACGTCGATCTCGACAAGCTGTTCATGGATGTCTCGGTGTTCAATGAGCGGGTGATGAGCGCGCCGCACGCGGTCAACGTGGTGGATATGGCGGTGCGAACCGCCTACGGGCGGAAGGGCGTCTCGCACATCTGCATTCCCAAAGACATTCAGGAGTGGCCAGTCTCGGACAAGCATCGCAGCAACGCGAACGTGCGCACCACAGCGGAGATTGGGCCGTTCCGTCTTCAGCCAAGCCGGCGCAGTCCCTGATTCAGGAGGCGGCCGATGTCATCAACGCGGGATCGAAGGTGGTCATCTTTGCCGGCCGAGGCGCGCTCGGCTGCAGCGAAGAACTCGCCCAGCTTGCAGAGACTGTTGGCGGCCCGGTGGTGAAGGCGCTGCTGGGCAAAGCGGTGCTGCCGGATCGCAGCCCTTACACCACGGGCGGCCTCGGCCTGCTCGGCACGGCGCCCTCCGTCGACGCGATGGAAGAATGCGACACCCTGATCATGATCGGCACCAGCTATCCCTATATGGAATTTTTGCCCAAACCGGGCCAGGCAAAATGCGTACAGATCGAAATTGATCCGACCCGCATTGGCTTGCGCCATCAGGTGGACGTTGGCCTGGTGGGCGATTCCAAGGCCATTCTCACTGCTCTGCTGCCGCTGCTCAAAACAGAAGAACAACAAGTTCCTGAAGAAGTCGCAGGAGCGCATGAAGAACTGGTTCGAGCTGATGGAAGAACGCGGCACGCGCAAAGACATGCCGATGAAGCCGCAGGTTGTTACGCATACGCTCAACAAGCTTCTGAACGACGACGCCATTGTCTCGTCCGATAGCGGCACCATCGCCACCTGGACGGCCCGGCACGTTGACATCCGCGGCACGATGCAGTTTTCCCTTTCCGGCTCGCTGGCGACCATGGCCAACGGTCTGCCTTACAGCATCGGCGCGGCCGTCGCCTATCCCGGGCGGCAGGTTGTCTGCGTGGTCGGCGACGGCGGCCTGACCATGCTGATGGGTGAGATCGCCACGCTGGTCAAGTACAAGCTGCAGGTCTGCGTGATCGTCATCAAGAACAACGTGCTCGGGCAGATCAAATGGGAGCAGATGATCCTGGAGGGCAATCCCGAATTCGGCGTTGAACTCGAGCCGATCGATTTTGCCATGGTGGCCACCGCCTGCGGCGCCAAGGGTTACACCATCGAGCGGCCGGAGGATGCGGAAGACATTCTGCGCGAGGCTTTAGCGCACAGCGGTCCGACCGTCGTGCAGGCCGTGGTTGACCCAAACGAGCCGCCGATGCCGGGCAAGATCACTACCGAGCAGGCGATTCACTTTGCCAAGGCCCTGGCACGCGGACAGAAGGACGCGCTCAAGATCATCAAGACCATCGCCAAAGACAAGATTCGCGAGGTGATCTAAACGATGGCCGAGCGAGTCAGCACTCACGATCGCCGATCCTGTCAGCAGGACCTGGAGATCGTCGCAAACCTGATCAGCGAAGGCCGCTTCCAGCGAAGCCTCTCCCTGCTCACCGCGGGCGACCAGCATCGTCAGCGGGCTTGAGGTCGCCTATGAGCACTACCGCGGAAGCTATAGCCGGCGCGTGATGTACACGCCGGTCATTCTGAGCGTTCTGCTCGGCGCGGCGGGCATTGCGGGATTCTTCAGCAGGCGGGCGGCGCGCACCATTCTCCGGCTCGTCTCCGTGGCCACCCTCGGCGATGCGCTGATCGGCTTCTACTTTCACGTACGCGGCATCAAGAGCAAGCCTGGCGGCTGGCGGCTGCCCATGACCAATATGATCATGGGACCGCCGATCTTTGCGCCGTTGCTGTTTGGCACCAGCGCCTATCTCGGACTGATCGCTTCTTATCTTCAGCGGGAAGAGAGTTCGCGGTGCTGCCTCGACATCGGGCGAAGACAGGCTTTCTTGCGCGCCTTCTGCCCTCCAGCGCAGGCCGCGCGCTGCTGTCCGCCGAACAGGACATGCGCGAAGGCCGGTTCCAGCGCCAGGTGGCGATTGTCACCGGCATCAGCGCGCTGCTGAGCGGCTTTGAAGCCTACTACTCGCACTACAAAAACAACTTTCGCTACTGGGTCCAGTGGACTCCGGTCGTGTCTGGCGCCGGTGCTCGCCGGCACTGCGTTTGCCTCGGTAAAGAGCCGCAGAATCGCCACCACTGCTCTGCCCGCTGTCTCCGCACTCGCCGGCGCGGATGCCGCCGTTGGCTTCTTCTATCACGCGCGCGGCGTGCTGCGCCGGCCCGGCGGCAGCAAGCGTCTGCTCTACAACATCATGTACGGGCCGCCCATCTTTGCTCCCCTGCTCTTCGGCGCGGCCGGCATGCTGGGCATACTCGCCAGCCTGCTCCGGCGGAGGCACAAATGAAATACGGCAACCCCGCAGTCGATCCGGTCTTGTGCCCGCGCGACCCCGAGACCGGCGAGCCGCTTGCACCGCGAAAGCAGCCCGGCTATTACTCCGGCTTCAGCACGCTCTCCCAGAGCCCGTTCTGGGATGAGGCCACCCGCACGGTGGTGGAGAAGCGCGTCGAGCATCCGCCGCAGCGCAAGTTCTTTTCCGAAGAAGCCTGGAGCTTCTGGACGGCAGTGTTCGCTCATCTGATTCCGCAGACGGACCGCACGCCCGATCGCCAGATCCCGATCGTCGCCGTCCTCGATCACCGGCTTGCGCAAACCAGACCGTCGGCTACCGCTATGAAAATATGCCGCAAGACCGCGTCGTCTATGAGATTGGCATCGAGGCCATCGATCGCGAAGCCGAGCATCGCTTTGCGGGGAAATTTCTCCTGCTGCCTCACTTGCAGCAGGATCTCGTGCTCAAGGCAATCCACGACGGCAAGCCCGAGGCCGCGCCCGAGATCTGGAAGAAGATGTCGGTCCACCGCTTCTGGCAGATGCTCATGGGCGATGCGGTCGACGCCTACTATGCCCATCCCTGGGCGTGGGATGAGATTGGATTCGGCGGCCCGGCCTATCCGCGCGCCTACACGCGCCTGGAACGCGGCGAGCCGGAGCCATGGGAGGTGGAAGAGAAGCGCTACGACTGGCTTGCCCCCGCCACTGCGGTTTCCGCATGAAGTTGACTCCACCTCAGGCCATCACACAGAGGCAGGCCAACAGAGCCATCAAGGCAGTGGAGGCACACATTGAAAAAGCCTCTCCTTGGCGCCTTTGACAACGCGTAACTCCGACAAGCACATGGTTGGCTCGCTGCAATCGATTCACGTGCCCATGCGCCGCTTCAAAGAGTATGAAGAAGTCGATTACGCGATCGTCGGCGTCGGCTCGGCGGGCGGCGTTCTGCTGCAGCGCCTGGCGCGCGCAGGATTCAACGTTGTCGGGCTTGAGGCAGGGCCTTTCTGGGACACGGAGCGCGACTGGGTCAGCGATGAAGCCGGCTCCCACAAGCTTTACTGGACAGAGCCGCGGGTCACCGGCGGCACCGATCCGCTGGCGCTGGGCGCCAACAACTGCGGCAAGGGCGTGGGCGGCGGCTCAGTCCATTGGGCCGCCTTTCACACCGCGGCTGCATCCCTCCGACTTCGAGGTTTACACACGCGACGGCGTCGGGCGCGGACTGGCCCATCACCTATGAGGACATCAAGCCCTACTACGAGCAGCTTGAGTTGGAAATGCCGGTGGCCGGGCCGGCGTACTATCCGTGGGGACATCCGCATGGCTACGCCTACGGGCCGCATCCGATGGGCGGCGTCGGCAACGCGCTGATCAAAGGCTGCACCGCGCTCAACATCCCGGTCTCGATCGGCGGACCGGTAGCTATTCTCTCCGGCTCCCACGGCGACCGGCCGCACTGCATCTATCGCGGCTTCTGCATCCAGGGCTGCAAGGTCGGGGCAAAGGCCAGCACGCTGGTGACGCATGTGCCCGACGCGTTGACGAAGGGCGCCGAGATTCGCGACCGTTGCATGGTGTCGCGTGTCGAACTGGGCAAGGACGGCCGCGTCGCCGGCGTCCATTACTTCGACAGCGAAGGCGACGCCGCACTTCCAGCGCGCCAAGGCGGTCATCGTTTCCGGCTACGCCATCGAAACTCCCCGGCTGCTGCTCAACTCCGCCTGCCCGGGCTTCGAGCAAGGCCTGGCCAATTCCAGCGGCACCGTGGGACGATACCTGATGGCGCAGGCGGGCAACGTGGTGCTGGGCCGCTTCGACCAGCCGGTTCGGATGTATAAGGCGCCACCCGCGCATGCGCTCACTGAAGAGTTCTACGAGACCGACCCAAAGAACGACTTCGCGCGAGGCTTCGCGATCCAGACCGTCGGCCCTCTTCCCGTGGCTTTTGGCAAGCAGATGATTGCCGCGAAGAAGGCGTGGGGATGGGGCCTGCGCCGGGAGATGATGGATTACAACCACTGGGCCGCGTTCGGTCTGCTGGGCGAAATCCTTCCCTGGAAAGACAATCGGGTCACGCTTGCAGAAGACAAAGACCGCTTTGGTCTGCCGGTGGCGCATGTCAGCTTCAACCTGCACGACAACGATAAGAAGCTCATCAAGGCCGCCAAAGAGAAGACCGAGGCAGTGATGCAGGCGGCCGGCGCCACCGAGGTCGTGCAGGAGGCGCGTTATGCGCACCTGGTGGGGGCTTGCCGCATGGGCTCCGACCCGCGCAGCTCCGTGGTGGATAAGTTCGGCCGCACCCATGACATCGCCAACCTGTTCGTCTGCGACGGTAGCGTGTTTCCTACGCAGGGCTCAGCCAACCCTGGCCTGACCATTCAGGCGCTGGCCGCGCGCACCGCGGATTATCTGATCTCGCAAGGCGACCGGATCTTTACCAGCAACGAGCGCGACATGACGTCGCCCCCGATTCGTCGTGAACTTGCTCCGCCGGAAACCTGGGGCAAGGGTGTTCCAAGACTGAAGTGATACTGCTCCCGTCGGCAACAACGTGCGCAGCGAGGATTAACCCATGCCGGTAAGTCTCTCCCGCGCGTTTGCCACGCAGACTCTGCTAATGCAGGTACCAGTGCTCAACCCACAGTCGCATTATGCACGCTCCATCTTCGAGCTCTCCAGCTGGATGCTGTTCATCTCTCTTGCCATTTTCTTGCTGGTGGCCGGCCTGGTCACGTACGCAGGCTGGAAGTTTCGGGCGCACCCCGGGGAACCAGATCCCAAGCAGGTCTTCGGTAGCACCAAGTGGGAGATGGTCTACGTCATTCCGCCAACGTTGCTATTGGCTGTCATCTTTGGCTTCATGTTGCACGTGATGCATACCTCTGATCCGCCGGCACAAGCGAGCGGAGACGATATCGTGATCGTGGGGCACCAGTGGTGGTGGGAGGTTCGCTACCCTAAACTCGACTTCATCACCGCCAATGAGATCCATATCCCCACGGGCAAGAATGTGCAGTTCGGCTTTGAGTCCGCCGATGTGATTCACGACTTCTGGGTGCCCGAGTTGGGCCGCAAAATCGATGTGATCCCTGGACGACATGCCAAGATATGGCTCGCGGCAGACCATCCCGGCACCTATCTTGGCGCGTGTGCGGAGTTCTGTGGCAAGGAGCACGCGTGGATGCGCATCCGCGTGATTGCAGACGATCCACTTGCCTTTGCGGCATGGTACAGGGGAGAGCAGGCGAAGGCCTCTCTGCCCGTAAGTGCTGCAGAGCAGCGTGGGCACGAGTATGTCACCTCCATGCCTTGTGCCAACTGCCACGCGATTGCCGGAACAACGGCCCGCGGCAGAATCGGCCCCGACCTCACCCATCTGGCAAGTCGCCAAACCCTTGCTGCCGGCCGGCTGAGTAACACGCCGGACCAGCTTTCCGCCTGGCTCCACGACCCCGATGCGTTCAAGCCAGGGAGTCACATGCCTAACCTCCGGCTTACCGACGAACAGCGCGGCTACATCGTGCAGTATCTGGAGACACTCAAGTGAGCGAGATCGAGATCGTACCCGCGCAGATCGAAAAAATGGAGCGCTTTGAGGAGCATGCCGGCATGCTCGAAATGGGTCGCCTCCGTCGACCACAAGCAAATTGCCGTGATGTACATGCTCACCAGCCTCTTCTTCTTTCTGGTCGGAGGCTTCGAAGCGCTGCTGATGCGCTGGCAGCTCGCGAAGCCGCAAAACCACTTTCTCATGCCCGAGGCCTACAACCAGTTCTTCACGCTGCACGGCACGACCATGATCTTTCTGGTCGCTGTGCCCGCGTTGCTGGCGTTTGGCAACTACTTCATTCCGCTTCAGATCGGCGCGCGCGACATCGCCTTTCCCCGGCTGAATGCCATGAGCTATTGGCTCTTCCTCTTCGGCGGCGTGCTTCTCTATGGCAGCATTCTCGCGGGCAACGCGCCGGATATGGGCTGGTTCAGTTACGCCCCGCTGAGTGAAAAGCCTTACTCCTCGCTCGGCGGCGTGGATTACTGGGCACTGGGCCTGCTCGTCATCGGCATAGGCACCGTATCGACGGCTATCAATTTCCTGGTGACCATCGCTACCCTTCGTGCTCCGGGTATGTCCTTCAAGGGCTGCCGCTTTTTACCTGGATGAGCGCGGTCAACTCTTTCCTCATCATCCTTGCTTTCCCCGCGTTGAACTCCGCGCTGTTCATGTTGCTGATCGACCGCAATTTGCACGGGCGGTTCTTTACTCCCGATGCGGCGGGTCGCCCATGCTGTGGCAGCACATCTTCTGGAACTTCGGACATCCCGAGGTCTACATCATGATCCTGCCTGCGTTCGGGATCATTTCCGAGGTCATTCCGGTCTTTTCTCGTCAACCGATCTTCGGCTATGGTTTCGTCGCCGGATCCACCGTTGCCATCGGCCTGCTCAGCTTTGCCGTCTGGGCGCACCATATGTTTGCCACCGGCATGGGCCATGACGTCGATGTCTTCTTCGCCGCCGGCAGCGCGCTTGATCGCCGTACCGACGGGGATCAAGATTTTCAATTGGATCGCTACCATGTGGGGCGGCAAGATACGATTCACCACCGCCATGCAGTTCGCCTCCGCCTTCCTCATCGAGTTCACCATCGGCGGACTCAGCGGCGTCATCTTCGCCGTGGTTCCGATGGATTGGCAACTTACCGACACGTACGTCATTGTTGCGCACATCCACTATGTGCTGTTCGGTGGAACGCTCTTCGGCCTGTTCGCGGGGATTTACTACTGGTATCCCAAAATCACGGGGCGGATGCTTTCCGAACGGCTTGGCCGATGGCATTTCTGGCTGACGGTCGTGGGCTTCAACGCCACGTTCTTCGTGCAGCATCTGCTTGGTTTCCGCGGAATGACGCGGCGCGTTTGGACTTACCCGGACCTGCCCTGGATGGTACCTGCTGAACATGATCTCCACCGTGGGCGCTTTCATCCTGGGCGCGTCGATGCTCTTCCTGCTTGTGAATCTCTACCGCAGCCGGAAACATGGGGCGGTGGCCGGAGACAATCCGTGGGAGGCCTGGACGCTGGAGTGGGCGACGACTTCGCCGCCGCCCTCCTACAATTTTGCCGAGGTGCCTCCTGTCCACAGCCGGCGTCCGTTCTGGGACCTTCATCATCCTGAAAAGCCGACTGGAAGCGCGAGGATCAGCCATGAGCACCAGGCCCTTGCTGCAAGACAAGATCCGGCTGGCCGTCCTGCTGTTTCTCGTTTCGGAGTCGTCTTCTTTGTTTTCCTGATCGTTGCCTACATCTATTCGCAGCCTTCGGAGATCAGTGGCCCCACCGCACATAGCAGTCTGGTTCCCTGGAAGACCGGCATCTACACCGCGTTCCTGCTGCTCAGCAGCGCAACGATTTATATGGCTGAGCGTTCCCTGGGAAAGGGCGGCAAACGATTTACGCTTTGGATGTCTGCCACCATTCTGCTCGGCGCTGTCTTCCTTTTCGGCGAAATGCGTGAGTACTCCGGCCTGCTGCACAAGGACATCTCCATCAGCCGCAATCTCTTCGGCAGCACCTATTTCACGCTGACCGGCTTTCACGCCATTCACGTCACGCTTGGGCTGCTGATGCTGCTGACGTTCCTTGGCCTGATCATCTCCGGCAAGCTCGGTGATAAGCGACACACTGCCTTCAGGGCGGTTTCCTACTACTGGCACTTCGTCGACATTGTCTGGGTCATGGTCTTCAGCGTGGTGTATCTATGGTCGGCACGATGAATAACAGCAGCCGATCTACTCTTCACGCCTGGGAGGTTCATCCTACCGTCGTGATCGGCTGTCTTGCACTGATCGCCTGGCACCTGGCCACGGGTCCGCGCTTGGCCAAGTATGTCGCTCCGTTCCTGCTCGGCGTGCTTGTGCTCTGCCTCGCCCTGATCTCGCCCATCGATCCGCTGGGCGATCAATACCTCTTCTCGGCGCACATGCTGCAGCACCTGCTGCTGATATTGCTTGTGCCCCCGTTGCTCTATCTGGGCCTCGCTCCGGAGCGTGCCGCAGTGGATCGCACACCCATTTGATGCGAATCCGTGCTCAGGCCACCCCGTGGTGGCCTGGATCTCCAACATGCTGATGATGGTCATCTGGCACATCCCCGCGCTCTACAACGCCGCCAACGCCATCACCGCCGTTCACATCTTCGAGCATCTCACTTTTCTGGTGACCGGCTGCATGTTCTGGTGGCCGATCTTCACGCCGATCAAAATGCAGCGCCTGCAGCCTGCCCGCGGCAATGCTGTATCTCTTCGGAGCCGCCGCCGTCAGCACGGTGCTTGGCATTGTTATCACTTTTCTGCCTGTCGGCCATTACGAGCCGTACCTGCATCCTGTCGACGAACTGGGTGCGCTCCATCTCATTCGCGACGTCTGGGGTATCTCTGCCGCCGAAGACGAGAAGCTCGCGGGACTGCTCATGTGGGTTCCTGGGTGTACGATTTACTTCATCTTCATGCTGCCGGAATTGAGTGTATGGTTTCGAACTCCTGGCGCCGGACAAGCAATTGCTGCTGTCTGCCCTGAAAACTCGCAAGCGGAGGTGCGGCATGGCTGACGCAGCACCCAGAAGCCAGCCTGTTCTACGAACTTGTAACCCTCGGGAGGTCGATCGCTGACCTGGGCCACACAGTGAGGAGAGAAACACATGGTAGCGCAGCCGCGGATCGACACTGCCACGCGAGCCAACTCCGCAATTGACTTTGCCGGCGCCGGCAGGCATTCGGAGCGCCCAGTTGCTGACGCAACACACGCCGGGCTGGCACATCCCGCTCCTGCCACGCTTGCCGCACCCAGCTACGCTCCTCAATGACTGCCTTCGGTATCGTGTTCATCGCGCTTGGAGCAGTCACCATATGGCCGCTCAGTGTCATCGGCGCGCTTATTTTTTTCCTTGCCATTGCGAAGTGGATCGGAGAATTACTGCATGACTGATCAGGCTCAGACTTCCAGTTCTCTCGTAAGTCGCCGGCACCTGCTGATGTTTGTCAGCGTCGCGGCAGGGGGGTTTGCCACGGCCATTGTCAGCCTGCCGCTTATCGGTTTCCTCATCGCACCTCTCTTTCGGAGGCAGCCGGCGTCTGGCGTGACGTCGGCCCACTAGCAAATTTCCGGTAGGCGAGACCTCCAAGGTCACCTTGAAGATTCCTCCGCATTGCATGGGGCGGCGAAGATTCGCTCACCGCCGCGTGGCTGCGCCGTGTCGACGAACAGACGTTCGAGGCCTTTGCCGTCGACTGTACTCACCTCGGCTGCCCAGTTCGCTGGGAAGCTTCGGCCGAGCTCTTCATGTGTCCCTGCCACGGTGGCGTTTATTACAAGGACGGTGAGGTAGCCGCCGGACCGCCGCCCCATGCGTTACAGCAGTTTCCCGTTCGCATCCTCAATAACACGTCCAGGTAGAGTGGCGTAAACTGCCGTCGTCGCGGGAAACTGCCTCCATAGCAAGGAGGTGGACGCATGATCCAGCGGCTCCTCCTGAAGGTTTGGCACACGGTGGACGACCGTCTCGGCCTCGTCAAGAACCTGAAGCCGATCATGGACCACCGTGTGCCCAAGGAGAGCAAGTGGGCTTACGTCTTCGGGTCGGCAACGCTGTTTGCCTTTATTCTGCAGGTCGTTACCGGGGTGGCGCTCGCCACTGTCTACGATCCCTCCGCCAACGGGGCCTACCACAGCCTGGAATACATCAGCCGCCAGGCGACCCTCGGCAGCTTCGTGCGCGGGCTGCACTACTTCGGCGCTTCGGCGATGATGCTCTTCATCGGCATACACATGCTGCGTGTCTTCCTCTACGCGGCTTACAAGTTTCCCCGCGAAGGCAACTGGCTCACCGGCGTGGTGCTGCTGATGTTTACGCTCGGCATGGGCTTTACCGGCCAGCTCATGCGCTGGGATCAGGATGCCATCTGGTCTGTCAACATCGCCGCCCGCCAGGCGGTGCGGGTTCCCTTCCTCGGCAAGTATCTCCAGCAGTTTGTTTACGCCGGCGACCGTCTCAATGGTATTACGCTGAATCACTTCTTCGACCTTCACGTCTTCATCATTCCCGGAATCATGTTTGCGTTCATTGGAGTTCACCTTTACCTGGTGCTCTATAACGGCATCTCCGAGCCTCCGAAAGCCGGAATTCCTGTTAACCCGAAGACCTATCGCCGGCAGTACAAGGAACTGGTAAAAAAGAACGGGGTACCCTTCTGGCCCGATGCCGCCTGGCGCGATGCCCTGTTCGGCTGACTGGTCATCGCTGGTGTCGTCACCCTTGCCTTCATCTACGGCGCCCCACACTTGGCGCCTCCGCCAAACCCCACGCTCCTCAATGCGGAACCCCGGCCCGATTGGTATCTGCTTTGGTATTTCGCCATTCTCGCTATGAGCCCTCACCAGCTCGAATCCGGCATCATGATCCTTGCGCCCGCCCTGGTCTTCGGTTCAATGTTCGCGCTGCCGTTCTTCTTCAATAGCGGAGAACGGAGCCTGCGTCGCGGCCCTGGGCAGTCGCCTGGGTCACCATTGTGGTGGTAGGGGTTTGCACGCTTTGGTATGAGGGTAAGGTCTCGCCCTGGTCACCGCGATTCAACGCGCCGCCCCTTCCGTCATCGATGACGGCGTCGCTCAGCCCCAGCGCACAGCGCGGGGCCGCGCTCTTCCATGACAAACGCTGCGAATCCTGCCACATGATCGAAGGATACGGCGGACTGCGTGGCCCTAACCTTACTCGTGCCGCCGACCGGCTCACACCCGAACAAATGGAGTGGCGCATTCTCAATGGCGGCCACAATATGCCATCGTTTGCCGGCATCCTCAAGCCGAAGGAAGTAGACGATATCCTTAGCTTTCTTCACACCCGCGATCGACCCAGCGGCACGCAGATAGGCAGTACACAACCGTAACCCGGCTTCGGAGAGTGCATGCCCAAAATAGAAGACTATGCGATGATCGGCGATTGCGAGACGGCAGCCCTGGTCAGTCGTGAAGGTAGCGTCGATTGGCTCTGCTGGCCCGATTTCTCATCTCCCGCCTGCTTCGCCGCGCTACTTGGCGCGCCGAAACATGGACGCTGGCAACTGGCCCCGGACGATACCCATGCAACATTCACGCGCCGCTACCGGCCGCGCACACTCATCCTCGAAACCACGATGGAGACACCTGCAGGCAGCGTTTCGATCACCGACTTTATGCCCATACGCGGCCACCGCTCCGATTTGGTTCGCATCGTCCACTGCACCGCGGGCGTGGTCAAAATGCGCCTGGAGCTTTGTCTTCGTTTCGATTACGGAAGCACCATTCCATGGATCGATTTTGAACCGGCAACCCAGGGCCACTCCGCATGGGTCGCCAAAGCAGGACCTAACTTGACGGTCCTGCGCACATCGTCGCTGGTCAAGAAGTCTGACCTGAGCACGCTCTCTGCTGCGTTTTCCATGAGTGCCGGAGAAACCCAGACATTTGTCCTGACATACGGCTGCTCCTACGAGGCGCTTCCCGACCCAATCGATGTCGATCGCGCACTGCAGGAAACCGATCACTTTTGGACAGACTGGGTGTCACGCAACAAATACCAGGGCCCGTACAGCGCAGCCGTGGAACGCTCCCTCATCACGCTGAAAGCGATGACTTACCGTCCATCTGGCGGGATTGTCGCCGCTCCCACCACCTCGTTGCCGGAGCGTATCGGTGGCCCGCTGAATTGGGACTATCGCTACTGCTGGATTCGGGATGCGACGTTTACACTCTCCGCACTGATTGAGTGTGGATTTACCGAGGAGGTCATCGCCTGGAAACAGTGGCTGTTGCGCGCAATTGGCCGCAATACTTCCCAGGTCCAGATTATGTATGGCATCGGGGGAGAACGCCACATAGCCGACTGGGAGGTGCCGTGGTTGCCGGGTTACGAAGACTCTGCGCCAGTCCGAATCGGAAACGCCGCTCAACATCAAAGCCAACAAGACATCTTCGGCGAGATCGCCGCCGCGCTCGCTCACGCTCGAGACGTTGGCGTCCCGTGCCGGCAAGAGGAGTTGGAACTGCAGCAGGAGCTTACCGCATACATGGCGAAGACATGGCGGCAGCCTGGGTCCGGCATGTGGGAGTCGCGCGATGAACCTCAACGTTATACCTACTCGGTCGTCATGGCCTGGCTCGCCCTCGATCGCGCCGTCGACAGCATAGAACGGCATGGGATGGACGGCCCACTGGCCGAGTGGAAGAAACTTCGCGACAAGATTCACGTCGACGTCTGCAAGCATGGCTTCGACACTCACCTCGATAGTTTCGTGCAGTACTACGGCTCCAAGGCGCTGGACGCATCGGAACTGCTGCTGCTCACTGTCGGCTTCCTGCCGCCGGACGATCCACGGGCCCTTGGCACCATCAAGGCAATCGAGGAAGCGCTGCTGCAGGATGGATTTCTTTTGCGTAACCTGCCCAAAACAAGAAAAGGAAAACAGGGTGCTTTCCTGGCCTGCAGCTTCTGGCTTGTGGAATGCTACGCGCTTACCGGTCGGAAGGAGGAAGCACGCAATCTGTTTGAGCAAGTGGTGGCGGTCAGCAACGACGTTGGGCTTCTCTCAGAGGAATACGATACAAAAGCACAACGGCTGACGGGCAATTTCCCGCAGGCCTTTTCGCACATCGCTCTTGTTCGTGCGGCCATGCGGCTCGCCGGGCAGCCACCGGATGTATAGTGTGCGAGTGGCTTCCGTTATTTGCCGTTGAGCCCGTCGGATGAAGGTACAAATCTACCGTGCAAGCCGGAGACAAGCCGCGACTCCTCTTAGATTCGATTGTGCTTGGGATCGTCGGCGCTCTCAGTGCGCAGCTATTCACCTGGATGCTGCGGCTCTCCCAGAAGATCTTTCTCCTCTGGCTTGCCGGCTACCACTCTCCGGGGCTCCCGGAGGAGGGCGGCGTTCTGCGGGAAGCAATCGGCCCTCATGGACTGTGGCTCGTTCCGGTCGCCACAACATTAGGCGGCCTACTGTCAGGAGCCCTGGTTTACGGTTTGGCGCCAGAGGCGGAGGGTCATGGCACGGATACAGTCGTCAAAGCGCTTCACTGGACCGGGGGAACGATCAGGGCCCGCGTAGCGCCGGTAAAAATGCTGGCGTCGGCAATCACCCTTGGGTCAGGAGGGTCAGCAGGGCGTGAAGGTCCCACAGCTCTCATAGCCGCGGGTTTTGGCTCGGTGTACGCGAAATTGCTTCATCGATCTGAGCAGGAGAAACGGCTATTAGTCTTGATGGGAATGGCCGCCGGCCTTTCAGCCATCTTCCGCTCACCCATCGGCACCGCCATTTTCGCTGTCGAGGTGCTGTACGGGGACATGGATTTCGAGGCGGAAGCCCTGCTTTACTGCATGTTGGCTGCCATCGTGGCCTATGCAGTGAATGGTTGGTTCGTCGGCTGGAAGTCTTTGTTTCAGATTCCTCAGAACCTGTATGCCTCGCGTCTCGAAGACTACGGCTGGTACATCGCCTTGGGCGCTGCCAGCGGCATTCTCGCCACAATTTTGCCTGAGATGTTCTACCGCTTGCGAGATGCCTTCGCCCTCTTGCGTGTTCCCCCATGGATCAAGCCGGGCATCGGCGGTCTCCTTGTAGGCCTGTTGGCTCTTGAATTACCTCAGGTCCTGGGCGGCGGCTACGGCTGGGTTCAGGAAGCGATCGACGGCCGGCTCGCCTTACATTTGCTTCTTGTTCTTGTAGTCGCCAAAATGGTGGCATTATCCCTTACCGTTTCCTCAGGTGGTTCGGGCGGTGTGTTTGCGCCCAGTCTGTTTGTCGGTTCCATGCTAGGGGGAGTTTTCTCAAAGCTTTCGCATCATCCTCCAGCCGGTTTGGTACTTGCTGGAATGGCGGCTGTTTTCGGCGGCGCGGCGCGAGTACCTATTGCGACGTTGCTGATGGTCGCAGAGATGACGGGCGGTTACCAGCTTCTTGTACCTGCCGGATTAGCGGTCATGCTGAGTTTTGTCATTCAAATCAAGCTATCCTCGCTTTGTAAATACGGAAGCTTGTACGAAGCGCAGGTAGCCGGGCGCACCGATTCGCCGGCTCATCACGCGGAGCATGTCCAGATCGCGTTGCGACTGCTGGAACAGGGCACGATCTCTTTACCGCCGCAGATCACCCACCTTCATCTTGCAGCGCTTTTGCGATCCGGGATTGCATTGGACCTGCCCGATGGTTCACAGCTGTTGATTGGCGCCCTTCGCCCCGGAAGTCCCTGGGTCGGGAAGTCGCTCGAGGCGCGCAACCTAAGCGGAGCTATCGTGGATTCCAAGATCGTGGCAATTCTCCGAGGCAAATCCGTCATCCTAGCTCGGCCCACCACCATCTTGCAGCCGGGCGACCGTCTCGTGCTCGTCGCTTCCCAGCAGGCTCAGACGGAATTGGCTCGGCATTTTGTGCCGGCTTTTGCCTCGGTGTTGCAACCGAGCAAGACGGACATTGCTTGACACACGCGCTTCTTGATTTCCTTTTTCGTCAGCGGCTGCTCTTTGAAGATTATCTATGATGGGGTTGGCGCTGAACTGCCGGCCTCAACGATCATAGCGAAAGGTTCTCGACGCGTAATCCGCGTATTGAGCGGGAAAGCTAATGGTCCATGGAATTCATTGCCTCTCGCTGATCGGTGAAGTGGGCGCCGACTGGAGAGATCTCACTTCGCACGTAATCTTCAAGATCGGCTCACTGCCGATCACGCCGCTTTTCTTTGTCAAAGTTATCGTCTTTGTTTTTCTCTTGGTGTCGTTTTCGCGGCTGATGCAACGCGTGCTGCTCATTCGCCTTTTCCGCCGCCTCCCCATCGCAGAGGCGCAAAAGTTTGCGCTAGGCCGTTTCGCGACCTACCTGTTCTTTCTGGGCGGCCTTTTCATTGGCCTTCAATCCTTAGGGGTAAATCTGGATTCGCTGGTCGTGTTCGGCGGCGCGGTGGGCGTCGGCATCGGACTGGGCCTTCAAAATGTGGTTTCCAACTTCGTCGCCGGGCTCATCCTACTGATTGAACAGCCCATCCGTATCGGAGACCGGATTGAAGTCAAAGACACCTTCGGTGACGTAACCAAGATAGGAGCACGCTCGACCTGGATTCGCACGAACGACAATTTCGTGATCATTGTTCCGAACAGCGATTTCATCAATAGCGCAGTCACCAATTGGACCGCAAACGACCCGAATGTTCGCCTCATCATCCCCGTGGGCGTCGGGTACGACTCAGACCCTGAGCATGTTCGTCACCTTCTACTCCAGGTGGCACATACCCACGAAGATGTACTAGCGGAACCTGAAGCCGATGTCATCTTCACTGATTATGGCGACAACTCGCTAAACTTCTCGCTTCGAGTATGGACCTCGAGCCGCGCTCACACGCCCTTTGTACTCAAATCCGATTTGTATTTTGCTATTTTTAAGCTATTTCGTGAACATGAAGTCGAGCTGCCCTTTCCTCAGCGTGACCTTCACATTCGCTCCTCGGACATATCGCTTCCGTTTCCGGGGCCAAAAGAGGAACACTGACAAGCAGGAATGTGTTTTACCCGCTCATCAGGCGGCGTTGATGAACAGAGCGGTCTGCCCTCCGCCATCAGGCGAAGCGGTCACCCGGACATGGTCGCCTTTTTGAGCATTGAACTTTTCCCCTTCTACGGCCCCAAACGAGGTTTCCGTAACCGTTTTGGGAGTGATCTCAAAAACTTCTTTCGCTCCTGAACTGGTCTGGACTGTGAGCAGATGTTTGTGCCGGTCAAATTTCATAACTGTTCCGCTACTCTTCATCAGTGCGCCCACACCGAGATTCTGTAGAGAAACCGCGGTTCGTACATCTCCGTCGCCGAAGTAGTAAACGATCACGCTGGTGCCGGTTTTGGCAAAGGCATCCGCGGCCGTCGTTTGCGCGCGAAGGTCTTTGTTAAACTCAATCGGGATTTTAGAGTCTGTAGAGTCCTTGAAAAGGCCCTCGGACCCGTCATCTGTCTTCACGGTGACGGTTTTGGCGGTTGCATCGACCGCGCTCACGGTTCCAGCGAGAGCGTGAACGATTTCCTGCGCTAGGGAACTCAGAGGCACCAAAGATAGACAACACACGACCAGCCATGCTTTGACGGTTTTATTTTGCATGCACGCTCTCGACTTTCCTGCCAGCGAACCATCGGCATCGGACCTTCTGATTGGATTGACACAAGCGAGCTGGGAAGAGTAGCACCACACTACTCCAAGGATGGATCTGGAAGCAAATATATTGACTTCCCGAAGCCATTGGAGATGACCGGCAAAGGCAAGGCCGGTCGCATCGCCCGGGGCTCACATACTCACCGATGATTTGGGTGCGTGGCGACGTCATGCAACGTGGCGTCTGCTTGTTGTTGGGCCGGCATAGATTCCTCGCGAATCTCCTTTTCCAGAAAGTAATTCAACTCGGTTCGGAGGGCAGCGATGGCGGCCAGCTTCTCGATATCGCTCCAGGAAGGGGTCACGGCCGTATTGAGAACATCCGCTGCCAGCTCAAACTCGAGGGCTACCGCCAGCCATCTTCCCAACGTAAGCCGTACCGCGACCTTGGCCTCTGGCGGAGCATCGGAAATCAATAGCAGTTTGAGAGATTGCCAGGTTGCCCGCGCCGCTGCGATGGCAATGATAGTAGCAGCGGCAAATTCCACCCCTCGCGCTAGATATTCAATGACAGTTTTCGATACAACAAGCACGGGCGGCGTCATACCCTTACGATACACAGGCGGCGTGCGGGGAGCTGTGGATCATCCGCTTTGCCCCCCGGGGCGGCCAACGCCCTCGCCCTTTTCACGTCGGCAAGGCTACCTACTCAAGCTTGGATACTTCCGCCGCTTGGCCCCGCTCCCATGTGATCGGCGGCAACCCAACGATGTCATATGTTGTCGAAGCGATACCGATTTTCGCCCTATGCAGATTGTCGATGATCTCGCGGCTCATGCGATCCTTCAAGCCCCGAATATCGTGGTCTCTGCACAGGAAGCGAACCGATAGCTCAAGCCAGTTGCTGGTAAGCCGCAAGAACACCTGAGGAGTGAGTTTTGCGGGCTCGATAAGAAATCTTTCCCGCAAGACTTGCAGTGCCGTATCAGCCATGTCTGCAATATGTACTGTTTCTTTCTCGGCTGCGGCCAGAAGGATGCGCTCCGCCTCGTAGCGGTCGTCTTTGTAGGTGATAGGGATGTGCATCTCTTCCCAGATGTAGGGGAAGTCGCGGGTGTAGTTATACACCGGCTCGTCGAAAATTTTGGCATTGGTAACAGTTACGATTCGGCCGGAATACTGTCGCGATTGCACCCACATGCCGGGGTCGGAGGCCTGGACGCTGGGTGGTTGCCCCATCTCCATAATGACCGTCTGGATAAAGTTCAGGGCGATTACATCTCCCCGGACACCGCCCATGGTGATGCGGTCGCCGACATTGAACGTTTTGCCACGGAGGATCACGAAATAACCGGCGAAGCTGGTAATCACTTTTTGCAGCGCAAATGCCAAACCTGCACCGACCAATCCGACACCGGTGGCCAAACGCGCCGGATTGTCGAACCATATCGATACGAAGCCGAGGAGCCCGAGCACAAAGGTCATGAGGCTAATCCCCTGGCGCGTCCAGAAAGTGATGCGGTGTCCAGTCTTTCCATAATTGGTATGGGCAACCGCCTTCAGAGCTTTGCTGATGAGAAAAATGACCAAAAAGAAAACGGCCGTGAACAGGAGTTTGCGGCCATTTTGGGCGTCGACACCAAGTAGGCGAATGCCGTAGACCTCGACGTTATGCGCGGGACCTACCAAGCGGAAGGTGGGAGTGTTCATGCGGGGTATGATGCCCTTCCGGATCCTAATAATGCAAGACGGAACTACGGGCACGAGTGGGTACTTGCGCCCTGAGTCTGCATGGAACAAAGTATGATTTATGGATTCGTGAGACACCCGGATGTCCTATGCCAGTTGACACTGACTTTCGTGCCCAAGCTCCGTTTGCGAATCGAGTTCTAGAATCGTGGTTATCACCTGCGCAAAGCGATAATCCAGCGGGGGGAGCAGGAGGACTCAAATCCCTGCTCTTCTTTTTGGCGAAGAGCTACCTCATCCATGGAGAATTTCTCCAACCGCAACCGCGGGAGGGAGGTCATCTAATGCAACGAGGGAGCCTGGTGAAGGCAGAGCGAAAGAATGGTCCGGATGTTTGGCAGTTCAGGTGGTCAGAAAAAGGGGGAGATGGCAGGCGTGTCTATCGGAAGCGGGTGATCGGAACGATCGAGCAATATTCCGACGCTGCTGTGGCTCGGCAGTTGGCGGCCCGAATCATTGCGAAGCCTAATTCCCTTATTCCCGGCCAGCACCGGCCCCATGACGCTCGCAGACATCTGCACGCATTTCGAGCATTGCGAGCTAGCTCAGACTGATGTCTGGCGCAGTCACTCGACGAGAAGAAACTACATCTTCTATCTGCACAAGTGGGTCATTCCGCGATGGAAAAACTATCAACTTGCCGAGGTACGAACGGTGGAAGTGGAGGCGTGGCTACGCAGTCTGCCACTTGCCAGAAGCACTTGCGCGAAGATCCGAAACCTGATGTCTGTCGTTTTTAATCACGCCTGCCGGCACGACTTTTTCGACCGCAACCCTATTTCGCTGGTTCGACAAAGCGCGAAGAGGCGGAAGGCTCCGAACGTCCTCACACCTGCTGAGATCAAATCACTTCTGGATAGTCTCGCTCTTCGAGAGAGAACGCTGGTTCTCCTGGCAGCGTCCACAGGCTTGCGACAGAGCGAATTGTTCGCACTCAAGTGGGGGGACATTGACTTCGCTCACGCACGATGAACGTAACCCGGGCAATCGCCTACGGTGTAGTGGGTAAATGCAAGACCGAGGCTTCACAGAAGCCGGTGCCAGTCCATCCCATCTTGGCTGATGCGCTTACGCTCTGGAGACAAACCTGCTCCTACGGCAAGCCCGAGGATTGGGTTTTCGCCTCTCGCCAGCACCGCGGGCGAAAGCCCCTGTGGGGCCAAGCGATATTGCGGAAGCACGTGATACCAGCCGCAAAAAGGATCGGCATCCAGAAGAGAATTGGATGGCATACGTTCCGCCACACGTATTCCACTCTTTTACGAAGCGTCGGTGCTGAATTCAAAGTCATGCAGGAACTGATGAGGCACTCCTCCCTGCGCTCGACACTCAACGTCTACACGCAAGCAGTAACGCCGGCCAAGCATGAAGCTCAGGCAGCAGTTTTGTCGCTCGTCTTCCCTTCGTAGGTCGCAGAGTTACGCTCAATTGCCAGCCGTTGCTCCTGATTCGTACAGTTCTCGCGTTGAAAGGGTGCAAAAGGGACGCCGATTGGTGTCTCTTTTGCACCCACGAATGGATGGCGAAACCTGAGCTAAGTCGTTGTGTGACTTTGGCGTCCCCGACGGGATTTGAACCCGTGTTATCGCCGTGAAAGCCCGATCAAATCGCAACATTAAGGCAGTGCTGAGAATCAGAATGCATCGGAACGAATCCCAGCAACCTTAACGAACAGCTTAAATGCTCCGCAAATGTCCGCGATATCGTTCGGCCGATGGCGCCTGTCTTGCGCGCTGGGCACCTGAGCGCGTCCTTTTGACTATTGCGCATATTGCGAGTATTTCGAGTATGTGGTAGTTTAGGCGTATTATGGCCATTGTACCTAAGAAACCGATCCCGCTCCCGAAGTCAGAGCAGCAACAAGTGCAGGACTTGGAGAAGCTGCTGCGCCGAGGCGTCCCTGCCCTGATCAGCCCTGCAGGTGAACGGATTGAACTTCCGGGTACTGTGGTCGAAGTCCTCAGAACGGCAGTGGAGTTCATGTCCCACGGCCAGACCGTCACGCTGATTCCGGATAATCAGGCGATTACGACCCAACGGGCTGCTGACATTCTCGGAATGTCGCGTCCATTCTTCATCAAGCAGCTTGAAAGCGGTTTGATGGCCCATCATCGAGTTGGCAACCAGCGCCGTGTTTATCTTCGTGATGTCTTGGAATTCGTCAAGAAACGCGACAAGGAGCGTCTGGCTGCGCTGGACCTCCTGGCACGCGATGCGTTCGAAGCTGGCTTGTACGAGCGGAATATATTCCCCGAAGGCGGCACGGACGAGTGAAGAGTGCTCGTCCCGTAGTCCTGGATGCCTGCGTCCTGGTCCCAATGCCCTTGGCTGACACGCTCCTTAGGCTTGCTGCTGGCCCACGTCTCTTTTTGCCGAAATGGTCTGATCAAATCATGGTGGAAGTCACCCGCACTCTTCGGGAGACCTTCGGCCTCTCTGATCAAAAAGCCATGCACCGCGAGAGCGAAATCAGGCAACATTTTCCAGAGGCGTGGATCGAGGACTATGAAGATTTGATTCCCGCGATGACAAACCACCCAAAGGACCGCCACGTCCTTGCCGCAGCAGCGCACTCAGGTGTGAAAGTAATCGTCACCTACAACGTCAAAGATTTCCCGCGCTCCTCGCTTACGCCATATTCGATAACGGCACAAGGACCATCTGCGTTTCTCAAGGATCTCTATGGTGCAGCGCCGGCAATGGTGATGCAGACGTTGGAAGATCAAGCCGCCACTATCGGGGTGTCATTACCATATTTGCTCTCCAGGCTCCGAATTAACGCGCCGGCCTTTGTCGAGATGATCAGGCAAAACATTTACTAAAAGAAGGAACAGTAACAATTAACTGAGACCGACCACAGACTTCACGTAAGAACTAAGCGCGAGTGCGGACACTACCGCTCTCCGAGTTCCTGAAATGAGTGGAGGGCCGGGTGATTACTCGTTCGTCCGGTGATTTCCCAGCGGCTCAGTGCTGGCTGCCCTGGGCGGCGAGTGTAATCATTCGCGCCACGCTCACAATATGGCCGTTGTCGCCTTCAACTTCCAAAGTGCCTTTCAGGACTCCTGGAGAGTAATTATTGGACGCTATCAGACCGCTGGTTCTGCGTGAAATTTTATTTGGGGAATTGAGGGAGATTTCGACGCGCTCCTTCGCAAGAATTCGCCGCCTGATGTATTGAATTGCTCAGCATTTCTCCTCAATGGGTGGAAAACTGTGACTGCCTTAGATCTGCGAAAGGCAGCATAGCCTTGTCCAAAAGGCCTTATCGTGTGGGACAGAGTTCCTTCACTCCGATGCCTTTCGGCCGAGCTTTAGCTCGAAAACCTTAACGGTGCAACAAGAAACCGGGGAGAGCGATGCCCACAACCGACTCAGTAATCGCGATATATGAGACACAAGAACAGGCGGAGCAGGTCGTTAAGGCGCTCGAAGAAGCTGGTGTCGACACAAGGAGCCTCTCGATAGCAGCGCGAAACACACATGAATACATCGTTCGGGTTCTACAACGTTCACGAGCGAACGAAGTTTTTGAGAAAGACAGGAGTTATCTGGGATGGATTCTCGCGTCTGCTATCCCGATCTGCGATGTTTGCCACACCCAGCATCGCGTCGATCCCTCCGGCGACCCCTCCTGTTTCATAGGCCTTGCAAGCGATTAGATGAGCCGTTTCTCTTACCGTTAGCGTCCGTCGAAAAAGTTCCGGAACGCTAGCCCGGACTCCCGCCTAGCGAGCGCTTCGACCATTCACGAAAAAGGGTATTTGAAACGAGGTAATATGTGCCTTCCAGATCAGGTCCACTTGTTTTCGTTGTTGACGATGAACCCGTCATCGCATCCACTCTCGCGGCAATACTGCAAATGCATGGGTTCTCTGCGAATTTCTTCACCTCTCCGCTAGAGGCGCTGATCGCTGCCAGGGCGAAATCTCCCGATCTTCTGATATCGGATGTCGACATGCCGAGTCTTTCCGGGATTGATCTCGCGATCCGAATGAAAGCGCTGTACCCCTCGTGTAAGATCCTGCTCTTCTCCGGGCAGCCATCTACCTTAGATTTATTGGAGTCTGCTCGCGCTCAAGGTCACGACTTCGATTTGCTACTGAAACCTGTTCCTCCGCCCGAGCTGATCTTGGAGATAAGGAAAAGGATTGATAGCACTTGGGATGTCCCCGCTGGTTCACAGTCCCAGGTGCAGCGCTTCAAGCAGCCCTCGGGGACTCGGCCTCACTCTTCCAGGCCAGGCGATTCGCGCTGAAACAAATCACAAACCGGATCGGAGAGAAAGACGGTTCAGCCATTTACCCGACTCCGCGCTCTCTTGTCACAAGCCCAAGGGGATTTTGATCCATGATGTCAGACTAGGCTTTGAGCCAAATGTATAGAAACTAGATCGAAAACCTTAACAGAAGGGCAAAATCCCTCATGGCTGTAGATACAGGTTCCGCAGTCCTTGCAAATGCGCCCACTGCACAGACCTCGATGACGGGGCTATCAAGCGTCCAGGCGTCCGCTAGACTCAAGAAGGATGGTCCTAATGCAATGCCGGACACCGCCCCTCATCCCCTAAGAGATGCGGCGCTCAAATTCTGGGCTCCCGTTCCCTGGCTGCTCGAGGCTTCCATTGTGCTTGAGCTTGTCTTACACAAATACTTCGAAGCTTCGGTCATTGCGGCCCTTCTCGCATTCAATGCAGTCCTGGCGTATTTGCAGGAGGGACGCGCTCAAGCAACACTCAAAGCATTGAAACGACGCCTCGCACTTAACGCCTCCGTACGCCGAGATGGCGGGTGGAAGACAGTACCAGCGACACAGTTAGTGGTTGGCGACTTGATCAAGCTGTCACTGGGTGGTGTGGTTGCTGCAGACGTCCACCTTTTGGATGGTGCGGTCTTGCTCGACCAGTCCATGCTCACGGGCGAGTCTCTGCCGATAGAGGCTGGCCGTGGTGTCGATACCTATGCGGGTGCACTGGTGCGTCGCGGAGAAGCGACCGCGCAGGTGACGGCTACAGGGCTTCGCACCAAATTCGGCCGCACAGCGGAGTTGGTGCGTACGGCCCACGTTGTTAGTTCGCAGCAGAAAACAGTCCTGCGAATAGTACGCAATTTGGCGTTCTTCAACGGTGGAGTTATTTTACTCATCGCTGTGTATGCATGGATGCATGCGATGCCATGGGTCGAGATTATCCCGCTGTTGTTAACCTCTGTTCTGGCAGCAATTCCAGTGGCGTTACCCGCAACCTTCACACTTGCCGCCGCACTCGGCGCTCGTTCCCTGGCGAAGTTGGGGGTGCTTCCCACGCGCCTCTCCGCAGTGGATGAAGCCGCAACCATTGACGTGCTCTGCTCCGATAAGACTGGAACCCTTACCCGCAACGAACTTTCCGTGACTAACGTTCGCCCGATGCCTGGCTTCGATGACGGACACGTTCTCGGCTTGGCAGCCCTGGCGAGCTCTGACGGCGGGCAGGATTCAGTTGACGCAGCGATCCGATTTGCTGCATCGCACAAGGCCGCCCCCGGTCTGCCCAAGCTGACTCACTTCGTTCCCTTTGATCCAGCCAGGAAGATCTCTGAAGCAACAGCAACCGACGCGAACGGCGCGGAGCAGCACATCCTCAAGGGAGCCTTTACTGCGGTCAGCGCTCTCACCACGGCGGCGCCTGACGCAGCCACGATGGCCGACGAACTGGAGAGACAAGGATCTCGGGTGTTGGCGGTAGCCGCCGGCCCGCCGTCCTCTGTCCAGATCGTCGGCTTCATTGCACTTAGCGATCCGCCCCGCGAGGATTCGGTTTCTCTGATCTCAGAGCTCAAAGCACTCGGCGTTCGCACCGTCATGGTGACGGGAGATGCCCCAGAAACAGCGAAGATCGTGGCACATGAGGTCGGATTGGACGAAACGGTATGTCCTGCGGGGCGGCTTCCTAAGCCCATTCGGCCCGAAGATTTTGCCGTGTTCGCAAGCATTCTCCCGGAGGGCAAGTACGACCTCGTGAAGGCGTTTCAAGCCAGTGGGCATGGCGTAGGAATGTGCGGCGATGGCGCCAACGACGCACCGGCGCTCCGTCAGGCACAAATTGGTATTGCGGTCTCGACAGCCACTGACGTGGCCAAGTCAGCGGCAGGCGTTGTTTTGACCGAAGCAGGCCTGGGAGGAATTGTCGCCGCTGTCAAAGAGGGCCGGGTCATATATCAACGGATCCTTACGTACACGCTGAATTCAGTCATCAAGAAGATCGTACAGGTGCTGCTGCTGGCCATTGGACTGATCATGACGGGCCACGCCGTCCTGACACCGATGTTGATGGTCATTGTCATGATCACCGGAGATTTTCTGGCAATGTCATTGACGACGGATAGAGTGCAGCCATCGGCGATGCCGAATTCCTGGAATGTAGGGAAGATTACCGGTGCGGCCGTCGGGTTAGGGCTGTGCTTCCTGGCGTTTTGCGTGTCGATTCTGGCTGTCGGAAAGTTCGAGCTTCGGCTCGGAATAGAAGCTCTGAGAACTCTCTGTGCGGTCGCCATTGTATTTGGCAGCCAAGCCACAATCTATGCACTCAGAGCGCGTCGCCGGATGTGGGGTCTCCGTCCAACGACCTGGCTTGTGCTCTCTTCCGTAGCGGACGTTCTCATCATCACCCTGCTGGCCAGTAAAGGGATCGCGATGGCGCCTTTGCCACTCTCTATCTTGGCAGGTGAATTTGCGGCTGCAGTCGTCTTCGGCGTCGTTCTCGACGGAATCAAGATCCCTATATTCGCCCAGCTCGGCATAGCGTAGATACATCTGTTCGCCAGCGGTCCCACACCGGATCATGGGGGCCCTGCAATCCATAGGAAGGTTAAGCGAAAGCACGCTTCGCCATCGCCCAACGCATGGACTGTTCGGTAGCAGAATGCACTAGAGGTCATAGCTGGTCGAACACGGAAAGATCTGGCTATTTCATATTGGCGTCCCGCAGGAGTTTGGTCCGCCGTTCTTCGTATTCCTCGCCCGTGGTTTCGCCGGCCGCATATCTTCTTTGCAAGAGCTGCAAAGGGGTCTGCATTTGGCGGTAGGTGGTCCGCCTTATGGGCATCATGAAAGAAAAGAACAGGATCCAAAGAAACACCCAGAAAATCCACCACAGCCCGTGCATTCCCCAAAAATAGTACATATTTGAAATCTCCTTTGCTCAATTAGGCAAACTACGGTCGCGGAACGGGAACACTCGGTCGGCCTGTTGCAATCGTGCGCCGGAATGCACTTCCAGCTTGAGTGCAGCAAGAGAGTCTTGCCCTTCCCGCTGACCGATCACATTCTCGCGGAATGTCTCTCCCCTGGAAAGAGCCTTACAGACCTATATAAGGTTTTTATCGTTTCTTGCGTCGCGACCAACGCCCTTATTAGAGCAGACTGCTCAGGGCCGCAGCTGTTCACAATTGCTCACCTCGGATCCGATGATCATTGCAAACTAATTTTCATGTCAGCTTTCATGAATTGTTTGCGCGGCTGGAAGTCTTCAGGTCCGGAGGACCCTCGAGCACAAGCGCGGGCAATGATGCTTGCGCAACCGCGATGAGCGGTCGTCTCGCTCGCGCACTGAGCAAAAGTGGGCAGAAAGTCCCACTTAAAGAGAACATGGTCAAGAGTGGGAAGAAGCCGCCGCTGACAGCGCGACCACGAAGCCTCTCAGGCCCAAGACTCGGAAAGCGAGGCAGGGAACGATGCATTGCCTGAGGTGGAGGAAGCTTCTGCAACCAGATCTTCGGAAGTCACATGGTGAAGGGAAACTGCCCCGAACCGCATCCCCGCAAACCGTAATTTGGAGAAATCATGTTAGCTAAAGTGAAAACACTCGACGGCTATAAACTACATAGCCTCGACGGCATCATTGGTTCGGTAAAGGAGTTCTACTTCGACGACCGGCACTGGACAATAAGGTATCTTGTCGCCAATACGGGAAACTGGTTAACCGGCAGGAAGGTCTTGATCTCCCCGTATTCCCTGAATCGGGTTGACACCGCCGCGGAAGCACTCTCCGTTCAATTGACGAAGAGTCAGATCGAAGCGAGCCCTTCCATAGACATGGAGGAACCGGTGTCCCGGCAATTCGAAGAGTCTTACTACGGATACTATGGTTATCCCAATTACTGGGTTGGCCAATCGATGTGGGGCTACTATCCATATCTGGAGCGGGACCACGGCAAATGGGGCGGCCACGCTGAGACGGCCAACAAATGGGACAGCCATCTTCGTAGCACCCACGCGGTGACCGGCTATCGTCTCCTGGCTCTTGACGGAGAAATTGGACACGTCGAAGACTTCGTCATCGATGACGAAACCTGGGCGATTCGCTACCTGATCGTATCGACAACAGACTTCTGGCCTGGGAAAAAGGTGCTCGTATCGCCGCAGTGGATCAAGAAAGTCAGCTGGGAACAAAGCAAAGTGGTGATTGACCTCTCACGGGAGTTGATCAAAGGAGCACCGGAATACACGGACGGATCGCTGCCAACGCGAGACCATGAGAGCCGCCTTTACGGGCATTACAATCGCGCGGGATACTGGGTCGACGAACTCTCGCACGTTTAAGAGCGAATCCGCAGAACCATGTATCGATCACTGTCGCGCAAGGAGACTGGTTTTGATCAAGGCAACGAGATCCCCCGGTTGCGAATCGGACGGCCCATCGCTGGTCCGAAATCCGGAATCATGGAATGGCGTGCAGCAAGCCAATAGGGACGGAGATGTAGCGGCTCTTCCCAAAAGGGATGGGGAAAACCAGATCCAGGGCGTGGACATTGCAGACTACACGAAAGGCTCTCTGGATGATGACGCCTCTGAATCAGAAGAAGACGGCGAACTTGATGAGGCCGAAAGGGTGGAAGAAGAGGCGTGGGCGAACCAGCGCTGATCACTTCGCCGACCACGAGTTCATGGCAACGCCGCAAAGGATTATGGAGCAACTTCTGTCCGGCTAATTGACTCGCTTTAGAAGTTCACCGTTCTCTCTCGGTATAGCACCAAGGGGACTCGTGAGAAAGACGAGAGCGGCTTACGTAGGAATCGATTGCGAACGCACATTCAACTGATCCACTATTAGCGTTCCGATTGAGAGCCTCTCGATGCGAGCCTCCAAGATTCGCAGACGCCTCACTGTCATGGCACCAACGACGAGTGCACCGATTGCCATCGCACCAAATGCGACAGCCCCAACCGCGAGTGCGCCCACCGCTTTGCTGCGTACTTTTATCTTACCCATCGCACTGCTTGCCTGCGTCATAGTGCAACCCCCGTATTTATCAATTCTGGTTTAGCTTCTTCGTCGTCGCAACCGCAAGGCGGAGGATCATGTTCCGCGGCAGAAGTCTCGCCCCCCATGTGCCTAGGCAGTTCGTCAGCTTGCCCGGATACACTACTATCTTTCCCCTCTCGAACCCACGCAGAATCTCACTGACGACGGGTCCGGGCTGGTCCATCTGTTTCGCCTCCAGCTTAGGATTCATGTGTGCGAAGAAGTGCGTTGCAACAGGTCCGGGGCAGGCTGCGGGGACCTTCACGCCGGTCTTTTCCAGCTCCAGAGCAAGCGCTTCGCTAAAGAAAAGAACGAACGCTTTGGAAGCCGAATACAGAGTTGCACCGGCGAGCGGTTGGAAAGCGGCGGTTGACGCCAGATTGATGACTCCGCCACGTTGGGCGGCCACCATACCTGGAACGAACGCACCGGTCAGCGCAACGAGAGCACGCATGTTGACATCTACCTGCTCTAGTTGCTTCGTGAGTGGGGTGTCCAGGAAATCGTCAAACACCCCGAGACCGGCATTGTTGATTAAGAGGTCGATGTGGAGATTGCGACTCTGTATCTCGGCAATCAAGCGCGCTAATGCTTCAGCCGATGACAGATCCGCGGGGAGAGCGGTAACCTCTATATTGGCGTCTTTCCGCAGTGTCTTCGCAAGACTATTCAGCTTGTCTTCGGAACGAGCCACGACGACGAGATCCACTCCGCGCTTAGCCAGTTCGCGCGCGAATGCCTCGCCCAACCCCATCGAAGCGCCTGTAATGAGTAACCGTCATGCCCTGGTATTTCATTCTTCACCTGACTGCAGCAAAGTAGGCACAAGAGATATTGCTCCTTTTGCGGCAGATTCGTTAACATTCGTCATGGGCGCTCTGTCAGCCGGAGGACTCGAAACGAGCGAAGCCAATGGAGCAAAAGAAGTGTTGTCAATTATCGACGCCCGCAGACAGCTCCAAAGCATTTGGATGGTGTCACCTGTTTTCCCGCGGATACAGCCGGCTTCCGGCAACCTAGTAGTTGCCACATGCACCTTGATTTTGCTTGAAGGTGACTGCTTCATCGAGATGGCTATCTTTCGATCTTTCCGCGTCCGAACGATAGGGTGACGCCGATGTGTTTTTAGGAGATGTTCAGAGTAACGGGCGCCAGCGACCAATGGCCGCACGTCATGAATTCCGTCGGAGAGGCTTCTGATTGGGAGCGTGGGGGGCCAGGAAGGAATCTTGAGATGGCTGAGACAGGAGGCAATCAGTTTGAGGTCACCGCCTTTCTCGCCAATGCGGGATTGGGACGAAGGATCGTCCAGGTAAAGACCAAGGGCGTCATCTTTTCGCAGGGACATGCCGCTGACTCCGTTTTCTATCTTCAGAAGGGTCGTGCGAAACTCGTTGTAGTTTCCAGCAGTGGCAAGGAAGCCACAATCGCACTGTTTTCTGCCGGAGACTTCATTGGAGAGGGAGCGATCGCCCTAATCGCTGGCCTTAGATTAGCAACGGCCGTCGCAACTTCCGCGTGTACAGTGCTGAAGATAGAGCGATCGGAAATGGTCCGTGTGCTCCACGAGGAACATGCATTCAGCGATGTATTCCTGAAATTTCTTCTTGCCCGCAGCCTCCGAATCCAGGCGGATCTTGTCGATCAGCTTTTCAACTCCAGCGAAAAGCGTTTGGCGCGGCTCCTGCTGTTAATGGCGGAGTTCGGGAAACCGGAGGATGCGGAAACGTTGATTCCGAAGATCACCCAGGAAACTCTGGCGGAAATGATTGGCACCACCCGATCCCGCGTCAGCTTCTTCATGAACCGCTTCCGTCAGCTGGGTCTTATTCAATACGACGGTCGTATCCGCGTTCATAAGTCATTGCTTAATGTACTTCTGCACGACTGAGCTGAAGGCGCGGCGGTACTCCTTTGGAATGAGGTGGCCGTGCCTCCGGTGCAGCTGTACGGCTCCCTCGGGAGGGAAAAGAGCGTCTCTCTCAGACGGATTGCGCTTCAGCAATCGCGGATCGTGCGATTGCTAGGAATTCGTTGGCGATCAAGCTGGCGCCACCGATTAGGGCGCCGTCAACGCCTGGCCGACTGAGCAGCGCGGCCGCGTCATCGGGCACGACACTGCCTCCATACTGGATGGAGACCGCGTCCGCAGCAGCCTTTCCGAAGATCTGCCCGAACCGCGCCCGGAGCACCGTATGCGCTTCCTCGGCTTGCTGCGGAGTGGCGTGGTGTTGGGCATTGCCGATCGCCCAGACCGGCTCGTAGGCAATGCTGACGCGGGGTAAGGTGTCGCTTTGCACATTTGCCAATCCCAAACCGAGCTGGCGGTCGAGGAGAGCCTCCGTCTGGTTCGCTTTGCGCTGTTCCAGCGTTTCCCCGACGCACAGGATGACGTCGAGTCCGGCAGCCAGAGCGGCCTTTACCTTCTCGTTGATGAACGCGTCGGATTCGCCCAGTTTGTGCCGGCGCTCGCTGTGTCCCAGGATGACGAACTTGCAACCGAGATCGAGGAGCATTGTTGGGCTAACCTCGCCGGTAAATGCGCCCTGCTTTTCGGGGTACATGTTTTGTGCCCCAAGCGCGATGCGGCTGCCCTTGAGGATATCTCCAACCAAAGCGAGATAAGGAAAAGGCGGACAGAGGATGATGGATACGCCTTCCTGATTCCTCAATCCATTGACGATTTCTCGCGCCAACTGCCCCGCATCCGAAGAGGTGGTGTGCATCTTCCAGTTGCCGACGATGGTTTTTTGTTGGACGCTATCCATCGTCATGAGGCCACCGCTTGGAGTGCAGCCGGAGGTTCGGACAAGACACCAGTGCAATGGTCTCGCTCCACCATCGCATCATATTGGCCCAGCCGTGCCGCGCGATCGCACTTCGCTCGATGGTAGAGGGCCTCCTGGGCCGCCACCATGTTGTGCGGATCGCCATGCCATATCTGTAAGGCCGGCTCCTGGATGGCACGGCCGTAAGAAAACGCGAGTTCCCAGGGTAGTCGCGCCTTGAATCGGACATTCATGGCATTGAGACGGGCCGATGCAAGTTCTCCCGACTGTCCGCCAGAGAGGAACGCAACCCCTGGGACCGCGGCGGGCACAGCCCGCAGTAGACACTCGACGGTCGCGTCGGCTATCGCATCGGCATTCTCCTGCGTGGCACAAGCCGATCCAGGCAGGACCATGTTGGGTTTCAAGATCAATCCTTCCAGTCTTACCCGTTGCGCGTAGAGTTCGCGGAAGAGGGTACGCAGCACCCGCTCCGTCACTTCGCCACACGTGTCCAGTGTGTGCGCGCCTTCCATGAGCACCTCCGGTTCGACAACCGGGACCAGCCCGGCTTCCTGGCAGAGCGCCGCATACCGCGCCAGCGCGTGAGCGTTGGCGTCGATGCACCCTTGGCTGGGAAGGCCATCGCCGATAGTAAGCACGGCCCGCCATTTGGCGAAGCGCGCGCCCATCTGCGCATACTCGACGAGACGTGCCCGTAGCCCGTCCAGGCCCTCCGTAATCTTCTCTCCTGGAAATGCCGGCATCGGCTTTGCCCCGATGTCCACCTTGATGCCGGGAATGATGCCGAGATCGGCGAGAGCGTTGGCGAAGGGAGTGCCATCGTCCTTACGCTGGCGAATGGTTTCGTCGTAGAGAATGGCGCCACTGATCGACTCGGCAAGAGCCGGCGTGTTGATGATTAATTCGCGATACTGGCGACGGGTCTCGGCGTTCTGGAGAATTCCCCATTGGGCGAAGCGCTTGTTGCAAGTCCCGGTACTTTCGTCGATCGCCAACAGTCCTTTTCCGTCGGCAACCATCTCGTTTGCAGTGTTTGCGAGAGCTTGGATATTCACTTGGTGTCGCTCCATTTCCAGTTGCGGATCTCCGGCATATCCTGGCCGTGAGCGTTGATGTAGTGCTTGTGCTCGATGAGTTTGTCCTGCATGTTCTGCTTCAGATAGGCGCCTTTAGAGCCCAGATTTGGAACGCGATCCACCACGTCCTGCACCAAGTGGAAACGATCCAGGTCGTTCTGCACGCGCATGTCAAAGGGCGTGGTGATCGTGCCCTCTTCCTTGTAACCGCGGACATGCAGCTTGTGGTTCGTCCGCCGATAGGTCAGCCGGTGGATGAGCCACGGATAGCCGTGAAAACCAAAAACGATGTGCTTGTCCTGGGTGAAGAGCGAATCGTACTCCAGGTCAGTGAGGCCGTGGGGATGCTCTGTGGAGGGCTGCAGCTTCATTAGGTCGACGACGTTGATGACGCGAATTTTCAGTTCAGGCAGATGCTCACGCAGGATGGAGACGGCAGCGAGGATCTCCAGCGTGGGTGTGTCGCCACAGCAGGCCATGACTACGTCCGGCTCGCTTCCCTGATCGTTGCTGGCCCACTGCCAGATGCCGAGGCCTTCGGTGCAATGGACGACGGCCTCGTCCATAGTCAGCCACTGCGGCAGAGCGTGCTTACCCGCAACTACCACGTTTACGTAATTTCGGCTGCGCAGGCAGTGATCGAAAACAGATAAGAGGCAGTTGGCGTCGGCCGGCAGGTAACAGCGTACGATGTCAGCCTTCTTGTTGATCACGTGATCAAGGAACCCGGGGTCCTGGTGCGTGAAACCGTTATGATCCTGCTGCCAGACATGCGAGGCGAGCAGATAATTCAGCGAAGAAATCTCGCGCCGCCATGGCAACTCATTGCACACCTTGAGCCACTTGGCGTGCTGGCTGAACATCGAGTCGATAATGCGAATGAAGGCCTCATAGCTGTTGAATAGCCCGTGCCGTCCCGTCAGCAGGTAACCTTCCAGCCAGCCTTCGCACTGGTTTTCGCTGAGCATTGAATCGAGAACGCGGCCTTGCGGCGCAAGGAACTCGTCATTGCCGTATTCTCGCGCGTCCCATTGGCGATTCGTCACTTCGAAGACGGCCTGCAAGAGGTTGGAGACGGTCTCATCTGGTCCGAAGATACGAAAATTCCGCTTGTCCTGATTCAGCCTGGCCACGTCACGGAGGAAGGACCCCAGCACCAGCGTGTCTTCGACCTGAATCGCTCCGGGTGAAACCACCTTGACCGCGTGGTCGTGGAAGTCGGGCATGCGCAGGTCGTGCAGCAGGAGTCCGCCGTTGGCATGCGGATTGGCGCCCATGCGACGGTCACCCTTCGGCGCCAACTCGGCGAGTTCCCCGATGAGCCGGCCACTCTCGTCAAACAATTCTTCGGACTTATAACTCTTCATCCAATCCTCGAGCAGCTTGACGTGGTCGGGATGGGCGCCATCCACCAGAAGCGGCACCTGGTGGGCGCGAAAGGTTCCCTCGATCTGCAGGCCGTCGACAAACTTTGGCCCGGTCCAACCCTTGGGCGACTTAAGCACGATCATCGGCCAGCGGGGCCGGGTGACGTCATTGTTGTTTCGCGCATTTTTTTGGAATTGCTGGATATCTTCGATCGCCTTGTCGATGGTGGCGGCCATGAGCTGATGCATCTTCTCCGGCTCATCGCCTTCCACGAAGTACGGCGTCCAGCCGCAGCCGCGGAGGAACTGCTCCAGTTCGTCGTGCTCGATGCGGGAAAGCACGGTTGGATTGCTGATCTTGTAGCCGTTCAAGTGCAGGATGGGCAGTACTGCTCCGTCGGTGACGGGATCGAGAAACTTATTCGATTGCCACGCGGTGGCGAGTGAGCCGGTCTCCGCCTCGCCGTCGCCGATGACGCAGGCAACAATCAGGCCGGGATTGTCGAAGGCCGCTCCAAAGGCGTGGCTGAGCGAGTATCCCAATTCTCCGCCCTCGTGAATCGAACCGGGCGTCGTCGGCGCGACATGGCTGGAGATGCCTCCGGGGAAGGAAAATTGCTTGAACAGCAGCTTGAGGCCGGCTTCGTCCTGGCTCACGTTGGGATAGACTTCGCTCCACGTGCCTTCGAGGTAGACGTTGCCCACAATCGCGGGCCCGCCGTGGCCGGGGCCGGCGATGTAGAACATATCCAGGTCGTACTTCTTGATGGCGCGGTTCAGATGCACATAGATAAAGTTCTGGCCCGGCGTCGTGCCCCAGTGTGAAACCACGAGCGGCTTGACGTGCGCCAGAGTTAGCGGCTCTTTCAGTAGGGGATTTTCGTAGAGGTAGATCTGGCCGACCGAAACATAATTGGCGGCGCGCCAGTACGCATTCATCTTGCGGAGCTGCTCTGGCGTAAGCGTGTTGGTGATTTTGAGGGACTCTTCCTGACTCAATTCTTCGGGTGTCTCGTGAAGCAGATCTTGAATAGGCATGGGATTGTGTTCTCCTGGTTGCGGCTGAGATTTCAGAGCTGTGTAACTACTTGGCGGTCATTCGATCATCGCCAGTTTGCGTTGTGTCTTCGTTTTCCTGGATGCCCGCGACGTCCGTCTGCAATCCGAAAGACGCAAGCTTGGCACTGGTAGATCTGTGATCCTTGTGAAGGATGCCTCGCATCCCCAAACCTTCTGCGATCTTGACGAACATCGCGGTGTTGTCGATAAAGACGACTTGCTCAGCCGGTGTCTGGGCGAGGTCAAGCGCGAGACGAAAGATGTCGACATCTGGCTTGCGCATGCGAACAAAGCAGGAGGAAATGAAGGTATCCGCCAACTGGTCCAGCCTGAAGGTGCGAATGCGGTGCGCATTGACAGCGCGTGATTCGTTGCTGACCACAACAATCTTCAGATTGTTCCGGTGCTTTAGTCGAGTGATGAGTTCGATCATCTTTGAGTAGGGCTTCGATTGAGCGAACATGAAAACTCGGAACTGATCCCGCGTGAATGTTCGCTTCTCATAAAAGACCACCCAGCCGAGGTATTCCTGAAAGGTGAGCTTTCCTTCTTCGTGGGTCTCGAAGACCAGGCGATGTCGCTCATCCATCTCTGCCCAATTCAGATGGAATTTCCTGGCCGCTCGTTTGCGGGCGAGATGGTCCCACCCATTGGTGAGCAGCACGCCGCCGACGTCCACGAACAGTGTAGTAACCGGCAACGCTCGTTTCATTGAACCTCCGGCAGCCCGGACTCAATTTCTGACACGGTTGGTGTTTCAGACAATTTCGATATGTGAGGCTAGAGTGCAACGGAGTAACGCCATGGAAGGACCCTTGGGCGCCTCCCTGGCTGCGGTTCACACTGCCACCAGTATTCAGCAAACCCAACCCAAAAGATGAGCAGTTTAGCTCAAGGCTGAAGAACACCTAAGATTGCTTTGCACAGGCGCGGTCTTGTTTTCGCAAGCAGCCAGCATGACACTTTCAAAGGCTCTTGGGCCTGCGGACGATTTCCACGGAACAACTCGAATGGCGAGCTACAAATTCAGCTGCGCTGCCAAGCAAGAAACGCCGAATACCTCTTTGCCCATGCGAGCCAACCACGATCAAGTCGGCGCCCCACTTCGTGCCGGCGTCGATTATGCCCTCTTTCGCATCTCCCACTTCGACGGCGGTATCGGTCTTGAAGCCTGCACCGCAAAGTTCGCTCGCGATGCGGTCAACCAACGCGTGGGCCCGTAATCTCTCCTCTTTCATCTCAGGAGCGTAGCCGACGTCCATTTCGGGGATTGCAGGTCCGACCTGCTGCAGCACGTGCAAGACCAGGACCTCTGTAGTGTCGGACCGAAACTGTTTCACAACCGCTCGTACCAGATCTCTGGAGAATTCTGACTCATCAACTCCCATTAAGACTTTCATGACGCCTCTTCCTAATCATGCAATAAGCCATAAAGACTACGCAGACTCAACGTCCTCCAGTTGCTCGGGAGACACCGGTTAGACTCGCCCTGGTGTCTGCTACGGTTTCAGTACGTCGCGCTGGTTGACCCGGCCACCTCGAAAGAAGCGGTGGCGCACCATATCCTGGCCAAGCAAAAAAATGATCGCTATCAAAAGGGCCAAAAAGAAGAACTTCACGAATCCTATCCAGGCTGAGTTCTGTTCCCCGGAGTTCGTCATTTTGAAATCAAGCCTCCTCTGAACTGCTTTCTCTGCCTTTGCGTGGAGAGTACGGGGCACACCAGGCTTGTCGTGCCCTCACACCAGAAGGCTCGCCTTTCAACTACATGCCCATGGCTTTACCCGTATAAGCGTGAAGCTCATGGATAAGGTCTTTGGCAGAAGCCGGAACCTGGACTTGGCCGTCCAGAATCTCATGCCTGTCGACTTTGGCTCCATACAGGGCCTGATCCCCACTCTTGTCTGCCTGAACCACTGCCCCGTCCAGACTCACTCCGGCAAAGACACCTTTGCTGCGAGAATAGGAAAGGATCTCAGCGTTCAGCTTGAGGTCCGTGCCCGCAGTGGCGCTGCGGCCCACGGGACCCGCAGCCACAGAAGCATCGGCTCCAAGTTTGAATTTGTCACTCAACAAGCTATGCAAAGCGTGGTCATTCATAAAAAGCATGACGAGGTCTGTAGAAGAGCCGCCTATCTGGTATCCCACGCTTCCACCGTCGATAGCCACGAACAGCGGAGCACTCCATCCGTGGGCGGTGCGGCAGACTGCCACTCCGCGACCGTAACTTCCTCCGAAGATAAAAGCGAACTTCTTATCTCCTGGAATGATGGCAATACACTTAGCCGATTCCAGAAGCTCTTGTGGGATCCCTTGATCCGGTGTATCCATTATTTGCTTGAAGACCTGGGCAGCCTTTTCGTTCCGGGCCACATCGTCCTCGCGGTCAGACGCCAGCGCGATTGGAGCCGCAACCAGCAGAATTGTTGAGAAGATCAGAAGATGCTTAAACATATACTCTCCTTTTTACTGTGAACGTGCCCATTAGAGATTGCTGCCGATTGACTTATCCAGTAGCACAAGATTGCCGGCAGAACCGGTCCCGTCTGCACCTATGAAGACATTTCGGCCTGATTGCCGGTGGATTCATATGTTTGCCGGCCCACGAGGCTGCTGCTCGACTCTGCCGCCGAGTTCCACATTGCCTCAAGATCAGCGATTGTTTGGGACACTTGGCAACAAGCAGATCGCTTTTTATTGATGATCGCCACTTATTTCAGCTTAAGTGGGGAAATGTCTTTGCGATGTCCTCAATTGCTCAGATTTGCTACACATTACGCCTGATAGTGAATGCTGACGTTTGATTTGGGTTGTTCTCGGCTCCTGCCAGCCGCCGCATTTGGCTCAGGGATGCCTGTCTCTGAGCTTGCCGTAGGAGAAATACTCTTGATCTCGCAATGCCTCAATCTAGAATGTGAACGGCCGCTCCTATACCTGCGCGGCGGCCGGATCGTCCGCACCGAGTATCGGATTGGCATGCCGACGAAACTGGAACATTTCTGGCTTTGCGGCGATTGCTCACAATACTTTGACTTTTGTATTTTTGTAGACAGACCAGCAGTTGCAATCCGCCGCGAGAAAAATGGTCAACGCTTTGTCAGAACAGAAGAGGCAGTATTCCTATCCAGCAGACAAGCAGCTGAGGGAGAGCAGCAGCTCATCAGCGGTGATGACGCAACTGTAAGCATGGGGAATCCTGTCCGTTGCTTGCCGGGCAAGGAACCGCTATACGCCAACAAAAGCCTAAATGGCTCTGCAAGCCAAACAGCGAGGCTGAGCATTCCATCGCGCTACTAAGTATCAGGACGTAACCCAAACGAACAGAGGAATTCATCATGTGCGCAACTGCAGTCGAACCCATCACTCCGCAGTCCAAGCAACCTCGAAGCTCAGCGCGCACGGTTCCCCCACCGTCGATGGGACATCGGCTACGGTGGACAGTATTTGCATCCTTCGCGGTTGTGATTCTCGTAACGGTGATCCTGGGCCTGGTTCAGAAATGGCTTTGGATGCGGGAGCTGAACTACTCCGGGATTTTCTGGACGCTACTCTCTATCAAGTGGGTAATGTTTGGCGTAGCCGCAGTTTCTGCGTTTCTCTTTCTGTGGATTAACCTCCGCATCGCAGCGAGGGCTATTGGGGATCTTATGAGAGAGACTCCCTCCAGTAATATTGTTGAAGCTTCTGAAGATGCTGCCAGAAGAATCAATATAGATCTCAGCTCCAGGCTGGTTTTGTTCCTGATGGATGTGGCGGCAATTATCGTGTCCGTCCTCTTTGCCATCAGTATCTCCGCACAATGGGATACATATCTCCGGTTTCGTTACGGTGGATCATTCGGCGTCGCCGACCCGCTCTTCAAGGTCGATCTTGGCTTCTACTTCTTCCGGCTCCCTTTTTATGAGCTCCTGCAGGGAAGCCTCATCTTTCTAACAGTGGCTGCTCTCGCCATAGTGAGTGGTTTTGTTCTTCTGGAGATGCAGCAGTCCGGTCGTAACCAGAGCTTCAAAATTCGCCCTAATACTGCCCGACATCTGGCCGTGTTGCTTTTCATTCTGTCGGCAACGTTCGGATGGGGCTTTTATCTGGATCACTATGAACTGGTTTATTCGACGTTGGGCGTCGTTTATGGAGCGGGCTATGCGGCTGCACACGTAACCAACGTCGTCCTGTGGGGCATGGTCGGCGTCTCTGCTCTGGCCTGTGGCCTCATCGCCCTGACCGCTTTCCGTCCACGCGCCAAGTTGCTTATTTTCGGAATCGGCGCATATGGTTTGCTTTACGTTCTCGGAGTTCTGGCGCTCCCGCAACTGGTTCAGGCGTTCGTCGTTCGACCGAGCGAACTAAGTCGTGAAACACCCTATCTGAAAGACTACATCGCATTCACACGGAATGCCTATAAGCTCTCCGCGATCCAGGAGACCGCTTATCCAGCTCTTACGGACCTGACTCCGGAGGTGATCGCGAGGAATCAGGACACAGTCCAGAACATTCGTCTCTGGGATTCGCGTCCATTGTTGCAAACGTATCAGCAGACGCAGGCCATTCGGCTTTACTACCAGTTTTACAACGTCGATACCGATCGTTACCATTTGGCAGACGGCTACCACCAGGTGATGCTTTCATCCCGGGAGCTGGCCTCAGAGCTTCCAACGCAAGCGCAAACATGGGTTAACGAGAATTTGCAGTTTACCCACGGGTACGGATTGGTCATGAATTCCGTGTCGAAGACCATCGGCGGAGGCTTTCCTCAGTATCTAATCAAAGATATCCCTCCGGTCTCTCAATACGGAGGACTGAACACCACCCAACCCGCGATCTATTACGGCGAGGTATCACCGGGGTACAAGATTGTCTCGACTGGCATCAAGGAGTTTGACTATCCGAAGGGCAATGAGAACGTCTATACGAGCTACCAGGGGAGCGGCGGAATCCCGCTGGACGGCATCTGGAAAAGGTTGCTGTTTGCCTGGACGCAGAGCGACGTTAATATTTTGTTCACCTCTTATCTCACGCCACAAAGCAAAATTCAGATCTGGAGGAGTGTTCAGGAACGCGTGTCGCAAATCGCGCCATTCCTGCTGCTCGACAAGGACCCGTATGCCGTAGTAAGCGACGGTAAACTGTATTGGATTCAGGACGCCTATACTGTCTCGGATCGCTACCCCTACTCACAGCCGCAGGCGAGCGGCACGGCGCAAGGCAGCAACTACATCCGCAACTCGGTAAAGATTGTTGTGGACATGTATAACGGCGGGGTGTCGTTCTACATCATGGATCCGAAGGACCCGGTTCTCAACGTCTACCGGAAAGCATTCCCCGGCGTCTTCAAGGATTTGACCGATCTTTCAGCAGGCCTTAAGGCCCACCTGCGTTACCCGCAGGATCTGTTCGCCATCCAGGCGTCCGAATATTCAACCTTCCATATGACCGATCCGCAGGTCTTCTACAACCGGGAAGATCTGTGGGTAGCCCCGGAGGAGAAGTACGACGGCGCGGTCAACCCGATGGAGCCCTACTACATACTCATGAAGCTCCCCGGGAGCTCGCAGATGGAGTATCTCATCATGACTCCGTTCACTCCGCAGAAGAGAGACAATATGATCGCCTGGCTGGCCGCCAGATGCGATTTTCCTGATTATGGGAAAATGCTTTTCTACGAGTTGCCCAAAGAGAAGCTGATCTACGGGCCGAACCAGATCAGCGCCATGATCGATCAGAGCACGACTATTTCGCAACAACTGACGCTGTGGGATCAGAAGGGTTCAGGAGTCATTCGCGGGAAACTGATTGTCATTCCCATAGAGAACTCCTTCCTTTATGTGGTCCCGCTCTATCTCAAGGCGGAGGGTACGAACTTTCCTCAGCTGAAACGCGTGATCGTGGCAACCGGAGATAGAGTCGTCATGGAGCCCACGCTTGACGAGTCGTTAAACGACTTGTTTGAAAACGCCACGACACCGGCGGGGACGCAACCGAGCGGAAAGCAGCCACCGCTGGCGAAGGCGACCCTGGATCAAGCCCGGGCTGAACTTGCGCAAGCGCAAAAGGCAATTGATTCGCTCAAGGGCCTGCTGGCTACACCGGCTCGATAGGCACCGGATGAGAGTACTTCGCCGATGAGACGCCGGCCCGACCAGCTCAGGACCGGCGCGGCGCACTGAACCTCAGTCAGCGAAATCGTTCAAAGGAGATTCAAGAATGGCGCATTTTCGTGGAAACAGGAGCGCCTCAGGGGGCCCTGGTGATGAACCCCGTTGGACAGGCGCCGCCAAAGATGGTGTCGGCACTGCACACTCCATGGGTGGCCGCGTCTGGTTCACCATTGGGCAGGGCATTCTTACCGAGGTCTACTATCCGACAATCGACCGCCCTCAAATGCGCGATCTGGAGTTTCTGTTTTCCGACGGAAACGGATTGTTTCTCGAAGAGAAGAGGGATCTCGGCTATCAGATTGAACGAATCCTGCCTTCGCAGGGATATCGAATCAGCAGACACGATTCTGAGGGGCGTTTCTCTTTCGTCAAAGAGATCATCGCGGAACCGACACGGCCTTGCGTTCTGATACACACCAAGCTCGAAGGAAAGAAAGACTTTCTCAAGAAGCTGAAAACCTATGTCTTATGCGCTCCTCACTTAGAGGTCGGAGGAGACGGCAACAATGCCTACGTGGTCGAAGTCTCAGGGCAGCAGTTGCTCGTTGCCGAGAAGCAGAACCGCTGGATCGCGGTTGGCGCATCGTGCGGTTTCTCGAGGCTTTCCTGTGGTTATGTCGGACACAGCGACGGCTACACCGATCTGTCGAAAAACCGCAAGATGGATTTCGAATTCGATGAGGCGAAGAACGGCAACGTGGCGCTTACCGGCGAGCTTGATCTCTCAAAGACTCAGGAGTTCACCATCGGTGTCGCTTTCGGAGAAACTCTCGCCAGTGTTGTGTCTTGCCTGTTTCAAAGTTTGGGTGCTCCTTATAAGGAGCGGCGCCAACTTTTCATCGACCAGTGGGAAGGAGCCGTCAACGGCAGAAAACCACTCGGAAAGGCCAGTGGAGACAAGGGACGGCTTTTCGAATCAAGCTACAACTTATTATTGACCCACGAAGACAAACTCTATGAGGGAGCGTTTATCGCGTCGCTCACCATCCCCTGGGGTGAGGCGCGCAACGACCAGCAAGGGAAGGGCGGCTATCACCTGGTTTGGACCCGGGATATGGTGGAGAGCGCCATGGGCTTGCTCGCGGCAGGCGGCACGCACGCACCTATGCGCGCTCTCATCTATCTCGCCGCACGCCAGGAAGAGGATGGCAGCTTTCCCCAGAATTTCTGGGTAGACGGCAAAGCTTACTGGAAGGGGATGCAGCTGGATGAAGTTGCGTTTCCCGTTCTGCTAGCCTGGCGCCTTCATCAGCTTAAACTGCTGGGCCAGTTCGATCCGAGGGTGATGGTTAACCGGGCTGTCCGCTTTCTGCTGCATAGCGGTCCGGTAACCGGCGAGGAACGGTGGGAGGAGGGCAGTGGATATTCCCCCTCGACCCTGGCCGTCATCATATCCGCTTTCATTTGTGCAGCTTCTTTCGCGCGGGAAGATCAGGACAACGACAGGGCCGCCTTTCTCGAGAGTTACGCCGATTTCCTCAAAGCCAATCTTAAAGCCTGGACGGTCACCACCAAAGGTTCGCTGGTTGCGGGGTCTCCTGGTTACTTCGTACGCCTCAATCCCGCGAACCCCGGAGAAGCCACCAGTGCAGGGGCCGTCAATGAGGCGGAACTCTACCTGACCAGTCAGCCCCCGGATGCTCCCAAGTCGTACCCGGCTCGCGACATCGTGGATGCAGGCTTTCTTCAGCTGGTGCGATACGGAATCATGTCCGCTGATGACCCCTTGGTTGTTGAGAGCCTACGTGCGGTGGATGCGATTCTCAAAATGGATACTCCCTCAGGTCCCTGTTGGCGCCGGTACAACCACGATGGTTACGGCCAGAAACCCGGGGGCGGTGCTTACATGCAGTGGGGTCAAGGCCGCGGCTGGCCACTACTGACCGGTGAGCGAGGACATTATGAGCTTGCTGCGGGTCATGATTGCCGCCCCTTTTTGCATGCCATGGAGCAGTTCTCGAACTCTACTTGCCTGTTGCCGGAGCAGATTTGGGATGAAGCGGATATTCCGGAAGCTCACCTGCATCGCGGCGGCCCAACAGGTTCGGCGAATCCCCTTTTGTGGGCCCATTCGGAGTACTTGCGTCTGCTTCGCTCGTGTCATGACGGGAAGGTATTCGACCAGATTCCAGAAGTCGTCGCGCGGTATCGTGATGCCGAGACGGACAGCAAAGTAGAGTTCTGGCTGCCGAAGCATCCGATTCCACAAGCAACAAAGGGGCACACACTTCGCATTTGTGCGCCTGAGCCTTTCCGCCTTCGCTGGACGATCGACAACTGGAAGACCTCGCGGGATAGCCAGTCGCACGCGACCGGTATCGGCGGAGAATACTTTGACGTTGGTCCGGACGGCTTGCAGTCACAAGTAGACTTCACTTTCTTTTGGCCTGACCGGGGGGCAAACGGGGGGGAATGGGAAGGCCAGAATCACCTGGTGCAGGCAAAGTAAGTGATCGAGTGCACGGGTGACAGCGGCCGGAGTCTGCTCGTGCGCAAAGGAGCAGGATAAGTGACAACCAAGACGGAATCGGGCGCAAAGGCGAAATCGGACGTCAAACCTTTTGTTTACGTCGCGGTGGGGATAGCTGCCCTGGGGGCCTGCTCTTCGGCTACGACACGGGCGTTATCTCCGGTGCCATCTTGTTCATCAAAAAGCAGTTCTCTCTTTCTGCCACGATGGAGGAGATTGTTGTCAGCGCCGTTCTATGTGGGCGCCGTGATAGGTGCGGCTGCTGGCGGGGTTCTCACCAGACCGCTTTGGACGCCGCAAGCTGATCATCCTGGCCGGCATTATCTTTACCGCGAGTGCAGTGGGCACGGCCCTTGCACCCACGGTCGCCTGGTTGATTGCCGGTATGATCGTGAGCGGACTCGCCATCGGCATCGCTTCCTTCATTTCTCCGATGTATATCGCCGAGTTGGTACCGGCAAATGTCCGCGGCGCATTGGTTGCCGTCAACATGCTTGCCATCACCACCGGCATAGTGACCGCCTACCTGGTGGACTATGCATTTTCATCCATCCAAGGATGGCGGTATATGTTTGCCGTTGCGGCCATACCCTCCGTTGGGCTGGCGTCGGAATGTGGCGCTTACCCGATAGTCCACGCTGGTTGATCAGCAAGTCGAAGCTGACCGAGGCAAAGCAGGTGTTACAGCGTGTGCGGACGGCATCGGATGCAGGTCGCGGAAATCGCGGACATCCAGGAAAGCATGGAAGAACAGGACGAGGGCGGAATGAAGGACTATTCCAGCCGTCACTCAGGATGCCCTTGATCGTGGGTCTGGGGCTAGCCGTATTTCAGCAAATCACCGGCATTAATACGGTCATCTACTACTCTCCGACGATTTTCAAGTTCGCCGGCATCCAGGGACTGGACCCGCGATCCTGGCCGGAGCGGGGTTGGCCATGGTGATGTGGTGCCTTCACGTGGTTTCCATCTTCCTGCTGGACCGCATCGGGCGGCAGCCCCTTGTTACTGATCGGCGTTGCCGGCCAGATTGTGGGTCTTGCGATCCTGGGAGCTGCTTTCCATTTCCGGCAGTTGGCGGGCTTAACCAAGGATGTAGCCATTGGCAGGCTGGTGATCTATGTAGCATCTTTCGCTGTTGGACTCGGGCCGATCTTCTGGCTGCTGATCTCTGAAATCTATCCCTTGAAGGTCCGCGGCGCCGCCATGAGCGCCGTAACCGTTACGAACTGGGGAATGAACCTGGTGGTATCGCGTAACGTTCCTGAGCCTGGTCGCTGTTCTGGGGGACGCGGGAACTTTCTGGTTGTACGGCGTCATCGCGGTCGCCGCCTGGATCTTCTTTTATCGGCTGGTGCCAGAAACCAATGGCAAGACGTCTGGAACAGATCGAAGCGTACATGCGATCGGGCAAGCACCCACGGGGACTATGAAAAGCATCGATTTACGATCTTTCTTGAGGAGGTAACCTCTGCTGTTGTCTACCGAGAACTTCCTGGATTTGTTCTTTCCTGGAAAGCAGGGTAGAGCAGAGAGTGAAGCCATGGCGGCCCTTCTTAAACTGACAGGCCTGAGTTGGCGAGAGTTGATTCGCGCTATATGGCAGGGATCAGTCGAGACCAATGTCACGAACCGCGCCGCAGAACTGGCATTCTGGTTCCTCCTGGGCTTTTTCCCCATGCTTTTGTCCGTTACAGGCATGGTTTCGATGATTGGCTCGGCACCGGGTTCGCAAGGTACCCTGATGGCCTACGTGGGAGAAGTCCTTCCTTCCGGCTGCTTCGAGTCTGGTAAGACAGGTGCTTGCGCAGACGACGGGCAGCGGAAGAGCCTGGTTTTCACTCCTCTTCGCGCTGTGGTCATCCTCGTCGGCGACCTCCGGGCTTATCGACACGCTCAACGCAATCTATGGACTGAAAGAGAGCCGCCCGTGGTGGAAGTCCCGCCTGATCGCGGTGGCGCTGGCCATTGCCCTGGGTGTGCTGCTGACAGCAGCGTTGATCATTCTGGTCTACGGCCCGCTGATCCTGGACAAGATTTCACCTGGCTCGGCAGCCCTCTATGTCTGGAAGGTTGCGCAGTGGCCGGCCGCTGCGCTGCTACTGATTATTGCGCTCTTGGGGCTCTACCGCTTCGCGCCGAATCTTAAGGAACAAAAATGGAAGTGGCTGCTGCCCGGCAGCATGGTTGCGGCTGTTACCTGGATGGCGGTTTCAGTGCTGTTTAAAATATACGTCCGTCACTTCAGCCATTTTGGACTGCTTTACGGTTCACTTGGCACATTGATCATCCTGATGTTCTGGTTCTACCTGAGCGGAGCCGCAATTCTGGTCGGCGGAGTGATCAATGCCATCCTGGAAGATGCTGCAGCCGAACATAGCGTCCCTGGAGCGAATAGGCGTGGCCAGCAGCTTTCGGCCAGAATGGCAAACGGTTAATTGATCTCCCGTCAGGTAGACGTGCAGCTGCGAGAGCAACTTGATGCAAGATTAAAGACTGTGAACACGGCAGTCGATACTATATCTCTCGCCCATTGATTCGCTTACAACCAACTCGAAAACACTCTTCGACGCTTCTCCGGGTTGACGGGCCTTGGGAGAGTGCATGTGCTGTTTTATACAGACTCGAATGCGAGAGTGTGATTCCATCAGGCACTAGGTGTCGAAAGTAGCATGGACAAACCGCTTTGACTGGTGACCGCACGGCACCCGCGCGAACGGTCGGACCAGCGGTATTATGGGGGCTATCGCTGCTGGTAGGGATCGTCGCGGGCCTTGGAGCTGTGGTATTTCGTGCCCTCATTGGGATCTTTCACAATCTCTTCTTCCTTGGCAAACTCTCCGCGGCGTACAACGCGAACATCCATACACCCTTGGGCCCCTGGGGGAGGTTCGTGATTCTTGTCCCGGTCGTTGGCGCTTTCGGGGTGGTCTTCCTGGTCAAGAACTTCGCTCCTGAGGCGAAGGGTCACGGCGTACCGGAAGTAATCGAGGCTGTTTATTACCGCAAGGGAGTTATCCGCCCTGTGGTGTCAGTGGTCAAAGCACTGGCGTCGGCGCTTTCGATCGGGAGTGGCGGGTCTATTGGCCGCGAGGGGCCCATCATTCAGATCGGTTCCTCTTTTGGTTCGACCATGGGACAGCTCTTGCGTCTGCCCTCCTGGCAAAAGGTCACGCTCATCGCAGCCGGCGCAGGTGGGGGCATCGCAGCTACATTCAATACTCCGATTGGCGGCGTGCTGTTCGCGCTAGAGATTATCATGCCGAATTCAGCGCGCGGACATTGGTGCCTGTGGTCACGGCTACTGCGACGGCAACCTACATTGGCAGGCTTTTCTTCGGCCCACATCCATCTTTCTTTATCCCCGCTCTTGAATTGACATTCTTTCGTTTAACGAATCCGATCGTGCTCCTCGCCTATGCCGCACTTGGTGCTATCACCGGCCTTGTTTCCGCTCTATTCATCTCTTCCATTTACGGATTCCAGCACTTCTTCGAGCATCGCGTCAAAGGCGGATACTACGTGCAGCACGCCGCTGGAATGCTGATGGTGGGGCTCATGCTGTATGTCTTCATGTCCCGCTTTGGCCACTACTATGTGGAAGGGGTAGGATACGCCACGATACAGGATGTCCTTGCCAGCGTGCAGTTCCCGCTATACCTTCTCATTCTCCTGTTTGTGGCGAAGTTGCTCGCTACCTCTCTGACGCTCGGTTCGGGGGCATCGGGCGGCATATTTTCGCCGGCACTGTTTTTGGGCGCGACGGCTGGAGCCGCGTACGGCGTGGTGCTGCACCGTTTGTTCCCCACACTTGATATCGCCGTGCCCGCATTTGCCGTAGTCGGAATGGGCGGAGTTGTTGCCGGGGCGACCGGCGCAGCCCTGGCTGCGATCGTAATGATTTTCGAGATGACGCTCGACTACACGATCATCATTCCAATGACCTTGACCGTTGCTATCAGCTACGCCGTAAGGAAGAGCATGATGAGAGATAGCATCTACTCGCGCAAACTGGTTCTGCGGGGAGAGCTGGCTCCCGAATCTCTTCGCGGTGATCTTCAGTTCACCCGTACCGCTGCAAACATCATGAATTCGCAACTTCGGATCGTTCGGACAGCAACACGTTTACACGATCTACCTAACGAAACGAATGAGGCATTCGTCGTCGCTGAAGACGATGGCGCCGTGGGGGGAGTGATCACGGGTGAGAGGTTGACCGAGATTGGGGACGCCAATCCAACTGCGGTAATCGGAGTTGTCGCACAGCGGAATTATGTTGTCGTGTCGCCGGACGATTCCGTTTGGAAGGTTGTTGCTTCGATGCGCTCTACCGACTCCGCCTTCGCCCTGGTCGCTCCGCACGATAGGGATCTTTCAGCCACGAGTGTGCAAGGGATCATAACCCGTAAGGGCATTATGGACGTACTCGCAGACGATATGGAGCTGTTCGGAGTGTAAGTCTGCACACGCATGGTCCTTCGGCGGTATTCGCTTCGGATGGCCGTGAGTGAGCAAACTTGACCAGCGGTGGGAGTTGGCTCAGTGACATACTTCAGTTGCATAGAGATGTGTTTATTCAGCCGTCTTGTGCGGCTTTCGCTTAATTCCTGGATCTTCAATCGATTGTCCGCGCCACGAAATGAACCAAGGAAGGCAGGATATGAATGGATGAAATCGTGCACGGTCACCATCATGAAACGCATGTTCATCGTCCCTATTGGAAACGCGCCCACCGCGATTGGCGGTTTTGGGTGGGCTTCTTCTGTATCTCGGTGGCCTTGTTCATTTACATAACCAGTGTAGACCTGTCGTTGGTTCCTCGCAGGCACCCTCATTCAGTTCCCGTCAGTCAATAGTGGAGTTTCACGCGTTCGCATCTTTCCTGTGCTCTGTGGATTGCAACGCCGCATCATCAAGCATATCTGATGATGGGGAGCCGCTTGCTGGTGTAAAGCGAGGAGACAATCGATGAGCCAAGCGGTTTTGTATCCTCTGCGCTTTGAGCCGATCTATCAGTATCGGCTTTGGGGTGGCCGGCATTTGGCCGCGTTGCTGAGTGAGCCGCTACCGAACAACGGACCCGTCGGCGAAGCGTGGATCCTCAGCGACCGAGATGACCATGCGAGCATAGTCGCCGATGGACCGCTTAAAGGACAGACCATCAGCCAGCTGATGAACCAGTTCCCCGATCAGCTAATGGGAAAGCTGGCACAGCGTTTTCGCCGCTTTCCATTGTTGCTGAAGTTCCTCGACGCGCACGAAATGCTCTCAGTCCAGGTTCATCCCGGGTACACGGACGGAGGGTTGCGGCCGGCTTCTGCCGGGGCTAAAACCGAAGCGTGGGTGGTGTTGGAAGCAGGTAAGGAGAGCCGCATCTATGCAGGCCTGAAGCCGGACACCACCGCAGATGTTCTCCGCCGATCGCTTACGGACGGTAGCTTAGCCCGTGATCTTCTATGTATTACGCCCAAGCCCGGCGATGGCGTTTTCATCCCGGCCGGAACGGTTCACTCTCTGGGCGGCGACGTCGTTGTGTTTGAGATTCAGCAGAACAGCGACGTTACGTTTCGCCTCTATGACTGGGGCCATGTTGACGCCAATACCAAACAGCCACGCCCACTCCAGGTCGAGCAGGCGCTTGCCTGTATTGATTTCGTCGATAGTGAGGCAGGTCTGGTGACGGCGGTGGTGGAGGCAGAAGCGCCGGTCAGGCGCGAGAGGCTCTTTCATTGTGACCCTTTCTGGTTGTGGCGCCTGAGCGGAAAAATCCCATTTACCGTGGGCGCCGAGAGCGTACCGCGCGTGCTGGTATGTACTGCCGGCACCGGTCAGCTCGAGCACAGTGGCTCCTCCTACGTCGTGGGTAAAGGTGAAGTATGGCTCTTGCCTGCAGAGGCGGGAAAATGTGCTTTTCGCCCGCACGGTGCAGTGACTTTACTGGAAATTGCGATACCGGACCAAGGTGTAAATGGACAGGGCAGAGTTACTTTTCAAGGCCCCAGGAAAGACAGCGCATGAAGAAGCTCATTGTTTTTGATCTGGATGGCACACTGGCGCCAAGTAAATCGGCACTGGGCCCAGATATGGCAGCATTACTGCATAATCTTCTTGGCATCGTCAAGGTGGCTGTGATCTCCGGAGGCAATTGGCCGCAGTTTGAGAAGCAGCTGCTATCGAACCTTCCTGAAGATAAACGGCTGGCCAATCTATCCGTCCTTCCCACCTGTGGAACGAAATTTTTCCAGTATTCAAGCGATTGGAAAGAGCTCTATTCAGAAGATTTCACCGCGAAGGAGAGAGAACAGATCATCAGCTCCCTGGACAAGGCGTTCGGTGAAGCTGGATTCAAAGTAGAAAGGGTTTGGGGAGAAGTAATTGAAGACCGGGGAAGCCAAATCACCTTGTCTGCATTAGGGCAGGAGGCGCCTCTGGCGGAAAAGGTAAAGTGGGACCCCGATTTCGCCAAGCGAAAGAAGATCAAGGCGCTGCTTGATCCCTTGATACCCGGATTCTCTGTGCGGCTCGGGGGGGCAACCTCGATTGATGTCACCAAACCGGGCATCGACAAGGCCTATGGCATTCGCAAGCTGCGAGACCTGCTGGGTATTTCCTTGCAGGAAATGATCTACGTCGGCGATGCATTGTTCCCAGGAGGAAACGACTATCCGGCGGAACAGGCGGGCGTGGTTTCGATTGCAGTTCGAGGACCCGACGACACCAAGCGGGTTATCGAGACAATGATTGCCTGTTTAGATGGCGATCAGAAAGCGGGACTTCCCTGACGAAACCAAGTGGATTTACGTTGCAACGCCTGGGCATGGTGATCGAGCCGGAAGCGGGCAACCCGCATGAGGTCGAAGGTATCTTGAACCCGGCCGCCACTCGTGGTCCTGATGGTCATCTCTACCTTTTCCCGCGGCTGGTTGCCAAGGGGAATTATTCACGCATCGGGATTGCGCGAGTAAAGTTCAATGCAGCCGGCGATCCAACGGCCATCGAGCGGCTCGGTATCGCCCTGGAACCAGAAGCCGAGTACGAGAGGCGGCCTGACGGCGGCGGTGGCTGCGAAGACCCTCGGATCAGCTTTGTCGAACCTCTGCAACGTTACATCATGACCTACACGGCCTATTCACCTCGAGGTCCACGGATCGCTCTGGCCTCCTCAACAGACTTATTCCACTGGCAACGCCTGGGGCTTGCAACCTTCGCTCCGTATCACGGGATCTCCCTCGACGACATGGACGACAAGGACGCCAGCCTGTTTCCCGTCGCAATCCCGAACCCGTCAGATCATCCGGAACTCGCTCTTTTGCACCGGCCACTGTTTCCCGGGACACGCCCCGAAGAAACAGCTTGCTTGCCTGCATCGCGCACGTTAGATCTTGACCGGGAAAGCATTTGGATTTCCTACAGCCCAATGGAACCTGGGAGCCGATCGGGGGGCTTTGGGCAATTCACCTCACATCATCGCCTTGCGACCCCAGTTTCTCCGTGGGAACGCCTGAAAATCGGCGCGGGCACCCCGCCCATTCTGACGCACCACGGCTGGCTGATCATTTATCACGGCGTGCGTGACCTGGCCGAACCGGACGGCGCGGCGCATCCGTTGTGTTACTCGGCTGGAGTGATGGTGCTCTCAGAGAAGCACCCGCGGGTAATCCTCTATCGCTCGGAAGAGCCGGTCCTGAAGCCGGAGCTGCCTCAGGAACGCAGTGGGACGATCGCCAACGTCGTGTTCCCCACCGGTATCGACCGGCGCGACGATCTGGCCTGCCCGGATCGTTTCGACGTCTATTATGGGATGGCTGATAGCCGGATCGGTGTGGCGCGTCTCGACATGCCGGAAATCCTGCCGGCGGGAGGAGCCGCCGATCCGCCGGAAGCAAAAGTGTAAGGGCGCGGATAAGTCTCTCGCGGATTTGGGCGTCCTAGACTCGCGTCCTCGGAAGAAATTTACCAGTACGTACCAAGTTCCGACGGCCCCGAGCATCTAACCCGTATGGCACATTCTATCTTCACTGCTTACGATCCTAAGCATCCGAACTTTCTTCTAGTGGTGATCCTTAGCGGGGTCACACTTATCGCGTTACTTGTCGTGTTCTATTTCCTGATTGCCGGCAAGGGAAAGAAGCTTCTACCCGGTCTGCACCACGACCCGCAACCCACTTCGTACGTGCTACCGCCAGTTTCGCACATCGTCCAGGCTTAAGATTGGCGACCCTATCATCGCGGCCGGCTTCGCACCGGCGTGAGAGTTGCCTTGCCATTCGTCGCATCGTCGTAGTGCAACATGACGATGGAACGAGGATTGACGATGTAGCTCGCACCCGCCACAACTGATCTCTCGCCCTCTTCGGAAATATCATCTGGAGACGGCAAGGAAGTATCCATTAGCCGCAGCCACGCGGCATCCGAGTCTCCTTTAACCGGAGGAAGCCCAAACTCGAGCGGCTGCCAATAAGCGTTGATTGCAACGTACCGAACCTGGCTGACCGGGATATTATGCAGAGTGAACGCGACACTGTGGGAATTTTCTCCCCAATCTGGCTTACCGAGCTGAACTCCGTGCCACTCGACCCGGGCTTTGCTGAGGTAGTCTTCCAGCGTGATGCGACCGCCTTTGGCTCCTTGATTGAAGTTAAGGCGAAGACGGATCATATTACGCACAAATCGCAGTACATCGGCATTGCGTTCGCAAAGACTCCAATCAAACCAGCTGATCTCATTGTCCTGGCAATAGGCGTTGTTATTTCCCTGCTGCGTTCGCCTGACCTCATCGCCCATCAGCAGCATCGGCGTTCCCACTGACAGCAAGCTGAGTGCATAGAGATTCTTGATCTGCCGCTCTCGCAGAAGTTCGACGTCTGGAGTGGCTGTTGCGCCTTCTACACCGCAGTTCCAACTCAGATTGGTATTCGATCCATCACTGTTCAGCTCGTGGTTTGCCTCGTTGTGCTTGTGATCGAACGAAACAAGATCGTTGAGGGTAAAGCCATCATGGCAGGTGACGAAATTAATGCTCTGCCCTGCTGGGCGGCGTCCGTCATATAAGTCACAACTGCCAGTGATGCGCTCGCGAAGTCTCCAGACGGTATTCTGATCCCCCTTGATAAAGCTCCGAATTTCATCACGGTATTTTCCGTTCCATTCTTTCCACTTATCCTGCCCAAAACTCCCGACCTGATACAAACCGGCTGCATCCCATGGTTCCGCAATCAGCTTGGTGCCTGCCAGCACAGGATCGGAATCGATCTCCCAAAGGATCGGCGGGTTCATCATTGGCTTACCATAGTCGTTTCGAGAAAAGATGGACGCGAGATCGAAACGGAAGCCATCGACGTGCATTTCTGAGGTCCAATACCGCAAGCTATCCATGATAAGTCTCTTCACCACGGAGTGGTTTGCCTTGAGAGTATTACCCGCCCCGGTGTAGTTCGCATACGTGGCCCGGTCCTTGTTCAGAATGTAGTAGAAGCTGTTTTCTAGTCCCCGGAAGCAGAGTGTCGGACCATTTTCGTCCCCTTCTGCGGTGTGGTTGTATACAACGTCGAGAATCACCTCGATGCCCGCGCGATGCAGCTCTTTTACCATGGTTCGAAACTCATCGAGACAGCCAAGCGGATCCCCGGAGGCGCTATAGGCAAGATGGGGAGCAAAGAAGGATATTGGATCGTATCCCCAATAGTTGCTGACTTCCGGGGGAGCGTCGCCGGGGTCGAATTGGTACACCGGCATAAGTTCAACCGCGGTGATGCCCAATGCCTGAAGATAGGGAATCTTTTCCACAACACCGAGATAGGTACCACGGTTGGCAGGAGCCACGCCGGAGTTGGGGTGGCGCGTGAATCCCGCCACATGCATCTCATAGATGACGCTCCTACGAAAGGATCGATAGAGCGGCTGATCTCCCTCCCAGTTAAAGGTACTTAAATCGGCCAATACACTCTTCATGCATTTCGCGGCGTTGTCTCCCGGTTTACAGGCAGCGGCTCGATCATAGTTCGGGCCAACGGACACACTTTTCCCATAGGGATCGAGCAGGACTTTCTGGCTGTCAAAACGTTGCCCATTCGCCGGGTCGTCTGGACCATCGGCGCGATACCCGTAAAGTTGGCCCGGCTTCATTCCCGGTAAGAAGATGTGCCAGTAATGAGACGTGCGATGGAGAACCGGATCCAGAGCGATCACGTGAGAGGGAACGGAGTCTTCGGTGTGGTCGAAGAGCACCAGTTCCATGCGAGTGGCACTCGCAGAAAACACACTAAAGTTTGTTCCTTCGGAGGTGGTTGTCGGGCCGAGAGGGTACGGAGAGGTGACATGTGTCTGATCACCAGCAGGATCGTGAACCGTGGCGGACTTAGGATGTGACAGCATGGTCTACTCAAGACAGAATCGGTAGCTGTTGGAAACAATCACTTGGTCTGGTTGCTGAATGGTTGACGGCCGGTAGCGCACGCCTCATTGAATCGAGATGCATGAATCGAGATGCATGAATCGAAATGCATGAGTCGAAATGCACGAGGCGTCTCCCCAAAAATGCCGCCTATTGGCAGCCGCCTATCATCGCGAGGTACAGGAGCGCGATGACGACGGACCCGGCGATGCCAAAGGCAAAGACGGGCACCCTGCTTGTGGGAGCCAGTTCAGACCGACGATTCTGTTGTGGGTTCAATGGGTTGTAAAAAACAGAAAAGGTTTCACCCCTACCCATGGCAACCGGTGAGGTGAATTCATCACAGAAAGTTTTGGCGTGAGCATAATAGCTAAACGAGACCATGAATTGGTTGGGGCGAGTGGCAATTCCGAGGGTAAGGGTATTCATCCTGGCGAATTCGTAGCGGCATGCGGTGACTTCTGCTTGCGTTTCCAACCAGGGGATTGAGGCGGCGAACGGTTGGGCGAGTGTCGACGCGATAGGATTGGCGGTTTTCATCACGCCGTCGTCTCTTGTACCTGGTGATTCATCAAACATGGCGCACCTATTCGACACCTGACCGGCTCGCTCCGGCGCCCTGTTTTCCTATCAGCGTTGCCACAGAACCTGCTCCGCTTCAAGCGGCAAAGAAGCGCTCGCGTGGTAGGGAGTGATGCGCGCCGTGCAGTCGCTCGCGGGACGCGCCGCGGATACCTGGGCCGAATAAATGAGCGCACCATTGGAATCCACGCAGGCCTTGCATGCGGTCATGGCTGCGAGAGTAGGCTTTTCTCCGTGAACTGAATCCGCGTAGAGTTCCACCTTTATTTCATCCGGCTTAAGCGCACCCGGGAACACCTGCACATGGAAGACATGCATGCCATCATGCGTCTCGACACCTACCGTGCCCAGGCTTACGGTATTCCAATTCCGCGCGATCTGCTGTTGCCACAGAAGGAGACTGATGCCAAGCCCGCTGTTTGCGGCTGCGCGCTCGCGATGACCATTCGCTGCCGGTAGATAATGCTCCTCGGTATATTCGCGAATTGCCCGGCCCGCGGAGAACTCGGGCGTGAGAACCGCCATGCTCTCACGGATGCGTCCTAACCACATCGATGGCATACCCTGCTCATCGCGCTCATAAAACTCCGGGATGACCTCGCCCTCCAGGAGCGTATAGAGGGCTTCTGCCTCCTGAGCATCCCATGCTGAATCTTCGCCATGTTCCTTGCCGTCCCCAATGGCCCAACCGACCTTAGGAGAATAGGCTTCAGCCCACCAGCCGTCCAACTCGGAAAGATTCAGACCGCCATTGACGAGAACTTTCATTCCACTCGTCCCGCAGGCTTCCCAGGGGCGCCGCGGCGTGTTGACCCACAGATCGACTCCCTGCACAAGCTCTTGCGCCAGCAGCATATCGTAGTCGCTCAGGAAGACAACCCGGTTGTTGACCTCAGGACGTTGAATGAATTCGTTCCATTGCTGGATGAGCTCTTGTCCAGGCAGGTCCTGGGGATGGGCTTTGCCGGCAATGATCAGTTGCACCGGACGTTGAGGATTGGAAAGCAGACGAACCAGCCGCTCCGGATCGTGCAATAGAAGATTAGGGCGCTTGTAGGTGGCAAAGCGGCGTGCGAATCCCAGCGTCAGTGCATCGTCATTGAAGATGCCGCCGGCGATCGAAGAGCTTCCGCCTTCCGCGGCAAGCTGGCGCGCGTACCGCCTGCGGGTGTGACCGATGAGCGCCTTTCGCCCTTCGGAGCGCATCCGCCACAACTGCACATCGGTGAGTTGCCGGATGTCCTCCTCGACAGGTCCGTCTTCACGCCACCGCGTCTTACCGCAAGCCGCGGTCCAGAGTTTATCTGCCTCTGCCGAATCCCACGTCGGCACATGAATGCCATTGGTGACGGAGCCAATCGGAACTTCCCGTTGCGGCCATCGCGGAAAGAGTGGTTGAAAGATATGCCGGCTCACTTCCCCGTGGAGCTTGCTCACGCCGTTGATCTGGCCGCTGCCCCTGACTGCGAGCCAAGCCATATTGAAGGGCTCCGAAGCATCTCCGCGGTTCTCGCGCCCCAACGCGAGCAGGTCGTCCAACGAGATAGCGAGTTCATCCTTCGCATAGTGGCTGAGGTACTTGCGAATGAGATCGGGATCGAAGTGGTCGAAACCGGCGGTAACCGCAGTATGCGTGGTAAAGATATTTCCCGCCCGCGTAACATTCATGGCCAGGTCAAACGGCTTCTTATGACTCTCCATGTAGCAGCGTGCCCTTTCGAGTACGGCGAACGCTGCATGACCTTCATTCAGATGGCACACCTCGGGCTCGATACCCACCGCCCGCAATAATCGCCAGCCGCCGATGCCAAGCACGATCTCCTGCTTCAGCCGCATCTCCGCGTCGCCGCCATAGAGTTCGCTGGTAATGCCGCGATGAGCAGCGGTATTGGCGAAATCGTTCGTATCGAGCAGGTAGAGCTTCGTTCTCCCAACTGACACTTGCCAGCAGCGTAGCCAGATTCTGGATCCGGGCAATTGAATCTGGAAGCGAAGCCACTCTCCGTTCGCTAAACGCAGTGGCCGCACTGGCAACTGGCCCGGATCGTTGACGGGGTAAAGCGCGCGCTGCCGCCCTTCCGAATCAAAGTCCTGCCGGAAATATCCCTGTCCGTAAAGAAGGCCGACTCCGACGACCGGAACCCCCAGATCGCTGGCGGCTTTCATCTGATCGCCCGCTACATTGCCAAGGCCGCCCGAGTAGATAGGCAACGCTTCGCTCAGCATGAACTCCATACTGAAATAGGCGACCGCGGTGAGCGCGGCATCCGGGTGCTTCTTCTGGAACCACGCCTCTGCGTTGAAGGATTCGCGGTTCTGGCGCAGCAAAGTTTCGGCTCGCTGACGAAACTCAGGTTGTGCCCACAAAGATTTGATCTTGTCTTTTGAAACGGTCCGCAGGATCACCCAGGGATTCTGTGTAGCCTCCCACAATTCCGAATCCAGGCGTTCCCATAATTGGTCTGTCCCATGGTTCCAGGACCAGTGCAGATTGAGCGCCAATTCAACCAGCGCGTCGCGCCCTTCACTCTGCGGTGGAGCGGTGCATTCGTTTGGATCGCTCACTTCTTCTCCAGGCCGCCATCGAAGAACCACGTGGATGGATCGGCAAGAACCTGCTCTTTGGTGAACATACGAATGATCCCCTCTACTTTGCGCTGCCCTGAGAGCGAGCAGCGGCGGTCAAACATTATTTCTTCTGTAGTTGTTTGCCGATCGACTGCAATTCCGCTCGGCGCTTCGCAGTGGTTTTGGGATAGGCCATCTTCAGCCCCTCAAGCGCATCGAGAACGATACGGGAAACGATCAGGCGGGCGTTCTCCTTGTCGTCGGCGGGTACAACATACCAGGGTGTGTGATGGGTGCTCGTCGCTTGCAGGCAAGCCTCATACGCCTTGACGTAATCCTTCCAGTACTTCCTCTCGTGAATATCCGATAGGCTGAATTTCCAGTTCTTATTGGGCTCATCGATACGCGCCAGGAATCGCTTTCGCTGCTCCTCCTTAGAAAGGTGGAGAAACATTTTGACGATCTTTGTGCCATTGCGATGAAGGTGATCTTCCATTTCCACGATGGAGCGATACCGGCCCTTCCAGATTGTTTTGTCGTCGCGCAATTCTTCTGAAAGTCCCTGGCTGCGGAGAATTTCCGGATGCACGCGAACCACCAACACTTCCTCGTAATAGGAACGATTGAACATGCCAATCCTTCCGCGCTCGGGAAGGCGGCGCGTCGTTCGCCAGAGAAAATCATGTTCCAGTTCTTCGGCGCTCGGCTGTTTGAAACTGAAAACCTCGCACCCTTGCGGGTTTACTCCCGACATAACATGCCGAATCGCTCCGTCTTTCCCCGCAGCGTCAAGGCCCTGAAATATAAGCAGGAGCGCATAACGATTGGATGCGGAGTGAAGCTGTTGCAGCGAACTCAACTCTTCTGCATGTTTTTTCAGGAGGTCTTTGTAGGCCTCTTCTGTTTCGCAAAACGGCTTTATACTTGTCGCCCACTCTTTAAGTTTGACCTTCTTGCCCGATGGCACGCGGAAATCCTTTGAGTTGA